>CAVXXK010000016.1:0-29152 GCA_963765675.1 uncultured delta proteobacterium | reverse complement strand
TGCCGTCGGCCCGCAATCTGACCTGCGATGCGTATTGCTCAGTGCACCGCAGGGCGGACCGGCGGGCGGCGTCGCGGGCGCGCTGTGGGTTGCCAAACAGGCCGGCTTCGACAACGTGCTCACGCTCGATATGGGTGGCCTCGACCGACACCGACCCGCAATCCGAGAGCTCGACATCGGTGGAGGAACTCAAGCGCAACTGCCAGCAGGAGACTGGCCTCCCTGCGCCACGCTGAACCGGGGCCTCAAACGCGGCTTTGATGGGTCGCGGCGCGCGGTGGCGCGGCCAGCCGTGAATTTTTGGAGCAGGCGCCGTAGGCTGGCCGGCCAGCATGCTCCCACTCATCACAGCGCTCTCTCCACTGCGCTGAGGCGGGATTACTGCTGTGATTCCTCGAGCCCGTGTTTAAGCTGACTCTGGTAGGCGGCATTGTCAAAATGGCCTCGTGACTCGGCTATCAGCCCGTCAGCACCCATCTCCCATGTCTCGAACCCGCTGATGCGAACTCGCTTCCCGGTCCCGCCCGGCCCAGTGTTCGTACCGGCGAGTGTCCAATGGTAAACGATGCTGTCGCCCTCAACGCGGACGTCGTCCATCGTTACCTCCATATCCGGAAAAGCGGTCATGAAGCCCTGAGCGACCTCGCTGATCGCACTCCGCCCCACCGCCGGAGCTTCAGCGTTGACGCTGAGCGAGCCATTGCGTGAGTAGCACGCGGCCACGTTAGCGGGTTCTCTGCTACACCACGCCGCGGTGTAACGCTTTGCAAAATCGCGCAGCTGAGCTGGTTCAATTTTCATAAGGTTCCTCCCGACGGAACGGCGTCGCCCTTTCTGATCAGACTCGCACGGTAAGGTATGCACCAGTTTAAAGCCACACATCGTGCAAGCCCAGTCTCCTTTAGCAGTCTTTTAGTGCGAGCCCGGAAACAGATTTGGCTTTTGTAGTGGCAAACCTCAGGCTCTCGTCGTCAGAGCGACGGTACATCATTTGCTACTACATATCGATTGTTCGACATGTACTTACAATATTTACAACCAGTCGAGACAATTCGACCATAGAAACAAAAGAGGTGCTCTGCAATGAAAACAAGTGATGTATGCGCCGCTGTCTGCGCAGCCTTGATGATCGTAATGCCGATGTCGACTCCGGTATTGGCGCAAATGAATAGCGATTATCCTCAGAAACATGGCGGGGCGACGCCTGATAACCCCCGTGCGGCAAACAACCCTGACGCAGTTAACGACACGACGTTGCACAAATCGGCCGTGGCGTATGTCAGGCTGCAGCGTCTCTCAAGCAGCAAAGCGGTCAGCCATTCCGACGAGGCAGCCGTGGTCCAGCAGGCGGGGTTGGAACCTTTGGCATACAAGCACGTGATGATGCTCGTTCAAACAGACAAGCCGTTGCGACACAAATTTATGAAGTTTGTGCAGCAAGAGGGCGGTCAACCATCATCCGCTATGCTTCACTGAAACCATGGTAGCCGGCGTTTTTTACGTAGGACGTTCGATGGCTTCCGCGGAAGGGCGTACTATAAGGGCGCTCGGGCGAGAGCCGACGCCTGAGAATATCGGCAACATTGGTCGCATTTCTGTGCTCGGATCGTGCCGCCAATATTTCCGGGCAGGTAATGGCGGTGGACGGCGGAATCGTGCTGGGACGCCCACCACTCCGCGCGTGATGCGCTATCGGTTCACGCAAGTGCGCGTGCGATCCCAGGCCGCGTGGGAGAGACTTCGATGATGAAGGGCGCTATTGGACTAGCCGTTCACCTTCCGCGCAAGTTCAACGCCGAACTGTTTGGCAGCGTTATCGCCCAACATGCGCGCGAGAATGGATTCGTCAACCCGAGCGCGCGTGAGCGTTTCGATCGCCTCGATCGCGGTGGTGGTATCGTGATGCGGATAACGAGATCCCCAAACGACCTTTTCAGCGAACTCGTTCGGCAGTTTCTGAATCTGGCGCTCTTCGGCATCGAAACCGAGCATCACACGTCCTTCTTTCCACAACTCTTCGGTGTCCGTGCGGACAGGATAATAATGGAGCAGCGGGATCGAGCGGGTCGAGGCCTCCATCTTCTCGAGCACCTCCTCCATCCATGAGGCCTTGCCGTGGGCCACCACCACTTTCATTTTAGGGTAGCGCTGCATCACCGTGAAACCGATCAAGGTCGACGCGACAAACATATGGTTGTCGAGCCAGTACGATAGAATTGGAGCGATCGGATGACCGAGGGGCGGTGATGCGACGAAAGTGAAACCCTGATCTCCGCCACCTCCGGCATGTGGCCCGCCTCCCGCGTCAGCAATGATAGACCGCTGATTCAATCGGCGCTTTACCTTCTCAAAAAACTGTCCGTGCGACGTCCATTCGGGATTCCACAATCCAGTTGCGGAATGCACCGCCGCATTAATCCCGAGGCTTTCCAACTCGGCCCAGAGGGGATCATAGTAGGGATGAGTGAAGTAATGCCCTTCGATAAACATGGGCCGGATGAACGCGCCGCGGAAACATGGAATCTTGGCGACGCGGCGCAGCTCCTCCACCGTGTAATCCATGTTCTGGAGTGGGACCATAGCCGCCGCAAACAGTCGGTCTGGCGCGGTCCTGCAGAAGTCCGCGATCCAGTTGTTGTACGCGCGGGCAAGCGCATACGCCACGTCCGGATCTTCAACCAGGTGGAAACCCTCGGCAAACCAGGTCGGATAGAGAAAGGCCTGGTCGATACCCATTGCGTCCATATTGCTCAGGCGAGCCTGAGCGTTTGAAGCCCCTTCGGACATCGGATGACGCCGGCGCGGATCGAGCTCACCGACTTTGTCCCAGGTCATCCCGGGCCGCCAGATCGCGTGGCGCGGGATATTTGAGTTCATCGTATCCCGGAAAACTTTGCCATTAACCTTGAGATAGGAGCCGAACTTCCCTTCTTCGCGCCAGAGAGCATGTTTGCCTAAAGTGCGGTATTCAGGCTCCAGGTACTTAGTCCAAAGTTCCGGCGGTTCCACAACGTGAGAATCGCCATCAAAGACCGGGAAGCGCTTGTTGGCCATGACTGATTGTCCCTTTTCGATTTAGCGGCTGCCGCCGACGCCTGGAGAGAATTCGGCTCGGGTCCGCAGAACCGCAGCCTCCGGTTTGAGCGATGCCTTCACCTCCTCCTCCGTTGGCCACCAATCGGGCCGCTCGATCTCGGTTACCCTGTCACGGATGAAGTTTTTCGGCGTATCGATTCTATAGAGCTTCCGTGCGTTCTCACCCAGGAACTTCGCCTGATACTTCTCCGGAAGCTCGCACTTGCGCATGGTCTCGATCGCCCGCCACGCGTCGTCGCCGTCGTGATGATAGACATCAGACGACCACGCCAGAATGTTCTCGTAAAACTCCGGCAAGCGCGAAGGCGGCGCTTCGTCGCCTTCGAAACCGGTTACGCAATGCTCGAAAAAGGTCTCGCTCGGGAGACGCCTGAGGGGCGGCAATTGGCGATCATTGCGATAGAGGCGATAGTGCTTGTCGCACTCGTCGAGCACAAAGCTCAACCATGTCGAGGAGGCCTCAAAGACCGCAGCCCTCAGCTTTGAGTACCGTTCAAAGAAGCCTGACATCAGCACCATCGCTACCCATAGTGAGGCCTCCGCCTGGAAATCCTGCACGTTTATCAGGAAGGAGTGAGGCAGGCCTGCCGTTGAAGCGGTAAGCGCGATTAGTTCTGCGCCCGAATGTTGCTCGGTGTACCCGGGCGGCTTCAGCGACCCGAAGGCCGGGAACGGATGCATCCCGTAGACCACGCCTGTTTCTTCCATCGCGCGCCACACGCGCTCGTACTTGGGCTGAATCGGATAATTGCCCATGGCATCGATTGGGCGGACCAGTCCGACACGACAACGCTTGGCCGCGACGCGATAAATCTCCTGCTGGGCGAATTTGGGATCTTGCATCGGCAACATCGCCGCGAAGAACAGCCGCTCCGGATTCTCCTGACAATATTCATAAGCCCAGTCGTTGTATGCCTTGCACATCGCCTTGGCGCCAACCGCATTTTGCAGCCATGGATAAGTGTCGATGTCGGTAGGAATGATCATCACCTGATCGATCCCCTGGACGTCCATGTCCCTCAGGCGCGGCTTGGGCTCGTACGATCCCTTGTGATCGAGATAATCCGCCTGTTCCGCGGTTAGTGCGGTGTCACGCTTGAGATTGCGCACGTTCAACGCACGCTGGATATCGTGCTTGAGGCCCGGTCCGGCCAGGGAAAGCACGTTTACCATGCCAGGCGTGCCATGGATTCGTTGCGAGCCGAGTCCGCTTCCGGCCTTGCCATTTACGATTAGCTGCTCGCTCTCGGGGTCGAACCAGATCGTGTTCTTGAGCGCTTCGAGCTCGTCCTTGGTAAGCCAGTCCTTGGCGCGCTCCCACAGCCACGGTGGCTCCGTGACATGAGCGTCGCAGTCGAAGATGGCGAAATTCTTTGTCATCGGTGGGAATTTCTGAACCGTCATGACCCGCCTCCATTGGTTCACCGACTCACGCAGATCGGTTGGATAGCCCTAAATAGTCTCCAGCCAGACATCTGGCATAGTGACCGCCCGGTGCCGGGCGAAAATCGCATCGATCTCTTTCATGTCGGCATCGGATATCGACCATTGCAATGAGCCGACATTGTCGTCGACCTCCCTGGGATTCCGGCATCCGACCAGTGCAGTGCTGATTACAGGATTTGACAGGGTCCAGCGCAGGGCAAGTTGCGGCAGGCTCTTGCCGTAGCGTGTCGCTACCGCTTTCAGTTCTTCAACCGCCCGCAAATTCTTAAGGAAATGCTCCGAACCAAACAGATGCTGAAACAGGTTCAGGTTCATCAATTGCCCGCGCTTTGCCCGCCAGTCACCCTTTTCGAAACCCTTCTCCTCGCTGAGCGTGCCGGTCAGCATTCCATAGGCCAGCGATCCGTAGGCCATCACCCCGATCTTGTTCTCGCGGCAGTAAGGGAAAATCTCGGTCTGCATCCGCCGGTCGAACATATTCCAGCAGTACTGCACGACGTCGACGCGACGCGCGGCCATGCAACTTTTGATTTCGTCGAGCTTGAAGTTTGAGAGCCCGACCGCGCGGACTTTGCCCTGTTTCACGAGGTCGTCGAGCGCGCGCATCGTCTCTTCGAAGGGCACCGTCCGATCGGGCCAGTGGATCAGGTAAACATCGACATAATCGGTATTTAGTGCCTTGAGGCTCCTCTCTATCGACTCCATCACGCGCTGGCGCGAGCTGTCCCGATAGTTCCTCTTATCCGGATATCCGACTCCGAATTTTGTCGTGATCACAGCCTCTTTGCGCCGCGATCCGAGGGCTTTGGCCAGCGATTTTTCCGACGCACCCATACCATAGGCCTCGGCGGTATCGAAACTGTTGAATCCAACCTCGAGCGCCCGATTGATTGCTTTGACGAACTCGGTTTCTTCGATACTTCCGTAACCGCCGCCGATTTCCCAGCAGCCGAAACCTATCGCGGAGATTTTGATGCCGGTCTGACCGAATAGACGGTATTCCACTTGTTCTGTCTCCTTTGTCGGCGCGCCGCCGAGCGCTCCTCTTTAAAGCCTTCGGACCGAAACTTCCGTTATGATTCAGGACTCAGGCTCGCATCGATAACGGTCGGCTTGCAAACGCAAAACGATGGAGCGGTATCGTGATTCCGGCCCTTCGAACGTTCAGGTTATCCAGCGTACTCGGTGCGGCGTGGTGGCAGGGTGCGCGACGCCTGTTCCGGCGCTCAAAAACTCTTACAGCAGCCCGACGCAGGAGACTGAGCTTACACCTGGCTTCGCCTACGACTTCGTCTTGAAATTGGGCAGAAGCTCTCGCGCGAAGGTCTCCATTGAGCGCCTGGCGAGCTTCGGGTCGATGCCAGGGAAATGCATGCCCAGTACGAGATGCGTCGTGCGTACCCTGCGCGTGAACTGCTCCAGTCCTTCCGCGACATCTTCGGAGTTTCCCACGATCGGGGTGAACAGCAACGGGTCGGTTGTGCGCCGTAGCTCCGACGCCGGCGGCGGATTGAACAGCGTGGGAGGGCCCTGGAGCTCACCGGCGTCGCTCAGCCACTTACCATAGACCGTGAGCATCCAGTGCACGTGCTCCTGGACCTCGTCCCAGGCTTGCTCTTTCGAGGGGGCAAGATGCACCCAGACGAGTTGCGCGACGCTGAAGTCGGACGGATTACGGCCGTGCCGTCGCAGAGCCTCATCGTAAGCGGACGTATCGCCGACGCCGAGGTAGTGGCAGCCGAGTCGTGCCGCGCGATCCACAGCCTTCGGATTGAGAGCGCCCACCCAGAGCGGCGGGTGCGGCTGCTGCACGGGCTTCGGCGTAAGTCGGATGTCCTGCAAATTGTAGTGCTTTCCCTGGAAGGAGAACGGATCCTGGGTCCAGATGCCGCGCATCACGTCGATGCCCTCTTCGAAGCGCGACGCACGCTCCTTGCTGGGAATCCCATAGCCGAGAAATTCATGCCTCGCGTATCCCTTGCCGATACCGAGATCGAAGCGTCCCCGCGAAATGACGTCGACCGTGGCAGCGTCCTCTGCAACGCGAACGGCATTGTGCAGCGGCAGTAGGAGCAAAAATGTACCAATGCGGACCCGGCTAGTCTTGGCGGCGACTGCGCCGGCGAGCGTCATCAGCGATGGCGAGTAGCCATCCTCGGCGAAGTGGTGCTCGGTCAGCCAAACCGTGTCGTAGCCGAGATCTTCGGCGAGCTTCGTTTGTTCAAGCTGTGATTCGTAGACGTCCGCCCAAGGCTTCTTCCATTTGGGCGGGTTGCGAAACGAGAACATGAGTCCGACGTTCATACGGCCCTCTCCTTGATTCGACTATGCTGTCATTTCCGATTGCGGCAACGGTTCCAGAGGCGCGAAGGGCAACGCTCTCACAAACTTCACCTCGCCAGCAGCAAGATGCTAGGCGATCAACCCGCTCGCGCCCGATGAGCCTCCGAATGACTGGCGACCGCGTTAGAATGAGATCTATAACGCAAAAAAGTCTGAACTTCCCAGCAAAAGGTGCAGTGGCCGGCTATGATCGAAGAAAATTCCATGACTAGTGCCGTCTCTTGTCACGCGTTCCGGATCGTCAATCCTCCATCCACAGGTATCACCGCACCAGTCAGATATGAGGCCGCGGGCAGGCACAAACTGAAAGTGATATGTGCAACTTCCTCCGGATAGCCGTAGCGTTTCACCGCCGTGCGTCGCTTGGCAAAAATCGTCTTATGTTCCTCCGGTATGGCGTCTGTCAGATTCGTCCGTATTGGGCCTGGGCAAACGCAGTTGACGGTGATGCCCTCCGGACCGAGATCAACAGCGAGCGCATGCGTCAGACCGATCACCCCGGTCTTCGCAACCACATACGGACTATCACCCGGCGTCGCGCCGAGTCCTTCGGTGGAGGCGATGTTAACGATTCGTGCCGCATCCGATTTGCGCAGGTGCGGTAGCGCTGCACGAACGAGCCGCTGCTGCGCGGTGAGCATCCCGTTGATCGCACGATCCCAGACCTCGTCGTAACCGGTCGCATCAATCGGATGAAAGGCGCCGAATCCCGCGTTGTTGATGAGGATATCAAGGCGGCCGAAATGCCGCGCCGCTTCGTTCACCACTCGCTTTATATCGTCATGGTCGAGAACATCCAGACGCCAGGCATGCGCGTTCCCGCCCTCGGACTTGATTTCATCGAGCACGCGCGCGACTCCGCCTTCATTTATATCGGTAATCGCAACGAGCGCGCCTTCCGCGGCGAACACATGCGCGGTTGCGCGGCCCATCCCGCTTGCTGCTCCGGTGATTAGTACCGCCCTTCCCTTCACTGAACGATCGAGTCTCTTAATTGGATCCATTTGCTTCTCCTTGTTGGTTGCCCTAAACCGAAGTTCGGAGGTCCGCCAACAGCTTTACTCCTTGAGCGCATGCAACTGAGAATAGTCGACGCGGTTAAGCGATCGACTGTCCATGGGCCATTCTACTTAATACCCCGGCAATTCGTGGTGGCGCGGAGCGGTCTTTTGGAGCTGACGGTAAGACCGTTAACCGGCTAGGAACATCGTTTAGGCCTAAGCGCGCAGGCGGCGACATGGCCAGGAATTCGCCGAGCGAGATCAGGTGCGCGCACGGATCGTCGGAGGTGAAGCCGGACCGCTTTAAGAATCGACAACCGAAACGACCAAAGCCTTCTCGACCCCGACGCGTCGACCATCCCGCGCCCTAATTGAGCTATTCGATGAAGCCCGGTCTGCCCACATTCCTATCTAGAAAATAAATTTCTTTTCCGCCCAGCCCTTGTCAAAGGGAGTGATAAAATAGGGGGTGAAGCGCAGCAGCTTGTACTTCCACTCGCCGCCTACTTTGACGTATTCCTCGAAGTAACGGCCTGAGCACCAGGTCGCCAGGTTGTTTTCAAGCATGGTTAGTGGACACAGCAGATACCAATGACCAATCGCCGTGTCGCCACTGACCTCGATCAGCGGATTCATAAACAGATGCATCGCAAAACCGATCTTGTTGCGGCCGAGGTCGTGGAAGAAGGTATGGATCGCTTGGCGTCCTTCATGCCGCCCGAATTGCCCGCCGTCCCATACGCCATCTTCGATGAATAGCGAAGAGATTCCGTCGGGATTATAGCTATCGTCGCAATAGTACCCATAGCGGGCCTTCAACATCTTGATTGCTTCGATGTCCTCGAGCTGCAATTTGGCGCTGCGCTTGGTGCTCATTGACCCCTCTCCCCTCCGACTGAGAATCTTTCCCGGCTTGAACCGTTGCCGGAAACCGAAACTAGGATTTGGCCTGAATGTCCGCGAGGACCGGCATCAGATATTTCTTGAATTGAACCGGATCCTCAGCCATCGGAAAGTGTCCCATCCCTTCCATCAACGTATAGGTCGCTCCGGGCACCGCATCCGCCAGGGCCTTCGCCGCCGCCGGGTATGCCGACCAATCGTACTCCCCGCTGAGCACGTAGAGCGCGCATTTGCGCGTGTCGATGTTCTTCGCGGTCTGCCGCAAATCATGCTCGAAGGCGTAGTAGTATAGGTCGCCTTTGAAAACCGGCGGCGCGCCTTGGCTGTATTCCCAGACCGTCTCGCGGATGTATTCTTCCGGCGCGTTCGGCGAGCACAGGCTCAGCATGAGAGCCGGCTTCGATTCGTTCGATAAGCGGGGATGGTGGAACCACTGGTTCACCAATCGATCGGTATTGCCGCTCCACATCGATGCCTCCAACCCGATACAGGCGCGGAATTCGTTCGGATAGTTGAGCGCCAGGTCGGGCGCGAGATGACCGCCCATCGAGCAGCCCATGTATACGGGCCGATTGAGTTCAAGCTCATGACAAAGCTTCACCCAGTAACGCATGAACCAATCCTTGGTGAGCTTGTATTCCTGTTCCCAGTACCTGACGGAAATCGGTGGAAGCGACTTGCCGTGATAGGGCAGGTCGGCGGCAACTACATGAAAGCGCGACGTGATGTCGCGATCTTCAAGGATATGCCGATATTGGCGTCCATCCGATCCCGCCGTGTGCTGGCATACCAGCGGAATTCCCTTGCCCGCCTCTTCGATATAGACGCGGTACTCGACGCCGTCCACTTCAAGGTAAACATAACGGCCAATAATGTCTGAAAACTTTGCCATTGTCCTGGTGCCCCCTATGCGGCACGCGATTCGATCACCGCCTGGCGCATGATCGCGTTGATCCGGCGGATTGCGTAGTAGTGTGCGTATGCCGATTCGAGATCGCCGCCGAACGTGAATCCATGATGGAACGAAGCCGCGAACCAGTCGTGATAGAAGGGTTTCGGCCGCCGCTCCATCATCTTCTTCCAGACTTCCTCGGGACCACCGATGTTGATGGTGTATGGGTCGAAGCCCTGGGTGCCATACTGAAAACGATCGACCTTGCCGTTCTCGATCCGCATGAAATACGGGTCCTCGCCGATGAAAAAACGGATGTCGCAGTACCAGAAGCGCGCCGTCAATAGAAATTCCGGGTCCCGATTCAGACGATCCCGAATGGTGTCGACCGGCAGGACAAGACCCACCCTGGTTTCAGTATTCACGGTCTTCCCTCCGTTGTAATTTGCCGAATCGCGATGCGGGCATCGCAAAGTCCGCTGTCGCGCCTGAGCATGGTTGCGCTTTTGCAAGTTTTTGTCCACGCGATTGATGGGCCGGCTGGCCAGTTCCGCTTGCTAGCCTGGCTCTCTCGACTGCTGCCCGGCTCAGGTGCCGGTGCCACTCAGACTCACGACCTGTTGTCCATTGGACGCGTTGCCAGTGATGGTCAGAGAGCCGCTAACGGAGCTGCGGCTCTTTCACCTGTCCTAATTCTCGTTCAGATGAGATATTTGGTAGGGACAGCTATTACGGCGGCGAGTAGTGCAAACTTTGCAATCCGGTTGATTCGATACAGCTCCCTTTTCCCGGCGACCAAATCCAGAAAGCTGCGCCCCGCAGCCCGCTCGAATCCTCGCTTATTCATGGCGAGGCAAGCCTTTGCAATGTCTTCTCAAAATTCTTCTTGACATCGCGCGCAAAAAGCGAGTTGACTGGAAAGACAACCGATACTTCCCTGATGAGATCCTGGCGGTGCACGAACTCGCAATCACTGAGAGTGTCATTGAGGCGATAACTGACCGTGTCCGTGATACCAAGGTGACTCGGGTACTGCTCGAAATCGGCAAACTTTCTGGCGTGGTTCCCGATGCAGTCCGCTTCTGCTTCGATATCGCGGCCCACGGAACGCCACTTGTCGGCGCCGTGCTCGACATCATTGAGACGCCGGGACGGGCTCGATGCCGCGAATGCGGCGCGCGAATCGAAGTCGACGGTCCCATCGCGTTGTGCCACTGCGGCAGTGCCAACCTCGAATTTAGTGGCGGCACCGAGCTGCGAATCAAAGAAGTTGAGGTAGCCTCCCATGTGTGACACCTGCGGCTGCTCCGATGCTTCGTCTGTGCAAATCACCGATCCTGCCGAGAGACCGTCCGCGCACGGCCATCCCCATGAACACTCTCCTGGGCCCGACCACCCGCATGCCCATACCGACGTCTCTCACGACCACCGCCAGGAGCATGCACACGAACATGATCATGGGCATGCACATGATCTCTATCCTCGAGAGCACGCCGGTGACGCACGCGCTGGCGGCGCGATGAACGATCACAAAGCGAGCCGCATTATTCGTTTCGAACAGAATGTCTTAGCGAAGAATGATCTCATGGCGGAGCGAAATCGCGGATGGTTCGAAGGCCGCGGAATCCTCGCGCTCAACCTGATGAGCTCGCCAGGAGCGGGCAAGACCACGCTGCTGGAGCGCACGCTCGCCGATCTCGCGAAAGAAGTGCGGCTTTCAGTGATCGAGGGCGACCAGGAAACCGTGCGCGATGCCGAGCGGATTCGCAAGGCGGGCGCCCGGGCGATCCAGATCAACACCGGCAGCGGGTGCCATCTCGACGCCCAAATGGTCTCCGCGGCGCTTCGTAAGCTGGCTCCGCCCGCGCACTCGCTGGTGATCATCGAGAACGTTGGCAATCTCGTTTGTCCCGCGTTGTTCGACCTGGGGGAAGCGGAAAAGGTCGTAATAATGTCGGTGACCGAGGGCGAGGACAAGCCGCTCAAGTACCCGCATATGTTCCGCGCCGCAGGCGTGATGCTGATCAACAAGATCGATCTGATTCCGCATCTGGAATTCGACATCGAGCGATGCTCTCAATTTGCGCGCGAGGTTAATCCCAAGCTCGAGATAATGCGCGTCTCTGCTCGCACAGGGGACGGGCTTGATCCATGGTACCAGTGGTTACGCGCCCGAAGCGTTAGGGGTGGAATCGGCCCCCGATTAAATCGCAGCCTCATCCTCCGGAGTCTCACATGAATACCGAGGCTTGGACCGCACGTTACACTTTCAACGACATCCTGGGTGTCAGCAGGCAACTGCGCCAAACCATCGAGCTTGCGCACCACGCCGCGCGGGCCGACTACCCGGTGGTGCTGGTAGGCGAGTCAGGGACCGGTAAGGAATTGATCGCCCACGCGATCCACAACGCGAGCGCGCGCCGCCGCGGTCCATTCGTCGCCGTGAATTGCGGAATGCTATGCGGAGAAATAGCGATTCCGGAGCTGTGCGGATATGAACCGGGATCGTTCACCGGCGCCGACCGACACGCCCATCAAGGGTTTTTCGACGCTGCGCGGGAAGGCACGCTGTTCCTCGACGAATTTCAAGATCTGCCACCTACCCCTCAAAGCGTGTTGCTGCGGTTTTTGGAAACCGGCCGTTTTGTTCGCGTTGGAGGCACCCAACAAGTCCATTGCGGGGTACGGGTGGTGGTCGCGACCAACATTCCAATCGAGGAATTGAGCGACGGCCGGATCCGCTCCGATTTGATCTACCGCCTCAATTGCCTCTCGATCGAAATTGCGGCGCTGCGCGACCGTCGCCAGGACATCCGGCCAATAGCGGAAAAATGCCTGCGCGAGGAATTGCATTACCTGGGCGAAGTGGACGACGGGGTGTGGCAGGCGCTCGAGTCCTGTCCCTATCCTTGGCCGGGTAATGCGCGCGAGCTGCGCAACGTCCTGCTCAGGACTATTCTGGTTTCATCGCGCGATCGACTGATGCCTGCCGATCTTCCGTCCGAGTTGTGGCATCGCACTCAGCTCGCGAGGGGAATCAAGCGCAGCGAAAATGATTCAGGCAGCAATCCCAGCGATGGGGCGATCGTCGCGCTGAAGGCGGTTTTCGACGCCAGCCAGCACAACGTATCCGAAACGGCGCGCCGCCTTGGAATCCACCGCTCCACGGTCTATCGCCGGCTGCGCAGTGAGATAAGGTCCAAGCAATAGAAATTTCCATTTCATTTGCAGTTGCGTGAGGGCTCGGCCACCGCGCCGATCGCAATCACCGAGCCGATCACCTTCCCCTCCTCATTGCGAATCGTGGTGCTGCTTTCCTCGATTGGGACCTCTTTTCCAGCGCGATGGTGCAACACACCCTGCGCTCGGCCGCCGCGGATCAATTCCGGAGCTGAGATCGACACCGACACGACTTCCGAAAGGGCACGGCCAATTGCCTCGTCCGCAATCCATCCGGTGAGCTCTTCGGCGGCAGGATTGATAAACCGCACTCGCCACGCGGCGTCAGTCGCGACCACACCGTGTCCAATACTGCGCAGAATCGCCCTTAGCCATTGCTCACTCTCGCGAAGATTTCGTTCGGTTCGATGGCGGTCAAGCGCGGTCTCGAGGACCAAGTCCAGCTCCAAGTCGTCGAACGGCTCCAGTAGATATCCATAGAAATTCGAGCCCTTAACGGGCCGTACAAGCGCTAGATCAGCGGGTGTCCCTAGGAAAACTGCCGGCACATCCAACCGTCCGCCGATCTCCTCGATATTCCCGGTCGCATCGTGAGGCTTCAGCGGGTCTACCCTGACGATTGCGAGGTTCGGACGCAGACTATCAAGCGTCTCAGGTGCCTCGTCACAACCGCTACACGCAACCAGATATCCTCGCTTGATCAATCTGGTCTTCATGGCCTCGGCGGACGGGCCGGGCGCCTCTGATAAGAGAATTCGGGCAGGACGCGACCGCATACATGCTCTTTAGCGCTGCGCCAGGTGGCGCTCTGTTGGGGAAGCGGGAACTGTCCGCGGATTTGGAGCATTAAGTGTTCCAGCCACAAATCTCACTTCGAATTCGAGTTTTTCGAAAACTCCGCCGTGTCCTGAAATATTGTTCAACATTACGGCTGAGATCGAAGTGCTGTTGCTGCGACACCCTGCGACACTCCGCACGAACATGATCATAGTCATCGAGTGTTCCTACCTGGTGTTTAGGCCATCAAATATAGCCCCATCTGTCCAAATTTATACGCGCTCGCTGTCGCATAGTGTCGCATCACAGCGCGCGCATCGCGGGACGCTACTACTTGCAAAAGTTCGAATTCAGCGCAGACATTGGCTTCGCGACTCCTCGTTTGCGCAACGGATCATGCCTCGTACGCTCGGCTGAACATGGCTCGGCAATGGCATCGCTATTGCTGCCCGTTAGAAGCTGACCTTCGACCGCAAACTTTCTCCACTTCGCATGTGAGATGTCATGCCCGACAAAGAAACCGTCGTTCACGTTCTCTGGATCAACGCGGGTCTGAGTTGTGACGGTGATTCCGTCGCGCTGACCGCGGCCATGCAACCCAGCATTGAGGATATCGTGCTCGGCACGTTGCCGGGCCTCCCCAAGGTCGATGTCCATTGGCCGCTGATCGCGCCCGAGACAGGCCCGGTCGGCAGCAATGATGATTTCATCGAATGGTTCTTTAAGGGCGCACGCGGAGAAATCAATCCGTTCGTGCTCGTGATCGAGGGATCGATCCCCAACGAGAAGATAAAAAAAGAGGGATACTGGTCGGGCTTCGGCAACGACCCAGCGACCGGGCAACCGATCACCACCAGCGAATGGATCGATCGCCTGGCTCCGAAGGCTTTGCTGGTGCTGGCGGTCGGCACTTGCGCCACGTACGGCGGAATCCATGCGATGTCGAATAATCCGACCGGTGCAATGGGAGTGCTCGACTATCTCGGGTGGGATTGGAAATCACACGCGGGAATTCCCATCGTATGTGTGCCCGGATGTCCGATTCAGCCTGATAACCTTTCGGAGACTATCGCATACCTGCTCTACCAGGCAGCGGGGCAGGCACCGATGATTCCTCTCGACAAGGAGCATCGTCCGAAATGGCTGTTCGAACAGACTGTCCATGAGGGATGCGATCGCGCCGGCTATTACGAGCAGGGCGATTTTGGCAAGGCGTACGGTTCGCAAAAATGTCTAGTGAAGATCGGGTGCTGGGGCCCAGTCGTTAACTGCAACGTGCCGAAACGGGGATGGATGGGTGGGATCGGCGGATGCCCCAATGTGGGAGGAATCTGTATCGGATGCACCATGCCGGGATTCCCCGATAAATTCATGCCGTTCATGGATGAGCCACCAGGCGGCAAGCTTTCCAGCGCTTTGATCAGCGGCTATGGCGCCCTGATTCGGTCGCTCCGCAGCCTTACTCAGCACACTCTCAACAAGGAGCCGAAGTGGCGCAGGCCGGGCCAGCAGTTGCGCACCGGATATAGGCCGCGCTGGTACGCGGAATAGTGATCTTTAGGTCTTAACAACCAGTCACGACCCGCGACCAGTATGCCACATGGTCCGGGGGGCGCAGGCCCCAATTTCGTTGGAGGTTTCGAGGATGAGTGCTGCCTCAACTCAAGGCAATCTGGTCGAGATGAACTGGGATCCGATCACCCGCATCGTGGGCAGTCTCGGAATCTATACTAAGATCGATTTCTCCAACCGGAGAGTTGCCGAATGCTATAGCACCTCGTCGGTGTTTCGTGGCTATAGCATCTTCATGCAGGGCAAGGATCCACGCGATGCCCACTTCATCACCAGCCGCATATGCGGAATCTGCGGCGACAATCACGCCACTTGTTCCTGTTACTGCCAGAACATGGCGTATGGCGTGCAACCGCCGCATCTCGGCGAATGGATTGTCAACCTCGGGGAAGCCGCCGAGTATATGTTCGATCACTGCATCTTCCAGGAAAACCTGGTCGCGGTAGATTTTTGCGAGAAAATGGTCCGCGCGACGAATCCGGGGGTCTGGGAAAAAGCCGCCAAGACCGAGGCTCCGCATGCCGCGGACCACGGCTACCGAACCATCGGCGACATCATGAAAGCGGTCAATCCGCTCGAGGGAGACTTCTATCGCGAAGCGCTCCAGACGAGCCGTTACACGCGTGAAATGTTCTGCCTGATGGAAGGCCGCCACGTTCATCCCTCGACCCTGTATCCGGGAGGTGTCGGCACGGTGCCATCGGTGCAGCTGCTTACCGATTACCTGTCGCGTTTGATGCGCTACGTCGAATTCGTGAAGCGTGCGGTTCCGATGCACGATGACCTCTTCGATTTCTTTTACGAGGCGATGCCCGGCTACGAGCAAGTTGGAAACCGGCGGATACTGCTCGGATGCTGGGGCGCATTTCAGGATCCCAACGTATGCAACTTTAACTATCGCGACATGACCGAATGGGGCCGGCACATGTTCGTAACGCCGGGCGTGGTGGTCGACGGCAAACTGGTCACCAACGACCTGGTCAAGATCAACCTGGGAATCAGAATCCTGCTCGGCAGCTCTTACTACGAGGACTGGGAAGGCAAGGAGATGTTCGTGCGCGAGGATCCGCTGGGCAACAGGGTCGACCCGCGCCATCCGTGGAATCAGCACACCATACCGAGGCCGCAGAAGCGCCAGCTAGGCGACAAATACACGTGGGTCATGTCGCCGCGATGGAACGACGGAAAGGACGATCTTCCCCTCGACACCGGCGGCGGCCCGCTCGCGCGCCTATGGGCGACGGCTTTGGCGAAGCTGGTCGATATTGGATACGTGAAATCCACCGGCAACAGCGTGGTATTCAATTTCCCCAAGTCCGCGACCAAAGGGCCGGTTACGCTGGAATGGAAAATTCCGAAGTGGAGCAACACCATCGAGCGCGATCGCGCGCGCACTTATTTCCAGGCCTACGCCGCTGCGGCTGCGCTGTACTTCGTCGAGCAGGGACTGAAGGAAGTCCGCCAAGGACGCACCAAGACCTGGAATGAGTTCAAGGTTCCACGGGACGGAATCGGATGCGGGTTCACCGAGGCGGTGCGTGGTGTGCTCTCTCATCACATGGTTATCCGGGACGGGAAGATCGCGAACTACCATCCGTATCCCCCGACTCCGTGGAACGCGAGTCCGCGCGATTCGCATGGCGTTCCCGGCCCTTACGAAGACGCAGTGCAGAACACGCCGATTTTCGAGGACAACGGACCCGGTCCGGCTTTCCGGGGAATCGATATTATGCGCACCGTGCGTAGCTTCGATCCATGTCTGCCGTGCGGCGTCCATATGCATCTGGGTCACGGCCGGGTGCTTAAGCAAATCCATTCGCCGTCGATGATTCACACCGTGTGAACGAGCGCTAGCCATGAACTCTGATGATAATTTCCGGCGCGCTGGAGAACGGATCGAGAAATTACTCGACGAGCTTCGCGCGATGGCCGAGCCATCGACCTGGCCGCGCGTCGAGGAGCTGATGCGTCTGGTGGTAGAGTTGTACGGAGCCGGCCTGACCCGGTTCGTCGACCTGCTCGACACGGATCTGACAATCGACAAATTGCGCGAGCGCGTGCTGGAGGACGAACTCCTCGCGAGCCTCATGCTGCTTCACGGACTTCATCCGGAGGACACTGCCGCTCGTGTTGCGCGCGCTCTCGATCGCGTGCGGCCTTATCTGGGATCGCACGGCGGTGACGTGGCGGTGGTGGGCGTGGATGAGACGGCCGGCGTGGTGAAGCTCCGCCTGGACGGAACTTGCGACGGGTGCCCGTCGTCAGCCTTGACGGTGAAGCTCACCGTTGAAAGTGCGATCAAGGAACTCGCTCCGGAAATCGCCAGAATTGAGGTCGAAGGTATTACCGAGCACAAGAATCCGTTGAATTCGATGATCGCGAAATCGCACGTCAACGGCACTAACGGCAATGGGAGTGCCGCCGCCAAACTCCCCGAATGGATCGCGCTCGAGCAGCAACCGCCTCGCCAATCCGGCGAATTGCTCGCGACCGAAGTTACCGGCGAGCGCATTATGCTCTGTCGCGTAGGCAAGCAGCTCTACGCATACCGCGGACGATGCCCCTCGTGTGGATCGGCACTGGAAAACGGAGGCCTGGAAGGCGACTTGCTTACCTGCCGGTCATGCGCCGAGCGCTACAATGTCCGATTCGCCGGGCGCTCAATCGGCGACACACAATTACATCTGGAGCCGATTCCCTTGCTCGAGAGTGGCTCCGGCGTTCGAATCGCCATTGCGGGAGGCGCGGCATGAGCGTCGCCCCTCGAATCTCCGCTGCCGCGCCCCATCTGCGCGCCCTGCGCGCTTTCGTCTCTCGCGAGCAGACCAAGCTGGCAGGCGAAGTATGCGAGATGTGCCGCATTGCGCTCAGCGAGGAGCATTCCCATTTGGTGAACATGGAGAGCCGGAACCTGATCTGCAGCTGCCGCGCCTGTTACCTGCTCTTCACGGCGGAGGTCGCAGGACAACGCCGCTATCGGGCGATCCCGGATCGCTATCTGCACGATTCCGGTTTCGCGCTCACCCAATCGGCTTGGGACGCCTTCCAGATTCCGGTGCGAATCGCGTTCTTCTTTCACAACTCACTGATCGGGCGAATCGTGGCGCTCTATCCCGGTCCAGCCGGCGCGACTGAATCGATGTTGGACCTGCGGGCATGGAACGATCTGCGCGCGGCCAACCCGATGCTCGAAACGATGCAGCCCGATGTCGAGGCGCTGCTGGTTTATGGCCATCGCAACGGCGAATTCGACTGTTTCATTGTTCCCATCGATGCTTGCTACGAACTAACCGGGACTATGCGACGTCGCTGGAAGGGCTTCGATGGCGGCGAGCAAGCCTGGAATGACGTGGATGCCTTCTTCGATAAGATCCGGAAACGGAGCCAGCCCGCAGCATTCCGCAGACAACTCTTACGCAATGGCGATCTGCGCCCGGGGATCGGCAGATGACTGGTCCTGTGCAACCGGGCAATTCGCCGCTATCGCAACAGTTCCGTTTCGAGGTCGAAGCGGCGCGTCCTGAACGCTATGCGGCTGTCCCCACGTTGACCTTCGTGATTCGTGTCGACCAGGAGAGCGGCCCTCCGATCCATACGATAGCGCTGCGATGCCAGATTCGAATCGAGCCAAATCGCCGCGGATATTCCGACGCGGAAGAGCGCCGGCTCGAGGAATTGTTTGGTAACACCCCGCGCTGGGGCGATACCGTAAAGCCCTTTTTGTGGACCAACGTCTCTCATCTGACGCCTGCGTTTGATCGCTCTCAAATGGTCGAATTGCCGGTGCCATGCACCTACGATCTCGAAATCGCCGCCGCCAAGTATTTTCATTCACTCGACGACGGCGAGATTCCGCTGTTGCTCCTGTTCAGCGGAACCGTTTTCGCCCGTAACGGCAGCGGCTTCCAGGTCAGTCAGGTGCCGTGGCATGCGGAGGCGTCGTATCGAATGCCCGTCAGCGTATGGCGCGAGATGATGGATCTCTACTATCCGAACGCCGGATGGTTGCGGCTTCGGCGCGACACGCTCGACAAGCTGATGCGGCTCAAGACCACGCTCGCCCTTGCCAGTTGGGATCAGGTTTTCGACGTTCTTCTTGCCGATGGTGAGGGAGCGGCGCGATGAGCTTCGAGAGCGCTAAGAAGATCGCCGACGCTGTGCTCTATGAAGGATACGTCCTGTATCCATATCGAGCCTCCGCCCGCAAGAATCGTTTGCGTTTCCAGTTCGGCCTGCTGGCGCCGCGTCAGTGGAGCGAGTCAGGCGGATGCGAGCAGTGGTGGATGAGCACCGAATGCATCGCCGAGGCCCATCCGGACGCGCGGGTCTCCGGAAACGTTCGTTTTCTCCAGATGCAACATCGAACGGTTGAAGAAGCCGACGGTGATTCATTCCGAGCAGTGGAATCGGTCGATATCGATGGAAAGCTGTTTGCCTCGTGGGATGAGGGAATCGAGCGAGAGGTGGGTTTCGAATTTCCGATCAGCACAGACGCCCCGGAACGTGAAATTCATTTCGAATTCCCTGTCGCGCTTGCCATCGAACCGATAGGAAATTTGCGCGGGGTCATTGTCGCACGAATCGTTAGAGAGATGGTCGCTCTGAACGGCGTGATTCGGCTTGCGACGGTTGCCGTCGGCGATCGACTCGTCAAGCTGACCATCAGAATCGAGAACGAGACTCCGTGGCCCGAAATCGAATCGGGACGCGACGAAGCGTTGCGCGGCTCATTTATCGGGGCGCATACGCTGCTGGCGGTAACGGATGGGAATTTCGTATCGCTCACCGATCCGCCTGAGTATGCGCGTGCGGCCTCCGCGCAATGCTCCAACGTCCGCACCTGGCCGGTGCTGGTTGGCGAAAGCGGCACCCGTGACATGCTCCTGTCGTCACCGATCATTCTTCAGGACTATCCGGCGATTGCCCCGGAGAGCCCCGGCGACCTGTTCGATGGGACCGAGATCGATGAAATTCTCACGCTTCGCACCATGACGCTCACGGATGAAGAAAAGCGCGAAGCGCGCGCCACTGACGAAAGAGCTGCGGCGATTATCGAACGCGCCGATGCGATGCCGCCCGAGATGCTCGACAAGTTGCATGGAGCCCTGCGCTCAGTGGGCTCGCCGCCGCCTTCTACCGATGCGCCTTGGTGGGATCCGGGCGCCGACTCCTCGGTGTCGCCCGAAACCGACAGCGTCGAGGTTAATGGCGTGTCAGTGCGCAAGGGGTGTCGCGTGCGCTTATGTCCGGGAGCGCGCCGCGCCGATGCGCAAGACATGTTTCTGGAGGGCCGCGTCGGCATGGTGGAAGGCGTTTTCCTGGATGTCGAGAATCGCAACTACGTCGCCGTAACGCTCGAGGACGATCCGGGCGCTGATCTCTATCAAGCGCAGGGGCGTTATCTGTATTTCTCGCCCGATGAGGTCGAACCGCTCACGGAGAGCACCACATGAATCGAGTGCTGATCGCCGGCGTGGGTAATATTTTTCTTGGCGACGACGGATTCGGTGTCGAGGTGGCGCGCCGTCTCGCCTGCGAAATGTGGTCCACAGATGTCAGCGTCACGGATTTCGGCATTCGCGGAGTTCATCTCGCTTACGAGCTTATCGCCGGCTATGACCTGGTGATCATTGTCGATACGGTTTCTCGCGGTGCCGCGCCCGGAACTATTTACGTCATCGAACCGGATCTTGAAGGCGTCAGATGCGGCGCCGTTTCCGACTCGCACGACATGGCTCTCGATAACGTATTCGCTATGGTTCGCACGCTGGGAAACAGCATGCCGCCGCGTGTTCTGATAGTCGGATGCGAGCCCGCCGACCTCGGCGAGAAAATAGGATTGTCCGAACCTGTGAGCCGCGCGATTCCTAACGCGATCCGCGCAGTGCGCGAAATTGTTGAAGGACGGATGGCTAGCGTTTCCGTTTCTTCAGGCTAAATGGGAACTCACAAGGAGGCGTGATGTCCTGTGTCATAGGCATACTAATCGCCGTGGCGGTCGTTGTTGGAGTGCTCGTCGTGATCTCTATTCCGGATATCGCGCGCTACGTGCGCATCAGCCGGATGTAGGGCGTCGAGCGCTTCGGCATGCTTCTGTGAAAGTCCGAGCACGCTTGATGCTCAAGCGCGCGGGTTGGGTGGGGCAAGGAGACGATTCGCGATGTGCCTTGGAATACCGGGGAAAATAATCGAAATCGTCGACGCCGACCGGGCGATCGCCAAGGCCGAAGTCGGCCGCGTAAGGCGCAACGTTTCGATTCAACTGCTCGAGGACCAATCCTCCCCGGTACAGGTCGGCGACTGGGTGCTGATTCACGTTGGGTTCGCGCTCTGCAAAATCGATGAACAGGAAGCCGAGGCCACGCTCAAGCTCCTAAACGGAATGGACAGCGCGTATTCGGACGAGCTTCGCGCCCTCGAGAAAAGCGAGATTGCCTAGTGGCGAGCATTCTCTATCAGAGAGCGAGCACTGACAGCCGCGACGCGGCGCGCGCACGCCTGATCCGTTCGCTCGCGTGCCGATCTGAGGCCGGTCGTTTGCTCACGCGCGATGCGGAACGGGTGGCCCGCGCGTGCCATGCGATGTCCGAACGATTTCATCGCGGTGGCAAGCTGATCGTATTCGGCGCCGGTTCATCGAGCACCGACGCACAACACGTCGCCGTGGAATTCCTTCATCCGGTGATCGTCGGCAAACGTACACTTCCCGCGATCGCACTCACTAACGACGTCGCCACGATCACCGGTGTCGCGAGCGCGCGCGGCTTCGACGATGCGTTCGTGCATCAGCTCCACCATCTTGCTGCGCCCGAGGATATCGCCCTTGGCATCGATTCGGGCGGACTGTCGGCAAGCGTCCTGCGCGCCCTGCAGGCGGCGCAGGAGCGGAATCTTCTGACGATCGCGATGACCGCCAGCGAGCATCCCGGCGGCGGGTCGGCGATCGATTTCGAATTCATCGCACATTCTGACAACCGGATGATCGCGAAGGAAATTCAGGTGACGACCTACCACATCTTGTGGGAGCTAGTTCATGTGTTCTTCGAGCATCCGGGTGTTTTCGGCCCCAGCTTCGCCTAATGAGGTTCTTAAACTGATGCGTGCGGTTCCGAAAACGCCAGAATGTCACGACCAGGTATGCATTACCTGCTCGGACGTCGCGATCGAAGCTCGTGTGATCGAGATGCTCGATGACGATCTCGCGCGGGTGGAGATTGGCGACGAAATCGAGGTCGTGAGTGTCGCGCTGGTCGACGCAGGTCCGGGCGATTCGATTCTGGTGCACGCGCGCGAAGCGATAGCAAAACTGATCAAATGAGCGGCAATGGCGAAAAAGACGGCGCGGGAGGGCTCGAGCAGCTGTATCCGTTCCTTTACGCGAAAGCGGATGACGTTGAAAAGGTTCTCGCCGAGGTGGGCACTTCGACCGCGCACAAGGCCCGCGAAATAGTATCTCTTCGCGAATCCACTATTGCGGCGCTCTCCGATCGGATGCTCGATTGCGGAGAAGCGATGGCCTATGCGTTCGCCGCCGGCGCCCGGCTGTTCTCCTTCGGCAATGGCGGCAGCGCGACCGACGCGCACGCGGTTACGCATTTGTTTCTTAATCCAGCGCGCGAGCTGCCGCTACCGGCGATTTCGCTCGCGGCGGATATCGCCGTAATCACGGCGCTCGGTAACGACATCGGATTCGAAATGGTATTCGCGCGCCAACTCTCTGCGTTGGGGCGCCGCGGCGATATCGCGCTCGGCCTTTCAACGAGTGGCAATTCCCGCAACCTCCTCAATGCCTTCGAGGCAGCGAATCGCCGCGGAATGATGACTATCGGAAGCGCCGGTTACGATGGCGGAAAGATGGCCGAAGCTGGCACTGTGGATTTCCTGTTCATAGTGCCCTCGCCCTCCGTACATCGTATCCAGGAAGTCCAAACCACCATCTACCACATGCTCTGGGAAGTGACGCAGGCGTTTCTCGACCCGGCGAGTGAAGCACGATGAAATTTGTCGACGAATTCCGTTCCGAGCCGCTGGCGCACCGGCTGGCCGCCCAAATCGCGGAGGTCGCGGGAAGTCGGCCCTATCAAATCATGGAAGTGTGCGGCGGCCATACTCACACCATCTACAAGCACGGACTTGAAGATTACCTGCCGGCAAATATCACGCTGGTTCACGGCCCCGGATGCCCAGTCTGCGTGATCCCGATGGGCCGTCTGGACGATGCCATCTTTATCGCGGAGCAGAAAGATGTGATTTTCACGTCGTTCGGCGACATGATGAGGGTGCCAGGCGGACGCGGATCGTTTCTCGACGCGAAGGCGCGCGGCGCGGACATCCGGATCGTCTATTCGCCGCTCGACGCGCTCGGTATCGCGCGACGCAATCCGGATAAGCGCGTGGTGTTCTTCGCGATCGGCTTCGAAACCACTGCGCCGTCGACCGCGGTCACTCTACTGCGCGCGAAAGCTGAGGGAATCGAAAACTTTTCGATTTTCTGCAATCACGTGACTATCATTCCGGCGATCAAGGCGATCCTCGATTCGCCCGACCTGCGGCTCAGCGGCTTTATTGGGCCCGGTCACGTGTCGACGATAATCGGATGCCGTCCTTATGAATTCATCTCGCGCAACTATGGCAAACCGATCGTGGTCGGCGGATTCGAGCCGCTCGACATCTTGCAATCGATTTACATGATCCTCAAACAGATAACGGACGGGCGCGTTGAAGTTGAAAATCAGTACACGCGCGCCGTGAACTGGGACGGCAATTCCCGCGCGCTCAAAGCTTTGAGCGAGACCATGGAGCTGCGGCCGTTCTTCGAGTGGCGCGGCCTCGGTTTTATCTCGTATTCAGCGCTCACGTTGCGGGCGGCCTACGCCGAGTATGACGCCGAGCGAATTTTTGCGTTGCCGGGAGTGCGCATCGCCGATCCGAAGGCATGCCAGTGTGGTGAGGTCCTCAAAGGCGTGTTGAAGCCGTGGCAGTGTAAGGTGTTCGGAACCGCATGCACCCCTGAAACGCCGATCGGCAGCTGCATGGTGTCGTCGGAAGGCGCGTGTGCCGCGTACTACAACTACGGCCGGTTTACCCGCGAGAGAATTCGCGACGCCGCGAATGGTACGAACCCGGTTGACGCACGATGCAAAAGCTAAACACCATCGATGCGAATCCTCTGTCTGGCGATCGAGCCGAAGACGCGATTCGCGAAAACTGCGCGAATCATAACCACGCCGCCAACGATTTACGTAGCATCACGGAGCGCGACGTGCTTGCGCGGCTTGAGGGTGCCAGGACCAGGAAAGCACGCATCCGTGAGGACCGTATCACGCTCGCACACGGAGCCGGCGGCAAAGCGACGCACTCGCTAATCGAGGCGATGTTCCTCGAAGGCTTTCGCAATCCGATCCTGGAGGCGATGGAAGATCAAGCGGTGCTGCACGTGGGGGACGCACGGCTCGCCTTTACCACAGATTCGTTCGTAGTCTCGCCCCTGTTTTTTCCTGGCGGAAATATCGGCGACCTCGCGGTAAACGGAACGGTGAACGACCTCGCGGTGGGCGGAGCCCGCCCGCTCTACTTGTCGGCAGGATTCATTCTCGAAGAAGGATTTCCGATTAGTGATCTGAGCCGCATCGTCACCTCGATGAAATCCGCGGCACAGGCCGCCGGCATGCAAATCGTCACCGGCGACACCAAGGTGGTGCAAAGAGGGAAAGGCGACGGCTGCTACATCAACACCTCGGGCGTCGGCGTGATCGACCGGCCGGTGAGCCTCAGCGCCGCGAGCTGCCGTCCCGGCGACGCGGTGATTGTGTCGGGGCCGATCGGGGAGCACGGGATCACGATCATGCTGGCGCGCGGTGAGCTTGAAATCGAAGCCGATATAGCATCGGATACGGCGCCACTGGCCGCGCTGGTGGAGCGGATCCTCGATGCGGCACCGCAGGCGCGATGCATGCGTGACGCGACCAGGGGCGGCGTCGCGACCGTACTCAACGAGATCGCGGCGGCTTCGGGAGTCGCTATTATGATCGATGAATCCGCCGTGCCGATTCGTGAAGAAGTAGCCGGCGCGTGTGAACTTCTGGGAATCGATCCGCTTCACGTCGCCTGCGAAGGCAGGCTGGTAGCAATCGTCGGCGACGAATCCGCGCAAGCAGTCCTAACGGCGATTCGCTCCGGGCCCTATGGCGACGGCGCGAGCATCATCGGCCGAGTGAAAGCCGACCCGGTGGGGATTGTGCTGCTGAAGACATGCTTTGGCGGTACTCGAATTCTGGATCTGTTGATCGGAGATCCGTTGCCGCGCATCTGCTGACGACGGGACTGGAAAAACTAATGTGCCTGGGAATTCCGGGGCGAATCATTTCGATCGAGACGGAACATTGCGATCTTGGCGAGGTCGAGGTCGCCGATGTTACGCGCAAGATCAACCTCGGAATTCTCGCGGACCGGCCATCCGTCGGTGACTGGGTGCTGATTCAGTCCGGATTCGCGATCGAGCGCATCGACGAGGAGCGCGCTCGAGCGCAAATGGAACTGCTTAATCGCTATACCGGCGGTCCGCCTATGGATGACGACGGGCTCGCGAGTGAGAACACCGAATTCGATTGGGAGAGAATGCTTATGACACGCTCGAATTCGGGAGCGGAGGAAGAATAGGAAGCCGATGAAATTCCTGGTCATGTGGCGAATCGAACTTTCGCTGATGTCGCGCGGCGTCGTCGATGCGGTTCTCAAGATGGCCGACTACGCTGGGCCACTGGAGAAAAGCCACAAAGTTCTCTCGCGCTACCATATTCCGGGAGCGCATGGCGGCGCCTGGATATACGAGGTCGACTCCAACGAAGAGTTGGATATGCTGCTCGCGCGGTCGCCGGTCTATAACGTCGCGCGGTACGAAGTGCTACCACTTGCGGAGATGATTCCTCCGAAATTACGGGCCTCGAGCTGACGCCGATGGACGCTGGAATCGATTCTGCGCGCGCCAATCGACGAGCGCGCGTGCGCATCCGCCTCGACGGTATCGTGCAGGGAGTCGGCTTTCGGCCCTTCGTGTATTCGCTGGCCTCGCGGATAGCGCTGTCGGGTTTTGTACGCAACGATTCGCGCGGCGTTGTGATCGAAGTCGAGGGAGCGCAGGATCAACTTTACGAGTTTATCGATAAATTGCAGTCGGAAGCGCCGCCGCTCGCGGCTATAGAGCTTATCGAGAGCCTGGCGATCCCTTTGGCCGGTGAAGGCCGGTTCGAGATAAACGAAAGCGACGGCGCGGGCGATCGCGAAGTTTTGGTCGCACCGGATATCGCCACCTGCGACGATTGTGTGCGAGAGATTTTTACCCGCAGTGATCGCCGCTTTCGCTACCCGTTCAACAACTGCACCAACTGCGGCCCGCGCTTCACGATTGTGACTGGTGTGCCATACGACCGCCCGCTCACCACCATGGCGCGCTTCGCGATGTGTCTCGAATGCGCTCGCGAATATAGCGATCCGCTGAACCGGAGATTTCATGCGCAGCCTGTCTCATGTTCGCGATGCGGCCCGGTGTTACGGCTGATCGATTGCGGCGGGAATTCCGTTGCCGGAGATCCGATTCGGGCTGCCGCTGATCGATTGCGATCTGGGCAGATAGTTGCGGTCAAGGGACTTGGCGGATTCCATCTTGCGGCAGACGCCACTAATGAAAGCACGGTCGCCGAGCTACGCGGGCGTAAGTATCGCGAGCACAAGCCGTTCGCGGTCATGGTGCGCGATATAGCCGCGGCACGTGAACTAGCCGAAATCGATAGCGTCGAAGAACAATCGATAACGGGTGCGCGGCGGCCGATCGTGCTTCTGCACCGCGTCGCGGACACAAATCTTGCGGCGTCGGTAGCCCCGGCCAATCGCGATATCGGCCTCATGCTGCCGTATACGCCGATCCATCATCTGCTGTGTGCGGAACTCGCCCGACCGCTCGTACTCACCAGCGGAAACGTTTCCGACGAACCGATCGCTTACCTCGACGCCGACGCCGCTGAGCGGCTGGGCGCTATTGCGGATTGCTTCCTGATCCACGACCGACCAATTCACATCCGCACCGATGATTCTGTCATTCGACTGGTTCGCGGGCAGGAGTATCCGATTCGCCGGTCGCGCGGCTATGCGCCTCAGCCGCTGCTGACACCGCTCAGTGCCCGCCGCCCGGTTCTTGCCTGCGGCGCCGAATTGAAAAGCACTTTTTGTCTGGTGAAGGGCAACCGTGCCTTTGTGTCGCATCACATTGGCGATCTGGAAAACTACGAAACCTTGCGGGCCTACGTCGATGGCATCGATCATTTTCGCAGCCTGTTCGGAATCGAACCGCAGGTAGTCGCGCATGATCTGCATCCTGAATATCTCTCCACCAAGTACGCCATGGAGCTCGAGGGTGTCCAACTGATCGGCATTCAGCATCACCACGCGCACGTCGCGTCATGCCTGGCCGACAATCAGGAGCGGGGTCCTGCGATAGGGGTAGCCCTGGACGGACTCGGCTATGGGATCGATTCGACATTTTGGGGCGGTGAGTTTCTTGTTGCCGATCTAAAATGCTTCAAGCGACTTGGCCATTTCGAGAACGTTTTGATGCCTGGCGGCGCCGCCGCAATCAAACAGCCGTGGCGGATGGCGGCCGCCTACCTTGATCTGCTTTTCGGCGATTCCATTCCCGAATGGTTGGAGGTGTTTCAGCGCAATTCCATGCGCTGGCGCAAGGTGGTACAGCTTGCTCGTGCGCCAATTAATTCGCCGGCAACCTCAAGCGTGGGGCGGCTGTTCGATGCGGTTGCGGCGATACTCGGTATTCGCGATTCGATCGACTACGAAGGCCAGGCCGCAGTCGAGCTTGAGCAGCATGCGATCGCGTCCGAGTCGTCCTCCTACGAGATCGATATCGATCCGGGCGAAGCGTTGCTGCCGCGCGGAACCGATCTGATCCGTGCCGTTGTCGAAGATCTTCGCGACAATGTGTCAATCGGAATAATTGCCGCTCGATTTCACAACACGCTGGCACAAATGATCGCCGATACGTGCCGGATTGTTCGCTCGCGCACCGGACATAACACGGTAGCACTGAGCGGCGGCGTCTTTCAGAATATGCTTCTCTTGAACCGGACGGTGCGTACGCTCAAGGAACAAGGCTTTCGCACGCTCACCCATCACAATGTTCCAACCAACGACGGCGGGGTCAGTCTCGGACAGGCCGCGATCGCGGTTGCGCGGGATAGCTCCGCTTTAAGACGGTAGTGCCGGATGTCCACTGACAAAGAGCAGATCGGCGATTCAGCCGGAGACCTTTCCGCATCCGAGAGGCACGTAGCGAAAGAACGCAGCGCGTTGCGAGCGGCGGTAATCCACGAGGCAATTCGTACCGAAGGTGAAGCGGAGCTGCGGCGCCCGGCTAGCGCGTTGATCTGGTCTGGTGTCGCAGCGGGACTTTCGATGGGTTTCTCGCTGGCCGCGATGGGACTTATACTCTCGTCTGCCGGATACTCCGTGGCGATCGTTGATCACCGATTTCGGCTATACAGTTGGCTTCCTTGCAGTGATTCTTGGCCGTCAGCATCTCTACACTGAAAATACTTTGACCGTCATGCTTCCGCTGCTTACCAATCGAGACCGAAAAACCCCGTGGGCCATGCTCCGCTTGTGGAGCATCGTCCTCATCGCGAACGTGTTCGGCGCGGGAATGATCGCGTGGGCGCCTTCCTGATCCCTACCGCGATAGGCAATACGATCGGCAGAACTGATGTCTTCAGGCCGGAAGTTCACGCAGCGTTCGCGGAAGTCGCGATGCTCACCGTAAAAGGAAAATGGGCCACCGTGCTGCTCCGTGGACTATTCGCGGGCTGGATCATCGCGATGATGGTATGGATGATGCCGGCGTCAGATTCGTCCCGGCCCGCGATCATCATCTTCAGGG
>CAVXXK010000015.1:0-128038 GCA_963765675.1 uncultured delta proteobacterium | reverse complement strand
TCGCGATCGCCGTGATGGCGATCCTGTTTGCCGCCGCGTTCGCTCTGGGAGCGGCGCGCGACGGAGCCTTCGCGCGCGCCGGTGGTCTGCTGCCCAAGTATCTCGCCGCCGCAATCGTGATCGGAATTCTTGAAGAGGCTTTTTTTCGCGCGTTCCTGTTCGGCGGGATGTGCGAGGACTTCGGACGCACCGGCGCGCTCCTCGCCAGCTCGGCGATCTACGCGCTCGCGCATCTGGTGCGCTCGCCCGCGCATTTCTATGTCACCGGACTCGATTTGACCGCCGGAATTCGCACACTCGCCGGCTCGGGCGCGCATTTCGCGCATCCCGCAACCGCGCTTCCGACTCTCTTTGGACTATTCCTGCTCGGGATCGTGCTGGTGCAGGCGTATATCGTGACCGGCTCGGTCTATTTCTCGATCGGTCTTCACTCGGGCTTCGTGCTCGGCTCGAAGCTCTGGCCCAAGATGATCGCCGAGCGCGCGCTCCTGCCCGGATGGCTGGCAGGATGGGGTCATCAACCCCTAATCAGCGGCGCCGCCGCCTGGCTCGCCGCGCTGATAATCTTTGCGATTCTGAGTTTGCTCAGGACATTGAGTAAAAATACTCAATACGATGAGTAAATCGTCAGAAGCATTCCGGTCGGGCATTGGGCTGCGCGATGAAGGGTCGATCCGCGATTTTTGTCCTTCAGGCTTTCTGCGGGCGTCCTGACGGCGCGCTTGAGCGGCGCGTCTCCCAATCGTAGATCGGCGGCGTGCCGCGTGGACGGGTGCGGAAGCGGCGATGGGTCCATAGAAATTGCTCGGGGTAGCGACGGACGATCGCTTCGACCGCGCCGACGAATCGGCGGGTGTTCTCGAGCACGTCGGCGTCGAGGTCGCCAGTGCGCTGGACGGGAATCTCTTCCATTATTTCGATGAAGTGGGTGCGATGATTTGGATCGCGCACGATAAACGCCGGGACGATCGGCGCGCCGGAGATCATCGCAAGGCGCGCAAGCCCGCTGGTGGTCGCCGCCATCTCGCCGAAGAACGGCACGAACACCGCCTCGCTGCGCTTGGCGTTCTGATCGAACGGGATCGCCACCAGGTCGCCCGCCTTGAGCGCGCGCAGGACCGCGCGGGCGGCCGAATGCTTGCGGATTATCTCGACCCCCGCGCGCTCGCGCACAAACGTCGCCATCGCGTCGCCAGCCAGAAAGCGCTGCGTATGATGCACCAGGCTTATCTGATAACCGTGCATCGCATGCGCCGCGGCAACCAGCTCGAAGTTGCCGAAATGCGCGCTCAGCACCAGCAGTCCTTTGCCGGGATAGCGATCGGCGACTTCGTTCCAATATTCGAGATTGTGGTAGCGGACTCTGCGCGCCAGGCGCGTATGAAAAAATCCGCCGAGCCGGATGTACTCGGCGCCGGCGCGGCCCAGGTTGACGTACGAGGCTCGCAGGATCCGGCGGCGATCGGCGACGCTCTTTTCGGGAAACGCAATCTCGAGGTTTTTCATCCCGATCCGCACGTGGCGGCGATCGAGGATGTAGCCGATGAGTCCACCCAACGCGCCGAGCGGCAGCAGGATGAAATCGGGAATCAGGCTGAGCACGTGCAGCGTCCCGACCATCAGCCAGTATATCAGCCGCTGGCGCGCAGTTAGCTGAAGACGTGCCGGACGAATCGAACGTTTTAGCGGCAGCCCGTGCGGAACGGCCTTTCCGTTCGACCCTGCGACCGCGGCGCGAGGCTGGCCAGCCCGCAGTCCTTCAGCGTGCGGTGCGGAATCCATCGCGTCAGGTCACCGTGCGGTCGCGTTTGGGCGCCTTGGGAATCACGATCAAGCCGTCGTCGGTCACGAAAAAGCGCTGGCGGTCGCGTTCGAGGTCGTAGCCGATTTCCTCACCCTCAGGCACGAACACATTTTTGTCGATAATCGCGCGGCGGATTTTCGCCCCTCGTCCGATTTCGACGTAGTCCATCAGCACCGAATCCTCGACCAGGCTGTACGAATGTACGAACACGCTGCGCCCCAATACTGAATTGCGCACTGTGCCGCCCGACACGATACATCCCTCCGAGACCACCGAATGGGTCGCCACGCCGCGCCGCCCGTCTTCGTCGAACACGAATTTCGCCGGAGGCTGGTCGTAGTAGGAACTGCGCAGCGGCCAGTATGGATTGTAGAGGTTGAGCAGCGGCCGCGCGTCGCGCAAATCCATGTTGGCTTCGTAGTAGGCCTCGAGCGTTCCGACGTCGCGCCAGTAACTGGGATTCTGTTCCGAGTCGCCGCGGATGTGATTGGTCATGAAGTTGTACGCATACACCGGCACCTTGTTGATCAGCGCCGGAATCAAGTCGTGGCCGAAATCATGACGGCTCGCAGGATGCGTCGAGTCCTCGATCAGCGCGTTGCGCAGGACCGTCGGATCGAACAGGTAATTCCCCATCGAGGCCAGGCACTTGCCGGGCGCTCCGGGCATCGCGGGCGGCGGCGTTTTTGGCTTTTCGTCGAAGTTCAGCACTCGCAAACCCGAATCAACTGTTATGATTCCGAATTGGTCGGCCTGGTCGAGCGTGACCGGCAGCGTGGCGACCGAGACCGCGGCCTTGCGCTCGATATGGAAATCGATCATCTGCTGGATATCCATCCGGTAGATATGATCGGCGCCGAACACCGCGATCAGGTCCGGTTTGACATCGTCGATAAGGTTGAGGTTCTGGAAGATCGCATCAGCGGTGCCTTGATACCACGACTCGCCCAGACGCATCTGCGCCGGAACCGGAACCACGAAATGGTCCGGCAGCATCCCGCCGAATTGCCATCCGTCCTTCAGATGCTCAATCAGCGACTGCGAGCGCCATTGGACCAGCACGTAGATAGCGTAGATACCCGAATTGACGAGATTGGACAGAACAAAGTCGACGATGCGGTATTTGCCGCCAAAGGGCACCGCAGGCTTGGCCCGATCCCGGGTGAGGGGATGCAGCCGCGTACCCTGTCCTCCGGCCATAACGAGCGCAAGTGTTCTCATCCCAGATTTGCCCTGTTGGGGCGCATTAACCTACTACTCGGCGCAAAATAGCAAGCATCAGGGCCGCAGGAATCGGCGGCACTTGCGATAAAGCAGCATGAACATTTGGATACCTTATGATGCGCGCGACTGCGGCCCACGTACTGTCGCCGCTGTAGCACGATCTGTAGCAAAAGGGGCATATTTCACGTCCATCGAGCCACCTTCGACGTAGTTTAATCAAACACGACGGCGCGATCGCTCCGATTTTACAGGGTTTTCTTCTGGAGCGCGACTTATTAGCGAACGAGGCACGCCGATTGCTTCGCTTGCTCTGCGTTACTTGAAACGTTTGCGAGGTTGATACGTCTAAGAAGCCGAGAGGGTCATAAAGGCCCCAACAAACCTCCTCAGGAAGGGAGGAAAATACGATGCAAACAGCTACCACCAGGAATGAAACCAACTCCGGAAACCTACGCGGCATTGTCTATCAGACGACCTGCCAGAACCCTGGATGCGGTGCTACCTTCGACCTGCGAATCACGTCGGCCAACGCGAGTCTTTTGAGCGGATCGATGCCGTGTCCGAAATGCCGCCGTCACGGCGGGTTTTTGAAGTCGCAAGGGCGAATCGGCGACAAACTATTCGCCGCCAAGCTGATGTTCCGAGTAACCGGCGTCGGCCCAAGCGTCCGCGAGGACGAAGACCTGTTCGGCGACAGCCGCTATTAAGGAGATTTGTTCGGCGACACCCGCTATTAAGCTTCATCCGGGAATCGGATAGACTCCGGCAACCGTCACCAGATCCGGATACTCCATTTTCACCGAATGAGCCGCATGGCACCCCATGCGGCTCATTCGTTTGCGGTGCCGGCATCTCACCGCCGGGCGCGGCCGATCCATCGGTCGCGCCCGGCGTCTATCACTGGGACATCTTTTGGCAGAGCAGGTCTTGCGGCTGCGTCGTATAGTTACACTGCGCGCCCGAGATCGCTTTCCCGACCAGATTGTATTTTACTTTCCAGTCGAATCCCGAAGGATCTTCCGCGGAGCCAAACTTTACCGGAGTCGGCCGACGACTCTTGTCGTTAGCGGCGAAATAAGTGGCCGATGGAAATGTCACCTGGAAGGCCGGACATCCGTTCGCTCCGCAATCAAGGTCTTTGACCGACCAATCACAAACCGTCTGACCAACGGGATTCTTCTGACTGCACAAAGAGTAATAAGGACCGTCGGGATTGCACTGGCAGGCACCTCCGTTCGAGTTCGAGGTCCATTGGCACATCGTGGGCGGCTCGCACTGCTGCTGACCGAGAGTTACTGGCGGCTCTGAACCGGAAACTACGGTATTGAAGTTGTAGTCGGCCGCCAGCCCCGACATATTGGTCGTCAGAGTAAGAATTCCGCTACCGGGATTGTATTGACTGCCCCAGCCTTTCGGTAATGCGCCACCGTTTGCGATCGAGAATTTGTACTTGGAGGTGCTGATATCGACGTAGCCGAATTTTACATTTTCTTGAGCGAAGGTTTTTCCGCCCGAGTCGGGAATATTTTTGCCTACATAAAATTTATATATCTGCTGGGTATCCGGCTTGGAGTAAAGAAAAAACAGGTCGTAGACTCCACCGGGTACAAAGGTATTAACGCTTTCGGCACCCGCCTTTGTCTGAGTACTCTTGGAGACGGTAGTGTCGACGTAATAAACACCGTGGTTGACAGTGAGGCCGCTCCTCTGGAACGTATTTTGACCCATCATGCGCTTGGCCTGATCCAATCCGCCGGTTTCTCCGGAGACGAGAAGCTGGCGATAGAGCGGAACCCCAACGCAGGAGCCGGAGCCAGGGCCGGAACCCGGAGGATTGCTGCAGGTGCTGCCCCAGCTTTGGTCGGCGCACTGAAGTAACGGTGGCTGAATACCCGGAGGAGGAAGCGGGACGGTCAGAGCGCATTCAGGATAAAGCGCCGCAGTCAAATATTCGTAGGGACTCGTCTTCGCCGTAGCCGGCGGACACATCGCATCGCTCGCTTTGTTGGCAGCCACGTCGGTAGCGCATTCGGTGGTCTGGATTGGAGCGTCAAAGAACTTCTCCTGATTGACGGAGATCGTTTCGCTCGGCACTGCCGGGGTTGGCGTGGCCGAAGGAACCGGGCCAGCCACGCCGGTCAGGCTGCCGTCGTCATCGTTCAGCACGGTCTCTCGATCGATGTCGGTGAAGCCGGCGAAGTAGCGATCATTCCACGAGCACCACTGCGCTTTTGTCTCGCTTAGACTGGTATCGAAATTCAAAAGGCCGCCCTTGAACAGAGGTTCGGTGACGAAATGGCGGATGTCGACGCCGCTGAAGAAGAGATTTGTGGAGTGGAAGGCTGGAGCATAATAAAATCCGTTGGGCTGTTTCCATCCGATTGCCGCGTTGGGCAGATAGCACCGGTTCTTGGCCGCGTCGTCCGATACTCGATAAGCCCGGAGTCCGGACACGCCGCCATTCATGAAACCGGCAAATTGGCAAGGATTGCCCGTGAGGTCGCTGGGTTGGCATTTGCCGTTTTTATCGATCACCTTGCCGGTCACGGTTCCGTCCGTGGTCAGGAAAGTCGGATGGATGTTGATAAAGGCGTTGGAATCCTGATAGGTGGGGCCGTCATAGACGCTGAACATGCGTTGAAAGCCCCCAAAGTTCGTTAGCTGCATACTGATACCGTCGGCCTGCGACAGACAGTATGAATTGTTGGGATTACCGTTGATGTCTGGCGCGCATTGCAAGCCTTTGGAAAGGCCATCCTTGCTGACGAATGGGTTAAAAGGACCCGCGTTCGAGGCATACGGATTATCGGAAAGAGCGCTTTTTGGATTCTGCCATTGGCTGCCACCGACGAAGGCGGTTTTGCGCGCCAGGGCCCAGAAGCCGCTGATCACCGAAGATTTGCTGTAGTCGCCGCTGGTGACGAAATTCAGCCCGCCACCCTGCACGTCGCCGATTTCGCTGTCGATCACCAATGACCAGAATGGGCGCACCCAGATCGCCGAGAAGTTATTCTGCGCCCAATTAAAATTGGTAACGAACTGGTCGAGCACGACCACGTCGCAGTTTCCCCTGGTCCCATCGCTGCACATCGGGACCGAGGTACAGTCCGGGTTCGTCTTGCCCATATCGGCGTCCGCGCAACGCGTGGCCAGACGTCCGCCGCCGGCTACCCTCGGCCAATAGAGGTCGTCCGATGGATTTGGAACCGGAAAATTTTGCGTCGCCTGCTTCGACGGTAACATCTGCAGCGTCGAGACTTTGGAGGTCAGGTTGGCCGGATCCATCTGGTTGACGCCGTTGCATACTGCGCTGTTACCGATCTCCATGAACGCTTCCATCGCCGAGCTGCACGAGTTGCCCAGGAAAGTCTCAAGCGGGGTCGTTCCCCCACGATCGCTAAAGGGCGGAAGGGTGCCGGGCTGGCTCCCCAATTGTTCGCCGGCGTAACCGTACCATTTCTCGGTTTGCGACAGGCCGCTGACCGCGCCGGGCACGAACCAGTAGCAGGTGCCGCACGTGGCCGCCCCGGCGGCCATGTTGTACTCGAAGTCGTTCATCCCGTTCATGATCCAGAACACCGCGGGATGGTTCGCGTCCGAGTAGTAAGGGAAGTCGTCGTAGCCCTGCGCACAGCTGGCGTCGTGCTTCGTACAGCTCGTATCGGTGGCGCTCAGGATACCCGGGATCCGCCGCGGATTCTGAGCATTCGCCACCGCTGCTCGCGCGAGGACTCCCAGGTTGGCGTAAAGTTGGTTTCCGGTCTCGGTTCCATCCTCCAGATAGTAGCCGTGCCCGATCGATTCATAGCCCACGTTACGCGCCAGCCGCACACCCTGGGTCGCATGGATCACCATCCACCGCGTCATCGAGGCCCACACCGAACTGTCCTCGACGAAGGTCACCGGTTGCGTCCCGCTGGGCGTCTGCCGCGCCATGTGGAAATGCACCGGATAGTGCATGATCTCGCCGCCCTGCCCCAGGTGATAAAACTCCACGCCCTGCACCTGGTAGCTCTGAAAGCCTTGGCGAACGATCGTGTGGCCGCCGAAAAAGTAGCCGGTCGAGCCGTCGGTCGGTGCCGGAGGGAAGGTGGTCGCGTAAGCTGGCGCCACCGGTGGCGTATCGCCTTCAGAAATGATGCGAATGCTATGTGTCAGCAATCCCACTGCGGCGCGCGTGTCGGCGGAGCTGACGTTGCGCCCAAGGCGTGAAATGCCCGGGTACGCTGTATTGGACAGGTCGAGTATCGCCCCGTTATGCGGCCATTGCAGGCCGGTGACGCCGGGAGCGGCGTTGGTGAACGTAATGGTCGTCGTATTGCCAGTGACCACCGGCGGTTTGCTGATAACCAGCTGCTCAGCATGACCGGGCAGATAATCGGTCGAGGTGATGACGATATTATCGTAATGCTGCCAATCCACCGCGCCAGCGACCACGATGCTGGTGGCATTGGGCTTTACGCTGCCCTGCAACCGGACCCAACTCGTTCCGGTACAAGAATTATCGGTAGTTGAACAAGCCCCTGGTTGGCCGGTGTAGGAGGCGCCCTTCTTTCCGAAGAGTTGCATTGTGCCGCCATAGGACAACGCCAGGACCTTGTGGCCGAAGTAGGCGGTGGGGTTACTGCTTTGGTCCGACGGATCGAGAGCCTCGTAGGAGTAGAAGCAGTCATTGACGTTGCCCGGCAGCGGATTAAAGGCGCAGTCGGCAGTTGGCCGCAGCATTGGCGGCATCGTGCGCGGGTTGGAATTCCAGATCGGACTTGGAACGCCACAATTGGCGGATACGCAGGTAACTCCAGGATCCGTCGCGGCACCCCACAAATGAATCGTCACAGCTCCGCCGGCCGTGCCGATCGGGGTCGTCGTTGATCCTGCGATCAGACTGCCGCCATTCTCGATGACGATATTCTCGGCATAAAAGTTGGTGACCGCGTCATCAAAGGTGAGAGTTCCGCCGGGGGTGACGCCGGGGTTCGTGCTGTAGATGTTCACGCTGTGGAAAACGTACGTGCCGGCCGGCACTTCGCAGGGTCCTGTCACCTGAAGATCCGTGGTCGCATCGCCCGAGGTCAAAGTCCCGCCATTACACGTTGCGACCGTGGCCAGGGCCCGTCCGGAAAAGATCATCATCACCAGCAGCAGGCTGGCAAACAGGGGCAAAATTCTACCGGGTTGATGAATTCGAGATGTCGCAGTCAATGCGGTCGCCTCACCTTAGCTCGAGATTCGCTCGACTAAATAGGAACTAGCGACAGCATTCAAGCGCATCAGCGTGACGAGAAGCCCCGGTGCGAGTTGTACGGCGGTGACTTCCATCTCATCCGCCTGCCAATCCGAACCTACTTCTTAACCCGGAACTTCCGTTCTGATAATCCCCTCCCCCAACCGAACCTTCGAAGCGCGAGGGACCAAAGAGGACTTTCAGTTGCCGCCGGAGTTTTCTGCGGCGAGGAGTTTGTGGATCGTTATTAGCTGCTTCACGAGATAGGAGCGTTTGCCTTTGGGGGTTACTACCTCGATATCGTCGTCCGTGGACTTGCCGATTAGCGCTCGTCCGAGCGGCGACGACAACGAGATCTTGTGCTGGGCGCCGTCGACTTCTTCGGGCACGACGATCTCGTACTCGGCGGTGCCGCCTTCGTCTAGGTCTTCGAGTTTCACGCGGCTGCCCAGGCCGACCGTGTCGTGCGGAATCGATTCGAGATCGATCGTGGTCAGCTCCGCGATACGCGCTTCCATGTTGTTGACCCGCGCACGCAGGAACTCCTGCCGCTGCTTGGCCATCGCCCATTCCGCGTTCTCGGACAAATCGCCGTGGGCGCGGGCGCGCTCGAGCTCCTTGGGCAGATCCACGGTGAGCTCGCGCTTCATCACGTCAAGATCTTTTTTGAGCCGCTTGATTACCGGTAATTCAGCCATCGACTGCTTCTTCCTGCCTTGATCCCCAGCACGCCCGCTACAGCGCGGGTGCGTAGGCGAACTCGAATTTGATCCCGTCGGGATCGGTGAAGTAGACCGCGTAATATTCCGGGAAATATGCGTAGTCAGCCGGAGGATCGAGCACGGTGGCTCCTATCTCCTTGAGCTTCTCATACATCGCGTCCACGTCCGCGCGCGAGGCTGCGGCGAAAGCGAAATGGTTGAGCCCCGCTGCCTCGCGATGAAACTTCATCGCGGCGAATTCAGGCTTTGCCGGACGAACCGTAATCGAGCCATGCGGACTCGAATAAGCGATCAGCACGGTCTTCATCAGAGTCTGCGTCGCCTCGGGTACAGGCACCCGGGCGTAGCCCATGAAGGCAAGCACCGCGTCGTAGAACGCGGTTGCGGCCGCCAGGTCGGTCACCACCAGCGCCAGATGGCTCATCGCTCCGCGCGGCATCGCGATATCTCCCGCTGTCTCCCTTAAACTCGCAGCGCCTAGTCCGCCACGATCGAGGTGAGGCTGCGATTCACGCCGGTCACGCTTTGAATTCTCTGCACCACCAGCTCGCCGAGAGCGGTGACATCGTGAGCCTCTGCGATTGCGATAATGTCGTGCGGTCCGGTGACCGCATGCGCAACCGAAACGCCCTCGACCTGTCTGAGCTTGCTCGCGACCTCGCGGGCTTTGCCGGGGGAAGTATCAATCAGGATGAAAGCTTTGACCGCCATAGACTCACCTCCGAATGCCGCCGTCAGCGGCCAGCCAGCATTTCACGCAGTCGCTCATTGGCCCTGCGGACCTTGCGGCGCGACCGGATTGCCCTGCGTGTCGTATTTGTAAAACCCGCGCCCCGCTTTGCGCCCAAGATAACCAGCATCAACGTACTTTTTGAGCAAGGGGCAGGGCCGATATTTGTCGTCACCCAGCACGCGATGCATCACTTCCATTATCGCGAGACAGGTGTCGAGCCCGATGAGATCGGCGAGCTCGAGCGGTCCCATCGGCTGATTGGTGCCGAGCTTCATCGCGGTATCGATATCGGTCACGCCGCCGACGCCCTCGTAGAGCGTGTAGATCGCCTCATTGATCATCGGGAGCAGGACGCGGTTGACGATAAAGCCCGGGAAATCCTGCGCGGTCATCGTCATCTTGCCGACCCGACCGGCGAGCGTGCGCGTCGCCTGAAAGGTTTCGTCAGAGGTCGCAAGGCCGCGGATAATCTCGACCAGCTTCATCGCCGGAACCGGATTCATGAAATGCATCCCGATCACGCGGTCGGCGCGGCTGGTGCGCGCCCCCATCCGGGTGATCGAAATCGATGAAGTGTTCGAGGCGAAGATCACCTCGGGCGGGCAGATCTTGTCGAGGCGCTGTAACAACGCGATCTTGGCGTCCTCGTTTTCGATCACCGCCTCGATCACGAAATCAACCGCCGCCAGGTCTTCGAGCCGCGCGGAGGTCGAGACGCGCGCCATCACTTTGTCGCGCTCCTCGGGCTTGAAGCGTCCGCGCTGGATCATCCGATCGAGGTTGCGCGTGATCGAATCGACCCCGCGCTGGGTCAGCTCCGGCGTCACGTCGTGCATGACCACGCTGATTCCCGCCTGCGCCGTCACCTGCGCGATACCCGCGCCCATCTGCCCCGCACCAATAATCCCCACCGTGCTTATCGCCATCGTATGCTCCCGAAATTCACCTAGAGGTATGGAATATAATTCTTGAGCGAGCTCAAGAGCGCGGCAACGTCCGCCTCCGCGCCAAGGTCGCGGCACAGGATTTCATAGTACGCTTTGATCCGCCCGCGCTCCTGCGACTCAGGCGGCTCGGCCAGCAACGCCTGGAAGTCCTTGAGAATCGCCTGCGTCTCGAGCTTCTTTTTGACCGGAATCGCTTCGTCATCGACCGCAATCAGGAGCCGGATATGATCGATCATCCGGTTCATCACCGCGAAGTCGCTGCGATCCTTTTGCGCCGCCATGATTCGTTCGCAATCGCCCGCGGCTACCCGTGCGAGAATCCGGACGGCGTGTCGCCGCTCGACCATCTATCTGTGTCCGCGCCGGAATTCATCGACTCGCGCACGCGCCTGACGTCCTCGGGAGTCTGCCGTCCGGGCATCCCGAGCCCCTGCATCAGCGCGTTGGTGAGGTTCGAGGTCAGGCGATCGCGGATAGTAGGCTGGTCGCCGATCTTCGCGTCGAGCACCGCGTCGACCTGCTCGCGCTCCAGACCCTCGGCGATAAAAAGGTCTACCAGCCCCGCGATTCCGATTTCGCCGCCCGAGCGCTCGACCACCGCAATCACCTTGGCGCAGGGCGCGCATACTCTGCGGATAAGTCCGGCTCGTTTTCGGCAGTAATTACAGCGCATCGGGGACCCGATAGGTTGTTTGCGCCCCAAAAAACACATGAAGCGGGCGTTCGCCACGGGGCGGCCTGCTTCAATTCAGACGTTACACTCGGATTGGAAGGGCCGCAAGGCAAGTGCGCGAACAGCGGCTGGAGGCTTGGGCGCAATTGACAATCCAGGGAACAGCCGATAGGTTGGAATTGAGAGTCATTATCATAATCTTCACGAGATGTTCACATTGACCGGCACCGCTGTCCCCTACTTTCTGTACGCCTTCGGGATCATCCTGCGCGAAGGACTCGAGGCGATTCTCGTGATCATCGCGCTGGCCGCCGGCACCCGCAGCATCGCGGGGCAGGATCGCTCGCGCGACGTCTATGGCGGAGCGATGCTCGCGGTTATCGCCAGCGTCGCGCTCGCATGGGCGGTGAACCACGTTATCGGTGACGACGCCAGCGACACCCTGGAGGGTGTGTTCCAGTTCCTCGCGGCGGCGACGCTCTTCTATGTCAGCTCGTGGCTCACTTCGAAAGCGCAGGCTGACCAATGGAATAAATTTATCCGGGGCAAGGTCGAGAGCGCGCGGCACAGCGCAGCGCCATCGATCGCGCTCGGGCTGACCGCCTTTCTTGCAGTGATTCGCGAAGGCGGCGAGACGATAGTCTTCTTCCAGGCGCTGACCGCGGGCGCGACGCTTGCGACTGAGCGGCACGCCGTGATGCTTGGGATCGTCGCCGGTTCTATCGGACTCGCGATAATCTTCTGGGTGCTGACCCGTGCCGCTTACAAGATTCCGCTTCGCGCGGTGTTCTCGGTCACGTCGATAATGCTCTACGCGCTCGCAGTCGTGTTCATCGGACAGGGCGTTGCGAGCTGGCAGGAGTCGGGGATGCTGAGCGCGACCTTTATCGATCATGTCCCGCAGATTACCGCGCTCGGGATTTTTCCTACCGTGCAATCGATCGGCGCGCAGTTGATTCTGATCGTGGTCGCGATCCTGTCGTACTTCATGCCGCGCGGAAGAGTTCAAACCGCCGTCAAGCAGAGCACGATCAAGCAAACCACCATCAAGGCGTAGGCGCGGGCGCCATCTGCATCGCGTCAGATTTGACCTGCGCGCCCGGTTCGTTCCCGTACAAAACTTCTTCCACCGTGGTGGTGAGGCGCTCCGCCTCGGCCAGCGCATGAAAGCCCATCTTCATGCATTCCTCGACGCGCGGATCGCCGGGCGTGGTGCGCGCGCGAACGCTGCGCAGCGTGTCGCGCAGGTCGCTGCTGCATTGGAGCAGCTTGGACAACCGAGCCGCGACCATCGGAGTCGATCCACCCTCGCCTGCGGACAAGTCCAGCGCGAAAGCCTGTTCGTGTTCGGCGTGGGCAAGCTTGTGAAGAGAGAAACGAATGGTGTCGCAGGCCTGTTCCGCCGTAAGCGTGGTCCGCGCGGCCGTGGCCGCCGACTCAGGTTCGGCGCGGGCGACGGAAGCAGACCAGAAGAGGATCGCAATCAGAATTGCGCATGCACGCGCTGCTAAACGGCGTCCTCGCCCGCGGCCGAATAGCCGAGCTCGTTCAGGAAGGCTTCCTTCTCGCCGGACGGCATGATGTAAATCCCGTCCCATCCGCATACTTCTTCACACAACAGGCAGCCCACGCAGGTCTTCTCGTTGACCTGCACCAGGCCGAGATAATTGGCGGTGTTGGCCGGCGACGGCGAGATACACTCGAACGGGCACACGTCGACGCATACGCCGCATCCGTTGCAGTTGTCCGGATGGACCACCGCGACCGGACGCTCGGCGCGCTTGAGCACGTGGGTCATCGCGCCCTTGTTGTTCATGATCGCGTCGTCGGGGCAGATAACGCCGCATGCGCCGCAGTCGATGCATAGCGCGGGCTCGATAAAATAAACTCGCTTGGACTCGCCCGAGATCGCGCCGGTCGGGCAGCGTTTCTCGCACGCGCTGCATCCGGTGCAATTCTCGGCGACAATCGTAAACGGCATGATCGATTCCCTTCCGTGCGCGAGACGCTGCTACTTGCGCATCTCGTCGATAATCCGATCGCGATGCCCGTGCTCGATAAGCTGATCGTTGCGCCGCGCCTGCTTGAGCGCCATCCAGGTAAAGAACAGGACCAGCACCATCATCCCCATGATCGGGATGTTATCGGGCTCAGTCAGAATTAATAAAAATTGCTGCAGGCCGGTCAGTTGTTCCATCGAGATCTCCCTCAAATCGCCCGCGCGGACGCATTGGGGCAACTGATTTTCATGTAGCAACCAGATTAGAAAAAGTCAATGAAACTTAAGTCGACCCGGGGTGGAATTGCCAATGAATGCGAGCGTTTAGGCGCACGAGTCCCGGCCGCGCCGACGCTCGCGATGGCTCTACCCGCGACGGTTATGGTTATAATGCCGACGATGGCGAACGACGCACGGGCCTCCACCTTCGTACCTGCCGCCTCACGCGGACCGCTCAAAATCGTCTGGGGCACCGTGGCCACCGTGATGGGCGTGGTCTATACCGCGATCCTCGCGCCGATAGCTGCGCTGTGCGCGCTGGTCGGTCGCCCCGGCCCAGTGACGCAACTCACGCGGCTCTGGGGATGGCTCATCATAAAAACCAGCGGCATCCGCGTCGAGATCGAAGGATTGGAAAACCTCGCAGGACTCAAATCCTACATTCTGGTCAGTAACCATCAGAGCTTCTTCGATATTTTCGCGGTGGCCGCCTACATGCCGGGCGCAGTTCGCTTCGTCGCCAAGAAAGAGCTGCTGAAGATTCCGATCCTCGGATACGCGCTCAATAACTCCTGCCACATCGTGATCGATCGTCAAGGAGGCGGAAAAGCAATCCGCCACGCGATCAAGGTAACGCGGCTCGGCTACAGTATCTGCGTCTTCGCTGAGGGCCATCGCTTCAACGACAATCGCGTGCACGAGTTCGAGGACGGCGCCGCATGGCTCGCGATCCTGACCAAGCTGCCTGCAGTGCCGATGGCGGTTAGCGGCTCGGGCCTGTTCTTTCCGCGCCGCGCGATGATCGTAGTACCAGGCGGCACGATGCGCATGCGCATAGGCAAGCCGATCGCGACCGAGGGGATGCGCAGCGCCGATCGGGTGGAGATGACGCGCAAGCTGGAAGAATCGGTGAAAGCGATGTTCACCGAGGAAGTTTGAGGAACGGCTAACTTGGTGGTGAATAGCAAGCATAGAAACTCCCTCTCCCTCCGGGAGAGGGCGAGCGGCGCGATGCTTGCGGCTTTTTCGCAAGCATCGTGACGCTCGGGTGAGGGCGGCCCGGCACAAACTCCTGATTCGAAATGCTTCGTCCACGCAATCCGCCAGCAGACGCGGATAAGCTCAGCACCGCGCGCAAGCTCCGCCGAGATATGACCGACGCGGAGCGGAAGATCTGGAAGCTCCTGTGCGGACGAAAGCTCGGTGGCGTGAAGTTTCGCCGTCAATATCCCGTAGGACCGTTCTTTGCCGATTTCTGCTCAGTCGAGCATATGCTCGTGATCGAACTCGATGGCGGGCAACACGCCGAGGATATCGCGTATGACGATGAGCGTTCCAAATATCTGCAGCGCGAAGGCTACCGGGTAATTCGCTTCTGGAATAACGAGGTCCTCGCCGAAACTGAATCGGTGATCGCGCGGATCCTTGACGCGTTGGGACTGCAGTAGGCCGCCCTCACCCGCGGAGGACTTCGCGCAGCGAAATCCTCCGCGGCCTCTCCCGGAGGGAGAGGCGCATACAAAGCGGCGCGCGGAAACACATCGCCGCCGCAGGAAATATACAATGTCGCGGATTGCAGATACTCGCTCACCAACGGCTGCCGCCGCCGCAGCCACAGCCGAATTCTGAAATACCCTTTGTTTCTCAGTTACCCCAAGCACCGCCACTAGGATTCCCTCTCCCTCCGGGAGGGCTTTGCGTAACCAATCGGACGGGTGCGCCGGTGCGCATGGGCTTGACTTCTCGCGACCTCTGCCGCGCAACATGAAGCATACGAACTATGCAGGGTGGCCTGATCGCGCTCGGTGACACAAAGCCAGGAGAAATTGTCATTCGATGCGCCATGCAATGCGGATGGGGCCGTGCGTATCAGCTGGCGCGGCGAGGTCGCGAAGAACTCTCGCGCAGCAGCAGCTCTTTCGATTGGCTACCCAAAGCTCTCCCGGGGGAGAGGCGCATACGTCGAGGCGCGGACAGCGGAGCGGCGCGGGTCAGTGCTTGCGATCGAAAATGTACAGAGGCACCTGGTTTGCGTGTTTTGGATCTATCGACAGGACTCGGCGGTTTGCCTCGAGCTTGATTGCGCCGGGAGCTATTCCCGCGTTGCGCAGCGCGGTGACTACGGCGTCGAGGTCTTCGGCTTCCAGCCATAGCGCGTACATCCCTTCGCCGTTCGCCGCGAGTTGCGCCGCTACCGATTCTCCGGCGGCGAGGCGAATCTCGGCGTCGCCTACCTTCACCGTCGCGAGGTTGCCGGCCGCGTCGCGTGAGACCGCAAAGCCGAAATTCTTCTGATAGATCGACGCCGCGTCGGCCAGGTCTGTTGTCGCGACATCCAGGCGATCGAGCCTTTTCATATTGCTCATGCGAATTCGCTCATGGGTTTAGCACAAAAGGCGGCGGGGCCGAATGATCTTCCATCCGGCCCCGCGCGCGAGCGAAACTATAGTTCGCGAATCAGCTCTTCGGCTTGAGCGAGAAATTCGCGTTGGCGGTCGCGCCGTCTTTCACGTCGACTTTCTGATCTTCCGTTCCGAGCTTTTCCTGCCAGACCTGGACAGTGTAATTGCCCGGGGGAACGTCCTTGATCGTGAAGTTGCCGCTGTCGTCAGTCACGGCGTAGTACGGCGTGTCGGTTGCGACCCACCATCCTTTCATCCAGCCGTGCGCGTCGCAGGTGACCTTGATCACTTCGGGCTTCTCGACCTTCTCTTCGATCTTCTTCTTGAACTTGGGCTGCGCCATGTTGAAGGAAGGATTCACGGTCGAGTAGGTATGGATATTGTGCAGGATTCCGTCGGAGTTGATGATATCGACGGTTGAGCCCGCGGGGAACGCGAGCACGTGGGGCACGTAGTCGCATCCTTTTTGATCAAACTCGACATTCTGCGGCTTGAGCTCGCCCTTGGCGCCCTTGACGATCACGACCGCGTTGGCGATCCCGCCGTTGCTGCCGACGATCAGCGATTCGTCGAAATGCGGCTTGAGCCCGCACACGTCCTTGTCCTTCGTGATCTCGACCTTCTTTGGCGCGGGCGCGGTGCCGTCATACTTGACGGTCCCGGAAATCGTTCCGCCGGCCGCGGCCGCAGGATAGCTGCTCATCCCTACGGCGACGACGGCAGCGCACGTTGCAACAAAAATTGAAAGCTTGTTCATCTATTTTCCTCCTGAAAAATTCGTCTTGGCCCTGGTCCTCAGGAACCTTTCTTTTTGCTTGCCTTGACCGGTTTCACTGGCGCGGCTTGCGCAACCTGCGCTGGCAGAGTTTTTCCCGGATATGTTCCGAACCAGAATATATAGTCGCGCAGCGCCTTGATCTGCTCGGGCTCGTTGCCCTTCAAGATATCGTCGGGGCCGCCCGGATAGAATGACGGCATCTTGGTGCCGGGCTGCACCGCCTGCGGATTCTTGAGCCACAGGAGTATCCACTGCGGATTCAGCCGGTCATGCGCCATCGCAAGATCGGGAGCCCATCCCGAAGGCGGACCCTCGGGCTTCTTGTCGCCCTGCTGATGGCAACTGAAGCAGTTGAAGTAATCCTTGGTCGTGAGCTTCTGGCCCGCCTGCAGCATATCGGACGGGATCAGGTTCACGTTCAGATACTCGAACGGCACCCCGACGTCGGAGAGCGACGTGAAATAGTTCACCACCGTGTCATCTTCGGCATTGGTGAAATGGAACGTCGGCATCCGGATCTTCAGCCACGGACGGATCGGCGTCGGCCCCTGCAGGAAGGTGAATAGCCAGTCGGGCTGCACCTTGAGCCCTTCGCCATTGAGTATTGGCGGAGCGAAGTTGATTTCGTCTTCTGAGTAAAAGCGCCGGATATAACCGCCGCGGTTCTCGATAATGTGGCATCCGACGCAGTTGTAATAATTCACCAGATTGCGCCCGGCGACGATATTGTCCTGCGGCTGGGTCGCGGGATCGCGGTAGCGCTCGGGCACCTTGGTGTCGGTGCGGCTCGCGAGGAACACGCGCAGAGTCTCGATATCCGCGTCCTGGAAATCGAAGTTGGGCATCAACTGCTCGACATCCTTGGTCGCGTAGATGCGCGGATTCTGCAGCTTGTGGAAGGTCCAGTCATTCCAGGTCTGCGGGATCTCGGGACGATCTCCGAAAAACAGCTCGTCGACGTGCTTGGTGCCAAACGAGGTCAGCTCGACGCCGATTCTGGACTCTTTGTCCATCCCCTCGACTTCGTGGCATCCGAAGCATCCGTACTTACGCACCAGCGACTCGCCGGCTTTGATATTTTCAGGATCCTTGAGTGCGGTCTCGATGCCGGGATCTTCCTGCTTCTTGCCGTGCGTCATCAGGAAGGCGGTGAGCGCCTCGGCCTCATGGTCGGACAGCCGCAGCGACGGCATCGCGGTGTGCGGAGAGAAATCGCGTGGATTCTTGAGCCAGGCGTAAATCCATTGCGGGCTGGTCTTGGCCGCGATTCCGTCGAGGTTCGGCGCGAAGTCCTTGGTCGTGCGCGTTGCGGTCGGGATGAAATGCGCGTCGTCACCAACCGGGGTGCCGATCTGGTTCGGCTCGATCGAATGGCAGGCTTTGCAGCCGACCGATTCGAACAGCCCCTTGCCCTCTTCGACAAAGGCGGGGTTCGCAATATCGGCCTCGAGCGTCGGCGGCTCCGGATGCGCGGCCAGCCACTCGGCGGAATTCTTGGCCGAGCTCGACAGGATATACGACGCGATCTGGGTCGCCTGCTCGCGCGTGAACATGAAGTTCGGCATCCGCGTATGCGGATGAATCAGATGCGGATTGGTGATCCAGCGCACGGTCCACGACGGGTCGAGCTTCGCCGACGCGAGTTTCAGGTACGGACCGATTTTGGGCATGTCCTCATAACCCAACGCCAGATGGCATCCGGTGCATCCCATCTGCTGGAACAGGCGCTCGCCCTGGACCCAGTTGATCGCGATCTGCTTGCCGTCCTTGTTGCGCAGCGAGCCGACATCGACATGGCACTTGACGCATCGCGACTGCATCTGGTGACCCCGGAGCAGCGGATGGTCCCAGTGCTCGACGTCGCCGTGCGCCATCGCGATCGAATTGACCGCAGGCCCCTGTCCTTCGTGGCACGGAGTGCATCCGAGCTTGTCCGGCGGATGCTTGCCGATAATCGCGTCGAAATTGGAGTGGGTGCGAAACGGCTGCGGCGCGTTCTCGAAGCCCTTCTTGTCGATCCCCATGTGGCAGGATTGGCAGCGATCTACGCGCGCGATCGCCTCGTCGAAACCGTTGCGATCGAAATCATCGATCGCGGTCTGCTGAATCTTGGGAATCTTCGGATAGCGCAGGATGACCCGGCCAGCGAATTTGATCGGAATCATGTAGCCGTCGGCCTTGTCGAAAAGGTCGTCGCGGGTCTTGGTCAGGACCTTGAGCCGGTCGGTAATCGTATCGACCTGCGAGTTGATCGCGTCGATCTGATCCTTGACCTTCTGGACCGCCGCCTTGGCCGCGTCGGAAACCTTGGTCTCCGACTCCAAGTCCTTGTTCAACTGATCGAGCTGATTTTTGTACTCGGTCGGATCCTGCTTGGTCTGGATCGCGTGATTATAGTCGTACCAGCTCTCGGTCATGTATGACTTGGTGAAGCGCGCCGCCTGTTCCTTTTCGTCGGCGGTGACCTTCAGGGCTACCAGCTTCTCGTTCAAGGCGGCCAGCTTGTCGGCGGTCGCGCCGGATTTGAGCTCGCGCTGGTTGGCGGCAAGGTCCTTGATCAGCTTTACGTATTCGGGATTCGCGTCGAGCTTCTTCTGCTCAACGGCGGCGTCCTGCATGTACTTGTCGTAGGCGAGCTTGTCGAACTCGACCTGGTACTCTTTCCATGGACGGCGCGAGACATTATCGTCCCAAATCGACCATACCGCGACCACGAGCAGCAGCGCGACCATCAGGACAAACAGCGCGCTGTACGACTTGCCTTCCTCAGTGGGATCAAGCCCCGGTCTGCCAGCCATCTATCCTACCTACCCGCCCTCGAATCAGTTGATCGCGCCGCATGCCGCAGCCGCTTGGTTCATCGCACTCAGGAATCCGCGCCAAAACTCTCGGCGATATAGCCCACCAGAAAGACCAGGATTCCGATCCCGGTCAACTTGTACTCATTACCCATTCCGTGCGTCTGCGTAATCCCCACGAACAGGGCGAACCCCACATCGGCGCATCCGAGCGCCTCCAGTATCTTGCCCAGCAGATACACGTGGCCACGCCCGCCTCAGATGTTTAGCCACGGCGTGACGAGGATGTATTTAATATTGAAGGCGTGCCGCAGCGACATCTTGATCAACACCCCAACCATCGCCAGCAGCAGAAAGCCGGTGATCCCGAAACGCACCGGTCCCCATTTCTGCAAAATCTCGCGTCCGCCGCCGGGGAACGCCGACCATCGATCGTTGGCCGGCCTCCCGCGAACCCACATATAAAACAGGAAATACCCGACCACGAAGTAGCCGACGATAAGCGACAGTCCGAAGATCGCCGAAGCCAGATAGTCGCGGAACCCGAACAGGTACGGCAGATCGACGTTGGTCAGCGCCTCGACCAGATGCGGATCCCAGACCTGTCCCGGCCAGAACCAGTTCCATCCGGGGCCGCGGAAGAAGGTCCCGATAATGATGAACGAGACCCACAGCATCTGAAAGCCAACAAAGAACGTCAGGATCTCGAACTTCCGCTCTTTGAAGGTGTAGTAGCCATTGCCCTTCGGATTGATGTCCAGATACGGAATCAGCATCAAGCCGACGATAATGAAGCTCGGCAGCACGACCCCCGCGTACCACGGATCGAAAAAGACCAGCATCTCCTGCAGGCCCAGGAAGTACCACGGCGCCTTGGAAGGATTCGGGGTGCGGGTCGGATTGGACGGCTCTTCGAGCGGAGCGTTGATCGTGAGCGACCAGATGGTCAGCACCACGACTATGAGCAGCGTCATCAGGAATTCGCTGCGCACCAAAAACGGCCAGGTGTGAAGCTTCTCTTCGACCCCGCCGCCGGCCTTCTTGATCGGGACTTCGATCCGCTTGCCGCCCGGCGGCGCACCACCCGCCGGTGCACGCACGGGAGCACCCGCGCCACCGGCGGCCGCCATCATCATTGGATTTTGGTGCGTTGCCCGGAGAATTTCCTTCGTGGCTCGCCATGATTAAACCCTTGTTGATTCCATCGGCGAAAGCTCGCGCGTCCTCCTGCATCCGCGCAGATTGACTCGCACGCGCTCAGGCCCGATCTGTATCGGCGTCATCGTCTTCCTTCCATGGAGCGGGCGCCGCGGCGCGCCAGATCAGCAACAGCGCGATCACCATCGAGCCCGGCACCGTGAGAACACGCACTATCCCCAGATGCGCGATATAGGAAATTACGTCACCCATCGGAGATCCTCGCGCTTCCTAGAGCGGGCCTGACATTCCGTCACGCCGGATCCGCCAGAAATGCACCGCCATAAAGATGGTTGCGACCAGCGGAAAGAAGATGCAGTGCAGGATGTAGAACCGGAGCAGCGTATGCGGCCCGATTTCGGCGCCGCCGAAAATAAACGCCCGCGCATCGTAGATCGGGTTGACCCCCAGCACCTCGTGGAACGGCCCGCCGTGGCCTAACAGCGGAGTGGCGCGCGCCATGTTCGAGCCGACGGTCACCGCCCAGATCGAGAGCTGATCCCACGGCAGCAGATATCCGGTGAAAGAGAGCAACAGCGTCAGCACCAGCAGGATAACGCCGACCACCCAATTGAATTCTCGCGGCGGTTTGTACGATCCGGTCATGAACACCCGGAACATATGCAGCCACACCGCGATCACCATCCCGTGCGCGGCCCATCGATGCATATTGCGCATCAGCATCCCGAACGGCATGTCGAATTCGAGATACTTCATGTCGGCGTACGCGTATTCCGCAGTCGGCCGGTAATAGAACATCAGGTACACGCCGGTGATGACCGTGACCAGAAACAGCAGAAAGGTGATTCCGCCCATGCACCAGGTGAAGCGCAATCGGACGGCATGCTTTTGCACTTTTGAAGGATGAAGATGCAGCCAGACGTTGCCCGAAACCATCAGGATCCGGTTTCGTGGCGTATCTTCGTAGCCGTGGCGGAAAATCGACTGCCACGCCTGAGAATCGGTGATCTGGCGCCTGACCTCTTTCCAGTCCAACTTCGCCATCTAAGCCACTACCCGGGCACGAACGCCCGCCTCCGCATAAACCCGATGCTTACCCTAAAACGCGATGCGCTTCCAACCCCTCGATTCCAAAACCCAATCTATCGCCGCGCGTAAGGCTACCTAATTATGAGGCAACTCTGCAAGAAGAACCGCTGATTTGCCACGCGATCATCGCTAACTCTCGTCCCCGGACGACTTTCCACCGCCGCCGCTCGCGCGAAAAAAACGGAACTATCAATCCATACGCGAACATCACGATCGCGATCGCACCACCAGAATCCCCATCCCGGTCAGAAGCCCCGTCGCCATCAGCACCGCCCCGACCACCAGCAGCGGAATCGCAAACGCTATCGGATTGAACGGATCGCCGCGCGCCGCCTTGACCTTGGAATCGCGCGCGAGGTCGGCCTGGTCGGCTTCCTCGTTGCTGTCCTTCAGCAGCGAGACCGCATAGTCGGTCATCTCCTGCCGATTCGGCATCTCGCGCAGCCGTTCGGAGAGCTCGCGCGCCAGATCCTCGACCGCGCGATCGTTGGCGGTGGATTGTCCCGGCAACGGCGTGTCCGGAGATTGCGGCGATTTGGAATCGCGATCGGATTCGTCAGACATATTATTCGCCCGCGATCGGCGAGCCACACGTATCGCACCAGTGGCATGCTGTCAAAGCCCCGCACGCGCCGGCACTGATAGAAATCCGCAAGTGCCAATGATAGATGTTCGATCAACGACGCAGCTCGCCGTAATCGGAGGTGCCATTATGGGTCTGCCAAACGGAATCCATCATCTCGCCATCTGCACCAAGGACATCAAGAAGCAGATCGAGTTCTTCACCGAGGTAGTCGGGATGGAACTGGTCGCGCTCTATTGGATGCACGGCGTGGACAACACCTTCCACGGCTTTCTGCGGATGAGCGACAGCTCCTCGATCGCGTTCGTGCAGCATCCCGACATCGCGAACATCAAGCCAATCAAGGGTGTCTCGAACGCCGGCCACACCACTCAAAACGTCGCGCCCGGTGTGATGCAGCACGTCGCGATGAACGTCGATACGGAAGCCGACCTGCTGGCGATTCGCGATCGCGTGCGCGCCCACGGCGTATGGATCATGGGCCCGCTCGACCACGGTCTGTGCAAATCGATCTATTTTGCCGGGCCCGAGGGCCTGATGCTCGAATTCGCGACCTCGGAAGGAAAGGCGATCGACGCGCAAGCGTGGATCGATCCCGAAGTGATGGAACTCGCCGGAATCAACGCGCAAGAGCTCGAGCGCTACAAGCATCCGGCCGCATTCGAATCGAAGGGCGGAAAAGTTCCGCAGCCCGCTCCCGATCCGTCGAAGCCGCTGATGGATTACCCGCCGGACGCGAAGATCTGGACCATGAGCGACGAAGAGGTCACGCGCACGATGAGCGAGCCGATCCCGCCGGTAATGGTACCAAAGACCCGCGCCGCGTAATCGGCGCCTCGGTGTCCAATCGATGAAGACGAAACAAGAGTCGAAGAACGTTTCGGCTTCCGGCGGCATCGACACTCCGGCGCAGCCTGCCGTGGTCGACCGGAGCACCTTTCAGGCCGAACTGGATGCGCTGCGCGTTCGGGAGAAGGCGCACATGCGCGAGGGTGACGCGATCGCGGCATCCCGCCGGCGGCTGCCGATGGTCGAGGTCGACCCCACCATCACGCTGATTGGTCCGAACGGCCCGGTGACGCTTCTCGAGGTGTTCGAGGGCCGTCGCCAGCTCATCGCCTACTACTTCATGTGGCACGCCGGCCAGCCTGCGCCGGAGCAGTGCGAGGGATGCACGTGGGTTACATCGCAGGTGCGCGAGCTGTCCTATATTCATTCTCGCGACGTCACCTACGCCACGTTTTGCAAAGGCCCGTACGAAGAGAGCGCCCGCTACCGCGACTTCATGGGCTGGGAGATGCCTTGGTACTCGGCCCTCGGATCGCTCGACAAGCTCCTGGTCGGACGCCGGCTGAGCATGATGTACATCGTTTGCTACCTGCGAGAAGGATCCAAGGTCTTCGAGACCTACTGGACGACGATGCGCGGCGTCGAGGCGATGGATAACAGTTACCGGTTGCTCGACTTGACCGTCTATGGGCGGCAGGAGAAGTGGGAGGACTCGCCGACCGGCTGGCCACAACGTTTTGAAGGCAAGCAAAATTTCCGTACCAATGGACGTCCCATGGCACAGTGGTCTCGCCTGAAAGCCGGACGCTCCGACGATCTGGGGACCACCCGCCGCTAGAGCACCGCACCGCCTTCTGTCCCTCTCCCAAGAGATTGGGAGGTGCCACTGGCACGCGGGTGTCGCGCGCCGTGCGCGACGGGTGAGGGACAGACAGACAGGAACCTTCACTCGATACGACTGCACCACGATCGCGATGCGCAGAATCTTAGGCTGTATATTCACGCCCGAGCTGGGCTCACAGGTTCAAAGACTTATTTCTGCCGGCCCCTCACCCGCGCGTCACGGCGATTGCTAAAAGAAGCAATCGCCGCGCCGCGCACCCTCTCCCAATTCTGTAGAGGAGAGGGACAATCCAGAGAAACACTCGCCGCTCGATTCGACGATCCTGCCGGAGTAATTACGATCGCATGCGCAAAACGATTCGGCCAATCCACCTCGCACTCGGAATTCATGGACTCGCGCTGCTGCGCATCTATGCGCACAACGAACCGGTCGCGCAGACCATCGCGCGGAAACTGACTGATTTCGCCGCCGCGATGGAACAGCATCCGGGCAACGCGCCCGTGACAGTCAACGAAACCGATGTGCGCGAGGGATATGCCGCGTGGTCCGCAACGTACGACCTGCCGGGAAATCCGCTAGTCTCCGCCGAAGAGCCCGTCGTTCAGGCGATGATCGACTCGATTGCGCCGGGACGCGCGCTCGACGCGGCGTGCGGCACCGGGCGGCATACGAAGTATCTCGCCGAAAGAGGATTCGACACGATCGGCGTCGACTGCTCGCCCGAGATGCTCGAGCGGGCGCGCGCCAAGGTTCCGCAGGCGCGGTTCGAGCTCGGCGATCTGACCGCGATTCCGTTCGCATCCGGCAGCTTCGATCTGGCGCTCTGCGCGCTCGCTCTCGACCATACCGACGATCTGCGCACGCCAATCGCGGAGCTGGCGCGCGTCGTGCGCCCCGGTGGATTCGTGATCATCTCCACGCTTCATCCGATAGGCCGCCAACTCGGCGGAGGCGCCTTCTATCGCGATGCCGACGGAGGCCGCGGCATGATCCGCGGACCGTCGCAGACCGTCTCGGACTACATCATGGCGGCGATAAGCGCGGGACTCGAGGTTCGTCAGTGTGTCGAGCCGGTCTGGAGCGAGCGCGAGATCGCGATGCTTACGTCATCAGCGCTCGACCCGGAGATTTTCCGCATCGCGATCCTCGACTCGCCCTGCGCGCTGGTGTTGAACCTCGCCAAGCCCGCCATTTTGCGCTAACATGTACAGAAAAGCTGTACGGAAAACAATCATGTCCAAAGAGACAAGTTACACCGAGGCGCGCGCGAACTTCGCCTCGCTCTGCGATGAAGTGGCGGAGAGCCGCGAAGCTCTGATCATCCATCGGCGCGGCGCGCGGGACGTCGCGATCGTCGCGGCTGACGAGCTCGAAGCCTTGACCGAAACCGCGCATTTGCTCCGCTCTCCGAAGAACGCCCGCAGGCTGACAACCGCGCTGCTGCGCGCGCGTGGCACGCGACTCAAACCGCTAACGGTAGATAAGCTCCGGCGCGAGTTCGGACTTGGCAAACAGGCCTGAGCGGCTCGCGATCTTTCATCCCGAATTTCGCCAGGACCTGCGCTATTGGGTGGATACCAATCGCCGTGTGGCTTTGCGAGTCCTCGAACTGGTCGAAGCCGTGATGCGGGATCCGTTCCAGGGCGTCGGGAAACCGGAACCGCTGAAATACGTTCTGGCCGGTGCGTGGTCGCGCCGCATCACCGAAGAACATCGCCTGGTCTATGCGGTCAGCACCGGCCGGATCGATTTCCTGCAAGCGCGATACCACTACTGAGAAATCTGATTGAGTCCTAGGTGGCACAGGGCCCGCACCGGCCAAAGCCGGTGGGCGCGAGGTTCGCTGCCCCCTGTTCCTCGCGTGCCGCGGCGCGATGTCTCCGCCTTTTTCGCAAATATTGTGACACGCCTCCGTGGGCGGCCTTGCGGCGTCGCTCTGTTCTGCCGGCCGTGGCAGACGTGTCGGTTGGCGCACGCGCAGAGCGACTTGCGCGGATAAAGCCGTTTTTTTCGAAGCGTTCGCCGTGCCTAACGATCGTTCGGGTTTTTGCCAGATTTGTTCATGGCTGAACTGTTCAGCCTTATGCCGGAATTCGCTTCGTGCAAAAGTGATCGCGTGGAAGCATCCCGCCCACTACACCGCTTCGGTTTGGGCCTTTCGCCAGTGGAACGGACCGGCGACGGCCGCGTTCCCCGGAAGCAGAGCAGCACCCTCATCCGGCGCTGCGCGCCACCCTTCGACAGGCTCAGGGCAGGCTCTTCTCCCGGAGGGAGAAGGATCAGAACATGCCCGAATGCCTTCTCCCTCCGGGCCCCCAGAAGGTGCCCGAAGGGCGGATGAGGGTGCTGCTCTGCCAGCGGCGACTTAGCCTCATGAGTTGGCACTACCTCAAGGTCGGATCGCCACGTCAGAACGTCCAAAAATTGATGACCGAAAAAGCTGCCAAAACGAACCCAATGTCGCGAATTCGGCAGAGGTTTAAAGGAGTTTATTTTTCGAGCGACTAGAAAAGATACCAAACGAACCCACCGCAAAACGCCCGATTTCAAAAAATCAAAGGCACTACCTTGCCCAAAATCAGGCAAAACAAGAACAAGCGCGCACTCCTTTCGCGAAGGAGCTCGCTAGGCGAGCTTGCGGGCGATTATCAGGTCGTGGACCGAGAAGCGGGCGACCGGGGCGAGCTTTTCCACCTTGATGTTCGGATCGTGCAACACGTCGCGGGCGCGCAACCGCGTGGTCCATCCGAGCAGCTTGGTCAGCGGATTTATCAGCGTGTTGAGAAAATAGAGAATCGGATTGGGACTGGCAAAATGATTGACCACCACGATCCGCCCTCCGGGCTTACACACCCGGACCATCTCGTTCATCATCTTGATTGGATCGGGGACAACCGTGATTACGTGGAACGAGACCACGTCGTCGAAGCTGTTGTCGGGAAACTCGAGATTGAGCGCGTCGCCCTGCTTGACCTCGATATGACGCCATCCGTTCTCGCGGATTTTTTCGTGCGCATGCGCGAGCATCGCTTGCGACGGATCGATCCCGACCAACTGAACGTAGGGCGGAAACGCGTCGAGCGACATCCCGGTGCCGACTCCGACCTCGAGCACGCGCTGGCCGGGCCGCAGATTAAGCGACTCCACCACCTCGTGCTCGTGGACCAGGAAAGCGCGGATGAAAACCGCGTCGTAGAAACGGGCGAAGTCTGAATAGATGCGACTCTCGTGAGGCTCAGCCATTGGCGAAATTTTCCCTTGATCAGGCCGAGGCGAAACGGATGGCAAGATCCGGACGCGATGGCGTTGCTCTCGCTCGTGTTGATACGAGATCGGCGCGCTTACGCGGCCGCGTTGACTCCCCGAAGCTGGCGCTTCACCGATGCTATATCGCGGCGGCGAAAGCGCCACTGCCGCCCCTTCTTGAACGCCGGAATAATATTCCGTCGCGCAAATTCATTTACCGTGTCCGGACTGAGGTCGAGCAAGAATGCGACCTCGCGCGAATTAAGTAGTATGTCGTCTTTATCGGCCATGTCAGTCCAACAAGACGCCTTTCATGATTAGGATTGGAACGGGCCTTTGTAACCCAGCCCGGTTGATGAAGTCAAGTTTACGCTTCGGTTACGGCAACCGCGAGGGCTCGATTGATAGTTTTACGATTTAATATCCTTAATGATGCTATTAGACGCTAATTGTATTTAACCGACGTATCGAGATCAGGTAGTCGTACCACGCCCGCGTCACGACGATACACGAAAAGAGTCCGGTCAGAACGCCGACGCACAGCGTCACCGCGAATCCTTTGACCGGTCCGGTGCCGAACTGAAACAGGATCAACCCGGCGACAAAGGTCGAGATATTGGAATCGCGAATCGCCGACCACGCGCGCTGATAGCCTAGCTTGACGGCTTCACGAGTGGTCTTGCCGTTGCGAAGCTCCTCGCGCATTCGTTCGTTGACCAGGACGTTGGCGTCGACCGACATCCCGAGCGTCAGCACGATTCCCGCGATCCCGGGCAGCGTGAGCGTCGCCTGCATCGCAGCCATCACGCAGACCAGCAGCAGGATGTTGAGCGAGAGTCCGAAGTCGGCCAGAATTCCCGCGCCGCTGTAATAGAAGGCCATGAAGATCAGTACGGCCGCCGCGCCGATCACAAAGCTCATCTCGCCCTGCCTGATCGAGTCGCGTCCGAGCGACGGTCCCACCGTGCGCTCTTCTTGGATCTCGACCGGCGCCGGCAGCCTGCCGGAGCGCAGCACGATTTCGAGGTCGTGTGCTTCCTCGAACGAGAAGCGGCCGGTTATCTGGACGTGTCCGCCGGGAATTCTTTCCTTGATCACCGGCGCGGAGTAGACCGTGCCATCGAGGATAATCGCCAGCTCGCGGCCGACGTTCTCCGCGGTGATCGTGTCGAAAATCTGCGCACCGCGCGCGTCGAGATCGACCGAGACGTAAGGACCCTCCAGGCGGCCGCCCGGACGCACGCTCGCGTCGGTCACCACGTCGCCGCTGACCAGCACCGGAGTCTCGACCAGGTATGGAGTTCTTCCGCCGCGATCTACCGGTCCGTACAGAATCTCGTCGCCGGGCGGAGGACCGTTCTGGATCGCGTCCTGCACGCTGTGGGTATTGTCGACCAGCTTGAACTCGAGCACCGCGGTCTTGCCGATCAGCTCCTTGGCGCGTTCGGGATCCTGGATACCGGGAAGCTGGACCAGGATCTCGTCCTCGCCCTCCTTCTGCACGGTGGTCTCGCGCACGCCCAGCTGATCGATTCGATTGCGAATCGTTTCCAGCGCCTGGTCCATCGCATTGGATCTGGTCTGCTGCAAATCGCGCGGGCGGAACGCGATGCTGTAGGCTGGCCCGCTCGCATCGGGCACGCTCGATACGAGCAGGTCGGGAAACGATTTCGACATCAGGTCCAGGAACGCGCTGCGCTCGTCGCTGCTCTTGAGCTTCACTACGGGGTTGCCGCTGGCGTCCTGCGAGATACCGCCGAGATCGAGCTTGTTGTCCTTGAGCTCGCGCTTGATATCGTCGGTGCGGCGGCGGAGTTGGGTTTTGACCGCGTCATCCAGCTTCACTTCCATCAGCAGATGCGTCCCGCCCTGCAGATCGAGTCCGAGCTGAATCTTGGTGCCGCCGAGCCATCCGGTCCACCAATCCGGAAGCGAAACATTGAAGCTGGGCAGCATGATGACCAGCGCCACGATGACCAGCAGCGCGGCCAGGTACAGCCGCATAAGTCCGCTGCCTCCAGTGAAATGGAGGTAGAGAAACGCGACGCTAATCGCGAGCAGAATCAGGATCGGTGCGAATGATTGTGCTTCCACGGAATTTGGTTATCACCTTGCGATAAAGCGCCGCATGAGAATGCGGGCTTGATTTAGTCTTTCTTTGCCGTCTTGCCGGTGGTTGAAAGCGACGCGATTTGCGGCCGCTCGACGCGTACACGCACGTTGTTCGCGATCTCGAGGGTCACGACGCGGTCGCCTAGCTCGTGGATCCGTCCGATCAGCCCGCCGGTGGTCACGACTTCGTCGTTGCGCTTCAGCTCCTTGAGCATCCGGTCATGCTCCTTGGCCTTCTGCGTCTGGGGACGGATGAGCAGGAAATAGAAAATTCCAAACAGCAGCGCGAGCGGGATGACGGTGGTCAGGAAGACCTGCTGGCTGGGATTTCCCGAGCCGGCCGCGGCGGTCTGTGCGTAAGCAATTCCCTCGAAAAACATCAATCCTCATCCATCGGCTTGCGTTGCGGCTTCTTCCGCGGCAAAGCCGGCAGTCATTGAATTTGCGTAAGCAGCAAAGGTCCGAGATGCGATAGCAGCTTGGGCCCCCTGCATCAAGCGCGCGTAGAAGTGGAGATTATGCTCCGTTAGCGCGCGCGCCGCGAGTATCTCGCCGGATAAAAATAGATGCCGCAAATAGGCGCGCGAAAGCGTCCGGCATGGACGGCATTCGCATCCGGCGTCGAGTGGGCGGTCGTCGCGCGCATAGGCGGCCCGCTTAATTGAAAGCGGCCCCGCACTGGTGAAGGCAGACCCGTTGCGTGCGTTGCGGGTGGGCAGCACACAATCAAACATATCGAAGCCCATGCCGATCGCGGCAAGCAGATCGGCCGGCGTGCCGACCCCCATCAGGTAGCGTGGCCGGTCCGCCGGCAGCATCGAGGCGGAGAGCGCCGCCATCTCATACATGGCATCCTTGGGCTCGCCGACTGACAATCCACCCGCGGCAAAGCCGTCGAACTCGAGCGCGGTGATCTGCGCGGCGCTGGTGCGGCGCAAGTCGGCATAGACTCCTCCCTGCACGATTCCGAACAGCGCCTGGGTCGCGCTTTGACGCGCGCGTAATCCACGCTCGGCCCATCTAGCGGTGAGTTCGAGCGATCTGAGCGCGCGTTCGTGCGTGGCGGGAAACGGCGTGCACTCGTCGAGCGACATCATGATGTCCGAGCCGAGCGCCTCTTGCAGCGCGACCGCGCTCTCGGGCGTGAGCGTCACGGCGGCGCCGTCGAGATGAGAGCGAAAGCGAATTCCGCCTTCGTCGATCGAGTTGATCTTCGCAAGGCTCATCGCTTGAAAGCCACCGGAGTCGGTCAGGATCGCACCGGGAAATCCCATGAAGCGTGCCACGCCGCCCAACTCGTGAATCAGCTCGGGACCGGGACGCACCAGCAGATGATAGGCATTGGCGAGCACCAGCCGAAATCCCATCCCCCACAATTCGTCGGGCGCCATCGCCTTCACGGCCGCACGCGTGCCGACCGGCATGAAGACGGGCGTCGAAATCGCGCCGTGCGCGGTGACGATCTCGCCGATGCGAGCGAGACCGTCGGACGCGGCGACGCTGAACTGGATCGGCCCGCTCATCAGAGGATCAGCATCGCGTCGCCGTAGCTGAGGAAGCGGTATTTGTGGCGAATCGCCTCATCGTACGCCTGAAGGATCGTCTCACGGCCGGCCAGTGCCATCACCAGCGCCAGCACCGTAGTCCGCGGCATGTGGAAGTTGGTGATCATCGCATCCACCAGTTTGAAGCGAAATCCCGGCATGATGAAGAGGCCGGTGGCGCCTTCCGGCTCACCGGTGATTGCCCATGATTCCAGCGCGCGCACGCTCGAGGTGCCGACCGCGATAACCCGGCCGCCCATGCGCTTGGTATGCTCGATCGCCTCGCGCGCGGCGGCGTCGATCGTGAACCATTCGGCTTCCATCGAATGCCCCTCGACTATCGCTTCGCGTACCGGAGCGAAGGTGCCGGGGCCGATATGCAGCGTGATCCGCGCGACGCGGATTCCGGCTGCCGCCAGATCGGTGAACACGCGCTCGGTGAAATGCAGCCCCGCCGTCGGCGCCGCGATCGCGCCCGGCGCGTGCGCATAGACGGTCTGATAGTCGTCAAGATCGGAGGCTCCGACTTCGCGCCGGATATAATGCGGCAGCGCGAGCATCCCGGCTGTGTTCAACACTTCTTCGACGGGGGTGCCGTCTTCGCTGACGATTATCAGGCGATGATCTTGCAGAATCGCGGCGATGCTCAAGGTGCGTGCGTCGGCCACCGTCAGCCGCGTGCCGACTCCGAGACCGCGGGGTGCACGAGCGAGTGCGATCCATCCGCCCTTGGGATCGGCGACCGGGCGGACGAACAGCAGCTCGACGCGTCCGCCCGATTCCTTGCGCGCGTAAAGGCGAGCCGGCAGCACGCGAGTGTCGTTGAGGACGAGCAAGTCGCCCTCGCGCAGATGGTCGGCAAGCTTGTAGAAGCGCGAATGCGTGCGCATCGCCGATCGCCGCTTGATCACGAGCATCCGAGCCTGGTCGCGCTCGGCCAGGGGATGCTGCGCGATCAGCTCGGGCGGGAGCTCGTAGTCGAGTTCGAAGATCTTCATCGCGAGAGGTTACGAATCCCCAAAAGAACTGCGTCAATTCAGATCGAGCAGTGATTTCAGATCATCGTCGAACCGAACCGTCGCCGCATTATTCTTCATCCGGCCAGTGTATCACGCCACACAAAACGGAAGAGGCCCCATGCTTTTTGAGCATGGGGCCTCTTTTGCCAGATTTCGAAGTACCCTCACCGGATTAAGGGGGGCGTAATTTTCCGGTGACCAACATGGGATTCTCCGGAAGCTGAACAACATGAAATTAATCCTGTCAGAATGTACGGTCAAGAATCGCAAGCGTCCGCTCGGGAAAAAAACGGCGCGGCGCTTTCGCGCGGTGGTTCATTTCATACGCGATTGTCGCTTCGGCGCGGACCAGGCCGGATCGACCTAGATTGTGACGAGTTCCAGACAGAGCTTAGCGACAAAAATCCGGCGCGCGGGACATAAACGCGGTTGCGTCCACGCAACAACAGATGCAAATCAGCGCGAAGAAAAACAAACTACGCGCACTTCTTCAACGTTTCAGGCAATTTCCCGAGCGGCATGACGATTGCTCTAGGGCCGCGTGATGTCCGGTCCGGATTCGTCCGTTCTCGCAAAACTGCGCGATATTCGCACCACCGACTGTCATCGGGGCAGGCGCAACCTGGGAAACCAGAGGGGCTGAGGAGAGGCTGTGAGGAACTTAAAGCATAAATTCTGGTTGAAGGGTTGGTTGATGCTGATCGCGGTGGCGATGATGACGGGCATCGGCGTTATCCAAACGAGAACCGCCGCCGCGAAGTCATCGACGAATAGTGCCGCAGCGACCCCTCCTGTTCAGCCATCGGTCAGCGGTGCCTGCCCTGCGGGTTATCGTACGTTGAGTTTCACCAATGACTGCAGCAGCGACATCTACCTCGGCGAGAATCTAAGTAGCCCGCAACTGCAATCGACTACTGCTTGCAAAACGGACGACGATTGCAACCCAACAGCCAATTTGGATTGCGTAAACAATGTTTGCACCGAGGTCTGTACCACCGCCGCGGATTGCGGAGCGAATCAGGCCTGCAATACGACAACCCAGAAAAACGCGAGCGGAACTGTCGTCAACGAATGCTATTTCGAAAATCTGGAGCCTACATCTCTGTCCACGCCAAGTTCCGGCTCCGCGTGGCAACTCCCGGCCAACGGCGGGCAATCCGTAATCTGCGTTCCCGAGGGACCGGAGTCAGGGTCCGGACCGTCGGGAGGAAACGTAGCCAGCGGAGGTGCCTGCACCAAAAACTCAGATTGTGTCAGCAACACATGCGCGGCCGGAGCTGCATTGAATCGGCTTTGCACCTCGTCGGACAACAACTGCAAATGCCAAGCAGTATTCACCTGGGGCGGGCTCTTCTGGGGACGCACCGACTGTACGGGCGCAGACACCAACAACAACCAGTTGACTTGTCAGACGGGAAATTGCGGTACTGCCAACGGGTCACAGGGAAACCTTGATTGTAACGCCTCGACCGCATCTCAACCGGTTGGGCCGCAAAACCCTGCGTATGTGGGCGAGTTCACAATGGAGGTGCCGGCTAACGCTAAGCGGTACCTACAATGCCGGCGCGGCCGACTTTTACGACGCCAGCGCTGTCAACGGTTTCAATATTGGCTATTCGATCGTACCCGCAGCGGGCAGTTTTTCGCCGCCATATTCTTCTTCGAATTCCAAACAGTGCGGACCGGTCGGCGTAGCAACAGTCGATTCATCCGGCAATCCCACCACCTACTGCTCATTCAACCTGCTAAGTACTTGCCCTACCGACCTCCTTTATACGGACTCATCGGGAAGTGTGGGATGTTGGGCTCCCGCGCAGGCCTGCAGTAGCGGAACCTCGACACAACAGACCGACCTTGGCTGCACCAGCCAGGTTCCTTTCCTGTGCGCGCAGAATACCGATTGCCCATATAATGCTGGCGGCACGCAAACGATGACGTGCTCCACCACGACGGGCCAGGCATACGGCCAGTGCGAATGCCAGGGCGACAGCGACTGCCCTTCCGGCTTTTCGTGCACCGGAACGCCGGGCACCTGCACCAATAGCAGCGCCGCGAGCTCAACCTGGGCCGATCTGTACGGATGCAATAACTATTACAACCTCTCTCCGTATAACGGATCGACAACGTCAATTAAGGACACCGGGATAGTGTGCGGATGCCCGTTATGGTCGGCTACCGGAGAGTGCCTTGCCGACAATATCAACTGGGAGCAGGTGCCTGCGGGAAGCACCGCGCCAGTCGCCTCTCCGGCTCCTACCACCTCGATCGGAGATTTCCTCCTCGCGTTCCACAACTCCTGCCCCACCGCATACACCTATCCCTACGACGACGAGGCTGGGAGCTATCAATGCGCTAACAGCGGAGGCTCGACGGGACCCTCTTACAACATCACTTTCTGCCCGGCGGCGGCATCGCCGACTCCGACACCGACGTCAAGCGCAACTCCAACTCCGACTCCGACCGCAACGTCGTCGGCGACTCCAACGCCAACCGCAACCGCGACGACTAGCGCAACCGCGACGGCAACAGCGACGGCGACGATGACTGCAACTGCGACTGCCACGGCTACGGCCACAGCCACCGCGACTGCGACGCCAACACCGACGCCGAGCCCGAGCGCGACGCCGGTCTGCTCCCCCGATGTTTTCCTGAGCACCAATCCGGCCGGCACATTGGCATTTGGCAACATTGACGTCGGAGCCTCAACTACGCTGCCGCTGACGGTCACCAACAACGAACGGGCAGGTACGCTCAATCTGCACGCCAAGATCACGCATCCAAAAGCCCTCGGCTTTGCGATAACTGGTGGAACCTGCCGATCGGAGAAATCGTTGCTCCCCGGCGAAAGCTGCACTTACGAGGTTAGGGTCAAGGGCAAGAAGCAACGGGCAGGTACTTCGTTGAGCACGCCCATGACCATCACAGGTCATTTTGAAAAACGCGCGTGCCCGGCGCGTGATACTCAAAGCGCCTCGGTGACCCTCGCAGGTTTTGTAAATCAACAGTGACGGGACGCTGAACCGGAAGCATCGCTGAACTTTACGCATCAAAACCGCGCCGCCGAAGATTCGCTCCGGCGGCGCGCTCTCGTTCTAACTTGAAGGACGACTGCTAAAATCTCTCGCGCGCGATTATCGCCGCGCACAGACGGGCGCGTCGCGACGCGCCCCTACGAACTAAATCCGGTTCCTTCAAATCCGGTTTCTTGAATTCGGTTTCGTAGGGACGGCTCGGGAGCCGCCCGTCTTCGCGGGCAGCTCACCCGGCGAGGCGACTACGATAACCGCAGGATTATTTTTCCGAAATGCTGGGAGGCTTGCATCATGCGATGGGCGGCCGGGGCTTCCGACGCTGGGAGCGTTTTGTAGACCGGCGGACGCAGGCGGCCCGCGTTGAGCGCGGTGCCGAAGCGTGCCAGGAATGCGCTCACAATCGCGGCCTTCTCCGCGGCGGGGCGGGTGCGCAGGGTCGAACCGAAAATCCGCAGATGGCGCCGCAAGACGGCGGCGAGATCGATTTCGGATTTGGTTCCGGTCATCAGGCCGATCAGCACCAGGCGACCGCCCTGGGCGAGCGCCTCGATATTTTGCGGCAGATATGACGCGCCGATACTGTCGAGGATCACGTCGGCGCCGCGTCCGCTGGTGGCAGTCTTCACCGCCGGCGCGAACGGCCCCTTCTTGTAGTTGATCGCGACGTCGGCGCCGAACTTGAGGCACTGCTCGCACTTGGCGTCGCTGCCCGCGGTCACGATCGAGCGCGCTTCGGCCTCGCGCAGGAGCTGGATCGACGCGGTGCCGACTCCGCTGCCGCCGCCATGGATAAGCACATTGTCGCCGGGCTTGACGCCCGCGAGCTCGAACAAATTGAGGAACGCGGTCAGGTAGACTTCGGGAAGACCTGCCGCTTCTTCATCGGAAAGCGCGGCGGGAATTTTCATCGCCGAACCTGCGTGCGCAACCGCCAGCTCCGCGTAGCCTCCGCCCGGCAGGAGCGCCATGGCGCGTTCGCCGCGCTTCCATCCGTGCGCATGCGGGCCTACGGCGACGACTTCGCCGGCGACCTCGAGGCCCAGGATCTCCGACGCCCCGGGCGGCGGCGGATAGAAGCCCTGGCGCTGCATCAGATCGGCGCGATTAATTCCCGCGCATCGCACCTTGATCAGAATTTCGTCATCCGACGGAATCGGATCAGGAGCGTTGCCGAGTTTCATTACCGACTCATCGCCGGGTCGATCAATAAGGACTGCCTTCATGAAGATAGAACCTGCACGAGCCGGCCCGCAGAGTCAAAAGCGTCAAGCAAGCACGGGCGGACCAGCGAGCACGCGGCGACGGAAGTCGTCGAGCGATTCCTTCCATGGCAGCCTGCCTTCCAGCCACCAGGTGGCGCCCACTTCGGCGTAGGGCGCTACTTTCTCTCGCGCCAGCGCGGGATCGCCGGAGGTCTCGCCAGTGCATACGATATCGAACGGCGAGGCGACGCTGCGATTCGCCTCTATAAAATCGCGAACTCCACGAATGTCATCGGGGGAAAGGACCTTCTCGATATCGGCGCTCGCCGGCACGGCGCCGTCAAAACGGGCCGCGCGGCGAAACGGCGGTTTCTTCGGCCAGGTTCCCGCGAGCCAGATCGGAATTCGCGGAAGCTGGAGCGGCGCCGGGATGAACTGCGCCTCGCGCACCTGGTAGTGATCACCATCGAACGAAAATTTCGCGCCGCTCCATAGCCCAATGATCACCGCCAGCGCTTCGTCGAGCATCGCGGCGCGAACACGACCTTCCAGCGGACCGGCAAAGGTGCTGATCTCGCCAAACCAATCACCGCCGAGGCCCACGCCCAGCACCAGCCGCCCGCCGCTCAAGTGATCGAGCGATACCGTCTCGCGCGCGAGCTTGACCGGATTTCGGCGGAACAGTGGCGTCACGATCGGACCGATCCGCATTCGACGAGTGGCAAGCGCGATCGCGGCGAGCGCGACCGTGGTGTCGGCAACCGGGGCCGGCCAATTGACCTGGATATGATCCCAGATGAAGAACCCGTCCCATCCGGAGTCTTCGGCCTCGCGCGCGAAGGCAGCGAGCTTGTTTGGATCACCGTAGTCGCCGAACTGCGGAACATGAATTCCGAATCTCATACGATCGAGATAGGGAAGGTGCTCGCCTGGCGCAAGCGCGAAGTGAACGGCCGAGATTGGTCGCACTAATCGCTTCGCGGAGATCCTTCGCCTGCGGCTCAGGATGACAACCACTTCGTTGCGCGGAAAAAAAAGAGGAGAGCCGTGGAGGCTCTCCTCTCGATGACGTGAGAACCGCGCGTCAGTTGTACTTGTTGCAGACCGTGACGCCGACGTTTTGGAACGTGTTCATTTCCTGGAAGACCTGGTTGATTCCAGCGAGATCGCAAGTGCCGGTCACCATCGATTTCGGTGAGATGCGGCCCGACTCGATCATCTGGAGCATCGCGGGGTAGTGCGATGCCTGCATCCCGAGCGACGCGATGATTTGCAGCTCCATCGTGACCATCCGATCGATCGGCAGCGGGATTTCGCCCTTCTCGGCCGAGGTGGTGAGTCCGATCTGCAGATGACGTCCCTGCTTGCGCAGGCTCATGATTGCGTTGCGGCAGGTGGTCGCAATACCGAGCGCATCGACGGAGACGTGTGCTCCGCCTTTGGTCAGATCGAGGACCGCCTGCACCGCGTCGGTCTTCTTGCCATTTACTACGTGCGTTGCGCCGACACCCTTGGCGAGCTCGAGCTTGGCTCCGTCGAGATCGATACCAATGACGTTGGCGCCGCAGGCATTGGCGACATTGATCGCGGCGAGTCCGATTCCGCCGCATCCATAAACCGCAACCCATTCGCCGGGCTGCACCTTGGCGCGATCGATGATCCCGTGGAACGAGGTCATGAAGCGGCAGCCCATCGAGGCCGCCTCGATGAAGTCGATCTTCGCGGGAAGGTTCACGAGATTCATGTCGGCCGCCGGCACCGCGACCAAGTGGCCGAAGCCTCCGGGATAAGAGAACCCCGGCAGCATCGCGTTCAGGCAGACGTTGGATTGGCCGTTGCGACAATACTCGCAGGTGCCGTCGCCCTGGCTGAACGGGACGACCACGCGATCGCCCTTTTTGAAACTGTGCACGTCCTTGCCGGTCTCTTCGACGACGCCGGCGAACTCGTGGCCGAGGATCGCGCCCGGCTGCGCGGCCAGGCCCATCCAGGTCCAGTCGCCCGACCATGCATGCCAATCGGAACGGCAGACGCCGTTAGCCTCGACGCGGATGATCGCGCCGTTCGGTGCGCACTTGGGATCGGGAACATCTTTGACGACCAGAGGTTTCTTGGTTTGTTCAAATACGGCAGCTCGCATAGGACTAGCCCTCCAATTTCGGTTGCATTTTCAATTCAGTTATTCCGTTTCGATTCAGCTATTGGATTTGGATGCTACAGCAGGCGCGCGACGATCTTCTCGAACTCGGCCGCGCTGCCGCCCGCGTCGATATCGACCGGATGCAGATCGACTCCAGCCTCGTCCTGAGCGCGCAGGCGCTCGACGGCGCCCTCGACCGGTCCGATATAGGCAAGCTCGGCCAGGAGCTTCGGCGATACCGCCTCGGTACCAGCCTTCGAGCCGCCGGCGCTCCAGGCTTCCTTGACCCTGGCGACGTCGTCACCGAAGCCCATCCTGGTTAGCTGCTCGGCATAGAAGGTTCCCATCCGAGCCGCGTAAAAGGCGACATTGGCGGCGTGTCCAGCGCGGGCGCGGTCGATATTTTTTGTGACGGTCACGCCGCCGGGCGCTTTGACCGCGACCGCAGCGGGCTCGCGGCCGGCGTCGGTGGCGATTTTGCGGAAATCATCGATCGATTTCTTGAGCGCGCTTATCGGGATCATCACCGGCATCCATCCGTCAGCCTGGCGCGCGGTGAACTCGACGCTCTTGGCGTTGAGAGAGGCGATGAAGATCGGAATATGCTTGCGCGGCGGCTCGAAACGCATCGTGAAGCCGCGTCCGAGCTTGAACAGCTTGCCCTGATAGTTGAGCGGCGTTCCGGCTATTAGGAGGTTGATGATCTCGACGGTCTCTTTCATCCGGGTTAGCGGCGGATTGAACTTCACGCCGTGGAAATGCTCGATCACCTGCGGTCCGCTGGTGCCAAGACCGATGATCATTCTGCCGCCGGAGAATTCGTCGAGGGTGCCGAAATGCTGCGCCAGCGCGGCAGGCGTGCGCGAATAGATATTGACGATCGAGGTTGCGAGCTGCGCCTTGGTGGTGTGCTCGGCCAGCAAGGTGAGCAGCGTGAACGCGTCGCGGCCCCAAGCCTCGGCGACCCAGATCGAATGGATGCCGGCGGCGTCGGCGATCTTCGCGCGCTCGACCGCCGCCTTATAGTCGAGCTTGCCCTGCCAGTTGACGCCGATCGTGAGCTTGCGAGCCATCGTGGAATCCTCCGTGTGAAATCAGGCGTGCTTGAGATCGCGGACACGCTCGTACCAGCGCATCAGGTTTTTGAAATCTTTCACCAACGCGAAATTCGCCGGAATGAGGGCCAGGAAAAAGAACGGATGGTACAGCGACGCATCCGCCATCGTGAATGACGCGCCCAGGAAATAATCCTTGCCCGCCAGTTGATGGTCGATCATCCGCGCGAATCCGGCCAGCGCCTCGCGCGCAGGCGCCGAACCCTCGCGCATCTTCGCGGTGCTCATGCCGATAAGCTTTTCGCGATTGGCCTTGAGCTTCGGATCGCCGGCCGCATCGAGCAGGTCGGGAATCGTCAGCGTCAGGATCGGCACGAACAGAGTGTTGTCGGCGAAGTGATCGATTATTTCGCACAATCCCAGCGCGCCCTCGGGAATCACGCGATGCGCGGGAACCTTGGCGTCGATCCATTTGATAATGTCGGCGGAGTTCCAGACCACTTCGCCGTTCCACTCCGCGACCGGCACGCGGGTCCATTTGCCGCCGGTGATCGCGAGCAGGTTGGTTTTGTCCTCGTAGTGGCAATCGATCGGGTTCCAGCCAAGCCCTTTGTAGGTGAGCACGCGGCGGACTTTCTCGGTGAAGGGCGAGATGGGGTATTGATAGAGGTTGATATCGGCCATGTCGATTCGATCTCCGGGTTCAGGCGGCGCTTCGGCGCACGCTCAGGCTGAAGGCGATCTCCTCGCGAAGCATCGCCTTTATATGGCATCCGCGCTCGGCGACTTCCACCAGGCGCGCCAGGCGCTCGTCGTCGAGCGCGGTTTGAACTTCAAGTTCCACTTTAATTTCCTTGACGTGGCCCTTTTCATTTGCACCGAGCCGGACGGCCGCTCTGCCAAGTTCCGCGTTGCGCACGCGCGCCGCAATTCTGAGCGACATCAGCAGGCATCCGCCGAGTGCGCCCAGAAACGCGGTGACCGGATCGGCGCCGGCGGCGCCCTCAGCGTCTAGGCTCCATGACGTGGATGCCGCGGTGACCTCGGTCTGCAGCGTTCCGGCGATACTTGCGACTTGGACTTCGCGCTTTCGTGCGGGTGGCGCGGAGGCGCGCTCGTCAGTGGCGCTCGGATGCTCGCGGGCCGTACTCATCGCGTCCCAAGGTAGCCGAGACGCGGGGCAATGGACAAACCGATCGTTCAGGGCGTCGGCGGTCCTAATCGGCAGTGGCGGATGCTCCGGTAAGGGCGGCCGCCTGATCGACAAAGATTTTCCATCCCGGTTTTTGCTCGCCCTCAACCGTCAACAAGCCGAGCGTGCAAAAATAATCGCTGAAGTGCCCGTCGGGATCGGAGACGCCGTAGTAAGCGGATTGCTCGTCGCAGTACTTGCGATTGAGATCGTGCTCCATCACGTAGCTGAGAAATGGGATGCGATCCCCCTGGGCCTGCCACGCGGTGAAAACGTTGCGCACGAACTCTGCCTGCATCGTGTCCGAGCTTTTCAGCTTATGCGAAGTTGGATAGCCAACCTCTTGCAGGACGACGGCCTTCCCATCCGCGAGATTGACCATCGCGGGGAAGTCGGAGAGCGGCGCGCTGGGCGAATCGACTATGAAATCGCCTCCGAGCGGATAGTAGGTGATGATCCAGACATCGCTCGAGGCGTTTAGCGCCGCGACCGCGGTCTTCGACGCGCCACTAGTGCCGCTCCAGGTTGTCGCGACTCCGACCTTCACGCCCGGCGCATGCGCGTGAACGTAAGCGACGGCGTCGGCATAGAAAGTAGTGTACTGCGGCCACTGGTCGGGATGCGCGGCGAGATAGACATCAACCTCGTTGCCGATCGACAGATACTCGACGTGCGAATTGAGGATTGGAAAGATCTGATCGAGTAGCGCGTGAAAGCGCGCGATCATCCTCGGGTCGTCGAATGCAACGCCCTGAAGATCCGAAGGGACGACGTTCACCGAGGTATTGAGTATTCCGATCGTCAGTTCCAAGGTCCATCCGAGCGTTCCGCCCAGGTAGCTTATCCCGCCGGCGGGATTGGAGACGTTAATCTGGCCGGGTGAGGGTTCGAGCGCGTTCCAGAGATTGAAAAGCTGATCGCCGGTGACTCCTGCCTTGGCTGCGACGCTTACTCCCTCCGCGATTTTTTTCGTCGTCAGCGGAGGGCCGCCTTTGGGCGTCGGCGAAAGCGCGAGTACGCGCGACGGAGTTCCGTACTGAGTCACCGCCGAGTCGGCGCGTCCGGGCAGACTCATCCACGCCGCGAGCGCGCATCCAGCGATCGTGGAAATCACGACTAGCGCGGCGCCGCCGCAGAGTGTGCGGAATACGTGTTTTTTGGCTCGATATACCATCGCCATCCGTGCGCAGATTTGCGCCATATCATTTTGGCGTCAATCGTTAGGCTCTAAAGTGCTGCTGCTAACTCTGATGACAGAATGTAGACTCTTGCGACACGATGTAAATTTACCCAATATCCAACCGGCGCAGAAGGCACTCCAAACGATCGAAAAACAGGAGGAAACGATATGTCTCGACTGAGAGTTGTAATGGCGGGGGTTGCTACGATTCTGTTTCTGGCGCCGGGACTTGCCAGCGCAAAGAACTTTTGTATCGGTGGATTTCCGAATCCGAGTTATATTCTGTTGGGGCAGGGATTCACCGTTCCCAAAAAAGGCAAGTGCAAGGTGTGGATTGGCTTCGTGGAGGAGCCCCTGATCGCGTCCACCGGCACGGGATGTACGTCAACCGATGGAACGGAGCTCACGCTATCAATTACCAGCAGCACCTCGACGGGCTTCTCCGAAGTTGACGGAATCGCGTTGTCACTTCCATCGCTAACAGGTTCTGACGACGCACAGATCAGTGAAAGTAGCGTTTTATCATCTAGTGTTCTGACCGGCATCTCCGGAGCAGTCTGCGGAAACGCCGAGGTTCCATCGGTAACAACATCGTCACCGCCAGAACCGAGTACTGCCGTGCGCTGAGAAGCGGCTCGACCTCAGCCAAATACCTCGCTCGCCGGCGGAAGCGGCGGGCTCAGATTCACATCTTTTTTTACGCTCCCCGTCCGGGCTTCGATTCCAATCGAAGCCCGGACGTGTGGAACGTTGTGCTCGCGGACCCTCGGCGGGAAAGAATTTGAACTGCCGGTGTCGCTTATGGAACAGTGGAAGGGTATTCCAAGGCTCATTTTGCGGATTTTGCGAGGTCCCTGGAGCGCATCAGATGGGGCTCCGAACGATCACGATGGATTTGTCGGGTGCGGTTCGCTCCGCAATCGCCGCAGCGTTGATCCTGATTGTCGCCGCGGCTCCGGCGATCGCCCAGGGAATGGACGGGATGGACATGAGCGGAGGCGGCACGGCCATCAGCTCCGGAGCGTCGCAAACCTCAGCGATGGACGCGATGGGCGGGCATCTGATGATGGGCGCTCATATGACGATGACGCAGCGGCGTCCTGAAACGCCTGCCGACCAGGCGCGGGCGCAGGAGATCATCGCGACGATGCGCCGCGAGCTCTCCAAGTATAAGGACTACAAGGTCGCGGAAGCCGACGGATACAAACCGTTCCAGCCGACTCTGCCGCAAGATGTTTACCACTTCGCCAATCGCAACCTGACGGTGGGCGAGTACCTGGGTAACTTTGATCTCGCGCATCCGGGCTCGCTTCTATATGAAAAGGAGCCGTTTGGAGGATGGAAGCTGGTCGGTGCGATGTACGATGGGCCGCCGAACTCCACTCCCGAGCAACTGGACAAACTGATCCCACTCGGCGTGGGACGATGGCATGCGCATACCAATATCTGCCTGCCTGCGGGCATCACTAAACAGGACGTCCTGAACGGTAACATTGGCGCGCGGATGCGGCCGGACATCACTTCGGCGATCGATCGGCCGCAAGGACGGGGCCTCTCCGATGGCGAGGCAGCGCGTATGCGCTATGGATATATGGCTGATCCGCGTTTTGGATTTGCTGGAACGATCTCAACCGCCGCGGAATGCGCCGCGGTTGGCGGAAATTTTCATCCACAGATTTTCGGCTGGATGATCCACGTCTATCCGTTCGCGAGCGAGGATCCGAAGATCGCATTCTCGACCGAAGCTCCGTGAGGCATCAGCTCGCGGGCGTGATGACGTAGGCGCAGCGGCGCGCGCCGGCGAGAATGTGGTCGGTGCGCTCGACCGTCGCGCTTTTGCCAAACAGCGTGCGGAACAGCGACAGCTCTTCGCGGCACAGCCCCTGGCATTCGGCGGCGGCAACACAGATCGGACAGTGATTTTCAGCAAGCAGGATCGTGCCGTCGGCGCGCGGCGCGCACTCGGCCATGTAGCCTTGCGCTTTCCGAATCTCGGCCAGTGCGCGGGCGCGATCGGTGATCGACGCGCCGGCCTTGCTCATCCGCGCGCGATAATCCTTTAGCTGCTGGCGCGTGCGCTCGGCGAGCAGCTTCTCGAGTCCGGCTTCTCCGAAGGCAGCGCGAACCGCGCCGATCATCTCAAGCGTCAACTCGGCGTGACTTTCGGGAAAGCGATCGGCCGCGCGGTCCGTTATCCGCCAGATGCGCGCCGGCCGCCCTACCCTGCGGCGTTCATCGCTGTAGTCGACCAGGCCTCCCGCGCGGAAACGATACAGATGCTGCCGCACCGCCATCGCGGTAATCTTTAAGCGGCGCCCCAACGCGGCGGCGGTCTCGGGGCCCTTGGTCTTCAGAATGTAGAGGATTCGGTCGCCGGTGCGGGTGTCGGATTCGCTGGTGGTAGGACGCATTATCTGATCCTACCGGAGCGGGATCTTTAATCAAGACATCACTTGACATAATTACGATAGAGGGTACTTTACTAATTAGTCGGACGCTGCTCAGCGGGAGGAAACCGCGATGGAACCAGCCACCAATCAAACCCGTTTCGTGAGAGCTGCCAGTCTTGCCGAACTTCCCGACGGTGCAAGCCACACGATCACGCTCGAGGGCAACGTGATCGCGCTATTCAATTCGGGGGGCAAAATCTTTGCGGTGGACAACCGATGCCCGCACATGGGCTTCCCGCTCGATCGCGGCACGGTGAAGGATTGTATCCTGACCTGCCACTGGCATCACGCGCGCTTCGACCTCGCGACCGGAGGCACGTTCGACCAATGGGCTGACGACGTGCGTGCGTTTCCGGTGAAGGTCGAAGCCGGAGAAGTCATGGTCGATCTGGCCGAACATCGCGATTTGCGCCGGCATTATCTCGCGCGCCTGGGCGACGGACTGGAACGCGATATCCCGCTGGTGATCGCGAAATCAGTCATCGCTCTTTCCGCGCGCGACGAAGGCGGCTCGCTTGCGACGTTTCGCGCAGGACTCGATTTTGGCGTGGCGCATCGCCGGGAAGGATGGGGCGCAGGGCTGACGACGCTGACCTGCATGATGAATCTGCTGCCGTCGCTCGACGCGCAGGATCGGCAACGCGCGTTGTACCAGGGACTCTCCAGCGTCGCCGCTGATTGCGACGGAAATCCTCCGCGCTTCATGGTGCGTCCGCTGCCCGGTGCGCAGAGCGCCAACGCCGCGACGCTCAAGGGATGGCTCAGGAGTTTCGTCGAAGTGCGAGACGCCGAGGGCGCCGAACGATGCATCACCAGCGCGGTGCGCGGAGGAGTGCCCGCGCGCGAGATCGCCGACATGATGTTCGCGGCGGCAACCGACCATCGCTACCTGACCGGCGGCCACGTGCTCGATTTCACCAACAAAGCGTTCGAGGCGCTCGACCACGCCGGATGGGATCGCGCGGACGCGGTCCTGGCGAGCTTGGCGCGCAGCTATGCGATGGCCGACAGGATGGAAGAAGCCAATGCATGGCGCAGCCCCGTCGACCTGGTCGCGATAGTCGAGCACGCGTTCGAGGGTATCGATGATGCGCTCGCGACCGAGCGCCGCGCCGAGGGCTCATGGTCAGGGCGCGAGGCATTGGCCGAGGTGATTCTGGGCGACGACCCGCAAGCGATCGCGGACTCGACGCTGGCGGCACTGCGCGAAGGATGCAGTCCGGCGGACCTGGGCGGTGCGGCGGCCTATGCGGCATCGCTGCGAATCGCGCGGTTCCATATCAGTAACGAATTCGGCGACTGGGACACTGCGCATCACAGCTACACCTTTTCGAACGCTGTACATCAGGCGCTGCGGCGCGCACCGTCGGCCGAGCTGATTCGCGGCGCATTCGATGCCGCGATGAGCGTCTATCTCGATCGGTTCCTGAATGTTCCAGCCGCGCGGATTCCGCGCGGCAACGGCGCATCGCGGGCGCCCGCCGAGCTTATCGAGGCGCTTCCTTCGCTGCTCAACTTGCAGCAACAGGTGAACGAGGCAGCGGCGATCGTCGCGGAATATTTCGCCTCAGCGTCGAGTGACGGCAGCAAGCTTATCGCGGCCATCGGCCACGCGATGCTGCGCGAGGATCGCGATTTCCACACGATCCAGGATCTTGAAGCGGCGGTGCGCCAGTATTCGATGCTACCGCGCGGCGCGGGCGCCAACGTGATGCTCTCGACGGCGCGTTATCTGGCCGCGCATTCGCCGACGGTGCGGGCGCAGGGGCAGACATATCAAATCGCCGAGCGGCTATTTCGCGGCGACAGGTTGTTCGAGGAATAGACATTGCCGCATACCCGCCCGAGTAAGATATTTATTTCTGACGGAGGTGCGCCATGAGCATAACCCTCAATCACACCATCGTACCGGCCAAAGACAAGGTGGCGTCCGCGAAATTTTTTGCGGATCTGTTCGGGCTGTCCTACACCGGGCTGATGGGTCCGTTCGCGCCAGTCAAAGTGAACGAAACCTTCACGATGGACTTTGACGACCGATGGCAGCCGCGGGAAGTGCATCATTACGCCTTCCATGTCGGCGAAGAAGAGTTCGACGCGATCTTTGGGCGGATCAAGGTCGGTGGGCTGGCGTATGGCAGCGGGCCGCATTCATCCGACGATATGCAAGTCGGCAATTCGCTCGGCGGCCGAGTCGTGTACTTCCGCGAGCTCAACCAGCATCTGCTGGAAATCCGCACGCGGGTCTGACCGCACGCGGCTATTTAATCCCGGAATAGACCGCGAAGATCAGGTTGCGATAAGCGACTCCGACTTCGCGAAAGCCGATCGCGCTCAGCCATCCGAGCTGTTCGGACACGGTCGCGGTGCGGTCGAACTTCATCCGTTCGAGCGCAGCGGCGAGGTCGGGTTCCGAGGCGCCGATTTCGCGCGCGCGCCGAATCCACATCGCGTGATTGCGGGCTTCGAGCATGGGAGTTTCGCCGCGCACCTGGTCGGCGTTGATCAGGATGCCGCCGTCGTTCAGCGCGGCGTAGGCCTGCGCATACACGGCGCGTTTTTGCTCGTCGGAAAGATGATGAATCGACAGCGCGGAAATGATCGCGTCGTAACGTCCGGTAATCCGGCCCAGACCGTAGTCCGCGACCTCGAAGCTGAAACGCGCGCCGCCGGCTGCGAACCGATCGCGCGCCTGCGCCAGCATCTCGTCCGAAATATCGACCATCACGATTCGCGCGCGCGGGTAGGAAAATGCGACGAACGCCGAGAGCAATCCGGTGCCGGCCCCCAGATCGAGCACGTCGATTTCGCGCTCGCGCGCAAACGGCATCGTGTCGATAGCGGCGCGATAGAACTCGTCGAAACAGGGCACGAGTTTGCGCCGCGCGCGATCGTAAGTCTCAGCCGTACGATCGAACGCGTATTTGATTGATTCCTGCATCGTTCGAGTCGAACATTTTGCCATGCGGCTGCCGGCGACGCGAGAGCGTCACCGCGGTTTGATGTACGCCGCCTCAATGATTCGATATAAGGGTAGGACCAGAGCGCATCGCGCACGGAATTATCCGAGGTACGTCTGATGCAAAAGCCAATCATCTCCGCAGACTCGCATATCACCGAGCCGCCCAATACTTACATCGATCGGATCGACCACAAGTATAGGGACACCGCCCCGCACGTCGTTCGCGACGACAAAATGGGCGACGTGTTCGTGGTCAAGGACATGGAGCGCTCGATTCCGATGGGCCTGCTCGCAGCCGCCGGTAAAAGCGCAAAGGACCTCGCAGTCGGCGGCGTGAAGTTCGAGGATATGCATCGGGGAGGATGGGATCCCGAAGCGCGCCTGGGCGATCAGGATCGCGATGGAGTCTCCGCCGAGGTCATTTATCCCACCGTAGGAATGCTGCTGTGCAATCATGCGGACGTCGATTACAAGAAGGCCTGCTTCGACGCTTACAACCTCTGGATGGCAGAGTATTGCGGGCATCATCCGAATCGCCTGATCGGAGTCGGACAGACCGCGATGCGCTCGCCAGCCGAAGGCATCGAGGATTTGCGCAGGATGAAGGATCTCGGATTCAAGGGCGTGATGATGCCCGGGAATCCCGCGGTCGAGGACTACGACAGTCCCGCGTACGACGATTTTTATCGCGCCGCCGTGGACCTGGAGATGCCGCTGAGTTTCCATATTCTGACCAGCAGGAACGACAATATGTTTCAGACGCGCGGGCCGCGTCTCAACGGCTTTCTCGCGATCATCCGCGGATGCCAGGATATTATCGGTACGTTCGTGTTGAGCGGCGTGTTCGAGCGCCATCCGAAGCTGAAGCTGGTATGCGTCGAGGCGGACGCCGGATGGGTACCGCACTACATGTACCGGATGGATCACGCATACGATCGGCATCGCTACTGGCTGCCGGCGGGAACTCTGTCAAAAATGCCGAGTGAGTATTTTCGCGAAAATGTCTACGTCACATTTCAGGATGACTGGGTCGCGTTCCAGATGACGAAGATGTGCAACGTGCGGCGCCTGATGTGGGCCAACGACTTCCCGCATAGCGACTCGACCTGGCCGTGGTCGCAGGAAATCCTGAAGAAGCAGACGGCGAAGCTCTCCGAGGATGAGAAGAATTTCATCCTGCACGACAACGTGTCCGAGCTCTATCATCTGAGCATCTAGTAGATAGACTCTGACGCTTGGTACCCGCCCAAGGTCATGGAAGAACGACACAGGGTCATGACGCCAATCCGCGACTGATCGTTCATCGTCAGCGCCGGCGCCGCCGACGGCAAGGGAACGCGAAGATGTCATCCACCGAGGGAGAACTCATCACTGAGAGGTTCGAGTACGACGGTGGCAGGCAGGTCACGGTGTACCTCCCCCCGGATCCCCCTGAGGCGGTGGTGTTCGCCGGTGACGGCCAGCTGATCTCGCAGTGGGGCGAAGTCGTCGCGGCATCCGACGGGCCGTCCACGATGATCGTTGGTGTCCATCGGTCGGCGGATGAGACGCTGCGGCTGCATGAGTACTCACCGGGCTTCGATCCCGGCCGGTTCGCGGCCCACGAGAGGTTCTTCGTCGAGGACGTGCGCGCATGGACGCGGTCGCGTTTCGGGGTCGCCCTGCCCAAGGAACGCACGGCGGTGTGCGGCGTCTCGGCGAGTGGGGAACTGGCGCTCGCCATCGGGCTTCTGCATCCGGATGTCTACGGTGCGGTGTTCTGCGCCTCGCCAGGTGGGGGTTACCGGCCGCCCGGCCTGATCCCGAGGCCGCTTCCGCGCGCCTACCTGGTCGGCGGAACGCAGGAGCCCTGGTTTCTCGAGAACGCGACCCGGTGGGCGCAAGCGCTGCGCGATGCCGGGGCGGATGTTGTGATGATCGAACGGGGCGGATCGCACGGCGGCGCGTTCTGGCGCGCCGAGCTTCCGCTCATGGTGGCCTGGGCGTTCGGACCATGATGCAGTGCGTCCTGCGCGACATCGACAGGCTGCGTGCGTAGGAATTCCACACAGGACTCTTACGTCAGCATCAATCCACTTGCGCTCGCGCGATTTGGACGGCTTCGGCTTCGGCGCCGCTGCCTGGCAACCTGCGATGCGTCGGCGCTTTTTCCGCTATGAGCGCACACGCGGAGCGCTGACCGGCGGCGCGCGCGTGGTTCAGTCATTCGCCCCTTTTCCTCGTGTAACATCTCACTGATAAGATTTGCTGGCTTAAAAGATCACAGATCGAATGGCCGCGCAGCGCGAGTCCCGTCGTTTCGGACGATCGCCAGCGCATGGAATTTTGAAAGGCACGATCGACTTGAAGATGCGGGTGCGGAAGATTCGGATGCAATGGATATCAGGCGCAAAGCTCGACTTCGGCGGACGCGCGCGCGCGTTGTCGATACTGAGCGTCGCCGCGTTGGTTGCGACCCTCGCCGGGGCAGGGTGCCGTGGGCAGCAGGCGACAGGATACGGGCAGCAGACCGTGCCAGTGCTGGTCGCAAAGGCGGAGCAGAAAACCGTCGCGACGCGGCTGCATGCGATCGGCCGCGTCGAAGCGTATTCGACGGTCAACATCAAGGCGCAGCTCGACGGCGTGATCACTGAAGTCCATTTCAAGGAAGGGCAGTACGTCAAACGCGGCGATCTGTTGTTTGTGATCGACCCGCGCCCGTTTGAAGCCGCTCTGCTCCAGGCCCAGGCAAACCTCGCCCGCGACCAGGCGAAAGAAGCGCAATCCACGGCCGACGAGAGCCGCTACTTCTACCTGCTGAAGCAGAAAGTCGGTTCGCAGCAACAATACGATCAAGCCCACGCGACCGCCGCGGCCGACAAGGCCGCGGTTGCCGCCGACCAAGCGGAAGTCCAAACCGCGAAACTCAATCTCGCCTACACCACGATCCGCGCGCCGATCGATGGCCGCACCGGCAACCTGCTGGTGCATCAGGGGAATCTGGTCAAGAACAACGCGGACACCCCAATGGTCGTGATCAATCAGATTAGCCCCGTGTACGTCGATTTCTCGGTTCCCGAGCAGAGCCTTTCCGACGTCCGCCAGGACATGGCCCGGCGAACGTTGCCGGTAGAAGTTTCGATTCCCGGCCAGCAGGGCGCGCTCGAAAAAGGAGATCTCAGTTTCATCGACAATTCCGTGGACATGAAGACCGGCACGATCGAGCTCAAGGGTCTATTCAGCAATAAGGACGGCAAACTATGGCCGGGCCAGTTCGTAGACGCGAATTTGATTCTGGATGAACGGCCTGGCACGGTCGTGGTGCCGTCACAGGCGATCCAGACCGGAGCGGATGGCTCCTATGTATTCGTGGTGGATCATGAAATGAAAGTGCAGAGCCGCCCGGTGGTGGTCGGCTCATCCGACAACGGACAAACCGTGGTCGAGCGCGGGTTGACGAGCGGCGAAACCGTCGTGACCGACGGCCAGTTGCGCCTGGTGCCCGGAGCGCGCGTATCGATCAAGTCGGGAGTCAGCGGCAGCAGCGGAGTGGCTTCGTGAATATCGCCGAATTGTTTATACGCCGCCCGGTGATGACGACGCTGCTTTCGCTGGCGATCGTTTTCTTTGGAATGATGGCGTACCGGCTGCTGCCGGTGAGCGATCTGCCCAACGTCGACTTTCCGACGATCGTCGTCAGCGCGAGCCTGCCCGGCGCTAGCCCGGACACTATAGCGTCATCGATCGCGACTCCGCTCGAAAAGCAATTCACGACTATCGCGGGGCTGGATTCGATGACCTCGACCAGCATCCTCGGCGGCACCAACATCACTTTGCAATTCACACTTTCGCGCAATATCGATGCGGCAGCGCAGGACGTGCAGGCGGCAATCACTGCGACGCTCGCGCAGCTTCCGCAAGGGATGCCGAGTCCGCCGACCTTCAAAAAGGTCAATCCTGCCGATTCTCCCGTGCTCTATCTCTCGCTCAGTTCGACCACGATGCCGATTTCCCAGGTCGATGAGTACGCCGAGACCTATCTTGGCGAACGCATTTCGATGGTGTCGGGAGTCGCGCAGGTGCAGGTGTACGGCGCGCAAAAGTACGCGGTGCGGATCCAGGTGGATCCCAAGAAACTCGCATCGCGCGGAATCGGAATCGACGAGGTTGCGCAGGCAATCCAAGACGCCAATGTCGATCTTCCAACCGGCACGCTCTACGGAGCGCATCAGGCTTTCACCGTCGATACCCGGGGCCAGTTGATGAACGCCGCGGCCTATCGGCCATTGGTCGTGGCCTATACCAACGGTGCGCCCGTGCGCCTTGAGGATATCGGGCGCGTGCTCGACAGCGTGCAGGACGACAAAACCGCCAGTTGGTCCAATGGCGAGCCGGCCGTGGTGCTCGCGATCCAGCGCCAGCCCGGTACCAACACCGTCGAGGTCGTAGACAACGTCACCAAGCTGCTGCCCTCGTTCCGCGAGCAGGCACCCGCGGGACTGCATATCGAAGTCCTGGGCGACCGTTCGGAGACGATTCGCGCCTCGGTCGACGACGTGCAGTTCACGCTGCTCCTGACGGTGGCGCTGGTTGTGATGGTGATCTTCCTGTTCCTGCGCAACCTGTCGGCGACGATCATCCCGAGCCTCGCGCTGCCGATGTCGATCATCGGAACCTTCGGCGTCATGTGGGTGCTGGATTACTCGCTCGACAATCTTTCGCTGATGGCGATCGTTCTGGGGGTCGGCTTCGTGGTCGACGACGCGATCGTCATGCTCGAGAACGTCGTGCGGCACATGGAGATGGGCAAGGACGCGCTGACGGCGTCGCTCGACGGTGCGCGCGAGATCGGCTTCACGATCTTGTCGATGACGCTCTCGCTGGCGGCGGTGTTCATCCCGGTCCTGTTCATGGGCGGAATTCTCGGCCGCCTGCTGCACGAATTCGCAGTCACAATCGGCGCCGCGATCCTGGTCTCGGGAGTCGTGTCACTGACACTGACCCCGATGCTCTGCTCGCGCTTTCTTAAGCCGCCGAAGAGCGAAAAACACGGCCGCATGTACCAGGTCACCGAGCATTACTTCGACGTGTTGCTCGACGGCTACCAGAGGAGCCTCGCCTGGGTGATGCGCCATCGCCCGGCGACGATGGCTTTTTCGGGACTCATTCTGATCGTAACGATTTATTTCTTCTATGCGATTCCGAAAGGCTTTCTGCCGAGCGAAGACACCGACGAATTGATCATGTTCACGCAGGCGGCGCAGGGAATCTCATATGACTCGATGGTGAAGCATCAGCTCGCGGTCGTGAACCTGCTCAAGAACGATCCGAACATCCGGCAATACTTCGCCGGCGTCGGCAGCGCCGGCCCCTCCGGCGGCACTAACTCCGGGATGCTCTTTGTCCATTTGAAGCCGCGCTCGGAGCGCAAGCTCAGCGCCGACCAACTGATCAACAAATGGCGCCCGATCGTGAACTCGGTGCCCGGCTTGATGGTGTTCCTTCAGAATCCGCCTCCGATCCGGATCGGGGCGCAATTCACACGCAGCATGTACCAGATGACGCTGCAGAGTCCCGACACCGAATCGCTCTACAAATACGCGCCGATCCTGGAGGCGCGGATGCGCGGGCTAAAAGATCTGCGCGGCGTGAACAGCGATTTGCAGGTGCAGAATCCGCAGGTGACGATCAAGATCGATCGCGACAAGGCACACGCACTCGGCGTCACCGCAAGTGCGATCGAGAACGCGCTCGACGACGCATACGGCGAGCGCCAGATCTCGACCATCTACGCACCCAACAACGAGTACTGGGTAATCATGCAGGTGCTGCCGGAGTACCAGATGGATCCCGCCACGCTTGCGTTGCTCTACGTGCGCTCGTCCTCCGGCTCGCTGGTGCCGCTGGACACGGTGGTAAAGTTCTCGCGCTCGCTCGGCGCGCTGCAGGTCAATCACTACGGGCAGTTGCCATCCGCCACGATCTCGTTCGACCTCGCTCCCGGAGTCTCGCTGGGCAAGGCGCTCGGCCAGGTGCAGGCGCTCGCGCGTGACACGCTCCCCGACACTATCACCGCGAACTTCCAAGGCACCGCGCAGGCTTTTCAGAGTTCGCTCGGCAACCTCGGGATGCTGCTGATCATGACGATCCTCGTGATCTATCTGGTGCTGGGAGTCCTGTACGAAAGTTTCATCCATCCGATCACGATTCTGTCCGGTCTTCCCGCCGCCGGTTTCGGCGCACTATTGACGCTCTGGATCTTCGGGATGGAACTCGACTTGTTCGCCTTCGTCGGCGTCGTGATGCTGGTCGGGCTGGTCAAGAAAAACGCCATCATGATGATCGATTTCGCGCTCGATGCGCAGCGCACCGAGGGCAAGTCGCCGACCGAGGCGATCTTCGAAGGCGCGATCGTCCGCTTCCGCCCGATCATGATGACCACTGCGGCGGCCCTGATGGGCACGCTGCCGATCGCGATCGGAATCGGTGCGGGCGCGGAGTCGCGCCGCCCCCTCGGCGCCGCGGTTGTCGGCGGGCTCTTCTTCTCGCAGTTTCTGACGCTGTACATTACGCCCGTGGTTTATACATATATGGAATCGGCCACCAGGATCGTTCACGCGTGGCGCACCGGCGAAAAGTACGTGCCGGAGCCCGAGCCGGATTTCGGAAACGGCTCCGATACCGAGGGACAGCGGCGCAGGATGGCGTCCTAGGTCCAACACGTAACGGAGATTAACTCGATGCCCTCATTCGAACGCGGTCCGGTTTCGCTCTACTACGAAGAATTCGGCACGGGCTACCCGATCCTGCTGTTCGCTCCCGGCGGAATGCGATCCGCCATCGAGTTCTGGCCGAAGAGTCCATTCGATCCGACGATGGAACTCGCAAAGGATTTTCGCGTGATCGCGATGGACCAGCGAAACGCCGGACAATCGCGCGCGCCGCTGGGCCGCACCGACGGATGGCATACCTACACGCAGGACCATATCGCCCTGCTGGATCATCTGGGGATCAAGCGATGCCACCTGCTCGGCGGATGCATCGGCGGCTCGTACTCGCTCGGAATGATCCAGGCCGCGCCCGATCGCGTAAGCGCCGCGGTACTGCAGAATCCGATCGGGCTATCGCCAAAGAATCGCGAGCTGTTTTTCGCGATGTTCGACGGATGGGCGCAGGCGCTAAAGCCTTCGCATCCGGAGATTGACGACGCGGGACTGCGCGAATTCCGCGACCGCATGTACGCGGGCGACTTCGTGTTCAACGTCTCGCGCGACTTCGTCCGTACGGTCAAGACACCGCTGATGATTCTGATGGGCAGCGACGACTATCATCCCACCGCCACATCTGAGGAGATTGCCAAACTGGCTCCCAACGCAACCCTCGTGCGCGAGTGGAAAACGCCCGACTTGATTACGCAGACCGTTACGCGGGTACGCGAATTCCTGAAGTCGCACACGCCGCGCTAGCTCGCGGCGCATCAAGTTGCGCGGGTTCTATTGCTGTGACCGCGGTTTGTCCTGCGGATGCGGTGGCGCGTCGGTCGCTGGAGCGGCGGCGTTGGGCGGCTCAGATTGCCCTGCCTGCTCCAGCGTAGAGTCCGAGTTCTGCTGATTCGAACATCCTGTCATGAGTGGAAGCGCGCAGATGACCACGGCAATCGCAAGTAATCTTCCGAGCGGCTTCATCGCGCTAAACTGCCACATAACGCTACGGATCGTATCGACGGAAGTCGGGGATTGCAACGAAGTTTCTCGCTGGAGCATACGGCGGCGTCCGCGAGACGCCTCGCGTCCGCATGCAGGCGCGAGAGCGCATTTCGGCGACAATCGCAGGCAACGATACCGCCGTCCATCGCATGGCGGCTCATCGGCGACGAGATGCTCGTGATCGATCTAAAGAGTGGGGGCAGTTAATCGGCTGGACGAAACGGGCGGGAAAATCTGGGACATGCTGGCGAGCGGAACCGGACCGGCAGCGATCGCGGGCGCGCTCGCTGCGGAATACGCAATCGCCGCGACCACGGTCCGCGACGATATCGATCTGGTGCTAAGTGACCCGGCACCTCCAGGTCTTGTCGGCGTGCATAGGCGCGCATCAAGCCTGCGGCGCAATTTGAGCTGAAAGTTCAGGCACCGCCAGGCAGGAAGACTGCGCGCGCAAGCGCGCAGGCATGAAGCGCGGCATCGAGAGCCGCGCCATCATCGCAGCGCGCGAGGTCTCGGCGAGGCGCAAGCCGGCAGCGAGCATGATCCAGAAGCCCGCGTTGTTCATCGGGCGTTCGAAGAAAAGCACGAAGGTCGCATAAGCTGCCAGCGTGACGAGGACATTAAGCGCCGCGAGATCATCGGGTTGCCGGTAGCGGCGTACCGACCCGATCAGCTTGCCAATCCCGAACAGCATCGCCAACACCACCAGTCCGAATCCAACCAGCCCCATACGGGCAAGGAGGAACAGATAGGTGTTGTGCGGCATCCCCTCGTTGAATTCGCCGACCACGTCGGATCCGATAAAGGCGCTGTTTAGAATTTCCTTTCCGTAGCCTACCCCGAACACTGGGTCCGTGAGCCAGGTTCCGATCACGTCGTGCCAGCGGCCGATTCGGAACTGCGCATCCATATCCTTGCTTGCGCCGACCGCGCTGCTGATCCCGATGGACAGATTGTGCAGCGCAGGCGCTCCGGGAATCGTGTCCGGTAAAGTCGCGCCGGCCAAGACCACGAAAATCAATGCGGCGCAGATGGCACCAAAGATAATTCGGTAGCGCGTCGAGAGGAGCACGAAGGATACCGCGCCTGCCACCGCCGCTCCGACGACCGCCGAACGCGCGCCGTTGGCGGCTAAAGCTAGAAGACACACGAAAGCGCCGATAGCGTGAAAGCGGCGATAATCCCGCTCCAGCATCAGGTATGCGATGAGCCCCATCATCGCACTGGCAGTGATCGCGCCGTAATCGTCACCGCCGACATAAGCCACCCACGATCCATTGATATTGCGCGACAGTTCGCCGAGTCCCATGTCAAGCCCCGTCATCTTTTGTACGAGGATCATCACCGCAAGGACCAAGCCGGAGTAAACGCAATAGCGGGTCACGCGGATCGCCCATCCGCGATTGCCAATCGCAAAATAAGTCAACGGGAAGAACAGGCTGTAGCAGAAGATCGCGAGATCGCGCACCGCCATAACCTTGTAAACCGGGAACGCAATGATGAAATAGATCACCGAGATCCCGCATAGCAGCCATAGGGCTACGCCGGCGGTAGTCGCACCACGTCCCGAGGAAAGCCAGAACATCAATTTCCCCGGACGCCTCAGCAGTGCGAGGCCGATAAGCGCGAAGAGCGTGAGGTCGGTGAGGAACAGCGGTAGCGGCCCAAGGTTGATCCCTATCTTCGCCGCCGAGAGTGAAAACAGCCGCGTTGCGACCAGGTATCCGATGATGAGCAGAATCTCCAGGCGGAAAGGACGCAGCGACAGAATCTTGCGCATCCGCGATGGCTGCCGGATCCGCCCGCGCTGTACCGGCGGATAGGTCGGCGAAGTACGCCATCGGGAGTTTGCCGCGACGGCGCTATCAACTTCAATGCGATTTGGTGCGACTCCCATTTAGTATGCGCCTCGGGCCGCTAGCACGGCGAATGCCGTTTTGGCCATCACGTAAAAATCCAGCCACATCGACCAGTTACGCACATAATAGGAATCATAGCGCTGATGCTCTTCCAATCCACCAGAGTTGCGCACGGTTACCTGCCACAGTCCGGTCAGACCCGGACGCACCGTACGGCGCAGCTCACGAAATTCGTGCGGGAAGATGCCAAGATGATAATCCGGCAACGGACGCGGCCCAACGAGGCTCATCGTGCCGCCAAGCACGCAGAAGAGCTGCGGCAGCTCGTCAATACTGAAGCGGCGCAGGAAGGAGCCGATACCCCTGACCACGCGCGGGTCATGCTTGAGCTTGAGCTTGGCTTCCCATTCAGCGCGCAACGCTGGATCGGCGGCCAGATGCTCGGACAGGCGGCGCTCTGCATCGACGTACATCGTGCGCAGCTTCCACATCTTGATCTTCTTGCCGTCCAAACCCTCTCGGTCCTGACCATAGAACATCGGTCCGGGGCTGACTATTTTGACGATCGCCCCGCAGACGAAGATGATTGGAGCAGCGACCGCTAGAAACATCGTTCCCAGAATGAGATCGATCGCGCGTTTGACGACGCGATTTTCCGGCCGGAGCAATTCGTTGGAGAATTCGATACCCAGCACAGTTCCGAGATTGCGCACCTGAACGTGCTCGACCGGCAAACCGTCGTCGCCGCGCAGGATAACGACATGCCGGAATTGGCGCTGGAGCCATCCAATTTGGTTCGCGCGATCGAGGGTCCCGTTGCGTCCGGTATAGCCGCCGCGCGAACCGCCCCAAACGATCGCAGTGCTGACGCCGCCGCTCGCAATCTCCGGAGCAAGATCATGTCCGCCAAGGACTTGCACACCGTCGATTTCCTTGCCGCGGAATTCCGGATCCGAGCACAGCACTCCGACCACCCGATAGCCGAGTGACTTCGCGTCGCGCAGCAAATCCATCGTCAACTCGATCTGCGAGGGATTGCCGATCACGACCGTCGGCTCGCCCCACCATGAAAACTTGCGCACTACCGTCAAGACGAGAAAGCGGACCAGCGGAAGCATCGCCAGACTTAAGAACCACGCGATCCCAAACGTGACGCGCGAGTACTCGGGCGACAACTTCACAATAAAAGTCGCGCCCGCGAGCAGCACATAAGTAAGACTGGTCGCGGAAACCAGACGTCGGATTATCTCAGGGGCGCCAAGTCCAAAGGCGGGATAAAGTCCGAAGGCAGCATAGATAAACGGGAACAGCGCCAGTAACGGAAACAGGCGCGCATACATATCGAACGGCTGGCGGACTTCGCCGAAGCCCCACACCGCGTATGCAATGAGCGCGGAGAGCGTAAGCGCGGACAGGTCGGCGAGTAGCAACGCGCCAAACTGAAACAAGCTCGAGAGTTGGCGGTTCGGACGCGGCAACACAATCGGCGCCGCCGCGCGAGGCACCGCGCTTAGAGTATGGACCCGCTCGGCGCGGGAAACGCGCCGGTGGGGTTTAGCCGGTGGTGTCATAGATAAATTAACCTGTCGAGTTCGGATTGCGTTATTCGGTCGGAAGCGCGCGGCGGCGAAGCAACTGACGAATGATCAGGCCCACAAACAACGGATTATTGACCAGGTAACGCGGGCCCAGCCGCCGCGGTTCCGACAGGAGCCGGAACATCCATTCGAGCCCACTGCGCTGAATCCAGCGCGGTGCCTGCGCCTTCAGTCCGGCATGGAAGTCGAAAGCCGCGCCGCATCCGACCAACACCGGAACATTGAGCGACTCACGATGTGCCGCCATCCACCGCTCCTGCTTGGGCGTGCTCAGCCCGACCCACAGGATATCGGCGCCGGAGTCGTTGATACGTCCGACGATATCGTGATCTTCGGCTGCGCTGAGCGGGCGAAACGGCGGCGAGCACATCCCGGCGATCTCGATCCTCGCAAACCGCTCGGATAGTTTTCTGGCCAGAAGCTCAGGAACACCCGGCGCACCGCCATAAAGGAAATGACGCCAACCCCGCACGATCGAGCGCTCGCAGATCGCGAGCATCAGGTCAGGACCGTAAACTCGCGCGACTTCGGGAAATCCCATCAGCCGGGAAAGCCACACCAGCGGCATCCCGTCGGGGGTCACCATTCCGGCGCGATTGTGAATTTCGCGCAGCTCGGGCGAGCGATGGCTCTCCATCACGCCGTGGACGCCCGTGACGCAGACGTAATTAGGATCGCGGCGCGCGATCCAGTCATCGATCGTGTCGAGCGCAATCGGCAAGTTGATCGCGCTGACGCCGACGCCCAGGATGTTCGCGCGCGAAATCACGTCGCGAACCACCCTTCGAAATTCCCTACCAGCGTGCTCCATCGGTAAGATGCCTTGGCGACCCTGCCAGTCGCGAAATTGAATACTGCGTCGGCGAAGTAACGCCCCGAGTAGTAGGTGACAAACGCCAATGGATACTTATGCTTGGCGAGGAAACGGCCGAACCCGAGAGCGTTTCCGTAGCGTTTGGTCCGGTCTAGAACGCTGTACGCCGTGGTCAAGCCGGGATGAACCACGACGATGCTGGGATCGTAGTAAACTCCGGAACCTTGCAGAGCGGCCCGAAGAAGATAGTCGTAGTCTTCTGCGCCGAGCCAAGGTGTGTTCGCGCCCAGCCCGAGCGTCTCGTCGAACGGTCCGATTTGATCGACCAGGGCATGGCGCAGGAACATCGTAAAAGAGATACAGCGCCCGAAGATGTTGTATTTGGTGATCCGAACGGGCCGCGATGGCCATCGGCCCCGCGGCGCGCCCTCCGGAGTCAGACAACGCCCCGAAACACCGTCGAGATCAGAGCGTGAGGCAAACAGGCTCGCTACCTGATCGAGCAGGTCCGGCGGATATACACAATCGTCATCGGGAAACGCGACGACCTCTCCAGTAGCGAGCGGAAGCGCGACGTTGCGCGCACGCGAAAGTCCGCGCTCGGAGCGCAGATGGCGGATATCGAAGCGTTCTCCGAAGCGCGCAATCAACGGCGCCAGCCGATCGTCGAGGTTTTGATCGACGACAAGCACTGTAAAGTCGCGGTAGGTTTGGCGTTCAAGACTCTCGAGAAATCTCCCGAACTCCTCTACCCGTCCGACGGTTGCTACGACGAGCGAGAATTTCATCGATCAGTTCCTCGTCTCGCCGTCATCGCCGCGAGCTGCGTTCGCGGACCGGGCGCGATCTGGGTCACGCTTTGGCGCCATCCTTCCAACTTTCCCAGCACACCGTTCAGGTGGTAGCGAACCTTGGGACCATCGGCGCGAATCGCGCCCAACGCAGCGCCACCAAGGGCACGCGCAATCCGGTAGCCGAAATAACATCGCGAATAGCGATGCATTCGCATAAATCTTCCGCCGCCGCGCGAGTATTCTCGTTCCTTCCTGATCTCGCGGTCGTCAAAAGAATGCGGAGCATCGGGATGACAGACGCCGAGCGCCGGGTCGTAGTAGATCCGCAAGCCAGCTTCCAGTGCGCGGGCAACGTACTCGTGGTCCTCAGCCGATCCCCACGGGGTTCCCGCTCCAGGTCCCAAAGTCTCATCGAACCCGGCGAGCGGTAAGATTCGTTCGCGTCGCAAAAAGGTTGAAAACGCATGCGTGCGCGGGAACAGATTGTACTTTGTGAGCCATCCGCTGGAGCGCGGGCCGCGGCGCAGGATCGCACCGTTCTCATCGATGCACGGACCGGTCAGACCATCGGCATCGGGGCGCGCTTCAAACTCGCGAGCAATGCGCTCGAGAGTCTGAGGCAGATACCAGCAGTCGTCGTCCGGAAACCCAACGATCTGGCCTGAACACTCGCGCAAGCCGGCGTTGCGGGCGCGCGAAACGCCGAGCTCCGAACGCAGGTGACGAATCGAGTAATCGCCCTGATGCGCGTGCAGGATGGGAACCAGACGGTCATCGGGATTTTGGTCAACCACCAGCAATTCGAATTGTCGCAGCGTCTGGCGAGCCAGGCTATCGAGGAGCCGCTCCAGCTCCGCGGTTCGTCCGGTGGTTGCAACTACGAGCGAGAACACCATTGACCAGTTTCCCCAACTCTGCGCACGCCGCTTTGGACCGGGATAATCACCGAGACGACGGGATTCACTGCACGGCCTCGCCGGAACGAATTGGCGCGGGTTCGGCCAAACCCCAAATCGACCGCATCAGCACCGCGCGGTCGTCACCGTCAAGCAGGCCATGCCACGCTGCCACCGCCAGGATCACAAGCTCGGCGCAAACAAGTCCGATGCGTATTTCCAGCGGCGATGGCACAGCGACGATCGCCAATCCGACTCCCGCCGCCAGTGCGAACCATCCAAGCCGCCGGCCGCCGCGAGCGACGTCAGGAAGAACCGTTCGCGCAACAATCCAGTAAGCCGCGGTTCCCGCGCCGGAGCGGACCGCGCAAGCAATCGCGGCGCCCAAGGCTCCGTGCAGATAAACCATCACGAACATGAAAACAAAGTAAATTGGCTGCTCGACAACCTGGATCTTCGCGCTCAGATCAGGACGATGAGCCGCCCACAGCAGGGAGCCGGGCATCCGGCCGAGCGACTCGATCAGCGCGGCCACCACCAGCAATTGAACCAGCACCGCGGTATGCCCCGCGAATCCCGGACCGATCCACACACTCAAAAGCTCGTGCGCGAACGCGACCGTAACCAGAGCGATGGGGAACATGATCACGAACAAAGTCTTGGCACCACGCTCGAACAGGATTCGGCTCTGCGGGCGATCTTGCGCCAGGCTGTAGGTTAGCGCCGGAAACATCACACGCGTGACGATGCCGGGAAGAATGCGGAGTTTGTGCAGGATGCGCGCGGGCACCACGTAGTAGGTCAGTGCCGTCATCGAGGCCATCGAGGCCAGGACGAAACGATCGAGGCTTCCCCCCAGCATGCCGATCATATTCGAGCCCGCCGCCCATGCGCCGAAGCCGATCAATTCCGGAATCATCGCCGCCCGTATCCGCATCCGCGACACCATTCGCGGTACCGCGCGAATACACATAGCGAAATACACAAACCACGTAACCGCGTGGCCGACCACCAATATCCCGATAATCGGCACGATACTGTGCGAGAAAGGCAGCACCGCGAGCGGCCCCAGTGACGAGAACATCGCATTTGGACTCTGCACCAGATTGATCAGGTCGAAGCGTTGATAAGCCGCCAATGTTGCCGTGAATGCGGTCAGAGTCAGACAAATCGGGAGTGCGATTACGAGCAGATGAAATGCGCCGGTCGCCTCGATCTGCAGCCCGGCTGGAACCTTGAAGAGATCCCCCACCAGCATGGGTGTAAACAAACCCAATAACACCGAGCCGAGCAGGCCCAGCGCCGTCATCAGGAAGAGCGAGGTGCCGATCAGCTCCGGGATTGCGTCGTCGGCATGTACAGCGAGTCGATCGCTCGCAAGCTTGGTCAAGGCCGAAGAAATCCCGATATCGAACAGGCTGAAATAACTGAATACGGTCCATGCCAGCGCGATCATTCCAAAGCGTTCGGTACCGAGTTGATTAATCAGGATCGGCATCGCAATGAATGCGGCGATGAGCGGACCGACCTCCCCGACGCCGTTCCAGAAAACATTGCGCACCAGAAGCCGGCCGCTGGCCAGTCCACCGTCGCTGCCTATGACCGATTCTCGATTTATCACTCAGTTAGTACCCAAGCTGGCTGCCGAAATGGCGGCGGCGACTACGCTTTGACCGCTGTTAGTCACCGCTGCGGCTGGCGGCAAGAGGCTGCGCAACCCGGGAAGGCGCCAGAGCGTTGATCAAACTCAAAGGAAAAAATGTCGCGATGAGCCCGATCCAACTCTTGATTTGCAGGGGGCGCTGGATCGCCGCGGTCAAGTAACGACGGCGCGCCAGCGACCGTTCATCGCGGCGAAGTGCTTCCAGGGCGGCCCATTTCAGGACAACTTCCAGGTGGCGGGTGTCAACCTTTGAGCCATAGCGTTCGCGAATCAATGTGCGGAGCCTGTACGCCCCCGCTATGTACCAATTTTCCCGTGAGGGGCTGCTCCCCTGCTGGCGCATCACCAGAGGCTCCGACAAATAACAAAAGTGACCGATCTCGCGTGCCTTGATCTGAAGCCACACGTCTTCGGCAGACTCGAGCTGCGCATCAAATCCGCCCACGCGGTCGAAGATGTCGCGCCGTAGCACGACAGAATCGAAGAGAATCGGGAGACCGGGTCCCGAGTACCTGATCAGATAGTCAAGCGATGGTGCGGCGCACTGACCGTCTGGCCACGCCGTGGTTTGAACAATCGTTCCATCGGTATCTCTCACCATTCCGTCGTGATAGGCGAGTACGCATTCGGGATCGTCATCAAGCAGTGGCACAACTCGCGCGAGCTTTTCCGGCATCCACTGGTCGTCCGCATCGAGGAACGCGAGATATTTTCCGTGCGCGGCGGCAACACCAGTGTTGCGTGCCCGCGCCACTCCCCGAGCCGGTTCCTGCAGCGCGATGATCCGATCCTTGTAGGATTCGATCACTTTCGCAGTTCCATCGGTCGAACCGTTGTCGATGACGATGATCTCGACACCGTTGGCGTAGGTTTGAGCAAGTGCGCTATCGATTGCGCCCGCCAGCGTTGCCGCGCCGTTGTAGACCGGGATGATCACAGACACGCTTGGATTACTTCTCAACTGCGGAGATTCTCCCTCGGCTTTGCAAGTGACGCGTGCCGATTCCGCTCACAACGCGATACATTGCAGGTATCCTCGCGGAGGACCATTTAACGCACGAGCGATCCGCCGCGGCATTATTAGACCAGAGGCGCGCACAATCGGCGGGGGCACGAAGGTCCAGAGCAGGCGGGCATGGATCCGCAGATCAGCAGGGCCGTGACGCAAGGCACCGAGGTAGCGCTGGCGCGCCAGTGCCCGTTCGCCGCGCGCCATGTGCACCAAGCCAAATAAGTCCAGAAGATTGCGGACGTTCGAGACTTTGACGCCGTAGCGTTCACGTACCAGCCGCTCATATACGACCGTGGCGTTCAGATATTTTTCTTCCCGTCCGGATGTCAGCACGAATAGATAACGGGTAAGCGCGGCAGGAACGAACCGGAACGGTCCGCATTCACGCGCCTGCAACCATAGGAAGATATCTTCCGCGTAGTTCAGATCCTCGCGGCACCCGTTGCATCGCAAGTAGATCTCCCGGCGCATCACTGCGCAACTGGTCAAAATATCTGCGCCCGCAAGCAAGTCGCCGAGCGACGGATTTGATGGGGGATTGTACGTATCGCAACGGATTATTCCGTCAACGTCCACACCGAAAGCGTCGTGATACACGAGCACGCATCCCGGATTTTCATCTAGCACCGGAACGGTCCGCGCGAGTTTTTCCGGCAACCATTCGTCGTCCGCGTCCAGAAAGGCGATGTACTCGCCGCGCGCGCGGTTGACGGCTGCATTGCGAGCCGACGACTGTCCAGGCTTTGGTTCATCGATCGCGGCAATCCTGTCGCCGTACCGCTCGATGATCTCGCCGGTACCATCGGTCGAGCCATTGTTGGCCACGATGATCTCGATCCCGCCGGTATAGGTCTGCGCCAGCGCGCTATCGATCGCGCGCGCCAACGTGTCCGCGCCGTTATAAACTGGAATGATCACGGACACGCGCGGGCAAGTCTCGCCGACAGAGACTCGTGATTGGTTTGCGAGAACTTCTGCGTCAGACATGACGGAGCTCAAAGTGCGGAGCGATGATAAAGCCGGTCTGACAGGGTGTGACGAACAAGGGACCCTCTTGGGCGTCTCACTGCCCCAGGCGCTCGGATAGCGCGCGTCGACCCATCCTCGCGGCAGCCCGGATGGGCCGGGGCAGAAGCTCGCGCAGCCGGGTTACGAGGCTTTTCTCGAAGTGCAGTTTGCGCTCAAAAACCTGTAGAGAATCGCTTGGCAGAATCGCTAATCTGCGCAGTTCGTAAGGATTTGTTTCGATCGAGTTGAGCCCTTCGAAGATTGTCATTCCGAGTTGGTAGGTGCGGATCAAATGTTCGCGAACATTGCTACTCTGGGCGCCATCGCCAAAGGGGTAGGCGAATGACAGCACCTCGCCTCCGAGAAGAGTTTGCAGGTCGTCCCTGCTGCCCTCGATCTCATCAGTGAGCCGCTGCTCGTCCAGCGAGGTGAGGTGCGGATGAGTGCGGGTATGAGAGCCGAATTCGATACCCTGCTCTGCCGATTCACGAATTTGGTCTGCGTTCATCAGGCGCATCGTTCGGAGGCCGTTCACCTCATCCCAGGTGTTAGTGAGACCAACCCGCTTCGTCACCACGTAAGCTGCGGCCTTCAATCCGTAGCGCCGAAGAACTGGTAATGCATGCTCGACCAAGTCCGCGTATCCGTCATCGAACGTCAACATGACCGCCTTTTCGGAAAGCGGCGTGCCTGCGCGCATCGCCGCAAGCCAATCTGAGGGCCAAATGGTTTGATACCCGTGATTCGCTATCCAATGCATCTGCCGCTCGAACTGGTCAGGCGCAACGCTCAAGCCGAAAGGATCCTTGACCCGAAGCGGCCTGACGTTGTGGTAGAGGAGTATTGGTAGGCGAGGTTGACCACCTCGCTTCTGTTGTTTGTCAGTCATCGCATCTCGATCGCAAAGTCCCGGTATAGTCTATTGCCGGCGGAGTTCCCGTCGTCAGCTTTCATGATAGAGCACGGCGTGCCAGCGTGACCGCCTTTTTGGTGAGGTAGAAGGGATGCTGAAGAACCTGTTGTATTGCCGTTGTCGGATAGGCTGTGTCGCTATCCCGGTATAGTTTGCCGCCGGCAAGGTTCAGGATGGATTCGACCGGCCTCGCAAGTTGAGCGCGATCATCACTACGGCTATAGCGCTCCAAACCGTCCAGAAGTTCGCGAGCTAACACATGATCATAGTTTCGTATATTGCGGTAAACCCACCTCGGATCTTCCAGCGTCCACTGACGGTTGTATCCCAACAGGAACCGTGAGGTCTCGATTACTGTTTGAAAAGCTGTGAACCACGCTTCTGCGCGGTCCTCAGCATCAACAAAATCCTCCAAGCCTTCAGTGATCAGCCAACGGTAGTTTGAAATCTCCTGCGCGGTCAGCGGAACCGGGCCATTCTCCAGAACTAGTTTGGCCGCGTGCCTCAGCTCTCGGATAATTCCGCGGTCATCCTTTAACTCGGTTCCTCTCGCACAGGCGATGAGGAGAGGGAAATCGGGATCGCGATGATGCCAGCAGGGATTCTTTCGGAGCAGGCGTTTCGTGCACAGCCGAAGTGAGAGGGCCGTCACATCAATAAACCAATCACGCTCTCGGAAGTGCCGCTGATAACGTCTGATCCTTCCCCGCTCGATAATGAGAAGGTCCAGGTCAGAATTCTCGGCTGGATCTCCATGCGCAAAGCTCCCAAACAGCACCGCCGCGGCACAGTCAGGAAAATGCTCAGCCACAAACTCTCGTGCCGCTTGGACCGCCTCCGCGACCAGAGTTTCAACACGGACCTCCGTCAATGAGTTTTCACGCATTGTGGTCATTCGACATTCCAATCCGTGCTGGCGCATCCTGCGCCGGAAATATCGCGCTCTTCGCTCACCCTGCCCAAATCAATCGCTACTGGGTCGGCGGGACGAAAGCGAGGCCGTGCGGTGCGTAGAGAGTTGTCTTGTCTCCGCTAATTGTCGAAAGCAATGCGCCCGTGGTGCTGTCGTAGGAACTGATATTCGGAACCGGAGAAAGAGTGAACACCGATGCCCGTCCAGCCGTCGCAGTCACCGTCCAACTGGTGCTCGTCGTCTTGGGATTCGCAGTCTCGATGTAATAGGCGTTCGCGGTTTTGTTCTTGCCCGAGTTCAAACTGTCGCCGTTCAGCGCTACATAGCCGAGCGCAGGACCATCCGTGAATGATGCGCCACCAGCATCGTAGATCTGTCCCATCGCTAAAACGAGTTCATTGGAGTTCTGCATCGTCCCCGTTGCACCCGTATTGAGCAGAGAAGTGAAATTCGCCGTCGCTTTCTGGTCGAAGTGCGCTCCAGCCGACGGGAATCCGGAAAACTCGGTTATGAGCCCCGAGACATAACAAGTCCCCGCACCGCCAGTATAGTTAACCGTCACGGTGCGAGCGCCGGACGTTACATTGGGGCACAGATGAATCGCTTGCCGCAGTGCCGAGCTGCCAGCCTCCTGGGAGGCATCGGCGGGGCATTTGTCGCCGTTACTGTTGGTTACGCCACTGATAGTAGGACTGGTAGTCCCTTGCGTTTCGATCATGATCGCCAACATATTTCCGGCGCTCGAGGTGTAGGAACCGCTGGTTATCGAACCCGAGCAGCTTTCGCCTCCGTTGTTGAAGGCCGCGCTCTGATTGACAAATTTGATCTTCACATTCCCCGCGGGATTTCCGGCCCAGATATCTCCCGATGCATCGACCGCGATTCCGACCGGAGTCACTACCGTTCCACCCGAAATTGAGAGGATCGGACTCAGCGTGCAGGTTCCGGTGCTGCAACTCGATGGATTGAACTTCAAAATCTGGCCAAGGTTCCCGGTGGTTGGCACAGCGGCGACCCAGTAATCTCCCAAGCTGTCGAGCGTCAGACCGTATTCACCATTCGCGATCGCGGTCGAGGTGATCTGGAAAACAGGCGCGGCGTTGCCCGATGAGCCCGCCGAGTAAACGTTGATGAGACCGCCAACTGTCTGGTTAGTGACGACGATCCTGCCGGTCGAGTCGATCGCGATGCCGTACGCGTTGTTCATTCGCGTGCGCCGGCCGGAAATCGTGACAGCCGGTGCAACATCGCTGATACCGCCGGCCAGTAGAGTGGCGATTTGCGCAGCCGAGTACTCGAATATCGAATTCCCGGTCCAATTGACTCCCCACAAGTTGCCTACCGTGTCGAAAATTATGCCATGCGGTGAGCTGAGCGAAGTGTCCAGGCCGACGAACATGTGCGCAGCCGCTCCTGTGTGGGGCGTGCCGGCAGTCCTCGCGGGGAACTCGTAGATCGCGTTGTTAGTGGAGTCCGAGATCCACATGTTCCTCGATGCGTCGAGCGCGATGTAATGCGGCCCCAAGGTGCCGAATGAAATTGACTTGATCGTGCCATTCGGCGCAACATTGCCGCTCGCTGAAGTCGAAAAAATCTTGACCGATGCGTCATTGATATCGACGACATACAGCGTCTGCGCGGCAACCGCAGGGCGCGCAAATACAACCGCGAGAAAAATCAGCAGCAGAGCGGAGCGCCGGTTCGTTGGCGGACAATCGGTGCGATGGATCATGTTTCATCGGATCGCGCCGGCGCCATTCCAGATGATGTTGCGCCAGAATGGGGCCGCTGGTCGGCCAGCTGCAGCGATCTATTTCGGTTTCCCACATCGTTGTTGGTCAAGGGGATGTTGCGAAGCTGACCGACACGTCGCCCCAGTTGGAGCCGTAAGAAAAGCCCAGGTTCAGCGACGCGGTCTGAGCATCCGCAGACTGCGTGGATGGCGCAAATTCAACCGTGACCGCGCACTTGCCCTTGCTCTGTAGCGTCTGTCCCGAACATCCGTCCGACACAATCTGGAATGCGGTTGCGTTTGAGCCGCCGATCGTCGCCGCTCCAAGCGTCACCTGCACCTTGCTGTGATTCGAGATCGTGATATTTTTCGGCTTGCTTATCGTGCCCGCGGCCTGTTTTGGAAACTTCGCCATCTTGGGCGCATGCAGGGTGACAGCCACTCCGTTGCCTTCAAGGGTTTCCGAAGGCGCACTACCATTGTAAGGAACGTTGAGCGAACTGGTGAAGCGGCCTGTTGCCTCCGGCTCGAACTCCACCAGAAGTGTACATTCCTTTTTGGGTTCGATCGTCCGATCAGAGCAGTGATCCTCACCGCCAACGATCGCGAATGGCGCGCTGGCCGTGATGGTTCCGATTTGTGCCGCTTCGCCGCCCTGATTGATGAGATAAACCTTCATGGGTTTGCTCTTACCCGAGGCGTCGACGTTGCCAAAGTTCAAGCTGCCGGGCCTCGCGGACAGCTTTGCCGTCGGAGTTGGCGTCGCGGTAGGCGTCGCCGTCCGAGTGGGCGTCGCTGTCCGAGTGGGCGTCGCCGTCTGAGTGGGCGTCGCCGTCCGAGAGGGCGTCGCCGTCTGAGGTGGGCGTCGCCGTCCGAGAGGGTGTTGCTGTCGCGGTTTCGGTCGGCGTTGCGGTTTCGGTCGCGGTCCGTGTCGCGGTGGCCGTAGGCGTTGCGGTTTCGGTCGCGGTCCGTGTCGCAGTGGCCGTAGGTGTCGCGCTGGCAGTACGAGTCGCAGTGGCCGTAGGCGTCGCGCTGGCAGTACGAGTCGGAGTCGGAGTCGGTGACCGCGTCGGTGACGGCGACGGAGTCGGCGACAGCGTCGGTGACGGCGACGGAGTCGGTGACAGCGTCGGCGACGGCGACGGTGATGGTGACGGAGTCGGCGACGGTGACCGCGTCGGAGTCGGCGACAGCGTCGGCGACGGTGACGGTGACGGCGACGGAGTCGGCGACAGCGTCGGTGACGGTGACGGCGACGGTGACGGCGACGGCGTCGGCGACGGCGTCGGCGACGGTGACGGCGACGGAGTCGGCGACGGTGACGGCGATCGGCGACGGCGTCGGCGACGGTGACGGAGTCGGCGACGGTGACGGAGACGGTGACGGAGTCGGTGACGGTGAGGGCGATGGCGACGGAGTCGGCGACGGTGATGGTGACGGAGTCGGTGACGGTGAGTCGGCGACGGCGATGGCGTCGGTGACGGAGTCGGGGTCGCCGTGGACACCGCCGTCGACACGGGCACAAATGCGATCCCATGAGGACCGGCGAGCGTCGTAAACGACCCGGTGATGTTGTTCCCCGCTGTCCCGCTCGGCGTAAATTGGCCTAGGGCCTGTCCGGCGTTCGCAGTCATCGGATTGCTGGACGACAAATTATTGTTCTGATGGCGTTTTGTTCTGACATCCAAAGATTGCCATCGCTATCGAATCCTATCCCCGCCGGATCATTGCCCGTCGCCGCGTCGATGGTTTGCAGGATCTCAGCCGTACAGGAGCTGGGAGTGCATCCCGACAGACTCAATTCATTGACCGATCCTGTAGGCATGGTGCCGTTATTTGAGACCCATAGGTTACCAGCGCTGTCAATTGCTATGCCGTATGGACCGTCAAAACTCTGATTGGTTATTATCAAGTTCGGCGATGTATTGCCTGTCGCGCCGCTCGAAAATTGGAGAATCTCACTGGCGCCAGGTAACGTAACATAGATATTGCCGGACGAATCCGCAGCGCCGTAATCCGGACCAGAATCCACTTTCCCGCCAGGGATGTCCGTCAGGGTGTTGGACGGAGCTATATTGTGTTCGCCGGGAGGGCCTGAAAGCACTGAGGCTGATTTGAGTAGCCGAAAACTCGAGTACCTCATCGGTAGCCGGGTTCGCAGCCCACAGATTGCCGAGGTTGTCCCACCAGATTCCGTGTACACCGTCCGCTGGATCTGCGCCCTCAGTAGTAGAGGCACCCAACCCCGGAAGGGTCCCGGAAATTGAGAGCGGCGCGGCGGCGGTCGAGGTCGAACCGTCTGTGGGAATTATGCTCAGCGGAGCTATCCAGATAGCGGCGTTGGTCTCGTCGGAGACGTAAATATATTGTCCATCGGTGACGATATCGTGTGGGCCCCAACCGGTGTCGCCGGTAGTACCGAATGAAGTTGACGCCCAAATTCCGCGTGGAGCCATGTTACCGGTGTCCGACGTGCAGAAACGGTCGATCTGAGAATGGGTACTGTCACAGTCAGCCATAAACAGCCACTGGGCAGTGCATGGCAGAGGCGGAGGAGGCGCAGGAGGAGGCGCACTCACTGTCAGGAACCGAGGCTGAAACAGCGTCGTATTGCTTCCAGAGATAACGGCTCCCGGAGTCCCGTTGATGGTGCTGTAGGCGTTGATCGCGGTACCGCTGTTCTCAACGTTCCAGACGTTGCCGTTGTTGTCGATGCCGATACCCATCGGCCCGTTTAAGCCAGAATTGATGGTCTGTGTCGGAGTTACGTTGCAAATCTGCCGGTCCCGCAACCTGAGGTGCTCAACTCGTATATTTCGTTTGCGGTATAGGTCTGAAACCCATACGTTGCCCGAGGGGTCAATCGTTACTCCGCTGAGACCGGTTATGGGCCCCTCGGGAGTCCCATCTGAAAGATCGGCGATGAAGGGCCAGACGCACCAGGACCAAATACATCAACGTACCCAGTCCCTCCATCCGCGACGTAGATGTTGCCGCTCGAATCGAATGCCACGTCCCAAGGTGCGCTGAATGAGGAGTGGACGTGAGGGTCACCGCAGGCGCTACATCGCCGGGGCTGCCGTCGCCGCCGAGCAGCGCGGACTGCTGCGCAGCGCTGAACACGATAAGGTCATTATTGCCGGTGTTGGCAACCCAAAGATTCCCGTTCGCATCGAACTTGATGTTGTGGCAGCCGTTGAGCGTCGTGTTGGTCCCGATAAAGGAGTTACTGGCGGCAACGGAGCCCGCCGCCCCGGCGGGAAACTCGTAGATGGCGCTATTGGTGCGGTCGCAGGCCCAGATGTTGCCTGAACTGTCCACCGCGACGCTGCTCACGTTGGCGAAAGAGCTGGAATTGAGAATCACGCTGGGTGCCTGGTTGCCGCTTGCGGTCGTCGGCCAAATATCGATCTGCTCATTCCCGGCACCACCATCAGCGACGTAAAGATCCTGCTGCGCCCAAGCCGTGCCCGTGCTCAGGAGGAAGAGAAGCCCCATCGCAATACCCAAAAATCTGCGTACCATTGCTGGAATCATCGCCCTCTTGAAATCAGCCGAACTTGTAGTCCTGGTTGAAAACGTCGGACAATCCGACAACGAAATACCATTCATCAAATTAGTCTCCGGTAAGCGGCGGACGGGGCGTTGCTCGGAGGGTTTGTGACGCTCGCCGACGAGCGCTTGCGAGCAAGACTCGATCAGGTCTCGATCCGGAATCTTGGTCGGCGCGGCAATCTCGTTCGTCAGGCGGTTTTATGATGGATCGCCCAGTACCCGTCGGATCGCTTTACGCGTCAGATACATAGGGCGCTCAAGAAACTGGTCCAGTCTCGTTTGCGCGCGGTTTGCATGACCACCCAGGTCGTCTCGGTAGAGCCTGCCGCCAACGAGATTGAGAATAGATTCGATCGATCGCGAGAATTGCTTTCGGTCATCAGCTCCGCGGTAGTGAACCAGACCATCCAAAAGCTGTCTCGCGAGTGGATCGTTGTCGCATCGCAGCCGACGGTGAATCCACTTGCTATCTCGAGCTGACCATTGGCGCTTATATCCCATCAGGAATTGCGCTGTTACGATCACCAGCGAATGCGCCAGAAACCCCGCTTCGGCGTGGTGCTCACAATCGACAAAGTCGTCTAGAGCCTCGGTGATTAGCAGACGGTAGTCCGAGATCTCCCGCGCTGTCAGCGCAACGGGCCCTTTGTCGAAAATTGAACGGGCGCTTTGCTTCAGATCGGGGATAACAGACCGGTCGTCCTTCAATTCGATACCGTCGGCACAAGCGATGAGAAGGATTTGATCATCGTCAAGATGACCCCACCGCTGGTTACGGCCGAGCAACCGTTTCGTGCAGAATCGCAATGAGCGACCCATTATATCGAAACACAGGCCCTTTTCCTGGAAATGCTGATGATAAGGTAAGACCCTTCGGCTCTCGATAATGAGAATGTCCAAGTCGGACCGGCCGGTTGAATTCATTCGTGCGGCGCTTCCAAACAACAATGCCGCCGCGCAGTTGGAAAAGCGCCTATCGACAAATTCACGCGCAACTTTTACGGAATCGGCCGTTCCATCTTCGGCAAAAGATTTACTCAATTCGGGTTCGACATCGTTCAAAAGAATGTTTCGGTTCCCAAATTGTCCGGTAATGAACAAGCTATCGTTATAAAGGCTCGTGTCTTCCATAACTTAATGGGTGGCAGAAGAGGCGTCGCTTATGCCTTCCGGTGCTGCTGATTTCTTTTGAAATTCTTCGTAGTCGGCTTTGTATGCCGCGTCGCCCGGTTCGAGTTGCGTGGCCCGCGCGAGATCGTTTCCGGCTGCATAGAATTGATAGTTCGCCGCCTCCGCGCGCCCGAGCCGGTTCAGCACCAGGGCCGAATCCGGATTCAGCTCGGCGACATGCCTAAGGAGTAACACCGCGTCGTCGTAGCGCTTCTCGCTCGTGTACAGATCCGCAAGCCGCACCGCGGCGTCTGCATCCGAGGGACGGATATTCGTTGCATCGAGCAGCGCTTTCTCCATCGTCGGGTGGTCCCCCGCGATTCCGGCCGCGTCGGCCAGCGCGAGATCGAGCGAGAATGGATCCGCGCCCGCGTTGATTCCCTGCTCGATCGCGGCGCGCGCCGAATCCATCTGTTTCCTCGGCGCGAAGACCATCGTCGCGAGATAGTGGTAGGAATCGGGATTGACCGGATCGAAAGCCGCGGCGGCGCGCAGATGCTTTTCGGCCAGCGCGATGTCGCCGGCATTCGCCGCCGACCCTCCCGCCGAGATCAACAGGTTCGCCCGTGCGGCGGGATCGGATTCCGTCGAGGCGGCGCGGGCAAGCAGCTCGCTCTCGCGCGCGTACTGGTGGTCGAGGTCGTAAACCTCGGCAAGGGTCCATACCGCCGCCGGATAGTCGTGAGCGATCGCGCGCTGAAGACCCTGCTCGACCGCGGCTCGCTCTCCCGGCGACAGCCACGGAATCAGCCTCCGTTCGAGGTAGTAATGGCTCGCCAGATACGGCGAATCAAATACCGATTCCTGGATTTGCTTGAGCGACTCCCCCTCTTGACCATTCCAGACCAACGCCTCGGCGTACTGATCGCGCGCGTAAGGACTGGTCGGATCGAGCCATACCGCCCGCTCCAGTTCCTGCGCCCGCATCGCGGCCGGCAGCCGCTTGCCCATCGTCTCGACCATCCACAGGTGCGGCTGGACCGAAGTCGGATGCGCCAGAATCAGCGCGCGCGCCTGCGACGCCGTCTTTGGCGGGATAATGTTGTAGGGGTAAGGAATCTTTGGCTGTAGCAGCGCCACGATTCCAAGTGCGATTGCAGCGCCCGACAGCGCCGCCGGCATCGCCCATCGCTTTGCCCCGGCCGGCTGTGGCGCGGGCTCGTTGAGGCGCGTGGCGGCGACCAGCCTGAACGCGAGCGCAAGAAACAGCGTCATCAGAATCGCGACGGCGGGAATCTGCAGGTTGAAATCAAAAAATTCCTGGAACGCCAGCGCCGCCATCCCCGCCGTTAGCGCCGCACCGACCGGAAGGACATCGGGCGGCAGCGCACGTATTCCGCGATAGAGGCGGGTCACCACCGCAACGAAGAACCATGCGAGCAATCCGAAACCCACGGCCCCCGCACCAATCAGCAGCTCGAGGTAGTCGTTATGCGCCTCGCGCGCGGCCTCCCATGACCACGGCGCCTGCTGAAAATGCGGGAACACGTCGGGGAAAGAGCCAAGTCCGATTCCAAACAGCGGAAAGGCGCGCACGATTCCCATCGAATTGCGCCACACGTCGGTACGGAAGTGCAGGCTCTGATGCTGGCTGACGGTCTCCATCAGACGGACGTCGGCCTGATGCCGCCCCTGTGCGCCCACGAACAGCGACGAGGTTAACAGCACGATCGCAAACATCGCGGCGCACACTGGCACCGTGACTTTCCACGAGAGCTTGAGCAATCCGGGACGCTTCGCGTGCGGAATGAAATGCGCCATGAACACCAGCGCGGCCGCGCCGACGATCGCACCGATCCATCCGGCGCGCGACAGGCTGAGCAAAAGTGCCGTGCTCGCGATTAGCACCACCGCCGCGCAAAAAACCCGAAACGCTTCGCCGCTGGATTTGCGCACCACGAAGGTCGGAAACAAGACACCGGCCAGCGCGACCGGTATGACCAGATTCAGATAGCTGCCGAAATGGTCCGGGTTGACAAACGGTCCACGTGCCCGGTCCATCGCATCGGGCATCGCCCGGCCCCAATCGTAGGGAACAAACACCCACAATATCTTTCCGTTCCAGAACACACGTTCCAGGATTCCGATACACGCCACGACCAGAGCTGTGATCAGCACCGCGATGATCACATAGCGGTAGAAGTTCTTCTCCGACTCCGCGTGCATCGAAGGACCGAACGGATAGAGCAGCACCACAAAGAACAGTGCCGAGTACGCCACCAGCTTGATCACGAGCTCGCGCGTAAGTTCCGGCGCCAGCGATATCGAGCGCCATCGCCAGCCGCTGGCAAGCACTGGCTGGTTGGTGCTGGTGTGCGGCCCGAGCACGTGCTGATGCGGCTGGGGAATCGCCGCGCCCTGGGCGGCTTCCTGCGGCGTCGGCAGAACGACGTTCAGATGCTGCGCCGCGTTGAGATCTGGCAACTCGAGCATCGCCGCATACGGCGCCTGGCTCGGCCATCCGGGCAGCGATTTCGCATACATCGTATAGGTCGCGGGGGAGAGAGCGCGCAGAAGCGTCGGCGGAAGCGGAACCAGCGCGAATCCGGCAACCGCGAGGAACAACGCGAGCGGCAGGACGATCGGGCGAAGATTGGCGAGCGTCGGCTGGAACTGGATCGGCGCTCCGAACGCCGTCTTGGCCATCCACAGCACGACCAGCGCGAAGATCGTGAGCTCGATCGCGATAAAGGGCCACGGATGCACCGCGCCCATCGGCAGCGGTGACAGTGTCACCAGCAGGAGAATCCCGGCTACGAATGCCCGGTCGTACCAATTCCCGCCCTCGGCGGATACAAACTTATGTCGGGAATGGTACGGACTCGGGCGATCGAGCGGATTCGATACGCCAATCCGCCTCACTATACCTGGGTGCCCGCCGGCTTGGAGTAATCTTCGTACGCGTAATAGCGATGGTAATGATAATAGTCGGGGCTCTTTATATTGACCTGATTCAGCACCACCCCGAGGATCCGCGCGCCGACCTGTCCCAGGCGCGAGCACGCGTGCCGTACCAACTGCTTGGGAGTGCGAGGCCCGACCACGACCACGACTCCATCGACCAGCCGCGACAGCACCACCGAATCGCTGACCGGCATGACCGGCGGCGAATCAATCAGCACACTGTCGTAAGTGGCGGACAGCTCTTCGAGAACTTCCTGCATCCTGCGCGAGGCGAGCAGCTCGGTCGGGTTGGGCGGCACCGAGCCTGCGCTCATGAATGACAGCCCGCCGTTGCCGATTGGACGGATCACCTCGCTCGCCTGCTTCTGCCCGACCAGCACTTCGGTGAGACCGACCAGGTTGTGCACGCCCAAAACTTCGTGGCATCGCGCGCGGCGCATGTCGGCGTCGATCAGCAGGACACGCCCGCCCATCTGCGCAAACGCCATCGCGATATTCACCGCGGTTACAGTCTTGCCTTCGGCTTTGGCTCCGCTTGCAACCAGGAGGGTCTTGGGAGCTTCGGCCGCTCGCGATAGCAGGATCGCAGTCCGGATCGCACGATAGGATTCGCCGGCGACCGAGAGCCGGCTTTTGGCCATCATGATCTCCCGTTCGTCTGCGGAGCTGCTCGAGATGAGCGTGGGCGCGGACGAGGCGCCGCCAATCAGCAATGCGGTTTCGGCGCTGGAATCCTCGCCACCCAAGGTCAGAAAATCCGGTACTGAACCGAGGCTTGGCAGTTGCAAATAAAGTTCCGCTTCCTCCGGATTGTGCAATCCGTCGTCAAGATGATCGAGCACGAATGCGATCCCAACCCCGATGAATAACGACAGCACTCCGGCGATTGCCATGTCGAGCAGCTTCTGCGGACTCGACGGCTCGATAGGCGCGGTCGCCGTATCGATAATCGACACGTTCGAGGTCGGAACCTCCCCCGCCACGCCGATTTCCTTCATCCGTTCGAGCACGCTCTTGTAGAGCTGCCGGTTGGCGTCCACATCACGGGCCAGGACGGCGTCTTGCAGTGACGCGTCGTTGAGCGCCAACGCCTTGGTCTTCAAATCCTCGACCGATTGCTTAAGCGCGGTCTCGCGCGCAACCGAAGCCTGATACTGCGACTCGATGCCCTGGACTGTATGGTCGATTTCGGCGTTCAGGCGTCCATTGGTTTCGTCGACCTTGGCTTTGAGCTCCTTCAGCGGCGGGTAATCGGCCTTGAATTGCTGCGACATACTGGCGTACTGGCCCGCGATCACGTCGTCCTGAGTTTTCAGCTGCTGGATTAGTGGACTGCTGATTACGGCAGGCAGCGAATTGTAGTTGCGCTTGGCGATCAGGTCGTGCTGCGACTCGAGATCGATTCGCTCGGTTTCAGCCTTGGTGAGCGCCTGGTTCATCTCGGTCAGGCGCTCATTAAGAATAGTGCCGCGGTCGTCGAGGTTGAACGCAACTATCCCGCGATCGCGGCGGTAGGTGTTGAGCGCAGCTTCCGACTTCTCGACCCGCTCTTTGAGCTCGACCAGCTTCTTCTCCAGAAACTGTTCGGCTTCCTGGCTGGCCTGCGCGTGAATTTCCATCCCGCGATGGATATAAGTCTGGACGTGGGCGTTGGCGATCCGCGAGGCCAGTTCTGAATTGGGCGAAGTAAACGAGATCACGAACAGCCTGGTGCCGAGATCAAGTTTCACCTTGAGGTTGCCGAGGTACAGGTCGACCAGCTGCGGGGCAACGCCGTATTGATCGAGTTGGCGAATCGCCGGTTGGCTTTTGGGCGATTGGCTGAACAGATCGCCGATCGACGCCCGGGCCGAATGGATCATCCCGCCAAAAAAGCCTCGATGGATACTGCTGCCGGTAAAGTCGGGATTGCGATCAAGCCCGAGGTCACGAATCACTTGGGCCGCAAGGCCGCGGCTCTTCAGGATCTCCTGTTGGGTGCTGTAGTAGTCAGTATCGCCGGTGGCCGATTCGCTGGCCAGTTCATTGATATTCAGCACGTGTGGTGCGTTTGGCTCGACCAGAATCGTGCTCATCGCCGTGTAATGCGGCGTGACTACCAGCACCACCAACGTCGTCACCAGCAGCGCGGCCAGAAACATGCTGACGATAAGCTTGGCGTGCCGGCGGATTACTCGAAAGTAATCGCGCAAGTCGGGTCCGGCCGCTTCGGGCGCACCAAAGAAGTCGGGGTCAACTCCGCGTCCCATATACTGCGGCGCGGGGACCGGCTCGGGATATACGCGTTGAATTGGATAGGGAGAAGATTCTTTCACAAAGGCCTCGGCGGGCTCGTTACGTGTTGATTGTCAGACTGGGACTCGGCTTAGTCCTACATAAACGGCAGCGCGGGAAAAATTCCGGTGCTGAACTTCTGAAACACCGTGTAGGCGGCGTACGGCACTGCCCCAACGACCGACTTCTTCACGATCACGACGTCGCCACCCTGCACCGGAACGTCGGGAGCGGTACCCTTCTGGATCGCCGAGAGATTGACCGGAATCTCGATCTTGCCGGCGCCTGGATTCGCGCCCGCGCGTAGAATCACGGCGTCGGAGCTGAACATCTCTCCTCCAGCCGCCGTCACCGCTCCGAGCACCGTCATGCCCGGGGTGATTTTGAACGCGCCCGTGTTCTGGACCCATCCTTTGACCATCACCTCTCCCGCGGCGGGTACGATAATCACGTCGCCGGGACGGGCCGGAATACCGAGTTCGTTATCGTTGTGGGTGTTGGTCAAGTCAATGACGATTGGGTCTTGGCTGCTGAGCCCTGCGGGCATCTGCGTAGCCGCCGGCTGATAGCTGGCAGGAACGCTCTCACCCTCGATCGCGATATCACCGCTGGGTTTCTCTGCTGCTACGGCGCCGACCGCCTTGGGCGCTGCTGGCGCGGATTTCGGTACGGTACTCATCTGCGAGGCTGCGGCGAGCATCGCGCTGGTCTGTGCGCCCTGTCCGGGAGTCGCCGGGATCAGCAGGATGCGCTGCGCCCCCTCGGCGGTCATACCCCCCGCGCGGCTGATCATCGCAAGGATCGTGTCATGCGGGCTGGTCAGTGTGTAAAGACCGGGCTTCTGAACCATACCTACGATTGCGACTTGCCGGCTTTCGTATTCTTTGGTGAAAACGTCCACCTGCGGATCGTACATGTATTTTTCGAGCCGCTGCTTGATCTGGTCGCGGACACCCTGCTCGGTCAGACCCTTGACGTTGATCACTCCGGTAAGCGGCAGCGCGATCGTGTTGTCGCCTGATACTCGCACCGAGCGATCTTTGAGTTCATCGACCGCGGGCACTGAAATCTCGAGCACGTCGCCCGGACCGACGGTGAAGTCGCTTTCGGACTTATCGTTGGCCCGCTGCTGCCACAGCGCATCGAGCCGTGCCGTCTCTTCAGAATCAGCCGAAGCCGATGCAGGCGTCGTTGCCTCAGCCGATACCGCGGACGCCGGCGCCGGTTCCTGCGACGAACACGCCACGAATCCTGCCGCGACCGCGCAGGCCAGCGCAGCATAAAACGCGTTGTGAATTATCTTCGATAGCACGATAACTGAACCTCGTGCGCGTCGTCGCCGTGCGCACCGGACGTTAGGTCGGTTTGGAAATTCCCTTCCGATCGCGCCGAGGGAGCCTGCGGCATATCGAGGGCCGGAACTTTTGGATCGGACCGGCCCTCGTCAGATCTCTTTATTCCGAGGGACTCGCGTTGCTGTGGCCACCGCTGCAGTGGTTACCCTCGGTGCAAATAATACCCCCCGTGATACCGCCCACACCCACCAGCAGTCCAGCTCCAGCCGCTGCCGTCTCCCACCACGGAATTCCGCAAGTAAGAGTCGCCGCCGACGCGACTCCGATGTCGGTGGTGGCAATTGCGCTGGTGGTCGGCGACAGGAACCAGTTGATCGTCGCACCCTCGATATCTACCTGGGTCACCGCCGAGCCGCCTTGGAAGTCCTTGGAATTCGGATCGATCGAAACCGTGTACTTCCCGGGCGTGACTAGGGGGATGCAATAGCGACCGTAGATATCCGAGCGGCCATGACCTGCGGTCTCGCCCTTGGAGTCAACAATCGTGATGAATGCATTATTGACGAAATTGCGGTTCTGATCCGAGACCAATCCGACCACGCTGAAGCACATCGCGGGTCCGGCCACCGCCAAAATCGCGACTACTGATACCACGCAGCCAAGCAGTTTCTTCATCTCTCGTTCCACCTCTTTAAGTAATCAATCCGCAGATTTCCCAATCAGAACGCGCGTCCGCCATCCCTGTACGGCAAATTAACGTACGGCAAATCGTCAGACAGACAGCCAATCAAATTGGCTGCGATGCCAACGCCCATCCCCCTCCTCCACCGCTATATCTGGCGTTTGCCCGCAAATGCCAAAGACGATTCAAGCGGGCTAACGTTTCCCGAACTCCGCGTAGCAGTAAGGTGTAGCATGTGAATAGGCGACAGTCAAACGTCTGTGCGTCGATAATCTTTCTATGGGAAACCATGGCGTCCAGTTCATTTATAAAGCGCGATAGACGCTAAGAGCTTACTAGTATGCAGCGTAAGCACCTCGTGGAAACATGAGGGCGATCGTAGATCCCGAAGGTCCGGCGCTACGTTGAGAAGCGATGACGGCTAAATGCTAACTTGATTGCTTAGGGGTGGCAATCGAAAATTCTGCGGGGAGATGGGGAAGAGGTGCACTGCGTGACCAACAAGGATCGGTAGCAGTGTGCTGAAACTAACGAAACTTTGCGCGACGAATCATTTGCCTGCGACAGCTTATTGATGCGGATCAAAATCGTTGCGGGCGGAATCGCGCTTCTGGAGCCGGAGCGCGCATTCATCCTGGATCTTGAATCTCGTGTCTTTCGCGACAGCGCGATGCTCCTCACGGTCGGAGGGCTGCGGCGCCAGTTTCGCCATTGAAGCGTTGATACTCCGAAACCTGCAAGCGCGACACCAGCATCGAGTCGGTCCGCGATGCGAACGTCGGATAAAATGGTTGCTCGCCGTGCCGTCTGAAGTAACCCTGGGCCTTCAGCTTCTCTTCCGCGAGCTTGAGGTTGTGGATGCGCGTGTAGCAATCAGGCATATCGAAATGCTGCGGACATCCAAGCAGATGAAAGAGTTCATGCTGCGTAACGCCGCTCGGTGACATTACAAGTTGATTGAGCGTGGCGCGCCGCGCCACGACGTAGCCATGCGTCAGAGTTGCGTCGTCGACTTCTCCCAGAATTTCCGGCACTCCGACGCTGGTCGAGATCAGCCCGTACGCGACGTCTCCAACGTTCCGATTGACGAAATAAAGTACCCGATCGCAAGACTTGCCCAGCGGGACTTGGCTGACCTGATCGAGGATTTCGGTGTGAAAAAAGCCGTGCCGCGGGAAATTTTCATAAGAGACCGGCTGCAGATAGAGATTGTAGATCCTCGCCTCATCGTTCCAGCTTTCGAGCAGCGCGTTCGCATCGGAGGCAGTGATCCCGTTGTCGAGCAGGACGCACAACCGGACGTTTTCGGGAGGACCGTAGTCGATACTGTCGCGTAGTGCGGGATGATCGATTCCCATGCTGGTACACGACGCAAGGTTCGCCGCAACGCCGATCACAATCAGCAAGGCTACAGCGCGCAGGAGCATTCGCCGCGACGATTGGAAAACCTGCGGTCGATAAGAATCCCGGCGACTTCCGGCGAGAGCTGAATCCACTCGTGTTCGGCCATTTGATTGGGGCAGGCGCGTGTTCATAACGAGCGAATCAGCAACGTCCAAATCATTGGTCATGTGAAGATTCTTCATCTTTATACCCACGTTGTTTGCTTAAGACCAGCGAAAACCTGAGGCGTGTTGGCAACGCGACGAGGTCTTGCGTCATCGGTCTGCATCTCTACAAGGATGACTTCGCGACGGACGCCCTGGAGCGAAGGAGTGCCAATTATGTCGTTTGCCATAGGCCCCGCTGCGAGATCACTATGGTGACGCCGCAAAAGATGGTGACGCCGTGAAGATCGCGACCCGCCTTACCGCAATATTGCTAATTTGCATGTTCCCGGTGCTGGCCGCCTATATGTACTTCGGCGTGCGCCAGGCCACTCTGACTTACGTAAACGATCTCAAGCTTGAGACTCGCGCGACCGCGCGCGCCCTTAGCGCCGCACTAGGGCAGGATATCGAGCTCGGGGAATGGGACGACGTACGCCTCGCGCTCGAACGAACCCGCGAAGAGTCCGTCAATGCCGCGATCTTCGGAATCGATGGCCGCAAGATGCTCTCGCTCAAAGGCTATCCGATCGATCCTCCTCCCGCGCCGGGCCTGCTGACTCTCGCACTGCATCGCGACGGCGTGGAATTCATGCAAACCGTCGGAGATCGTGACTGGTTCTGCCGCGCTGTCGCACTGAACAACCGCGTCGGTGTTCCCATCGGAATTCTGCTGGTCGCGCAGCGCTGGAATGACGTCGAGAGCGACCTGCGCGCGCGGGTCGAGCAGGCGGTGCTCGCATCGCTGATGCTGGCGGGACTGATCGCGATGTTGATTCCGGTGGTGAGCCATCGCTATGTCGCCCGGCCCCTGGCGGATCTCTCAGCCAAGGTGGCGCGTATCTCAAGCGATGACAACTTTGATAGCGACGGCGTCGGGGATGAAGTCGAGTTTCTGGGCACGGAGTTCCGCCGGCTTGCCGACGATCTCGAAGTCGCGCGCCGGCGACTACTCGACGAAACCGAGCGCAAGCTCGAACTCGAACGCAGGCTCAGGCGCGCCGACAAGCTCGCCGCCATAGGCACGCTGGCCTCGGGCGTCGCCCACGAGATTGGAACTCCGCTTGGTGTGATTCGCGGCCGCGCCGAGCATCTTAATTCCAATGGCCAGAATCCTCCGCGAACGACCGAAGGTCTCGAGGTCATCATCAATCAGATCGACCGGATCACGCGGATCGTGCGGATGCTGCTGGACCTGGGCTCGCGGCGCGAACAAACGTTCGCGCTTTGCGATCTGCGCGCCATCATCCAGCGCACGCTCGCACTTCTGGAAACCGAAACCTCGCGCCGTGGCGTGCGCTGCGTGGTTGAGCTCGGCGCGCAACCGATCGAGTTACAATGCGACGCTGACCAGCTCCAGCAGGTCTTCGTTAACCTTGCGATCAACGCCCTCGACGCGATGGGACCCGGAGGCGGAACCTTGAGCGTCATCGCGACTGTGGCAACTCATGCCGGACGCCCAGCGGCGCGGGTCACGTTTGCGGACACCGGACCCGGAGTCGCGCCCGACGTGCTCGCCCGGGTGTTTGATCCATTCTTCACCACCAAGGAACCCGGCAAAGGAACCGGGATGGGACTCGCGGTGAGCGAAGCGATCGTGCGCGACCATCAGGGAGAGATCGAAATCGAATCGTCGCAGTATGGTGCCCAAGTTATCGTCATCCTGCCGCTCGCCGAAACTATCCTGGAAACCAGGGTCAGGAACACGGCCTGAACTGAAGACGGGGCTCGCGGCACGGATGCTCACTGCTGATCGGAGCGAGGCACTTCGGCAGACTCTCCAGACAAGCGCACGGCGGCCGAGTTTTCACTCGACCGCCGCCGAAAAGTAGTGTTCAGGCCAATGCCGTGGAGGCGCGGCCGCTGGGATTACCGGTATGCGCCGATGCTTGGACTCGACAGCCATGCGTTACCAGCAAAGTCCGTAGCCGGAACACCGTAGCTAGAAGTTCCCGCCGCAGATGCCGGGCTTCCGCTCTGCAACTGAAAGTTAGTTGTAGGATTCATCAGCATCGGGTTCATTCCCAGCATGTTCCCCGCAAAGCTGCCAGGGCCGTCCACGGAATCGCTACCGTTGGTGCCATCGAACGTCAGGTTGTTGGACCACACGCTGCCGCTGCCCGCAGCCTCGAGAATCGCAGTGTTGTCACTGTTGAGGGCAGGATTGGCGACCGCGATGTTGTTCACCCAAATGGTTCCGGTGCTGTACTCGTCGGCCAGATCACCGCGCCAGGGTCCAGTGATAGTGGTAAGTGCCTCGTTCCAATAGGAGGTATTGTTGCGGACCGTAACTCCGGACGAATAGCCAACCCGGATTCCTGACCCTCCATTGTTGTAGGTGATGTTTTCTTCGACCAGAGACTGCCCCGTATACGGGATATTGTCGGACTGGGTGTGATTGCTGTCATCTATCGAAATTCCGTTGCCGTCGGTGCCGTCCGGCGCGGGATTCGAATTGTTGTAAGAGATGTTGTAGCTGATGACGTTATGGAAGCCCGGCAGGGAATCCGATGCGGTTGGTTCATAGATCGTGATCCCCGACGAGTTGCCGCCCCAGGTTTTCGCGCAGTCGTGCACCGTGTTGTGCATCGCCGTGTAGTAGTCACCCTGGCTGAAGCCGATACACGCAGCTCCCGCGCCTGACACCAGGTTGCCGTTGATTGCGACATGGTTGCCGCCGCTGACAACGACGCCCCAGAGGCCACCGGTGATCACGAGATTATCAACCGCGATATAGTTCTGGCCGTTGGGGTTCACGCCAATGTTGGAGGAGCCCGGAGCAATCGTTGCGCCACCGCCTGAGCCGCTGGAGCTGGGGTTGAGTGAGCGAAGAGTGATCCAAGCGGAGGATGTTCCTGAAGTGTTAAACGTGATCGATTCGTTATAGGTCCCATCACCAAGACATACGACATCGCCTGGATTTGCGGCGGACACTCCTTGCTGGGCGGTGGCGAATGGGGCGCTTTGCGTTCCCGGATTGCGGTCAGAGCCTGTCGTTGCCACATACAAGGTGCACGCAGGAAGAGCTGACGATGTCGGCGTCGAGGTGCCCGTCGGCGTGGCCGATGCGGTCACGGTAGGCGTGGCCGTCCGTGTCGGCGTTGGCGTTCGCGTCCGAGTCGCAGTTGCAGTCCGAGTTGGAGTTCGAGTTACTGTGGGTGTGACGGTTGGGGTGGCGCTTGCAGTCCTGGTTGGCGTGGCGGTCACCGTCGGCGTCACGCTCGCCGTGGGCTGAGGAGTTGGGGTTGAGGTCACGGTCGGCGTAGCGATCGGGGTTGAAGTCGCCGTCACCGTCGGAAATGCGCTTGCGGTAGGTGTCGGGGTTGGGAATCGATGTCTGCGTTGGTCGATTTGCCTGACCCGACCGAATAAAGGGATCGAGATGACGGGGTTGGCCGCATCGCTCATGATCGTGAGCGTTCCCTGATGGTCTCCTGGTTCATTGGAATTCAACGCGACATCGAGCACGCATCTTGCGCCCGGTGCCAGCGGCCCGACGCAGGAATTGTCAAGTGCGAAATCGCTGGTCGACGACTGGATGGCGGCGATCGTGATCGTTTGATCTTGCTTACGAGTCTTGCGATTTCTTAGCGAGATTCGCCCCGATTTGCGCTCGACGACGACCCCGAGTTTTAGGGTCTCGTGCGCGGAGACCCCGTTGCGCGGCGAAATCTCGAGCGCGACCGGCTGGGCAGTGTCAGCGGCCGGCTCGATCTGGGACGCTTCGGCACTGGTTGCGATGCCGAGAGCTATAAGTGTGGCGAGAATTCCCGCGATAACTGCGACTAGATATTTGTCGGAGTGAAAAAGCATGTACCCCGCCTATGACGGGTGTTTCGGCACCCGGTCTGGCGGCGCGTCCCGATGCTACAGAAAGTAGCATCCGTGCGCTGCCACCGAAGGCAGAGCGAGTTCCATGCCAAATTGATCTCATTGCGTCTCTACAATTTGTCGCATTTCGGGACGACCGTTGGGATAAAAATTCTTCTCTTTGTAGCAGATACGCAACGTGACCCTTCGCTTTCCGGCGCGATTCGCATGCGATGCGTCACAACGATGCGTCATCGGATGTTCGATTTTCACACATCCGAATTGCTCCGAAGGTAGCGTCGAGTTCCGCTGCGGCGATGTGCCCGGGCATACTGCCGATCACGGCTTCATTCGCGGCTAAACTGCGCCTCTGTTATGTTGCGCGAACCTGAGGCCTGCGCATGACAGATCATCGAATCGCGCTACACGACGTGAAACACGCAAAGGTATCGCCATGATCAGGAGGACCGCATGAGTACGGCGCAGACGGACTTTTCGATCCTCGTCGTTGATGACGACCCGGATATGGTGAACATGCTGGGCGACGTCCTCGGCGACAAGGGCTACCGCGTTCTGCGCGCGGGCTCGGGTGAGGCGGCTTTGCAACTCGCCGCGTCCGAGCATCCCGACCTGCTGATCTCGGACTTGAGGATGAGCGGAATGACCGGGCATCAATTGCAGGCGCGGCTGAAAACCGTCACCCCGGAACTGCCGGTCGTGATCATCACCGCGTTCGGGTCGATTCAGACCGCGATCGAATCGATGCGGCTGGGCGCGTTCGATTACATCACGAAGCCGTTTAGCAACGACGAGCTGACGCTGGTGGTCGAGCGCGCGCTCGAGGATCGCCGCTTGCGCCGCGAGGTCATTCGCCTGCGCGACGAATTGGCCGAACGCTACGGGCTGGATACGATCGTTACCCGCAGCCCGCGGATGCGCGCGCAACTGGAGATCGTGCGCCAGATGGCCGACAGCCCGGCGAGCGTGCTGATCACCGGCGAAAGCGGAGTCGGCAAGGATCTGTTCGCGCGCGCGCTGCACTACCATAGCGCGCGCCGCGCCGGCCCGTTTGTCGCGATTAACTGCGCGGCAATTCCCGACGCCCTGCTTGAAAGCGAGCTGTTCGGCTACGAACGCGGCGCGTTTACGGACGCGCGCCAGGCGAAGACCGGGCTGTTCCAGGCGGCCGCCGGTGGAACCCTCTTCCTCGACGAAATCGGCGATCTGCCGCAGCCGCTGCAGGCCAAACTCCTGCGCGTGCTCGAGGACCATCGGGTGCGCCCGATCGGCGCCACCCGCGAGACCCCGGTCGACGTGCGCGTGGTCGCGGCTACCAATTCCAAGCTCGAAGCGGCAATCGCCGCCGGTCGCTTTCGCGCCGATTTGTACTACCGGATCGCGACCGTCACGATCGCGATCGCGCCGCTGCGCGAACGCCCCGAGGACATCGCGATGCTCGCGCGCCATTTCGCGGCGCGCGCCGCGGCCGAATCCGGACACACGCCGCTGATAATAGAGGACGACGCGCTCGACTTCCTCATGCGCCATCCGTGGCCGGGCAACGTGCGCGAATTGCAGAACGCGATCCAGTACGCGGTGGTGCTATGCACCGGCGATCGGATCACACGCGACGACCTGCCGCCGCGCATCACGGGCGGCAATCCGGAGAGGATAAACCTGGAAGGTGCAGTCGCCCAGCGGATGCCGCTGGAGCAATTAGAGCGCGAGTATATCCGCGCCACGCTCGCAGCCGTGGACGGCAACAAAAGCGAATGCGCCGCAATTTTAGGAATCGATCGCAAGACCCTGTACCGCAAGCTCGACGATCTTGCCGACGATCAAGCCGCGGACTCGGGCGCCGTCCGCCAGGTCCGCCCATCTCGCCGCTAGGGAACCCGCGGCGGACTACTTGGCTGCCACTGGCGCGTAGAAGCCGACCACGCCTTCGCCGATCGAGTGCGGCGCGCTGCCGTCAATTGGAACGCTCCACACCGATGGCGGCGGCGCGAGGTGGAGCGCTTGGGTCGGCTCGGCCAGCAACCGCACGCCAGCATAAAGGATCGCTTTCGAATCAGGCGACCAGGTGCTGTGCGACAACGCGAGCTGATCGAAGAAACGGTAAGAGACTGACTCTTCCTGCGTCGAGATGAAATTACCCAACGAGCGGATCTTTGCGCTCCTAAGGTCGATCAGCTCCCAGGTGTAGAACGGCTTGTCTTCCGGAACCGAGATATACGCAAGGTAGCGCGCGTCAGGCGAGAAAAAGTATGCCGCGACCGTGTCCTTGGTCAGCGTCCGCGAAGTTGCATCACTGATATCCACCAGCTTGATTTCGTGGAACGTTGGATCGTGCGGAATCACCGTCGTCGCGTACGCGATATGCCGCGAATCCGGCGACCACTCGAAACTTGTGTCACCAATCGGCAGGCTGACCATCGAGCGCGGATGCTGCCCGTCGGCGTCGGCTACGACCAGATTCGCCTCGGCGTGATTGTTCGCGATCCACGCCAGATGCTTTCCGTCAGGCGACCAGCACGGCGTCTTGAACGGAGAACGTCCGCGCGAGAGCACCTTGTTCACCACCTGATTTGTGTCCGACAGCGCGATCAGCTCAACCCGCTCACTCGACTCAGGATCTTCGCCGCTCGACATATGCACCGCCAGAAGCCCGGGCGACGGTCCCCACGCGAAGTACACCGGCATGCCGGTCATAACGATCCGGATCGGAGCATGCTCCTTGACCTCCGCGATCATCAGCGAAAGTCCTTCGGGCTCGTTCAGTAGAAACGAGATATGCTGGCCGTCGGGAAGCCAATAGATGTAATCGATTTGTTCACGTTTGCTCGCGAAGATCTGGATCGCCTCGCGTTTTTTGAGATCATACACCCAGAGCCCAAAGCTGACTCCGGCGTGTCCGCGCGTGATCGATGAATAGGCGATACGTGTCGCGTCGGGCGAGAACGTCGGCCATCCGTATTGGCTCGCCGACCGCGGTTGCTCGGGTTCCTCCGGCTCCTGGACAGCCCGAAATGCTGCGGCGCGTATCGAACCGGAACCATCGCGGCGCACCTGCTCGCCCGCGATCGGGCAGGTCAGACAATCGGGCTTGGCGCATCCGGTGGCGCAATAATAGATGTTGTTGTCGGTGCCTATATAAGTGATCGAGCCTGCGGCGGCTGTGCTGGCGGCGGCGTCGGCTCGCCCGGGCGCCAGCGCCGAAATCAGAAACGCGACCGCCAGTATCGCCGCCCCTACGCCTGCATCCAGTAATCTCCCCGGTCGCGATCGCATTGCGGTAAGATTGCGCGGCGTGGACGATGAACGCAAGCACGCGCTGCCCAGGCCTTGGATGGTTGACAGATCGAGGAATCGAGGACAGAGTCTAGGCCATGCGGCGAGCAGCAATATTCCTGGGCGCGGTTTTGATATTGTGTGCGCCGAGTTTTGCGCACGCGCAATATTCGGACCTCGATAAGCAGAACCCCCAAGAGTACACCGACGACGATTCGCAGCCGCTGAAGCTTCTGAGCTATGTCGTTGCGCCAATAGGCTTCGCGCTCGAATGGGGCATCGCGCGTCCTCTCCATTACCTCGCAACCGATACCTTCCTTGCGCCCGTACTGGGCGCCAACACCGACAGCGAGAAGCTGACCGTTCCGCCGATCGCCGAGTTGCCGCCGCCCGACCAAATGACCGATAACTCGGGCACCCCGCATCACGATGTCGTCATTGTTCCGCTTCAGCCGCTTCCTCCGGTCACTCCGGCCGCGCCGCCAAGTGCAGCCGCGCCGGGAGCGGCCCCCTCGGGTCAGCCCGCTTTGCATTAGGCTGTTTACCGTTTGATCAAACCATTTCTTTTTGCGGGAATGCGGCTTCCTTGAAATCATCTGCCTCGCAAGGTTAGAATTTCTGCTAATCGCTAACGTCTTAGTAAATGGGCGCGCCTAATCCGGCTTGCCCCGACTCGGAGGCCATGAGGTTTTCAAATGGCTGCGGCATCTAAAGGCAAAGCTCCAACCGATCCAGCTGAATTGGCGAAGTGGCGCGCCGACGAGCAGGCGCGCGAACGCGCCAAACGCGACAAGGAAAAAGCGGAGATCGGCTCGCTATGGAGCCGGCGCGACTTTCTGGGACGCCTCGGATGGGGCGGCTTCGGCGCCGTAACGACCATCGGGTTGCTCGCCGCGGTACGTTCGGCATTTCCGCGTGTGCTGTTCCTGCCGCCGTCGAAATTCAAAGCCGGCTTCCCGAGCGATTACGTCGTCGGCGAAGTCAGCGAAAAGTACAAGCAGGATTTCCGCACCTGGATCATCCGCACCAAGGCCGGGTTCTACGCAATCTTCGCCAAGTGCACACATCTCGGATGCACTCCGCGATGGCTCAAGGCCGAGCAGAAGTTCAAGTGCCCATGCCACGGCTCGGGCTATTACATCAGCGGTTTGAATTTCGAAGGACCTGCGCCGCGCCCGATGGATCGCTTCAAGATCTATGTGGGTGACGACGGCCAACTGGTGGTGGACAAATCGGTGCTCTACGAGATGGCGCCGGGCGTCGACCCCAACGAGCAATATCCCCAAAGCATCCTGAAAGTCGTCTGAACACAGATTCTCAAAAACGGCGCGGCAAAAAATCGCCGCGCCGTTTTTTTTGAATGATGTTCCCGCTGTCTGATCCCTCGCCCAGTAGAGGCTGTCGACAAATGGCGAGTTCTTGTCCGTCATCCTGCGATGAAAGTGTGTGGGGGCGATGACTATCGTAGTCTGCCATGAAAGTGTGTGAGGCGATGAGCATCGTAGTCTCAGCCGATCCCGCGGCCGTCATTTCGACCGAAGGGAGAAATCCCGAGGCGTCCATGCTTCACCCCAACACCACATGCAGAGGCCCTTCGTCCGGGATATCCTTCGGCTTCGCTCACGATAGGCTCTCGCGCGGCGCGCAGTGACGGCCGGCGGGACGCCGACTCTACCGACCTCTATCTTGATTCTGCCAGTGGCTGCCGACGGCCCGTCGGCTGACGCGAAGCGTCGTCTGTATGTGCGGATAAATCGCAGTGGAAGGCCGCGCTGCCCCATCCCGGCGGACCGATGCCACGAATCCTCATCCTGTTTCTTAGGAGGACGGGCGTCCCGCAGGTCTCTTCTCGATCAACGGGTCACTGCGTCTTGAGCGGATGCGCAGCGAGAAAATCGAGCATCGACTGAGTCCATTCGGTGGGCCATCGATTGTGATTTGAAAGGCCGACAAGATGGTAGGCGTTGTCAGGGTCGGTACCGCAATAGGAAAAGCACTCGGAGGCGGATTGCTGATTGGCAGGATTGGTCGGATCACTCTCCGATCCGATGATCTGATCATTGACCGATACGCCTGAGGCTCGCAGCCGTGCGATCATCCGCTCGATGTTCGGGCACATTGCGCCGAGGTCGCATCCGTTGTGTACCTCATAGATAGGAACCTTGGGATTCAGGATTTGATATTCAGTATCGTCGCTTGCCGCGCGCGCTACCGGAACCTGCCGGCAAGCGTCGGTCGCATATGCCGATGGGTCGGGCGCCGAATAGACCGCCACCGCCGCGATGCCTTTGCGGCTGAGCGCATATAGGATCGCCATCGCACCACCGTTCGAAAATCCGCTGAGATAGATCCGTTTAGGATCAACCTTACCGGTCGCTGACATCGCCTCGATGAAGTGATCGATTGCAGCGGCATCGGCATTTTCTGAATTCGTATCCTTGGGTTGGAGTTGGCGATACCAGTTGTCCCATCCTGTGCCGCTCGCGGCGCCGAGCGGATAGTAATGTGAGATGTCGCGTCCCTGGATCGAGAGCAAGAAAAAGCCGGGCCGCGCGGGATCGCCGCTCAATTCCGCGCTGCTCACGAGGCGGGTTAATCCCGTATCGACCGCCTGGGCCGCATCCGCGGGCGCGCCGTGCAGAAAAACGATCAATGGGAGCTGAGTGCCCGGCATCGGGGCGGCTGGACTCCATAGGCAGGCGTAGCGATCGGTCCCGTCCGAATCGCGCCACGGACCCATGCGCGTGCCATCGCGGCAATCGGGGATATCGGCGCCGCTTACGGTCGCCGGCGGATCACCATAGGGCGTGCAGACTCCCGAACGGTTCGCGGTCGAGCATCCTGCCAACAGCACAAGAACGACAAGGCACCAGGCCACGATCAATCGGCGCCGCGCGGGCAACCGCTATGCCCGGAAGTCGCGGCGGTATACGACGTAGTTCGCGCAGACTTTCGCGCCGAGCTTCTCCGCGGTGCGGCGCGAGGGCCAGTTGTCGTCGACGACGAGCGTGTAGCTAAGATACTTCGCGCCGCGATCGATCAGCTTCAGGTACGTCTGCGCCGCCATCGCGAGGTTCAGTCCGCGTCCACGCGCAGGCTCGCGCACTCCGATGCCGAGAAAATTGAGCTTCTCCGAATCCTTGAGCACCCTGCCCGGCCGCAGGATCGCGTGCGCGGTCTCCTCGGGCGCGACCATCAGCGTGCCGACAACCTCGCCGTTTTGATACGCGCAAATCGAGGTGTCCAGCCCGCCCATCAACTCGACGAAAATCATCATCTCGGCCATCGCGTCCTGGCTCGCGACGACATAGCCCCAATGGTTGTAGAACGCTTCGTTGAATGCAGGACCAAATTCGGCGGCGCGCTTTTCCTGCGCAATGTCGGCAAGCGTCACCAGCTCGAACCCGCCGCGCAGCGCAGCCTCGAGGGCGCTGCGGTAGCGCGCGATCAATTCCGGTGTAACTTCGATTTTGTAATCGACCATCCCCTTCTCGCAGAAGAAGCCCGCGTCTTTGATCATCGAATGATAGTAGTCCGGGTTCTGGCGCATCATGTTCGGCGGCAGCGCGTCGTACTCGTCGATCACGAACGGCATATCGAGCGGCAGGTAGAAGCCGCTGCGTGCAGCAATGGCGCCCTGGCCGCGCAACCATTCCGAGGCTGCGTCCATCACGGCGCGGGCGGCGGCGGACGCGCCGGCCGCGGCCTCGAAGAACATCAGGTGCCCGAGCTTTTCGCCCCAGCGCTCTGCGTATGCGGGATCGAGCAGCGCCGCGACTCGGGCGACGATCTCGCCGTTCTCGCGCGCAACGAACGCGCGCAGCGGCTTGCCCGCGATAAATGCCGACAAGCCCATCAGCATCGGTAACTGCATGTCGGCCGCCGCCGGCCACCGGGCGGAGAGCTCGGGGCGCACTCGGTCGGCGAAGCTTATGAATTCGGTGAGGCCGTTCTGATCGTCAGGCGATTCGATTTTCACTGGCATGTTTGCGCGGCGGCGTCTCCGGTAGAGCGTGTTGGATGCGGGATCTGCGTGTCGCGGTTTGGTGAGCGCGCGGCCAGTCACCTTGTTTCGCAGGGCCGCGTGCGCTAATCACCACGCATAGAGGAGCGTAGCGCCGCGTCCGTAAGCGCGTCAATTCTGCCATGCGTGCGGAAGGCGGCAGAGCTCAAAAATTATGGTCGAAAAAACCATCGAGCTAACCGGCATCTCGTCCAACTCGCTCGAGGATGCTGTCCAGATCGCGGTGGCGCGCGCGGGGGTGACCATCTCGGGCATCCACAGCGTGCACGTCGAAGACGTTTCCGCCGCGGTCGAGAACAGCAAGGTCGTGCGCTGGAAAGTAAGAATCAAGGCGACCTTTCAGATCAAGGATGAGTTGCACGAGTGACGCGCCGCGACCAAGCCGCGCGCACGCGCCAGGGCTCGCAACCGGCGGCGGATCGCAAGAACCTCAAGTTCAGCGAAGCCAGCCACTGAGAAGTTGATGGCATCAAAAATCGTCGAGGTTCATCCCGGTATCTACGAGATCTTTCTGCCGCTTCCGATGCGGCCGACGATCATCAATGTGTACCTGGTCGATTGTCACGGCGCCTGGGCGCTGATCGACACGGGGATGAATTCCCCGGACAGTATCGCCACGCTCGAAGACGCTTTTGCGCAAGTCGGGATCAAGCTCGAAGATCTCGATACCCTCATCGCGACGCATCATCATATCGATCACTTCGGCGCGTCCGGAGAGATTCGCCGCCGCAGCCACGCGGTGACGCACATTCATCGGCTGGAAGCGGCGCGCGCCGGTCGGATGCTGTTTTTCGGGAAGATGGGGCCGACCGATCGTCCGGAGTCGCGGCCGTTCTTCGAAAAGCACGGCTTTCCGATCGCCGAGCATTCCTCGGCCGGGATGCGGCCCGCGTGGATGGGCACGGAGATGTATTTTCCGGTGACCGAGCCGGATCATTTCATCGACGACGGCGACGTGATCAAGGTTGGCGATCGCGAGTTCGAGGTCATCTGGACGCCGGGTCACTCGCCAGGACACAACGTAATATATTTGCGCAAGGAAAAGGTGATGATCGTTGGTGATCACTTGCTGCCGAAGATCACACCGCACGTCGGAATTTATCCCGACGCCGACGCGAGCGCGAATCCGCTCGGCGACTTTATCGATTCACAAAAAAAAGTTCAGCGCTTCGACGCCGAACTCATTCTGCCCGCGCACGGCGGCGTCTATCAGGACCATCGGCATCGCGCCAACCAGATCATCGAGCATCATCGTTACCGCGAGGCCGAGATGCTCGACCTGGTGCGCAATAAACCACAGACCGCGTTCGAGGTGGCGCAACAAGTCTTCGGCGGCGAAGAGAGACCGATCTTTCACGTGATGGCGGCGACCTTTGAAACCCTGGCGCATCTCGAGTATGCCCGGATCGAGGGGCGCGCCCGTAAAGTCGAGCGTGATAATCGGGTGCTTTTCCAAGCCTTATAATTATGTTACTAGGGGTTTGCTAAATTTTTCATTAGGTGTATTTTGACGCTGCTTTGACTTGGGTGGCGGATCGGCCGTTGCGGGCCTAGTTATCGGGGGAGGCCCCCAGAGTGAAGGAGGATGCCATGAGACGCACGATTGGGATGTTGCTGGCCGGTGGGCTGGCAATTGTGTTCGCCGCGGGATGCGCAAGCACCAGCGGCAGCAGCAGCAGCGCCGGTACCACGACGGGTGCAGCGGCGGGCAGCAGCGGGGCAGGTCAGCAGACGGCCAGCGCGGATTCTTCGCGAGTCGCTCGCGACTTTAACCTCAGGGTTAAGTGTCCGGGAGTTCACGAAGAGAAGATCCACGGCTGGACCGACCAGCAGATCATGGCCCAGGAGTCTGTCGTCGAAGATGACATTCCTGCCTGCATGGCTTGGGTCGCGGAGCAGCCGAAGGGATTTGTGCCTCCGCCGCCTGCGGGCTATGTGCCGAAGGCCGCGCCTAAGCTCGGCGCCACGCCTGGAGCGGGAGCACCGGCGGCTGGCGGCACGGCGCCACCGTCCGCACCCCCTGCGAGCCATTAACCGGTTTAATTGGGCCACGGTATCGTGGCGTAAGCTTCTGCTTACGGCCATGATGCCGCGCGCGCCAATTTCGTAGCGGAAACACAACGGCGCAGCGTGTAAGTGAACACGCTGCGCCGTCGTTTATCGATCTTCGATTTTTACTTGAGCGGCAGGCTGCCTGCGCTTACCTTAGTTGGCGCGGGCCGCGCGCTTGCCGTCACGCCGTGACGGCGCGCTGATTCGACCGCTGCGGACCACCGGCGAACGCCGCGCGAGCCGGCGCGTCGAGATTCCCGCGAGCTGCTGGCTGCGCCAGTCCCGCAGTCCGTTGCGCAGAAACCCCGGCTCAATTCCGAGCGTCTCGCACACCGTCTCGAACGAAAACGGCCCTTCGCCGCCCTCTCCGCAGAGCCACTGCTCAGCTTCCTGGAACAGGCGCTTGCGCGAACCGTTCTTGGCGTCGGCGTTGTTCTGAAAGCAACGCAAAGCGTCCTCAAGAATCGCCATCATCAGCTTCTTGACCGGCCGGATCGAGCTGTCATCACGGCGGCTGTCGTAAAACTGTTCAGGCGTTAAAACGTCGGGTACAAAGAGTGATCCCAATGCTGTGTTTTCCCATTCCATGCGACTTTCCGCTCCACCCGACCTGCTGCGTCAATTTAGAGACTACGCGCAGGAGCCGGAGGTGTTAATCAATTAAGTTCGTTTCATACCAGCAATTCTTATGCCTGCTGCTCGCCGTCGCGGCGAACACAGTTTATTTAAGGAGATATGCGGGCTTCGGAAAGGATTAGCTCCGCTACTTATTGGAGCTTTTGCCTAAGCCTTCGCGTTCTGCGAAGGATTCCGCGTTATGCAAAGCGCGAAAACTCCATTTCAGCGCTAACCCGTTTGCGACAAGAGCGCAACAATTCGGTGTCGGCATCCAAAAAGTGGCAGATCTGCCACGTTGCGATGCAGCCGGCGGCTTGCCCTTCCTGCGCCCGGTTCCTACTGCACCGTGTCTGGACCGCCACGCGATCCAACCGGCCCGAGCTTCCGTTCCTCGAGCTTAAATGTAAGCACGTCGAGCAGACAATCAACCCTCCCCGAGAGGGCCTCGAGCAGGGTCTGCTTCTCGATCGGACTTACGTCCAGATGGAAGCACAGGAAGTTGATCAGCGCAGCGCCGCGCAGTCCACGCTGCTCGACGATTGTGCGCCATGCCTCTCTGGCCGGATCGCCCAGATAGCTGAACAAGACCTCGCGCAGCGACTCCATCGTCTCGAAGTCGCAATCGAGCGCGCCGGGCTCGACCGGGCACCATCGCACTTCCGCCTGCCGATAGGCTCTTTCGCGGATCTCGCGCAGCACGCGAAACTCGGCGAATCCTTCGAGCATCAGGTTGTAGCGTCCGTCTTCGAGCCGCACCAAATCACGGATCCTGCCGGCGCATCCGACCTCGAAGATATCCGGAAACGCGTGATACTCGCGCTCCCAGTCGCCCTTGAGCAGGATCATCCCGATAATTCCGTCGCCACGCGCGGCGTCGGCAACCATCTCGCGATAGCGCGGCTCAAAGATGTGCAGCGGAACCTGCGTGCCCGGATACATCACCAGGTTCGGCAGCGGAAACAGTGGAACGATTTTAGGATGTTCGGCCACGCGGATGCCTCCGAGATTAAAACCGTCGCCCGATCCGGTCAACCTTAAAGCGCGATCGCGCATGAAGCGCGGCGATGACTGCGCTATGGTTCCAGCTACCATTGACGTGCGCGCTTGGATCGCAAGTGCGCCGCACGGGAGCCGCAGGATGGAAACCAGACTCTTTATCGGCGGAGCTTACGTCGAATCGACTTCCTCGCGCCGCGTCGCCGATATCGAACCGGCCACCGGGCGCGAAGTCGCACAAATCCACGACGCCAGCATCGCCGACGTCGCCCGGGCGGTCGCGGCCGCGCGCGACGCGGCCGACAACGGACCATGGCCGCGGATGCCGCTGGAGGCGCGCGCCGCAATCCTCGACCGTATGGCCGACGGAATCGAGCGGCGCTCGCGCGAGCTCGGCACGCTCGAAGCGCGCGACGTCGGCAAACCAATCGCCGAATGCGTCGGCCACGATGTCGCGCGGGCGGCAAAGAACCTGCGCTTCTTCGCGGCCGCGATGCAATCAGGGACGCAGGAATCCGCCCTCGGCGACGCCAGGTTTTTAGGCCGCGACCTGCGTCTCATGAATATCATCGAGCGTCCTCCCACAGGCGTCGGCGCGATTATCATTCCGTGGAATTCGCCGCTGATGCTCGCGACGTGGAACCTCGGTCCATGCCTCGCCGCTGGCAACACCTGCATCGTCAAGCCGAGCGAGCTCGCGCCGCTGACCACAATCGCGCTCGGCGAAATCGCCGCAGAAGCGGGGCTTCCCGCGGGCGTGCTCAATATCATCACCGGCCTCGGCGAGGCTGGCGCCGCGCTCGCCGCGCATCCGGGTGTCGACGCGATCGCGTTCACCGGCGGCGCTGCGACAGGGCGCAAGGTGATGGCGGCCGCGGCCGAGCGGCTCGCGCGCGTGACGCTCGAGCTCGGCGGCAAATCTCCCAATATTGTTTTTGCCGACGCCAATCTGCGCGAGACCGCGGCCGGCGTGGCGCGCTCGATTTTCCGCAGCCAGGGACAATCGTGCGTGGCCGGCTCGCGCCTGCTCGTCGAGCGCAAAGCCGCCGGTGAGTTCGTCTCGATGCTGCTCGACGAAGTCGGCCGCCTGAAAATCGGCGATCCCCTCGACGACCGCACCGAATATGGCCCGCTCATCTCGGCTGCGCATCGCGAGCGCGTTCACGGCTTCGTCACCGAGTCCGTCGCCGCCGGCGCCGAGCTCCTGTGCGGCGGCAGCGCTCCGAAGGACTCCAACATCCCGCGCGAGGGCTTCTATTACCTGCCGACGATTCTCGACCACGCCGCGCCAACCTCGCGCGCAATCACCGAAGAAATCTTCGGCCCGGTCCTGACTGTCGAGCGCTTCGACGACGAGGGGCAAGCAATCGCGATGGCGAATGCGACCGCATTCGGACTGGCGGCATACGTATGGACCGAGAATCTGCCGCGCGCGCTGCGCGTCTCCGAGCGAATCAAATCCGGGATGGTGTGGGTCAACAGCTTTTTCCTGCGCGACCTGCGCACTCCGTTCGGCGGCGCACAAATGAGCGGGCTCGGCCGCCAGGGCGGCCGCTATGCGCTCGAGTTCTGGACCGAGCCGAAGCTGGTGTGCGTTGCATACGGCGCGGAGCTGGAGCGCAAGGAGAATCGCGATGGGTGAAATCGTCGCCGCGATTTTCACCACGCACGTGCCGCGCCTGATGATCACCGACCCTGCGGCGCGCAAAGCCTACATGGGCGACAACGTGACGACCTTCTACGATGCGATGCCCGCGCTCGAGCGCACGCGCCTGCATGATCTCGATTTCGACACGTTCCTCGTAATCGACTCGCACTGGTTCACGACGCTCGAATACATCCTGAACGCGCACGAGCGGCTGGCCGGCGTGTACACCTCCGAAGAGCTGCCGCAGATGCTCCACGACCTCGAGTACGACTATCGCGGCGACCCCGAGCTCGCGCGCGCGATTGAGGCCGCGGAGAAGGCGCGCGGGATGCGCGCGGTCGCGTCGGCGCATCGTAATCTGCCGCTCCACTATCCGACTCTCAACGTCATGTACTATTTCAATCCAGGCGCGCGCCGGCGCGTGCTCTCGATGGGCGTGTGCCAGATTTCGTCGGTCGACAACGACCTCGCGTTCGGCGCCGCGATGGGCGCGGCGATCGCAGCGTCTGACCGGCGCGTCGTGATCGTCGCCTCGGGCGGAATGTCGCATCGCTTCTGGGACTACGACCGCGTCCTCGCGCACGCATCCGCCGCGCCCGCCGACATCAGCTCGACCGCGAACCGCATCTACGACGAACGGATCATGGAATGGTTCCGCGCCGGAGATCACAAGGCGATACTGGAATCGGCCGCCGACTTTCGCACGCACTGCTCGCCGGAGGGCCGCTTTTCGCATTACCTGATAATGGCGGGCGCGTTGGGCGGCGCGGCGTGGAGCTGGCGCGGCGAACAATTCGGCCGCTACGAAGCCGCAATCGGCACCGGCCAATCGATCTTCTATTTCGCGCCGGGTTGACGACGCGGTGCAAGACATGAACGATACCGTCATTCACATTCTCCGCGAGGCGGCGCCGAGGCTTCAAAAACTCGGCGTCGAGCACCTGTCGCTCTTCGGTTCAACCGCGCGCGGCACCGAGCGCCCCGACAGCGACGTCGATCTGCTTGTCGACCTCGACACGGAACGGCGAATGGACTTGTTCGATTATGCGGGCATAGTCGCTGAAATCCAGAAGCTGATTCCACAGCGAGTTCACGTCGCGCAGCGCAATAAGCTCAAGGCTCACGTAGCTCCCAATGTTCTCCGAGACGAAATCCATGTTTTCTAGCGATCACAAACGGCGTCTGCGCGGAGGTTCCAAGATGATTGTTATACAAAGTGAAGGATGCCGCTGATGGGTGCGCGGTCGGGGAATAATTATCTTTCGTCGCTCAAGAAACTTGGGGCGGAAATTTTTCTTGGCGGTGAGCGCGTCGCCGACGTGACGACGCATCGCGCGTTTCGCAATTGCGCGCACTCGCTCGCCTCGCTCTACGACATGCAGAGCGAGCATCCCGAGGCGATGACTTATCGCACCGACGACGGCGGCCGCGCGGGCCTGTCGTTTCAGCAGCCGAAGACGCCCGAAGAGCTGCGCAAGCGCTCGCGGATGATGGCGGCATGGGCCAATTTCAGCGGCGGCTTCATGGGCCGCACGCCCGATTACTTGAACGTCAGTATCGCCGCGATGGCCGCCGCGCACGAGTTCTTTGCCGAAAGCGATCCGCGCTTCGGCGACAATATCCAGAGCTACTACCGGCAGGCGCGCGATCACGATTGGTGCGCGACGCATACGCTGGTGAATCCGCGCGCCAGCCGCGCCAAGGGATGGGCCGGGAATACCGACGCCGAATTGGCGCTGCGGCTGGTCGAGAAGACTCGAGGCGGGATCATCGTCAGCGGATGCCGGATGCTCGCGACGCTGGCTCCGATGTCCGAAGAGCTGCTGGTGTTTCCTTCCACCGTCCTCAGGGCCGACGCCGCGGCCGAGCCGTACGCGCTCTCGTTTGCGATCAACTGCAACGCGAGCGGCCTGCGCTTCATCTGCCGCGACAGCTACGACCTCGCGCGCTCGAAATTCGACGCGCCGCTCGCGAGCCGTTTCGAGGAGATGGACTGCGTCGTGATCTTCGACAACGTGCTGGTGCCGTGGGAGCGCGTGTTTCTGTGCGGCGACGTCGCGCGCTGCAACGCGCTCTACGGCGCAACCAACGCGGTGGTGCACATGATGCATCAGGTTGCGGTGAAGAACGTCGCCAAGAGCGAATTCGTCCTGGGACTGGCCGCGCGAATCGCGCAGGCGAGCGACGCGATGCCGCTGCAGCATATGCGCGAGCGGCTGGCGGAGATGATCACGACCACCGAAACGATGCGCTCGTGCCTGCGCGCCGCCGAGGCCGACGCCGCCGTCGACAAGTGGGGCGTATGCGTCCCGGCGCGCGCGCCGCTCGATACCGCGCGCAACCTGTTTCCGCGGCTGTATCCGAGGATGGTCGAAATAATTCAGCTCAGCAGCTCGTCCTCGCTGATGGCGACGCCGCAGGACGCCGACTTCGCCAACCCCGCCGAGTTCGGCGATATCGAGCGCTACTTCAAAGCGGCCGACGCCGACGCGCGCGAACGCGTAGCGCTCTACCGACTGGCGGCCGATGTCGCCTCGAGCGCCTTCGCGGGCCGGCAGGTACTTTATGAGCGCTTCTTCTTCGGCGACCCGATCCGGATGGCCAGCGCGCTGGTCGACAACACCGACTTGCAGCCGCTGGTCGATCGCATAAAAGCATTCCTCGCACGACCCGACTGATCGCGGACGGCACCGCTCGTCGTCGATGGCTCTTTGATTTTTCGCAGACCAGATCTGTGGCGCATGCGCGAAAGAATCACCGGCTAAAGCCGGTGCCACCTTCAGAGGCGGTCCTTCGGAGTGAGAGAAGATAATCGTGTCAGTGCTACCCCAATCTGGGCAAAGTAATCCGTCGGATTTTTGATTTCGGGCGTTTGGCGGTGGGTTCGTTTGGTATTTTTTCTAGCGGCCTAAAAAATAAACTCCTTGAAAATGCTGGCGATTTCGTCGATTGGCTTCGTTTTCGACGCTTTTTTGGTACATCGATTTTCTCACCATCCGACGCGCTTTCTTGAGGTCCCGGGCACAGGCGGAAGGTTCGCAGGCTGCGTCCTGGAGTGCCTGCGAGTCACTTCGACGCGACTACTTTAGCATATCGGCACTTTGATGACAAGTTGTCTATCTCGATGACAAAATGTCCGGCTATGAACCAAGCGCTCCGGACGACGCTTCGCGTGGGCCGACGAGCCGTCGGCTGCCACTGGCAAACAAACACGCAGGGTCGGAGAACGAGAGAAAGGCCAATCGCGCTGGGTGGGTTCAGCGAATCGGCTGATCGCCGGCAAGAACTCTCTTCTCTCAGTGGTGGCCGACGGCTCGTCGGCCCACGCGAAGCGGTCGTCGGGGTGTGCTTGCAGCGCACTCCGCGAGATGGCGGGCTGCTTGCTCCGACGCGCGCGCTTCGGCATCGTGGGGCCGATCATGGCGCGGCTTAGAAAAGCGGGACGAATCTGGCGCAAGCCCGAAGCGCGCGCCTGCGCGGAGCGCGTGATGATCGAAGCTCGCGACGGTCTCTTCACGATCGAACCGTCGGCGATTTTCGAGAGGTCCGCGCCGCTCGAGATCGAGCTCGGCGCCGGCCGCGGCGATTTTATCGTCGCACGCGCTGCCGAGTTTCCCGAGCGCAATTTTATCGCGGTCGAGCTCTCCGGAGTGGTCTCGAGGATGCTGGCTGTGCGATGCGGCGGCGCGGGCCTGGCCAATCTCCGGGTCGCGCGGATGGACGCGCGCCCGCTGGTGGGACTGATGCTCCCGCCGCAAAGCGTCAGCGCCTACCACATCTACTTTCCCGATCCATGGCCCAAGGAGCGGCATCATAAGCATCGCCTGTTCACATCGCATCTCGCAGCCGGTCTCGCGCGCACGCTCGCGGCCGACGGGATCTTGTGTGTCGCGACCGACGTCGCCGAGTACGCGGCGGAGATTTTTCCGATGCTCGCGGCGGCGGGTTTTTCGCGCATTGACGAGCGTGCGCCCGGCGCCGAAGCGACCGCGTTCGCACGCAAGTTTATCGCGCTCGGCAAGCCGGTCTTCGACGCGACCCTGCGCCCGCCTCGGCCTGAGGCAGGCGATGGATGAGCCGTGATCGCCTTTGGCTCGTTCGCCGCAGCGAAGCGGTCATTCCCGCGCGTGGCTGCTGCACGAGGAGCTTTGCGAGACCAATCGGACGAGTGCGCTGGTGCGTAACGGCGAGATTCCTCGCGACATCTGCCATGCAGCATGAAGCATACGAAGCGATACAGGTCGTCTGATCGCGCTCGGAATGACACAAAGCCAGGTCGGAATGAGACAAAGCCAGGAGAGATTGTCATTCCGAGCACGCATCAGCAATGCAGATGGCATGTGCGCGTACCCCGGTATGGAGGCGAACCGCGAGGAATCTCGCCGTCACGCGCGGGCATCGACTCCCGATCGGTTGTGCAAATCGCAGTCGGGAGTCCCTTTGTAAGGAATTGACGAAACCTGTACTGTGGGTCGCGAGGTTTTTTCGTTCGGGGCGCCTGGAGCGGCGCTCAGACCCTCGATTTGCATTGCCGCCGAGCCTTCTTTAGTGTGCTCACAGTTCCGAAGATTATGAGGCGCCTGCTGGCCATAGCTCTGGCCGTTTTTATGGCCGCCGCCGCCGGATGCTCGCTCAAAAAGCCGCCTACCGGTGAGGACTATTATCAGCAGGGCCAGCTCAATTTCGCCGATGGCGAGTACAAGCCCGCGATCGAGAACTATCAGCTCCTGATCGATCACTTCCCGTTCAGCCCCTACGCCGAAGACGCCGAGCTTAAGATCGGTCTCGCGTATTACAAGCAGCAGGACTATGCGGAGGCGGTCGCGTCGCTGGACGACTTCCAGCGGATGCATCCGACCAGCAAGAACCTCGAGCTGGTCAGCTATTACATCGCGATGAGCTACTACGATCAGATGGGTCGCGAGGACCAGGACCAGAGCAAGACCGAAGAGGCGCTCAAGCATTTCCAGATTATCGAGGCGCGCTTCCCCGAGGGCTCGTTCGCCGAGTTGGCGAAGGAACGCGCCGAGGAATGCCGCGAGATGCTGGCGCGGCATCAGATGATCGTCGGCACCTATTATTTCAAGCGCGCCAACTTTCGCGCCGCCGAGTCGCGTCTGGCCGAGCTGATGCAGAAATACCCGGACACGCCGGTTGCACCCGACGCGCTGTACGAGCTGGCGCAATCGCTTGAAAAGGAAGGCAAGAAATATTCAGCCGCGCAGGCCTACACCGCGCTGCTGCGCCATTACCCTGACACTCCCTACACCGCGCCGGCCAAAGCCTCGCTCAAAAAACTCAACCAACCGATCGACACCGAGGAAGATCCGCTTCCACTGGTGCTGGCAGAGACCGGTTATGGCTCCGAGCAGGTCGCCGATAATCGCGTGGTCGTGCGCCAGCGCGATGCCGACGACATGGATAGCAGCCTGTCGCCTGGCGAGCCCGGAACACCGATCCCCGGAACTCCGCCGGGACAGGCTCCGATTCAGGCGCAGAAGAGCGCGGCTCAGCAGCAGGCGCTGACCGCCACCAAATACGGACCTGACGGGCTGCCGATCCTCGACGCGCCTGCGCAGAAGACGGCGGCCGCCGATGCCACCGGACCTGCGACGCTGAAAACGATTCGGCTTTCGTCATCCGATCCGCCGATGGCGGTAATTTTCGACCTGACCGGTCCGGTGACGTTCAAGAAGCGGCTTGAAAGCGGCGCGGGTTTTTCGTCGGCGGTCTTGGTTCTCAAGGATGTCACCCCCGACGCGAGCTTGAATCATCACCTGGTCTTCGACCGCTCGATCTTCAAGGATTGCGACGTGAGCAGCAATTCACAGGGCACGACCGTCACGCTCAACACCTCGCCGCTGAGCGACGTCGAAGTGGTTCCACTCGACAGTCCGCCGCGCCTGCTGGTGACGTTCACGCCGCTGTCGCAGTCAGTCAGCTCTTCGGAGTGATCGGCGGGTACTGACTTTCTCGCAAACGCCTCGATGGTGTCATCCTGCCATGAAAGTCGAGGTGATGAGACGCGCAAGCAACGTCTTGTGCGGATCGTCGGCGCGCGAAGAGGGACGCGTCGCGACGCGCCCCTACGAATCCAATGCGAATCTTCAGGGGAGCGCTCCTTCGGCAATCAAGTCGCGGTGACCCCGGAGAGTTCGAACGCACCTGTCTTCGTAGGAGCAGCTCGCTGCGCGACGACGGTCGGCGGGCGCCAGTGGCCGCCGACGGCCCGTCGGCCACGCGCAGCGTCATCTGTAGGTATGCGGATAAGTCGCAGAGCAGCAAGTTGCCGCCGTCTGATTCCTCGCTCGGCATGGACGTGCCACTGGCACACAATCAGGCGAGTTGGGATGGGCTGCGCGCACCTTGATGGATGAAAGTCGGATGCCGTTTGGGCGGAGCTGATTCTCAGACAATCGACCTAACCCCTGACCCCTTCCCGCACGGGAAGGGGGACACTGGTCGCAAGGGGTTGGAGTGATCTGGCACATTCCCGCTGCCACTCGAGCAGCGATCCGGGCGCCAGCGTTCTCCTCGAGGTTCGGTTTCTGACTCCCCTTCCCGTGCGGGAAGGGGTCGGGGGTTGGGTCGTTCTTCTTTTGGCCGACTCGCAGCTGGGTCCATTTCCCCATAACGCAAGAGATGCAGTTATTTTCTTGATAGGGTTCCGAACTCAGCGCGATCTGAAGCAACGCGCGATTATAAGAGAGCTCTGCACAAGGCCGCCCTCACCCACGCGTCACGATGCTTGCGAAAAGAGCGCAAGCATCGCGCCGCGCCGCCCTCTCCCGGAGGGAGAGGGTATTCCACCGCCGCGCCGCCTGCGTGCCAGTGGCACCTCCCGGAGGAGAGCTTTGCATAACCAATCGGAAGGGTGCGCCGGTGCGCAAGGGCGAGATTCCTCGCGACCTCTGCCGCGTAACATGAAGCATATGAATCGATACAAGGTGTCTGATCGCGCTCGGAATGACACAAAGGCCGGAGAATTGTCATTCCGAGCGCGCATCGGCAATGCAGACGGGACGTGTGCATCACCTGGAACGGAAGGAATCGCGAGGAATCTCGCCCTCACGCGTGGCACGCACCCGAGCAGTTAGGCAAAGCTCCCCGGAGGGAGAGGGTATTCCACCGCCGCGCCGCTCCCGGGGGAGAGCTTTGCATAGCCAATCGGACGGGTGCGCCGGTGCGCAAGGGCGAGATTCCTCGCGACCTCTGCCGCACAACATGACGCATAGGAAACCATACAGGGTGTCTGATCGCGCTCGGAATGACACAAAGGCCGGAGAATTGTCATTCCGAGCGCGCATCGGCAATGCAGACGGGACGTGCGCATCACCTGGAACGGAAGGAATCGCGAGGAATCTCGCCCTCACGCATTGGCACGCACTCCGAGCAGTTAGTGCAAAGCTCCCCGGAGGAAGAGGGTATTCCACCGCCGCGCCGCCCGCGTGCCAGTGGCACCTCCCGGAGGGAGAGGGTATTCAGCAAAGGCGTGCAAAGACGGACGCATCGCGACGCGCCCCCTACGAATTGATTCTGCTCCGGGGTGGGGGAACACAGGCTAAAGCCTGTGCCACCTAAGACTCGATCATGTTTCCCAAGGGAGGCCGGCGGCGTGCCAGTAGCACCTCGCCGGTCATTACAGATCACGGGTGGTAATTATCGACGGTCTCTGATCGGCGTCGCGCAAAACTCGATCAGGCGAAGACGGCGTCGAAGTTGACGCCGATAAATTTGAGCACCACCTCGGCGTACACTTTGAGCCCCCAATAGAAGCCCTCGATCGGCAGGCGCTCATCGTTGCCGTGAAAGAGCGATCCAAAGGGCAGATGCGGATCGAGCTTCACCGGCACGAAGCCGTAACATTGCGCGCCGAGCTTGCAGTAGAACTTGTTGTCGGTCGCACCCGGAATCATCCAGGGGATCGCATGCGCTCCAGGATCGTTGGACTCCACCCGTTCGCGAATCAACTCGAACAGCTCAGTGTCGGGACTGGTCTCGGCCGGAGGCGCGGTCTTGATCAGCTCGAACTTCGGCTCCGGACCGACGATACTGCGCAGCTCGGCGACGAAGCTCTCGGGATCCTCGCCCGGGACGGTGCGGCCGTCGAGCACCACGGACGCCTCTCCCGGAATCACGTTGTCCTTGTAGCCGGCACGAAGGATCGTCGGCGTGACCGTGTTGCCCATCATCGGACGGAACAGCGGACCGGGATTATCCAGCGGCACGCCCAACTCGCCTAGCATCTTCTTCATGAATGGCGTGACCCGCAGGCTCATCGGAGTGTTGGTGAGCTTGGTCAGCAGCGCCGCCATCTTGCCGATCGCCGTGTCGCGCCGCGGCATCGAGCCGTGGCCCGGCGATCCGTTGACGGTCATCTTGATCGTGACGAATCCTTTTTCCGCGATCTGAATCGCGTAGAAGCGTTTGTCGCCCATATAGATCGTGAACCCGCCGACCTCGTTCAGCACCCATCCGGCGCGAACCAACTCGGGATGGCGCTCGACCAGGAACCTCGCGCCGTGATCGGAGCCGGCTTCCTCATCTGCGACGGCGGCCAGAATCACGTCACGATTCGGAGTCGCACCCGCGCGCTTCAGCGCCGTCATCACGATCAGATCCATCGCACACTTCGATTTCATATCCAGCGTGCCGCGCCCCCAGATACATCCGTCGGCGATCTCCGCGGCGAACGCCGGCCGGCTCCATCCAGACGGCTCGACCGGCACCACGTCGGTGTGCGAGGAGAGCAGAATCGGCGCGTTGGTGGGATTGTCGCCCTTGATGCGCGCTACCAGGTTCGCGCGGGTCGGCGCACTTTCCTTGATCGTCGAGTCGAGGCCGTGCCGCTTGAGCGCCTCCGCGATATAGTCGGCGGCGATTCTTTCGTTGCCCGGCGGATTGGTCGTGTCGAGCCTGATCAGGTCGCGCAGCGCCACGAAAGCCTCGTCCTTTGCGGTTTGCCACGGAACTCGCATCGCTATCTCCTGCCCTTCCCTGTCGCGCGCGGTAATCTTACATAACGTTTTAGCATAGTAACAAATAGTTTAGCGAGTGGTTTGGCGCCCTGCTCGGTCCCTGATGATCGCCTCTGGCGCGTACTCTCGCAACCCTGCGGGCGCTTTTCGGACGCGGGCGCGATCAATAAGCTTCGCGATGGAGGATGGCATTGAGGATCATCTGCGTTGAACGAGTCCTGGTTGGCACTCCGGACCTTGCGGCGGCGCGCGAGCGATGGAGCCGCGCGGGGTTCGCGCTCGCGCCGAACGAGGAGCGCGCCGGCGGAATAACGTTCGCGCGGATGGCGGCGGGCGGCGTCGAAATTGATCTCTGCGCGGCTGACGCATCCGCGTCGGGACCGCTGGCCGAGGCGATCAGAAACGCGGCGGCCCGGGGCGGCGCGACGCTCGGATGGATTTGGGGGGTCGCATCACAAGATCAATCCGGCTCGGCGATTGCGCTTCCCGCCTACGACGGCGCGATCGCGCAGGCGCGGACGCTTCCGGAGGAGCCGCACGCGCAGTTGCCCGGGGTGTTCACCGCGGCGATTGAAGTCTCCGCGAGTATCGAGGCGCGGCGCCAGAACCTCGCACGCTTCGGCGGGAACGTGAACACCGTCGGGTATCTCGAACATATCGTCGTGATGACGCCGGTGCTCGACGACGCGATCGCCGCGCTGGAAGCGCTCGGGGTGCCGTGCAAGCGGATTCGCGAGGTTGGCAACGGCGCGCGCCAGGCATTCTTCAAGCTCGAACAGACGGTGCTCGAAGTGGTCGGTCCTGCGCGCGGCGCGCCGGGATGCTGGGGGCTCGCGTTCATGTGCGCCGATATCGGGCGCGCGGTTGCGCTCGCGCGCGCGGCCGGGATGCAGGCGACGGAGCCGAAGACCGCGGTTCAGGGCGGCAGGATCGCGCGGATCGTCGATCCACTCGACGGCGTAGCGGTCGCGTTCATGGAACCGCCGCCCGCGGCCACTACATAAAGCCGCGCGCGATCATTTGCCCTGGAAATTCGCCGGGCGTTTTTCCATGAAGGCGGCGACACCTTCGCGGAAATCATCCGAGCGCATCAACAGCAGCAACTGCATCAGGACGTGATGCGTATGCGATTCGAAATCCTGGCTGAGCGCGTGGCGGAACAGCCGCTTCATCGCACGCACTCCGAGGGGAGCGTTGGCGGCGATCTTCTCGGCCCATGCGAGAGCCTCGGGCATCAGGTTGTCGTGCGGCACGACCTTATTCGCAAGGCCGAGTTCGAGCGCGCGGGCGGGCGCGATATCGTCGGCGATAAATCCGATCTCGCAGGCGTTGGCCCATCCGACCAGCCGCGGCAGATACCAGGTGCCGCCGCTCTCCGGCACGATTCCGCGCTTGGCAAAGGCCGGAACCAGCTTCGCGCGATCGCTCATGATGCGCAGGTCGCATCCGAGCGCGAGATCGAATCCGTAGCCCGCGGCCGCGCCGTTGAGCGCGCAGATAACCGGCGTATCGATACGATTGAGTGTCACGGTCGGAATATCGAACGTGCTGATGTGCGCCGCGCCGCCACCCGCCGACAGCACGCCCGACCCGCCGATCCCTCGGCCCGCGGCCGCGTCTTTCAGATCGAGTCCCGAGCAGAAGCCGCGGCCTTCTCCGGTCAGAATAATCACGCGCACGTCGGGGTCGCCGTCGTATTGTTTGAGCTTCTCGCCCAGCGTCGTGAGCATCGCGACGCTAATCGCATTCATCCGGTCAGGGCGGTTGAGCTTGAGCGTAGCAACGTGTCCGATTTTCTCCGCAAGCAAATCACTCATCGCAAAATCCTCCATAGCGACCATGCGCCGAGCATGATTATCGCGCGTCGCGCTTCGCACGAACTGCGCGCGCCGCTGGAAACGGCAGCACGACTGTCGACTTATCAGATGTCAAAGGTCGCTGCGAATGTGTGGTTGTCTGACGATCAGCTTCATCCCTCAGCGCGAGAGCGCGAGTGATGCTAGTGCGATTCGCATTCGGCCAGGCGGCTTTGCAGGAAGGTGCGTTCGCGATCGTTGCGGACGAGTTCGAGGGCGCGGCGGTACTCGGCCGCGGCTTCGGGCCATCGACTCAGGCGGCGCAGAAAATCCGCTCGCGTGGCCGGCAGCAGGTGATATTCGCGCAACGCCGGCGCGTCCTTGATCGCGTCGAGCAGCGCGAGCGCGGGCGCGGGACCGTCGGCCATGCTGACCGCTACCGCGCGATTGAGCTCGACGACCGGCGAGGGCGAGACGCGCGCGAGATCGGCGAACAGTGCGGCGATTCGGTTCCAGTCGGTTTCCGCCATCGTCGGCGCGCTCGCGTAGCAGGCCGCGATTTCTGCCTGGAGTTGGTACGCGCTGAGCGTGCCGCGCGCGCGCTCGAGATGACCGAGTCCGTTCGCGATCAACTCGCGGTTCCATAGCGAGCGATCCTGCTCGGCGAGCAGCACCAACTCGCCGTCCTTGCCGACTCGAGCGCGATTGCGCGATGCCTGCAGCTCCATCAGCGAGAGCAGCGCCGCGGCCTCGGATTCGTCTGGCATCAGTTCGACCAGGAGCAGTCCGAGGCGAATCGCCTCGGCGCAAAGATCGACCCGCGTGAGCGCCGGACCCGAGCCCGCGGTGTAGCCCTCGTTGAAAATCAGGTAAATCACCGTCAGCACGGAAGCCGTTCGCGACGCCATCTCGATCCGCTCCGGAATCGCATATGGGATTCTGCGCTCGCGGATGATTCGCTTGGCGCGCACGATTCGCTGCGCGACGGTCGCTTCCGGCACCAGGAAGGCGCGCGCGATCTCGGCGGTGGTCAGGCCTCCGACCAATCGCAGCGTGAGCGCGACGCGGCTTTCGGCCGGGAGCGCAGGATGACAGCAGATGAAGATCAGGCGCAGCCGGTCGTCGGGAATCGCGGCAGCATCGTCGTTATCCATTTCGATTTTCCGACTCGAGAATCGCCTGCTCCCGCGCGAGCTCTTCGCTCTTGGAGCGGAAATTTTTTGCGCGGCGCAGATGGTCGATCGCGCGGTTTCTGCCAACCGCAGTGAGCCATGCGGCCGGATTGGCGGGAATGCCGGACGCGCGCCATTGCTCGAGCGCGACGACGAGGGTCTCCTGCAGGACTTCCTCGGCGAGCTCGATATCGCCGAGGATCCGCACCAAGGTTGCGACGATGCGCGCCGCTTCGCGCCGGAATACTTCTTCCAGAATCGCGTCGTGCGGCTGTGGCTTTTTGTCCCCTCGCATCATCGAGGGGCAGTCTAGCGCCCGTGCGACTTGTGCGCGATGCGACGCGGAGGTGAATTACTTTTCGATATACAAGTCTCTGACGGGATGCACCTCGATCGAGAAATAGGGTGGGAACCGTTTCGCCCATTCGATCGCTTCGGCCTGAGAGGGGCAATCGATCATAAAGTACCCACCGACCGCTTCCTTGGTCTCGGTGAAGGGGCCGTCAACTACTACTGGACCGGCGCGCCTTCCTAATCTCACGGTCTTGGCTTCCCCGCTCGGACGCAGCTCCGCCGAGTGAATGAGCTTGCCCTGCGCGCTCAGGTCTGCGCCGATTTTCTCGAACCTTGCGACCATCGTGCCCATTTCGGATTCAGGAATCGGCGGCGCTGTGGGATCGCTGACAATCAGCAGCATATATTTCACGATTTCGCCTCCTTCTGCGTTCCTCGAGTCCAGACAGCGTGATGCGGCGCGAGCATCCGCGAGTCCGCGGTTATCCAGGCTAGCCCCAGACGGCATTTACCTCGATTGAAAAGTACGGCGGGAACTTCTTTGCCCACTGGATGGCTTCGGCCTCCGAGGCACAGTCGATCATGTAATACCCGCCAACCGCCTCCTTGCTCTCGGTGAAGGGGCCATCAATCACCACCGGATTCGGACCCCGGCCTAGTCTCACGGTCTTGGCTTCCGCAGGCGGACGCAGACGCGCCGAATGCATGAGCTTGCGTTGCGCGGTAAGGTCGGCGCCGATCTTCTCGAACGTGTTCATCATCGCACCCATTTCAGATTCAGGGATCGGCGGCGCCTTGGGATCATTCACGATCAGCAGCATGTATTTCACGACTCTTCTCCTTCGATCTGCTTGTACACTTGAATCGGGCGGATCACTCTCCGAAGTCCTCGAAACGAGAAATGCGCCCCCTGCCGGTCCGCAATTCTCTGCCGCGAATGTATTCGGCTACCGCCTCTTCGCCCGGCGAGCGAACCCGCGTAAAGGCCCAGACGTCGGCAACTTGATAGATTCCCATGCGATCGAGCTTGAGCAGGATGTCGCCCGCCTTCATTCCTGCCTGGTCGGCAAAGCCTCCCGGGAAAACCTCTGCCAGTTCGATCCCCCATTCCCGGCGCACGGGCCAAGCGGCTATGCTCGCGCGTCGATCAACTATGTGCCGAGGACTCTTCACTCCTGAACGTACATAAACCATCAGATCGGTTGTCGCCTCGTCCCATCCAAGAGAAAACGAATTTCCGAAAACCTCCCATGCGGCGGCATCGCCAAATCCCAAGTGAACGAGCTTGACTTTCGTTCCTGGCATGGTTTCCTGGAGCGAAGTGGTCGATTCGACATGGCCCGGCATATTCCCGCCGGACATCGCGATACACACGAGTCTTGGTGGCTCGAATTTCTCAACGCTCATTTTCACGGGAGGTTGACCTTCGATGGTCGCCACCTTCTCGCCATCCGGATTGTCCTCGAATGGCAGAAGCCACGCACGTGTCTCAGCCGGGTCTGTGAACAGACTAAAGGTGCGCGCGATCGGCAACGCAAACTCCAAAATCCGTTCGTATTTCCAAACCGCATCTGCCGATTTGCTTTCACTCATTGAGTTTTGCCTCGCTCCGAGTGTCAGATGACTTGCGTCCACCACAGTCCGCAGGGCACTACTTGGGTGATATCGCCGTCGACGTATGAGTACTTGCGCGCCCAGTCGATCGCGTCGTCACGCGATGCGCAGTCGAGGATCGTGAAACCGCCGACGACCTCGCGCGTCTCGGTGAATGGGCCGTCTGACACGATCAATTTCCCATTATTTCTTCTGAACGTGACGGCGTGCTGCGGATGCGCCAGCCGGACGCCTGCCCAGCAGATCGATTCGTCCATGAATCCCTTGCGCACGTATTCGGTCGTAACGCGTTCGGAGGCGCGATAATTCTGTTCGGATTGGGCTTCGGTTTCGTTCGGCTTCGGGCCGCCGAAGCGGAGCAGGTACTTCAACGCGCCGGTCGGACGATGACCGTGATAGAACAGCCATGCCTGAGCGACCGGCCGTATCTCCATCACGTGACCGTCGTGCTCGTAGCCGATGCTCTTGTACCAATCGATCGCGTCCTGCTTCGAGTCGAAATCGATCACGTCAAAGCCGGCCAGCAATTCCTTGGTCTCGGTGAATGGCCCGTCGATGACGCTGTGTTTGCCGCGATCGAACCGGACGATTGCAGATTCGTCAGTTGGAGGAAGGCCCACGTTGATCGACAGATGGCTGCGGTTCGCCGCGGACCTCTGCATGGTCAGGCGGACCAGGGCCGCCTGATGCTTGCCAACCCGGCGCTGCGACTCCGCTTCCGCGACTCGACCCTGCTCGTCGCGACTTTCAAGGTCCATCAGGATGAATTTCATTTGCCGGCCTCCGCGATTTGTCCCTACATCTCTACGACGAACGAGACCCGCCGATTTCGACAGCGAACAAGTCATATTGCTAGAGGCAGGAAACGCGAGGGTCAGAAAACGATTTCGCTGGCTGGGATCAGATGGAGACCGTGTTCGCCGAAGACACGGTTGCAATTCTCGATCAGTTTTTCGGCTGAACCGTTGGGTCCATCGAAGGTCGAATGAGCGTCGGCCACTACCGTGACTTCATATCCGAGCGACTTGGCGGCGAGCGAAGTTGCCGCGACGCAGAATTCGCTCTGGAGTCCGGTCACGATCAACTTGCTGACGGCGAGAGAATCCAGGATCTCCCGCAAATCCGTCTCCTGGAAGGAGTTTGAATATCGCTTCTCAACAATCTGTTCGGCCGCGTTCGGCGCGATCGATGGGTGAATCTGCCAACCTGATGTTCCTCGCGCCAGTGGATCGCCCGCGCCACCGTCATGGCGAATGTAAATGACCGGGACCGTAGCGGCGCGAGCGTGTTCGGCCAGACGCGCGATCACTTCGAGGATCTCGCGGCCTCGATACGGCTGCTCCGGCTGCGAGAACATCCCCGCCTGTACATCAATGATCAGAAGAGCGAGATCGCGTGCCATTGAAAGCGGCTCCTGGCTCAGGTGTGCGGGCGGGGGTCCATGAAGCCCAGGGCGGAATGCATCTTGTAGCCGAGGAGGTCGCGGAGCTGCTTGGGCATCGTGCGCGCAAGGTCATACGGCGTATCGACGTACTGATTCTCTTCCTGCCGGAGCCATCCGAGAGAGTAGGACAGGAACACACCGAAGCGCCAATTGTCCGATACGTTGGCGCCGGCGCCATGCAGCGTCCCGCCCATCCAGAGCAGCACCGAACCTGCGGGCATCGCGGCGGATGCGACTTCGTCTTCGCGCGCTACGCGATCGCCGGGCCATTTGTGGCTTCCGGGAACCAGGTGCGTGCCGCCGTTGGCGGCGGTGAAGTCGCTGATCGCCCACATGCTCGCGAGAACCATGTTGGGGCGCGGTACCTTGAAGAACTGGAACGCGTCTTCCTCGCGATGCAGCATCTGCACGGTCGCGCCGGGACCGACCACGAGCGCCGAGGTCGCGTGAACCTGGTAGCTCGAGCAGTTGGGCGAAAGAAACGCGTCGCACGCCGCGAGCATCAGGGGATGCGTGACCAGCGCGCGAAACGCTTCGGATTTCGCCGCGAGCGCCGTGATGCGCCGGGTGTTGCCGGGGTAGAAATCGGCGGGACCGCCGTCGGCCGCGTACTTCTCGTTGAGGCTGGTCTTGATGTCGGCCTTCTCGAGATACGGCCCGAGCTCGCGCGCGATCGCCTCACGCGTGGAGGAGTCGAGAACTCCGGTGACGACGACGCATCCGTCGCGCTCGAGCGCGGCGACTACGTCGGCGGGCGGGTTGTTCGAGGCGACAACCGGAATCAATGCCATCGGCGGATCCTCCGGGAAAATTCTAGCGCGCTCGGGAGGCGTAGGTCGAACGCGGCGACGCGCTTGACTCTCAGCGCCGCATCGGAGAGCATCCGGCGGTTAGAGCAAACGGCGAATCGCGCCGAACAGGAGAATCATCCAAATGAAATATGCCCAGATGCTCTGGCGTTACGGCGCCGCCCTATCCTTTTTGTGCGTGCTCGGCGCAGCGACTTCTGCGCGCGCCCAGGAGGCAGCACCGTCGCCCGCGACCACCAAGCAGATCGATCTCGCCGCCGCGCACGCCGAGCGCAAGGCCGCGGTCAACGACAACATGGGTCTCACCGCCGACGAGGCCAAGGCGTTCTGGCCGCTGTACGACGAGTACGAAGGCAAGATGGACAAGATCGAGGCGCGGCACATCAAAGAAGTCCGCGACTACGCCAAGCATTATTCGTCGCTGACGGATGCCGATGCGAAGTCAAAGCTCGATGAGGTAGTCGCGATTCAGCAGGCGATCCTTGATACGCAGAAGGACTATATCCCGAAGTTCCGCGCGGTGGTTTCGGAGATCAAGACCACGCGCTTTTTCCAGATCGACAACAAGCTGCGCGCACTGGTGCAGTGCGATCTTGCGCAGTCAATTCCGCTCGCGCAGGGAAAAGGCGACCTTCAGGGCGCCGGCGCCAAGGAATAACTTGTGCGCACTTCGCTCAGGCGGCGGCGAATCTCCATCGCGTCGCCGTCTGAGTGAACTGGCCGGGATGGTCGATGAAGCCGAAGACGACCTCGGGCTCGACGACGAAAAATGGCCCCATCGCCAGATCGAGATCCCAGTTGTACTTCGGGTCGTAGCGTTTCTTGTAGCGCCGGAGCAGCGCGAGGTCGTCGGTCTCGACGGCGACGCCTTCGACGATCACCGCTTCATCGCCGTTCTCGTTGGTGATGACGCAGCGCGGATTCGCGGCGAGGTTGCGCACTTTGCGCGACTCGCGGCCCGAGCTGAATATGAACCGCTCGTCAATCCAGAGGCCCCAGACCGGCACCGAATGCGGCCGTCCGTCGGGCCGCGTGGTCGAGATCCAGTAGTTCTTCGATTTCTCGAGCCGCTCGCGCGCCCAGCTCCACGGCAGCAGGCGTTTGCCCGCGCTTGCGGCGACGATTCCATATCCGGGCATGAACGGCCGGCTCGCGACCGGCTTCCGGCGCAGAGGTTTTTTAGGTTGCGATTTCATTTCGTCGTCTCTGACAGAGGTTGCGCGCGAGTATAGGTCCGCAGGTGCGAATTGCCAACGCGTGGAGCGATGCGTTCCGGACAGCGGCTGTTCCGCGCCGCGCGTATCGGATAAATCATTCAGTTAGCACCGATGCCATCCGCCGCTGACCGCTACGTTCTCGCAATCGACATGGGCTCCGGAAGCGTGAAGGTCGCCGTAGTCTCGAGCGCGGGAGAAGTCGCTGCGTCCGGCTTCGGCACTATCGGCACGATTGTTTCCAGCGACGGCGGCGTCGAGCAGGATCCCGAGGAATACTGGTCGGCGGTGCGAAATGCCGCGAAGGCCGCGCTCGAAGCGGCGAAGATCCCGCGCGAGCGAATTCTCGCCGTCGCCTGCACGACGCAGTGGGCGGTCACAATTCCCGTCGATGAAAATGGCGCGGCGCTGATGAACGCGATTTCGTGGATGGACACGCGCGGCGGAAAGTACAATCGCGTGCTCTCAGACGGATGGCCGCGGCTCCAGGGTTACGGACTGGCGAAAGCGCTCAAATGGATTCGGATATCGGGCGGAGCGCCGCTGAAATCAGGAAACGACGGTCTGGGCCACGTTCAGTTCATCCGCAACGAGCGTTCCGCGATTTATGCGCGCACACACAAATTTCTCGAACCGATGGACTATTTGAACCTGCGCCTGACCGGGCATTTCGCCGCCTCGTTCGCGACGATGTACACATACTGGGCGACGGACAATCGCGATCCAAATCGAATTGACTACTCACCGGCGCTGTTCAAGATCTCGAATCTCGAACGCGCGAAGCTGCCCGACCTGTTTCCGGTCGATCACGTTCTCGGAACGCTCAAGCCCGAGGTCGCCGACGATCTCGGCCTCGCGCGCGAGACTCGCGTCGTGATGGGCTCGTGCGACCTGCAATCCGCGACGATTGGCGCGGGCGCGATCGACGACTTCGACGGCTACTTCTATATCGGCACGAGCTCCTGGATGAGTTGCCACGTCCCGGGAAAGAAAACCGACCCAGTGCATATGCTCGCGACGATGCCATCAGCGCTGCCGGGGCGTTACATTGTTACAGCGGAGCAAGGGATCGCGGGGCGATGCCTCGAGTTTCTGAAGGAGATTCTGTTTCCCGGCGGCGGCGCGCAAGCGTTTGCGGAGATGAACGCGATCGCGGCGGCGATCCCTCCAGGCAGCGACGGACTCATCTTCACTCCGTGGCTCGGTGGCGTGCTCGCACCCTCGGACGATCCGGCGACGCGCAGCGCCTTTTTCAATCAGACGATACGCACCACGCGCGGCCATTACGTGCGCGCGGTGATGGAAGGGATCGCATTCAACCTCCGATGGCTCAAAGGCTACGTCGAGAAGTTTATTGGACACCCGTTCCGGGCGCTCACGTTTATCGGCGGTGGCGCGACCTCGGACCTTTGGTGCCAGATTCTCGCCGATATCCTCGGTTGTCCTATCCGGCAGGTGGCAAATCCGCGCAACGCCAACGCGATGGGGGCCGCGATGGCGGCGTTCGCGGCGCTGGGCGAGATCAAGCCGCGCGAAATTCCCGCACTGGTGAAGATCGCGCACGTCTATGATCCGTCGCAAGAGAATCGCAAACTATATGACGCGCGGTTTCGCGAGTTCATGCAGATCTATCGCCGCAACCGCCCGATCTATCGGCGCCTGAATTCGGAAGGGTCAGCCTGATGCGACGCGCGAGGAAAATCCGATGCCGGAAAAACGCGGACGCGTAGCACTTGACGATCGCGCGCTCGAAGAATTCACTGGGTTCGCATCGCACTTGGCTGAGATTGCGAGCCGGGTGATACTGCCCCACTTTCGCGCGGCGATCGAAGTCGAAAACAAGGCCGACGCGGGCAACTTCGATCCAGTGACGATTGCGGACCGGGCCGCCGAGCGCGCGATCCGCGATGAAATCGAGCGCGTCTATCCGGGCCACGGAATTCTTGGAGAGGAGCACGGCACCAAAGCCTCTCGCGACGGACTGACCTGGGTGATCGATCCGATCGACGGCACCCGCGCGTTTATAATCGGGCAACTGCATTGGGGCGTCCTGATCGCGCTGAACGACGGCGAACGCCCCGTCGTAGGACTGATGCATCAGCCGTTCACCGGCGAAACGTTTTCCGGCTCGCGGCTGGGCGCGCATTGGAGCCGCGGCGCCGAGCGGCGGACGTTGCGCACGCGCAAGTGCTCGCGAATCGAAGACGCGGTTATCTCGGCCACCGATCCGGCGATGTTCAAAAGCGGCGCCGAGCGCGACGCGTTTCGCGGACTTGCGAGCCGCGCAAAGATGCGGCGCTACGGCGGAGATTGCTATTCGTATTGCCTGGTCGCCGCGGGATTCATCGATTTGGTGATCGAGGCGGGGCTGCAGCCGTACGATATCCAGGCGGTGATTCCGATCGTCGAGGGCGCCGGCGGAATAGTCACATCGTGGTCGGGAAAGAGCGCCGCAAACGGCGGCCAATGTATTGTCGCCGGCGATCCTGTCGCGCATAAGCTCGCGCTCGACGCTCTATCGCACGCCGCGACTGACGTTTGAAGGGCCCAGCAAATCATGGGAAGCATCAGGGCAGCGCCGGCGCGGGAAGCACGGCGGTCGAGCCGTCTCACGACGAAGTTGAAATTCGATCCGCGCGAGGAGCCGCGATCACAAGGCCGGCTGGTGCATCCGCTGCCGATTCGCCTGGCTCACTGGATCAATATTCCACTGCTCGCGATCATGGCGGGAAGCGGGTTGCAGATTTACGCGGCGTATCCGAACCTCGGACCTCGCGGCGCGCTGTACAAGTGGTATCCGCTGCAAGGGATGACGCCGCCGGGATGGATGCGGTTTGGCGGATGGCTGGCGGGAGCGCGGCAGTGGCACTTCGCGATTGCGTGGTTCCTGGTCCTAAACGGACTCGTCTATCTTGGCTATCTGATGTTCAGTGGTGAGTGGCGGCGGCGGATGTTTCTGCCGCGCCGCGACACGTCCGGCGCGATCGCGATGTTCGCGTACTATTTGAAGGTCAGCGCGACCGCTCCGCCGGAGGATTTTTACAACGGTCTTCAGCGGCTCGCCTACACCTCGGCGATCGTTTTCGCGATCGTTGCCGTGTTCTCCGGTCTGGCGATCTACAAGCCCGTGCAGCTTCATCTGCTGACCGCGTTATACGGCGGCTACGACTTCGCGCGCGTGATCCATCTGGGCGCGCTGGTGATGCTCGCGATGTTTACGGCGACGCACCTGGTGCTGGTGGCACTGCATCCGAGAACGATCGTCAACATGGTCAGCGGAGGGCCGCGTGGCTAGGTTGATCACGCGGCGCAAGCTGCTCGCCGGAATTGCCGCGGCTGGAGTTCTCACCGGATGCGACAATCCAGTCGCATCCCATTTCCTGGGCGCGATGACGCGGTGGAATCAGCGTGTCCAGAGCCTGTTGCTCTCGCCGAATCGGCTCGCGCCCGAGCCGCCGGTCTCTGAGCTGACGCCGGAGAAGGACTTCCCGGTCTATTTCATCTCCGACATGATTCCGATAGCGCCGCCTAATTGGACGCTCGCGGTCGGCGGACTGGTCGCCCGTCCCACGATGCTGACCGTCACTCAACTCCAGCAGATGCCGATGACCGACATGCGTATCCGGCATCACTGCGTAGAGGGATGGTCGGCGGTGGCGTCATGGCAAGGCGTGAAGGTGAGCGAAATCGCGCGGGCGGTCGGCGCGGCGCCCGAAGCGCGGTACGTCGAATTCCGATCGTTCGACAATGGCTATTGGTCGTCGTGGGATCTCGCGAGCGCACTGCATCCGCAGACGATCCTCGCGTACGGTATGAACGGGCATCCACTCTACCCCGAACACGGCGCGCCCTTGCGGCTCTATTCGGCGGTAAAGCTAGGCTACAAGAGCGTCAAGTACCTGACCCAAGTGAACTTCCTGCCGCATCCCACCGGCGGATACTGGGAAGATCAAGGCTACGAATGGTTCGCGGGCGTGTGAAGCAGTCGGCGCACTTCTGACGGACGATTACGTCCGGGCGATAAATCCTTTCGACAAATTCGAGTTGCGCGGTTGACAAAGCGACCGCAAGTCGATATTGAGAATCACTCTCGATATCAACAGAATGCCCGCGCGGCCAGAAGAGTGCCTGAATTAGGGACTGCCATTGCGTGCTTTGAACAACTCAAACCTTCGCTCGACGAAACTCCATCTGTCCGTTGGCGAGCCTCACCGAGCGAGCCGCGTGCTGTGGCTTTTGCTCGTGGTCACCGCAATTGCGCTTGCGTCTCCAAGTTATGCCGCCTCTCGGCACATTTCCGGAACGATCACCGATACGCTCAGCAGGCCACTGGCCCAGGTGAATATCGAATTGCGCGACAAAGCCGGAAACGTGATCGCTCATGCGACCACTGACCAGGCTGGGCGGTTCGAGATCTCACCGCCAACGCCGGGGGTCTATTCGCTCCTAGCCGTGAAGTCCGGTTTCAAGTCATCAATCAAGATCGTGGCTTTTCCGCCCGCCACGGTAACGCCGATATCGATCAGCCTGGACACAGAGACGGCGCTGACATTGCCGGTCCAGGCCAACGTGATTCGCGCACAAAATGGCGTCTCGCATACCGGCTCGAACGAATACACAGTCACAGACAAAGACATCTCCAACCTGCCGACTGGTGAACACTCAACCATCACCGACGTGTCTGACGCAGATGCCGGGCGTCGCGATCGATCAAAATCAGCAGATACACATACGCAACACCGAAGGGCCTCAATTCCAGTACCAAATCAACGGGGTCATGGTCCCAATCGATATTAATACCAACCCGTCATTCATCTCGATGCTCAATCCAATGTTCGTAAAGCAACTCAGCCTGCTCGATGGCATCCTGCCGTCGCGGTACAGCTATGCCACTGGCGGCGTAGTCGCGATTCATACCAAAGACGGATGTGAGCAACCCGGCGGAAGTTTCAGCATGTACGGCGGCCAGCGCAATACGGTCCAGCCAAGCTTTCAGTATGGCGGATGCGAGGGCAAATTCAGTTACTATGTGAGCGGACTCTATAGCCAGAGCAATAGTGCGTTCAGCTCCGCTACGCCTGCGCCCGACGCGATTCATAATCACACCAATCAGGGGCAGGGATTTGGCTTCTTCGCGTATGATCTGAACCCGACTACCCGGGTAAGCCTCATTACCTCGGTCGCTGCGAGCAATAACCAGTTGCCTAATCAGCCGAATCTTCCACCCGCGTTCGAACTCACGGGCGCGACCGTTCCTAACTCTGCTGATATCAATTCGTACCTGAACTTCCGTGATTACATGGGAATCCTCGCGATCAACGGCGCACCCTCGCCCCAGCTGACCTATCAGCTTGCCTATGCGGCTCACTATATTTCGCAACAGTTCGAGCCCGATAACGTCGGCGAGCTCGTCTACCAGGGGGTTGCATCAACGGCCTTTCACAGCGATCTGGACAACACGCTGCAAGGCGATGTGACTTACCAGCTTGGTGAACATGCGCTAAGTGCCGGATTCTATCTCGGAGAATACGGAGTAGAGGCCGACGACAACTCGCTGGTTTTCCCAACCGATAAGTCGGGAACTCCGATAGGGCCTCCCTTCGTGCCTGTTCGCGTGATCAATAATGCAAACAAAATCAATCTACTGTCGGGGATCTACGTCGGAGATACATGGCAAATCGCCGAGAAGTTTCGCGTCAACTTCGGCCTGCGCTGGGACCGCTTGAGCGGGTTTTCCTACAACAACCAAATCGATCCGACGATCAACCTGGTTTATCTGCCACGCAAGGATACGACTCTCCACGCTGGGTTCGCGCGCTATATGCAGGTGCCAAGCTTCCAGGGAATCTCGCCTGGAGCGCCTGCCGCCTTTAAAGATACTACCGGCGAAGCTGGAACCGGAGTTTCTACTCCGGAAACTGAAGACGACTATGAGTGGGATGTCGGTATAGTTCATCACCTGACGGAGCAGATCACACTGTCGGAGGATGCGTTTTACGAATACACGCATCACTACCTCGATACCGGCCAGTTTGGTTCGGTGCCGATTTTTGCGCCGTTCAACTACCGGCACGGCTATATTTGGGGTACGGAAACCGCGCTCACGTACAATTCTAAAACCCTTTCACTATACGGCAGCCTCACGATCGGCCGGAACATGCAGAAAGGAGTGGCAACCGGACAATTCAACTTTGATCCGGTCGAGTTAGGATACATCAACCGTCACTACATCGTGCTCGACCATCAGCCACTTTACGGCGCGTCGGGAGGAGCGACCTATCGATGGAAGCCATACGAGTTCAGCGTTTCCGCTATCTATAGCAGCGGGCTGCGCGCCGGCTTTGCCGACCTGGAATCTTTGCCAAATGTCGTCCAGATAGACTTGAGCGGGCAACGAAGTTTTCAAGTGCCTAAACTCGGCGAAATCATAGACCGAATCACTCTGCTCAATATCCTTGACCGGACCAACCTCATCAGACCGGCCGAAGGAATCGGCATCTTTCAGGCTGCCTATGGTCCGAGAATCACGGTCTATGACACGCTGACGATTCCGCTGCCTGCGTTCAAAATGAGCAGTAATTGACAGGAGCCAGAATGGCGAACAAAGGAAATTGTGAGAGGCGAAGGCTCGCCGAATGCGGGACGGTCAAGATCGAGATGTGCGATTGCGGAGTGGTTCATCTGATCGTTGGATGTCTGACCCTCCGGTTCGATCCGCTAGCCTATCGCGAGCTGGCAAACACGATAAGCGAGAGTCTCAACCACTTGTCGGCCGCCGACAGGCCTGTCCTGCATTGAGAAGCTGCGTCTGTAAATCCCATGAGTCACAGAGCGTCCGTTCGTGCAACGCCGCGACGCCACGCAAGTTGTCGGGATAACCTCTAGCGCCGACAGCGTCGTAACGAGCTCGTCAGGCGAGATGCTCAAATGAGGGACGTCCCGCGAGCTTCTGCGAACCATTCGAACGGGAATAGACGAACAGCGCGCCAGTAAAGAGAGCAGCATCCAGAACGAGTTCGAGCCACATGCGCGGACGCGACGGCGCTCCGATGCCGAAGCATCCGCAATCCAGAGTCAGGCCGCGGACCAACGCGGACAGCAACGCGGTGAAAAAAAGTGCCGAAATGAGTACTAGCGCAAAAGCCCCGAGTCTCCTCGTCCGCGGTATGACGACCAGAAAACCGCACGCTACTTCGAACACCGGCAGACCGAGAGCGAGCAGATTTATGAACGTCAGCGGCAAGATCGAGAAGGCAGCGATGCTGTCCGCAAACTCCAGCGGATCGCGGATCTTGTCCACGCCCGCGTAAACGAACACGGCGCCGAGTGCGATCGCTACTGCGAGCACGACATACTCGCCGCGCGATTTGCCGGCGGACGTCATCGAGCGTTTCCCGTCGACACCGGCAGTCCCGCGGACGACCAATCTTCCCATCCTCCTGTAAATACGCTCACATTGCCGTAGCCGAGCGTCAGAAGCGCATTAGCAACCAGCCGGCTGTCGTGGCATTCGCCGCCGGAACAATAGACGATGATCGGCTTGTCTCCGGCCGCCTTGAGGATCGCGGACAGGCGGCGGTAATCCTGCGCGAAGTTGTCTCGAGCGAGGTTCAAAGCGCCGGGGACGTGACCCTGCTGGAAGAACACGGACGGACGCGCGTCGAGGATGGTCGCGCTTTTGCTGTCGACGGCGGAACGAAATTCCGCCAGTCCGATGGTCGCTGCCGGAGCGATCTTGAAGGGCGCCGCCGCAACCAGAGAAGTAAGCTCGAGGTCGAATCGTTGCTCCGGCGTTTGATATACGATCGGAAGCGGCGACGACGAGAACCGGTTTATCGCGAGTCCTGCGCCGAGCGACAAGATCGCGATTAGCGCGACGCCGGCAAGATCACGCGGAATCCGCTGCGCTAGGTTACTCAATTGATAGGAAGATCGGTGATCAGTGCAGGCGCCGATTTCATCTGACTCGACGCCTACAGGGTTACCTTTACGACTGAGCCGTCGCCGGCCGTTACCGTCTTGCCCGCGGCGGCCCGCTGCATGTCGTCCGCAATCCGCTGCGCGGTGGCTTTGTTACCCAGGTACTGGAGCATTTCGTGGCCATTCGGGGCGACCAGGAAAAACTCGAGCGCGTGGTCGGGCGACATATCGGCTTCGCGTTCTCGAATCAGATTGAATCCCGCCATCACGTCGTCGATCTGCTTTGGTGTTCCGGTCAGGAACAGCCATCCGTCGAGATTGGCGCCCTGATTATCCGCGTACGTGAGAAGCTGCTGCGGATGATCGTGCTCAGGATCCACAGAGATTGAAACGAAACGAACTTCCTTCCCGAGTGCGGATCCCAGCTCATTTGCAACCTGCTTCATCCGCGAGGTCAGAACCAGACACGGTCCGGGACAGGAGGTATAGATAAAATCGAACAGGACAGGTTTGCCTTTCAGCGACGCGAGCGAAATCTTCTGACCGTGCTGATCCAACAGCGTGATGTCGGGCAGGCAGTCAGCTGCGCGCGATACTGCGAACCCCCCGCTTTCGTCTGTATCGTCATTTAGCTGGCGGCATCCGGTTACGACCGGCGCGGTCGCGAGCAGGATCAACAGCACCAGCGCTACAGGAAGTCTGGCTGCTATATCTCTCAACGAATACATTGCTCGCTACAACTCGAACCAAAAAATTCAGCCGCCGTAAACAAGAGTCTCAGGCGCACGATTTGGGCGGGAATATCAGAAGCAATCTTATACTCGGCTATCGGGACCACCGGCCCGAGCGTGACTGAACCTGAGGACGACAGAACCACATTTGTAAAACGTTCCGCGCTCGCGTTCAAGGTTCGGCGACCGGCTATTTTTTCGGTGCTTCGACTCCTACGTCCACCGAAGCTAGAGAGTTCGTCGGTCAGTCGCTGAGAAATTTGAGGAGATGATCCGAAACAATCTGGCGCTGCTCGAGTTGCGGCACGTGACCAGCATTCTCGATCATTTGAACGCGTGCGGACGGAATCAGCTTCGCAAATTCGCTTGCATAGACTGGCGGCACGAGCGCATCCTGCGCTCCCCACAGAATCAGCGTCTCAGCCTTGATTCGCCGGAGCCGGCGCTTGAGTCCACGCTCTGGAATCGGATGGATGAAATGCGAGGTGCTCGCGAGCGCGCCGAAACGATCCACGATCGCCGCATTCATCGCTGCGGGTTCTTTGGGCATCGCAAGCTTGGCGGCAACTTCCGGCTTCGAAGGATCCTTGAACAGGAGCTTCACCAGCTTCTCGGGAGAAACCAGCAGATGGTCCCCGACCGGAGCGTCGTCGCGCCACAGTCCCATCGCATCGATCAGCACGAGCTTGCCGACGCGATCCCGAAACGTAGCCGCATACTCCGCGGCAACCATTCCGCCGAACGAATGGCCCACCAGATCGACACGCTCGAGTCCGAGGCGGTCGAACAGATCGTCGTAGTAGAGGAGCAGATCGGGAATCCCATCGAGTTGCTCGAGGTCCTCAGTCTCTTCCGCGCCCGCGTGCGCAGGCGCATACACCCGGCGATACGCGGCGAGGTCGTCGAGAAAGCCGTCCCATTCCTGGCCGAAGGGACCGTGCAGATAGACGATGGGCGCGCCCTGGCCCTTGATGATCACCGGATTGGCGGCGAAGCCGCCTGGCAACTCGACATTCTGCGCCGTTTGAGTGTTCATGCCTGGACCTTCGCTTCTCCGTTACTGCCTTTGACCGCGGGCCGTACGACTTGCGGCTGATTGCGCGTCGCTCCCTGCGGCCACCATCGATCGCTGTACCCTTCCTTGTCCCAGATTCCCCTGATCTTCGGCAGTACCTTCTCTGCGAATAAGCCGGAGCTGTATGCGGTCAGTTCTGGATCCATCGATTGGATCTGCAGGATCACCATCAGATGGCCGACGCGGATATTGCGGACCGCTTCTTCGATTTGTGCTGCAACGGTCGCAGGGCTGCCTCCGATCACCATTCGCGAATCTTCGACGAGCTGCTTCCAGGTTGCTTCGTGCGGCTTGAAGTCGAAGCTGAATGCGCTGGCGCCGCGATGACTCAACTGAAATTCAAAGCTGCGCTTGGTCATGAACCCCGGAACATTGCCAAAATGCGGAGCGACGTAAAGCGACTTCGAATAGAAGTTCCGCAGATGCTTCAGGTAGATTTGCTCGGCTTGCGCATCGGTATCCGCGACGACTACCAGCTGCGCGAATCCGGCGCGGTAGGGATTGTCGTCCATCCCGGCCTTCTCGACCGAGCTCCAATAACCGTCCATCAGCACCTTGGCGTACTTGTGGCCCATGAAGCTCAGATAGCTGTAGGTGTAATCGTGGTCGGTCGCGAACTTCCACGTTTCCACGGATCCGCCTCCTGCCAGCCAAATCGGAGGATGCGGCTTCTGCAGCGGCTTCGGCCACGGATTGACGTAGCGGAGTTTGTTGAAGCGTCCATTGAACGCAAACGGTCCCGGCCGCGTCCACGCCTGTTTGATCAGATCGTGAGCCTCATAATATCGGGGCCGCACCTGGGTCGGGGGGATTCCGTAACAGCCGGTGGTATCCATCGGCGAGCCGACAGGAAATCCTGCGACCAGCCGTCCGCCACTCAGGCAATCCAGCAGCGCAAATTCTTCCGCCACCCGGATCGGAGGATTGTAAAGCGGCAGCGTATTGCCGAGCACCACCAGCGCGGCATTCGATTTACGCCGAGCGAGCACCGTCGCGATCATGTTCGGCGAAATCGGAAAGCCGTAGCCGTTCTGATGGTGCTCGTTCAGGCCGAGACCGTCGAAGCCGAGATCGTCCGCCATCTCGAGTTCGTCGAGGTTCCAGTGCAGATACTTGGCGACCTGCTCTGAATGACACAGCTCATCGTTGGGCGGCGTCACCCAGATACTCTCGTAACGATCGCGGAAATCGTCGGGCAAGTCGCGATATCCCTGCATGTGAAACCAGATTGTCTTCATAGGCCTGCTCCTTTTCTCCGAACTCCGAGTACGCGATCTTTGGGCGCGACCGGCCGTGGATGACCAGTCCCGGTATGCGCGGCTGAAATCACGCCGTACAGATACGAATCGAGCGCTTTGGCAACAAATCCATTGGGCTCGAAGCCAGTGGTGCGAACCACAAATTCGCGATCGCGCGTCACCATAAACGCGCCATTCAGGATCGACCAGATCGCTATAGTGACGCCGGTCGGACCCAGCTGGTCGGTGATCAGGCCGGCATCGAAAGCGCGCTTCACACTGCCCTCGAACAGATGGAATACTTCGCAGCTTGTCTTCGAGCCGCGATCGAACGCGCGGATCTCCGAGGAACGCCGAAGCCGCTTCCTGATTTCGTAGTACGGTGTTGGCTCGCTGATCAGAATCGGATCAGCGGATTCATCCAGGTATCCGATATAGACCTGTGCCAGCGTGCGGATCTCGTCGAGCGGCGCAAGGCCACGCGCCCGCACCTCGCGATAGCCTGAGCCGAGGCGCTCGCTGCGATTGGCGCGAAGATTGAGATAGACCTCGTCCCGTGACGCGAAATGCAGGTATATCGTTCCGACCGCGACTTTCGCCTCGTGCGCGATCATCTCCATCGTGGCGTGCTCGACTCCGTGACGCGCAAACACACGCGCTGCCGCCGCCATGATGCGCTCGGCGCGGGCGTCATTCTCCTCACGCCGCCGTTCGCGGACTTTGAGCGAGACCCTCATCGGCAAATCATTTCGTGAATCTCAATTCATGAACTCTTGTTCATGTTATAGGATCACGAAATCCGAATGTCAAACCAGCTTGTCACCAGGCTCGATAACCTCGAGCCTGCGCGAAAGAAGGAGGCGGAGAAAACGTGCGTCTCGTCTACGAACCTGCGGCAGAGCGGACTTTCTGCAAAATCAGTGATGCTGGCGAGTGCCCTGCTGGCGACGTCATTACTATCGGCTCTTCTGTTTTACCTTGTCGACCACGCGTTCGACTGTGTCTTTCACTTTGCCAGAGGCCTGATCCACGCGCCCTTCGTTCTTAAGGCGTCGATTTCCTGTCAGGTCGGCCGCGGCTTCTTTCACGCGGCCCTTTATTTTGTCACTGGTTCCACTCGACATTTGTATCTCCTGTTTGATGAAAAATAAGACAAGCGTGGTGCGTGGACGCACCACTCATTTATTCGCCGTATCGCCAGATTTAACGAAAGTACATTCCGTGTCCGAATCCGCCAAACCCTCCGCCAAACACTATAACGATGAGCAAAATGATCAACACGATGCTCACCATGCTCATTCCTCTCCCGCCATAGTATCCACTGCGATATCCGTAGAATCCGCCACCTCCGAACAGCAAAACAATCAAAATAATCAATAGCAACATAGGTATTTCTCCTTGCCGATTACTCAGTCAATCGATCCACGAAGAGTGAGGCTGGCTGCAAGACGGTTCAAACCACACCGAGCAGCCAAAGCACTATAACGATCACCACGATGCCTCCCAGTGATATAGGAAGATACATATAGACCTCTCCTTCGGGCCTTGTGTTTTCAACTTTTCGGTTGGTCTAGCGGAACGCGGTGAAAGGCCAAAGGAACAACCGCAGCCTGGGCTGGATCAATTCGGGCTCGATTCCTTCATCGATCCCGCTTGATTAACGATAGCTCTGGCGACGCTGAAAAAGCTACGGTAAGCTCGTTGGGATGGTTATCTGAAGAACCGACCGCGTTGATGCATCTTTTTCGTACTGCAACTCGCGATCGCGCGCAACGAGAGATCTCGATTCAATCTTCAAACTGCGGGGTTGTTCGACAAGCCGATTCCGCGTAAATACTTGGTTTCATTGCGCGGAGAGGTGGCCGAGTGGTCGAAGGCACCAG
>CAVXXK010000014.1:0-208817 GCA_963765675.1 uncultured delta proteobacterium | reverse complement strand
TCCTCTGTGTCTACCGATTTCACCACCCCGGCATCGACCCGCTCAAATTAACTTAATTCAGTCCTCCACCAAAGTATCCGCGGCAGGTCCGGACGCCGGCGTTATTGGCGCCGAGCGGACATCATCAACCCCAAACTTCCTGGGCGACCTCTACCACTCGGCGGAGTTTGGCTCTTTGATCGTCTACCGTGATGCGGTTGCCGGGGGCGGTGCTGGCGAAGCCGCATTGGGGGCTTAGCGATAGTTGCTCGAGGGTGGTGAATTTCGCGGCTTCGTCGATCCGGCGCTTTAGCATTTCCTTGCTCTCGAGTTCCGGGAATTTGCTTGACACTAATCCCAGCACCGCCGTTTTATGCTTGGGCAGCATTCGGAGCGGTTCGAACCCACCAGCGCGGTCGGTGTCATATTCCAGAAAGTAGGAATCTACATTGATTTGATTGAATACTATATCAGCTACCTGATCGTAGGCGCCCTCGGCGCTCCAATGGCTTTGATTGTTGCCCCGGCACATATGCATCGCGATATGCAGTTCCGGCGGACGGCCGGCCAACGCTCGATTGATTATCGCCGGGTAGGTCTCCAGCAACAGCTTCTTGCCGTCGTCGCCGCGCTTGCGCATCTGGTCCCAGCTGCGTCGGTCGTTCAGTGACATAAGAGTGGTTTCGTCAATCTGCACGTAACGGCATCCGGCATCGTAGAGCGAATGCAACTCGCGTTGGAACGCGTCAACTATATCTTCCCAGAAACCTTCGAGCTCTGGATATACCTCGCGGCTGATATTATCGCGGCCCGCACGGAAGTGGATAATCGTCGGCGACGGAATAGTAATCTTGGGCGTGCGCGAGGTCGAGGCGCGAATGAAGTTGAAGTCATCGGTATGAATCGGCCCGGTCCATCGCATCCGGCTCTGGATGCTCGGAATCAGCAGCGGGAGCTTGTGACCGTTGCGATCGATGAAGAACGCTTCGTCGATCGAGGTTGGATCATAGGCGACGGTGCCGCCGCCGAGTCCGCGAAAATAGAAATCGGAATAGAAGACCTCGCGGCGATACTCGCCGTCGGTTATCGACTGAAGACCGACCTCCTCTTCGAATGCGATCACTTCGCGAATCGCGGCGTCCTCGACGGCGCGAAGTTCAGCGGCGGAGATCTTTCCCGCCGCCCGCGACGCTCGCGCGGCCAGCAGTGCGGGAGGCCGCAGCAGGCTTCCGACATGGTCGGCACGAAAAGGAGGATTATGCGGCGCTGCGGTAGGCATCGAAGGGTCTCCTTCTGAGCTTGCTCGGGCAGGCTCTATCAGCGGCCTCTATCACACGTCGAAAAACACCGTTTCGTTGTCGCCCTGCAATACAATATCGAAGCGAAGAACGCGCGGGTGCGATTCGGCGGTGTCGCGAGCGATCAGGCTTGCGCGGCGTTTCGGGTCGACCAGGTTCAGGATAAAATCGGCAGCGTTGGCCTCCGATTCGTCGGGGAAATAGATTCGCGTCATCAGATGATGCAACAATCCGCGCGCGAAAACGCATACGTTAATATGCGGCGGCTGCAGCGTACCGCCCTCACCCGCGACCGGACCCGGCTTGATCGTGTGAAACTCATATTCACCGGATGAACCGGTGCCGCTGCGACCGAAGCCGTGGAAGTTCGGATCCAGCAGCTTCTCCTGCTTATCTTCAGGATGGTCATAGCGGCCTTCGGCGTTGGCTTGCCAGATTTCGATCATCGCGTCGGGGACGGGAACGCCGTCGCCGTCGAGCACCCTGCCCTTGATCACTATCCTCTCGCCTCGCGCGGCTTCGTTCACTATGCGCTCGGCACCGGCACGGACCAGAGCGGGGCCGAAGAATGGTCCGACGGTTTGCGAGGGAGTGAGCCGGGTAGTCATCTCAGTCTTGTGCGGGAGTGGCGTCGCGTCCGCGAAGTACTATATCGAATTGGTATCCGAGTGCGTATTCAGCGACGGTAATATCAAGCTCAAAGCTGGAGACCAGGCGCGCGCGTGCGGCTGGGTTCGCGACGCTGTTGAAGATCGGATCGAACGCGAGCAGCGGATCGCCAGGAAAATACATCTGAGTAACCAGCCGCGCGGCAAACCCGGGACCGAACACACTGAAATGGATATGCTGCGGACGCCACGCGTTAGGATGATTTCGCCATGGATATGCGCCCGGCTTTATCGTGATAAAGCGGTACTCACCGTTGTCGCCAGTGAGTATTCGCGCGGCGCCGGAGAAATGCGGATCGAGCGGAGCGTCGTGTTGATCGGCCGGATGCGCGTAGCGGCCTGCGGCATTCGCCTGCCATAGCTCGATAAGAGCGTGCGGGATCGGACGCCCGTCGTCGTCGAAGACGCGGCCGGCCACAATAATCCTTTCACCGAGGGCGGCGCCGCCTGCAAAATTAGTCAGGTCGGCAGTGTGCCCAATCGAACACTCGAAACGCGGGCCTGTGATCTCGGACAACGTATGCGGAATCTTGATTGCGGGCTTTCGCGGAGCGCGTTTGGCGGTGCTCGCGTATGCGGGCGTGTCGTTTTCCGGATGAACTCCCGGCGCGGGGCGGCGATATCCTGCGCTCATCCGGCGCCTCGCTTTGCCGCGCGGCGTTTCGGCGCCGGGAGCCTTTTCTGATCACCGTCCATCTCCGCGAATACCGCTTTGGCGATCCGAAACGCGGCGTTGGCTGCCGGCACCCCGGCGTAGACTGCCAACTGCATCAGGGCTTCCTTGACCTCGTCGCGGCTCGCGCCGGTGTTGCGCGTGGCGCGCAGATGAAGGCGCAATTCTTCCTCGCGTCCGAGCATGGCCAAGATCGTAATCGTGAGCAGGCTGCGGGTTTTGCGCTCGAGTCCGGGACGAGTCCAGACGGCGCCCCACGCGTTCGAGGTTACGAAGCGTTGCCATTCGCGATCGAACTCGGTGGCCGCGGCGAACGAGCGCTCGACGTGCGCCGCGCCGAGCACGCGCCTGCGCACGGCAAGGCCGGCTTCGTACGCGCGATCTTTCATCGTAATCTCCCGGACGGACTCTCCCAAGCTCGTGAACTATCGCGGCACGAGCCATGATGTCAACGCGCGAGTAGCGCTAAGCTCTATTGATCACTTTGCAATATGCGCCGGAGAGATAATATGAGATCGAAAGCGGTGTCCGGCGATTCGTCCAGCATGAGAGCAATCAGAATGCAGTGCCATGGCGCCATGTTTTCGATCGCATGCTCGATAGTGTTCGCGGCGGCCGGGTGCTCGCTCTACCAGCATTACGAGGCGTCGCGGCCTGCGGCGGTGGAGCTGACGGAATCAGCGCTGGCCGAGGCAGGTTTCGAGCGGATGGAGGCGCACTATCCCGATCAGCTTCAGATGGTGCAGGGGTTGCCCACCTATTCGATGCATAGTTATCCGACGCCGAATGGAAATGTCTATTGGTACTACGATCCTGGAAATTGCGGATGCGTATTCGAGGGCAACGCGCAGGCATTTCAAAAGTACCAGTGGCAACTCACGCAGGAGAACGATACCGCGGCGTACGTGGCGGACTCGGAGGATGACGACGTGGTAGCGCTGAACGCGCTTAACGAATCAATGTTCCCGCCATCGATCTATTTGCTCGGACTCGGACCTGTCGCGGAGGGTATCGGCATACATCATGGCGGCGGTGGAGGTGGCTTGGGCGGCGGCCATCATGGCTTCGGCGGCCACGGCTTCGGAGGGCACGGTAGCGGAGGGCACGGGCACTAGGCATCGATCATGCGAGGCCGAGGCGCTTGAGCTGATCCTTAGGCGCGTCGATCGAGAGCAGTGCGGCGCGTAACGCGTCGGCCGCGTCTTTCTCCGCGCGCGAGCCGGCGAGATTGTTTTCCTCGGCGGGATCATCGCGCACGCGATAGAGAAAATTTCCGCCGAACTTTCCCATCGCCCAGAACGGCAGCAGATCGCCCGCGCGAAATGGCTGGCGGATAACCGGGATGTGCGACCCCGGCATCCGGTCGAGCACGGCGCGGTCGTCGGGCGCCGGCAGCGTCAGCTCGGGAATCCGATGCACCGGCATCGTGGACCACCGGTTCGACCACAGGCTAAGCGGAGCGTTGTCGCCCGACGGAGCGCGCGCGTATTTGCGCTCAGCGTCGATCAGATGAACCTCGCGGCCCCATACCCCTGCGAGCGCCCAATCACGAATCGAGCTCTGCTCGCCGGTGAACAGCGGGAGGATCGAGCGGCCGTGTGTGCGATGCTTCATCGCGACGCCGAAAATGTCGGCGATCGTCGCCGAGAGATCAACATTGGTCGTAAGCGTGTCGATCGATCCCGATTGCGCGCCCGGCCAGGCAACGAACAGCGGCGTATGGCCGAGAGGCTCGTAGATCGGAACGGCGGGCTTGCCCCAGATATCTTTTTCGCCGAGGTAGTGGCCGTGATCGGTGCATAAGATCACGGCGGTGTTGTCGTAAAAGCCGCCGCGCTCGATCGCCGCGAACAGCTTTCCGACCCACGCGTCGATCATCGTGAGCTTCGCGCCGTAGGAAGCGCGCACCTGGCGCGCCTGCGCGGGCGTGAGGACGCCTTTCTCGATCGCGCCGCTCATGTACGGCGGCCAGATGAGATGCGGCCCGCTCCACGACGAATCGTACATCGAGGCGTAAGGCTCGGGCGTGTCGAACGGCTCGTGCGGATCGAACTCGTCGACAAAGAGCATGAAGCGCGCGTCGGCGGGCGCCTCGCGCTCGAGCCATTCGCACGCGGCACGCATCGTGCGCGGGCCTGGAAAATCCTCCTCGCCGCGAAAGTAGCCGCGCGAGTCGTCGTAGGGCATATGCCCCCGGCCGAACGACGGCGCGCCCATCCACGACGGGTCGGGCCGCGTCCGCCACGGGTCGCTCTCGTGTCCGCGCTGGTAATCCCACGCGGTGAAATCGGTGTGATAATTCTCGCCACCGGTTTCGAACAGATGCGGATGGTCCGAAACCAGCTTGGTGACGACGCCGGCGGCGCGCAGCCATGCGGTGACGGGGCGCTCCCAGATTTCGATCGAGCCCCACGGCTTCCACAGAAAATCGAGCGCGCCGCAGAGAATGTCGTGGCGCGCGGGCATGCACGGCAGCGAGCCCGAATAGTGCCGATCGAAGCGAATCGCACGGCGCGCGAAGGCGTCGAGGTTGGGGGTCGCGAACTCGCGTCCTCCGTAAGCGCCCAGCATGTGGCGGTTCAGGCTGTCGAGTAATATGACTATCGCGTTGCTCGGGCGCGGCGCCGTTTTCGGGAGCATCACGAGTAATCTAGCAAAGCTGCCAGCCGGGCGCGCTATGGACTCAGATCGTCAGCCGTCGCCAGAATAATTGCGACGCCGGTGGGGACCGGGAAGATGAAAAGCTCGCGAGGGGACGGATTCTACATATCGATACGCGTGATGATTGGCGCGGCATTCGCCGCGGCGATGGCTCTTGCGCTTGGCGGATGCGCCGTCGCGTCGGCGCCGATCGCGCATACGCCGCAGGTGGTCGCGACGCCGCTGGCAGGTCAGTTGACCATCAGCGTGCAATCGGCACCTTCTGTCGGCGAGGTGCAACCGGTGTTCGTGTCGGTCGCCAACGGCACCGACGATCCTCGATCTGTGGTTCCAAGCCAGGTCTTCGCACTTAATTCCGCGGGCGAACGCGTCGCGCCTCTGCCTCCGGGCGAGGCCGCGCGGCAGGCCGGAGGCGCGAAGGAACTCGGCGGAGCGCTCGGCAGCGCTGCAATCAGCGGCGCGGCAGGAGGCGCGGTCGGCGCGGGCCTCGGAGCGCTCGCGGGATCAGGTTTCGGCGCGGTGGGACCAGGAGCTCTCGTCGGCACCGCGATCGGAGCGGGCACCGGGATGTACCGCGGCGCGGAACGCGGCCAAAGCAAAGCCGATCAACAGGCCAATCAACAGATCGACGCCGTCGCGCTGCGGCCGCAGGACGTTAATCACAACTTCACCGCCAGCGGCTACGTGTTTTTTCCCAAGGGCACCTACCAGCAGGTCGAGATGCTGCTGGTGGACAAAGAAACCGGCGACACGCAGACGATCACCGAACCTTGGCATTGATCATAGCGCGCCACGCCATCTGTTGTGACTGATCTTTCATATGGTCATCGCTTTGCCTCTCGGCGCATGGCGGAGAACTATCAGTTTCGACCGCCTTACTCGCCCGAGCTTTACAGCACTCTGCTCGGCTTGATCGCGCCACAGTGTAGAGCCGTGCTCGACGCCGGATGCGGTCCCGGAAAGATCACACTAGGGTTGGTCGATCATGTCGATCGAATCGACGGCGTCGATCCTTCGGAGGAGATGCTCCGCGTGGCGCGCTCTCGTCCAAAAGCCGACAACCCGAAGATCCGATGGATTCGCGCGACGATGGAAGAAGCTCAGCTCGAACCGCCCTACGGACTGATAGTGGCGGGATTGAGCATCCACTGGATGAAACTCGATCGCGTCTTGCCTCGCTTCGCGAGCACGCTGGCCGATGGAGCATTCCTCGCGCTGTTGGATTACGACGGTCCGAGAAATTCGCCGTGGGAGCGGGAAGAGATCCTCTTTGCGGTCAATTTCCTCGAGAAGATCGATGGCCTCCGTCAGCGACCATGGAAACCGATTAGCGATCAAATCGAAAAACCCTTATTAGTGCATTCTGCTTTTGAACCAATTGGAAATAAGATCACGGCGCCAATCCAGGTCTCGCAGAGCATCGCGGATTATTTGCGATGCCAGCATTCACGGGCGACGTGGTCGGAAGATCATCTCGGCGCGGAAGCCTCGCAAGAGTTTGACGCCGGGATGACGAAGCCACTCAGTCGCTACGCAGTCGGAGGAATGCTTGAGTTCGCGGTCCAAACGCGAATCGAATGGGGCCGCGTCCGGATCTGATCAGCACCGGAAAATCGCGCAGGTCATCCGGCGAAGAATTTCATACAACAATCAGTTCGAGATTCTTCGATTGCGCACGATCGACCGCGCGAACAGAGATTGTGGAATCAAACGTCGCGAGCCGAGCCTGCTTCGCAATCGCGAGTGCGAGCAAGTAAACATCGGTGATTTGGCGATGTCCTTGGACATGAACCCACACGAACCTGCCCTCTTCTCGAATACTCACTGAGTCACTCCAAAAGACGTGATGACGATCGGTACAAAAAGTTCTGAGGCGGGAGGCGGCATCCTGGACCGTCGTGCGGGAACCGGGGTACGCGGGGTTCGACAACACCCGCACGAATGCGTTTTCCGTCAAGGCGCAAGTCGCCCACCCGGATCCGCGATTCTTGCCGAACCATTCGTGAGCCGCCTCGTGATGAACATGCGACGGGTCGAACAACGCGATCAGCACGTTCACGTCCAATAGCGCGATCATTGCGCACCCTATGTTTCGTCGCGCAGCCGATTAACCAGCGCCGGCGTCACCAGCGAACCGTTTTTCCGGCTCGGCAGGAGGGGAACGCCATTACGCTTGCGGGCAGCCTGATCGCGGGGCGCCAACGCGCTACGAACCAAATCCGAGATAACGCGTCCCGCGGTAGTCGAACGCTGGGCCGCAAGCTCCTTCGCCGTCTCGAGAACATCTTCATCGATATCCAACGTGGTTCGCATTTGATGATCATCATGCATCAAACATCAGATGTCAAGATAGCCAAAAGCGAGAATCAATCCGGTTTGACGAAGCTCGACGGCGGTACGCATCGCGCCGCATTAGGCTGCGCACTATCTGACGACATTCGAGACGACGCTGACGCTGCCGATCGGCACCAAAACGATCATCACTTCATCAATCAAATAGCGGCTGTTTCTCTCGACAAAAAAAATATCTTCTCGTATGGTCCGCCGAACCGGAGGCGAATCACGATGGATCTGTCGATAAAACGCGTCATCATATTCACCAACGCGATGCCCGCGATGGCGCGGTTTTATCGCGACACGCTCGGGTTGAAGCAGAGCGCCGATGAGCCCGGCTGGAAAGTCTTCGACGCCGGCGCATGCGACATTGCGCTGCACAATGGCACTTCGGAGGTTGGACGCAGACCGCCGAAACTGGTCTTCTTTTCCGCCGACGTTGCCGGAACGCGCGACGCGCTCGTGAAACGCGGCGCGAAGCTCGGCAAGATCAAGTCGAAAGACGGTCTGGATCTTTGCGAGGGAACCGATCCCGACGGCAATCCTTTTCAGATCTCCAATCGATCCTGATCGAGGCGATCCGCCTTCAGCCGATGCTGACGCTCGCGCCGATCATGCGAAGGCCGAGCCTCCCGGCGACGCGCTGCGATGATCGATTCGACCGCGCCGTGCTGTAGAACAGCGCGCGTCCGTCAAGCGACGGCATCGAGGACCAACTCGCCGTTACCGCGGCCGCGAATCCACGCGCGCGAAAGTTCGGAAACGTGTAGACGCCGATCTCCGCGCCGCTATCGCCGAGCCGCGCCGCAAACGCGATCGCCGCGATCTCCTCGCGCTCGACGGCGACGCACCAAGGCTCCCAAAAGTCGCCGACCCCCTTGAATCCCGCCGCGAGCATCGGCTGAGGCAAGCCGCGTTCGGCGAACCGCGACAGCATCGCGGCGCCCGCGGCAGTATCGCCTCGCACGATCGTCGCCGGGTGCTCATATCTCAGCTGGTTCGGAAGCCGGTAGATGACATGCGGCGCGACGGTCGCGACCGGCTGCTCGGTTGACAGCACGTCGATGAATTTTCCCAAGCATCGTGGCAGCACGTTAAAATCGCGCCACGGAGGCTCTTGGGCGCCAACAGCAAGTAACCTCTTCGCGGTCCGATCATCGAGGTCGCCGCGAACGCGCACGATATTGCCGAGACGTACATCCGGAGAAATAGACGCGTGGCCCGGGCGAGCAATCGGGATCATTCAACCGCTCGATCCGCTCCGACGCGGACATCACAAACATAGTCGCGACATCGACGTGCAGGAGCGGCAGATCGTCGGTCTCGGTCGTATTCGCGATAGATTTCTTCACGCGCCGGTTATCGCGGTCGAACCGACGATCGCGCCGGAGCAGCGGATTCGCCGTCCGGACTTGCGATTACCACTACGTACCGGTCCGGATCGCGCAGCCACATCTCTCGATGCTCGGGCGCCGGATTGACGTGCGGCTCCTCGACGATTTCGGCATGCAGGGCGCGCGCTCGCTCGACCGCCGCATCGAAGTCGGCCATCTCGAACCACAGCAACACGCCATGCCCGGGCGGGGCCGCGTCAGCGTTGACGAGATTTGGGTGATTCTCCTCGTCCCAGGCATGGAGCTGCATGATCATCCGGCCGTCACAAAACAGCCGCTCATAGGCATCGCGATGCTCGTGCTCCGGAAGTGCGTCAGCTCCGAGCAGCCGTTGATACCAGCGGCTGCTGGCCCTTACGTCGCGCACCGCAATCAGAGGCTGTGGGTGGACGTCCACGCCCCGAGCTGCGGATTTCTTTTCCACTTCGGGCACTGAGCCTCGCTTCCGATTCGCCGCCGCTACAGCATCGAGGAGATCACCACGATCGCGCCGGAGCCGACGCCTTTTGCCGACGGGTCCGCCAGCACCATCTTGTTGCCGACGAACTTCATGCAGTTGGGATCGGCGACGTTGCCGACGAACGGGCGCGCAACGTCTTTATACACGCGATAGACCGAGCCATCGTCGGTGCCGCCGCTCTCCGCCGGCTTGCCCATGTCAGCGATCATGAAAGTGGCGCCGTAGGTGCCGAAGCCGGACGGCGAAGTACCGAATCCCGTCGGATTGATGAATCCGACCAGGTAGGGATCGCTGTTCATCTTGCCGTCGGGACCCACCACCGAGATGCGTCCGATCTTCGACGCACCGGTCATCCGCGGACGCATCCCGACCAACATCTTGCCGGGAGCCTTGCTATCGCTCGATGGCGCAAACGCGATCGCGCTGAGATCGAACGCGAGCGGCTTGTCGAAGGTGCCGAACGCGCTCGCTTTGCCCGACGAATCGATCGCGTAGATCGTCGAGTTGCCGGAAACCGCCGCGTAGAGCTTGCCCGCGTAGGCTCCGCTCGCTGGCGCGAATTCCAGGTCACGGCAGACCGTGGGTTTGTTTGCACCGACGTCGGGCAGCTTCGCAAAGACGCTGACTGTTCCCGACTTGTCGATCCGATCGACCTCGCACGAGCCCTTGGCGCCCTCGGGCGCGTTGAGCACGAACACCTGCCCCGCGTACGATCCAAATCCAGCAGGCGCCTCGGCCAGCCCGCCCGGATGCGGCACCTTGGTCTTGTCGGCGATCGTCTTCGTCGCGCCTGACATCGTAACCGAGTAAACGCCTCCCGCCGCGTCGGACACGATCAGGCTGCCGCCCACGGGCTGAAGATAAACCGGCTGCTTGATCTCGGGAGTCTTGAGCTGAGAGCCGTCGAACGGAATCTCGACGTCGACGCCTTTCTTGGCGAGCGCTACGCCCGCTGTGATCGAGATTGCGGCGACGAACGCGAAGGCCGCCACGGCGCCCGTGATGAAGAAGATGGAGAAGGGGTTACCGGTCTTTCTTGTGGATGAGTTCATCTAACGCCTCGTTCACGAAATATCTGCGATCTGGATCGAGATTGTCGAGCTCGGCGGCACGGCGCGAGGTCCAGTCCGCGATCGCAATAATCGCGGCCTCGTCCAGCGTCGTGATTCCCAGCGCTTCGGCTACCCGCGCCAGCGAATTGGCCAGCTCGTCGGGCAAATCGATTTCAATCTGTTTTCGGGCCATCGGTTCGACCTTTCATATAGTCTTTGTCCACGGGCATCGTCAAAATGAAATCTGCGATGGCGCCAGAGGCAAAATATCCGGGCCGCTACGCGGGCACGATTGTCGAGTACCTCGACGAGGGGCGCTTTCGCGCCGCGCTTGCGCTTCGCGACCAGGAACGCCACGTCGCCGTGCTCGGCGCCGACGGCCGCGAACGCCTGATCGCGCGCGACCTCGTAATGATAGAGCATCCGGAGCGCCGTCCCGCGCGCGAGGCCGCCACCGACGCGATTGCGGCGCTCGAGGACGAACGCGCCGCCCTTGCGGGCGAGCTTGACCTTAATTTGTTGTGGGAAATCGTGCAGGAGCAGGGGCGCAGCTTCACCGCGCCCGAACTGGCGGATCTGTTTTTCGGACGGCGCTCGGCCGTGGCCGACTCAGTGATGCTCGAGGCGCTGATCGGCGACCGGCTCTACTTCACGCGCAGGCACATGGATTTCGTGCCGCGAGCTCCCGACCAGGTCGAGCGCCTGCGGATCCAGCAGGAGCGCGTCCGCACGCGCAGCGACGACTACCGGCGTATCCAATCGACGCTGCGCGAAGTGCTGACCTCGGACGCGCGGCCCAGCGCGGAGGAAGCGGCGGCGCTCAGCGAAGAGTTAAACAAATACTTGAGGAATCCTTTCGCCCGCTCGCGCGAGCTCAGCCTGATGCTGGCCGCGATCGCCCCCGACATCGATTCCGCCGAAGCCGCCTTCGAGATTCTGGAAAAGCTCGGCGCGAAGCCCAGCGCGCCGCGCTTTGCGATGGTGGCCGGGCTGCGCGAGGAGTTCAGCGCCGCCGCGCGCGCCGAGGCCTCTTCCGTCGCGCCGCCGGCGCGTCCGCTTGCCGACAGCGGCTACACGATAACGATCGACGACGAAGATACCGTCGAGGTTGACGACGCGCTCGCGTGCGAACCGCTGCCCGACGGCTCGCTGCGCGTGCGGGTGCATATCGCACTGGTCGCGGATTTCGTCATCAAGGGCGGCGCGATGGATATCGAAGCGGCGGCGCGCGCAACCACCGTCTATCTTCCCGAGGCGACCATCCGGATGCTGCCCGACCCGGTCTCGTGCGGGGCCGCGAGCCTGATCGCGGGAAGCGAGCGTCCGGTCCTGACCACAGACGTGACGATCTCCGCGGCGGGCGAGGTGCTGGCCGCGTCGATCTATCCGTCCAAAATCGCCGTGTCGCGCCGGCTCGATTACGGGGAGGCGGACCGTATTCTTGCAAACGAGCCCGCGGGCGATCCCGCGGCTGGCACGCTCGCGATGCTCGCTGACGCGGCGGAGCGTCTGCGCGAGCGCCGGCGCACGGCAGGTGCGATGCTGATGCATCGGCGCGAGACGAAAGTTCGGGTGCGTGAAGACGAGATCGAGATCTTCCTGCTCGATTCGAATTCGCCGAGCCGGATGCTGGTGGCGGAATTCATGGTGCTGAGCAATTTCGTCGCGGCGCGTTTCGCGGCCGAACACCGGATTCCGATTATCTACCGGGTGCAGCCCGACATGCGCGGCGACGCCGCGATGCAACGGCCACGGCTTTCGATGTATCCAGAGTTCCATGCAGGAATCGGACTCGACTACTACGCACAGTTGAGTTCGCCGATTCGGCGCTATGCGGACCTGGTGCTGCAGCGCCAACTGCTCGCCGCTCTTTTGAAGCCGGGCGCGCAGGCTTATAGCGTCGACGAATTGCTGAACGTGCTGGCCGGCGCCGAAAACGCTGAGACTTCCGGCCGCGAACTCGAACGCCGCGCCAAACGCTACTGGACGCTACGCTACCTCGAGCGTTACGCCGCCGCTAAACCCTTACGCGCGAGCGCGACTCGCGACGGCGCCGGCGCAGAGCTTCTTGACTATGTCGTGCGCGGAACTCTGCGCGGCGCTCCCGAGCTCGCCGACGACACGCCAATCATGGTGCAGGTAAGCCGCGTCGATCCGCTCCGCGGATGGCTGGCATTCGATTTTCTGCGTGTCGCCGATGCCGCCGAGACTCCGTAACGAATCCGCAAGCCGATGCCCCCTGGCAGGGTTGATTGATCTTCAACGCGCTGCCAGGAGGCGCCTCGCCGTTGCCCCTCTTTCCCCAAAATCTAGATCGACACGCCGCGAAACGCGTCCTGCTCCAAACGCCACCGGTCGATCGATTCGATATTAAACCGCCAATCGCTACCGACCTTGAACGCGGGCAGTTTCCCGCGCTTGAGCTGGCGGTAGATCGTGGACGGATGGACCTTCAGGTAGTCCGAAAGTTCTTTCACTGTTAACACGTGGCTACTGTCGTTCTTCATCATTGCTGGCTCGCCCTCCTTTAGTGGGCTTGCTCGTCGTTGCCGAGTTGACTTTCTGTCAACGCAAGCGCCGTGCCGGAGGATTTGCTTCCCGATCGCCTCGAAATGGAATTGTCCTGCACGAATTCTTGATCTTGCGCACGCTAGGATTTTGCCGCGATGACGAGAAATTGGCGGCCAGAAGCGCGCTGCGAAGTGCCTAAGGCCGTCTTTCCACCGTCTTGACGGCATCTGGCATTGGTTCCTTGGGGAACCAATGCGAACCCAGGGCGTCAGCGGCAGTCATTGGAGGGAGCGAGGAATCGGGCGGCGGCGAGATTCGCCGCCGCCCGATTCCTTAGACTTTGCCGATCAGACTTCGCCCGACCTCGCTCACCTGAGTCAGGATGGACGCCTGGTCGTTTCCACTTTGGAGCAGAATCAGCCGATGCACTCCCGCTTCGGCGAAGCGGCGAGCCGTGTCCAGATCGACTTTTCCACGCGGAGTGACGCTGATCTCGATCTCTGAGAAACTGCGCTTCGTTTTGGCGCACGCTTCCTTGACGCCGGCAATGCACTTCTTGGCGCCCTCGAGGTCGAGCGCGAACCCGTACCATCCTTTTGCCAGCCGCGCGGCGCGGCTGAACGCCTCCGGGGTGTGTCCACCGAACACGATCTCCGGGTGCGGCTTCTGCACCGGCCGCGGCATCGTGTTGACGCCCTTGAATTTCACCCATCGTCCGTTGAACTCGGGCTTGGGTTGTGACCATAACGCGATCATCGCGGCTAGATATTCCTCGCTGCGCGCGCCCTTGTGATCGAACGGAGCACCAATCGCGTCGAACTCCGGTTTCAGGTAGCCGACTCCAATTCCGAAAATCAGCCGTCCATTCGAGAGCACATCAGTGGTCGCCAGTTCCTTTGCCAGCACGACGGGATTGCGCTGCGGCAAAATGATTATCCCGGTGCCGAGACGAATCTTCTCGGTGTGCGCGGCGACGAACGCAAGCGCGATCGCGGGATCGAGCATCGGGTAGTCGGGCGCCACCGGCGACGGCGGCACTTGAGGATCGGGAACGATCACGTGCTCGCCCGTCCACAGGCTTTCAAATCCGGCCTGTTCGGCCGCGCGCGCCACGGCGGCCGCAGTTTTTGGGGAAGCACAGAGGCCGTTATTGATTCCGAATAATCCGAATTTCATGGGCCGAGATTTACCACGGCTCGCGCCCGCGCGGAAAGCGCTGGAAGAAAACACCAAGGCACCAACCGGCCACTAAGACACGAAGGCACTAAGAAGAAAGAATCTCTTCTTGGTGTCTTGGTGTCCTTGTGGCTGCCTGGTGCCTTGGTGTTTGTCTGTTGATTGTGTTTGCCTATAATCCCGAACCAGGGCGGGAGGTGGAAGCGCGGCGCGATGCGATGTCCCCAGTGCGGAAATGAATGCCCGCAAGGAGCGCAGTTCTGCTCGCGATGCGGCACGCGAATGTTCGCGCCCAAGCCGGCCGCGGTGCGCGAGTATATACTCGCGAAGATCCATCCCTCGATGTGGCGCTATGCAAATGCGATGGTCGTCGGAGGAGTGCTGATCGTCTTCGGCGCGATCGTGCTCGGCGAAACCTTCCAGAAGAACCCGAAGATGTGGCCGGCTGGATTTGTGCCGATGGGGCTCGGAGTAATTGCAATCGTCAACGCGATGATCCAGCGGCGGCGCCAGAGCTGGACCGTCACTTCCGATCGAATCTTCGAACAGCAGGGAATTCTGGCGACCTCGCGGCGCGAAATGGAGCTTGCCGATATTCGCTCGGTCGAGGTCTCCAAGCGCGTGATGCAGCGGATGCTCGGCCTGGGCGACGTGACGATCGCGTCGGCGGCAAGCGCCGACTTCGCGATCCATCTGCGCGACATCACCGATCCCGACGGTGTCGCCGAGACCGTCCGCAAGGCGCGCCTCAAGAGGCTTGCGTAGGCCATGTCCAAGCGTCCCGACCTCCGATACGAACGCCGTCTGTGGGTCAGCGGCGTCACCGAAGTCGCTGGCGTCGACGAAGCCGGAGTCGGTCCGATGGCGGGACCGGTCGTGGCGGCCGCGGTGATTTTCGCGCCGGAGAAATTTATCAAGGGCGTGCACGACTCCAAGCAGCTCCTGCCGGAAAAACGCGAGGCGCTGTTCGAGCCGATCCGATTAGGCGCGCTCGCGGTCGGCATTGGAATCGCTGAAGTCGAAGAAGTCGATCGGCTCAATATCTTCTGGGCAACGATGAGCGCGAGCCGCCGCGCGATCGCCGCTCTGGGACGCACTCCCGAACACGTACTGGTGGATGGCCGCGATATCCCGGGACTCGGACTTCCGCAGACCCATATCGTGGGCGGCGATCGCAAGAGCTTCTGTATCGCGGCGGCGTCGATAATCGCCAAGGTGACGCGCGACCGCATGATGGTCGAATTCGATGCGCGCTTTCCTGGCTACGGGCTGGCGCAACACAAGGGATATTGCACGGCCGAGCATATCGAAGCAGTGCAGCGCCTGGGCCCCTCGCCGATTCATCGCCGCTCGTTCTCGCCGGTGGCGATGGCGGCGCAGATGAAACTGCTGCTGGCGGATTGACCGATTTGCGCGACAGTCGATTGCCTTGCTCGCGTGGAGCGTGTTAGCAACCCATCCGTGCCGCATCCGGAAAAAAAATCTTCGCGCGCGTCGGTCAGCGCTGTGCTGATTGGCACGATTGGGACTGCCGCGCTCGTGGCGCTCGCGGCAGGATGCTCGAGCGTCTATCCGTCGCGAGTTGAAATCGAATACCTGCCGTCGCCGGTTTATAGCCAGGTCGCGGGCGCCCGTCGCGTTGCGGTACGGGTCAACGTACTCGACGTGCGCACAGACAAGATCGATGTCGGCCAAACGCTCGACAGCGTCCAGCAGGAGTCGGCGCAGATAACGATCAAGAATGACGTTGACTACGTGCTGCAAAAGTCGATGGAGCAGGCGCTTGCGATGCGCGGGTTCACCGTGGCCGCGAATGCGCCGGTCACAATAAACCTGGAGCTCTCGCAGCTCTATTCGACCTTTCAGCCCAACTGGCGCGCGGGCGACGCGCATGCGACGCTCGTGATGAACGCGCAGGTGGTCGCGCGCGACGGCGCGGTGACGTTTTATCAGGCCGTCTCGGGCGAAGGCGGACGCAACGACCAGGATCCGATCGGCGATAATCGCGCCGCGGGGCTCGACCAGGCACTCAGTCGCGCGGTGGACAATCTTGCGAACCGCGCGGACTTTCAGCACGCGATCCTCTACGCCGATCAGCTTCGCCCCGTGCCAGTTCCCGCCGCGAAGCCGGGCGCGCCCCGCTCTTCCACCATCGCGCCGCTCCACTAGCCGACGGCCCGTTTCACGATCGCGGCGGTTGGTCTAGCGTGGAGCTCTGATAGCGAACCGATCGCAGGCCGGCGATGAAAACCGAACAGGCAGCAGAACATTCCGAACCGAACGCGTCCTCCGTTTCCGCCGAGCGAGCCTGCGAACTGTACCGTGCCATGCAATTGATGCGGCGTTTTGACGAACGCGCCGCCGCGCTCGGCCAGCGCGATCCCGCGCATGCAAGTCTCTACCGAGGTGAGGAGGCAACCTCCGCCGGGGCGATCCTCGCGCTAGTCAAGGGCGACTACCTTGCCAGCGCGTACCGCGGGCATGGTCATCGCCTCGCCGCGGGCGCGGACGCGAAGATCGCGACGGCTTATCGATCAGGCAAGATCTCTCGCGACGCGATTGCGGACGCCGATGCGGACCTGCATTTTTCTGATGCGCCTGACGCACTCGGGATCGCGATCGGGCTCGGCCTGTCGATCGCGTACCGGGAGACGCAGCACGCCGTTTGCTGCATCTTCGGCGACGACCTTCTCTCGCAGGGCGCGTTCCACGAGGCGCTCAATCTCGCCTCGCTGTGGAATCTCCCGGTGGTCTTCGTGTGCGAGAACAATTTTTTCGCGATGGGCACGATCACCGACAACGCCGTCTTTCAGGAACGACTCCATCAGCTCGCCGCGCCGTACAAAATGCCCGGGACGCGAGTGGACGGGATGGAAGTGACTCGAGGTTCATGCCGCAGTGACCGAGGCGCTCGGGCGCGCGCGTGCCGGTGAAGGACCGTCGCTGGTCGAGGCGGTGACTTACCGGCCCGGCGGCGCGCGCGGAGATCGAATTGCGCCCGAGCGCGATCCGATCGCCACGATACGGCGGCGAATGATCGATCAGGACGGCAACGCAGCTGCACGCCTCGACCAGATAGACGGCGATATCGAGCGCCTCCTCGACGAAGCGGCCGCCTTCGCCGCCAATCTTCCGCCATGCCGATAATCACCTACCGGCAGGCGATCGCCGTGGCGCTGCGCGAGGAACTCGTCCGCGACGAGCGCGTGTTTCTGCTCGGCGAAAGAATCGGCTACGAAGGCGGCGCGTTTGGGGTCACCGCCGGGATGCTCGCCGAATTCGGTGAGCGCAGAATCCGCGACGTTCCGCGCTCTGACGCGTCGCTAGTAGCCTTCGCGCTGGGCGCCGCGACCGGCGGGCTCGTTCCGGTAGTCGAAATGCGAAACGGAGCACTCGCGCTCGCGGCTGCGGCGCAACTGCTGAACCATCGCACGCTGCCAATTGTGATTCGCGCGCCGCTTGGCGACGACGGGATGCTCGCGTCGGCCGCAATCAATCCAGGAGTTCGCGTGATCGCACCCGCGTCACCGGCCGACGCCAGGGGGATGCTCAAGTCGGCGATTCGGCTTGGCGCACCCGTTATCGTTTTAGAGCATCGCGTGCTTTACGACACCAATGGCGAAGTGCCTGACGGTCGTGATTACGCGGCGCGGCTCGAAGGCGCGCGGATTATTCGCGACGGCGCGGCGCTGACGATCGTCGCGTATTCGCACGCGGTGGAAGAATCGAAGGTGGCGGCCGCGATCCTCGAAGAGCGCCGAATCAGCGTCGAGGTAATCGATCTGCGCGCGCTCGCCCCGCTCGATGCCGCGACCGTTGCCACATCGATCGCGAAGACCGGACGCGTGATCATCGCGGGCGAAGGACTCGCCGAGGCGGAACTCGCCGCCGGCATCTATCGATGCGCGCTCGGGTCGTTGCGAGCGCCGATCGAGATCGTCTCTCGCGCGCGCGCAAGTGATATCGTTGAGGTAGCGGCGCGGCTCGTGTGAGCGCGTGCTGCGAAAGGACTTCATCTTGGCCAATACACGTTATGATCTGATCGTTATCGGTTCCGGACCGGGCGGCTATGTCGCCGCGATTCGCGCCAGCCAGCTCAAAATGAAGGTCGCGGTTATCGAACGCGATCGCCCCGGCGGGGTGTGCCTGAACTGGGGATGTATCCCGTCGAAGGCGCTGCTCAATTCTGCCGAAGCGATGGAGACGATTCGCGGCGCGGCAAAAGAACACGGAATCGAAACCGGCACAGTGACGGTCGATTTCAAAAAGGTGATCGCACGCTCGCGCGCCGCCGCCGAGAAGCTCTCGCGCGGCGTGCGCTTTCTGCTCAAGAAAAACAACATCGATTTTTTCGAGGCAAACGCCGCCGTCGCGGGGCCGAACACCGTCGCGCTGACGCAGGCCGAAGACAAGCCCGCGCCGCCGGCCGCGTCGCTCGAAGCGGACAAGATCCTGCTCGCCGCCGGCTCAAACGAGCGGCTGTTTCCCGGAATGAAAATCGGGGACGGCGTGATGACCAGCAAGGAAGCGCTGGTGCATGACACGCTGCCCAAGAGCATCGTGATTATCGGCGCGGGCGCGATCGGCCTCGAGTTCGGATATTTCTACCAGGCCTTCGGAACCGCGGTGACGATCGTCGAGCTGGAAAAGCAGATGCTCCCGGGGTTCGACGCCGAGATCGCCGAAGAGCTGCGCAAATCGTTCATCAAGCGCAAGGTCCAGGTGATGCTCGGGCACGGCTTCAAGTCGATGGCGAAAAACGGCGGCGCATGGAGCGTGACACTCGATGCCGCGGGCGCCGCGAAATCCGTCGAGGCGGAAGCGGTGCTGGTCGCGGTCGGACGGACTCCGCTGAGCGCCAGTATCGGACTCGACAAGGCTGGCGTCGAACTCGAACGCGGCGGTTTCATCAAGGTGGATGACTCGTTCAGAACCACCGCGCCGACCATCTTTGCGATCGGCGATGTGATTCGCCCTCCCCTGCTCGCGCATAAGGCCTCGGCCGAAGGAATCGCGGCGGTCGAGATCATGGCGGGCGTGCGCGAGCCGGGTTTCGACCTGCTGTCGATCGCGGGATGCATCTACTGCGAACCCGAGGTCGCGACGGTCGGACTTAACGAGGCCGACGCGCGTGCGCGCGGGATCGAGGTCAAGGTCGGAAAGTTTCCGTTTCGCGCGCTCGGCAAAGCGGTGGCGATCGGCCACACCGAAGGCTTCGCCAAGATCGTAGCAGAGAAGAAGTATGGCGAGGTGATCGGCTGCCAGATAATCGGCCACGGCGCGACCGACATGATCGCGGAGGTCGTACTCGGAAAAACCCTGGAAGCGACAACTGAGGAATTCGGCAAGATGGCGCATCCTCATCCGTCGATGTCCGAAGCGATCATGGAAGCGGCGCTCGCCGCCGACGGTGAGTCGATCAACTTTTAATAGCGATGAACCAGGCGCAACGAAATCTCGCGGTCGCGGAGCTCGGCGTCGTTGACTATCGCCGCGCGCTCGCGCTGCAAACCGCGATAGTGCAGGCGCGGCTCGCGGGCGCGATCGGCGACACCCTGATGCTGCTGGAGCATCCGCACGTCTACACGCTCGGGCGCGCCGCCGACGAGAAGTTTATCGTAGCGCCGCGTCCCGAGGTTCCGGTCGTGCGGGTCTCGCGCGGCGGCCAAGTGACCTATCACGGACCGGGCCAAATCGTCGCCTATCCGATCCTGAAGCTGGAAGGAAAGTCGCGCGACGTGGCGAAATATCTGCGCGCGCTCGAGGCCGCGATGATCGCGGCGCTCGCGCGATGCGATATCGAGGCGCGCGCCCGCGCCGGCCTTACCGGCGTCTGGAACGGCACAAGGAAGATCGCGTCGATAGGCGTCGGCATCCGGCGCTGGGTGACATATCACGGTCTCGCGCTAAATGTGTGCCCCGATCTTTCCTATTTTGAGTCGATCGTGCCGTGCGGAATCGAAGGATGCGAGATGACTTCGATTGCGCGGCTCGGCCGGCCCGATATCGGCGTCGCCCAGTTCTCGAAGATTCTTGCCGAATGTTTTTGCGCGACCTTCGAATACGATTCGGCGGAATCGATCGACGCTTCGGAATTGTGGAGGCTGGTTGACCCGCCACCGGTGATGGCTGAGGATCGAATCGAATGATGCCCGAGCGCAAACATCCCGACTGGATCAAAGTGCGTGCGCCGGTTTCGGCCGAGTACCTGCGCACCAAATCGATTCTGTCGGAACTCAAGCTGCACAGCGTCTGCCAGGAGGCATGCTGCCCGAATATCGGCGAATGCTTTTCGCATCGCACCGCGACTTTCATGCTGATGGGCGACGTGTGCACGCGCAACTGTCCCTACTGCGCGGTCGCGCACGGCAAAGTGAGGCCGCTCGATCCCGAAGAGCCGGGCAGGATCGCGCAAGCGGTCGCGCGGCTCGGATTGCGGCACGTCGTGGTGACGTCGGTGGATCGCGACGATCTGCCCGACGGTGGCGCCGCACACTTTGCCGCGACCGCGCGAGCGATCAAGCGGGAGCTTCCCGCCTCGCGCGTCGAGGTGCTGGTGCCGGACTTTCAGGGCGACTTTTCGAGCGTCGAGACGGTGGTGCGCTCACCGATCGATATCTACAACCACAATATAGAAACCGTGCCGAGTCTCTACCGCAGCGTGCGGCCAGGGGGAAATTACCCGCGCTCGCTCGCGGTGCTGAGGCATGCGAAGGAGACCTCGCGCGCGCTTGGCCGCGAAGTGTTGACCAAGGCGGGAGTGATGCTCGGGCTCGGCGAAGAGCGTGGCGAGCTGATGAAGGTGATGCGCGATCTGCGCGGCGTCGAGTGCGACATCGTCACGATCGGGCAGTATCTGCGCCCGTCGGGCGAGCATCTGGCGGTGGTCCGTTACGTTCCGCCGGCGGAATTTGCAGAGATTGGCAAAGACGCGCGCGCGTTGGGTTTCCGGCACGTCGAGTCCGGGCCGCTGGTGCGGAGCTCGTATCACGCTTGGGAGCACGTGAGCTGAACGATGGTGCGCGGCTCCTCGTTCCCGTCTGATCCTTCGCCCTGAAAGCCGAAGGCTAGGTGAGGAACCTTCTTCACCGTGGCGCGTACGCACGATTAAAACGGTAAAGCTCTCCGCAAGGCCGCCCTCACCCGCGCGTCACGGCGATTGCTAAAAGAAGCAATCGCCGCGCCGCTTGCCCTCTCCCGGAGGGAGAGGGATTGAAAGGGTTTCTGCAAAGCACCGAGCAAATAGAAACGCGCCGCGCGATTGTCGCGCGGCGCGTTTGATTCTTCTGCCCACAGAGCGCGGGCGCGCTACTGTTTGAGCTCTTTGGTCTCGTGAACTCGGGTCTGCAAGTAGGCGTCCTGCACCGCGCCGTAGAGGTCGACCGCGTAGCGATCTGCTTCTTCGAACTGGTTCAGATGCAACGAGCGGTAGTTCACAGCTTCACCCACACGCTGTCCGACGTCAGCCGGAATATATACGTACCACGGCAGCAAATAGCTCATCGGATTCATCGCGCCGTCGACGACCATTCCGACAGTGTCGCCGATCGTCGAAGGACCGAGAAACGGCAGCATCACGTATGGCCCCGTCGGCGCGCCGTAGTAGCGCAGCGTCAGGCCGAAGTCGTCGTTGTGCTCCTTCAGACCGAACCACGCGTCGGCCGGATCGAAGAATCCCGCGACTCCGAGCGTACTGTTGATTCCAAAGCGCGCGACTTCACCGCCCGCCTCGGCGAAGCGAAGCTGGAACAAGTTGTTCGCGAAGCGCGGAATCACATTGACGTTGTCGAAGAAACGCCCGACGCTCTGGCGCACGGCCTCGGGAGCGATAAACGCGTAGCCCGAGGCGACCGGGCGCAGAATCCAGTCGTCGAGCTTGAGATTAAACGTGAGCATCGATTCGTTGAACGGCGCCAGCGGATCACTGTAGACGCCCTGATCTTCACCCGGCGGAGTTTGCTGCGCCTGTTGCACAACGCCCTGGCGCTCGGGACTGTTACTGAGCGGCGCGACGTCCTGGGCCATCGCCGACACCGCCGGCATCAGACAGGCAGCGATCGTCGTGGCGACAACCGCCGCCACTACCCGCGACATCGCGGCCGATTTACAAACCGATCTCATAGTTTCCTTCTCCGTGTCTGCGCGGCGCGAGTCGTCAAGCGACATGCACTTTCGGCGGCGCTGGCCGAGGCATAGCGTACCATGCCGCGCTATTGTAGCAAGGGAGTCTGCCTCAGTGGCGATCGCCAAGCGAAGCCGCCAGAGAAGCCTGCTTGCTCTTCAAATCGGCGATCAATTTCGGATAACCCTGGTTGTTCATCACCCGGTTAAACTGGTTGCGGTAATTGGCGATGATGCTGATCGCGTCGACGGTCACATCGTAGACCTTCCACTGGCCGTTCTGGCTGAGCAGGCGGTAGTTGACCGCAATCGGGTCCTTGCCCGCCTGCACGATATTGGTTGCGACCTGCCCGTATTGAGCGCCGTCCTTGCTCTGGCGGACGAATTGAACCTGCTGGCCCGAGTAATCGTTGATCTTGGCCAGGTAGGAGTCTTCGATAAACGTGGTGAAGACGGTCGTGAATTCCTGCTGCTGGTCAGGCGTGATCTGTTTCCAGTGATAGCCCAGCGCCGAGCGCGACATCTCGGTGAAATCGAAGCTGCGCGAGATTATCTGCCGTAGCTGATCGCGCCGCTGCGCGGCCGGAACCTGCTTGTTGCGCAACACGGCGAGGGCGTCGTTAACGGTCCGCTGCACCACGGTCATCGGATCATCCGCGGCGCGCGCCGGACGGATAGCGGCTGCGGAAATGAATGCCGCCACGACCAGGAGCATCGCCGCAGTCTTGAGGAAGCCCGCAATCGGGCGGGGACGCGTTGCCATTATCACTTGGGTATTCTCCATCAAATTGTTCTACGGTTTCTTCGCAGGAGCGGAATGCGTTTTGTCTTTTGCGCCGGCCGCGGCGGGAGAGGACTTTGCCGCCGGAGTGTCCAATCCCGGAGGAGCGCCGATGTCGCCACTGCTGCCGCCGCTCGAGGCTGCGGATCCGCCGGAATCTTTGCTCGACGACGATGAGCCTGCGTTGTTGATCAATTGTCCGATCGCGTTTTCGATCACGAAGGCCGACTGAGTCTGCCGGATCGTGTCGCCGTTGACCAGCGTCTTCTCGCCCGGTCCTGGAGCGATCGAGACGTACTTGCTGCCGATAAGTCCGCTGGTCAGGATCGACGCGATCGCGTCGTTGTCGACCGCGACGCCGTCGTCGATCCGCAGCGCAAGGCGCGCGCGCTCGTCCTTGAGCTCGATCGTCTGCACGCGGCCGACGTGAACGCCGGCGATTTCGACTTCGTCGCCCGGCTTCAATCCGGCGATATTGTCGAAGCTCGCGTAGAGGGTATAGCCGGGCGGCGGAATGATCGAAATCTGCCCGAGGCGGAACGAGAGGATCACGAGCGCAAGAATTCCGAGCAGCCCGAAAATCCCGACGATAAATTGCGTTGTGCGGCTTGCGTACATTTACTTGCTTTGGGTCTCTACGAACTCACTTGGTTGTTTTCCAGGTCGTCGCCCGAGGCGCGGCCCGCCAGAAAGCGTTTGAACTCGTCGTCGCTCGAACCGGTCACTTCTTCGACCGTTCCGACGAGCTGCATCTTGCCGTGATGCATGAACGCGACTCGGTCCGAGACCTGGAACACGGCCGGCACGTCGTGACTGACCATCACGACCGACAGTCCGAACTTCTTCTGGGTCGCGCGGATAAGTTCGTGGATCGCGCCGGTCCGGGTCGGATCGAGTCCGGTGGTCGGCTCGTCGAGCATCAGGATTTTCGGGCGATGCACCAGCGCGCGCGCAAGCGCCGCGCGTTTCTGCATCCCGCCGCTCATCTCGGAGGGATATTTTTCGCCCATCCCCTGAAGCCCCACTGCGGCCAGTGTTTCCAGCACCTTGGCGCGAATCTCCTCGCGGCTGAGCGTGGTCTTCTCGACCAGCGGAAAGGCGACGTTGTCGAACACCGTCATCGAGTCGAACAGCGCTCCCGCCTGGAACAGCATCCCGAACTTCTCGCGCACCGCGTTGAGCGCGCTGCCCCTAAGCCCGACAACCTCCGTCCCTTCGATCACGATCGAGCCTGCGTCGGGACGCAGGAGCAAATTAAGATGCTTCAGCAACACGGTTTTGCCACACCCTGACGGTCCCACGATGGTGACGATCTTCCCGTCGGGCACGTCGAGATCGACGGCGTCGAGCACCACCTGGCGGCCGAAGCTGCGCCTGAGCCCGCGCACCGCGATCGCGTTGCTCGAATTGTCCGCGATCGGTATTGCCGTTGGTTTCGGAGTTCATGCGCCGCCCGCTGGAAGATGCTGCCAAGTCCGCCATGTTACAGAAGAAGCGCTCCAAGGATATAGTCGGCCGCGAGGATTAAAACGCTCGACAGCACCACCGCCTCTGTGGTTGCGCGGCTGACCCCGGTCGCCATCCGCTGCGCGTGGTAGCCTTTGTAGCACGACACCCACATCACGATGACCCCGAAGGTGAGCGCCTTGTACAGACCAAGCGCGATATCGTGCGAGCCCATCTGCGACGCGATTCCGTTGAAGTAGTCGCCCGACGGCGCACCCATCAGGCCGCATCCCACCAGCCATCCGCCCCAGATTCCGATCACGTCGAAGATCGTAGTCAGCAGCGGAAAGCTGACTATGCCCGCGATCATCCGCGGCGATACGAGGTACTGCACTGGGTTGATCGCCATGACCGTGAGCGCATCGACCTGCTCGGTCGATTGCATCGAGCCCAGCTCGGCGGCCATCGCGGAGCCCGCGCGCGCCGCGATCATCAGCGCGGCCAGGACCGGGCCGAGCTCGCGCACTATCGTCAGCGCGACCACGGTGCCGAGCGCGCCCTCGGAGCCGAAGCGGCGCAAGGTGGTGTATCCCTGCAGTCCCAGCACCATCCCGGTGAATGCGCCGATCAATAGAATCAGGAGCAGCGAATCGGCGCCGATAATCCGAATCTGGCGGATCGCGAGGCGCGCCTTGTAGGGCGGCACGACCACATAGACGATTGAATAGAACAGGAACAGGACGAAATTTCCGAGCGCAACAATACCGTCGAGTATGGATGCGCCTAGCTGCTCAATCATTTCCACTGCCGCTATATCCGTTGGCGAAGGAGTTCGGATTCAATGATGCGCAATTCCCAGGCGGGAGAGCTGGTTCAGGGTGTGGGTCGTCGAAGCCGAGCGTACAAATTCATAGAGGTCGTTTACAAGATCCAGATCAAGCGCAGGCCGCGCAAGCCTTAGGACCTGGCACGGCACCGCGCGCGCGCGGCAATCATCCAGATGCTTCGCCAGACTCTGGCGTCCGAACCGGGTAGCAATGATTCCGGCCGGAGAGCGCGCGATCACATTGGTGCCGCTGAAATCGCGCGAGGGCACCAGCACCACGCCCGGTCCCGGCTCTATTTCCATCGCGCCGAATACCGCGTCGATATCGGCGGCCGTGATCATCGGAATATCGGACAGGAGCGTGCAAAGCGTGGTGGCGCCATGCTCGGCAAGGACGCCTGTCGCCATCGCCACCGCGACGTTGAGTCCGCGCGCGTAGCCCTCATCGATCGGCATCGCCCCTGCTCCGCGCGCAATCTCGAGCAAGCGGCGGTCCGAGCTCACGACTGCGACCATCTCCGCCTGATGCGAGCCGAGCGCCGCCGCCAGCACGTCGCGATACATTGCTTCGGCCAAGGCTTCGCGCTCGTCTTCGGGCATCGCCGAACCGAGCCGGGTCTTGGCCAGGCCAAGCTCTTTGGCTGCAATCAGAATCACACGCACGGCGACACTCTATAACGGACCCGCCGAATAACGGAAACCGCGGTGACATCACGCACATCTGCTGGCAGAGCGAGATTCAGCTATTCGTCCTTCAAGTTCGAGGAGCAACAATTGTCGATTTTCCTTGACGATATGAACCGCAAGATAGAAGCTCGGCCCTGGACATGGTGCTGGAGATCGAGGACAGACGAATGAAAGATGAGAAGTATCAGGTCAAAGTCGATCGCAACGTTTTGATTCCGCTGCACGACGGCTCGACATTGGCTGCGGATCTGTATCGCCCCGACGCAACCGGCGCATTTCCAGCGCTGCTCAGCTTTTACCCCTATCACAAGGACGACCTGATCGGAGCGGCGAATGAATTTCCGCGCCGCTATTTCGCGGCGCGCGGTTACGCCGTCCTGCTGATCGATTTTCGCGGACTGGGCAGCTCTGACGGAATTGTTCATGAGGCGATGGATCGCGGCGAGGGGCGCGACGGCGCCGAGGCGGTCGAATGGATCGCGGCACAGTCATGGTGCGACGGCAATGTCGGGATGTTCGGCATGTCATACGGAGGCATCTCGTCATTGAAGGTCGCATTTGAGCAGCCGCCGCATCTCAAGGCGATCGTGCCGATCATGGGCACCAACGACATCTACGTTGACTTTCTCTACTCGGGAGGATGCCTGAGTTGTCTGCCGTCCTTTGGTGCCTGGGGATCGTTCATGCTCGCGATGAACCTGATGCCGCCGACGCTGGTCGATCCGGCGGGCCGATGGTACAGAGTTTGGCAACAGCGTATCGAGCACGCGTTACCGTACATCTTTCCGTGGCAGGATCATGCTTCGCACGATGAGTACTGGCAGTCGCGCGCGGTTGATTGTTCTCAAATCAAAATTCCCGCGTTTGTGATCGGCGGATGGCGCGACATCTTTCCGGAAGCGATGACCCGCGTGTATGAGCAGCTTGGGAGCGCAAACAAGAAACTTCTGATGGGACCGTGGATGCACTCGTTGCCCGACCTTTCACCTCATGAGCCGGTTGACTATCTGCCCGAGATGTTGCGGTTCTTCGACCGCTGGCTGAAGAATCAGGACAACGGAATCGATCGCGAGCCCGCAGTCACCTACTTCATACAGGGCAGCGCCAATCGATGGCGCAGCGAGCGGAAATGGCCGGTCCCGCGAACCACTTTCAGCAACTATTACCTGGGCGCGAAGCAAAACCTGAGCACCGACCCTGCCGGCGACGAGACCAGCGAGCGTTACGAAGCGCAGCCGTCGGTCGGCACGCATGCCGGTTTGTGGGATCCGACCGCGCTCGGCATTGGTCTGCCGCTCGATCAGAATCACGACGATCTCGCGTCCGTGGCCTTTACCAGCGGGCCGCTGCAGTCCGACCTCGAGATAAGTGGATCGGCCGAGGCGTTGGTCAAGATCGCGGTCGAGAGCGGAGACGACGTAAACCTGGTCGTGAAGCTATGTGACGTCGCGCCGGATGGCAGTTCGTCGTTGATCAGCACCGGATGGCTCAAGGCGGCGTATCGTAATTCGCTCGAGATTCCCGAGCCGGTGCCCACGGGCCAGATCATCGATATGCGGGTTGCGCTGGTGGCGACGTCGTACATGGTCGCGCGACGGCATCGGCTGCGCGTGAGCATTTCCTGCTCGGATTTTCCGCGCATCTTTCCGACCCGAACCAATCCGGTGATTCGCGTCTATGCGGGGGGCCGGCGTGGCTCCCATGTGAGGATCCCGATCGCGCCGCCGTCCAAAGAAAACAACAACCACGTTCAAATGAACCGGCCCGATACGACGATCAATCGCTCGCCGCTCGCCGTCGCGATGACGCCGCGATGGACGATCGAGCGCGATCTTGCGACCGGCCGCACCAGCGTGATCACCGGTTCACATCAGGTGAGCAACATGATCAATGGCGGCTCGTTCGAGATGGATCACATCGCGCGTGCCTGCGTAGCCGATGCGCATCCCGAGGGAGCCGCAGTTGACGCAAATACAACGATAGCGCTTACGTTGCCGTCAATTGGCAAGGTGGTCGTGAAAACCACGAGCTGGATTGGTCAGGATGGAATGTCACTGACCGGACAGATCGAGATGGAGGGCAACGTGGTGTTCCAGAAGCGTTGGCGCAAGTAACATCCGCGGCGACATCGCCCGAGTACGTCGCACTTGCAGCACCCTCACCCATGGGCCGCCCTCTTCCGGAGACGTTCGCGTAACCGATTCCATGGCTGCTCATGCGGCTGGCGAGATTCCTCGCGATGCGCGCAGCGCGAGACGATTTGCACGCCGCAGAGCAAAAAGCTTCTCACTTGACAGCATTTACGAACGAGTCTCAACTTATTCGAGGAGCCGTGCGGCGAGGTGCGCGATGCGGCGTGCCGCACTTTGATGGAGGAGGGGGAACCTGGCGATGCGGAAACATCATCACGATCTGATCCTGCGATGCGGCGCTGCGTTCGGCGCCGCCGCACTGGCGATAGTCCTCGCTGCGGGATGCAGCCACAAAGGCGTGGATGACTATCTGCAGGCGGGCGACACCGCGATGCAGAACAACAAGATTCCCGACGCGGAGAAAGACTACGCCGACGCCGAGAAGCTCGCGCCCAACGACCCGCGCGTGCACGTCGCGATGGGCAATCTGTACGTTTTCGAGCATAAGCCCGGTCCCGCGCAGGTCGAGTTCATGAAAGTGATCGAACTCGATCCCAAGAATCCCGCCGCGCATGTCGCGCTCGGCAATCTCTACCTCGATCAGGAACAGGACCGACTCGCCGAAGGACAATATCGCGCCGCGATCGCGCTCGATCCCTCGCGCGGAAATTACTACCTCCAGTTGGCAAACACGCTGCGCAAGGAAGGACGTCCGGTCGATGCCGAATCCGCGATTCGCACCGCGCTCGGTCTCAACCCGCGCGACGCGGAAGCGCATCTCGCGCTCGCCAACCTGCTCGAGAGTGAGCCGGGCCGCCAGAGCGAAGGCGAGGCCGAGATGGCCGCGGCGCGCGCGATCGATCCCAAGGTCGTCGCCGAGAGTTCCGGCGTCGCGGTTTCCGCCGACGAGCCTACTGCCGCGGCTCAGCCGTCTCCGGCGGCGGGCGCATCCGCTGCGCCGGTGATCAAGCCGCTCAACAAGCTCTTCCTGCTGACCAAGAACTCGGCGGTGTATCAGAATCCCGACGAAACCAGCGCCGTCATCGCGCAGGTGAAGCGCAGAAAGTACGTGCACGTTATCGGCATCACCGGAAATTTTCTGCAGATCAGGTTGCGCAACAAATCGATCGGGTTTATCCCGGTCAACGTGGCCGAATAGATCGCACAGTTGAACCGGCGGGGATGAGGCCCGCCGCATTCGAGGTTCATGACGATGGCGGATGCGCAAATTATCGAACACGAAGTCAGTTTTGCGGGGCCTGCGTGCACGATCAACGCATTCAGCGCGGAGCCGTCTGATGGCGCGCCCTGCCCGGCGGTAATCGTGGTGCAGGAATGGTGGGGGCTCAACGGCAACATCAAAGAGATCGCGCGGCGCTTCGCACGCGAGGGCTACGTCGCGGTCGCGCCCGACCTTTACTCGCGCCAGGGACACAAGGTCGCGAGCGACGCGAATACCGCGGCGCAGTTGATGGGCGGACTCAAGATGGACGACGGCATCGCGGACCTGAAGGCGTCGCTCGGATGGATCCGCGCGCAGAAGCGAACGCATACCAGCCGCATCGGGATCACCGGCTACTGCATGGGCGGAAGCTACGCGATGCTGCTGCCGTGCGAATCGAGCGAGCTCGCCGCGACCGCGCCCTTCTACGGCGAGATTCCGCCGGACGACAAGATCGCGAAGCTTGGATGCCCAATCTTCTATGCCTACGACGCGAACGACGGATGGATCCAGCGCAAGGACGTTGATCGTCTCGCCGCCGATCTCAAGAAGTACGGTAAGAAAGGCGAGGTGAAGATCTATCCGGATTGCTCTCACGGATTTTTCAACGACACGCGCCCCGACGTGTACAACGCGGCAGCAGCAAAGGACGCGTGGGCACACACGCTCGCGCTGTTCGCGGAGAATCTGAAGGGCTGAGCTCTCCCGGATGGAGAGCGTTCCATAACTGGTGGGCCGTGTCCTTGGACAAGAGGCTGCCGATAAATGCCGAATCCTTGTCCGTCATCCTGAACGGAGGTTGCCGAAGTGAAGGATCTCCGCGAAGCGATTAGTGCAACCGACATGGGCCCTTCGCACTAATCGCTTCGCGGAGATCCTTCGCCGGCGGCTCAGGATGACCTACTGGGAGCATTTGCGAGAAATCGACCGCACGCGGTTGAGCAAATCTGAAAAGTTGCGAGAGGCGTTCGTCGCGCTGATTCGTGACTTCCCGATAAGACGCCGTTTCATAATTATCTGATTTTATACTTTCAGAGATAGCGCGCGCAAACATGCTCATCCGCTGAGCGCGGCCGGATCGAGCTGCGCGCCGGTTAGATAGACCAGGCGGCCTTCGTCGGGCGTCCGCTCGTGGAGCCATCGTGCGATGATCGTCATCGCTTCGAGCTCGCCGCGAATGATCGGCCGAGCGCGATAACGATCGTAATTATCCGCTATGAACGCGCAGATTTCGCGCGCCGCGTCCGGCGAATCGAGCGGCAGCGTCATCGCGAGGCGCCCGGCCAGCACCACGTGCGCGGTGCGCGCGCCATCTTCTCCGGTGATAATCACCAGGTTGTTCTCGGTCACGACCTGGCTAAGCCGCGACGCGCGATTCGCCAGCGTGGCGAGCGCTTCCAGCTCGCGCCGCATCCGCGCCGCTTCCTCGTAGCGCAGCGCTTTGGCGGCGTCGTCGCGGGCGCGCGCGAGGTCGCCGAGCAAGCGCGCCGCTTCGTCCGCGCAGAAAGCCTATCGCCTTGTGCACCCGTCCGGCATAGCCGTCTTCATCGATACTCGCGTTGCACGGCGCGGCGCAGTGGCCCATCTGGCCGTACACGCAGGGCGAGAAATCCTCGTCGGGGCGCAGCTTGCCGGAGCAGGTGCGCAGACCGAGAATCCGCGCGAGCGCGCGCACCGAACCGTCCAGGCTTTTTCGCCCGATGAACGGGCCGAGATGCATCACGCCCGGGCGCGCGGTCATCTTCGTGGTCAGGACGATACGCGGAAAATCGTCCATCATATCGAGCTTGATGAAATACGCCGGCGCGGCGGATTTGAGCATCCTGTTGTAGGTCGGCTTGAGCTCGCGAATCAGCCGCGCTTCGAGCAGAGCGGCTTCCAGAGCCGACGCGGTGAGTTGGGTGTCGATCTTGTAAACGTGGCTGACGAGCTCCGCGGTCTTCGCGTTCACCGCCGAGTTGAAATAGGAGCTCACGCGGTCGCGCAGGCGGCGCGCCTTGCCGATATAGAGAATATCGCCGCGCGCATTGCGCATCAGGTACACCCCGGGAGTATGCGGCAGCTTCGCGATCTCTTCCGCAGGCACGTGGCGCTCGAAGCGGCGGCCGGAGAGCCCGCGCCCGTGATCGTCGAGCAGGCGATCCAGCCGCGTGATGCCCATCTTCGCCGCAATCTCGAGGAAGATCGAAAGAATCTCCGCCGCCATCCGCGCGTCGCCGAGTCCGCGATGACGCCCGTCGGTCGAAAGGCCGAAATGCTCCGCGAGCGAATCGAGCCGGCGACGGCGCAGCGATGGCACGTAGCGCCGCGACATCCGGAGCGTGCACAGGACAGGATTGCGCAGCCCGATTCCGAAAATTCGGCGGTACTCGAAGTCCAGAAATCCGCGATCGAACGCGGCGTTGTGCGCGACCATCACCGAGTCGCCCATAAACCCGCGGAACTCCGGCAGCACACGCTCGATCGGCGGCGCGGACGCGACCATCTCATTCGTGATCGACGTAAGACCGGTCACGAAGCGCGGGATGAAGCCCTGCGGACGGACCAGGCTCGAAAAAGAATCGACCAGCCGCCGCCCGATCATCCGGTAAGCGCCGATCTCGATAATCGTGCCGGGTCCCGCGCGGCCCCCCGTAGTCTCGAGATCAACGACAGTGAATTGCGCGTCGTCGAGCGCGACGCGGTAACCGTCGCTCGACTTGAGCGACCACATCGCAGTGGCGGCGTCGAAAGAAAAATTCGGATCGCCGCCAAGCAGTCGATAGACAAGCTGCGCTCCCAGTTCAGTGTCGGCAGAGAGTCCCTTGAGCAGCAGCCCCGCGAGCTCGTTCGCGTCGGCGCCGCCGGGATGCGACTCAAGGAACGCGTAGAGCTTTTCCCGGACGGTCGCGTGCGGATCTCCGGCCGGAGGCGGTTCCGGCGCCTCCGATATTATTTCTGGTGTGCGAGATTCCTGCATCCACCCTGCCTCATCACCTTCGTCGCATCTTCGCTTTAGCATCGCGAGAGCCGGAACGGCAATGCATCGAAGGTTCATGGCCGCGTAAGGCTGATAGAACACCGTTAGGCGCATGGGTTCGTTCAGGGAGTTTCCGATCGTTGAGTTTCGGATTGTTGGCATAAATGCTGGTTAATCCGGTTGATGAAGTGGCTTCGTAATCTTCTTCCGCCTTTTCTTCGTTTGCCGTGATTAATGGCTACAGGACGCCTTGCCGCTCTTGCGGCATCTCCGTGCCTTCTATTCTGCAAGGACGGATGGTGAAAACAAGGCTGAACTGCTCAGCCTTGTAAAATTCAGAAAACCTGCTATTCGGCCCTGCCTGTCGGACATTCGAGAATTGACGCTTCGCGTAGCCGGCGAGCCGCCGGCCGCCACTGGCAGACAAGAGGCTTCGGCAAGTCCGACCACCGCATCCTGACTCCTTCCGTGATCCTGAACCATTCGGCGCAGCTCAGGGCAGGCTCCGTGAAGGATCTCCGCGTGGCGATTCGTGCAGATAGCCCAGATTGGTTGCACTAATCGCTTCGCGGATATCCTTCGCCTGCGGCTCAGGATGACTGCAATCGGTGTGCTTGCAAGAAAATCGATATCCCTCATCTGCCAGTGGTGGCCGGCGGCTCGCCGGCGACGCGAAGCGTCAATCAGCCATCGCGAGTGGCGCCGACGGGACGAGCGGTCTACAATTGAATTTCAAACCAAGAGGAAATTATCGATGGAACCAGTTCTGATTGCGCGTGATGTCGAGGCAGTGCAGATTCCGGCCGGCATCAAGACCACGCTCGAAAAAGGTATCGAGGCCTATATCACCCAGTCGCTCGGCGGGACGTTCACCGTCCAGGTGCCTGCTCATGGCGGACTTTTTCGTATCGCGGGCAAAGACGCCGACGCTATCGGCAAGACTCCCACTGATGCGGGTGGTGCGCAGGCGGGCGGGGGCAGCGATCTCGAATCGATGGTCTGGGATCAGCTCAAGACCTGCTTCGATCCGGAGATCCCGGTCAATATTGTTGACCTTGGGTTGGTCTATGGGATGGAAGTCAAAGACCAGCCCGACGGCACGCGCAAAGTCGAAGTGAAGATGACGCTGACCGCGCAAGGCTGCGGCATGGGCGCATCGATCGCCTACGACGCGAAGAACAAGCTGATGACTCTGCCGGGAGTCTCCGAAGCCGACGTCGATCTGGTGTGGGATCCGCCGTGGACCCCGCAAATGATCTCGCCCGAAGGCCGCGAACGCTTGGGGCTCGACTGAGTTGGCGTAATCTCTCTCGCGCTCGGACCCGTCGATACGTTGACAGGCTGGGGGCGGTCCGATAATTAAGACGGTTCTGGCACAAGCATGTTTGCAATCTTAAAGACTGGCGGAAAACAGTACCGCGTCGGGGTCGGCGACCAGATCGTCGTCGAACGGCTCGAGGGCGATGTCGGCGCGCAGATTTCTTTGACCGACGTGCTCGCGCTCGGCGGCGACGCTCCTCAGGTCGGCACTCCGACGATCGCGGGAGCGGCGGTTCGCGCGAAGATCGTGCAGCAACCGCGGGGCACCAAGGTGATCGTGTTCAAGAAGAAGCGGCGCAAGAACTACCGGCGCAAGCGCGGACATCGCCAGGAACTGACCGTCCTCAAGATCGAGGAAATTTCCGCGGGCGCATAGCCCGTCTGATTTGTAATCAAACTCGCGGCGCCTCGGGCGCCGCTTTCTTGAAAGGAGAACGCCGTGGCGCACAAAAAAGGACAAGGTTCCACGCGCAACGGCCGCGACAGCCCGGGCCAGCGTCGCGGAATCAAAATTTACGCCGGACAGACCGTGAAGGCCGGCAATATTCTCGTGCGCCAGTGCGGCACGCGGATTCATCCGGGGCGCAACGTCGGGATGGGCCGCGACTACACGATCTACGCCAAGATCGACGGCGTCACGAAGTACGAGCCCAAGGGCGAAAAGCGCCAGGTCAGCGTCGAGCCGCATCCCGCGCAGTCTGAGCAGCCTTCGCGTTTAGCTGCCGCAAGAATCGAAGATTCGAGAAGCCTCGCGCATCATGCGCGGGGCTTTTCATTTTCTGGCGGACTGAGGTTGACTGTGCTGGCTCGCGACCATTCGCCTTGCGAGGAGGAACCCCGATGCGATTAGGACTTATCTCCGGATATTCCGGCGCCCAGATGGGGATGCCGATGGATTTGATTCTCGAGGCGGAAAAATCCGGCTTCGATTCGGTCTGGACCGCGGAGGCATACGGCTCCGACGCGATCGTGCCGCTGGCGTGGATCGCGGCGCTGACCAAAAAAATCCGCCTCGGCACCGCGATCATGCAGATGCCGGCGCGGACGCCCGCCGCAACCGCGATGACCGCGATGACGCTCGACGCGCTCTCGGGCGGCCGCTTTATCCTGGGCATCGGGCCGTCGGGGCCGCAGGTGGTCGAGGGATGGCATGGCGTCGCGTACGGCAAGCCGCTCCAGCGCACGCGCGAATATATCGATATCGTGCGCAAAATCCTCGCGCGCGAAGTGCCGCTCGAGCATCAGGGCAAGGAGTACCAGATTCCGTACAACGGACCGGGCGCGTCGGGCCTCGGCAAGCCGCTCAAGAGCATCCTGCACGGCCGCAAGGACATGCCGATCTACACCGCGTCGATCAGCCCCAAGGGAATCGAGCTCGCGGCCGAGATCGCCGACGGCGTGATTCCGGTCTGGATGAATCCCGAAAGGTGGGACCTCTACGACGCGCCGACCAAGGCCGGCTTCGCGAAATCGGGCGGCAAGAAATCGCTCGCCAACTTCGAGGTCGCGCCGTTCGTGACCTGCGTCATGGGCAACGACCTGGAGAAATGCCGGATGCCGGTGCGGGCGCAGCTCGCGCTGTATATCGGCGGGATGGGCGCACGGTCGAAAAATTTCTACAACGACTACGCCAAGCGCCTCGGCTATGAAGACGCGGCCGGAAAGATCCAGGACCTGTACCTGACCGGCAAGAAGAACGAAGCGATGGCGCTGGTGCCGGACAAGCTGATCGACGATGTCGCGCTGGTCGGCCCGAAGGAGCGCATCAAGGATCGCATGGCGGCCTGGAAGGCCTCACCGGTCAAGACGATGCTGATCGGGACCGGTTCGGCCGACGCGGTGCGCGCGCTCGCGGATATCTGCGCCTAATTGGCTTTGGAATTCTCGAATCGACCGGCTTGACAGACCCGTCGCCATCAGATTAGTCTACAGGAGGGCGTTGTGGCGATGGGATGTGAAGAAAAAGTTCGCTGAGGTGCAGGCTCGGATAATTTGCCGGCGCACCCAAATATCGACCCTTTGTTTCCTCGTCGGTCGAACTTTGGGGGAGGATTCTGGGTTTCATCTCCTCCGATACCGAGAAAGTGGTTACAATCCGGGTTCGAGATTTCGATCGCCGCGCACCGACAGACGGTGACATCTGGCTGAGCAGCGCGTCGGAACACTCTCAAGTCTATCCTTTTCTCAAGGTGCGAGAGGGGAGCTCCGTCAATTCCGTGCTCGAAGAACTCTCGGAATTCCTGAAGGTGTTGAGATACCGACCTAGTGGCGACCAATTCAAAGAATGATTTGCTATAAGTACAACGTGATCTGCGGTCCCAACTCGGAGATGCTCTTTCAGTTAGCCGTGCGATGACTCAGGGGCATGAGGTGTTCGTCAAGGTTCATGGCTTGGTGTCAACTTATAATGGCGATGTTTTCGTAAATAGAGATGCCCTAGCCTCTACGCCGTCGCCGTTGTTTGAAGCAGTCAGATCGCTTTTCAGTTAGGGAGGAGGACTTATACCATTACGTGATCGGTTCGGCTGTCTGCGCGTCGCTCAACTGACTTCTTCCTCCTCGCGCGGCGGCAGCCACGCGGGGAAATGACAACCGCAGAAACAAATCCTAGGTTGTCGTCATCCTGCGATGGGTCATCGGCGTGCGAAGACGGGCGCGTCGCGACGCGCCACTCCTAAGAGAAGACGGGCGCGTCGCGACGCGCCACTCCTAAGAAAGGTCCCATTGTCATCTCCCGCGCCCTTCGGCAGGCTCAGGGCAGGCTCCGGCTGCCGCGCGAGAGCCTGTCCTGAGCGAGGCCGAAGGCACCGAACTTGAAGATTCGCTGCATCCCGCTTCGCCACTGGTGTTACGGCTTTTGGGCTGCGGCTGCGAGCAAGAAGGGGGTCAGCAGCAAACAGATTCAGCGTATGACTGGACTCTCATACAAATCGGCGTTGTTCATGATGCATCGCATTCGCTTCGCGATGAGCGACGAATTTACGCCAAAGCCGAAGCTGAGCGGAATCGTGGAAGCTGACGAAACCTATGTTCGCGGAAAGGAAAAAAACAAACCGCTGAGCCAGCGCAATCCGAAGAATCTAGGCTGGAAGGGAAAGGTGCCGGTGTTCGCGATGGTGCAGCGCAACGGCGATGTTCGTTCCTTTGTTATGGACAGAGTTACGAAGGAAATCTCCGCAAGGTTCTTTTGGAGAACGTTGATCTCGTTCTCGGATCATGACGGACTCATTCAACCTGTACGGTTTCCTCGGTAAGCCATTTGCGCGGCACGATTTCGTTAACCACAACGCCGAAGAATACGTGCGCGGCGACGTTACGACCAATACGATTGAAAGCGTTTTCTCGCTGCTCAAGCGTGGCCTGTACGGTACGTTCCACAGCGTCAGCAAGAAGCATCTGCATCGGTACTTGGGAGAATTCGATTTCCGCTACAATGCGCGTAGGATTGACGATGGCGAGCGCACCGCGCTTGCCATCCGCAACGCTAATGGGAAGCGTTTAACTTATGCCGATCAAATCAGGGAAAGCGTCGAAGCCGAAAGCGCGTAAGCATCCGGGGCCAAAACCCGAAGTCCTCAAGATCGAAGGCAACTGGAAGGACGCGATAAAGAAGGCTGTGGCGAAAAAACGTCCCCAAGGCGGTTGGCCAAATGACTTCAACCTAGCTGCCGATGTATTTCGATAAATTCGTTCATCGCCTTCCACACACTGCGTTTTGCGACCGCATACTGCTCCTCTACTGTTCTCGTGACTATGAAGGGATGTGGCCCCATATCAAGAACATTGCGCATGCCCTTCCGCACAGTGACTAGTTCGTTGTACTCGTAGACGCTGCGCAACACATTGAAAGCCGCATCGGCTTCCGCGAACGCATCGCGAATCGAATAAATTCACCTTCCAATTTGTCCACCGTGGAGATGGCGGTGCTACCAAATGCGCTGGAAGAAGCCGGATTCGTGAACGAAGCACGATTCGCTTCAGATAAGGTTGAATCCCAAGGCCAATCGCTAGCAGAGCCAGCGAAATAGCAAACGCGATCAGACCCCCAGCAGTGGTGACATTGGTGAAGTTACCGAGATTCACGGCTGCACCAATGAGGCCGACTGCGACGGCCAGTGCACCAAGAATGATCGACGTTCTATTCGGCATAAGAACGCGATCCTGAACGCCAATTACGTTAAGTACACACTCCCCCTCACGAGCCGCCCGTCTCCCGTCGAGACTGGATGCGAAAAGCCATGTTGGTTGCACTAATCGCTTCGCGGAGATCCTTCACCTGGCGGCCAGGATGACACCCAAACAGCGTCTGCGAGAAGATCGTTCCCCTTCCCGTGCGGGAAGGGGTCAGGGGTTAGGTCGGTTTTTTGCTGATGCGGCCGCGCGCTTCATGCCGCAGTGGCCTGCTATAATCCGGTCACTGCGATGCGGTTTATCGACGAAGCGCGAGTGTTCGTACACGCGGGCAAAGGCGGCAATGGCGCGATCGCATTTCTGCGCGAAAAGTATCGCCCCTTTGGCGGTCCCTCGGGCGGCGACGGCGGCCGCGGCGGCAGCGTGATCCTCGAAGTCGATGAAGGCCTCTCGACGTTGCTCGATTTCAAATATCAGCCGCGCCTGGTCGCGCGCGACGGCGAATCGGGCCGCGGCAAGCAACAGTACGGCAAAGCCGGCGCGGACCTGATCGTCAAAGTGCCGCCGGGAACGGTCGCGTTCGACGACGAGACCGGCGAAACGCTCGCGGACCTCGTGATGCCGGGGTCGCGCGCGACGATCGCGCAGGCCGGAGAAGGCGGACGCGGCAACATGCACTTCGTCAGCTCGACGCGCCGCTCGCCGCGAATCGCGACTCCGGGAACTCCGGGCATTCAGCGATGGGTGCGGCTCGAACTGCGGCTCGTCGCCGAGGCGGGATTGGTCGGGCTGCCGAACGCCGGAAAATCGACGTTGCTCACGGCGCTCAGCGCGGCGCGGCCGAAGATCGCCGCCTATCCTTTCACCACGCTCGCGCCGAATATCGGGCGCGTATTTATTTCCGACGAAGAGAGCTTCACGCTCGCCGATATTCCCGGCCTGATCGAGGGAGCGCATCTCGGACACGGTCTCGGAATCCGTTTTTTGCGGCATCTGGCGCGCACGCGGATGCTGGTGTACGTGCTCGATGCTTCGGAAAATCCCGCGCAGGCGTATGAGACCGTGCGCGCGGAGATTGGCGCATTCGATCCGGCGCTGCTCGAACGGCCGGCCGTGATCGCGCTCAACAAGATCGATCTTTTAAGCGACAAGGAAGCGCGCAAATCCGCGCGCGAGCTCGGGCGCAAACTCGGTCTGCCGACCTTCGCGATTTCGGCGGAAAAAAGCCTCGGCCTCAAGCCGCTCATCGCGGAGATCGCCCGCGCGCTCTCGACCCTCGAACCCGTTTCGGCCGTATGTCCCAGCTAAATTACAAGGCGCAAATTCTGCCACGCGTGAAGCGGATCGTGGTCAAGGTCGGGAGCGCCGTGCTCTCGGACGCCGACGGGCTTCGCGCCGACGTGATCGATCGCCTGGCCGCCGATATCGACGCCGCGATCGCCGCCGGACGCGAGGTGATCGTCGTGACCTCGGGCGCGGTCGCGGCCGGACGCGCGCGGCTTAAAAAACTTCACGGCGCAACGATCGCGGTGCGCCAGGCCGCGGCCGCCGCCGGACAGATCGAGCTGATGGGTCAGTGGGCGCGCGCGTTCGGCGCTCATGGACGAACCGTCGCGCAGCTTCTGCTGACGCATCAGGATTTGGCCGAGCGCCGCCGCCGCCAGAACGCGAGTGCGACGATCACGGCGCTGCTCGCGGCGGGCGTGATCCCGATCGTGAACGAAAATGACACCGTCGCCGTCGAAGAGATCCGCCTGGGCGACAATGATTTCCTGTCCTCGCTGGTCGCGACTCTGGTGCAAGCCGGGATGCTCGTGATGCTGAGCGACGTGGCCTGGCGTTCTGACTGGAGATCCGCACAAGCGCGCCGACGCGCGGCTGATCGCGCTCATCACCGATCCGGAAGCCGCGATGAGCGGGCTCGTCGCCGAGGGCTCGGGGCCGCTGGGCAGCGGCGGCGGGATGGTGACGAAGCTGCGCGCGGCGCGCGAGGCGGCGCGCGCCGGAATCGCGTCGGTGATCGCGCCCGGGCGCGAGGCGGGCGTGCTCGCCGCGGTGCTCGATGCTGAGCGCGAGTGCGGCACGCTGATCGTTCCGGCGGGCGCGAAGCTCAAGAGCCGCAAGCATTGGATTGCCTTCGCGCTGCGCCCTGCCGGCGCGCTCGCCGTCGATCGCGGCGCGGCCGACGCGCTGCGCACTCGAGGGCGCAGCCTGCTGCCCTCGGGAATCCGCGAGGTGCGGGGCGAGTTCGCGCCGGGCGAATGCGTGAGCCTGCTCGATCCGGAAGGCGTCGAGTTCGGACGCGGGCTGGTCAACTATCCGGCCGCCGATGTACTCAAGCTGATGGGGCGGCGGTCGGCCGAGATCGCGAGTTTGCTCGGCTACAAGCTGGCCGACGAGATTATTCATCGCGATAATTTTGTGCTGCTGAAGGAAATCGGATGAGCCTGGAAACTGATGTCGCCGCGATTCTGGCTGCCGCACGCGCGGCCGCACGCAAGATCGCGCTCGCTTCGACCGAGCAGAAGAATGCGGCGCTCGCGACGCTGGCGGCGATGATCCGGAAATCCAAACCGGCGATCCTGGCCGCGAATCGAATCGATCTGGAACGCGCGCATCGCGAGGGGCGCGGCGGCGCGTTCGTCGAGCGGCTGACGCTGAACGATGATCGGATCGAGGCGATCGCCCGCGGGGTTGACGAAGTTGCGGCGCTGCCCGATCCCGTCGGCGTAACGATCGACTCGTGGCAGCGGCCGAACGGTCTCAAGATCGAAAAGCGGCGCGTGCCGATCGGCCTCGTCGCGGTCATCTACGAGTCGCGGCCCAACGTCACCGTCGACGCGGCCGCGCTATGCTTCAAGGCCGGCAACGCGGTCGTGCTGCGCGGCGGAAAGGAGGCGCTCAGCAGCAACGCGAGCCTTGCGAGCCTGATCGCGCGCGCGCTCGGCGAGACCGGGCTCGACCCCTCGGCGGCGATGTTCATCGACAATCCGGATCGCGAGATCGTGCAGATTCTCAAACGCAGCAGCGAGGCGCTCGACCTGATAATTCCGCGCGGTGGCGCGCAACTCAAAGCCGCACTCGAAGGCTCGGCGGTTCCGCTGGTCACGCATTTCGACGGGATCTGCCACACGTACGTCGATGCGTCTGCGGATCTGAAGATGGCCGAGGAGATTTGCTTCAACGCGAAATGCAGCCGTCCGTCGGTGTGCAACGCGATGGAGACGTTGCTGGTGCATCGCGGTGCCGCGGCGAGTTTTCTGCCAGCGCTCGCGGCGCGGATGAAAAAAGCCGGGGTCGAGATTCGCGGCGACGAGCATGTGCGCGCGATCGTGCGTGAAGCGCGGGCGGCCAAGCCCGAGGACTGGGACACCGAGTATCTGGATCTGATCCTGTCGATTAAGATTGTCGATTCGCTCGACGAGGCAATCGCGTTTATCGAGCGCCACGGGTCGCATCTGGCAGACGCGATCGTAACGCGCGACGCTGCCGCGGCCGCGCGCTTTCAGCATGAGGTCGATTCGGCTACGGTTTACGTGAATGCATCGACCCGCTTCACCGACGGCTTCGAGTTCGGCTTCGGGGCAGAAACCGGAATCTCGACCAACCGCCTGCACGCGCGCGGGCCGATGGGCCTGGCGGAACTGACAACCTACAAATACGTGATCCACGGTTCCGGACAGGTGCGCGGTTAGCCGGGTGCGCGAGAAAACGCGATGCGAGTAGGGCTGTTCGGCGGCAGCTTCAACCCGATTCATTTCGGGCATCTGCGCTCGGCGGAAGAAGTCCGCGAGGCGCTGGAACTCGACCTCGTGTACTTCATCCCGGCCGCATCACCGCCGCACAAGTCCGAGGGCGAGCTTGCTCCTGCCGAGCATCGCCTGCAGATGGTGCGGCTGGCGACCAAGGGCAATCGGCACTTCATGGTCTCCGACGTCGAGATGCGGCGCGGTGGCAGCTCCTACACGATCGATACGGTCAAGTTTTTTCTGGCGACCCTGCGCCAGCCGGCGACGCTCTATTTGCTGATGGGCGCGGACCAGTTTGCAGAGCTCGACACATGGAAAAGCTGCGACGAGATGGCGTCGCTGTGCAACATCGTCGTCCACACGCGGATGCCCGAGGGCGCGGAGGGTCAGCCGCGTTTCTCGCTTGCCGCGCTGAAAAGGTTTGGCTACATTAAGGCAGACGATCACTACGTGAACCCGAGCGGACAAACGCTTTCATTCGTAGCCACGACTGTCCTTTCCATTTCCGCCACGGCGATTCGCCGCAAAATACAGCGCGGCCGTTCGATCAACTACCTCGTACCCGGCGATGTGCTGGACTATATCAATCGCCATCAGCTCTTTTGAGGGACAACCCCGCAAGCGTGGATTCACTCACCAAGGCGATAGCCGCCGCCGAAGCGGCCCTGGAAAAGAAGGCCTACGACCTGGTCGTACTCGAGTCTGAACATCTGTCGTCGATCGCGGATTACTTTCTGATTGCGACCGGGCGCTCGGACGTACAGGTCCAGGCGATCGCGCGCGGGATCGAGGAGCGGATGCAGAAGAGCAAGATTCGTCCGCTCTCGGTCGAAGGCGTCAAGCATGCGCACTGGATCGTGCTCGACTACGACGACCTGGTGGTGCACATCTTTTACGAGCCGGCGCGAGAGTTCTATCGGCTGGAGCGGACCTGGGTTGACGCGACGACGGTCGCGCTGCCCGAGCCGATTCGCAGCCAGGCCAAAGAGCTGCGCCTGCGCGCGCTCGCCTGAACGATCAGAAAAAAATCGCGAGACTCAGACTTCGCCGCGAATCAGATGCGCGATCCACACGAGGATGACCGCGCCGATCGTCGCGACGACAATCGCGCCGATCACTCCGTTAGGGCCGGGGATGTTGAATGCGCCGATAATCCATCCGCCGATAAGGCCGCCGACCAACCCGAGAATCAGGTCGCCGATAATTCCATAGCCCTTGCCGCGTATCAGCTTGCCCGCCAGCCATCCGGCGATGATTCCGACAATTATGGCTCCGATCATCGGGAGGTCCTCCTTATCGATCGATCATCTTGGACGCCGCCAGCGGCGGCGGATTACTTTTTCTGTTCCATCGGAACGCCGCAGCATTTGAGCAGGCCGGTGCCGCCCTTGGTCACGATCACCTGCGAGCCGCATTTGGCGCAGATATAAACTTTGCCCAGTTGATTGGCCATCTCACCATTCCTTTCGCAATCGATTCTTCAAGCGCCGCGGAAAATCGGCTTGCGCTTGTCCAGGAACGCGCGCACGCCTTCGCCACGGTCGGCAGTCGTTTGTAGCAGGGCGTACAGATCTTCCTCAAGCCTGACACCCTGCTCCAAAGTCATATCGTATCCCTTGAGGACAGCGTCTTTGACCAGCCGCGCCGCGAGCGGGGCGCGAGAGAGAATCGCCTCGGCAAGGGCTCCTGCAGCCCGCGCGAGATCGCGTTCGTCTTTAGCCAGATAAGTCGCGATACCGACGCGCTCGGCCGCGGCGCCGTCGAGCGCGGCGCCGGTCAGGAGCATCCTGAGCGCCTGCGCGGGTCCGGCGATTCGCGCCAGGCGCTGGGTTCCTCCGAAATGCGGAAGCTCGCCGCGCGCTAGTTGAGTCAGCGCGATCCGGGCGCGGCGGACAATCACTCGGATATCGGCCGCGAGCGCGAGCTCGAGCCCCTCGTCGATCGCGTTGCCGTTGATAATCGCGACGGTCGGTTTGGAAATCGCGGCGAACGACTCGACGATTCGCGGATCTACGTCGTCGCCAAATCCTTCGCAGAACGACGCGCCGGTCCCCGTGATCGCGAGCATCAGGATCGATTCGTCGTCTTCGACCTGCTCGAACAGCTCGAGCATCCGGTTGGCGCCCGCCGAGCCGAGCGGACGGCGCGCGTCAATAATCCGCGCGGTGACGCATCCGCCGGTGAGCGCGATCTCGATCGGCTCGCGCGCGGGAGCCGGCCTGTGGGTTTTCGCGCGGGACGCCGTTGGTCAGTCTCCCGACGGCGCGCGCAGATCTTTGCGCAGGATCTTGCCCAGGGGATTTTTGGGCAGCGCGTCGATAAATTCGATCTGCTCGGGGCGTTTGAAACTCGCCAGGCGCGAGCGGCAGAACTCGCTCAAATCGTCGCGCGTGATCTTTTCTCCCGCGCGACAAACCACGAACGCCTTGACGGTCTGGCCCCACTCGACCGAGGGAACTCCGATCACCGCGCATTCATCGACCGCAGGATGGCTCATCAGCACGGTTTCGATTTCGGCCGGCGCGATATTCTCGCCGCCGCGGATAATCATGTCGTCCTTGCGGCCGGCGAAAAACACGTAACCGTCTTCGTCGATCCAGCCGAGGTCACCGGTCGCGCGCCATCCTTCGGCCAGCGCGGCGTCGTCGGTGCGTCCAGCATAGCCCTTCATGATGCGCGGGGTGCGGATGACGATCTCGCCCACCTTGCCATGCGGAAGCAGCGCGCCGTCTTCGTCGCGCACGCGGATCTCGACGTCGGGGAGCGGCTTGCCGATCGAGTTGAGACGCCGGAGCTTCTGTTCCTTCTCCTGCGGTGTGCCGGTAATCCGATGGTCGTCGGGGCCGAGGATGATGAGCGACGATGTGGTTTCGGTCTGTCCGTACGCGTTGACGAAGCCGACCGTGGCGGGGAACGCCTCGATCGCGCGGCGGATCACCTGGATCGGCATCGGCGCGCCGCCATAGGCGAGATTGGTCAGGCTCGAAAGATCGGTCGATTTGAATGACGGCTCGTCGAGGACCTGCTTCATCATCGTGGGCACTACGAACGCGTGCGTGACCCGCTCCTTCGCGACCAGAGCCAGCCACGCTTTGGCGTCAAATTGCGGCATCACGACCAGCCTTCTGCCGGTCCAGATGTTGGTCATGTACGCGGTGGTTCCGGCGATATGGTAAAACGGCACGCACACCAGTGCGACGCCGCGGTCGGTGCCGTCCGCCATTTCGATGTTTGCCGTCACGTACGCGGTGAAATCGCGAAACGAGAGCATCACGCCCTTCGGCAGCGACGTGGTGCCGCTGGTGTACATCAGGATCGAAGTGTCCTCGTCCTCGACTTCGGCCTCGGCTTCGTCGGGCTCGGCCTTGGCGATCAGATCGGAAAGGCGCGGGATTCCCGGCTCTCCGTCGCCGATCGCAAGGACGTTCGCGAGCTTGAGGCGCGGGCGCAGGCGCTTGATCAGGTCAAGATAGCGATCGCCGGCGAGCAGAACCTTGGTCGCCGCGGTGTTGATCATGTATTCGAGCTCGGCTTCCTTGGCGCGGTAGTTGAGCGGCAGGAAGGTGAGCCCGGCTTTGGCGGCGGCGTAGTAGGCGGCGATATAAAGATCGGAATTGGTGTCGAGCGCGGCAACGACATCGCGCGGAGCGAGTCCCTGCTGCTTGAAGATCGTGGATAGGCGCGCAACGGTATCGGCAAACTGCGCGTAATTCAGCCGCCGATCCCCGAAATCAACAATCTCCTGATCGGGAACGATCGACGACGGAATCGTCACGAAATTAACGGTGTTCACGGACCGCGTTACCTCCTGAATTGTGCCGCTTTGTATTGCCGCGCTGCGTCATTATTGCCATCCGCCGCGCGAGCCTGCGCTCGAGATCGAGCCCCTCGCTAAGCGGCAGGTCGAGTCCGCCCCAGATCGCGAGCTTGGCGATAGCAGAGTGTTCCCGGGGCATGCGAGCAAGTCCGCGCGCGATTTCGAGTGCGCGCCGCTCGAGCCGCGGCGGCGCAACGACTTCGGCGACCAAACCTATAAGCAATGCGTCTTGCGCGTCAATCCAGCGGCCGGTGAGGTTCAAATCGAGCGCGCGGCCGAGGCGCAGGCGCCGCGAGGCAGTCTGGGTGCCCGCCACGCCGGGAATCATCCCGACCCCGGTTTCAGGCAGACAGATGCGGGTGTCGTCGGCCGCGATTGCGAGGTCGCACAGCATCGCCATCTCAAGTCCGCCGCCGACGGTGAAGCCGTGCACGGCCGCGAGCGTCGGAACCGGCAGCGATTTCAGGCGTCCCCACACGTCGCGCCGGAAACGGATCCATCGCGCGGCGACGGGCGACGGCGCGGTGCCGAACTCGTGCAGATCGCCGCCGGTCGAAAACGCATTGCCCGCGCCGCAGAGCACCATCGCGCGGACCTCGGGGTCGTCGTGAATCGCGCTCAGAGTCTGGAACAGGGCATCGCGCATCGCCACGTTGTACGCGTTCAACTGCGCCGGGCGATTGAGCGTCACCCACGCGACGGTGCCGCGCTTCTCATAAAGGACCGCGCTGTTATCTTTTTCCGAAAGCGCCATGATCAGGCTGAATGAAGATCCGCGCTGTCGCTGTGGGCGACCGCGGGACGGCCGCGTTCGTACACGACGCGGCCCGCGATAAGGGTCATATCGACGTTGAGCGCGAGCAACTCGGCGGGACCGAGCGTCATCGGGTCGCGCTGGAGCACCACCATATCGGCGAGCATCCCCGGCGCAATCTCGCCGGCCTCCAGGCGCTGGAGGCGGGCGCCGTCGCGCGTGAAGAGCGCGAACGCCTCGGCGGGAGCAAGCCGCTCTTCGGCGCCGAGGACATTGCCGTCGATCGTCGCGCGGGAGATTGCGGCGGCCACACCGACGAGTGGACGCGCGGGCGTCACCGGAGCGTCGGAAGCGCCGGCCAGCTCGATTCCGGCCGCGCGCAGCGAGGCGGCACGATACAGATGCGGCGCAAGTCCCGCCTCGGCTGAGTACTTGGGTCCGCGAAAATAAATGAAACCGGGATTGGTGACGATCCACGCGCGCGCAGCCACGATTCGCGCGATGTGATCCGGCGAGATGACGCCGCCGTGCTCGATTCGGCATACCGCAGGCGTCTTGGCTGCGCCGATCTGGCGCTGCGCGAGCTCGATCGCCTCGAGCGCTTCGTCCAGCTCCTCGACTTCGGTCGCATGAAACGCGCAGTCAAGTCCGCTGCTGAGAGCGATGCGCACGCGGCGCGCCGCGGTCGAGCCGTCATAGGCGCTGCCGGGCATGAACTTGAGTCCCGCCAGCCGGATTCCGGCGGCGTGCGCAACCTCCGCGCTTTTGGTGGCGGCTTCCAGATGCCGCGCGCCGACCATCATCGCGACGCGCTGGCAGATCGCGCCCGAGGCGGCGAGCCTCGCGAACAGCTCGACCTCTTCGGGGCCGTTGCGCACGGTTGCGTCGGTGAACGCAGTTACTCCGGCAGCGCATAGCTCGCGGCTCATCGTGCGCGCGCGCGCCTCGAGCTCAGCCTTGGTCACGAGCGGCAGATGATGCGTCAGCCACTCTTCCATCCCGACCACAAGGCCTGTCAGCCTGCCGGTTCCGTCACGGAACATCGTGGCGCCGGGGGGCGGACGAAAATCTTTGGCTTCGAGTCCTAGCTGATTTATCGCACGAGTGTTGAGCCATGAAGCATGGAGCGTCTGATGCCGCAGCCTCAGCGGATTCTTCGCGACCGCCTGATCAAGCTCGTCGCGCGTCGGGCCGCGTTTGCCCGCGAGCAGCGCCTCGTCGCATCCGAACGCGCGCAGCCAGTTGCCCGGCGGAGTCCGTCCCGCGCCGACGCGCAGGTCTGCCAGCAGATCCGCAAGGTTGCGGCATCGCCATACCGCGAGCCCGCTGACGGCGGAAGCAGCTTCAAGAAAATGGAGATGCGCATCCACAAAACCGGGCGCGAGTGTGCGCCCCGCGAGCTTGATCAGATGCGTCCTCGGCCCGACCAGCGCCTTGAGTTCCGAATAAGGGCCGTGGCTTACGATCCGGCCTCCGCTGACCGCGACCGAGTCGCTATCGCGATGCCCGAAAATCACGCCCTGATGGAGGACGAGATCGGCCTTGGCGGAGGTGGCAGCCACTGCGATCCGATGCGGCGCGCGGCGCTGGCTAGTCAGACGAAGGAAGCGGCTTGGCCTCTTTGATCTTCATCTGCAGGTCGCAGCATTCGAGCTCGCCGGTGCCGGCCTTGTTGCACAGGACCTCGGTGCCGCACTTTTCGCACTGGTAACGTTTACCCAGGGTGTTTGCCATTGCGCTTGCTCCTTTAAAACTTAAAGTACTGCTTTAATGATTGTAACCATCAACGGAACGGAATCTCGCTCGTCCGCGCTATGATTTCGCCGGCCGGATCGGCGATCGAAAGCGCCGAGGCTTGCGCCCACGCGCTCTGATTCAGGATCGCGAGAGCGATCACGCCGAGCTTCGGCGAATGCACCACGCTGGTCACGCGCCCTACTTCCTTTCCGGCGAGCATCACGGGTGATCCTGGCTGCGGCGCGCGCGCGCCCTCGATTCGCAGTCCGAACAGGCGCTTGCGGAGTCCGCCGCGGGCGGTGGCGCGCTCGATCGTCTCCTGGCCGACGTAGCATCCCTTGCGCAGCGAGATTGCACGGTCAAGCCGCGCTTCGAGCGCGATAGTCTTCTCGACAGTATCGACGCCGGTCAGCGCCAGTCCGTTCTCGACTCGGACGATTTCGAGCGCATCGGCGCCGACTGCGCGAAAATCGGGGCCGAGCGCGGTTATCTGTGCCAGGATCGACACGGTCTTTTCAGCCGGCGCCAGAATCGTAAACGCACTCGATCCGAGTCGCGGCAAATTGCCGACCGTCACGTCGTCGGCGCGGACGAAACTCCATTCGCCGAGCGCCGCGGCTTTCTCGCCCGCAACGGCGCGAACCGCCTCGGCGGCGCGCGGACCTTCGATATCGATCACAGCAAGCTCGGTCAGCTCCTCGAACTCGACGTCGTCGGCGACCAGCAGCTTTTCCAGATGCGCCCGCGCGCGGGTCCATAGCGCGGAATCGATCTCGATAAGAATCGCGTCGGGTTCGATCCACGCGAAAAAGTCCGCGATCAGATGTGCATGCTCGGTCAGGAACAGCGCCGGCATCACCGTGCCCGCGCTCGCCTGCTTGATATCGTTGCTGCTCATCCCGTGGAGAAACGAAACGCGGTCGTCGCCGGTCACGCGGACGACGATGCGCTCGCCAAGCGCGATCGCACCCGCACCGTCGCGCAGCGCACGGTAGTCGCCCGAGGCGGAGAGCGCCTGCGACGAACCCGCAGCATTGATGTCAGGATGTCCCACTTTACAGACGGCGTCAGATCACGAGTATATCAGGAAGGATTTTACTAACAGATCACCGCGCGGCGCCACAACCTGCCCGGATTTGGACCCCCGAGCATCGTGAAATCTGGTTTCTTTTATGGATGCAAGTTGGACTATAGTTGTGTCTTGAGGAGCCTGAAGATGGGTGCGTTTCTTCTAGGACTGATTATTGGGGTGGCAGGCGCGCTCGCGCTCTTCATTTACAACGAAGGCGAGTTGTTCCTGAAGCTTGGCCGGCAGATCAAGCTGACTGCGGATCGGTACAAACAATCCTCCTGAGGTGAATCGCGGGGGCGATGCGAACCGTACGGAACTTTCTTTGTCTGCGCGATACGATTCGGACTCGGGCCGTCCGAGCGTCCGCGGCGATTCTGGCATTCGCGCTCGCGGTGTTTGCTCCCGTCGCTACGCGCGCTGATTCCCCGCAGGCGGTAGCGTCCGGACTTAGCGACGCCGCTTTTGCGATGCTCAACTCGATCGACGCCGACGCGAAGGCGGGCGCTATGCTGCCGCCAGTCGCGAGCCTCGCCAGCGACGCGCAATCGCTGAGCGGCGCGCTCGACAAGGGCGACCGCGCGGCGGCGGGCCATGCGATGGCGGCGATCGTGAAAGACCGTAATCAAATCGACGCGGCGCGCGCGGTCAAGGGAGCGCCGGATCTGCCGCAATGGAATTCAATCAAGGGACAAATCGCGGCGCTCGAAGCGCAGGTGACGCCGGTCGCGGGACCGGTCGCAACCAGCGCTCCGCCGGCGTCCAGTCCTTTGACTCCATCGGCGAGCCTGCCCCCGGAAGCTCCGAAAGCTCCGCAAGTCGTGATCAGCTCGAGATCGTTTACGGGCGGCGGCGTGCGGGTGCGTGGATTCTTTGAAGGCACCGATCTCCGCTCGGCGGGAATCTTCGACGGCTCGACCGCTATCAAGACGATTGCGGTCAGCGACGTGAGCGGCGAGCAGCGCGTGAATTTCGATTTCGGATTGCAGGATCCGTCGCCTTCGCAGACGCTCGAGGTGACCGACGCGCTCGGACGCGTTGCTCGAGCGCAGCTCGCGCCGGATGCGGCCGCGCTGACGCATTCGCATGACGGCCGTGAAAAGATGATCGAGCTCGGCGGTGGAGAACTCGATTCCGAGGCGGTTGCCTCGGCCGATCCGGCCGCAATTCCTGGTCCTCGCAACAATACCGAAGAGATTCCGCGTGCCGACGGCTCCGAAGACGCAACCGGCGCGCCCGGACGCAGGCTGCCCGGAGGCGTCGAGGGACCCCTGACCAACGTGCAGATAAACGTGCTCGGCGTGATGCCGTCGCCGGCGCAGCCGGGCAGCTACGAAGTAATCGGACAGATCTCCGGCGCGGGAGTGCATCGCGCAGGCGTCTACGAGAACGGCCACCTGATGAAGTCGATTCCGATCGGCGCCGGCGCCTACAATTCGTTTGACGTCGTCTTCCAGATGGCACCGGGGCAGCAAGCCTCGATTCGCGCATACGGCCTGGGCAGCAATTTTGTCGAAGCATCGGTCGACGCGAACAGCGAAGGGATGAGCACCGCGAGCGGGCCGCCCGTCATGGTCGTTCCCGGCGCGAGCCCTTACGGCTACGGATCGCCGTACGCGTATCGAAGTCCCTACGGCGCACCTGTGTATCCGGGCGGCTATCCTCCGGGTTACGGCGCACCTGGCTACGGCTATCCCGCGCCGGGCTACGGCTATCCTCCGGGCTACATGCCGCCGTCAACCCCGTGGTATCGCCGCCTGATTCCGTAACGCCGCGCGTCCTTGCTCCGATAGTCCGCGTTGGATAAGTTTTCGTTCTTAATCTTCGAGTCGAGAGTGCATCTACAATGTTGATTCAAGCGACGCAGCTGCGCGCCGGGATGGTGGTCGAGTACAACAAGGACCTGTGGCGCGTGATGACGATCACACATATCACGCCCGGTAACTGGCGCGGGATGGTCCAGACCAAGCTGCGCAATATCAAGACCGGATCGCAGACCGAAAACCGCTTCCGCTCTGAAGACCGCGTCGAGCGTATCATCCTGTCCCAGCTCAAGATGCAGTTCCTCTACCAGGACGGCGACGACTACCACTTCATGAACACCGAGACCTACGATCAGATCACGATTCCCAAGGAGCTGATCGAGGACGTGGCGGGCTTCCTTACGCCCAATCTCGAAGTCGAAGTCGAGTTCCACGAGACAACGCCGCTCAACGTCACGCTGCCCAAGACGGTCACGCTCAAGGTGATCGAGACCGAGCCTGGAAATCGCAACGCCGCCGTTACCAACACGCTCAAGAACGCGACGCTCGAGACCGGGCTGGTGATTCAGGTGCCGCACTTCGTCAACACCGGCGACACCATCACGATCAACACCGAGACTCACGAATATCTGTCGCGCACCAAGTAGAGAGCCACCGCCGAACGCGGCTCAAGGAAAGCCGTGAACCGGTTTCAACATCAGGTCCGGGCAAAACGCACGCCGCGTCCGGCGCCACAGGCGCTGCACTTCGGGCCGAACCAGTACATCGCGCAGACCCAGCCCGGGTTCGAGGCGATCGCGACCAGCGAAATCCTGGCGCGGGTGCCGCGCGCGCGCGAAGTCGGACAGCGGATAGTTCCGGAGCGCTGCGGGATGGCGATTTTCTCCGCGCCGGATCCGTCCGCCTCTGGTGCGTCTGCGATGCGCCGAGGATATTTTCGCGCTGGTCGGCTACCGCGCCGGCCCCGATCCTGAAGCCGTCACGCCGGATAGGATTCGCGCGGCGGCGCGCGATGCTCCTCTCGTCGAATCAGGAGTTCTAGCGCGCGTGCGATTCGATCCCAAGGCGCGCGGAGGACGGCGGCTCCGCTACCGTGTGGTCGCGCGGCAAGCAGGCGAGCATGAGTTTCGCCGGGTCGATCTGCAGCACGCAGTCGAACGCGGAATCTCCGAGCGCACCGACCATACCTGGCGCCACGACGACAACGAGGCCGACGTCGAGTTCTGGGCCACGATGTTCGAGTCCGAGCTGCTGCTCGCGGTCCGGCTCTCGAGCGAGGCGATGCGGCATCGCGATTACAAGGTGGCGCATCGCCCCGCGTCGCTGCGCCCGGCAGCGGCGGCGGCTCTAGGATGGCTCTCGGGCGTGGACGGGCGCGATGTCGTGCTCGATCCATTTTGCGGCGCGGGAACAATCCTGATCGAGCGCGCCAGCCTTGGCCGCTACGCGGAACTTATCGGCAGCGATCGCGACGCCGACGCGCTGGCCGCCGCGCGGCGGAACGTCGGACCGCGCTACAAGCCGATCCGGCTGGAAGGATGGGACGCCGCGGCGCTGCCGCTCGGCGATTCGAGCGTCACCAAAATCGTCACCAATCTGCCGTGGGGAATCCGCTACGGCACGCACGGCGAGAACCGCAAGCTTTATCCGGCGTGGATCGCGGAGTTCAACCGCGTCCTGGCTCCGGGTGGCCGGATGGTCCTGCTCTCGGCCGAATGGACCCTGATGCGCGAGCTCGCGGCCCGCCGGCGCATCCGAATCGAGAAGGCGATGCAGATCGCGATCCTCGGCGCACGGGCGTCGATCTTCATCTGCGCGAAGGCGTGAGCGGCTAGATGGATTACGACAAGACCCGGATGCCGCCATCGTACGACGCGGGGCGCAGCTACCCGCCCGCGGTGCTGGCTTTTTGGCTCGGCGTGATTTCGCGATGGGTTCCCCAGGGAACCGTTTCGGACATCGTTGATATCGGCTGCGGCACCGGCCGTTACTCCGCGGCGCTCGCTAATCATTTCGATGCGCGCGTGGTCGCGCTCGATCCGTCGGAAAAGATGCTCGCGGAGGCTCGCAGGAAAGTATCCGAGAAGGTGCGGTACGAGCAGGCGTCGGGAGAAACGCTGCCGCTCGCCGATGCGTCGATGGATTTGGCGTTCATGTCGATGGTCTTTCATCACTTTGCGCATCCTGATCGCGTCGCGCAGGAATGCCGCCGCGTGCTGCGCTCGAACGGCGCTGTCTGTCTGCGCGCCGGAACTGTGGAGCGATGCGAGTCGTACGCATACGTCCCGTTCTTCCCCGGCACTCGACCGATCTTGAACAAGTCTCTGACATCGCAAGCGCGCATCGAATCGATTTTCGCCGCGGCGGGATTTCGTTTGATCGCGCACGAGCTGGTGCCCAGCCAGGCCGCCGAGAGCTGGGACGCGTACGCAGCGAAGCTCGCGCATCGAGCGGATTCGATTTTGATTCAACTTTCAGATCGCGAATTCGAAGCCGGCCTCGCGGCCGTGCGCAAACATGCGGCCGCACGTCCGTCGCACGAGTCCGTAGTCGAGCCGGTGGACTTCTTCGTTTTCCGCCCGGCTTGAATCTCGCTCCGGACTCTCGATCAACAGATGGAGGTCCGAGCATGTGCTAACGCCGAGGGCGAGATTTCCTTCGACCCGCTCAGGACAGGCTCTCGCGATCTTTGCACGTCCCTTTCAGAGCAAGAGGTCAGACCCGCCGGCGACGCGATCTATCCGCACACATACTGATGACGCTTCGCGTCGGCCGCGCGAGTTTTCACGCCGCCGCTTTGAGCTCTGCCGTGCAGTGCGCGCACTTGGTCGCCGCGACTGGAATATCGCTCAGGCAGAACGGGCACTGCTTGATCGTCGGCACCGTGGCGGGCGCCGGCTTGCGCGTCAGCCGCTCGAGCTGCTGCACCAGGATAAACATTGCGAATGCTACGATCACGAAATCAATTATCGTGTTGATGAACGCGCCGTATGCGATCGTCGGCGCGCCCGCCGCCTTGGCTGCCGCCAGCGAAGCGTAATGCGTCCCCGAGAGATTGATGAACAAGCTCGAAAAATCCACCTTGCCCAGCGCGAGTCCGATCGGCGGCATGATCACGTCGCCGACCAGCGAGGTGACGATTTTCCCGAACGCGCCGCCCAAAATAAATCCGACCGCGAGATCGACCACGTTTCCCTTCATCGCGAACGCTTTGAAATCCGACATCATAGACATGGTTTTCGAGCCTCCTGCTTTCACCGGTCCGGGTTTTCGATTCTCCATGACATAGCAATCCGCACTCGCGTAGCGCGAGAGGCAAACGCGCAGACGCGCGCGGGCGTTGCCGCCGCGCGCGCGTCGCATCGTGATGTCGCGAAGTACGTTTTTCGATCAGGCCGCGGAGTCGAGCTCGCCCGCAATCCGCGCGGACGCGATCCCTCTCCGGGCGCCGCGACGCATCGCGCGCGCCGCGCGCAGCTCCTCGTGCGAGGGCGCGCGGACGTCGGTCGCGAGACCCAGCATCTCGAGCCCGCGAATCACGATCCATCCCGCGTCAGGCTCGCGCCAGCTCCATCCCAGGCGCGCCGAACCTGGCCGCGAATGATGATTGCGATGCCAGTTCTCGCCCTGAAGCAGATGCACAAACGCGAGCCATCCGACGTTGCGGCTGGAATCTTCGCCGATCTGAATTCCAGGCTCGGTGTGGCACACGCTGTTGACGAAGCATTGCGCATGCAGCCCGAAGCAGAGCCGAATCGCGCCGAGCCAGAAAAATGCGGGCCATCCGAACGCCAGGCCGCCAAAATACGACACCGCCAGGATCGCCGGCTGGAACCATCGGAACGCGCGATATTCGACCCCGCCCAGGTCTGGGCAGTAGCGCTCGACCGGAGGCTCGCCCGCCTGCCACAGCCATCGCAGATGCGCCCACCAGAATCCGCCCCACACCGGGCTCGAAATATCGTCGGGCGTATCGGCTTTCGCGTGATGCAGCCGATGCCCCGCGGCCCACGTCGTCGGCGCGCCGGAGCCGTTGAACATCGCGAAAAAAATCAGGATGCTGCGCACCCACGGATGAAGCGTGACCGAGCGATGCGCGATCGCGCGATGATATCCGACTGTCGTGCCCAAACCGCCGATAAACACCAGTGCGATCGCGCCCGCCAGCACTCGCCATCCGGGCAGCGGATACATCACCAATCCGACGATCGCAGTTATGTGGATAAGAACAATCCAGAGGAAGATCGAAAGGTCGCGTCCCTTAGCATGCCACCATGGCTGCTCCCAGGGCGCCTGACTCTGCGCGACAGCCGCGCGAGCTGCATTCGTATTCGTCATTCTTTATTTTCTCCGCGGTCTCCGCCCGCATTAAATGTTCGCGAACGGAGCAGGACCCGCTCGGGACGCGAAAGGTTGCGCCTCACCATCGCATCGCGCCCAATTCGCGCGCGACGCGCCAGCATCCGCACATTTCTCATAGGCAACCGTCGTGGCCGCAGGAAGGAGGGATGTGCCGACCGCCAAGGCATCGACATTAGCTGATAAACCCCGCGCGTGCTACACGGGCCCCGCGGGATGCGATCTGAGCACTCAAGCCAGAGAGCGCCCTCCACCCTAAAAAACCGGACACTCGCAAACCGACAGGGTGTAAAATAGCATGACTCCTGAATATCTCACCCGGGGCGGATTATGGCGTCACATTTGGTCAACCTGGATGCATTAATCGCACGCGAAGATTTTGAATCTGGCGATGCCATTAGCGGACCTTCTGAACCGATCTTCAAGCTCGGAGAACTTTCCCGGACGAATCTCTATTTCACCGTGCTAAGAAAACCCGATTTCCAGCGCCACACCTGGGACTGGTCGCCGGAACTAGTCGTCGATTTTGTCAAGTGCTTTCTAGACAATGAATTAATTCCACCTCTGATCCTTTGGCACTCCAAAAACTCGGGCAAGATTTTCGTTATTGACGGGTCGCACCGATTGAGCGCGCTGATCGCATGGGTGAACGACGATTATGGCGATGGGGAAATTACCCGCAAATTTTTTGGCTACGACGTGCCTCCAGCGCAAAAGAAATTTCACAAAAAAACTCAAGCACTAATGGCCGAGAGTGTAGGAACCTTTGAGCGACTCCATTGGGCCGCGCTTCACGAGAGCGAGGTTGCGGACGCCGACTTGGTGCGACGCGGGCGCGCCATTGCGACACGCCAAGTCCCAATTCAGAAAGTTGAGGGCGACGCGGCTGTCGCCGAACGCTCGTTTTTCAAGATAAATCAAAATCCCGCAACAATTAGCCCGACGGAGCTGGATCTTGTGCGCGCAAGGAGGAAGCCCAACGCCATCGCGACGCGGGCGCTGATTCAAGCTGGCAAAGGCCATAAGTATTGGGGCAAATTCCCTGCTAACGCTAAACAAATCGAGGAATTAGCGGCAGATATTTACAAGTTGCTGTTTGGACTAATCGTTGAAATCGGATCGCAAAGTCCAGATGTTCCACGAGCGGGGCAGCCCTACTCGGCAGAGGCATTTTCGATGATTCTGGATATGGTAAACATTTTCAACGAAATCGCACCCGCCATGTGGCAAGAGCGAGAGGGAAATCACAAGGCTTCCAAAAAACCAGTTAGCAAACTCGCAGACGATTCGGATGGTTCTAAGACCCTTGAGTTTTTGAATCGGATTCGCGAGATAGCGCGGCTGGTAGCTGATAATTCGTATGCTGGGTCGTTGGGCTTTGACCAAGCCGTGTATTCATACGGTGCTACTGGGCAGTTTCATCCGGCGGCATTTATAGCGTCGTTGAAATTGGCCCAAGAGCTAGAGCAGCAAAAGAAGCTCCTCAAATTTACTGATGTGCGGAAGGATTTTGAGGATTTTCTCGTTCAGCACAAGTCGTTCATAAACGACCTGACACATAGCAAAGGCAGCCGGACGCGCTCTCTAGATTCGTTATTGACGCTTCACAGACTTGTATTGCAGAGCATGTGGGATGGAGCTAAAGGGGACGCTGAGATTATCGCGCAGCTCCTCGCTGAACCGAAACTGCGCGGTCTTAAGCAGCCCGTAGAATCAGACGACGACAGCGCTCACGCGCATAAAAAATTCTCAAAAGCTGCCGAGAGAATAGCGATTGTACGCGATACGCTCGCAACACGGGCGCGCTGTACGGAATGCGGAGCGAGACTTCCGCCTTTCGCTCGCTCGAAGGACCATAAGACGCGCCAAGAAAACGGTGGATTGGGTACCCCGGAAAATCTTCAATTCACGCATCCTTATTGCAATACCGGGTACAAGGAGGCGCGCATCGCAAAGGCGGCGGCTGCAGATTAAGTTATCCGTCCGGCTTCTCGCAGCCCTGCGGCGCGGCAGTTCGTAAACGCGACTGGAATTGCAGAACGCGACCACCATTGATTTGCTACGCTTAAAAATGACTAGGCACTGATTGCGACAGCGGTCTTTCGATGGGTTCTCCGCCGGGCACTTAGCTAACGTTAACCTCGATTTAGGATGCTAGCCGCCGCCCGGCGGATGCAACCTGATGCGCCAGTGTAGTAGCTTGCGCCAATAGCGAGGTGAACCATGGCGTCGCAGATAACCGAGCGCGTCGTTCGCGCATCCAATATCGACTTTCATGTCCTCGAGCAGGGTGACGGTCCGCTGATCCTGTGCCTGCATGGATTTCCAGATACCGCCTATTCGTTCCGGCATCAGATGAAACCATTGGCGGACGCGGGATATCGCATCGTCGCGCCGTTCATGCGCGGCTATGCGCCGACCAGCCTCGCGCCGGACGGCCGCTATGATTCGGGCGCTCTCGGCGAAGACGCGCTCAGCCTGATCGCGGCGCTCGGATACAAGGACGCGATTCTCTTCGGGCACGATTGGGGCGCCGTCGCCGCCTATCCCGCCGCTGCGGCCGAGCCCGCGCGCGTGACCAAGCTAATCACCGCTGCGGTTCCCTACGGAACATCCTTTATCAAGGCGCTGGTGACGAATTACGCGCAGGAAAAGCGCAGTTGGTACATGTACTTCTTTCAGGGCGCATTCGCCGAAGCCGCGGTCAGCCACGACGATTTCAAATTCCTGGAAAAGATGTGGACCGATTGGTCGCCGAGCTGGAAGTTCACCAAAGACGACATCGAGCCGCTGAAGAAATGCTTTCGCAATCCCGCCGCCCTGTCGGCCGCGCTCGGATACTACCGCGCGACGCTCGGCGCGATGATGAAGATTCCCGCCGACGCGATCGCCGCCGCCTCCGCGCCTCCGCCGCCGATAGGCGTACCCGCGATGATGCTGCACGGCCGCGACGACGGATGTATCGGCGCCGAGCTGCTCGAAGGAATGGAAGCATTCTTTCCCAAGGGCCTACGCAAGCACGTAATCGCCGGAGCCGGCCATTTCGTCCACCAGGAAAAACCCGCCGAGGTGAACAAGCTGATTCTGGATTTCCTGAAATCGTAGGCCGCGCGCAGGAATATCCGCCGTCAAAGGCGGCCTGAAGATTCTCCGCGTCCTCTCCGATGCCGCTGTCGTCATCCTGCCGTAAAGTGTGTGGGGCGATGACTAGCGTAGTCTCAGCCGAACCGTTGATCGTCATTCCGAGCCCTGGGCGAGGAATCCCGAGGCGTCCATGCTCGGAGTCCACGCCTCATGCAGCGCCCTCTGGTTCGGGATTTCCTTCGGCCTTGCTCAGGACAGGCTCTCGCGCGGCAGCCGGAGCCTGCCCTGAGCCTGCCGAAGGGCGCGGGAATGACAACGGGACCTGTCTTCGTAGGGGCGGCTCGCGAGCCGCCCGTCTTTCGCGCAGCCTGTCGTTATACGCTAACTTTCATCCCGCGTGGCGGGTCCTTCGGACTCGTGAAGGTCTGAGCCGCAGGCGAAGGATCTCCGCGACGCGATTAGTGCGAATAACCCTCAAGCGTCGAGTAGTCGCCAAATCTTTCTGCCAGTGGGAGCGGGCGGCCCCGCCCGCCGACGCGAAGCGTCAGATTATGTACTTCGCCACTCTCTCGTGTAAAATAGATGACATGATGACGCCGTCGATTAACTTCTTGTCACCATATTCGGGCACGACGGCGCGAGTCTCGAACCGCCCTGTTTACGTGTCCTGATCGCCCGCGAAAAATCGGCGAATCAGATGACCAAAAAGTCGCCCAAAATACGATCGAACCCAAAATTTTCCAGCGTCTCCGCGGATAATTTTTTCAAGCCACCATGAAAATTTACCAAACGAACCCACCGCAAATTTAGTCCGCCATCCCGCACGCAACAGGCGTGTGCATCGCTATGTCCCGCACGCTTCCAGATCGGCAAGCCGCTGCGCTAGGCTCCGGTCAGAATCGGCGGGCATAGCCGCCAAGGAGAATGCCCAAGGAGAATCACAATGTCAGGCAAGCTCAGCTCCAGGGAAATTCACGCCAAACTCGGGCATCCGGTGATCGACGCCGACGGCCACTGGCTCGAATTCGGTCCGTCGATTTCCGACTATCTGAAGCGCGTCGCCGGCGCCCGCGTGGTCGATTCGTTCCGCTCGCGCAATGAGCGCGTGCAGCATGCGCTGACGATGACGCCCGAGGAGCGGCGCGACCAGCGCCGCGCGCAGGAGGCGTTCTGGGGCGTGCCGGCCAAAAACACGCGCGACCGCGCCACCGCGATTCTGCCGCGCCTGCTCTACGAGCGGCTCGACGAGTTCGGCTTCGATTTCACCGTGCTCTATCCCACCGCCGCCCTCGGGGTCGCGTTTATTCCCGACGACGAGATGCGCCGCGCCACCTGCCGCGCCTTCAATCTCTACGTCGCCGATCAGTTCCGCGAATTTTCCGATCGGATGACGCCCGCCGCGGCAATTCCGATGCACACGCCAGCCGAAGCAATCGAGGAACTCGAGTACGTGGTGAAGACGCTCGGGCTCAAGGTGATCCTGATGGGCAGCATGGTCCGCCGCACGATTCCCGCGGTCGCGCGCAAGGCGCCCGACGCCGCGCGCTACGCTCCGTGGTTCGACGTGCTGGGCCTCGACAGCGAGCACGACTACGACGCGGTGTGGGCCAAGTGCGTAGAGCTGGGCGTCTCGCCAACTTTTCACACCGGCACGCGCGGTGTCGGCTTCCGCGTCTCGCCGTCGAACTTCACCTTCAATCACATCGGCCATTTCGCCGCTGCGAGCGAGGCGGTGTGCAAGGCGCTATTCCTGGGCGGAGTTACGCGGCGCTTCCCCACCCTCAACTTCGCATTCCTTGAAGGCGGAGTCGGATGGGCCTGCAACCTGTACAGCGATCTGATCGGCCACTGGAAGAAGCGCAACCGCGAGGCGCTCGAAGAGGTCAACCCGGCCAATCTCGACCGCGCGATGCTGCGTGAGCTGATCCAGAAGTACGGCTCGGCGGAACTCGCCGGGCGTGTCACGGGAACGAGCAAGATTCTCGAGGGAGTAGGCTCGGCGGCGACCGGCGGAATCACCGAGCTCGACGACTTCGCGGCGTGCAAGATCAAACGCGCCGAGGATATCCGCGAGCTGTTCACGCGCAATTTCTACTTTGGATGCGAGGCCGACGACCCGATCAACGCGTGGGGTTTCAATACTCACACCAATCCATTCGGCGCGCGCCTGAAAACCTTGTTCGGCAGCGACATCGGCCATTTCGACGTCGTCAACATGGCGGAAGTTCTCGAAGAAGCGTTCGAGCTGGTCGAAGATAAACTGATTACTGAAAATGATTTTCGCGATTTCGTATTTACTAATCCAGTCCGCTTTTGGGGCGAAACCAATCCGCACTTTTTCGACGGAACTGTCGTAGAAAGCGCCGCCGCAAAGCTATTGGATAATCACCTTCGCAAATCGCCAGCGCAAATGCATCGCGAACAGAGCAATTGATCTTGAGGGACAAGGGTCTTGCCTGATTCGGAGAAGTACGACGATGCGCGAGGGCGGGATCCCGCAGATCGGCTTATATGGCGGCCATATGCGTTGCCTGCACGCACTCGGAATGACAATTTCTCCGGATTATTTTTTGCCATTCCGAGCGCGAGCTGGTGACGAGTATCGCTTCGTGCGAGTTATGCTGAACAGCAGATGCCGCGAGGAATCTCGCCCTTACGAATTGGCACGCGCACCCGAGGCTACACACAACTCCCCGGGGCACCGCATCCCCTCTCCTTGTCCAAGGAGAGGGCCAGGGAGAGGTCGGAAAGGAGACTAACTAATGGAGCAATCCAAACGCGGCCCGTTGCTCACGATCCTTTCGCTGCTCTTTATCCTGGTGGCGATTGAAGACCTGCTCAAGCCGTTCCATCTTGAAGGACCAACGACGGGCTTTGTCTTTTTCGGCACCCGGACCTACGGGATCGAAAATGCGATCCTGGGCCCGCTGTTCGGTATCTTCCTGTTAGTATATGCGATTGGTATATTGCGCATGAAGAAATATGCAGTGGCGCTCGCGTTCATATATGCAATCTATGTTGTACTGAACATAGTACTATTTAGTAGTCATCCTCCTGCGGGCGAACACGATTCGCCGGCCTTCCTGATCGCGTTCCTTATTCTGGCAATAGCTATTCCGTGGATAGCCGCGATTATGCTCTGGCGCCGCCGCGACGCGCTAAGTTAGCTGTGGCCGATGTCTGAGGGTTCAGTCTGCTCTGCGATAGCGGCGGCGCTATTTGCCGCCGCGATGCTTGTCTGTCTCGCGCCGGGCTCCTTGTGCGCGCAAGGCAACGCGCCGCGGCCTCCGGGCAGAATCGACGAGGTGCCAGCGCCCGCTTCCGACGCCGACCTGGGCTACTTCGCCAAACCGCAATATATCGGCGACGCCTATTGCTACGCCTGCCACATGGATACCGCCAATGATTTTGCAAAGACGAAGATGGGCCAGTCGTTCCTGATTCATCCGCGCAACGATCTCGAACGCAAGGGATGCGAAGGATGCCACGGCCCCGGAAGCAATCACGCGATGCTCGGCGGAGGACTCGGAGTCGGCGGCCTGATCGAGTTTCACGAAGGTCCCGGACAATCGGCCGCGGAGGCTAATCGCGCTTGCCTCAACTGCCATCAGGACACTTTCTGGCACGCGCATACGCACGGCGCGGAGCTGCTGGCATGCTCGGACTGCCATATCGTAATGACCAGGATGAGCCCGACTGCGCAGCTTCGGCCGCCGTACGTGACGCCTTGGAATCACGCGCGCGGATGGGGCGGCGCGGCGCTGGCGGGACTCTTTGCCGGAGTCCTGACCGGCGCGATTTTTCGCCGGCGCAAACGGACGGACCACGAACAGGTAGACAATAATGAGCGCGCTTGATTTCGCGCGCGGTCCCGGACTGCACTGGGCGCTCGTCATCATGGTATTCGGATTTTTCTGGCGCGGCGCAAATTTTCTGATTCGCGGCGGCGAGCGCGATCTCTATTGGGTGCGAAAAGGTTTTCACATTCCCGCCGAGCGCTGGCATCTCGACAGCTACGCGATGCACGCCGGGTTGATTGTGGCGACACTCGGCTTCGCCCCGCACATCCTGCTGGTTCGCGAGCTCACTGGAATCAGTTGGCCCGGTTTGCCGATCGCGGTCGTGCTGTTCGCCGGCGTCGTGACGATCGTCGCGATGCTCTCAGTCCTCGCCTACCGGATGTCCGCACACGAGCCGAGCGCATTCTCGGCCTTCGACGACTACTTCAGTTGGATTGTAGTTTTCGCCGCGGTAGGAACCGGGATGCTCGCCTATCCGCACGTCGGAGGAGCCGCACTAACCGCACCCTACCGTGCCCTGCTGACCGCTCATCTGCTAAGCGTCGAGTTGCTGATGGTCTGGCTCCCTTTCGGCAAGCTGGCCCATCTCGCACTGATGCCGCTGGGCGTAGCAGCACTTCGCCTCGCCCGAATCGTCCGGCGCGAGCCCGCCCGGGCCTCGGCTCGATGATGATCTACCGACTGAATAGCCTTTCGCATTTTTGCGAAATCTGCTAGAAAGAAACCTGCGTGCCCAAGACCAAGCTCGTATTCTATCGCGAGACAGACGGCACGGTGCCGGTCTTGGAATGGTTCGACCGTCTTCCGGCAAGAGCACAGGACAAATGCAGGATCAGAATTCAGAGGCTCGCGGAACTCGGTCACGAACTCCGTCGGCCGGAAGCCGACCTGCTCCGCGATGGGATCTATGAACTGCGGGTTGGACTTCAGCACGTTAACTATAGAATTCTCTACTTCTTTCACGGCAGAGTGGCAGCGATCCTCGCGCATGGTTTGACAAAAGAGGATCGAGTTCCAAGTGCCGCAATCGATGCGGCGCTGGCGCGCAAGCGACGATATGAACAAGATCCCAAGGTACACACGTTCGAAGAACTGTAACCAGTCAGGGAACGCGAGTAAGAAATGAAGAAGACCAACAAATTTAATCCGACAACTGACGCGGTCGAGATCATTCATCGCCGATACTATGAAGGGCGTCCACAGCGGATAGCGGGTTTGGCCGAGGCGGAGGCCAGCGACACGGTTGCGCGCAAGATCTACCAGCTCCGAAAGCGCGCGAGACTCACGCAGGGACAGCTGGCGAAAATGATCGGGACGACCACGTCGGTCATTTGCAGGCTCGAAGATGCCAATTACGAGGGTCACTCGCTGGCGATGCTGCGGCGCATCGCTCAGGCACTGAACAAACGCGTCGAGCTACATTTCGTCAGCGCAAGTCCGAAGCCCAAAGTCGCTTGGCGAACCACGCATCGCGCGAATGCCGCGCCCCGCTAGCGCGCGGGCATCCGTTCCTTGATCACGCGGCGGCGGGAGTCGTCGATATATTTCAGAAGCTCGATCGCGAATGCTCCGTCGAGCTTTATCAGCGCGAAATCCAACGGACTCTTCAGATATTGAAAACGCACCAGGTCGCCCTCGCTGGGATCGCGCATCCGTAGCCCGGTGAAGAAGAACCCCTGGCGCTCGAGTTCCGCGGCAAGCGGCGGTGCGGCAGAATTTCCCAGCGGCAACTCGACTGTGACCTCTTCGGCGCCATCGTGATTGATAAATCGATCGCGCGCTTCCTGAATCTGCCTGGCGCTGTCGGCGCCGGGCTGCGTGACGGTGATCTTCGCGCGCTGCTTGTCGGCCTCGACCAACGTCTCCATCGCACCGGCGCCCGAAGGGCTTCGATGCTCGCCGAAGGAAATCTTGCGGCCGAGCAGCCCGAAAATTCGCGCCGCGATTCCCAGGTGATGCTCCGCCAGGAACGCTTGCGCGGGCGGCGGCGCACTCACATATTTGAAATAGTCCAGAAAACTCAGTCGCTGCGGGTAAACTCCCTGCAGGTTGTCGGCGCTCGGCGGCAACGCTCCGAGCACGATCCCGGTCGGATGCGAATTGAACCGCTCGCAGGTGCGCTGACTATAGATGTGATGCGTCACCGCGTCGCTCGAAAGGCCCAGCACGCCGAGTGCGCTGGCAAGCCCTTCGAGGTAGCCGTGCATCCGGTCGAGCAAATGGTGATGCCGATGCTCGGGCAAGACCATCGCCTCCCCGGTCTCGGCTACTACCGCCAGATGCGGCCGCTCGAGCGCGCAATGTCCGACCACCTCGTTCGCCTTGTCGAGCGCCACCACTGATACCAACTCGCCTTTGGCGTTGAGTTCGAGCAAGCGCTCTGGATGATATACTTCGGCATGAATGTACGACGGGCCGTTGACCCGCGTCGCGAGCGCGGGAATCTCCCTCGCGTCGCTCGGGGTAAGCCGCCGCACCGTGTAGGTCGATTCAAGCGGATCGATCGGCGCCGTTTCTGTGCTCATTGCGATGGTTGATTCTTTTGCCACGCTGCGACTCTACTCGATGGCGCCGGAAATGTCAGCCGGGCGGGCAGGATAGCGTGACAACGGAATAAGGACCGCGAATGACGCGAGCGCGCCGACCAGCGAATATGCAATCGCTCCGCGGTAGCTGCCCGTATAGTCAATTATCATTCCGGCAATCGGCGGACCGAGCAGCGCGCCAACTCCGCCGCTGGTATAAAGAATCCCCATCACGGTTCCCAGCCGCGCGACGCCGAACAGCTCCGCCAGCACCGCCGGCGAGAGCGCCACGAATCCGCCGTAACCGGTGCCCATCGCGATCGCGAACACCACCAGCGTCGCGTATGAACTGCCGAAGAGCCACAATCCGAAGCTCGCCGCGAGCAGCAGATAGCAGGCCTGGTAGAGGCGGATCGTGCTGGTCCGGTCGGCGATTGCGCCGAGGCCGAGCCGGCCGATCACACTGGCGCCACCGATAATACTAATCAGCGCGGCGCTCGCGATCTCGTTTGCGCCGTGATCGTGCGCGAACGCCGGCAGATAGACGAACGGCACGAACAGCGCCATCGAGGAGAGGAACGAATTGAGGTACAACAGCCCGAACGCGGGCGTGCGGATCGCAGCGCGCACATCGATCGCGCTCGGCGTGACGTGCACCGGCGGACGCTCGACTATAGCCGCGCATCCGAGCAGCAACACGGTCGCGGCGACGCCGAGTACAAGGTCGGTATCGCGCCATCCAAGGCGCTGGATCATCGCGGCGCAGGCGGGCGCGACCAGGACGGTGCCGCATCCGATTCCCGCAACCGCGATTCCGAGCGCGGAGTTGCGCCGGCGCAGGAACCATCCGCCGACTACCGCGACCATCGGGACATACGCAGTAGCTATTCCGATACCTACTCCGAGACTGTAAGTTAGGTAGCCGATCCATAGCCGATCGATGAATGCGGTCAGGACCAGTCCGCCGCCCATCACGACCGCACCGGCGCCCACGACGACTCGCGGGCCGAAGCGATCGCTCAAGTGGCCGGCAGGCCATCCGAGCACGCACCACACCAGGACCGTTAGCGAAAAGACAGCGGAGGTGCTGCTACGTCCGGCGCCGAACTCCGCCGCCATCGGTTTGAAGAACGCGCCGAAACTGTACGCGATTCCGTAGACCACGAACATCGCGACGAACGCGACCGCGACCATCCGCCACGACCGCGCCGAATCGAATCTGGGCAAGGTCCCGCGCTGCATCGATCGCAGCGGCGTCAGCGGATTGCGCAGTAATGTCGGTATCGGCGGTATGCATGACGGCAAATCGCGCCAAGCGTCGCGTAGCCCGCCCGCAGATGCAAGCGCGCGCGGATGGACCAAACCTCGCAAGCGGAGATGGGTAAAAGATCCGAAAAACTGGTGCGCCGTCGCGGACTTGAACCGCGGACCCGCTGATTAAGAGTCAGCTGCTCTACCAACTGAGCTAACGGCGCACCGACGAGATGCTTTCGTAGCAGGATATGTGGGGTGAGTGAAGGGATTTGAACCCTCGACCACTGGAGCCACAATCCAGCGCTCTACCAACTGAGCTACACCCACCACTGCTTTGAACCGATCGAAACACGGTCCGGGCTCGAAGCCCGCAAATTTCCATGGCGCGCCAGAAGGGATTCGAACCCCTGACCCGCGGCTTAGAAGGCCGCTGCTCTTTCCACCTGAGCTACTGGCGCTAAATCGGGGCGAGCCGATTTGAACGGCCGACCCCCTGCTCCCAAGGCAGGTGCGCTACCAGGCTGCGCCACGCCCCGTGAAGGTAGGAATTAACACACGGATCGAAACCTCTCAACGGCCAGCGCGAAATGATAGCGGTCCAGATCGGCCGGCGGCCTTTCATCGGATCGTTCGCACAACCTGTGCGGCACGATGCGCAGTTTTTATTTGCGTGGATGCCCGCCACGCGAAGGTCAGTGCATGAACGTGTCGGGATTCCTCGCGCAGCGCTCGGAATGACGAATGCGGGCCAGGCGCATCATTATCGTAGCCGCAGACGAACCATCGATCGTCATTCCGAGCCTTGGGCGAGGAATCCCGGGACGGCCATGCTCCGAGTCCACGCCACGTGCACCGCGCTGTCGTGCGGAAGTGGCCTCTCGCTGGTCGAGGGGGGTATCGGAGGCGGTACCTTTTTTCTAATTTCCGAATCGCGTGATCCCGCAGCGATCGCGCTGCTCTTGAGCAGCCAGACGGCTGCGCGAAAAGCGAATCTTTGGACCGATCGACTGCATCAATCGCATCGTGCAAAAACCCTGTGAAATCAGGCGGAAAGGTTGGTGATCGCCTGATGGGCAGCTTCGCGAATCGCAATTCGCGAAGAGTTTTTTCGGCCACCATCCTTGATTTCGTTACTTTTTATTCGCGGCACTGGTCTTGCTTTACACTATCGCAGCGCTGCAAATCTCCTCCCCCGAGAACCAACAGCGCCTGTCCCCAAGCACGGCCGGGTTACTGCCGTAGGCTCCCCACCCACGGTCCCCAACGGTAACCCGGCCCTTTTTTATCCGCAATTTCTGCGCGCCCGATCCCAGTTACAGCAGCGCGCGGCGCATGTCGGCGAGCACCGAGCCGAGATACGTGATGAACCGCGCCGCCATCGCGCCGTCGATTACGCGATGGTCGTAGGACAGCGACAGCGGCAGCATCAGGCGCGCGACAAATTCGCCGTCGCGATGGACGGGCTTCATCACCTGCTTCGACACGCCGAGGATCGCGACTTCGGGCGCGTTGATGATCGGCGTGAACGCGGTCCCGCCGATCCCGCCGAGGCTCGATATCGTGATGCATCCGCCCTGTATGTCCATCGGCCTGAGCTTTCCTGCGCGCGCGGCGGCGGCGAGCTCCGCGGTTTCGCGGGCGATTTGCACTACGCCCTTTTTATCCGCGTCGCGCAGGACGGGAACAACCAGACCCTCGGGAGTGTCGGCGGCGAACGCGATATTGAAATATTTCTTGAGTATCAGATTGTCGCCGTCGAGCGAGGAGTTGAACTCCGGAAACTCGGTCAGCGCCGCGACCATCGCCTTGATGATGAAAGCGAGGATCGTCACGCGCACTCCGTCCTTGGCGTGAGTTTCGTTGATCTCGCGGCGCAGCGCTTCGAGCTCGGTTACGTCGGCCTCGTCGAACTGGGTGACGTGCGGGATCATCACCCAGTTGCGCGCGAGGTTGGCCTTCGCGGCCCGGCGGATGCGCGAGAGCGGGCGCGTCTCGGTCGCGCCGTAGCGCGTGAAGTCGAGCTTGGGCCACGGGAGCAGATCGAGCGCGGTGCCGCCTCGGCCTCCCGCCGCGCGGGTCAGCGCGGATTTCACGAATTTCTCGACGTCGGTGCGGAAGATGCGCCCCTTTATCCCCGAGCCGGTGACGAGCGACAGATCGGCGCCGAGCTGGCGCGCGAACTTGCGCACCGACGGACTCGCATGCGGCTTGGTGCCTGGATGCTCGGCTGCTTCCGTGGGCTCGGGAGGCGCTGCGGCTTTCTCCGCGGACGCCTTTTCGACCGCTTCAGGAGGCGCAGCGGCAGCAGGCTTAGGAGCTTCCGCCGCAGGAGGTTTCTCTCGTTTGCGCGCGGGCTCTTTGCGCGGCTCCGCAGAAGTCTCAGTTGGTTTCGGCGCAGGCGGCGCTGCCGTGTCAGCGGGTGGCGCTTCGGTTTCGAGCACCACGATCGGCGACCCTTCGGAAACCTTGTCGCCGAGCTTTACCTTGATCTCCTTGACCACGCCCGCTTGCGGCGACGGCACCTCCATCGTGGCCTTGTCCGATTCGATCGTGATGAGGGAATCTTCGGCGTGGACCCGGTCGCCTGGCTTGACCATCACCTCGATCACGTCGACATCGGTAAAATCGCCGATGTCCGGAAGCTTGATATCGACCAGCGTTCCCATCGGCGCGACCTACACCGTCACCGGGTTGGGCTTCTCGGGATCGATCTCGTATTTCTTGATCGCCTCGGCGACCCGCGCGGCGGGAATCTGCTCTTCGTCGGCGAGGCTCTTGAGCGCGGCGAGCGCGACGTAGTGGCGATCGACCTCGAAGAATCTGCGCAACTGCTTGCGATAGTCGCTGCGGCCGAAGCCGTCGGTCCCGAGCACGCGGTAGCGCCGTCCGACGAACGGGCGAATCTCGTCGGCAAAGGTCCTGATATAGTCGCTCGCGGCGACCACCGGCCCCTGCCGCTCGGCGAGGCAAGTCTCGACGTAGCTTTTCCGCTGCGTGCTGGTGGGATGCAGCAGATTCCAGCGCTCGACCGCCAGCCCTTGGCGCCGCAGCTCGGTGAAACTCGGGACGCTCCACACGTCGGCGGCGACACCGAAGTCGTCGCGCAGCAGGTCGGCGCCCGCGATCACTTCGCGCAGGATCGTTCCCGAGCCCATGAGCTGGACCCGCGGCGCTTTGCCATTACCGCCCTCGCGCAGCAAATACATCCCTTTAAGGATTCCGTCGCGGGCGCCTTCGGGCATCGCGGGATGCACGTAGTTCTCGTTCATCAGCGTGATGTAGTAAAAGACGTCTTCCTGTTCGTGCAGCATGCGGCGCAGTCCGTCCTGCAGGATCACGGCGAGTTCGTAGGAAAAGGTCGGGTCGTAGGCCACGCAGTTTGGAATGGCCGAGGCCAGTACGTGGCTATGCCCGTCGGCGTGCTGCAGACCCTCGCCGTTCAGGGTGGTGCGGCCGGAGGTGCCTCCCAGCAAAAAGCCCCGGCATCGCATGTCAGCGGCAGCCCATGCGAGGTCGCCGACGCGCTGGAAGCCGAACATCGAGTAGAAGATATAGAACGGAATCATCGGCAGGTTGTTGGTGCTGTAAGAGGTGGCCGCCGCGATCCATGAGCACATCGCTCCGGCCTCGTTGATTCCCTCCTGCAGAATCTGGCCCTGCTTGTGCTCGCGATAGAACATCAACTGGGCGGCGTCCACGGGTTTGTAGAGCTGCCCGACCTGCGAGAAAATCCCGAGCTGCCGGAACATCCCCTCCATTCCGAAGGTGCGCGATTCGTCGGGGACGATCGGCACGATTCGTTTGCCGATATTCTTGTCGCGAAGCAGCGTCGCGAGAATCCGCACGAAGGCCATCGTGGTCGAGATTTCACGATCCTCGGTGCTCTTTAGCTGGGTCTCGAAAGTTTCAAGCGGAGGAATTTCGAGCGCGATCGATTTGGTGCGCCGCTGAGGAATCGTGCCGCCCAGCGCTTCGCGATGTTGCTTCAGATACTGGATTTCCTCGCTGTCCTCGGCGGGACGATAAAATGGGACCTCGGCGATCTGCTCGTCCGGCACTGGAATCTTGTAGCGGTCGCGAAATTTCTTCAGCGCCGGCAGAGTCATGTGCTTGGCCTGATGGGCGATATTCATGCCCTCGCCCGAGGCGCCCATCCCGTAGCCCTTGACGGTCTTGGCCAGGATCACGGTCGGCTGCCCCTGATGCGCGACCGCCGCCGCGTAGGCGGCGTAGATCTTGACCGGGTCGTGGCCGCCGCGGCGTAGCTGCCAGATTTCGTCGTCGGTCATGCCTGAGACCATCTCGAGTAACTCCGGATATTTTCCGAAGAATTCCCGGCGCACATATGCGCCATCGTTGGCCTTGAATGCCTGGTACTCGCCGTCAACACATTCTTCCATCCGCTTGCGCAAGAGCCCTTTCTTGTCGCGAGCCAGAAGCGCGTCCCAGTTGCTGCCCCAGATAACCTTGAGCACGTTCCATCCGGAGCCGCGGAAGTTGGCCTCGAGCTCCTGGATGATCTTGCCGTTGCCTCGCACCGGACCGTCGAGGCGTTGGAGGTTGCAATTGACTACGAAAATCAGATTGTCGAGCTTTTCGCGCGACGCCATCGAGATCGCGCCAAGCGACTCGGGCTCGTCCATCTCGCCGTCGCCGACAAAGGCCCACACCTTCCGATCGCCGATATCGGCCAGGCCGCGGCCCTGCAGATATTTCATGAAGCGCGCCTGGTAGATTGCCATCAGCGGCCCGAGGCCCATCGACACGGTGGAGAATTCCCAGAACTCCGGCATCAACCACGGATGCGGATAAGACGAGAGGCCGTGACCGTCGGACTCCTGCCGGAACTTCAGCAGGTCGTGCTCGGTGAGACGTCCTTCAAGGAAGGCGCGCGCGTAAATTCCGGGCGAGGAATGACCCTGCAGATAAATCAGATCGCCGGGGCGCTCTGATGTGGGCGCGCGCCAGAAATGACCGAAGCCGACGTCGTACAAGGTCGCGATCGACTGAAAGCTCGCGATATGGCCGCCGAGCTCCGAGCTGGTCGCGTTGGCGCGCAAGATCATCGCGACCGCGTTCCAGCGGATGATCGATCTGATGCGGCGCTCGATCTCGCGATTACCGGGTGAGCGCGGCTCGAGCTCGACCGGAATCGTGTTCAGGTACGGCGTGTTCGCGTTGTAAGGAAGAAACGCGCCTTTTGCGCGCGCCTTGGTGATCAAATTTTCGAGCAGAAAATGGCCTCGGTCGACGCCTTCGGCGTCGATGACGGCGTCGAGCGCGTCCAGCCATTCAGTGGTTTCCTCGGAATCGATATCGGGTTGAGTTTCCATCGGCTTCAATACTCCCCTCCTGCTCAATGATGCGCCGAACTTTCACACGAGTTGAGTCTCTTACTCGCGCGAGAAGCGAAACGAGATCGAGCCTAGCTCGCGGTAGTCGGCGTGAAAAACGTCACCGGGCCGCGCCGCGATCGGACGCGTAAACGATCCGCCCAGAATAATCTCGCCCGCAGCCAGACTGACTCCGTGCGCAGCGAGCTTGTTCGCGAGCCACGCGACGCCGTTTGCCGGATGATTGAGCACCGCGGCGGCGACGCCAGACTCCTCGAGCTCGCCATTACGATACAGGACGGCGGCGACCCATCGCAGATCGATCTCGAGCGGGCGGACCGGACGCCCCCCGATCACGATCCCCGCGCAAGCGGCGTTGTCGGAAATCGTGTCGAAGACTTTGCGCGGCACTTTCGATTGCGGATCAATCTGATCGATGCGCGCGTCAATAATCTCGATCGCAGGCACCACGTAGTCGACCGCGCTGAGGACCTCGAAGATCGAGCAGTTCGGACCGCTGAGCGCCTTGCCGAGTACGAATGCGAGCTCGACCTCGACTCGCGGCACGATAAAGCGCGAGAACGGGATCTCGGCGCCGTCGGAGAAAAACGTATCGTCGAGCAGCGCTCCGAAATCCGGCTCGTCGATCTGCGACGATGCCTGCATCGCCTTCGACGTGAGCCCGATCTTGTGACCCCGAAGCGTGCGTCCGGCCGCAAGCTTCAACGCGACCCACGCTTGCTGAATCGCGTACGCGTCCTCGATCGTAATCTCGGGATATTCAATTGAGAACTGGCGTATCTGTCGGCGCGTCCGTTCCGATTCTTCAAGGCGCCGCGCCAACTCTTCGACCGTCGACTTCTTCAGCATCGCTAAATCTTCCTCGCTCTCATTCGATCGTGCGACTTAAGCGGCTCGCTATGCAATCGGCGGCCTGATGACGCATCCGGCCGGAATCGTCTAGAGTATTCGTATTCACCGCAGGGAAGGATGCTCATGGCATACATTGAAGGCCGCACGATTCACGACGCTGACGCGCATATCATGGAGGCGCCGGATTTCCTCGACGGCTACGTCTGCGACGAGTACGCGCGCGAAATCAAGCGCCAGAATATGTTCAGCGCACTCGGCGAAAAGCAGGGCCGCGACCTGTTCGCGATCGTGCGCGGCCGCCACGACGATCCCGCATGGCTCGCCGAGGGCGAGCGCCAGATCATGCTGCGAAAAAATTACGAAGCGCTGGGGTCATGGCGGCGCGAGGACCGTCCTCGCGCGCTCGACAGCCTGGGCTTCGCAAGCCAGCTCGTATTCACCACGACCTTCCTTGGGCTGCTCAATCTCGAGCATGGCAATGATCCGAAGAAGCGGGCGGAGGTCGCGCGCGGATTCAATCGCGCGATGATCGATTTCTGCTCGATCGACCGGCGGATGCTTGCGTCGTGCTACGTGCCGCTTGCGGATTTCGCAGAGGCTGACGCGATCGCGCGCGAGGCGATCGCGCTCGGCGCCAAAGCGCTGCTTATCCCGTCGCGATGCCCCAAGGGACATTCGCCGAGCCATGTGGGGTTCGATCCGGTGTGGGCGCAGGCGCAGGAAGCGGGAATACCGATCCTGTTTCACGTCGGTGGCGGCGGACCCCTGCTGTCGCCGGATTATTTCGTCAACGGGATGCCGCCCGTGCCGGATTTTCATGGCGGCGACGGGAACTTCCGTTCGGTCGATTACATGGCGATTCCGTATCCGCCGATGCAGACGCTCGCGACGATGATCTTCGACCGCGTGCTCGACCGCTATCCACGGCTCAAGTTCGGAGTGATCGAGCAGGGAGCATCGTGGCTGCCAGGATGGATGCGCGCGATGGATTCGGCGCATACGGCGTTCATCAAGAACGAAGACCGCCTCAAGAAGATGTCGCTGCGGCCGAGCGAGTTTGTCCGCCGGCAAGTCCGGGTGACGCCCTACCCGGCGGAAGAGACGGGCTGGATTATCGCCAACTCGGGGGATGAGATTTGCATGTTCTCGTCGGATTTTCCGCATGTCGAGGGTGGACGAAATCCTCTAAAGCGTTTCGAAGATGCAATGCGCACATCGCCCGAAGCCGCTCGTAGCCGATTCTACTGCGACAATTTTATCGATTTGATGGGAAATGGCCTCGCATCCGACTTGCGCCGGTCCGACCACGCATCTGCTGGTTAAGACTCATCTAAATACTAAGTCGCCGGAAGCAGATAATAGATTCTCACTCTTAATCGCGGTACGTCGCGGATACGCGGCGGATCGTGCCTAGACGGCCGCGTCCGCAACTCTCTCAGCGGATCCCTCCATTGATCCGACCCAGACTCGCAGTGAAAACGCTCTTGACTACGAGCTACCGTCTGCGATATTGGTGCACGAACGGGCATCAGAGCGCATCACAAAGCAATCGCTGCCAGGGGATTCGCGCAACGCTGCCTTCGGAATCGAATATTTTTTCGCGCGTGGCGTCTATGTATTCGTTTGCCGCGATGCAACTTTCTCTAGAGTCAGACGTCTTCACCTATCTGTGGTGCCTCGTTGTCGCGGAACGACTGCTTATAGGAGCGATGATATCTGCATGAACAAAGTATTATCGCTCTTTGACGTGAAATAATGCGTATTTTATCAACGGATGTTGACAGGAGGGGAGAATGATTAGCAGTGGACGTTCGACGCGATATTTTTCCGGTCGCGACCGGCTGAGCCGTGCGACAACGGCATCATTCTGCGCCATCATGCTCGTGATGGCGGTTGTGGCGGCTGGGTGCGGCGGTTCGTCGTCATCATCATTTCGACCACATCATTTTTCATTTACTACCGATGAGGGAATATGGGTTGCGAACGGTTCAAACGTCTTGGAATTCACCTCTCCGTTCACGTCGCGAACCCCCAACATCGCGCCGAGCGTCATCGTAACCAACAGCGCCGGCTTCCTTTCCACACAGGGAGTGCTGTTTGATACTGCGGGGGATCTCTGGGTTATAGACGGAGGCGCCATCGCCACCTCATCGACCGGAGACGCGTTCCCCGCGCTGGAAGAATTTACGGCTGCGCAAATCGCCGCAGGCGGTTCTTTGAATCTTACACCGGCCGTGACGATCACCAATACGACTGACGTGACCACGACTCCGTTCGGATTTCCGCAACAGGCGGTGTTCGATTCCACCGGCAATATGTGGGTCACGGATAACAGCACCGGAGCCGTCGATGTATTCCTGGCGGATCAGCTCACGACTTCAGGAGATATTACCCCGCAAGGACAGCTCACCACGACGGGCGCGGGCGGTCTGAGTGGTCCGCTTGGCATTGCTTTCGATTCTTCCGGCAATCTATGGATTGCGAACAACGGCGACACAAGCATTTTCGAATACGACAATTCGATAGTGGAGACCTTGCTAGCCGGCGGTGTTCATGACGAATCGCCAACCATTGTATTGAATAACACCAACAGTTCGATCGAGGGCCCGTGGGCGCTGGTCTTCTCGACCCTTGGCGATCTGTGGTCAAGCAACGCCAATACTCCTTTCACCGTGGTCGCGTTCGCTCCTGACTCGCTGGCGGCCTCGGGTACTCCGACTCCCGCGGTGACCTTTAACCCGGTGAAGGTCAAGAAAGTACAAAGCCTCAGTTCGCCTAACGGGCTCGCGTTCGACAACTTGGGCAATCTTGCAGTGGCAAACTCCGCGGCACCGCTCAGTATCGCGATATTCGCGGCTGACCAACTGGGTGATACCGGAAACGTCAAACCGGAGGTCCTGATTTCTGGCAGCAACACCGAACTGGTCGCGCCTGCCGGAGACGCCTTCGGTCCGCAGATACCTTAGGGCGATAACAGCCCCGCTCATGAATGGCCGCCGCTCCTCCATCCGGGAGGAGCGGCGGCTTCTTTTCGCGGCAACGACTATGGAATCAACAAAACTCTGCCTACCGCCTGGCGGCTTTCGATGTAGGCATGCGCGGCGGCGGCCTCTGACAGCGGGAAGGTTCTGTCGATCACAACTTTGAATTCACCGCGCGCCGCTTCGTCGATCAAGCGCTGGATCATGTTGTGCGCGCGGTCAGTCGCTATCTCGGCGCCAAGAAAGACTCCGGTGAGCGACCGATTTCCTGCCATCAACGGTGATACGTCAACGGTCATCGCCTCGCGACCCGCCGCTCCGACCATCGAGATTCGGCCCCGGTATGCAAGCGACATGATACTGCCCTGCAGCGTCGCGCCGCCGACCGGATCGACTACCAGATTGACGCCCTTGCCCTCGGTTATCTTCATCACGGACTTTGCGACATCGTCCCGGCGATAGTTGATACCGTGATCCAGACCGAGAGGCTTCAAGCGCTCCAGGCGTTCGTCGCTCGAGGCCGTCGCCAGGACCGTCGCGCCCGCGCGTTTGGCAAGCTGGATCGCAGCGACACCCACGCCGCTGGCGCCCGCCTGAACCAGCACGGTCTCGCCGGACTTCAGATGGCCGAACTCGAACAGGCAATCGTCGGCGGTACCGAAAGGAACCGGAATCGCCGCCGCGAGTTTGATATCGAATCCTGCAGGAACCGGCCACGCGTTGCGCGCGGGGACCGGCCGCAAGGCCGCGTGCGAGCCGAAGTTGTAGACGGTAGTTACTTTCTGGCCGACGCGAAGGCCGGTCACTTCGGCTCCGACCTCAACTATCTCACCCGCTGCCTGGTAGCCGACAATGTGCGGCTTGGTCAGCAGCGCGCCGTGCCATCGATTGAGGGTGTCGCCCCCTTCGATACTCACTGCCTCGACGCGGATGACCACCCCCTTCGGATGGCATACAGGATCGGGGACATCTTCGTATTTGAGAACCTCGGGCGTTCCGTTTTGGTAATAGACGGCGGCTTTCATTTTGTTTCTCCTATGCCGCACTGCTGGCGGCGAAGTCCATTGCTGGCATCATTAGCTCGACGCACGATGCCAACCAAATCAGTTTAGGTTTTCGATTCACGACGATTTGCCGAGCGGCGCCCGTCGGCGGCCGACGAGAGACTGTAGTCTTTGCGGCAGAGCGCTCTGGAACTCCATGAGGGCGCCCGAGGCAGGATGGCGAAAGCTCAACCGATATGCGTGGAGCGCTAATCTATTGGCCGGATCGGTGCGCGCTCCGTATTTTTTGTCGCCCGCGATCGGATGGCCCAGGCCGGACAGTTGTACCCGGATCTGATGCTTGCGGCCGGTTTCGAGAGTCAGCTCGACCAGTGCTTTGTCCGCACGTTTGTCTCGTACACGATAGTGCGTAATGGCCAACTCACCGCCATGGCTCACTCTGCGAACCAGCATCGAAGCGTCCTCGCGCAGACGGTCGGTCAACGTTCCCTTAGTCTCCGCCGGCACGCCCTCAACCACTGCCAGATAGGTCTTTGTGACATTCTTCCAATCTTTCTGGAGTGCGGTCTGAATCGCCTCGCTTCGCGCAAATACCATCAGTCCAGAAGTCTCGCGATCGAGGCGATGGACTATGAAGGCCTGCTGTGTCTCCGAGCCGGCGAGCGCTTTGAGGTGTTCATTTAGTATTCGATGCGCGGTCTTTTGTTTCTCCGTCTCCGAGCCCATCGAAAGCAACGCGGCGGGCTTGTCAACGATTACGACAGCCTCATCCAGGTGGACAATCTTGATCCCATAAAGCTTCACTCTGCCGACGCGGCCGCCACGAACCGCGATGCTGACGACGTCGCCGGGTTCTAACTGAGTATCATGCCGAACGTTTTTCTTCCCTAGAACCGTGACGGCACCAAATCGAAGTAACTCTTTGGCACGTTTACGCGAATGCGCAGGCTGTTGGCTCACGAGATACGCCAGCAATTCACATCTTGAATCGACTTGATAGACGACGTCACGCGGCATGATCGAACTCGCGCGGTCTATGCAAAGCTTGCGATGATCCGTTCGCGAGTTATTGGCAGGTCGCGAATCCGGCAGTCGAGCGCTCGCGCGACAGCGTTCGCAACCGCCGCCGCGGCAGGTCCTTGAGCCGCCTCTCCCACTCCCAACGATGCGGACTCCACCGACTCGAGGAGCTTCACCTCGACGGCAGGGACTTCGTCGAATCGGAGAATTGGATAGTTTTCCCAGGACGCGGTAACGACGCGGCCGCGATCGAAAGTGACTTGTTCTTTCAGCGTCCAGCTAATCGACTGGATAATGCCGCCTTCGATTTGATTAATCACTCCGTCGGGGTTGATCACCAATCCCGCGTCAACCGCGCAGTAGACTTTTCGGACCTGAACATTCTGGTCGACTTCGACCTCGGCAACAACTGCGACATAGGCTGCGGTGTTCTTGTATCGGCAAAAGCCGATACCCTGGCCCTTGCCCTTTCCGTGCTCCGAATCCGAACGCCATCGCGCCATTCCGGCCGCGGTTTCCAGGACCCGGCGCGCACGCGGATCGGCCAGGTTCCGGAGCCTGAATTCCAGCGCGTCGATTCCCGCCGCCGAGGCCATTTCGTCCATGAAGGACTCGGCCGCGAATACATTCGCATATCCTCCGAGAGTACGCAGCGCCGAGGTACGAAAAGGAAGATCAGGCAGGCTGTGGAGCACGACTTTTCTGTGCGTCATCTCGTAGGAGGGCTCGGAGTTGCGCGACCCTCCCGCAAATCTGCGCATGTCCTCGTGCAGTTCTGGAAATGGCACCGGCGGATCGAGGTGCGCCGCGCCGAGCAGATTGGTTGCGCGGCCGCTCGGCCGCCGTCCATGAGGAGCACTCCAAATCTCAGTCGCCCAGTCGGCGATCTTTCCCTCCGGAGTGACTATACCCTCAATCTTCACCACCATCGGCGAGCCGAACGGCGACCACGCGAGTTCATCATCGCGCATCCACTGCACCCGCACCGGACGCGACGGAACCTCGCGCGCGAGCAGCGCCGCATCGAGCGCGGCGTCGTCGGCGCCATTGTGCCCGTAACATCCGGCGCCTGGCACATGAATCACGGTGATTGATTCCTGATTGATCTTGAGGGCTGCTGACAAAGCCGCGCGCAGCGGAAAAACACCTTGCGAGTGAGTCCAGACGGTAAGTTTCGCATCGTCGTAACATGCGACCGCGCACGACGGGCCCATCGCGGCGTGCGCCAGCGGCGGTTTCGAGTAGGTCGCGGAGATCCGGATCGCGCTACCGCTCGGAGCGGATTTTGCACCGAGCTCAGACTCGCTCTCGACCGAGCGCATAGCTGGAAGGCTCCGCGCCCAATTCTGGTCGATCGGGTAATTCTCGTCTTCGATCCATTTTGCGCCCGCACGAAGTGCTTCGAGTCCTTTTATCGCCTGATACTCGCGCTCGCAGCAGACGCCAACAAAATCGCCGCTGCGCCAAATCTTTACGACCCCCGGCAGCCGTGCCGCCGCCGACACGTCCAGGGCTTCGAGGCGCGCTCCGTTCGATGGCGGACGCAGTACACGCGCATGGAGCATCCCGGGCAATTCGAGGTCATGAATGAATGCTCCACCCGTGATCTTTCTCGGAAGGTCAAAACGCGCGACGCTCTTTCCGATCTGCGTCGATCGGCGCGGATCGCTCAGCGGCGCACTTCCGGTAATTCGGCGGTCCCAATCGATCTCTGGAGCAACCTGCCAATAGTCAATCGCCGAGCGAACGCCGTCGACGAGAATCGCACCGTCGTCGACTGCGAGGTGCGCAGCGTCCGTAGCGAGCATCTGCGCCGCTTTCTCGATGATCGCTTCGCGTACTTCCGCGCATGCGATTCTCAGCGATGTCCCTCCGACTTCGATCGACATGCTGCCGGCGGTATAGCTTTCGTTCGGCGAGTACCGCGTGTCGCCCGAAACCACCACAATTCTGGAAAGTGGGAGTCTCAGTTCCTCGGCAGCGATTTGTGCCATCGCGGTGACTATTCCCTGTCCGAGTTCGACCTTGGCCGTAAACGCGCGCACCACTCCCGCTTCACTTAAATCAACCCAATCTCCGAGCCGTGGATTTTCCTGCACACTCCACGGAAGGCCGATCGCGCTCATTCGTCGGCTCCCTGCGCAACTCTGCGCCACGCCACTTCGATTGCGTTTACGATCCTCGTATGCGCGCCGCATCGGCAGAGATTCGAGGCCAGCTTAGCGACAATAGCTTCGCGCGAAGGACACTGCTCGCTTTGAATCAACTCGGCTGCGGCCATGATGATTCCAGACAGACAGTAACCACATTGACCCGCCTGGAAGTCGAGGATGGTCCGCTGAATCGGGTTCAGATGCTCAATCGTTCCGAGACCTTCAATCGTCGTGATGGACTTGCCCTCGGCCGACCAAACCGGCAGCTCGCACGATTTGGCCGCGCGTCCATCGACCAGCACCATGCACGATCCGCACTGTCCGTCGCCGCAGCCAAACCGCGTGCCCTTGAGCCCCAGGTCGTCGCGCAAAACATAGAGAAGCGGCGTGTCGTAGTGATCGACGGCTACCTCACACGCTTTGTCATTCACAATCAGATGGTGCGTGGTGCTCATACTTCGTGCCGGATGAGGTCGTTAGATTCCTATCTTGAGTTCAGATTGAGTATTCGGGCCGCGTTGTCGCCGCGAATGGCGGCTCGATCGTCGTTGCTCAACCCAGTCGCGGCGGCCAGACGTTCGAGAGGATCGTCCACGCCCATATCGAATGGATAATCAGTGCCTACGACTACCTGGCTGACTCCGGCGCGCCGAACCAGAAGCTCAAGTTGCTCTGGCGAGTAGACCAGCGAATCAAACCAAATCCGGCGCAGGTAACTGCTCGGCATTTCGCGGCAGGTATGCGATTCTGGCCGGACGGTCCATCCGTGATCGAAACGGCTCACATAAAATGGAAAGAATCCGCCGCCGTGAGCGGCGCAGAGTTTCAACCGGGGAAACCGATCGAGAACTCCGCCAAATATCAGATGCGCCAACGCGACAGTCGTGTCGGCGGGGTTGCCGAACAAATTTGACAAGTAATAGGGAGCAAGCCGCGCGCCCAGCGGACATCCGGCGGGATGCAGGAAAATCAGGGCGTCCAGCTCCTCGGCCTTGGTCCACAACGGATCGTAACGCGGATCGGCGACTTCGGATTCATTGACCGCGGTTGAGATGATCGCGCCCTTAAGTCCCAGGCCGCGAACCGCGTGGTCCAATTGCTCGACCGCCAAATCAGGATGCTGCATCGAGAGCATCCCGAGCCCCACCAGGCGGTCGGGCCGGCGCGCGCATAGGCCGGCCAAACCCTCGTTCGCGCTCGCCACGATTTTCCGCGCGAGCTCGCTGTCCGCCCAGTAATGATAGATCGGCGCGAGGCTGACCGTCTGCACGTCAATCCCCATCGCATCCATCGCGCCGAGACGCGTCTCGAGGCTTGCGAACTTCGCACGGTACACAGTCGTCATGAGTTTGCGGTTTTGTTCCGCTGACGCTTTCCCACTGGCGATCGCAGCCAATTCGTTCGCCCGAGCCCAACCCGAATCCGACCGCGCAATCGCTTCGGATTCGGGAACTATCGTATGCGCATGAAGATCAATTGTGGGCGAGCTGTTCGATTTCATCGCGCCGCCTCATCCGCCTGCATCGCGCTGCGATTGATTATCACCAATCACCTGAGGCTTGAGGTAACCGCCATTACGATGCTCAACGACAACGATTCCGCAGTTCGCGGGAACGTGCGCACCTTCCCAATCGCCCGTGATATGCGCCCACATCGAGACCATCACGCCGCCGTGACTGACCACCACGACATCATCGCCAGGGAAGCGCGCGACCAGCTCGTCGAGAATCGGGCCGACTCGATCGCGGACGTGTTCATAGGACTCGCCCCCCGGCGGGACCCATCGCCACGGCCGCGAATGATCGTAGTCCGGCGCCTGGAGGATTGATTCGTACGGCTTACCGGCGAACTCGCCAGTTTCCCGCTCGTGCAGTCCTTCGCGAATCTCGAATGGGAGGGTCAACTGCCGGGCGATGATAATCCCCGTATCGCGCGCGCGAACGTAAGGACTCGCGATAACGATCCGCGGACTTGCCACCGATCGGATGCGCTCGGCCGCCTGCCGGGCCTGAAGGCGGCCCAGCTCCGTCAGCGCCAGCGTCATCGGCGTGGTGGTGAAGATCCGGGTGACGTTGCCTTCGCTCTCGCCGTGGCGCACCAGTATCAGCTTGCCCATTTCGAGATCCCCGTTCTTCTACCGTTTGAAATCGAAAATGAGATGTTCCTCGGTGAAGAAGATCGTGGAACGCGCGAAGTCGATGAATTTCGATTCGTCCTGCAACAGCAGCTCGCCCGCTTCCTGGCCCTCGGCCGTGCTCGACCCGGCTTGCATCTCTTCGATGCTGTCCCACCAGACCTCGGTGATTCCGTCGTAGGGCTCGGCCATCTTGCGCGATTGCGATACCGCCGCACCCGCGTCGGGCAGGATCGTGTGGCTCTGGACATATTTTCGCGCGCCGATTGCCTTTGCGACGCGCGTCACCAGCGGCCCGTGCCGATGCAGCCAATAATCGTGGAATTCTTTTTCAGAAACGTCCGCACGCTTTCGAATGACATAGACGAGCTTGATCATTTTTTCACCTCGATCGATCTCCACTCCAATGATTGCCTCAAGCTGCCGCTTCGGGGCAACCTCCCAAGTCGGCGTCAGAGGGCTGTGCCGGCGCCCCTTGAATCGTGCCCCACGGCTGGACTACGACTTGAGCTTCGACCTAACGGAGGATCGACGATGACCAAACTTTATGGCACCTCAAAATCACGCAGTGCCCGCTCGCTCTGGGCGCTCGAAGAGCTCGGCGTCAAGTACGATCACGTTGCGATGCCTACGACGGAGGCCAAGTCCGCCGAACACCTGAAACGCAATCCGCACGGCCATGTCCCGGTGCTCGAGGACGAAGGCGCGGTGGTTTGGGAATCGCTGGCGATCAATCTCTACCTCGCCGAAAAGTACGGCAAGGGTTCGTTGTGGCCCTCGGACATCGCCTCGCACGCCGATATCTACAAATGGAGCTTCTGGGCGATGACTGAAGTCGAGCCGCTCCTCATAACGATCCTTATGAACCGCGTGCTCAATCCACCCGACAAGCGCGACGAGAAAGCGGCAGCGTCGGCGGTGGAGTCATTGAAGGGGCCGCTCAAAGCGCTCGACGAGTCGCTGAAAGGCAAAGACTACCTGCTGGGCAAGACCTTCACGATCGCGGATCTGAACGTCGCCTCGGTGCTGAGCTGGGCCGCAATGATGCGCCTGGACCTGTCCGGTACACCGGCAGCGCAAGCGTGGTTGCAGAAATGTCTTGGGCGCGAAGCCAACCAGAAGGTCCGCGCGCTAAAGTAATCCATGGACCCGCGGAGGTATTGTGATGGAGGCTGATCGTTGATGGGTCCGATCGGGAACGCAATTTTTCTGACCAAAGGCGTCGGCAAGCATCGCGAGAAATTGAGCTCGTTCGAGTTGGCGCTGCGCGACGCGCGAATTGCGGAGTTCAACCTGGTCAGAGTCAGCTCGATCTTTCCTCCGGGATGCAAAGTCATATCGATACAAGACGGACTGAAACTTCTGAGTGCCGGCCAGATTGTATACGCCGTGATGTACGATAATTCTACCAACGAGCCGCACCGGCTGATCGCGTCGTCGGTCGGCCTCGCGATCCCCGCCGACAAAGAGCAGTACGGCTATCTTTCGGAACACAAGAGCTTCGGCCAGACCGATCAGAAGGCGGGCGACTACGCCGAGGACCTGGCCGCAACCATGCTCGCGACCGCGCTCGGCGTCGAGTTTGATCCGAATGTCTCCTACGACGAGCGCAAAGATATCTGGAAGCTCTCCGACAAGATCGTCCAGACGCGCAATATTACCCAGTCGGCAATCGGCGATCGCGACGGGCTGTGGACCACCGTGGTTACGGCGGCGGTCTTCGTTGATGTTCGCAACGGAAAGTAGAGAGTAATCGAGGAAACTCGAACCGGGTGATCATCGCGCGCGCCATCCTAGTTATCATAGCCGTCGCGCAGAGTACCGCGGCCTAACGTGAGTCCCGATAGAATCGTGCAAGACTCGCAGCAGGCACGCCCAGCCGATAGAGCAGCGGAAAGAGATTCATCAAAATGGCGTAGTAGATTGGGCGCTCGATGAACCGGCGCCCGGACACCGTGACATTCGCCGGCACTCGAACGATCTTGCCGCGGCGTTTCAGTCTGCGGCTGAATTCGAGATCCTCCATCAACGGCTGATCCGGATAGCCGCCAAGTTCCCGAAACACCTGAGCATTGACGAAGATCGCCTGGTCGCCATAAGGCAGCGAGGTGTAACGCGAGCGCAGATCGGCCAGATGCAATAGGAACTCGAGCCGTCTCGCGCGCGTATCGGATATTGTCCAGGTCTTGAACGCGCCTGCGATTGCTCCGTGTTGATCGAGCGCGCGATTGATCAGCGCTGCGGCGTCTGGCGGCAGCGACACATCGGCGTGAAGAAACAGTATCGCGTCGCCGCTCGCGGCCTCCGCTCCGGCATTCATCTGGCGTGCACGGCCGCGGCTCGCCTCGATCACCTTGACGCCGGGAAACGATCGCGCGATGGCAACCGTGCGATCGATACTGCCGCCGTCGACAACGATCACCTCGCCGATCCCATCGATACGTCGGAGCTCTTCCAGCCGTTGGCCGATGCGCGCTTCCTCATTGAGCACTGGAATCACGACGCTGATGCGCGTACGCCACTTTGAGCGGATCTGCTGAAGCGCCGCGCTGGTTGCAGGGACGGAGATTTCTCCGCGCGCGATCAATTCCTCGAGATGCTCGAGATCCTCCGGCACGTCGATGTCGAACCAGCGCTCGAGCATCTGTACCCTCATCCCGTGCGATCGTAGGCGTGCCGCGGTTTGCTCGCACGTGTCGCTCTGACTCCAGGGCAGATCGGCCAACAGTCCGTCGGGGCATCGCGTCAGACCGATCAGGTAGAAACCGCCGTCTTCACTTGGCCCGAGCACCGCTGCGCCGCTCCGCAGGGCCTCGCGCGCCTGCTCCAAGACTCTGAGCGGCAGACCCGGCAAGTCGCTGCCGATGACTACGGCAGAATCAGCGCCCTCCAGCGCGCGACGCAGCGCGCGCTCCATCCGATCGCCCAGATCTCCGTCGCTTTGCAGCCAGACTTCTGCGCCGATCGCCTCGAATGCTGGATCGCTTTCGGTAACCACAAGGATCAGCTCCGCATCCGCGAGCGTTTGCAGCGATGCCCAGATGTCTTTGAAAAATGCATGCGCAAGATTGGCCGCGCCCTCGGCGCCGAGCGTCGGGATCAGCCGGGTCTTCGCCTCACCGGGCCGCGGAGGTTTTGCGAAAACGCAGATGCGCAGAGGAGTGCCCAAGTTGTGTTGCCGTAGTCGCTTGATAGCGTCTATTGTGAACCTACTTCAACCATGCTGTACGACAATTGGACCAGCCTGCTTGCGCAAATCGTGACCGCCGACGGGAAGGTTGACTACGCGCGCCTGGGCGAATGCCGCGAGCAGCTCGACCTGGTGATCGCGGAGTTCGCCGCCGCCAGTCCCGAGTCCTCGCCCGGCGCGTTCCCCTCCGACGACGACCGGCTCGCATACTGGCTCAACGCATACAATGCCTTCACACTGCATGCGATCATTGCCGAGTATCCCATAAGCTCGGTGTGGAAGACGCGCGATGGCGCATTTTTTCAGCGCCGCCGCCACCTCGCCGGTGGCCGCGCGGTCAGCCTCGACGAGATCGAGCATGAGATCCTGCGCGGACGCTTTACCGAGCCGCGCATCCACTTCGCGATCAACTGCGGAAGCAACGGATGTCCTCCGATGCGGACGGCGGCCTTCGAGCCCACCGGCATCCAGGACACGCTGCGAGCGGCGACCGAACAGTTCCTGGGCAGCGAATGGAATTGCCGTATCGACCGCGCGAATCGCCGCATATACGTCTCGCGCATCTTCAAGATGTACGCGGAAGATTTCGCTGGCAAGCAAGGCACCGCCGACGACTATCGACGCGGCGTCCTGGCATTCATCGCGCGCAATCTTCGCGTCGATCCCGGATCGATCGAAGGCTATGAGGTCCTTTACAACATCTATGACTGGGGACTGAACGATTCCGCGCGCGAGCCGCACTTGGGACCGATTCTCTTTCACGAGCCTGTCGAGCACTACTCTGCGGCCGACCGCGAACTGCGCGAGCTGCATTTGTACGAAGGCAACTTCTGCAATCGCACTTGCGATTGGTGCACGATCAGTGGTTCACCGCACGGATGGTACGAGCCATATTCGCACGAGGTGCTCGAGCAGGCGGTGCGGACGCTCGCGGCCGACGGCAATCTCAAATTTTACGGCGGCGAGCCTACGCTCCATGCCCGCGCGATCATCGATGCTATTCGCTACGTCCGGTCGCGCGGCTTCAGTGGTTTGGTGACCGTCTTTTCCAATGGCATCAAGGCCGGCCGCCTAATCGAGATCCTCGAGAGTGACCCGCGCTCCGAGGCGGTGCTGAATTATTCGATCTATCATGGCCGCGACGCCGAGCCGCTGCCGACTCACGCAAAGGAGCAGTTGGAAGCCTGGAGCACTGCCCATCCGGGCCGGGTCTTCAAAGGCTACAAAGTATTGTTCCACGCCGGCGCCGGCGCGCGCCGGTCCTACGATCTCGATCGCGAGGCCGAATACCACGGCAGGGGGACCGGATGCGTGCGATGCTTCCCCGTGCTCACCACCAAGGGCCGCTTCCACGCCTGTCCGTTCGCGGCAGAAATCGATTCGCCTCACTATGACCTTGGTGGAGTCGGCACCGACTCGGCGCAGGTGTTGCGCAATTACCAGACCTTCCGCCGCTGGATTGACGACACGCTCGACCCTGCAGCACGCGAGCGCGAAATCAGCAGTTGCGAGATGTGCCACACGCGCCTGTCAGAGCTGCCTGTGCCCGCCTACGATTGAGGATCGCGTTCGATGCGGTTCGAACGGAGTCACGAGAGATTGCTGCCGATGCGTCTGTTCCTTTTACGGTTCGCGCGATGGACCACCGTCGCAGCCGCAGTCGTCGCGAGCTCCCTTGCAGTCGGCATTTGCGGCTACCATTATCTCGGCGGTCTGCGCTGGATCGATTCGCTGCTCAACGCATCGATGATTCTCGGCGGCATGGGACCGGTCGATACGATCAAAACCAATGCCGGGAAAATTTTCGCGTCACTGTATGCGCTCTACAGCGGACTCGCGCTCATCGCGATCGTCGGAATTCTGCTCACGCCGGTGCTGCATCGTTTTCTGCACAAGTTTCACCTGGCCAAAGATTAAACTGCGCGATTGACATCGACCGCCCGCTTCCAGCAGTTATTGGAGTGATAACCGCCGGACGAGTGAGGCGAAAAACTATGAACGCGAACGACAGCCCTCTTTCGGGCCTCAAGGTAATTGACTGTGCGACTTACGTGGCCGGACCAGCCTCGGCCACGGTGATGTCCGACTTCGGCGCGGACGTAATAAAAATCGAGCGGCCGCCCGAGGGCGACTTGTGGCGCACCTTTCCACAAACGCCCGGCTATCCGAATTCCGAGCTCAGCTACACATGGCTGCTCACCAACCGCAACAAGCGCAGCATCGCGCTCGACCTCTCGCAGGCCGCGGGACGCGACGCGCTTCTAACGCTCGTCGCCGGCGCGGATGTGTTTGTCACGAACTACCAGATTTCGCTTCTCAAGAAATTTCGAATTACTTGGGACGATCTGCGCGCAGCAAACCCGCGGCTCATCTATGCGCAAATAACCGGATACGGCGAGCGCGGCGAGGATGCGGACTCGCCGTCCTTCGACGGCCTGGCCTACTGGGCGCGCTCCGGATTGATGGCCACGGTCACCGGCGCCGACGGCACTCCAGCCAGTGCGCGGCCCGCGATGGGCGATCATCCCACGGCGATGACTCTGTTTGCCGCGGTCATGCTCGCGCTCTACCGGCGCGAGCGCACCGGCCTTGGATCGAAGGTCAGCACATCGCTGATGGCGGCGGGCGCGTGGGCGAACAGCGTGGACATCCAGGCCAAGCTCTGCGGCGCTCGATTTCCCGAACGCAAGCCGGGCGATCGTCCGATCAATCCGCTCATCGCCGGCTATCCGAGCAGCGACCGTCACGCGATGATCATTGCCCTGCTCGATCCCGAGCGCGAGTTCCCGCGCTTGTGCCGCGCGCTCGGCGAGTCCGAGCTTGCAACCAATCCGCTGTTCGCGACGTTTGAAGCCCGAAAGGAAAATGCCGCGGTGCTCTACGCGATCCTGCAATCGCAATTCGAAGCCAAACCGCTCAGCGAATGGCGCCAATTGTTTCGCGAGCACGATATAAAATGGTCGCCGCTGCCGACGCTCGAAGAAGCGGTGGGCGATCAGCAGATGCGCGACTGCGGCGCAATCATCGACTTCGACTACCCGGGCGTCGGCCGTATTGAGACTGTCGACAGCCCGATCTTCGTAGCCGAGAGTCCCAAGCGCGCTCCGCAGCCTCCGCCCAGCTTCGCGATGCACACGCGGGAGATCCTTAGGGAAGCGGGCTACAGCGAGCAGCAGGCCGAACGCCTGATCGAAATGGGCGTGGCCGTCGCACGCGATCAGAAATGACCCGAGGGAACGGCTGAGCGAATCCCCAGCTCACGAAATTCAACTCCTCTGGGAGCGCGTAAATGAACCTATCCGAGATCGATTTATTGAACCCGGACCGTTTCGTGCCGCGCGTGCCTGACGAATGGTTCACTTATCTGCGCCATAACGCTCCTGTCTTCAAGCATCCCGAGCCTGGCGGCCGCGGCTTCTGGGTCATCACCCGCTATGACGACGTGGTTGCGGTGAATCGCGATTCCGAAACCTACTCCTCAGAGCAGCAGCTTGGCGGAGTGACGGCGCTGGAGGATCTTCCGCCCGGTTCCGACTTGGCTTCGGAAGGCCGCATGATGCTCACGATGGATCCGCCGGATCACACTCGCTACCGTTCGCTGGTCAATCGCGGCTTCACCCCGCGCATGATCGGCGCGCTGGCGCAGGGTATCCGGACCGCAGTCGGCACGATCCTCGATCGCGCGATCGCAAAGCGCGAGTGCGATTTCGTACTCGAGGTCGCCGCCGAGCTGCCGCTGCAGGTGATCGCGCAGTTGCTCGGAGTGCCCTTCGAGGATCGCCACAAGCTATTCGAGTGGAGCAATCGCATGATCGGAAGCCGCGATCCGGAGTATGCCGTCAGCGAGGAACTCGCACGCGGCGCGGCGATCGAGATGTTCATGTACTCGGGAGCGTTAGCGGCGAAGCGTCGCGAGGAGCCGCGCGACGATATCGTAACCGCGCTGCTGGGCGCCGAAATCGCCGGCGACCGCCTGTCGGAGATGGATTTCAATCTCTTTTTTCTGCTGCTCGCAGTCGCCGGCAATGAGACCACGCGCAACGCGCTGGCGCACGGCGTGAACACGCTCATCGATCACGCCGATCAGTACGGGATGCTTAGCGAGAAACCGACGCTGGTGCCTGGCGCGACCGAAGAGATCCTGCGCTGGGCATCGCCGGTGATGTATTTCCGGCGCAACGTCACGCGCGATACAGAAATCAGAGGTCAGCAGATCAAGTCTGGTGACAAAGTCAGTCTCTGGTACATTTCCGCCAATCGCGACGAGGAGGTCTTCGCCGATCCGTTCAAGTTCGACATCACGCGTTCACCCAACGAGCATGTAGCCTTCGGCGGTGGCGGCGCTCACTACTGCCTCGGCGCCAATCTCGCCCGGATGGAGATCAACATACTGCTAGAGGAGCTGACGCGGCGGGTGCGATCGATCCAGAGAATCGGTGAGGTCAAGCGGCTGCGCTCTAACTTCATCAACGGCATCAAGCATCTGCCGGTCCGCATGCACCCCGCGCCGAATCCGTAACCGTGAGTGCAACTCGATCAGCGGATGTGGCGATCGTTGGTGCAGGTATACTCGGCCTCGCGCATGCATACTTCGCGGCGAAACGCGGACGCTCAGTCGTGGTCTTTGAGCGCTCACCCAAAGCGCAGGGCGCGTCGGTACGTAACTTCGGAATGATCTGGCCGATCGGACAGCGGGCTGGCGCGGTTCATCAGATGGCGATGCGTAGCCGCCAGATCTGGCAGGAAATTCTTGACGAAGCGGGCCTGCCATATCTTCCGACCGGTTCGCTCCACGTGGTTTATCATCCTGACGAAGCTGAGGTCGCGCACGAGTTCTGTGAACGCGCTCCGGGATTCGGTTACGCCTGCACCTGGTTGCCTGTCGAAGCCGTTCTGCGGAAAAGCCATGCTGTGAATCCCGACGGATTGCTGGGCGGAATCTGGAGCTCTGCCGAGATGACCGTCGATCCGCGCCAGATTCTCGGACAGCTACCGGCTTTTCTCACTGAGAAATATGGCGTCCAGTTCCGCTTTGGCACCGCGGTGCGATCGATCCAGTTGCCGGTCATCGAAGCCGGCGCGGAGTCATGGCATGCCAATCAGGTATTCGTTTGCAGCGGCGATGATTTCGAAACTCTCTATCCCGATCTCTTCGCGACCAGAGGAATCGATCGATGCAAGCTGCAGATGATGCGCACCGCGCCGCAGAAAGGTGGATGGCAGCTTGGGCCGTCTTTGGCCGCGGGGCTTACGCTGAGGTTCTATCCCGCATTCGAAATCTGCACCACGACGCTGCCTAAATATAAAGAGAGAGTCGCGCGTGAGCGGGCTGAGTATGACCGTTGGGCAATACACACTCTGGTTTCACAAACCGCCGATGGCGCTCTCACGCTCGGCGACTCCCACGAATATGGCCTCGCGGTCGATATCTTCAACAAAACTGAAATCGACGAACTCGTGATGCGCGACGTGCGCAGATTCCTGCTCGCGCCCGATCTCTCGATCGCCGAGCGATGGTACGGCGTGTACGCAAAGCATCCGGAAAATCTTATGTCGCGATTGATGCTGCGTCCGGCGTGCGTATCGTCACGGCAGTTGGCGGCTCGGGCATGACGTTGTCATTCGGTTTGGCGGAACAGATGACTCGCGAGATGTATATCTAATGAAGACCGTGTATTCCGGACCGGTGAAGGCAGTCATCTTCGATTGGGCGGGAACGACTGTTGATCACGGCAGCCTCGCGCCGGTGCGAGTTCTGCAACAAGTATTCGCACGGCGCGGCGTACCAATCTCCGAGGAAGACGCGCGGCGCGACATGGGTGTCTTGAAAAAAGATCACATCAGAAAAATACTACGTCAGCAGAGCGTCGCGGCCCGATGGCGCAAAGCGTGCGGCCACGAACCCGGAGAAGCCGACGTCGAAGCGCTGTTCACCGATTTTGTACCACTGCAGCTCGAGACTATCGTCGCGCACTCCGGCGTGATCGATGGAGTCGCGGAAACGATCGCGCGCCTTCGCCATCGAGGGATCAAGATCGGCAGTACCACCGGCTACACTCGAGCGATGCTGGACTTGATCCTCGACCCCGCCGCCAGGCAAGGCTACAAACCTGATTGTTCAGTCACTCCCGATGAAGTCGGCGCTGGTCGACCCTTTCCATGGATGATCTTTGCCAACGCCATCCAGCTTAAGGTCGAACCGCTCGTGGCGATCGTGAAAATTGGCGACACCGTCGTCGATATCGAAGAAGGATTGCGCGCGGGCGTATGGACGATTGGCGTCGCCCGGACAGGCAACCTGGTTGGCCTGTCGTCCGAGGATTTCGCCACACTCTCATCAGCCGAGAAGGCCTCTCGTATCGAGCACGCTCGCGCGCAACTGACCGGCGCCGGCGCGCACTAGGTGATCGACACCGTCGCCGATTGCGAACCCTCCCTCGACGCGATCGAGTCGCGCTTAGCGCAACGGCGAGCATCCGTAGTCGCTATGCCGATGCGTCATTCCTCCGCAGCGTGAATCCGCGCTCTGTAGCGACTGTTGACAGGCCTGGAATCTTATATATTATTTTCACACTCCGTCGGCGCAGTGGCTGGGTTCTGTCGCGATTATCATTGCCATGCACGTATGAGTGCGCGATGAGCATCGTAGCCTCAGCCGAAGCCTCTAAACTGATCGTTGCCGGACTCGCAGCGCGCATATCTGGCTCGCACTCGGCGCGATCATGTTCGCCACGTTTGTTGCGGGGGTCGCCGGCCCGATGGGATTCGCTTGGTACAACGAGGTGATCGAGGGCGAAAATCGCGCGACACTGCTCTCGTTCGGCAGTACTATGTCGACTTTAGGTGGGATCATCGGCTTGCCAGTCCGGATAGCTCGTCGACGTCGCTCGGGACCGGCTCATCCTGGAAATCGCGGGGCTCGTGCCGCATGACGAAGTGCTGTGTTACATTGCGCTCAGACACCAGCATCCCATGCCTGAGGAAGAGACGCTCTAATAATCTATTGCTCAGTAACGTGGGGCGCGGCGCGCGATCGGGCACGGGCTCGACGAGCGCGATGTGAGTGAGCGTCTGCTCGTCGTGGTTCATGCGCCACGAGAGCATCTTCTGCGCATATTCCAGGACCAATCGCTGATGCTGCGCCGACTCGGCGAGATTTGCGAACTCGCCCGGGTCAGTCTCGAGATCGAAAAACAGCGGCGGCAATTTCGTGAAGTGTACGTACTTGTATCGCGCACCCCTAATGATGTTCATCATGCATTGATGCATCGTCAGCCCGAGTGCGCGCTCCGCGGTGTCGTCGGCGGGATCGCGAAAGTCGTACTCCCAATGCGCTTCCGTGCGCCATTTGTCCTTCTGGCTGCCACCTTGAAGAAAGAGAGCAAGCGAATTCCCGTCGCATTGAATCGGAATCTCGGCGCCGATCGCGTCCAGCAGTGTCGGCATTATATCGACGTTCTCGGTAAACGACGAAACTACCGCGCCTCTGGCCGCATCAGCCTGCGGCCGCGGATCGCGCACGATTAAGGGGATATGGTAAGACGCGTCGAAATAGCCACCCTTTCCCATTAGCCAATGATCACCCATCTGCTCGCCATGATCCGACGTAAATATAATCAGCGTCGAGTCCCAGCGGTCGTTGTCTTTCAAAAACTGAATGAGCTTTCCTATCGCCGCGTCAACCCGGCTCATCAGTCCGAAATACACCGCCTTGAGCCGACGAAGCCGCTTCTCGTTTTCAGTCGCACGAAATATCCGACGCGAAAGCTGATACGCGAGCCACGGATGCTGCCCTGCCTCATCGTCCGCCGTGGTTCGGCGCGAGAATCCCGGAACGAGTGCAGGATCGTATAGTGCGTTGTAGGGTTCGGGCGCAACCCATGGAGGATGCGGCCGGAGCAGCGATAGATGCGCAACGAAGGGTCCCTTCGAATTGCGTATATACTCAGTAATCTGACTAATCAAAAATGCGGTGTCGTCATACTCCGACGGATACTTGAGCGGCTTGGGACACGGCGCGCCATCTTCGTAATCCGGACCTTCCGACCTGTATCCATACGCGAGACTGATGTTCGCGGGAACTTCGAATCCTTGCGCCTTCAGCCAGTCGGTCCACGGCGCGGGAGCGCCGAGCAGTAAACATACGGGCCGGATGCCGGGCAACGGACCCTCGTAGCTCTTGAGCCACGGATCATTCGCCGCGAGCCTGCGCGGATCCTGGCTGGTGTCGGTATAGCCAAACAGCACGGGATCGTAGCCGTGCGCCGCCGCTTCTTTGGCCCAATTCGTATGACGCGCATCCAGCGGAGTACCATTTGTCGCGGAACGATGATTCTGCAGGTACATCCCGGTGTGCAGCGACGCACGGCTCGGACCGCATGGCGCGGTGTTCGCAAAATGATTCCGGAACAGCACTCCTTGCGCTGCTAGCGCGTCGAGATTCGGCGTGCGGACGACGGGATGATTCAGCGCGGAAAGGCAATCACCGCGCCACTGATCGGCCGTGATGAACAAGACATTGAGTGGTGATGCCATTTGCGTCAAAGAGTCTCGCGCGAACCGGTCTGTGCGTCAAATTCCCGCGTTCTGCCGGTTGAGACGCTTGTTCCCTATTATGGACATAACAATGCCTTCTGGCATTATCGGCCAGACGCGCCGCGATCGATTCGAAACACAAGATTTTCGAGCAGCATAAGTCTTGGGAATTTGGATCGTGCTGAGAATTTTTTTCACATTCTGCCTTTCCGATCACCTGTATCTTCTGACGTTGGGGGATGAAAATCGCAGTGGTTTCCAGTGGCACGAAATTGGCTGAATCTGTTGCATCATGGCTCCGAAAATATGTCGTCTCGGGGTCGCCGCGACATTCGCGGCGGCAATTGTATTCGCGCCGGGATGTGCTCTGCTGGCAGGAGGTGCGACCGGCGCGGGCGTCGGCGCCATCGCCGGAAGTACAACCGATTCCAAGAGTAGCGCTGCTACCGTTGGAGGCCTTGGCGGTGCCGCAGGGGGCGCCCTGATGGGTGCCGCAGTCGGCGATCCTCTTGTCGGCGCGGTCGCAGGAGGTTTAGGCGGCGCCGCTACCGGTTACGAAGTCAAGAAGCACTCATCAGCAGGTGACTAGGTTCGCTAATCGGCGGCTCCGTCCAAAACGCAACGTATCTCCGGAGGTCGGGGTCGGTCTCTTACTTCTATTGATTTCTCTAGGACTTCTGAGTGGTTGCGGCACTATACCGGACGTCGGCGCACTAATTCATTCGAAGTCTCTCTACCGCGAGAATTCGAACTTTGTCGGGGCTGACGGGCCGCTGACTGAAGAGCAAGGGCAACAAATCATCGATAAGCTGAAGGAACATCAAAAGACGCCGAGCGATATTCTCGCACGTCATCTCGCCTTCGAGCAGGCGCTCAGCGATGTTCCTTTGGTGGTGGGCAACAAAACTATCCTCCTCGAAAACGGCAGGGCGACCTATAGCGCAATGCTTGCGGCTATTCACGGTGCCAAAGACAACATCAATATCGAGATGTTTACATTTTCCGACGGTCCGATCGGGCAGATGTTTGCCGACGCATTGATCGAACGGCAGCAACATGGGGTGCAGGTGAACGTCGCCTATGACGGCATCGGCTCGTTAGGAACCTCGGCGAGTTTTTTCGATCGGATGAGGCAAAATGGAATTTCGGTGATGGAGTACCGTCCGCTGAATCCGTTTAGGGCCAAACTTCCTTGGACCCTGAGTCACCGGAACCATCGCAAAATGCTGATCGTTGACGGACGCATCGCCTTCACCGGCGGCATCAATATTTCGGAGGTTTATGCCAGCGGGCCAAGCAGCCGCGGGGGCAACGGACCGCCGGAATATTGGCGCGACACGGATATCGAACTCGAGGGTCCGGTGGTGGCGGAAATCCAGCGGATATTCATCAGCGAGTGGTATTACCAGAAGGGGCCCCCGCTCACCCCGCGTAACTACTTTCCTGACTTGGAAGAACGCGGCGATCACATCGTGCGGGTCATCGCGAGCGTGCCGGAACAATTCAGCCTGATCTACGTGACCTTGATCTCGGCAATAGTCAATTCCGAAACCAATGTGTACATCACCGACGCTTACTTCGCGCCGGATCATCAGATGTTGCATGCGCTCGAGCACGCCGCACAGCGTGGGGTGGATGTGCGGTTGCTGCTCCCCAGCCAGAGTGACGAAGAATTGATCGTCTCGGCCGAGCGTTCGCACTACCATGCGTTGCTCAAGGCCGGGGTTAAGATCTATGAATGGCAGGGAAAGATGCTGCATGCGAAGACCGCAACGATAGACGGAGTGTGGTCAACCATAGGCTCTTCAAATCTCGATTGGTGGAGCATCGCGCGCGACAACGAAATCAACGCGATCGTTTTGAGCCATTCTTTCGGCGACGAAATGAACCTGATGTTCAAGAATGACATGGAAAGCTCGAAGCAAATCGAGCTCGAGGAATGGAAACATCGCGGATTGTGGGAACGACTCGATGAAACCGTCGCGCGATTCATCGAACCACTCATGTGATTCGTCCACCGCGAGGTGCTAGGTCATCTGATCGGAATACGATGGATCCGTTGAGCGGAGATCGATTATTCCCCGACGTGGAGCATTACTGCGCACTCGGCGATCATCGGACCGCGACCCAATGCGACTTCATGATTGCCCGCGCAGCGGATGTTGCGCTCGCGATGGCGGAATCCAAATGAACGAACCCATCCGATGAGATTATTCGAAACGAACCGACCCAATCCTGACGACTACTACGAGCGCGTCCGCGCCCTGCTCGAGGACTCGTACGTCGCAGCCGATGAACGCCGCGATGTCCTGGGAGGCTCAGGCTCGTCCGGCGACATGACGAGTTGGGAAGCCAAGCGGCGCGTGATCGCCCGGGCATTCGATCGTGACGGCACTTGGCTCGACGTCGGATGCGCCAATGGCTTGTTGATGGAGACTCTGACCGCGTGGGTCGCGGAGGATGGGCATCGTATCGAACCCTACGGACTCGATCTGTCGGACAGGATTGCGGACAGGGCACGAAAGCGGCTTCCTCATTGGGCGTCGCGTATTTGGAGCGGCAATGTGATGACCTTCGAGCCGTCGATGCGGTTTGACTATGTCACTGCGCTTGCAGATGCGGTGCCGCCCGAAAGTCGGGCGATGCTGCTCGAGCGCCTAGCCCGTCTATACCTCAAACCGGGCGGGCGTCTAATCTTAAGCTGCTACAGACCCGGCGCTTTCATGCTCGGGCGGCCGGCGCTCGAAGCCGAGTCGGCGGCAGAGATCCTTCGCGCCGGAGGTTTCGAGCCAGCCGGCGGGACTGAAGCGCGCGATCCTATGACGGGCGCCGCAAAGGTCCGAGTCGCATGGACCGATGTCAACACACGAGGTTGACGATCGCTCTGGCTGACGGCAGGCTTCGATCCATTGGTCGCCTGAGGTGTTTCGTGCGGCGAGACGATGAAGAGTTTGAGGTCGAAAACGGCGGACAGCGCTGGGCCATTTCCTGGCACGTGGGCGCGATTGCGCCGGACGGCCGCGCGCACGGCTCGGCGGGCATCTGTGTGACCGATACCGGTGACGTCGTTCTGATCTCGCCGGACGGTGTCTCTTGGGATTTTCCGGCTGGCCGACCCGAAGGCGCAGAGAATTGGGAGGAAACATTGCGTCGCGAGATACTCGAGGAGGCATGTGCGATCGTGAACGAGGCGCGCCTGCTCGGATTCAGCCGCGGGCGGTGTCTTAGCGGACCCGAATTGGGGTTGGTGTTGGTCCGTTCGATCTGGCTTGCGAAAGTACGGTTGTTTGACTGGAAACCTGTGTTCGAGATTAGCTTCCGCCGCGTCGTACCATCGACCGAAGCGATCATGCAGGTGCTGCCCGAATACAGACGCATATGGCTCGAAGCTTTTTCTCAGGCTGCGCTACTGTGATGAACCGAAGGCGGCGCAAATGCGCTTGGCACAATCCTGAAAGAGCGTGAGCTGAAAATGCGGTCAGTGTTGCCGAGCTCGGGTTTTGGCAGCCTTTTTCGCGGCCTCGCTGCGCTCCTTTTGGGTTCGTTTTGATTCGCTCGATTTGGTCTGCCGCGACAATGCCTTGGACGATGCCGACCGATGACCTTCTTTTTTGAGGGCATTCATCGTCGCTCGTGAACGCTTCTTCGAGGGTTTGTGCGGATGCCGGCCTTGCTTGGAATCATTCTTGGCTTTCCGGCGTGTACCCGCGCTGGTCCTTGAGGGTTCGGGCGGTGGAAGTTTCACCCCGGCGCGGCGAGCTTTTGACAAACCAATCGCGATCGCTTGCTTGGCCGAGCGGGCCCCGTGCCTCCCTTCTCGAATATGATGAATCTCTTCGCGCACGAATTCGCCAGCTTGCGTCGAAGCGGATTTGCCCTCCGCCTTGTCTTCGCGCGCTTTCTCCAGCGTCTCTTCTTCTGGCATTTTGCTTAACCCTTCTGAATGATAATCGTTCGGTGGCTGCGAGCTATTTCGAACGCTTCTTTTGCGCGGCCGCCGCGCCCTTCTTTCCGAGCGCGGTCCGAACGCGTCGCGGCAAATGCGAAATGGTTTTCTTCGCTTTGGCCGCCGCCGCTGCCTTCTTGATATTCTTGCGGGCCGCCGCACGTTGTTTTTCCGTCACCATTTTTTCCGGTCCTTGTTGGAGTTCAGCAAAAACCTGCAATGGATGTGCCCGGATGGCGTCCTTCAAAGGCCCGCTATGCATGCAGACGAGATAGTGAATTCAGGATTTTTTACATTAAGCGCGAACTGCCGAACGACAATTCCGCGACAGAACCGCAGCGTTGCGCGGCGCTTGGCCGCCTGAGTCGTTATTGAAGTACGCATATATATCGCGACGCGCGTCCAGATACCCGCGCATCACTTTCGCCCACTTCTGGAGTTCCGCATCAGAATAGGATGATGCAAATATCTTCTTGGGTCCGTGAAATCGGAAATATACAAAGTTAGCGGTCGCGATCGCCTCCGGCGCCGGATATCGCGAGGATTGAGAAATCACCAGAGCGGCGCGATGCTTGCGAAGAACCGCGAGCATCGCCGGACCAAAACACGACTGATCGCGAAACTCCAGTGCAAGCCGCGGAGAACTGGCGCGGTTCGTGAGATCGAGAAATTGATCTACGCGTTCGAGGTTATCTTCAGACGCACGGAAGTTTGAAGGAAATTGCAACAAGATAGGCCCAAGCTTCCTCTTCAAGGTACGGACCCGGTCGAGAAAGACGCTCCAAGGTTTTTTCGCGTCGCGAAGCCGCTTTACGTGAGTGATGAAGCGTGATGCTTTTATCGCAAAGCGAAAGTTGCCCGGTGTCTGCCGATACCATTCTTCGCAGATCTCTACTGAGGGCAACCGATAGAACGAATAATTGACTTCGACCGAATCGAAACGGCTCGCATAGAAAGACAGCCACTGTCTGGCTGGCAGGTCGGCAGGAAAAATGTCGCCGCGCCATTCACGATAGTTCCATCCCGAGGTTCCAATATACGCGCGAGCCAATTCACGCTTCCTTCAGTTTAGCGCGTACCCGAGGCAGCACCTGCTCGCCATAGAAATCGATCACGCGTCTTTGATCCGATTGGCCTGAATGGACGTTGACGATAGTGGCGCCGCTGTTGAACAACTCGATCAGCGCCTTGGCGTGGACTTCGGGATTAGTGCTTGTTGGCCAACTGCCGTAGACCTCTTCGAGCGAAAGTTCAGCGGTGGCTCGTTCCTCGATCGCTTGCGGATCGCGGATGTTGAAGTAGCTTTTGAAGGCTTTGGGCAGAAACCGCCAGAGCTCCGCTGATCGTTCCGCATCTCTTTTATCACCGACGACGACAAATTGTTCGATCAGCACCGGCATCTGTGCGGGATCCTTGCCTGCCGCTTTGGCTCCGTTCTCGAATTCCGATTTGTGCTGTTTCCAGGTTTGAGGATCGGTGATGAGCCCATCGCCGTAGCGGCCCGAACGATACATCGCTTTCGGACCCACATTTGCCGCCATCAAAAGGGGCACACTTCCAGCCGGCGGATCGTATAGCTTCGCGTTGACGTTGTAATACTTGCCGCCATGAACGATCTGCTCGCCGGTCCAAAGCTTCCGGATGATTTCTGCCGCTTCCACCAGCCCCTCCGATCGCTCGGGCCATTTCGGCCATGAGCCAATCGCGGCTTCTTCATTCAGGGCTTCGCCCGACCCGATACCCAGGAATATTCGCCCCGGATAGAGCAGGCTTAGCGAGGCAAACGCCTCGGCGACGACCGCCGGGTTGTAGCGAAACGTCGGACACGTCACAGTCGGTCCAATCCAGACGCGATGGGTTCGTTCTCCGAGCGCGCTCATCGTAACCCACGCCTGTCCGGCGTGAAGCTCGTTTGCCTGCCAGGGTTGAAGATGATCGCTGGTAGCCAGGAGATCGAACCCAGCCTGCTCGGCGGCCACACCTAGCTGTACGAGCTCTGGAACCGGAAATTGCTCGTGCGCCAGCATGAAACCGACCATGCGCTGCTGTATCGCCGGAGTAGCGCCGCGAGGACGTGAGCCTTAAGCTGACTGACTGGACATATTTGACGCCCTTGCCGGCATCGAGGACGCCAGCGCCCGAGCCGCTGGCCAGTAACCCTGCTGACTTCAGCAGAGTTCGCCTGATCAGTTCGCCCGAACTGTTTCCAATTTTGGATGGGTTCATAGCGGAAATCGCGTCTGATTTGAGGTCGCGAGATGAGTGCAAGGACCCAGCAATCGATGTGCCAGTTCTTGGGAATGAGTTTGTCCTCTTCTCACGGGGACAACCTCGCAGAATTCGCCGCAGGGATAACTACCACCGATGTAATATTTTCTTTCGCGGTCTGACGTTCCGGTGGTGTTATGCTCCGTGAGTGGCGCTCACGACCAAGAAAGAACTGCGATCCGGAACGCCCGTGTGGACGGCCTATCCGCGCCGGATACCTGCGGCCAAGCCGCTCACCCGAGACCTGAAAACGGACGTCCTGGTGGTCGGCGCGGGAATCAGCGGCGCGCTCATCGCATACGCGCTCGCGCGAGAGGGGCACAAGGTCGCCGTAATCGATCGGCGCGGACCGCTCATGGGCTCCACGTCTGCGAGCACCGCGCTGCTTCTTTTTGAGATCGATACGCCTTTGATTCACCTCAAGCGCAAGATCGGAGCGTGGCCTGCGGAACGCGCATGGCTCAGATCCAAAGGAGCGCTCGACGCGCTCTACGATCTGGCCCGCCGCGAGAAGATTCACGCTTCGATTAGCCTCCATCCGTCAGTCTATCTGGCGGGCGATCTGCTCGATGCGCGAGGACTTGCCAAAGAATCTCGCGCACGCGAACGAATCGGATTGCCCAGCCGATATCTTGATCGGCGTGAGCTCCGCGCCTGCTTCGGCCTGTCGCGCAGCGCGGCGATAGTTAGCAGTGATAACGTCGCCGCCGATCCGCGAGCCTTGGCAGCGGGAATTTTAAGAGGAGCCGAGAAATTCGGCGCGCGATTGTTCGCTCCGCACGAGGTCGTGGATATTCAATCCGGCAAACGATCCGCAACCGCGCTCACCAAGGACGGCATCACCATCCGATCGCGGCAAATCGTGCTGTGTACCGGTTACGAATTGCCGAAGATCGTGCCGACCCAAGGTCACAGCATCGCTTCGACCTGGGTTATCGCCACCAGGCGTCAGCCGAAGCATCTATGGCCCAGCGAGTGCTTCATCTGGGAAGCGAAAGACCCATATCTTTACGTCCGCGCGACTGTCGATGGGCGCGTGATCTGCGGTGGAGGGGATGAAGAATTCACGGACGAAGCGGAGCGCGACGTCGAGCTCGACAGAAAAACAAAAATCCTCGAGAAGAAGCTCGCATCGCTGCTCCCGAAGTATCGACCCGCGCGCCCAGTTCGCATGGACCGCCTCGTTTCGGCCAGAGCACCGACGCGTGCTGTACGTCGACACGCCCGCTCTGTCCGGTCTCACGGCTGATGACGGCAGATGGCGGGCGCTCTTCCTCAGATCCTTGACGAATTCCTTCATTGCCAAGTCCCTCGATTCATCGTCCGGTGAACGCAAGATCGACGAAGGATGAACCGTCGCCGCGATCCATTTCGCCAGCGGCGATTTCATCAGCACGCCGCGTCCGCGAGTGACGCGAAAATCGCACGAGATCAGCGCCTGCGCGGCGGTCGCTCCCAGACAGACGATTACCGTCGGACGTATGCGATCAATTTCCGCCTCAATCCATGGCCGACACGCGCCGATTTCTTCGGCGTTGGGCTTTTTGTGAATCCTGAACTTTCCGCGCGTCGTCGAGTTGAAATGCTTGACGATATTGGTGATGTACACCTGTTTGCGTTCTATTCCCGACTCGGCCAGCGCCTGGTCGAGCAGTTTTCCCGCAGGTCCGACGAACGGATGACCCTCAAGGTCTTCGCGATTGCCCGGTTGTTCACCTACCAACATTACTTCCGCGCCGGTCGCGCCTTCTCCAAAAACCGCCTGAGTTGCGCGGCGCCAAATATCGCAACCCTGACATGATTGTATCGCACTACTCAGTTCCTTGAGTGATACGTCCGGGTAAATCAGATCGTGAGGCGATCGACCGATTGTTTTCTTGCTGGACATCCTCAGAGACTCAGGCCCGCGGGAATGATGTTTTGATTGACGCGAAAAAAGTTGTCGGGATCGAACTTCCGCTTGATCAGTGATAGCCGATCGTACTTGTCGCCATAGGGAGCGCGGACTCGGGCTTGGCCTTCGTTTTCAAGATCGTTCACGTACACCGCACCGGTCGATAGCGGGGTCATCGCGCGATAGAACTCGTCGACCCAGCGGCTCGATTTCTGGCGCTCGCCCGCCTTCTGCCAATAAGTATGGATCCAGTACTCGAAACCCGTCCGCCGAAAACCATAAGCATTGTCGTGAGGCTTGGCGCTCCACGGCCCGTGCCAATGCATAATGGTGATCCCGCTCGCTTCGTGGGGCGCGTTGGACGCCTGTTCGACGATCGTTTCGATCACGTCTGCGGTGAGTCGTTTGAAATGGCCACCCCTTCGATGGCTCGAGTGCTCTCCCTCCGGAACGTCATAGCCGCCGCGCTGTTCATCGAGATAAGGCTTGGGCGCAATCGTATCCTTGAAGGGCTTCAAGTATCTGCGGAGCGGGCGTAGCACTCGCTCTCCCTTCTTTTTCCCGCCGGTCCATACCACTTTGATATCGAGCATCCGTTCGCCGGGGTGCGGCAGCACCGCCGCTATCAGAAACAGGTCGGATGTGATTGTCGGCGCGAATCCGTCAAGAAATTGCAGGATCTTTCGCGCCTGCCGAATCGGGTAACTGAGACTACCTGATAGAACCGTTTCGATCGGATGAAGCTGGAATTCGAGTGACGTAGCGACGCCAAAATTTGCACCGGCGCCGCGCATCGCCCAAAACAAATCGCGATTTTCGCGAGCGTTGGCGACTAGCGCCTTGCCATCTGCGGTCACCACTTCAAGACTGACGATGCTATCGCATCCATAGCCGAACCTTGGCGTGAGTGAACTTTCGCCTCCGCCCAGCGAGTATCCCGCTACGCCAACTGTCGGACACGAACCGAGCGGCACCGCCATCCGGAAGGATTGCGTAAGGCAATCCAGCTCGCCGGCGACAATTCCGGGCTCGATATTAATTCTCTCGTGCGATGGATCGATCTGTATGCGCTTCATCGGCGACAGATCGATCACAAGTCCCCCGTCGCAGACTCCGTGCCCCGCAAAACTGTGGCCGCCGGCTCGCACTGCGGTGAGCAGTCCGTTGTCGCGCGCAAATCCGATAGCTAGTTGGACGTCTTTGCGATTTGCGCATCTAACGATGACCGCAGGATGCCCATTGACCGCGCGATTGTTCACTCGACGCAGATTCGCGTATTTTCTCTCTTGTGGCAGAATGACTTCGCCGGTAAGCGACTTCGTGAATCTGGCGACACCGGGGATATTCATTAGATGAAGAGAAGTTCGCGCTCGTTGGGCGCTGATGGCAAACCGACTCGTTGCAATGAATCTGGCAGAATTCGCGGCGGCGATTGGATGCGCGGATGCTCGACTATCCGTCGCTTCTTGATTGCCCGTCTCGCGCTCATGTCAGAGGTGTGTAAAAAGGTGTGACGTCAAAAACTGGCCGAAGTGCTCCAAGTCCTTGCATATCAGTCGTTTATAGGCTCAGATCCAATACACTTCCTTATCTATTTCGATATTCGAGAGTTGCCCTATGCGTTCCGGTGTCCGCTCCAAAGCAGGGACCAAGAAGTCTGCAAACCTGAAACCGGCTATTAAGATTGCGCCCAAGCCTGCCGAGCGTCTCGAAAAGGCGCTCACTGGCATTGCCGGTTTTGACGAAATAACTTTCGGCGGTCTGCCGCGCGGACGCGCGACTTTGATTTGCGGCAGTCCGGGATGCGGCAAAACCCTGCTCGGCGTTGAATTTCTGGTCAACGGAGCGAGGAAATTTTCGGAACCGGGCGTTTTCGTCGCCTTCGAGGAGACCAAGGATGAGCTGACCGTAAACAGCGCGTCACTTGGTTTCGACCTGGACGAACTCGTCCGTGACGGCATGCTCGCAATCGACCATGTCCACGTCGATCCGAATGAAATCGCCGAGACCGGAGAGTACGACCTCGAGGGGCTGTTCATCCGGCTCAAGTATGCGATCGAGTCGATTGGCGCGAAACGGGTGGTGCTCGACACAATCGAGACGCTGTTCTCCGGATTCTCGAACACGACATTGCTTCGCGCCGAGATTCGGCGGTTGTTCCAGTTCCTCAAGTCGTTCGGCGTAACGGCTATCGTCACTGGCGAACGCGGCGAGAACTCGCTCACGCGCTTCGGCCTCGAGGAATATGTCGCCGACTGCGTGATCCTGCTCGACCATCGCGTCACCGATCAGATCACCACCCGCCGCATCCGGATCGTGAAGTATCGCGGTAGCAGCCACGGAACCAACGAGTATCCGTTTATCATCGACGAGCAAGGATTCTCGGTCCTGCCGGTTACCTCGATGGCGTTGCAGCACACGATCTCGAACGAGGTCGTATCCAGTGGCGTCCCCGATCTCGATGCGATGCTGGGTATTGGAGGGTTCTATCGGGGCAGCAGCGTGTTGATGTCGGGAACCGCGGGCATGGGAAAAACCAGCTTCGCCGCGGCTCTGGCACGTTCAGTTTGCGAAAGCGGCGAGCGTGCCCTCTACTTTGCCTTCGAGGAATCAGCGAACCAGATAGTCCGCAACATGAGGTCGGTCGGCGTGGACCTGCAACCTCACCTCGACAGCGGACTTCTCCGAATCGCGGCTCAGCGTCCATTCCTCTACGGCCTGGAAATGCATCTGGTTTCGATGCACAAAGAGATCAGCCAGTTCCACCCGAGTGTGGTGATCGTCGATCCGATTTCCAACCTGATCGCGGCCGGAAATCCACGCGAAGTGAACGCGATGCTCACGCTGCTGATCGACTTCCTAAAGGGCGCGGGCATAACCGGGTTTTTCACCGTGCTCACCGAAAACGGCGGAGTCCTGGAAGCCACCGATCTCGGCATTTCGTCTCTCATCGACACCTGGATGCTGGCGCGCGATATCGAGAATTCAGGAGAGCGTAACCGCGGACTTTACGTACTTAAGTCACGCGGCATGAATCACTCCAATCAGATTCGGGAATTTTTATTGACCTCCGAGGGAATCAAACTGATCGATGTTTACCTCGGACCCGCGGGGATGCTCACCGGCTCCGCCCGTGTGGCGCTCGAAGAACAGGAACGCGATGCTTCGATTCAACTGGCCGACGAAAACGAGCTCAAAGTTGCGCAGCTCGAACGCAAACGCAAAGTCATGGAGGCGCGGATCGAAGCCATCCGGGCGGAATTCGAAGCCGATGCGGCAGAGATGAAGAAAGCGACGGCGGTCGAGGCCAAACGCGAAAAGAAACTGCTCGAAAATCGATCGGCAATGGCAAAGAGCCGGATGGGCAATAGTCGGTTGCCTGAAATGCCGCCGAGACAATAATAGAAGTGTCACTTCTAATTAGGTTGCTTGGATGAAAAAGAAGACCGCTTCTCCGAAAAAGCATGTTCGGAAACTGGCTGCGGCCAAGCCCGTTCCCCGCAAGAACATCCGGCAATCGCCGTTGGAATCGTGGGTGATGCGGCTGTACGTCGCCGGGCAATCCACGCGATCGGTCGCGGCGATCGCGAACCTGCGGCGGATCTGCGACACCCATATGCCCGGCCATTGCACGATCGAGGTGATTGATTTGATGCGAAACCCGGAGCTCGCGAAGGCCGATCAGATTGTCGCAATCCCTACGCTGGTCCGGAAACTGCCGGAACCTGCCCGGCGCATCATCGGCGATCTTTCGGCGACTGAGAAGGTCCTGCTCAGCCTGGAGATGGCTTCCGCCTGAGAAAACGTCGTGGCAAAAATTCATCATATCAAACCGAAACCAACCAGCGGCAGGAAGAAACAGATGCGGCCGGGACGTTACGTGCTGCGTCTGTTTACCAGCGGGACCACTCCACGTTCCACGCGGGCGATTCGGAATCTGTGCGAGATTTGCGAGGCAAATTTGAAGGGACAGTACGATTTGGAAGTGATTGACATCTACCAGGAGCCTGGCCGCGCGACCGAATCGGACATCATCGCCGCCCCCACCCTTATCAAGGAGCGACCGCTCCCGACCCGCCGTATGATCGGCGATCTATCCGACCGGCCCAAGGTGCTGCTCAATCTCGCAATTGGGGGTGGCTCAAAGTGAGGATGAATCAAAAGCCCTCCGTACGCCTGGAACTCGATGAGTTGCGGCAACGCCTCCAGGAGGCGGAAGAAACCCTCAACGCGATCCGCAGCGGCGAGGTCGATGCCGTGGTGGTGTCCGGTCCTTCGGGCGAAAAAGTCTTCACGCTCGAAGGCGCGGAGCATCCATACCGCGTTTTAGTCGAGAGCATGAACGAAGGCGCGATCTCGCTCTCGAACGACGGCATCATCCTTTACTGCAACTCCGCATTCGCGCACATGGTCGGCGTTCAGCTCGATCAGATTATGGGTCGCGACGTATGCGAATTCGTACCTTCCGAAGACCGCGAGTCGCTCAAAAGGCTCATCCGGCAAGGAAGTCTCGATCCGATTCGCGCCGAGATGGTGCTCTTGGCGCCTTCGGGAACCACTCTTCCGACCCAGTTTTCGCTCAACCCGGTCAATCTCGAAGAAGGCCGGTCGATCGGTGCTATCGTGACTGACCTGAGTGAGCGCAAACGCAACGAGCAGGCCGAGGCCGCCGTACGGATGCGCGACGAGTTTCTCGCGATTGCCTCGCATGAATTGCGCACTCCGCTGAGCACGCTGGTCCTTCGGCTGGGATTGCTCGAACGTCACGCCGCGAAGGGCGATATCGAACAGGTGCAACCGAGCGTGCGGCGCGCGCAGGATCAGGCGGAAAGAATCGGACGGCTGGTGGACCGCCTGCTCGATGTTTCTCAACTGGCCAGTGGAAGACTCAAGCTGGACCTGGCGCCCTGCGACTTGGGCGAAATCATAAACGATGTCGCGGAACGGCTCTCGGAACAGGCTTCGAACGCCGGCAGCGAAATTCGGCTGGCGATCGGCAGCGGAATCGTCGCGCTGGCGGACAAATTTCGACTCGACGAAGCACTGAGCAACGTCGTATCCAACGCAATCAAGTACGGCGCCGGACGTCCGATTGATGTCCAGCTCGAGACCAAGGACGCAAAGGCCGTCCTGGTGGTGGAAGATCGCGGCATCGGTATACCAGCAGAGGATCTCTCGCGAATTTTCGGGCGCTTCGAGCGAACCTCCGTCAGCCGCAACTATGGCGGACTCGGATTGGGGCTGTATATCGCAAGCCAGATTGTCGAGCAGCACAAAGGGTCCATAACAGCCGAGAATCGCACCAGCGGCGGGACCCGTTTCGTTATCGAGCTGCCCCGCATCGCGACTCCAGACACCAGGCGAAGGAACTAGGAGAGCCCGCGGTGCCGGAGGGTCGCAAATCATCGTCTCATAGCGCTGATCTGAAAGAGATCGGCGACGCGCCTCCTGCCGCGAAGATCCTTGTGATCGAAGATGATCCCGACCTCGCCTCAGCCCTATGCGATCTCTTAAAGATTTCCGGCTATCGTGCTTCGCACGCTATCGATGGGATCGCGGCACTCGAGATGCTTGCCAGCGGTGATTTACCCGACCTGATTCTGCTGGACCTGATGCTGCCGCGGATGGATGGATGGGGATTTCGCGAAGCGCAACTCGCCGACAAACGACTCGATAGAATCCCGGTGGTCGTGCTTTCGGCGGTTGGTGAGATCGTCAAACCAATCAAAGCCGACCACCTCCTGCGCAAGCCAGTCGCTCCTCAAACTTTGCTCGCCTCGATCGAACGGTTCCGTCGCCGACCACCCATTTGATTTGCTGGCGCGCGCACAAACTTGGTGAGCAATTTTTATAGAACTTCCTGTATCTGCTTTTCCGAACCGACGAACGCGATTCCGGAAACATTCGCTGTCGCGTCGCTTTTCTTTCTGACCCTGACTCTTGCCGCCGTGGCACAACAGATGCTCGTTTTCAGGTTCTCCCTTAATCTTTAATCAAGCGAGAGGTCTGGTAATGGATGACCGAAATCGCCGCATTCGCGAGCGAGCCTATCAAATCTGGGAAAGCAAAGGCCGGCCTGAAGGGCGTCAGGACGAGGACTGGTACGAAGCGGAAAGCCAGCTTGATCTAAACGAACCCAACGATGAAGCCGGCCTCGAAGCCGCGCACGAGTATGAAAGGAAAGAGAGGAAGTTTGAACAGAGCGGACAGGTCGCTCGCAAGGCCGAGGAAGCTAGACGGGCAATTGACGGCCCCGAAGGCGAAATCCTCAAGCGAGCTGAGCAGGCCGGGAAAGACCGCGCGCGTATCCAGCGGTAACGGCCGCAGAGCGCCTTTTATCCAGGCAGCCAGACTCCCTACTACCATCAGGGAGTCCCCAATAGATTCGTAAGGCTGAGTTGGTCACGCGGCTTGGAACATCGCCTTTTCTTTGTCTATCACTGCCTTAAAGCTCGGCCGGTTGTGGATGCCCTCGACATAGGCGGCGAGCTTCGGCCAGCGCTTTGCGTCGATGCTGCATCCCGCGAGCTCGAAGTTCACGAAGATCGTCGCGATGCCGATATCGGCGATCGTGAAGCGATTTCCGACCAGGAACTTCTTGTCGCCGATTTCCTTCTCGAGATAGTCGAAGAGGGGTGGAACTTCCTCGTCGAGAACTTTTTTGATTACGGCTTCATCGGCAGGCTGGTTGAAGAATCGCGGACCGACTATGCGCGTGAAGAAGATCTTTCCGCCCAAGATCGGCGCCAGACCCCCGTCGCCGTACTCCTCGAACCACAAAGCGCGGGCATATTCGTAGGGATCGGAAGGATAAAGCGGAGGTTCGGGATGTGTCCGCTCCAGGTATGCGATGATCACCGACGAATCAGCAAGCGTGCGGTCGCCATCACGAAAGGCCGGAATTTTTCCAAGCGGGCTGATTTTGCGGTACTCAGGATTCCCGAACGGAACGACCGGGTCGTGCTCGTAGGCAATTCCTTTTTCGGTCAAAGCGACGATGGCTTTTCGAACGAATGGTGACCCGAGCGTTCCATATAGTGTTGGCATGAAGAACTCCTTGAGCTTGCGTGGTTAGCAGTATCCAATCTTTACGTCTGCGAGCAAGCTACCGACGTGACGGGTCCTTAACAATGCAGCCGCGGAACATCGCCTCCGCATTCATTGCCGGACGGTACTCCGAAATCGAGCGCGACCCTAGCGGGTCTTCGTTCCAAACGGCGTGCGGAGTGCCGGGCGGAATCACCATCACCCTACCCCGCTCCAGAACAAACTCCTGTCCCGCTACACGGCATCGCACAGTGCCCTCGATCACCTCCAGCCGCTCCTCTTGCTGCGTGTGTATGTGATCCCTGGGACGCGACGTCACCACGCGCGCGATATACTCGCATTGGTATAGTTCGCCGGCGGTTTCTTCGGCCGACTTGAGGACGATCACTCGATCTTGCATCGCCGGACGTTCTGAAAGCTGCGTCATCCTCATGATCCCTCTCCTCAACAAAATGCAGGAAACGCGTTGAGAAAGAATCTAACACTGTGCTCTCGATTAGCCGCGAGGCGTTGCTGACAGCCACCTGTCAGTAATGTCGGGCGGCTCGCGCGCGTCGGGCGAGATCCTGACAGCGGTATGTCAGGAGCGTTGGGGCGTCAGGATTTGCGGAGCAATTGGCGGAAGAGATCCCCGGCGGACTTGCCAGGCTCCTGAGTGAACGGTTCGCCCAGAAACTCGACATCGCTCATGCGATCAGTGCGGAAAAAGCGGAACTCGTTACGCAACTCGCACCAGGACGCCGCTATCCAGACCGGTGGATAGAACCACAGACTCAGGGGACGCACTTTGCGCCGCGTCTCCGCTCCCTTCTCGTCGCAATATCGAAAACGGACCTTTCGGCATCCGCGAATCGCCGCCCGCAGCCCTCCGAGATCGAACGTCACCGGTACCTTGCGCATATCTTTCGGCGCCCACAGCGATCTGTCCTCAAGCATCCGATGCAGATGCGGGGGCAACACGTTCTCGATCTTCGACAACGCAGCATCGGCAGCCTGGCCCAGCTCGGCGTCGCTCCAGTTCTGCACCATGCGAGCGCCGAAGACGAGGGCCTCGAGCTCGCTCTCGCTGAACATCAGCGGTGGCAAGTCATAACCTTTGCGCAATGAATAGCCGACGCCGGCCGCGCCCTCGATCGGGACGTCGCTTGCGATCAGATCGGCGATGTCCCGATAGATGGTGCGCTCGCTCAACTCAAAGTATTCTGCGAGCGAGCTTGCGGTCACCACTTTGCGCCGGCGCAAGCGCTGGATTATCTCGAACAGGCGATCGGCGCGGCGCATCGTCCTAACCTCGAACCACTTTTTTCACTGTCGCGGACCGACAGCAACCCCCGAAATCAGCGACAGGATGATTCGGCCCAAGGGAAGTCATCTCCGCTCCGAAATGTTCGGCGTGTGTGCTATGCATGTAAACCTCCGTCGCAAATCAGCGCATCCAACGAGGTCAAGGAAATGGCCAAGCATCCAATTAGATTTGGATTTCAGTCCGGGCAACAAAACGTCACGTGGGAGCGGATGCGCGACGTGTGGGGAAGACTCGACGGCTGGGGCTACGACTCGCTGTGGGCCTTCGATCACTTCTATCCGATCTTCACGCCCGACCCTGCCGGCCCCTGTATGGAAAACTGGACGCTGCTTGGCGCGCTCAGCCAGCACACCAAGCGCGCCCGCATCGGAGCGCTGGTCAACGGCAACACCTATCGCAATCCGTGCTTGATCGCGAAGATGGCGGCGACGCTTGACCACGTAAGCGGCGGCAGGCTCAATCTCGGCTTGGGCGCCGGATGGAACGAGCTGGAGCATCGGAACTTCGGGATCGATTTCAAAACTCTCCGCGGGCGGCTCGAGGCGCTCGACGAGTCGTGCCAGATCATCAATGGGATGTTCACCCAGGACAGAACCACGGTCGATGGCAAGCACTACCACGTGGTCGACGCGGTCTGTAATCCAAAACCGCTCCAGAAGCCGCGCATCCCATTGATGATCGGCGGACACGGAGAAAAATTCCTGCTCAAAATCGTCGCGAAGCATGCCGATATGTGGAATACGATGCATGCGAATCCGACCGAGATGAAACGTCTGATCGACGTTATTGAGCGGCACGGCGACACGGGCGGGCGCGACACCGACGAAATCGAAAAAACCATCATGCTGCCGCTCTGCTACAAGGCGTCCAAAGAGCGCGAGCAGATGATCTCCGGCGTCGTCGCGAGCATGGCGCGGATCACGCCCGAACAGGCGCGCGATCGAATCATGATCGGCAGCAAGGACGAATGCCTCGACAAGATCGCGCAGTACGTCAAGGTCGGCGTCACGCACTTCATCTTCAGCTTGCGCTGGCCGATCCTGATCGAAGAGGAGTTTCAGAACTTCGCCGAAGAAGTGATTCCGGCAGTACGCCAGCCGTGAGGACCCCATCCGCGACCACGTATTAGAGGAGTGGGCTAGAACGCGGGCTTAGCGCGTAGGGACTGCCTTCCCGGTCCCTTTCAGAGTCACCGTCTGCGGATTCCTCTCGGCGTTGTCATTGATTATTAGCGTCGCCGACTGCTTCCCGATCGTGGTGGGCGCGAATTCGATCGTCAGTACGCAGTGTTCGCCCGGCAACAGCGTCGTCTGGCACTGATCATCGACGATGAAGACTCCGGGGGTACTTGATTCCTCGCTCACGACGATCGCCGGCAGCGCGCGCTTGTGCTTGCGGTTGCTGATGGTGATTTTCTTCGGCTTGCTGGTAGCGTCGACCGCGACCTTGCCAAAATAGATAGCTGTCGCAGAAATCGAAAGCTTGTCCGCAACCGGAGTAACGGTCGCAGTAGGAGTTGGCGCAGTCGTCCCAGTCGCCGTTGCGGTTGGCGTGTGTGTAGCGGGGACGGTCGCAGTGGCCGTCGCGGTAGCAGTGGCCGTGGTCGGCGTGGCAGTCGGGGTTGGAGTTGCGCTACGAGTAGGGGTAGCGGTTGGCGTCGGCGTGGGACTTCCCGCGGGGAACGACGTCACCAGGTTGAACGCATTGACGGTTCCGATGCCCGTGGCAAAATCCCATCCGGTGCCGGCACGATAGGCGGGTGAAAACGCCGAGTTCGAAGTAGAGAGCACGCCGTTGCTTCCCGATGGCGTGTAACAATCGTTCGAGCCCGTGCAGTTAATGTCCATATCGCCCTGGGTCACGTCGTAAAAGACACAGGAGCCAGACACCTCGTTGCCACGAGAAGAGTTGCAGGACGAATTGCCTGATGCGCCGTACTCAGTCGCTGCGATCGAATAGTAAGTCGGATTCGGGTTGCCCTGCCGCTGCTGGCTGCGCTGGTTTGCAAGCGCCTGAATCGCCGCCATGATCGGCGAGGAAACTGACGTTCCGCCGAATCCGGCCCAAGTATCCGGCATCCCCGCACAAGACATCCCGCCATGCTTCGTGTCCGAAAAGCAGACTTCATAGTAGTGATCCCAAACCCCGTTGGCTGCGAACATCGACACGTCGGGAATATCACGCACATCGTCGCTCGGGTTACCGACCACCCGTTGCCAACTCGGCTTGGCGTATCCGGCGCAACTTCCGCCGACAACGCCCGGGCTCGAGGGCGCACCGCTGGCGCATCCGCTCGGTCCGCCACTGCCCGAGGTCGTCGTCAGAAAGTTGCCGGTGCCGACAGAGCTGTTGCAGAAGCCACTCGATCCATAGGCGGCGCTATAACCGAAGAAGCTCGAGATCAGCTCACTCGCGCATGAGTCGTTCCACGGAATCTCCGGGATATAGGAAAGCGCGGAGCCGTCAGCGGTTCCATTCGCGGCGCTCCAGTAGCTGCTGTTGACGCCCGCGGAGGTGTCGCCGAAATCAGTGCCGCCTACCGCAACATCGTACGGCGTCGAGGCGAATCCGCTGACTGCGATGCCGTGCGTCGCCACGGTTTTGTCGGCGTCGGAGCTGGCCGCGCCTTCGTCGCCCGACGACACGAACACCGACACGCCCGCGGCAGCCGCTTCCTGATACAACGAATTGATGAACGCGTTTCCCGCCGCGCCCAGGTCCGCCTCGGACTCGCCATAGCTAATGCTAACGATCGCTGGCGGTGTTCCTTGGGCGCTGAGCAGATTCTCCATCGCGATAAAACCGCCAAAGGTGACGGTGTCGGCGCATGATGCGAGCTCGATCGCCGCGCTGGGAGCTGCGGCGCTCGACCACTCGACGTCGATTTCGGCTTCATTGTCGTCGCCGTTCGCTTTCGGATCCGTGCAATTGTTCGCGCCGCTGCCCGCCGGATGCACCTGCGTCAGGCTTCCCTCAGGGTAAGCGCTTGCTAGACCGAAAGTCGTACGGAAAGTATTCCAGTCCGAAGTGCTGAACACGTCTGAGTCTTCGACGACGACGATCGTCTGTCCCTGCCCCGAATATCCCTCGGCGAACAGCGGGTTGAAGTTGTATATGGTGGCGAGGTCAGCGGGCACCACCGCGTAGCAATCGCTCCCGGTGATAAAGCCACAACCGGTGAAGGTGTATGCAGGCCGCGGCAGGTTCATCGCGCGCGGCATGAAGTCGTTCAGCGAAACGACTCCCACAACCGCGGGTGCCAACGCGACTGGAATCCGCGGGTCGCTCATGTTGGCGATATATGCCGTGCCATCCACTTCGAGATCGTGAATCTCGGTATGAAAAGCTTCTCGCACCGCTTCGGCCGTGCCGGAAAAATCGATCACGACGCGGCTGGGATAGACCGTATTGACGCTGAGCCCGTGTAAAGCAAGCCAATCCGAAATTTTCGAGAGGTCCTGGCCAGCGAGTCCGTACTGTTCGCCGAATTCCTGCGCCGTGAGCCAGCGATGGTAGTTCGGCGAACTGGGATCTTCGAGCTCGTCGAGGTATTTTCCGAGTGCTTGCTCCTGTTCTGGAGAGCGCCGCAACTGGAGCATCATGTGCTCCATCGCAAAGTTCGCAGCCACCGGTCCGCGATCATTCGCGCGGTTCGCCTCGTGGCGCGTGTTGCCGGCAAGCGTGACGAGGGCGTTTTCGTTGATAGCAGTGGTGACCAGCAAGCGCGTGCCTGAGCCAGCCGCCATGGCAGCCCTGCCGCCCATCAGCACGATCAAAGCGCAAATGACGGGCAGTATCGCGCTTTTAAGGTGTTTTTTCGTTGCGATACTCAATCCCCGTTGCGCCAAGACGAGTTTAGCTTGTCCGGCGACTTGTGCCTATTCGCGCGGTTTAGGACAAATAGGCCATCTCTAGACAGATAGATGCCCAAAATACTCGCGATTAACGTGAACCGGTCCGAACGAGGCGGAATGTAACCGTCGTGCAGATGTCTGTGCTATACGTCGCCGCAGGATGAGGGAGACCGATGATCACGCTGCCGAATCGATTTGAGTTTCTGTCAGATGCCTGGCTTGATGACGCGAGAAAATTCCTGGATCGAGAATGCAAAAACCGCAAGGAGCAACTTGCCGGACGCTCCTTTTCAGTCAGCGAGCGTTTCACGAATGCGCCCCCGCATCTCAAGTTTGGCAACGATGTTGCGGCCTGGGGTATGCGTTACGACGGCGAGAATGTCCGCGTCTCGCGCGATTTCAATGAATCAGCCGACCTAGTGGTCGAGGGCGATTATCAGGCCGCGCTGACCGCCGCGCAGTTTGTGGGGGTGCTGGCTCCGGGTGCGATGACGGCGATGGGGCGCGAAGTCGCAACCATGTTCGGAAAGGACGCACTCCACGTGAAAGGCGCGCTCGACGGGCAGGCGAGCGAGATAATCGCGATCCTGCACGACCATATGGGCCGGCGCACCGTCGAGAATCCGGATCTCGCGCATCGCGCGGCGCGGCAGGGCCTCACGGCCAAGATCCGCGAAATGGAGGAGAAGGGCTACACCGTTCTCGAGCACGCGATCTCTCCGAAGTTCGCAGATGAGGTCCGCAACGCGACCTTACGCGCGTTGCTGCCGCATCAGACTTTCTCGATGAACTGGATGCTCTATCATGGGCGCGAATTCGAGCAGCTCATACAGAATCCGCTGCTGATGACGCTCATCGATGCCTCGCTTGGCCGCGGCGCCGTAATCGCTTCGTTCAGCAGCATCAAGAAGGCGCCGGGACCTGGCGTCATTCCAATGCATACCGACTACGCGCATGTGCCCGAGCCTTATCCTGAATTCTCTCTGACCGGGGTCGGTGTTTGGGCGCTGGAGGATTGGCGGATCGAATCCGGTCCCACCTGGCTCGTGCCGGGCAGTCACAAGCTGCGCCGTCCACCCCGGCCCGGTGAACACAGCGAAGGTGGGGTGCCGATCGAGATGCCCAAGGGCTCGGTCGTCTTCTTCACGCACGGCGTGTGGCATTGGCAAGGCGACCGCACGGAGCCGGGAGATCGAGTGACGCTGCACGCGCATTTCAATCGCGGAATTTTGCGCAGCCTTGAGCCTAAAAAAACTGACGTGCAGATGCTGCATCGGAATTCGCCGCGGCTCGCGGAGATGCTGGGCGAGGACGACTGGTTCGACAAGATGTCGGCGGCCGGACGCGACTATGTGCGGTTCGACTACATGCATCGCCTGCAGGCATTCAACGAAAAACAAAAGCGCGTGATTCTGGCAGGCGCTGACTAGACCCGCCGAAACCAGCCGGGACGCGCCGCGGGTGCAATCATGAAGTTTGGCGTTTTACAGTTCTTTAGTTGGCCCGATCGGCGGATTTCGATGCCGACCGTCTACGAACGGGCTCTGCAGCGAATCGAGATCATGGATCGCGGCGGCTACGACGCCGTATGGATCACCGAACACCACTTCAATGACTACAGCGTCTGTCCTTCGATCCCGGTGATGGGCGCGTATGCGGCGGCACGCACGAAAAAGCTGCACATCGCGACCGGAGTCACCCTTGCGGCTTTCTATCATCCGCTGCGCCTCGCGGAAGAAGTTGCGTTGCTGGACATTCTATCCGGAGGACGAGTCTATTGGGGCGCGGGACGCGGATTCGATCCGAAGGAATTCCGCACTTTCGGGATGACGCCTGAGGAAAGCTATCCGCGGTTTCGCGAATCGGTGGAAATAGTCCTGAGTGCGTGGCGCAACCAGCGCGTCAGTTATCATGGAAAATATTTTTCGTTCGAGAATATCGAGTTGCTGCCGAAACCGTTGCAGCAGCCGCATCCCCCCATGTGGGTCGCGGCTTATTCTCCGTCGGCAGTCGAATGGGCCGCGGAACAGGGATATTCGATTATGCTCGATCCTCATTCGCCAACCTCAGTCATCGGGGAAAAGATGGAGACCTGGCGCAGGCTGATGATCGAGCACGGCCACAGCATCGAAGGGCGCGTTACTCCGACAGTTCGGCTGGTGGCGATCGCTCGCACCGAAGCGGAAGCGACCGAGGTGGCGCGCGAGGGGTCCAAATTCATGCTCCGCACTTATGTCAATCCGCAGGGCGAACGCGGCGACAGCGCAACGCTACTCCAGAAATACGTCGATCAGATGGTGATTCATGGCACCGCGGAAAGTGTAGTCGATCAGATCAGGCGTTTGAATGAAAAGATTCATCTCGATTACATGATCACCGCTCCACTGAGCCATGAGACTTTTCTTTCTTTCACCGATCATGTTCTGCCGGAGCTAGCCACCTCAGAGCCGGTAATTACTACTATAATTTAGTTATACCAATCCTGATCGTGAATGAGGTCAATGCACAATTGTGAGTATAGAGCCAATTTATGATTTCAAGAGAAAAGTAGTCGCGATCACCGGCGGTAGCCGCGGTCTGGGCCACGCGATGGCGCTAGCTTTTGCGCGGGCGGGCGCAAACGTCGCGATCGCGAGCCGCAAGCTGGAAGCGTGCGAGGCCACGGTTAAGGAAATCCGCGCGCTCGGCGCCGAAGGTTCCGCGCACGCCGTGCATGTTGGCAAGTGGGACGACTGTGATCGGCTCGTCGACGAGGTTTATGCACGATGGAGCCGATGCGACGTACTAATCAACAACGCCGGTATGTCGCCGCTTTATCCTTCTCTCGCCGAGCATACGGAGGAACTATTCGACAAGGTCGTAGGGGTAAACCTCAAGGGGCCATTCAGATTGTCGGCGCTGTTCGGTTCGCGGATGGCGGCCGGCGACGGAGGCGCGATCATAAATGTATCTTCGACCGCAGCCGTTCGTCCCTCTCGCACTACCACGCCCTACTCAGCGGCAAAGGCCGGACTGAACGCGATCACGATCGCGTTCGCGCAGGAATACGGTCCGAAGGTGCGCGTCAATTGCATCATGGCGGGACCGTTTCTGACCGACGTGAGCACGGTGTGGGCGCATACCGAGGAATTCAAAACCCGCTCGAGCAGCTTTCCAATGCGCCGCGCCGGCGACGCGACTGAGATTGTCGGTGCAGCACTATACCTCGCAAGCGACGCCGCGAGCTTCACCACCGGTGCAATCCTGACGGTCGACGGAGGAGCCTCCCACCCAACCGGCGGCTGAGCGTCGATTCTGTTCGCACGTGCAATTTGCCGCCGAATAAGACTAGGTTGGCGGGGAGCGTCAGACTTATTTCGTGAGGCCTTGCCCCTGGAGAAGCTGAATGATTCCGTTTTCCGGCAATCCGCTTAATCGCGCGAGTGAAAAGCGCACCGATCAAAAATGGATCGAGTCCAAACGGCGCGATCCCTCGTCGCTGATTCTTCCGATGTGGCGGCTGGAGCCTTTTCTGATCGAAGCGAAGATCTCGGATGACACGGTCGGACTCGGGCTGCTCAGTCCCGAAGTTGTGGATTCGCTCGCGAGCGACGGAGCGGCGTGTATCTTTCTCGGCCTCGACGGCGACCGTGCCGTGTTTGCGCTCGACGTGTCCGAGGCCGGTGACCCGGCGAACACCGGACCGCTCGCCGGACTCGGATATTTCCGTGATGCTCGCGTTGCTGCGGCGACGGTATCGCTCGAACACGCTGCGATGATCGCGCAGGCGAAGGCGATGATTGATTGGCATCAGCGTCACGGCTTCTGCCCTCGCTGCGGCACTCCAACCAAGCTGATGGACGCGGGATACAGGCGTCTGTGCAGCAACTGCAGCGCCGAGCATTTTCCGCGCGTCGATCCCGTCGTCATCATGCTCGCAACCGACGGCGAGGCGTGCCTGATCGGACGCGGCAAGCTATTTCCGCCGGGGATGTTCTCCGCGCTGGCGGGCTTTGTCGAGCCCGGCGAAACGGTCGAAGAAGCGGTGCGGCGCGAGCTGATGGAAGAAGCATCGGTGAAGGTCGGCGAGGTGACTTACTACGCGACGCAGCCGTGGCCCTTTCCCTCGTCGCTGATGATCGGATGTTTCGCCAAGGCCGAAAGCCGCGATGTGAAGGCGGACGAGACTGAGCTCGCCGAGGTGCGATGGATCGAGCGCAGCACCGCGCGCAAGCTGATCGAAGGCAAGCAGGTCGACGGCATCCGCGTGCCTCCACCGCTCGCGATCGCGCATCATCTAATCAAGACCTGGGCTCTCGGCGAGAAATGATTTCCGGTCTCTGAGAAAATAGGAGGATGACGGCAATGGCGAAATTCTTTGCGGCGACGGACGCCGACCCCAGGGTTCTCAGCGGCAAAACTATCGCGATCATCGGCTATGGAAACCAAGGACGTTCGCAGGCGATCAATCTGCGCCGCGCCGGTCATCGTGTGATCGTCGGCAACCAGGAAGACGACAGTTGGCGGCAGGCGCGCACCGACGGTTTCGATGTGCTCGCGATGGGCGCAGCCGCGGCACTCGCCGACGTCGTGATGCTGCTGCTGCCCGACGAGATTGCGCCGGATATCTACAGGCGGATGATTGAACCGCATCTTGAGGGCGGCAAGACTCTCGTCTTCGCCAGCGGCTACAACATCACCTACAAGTTCATCGTTCCGCCGCGTGAGGTCGACGTGGTCCTGGTCGCGCCGCGGATGATCGGCCAGGGTGTCCTCGAATTGCCCGCGCGCGGCGAGGGATTTCCGGTCTTAATCGGCGTCAAACAGGACGCCTCGGGCCGTGCCCTTGCGACCACGCTTGCGATCTCCGACGGTATCGGCGCGTTTCTTCCGCACGGCGCTGTCGTCGAGTCGAGCTTCGAAGAAGAAACAATGGTCGATCTCTTCTCCGAGCATACTTGGGCGGGTGCGATGCTCTTCCTGCTCGAGCGCGCTTACAAACTGTTGCTCGAGGCGGGGGTCAGTCCCGAAGTCGCGATGCTCGAGCTGTATGCATCGGGGGAACTCGGCGAGATCGGCCGGGCGATGTCCTCGATGGGGATCTGGAACCAGCTCAAGTTGCATTCGCATACCAGTCAGTTTGGACAGCTCACCCACGGCGCACAGTTCATTGGAGCCGACGCGGAGGCACTGATGCGCAAGGCGATCACGGAGATTCGCGACGGCACCTTTGCCAAGCGGTGGGCCGCGGAGCAGGCAGCTGGATCGCCGACGTTCAAACGGCTCCTCGGTGAAGCGTCTGAATCTCCGATCGCCCGGGCAGAGACAGAGTTGTACGCGAAGCTCGGCCGGCGCTAACCGGTGCGTCTAACGCGCCAGGTATCCTCCATCGACGATGAGAGGGGACCCGGTCACGAACGATGATTCGTCCGACGCGAGAAACAGAATTGCGTTGGCGATCTCCTCGGGCTGAGCGTTGCGGCCTATCGGCTCAGCCCGCGATGCCGCGCGCCAGAACTCAGCCACTTCGGCCGGCGTCCCGCGTTTGAGAATATTGGTCTCGACGTTGCCGGGGCATACGCAGTTCACGCGGATACCATCGGAAGCGTAGCGTGTCGCGAGCGACTTCGTTAGCTGCAGCGCGCCGGCCTTGGTGACGTTGTAGGCAAAGGTGCTGGCCCCTTCCATCTCCTGCCCGATGAAAGACGAAATCGAAGCCAAATTCACGATCGCGCCCTTCTTCTGCTTCACCATGTGCGGAATGACGTGCTTGCAGCAGAGAAACATGCTCTTCAGATTAACGTCCATCAGCCGGTCCCACTCCGCGACGGTCATCTCGGTGATGTCCCTGACGAAATGAATCCCGGCGTTGTTCACCAGGATATCAATGCGGCCAAACGCTGAGATCGCCTCCTGCGCGAGCCGGCGCGCGACGCCTTCATCCGCCACGCTGCCGGCAACTGCGCGAGTGCGCTCTCGTCCTATTTTCAGGATGACGGCCTCCAACCCGGGCGCGTCGAGATCGTTTAACACCAGCCTCGCGCCCTCGCGAGCAAACGCTATGGCGCTCGCGCGCCCGATACCGCTGGCTGCGCCGGTCACAATCGCAACTTTATCCTGAAGCCGCATTGTTAACCCTCCCGCGTGCAATCTAGCGCGGCCGGTTGGCTCTCGTACAATTGCGCGCTCAAACTGGAACCGATCAGAAACCGTGCGCGCTCTTCGGTTCGACCAGAACAACCTCCAGCGGTTGATTCGAGGCGTTCTCGGTCTGCAGTGTTTCGGGTTCGAGCCACGCAGCGACACCCGCCGGCGCACCGCGCTCATCGGCCCTTCCATCCTGAAAGATGAGCTTCACCCGCACGTCGGTGAGCGTGATCAGGACGCGCGGCGGATGCGCCACCATGACGCCCTTCTCTCGGGGAGCGAAGCCAAGGCGGACCACGCGGACTTTGTCATTTTCAAAATCGACTCGATATCGCGCTGGATCTACGCGGACCGTATCCAGCGCGAGAGCCTTCGCGAACGGCGCAGCCTTGATCTCGACTCGAATCTCACGCACAGCATTGTCACTCGCACGCGCCAGCTCTTGCCGCGAAGTAGCGTCGCAATAGCGTGTCTTTAGCGAGTTGAGATCGATCCGGACCAGCGGCAACGCGGAAGGTGTATATATGGCCGGCGTTTGTCGCGCCGGAATACTGACGTTCACGATTCGCACGAATTCGTTTTCAAAGCTGACCTGGTACGAATCGCTCATTATCTTCCCCGCTACGCGATTTTCAGATTCCGAGCATCTTTCTCAGTTTCGCCGCGCTGAATCCCAGCATCGTTTCGGCGCCGACGCGGATAACCGGCACCGCGCGAAAGCCAAGGCGGACCAGCTCGTCGCGAGCGGAATCGTCATTGGCGATACTTTTCTCGACAAAGCTGACGTGATGCTGTGCGAGGAATTCCTTCGCCTGATGGCACGCCGAGCATCCGGTATTCGTATAAATCACGACTTCCATAGTAATCTCCTTTTTCCTGCGACTTGCCGCTTTCGTCGCAGGGCGAACGCCCGGTGAGACATATGCGTCGGCACGCATTGTCCGCCGCAATCCTCGATCATCTTGCGCAAGGTCATCCGGAGCCGCATCAGACGGCCGATTTCCTGGTTCATTTCGACGAGTTTCGCTTCCGCCTTTCGTGTGACGGGGCCGCATTCGGTCGTCGATTTTACGCCGAGTGAAAGCAGTTCCTTGATTTCCCTCAGGGTGAATCCGAGCAGCTTCGCCTCGCCGATAAAACGCAGTCGGTCGAGCACGTCCTCGGAATAATTCCTGTAACCCGAGAAACTTCGTCCCGGCTTCGCGATCAGGCCCTGCCGCTCGTAGAACCGGATCGTGTCTATGCTCACTGCGGCGGCGTCAGCTACTCGACCAATCGTCATCTGTGCCTCACGATAGACCCTTGACCACAGTCCAGGGTCAAGCGTCAATTCGCCCCATGTGCGGCCGAAGCGACAGACCCGAGGCTGGCGGCGAATTCCCTTCGCAAGTGTCGTACACCCGGCCGGGTCGGCCATTGATCACGTCGGCCAACCGCACGCGCGAACTCGCATGGCATTTGTCGGTCCATGCGAAATCGCCAGCAGCACGAGGATCTCACGTTCGCCCGTCGCAAAAATGAAAGAGATGTCAGATGCCGCGGCGCGGCCGAGGCACGGTCTGTCGCTGTCTTGCGTCAGTATCGAGGGCGGCGGCGCTCAAGCGGGAACGAAGAATGAGGTCGGAAGCTCGATCGGTCCGACCCGGCCACCACGGCTCAACCATCTGCCGGCAAGCTCCTTGACGAAAGGCGTTGCCGAGCAGACGGTTCACCGTCATCTCGCCCTGCCAAGAGTACAAACATCCTACTCGGTGGATTCGTACTGCTACCGGATCGCGTACATGCTCGACATCTCTGAGGCCCCTTCTACGGCAATTTCTGCAGCAGGTTGGCAATAGGGAGATCTCTGCTGCATAACAATCGTGCTGACCTCCGATCAGTTGGTGCTGCAAGCGTTGGGGATGTTGCAGGAGTCGCCGGTGTTGTCAAAGGTCAGGTCAAACGAACCAGAATGACTGCCAAAGCTCGATGGGCATCCATGAAAGGTATATGAGCCGACCAAGTCGTTGCCCGAAATGTTTCCGACAACCGTGACTTTGCATTTACCTCCCGTATTCAATTTCTCGTGAAAACCGGTCGAGGTGGCAGTTCCCGGACCGAAGCCAAACGCGCAGCTATTGTCGCTCCACACAACGTAAATATTGTGAGTTGAAGCCGATTTGATGCTCTTTAGATTTTTTTTAAGTTGACCTTTCTTGTTCGTCGCTTGATCAAAGTTCAGGTAACCACTGCCTGCTCCGGCGTCCACGTCCGACAACGTCCCCGTCCAGCATCCGTTTACATCGATTGGCGCAGCGGCTTTGTCGGGTTGTGCCACACCGCCGGTAGCGCCATGCGCTCCCTCGAATTGAGCTTCACCCACATCACTCTGCTGCGCGCGCACCGAGCGCGCCGATATGGCAATCATGCCCGTGATGAAAATCGCTACCGTGGCAGCCGCGATGGTGGTCATAAGAAGCCTGTGCATTTACATGTGCCTCCGTAGGTGTAAGTACAGGTACATGATAGCAGGAGAGTTTTTAGGGACTGGACAGTTATGGCGCACAATGAACTACAAACTGATTAAATTCACCGTAACACACCAAATGTGAGTAACGTTGCTATCAGTCACCTGCTTGTTTGACAAAGTACAGGAACAGATCGACCGAACGAACGGTGGAGACTGGCCCGGGGTCTCCCGGCGATCGACCCATAACGTGCCGATATCGGAAGCGTGTCGAGGGGGCCAGCGCAAGCACGCGCACCACAGAATCATCGGCTTGCTGGGCCGCGACAGCACCGCGGCAAAGGACCCCAATTCGTTCGATTCGGACGAAGCTTAGCGCTGATGCCAAAAGAGCGCCTGCGCTGATGCCAAAAGAGCGCCTGCTTGGACGCTTCGAGTGCCACTCGCGCCTAAATTCACCCGCCGGAAAACAGACATCGCCACGCCTATTGTGAGAGCGGCGTCGTCGGGGCCGCGGTCTAATGCGAACCGGATCGGGCTCACAAGCTTTTGGAACGAACCGAATCGCGATTGGAACTGGCATAAGGCTCAAAAAAACTTCCTTACCTTGAAGCCGCTTCGTGCTATGTTTTTCTATGGCAGCTATTTTGAAACCTGCCGATAACGCTGGAGTCAAATTTCACGAGGTTCATGAGTATACCCGTCAGGATGGACGTAAGTTCTTGATTGACTATTTGATTGAGTCCGATACCATTGACCTTACTTTAGCGACTATAGTCACTTTTGGTTGTATGAGAGCCTAAGAGCCGTTCGGTATGTCGCCACATTACGTTATCCCACATTCTCTGAACTTGTGGGGTAGCCCGAAAACAAGGTGCTGGACCCCGGCGATCGCGCAGGACACGAAGGCCGCGGATGGCAGTGATGGAATTCAGGTGTCCTAAAGCATTTTGAGGCGCTCGAAAAGAGGAGGTGGATGCAACGCCGGCACCCCGATAGAGGAGTAGAGAAAATGAAGTTGAATCCGAACGCACACCATAATTATACCGACGCTTTTTCCCATCTTCGGAGTAATCTTTCCACTTGGGGCATCTCGGCTGAAATAACCGACGGAATTGTCGAGCGCAATCTAGCGGTCAATTTCGAGAAAGGCGTCTTGGTCTTGAGCGAGGGTTCGGCGAACGATCTCTTCGGATGTGTGCTCAGCGGCTTCATCAAAGTCTATTGCACAGTCGCGGACGGCAACCGCACTTTGGTGCGTCTGGCGGGGCCGGGCGAGTTAATCGGCTATGCCGATTACATCGATACCAAAGCGCAGCGTGCTCAGATTTTCGAAGCGCAAAGCGCAAGCAAATGTGCGGTGGCGTTCATCAATCGTGACCAAGTGGCGCGCATGCTTCGCGCCTTGGGGCCTGACGCACTGGTCGAAATCCTGCAACAGCTCAATACCTTCTGGTCACAACATCTTCGTTGGTTTGCAACGCTGCTCAACCTGCCTTTCTGGCAGCGCCTCGAAGTTGTGTTGAGCGATTTGGCGCAGCGGTTTGGAGTCAAGGATGCCCGCGGAATTCTGCTAATCCCAGACCTGGCGCATGAGGATCTGGCTGAGATGATAGGTTGTTCGAGACCTATGGTTAGCCGGCTGGTTGCGGAAATGGTGGAAGCAGAATTGCTGAGCCGCAGTGGAAAGCAATATCTTCTGCTGAACAAGTGGAATTTCGGTGAGAGCGGAAATTTGTCACGGGCCAGAGCCCAGGTCCAGTGCGTGATTAGCCAACCTGCATACTCAAAACCGGAACGCCGACAGAAGGTCACTAAACTCGACTCTCCGCGACTCCTTCAACGCCCGCGAGCGATTGGAGTGTCTGCGCGGCATTAAACTCGACCTACGGTCGTAACGGCGCTCCAGTGGAACCGCTAGCTGTACGATATGAATCTCGTGGTGGTCGGCGCGATTGCCTACGACACGATCGAGACCGACAATGGCGGCGTTTCTGATGTTCTCGGCGGATCGGCGGCGTACTTTTCGGTTGCTGCGCGTTTTTTCGCGCCGGTAAGCGTGATCGCGGCCGTCGGCTCGGACTTCAGAATCGAGTCGCGCCAAATCCTCGTCAAACGTGATATCGATCTGCGCGGCCTCGAGCAACGGCCCGGTAAAGCATTGCGATGGCACGCGCGCTATCACTCAGACATGGGCTGTCATGACACGCTGGGCCTTAGGCTGAACGTCTTCGAGAACTTTTCTCCAAAACTGCTCCCAGATCACCAGCGATGCGACTATCTGTTCCTGAGGAACGTCGCGCCAGAATTGCAAGCGAGCGTTCTGTCCCAAGTTCACAAACCCAAGCTCGTCGCCGCCGACACGATGACTCATTGGATCGAGAACTTCGGGGAGCAGCTCCGAAAACTGCTGCCACGGCTCGACGTTCTTCATGGGCTACCTCGCACGGGAGCCGCGCGTAACCGAAGCGGCGCTTCACACGGCGATCTTTTATGGAAGTGCCGTCGCATCTTTCGCAGTCGAGCAGTTCTCGCTTGACAGATTGTTGTCACGCAGCTGCGAAGATATTGACTTTCGGTGCCGTGACCTTATCAAGTGATCTACCTCTTGCAAGTGCCGATAGATTTTGATCTTCCGATTGGCTTCGTTCCCTGGCACGATTGACGCCTGCCCGGATCTGCGACATTGATTTGTGTCTATTGACGTTTCAATTCGAATCTTTCCAAAAGAATTCACAACCGAAGCCAGTCTCGCTGGCGCCTAAAGATGGTCGGTATCGGGCTCTGAAAGCTGCATAAATGCAACAAACCGTGCACCTCAGCAACATCTGAGACGGTTATCGCTCATATTAGCGTAACCTCTTTGTTCGACCGTTACTCTTGACGATCAGCCCTAGAATCCCTAGTTTTTCCCGCGTTCGAATCGTGGCATCGCCGTTGCTCTCGCTGCTGCGTGCGATTCGTCGGCAATTTTTTGAGTGCCGCAGCGGGACCGTCCTTTGGTTTCTCTGTGTGCGCATAGTTTTCGCACGCAGAGGTAGTAGTGAAGTCTCTGAGAATTCGTTCGGCGATGATTCTCGCCAGCGCGGCGATCACAGTCCTTGGTTTGAGTCGGCTCTCATCTGCGACGGACCTATCTGAGGTGCGTCGCACTCAAGCATCGGCCAGTCCGACTCCCGCGCCTCCGACCCTGCAGATGTCGTTGGTGTATCCTCCCGACGGCGTGCTGAATACCGGCGGTCCCCAGACAATTCAGGCCGCGATCACGGTCGACCCCCCGCAATCGGTGCCTCTACAAAAATATCGGGTAGTGATTGCCGTGCGCGACTCGAAGGGACACAGGGTCCGCCATCGCGCTTATCATCCTGTTGCCAACCAGTCGCTCGCAGCTCTCGACATGAAGAGTGTGCCGGACGGTAGCTACGATGTGAACGCCGAGGTCTATCAGCATGGAGCGATGTTAACCGCTACAGGTGCCTACCGGGTTATTAAGCAGCGGCCAACCAATACTCCAACCCCTGTGCCGACCGGGACTCCGACCCCGGCGCCAACCAAAACTCCGCGTCCCACCCCAACCCCGAAGCCTCCGACCCGGACCGCAACGCCTCGCAAAACTGCGACGCCCTCTCCGACAGCCACCGGGTCGCCGGTCGCAACAGGTCTCGACCAATATGGCGGGACGACGAGCGTTCAGTGCCCGAGCGGTGCGGCCCCGCACTTCTACACGGAAAAGATCGGAAGTCGATGGTGGATTTGCGACCCTGCCGGTAACGGCTTTTTTCTCAAGGGTGTCTACAACGTTATTCCGAACGGCAACAACGCGCAGACGACCTTTATTGAAGACAAGTACGCCGCCGGTCCACTCTCCAATTGGGAAGCCAATTGGGCGCTCGAGCAAGTCCATCGGCTGCAAGCATGGGGATTCAATACCGTAGCAGACTACTCAATCGCGGAGCTGACTCCAGCCGAAACTGATCCCGCATGGGGAACCGGCGACAATTCAATTCCGGTCAAGATGCCGTTTTCGGTCGCCGAGGAGATTAGCCATGGCGCATTCCAAAACATCAACGGATGCGGTATCAGTTCCCCCATAAAAGACATTTTGAACGGGGTCGGATCGGTATATACTGGCTACCGGTACAATTTCGGCGATTATTTTGATCCGCATTTCGGAACGTGTGTCGCCAACATACTGGCCAATGATACGTGGGGACTCCAGCAGGCGGTCAAGTCACACTACAACAATTATCTCCTGTACATTACGATCGACGAGTCAGACCAGACTGGAATGCTCGACCAAGGACCCGATTTTTCCAGCATTAGTGACACCGGTCAGGTTGGAAGCGGACCAAACCCATCGGCTCATGCCGCTTGGATCACTCTCGTCTCGGCTCCGACCCAGACGTCGAACAGTAGCCAGGGCGTTACCTATTCCAATACTACGGTTTATACCAAGCAGGCTCTTGAAACCTGGCTGGCCACACGGTACTCAAATAACATCGCAGCATTAGATAGCGCGTGGGATTCCAACTACTCAACTTTCGGCGCATCCGGAGCGGGATGGGGGATCGGCTCGGGAATCCTCGACGAGAACGGCACCTGTCCGTCTGCGGCGAGCGGCCAGACTTGCTGGGTTGGCAATGTCTACACACTTGCGGGTGAAACCTCCGCTATGCAATCCGACATGAACGCGTTCTATGTTTACTACCTCGATCAATATTTCAGTGTCTTAACAGCCCAGTTTCACAGTGCCGCACCAGGAGTTTTGTTGCAGATGCAACTAGGCGGATGGGGGGCACCACCACGCAAAGAAGTGCTGACCGAAGCCGCCAAATATCTCACTCTGCCGATCATTGGAAATGTACCTTCATGGCCTTGCTCAAATTGTACTGACCTCCAGGCGCGAATCGATTTCACTGCTCAATATTTAGGCGATCTGCCATGGGTCAACTGGGAAGGGTTCTGGGCACAACCAGATTCGGCGGAATCAATATATGCCGCAAGCAACCCCGGAGCCTTTTCGACACAGGCCGATCGCGGGGCAAGTTATCAGGCAATGGTCGCCGCATTCGCAGATGCGAGTGACACGCCTACCGGGACGTATCATGTCGTGGGTTTCGACTGGTGGGCAATGTATGACGCGAATAGCCAGGAATCGAACTGGGGATTGCTGACTCCGCACGATAATCCATATGACGGAAGGAGCTCGACAATTAGCGGCGACGGTAACGACCATTGGGGCTATCCGACCGGCGGAGAAACAGGCAATTACGGGGATTTCATGGATGACGTGACGGCTGCGAACATCGGAGTGTTCTCTCTAATGATTCCGTGACAACTAGCTAGAGTACCGCTGAACGATCGATACAATACGGGCCTCCCGCGATTTGGCGGCAGGCCCGTGTGTGTTATGATTGCGCCATTCCGTGCAAAGGGAAAAAGCGCAAGGCGATGACTCGTTTTCTATTTCGTGATCACTTCGAGGTTCTCGGTTTTAAGGGCTATTGCGCCGCTACGGTGGCGTTTCTATTTGTCTTGTGTCTCGGTCGCCCTTCGTATGCCGCGCAACAACTCGACGTCTATGGCGGCATCACCGCAGTGCGATGTCGGAGCGGCTCAGCTCCACATTTCTACACCCAGAAGATCGGAAGCCGATGGTGGATCTGCGATCCCGCCGGCAATGGCTTCTTTCTGAAAGGCGTATACGACGTTGTCGCGAACAATAACAGCGCCGAGACGACTTTTATCCAAACCAAGTACGCCTTTCCGCTGTCGAACTGGACCGCAAACTGGGCGTTGCAGCAGGTCCGTCGGCTCCACGCTTGGGGGTTCAATATGGTGGCAGATTATTCAATCGCTGAACTAACCCCATCCACAACTGATTCCGCTTGGGGAACCAGCGATAATACCATCCCGATAAAGATGCCGTTTTCGGTTCAGGAGCAAGTCAGTCACGCCGCCTTTAAGAATATCGATGGATGCGGTGTCGGCTCCCCACTAAAAGACATCATGAATGGCGTTGGGCGCGCCTACACGGGATATCGCTACAATTTTGGTGACTACTTTGATCCCAGCTTCGGCAACTGTGCCGCCAACGTGATCGCCAACGATACGTGGGGCCTGCAGCAAGCGCTCAAATCGAAATACAGTAACTACTTGATCTATGTTACTATCGATGAGTCGGATCAGACCGGAATGCTCGATCAAGGTCCCGATTTTCCCAGCATCGGGGCGAACGGACGAGCGGGAAGCGGTCCTGATCCGTCCGCTCAAGCCGCACGGATTGCTCTCATCTCGGCGCCGACTCAAACCTCGAACAAGAGTCAAGGCGTTACCTATTCCGACACCACGGTCTATACCAAACAAGAATTGAGTAAATGGTTGGCGGCGCGTTATGCCAATAACATCACTGCATTAAACAACGCATGGGGTTCGCGCTACACCACATTCGGCACCGCAGGAGGATGGGGCAGTGGATCGGGAGTTCTCGATGAAGACGGAAGCTGCCCGGCGAGGGGATCTGGCAATTGCTGGGTCGGCGACCCCTATACGTTGGGGAAGTCCGCAGCGTTCCCGGTCGCAGAAACAGCTGCAATGCAAACGGACATGAGTGCGTTCTACGTTCACTACCTCGACGAGTATTTCCGCATACTTACGGCCGCATTTCGCAAGGCCGCACCCGGGGTTCTTTTGCAAATGCAGCTTGGTGGATGGGGCGCTCCGCCTCGCGGCGAAGTACTGACCGAAGCCGCGAAATTCCTCGATTTACCTATTCTTGCGACCGTACCCCCATGGCCCTGTGCTAATTGCACCGATACACAATCGCGAATCGATTTAACGGCACGATATTTGGGCGATCATCCGTGGATAAATTGGGCGGGTTTCTGGGCCCAGCCTGATTCGGCCGAGTCTGCGTACGCAACATCGAATCCATCTTATTACTCCACCCAAGCCGCACGTGGGGAGGGCTACCAATCGATGATGAGCGCTTTCGTGAACGCGAAAGACTCGACCGGCACTTATGACATAGTTGGATTCGACTGGTGGGGGATGTACGATATGGATAGCCAGAAAGCAAATTGGGGTCTGCTATCTCCACATGATAATCCTTACGACGGAAAGAGCGCGACTATCTCAGGGACAGGACCCGACCAGTGGGGCTATCCGACCGGTGGTGAGCGTGCGAATTATGGGAACTTTCTTTCAGCCGTAATCGCAGCGAACCGCCAGGTGGAATCGGAATTGGAGCGGATGAGCGTGACAGCCATTAAATCGGAAGCGTCGTCTTCCGTGCATCAATAACACCAGGCGCTGAACGCCGGTAGGAAATGTCGGGACAAATCGGCAGCAAGCGCCAAAAGTATGTTTCAGGAAGCTCTTGCGCTTTGTGGGGAAAGCTTGGCTCCACTCGGCGTTGCTATCGTACTCGTCCGATACCGCGCGGCGTGCTCAGCAATTAGTCTTTCATAGAGGTCTTCATACATTCGGGCACGCGATTCCCAACTATAATGATTTTCGACCAACGCATGAGCTGCGGCTGCGAGACTTCTGCGGCGCTCTGGATTTTGCAACAATTCGACGACGAATGCGGAAAATTCGCGGCTATCTTGCGCGATCATTAACTCACGCCCGTGTTTACATGCGATTCCGACCGCGGAGCCCGGATAGCACACGATAGGTACCTGCATTGCCATTGCCTCGAGAATTTTGTTCTTCAGCCCGGTGCCGTGCCGTACTGCCGATACGTAAACCTGTCCGGAACAGACAGCGGCACGGAGATCCGGGAGGTCGGCCAAAACTTTGATTCCTCGGCGGCTTGCGAGCTCCATGATGCTCGTTACCGGTTTCGCCCCGATCAGATGCAGGCTCGCGCCAGGAATCTGCTCGCACACTAAGGGAAAGATTTGATTGACAACTTCCAGTGCGGCTTGGACGTTCGGGGTGTAACCGAGGTCGCTGTGAAATACGAGCGATGCATCCTGCTTGGTGCCTCCAACGTCATGAAAATACTCACTGTCGGTGCCTGAGGGAATCAGGTCCACTCGCGCATTCGGAACTACGGACCGCAACTCGTCAACATCCCGTTGCGCGACCACGGTACATCGCTCAAACCGCGGATAAAGCAAACGCTCAAAGCGTGGCTCGTAAAATGAAAGAAAGGTGTAATAGGCCCTTTCACGGAGGCTTTGAGCGCACCTAACCATTTCGGCAGCGCGCAGAGTCCACGAGTCATGGACTGATAGAACTTTCGGGATAGGCAGATCGCTATTCACCAGAGCGCCGACAAACGGACCCTCAACGTGAATTACGTCCCACTTCCGTTCTCGGATCCCGTGCTGAAGCAAAGCATTCAGCTCGTGGCGATAGTGAAGAGCCCTGGCCGACAAGAACGCTGAAAATGCGTTCGCCAGCTTTCCAGCAGCCGAATGATCGACGGTAGGGATGGTCTGGACCGACGCGCAAAAATGCGCGGCCCAGTCGAGATGATCTTTGTCGTCTTCGACCATCAAGGAAATCAGATCAATTTGGTGACGTTCGGATAGTCTTTTCAGAAGATTCCCGCCATATAGACGAAAGCCTTCTCGGCACGGTAAATACGGTAATGCCTGCGAAATCCATCCGATTCTCATACTTATCTCTCCGCAACTATTTTCGTCCGGATGTCGCTGGGTTTTTGAACTTTCATAGAAACACTAGACCGAACATAAATGTTTTACATCGGCAGAACTAGCACTCTGCGGGGATAACTATAATCTTTTTCGATCAATACCACATTATAGTGATAGGCGGCCAAGATCCGGGTGACATGCGCCTCCTCGTTGGTATTGTGAAGCTCGCAAATCATCTTGGGACGACTGGTCTCGAGAATATGCCTCATCCCCTCCAACGCAGGACCGGCATGCCCTTCGATGTCAATCTTGATAAAGGTAGGCAGCGGGTTGCCATCACGGAAACCAAAATCGTCCAAGCGAACAGTCTGAATCGGCGATAAGCACCCAGCTTTCATGGTACTCGTGTTAACAATTGCGCTCTGGCTGCTGCGCTCATCTATCAGCGCCACACCCTCGCGGTCCGAAGCAGCGACGTTCACGACAGTAATGTTAGATGGTTCATTCGCCTCTATGTTCTGTCGAGCGCGCTGAAAATTTACCGGCGATGGTTCGAAAGTGATTACCTTTCCCGTGGGCCCAACCAACGCTGAAAAGAGGAGTGCCATATAACCAGCATGACCTCCCACGTCGTACGCTATGTCTCCCGCCTTTATGGTTTTCATCAGCAGTTGCTGTGCATCGCTCTCGTAGTAGCTCCCCAGCATAAAATATGCTTCTGACGACCAACAGGCGAATGTCTGTCCGCGCATCGGACCGTCGGTGAATTGCGCTTGTACCAAGAATCTTCCGCCCAGGAGCCTGACCAGTACTTTCTGTAATGGAAGGCATATTGCGGAATTTCCAAATAGAAGCGTTCTTCTTGCGCGAACCGGTATAGCAAAGACAGCCCGAAGAGCCAGACGCCCTGCGGCTCGAAAGCCTGGGTCTGTGATCTTCATTCCCGCGCCGTTGTGAATTGTGCGGTTGGGCGTCAGAGGTTTTGCTCCACTGTCGTGCGGCGAGATCAATGCACCGACCATGCGTGCAATTCGTCACGCCGCTGAGATATCAATTAAGCGCGACGAGTTTCCTGAAACGGCAACGTTGGTTCAGATTCCGGTTGGGAATGTGCGTGAGTGCGTCCGGCTAGTCGGCCCGCTTGAAGCGCGCGCCAGCTCTCAAGCGATCGACCCTTCGTAGAGGCGATGATCGCGGCGACTGCATAACCGACCTTTAGCCAAAAAAAATAGAATCGGTTTATGGCCAGCTTTCTCCAATGTCTTTCATAAAGGTAATAGGCGGATTCCGCGTGTGGACGCAGCCAATGACTAGATACTCGGTTGATCGGGCTACGATTATGCACGAGCCGCGCTTGTGGCGCGATATACATCAGTGCGCTTCTTGGCAACTGGCAGCAGAAGTCCACGTCTTCGGCGAGAGCTCCGGGGTAATTGGAATCAAACCTCGTCTCACGAATTACGTCAGCACGAAAGCTCATAAGCGCGCTCGTGAATTTTCCAACTCTGATCGGGTCAGAGTGCCGTAACCGCTCAGCTTTCCAATATATCGGCTGACGGTCATCGTGAAACGGACCGTGGGTGAACAGTGCGGTCCAGGTACGAAACCAGACTGGCGGACGGGAATAGTTGGTGATGATGCCGGAAATACCTGCGGCGGCAGGACGTGCGTCATAGCCCTCAAGCAGGCGCTGAATGAAATCTGATTCGAGCTCGACGTCATCGTCGAGAAACAGCCAGATATCGCCCGTGGCCAGATCCATAGCGCGATTTCGGGCGGCCGCGGCTCCCTTAAGCGAAGAATCGTAAACGTAGTCGAGTCTCACGCATCCGACTTCGGCCAGCTCGGCGCGCAGATCTCGCAACGCACTGTCATCAAGACTTTGATCGACAACCACAATCTGACTCGGCAAAGTCGTCTGCCGGACCAAACTGCGTACAGTCTTCAAAAGATCACTGCGCCGGTTCTTGGTAGGAATGATCGCGGTGACGTGCATTAGCGTGATACCGCGCTGGGTCGGACAGGCGCCGGGAAGGTCGCATCGTTGTCCTCGGATTGAACGGACGCAGAGCCTGGAAGAAACGTCTGTAACAAATTTTTACACTCAGAAATGTCGTATCGGGCCAACCAGAGAAACAGACCCATCGCACCCAGCCAGACGAGTGCTGCGCTGGCGAGTCCAAGCGGAATCCACCACAAGGCGACGAAGGCTGCCATCACTTGCACGGCTGCAGATGTCAGCCACAGGCCAGAAATCGACGGAACGAAAGGTGCAGCCTTCAGTGCGATCGCCATTAAGATAACGTTTGAAATAATGAGAGCTACGCCATACGCCACTACCGCTCCGGCCAGGTTCCAGCGCCGCCACAACAGCGCGAACAGGAAAATGAACAGTAGTAGATTCAGTATGCGCGTCCATACGGCAAGCTGCTGCCGGCCGACACTGGCAAGCAGAGTGCCTCCAAAAGCACCGGGAATCGCGATGCCAAAAGCTGCTGTCATGAAAATGATCAAGCCACCGAGCGATGCGTACTTGGCGCCCATCACCGCGGTCGCGGGAACAGCAAGCACCATGACGGCACAACTCATCGCCGTCGAGACGAGGAAAAGGATCCGCATGTGGACCGTGAACACCTGAGCCGCACCGGCATAGTTACGCAAGGCGAGCGTGTTGGTCAGCGCTGGCAACAAGGTATCCATAAAGAAGCCGCACACCATCTGGACCGTTGCCGCCACAGTAACCACGGCCACATATTCGCCTAGAAGCTTCAGCCCTCCGAAGTTAACGACCAAAACGTAATCGAGCTTCTGCGCCAAGAAAGATGTAACGCTCACCTGCTGAGTGCTGAATGCGTAGCGCCAGAAGCCGGCAGGAATACACCAGCGCAATCGCGGAGTTCGACAGAGGCGGATCACTTTGACGGCGCCCACAATTCCTAGCACGGCGGTCAGCCCGAGATAGACGCTCCAGATAATCCCGATTGGATGAATCGCTAAGAGAGAACGATCGAAAACGAAGATCACCGCGTAAATGGCAAGCGATCCGATCGTCAAGAGTTTAATCAATATTTGTGAGCTTTGGATCTCGAGCATGCCCTTCAAGGACGCCGTCACCATCGCGAAGCTGATCGGCACAATCGAGAGGCACAGCAGAATAAAATTGAAATTGCCACCATGGTTTTCGCCAAATGCCAAACGCATCGCAGCAGGACAGAACCATGCAAAGACGAGCCAACCGCTCATGACGGCAAGAATCACCAGCAGATAGGAAACCAGAAAAGACGCGCGGTCTGCTGGGAGACATTCGGGAATAAAACGCATTACCACGGTATCTCCGCCAAAGTAGAGAAACGCGCTGGTGAGCGAGACATATACGCTCAAGAGGCCATACACTCCCAAGGTGACAGGACCGACGCGTGCCAGCAGGAGATTGACTGCGACACTAAACGGGACGGCGAAGGCCGAGAGCCAGACTGTCCAGCGCATGCCCGAAAGAATGCGGCCCCGCTGATGCTCAGGAAGATGGCCAAGCATCGTGCTACGACGATTCGAAATATTAGGCATTTAAAAATGTTCGGGATGGGGAGAGAACGTTCTAGGTCGACAGTCTTCGCGAACCTGCCGTTGTTCGTATTCTTGGGTGAGGTTCAGAGTTGCACGGCTTCGCGATGGCGAGCGAAGCGCGTCCTTAGCGCGGGACGCCAGCGTTCCAATTCTCGGAGATATCTAACCGTGGCCAGGCGAATTGGCGTACGATCACGCCGCGCCCGGGGGATTCCGCCAACGCCGTCTCTGAGCGCCCGGGCATACGCCCTCAATTGGCGCGATCTGATCGAAAAATACAACATCATTAGGAGCTTGAATCCCAGGAAAGCAGTCCCCGCAAGTGGAGGATAATCTTTGCACGCGATCCAAATATAGTTCCGTGTGTCAAAATAGTACGGCCGGTCAGAAGTGCGAGTTTCACTCGACATCAAGTGGCGCAGGCGAATCCGGGGTGTGTGCAGAATCCGGAAGTTGTTATCGAGAATCCGGAGCGCCAAATCCCATCCCTCGCAGCCAATGAAGAGCGGTTCGTAGTATAGACCGACGCTTTCGTAAACCTGCCGTCGAATTGCACAAGCCCCTTCGATGAAATAGTTCGTCTCGAATTCAGTCTCACCATACATCGCCAAGCTTCGCGGATGACACCACTCTCTAATCCGTAGAGCTCCGGTTTTTTCGTCGCAGAGCTGAAAAGCCAGTACGTGAATATCTAGTCGTCGGGCGAAAGTCTCGACCGTTTTGCTGATTTCCAGAGGACCTTCAAAAAACACGTCATTATCCAGTGTGATAATAATCTCGCCGGTCGCCGCGCTAATTCCGGCATTCCTTCCGCCGCAGGCACCGCGGTTCTCACTTAATTCGACTAACCGGACCTCGGGTGCGTAAGAAGCTAGAAATTCGCGGGTGCCGTCTTGCGAATTGTTGTCCACCACGATTATTTCGCTATTCTCATATGATTGCTCACGCGCCGACTCCAAGCTCTGGATCAGTGCATCGCGGCGCTTGTAGTTCAGAATCACGACGCTTACAAGGGGAGATTCTTTCGTACTCATGATCTGGTCGGGACGAGAAGACGGTTGTAGTTAAAGGCTATGGCACGACCCAACCGGCGCCACGCGAATCGCGAAGGCCGATCTTCAGGAACGTCGGTGATCGGCAGATTCCGTCTCAGTTCATTCCATCGCGAGTCGAGTGCGGGCGGCCTAGCTTCCTGAATAAGACGGGGAACGGCAAACAAAAGCTCGCTTGTAGCAGCATAGATCAGGCGGCGCGGTCCCCCGATATGGGCGAGACGAATCCACTTTGGCATCCGAGCGACGGCGCGCCAAGTTCCGGAACGCTTGACGACAGCCGCCCATCCACGCATCCGCGCGGCGATCGGCTCGGCTGCGATCCATTGCCGCAGCAAGTCGATATCACTCGCGCCGCCTGATGTGACGCGCTCGATTTCCCAGCGCCACAGCGAGTGCGCGTCGTCGATCAATGTAGATAAGTCTGCAAGATCTCTCATTTCGAAAGCTTCGGGGTCGCCAAGCTTGCAGCTTGTGGCGAACGCCACCATCGAAGCGAATCGATCCAGCGGAATTGGCGCAAGCGCGTGCGAGTCCGTAGAAAGTTCGCGCAGACGCGTAGCGCGCCCGCGATAGGTCGGTAGATAGCGGCGCTTGAAAAGTAAATATGAAGTTGCCATATCGAGCCACAACTTCATTGCGCGATAGCGGACATCTCGTGCACCGGTAGCGAGCGGATGAATTTCACACACGGTTTCGAGCAATTCGAGCATGCGGTTCATCAGCAGTCGAAATCCGTCCTCGAGTGGTATTTGCGAGTCAGTGAACGCGGGTGCGAGCTTCAGAACGGTCGCGTCGCCCCATATTACTTTACCGAACGTAGCTAATTCGTACGAGAAGATAGTCGGTTGAAGACGGAGCAAATAGTCCGATCGAACTGGACTCATCCCGAGATGGACTTCAATGCCCGCCGAGGCAAGGCGATCCTGCGCCGCGTGTTCCAGTTGCGCGATACGACCCGGTTGCGGCAGTGGGGCGCGATCATTGAAAATCGCTAAAATGTCGGCGTCACCGGCAAGTCGAACTCTCGAGCTCTCGTGTAGCCAAGTTCCCTCACCTCGCGCGAGGCTGCCGGTAAGCACAATCGCACGCAGGCCGCGCGGAAAAGCGGCGGCCGACAGCTCCGCGACCGTGTCGGCGACCTGAGTATCGTAACTCAACGAAACATTCGGCGTGGACGTGCTCACTTGGTATGTCTCGTCAGCGCTTCCTGGCATATGCCGATGGCAGCACCGCTCGGTTCGGGCACGCGATGACCGCCGCTGCGGTGCCACGTATCCAAGTATAGCGCTTCAGTCTGCTGGACCTGACGCTCGCGGCTGAAGTGCTCTAGTACAAACTGCCGCCCGGCAGCGCCTAAGGTTCGCACGAGTTTAGGCGATGCGAGCATCCGGGAGATTGCTCTCGATAGCCCCGCGGAATCGCCGGCTGTTACCGTGAGCCCCGTCTTGCCATCGAGCACCACCTCGCTGGTGCCGTCCACCGCGGTTGCAACCACTGGACGTCCGGCCGCCAAAGACTCGATAGCGGCGAGCGGAAGACCTTCATAGAAAGACGGTAAGACGGTAAAGTCCGCGAGCGCGAGCCAATCGGGAACGTTTGGCTGCTGGCCGACGAATGAGACGGAACCGGCAATTCCAAGCGTGCTGGCTTGTGTCTCAAGCTGCGCACGGAGCCCACCGTCGCCGGCGCACACCAAGCGCGCAGTCGCATACGATTGCGTAACCGACTTCCACGCCTCGAGCAGCACTCGATGCCCCTTCTGCGGTTCAAGCCTGGCAAGTACCAGCACCACGGGTACATTTTCATCGATACCCAAGGTAGCTCGCAAAGCAGACGGAGCAGGTTGTGCCGGGTCAAATCGTTCGACAGAACAACCGTTTCGAATGACGAAGATCTTCTCACTCGGAAGGCGCTTCTCAGTCCGCAGGTATCGCCCATTCGCCTCCGACACAGCGATATATGCGGTAACAAAACGCGCGACCAACCGATCGATGACGTAACTTCCCTTGATCCAGCCTTTGCGCCAGTGTTCGCGGACGTGAGGAGTTTCGATCAATACAGGTACCCCCACCATCCATCCTATCGGCGATGCAAGTCGGCTCGCGTGGAACATATGCGAATGAAGAATATCGATCCGGCGTTCTGCGAGCATACGCGCGAAACTCCATGCCGCAGCCAGATCGCTGGGACTTTGCAGATTAATGGAAATCGCCTCTACCTCGCGAGGCAGATCAGGTCGCAGCAATTCGATGAGACTCGGCGGAGCCGCCAGTATCGGGCGAAACTGAGTCCGGTCCAGATGGGACAGCAGCATTAGCATGTGCTCCTCGGCTCCGCCCCGTACCGGTTCGTTGGCGAAATGCATTACGGCGATACGGCGATCAATATTCATCGGGCGAGGCTGCTTCCGCTAAACACGGATAGATGTCGGCAATAGTGTTCATTTGCTGGCGCGGATGTTTATTGCTAAGAAAGATCGCGTCGGAGTGCGAATCTGACGGGTGATAGCCGTGCATCCCAACCGGGTGCCATCCATTACCGTTGAAGCCGCTGGTCGAGAGCAACCATCCGGGATCGAGCAAAAACACAATCTCGCCGTAGCGCCGGTCAGGAAACAGAATTCCCAGCCGCTCCAGCTCGGAATCGTCCACAATCCGGCCGCATGAAGTACGTCCCAGTTCGGTGAGGATCGCACTGCGTGCACCGTCGTCGAAAAACCAATAACGAGCCATCGTCGAGTCGTAGACAGCCAGGTAATGCTTGGGCATCGAGAATCCCAGCGAGTCGATCTTTCCTACTAAATCGTACCGAGAGTGCACCGGTGTCATGCCATGATCAGAGATTACTGTGAAGGTCATCTCTCGGTCCTTCCGAGCCGCTAACGCAAATACCTCGCGAAGTTGTCGATCGTACCACGCCAGCCGCTCCGCCACCGTCTGAAGATCACTGCACTGGCCATGGAGAAAATGATCCAGCTCGCTCAGATAGATAAAAAAGAACTTGGCCTCACCAGACTCAATGTCACTGCGAGCTTGCTCGACGATTCGGATATCCGATAACTGATGATATGAGTATACCCGGTAAGGAACTCCGCGCGCGTGGAGGAGGTCAAAGATTGATACTGAATCGGGGATACCACCCTCAGCATAGATATTGCGCTTCTCCACGAAGTTGAAGAACGGGAGGAGCGCGGGGCTGACTCCGCATTCGAACAGAGGCCCCATACCGAGCACCCGCTGTCCCAGCTCCTTAATGAGCTTGCGGGAAATTCGGTTATCGAGAACCGGATCAGGTAGAAACCAAAACCATCGTAGCCACCTAAATGGCGATCCAGCAGGATCGTAATAGTAAAGATTCCAATGGCCGGTTTGCGCGGGGTAGCGACCGGTCAGGATAGTCGGAATCGCGCCCGAGCTATAGCCGAGCACCGTTTCGAGCGGCGTACGAAACGGTAACTCATCGTTGAGAAACGGGCGGTCCTTGATGATTTCCCAACCGAGCGCATCGATCAACACAAAGATTTGTAGGTGCCGCTCAGAATCAACTCGTGATGTCTGAGCAATCTCCGCAGTCCCGGTATTCATTCATCCCTCACGGAATCGAGCGCACGATCCGCGGCCCGAGTCCATTTGCGACAAGCAGTGGTAACCGCTTCCAGAGTTTGGTGGCGAACCTGAATTTGGGGTTATCCGGCCGCGGGCGAGGTATCGATGCGTTGGCTCCGAGCCAATAGTACCAATGCAGCGGGCGTTCGACCGGATTCCAGTGGCGCTTGAACTCATATGTACCGCCGCCTGGCGAACACCGACCCAGATCTATCTTGTGGAATCTTTCTTCGATAGCCTTTTCGATTAGCGTCCAATACATAATCATTGGTGCTTCTTTCTTTCTGGACTCCGGAAGAGACGCAGCCCACGGAAGTTCCAGCGTCTCCCGATGGGCGGTGACGAAGGAGGCTGCGACGGGTTTCGTACCATCCCATAAACTCAAGATCCTAATCTTTTCGCGAAGTCTGCTCATTTGGTTTTCGAAGAACGCGCTCGGATACACAGGCGTACCAAGATTCCGCATGTTTGTGGCGAATATCTTGTAGAATATCGGAACCGCTTCCAGACCGCCCCATTCGGCGCGTAAACCCCGTTTGAGGCCGTAGCGAATCTTTTTTTGCCTGCTTGTGCTCAGCTGCTTACAGTAGTCATCGACAGTGGCCGGCAGTTGGATTTCCATCGTGACCTTGGTAGATGACATCGGCCACGATATCGCACTCTGATCACCTTGACGGAGTTCTATATGCCGTGCTCCTAGTTCGCGTCCCAAATCCGCCGCTCCTTCAAGTAACGTGCGACGCGCTAGATCAGTGTCGGCTACCACGCCTCCGTAACTGAAGAATGGAATTGATATCAGCGAATTACCGAAGAGCCGACTGCGAATAGACACCAGCGGTAAAATACCGCGGATCGTGTTACCTTCGATCGCCGTAAGGTAGTACGGTTGATGTCCAAACGTATCTTCGATCACCTCGCGCCACACCCATCGATGATAAAGACTCGCCGGTGCAGCTGTATCTACGTAGGCCTCCCATGGTTCGCGGTCTCTGGCCAGCTCAATATTCATATTCCAGATCCGAATGATTCCATTGGATAGTCATTTATCCGCGAACGACGATACCGCACTTTGGAGGCAATACCCGGCATTCCGTTGGTTTCAGGTTGGCGAACTCCATGAACGCTGCAAAAGCACCGTCATAACGCCCACCTTCACACACGTCATCGACTACGATCGTCCCGCCCGGAACCAACCGAGGATAGATGATTTCCAGCGCGGCCTTGGTAGGCAGGTAAAGGTCCACGTCTATCAACGCGGTCGAGAACATCTGGTCGGGATCGAAGTGGACCCGCTTGATCTCCTGAGCGATGGTCTTCACGCGTTTCAGTCCGTTGTCCTGCACTACTCTGCGGTCCCAGATTCGCTTTGAGTTATAAGAAAAACCCGTATAGGAATGACCCTGCTTGCCGCGATTAAGCCGTTCATGCGCTACGTCCTCCGCGACGAAGCCGCTGAAGGTATCCACGACCCAGTAGGTTTTGGTGCTGTTTAGCGAATTCAGGAAGCGGTTGAGAAACAGAGTGGTTCTACCGCGGGCTACTCCAACCTCAATAATGTCTCCGGGCAAACTATTGCCGCGTCTCAGGGCCAGCATCAATTCGAGCAGCTCATTAGGTTCCAACAGAAAATCGTAACGGGTTTTTACGAGTCCTGATCTAAAAGCCAGGCGTTTCAACAAATCTTGTGCGGCAAGTGTTACAGAATCCTCGAACATGTTGCCTCTCTGGGTTGTTGCGTCGCGATTTAAACAAATTGGCCGACAATTCCCACGTTGGGTCGTCTCGGCCAGACCGTGATGCAGCGAATCTAGATTTCACGGAAATTAGCGGAGCAGGTCGAAAGGCAACTGGTGATTCTTTTCGCTTTCGGGAGTTGGTCAGACGCAGTTCCAGAAATGCTGATGCCCGCGATCGTTAACACTCGCATCAGAATAAACTACCGTCGGATCCCACTGTACGTTTTGATATTCCCCCCTCTTTTGACAAGAAATTAGAAAGCCTTGGCCGATCCCTTTAGAAGACGAAATCCGGGATCGTATCGGAATGATCCAGCGACGATCGGTGGTGGTTAATCGCTGGCTGAATGAAGGACGGAAAGATCTCTCCAGCCAGATCCTCGAGCGTGACGAACTCGTACTCAGTCAAAAGCTCCCGTAGCTTGGCTTCAGTCGTCGCCAGATTTACGTAACTCTTGAATTGACGCCACGCGCTCATCGCGAGGCGCGGCTGGTCGGGGTCAATTTCCCTTGGATGAATATAAAAGATTGCCGGCCTGCCCTGCCGGTGGACGCCCGCAGTCATCCTACGAATTATAGACAGCGGGAACAGGCGCAGGTAGCCGCCGCCAAAGAAACAGTACGGGTGCCCAAGTACCTCCTCCACAGACATGGGAAACTCGATCAAATCTCCACCAGGTCGTTTCACCAAATATGGAGCGTAGTGTCCGTTATGCCATCCACCGTGGCCGTGGTTGGCGGGAAAGACGGATGAGTCGTATACATAGCCGGCACGCAGCAGTTCATCGAATACCCAGTCGTTGCGGGCGGAGAGCGAGAATCCGGCCGATCGGTATCCGAGCACGCTGCAGCCAGAGATTTGCTCTATAACATCCTTGGCTTTCGCAGCGTCTTCGTAAAACTCTTTGGCCGTGAGCTGATAGGCTAGCCGATGCGCCCATCCATGCGAGGCGATTTCATGGCCGCGCTGGAGCGCGGCAGTCACCAGACGTGGATGGCGGTGGGCGATCCAGCCCAGGAAAAAGCAGGTGCAGCGCACGTGATGCTCAGCTGCCAAATCCAGCAAGCGCAGGAAGTTGTGCTCGACGCGTGATGGGAGCCGGTCCCATTCGCCTAGGGTCGGAGTGGATGGCAGATCGAGGATGTGAAACCAATCTTCAACGTCGATCGACAATACACAGCGATCATTAAGAGTATCCACGTTTCTAAACCTCTCGGGTGGGAGATGAGATGTCCGGGGCCGGGCCGCGCGACAGCTTGGGGATATCCCAGATATCGAACCGCCTACCGAATAGTGACTCGGCAATCCCGACGAATGCGCCGATCACACCCAGCACGACGTAGAAAGGGACTGCAAGAGGTCCGGAGACAGAGCGCCCGGCAGCGGTCATGACCAAACCTAATGCGGCCAACCCAAGGAAAAGCACTTCGAGCGCCATCACGGACATGAAGAATCCGGAGCCTTCGGCGAGAGCCGCCGAAGAAACGAGGATCATCAGCATCGGAATCAGCGATAACCAGCGTAATAGTTTGTGCGAGACAAACTGCCAGCCGCGCAGACCGCGGAAAGCAGCAGTCAACCTGAATGCAGCTAACATCCCCTGACCGCACATTCGGCGGCGCCGTTTGAATTCCTCGAGCGGCGAGGTAGTGTCGCGCTCGAATACCAAAGCATCTGGCTCGTGGATTACCCAGTAGCCGGCCGCTCCCACCAGCATCGGAATCTCCAAGTCGTTGGCCAGATCGGCGGAGAGACGCTGGAAAAGCTGGGCTCGCATACAGAAAATCGCGCCGTCGCAGACAAGGACCGAACCGATTGCGCTTTCCAGACGCTTAAGAATCGATTCATAGCCCCAGTAGACGCTGGCACCCTTCGACACTGCCCGGCGGTCTTTCTCTTGGATCGACCGCGAGTCACCGGTTACACAACCCACGCGCGGGTCGGCAAAACGCCGCACCATCAGTCGCAGCACATGCGGGGCAATGTGAGCGTTGGCGTCGGTGAAAAACAAAATCGAGCTTTCGGATATTTCTGCGAGGCGGTTTAGAGCACGCGCCTTCCCGCCTCGGCGCTCCATACGCACCAACCTGACTCGTTCGTCAGACGATTCGCGGATAATTTTATCGGTCGAGTCCTCGGACGCGTCGGAAGCAATCAGCACTTTAAGCTTTTGCTGCGGATAATCCCACGCGAGCGTTTCGGCGATCTTCCATCCGATGTCCTGCTCTTCATTGCGCGCAGCGATCAGCACGGACACACGCGGCATCTCACGTTCATTGATGACCGGCTGAACCCGCTTCTTAAAAGCCAGCAAAGCCAGCAGAGCCGGATATCCGCCATAAACGTAAACCAGCCAGAACGCTCCGACAAAAAAGAGCGTCTTCATCGCGCCCTCTCTATGCGCCGATCGATACTCGCGATCCGAGTCTCAGACAAGTTTAGACGTAGCGTCAGTGTCGCTTGCGAGCCGGTTTTCGTTCTGGCTAGTCGCTATACACATTCAACCGGGTTCGGACGCCAGATCGAATCAAATCCAATTGAAGAGAGATCCAGTCACGCAGGGATCGCAACTCAGGCTTCCGCTCAAGCCTCTGGCGCTTCGCGCGAATTGTTCCAGACGCATTGATTCACGCCGCACGACTTTCCGGGCGTTCCCATCCTGGTTCTGCGGGTCCACCTTTCAGGCGAACACTCGGCTCCGGAAGTGAGACAACGATCTCCTTGAGATTTTGGGAGAAGAAGATCAATAGCCAGAACGTAGGTACGTACTCGGCCGTGACCGAGGCGGCTGCTACGCCATATCCAATTAGACCGATCTGCATGGCAAGAGCCATGCGTGCCATCGGCAGATTTGAACCGCGCCCTGCCGATCGGCAATTAACAATAGCCATCGCGATCAGGCCGAGAAATAGCATCAAAACCGGAAGGCCGCTTTCTGAGGCGATCTGAATATAGGTGTCATGCGCGACGTACTCGCGGCCGGCCACTCGGAGCAATGCGGGGTTATAATCAGGAGCCGCCGCCTCGAATTGCTCCAGCCCGATTCCGGTCAACGGATAAGTCTCGATCATGGCAAGGCCAGCTTTGGCCAGTTCAATATGGATTCGAGTCGATTCTTCAGCCCCGTTAGTCGCTTTTCCCTCGAGTTTAATGCTTTCGAAACGAGTGCGGAGCTTCGCTGGAGCGATTTCGACACCGGCAACCACCGCAATCACGACCAATACCAGGGTAAGCATCTTTCGCCTTGAGACAAATACGGCTGCGAGGCCCATCACCACCGCTGCGATCACGCCCGCACGTGATTCAGTCAGCAGGACACCGCCAATCATCAGCCCAACGCAAACCATCGCCACGCGTTTCCAACTGCTCTTTCTCTCGTAGCGCACCATCCAGACGGCGAGCGGAATGCCACATACCAACGTCAGCGCTTCAAAGTTGGTATCTTGTTCGATTCCATTCGGTGGAAAAACGTGCAGGAAGAAATACTGCCTGTATATCCACATGCTCGCGATCGCTGAGGCGACGATCATCACCCGCACCGCAGTCCGCATCCGTTCCTCAGTGTTTACAAGGCCTCGGGTTGCTACCAGGAGTAGGCCGATAGATAGGAGAGAAGCAAGCGAGTCCGCCGGTATCGGTAGCCTATAGACCAGTACTTCGACGACCTGAAAGCCCGCAAATCCGAAAAAAAGCAGCGCAAGCGGATTCTTCAAGCGAGGTGCGGCATCCTCGGGCGGGACAAGCAGAACGGCCGCGCAGATAGTCAACAGCCCGATGACTTTCACGGGCGTTACCAAGACAAACGCAGCCTTAAACAGCGGCATGCCGAAGCGTGGATCGGAATGAAACCGCGTAAATATCAGCAGTAGATAGTAGAGGGTCATCAAACGCGATTGCGTATGCTACAAGATGGTGAAATCGTCGGTAGTGAGATCACGATGCCCTGAGCTTCGGTGGACACCGGTACGACTCATGATTACGAATACGCTCGCAATGCGTATTTGTCGGGATAGTGAACCTGAGTCGAACGCGGTGGCTCGAAGCGGTTCAGCGCTATTCCGAAGATTGTAGCACCAGCCGCGTTTTCGATGGTCTGCTTTACTAATTCGCGCGGCGTGCGATTAGCGGCCACCACGATCACCAGGGCGTCGGAAAGCCGGGCTATTATCTGGGGCTCTGGCACCGCTGACGCCGCCGGCGTGTCGATAATGACGTAGGGCGCGGGCACCATTGCGTGTACTTCGTTCATAAAGTCGCGCATGCGCTGCCCTCCCAAGGCCTCGGCCGGCGCCCTGGCGGCGCCACCGGCAGGTACGAGCCACAGTCCCGGAATCGGGGTCGCATGGAGACAGCCACTCAAGTCGGCGTTATCATCGAGATAATCGATGAGGCCCTTCCCGCCGACGAGATTGAAAGTACGATCGAGCGACGACGCACGTAGGTCCGCGTCGACCAATATGACCCGGTTGCCAAACCTGGCTAGGCTTGCGGCCAGGTTGAGTGAAACGAAGCTTTTGCCCTCGCCGCTTAGCGCGCTCGTGATTGTGAAAATCCGTTTTTCGTGTCTGGTCGCCCAATCTTGCAGAGTTCGGCCAAACACATGGAAATGTTCGGCAACCGCAGCGTACTCGCGCCGTCCCACGACCAGCATTGGTCCGCCGCGATTTGAGGAGGCCGCCTCCGGCTCGAGGGGCGGCATCCCTTGTATGCGGTCGAAGGACGCATCATCAGGTTTGAGCAAATCGGCGCGTGACGGCGCTCGATTCGACATTCCGTTGTCCGAAGGATAATCGGACGCATCGACGATTGAAGGCGCCTCTGCAATCCGGAGCTCCGCGGCGGCACGCTGGCTTTCGGCCTTTTTCAAAGCCTCATAAACTCGGCTCATTGTACTCTCGGTCTATACTCTCAAGATTGTTGAAAACGTCCAAGATGAATCTCATTACTGGCCTTCTCACTGAGCCAATGCAGGGTATTTCCGAACATACCTCCCATCTGGGTCAGCGGAGCAGAACTTCTACTGTTCAGTAAAACCACGAAGATAACCGCCACGATAGCCACTGCCAGCATTACGCAAGCGATTTCGATGCCGTAGATTAGGCGACGATGCTGAGAGCGCAGACGGGGGCTCTCGTAACCCGAGGCTCGAGCTCGCTGGTAGGCCCGGTGCGGTGCGCTGATGAGCCGGAGATCGGACGCCGCTGATGCGATATCTTCTTCTTCGATTATTGGTGTCTCGGCCGCGTAGCCAGCGAGCATGGCGTTGTCGCATATGACATTCACCAGACGCGGAACCCCGCCAGAATAGCGATGCACGGCCTCGCACGCCCTAAGCGTGAATGGCGAGCGCTTCGCGCCCGCGGACCCGAGCCTGGCGGCGATATAGCGCACGGTGTCCGAGGGACTAAGCGCCGGGAGCGAGTAGCGAAACACCAACCGTTGGCGCAGCGCACGCAGCTCCGTCGAGTCGATCATCGTATCGAATTCAGGTTGTCCAGCCAGAATCACCTGAGCGAGTTTGGTGCTGGATGTTTCGATGTTTGTGAGCAGACGAATCTCTTCCAATAACTCGACCGCGAGCGACTGAGCCTCATCGAATATCATTACGACTGTCCCGCCATTTTCGTAAGCAGAAAGAAGATGGCGGTTCAGAACGACTGCCGGATTGGTTACCCCGTTCAGTGTGATTCCCAGTTCGAGGCCTATCGCATCGTAGAGCGCGCCAATGCTGCGTGGTGGATTGAAGACATAGCCGGTCTGAACTTTGGGGCCGGCGGACTCGATAAGACTTCGCAACAGCATGGTTTTGCCGGTTCCAACCTCGCCTGTCACCACGGCAAATCCTTTGCGCTCCTGCACCAGGTAGCGAAGCTGAGCGAGTGCTTCACGATGAGGTTCCGCGGCGTAAAGGAAGCTCGGATCGGGGCTCAGACTGAAGGGCTCCCGCCGGCATTGATAGTATTCCTCGTAAACAGCCATGGTCTCAAAACACCATGATCGCGTACGTCCAAATCGCGGCTGCGATTACCAACATCCCGGCCGACGATGCAAAAACCGCGCGCATCGTAGCCGCGCGGCGTTCGGCAGGCACCTTGATCGCTGGGATCATCGCCACAACTGAGATCCCATATTCGTTTTGAAGCTCTGCTGGTTCCTTGAAGGACGTATCGGTGAAGTAGAGGGCGAAGGGCACTCCGATCGCAGCCAAAATACTGAAGAGCACTCCAAAGATTCCGATCGCGATTCGGTTCGGACGGATTGGCTCCTTGGGTAGATTAGCAACTTCGAGTAGACGCAGGCGCTCGTCCTGATGGCGCTTCTCAAGGCTGTCGCGCAACTGTGCGCCGAGCTGTTTCTTCAGCAAGTTATGATATTCGAGGTCTAACGCATCATAGTCGCGTCTGAGAGCATCGAGTTCTTGCCCATGCACGGGCGTAACCGCGATCTTGGCATTGAGAGACGCGATCTGTGCGGAAAGCATCGCGGCCTGGCGCTCCATATTGGCTTGAACGGACCCTGTATCGCTGCCCGTTCCGTTATCTGCAGTGGCTGCGGCCTCAACCCCCGCTGCGTGATTCTTGCGGATCTGCTGCTTGAGATCTTCGATTTGCTCCTTGAGCTGAACGACGTCGGGATACTCGTCACTATATTCCGCGCGAAGTCCTGCGAGCCTAAGCTGCAGCACCGGAAGTTCCTGCTGGGGCGTCATTGCAACCGTCTGGCCGTTACCCATCGGCGTGACACGCTGAGTCGCGAGCTCTTGATTGATCATGCTGAGTTGGTTTTGGAGACGCCCCAGTTCCGCCAGGTTAGGCTCGAGTTCTTCTGGCAGACTTCCTTCATAGCGTCGTTCGAGATCCTGGACCTGCTTCCCCTTGGCCTCCAGCTCGGCATCGGATCGAGCGACCTGGGTGGTTAGAAAGCGCACCGCGTCTTCGGCCCGCTGGATTCGCTCCCGATAGCCCTCGTTAATATAGTTATTGGCGAGTTGAGCGGTTACCTGCTGGGCAATCTTCGGGTTCGAATACTCAAACGAAAGCTTGAGCACATCCGGAGCTTCCTCTGACGACCGCGAATTCTCGTAAAGAATGGCGTCCTGCGGAACGACCAGGTCTATATGGCGCCCCATGTAACGGATGGTAGGGTCAAGCGATTGACCAGGACGCACGTGGTAGAGATTGAATTCTCGAATCAATTCCTCCAGTCGCGCTTGGCTGAATGCCTGATGCGCGAGTGCCTCGAGTTGATCCGCCACGTTGATGTTTTGCCTGGCATCTGAACCATTGCTCACATCAACATAGTTGGGCGATACCTGCGGAGGCTCGATGACGATGACAGCAGTTGACCTGTATACGTTCGGCAGCATCAGGATAAGCGAAAGAGTGGTGCCTATTCCCAACGCGAGGACGCAAATCGCGATCAGGCGATGACGGTAAACTACGTCGAGATAAGGCGCGATACTGATCGGTTTTGCGGGGTTCATTTAGATTCTCCACTTGAACGACGGCGGGGCAAACGTGATACCGGCCTGCACCAGATTGACCGTCGCTCGCTTTCCCGGAACGGCCACCAATGTCCCAGCCACCGCCGATCCACTAGCTTTGGTCTGGAATCCCAGATAGTTCGCGCTCAGTGTAAAATACTCATTGAGCTTGTACGTCATACCACCCGTGTACGTATAAACGTCCGCAGACACACCGGTGCCGCTGACCGTGAAATACCCGCCGTTGATAAAGATCGTCGCCCGCCGGCTGAGCTTATAACTGGCTAGCACGCCGTAAGTCTGTTCTGCCGCGTAGCCGGCAAACCCAGCGCCGAATCCCGGTTCCTGTCCGGCAGAGGCGCTGATGGTCAGCCTCCGGTCATGGTAGTTGGCGCTCACAACGTATCCGACATTGACTTCGGTTTTTGCAGCAATGTCAGTCGATACGGGCACTCCCGAAAGGCCGGCAGAAACGATCGTGCCGGACGAGCTATCGGAGACGATCGGTCCCACCTGTGCGAGGATCGAAAATGGACTTCCTTCACCCCATCCCATCTTGAACTGAGGCCAATAGGTCTGCGTGGTCGGCAGCTCACCGTTGGAGCGGAAATCATCGAATTGGAAGGCAAACCCGGCCGCAAATCGCTCGGGAAGCTCCCACTGGCCTCCCAATGCTCCCCCCTGGTCGAAGAACAACCCACTTCCGCTGGAAGAAGACGACGAGCCAGACAGGGTCATGAAGAGGTACTGGTGAACGTCCGCCGTCCAACTGAATGAGTTGCTGTAGCGCGAAGTGAGATCGAGCGCGAAATCGTTACTTAGAGTCGAGGATTGGTAGAATAGCGATTGCATCAACTGGGCGCCAATCGGGGTGGCGCCATTGGCCAGGATACCGTTGCTCACCGCATTTCCGACCAGCAGACTGTCCGAGATCGTGAGCGTGGTGGCGGGCGTCAAGAATTCCTCGTCACGCAGATTCGCGGCATGGTCTTTCCCAAAACGATCGAGATCCGAATAGGAAGTGTATTCCAGCAATTGGGTTTGGTACGTGAGAAAGAAGTCCCGCGCTGCTGTAGACGCCTCGAGAGTGGCGCCGAACGATTCGACGGTCACGAAATCGCCCTTGCGATTGGTCGGCGTGAGCTTCACGTTGTTGTCGTAAATCTCGTCGAGCTCCGCCATCGGCCATATCGAGAGTTCCGCAGCGCATGAACAACGCGCCGCACCGAGTACCATCAAACTGAGACAGCCCCAGATTACGATCCCCCGCATTGTTGTCACGGCACCGTGATCGTATCGCCACGCTCAAGCGGAACGTCGGCTCTCAGATCGCCGCTGCGAACACCACTGTAGTTGACCGTCATTTCGACCTGCTGGTCACCGCTGCGGCGCACGATCTTGATTTTCCTCAGGTTCGCGTATTCGGTCGGCCCGCCTGCGGCGGCAAGCGCCTGCGACAAGACTTCCCCTGACATGAGTTTATACATTCCCGGTTTGGACACTTCGCCGAGGACGTAAAACACTCGACTGGCCGGATCGAACACCCGCACAGTTACTTTGGGATCGTGGACGAAGCGGACAAAGCGCGCCGTCAGGTCGGTCTGCAGTTCATTGGTAGTCAGGCCAGCAGCTTTTACTTGACCGATGAGTGGCAACATGATCGTGCCGTCACTGGCGACTCGGATCCGTCCGCTAAGCTGCTCCTGTTTCCACACCAGAACCTCAAGAACATCGTCGCGGCCGATCTTGTAAGGTCCGACGTCCGCCGACTCCGCCGGCCTGGCAACCACCTGCGTCTGAACCGGCGTTCCGCCGAAGCATCCAGAGGTTGTCACCGCCAGGACCAGGAGAATAGCTGATGAGATGTTGCCGCCCACAATGACTCTGACCCTTTGCAGGGCGTCAATTGTGCCGCGCGCTCGAATTCCCCTTGCTCCAGCGACTTCGGGGATATGCTCACACTCCATCTGTACGGGCCCTCGTTCGGGTTGAAGCTGTTAAGGTGAGCGTCCGCCCTCCCATGCATAAGGGCTTCGACAGGCTCCGCGACTGGGCGGTTTTCTTCCGCTCCCGACTCCAAGCACCCCACTGCCAATCTCAAATCAGGAAAAAAGAACATAGCTATTCTCTCGCAAGACTCACTCCATGCTCAATCGAAAATCTCACGTGACGAGGTGAATCTGCACAACCATCGAAGTATTGCTTGATAAGACGAGCAAAGCGCGTCATTTCAATCCACCTTCATAATTCTATTACCATGATACACGTTTAGTACCTTTCCGAATGCCTGAGGTCCTCTGTACACAGATGTTGCTGACAACGGGACGAAACCCTTCGAAAGACTCCAGTCCGGTCACGGATCGGAAAAGCAAGTCACACGTTCGACAGGCCAGCATCGCGTATTCATGTCAGGAATAGCCAAAATCTCGTGTATGCAAGATATGGTAATCGGCGTGCGCCTCCCAAATGGCCGTCGCCATCTCTCTTATTTGGATAATCTATGAGAGTGTTGCCGACAGTGAAGTTATCCTCTGGAAACCCAAGACGCGCGGACATGCCGTGCGAACGCGAAGATCAACGGACCTCTTTTGCTGACAGCCCATGGATTATCTTCGCTCTAATCGCGTCGATCGCGTTGACGCTGGCGCTCTATGCTTCAATTTTGCGCGAGTGGATTGTCGACCTGGAAACGGATCCCAGTTACTCTTTCGCACTTCTGCTGCCGTTCGTCGCAATCTATCTCGGATACCACAACCTTCACCGGCAAGAACGCTTTACGGTGAAACCACTCATCCGGCCGGACATCGCCGGAATCTTCGTCGTACTGGGAGCTTGCGCTCTGCTCCTCGCCGCCGACTTGACCACCATTGTTTTTCTTTCCCGACTCTCGTTCCTGATCATGATCGCGGGTCTCACGGTTGTTGCTCTGGGCCGCAGCACGATGCGAAGTTTAGCGTTTCCCTATGGCATTCTTTTTTTCTGCTTGCCTCTTCCCGCACTCGTCTATCTGCCACTGACGTTTCAATTACAACTTCTGTCGAGCGTGTTGGCGACCCACCTCTTGCATCTGGGTGGCGTATCCGTGTTGCGAGAAGGCAATGTTCTCGTTCTGAAGAACGTGTCCCTGGAGGTGGTCGAGGCGTGCGCGGGCTTGCATTCTTTGTTTGCGCTGAGTGCCCTCGCCTGCATCGTCAGCTTTCTTTTTGTGCGCAGCCCTGTGCGCTCGGTCCTGTTGGTTCTGAGCGCAATTCCGATCGCCATTGGTCTTAACGCAGCACGCATATCTGCCGCCGCTATTGCAGCTAACCTTTGGGGGCCTCGGGCAGCCGAAGGATTTACTCATGCGTCGATTGGCGTCGTAACTTTTGCGATTGGAACTCTGATTATTCTCTTCGTGAGCGGCAGACTTGCGGTGTCTGCGCGAACTTCCGAGCCGATCAAGGCGGTGAATCCGATACAGAACTCATCCAGGTCTGCGCCAGGGATTTCGGTGCTGGCGGTTATCGCAGTTTTGCTGGTCGTCTCTGCGATGCATCGCCAGGGACTGCGAACAGTTCGACCAGAGCCGCTGCGCGAATCGTTGGCGTCCTTTCCGCGCGATATCGATAACTGGCACGGCCGTGACCTCTCCTTAACCGAAAGCCAGTTTGAGAGCTTGGGCACGCGCGACGTGCTGATGCGCCAATACTCGGATGGATCTCAGGACGAGCCCGTGCTGCTGCACGTAGCATTTTATCCACGACAACTGCAGGGCAGCACGATGCATTCGCCGCTGCATTGCATTCCCGGTTCAGGGTGGACGGTTGAGCGGCGCACGCTGGCTCCGCTCTATTTTGGTGAATCCGATCCTCCGCTCGAAGTCAACGAAGTTGTCTTCGGCCGCGAGAGTGATCGGATTCTCGTACTGTACTGGTACCTGGAACAGGGCGCTCCCCAAACGAGCGAGCTCAAAGGCGCGTTTCAAACGATGTGGGACAGCGCAACCGCGGGCCGCAGCTACGGATGTTTGATCAGATTTTCGACTCCTATCACAACGACCACTCAATCCGCCGTTGCGCGAGCTTCAGCATTGGTCGGGGTCGCCCTGCCGATCTTGAGTGAGCAATTCCTGCCCGCGCCAGACGCGTCGAAGCCGGCTTCCTTCTGACTGAATCGAGTTCGGAATTTTCATTTCCGATTTGTTCCCGGCGAACCGTCTCATCGGCGGCACCTGAGGCGGGTTTTCCGACTTCTTGGACATATCTATGGTCAGAATTACCCGAGGTTCGCGACTGTATCGGGAAAACGCACCCTCCCGTTGAGACGGAATCCCTACGTGTAGCCATCATTCGATCGATCTGGTTGACCAGCAATAGTAATATCGACACATGCAACTCAGTACATTACCAACGTTGACTAAGTCCAAGGCAATCACTTTCGCGACAACCGCGCTCTGCGCGTTCCTGATGCCGGCAATGGTCCACGCTGCGATATTGCCCGCTCCGGCGTTGCAAACTGCGATGCCCGTGGCTCGTGGTGCCGCGACTGCGGTGCCTATCGCTCAGGTCCTTGTCGCCTCCGACAGTATGACCATCGGGAATTCAGGTTTGCGAAACGTGATACTCGATCAACCCGATCATCGGGATGATGCTCTAACGAAAGCTCAAACCAAGAAATCCAGGCAACATAATAGCCCCTACGCGGGTAACTCGGGATCTCGCTCTGGTGCGGGCGATCCTGTCGGCGGCTCTCCGACCCCGGAACCCAGCTCTGTACTACTTTTCGCGGTGGGTCTATCTGCCCTGATTCTGGTGCAACGCCACCGAACGGTATCGAAGCGCCGAGAAGCCGAGACCAGCCGCAACTCATAGTTGAAGCCAATGCGACTCCTGAAAACATCGACGCACCCGCGGATTGTCGCAACCCTTGTGGCACTCATCGTTTTGGGACTTTCGTCCATCGCGATTGGCGCGAAGCATGAGCTCTTCAACGACGACTATGTTGGACCCGATTCATTTGCGTCACAGCATTCCTCTTACATGAACTCCGAGCCTCCGATTCCTGTCCGGTACATAGCGCCTAACGCGCCGCAACAAGACTTTGCGCGTATGGACACGGCTCCGAAAAATGCGGATAGCACTGTCGCGTCTCAATCCCAGCCCGCCAACTCCGGTTCCGGTCTCTCTCTGATATTGGTGGGCTTCGGACTCTTCGGCGGAGCGTTATTCATGCGGCGGATAACTCCCGGATAGCTGAGGTGGTTTTCTTGTCGAGTCTCTTATCCGAATCCTCGCCACCACAAGAGGGAGAGAAGCTCTCGGTCTGAAGCGACTCAATCAGGTCTATGTCTATAGGCGGAATTTACATTGGTCCGCGTATTCTGATCACTTTTGGTGCTGAATTACTATGGCTGGGATTGAGCGCCCTCCTGCTTGTTACGTTGAATTGCGCCTCTCTTAACCAACCTCTTTCACTAACGTCGCTGCTTTTCCAGACTCTCGGCGTGGTGGTCCTTTACGTAGCGATTTTCTACGTAATGGATCTCTACGACGCGGCCTTGATGAGTTTTACTCGTGCTCTGTTGCTGAACTTGATTCAAGCGACCGGTATCCTGCTCGTTGCGGTCGGGTTAGTAACAGCAGCGACTCATATTCTGAATCTGGATCCTCGCCTGATGCTGGCACATACGCTTCTGACCGTATTGTTCATACTTCTCGCGCGGCTCACGATCGACCATTCTGGCATTTCGGCCAGTCCAACCTCGCTGCTCGGCATCGTTGCTCGTGATCCGCTCCGCGACCAACTGACCGGAGAGAATGAGCGGCACAAGGATCTCAGTTTCGACTTCCTTTGGATCGGAGATTCGCTGGAAAAAGCGCAGGCCACACTCGCTGGTATCAAGGAACCTCAGTCTTATCCGAAAAGGATCGTGATCGATCCGGAGCTTCTAGATAGCGATTGCGCGGTACCGTTTCTTGCGCTGTGCCGCGAACGCAGAATCCAGATCGAGGAATTGCGATTCTTTTCCGAACGAGCATACGGAAAGGTAATCCTCGGCCCCAGCGGAATCTGCGAATTTGCGACCTCGCGCATGATGTCGCTGTCGGTCGCTCGGCGCGCCATCCGGCGAACCCGCGATCTGGTCGTTGCTTCTTTGGCGCTGATACTGACGTCGCCGATTTCTTTACTCACCATGCTGGCAATCAAGTTGGATTCACCTGGGCCGGCAATTTACAGGCAAGAACGGATCGGCGAGAACGGCCGCCGCTTTACGATGTACAAGTTCCGCTCGATGTACGAGGAAAAAACCATACCCGGTGACGCCTCTTCATGGTCAACCGGGGAATCCGATCCACGGGTGACGCGGATCGGCAAGGTCATGCGCGGGCTTCATATGGACGAAGTTCCTCAATTGATCAACGTGATTAAAGGCGAGATGAGTTTGGTAGGCCCTCGTCCGTTCCATCCACTTCAGGTTACCGAGCTGACAGCGACAATTCCTCACTTCGGGTTACGGCATCTGGTCAAGCCCGGAATTACCGGATGGTCGCAAATTCGGTGTGACTATGCTGCGAGCGTGGAAAACCGAGGCGAGGTTTTTGCGCGCGATCTGTACTACGTAAAACATTCAAGTTTTTTCTTTGATTTGCAGATCTTGCTCGAGACAGTGCGAGTCTGCGCATGGCGGCGCGGTGCTCGATAAGGATATGTCGAGCGTCGCCGCAGTGCTCCGGAGGAATATTGATTTGCTGGATTCTTTAGAGCACGCGGTTAGACTTTCCTTCCACTTCAGACTGGATGGAAAGTTGCTTCGCCCGCGACGGACCGGTCTCGTGGGAAGTCGCACCAGACGCCGCCCCGCCCGTCAGAGTCGAAGATCGATCGGTTTCGCGCCCGAGCACCGTCCTCAGCGCTTTCTCTTTGACCCTCCAATTGTCTCCGATCTTGAAGCCCGGCAGGTCTCCGCGCTTGACGAGTCGATATACCGTATTGCGATGCATGCGCAGGATCTGCGCGACCTCGGCGATCGTGAGGATCTTCTCGAAGCTGTGCATCTGGGCATTTCCCCTGGCTGCAGACTGAAGATGGATCTCGCGGTGCCGTTTGTTCATTCGCTTATACGCACTACTCATACTTGTTTTACTCTCTAATTTCGACCGTGTTGTGAGCCCTGACCTCTCATATTAGACCAACGGTGAATTTGACCGCCAAAGGCGAAAGGAATGCTCGGAAATATCGATGTTTAACAAAGGATCACGGCACAATTCGAGTCAGGTTGCCCATGTTTCAGTCGCTCTGAGTTTGTTCGATGCCGGACGGATATCGCAGTCGGCTCGGGCAGCAATAGGTAAAACCGTGCACGTCATGAAAGAGACGTACTCATCTGCAATCCTGATCCTCGAGGTCGTTGGAATCGCGTTGTTCGGCGCAATCGCCTACCGAAACGATTCATCCGATGACTGGGAGGACTACATGAACCTTGCTCCGCCTCCGCCCGCTCATCCTCCGGTTCACCGCCAGTCGGGCACGCGCTGACACACGGCCCAGGTCAGTTCTCCTCGCGCGGAGGTCTTCAGTCTTCCGCAATTACAACAGTCATCTCGAGCGACTCGTCGCTTCGCCAGCACTTGATTGCGCTTGGTCCTCGAGCACGATCCATGTTGGCGCGTGGTCGCTCGCTTTTTCCCAGCCGCGGACTTCGCGATCGACGCCTGCGCTGACCAGACGAGGAGACGCCGTCGGGCTCAGAAGCAGATGGTCGATGCGCATGCCGGCATCACGCGCATAATTGTTTCTGAAGTAATCCCAAAAAGTGTAGATGCGATCATCTGGATGTAGCTTACGCACGGCGTCGGTCCAGCCCATTGCCAGAAGATTAGCGAATGCCTTCCGCACCTCCGGCAGAAAGAGCGCATCCTTGACCCAGCGCTCGGGCTTGTAGACGTCGATATCCGTCGGGATAACGTTGTAGTCGCCGGCGAGAACTACCGGCTCCGCAACTGCGAGTAGCTCTTGCGCGTGCCTCGTCAAGCGTTCCAACCATCGCAGTTTGTAATCGAACTTAGGACCGGGCGCTGGATTGCCGTTGGGCAGGTACAGGCATCCTATGCGCACGTCGTTGATCAGAGCCTCGATATAGCGGCTGTGCGGGTCCTGCGGATCGCCGGGCAGAGCGCGACGACTCTCGACGGGATCTGCGCCTCGCGCGAGGATCGCGACACCGTTCCAGCTCTTCTGCCCATGCCAGATCACGCCGTAACCGGCTTCGCGAATAGCGGCTTCCGGAAATCTGTCCTGGGGCGCCTTCAGCTCCTGAAGGCAGGCAACATCTGGCCTGGATTCTGCCAGCCATCGGATGAGCGCCGATAGGCGAGCGCTGATACCGTTGACGTTGAACGTAGCAATCTTCATTTGAACTTCCGATCAATCCGTAAGCGCTCATCTGGAACCAAACCTGTCACATCGCGCCAACTGTTTGTAGACCTGCTTGTGCCGAAGAAAGGCGCCACCGAATTGCTTTCTTTATCGACGGAGGCAAGGTCACGTCAATGCCGGCGCAGTGGACCCGGGAGAAGGTTCAAAGCGTGTCCGCCTGGGAACGGGCCAACACCAATTGTCGCGCAAACCGGACCTGGAGTCCTCTGCGGAGAGCGCCCTAATTGTGGACTCGCTGGCGGATAGGGCAGTCGAATGCGAATTGCTCTCCGAACGGCAGCATCCTCGAAACGCGCGCTGTCACTTCGCACCTATCCTCCACGCGCCAGTTGTCGTTCATTGCGCGAATTCCGATCGAGAATCGGACGCTAACAAGCGTTGAACTCCAGAGGACGGCCGCGAGTAATCCAAACAGCGCAAAGCCATGCTGGACATCGATCCCAGTCCAACAAATGCATCTCTCGCAGATGGCGTAGGAGCGTGATTGGTCATCTGGAGTGGTCTAACGGATTGTGCCGCGGATAACCTTTCAACATCAAGATATATCAAGAATTCTCGGGCGTCCTGCATTATTGTGGATCACTGAGTCAGAGTGTTTTGAGTAAGACGTGGATTCAAAATCTCGTAGCATACTCGATAGCCGCGGCAATCGTCGGTTACGCCGCGCGTGGAATCTCATGGAGCCAGGTTTCGGACGCGGGAAGCCACGCGACGCTTTGGGTTTTTGTCGTTGCTAGCCTCGGTGGGTTTCTATGCTGGTTTATCGGCGAGACAGTATTGCTCTCGCGTTTGTTCAGTTATTTCCATCGTCGTACCGGGACGCTCGAACTGCTTCCGACCATGGCCGCAGTCAGCTTCCTTCAGATTGTTAATTCATATGTCGCCGGCGGTGCGCTGGTTCTCTTTCTGCACTCCCACAAAGAAGCGCCGTGGATAAAGGCCGTATGGACGCTGATGTTCCAGGGCTTTCTGGACGCCGCGATGCTGGCCGCGCTCTTGCTGGTCGCGATCGCTCTGGTGCCGACGTCGCCCATCCGTCCTGCTTTCAACTATGCGGCAGTCGTTTTAGCCATATGCTGTCTGATCGCCTCGTTCTGGCTCTGTTGGGGTCGGAGGCTCGCCAGTAGCAATTGGCTGCGATGGATCTATGATCGGCCCTCGATGGAGAGTTTCCGCGTCGCGTTACCTTCGCAGTACGTGAGCCTTCTTTCCATCAAGTTTCTAATTGTTCTGGGAGAAGGCTTTGCTCTGTATGGGCAGTTAATGAGTTTTCATATTGGGGTTCCGCTGGCGCAGACACTGGCAATGACGCCGTTCATCGTGGCGATTGGCAATTCGCCAATCTCTCCGGGAGGAATTGGAACGACGCAGCTAATCTTCACCTTGGCTTTCGCGCGCTTTGCCAGCAAGGGCGATCTTTTTGCTCTGTCCCTGGCTGTGACAGCCTTCAACATCGTGATCCGGATCCCGATGGGGCTGGCGATGGGAGCGCCGCTGGCGGAAGAAGCAGCCCAGGTCAAAGAGGAATACGCAGTCAAGCGTGAAGTTGGATATTTGTGAGCCTGGCCGGATGGAAACAGGTCGCGATCGCTGTCTTTCCGTCACCTGATAATCGGTGAACTAGCGAATCCGGGCGGCGCATCCAACAACTTAGTTTGAGGAGCGGCGGCCACGACCGGTCGCGTGCCAGCGATATAGGTGCGAATCAGTTCCGTGGTTACTTCGGGACCGCCGACAAACGTGGTGCCCTCCTGCTTGAGCAACCGGTAGGGCGGCGTCGCCTCGAAGTAGAGCGTATTTTTGGGTACGACAGGTTCGATGACGTGCAGGACGAAGCGCGGCCAGTTCGGCATTACCGTGGCAACGTCCACTTGTGCGGTCACGGCAAGCGCGGAGAAAGTGCCTGCCGGTACGCTGATTTCCTCGGGGCCTTTGGCCCACACCTGCTGACCTACATAGCTGTACGGTGTGATCTGTTGATGAAGCATACCTTCGCCGCCGTCGCGCGGTGCATCAAGCACGCGTAGGAACGCGATCCAGGGAACTGAGTCCGGATACAAATCCGGCGGCAGATCCGCGGCGCCGGCCAAGCGAAGTACCGCCGCATCGTTCCGCCAGAACGCGCTTTGCAGCGCGCGGCCATGATCGTAAAGCGTCCATTGATATAGCGTGCAGCCCTTACGATGATTCGGAAATAGCCAGAAAGCGACTTCGAACTGATCGGAGGATAAGGTGGTCACTTCGAAATGAACCATGTCGTCGGCGGCGGTTTCGTTCCACGACGTGACTCGGTTCAGAACCTCGCCGGTACGGTTTTCGGTTTGCCGGGTTTCGTTGACCTCGGTACCGGTCGGCGGTGAAATTGCATCATTGCTGGACTGTTCTGCGACCAGCCCGCGAGCGATAAGACCGCGATTCACTAGCCAGGCATCAGTTGCGCCGCCCGCACTCGACTCTGTACCGGAAGAAAGAACAGCGTCCGTGCGTCCAACAGCAGGCCAAAAAGCTGGAACCGTCAGGAGCATTATCAGCGAAGGGGTGAGAATCCAGACTCGAGACGATGAAGTACTCATTCTGGATTTCGGGGCGCCTCTACCCAAACAGAGACAACAACGCACCCGGGGCATAAATTTATACATCCAATGCCTTACTAAACCGCTGAGACGGAGAAATCATGCCATCAGGCCGGCCGCGCGCCATTTCGGCACGGCAATCTGATCGACGATATCGGTATTGATCAGGAACTCGACTAGTTGCGCCGACATCTCGCGCTTGATGTGTGCGCGATGGGGATTGTGCTTTGCCATCTCAAGTGCTTCTTTCGGCAAGCCGAGGTTTTTGTAGATGTCGGGGTGCACCAATTGTCTGATGATGATCCGGGTCGAGAGCAATCCGTAGCGTCGGATCATCGAGCGCTGGAACATTCCTACGTGCGGCCAGCTCTGACGGAGATATTCATGAGCATAGCCACGATGCCTCGCTTCCTCGAGAATATGAATTCTCGACAGCTCGCGCATCACAGGGTGGCACTCCGGATCCCGCTCGGTGCGGCTGTGCAGATAACCGGTGACGTCTTCGGCGGCCAGCGCACTCAGCATCATTCCGACCCTTGAAGTCAGGTACTTGGTAAAAAACGCGATCAGGCTCGAATAGCGCGGCTTGTACCAGGGAACGCCGCAACGCTTGATAGCTTCGCCGAACATCATCGAATGGCGGCACTCGTCGGCCACCTCTATCTGCATCCAGTAGAATTCAGGCTCGAGCGGGCTTTCGTCGATCAGATAATCCATCAGCTTGAAGGAAAGCTGGTTTTCAAACCAGATCAGGCCCGCGAAAGCGCTGCATGCCTCGTGCATTGAAAGCTTTACTCGCTGTTCATGAGTCATTTGATCCCACAGCGGTGTTCCGTAAAGAGACACCATGTCCTGGGGCATGTAGAAATATGAGCAGTCGAAAGGGATGCTCCAATCGATATCCTTGTGAGGATCGAAGGACTTCCGGTGCGCCGCGTCGATGATGTGCTGCAAATAAGGCCCGCTAATCTCTTCGCGCATAACAACGCTCGTCTTTCCGAAACGCTCAATGCGTCGGAAGAAACTCTCCGGGCCTTTGCAAGTCTAAAATGTAGCTTGTATAGGAACCAGTGGCCAAAGGCTATTGGAAGGACCACCGTCGAATTCGATCTATCCGGCATTCGAGATTGTTCTCGAACCCTACGTTTTAAGTATGAGCGGGGTTCTCGCAACGGTCAAGGCAATTAGATTGACCCTCGTTAGGGTCTCCAGAGAACATCGTAGACTTAGCGAGCTCAGAGTGCAGCCCATCCGCAATACTTGTTAATCGTGATGCCATCAAAAAGGCGCGGTGCCTAAAACGTCCAGCCGACAATCGATTTCAGGAATATCCCGTTACTCGCGCGAGTCAATCCGATTCCGACGCCGAGGTTGAGCTCGAGCTGTGGAAGGAAATCGAAATTCATCGCTGGCACGATAAAATGCTGCTGCTCCTGTACTTTCGCCAGCGGTTGAATCGAGCCCATGTCGCCGTAGTATTCAAGCGCCGGTGAAAGCCAGTCGTTGAGCTTGTAAACCAGCATCCCCGAAGGATCGAATTGAAAACCGTGATGGGCACCCGGACCGCTGAATGGGTCCTCGAACGCGAAGTTCCCCACCAGCCGGAAATTCTTGTAATTCGCACCGGCGATCGGTCGCAGCTCCAGCGTCGTCGGATTTTCCTCGGCCGCGTGCCGCATGTAGTCGAGCTCGATATTGCCGCCGAATTGCACCGGCCACTCGAACGTCTGCGGGACACCAAAATGGACCTTCGTGCGTGAGCCCGAATATTCGTAATTGCCGTTGGAGAGCTTCGCGGTGCAGAAATACTGCCCGACCTCGAGCCAGCGCAGGACTCCGTACGTGCCCTCGACCGTCTCGTGTACCTGGTAAACGTCCATCTGGCTTTTCGCCAACTGCCCGGTCGCCGTTGACGTAGTGTTCGAATGCAGTTCGAGCTGAAGATGACCGGCCGGCGTCGTGTCCGTGTCGTAAATCTCGATTTCGTAGAAGTCGATCGCGTGCGATGGACGCGCAGCCGCGAGCAACGCGATAATGCAGACCGATAGCGGAAGTATCGCTCGGCCCATCGTGATCCTTACGAACCTCGTGGTTCCACCCTGTGCCTAGTCAAAACCTAAAGCCGGACGTATTGATGATGGAGCCCGCCATTTAGCTGTCACCACTACTTGTGTCGGGTTGACAACACTTAAGATGGATTGCGGCGCTCCCAGTCTTCGATGTCATGGAAAATGTGCCTCAGGATCCCGACCGTGTTGGACAGTTCTATTCCGTGATTCGCCGCCAAAACCCCCGTTCTGACCAACGCGGTCGAGGCCTTAGCGACCCGTTGAAGGTCGAAGTCTCGAAGCCCCTCTCGTAGCATCGCGACTGCCGCCTTGGCCTCAACCTCTGTCGTCTGCATGGCTGCTGTTTCCTCGCAGTTAAACGATCAGAACTTTCGAGTTGGTCAATCGAATGTCTCGGCGCGCCTATCCGAAAACGATGACGGTCTCTGCTTCGACTGATGGCATCCTTCGCACACCCCTTACCGAGTCACCCGCCGCTCGTGCATGTCCATATGACTAATCTCTTTGCCGTCAACCATAAACATCACAAGTTCAGCAATATTGGTCGCGTGCTCTGAGATTTCATTCAAGTCCTTTGACAGGAAGGCCAGTTTTGTATCGTGCGCGACTCGATCTGGATCTTTTGCCATCGAGGTGAGCTTTGCAAACACCGCACCATAGAGCGCGTCAAACTCCTTGTCCTTCTCAAACACCCGTTTGGCGACCGAACTGTCCGCTCGGGAAAAGGCGGTCAGGCTGCCGCGGACCATCGCGAGCGAGAGCGCCCCCATTTGCGAGACTTCAGCATGAGACATTACCGGATCGCGCTCGTCGCGATCGTGAACAGCCTCGCAAATGTTGACCACTCGATCGCCAATTCGCTCCAGTTCCGTTGTAATCTTCATAACCGCAGTTATGAGCCTAAGGTCTCCGGCCACCGGCTGATGAAGCGCCAGGAGCTGCAAACACATTTCGTCCAGGTCAATATCCATTCGGTTCACGTTGATGTCGCGCTGTATGATTACGTGGGTGCCGCGAACATCATGTTCGCTCAAACATCCGAGCGCGCGGTCGATCTGCGCGATGACCATGTCTCCCATTTGGCTGAGCTTTGTTCGCAGATCGGAAAGTTCCAGGTCAAGCTTTTTGTGAGTATGTTCCATGGCCGAACTCCTGGATGATGATGACCTACGCGGCCTTCGCGAGGGTATTCTCCCGTGCTTCATCACCCATCCCGGGCTTCCTGCTCGGCTCCGAGCGTGGCAGCAGCCGCGCCGAATTAAGGATGAAGGCCAACTCGGATGTAACGTGAATGAAAGCGGCGAGTGGCGGATTCAGCAGGCCTACGGACGCGAGCGCCATGCCGACCATGTCGACTCCGATTGTGCCCGCGAAATTCCACCAGATGATCCGGCGAGTCCAGCGCGCAATCGCGAGCGTCTCAGTGAATTTCAACAAGTCGTTGCCGAGCAGCACAACATCTGCACTCTCGCGAGCGACGTCGGTCCCCGAGCCCATCGCAACGCCTACGTTCGCTTCCGCCAAAGCGGGAGCATCGTTTATGCCGTCGCCCACCATCGCAACGACGCGCCCGGCCGTCACGAGACTTTTGATTCGCTCGAGCTTCATCTCCGGCAGCATGTTGGCTTGGACTTCACTGATTCCGAGTTCGCGGGCGACCATGTCGGCGACCGGCTTGGTATCTCCGGTCAGCAGAACGCTCCGAATGCCCATCTGATTCAACGCTTCGATGGCGCGCCGCGCCTCTGGCCGCACGGTGTCTGCTATTACGATCGCTCCGAAAAAGCGTCCGTCGCGAGCTACGAGGACTTCCGATGAGGCGTCCTGGCAGGTAGCAAAGTCGCGCGGCACCTCGATCGCATGATCGCTCAGGAGTCCCCGATTGCCGATGAGGATCGTTACTCCGCCAACCACAGCGGTGATGCCGCGGCCGGGTAGGTAGTCAAAACGCTCGGGCTCATCGAGAGAACGGTTCTTCGCCGACGCAAGGTTGATCATCGCTTTGCCCAGCGGATGCTCGGAGCGCATCTCTGCCGACGCCGCGGCGTCCAGGACTTCGACTTCCGATACACCATCTGCCGGAACGATCGCCAGCACTTCGGCTCGACCGAAGGTGAGTGTACCGGTCTTGTCGAGGACGACAGTATTCACCTTACCCAGAGTCTCCAAATAGAGGCCGCCTTTGATGATCGCGCCAAGACGCGCCGAGCGACCGATGCCTCCAAGGATCGCCAGTGGCGTGCCAGCAGCAATGCCACACGCGCCCGCAACGATTATTACCGAGATGGTGGAACGCGCGTCTCGGGTTAAAAGGAACGTGACCGTAGCGGCGGCGAGAGCGAAATAGACCAGGTATCCGGCAAGGCGATCTGCCAACTGCTGCACGGGCGCGCGCGATCGCTCGGCATGCTCGACCGCTTCGATAATCCTGCCGTAGCTGGTATCGCGCCCGATCCGTTCGACCCGGATCTCTAGCGCGCCTGATTGGTTGATCGTTCCGGCATACACAACCGATCCGGGTAGCTTCTCAACCGGCATCGACTCGCCCGTAATCCGGGCTTGGCCAACAAATGAATGGCCGCTTGTCACCGTACCGTCGATTGGCACCAGACCGCCGGGGTTGACGAGTACGGAATCGCCGATGCGCAGCTCGTCGGCGGATGCCTCGCGCACGCCGCTGGCGCCGCGAATCGTGACGGAACGGGGGATGAAGTCCATCAAATCCCGGATGGCCCGCCGGCCCCGAGAAACGGTCATCCCCTCGAGCACCTCGGCCACAAGAACAAACAGTGTGATGATGAGCGCGGTGAAGAACTGGGAGATGCCGGCCGCCGCGATGATCGCGATGCTCATGGACAACTCCATAGTCATCCGCCGTGCCGCCGCATTCTCGGCCGCTTCCTTGAAGATTGGCCAACCGCCGATCAGAAGTCCCACTACGCCTATCAGGCCGACCCTCGGCAGCGGTTCCCATACGTGGAACCATACGGCGGCCGCGGCAAGGGCAACGATGATGATTCGCGCCGCCTCGATCCGGCTGAGGGCCTGGTAGCGCTCTGCAACGGACGGTGCAGTCGTCCCACTTTGCGCCTGATCGACCAGACTCGGAGTTTCGATTCGCTCCCGGCGGATCATGAACGGGCCCTCAGTTACTTCAGGTACGCCTGAACAATCTCGATCAGCTCTTCCGCGCCCTTGGCGCGGGAGCCGCGTTCATGATCCGGATCGACGACATGCATCCGGATGTGATCCTCAATGATCTCCGCCATCAAGCTGTTCATCGCGCCACGCGCCGCGACGACGAGATGGAGTACATCGGCGCAGCCGCGTTCTTCCTCCACTGCGCGCTCAAGTGCCTCGACCTGACCGCGAACTCGTCGCACTCGATTTAGAAGCTTGATCTTCTCTTTGATCGTGTGAGCCATAACCAATCCCGTCCTCCTCCAAATACCCTAGGGGATATGGTAATACACCACCACTAACGCCAGTGTCAAGCAGACTAGGGGCAGACTGAGGACACAATTGCCCTCACTCAAAATTGCATACCTTATGGCGTATTGTATTTATTGGTCGGCGGTCTAACTGTGCCGGCGCACTTGCCTCGACGACCCTGCGCGCGGCGTGCCGTACCTGTTCGGGAGTGAACGGCTTAGGTAGGTAGTCGACAGCATCCTCATTGCTTCCACTGCTGTTTCAAATGAGGCGAAAGCGGTGATTACCACCACACCGATTCCGGCCACGGTGGTGTTCTCCTAACGCAGCGTCACGCTCCGCATCCTCAACAGATAGGTTCTCGGGTCGATCGACTGGTTCTTGCGGTGTCGGGTATCGGACCTGTTTTTATCGCCGATCTACGACTCCGAAGAAGCGTAGCGCGCCGTGTCGGAGCGAAAAAATTCAAAATCACCGGGAGCCCTCGCGCGCGGCGGCGTCTATTAATCCAACTGCTCCTGGTCGCAACACTTCACGCGGCGCGATTGAGAACCATGTAGTGCAAGCCCTTTGAGATTGGCGCGAGGCCGCTTGCGATCAGCGCCCAGCTGTCGCCGCTGTCGTCGGTTGCGAAGACCTCGCCGGAGGTTGTGCCGACGAATGCCGAAAATGAGGTGCCGCATTCCTCAAGCGTCATCGCCTCGATCGCGGAGCGCCACTGGTCGGGCGCGGGCAGGCCGCCACCGAGTATCTGCCAGGTGCGGCCCCGGTCGCGGCTGAGTCCGATTCGCGAGCCGGCGAACCCGGTCTGCATCCAGGTGAACGGATTGCCGCGCGCGCCCGACGCGAGCAGCACGTCGGCGTGGCTTGGCAGATACGTGAGCTGGTCCGGATAGCCGCCGATGGGCGATTTCGTATCGCTGTAGCGGACCCAACTCGTCCCGCGGTCGTCGCTGACGCACAGGCCGGTGCCGCCCATCATGTAGAGCCTTGACGGACTCTTCGGATGGATCACGAGCCGATGCACGTCGAAGTCAAAGCCCTCGTCGAAGCCGGAAATCTCCTGCCAAGTCTCGCCCGCATCGGTGCTTCTCAGCAGATCTCCCTGCTCGATGCTTGCGTAAACGGTCGCGGGATCGTCGGGCGCGACCGTGATCACCTTGACATGCGCCTTGTGAGGCGGCCCCGGGAAGGTCCAGCGCGCGACGCCTGCGCCGGCCCTGAGCGAGGGGGACTCGCGCCAGTTCGCGCCGAGGTCGTCGCTCAGGTAGAAGTGGGCCGGTTCAGTCCCTGCGAACAGCCTCAGCCTCCCGTTCAGCATCGTGGCGCCGAGACTGTACACGTCGTTGTGCGCGATTCCGTTGTCGCGACGCTCCCAGCTTTTGCCACTGTCGCGGCTCATCATGACGCCGCCGTGGTAAATCGCCGCGAGCATCACGTCAGGCTGCGCAATGATCATCGAGCTGATGTGCGAGCCCTTCAGCGCTCGCGTGCCGACCCGCCAGCCGCGAAGCGCTTGCGTGCGTTCGAGCGTCACGATGCCGTCGGCGGTGCCGACCAGAAGCTCGCGCGACGGAGAAACAGAGGAGTAAACCGAGGTGCCGCTATGCGTCAGGGCGATTGCCATGTTCGTTCTCCTTGGAGGGATGGCCGGTTCGCAAACCGATTATGCGTCTGCGCTCACCGCAAACGCAAAGTCACGAGCTTTCCCTATTCAACAACCCGCGAGCGAAAACTGCAGTTTCAAGCCATCTGAGCCCAGCTAACCCGTACCTTGTAACTGAGAAGGCGGATAAAGCAGACACGGGACAGGGAAAGAGAGAAGAGAACGAACAGTAGCGAAACTTCGAACACTAGCTGAGTTCGATAACGGAAAATCTCCTGCTGTCAATTCGAGCGGATCCGGCCTGAGCGTGCTCTCTCCGGCGCGCTTGGAGCACAAAAGCGCCACGCCCTGCGTGGAATTGCCGCCTTCTCCAGATTGTAGATGAAGATTACAGATTGCTTGGCGGAGAGGGGGGGATTCGAACCCCCGGAACCACTAGGGCTCACGTGATTTCGAGTCACGCCGGTTCAGCCAGACTCCCGAACCTCTCCGCAACCTGCAAGCATTTATGTTTGCGCCCGCACAGTCAAGCAACCGCGCCGACTCCACCTCTTTATCTATTCATCTATTCCCTCTCCTCCGGGAGAGGGTGCCGCGAAGCGGCGGGTGAGGGTGCTGCTCTGCTGCGGTGGCGATGAAATATCTACCATTTGGGTGATTTTCCGCTGATTCTTCGACCCCTCGGCATTTTCGCAATCAGCCGGAATTTGCTAGGGTCAGGTGTATCTGCGCGTCCTGATCGCGGCCCGAGGTACTAACGATGAGCGACATATCCGAGCGAATCACAACCACCCTCGAAACCGTTTTCCAGCGCTCCTACGCGGTCGACGCTCCCGACCTGCGCCGCCTCTATGAAAACGCAAAGCGCGACCAGTGGAACGCCGCGCGCGATATCGACTGGGCCAAACCGGTCGACTACGACGCCGGCATCTTCGCCGACGAATTGATCGACGGCTACGGCACTCCCGCGCTCGCCCGGCTCGATCGCAAGAATCTCGCGCAGCTCAATCTCGAATTCTCGTCGTGGCGCCTCTCGCAGCTCCTTCACGGCGAGGAAGGTGCGATGCTCGCGTGCAGCCAGTTGGTCGACATGGTTCCCTCCAACGACGCGAAATTTTTCCAGGCGACCCAGGTGGTTGACGAAGCCCGCCACGCCGAGGTCCTGAGCCGCTACCTGATCGAAAAGTGCGGCGGCCGAATCTATCCGATCACCGGCAACATCAAGACCCTCTTCGACTATATCCTCGGCCAGGGAAAGTGGTTCGTGAAGACCGTCGGCCTGCAGCTTCTGGCCGAGACCTTTGCGGTCGCGCTCTTCCGGATGCTCGGCGAGACCGCCAAAGACCCGCTCCTGCGCGACATCTGCAAACGCATCCTCGCCGACGAATCCCGCCACATGGGCTTCTCGGTGCTGAGCCTTCCAGAAGCGATCAATAGCCTCAGCTCCAGCGACATGCGCGAGCTCGAGGAGTTCACCCGCGAGGCGATTCAGCTCGTGCTGACCGGCCAGTTCCCGGCCGAGGCGTACGAGGCCGTCGGGATGAACGCCGCCGAGATCAGCGAGGTCAAGCGCGCGCGCAAAGAAGTCGCCCGCGGAAATGACTACACGCTCTTTCGCAAGCTCTTCAAGCGCGAGATGCATACCACCGTCGTCACCAACCTGCGCAAGGTCGGACTCCTGAACGAGCGCACCTCGACGATGCTCCGGGATATCGGAATCGACCCGAGCCTCTCGGCCCAAGCCGCCTGATGGCTACCGCACCCAGGATTGACAGGCTTAAAGAGATGAAAGCGCGCGCCGACTGGCGCACGATGCTCGGAGATCGGCTCGTCAGCGCCGAGCACGCGGCGGCGCAAATCAAATCCGGCGATCGGGTCTGCATGTCGATCGCGCAGGCGACTCCCTTCATGATGTGCGCCGCCGTCTCGGCGCGCCTGATGGAGATCGAGAACGTGGTAGTCAATCACGGCGCCGCGGTGCACGATTGGAACCTGCCGGGCCTCGGCGAGCGCTTCAAGCTCCAGTCATTCTATGTCGGCCCCTACGACCGCGAGCTCTATGCGCAGGGCCTCGCCGATTTCACACCGGTCCAGTATTACCGCGAAGGTCATCTGCCGCCCTCCCTCGACAACTTCAATGTTTATATAATGACCGTCGCGCCGCCCGACGCGAACGGCTTCGTCAACTTCGGCGATGTCCAGATCATGTCGAAGCTGCTGGCGCGCAACGCAAAAATGGTTATCGCCGAGATCGACGAGAACTTCATTCGGGTCGGCGGCGACAATCAACTGCATATTTCCGAGATTGACTATTTCGTCGAACGCACCTTTGAACTTCCCGCGCTCTCGCTGCCGGTTCCATCGCCCGACGAGCAAAAGATAATCGACACGGTATGCGACCTCGTCGCCAGTGAGTTGATCCCGGATCGCGCCTCGATCCAGGTCGGCGTCGGTTCGATGTCCGGAGCATTGATGCCCCATCTGGCTAATCATCACGATCTTGGCATGCAGACCGAGATTATCCCGTTGCATACCGCGCAGCTCGTGCGCGACGGAGTATTGACCGGAAAGTTCAAAAAGATTTTTCCTGAGTTAGTAGTTGGAAGCGGACTCGCTCCGCTCACTCCGCGCGAAGAACTCGACTATATAAACGGCAATCCGCGCTTCCAGCTCTACGATTTCAATTTCACCGACGATATTCGCCTAATCGCGCGCGAAGAAGGACTCATCGCGATTAACAACGCGATGGCGGTGGACCTGACCGGGCAGGCCAACAGCGAATCGATCGGCCCGCGGATGTACACCGGCACCGGCGGACAGACCGCCTTCGTCACCGGCGCATGCCTGGGCGGAGGGAAGACGGTGATCGTCGTGCCCTCGAGCTCGATCGTGAACGGCGTCCGGCTCTCGCGCATCATGCCTACTCTCCAGCCGGCCAGCGTCGTGACCGCCCCGCGCGGCTTCGTCCATCACGTAGTAACTGAGTATGGAATCGCGACCCTCAAGGGCAAAAGCATTCGCGAGCGCGTAAACGCGATGATCGCGATCGCGCATCCCGACTTCCGCACCGAACTACGCGCCGAAGCCAAGCGAATGTACAATTTCTGAGCCCGATCCGCGATATCAAGCAATCGGCGACAATTTGATCGGAGGATGCGGCGCCACCGCGATCAGTTGTTTGTGCAAAACGGTGTTGTCCGCGATCAGTCCTTCGAGCTTCACCTTGCGATTGTTGAAGCTGAGCTTGCGCCCGCGAATATCTGTAATCGTTCCGCCCGCCAGCGCGATCAGCGCCGCGCCCGACGCGATATCCCACTCGCTTTTGGGCGAGCGCGTGAACGTCGCGTCGCCCTTCCCCGCCGCCACCAGCGCGAGTTTGTAGGCCACGCTGCCCGTCGGACTGACTATCAGCTTTCCGTGGAACACCTGCCATTCGCCGCGCGCCGCTTCGCTGCGGCTCGCGAGCACTCTCGCGCGATGCAGTAATCGCGTGCGGCTGACGCGTACCGGCTTCGTATTCAGATGACAGCCCAAACCGCGCGCGCCCCAGAACAGCTCGCGCCGAATCGGATTGTAGGTCACGCCCAGGATAGGCTCGCCGTCTTCGATCAGCGCGATCGCGACACAAAACTCGGGAACTCCGTTGATAAACTCCTTGGTCCCGTCGAGCGGATCGACTATCCACACCCGCCGCCGCCCGAGCCGATGCGCGCTGTCCGCGGTCTCTTCCGAGAGCCACCCATACTCCGGAAACGGCTCGTGCAGCATCCGCTTGATCGCGTGGTCGGCCTCGAGGTCAGCCTGCGTGACCGGATTGTCTTTGCCCTTGGATCCGATCGTGTAGCCGCCGCGACGCCAATGCCCGCGCAAAATTTCTCCAGCCACGCGCGCCGCTTTCTTCGCCAGATTGAGCTCGCGCGAGAGATCATCGCTTCCGCCGCGCGCGATTTTTTTCACCGACGCCGCTTTCCTCGCGGCGCGCGCGATCGTCTTCCTTTTGTTCATCGGCATCCTGGTCACGACTCGCCGCGCGCCAGCCGCCTCTTGCGAACCTTGCCGTACGCTTTGGTCAGCGTCTCCATCAGCTCCGCGCGCCGCTCGTAGAGCCGCCGCGGCTTGCGCGCCTTGCGCCGCGCCAGCGCATACGCGGTGATCAACGGAAGCGCGACCGTCGAATCGACGTAGCACACCACCGTGTCGGGCAGCTTCTTTGGATCGATCTTGCCCCAGCTCACCGCCTCCGACGGCGTCGCGCCCGAAAGGCCGCCGGTGTCGGGCCTCGCGTCGGTGACTTGCAGAAAATAGTCGTGCCCGTCTTCCGCGACGCCCATCACTTCCTGGATCTGCGGCTCGGTCTGCAGGACGAAATTCTTTGGCGAGCCCCCGCCTAAAATAAACACCGCGCTCTTGCAGCCCATCTGCTTGGCCGCGTACACGATCGACGCCGTCTCGTTCACATCGACCAGCGGATCGAGCCGCAGCCCGTAGCCTTCGAGCTCGAGCAGCGCGAGGTTCATCCCGATCGAAGAGTCGCCCGGCGACGAGGTGTAGATCGGCATCGCATATTGATACGCCGCCGCGAGCAACGACTTGCGCTTGAGTTTCAAAACTCGCTCGCGCTCGGCGACGTAGCGTCCAGCGCGAAAGTGAAATTCCGCCGTGCTCATCGGATGTTGAAATTCGTCGAGCCGCGCGATCTGCCGGAAAAACGCGTCGGTCGAGAGCAGCACGCGGTAGTCGAAGAAGATATCGTAGATCCGGACCACCCCCGCGCTGCGCAGCGCGACATCGTCGGTCTCGGCCGAGCCCTGGTACATCTTGAGCCCGATTCCGAAATGCGTGTCGTGATAAAGATTCGCCCCGGTCGAGACCATCCAATCGACAAATCCATTTTCGATTAGCGGAATCAGGCACGACATCCCAAGTCCCGCCGGCGTCAGCGCTCCGGTCACGCTCATCCCGACGAACACGTCATCTTCGAGCATCTTTTCGGCGAACAGGCGGCACGCCTCGCGCAGCTTGCGGCCGTTGTATGCGAGGAACGAGGTATCGATCAGTTCCGCCGCGGTCATATCGCCGCGCACAGCGTTGGGACTGATTTCAGCGCCCGCCAGACGCGGCCGTGCGATCTTTTTCGGCATCAGGCTTTCCGTCCTCTTGGAATTTCGGCGTCGGCGAGCGCGATTCGTGTGCGCCCGCACCGATCACGATTCTCAAGCAGCCAAATCCTAGCCGTCGCCGCCCGCCGATTCCATCGCGGCGGTTCGGCCGACCTGCATTCGTCATTCCGAGCCTCGCGAGCCGCCCGCCCGTCTTCCGGACAGCCGCCGTTTGCCGTTCGCCGCGCAGGCTTCTAAGATTCGAGCGGGGAAATCTCGCGCGCTTGGGGAGCCGACGATGGCGGTAATTGCGCTGAGCCAGCAGATTGGCAGCAGGGGAATCGAACTCGGACGGATCGTCGCACGGCGGCTCGACTATCGCTTTCTTTCCGGAGACGAGATCGTCGCCGAAGCCGCGCAGCGTTACGGCGTCAGCGCCGATCAGATGCTGGTGTTCGATTTGCGCACGCCTCATTTCTGGCAGCGCGGCAAACAGGACAGTCATCGCTACCTCGCCTTCGTGCGCGCCGTGATGCTGCGGGAGCTGGCGGCCGACCAGGTCGTCGTGGCCGGCCGCACGCTGGCGCATCAGACTCCCGCCTCCGGATGCGCCCTGCGGGTTCGCGCAACCGCGCCATTCGCCGCCCGCGTGAAGCAGACCGTCGCCGACGAAAAGATGGATCCGCACGCCGCCGAAAAGCACGTCCGCGAGTACGACCGCGAGATGCGCGAGCGCAGCTCCACCCTGTCCTCCGTCGATATCGAGGACTGCTCGCTCTACGATCTGATCGTCAACACCTCGGCGCATCCGCTCGACTCGATCGCCGCGTTCATCGCCGACAGCGCGCGGACCCTGGACGCCACCGCCGCGCCCGCCGCCCGCGACTCCCTGCGAGATTCAGCGCTCGCAGCGCAAGTCCACGCCGCGCTCCTGACCCATCCGAAGGTACGCGACGCGCAAATCACCGTCCGATGCACCGGCGGCGCGGTCAACCTGATCGGCCCCGGCCTGGTAGCTCCATGGGACGCGATGCTCATAGAAGTAGCCCGCGGCGTAGAAGGCGTAACCGCGGTTGAAGTATCCCCCGAAGAAATGCCAATCCCGCTCACCGAGTAGCACGGGGGAATCTCTGTCGCACCATTAGCCACGCAGCGAGCCTCCTCCGGATACCCTCTCCCTCCGGGAGAGGGCAAGCGGCGCGGCGATTGCTCCTTTCAGCAATCGCCGTGACGCGCGGGTGAGGGCGGCCTTGCTCAATCGCGGACCCTGCTCAACGCGACCTAACGAGCGTTAGATCTTTTGCCAGATTTGTTCATGGCTGAACTGTTCAGCCTTGTCAAAATCCGCGGAAGGTTCAGAATAGTCCTCATGGTTGAATCAACCCCATCGAGCCCTGCCTCGCCGGCCGATCAACCGCCCACTCCCGCCCAGGAACCTGCCCAAGAAGCCGCCGCAGAATCTGCGGAAGACGTCTACGTCTCGCCGAGCAAGCTCGCCGCCAATCGCCGCAATGCCTCCCGCTCCACCGGACCGCGCACGCCGCGCGGCAAGCGCCGCGCCTCGCTCAACGCGCTCAAGCACGGGATGCTCGCCAAAGACCTCGTTATCCCCGAGCTCGAGGGCAAAGACGCCGCCGCCGAGTTCCGCGCCCTGCTCCACGCTCTCACCAACGACCTCGCTCCGCGCGGCGCGTTCGAGCTCCTGCTGGTCGAGAAGATCGCCGTCTGCACATGGCGGATGCGCCGTCTCCTGCGCTACGAAAATCGCGTCGCCTTCCTGAACTCCAACGAATGGAAGAGCCCGCCAACAAGCTTCGAGATGATCGGCCGCCACTTGCTCACCTCTGCTTCAATCACCCCGGGAATGCCGGATCAGAAAAAGCCACGCGGCGAAACGTACGAAGACGCGTGCGATCGGATTCTCGCCGAAACCGGCCTCAACGAGATGTCGCTCGGCGATTCCGACGACGTGCGGATCATCTGCGAGTTCCAGAGAGTGCTGATGCGCGATCTGTTCCGCTCGGTCACGATGCTCAAGTGCCTGCAGGCGCAGCCCGCCGAAATCCAGCAACCTCGCGGCATGAAACGAACTCTCTCTTTCGACCGGATTATCGAGCAAAGCAAAGGCATCTGATGAAGCAGTCGATCTAAAATCGCCTGAACGAACCCACCGTCAAACCGGTGTTTGATTGTGTTTATCGCCGCGCCGCGCGCGCAGCCTCGTCCTTCTGCGCGCCCGAAACCCGTGCTATCGTCGCGCGTCGATTCAATCATCGTCCGATCCATCCGGCAGATACATAACAGACACATCCAGATGACACGCGCGCTCATAATCTTCTTCGCGACCGGCGCCTACAGCGGCTACTCTCCCGTCGCGCCCGGCACCGCCGGCTCGGTCGTCGGCCTGGTCGTGATGTGGTTTGGCTTCGGACCGTTGTGGGCCTACTCGCCCGCGATCGCCCTGATCGTCTTCGCGATCGCGTTCGTGATCTCGTGCTGGATCGCGGGCCGCGCCGAAATTATTTTCGACGAGCACGACAGCTCGAAGATCGTGCTGGACGAAGTGCTCGGCATGGTCGCGACGATGTTCGCCAATCCGCTGACTCCGGTATGGATGCTTGCCGGTTTCGTGATCTTCCGGCTCTTCGACATCGTGAAGCCGTTCCCCGCAGGCCTCATCGATCGAAAACTCGGCGGCGGCAGCGGCGTGATGCTCGACGATCTGGCTGCCGGCATCTACGCGAATATCGTTCTGCAAATCCTGTGGCGCGTGCTCTGATTAGCGTGAGCACCATCGACTACAAAAACTCCGCTCTGCCAATCGACCAGCGCGTCGAGGACTTGCTCGCACGCATGTCGCTCGACGAGAAAATCGCGCAGCTCGGCGCGCTCTGGAGCCGGCGGATGATCCGCAACGGCGGCCTCGACGCCGGTCGCGCGCGCGAAATGCTTACGCACGGCATCGGACAGATCTCGCGCCACAGCGCGCTGATGGCGCCGGAGGAATCCGCGCGCACGATGAACGCGATCCAGCGCGTCCTCGTCGAGGAAACGCGCCTCGCGATTCCCGCGATCTTCCACGAGGAAAGTTGCGCCGGCTTTCTCGCGCAGGACGCGACCTGCTTTCCGATGCCGCTCGGCCTCGCCGCCACCTTCGCGCCCGAGCTGGTCGAAAACATGGGCGCCGTGATCCGCCGCCAGATGCTCGCGGTCGGAGCGCGCCACACTCTGGCTCCTGTAGCCGACGTCGCGCGCGACGCGCGATGGGGCCGCTGCGAGGAGACCTTCGGCGAGGACGTCTATCTCGTCTCGCGGATGGCGGTCGCGTACGTGCGCGGCGTCCAGGGCGGCGGTCTGAAATCGGGCGTCGTATGCACCGGCAAGCATTTCGCGGGCTACAGCTTTTCCGAGGGCGGTCTCAACTGGGCGCCCGCGCATATTCCAGACCGCGAGCTGCGCGACGTTTTCCTTCCACCGTTCGCCGCGATGATCGCCGAGGCGAATCTTCGCTCGATCATGAACGCGTACCAGGAGCTCGACGGCGTTCCGTGCGGCGCCTCGCGCTATCTCCTGACCGACGTTCTGCGCGGCGAGCTCGGCTTCACCGGTATCGTCGTGTCGGACTATTTCACGCTGCCGTCTCTGCACAACTATCACAACATCGCGGCCGGTCCGCGCGAGGCGGCGAAGCTCGGCCTCGAAGCCGGTATCGACGTCGAACTGCCCGAGCGCGACGTGTTCGACGCGCCGCTTCGAGATGCGATCGATGCGGGCGACGTTTCGATTGATCTCGTCGATCGCGCGGTCGGCCGCGTCCTGCGCGCGAAATTCGAGCTCGGCCTGTTCGAGAATCCCCACGTCGATTCCGCTTCGGCCGCAGCCGCTTTCGATACTCCAGACGATCGCGCGCTTGCGCTCGAAATCACACGCGCATCAATCGTGATGCTCAAAAACGAAAACGCCTGTCTGCCGATTCGCACCGGCGTGCGCCGCGTCGCGGTCATCGGCCCGACCGCCGATTCCCGCCGCCTGATGCAGGGCGATTATCACTACCCGTCTCATCACGAGATGATCTACGGCTCGATTCCCGAGCGCGATCAGACAAGCGCTGAGAGCGCAACCCAAAAGCTGCAGGGCACCGCCGCTCCGGCGATGGAAGCGGGAGCGCTAGCGGAAACTCTCTCCGCAGCGGCGCGCACCAACGTCGATCTGGCCGCGCACTTCACGCCGACAGTTACGGTACTCGACGGATTGCGGTTGAAACTCGACGAGGGCGTCGAAATCCGCTGCGCGCACGGCTGCAACGCTTTCGACGACGACGCCGGCGGCTTCGCCGCCGCGCTCGAATGCGCACGATGGGCCGATCTCGTCGTCCTGTGCGTCGGCGGAAAGTCGGGCCTCGTCAAAGGATGCTCCAGCGGAGAGGCGACCGACCGCGCGACGCTGTGCCTCCCCGGCGTGCAGGAGCAACTCGTCGCGGAAGTCGCCAGGGCCGGCAAACCGATCGTCCTCGTCGTGATCGACGGCCGCCCGCTCGCGCTGACGCGCGCGATCGAAAAAGTTGACGCCGTGCTTCTCGCCTTTCCTCCCGGAGAGGAAGGCGGCACCGCGATCGCCGAGGTCATCACTGGCCGCGTAAATCCCGCCGGACGCCTGCCCGTTTCGCTCCCGCGCGATCAGGGCCAGATGCCGCTCTACTACGCGCACAAACCCTCGGGCCAGCGCAGCCAGTTCTGGGGCGACTACGCCGACCTGAGTTGCACGCCGCTGTTTCCGTTCGGCTTCGGCCTCAGCTACTCGCGCTTCACTTATTCGAACGGCGCGATCGACGCGGCTGAGGTCGCAGCGACCGGCACGTTGCGCGTCTCTATCGACGTAACCAACGACGGCCCGCGCGACGGCGACGAAGTCGTGCAGCTCTACCTGCGCGACAAAGCCGGCAGCGTCACGCGTCCGGTGCTCGAGCTAAAAGGCTTCGCGCGAGTACCGATTCGTGTAGGCGAGACGCGCACGGTCAGCTTCATTCTCGATCTCAGCCAGGCCGCGTTTCACGGACGCGACGGCCACTTCGCGGTCGAGCCCGGCGAAATGGAAATTATGATCGGCGCATCGTCGAGCGATATACGCTTCCGCGCTGACTTCCGCATCACAGGCGAGCGCCGCAATCTGACGCTGCTCGAAATCGTTCCCACGAGAGTTGAAGTTGGCTAAAACCCTCTTCATGCCAAGCGAGATGCGCACCCAATCCACAACAAACACTGCATGGTGTCTTCGATGATCAAAACGGCTGTCGTTCTTTCCACCGGCGACGAAATCACCAGCGGCAAAGTGGTCGATACCAACGCCAACTACCTCTCCGACAAACTCGCCGAGGTCGGAATCGATCTGGTCGCCGTGCTCACCGTCGGCGATGTTCCCGAACGCCTCGAATGGGCCTGGCGCACCGCAATCGCGATGGCCGACGTCGTCATCTCGACCGGCGGAATCGGCCCGACCGTCGACGACCTCACCACCGAAACCGTCGCGCGCATCGCCGGCGTCAAGCTCCTTCGCGATCAGGCCTCGGTCGATCACATGACGCGGTTGTTCGCGACCATCAACCGCGTGATGCCGCCAAACAATCTCAAGCAGGCTGATTTTCCCGAGGGTGCGGAAGTCATTCCGAATCCGCTCGGCACCGCGCCGGGCTTCCGGATGCCGATGAAGGTCGATGGACACACCTCCCAACTAATCGTGCTGCCGGGCGTGCCGCGCGAGATGAAGCCGATGATGGAAAATTGGGTGGTGCCGTGGCTTCAGAAAAATCGCGGCACCGATTCGGTCTTCGCAGTGCGCATCTTCCAGACTTTCGGGATGAGCGAGTCGGCGCTCGACGAGGCTGTCGCCGGCCTGATCAAGCCGGGCGAAGCGAAAGTCGGCCTGCGCGCGAGCTTTCCGCAAATCTCGCTGCGCCTCACCGTCGAAGGCAAACCCGCCGAGGCCGAGCGCAAGCTCGAAGAACTGGCTGAGCGCGTGCGCGGCAAAATTTCGCAGTTCCTGTTCGCCGAGGGCGACGCCTCGATGGAAGAAGTGGTCGGTCGCCTGCTCACCGAAAAAAAACTCAAGCTCGCGATCGCCGAGTCATGCACCGGCGGGCTGATCGGCCATCGCCTGACCAATATCGCCGGCAGCTCGAACTACCTGCTCGCCGACCTGGTGACTTACTCGAACGAGGCGAAGCAGGATCTGCTCGGCGTGCGCGGCGCGACGCTCGAGAAATTCGGCGCCGTGAGCGAGGAGTGCGTGCGCGAGATGGCTGCGGGAGCGCGCAAGCGAATCGGCGCGAGCGTCGCGATCGCAACCTCGGGAATCGCAGGACCCGACGGCGGCACTGCCGACAAGCCCGTCGGCACCGTCTGTATCGCGCTCGATTCCGAAGGCGTGAAAGCTTCGCGCCGCTACCAGATGCGCGGGACGCGCGATTGGATCAAGCTGCTGACGTCGCAGGTCGCGCTCGATTGGCTGCGCCGCTTCGCGCTCGGGCTGGAAATCGGCGAATCCGCACTCTTCCGCCGCTGAGCAGAGGAGAAACGATCAAGATGAAACTCTCCGAAAAGAAAATCCTGACCACGCACGCCGGCAGCCTGCCGCGTTCAAGTGCGCTGTCGGAAATGCTCGGCAAGAAGAGCCGCCATCAATCGATCGATGAGCGCGCGCTCGATCAGATGATCGCGGAATCGACCCGCCACGTCGTCGCAATGCAGCTCGAGGCGGGTATCGACGTCGGCAACAACGGCGAGCAGGGGCGCGAGAGCTTCTTCACCTACATCCAGCATCGGATGTCAGGCTTCTCCGGACGTAGCGAGCGGCCGATCATGAGCGACCTCGTTCATTACCCGGGCTTCATCGCACTCAAGGCTCCCGACTTCGCGCGGATCAAAGTCGATCTGACGCATGCACCCAAAGCGACCAGCGCCGTGCGCTACACCGCGCCCCAGGCGATCAAAAAAGAATGCGAAGATTTCAAGCGCGCGCTCGCGGAGAACCAAAAGCATTTCACCGAAGCGTTCATGAACGCGCCCTCGCCCGGCATCGTCGCCGCCGCGATGCTGAACGAACACTACGACTCGATGGCGGACTACGTGGACGCGCTCGCCGACGCACTCAAGACCGAGTACGAGGCGATCGTCAACGCGGGCTTCGTGCTCCAGCTCGATTGTCCAGACCTCGCGATGGAGCGGCATACGATGTTCGCGGGCAAGCCGCTCGCCGACTTCCTCGGCTTCATCGACCTGGTGGTCGCCGCGATCAATCGTTCGATCGCCGGGCTCCCGCGCGAGCAAATCCGGATGCATGTGTGCTGGGGAAATTACGAAGGTCCGCACGACGACGACGTGCCGCTCGACGAGATCATCGCCAACATCTACCGCGCTAAGGTCGGCGCGTTGATGATCTCGATGGCGAATCCGCGCCACGCGCACGAGTTCCGCGCGTTCGAGCGTCACCCGCTCCCGTCGGGAACCGCGCTGATCGTCGGTGCGATCGACACCACCACCAACTACGTCGAGCATCCAGAGGTGGTCGCGCATCGAATCGAGCTCGCGGCCAAAGCGGTCGGCGATCCGCACCGCATACTCGCCGGCACCGACTGCGGCTTCGCGACCTCCGCCGGCCTCGGCGAAGTAGCGGAGGAAGTGGTCTGGCAAAAGCTCCGCGCGCTAAGTACCGGCGCCGCGCTCGCAACCAAACGCCTGTTAGGCTGACAGGTAGATGTGTTTTGCGGATGAGTATCGTAATCTCAGCCGAGCCCGCTATCGTCATTCCGAGCCCTGGGCGAGGAATCCCGAGGCGTCCATGCAGCAATCGCGCGCAGCTTGCAACGCACACGATCCACGATCATCGCAGTGCGAGGGACGGGCGCGTCACGACGCGCCCCTACGAAATCAAATGCGATTGTGTGGAAACGCCGGTGCTCACCGATCGAGCGGCGTCCCCCCGAGTCAAATCTTCGTAGGGGCGGCTCGCGAGCCGCCCGTCTTTCGCACAGCCGGTCTATTCACGCCACGTGCAGCGGCCGTTCGTTTCGGGATTCCTCGCGCGCGGCAGCCACGCGCGCGGGAATGACACTTCAATGGCGAGCGCGATCAATTTCCAAACCAGCCGCCACGCGACTAGGTTGACTTATATGAGATTCCGATTCTCCCGCCGCTCGACGAAGAAATCGTCGAGGTAAAAATATAAACTTAAAGCTTTGCTTTAAGTCCTTCTTCGCTCCGCGCGCGCTCACCTGACGCGGGCATAGTTGATCGTGTCGGTGCCCGTGCCTGCGATCGCGAGCGAGCCCTTATGCGGCGCGCACATCACCGGACTGGGCGATGTGGAATCCGTGCAGACCACCACGTTCGTATCGCCGGTAAAGCAGTTGTCGTTGATACTGGCGACGCCCTGCGTGAGCGCGATCCGCCCGGCGCACACGAGCGTCAGGTCGGTGACGCTCGAATTGCCGAAGACCGTGTTCGCGGTCAGACGCGTGAACGTCGGCCGCTCCGTCCGGCCCCGGCCCCGGGGGATGCGGCGGCGGTCCGCCAAACCGGCATCCCGCCGAGCCGAGCGCGATTATCGCAAGTGCAAGCACAGTGGTTCTCATGTTCACGTCTCCAGCTTGCTGCGAGGCACGCATCACCACGTTCTTTACGATTCCGGATGAGCAGCGCGCGCGTTGCCGTTGGCGAGGGTCGCCGCGTCGGCCGCCTGCGTGAAGATGTCCAGCGGCGCGAGCGGCGGACGGCGCGTGCGCTTGAGCTCGGCCAACTCGGCCTGAGCCTTGGCGTCGGCGTTGCGGCGGCGAATCTCTTCGAGCTTGCTGTCGAGGCCCGAGTCGTTCATCTCGCGGCTGACTCCAGCCTGGGCAAGCGTGCGCGAGATCGACTCGCGCACTTCTTCGAGCGCGCGTACGTCGTCGTCATATGACAGGCTCTCGAGCGCTTCCTGGATTCGCACCCGCGCCTGGGCGTTGCGCAACCGCGCGAGCATCCGCACCTTCTCGATCTTGAGTTTCTCGATCTCGCCCTTGAATCCGATGAGATTCTTCTTGGCGTCTTCGGCCTCGCGCGTCAGATCGCCCAGCTCTTCGCGCAGCCGCGCACAGTCGGCGTCGAGCTCGTGCTTGCGCGCGATCAGAATCAGAGCGCACTGATCCTCATTCATGTCGGCGGCCTGCCCCGCTTCCTCGTCCACCTCTTTCAGCTCTGCGCTCTTCGCGCGCAGCTCGCGTTCGAGCTTGTTGCGCATGTAGATCACGCCGGCTGCGGCGTTCTTCAACTGATGATAGCGGCGGATGCGATCGGTTATCGCCGATTCATAGACCGCTTCGGGATCCTTCGACTCGCGGACCTTCAGCCATCTGCTGAGCTTGCCGCCGATCAAACTGAACACTCTGGATAGAAGCATGACGACTCTCCTTTTCGCCTCGCGCACGCCTGTGGCGCACGCGGCGGATTCGTAAAATTTTTAGAGCCAGCGCCGGACGCGGCCCTTGTATGCGCGATACTGGTCGCCGAACTGCGCGAGCATCGTTTCCTCTTCGCGCGGGATCACGATCGTGTCGATCGCGGCGTAGAACACCGCCGGTCCCAGCAGCATCACGATCGAATCGAAGAACACCGCAAAGCCCAGCAGCGCCACCGCCAGTCCCAGGTACATCGGATTGCGCGTGAAGGTGTACGGCGACGCGGCGACGAACGTGCTCGGCGCTCCATACGGATCCTTGGTGGTATCGTGCGCCGAGAAGATCGCGGCGGCGAAGCACGCGAGGCCCGTCCCGCCCGCAACCAGCACCAGTCCGAGTACCTGATGCCATCCGATGTCGCGCGCCTCGGGCAGAATGAAATGCAGCACCAGTCCGGCGGCAAGCAGAATCGCCACCAGCACCGGAGGATGGATCTTCAGGTTGCGCACGCCCCGCGGCGACTCCGAAGTTGATCCCGAACCCGGTTCAGAAGTTGTTTGTGTACTCGCGTCCATGATGATTTATCTCCCGCGCGACGATACGCGCGTCAGTTGCTTTCTTCCTTTGCACTCATCCCGGCGTCGGCCGATGTGACGCCAAGCTCGCGCATCTTCTGCTGGAAGCTCTGGCGATACATCCCGGTTCGCTCGGCCGCGCGCGAGATATTGCCGCCGGTCGCGCGCAGCGCGTTCAAAATAAAATCGCGCTCCCAATCGCCGACGAATTTTTCTTTCGCCTCGCGAAACGTCATGGCCGGCGGCTCGCTCTCGACCGCCGCGGAAGGCTGCGTGGGCGCATGATTCACCGAATTATTCGCAGCCGGCGCCTCCGCGCTCTCGGGCTCCGACCCGGCAAGCAATTCGTCGGCCGTGATCTCCTCACCCGCCGCGAGGATCACCGCCTGATCGATCGCCGCTTTGAGCGAGCGTGCGTTGCCGCGCCACTGATGTGCGGTACATGCGCGCATCGCTTCGGGCGAAAGCCGCTTCTCCGCGCCGCCGTAGCGGGCGCTCGCCTCGCGCAGGAAATGCTGGACCATCAGCGGAATATCCTCGCGCCGCTCGCGCAGTGGAGGCAGCCGAATCTCGACCACCTTGATGCGGTAGTACAAGTCCTCGCGGAAGCGGCCCTGCGCCACCATCGCTTCGAGGTCCTGGTTGGTCGCCGCGATAATTCGCACATCGGCGGAGAGCGGCTGATTTCCGCCGATCCGCTCGAACTGCTTCTCCTGCAGCACGCGCAGCAGCTTGGCCTGGGTTTCGAGACTCATGTCGCCGATCTCGTCGAGGAACAGCGTGCCGCCGTCGGCCGCCTCGAACTTGCCCTCGCGCCGCGCGACCGCGCCGGTGAACGCGCCCTTTTCGTGGCCGAAGAGCTCGCTCTCGACCAGCTCGCGCGAGAACGCCGCGCAGTTAACCGCGATAAACGCTCCGCGCGCACGCGGGCTGCGGAAATGAATCGCGCGCGCGACCAGCTCCTTGCCGGTGCCGGAATCGCCGCGCACCAAAACGGTCACGTCGGTCGGCGCGACCTTCTCGATCGTCTCGAACACGCGCACCATCGCGCGCGAGCGGCCGATCATGTTCTCGAACGCGCCCGTCTCGAGCTTCACCTGTTCGAGCAACTGGCTGTGCGCGCGCCGCAGAAGCTGTGTCTCCATCACCTTGCGGACCTTGAGGCGCAACTCGTCATTGTCGAACGGCTTGGGCAGATAGTCTTCCGCGCCGGCCTTCATCGCCTCGACCGCGATCCGCTGGTTTCCGTACGCCGTGATCATCAGCACGGCGCATTGCGGATCGAGTTCGCGAACTTTTTTGAGCAGGTCGAGCCCGCTCATACCTTTCATCGAGAGGTCGGTGATGATGACGTGGAACAGTCCCGCCTTGACCCGCTCGAGCGCGGCCTCGCCAGACTCCGCGGTCTCGACTTCGTAGCCTTCCTTGGTGAAGAGGCCCTTGAGCGCGATTACGATTCCGCGCTCATCGTCAACTACGAGCAGTCTGCCTTTCATCGCTGGCCTCGCGCGGACGGATCGCCGGCCGGCGCCGCGGCCATCGCGATCGATTGCGTGGCGGGCGCGCCGCCATTCGAGCTCATCGGCATCGTCGCGGCAGGACTCGGCGCGGATTTGGCGGCTTCGGCCGGCTGCGTTGGCGATACGTTCGCATTCGCGTTGACGTTGGCATTCTCATCGCGCATCGCGTCGGCGAGCGGAATCGACAGAGCGAACTCGGTGCCACTGCCTGGATTGCTGGTGACTTCGATCGCTCCGCGATGCGCGTCGATCACTTTCTTCGCGACGCCGAGTCCGAGGCCCGTGCCAGTTTCCTTGGAGGTATAGAAAGGATTGAAAATCTTGCCGAGCTTGTCGGTCGGGATGCCGCAGCCGTTGTCACGAATCCGCACCGTCGCCATCCCGGTGCGTCCGCGCTGGATCGCTACTTCGATCCGCCGGTCGGCGGCGACGCCGTTCATCGCGTCGATCGCGTTGTCGATGATGTTCGAGAACACCTGCCGCAGCTTGTCGGCGTCGGCGCGGACCGTCGGCCCGCTCAGATAGTTGCGCGACACCGCGACCTGGTTCGCTTCGAGCTTCGCGCGCATCTGGGTCAGAGCGCCGTCGAGGACCGCGGCCAGGTTGACGGTTTCAAATTTGTAGTCTTCCTCTTTGGCGTACTTCAGCAGGTGCGAGACGCTGCGCTCGACGCGCGCGAGCTCGTCGAGCGCGACTTTCGCGTACTCGACATTCTCGTGCGAAGTCGGATCTTCGCCCATCTGCTGAACCAGGCTCTTGGCCGCCGCGATCGGATTGCGAATTTCGTGCGCGAAGGTCGCCGTCAGCTCGTCGAGCGAGGCCTGCTTCTCGACGCTCAGCGCTTCCTTCTCCTTGGTGACCTCGCGCTGAACCTCGCGCGCGATCGCGGGCTCGAATACGCGCTCGTGAATCCATCGCCATCCGAACACCGCGGAGAAATGGCTCGCGAGGCCGAAGCCCCAGCCTGCCGCGGGGAAGAGCCACCACTGGTATTCTGGCGAGGTGAGCAGGTTGATGAAGAACAGGAAGCCCATCACGACGCCGTACCACATCAGATGGACGTAGAAGCCAGCCTCGGCGGCAGCGCGGCGGCGCGCGCGATCGTAAGCCTGGCGCTCGGCGTCGGTTTTGAATTGTGGCGGGGGCGGCTGATTCTTCGACGGATCGATCGCGTCGGCCGAGACGCCGTACTTGCGCGTCTGATGGTCGAACTTGCGCCGCATCTTCTCTTCGAATCGCTGCGCTTTAGCTTCGAGCTTCTCGGAGATCTTCTGCTCGAAGTCGCGCGCGTAACCCTCGGCGTGATTGGCGTGCTGCTTCCAGTAATCGGGGTCGGCGTATTTGCTATAACTTCCCATGCGTCCCCACCGTTCACCGTCGCGCCAGATCTTCTGGCGCTGACGCTGATGCTTGACGACCGCAAAAATGATTATCGCTATGATCAGAAGGCCAAACATGGTTGCGCCTCAGGAGATACTCGTGAATTCTTCTAACCCGCACATCGTAACGCAATCCGTTCCGGCTTGAGTCATGCCGATAGAGAGCAAGCCCGGTGCCGTCGCCGAGCCCGCGAAAACCGCTTGGATTTGCAGGCTTCTCGCGACGGACGTCGCCGCGTGCAGTTAGTTTGCTGCATCCGCGCGGCTGCATCAATGATCATGCATGGCTCGCTCGCGGGTGATGTACCGCCGGGGTGTAAATCGCGGCCGAAGTTCGCTAGCTTACGGCGGCAGTCTTGGAACCGCGCACGCAGTCTTGTGCTGACGGGCGCGAACCGCGGAGTCTCAAAGCGTGTTTGAAATCCTGGGAGGTCTGCTCGCGCTCGCAATCGGAGCAGGCTTCGTCGGCGCTCTGTCCGGGTTGGGCGGGGGAGTCTTCATCGTTCCCGCGCTGGTGATCGCGGCGCATATGCCGATGACCGTCGCGATCGGCGCGAGCCTGATCTCCGTGGTCGCGACCAGCGCTGGCGCGAGCGTGGCCTTCGTGCGCGATGGATGGACCAATCTCAAAGTCGCGATGGTCCTCGAATGCGCGACGGTTACCGGCGCAGTGGTAGGCGCATACCTGGCCGGCGTCATTCCCGTCACCATCCTCGAACTGCTCTTCGCGCTGATGATGCTCCAGTCGGCGTACTTCAGCCTGACCAAGAAGGGCGACGATATCGTCGAGCACGGCGACGCGCTGGCCAGGAAACTCGATCTGGCCGGCGAGGTTCCGGACGAGAGCGGCAAGACGATTCACTACGAGATTGTTCATGTACCCGGCGGCGCCGCGCTGATGGTGGTCGCGGGCCTGATGTCGGGGCTCTTGGGAATCGGGTCGGGCGCGCTCAAGGTGATGGCGATGGACTACATCATGCACATCCCGCTCAAGATCTCGAGCGCGACCAGCAACTTTATGATCGGCGTCACCGCCGGCGCGGGAGCTCTGGTGTTCCTGGCGCGCGGCGATGTGGCGACGGTGGTCGCGGCTCCGGTGGCGCTGGGCGTCACGGCGGGCGCGCTTATCGGCAGCAGGATTCTTCCGTACGCGAACGTCAGATGGCTGCGGCTCGGATTCGTGGTGATCCTGCTGCTGATCGCAATCGAGATGGGATGGCGCGCGCTATCGGGGATTTGAGCGATGTCGATATCACAAGCCGCTGACGAAGATCGCATCCTGCGCGTGTGGACGCCGCTGCTCTTGCGGACGATCCTGATCGCCGCGACGATCGTCCTGATCATCGGGCTGGTGGTGATGGCGGCGCAATCGCCGGGCCATTACGTGCATCGCTATCGCCAGATCCAGAATGGCCAGGTGCACGGACGCGAGACTTTCGTCCAACTGATCCAGGAGTCGGCGCAGGGCGATCCGCATTCCATCATGACCATCGGCCTGTTCGTGCTGACGCTGGTGCCGCTCGCACGGGTTGCGTTCTGCTTTGTGCTCTTTATCAAGGAGCGCGATTTCGCGTACGTTGGATTTACGGCTTACGTGCTGGTCGGGCTGCTCGCGGGAATTCTGCTCGGCAAGATCGGTTAGTGGCAAGATCGGTTAGTGGATCGTTCGGATAGCACTCGGAGGAAATCACATGGAAGTTAGAGGCAAGGCCGCCGTCATAACCGGCGCAGGATCGGGAATCGGACGCGCGGTTTCGATTCGGCTCGCGCACGAGGGCGCGTCGGTCGTGGTCGTGGATATCAATGAAACAGGAGGCGCCGAAACCGTCAGCATGATCGAGAAGGCCGGCGGCAAGGCGACCTTCGTGCGCGCCGACGTGGTCAAGGAAGCCGACGTGCGCCGGATGCTCGAGACCGCGGTCAGCAAATACGGCCGCCTCGACATCCTGCACAACAACGCCGGGATCGGCGTCGGCGCGCCGGGCTATCCGATAGCCGAACCGGCGCGGTGGCATCTGGTGATCGAGATCGATCTGCAGGCCGTCATCCTGGGAACCGGACTGGCCGCGCCCATCATGGAGAAAGGAGGCGGCGGCGCGATCGTCAACACCGCCTCGATGGCTGGGCTGTATCCTCATCGGCAGGACGCGGTGTACGGCGCGGCGAAAGCGGGCGTCGTCAACTTCACGCATTCGCTCGCGTCGTGGGAGCAGGAAAAGAAGATCCGGGTGAATTGCGTATGCCCCGGAATCGTGGACACTCCGATGGTGCGGCGCGGACTCGAACAGGCGCAGCAGCATGGCATGAAAAGCTGGATGCCCTCGAAGATTATTCAACCCGAGGAAATCGCCGACGCGGTTTTCACCCTGGTGCGCGACGACTCGCTCTACGGATGCTCGCTCGAAGTGCGCCCTACCGGCAGACAGATCGTGGATCCGCGTCCCGCACCGGGACTGCGCTCGAAGGTGAAATAATGAATCGACATCGTCACGTGATCAAACTCGCACTCGGCGCGCTCGCGCTGGCGCTATCAACCGGTCTCACGTTCGCATCGGCACGCGCCGCCGACGCGTCCGGGTCGGGACAGATTCGCGTCCATTTCACGGGATGCCCCAATACCAAGGGGCTGGTGAAGTGCGCGATCTACAACTCGCCCGACGGTTTCCCGACCGACCGCAGCAAGATCACGCAGAGCGCAGCCGGAAAGATCACCGGCGATAGCGCGATATGCAATTTCAAGGGACTTCCGGCCGGGACCTACGCGGTCGCGGCGTTTCAGGATGAAGACGGCACCGGCGACATGCGCAAGAACATGCTCGGCATCCCGCAGGAGGTCTACGGCTTCTCCAACGACGCTCGCAACAAGCTGAGCGCGCCGTCATTCGACCAGGCGGCCTTCAAGTACCCGGGCGGCACGATGGACATCACGATCCACGGAAAGTAATCTCACGCACCATCGGCGCGTGAGCCGCGGCATTATGCCGAATTTCGGAATATACCGCATCTAAACTCTGTTCTTGACTGGTGAACAGAATCTCATTATCAGTGATCATATGTTCACCAAATCGGAGATGACCGCCGACTCGTTGCGCGTATTTCTAGCCCCCGCCGAATACGTGGACAGCGACGACCCCGCCATCCTGAATGCGGCGAAGGAAATCACACCTCTCGGATCCGCTTCAGAAAAAGCGCGTGCGCTCTTCTATGCGGTTCGCGATCTCCGTTATCAGGCCAAAAATTTCGACGATTTAGGTGAATATAGAGCGAGCAGCGTGCTCAGAAGAAAGCGCGGGTACTGCGTCGGCAAGGCCGCGCTGTTCGTTGCTCTCTCCCGCGCCACCGGCATACCCGCCCGTCCGGCTTTCGCCGACGTTCGAAACCATCTGGCCTCGCCGCGCCTGCGTGAGATGATGAACACCGACCTGTTTGCATGGCATGGTTATGCGGAGGTCGCCTTGAGTGGCCGCTGGGTGAAAGTAAGTCCAACCTTCGACGCTCGCTTATGCCATCGGTACGGCGTCACTCCGCTCGAATTCGATGGAGAGTCCGACGCGCTGCTCCAATCTTTTGACAACAGTGGTCGGAGCATGACCTATGTGCAGCAGCACGGAGCGTTTCACGACATCCCGGCCAGATTCCTGGTCGCGGAACTCAACCGTCTTTATCCGCGCGTCTGCATGGCGATGCGCGAAGGAAGCTTTTCGCCGGACCGCGACCAAGAGGCTCAGGATGGCTAAGGACACACGCGAGCGGCTCATGATTTCGGCGGAGCGGCTGCTCAGCACTCGCGGATTGGCTCGCATTGGAACCCGCGATATTGCCCGGTCCGCGGAATTTGCCGATGGCACTCTCTACAAACATTTCCGCGGCAAGAATGAGCTCATCATCGCAGTCCTGGAGCGTGCTGTGCCGATGTATCGCGAAGCTCTGCGCGATCTCCCTCTCCAGGTTGGACTTGGTACGGTTCGTGGCAATCTGGAAAAACTCGCATACGAGGCATTCACCTATAACCTCACGGTCGCACCGCTTATCTGTTCCTTGTTCGCGGACCGCGCACTCTTGAAAAGCACCCGGGAAAGGTTACAACGCCTCGGAAGCGCACCTGAGCGCAGCTTCGAGATTCTGGGCGCTTATTTCTCCGCGGAGCAACGGCTCGGACGAATCGCGAAGGAAACCGATCCCGAGGCGGCCGCTTCGATTCTGTTCAATGCGGTTTTTGGGATGGCGGTCTTCGATCGTTATATGGACGGTCCTACAAATTTCGTAAAGCAACGCAAACGAATAGCCGCTTTGGTCGGCGTTCTTCTTCGCGGAATCGCCCCTCGACGGCGGGCGCTCCGATGAAGATTTATCTTACTCAACTGCGCTCCATTAGCCCGACCTTCGGAACGACCGTCGACTGGCTACTCCGCACGATCGACAAGTACCGATTCAGCGTTTCGCGCGAGGATATCCTGCTGCTTCCGGAACTGGTCGGAGGCGAATGCGGTCGAGGCGAATATGCCAAATTGACTGCAAATCTGGCCCGCCAAATCGGATGCTATGTTGTCGCCGGCTCCCATCATGATCGCGTCGGCAGGCATCTCCGGAATAGAGGCGCCGTGGCAAATCCGGACGGCGACATCGTCGCTCGTTATGAAAAGAAGCGCCCTTACGGGATCGAATCGGAGCTGGGCGTTCTTCCTGGAAAATCGATTGGCACGTTCGATGTCGCCGGCCTTCGCGTGCTCGTGATGATATGCGCGGACTTCTGGTATTCCGCGGTTTTGCTCAGCCACCTCGTCCCGAGACCGGATATGATTCTTGTTCCGACTCTCTCGATAAGCCGCCGCCCTTCTCCCCAGGTGGCGAGATCCCTATGGAAGAGCATGGCGGTCGCTCGCGCTTATGAATTCGGCGTCTACGTCGGAATCAGCGACTGGGCATATCCGGCCGAGTATCGTGGCTTGAGAGCCAGTTCGGCAGCCGGATTCGCTGATCCACGGGCTTCCATCCGCGGCGGCTTCTTCTCGAGCTTGGGAAGGCGCGCGATCGCAGATTACGAAGTTCATCTGAATCGTTTGCGAGCGCTACGAGAGCATCGTTCCGCCCACGCCTTCCTATCGGATGAAACCCTCTCTGGAGGTCGCTAAAGAAAGCGGCGCTTTTCTATGAATCGAATCTGTTCTCGCTTTCGTAACGGAATCCTCGCCCGCCGTCTGATCCCTCGCCCTGAAAGGGAGAGGGTTAGGTGAGGGACCTTATTCAGCGCGGCGCACAGCGCCGCGCGATTAAAGAGAAAGCTCTCTGCAAGGCCGCCCTCACCCACGCGTCACGATGCTTGCGAAAAAGAATCGCAAGCATCGCGCCGCGTCGCCCTCTCCCGGAGGGAGAGGGTATGTGACCTGCCCCCAAGTTATGGTCCACCCAAGATGAGAGGCCTGGTGGCCTATAGGCATTTTTTCGACCTTGCTCCTTCACTGACCGAGAGGACGAGGCAATGTTCTCTCTGTCTCATACCTATTCGCGCGATCATAGTAATAAGGTCAATGACTTGTTTGAAATGTAAGATACAATCTCGTGGCTGTATCTAAGATTAGCAGTAAAGGGAAAACTACTATTCCCGATGTGATCAGGCGGTATCTGAGGCTCAGGGTCGGCGACCGAATTCAGTTCGTCGTTGAAGACGACGGCAAAGTTGTTCTGTTGCCGGCCGCAGTCGCTGAAAGGTCTTCTCGCGCCGGCGCCCCGGCGGGTATCGCTCGAAGCGTTGGACGCCGCGATCCGCAAACGCGCGGGGCGACGATGTCGCGAATCAACGCCCAGGTCCTGAACTGCCGACGAGCCTCGCGAACGGACCGTCAAGAATTTTTGACAGGCTGCCTACCTCGCAGCGGCTGATTGCGCCTGGAAGGTCTTCGCGCTCGACGAGAGCTTCGGCATCACATGTTTGCCGATCAGGTCGATCGTCTGCATCACCTTCTCGTGCGGGACCGCGCCGACCTGCACCAGCATCAGGAGCAGATCGATTCCCGCCGCTTCGTAGACTTTCGCGACGCGCAGGCAATCCTCCGGATCGCCGACCATCACCGCGCCCTTCTCGATCCGCTTGTCCAGGTCCGCGAGCGACAAGCGGTAGTCCGCCGACGCGACCGCCAGCTCCGCCATCTTCTTGTAGTACTCGTAACCCTTCACCTCCTGCTTGGCGAAGGGCGTGAACAGCTCGGCGCCCTTGCGAGTGGTGAAATCGATCGCGTCCTTGCCGATAATCTTGGCTTCCTCGCGCGTGGGCGCGCAGACGCATATGGTGGCCGCGGCGGTGCGATCGTTGACGAACGAGCCGACAGGCTCGCAGTTCGCGATCCCCTTCTTGTAGAGTTTGATCAGCCCGTCGATCACGCCCGGCTCGGAAATTCCAAATCCGAGTGCGCCGATTCCTTTGCTGCCCGCCACTTCCCAGGTCGAGGGCTGGGTCGACGCGAGCCACAGCGGAGGATGCGGCTTCTGGACGGGTTTGGGAATCACCTCGCGCGGCGGCATCTTGAAGTACTTGCCCTCGAAGCCCTCGTAAACATCCTGGGTCCACATCTTCGGGATCTGGGAGATCGCCTCTTCCCACATCGGACGCGAGTCTTCCGGATTGATATTGAAGCCGCCCAGCTCGGACTCGGTGATCGAGCGGCCGGTACCGCACTCGACGCGTCCGTTCGACATGATATCCAGCACTGCGATTCGCTCGGCGACGCGCACCGGATGGTTGAACGGGATCGGCAGCAGGCACACACCGTGGCCGAGCCGGATGTGCTTGGTCAACTGGCTTAGCGCGCCGTACCAGACCTCGGGCGCGGAGGAGTAGGACCATTCGGAGAGAAAATGATGCTCGACGGTCCAAACCGAGTGATACCCGAGCGCATCGGCGCGGACCACCTGCTCGGTGGCCTGATGGTAGATATCGTACATGAAGCCTTCGTAATGCGGGCGGCTTCTCTGGATCTCATATTGAAGAGCGAACTCCATCGGCATCTCTCCTTGGCGAAGTAAGTAGGTCCGGGCCTACCGGTCGGCACTCCAATCGTTTAGAAACTCGCGCGCCTGGCGCTTGAACGAGTTTTGAAATTCAAAGCGGGTTCCATGCAGGTACCAGAGGAGCGCCAGTCCGATCGAAGCGGTCCACATCTGGGTGCCAGCCCATTGAACGTCGAGCGAGGGCTTGAATACTCCGAGTTGTTTCCCACGCTCGGCGACGCGGCACAGATGCGCGAGCTGGTCGTTGTTCGCCTTGCGCATCGCGCGCAGCACTCGCGGGCCGATCTTGTGCGATTCGAGCGTGATGATCAGCAGCAGGCGCGAAACCCATGGGTTCTTTTGATTGAGCTCGGCGCTGGTCTCGAAAATCGAAAGGAATTCGGTGCGGAACTCGGCCGCGGTTGTGGCCGGCTTGCGCGCGAACGCCTTGTTCCATTCGCCCAGCACCTTCTCCACCACCGCGAGGAAGAACTCCTCCTTGTCGGTGAAGTGCCAGTAAAGGGCGCCTTTGGTAACTCCCGCTGCGCGCGCGATTCGGGCCAGCGAGGTCCCGCGGTATCCATAAGATGCGAACAGGTCCATCGCCGCATCGACCAGCACCTGGTCAAGGGTGCCGCGTTTATGCGCAGAGGGGGCAGCGCTGTTTGCCGAACGTCTGGCCGAGGTGATCATTGAACGAGCGGTATGTTGAGGCACAACCGGTCCCCGCGTCAAGCGGCGCATTTCCGATCGTAGGGAAAGGACGGCGGGGACGAATTTACGCACCCCGCCCCAAACGCGGCTAAAAATTACCGATGCTGTCGGAAAACGAAGGTCAGTTCCGGCTCGAGGTCCCCAGATCGCCGCCCTTCATGTTGCGCTCCATGCACCAGCGATCGATCACCTCGGCGTTGAAGCGCCAGTCGGTGCCGATCCTGAAGCCGGGCAGTTCGCCTCGGCGCAGGAGCTTATAGATAGTGGAGGGATGAACGCGAAGGTACTCTGAGAGCTCCTTCACCGTCATCACCCGGGGCAAACTGTATTTTGATTCAGTAGCCATTTTCTCTCCGACCGCGGCCGGTTCGACCTGCCCCCCTCTGTAGAGGGTTTGGGGCCCTTTTTTCCGCCTCGCCAATTCGAACCATCTGCTCCCTTACGCCCGCCTTAATCCTTCTTGAAACTCGCAGAATCGAAGAGGATGGTCAAGAGGGGTGTAGCAGGAAGTTGTCAAAAGTAGCAGAGGTATCAAACAGTCTCGACAGTTAATGGATGCTATGGTGGTTTATGCCGTCTGAATATCGAGCTAGAACGCAGGTGAATCACATTGGAACAATGTACCCTGACCGACTGCTAATACTATCCGCTGCAATTCTCTACCTTCTGGTGTCAGTCACACTTGCCCCTCCCGCAGTCGCCGCGGCTGGCGGCTCTCTTACGATCAGCAGCCCGGCATTTGCCGATGGTGGTGCTATTGGGCGCGAGTTCTCGTGCGACGGAGCGGGAGGATCGCCACCGCTCGCTTGGTCTAATGTTCCCGAAGGAACAAAATCCTTCGCGCTGATCGTCGCGGACCCCGACGCGCCACGCGGTACTTTTTACCACTGGGTAATTTTTAACCTTCCCGCCGCGACCCGAACCTTGGCTGCTGGAGTGGCCAAGACTGAAACGCTTGCGGGCGGCGGCGACCAGGGCCTCAACGGCGCCCGCCGAATTGGATATACCCCGCCGTGTCCACCTCGAGGCCCGGCGCATCATTATCACTTCAAGCTGTATGCGCTGGATTCGACGCTCGCGTTGCAACCCGGCGCGACGGCGCAGGCGGTCGAGGCGGCGACCTCGGGTCATGTGCTCGCGAGCGCCGAACTGGTAGGAATCTTCGGGCACTAGAACGCGAGGCGCGCGAGGTCCGCGCGGGCGGGTGATTAGACGATGGGCAGAAGCTACAAGGTCGTTGTCGCGATCGTGATTATTGTCGTCGCCGGATATGCGGGGTGGCATTTCTACCAGGCGCGGCGTATCAGCAGGGCCGGCATCCTGTCCGAGAAGATCGTTCACAACGGCGATAACTGGATCGCCGACTACACCGCGTTGATCGCGGCGCCCGAGCCAGCGGTGTACGATGCGCTGCGCAATATCGAAAAGAGCCACGCCCCCGGCGTCGAGGCAATCAAGGTCATTTCGCAAAGCGGCGACACCAAGACCGTCGAGATGGAGCTCAATGGATTTGGCGGACAGACGATTTCGATGCAGCTTGCGTTCCAGTACGATGCCGGAGCGCAGCGCGTCTCCTATCACACGGTGGATAATCCGACGTTCGATAGCCACGCCGAATATCAGCTCCAGGACAACGGAGGTGGCGCGACGCTCATCACTTACCACGCTACGACCAAGATGCTGCAACAGATGCCGGTGCCGGACAGTATCGTGAAGTCGGTAATCCGAAATATCTTCATCTCGCAGCTCGAAGGATTGAAGAACACGCTACATATCACGACAACTGATCAATCCGACGAAAGCGACGAGGAGCCCTGACGGCGACGCCGCGATGGACGAAATCGAGCGGCACTTCCGCGCCGGAATCGAGCGCTTCAATCGCGGCGAGTTTTTCGAGGCGCACGAGGAAATGGAAGACGCGATGAACCTGCTCGAAGACGACACGCGCGACTGGGATTTTTTCCGCGGCCTGTTGCGCGCGGCGGTAGCTAATCACAAGCTCGGGCAGGGCGAGGCCGCAAGCGCGATCATCCATCTGCGCGCCGCGCAGGGGCTGCTCGCGCCCTACCCCGACCGCCATCGCGGCGTGCGCCTGCGCGAGTTGCGCAGCGCGCTCAGTGCGCAACTCGCGCGGACCGAATCGGGCGCGCAACCAAACGGCGCCGCGCCGATAGTCCGGATCGAAACCGAAGGCTGACCCCGCACCCGCGCAGTGGCTGCATATGGCAAAGCTCGCCGCAGAGTTTGAAACCTCGGCCTTCACGCTCGAGCAGTGTCCGCGATGGAACCGCGTCGAGGTCGCGATTGCGGGGCGCTCGAACGTCGGCAAGAGCTCGCTCTTGAACGCGCTGACGGCGGTCAGGGGTCTGGCGCGCACCAGCAGCACGCCCGGCAGAACTCAATCGCTTAATTTTTTCGTGGTCGGCGCGGACCTGGCGATTGTCGATCTGCCGGGTTACGGATACGCGAAAGTTCCTGAAAAGATCGCGCGCGAGATCGCCGCGATGATGACCGACTATCTGTCGGCGCGCGAAAACCTGGCCGCGCTGATCATTCTGGTCGACTCACGCCGGGGGCCGGAGAGCGAAGAGGCGAATCTTGCCGCGACGGCTCGCGCACGGGGTCTCGAAGTGATTTTCGCCGCGACCAAATGCGACAAGCTCAAGCGCTCGGAACGTGCCGCGGCGCTGGCGCGCTTTCGCGCGGTCGGAACCGCACCGATCCTGTGTTCCGCCACCAGCGCCGAAGGAATCGACGAGCTGCGACGCCGCATCCTGCACATTGCGCAGCAGGCTTATCGACCTAATCCCGGTTTCGCGCCGGCTCACTCGCGCTCGCGCTAGGCGCCGATGCGTCCGGAAGTCAGCGTCGTTATCCCGACACACAATCGCCGCGCGATGGTGCGCGAGGCGGTCCTTTCGGTCCTGGCTCAGCGCGGCCCGCACTTCGAGCTGATCGTGATTGACGACGGCTCGACCGACGGCACTGCCGAAGACCTCGCGCGGTATGGCGAAGAACAAGCTGGAGCGCTGCGCGTCGAACATATCGAAAATCGCGGAGCGGCGGCGGCGCGCAATCGAGGCGTTGCACTCGCGAATGCGCCGCTGGTCGCATTTCTGGATTCCGACGACATCTGGATGCCCGCCAAGCTGGAGCGCCAATTGGATTTCATGCGCACGCATCCGGAGTGTGAGATCTCGCAATGCCAGGAAAGGTGGATTCGCGGCGGACGGCGCGTCAATCCGGGCCTGCGTCATCTCAAGCGTGGCGGCGATATCTTCGTCGATTCGCTGCGCACCTGCCTCGTCAGCACGTCGGCGGTGATCATGCGCACGGCGCTCTTCCGCGCGCTCGGTGGTTTCGACGAAACGATGCGCGCGTGCGAGGACTATGACCTGTGGCTCCGCATCCTCATCACGCACGAGATCAGCCTTCTCGACGAGGTCCTGGTCGAGCGCCGCGCGGGGCATTCTGATCAGCTCTCCGCCGTGGTTCCAGCGCTCGACCGGTATCGCATTTTGTCATTGACGAAATTGCTCGCGGACTCGCGCCTAAGCGCCTCGCGGCGTGAGGCGGTGGCTCTGGTGCTCGCCGAAAAGTGCGCGATCTACGCCAAGGGACTGCGTCGCCGCGAGCGCAACGATGCCGCGCGATGCATCGAACGCGTGGCCGAACAGGCACTCGGCGCCTGGCGCTCCGCGCCGGCCGAATCGATCGCGATTGCCGCCGAAGCGATCCGCGACCTGATCATCTTGCAAGCCGATGCGGTGGGGGCATAGTTTGGCGCGCGCCGCGAATCGCGATGACGCCATCGGCGCGCTGGCCTCGGCCCGTCATCTGCCCGAGTCGCATCGCACGCGATGGCTCGCGATGGATTCGCGATCGCGCGCTGCGTTTCTGGAGTTCGCCGAGGCGCTGCGCCTGCGCACCGGACAAATTGTCGTCGCGCTCGACCTGTTAGAAGAGATTGCGGTTCGCGAGCGCAAATCCGCCGGCGACATTCTCGCCGCGCCGGAACTCGCGCGAATCGCGGCGCGCGCGGGTTCCGCGCCCGAGCGCGCGCGCGCATTTATCGACGCGCTACGCGCGGTGCGCTTTCCGCGCCTTACCGAGGCGGCAGCGCGGCTAGAAAGCGCGATCGGCGAGCTTCGCCTGCCGCGCGGAATTTCCATAGTCTTGCCCAGGGAACTCGGCTCTGATGTGCTGACATTCAAGCTCGAAGTTTCGCGCGCCGGCGATCTCGATCGTGCAATCGGAATCCTGACGGAGCGGCGCGCGGCGATTGCGCAAATACTCGCGATGCTCGGCGGAAGCGATGAAGTTTGATCTCGACGCGGTGTTTATCGAAGAAGGCGAACGCGAGTCGGCGCTCGCGCGGCGCGTCGTCGCGGCGCTGCCGGCGCACGTGCCGATCGAGTACATTGCCGACGGCCGCGAAGCCGCACGCGCCCGAATCGGCGCCGATCCGTTCGACGCCGGAAAGCGGCGGATGGTCCTGATGCGGCGGCGCACACCCTTCCTGATGAGCTGCCCGGCGGGCTCGGCGCGTTTTGCGTGCTGCGGATACCTGGTGATGATCCTGGCGTCGAACTGTCCGATGGATTGCAGCTACTGCTTCCTGCAGGAATTTGTCGCCGACAATCCCGGCTTCCAGGTTTTCTCAAACTACGCCGATTCGTTCGAGGAGCTCGAGCGGATGATTCATTCCGCGCCCGAGCGCCATTTCCGTGTCGGCACCGGCGAGCTTGCCGACTCGCTCGCTTTCGACACGCTCACCGACCTCACGCGCGAGCTGGTCGGCTTCTTCGCCGAGCGCGAGACGCTGACGCTCGAGCTCAAGACCAAGACCGACGAAATCGATAACCTGCTCGCGCTCGATCCGCGCGGGCGAGTACTCGTCTCATGGACGCTGTCGCCCGAGAAGGTCTGGCGAACCTCTGAGCATCGCACCGCGTCTCCTGCCGCGCGAATCGCGGCGGCGCGGCGCGCCCTGGATGCGGGCTACCGGATTGCGTTTCATTTCGATCCGGTGATCGCGTACGAAGGCGCCGAGCGCGACTATGCCCACCTCATCGACAATCTCCTCGACGTGATTCCCGCGGCGCAGATCGGATTTTTCAGTATCGGCGGATTGCGGATGACGCCCGCGTTGCGCGCCGCCGCGCGCCGACGATGGCCGAGCGACCGGATGCTGCTCGGCGAGGAGGTGCTGGCGAGCGACGGCCGCCTGCGCGCCTTCACTCCCCTGCGGCTCAGGCTCTATCGTATCCTCGCCGAGCGCTTCGCACGCGCGGGCGCGAAAATTCCCGGCTACCTGTGCATGGAATCGGCCAGCATTCACGAGCGCGTCTTCGGCGTGGCGCCGGCGAATCCGGCGACGATCGGCGAGCGCCTGGCGCTCGGACAGGATCTCCGCTGATGCCTGCAAAGTCTCGCGCGAAGCGCGCGTCATCCAACGGACGCGTCACCGCCGGCGCCGCGGATCGTCCGATCGGAGTTTTCGATTCGGGGATCGGCGGCCTGACGGTGCTGCGAGCGCTGGTGAACGCGATGCCGTCGGAGGAATTCATTTACCTTGGCGACACGGCGCGGCTGCCGTACGGCACCAAATCGAACGAGGTGATCAAACGCTACTCGCGCGAGAACAGCGAGTTTCTGCTCGCCAGAGGAATCAAGCTGCTGGTGGTCGCGTGCAACACCTCCAGCGCGGTCGCGCTCGAATATATTGCGGGCGCCACGATGATTCCCGTGGTCGGCGTGATCGAGCCGGGTGCGCGCGCCGTGGTCCGCGCCTCGCGCTCGGGCAAGATCGGCGTAATCGGCACCGAGGCGACGATCGCGTCGGGCGCGTACACGCGCACGATCCAGCGGCTGCGCCCCGACGCGGAAATCTACACGCGCGCCTGCCCGCTGCTGGTCCCGCTGGCGGAAGAAGGATGGGTCGATAACGAGGTCGCGGAGCGCACCGTCGCGTTCTATCTGGAGAGCCTCAAGCGCAGCGGTATCGACACGCTTCTGCTCGGATGCACCCACTATCCGTTGCTGCTCGGGATGTTCGAGCGCGTGCTTGGACGCGGCGTGCGCGTGGTCGATTCGGCATTATCCACCGCCGAGGCGGTTCGCGCGCGGCTCGCGACCCTCGGCCTCGCGCGCGGGCGCGGTGCGGGCCGGCAAAGCTTCTTCGTGACCGAATCTCCCGATCGCTTCATCCGGGTGGGACGCAGCTTCTTCGGACCCGAGGTCGAATCCGCAGTCCGAATCGAACGCTGATGCGAAAAGTTATTTCCTGCGATGCATCTCCCCCCGAGCGCCCGAATCAGAGTACAATAGGACGGATATAAACCTAACGGAGACTCTCACCGCGCCGCGCATGATGGCGTTCGCGGATTCCCGGATCACAGCAACATCCAAGATGGCATCAGCGCTTACCGGAATTGGGCGGAAGTTCTTCGGCTCGAAGAACGATCGCGAAATCAAACGGCTCCGACCCGACGTCGAGGCGGTCAATCGCCTCGAACCCGAGATCGAGACCAAGAGCCAGGACGAAATGCGCGCGCGGATCGCCGAGCTCAAGGCCGAGATCAGCGCGATCGAGGACGACGAGCAGCGTGCCGATCGCCTCGACGATATCCTGCCCGAGGTCTTCGCAATCGTGCGCGAGGCCGCCAAGCGCGTGCTGGGCCAGCGCCATTTCGACGTGCAGTTGATCGGCGGGATGGTCCTGCATTCGGGGCGAATCGCCGAAATGAAGACCGGCGAGGGCAAGACCCTGGTCGCCACTCTTCCCGCCGTGCTCAACGCGCTCAGCGGACGCGGCGTCCACGTCGTGACGGTCAACGACTACCTGGCGCGGCGCGACTCCGAATGGATGGGCCGCATCTACGGCTACCTTGGCCTGAGCGTCGGCGTGATCGTGCACGGCGTCACCGACCAGGAGCGCAAGCTCGCATACGTGCGCCGATATCACCTACGGCCAGAACAACGAGTTCGGCTTCGATTACCTGCGCGACAACATGAAGTTCAATCTCGAAGAGTACGTCCAGCGCGCGCACAACTTCGCGATCGTGGACGAGGTTGATTCGATCCTGATCGATGAGGCGCGCACGCCGCTTATCATCTCGGGCGCGTCCGAAGAATCGACCGACACCTATTACATCGTCGATCGCGTGATCCCGCGGCTCAAAGCGGAAGACGACTACACTATCGACGAAAAGATGCGCACCGTGTCGCTGACCGAGGACGGCGTCACCCGCGTCGAGAAGTTGCTCGGAGTCGAGAATCTTTACGACCCGCGCAACATCCTGCTGCTGCATCACTGCAACCAGGGCCTGCGCGCGCATGCCCTGTTCAAGCGCGACGTCGACTACGTGGTGAAGGACGGCGAGGTGATTATCGTCGATGAATTCACCGGACGCCTGATGCCGGGGCGGCGATGGAGCGACGGGCTGCATCAGGCGGTCGAGGCCAAGGAAAACGTCAAGATCGAATCCGAGAACCAGACGCTGGCGACGATCACCTTCCAGAATTATTTCCGGATGTACAAAAAGCTCTCGGGGATGACCGGGACCGCCGACACCGAGTCGGTCGAGTTCAAGGAAATCTACGGGCTCGACGTCGTGGTCGTGCCGACCAACATGCCGATGATCCGCAAGGACAATCACGACGTCGTGTACAAGACCGAGGACGAGAAGTTCGACGCCGTGATCGAGGAGATCAAGGAGCTCAACGGACGCGGACAGCCGGTGCTGGTCGGCACCGTGTCGATCGAAAAATCCGAGCGCGTCGCCGAGAAGCTCAAAAAGACCGCGGTCAAGCATTTCGTGCTCAACGCCAAGAATCACGAGCGCGAGGCCGAGATCGTCGCGCAGGCGGGGCGTTATCGGCGCGGTGACGATTTCGACCAACATGGCCGGCCGCGGCACCGATATCGTCCTCGGCGGAAATCCCGAGTTCATGGCCGCCGCCGAAACCGGCACGCGCGATCCGAACGATCCGAAATTTGCCGAGGCGCTCGCCAAGTACAAGGAGCAATGCGCCGCCGAGCGCGAGCAGGTGCTCGCCGCCGGAGGGCTGCATATTCTCGGCACCGAGCGCCACGAATCGCGCCGGATCGACAACCAGTTGCGCGGACGTTCCGGCCGCCAGGGCGACCCCGGCTCCTCACGCTTCTTCATGTCGCTCGAAGACGATCTCCTGCGCATCTTCGGCGCCGATCGCCTAAAGGGGCTGATGAGCCGCATCGGCATGGACGACGGCATCCCGATCGAGCATCGATGGATCTCGCGCGCGATCGCCAACGCGCAGGAAAAAGTCGAGGGCCACAACTTCGATATCCGCAAGCATCTGCTCGAATACGATGACGTGATGAACAAGCAGCGCGAGGTGATCTACGGACGCCGCAAGGAGCTGCTCTCGGGCGCGCCTCTCAAGGAGGACGTCCTCGACATGTGCGACCAGTTGGTCGAGGATATCGCCGCAGCGCATTGCGACACCGACAAGGATCCCAAGGACTGGGACTGGAAAGCGATCGACGATGCGTTCTTCCAGCAGTTCAAATTTCGCCCCGGCTTCACGGTCGAGAGCGGACCCGAAGGCAACCCCATCGATTCGGCCGAAGACGTGATCGAAGTCGCGCAGGAGCGCGTCCATGCGCTGTACGAAACCCGCGAGGCCGAATTTACCGTGCCGGTGATGCGGCAGATCGAAAAGATCGTGATGCTGCAGACGCTCGATTCGCTGTGGAAAGATCATCTGCTCGCGATGGACCATCTGAAGGAAGGCATCGGGCTGCGCGGCTACGGACAATTGAACCCTCTCGTCGAGTACCAGAAGGAAGGGTTCACGATGTTCGAGGCGCTGATGTCGGTGATGCAGAAGGACGTGGTCGAGAAATGTTTTTCCGTGCAGGTGCGCAAAGAGGAAGACGTCCAGCAGATCCAGCAGCAGCCCAAGCCGCAGCGAGTAGTGATGAGCCACGGCGGCGAGACCGAGCAGGAAGCGGCGCAACCCGCCAAGCGCGAAGCCGACAAGGTCGGCCGCAACGACCCGTGCCCCTGCGGCTCCGGCAAGAAGTACAAACGCTGCCACGGCAAGTGACTCGCGCGGTCGGCAGAATTTCACTGTGATTCATCTGTGAGCCGATTGCTCAGCAAACAAAAATTCCATTCTGTCGGTCCCTCACCCGCGCGTCACGGCGATTGCTGAAAGGAGCAATCGCCGCGCCACGCACCCTCTCCCGATCCGGGAGAGGGGCAAACCAGCCGAATTCATTTTCTCCGTGGCTCGCGCGCGCGTATAGTGCGGCGCACGGAGGTTCCCGATGAAGGTCGATCTCGCTCCCGCGCGCGTGCGCGGCTTCCGTTTCGCCGGCGTCAGCGCCGGACTCAAGACCCAAGCCGGCGCTAAAGACCTGGGCCTGATCGCCGCCGATCATCCCTGCCCCGCCGCCGCGGTCTTCAGCGCCAACAAGGTCAAAGCGGCTCCAGTTTACGCCACGATCGACAGGATTCGCACAGGACGCCTGCAGGCGATCGTCGCCAACTCCGGATGCGCCAACAGCTTCACCGGCAAACCGGGCCTGAAACTCGCCGAGGATTCGTGCGCGGTCACCGCGCGCGAACTCGGATGCGCGCCGAGCCTGGTGGCGCCGTCTTCAACCGGCGTCATCGGACATTTGTATGACCTCGCGAAATTCAGCGCCGGCGTGCGCGAAGCGGCGGCCTCGCTCAACGAAGACGGACTCGTGGACTTCGCGCGCGCGATCATGACCACCGACACGCGTCCAAAGACCGCGTCAACCTCGCTCCGTATCGGGGGCGCGGAGGTTACGATCGCGGGAGCGGTCAAAGGCGTCGGGATGATCTCGCCGCACATGGCGACGATGCTCGGCTACATCATGACCGATGCCGCCGCGAGCGCCGCCCAGCTTCGCACCGCGCTCAAGCTCGCGCTGCCGAAGAGCTTCAACGCGATCACCGTTGACGGCGACATGTCCACCAACGACACGGTGATCGTGATGGCGAGCGGCGCCGCCGGCAATCGTCCGCTGCGCGGACGCGATCTCGACGCGTTCAACCAGGCGATCGCCGCGGTCTGCGCTGCTCTCGCGCGCGAGTTGGTGCGCGACGGCGAGGGCGCGACCAAGCTGGTCGAGGTCCAGGTGCGCGGCGCGCGCAATTGCGCCGACGCCGAGCGATGCGCCCGGCAGATCGCGAACTCGCCGCTGGTCAAGACCGCGTTTTTCGGATGCGACCCGAACGTCGGGCGGATCCTGATGGCGGCGGGATCGTCGGGCGCGGCGGTCGAGTCCGACAAATTGACGCTCTCGATCGGCGGAATCAGAGTGGCGGCGCGCGGAGCGCTAATCACGGCGGCGCTCAGCGCGGCGCAGGAAAAGATGCGTGCGCGCGAATTTGCGGTCACGCTCGATCTGCGGATCGGCGCTGCGCGCGCGACGATACTCACTTGCGATCTCAGCTACGACTACGTGCGAATCAACGCCGAGTACACGACCTGACGCGGTTGCACACCGCGACGCGCGCTCCATATGATCGCGCATCGTCCTCGCGGAGGTATCCTATCGTGGCACTGGTCAAAGTCGCGACGCGCGCCGAGCTTCCCGCCGGCGCAGCCCTGCTGGTCGAGGCCGCGGGCAAGCAGATCGCCCTGTTCAACGCGGGCGGCGCGTTCTACGCGATCGACAATACGTGCAAGCATCGCGGCGGCCCGCTCGCCGAAGGCGACGTGGACGGCACCATCGTCACGTGTCCGTGGCACGGATGGGAATACGATATAACGACCGGCGCAAACCTGGATGATCCAAACGTGAAGCTCGGATGCTACCCAGTGAAAATCGATGGCGACGACATATTGATCGACGCATGACTGCGTACTGTTCGCGCCTCCAGCTGATACCCTCTCCCTCGGGGAGGTGCCACTGGCACGCGGGCGGCGCGGCGATCCTGAAAAATACCCTCTCCCTCCGGGAGGTGCCACTGGCACGCGGGCGGCGCGGCGATCCTGAAAAATACCCTCTCCCTCCGGGAGGTGCCACTGGCACGCGGGCGGCGCGGCGATCCTGAAAAAATACCCTCTCCCTCCGGGAGGTGCCACTGGCACGCGGGCGGCGCGGCGATCCTGAAAATACCCTCTCCCTCCGGGAGAGGGCGCGGCGCGGCGATTGCTGTTTTTTTAGCAATCGCCGTGACGCGCGGGTGAGGGCGGCCTTGCGGGGACCTTTTTTTAATCGCGCGGCGCTGCCGCGCCACGCTGAATACGGTCCCTCACCTAACCTCTCCCATACTGGGAGAGGGATCAGACAGCAGGCGAGGGATCAGAGTTAGCGCGCGGCGAATAGGCGGCCCGCGCCGTAGGTCACTGCGGCGGCGGCGATTCCGGTCAGCATGCTCTCTAATCCGCTGCGCCACCATGAACGGCTGGTTATCACCGTCTTCGCCGCGCCGACTCCGAATAGCACCAGCACCGTCGCGCAGGCCGAGGCGATTACGCCGCCGTGTGCGGGCGCGAAGAAAAGGTACGGGACTACCGGCACCGCCGCACCGAACAGATAAGAAAGGCCGACCGTAAACGCCGAGCGCAGCGGCGGGTCGAACGACTCGACCGCGAAGCCCAGCTCCTCGCGCATCATCACGTTGGACCATCGTTCAGGATCGGCGGTGATATGCGCGACGATTTTTTCGAGCAACTCGCCCGAGAAGCCCTTGGCGCGATAGATCGCGCCGATCTCCTCGCGCTCGCGATCGGGCCATTTGCGGATTTCTTCGCGCTCGCGTTCGATTTCACTCTCGTAAAATTCCAGTTGCGATCGCGCCGAGATAAACGCCGCCAAGCCCATCGAGACCGCGCCGCCCAGCATCTCCGCGAGCCCCGCCATCGCGACGATTCCCGCAATCGAAAACGCACCCGCGACACCCGAGGTCACCGCGAACGACGCGACCAGCCCGTCGTTAAGCCCGAGCACCAGATCGCGCACCCAGGTTCCGCCGGCCGCGTGCACCTGCTCGGTGTGATGATCGTATTCGCGTCTGCGGATTGAGATTGCCATTTGCCGATTTCGCCTAGAAACCCGCGCGCGCCGGATGCGGTTCCCGCCGCGCGCGGCCATGATCGATCCGCGCGCGCATCGCGAGGACCTCGCGCACCATCCGGCGCGCCTCGCCACGCTCGGGCCGCCCGCCAATATAATCATAGAGAAACGCGAGGCGCGCGGCGCGGCAGAGAAAGCGTCCGATACTGCGGTCCAGATGCACCAGATTGCGGACCCGGCGTTCGCGCGAAACACCGCCGTTTCCGCGATCGCGGCGGAAGTCTTCCAGATCGATGAACCAGACGCGGAAGCCGCCGGCGTCGTCGTCGGCGACCATCACGTTGGTCTCCTGCAAATCGCGCGTGTAGATGCCTGCGTCGTGCATCCGCTTGACCTCGCGCGCGACCGCCGCGAGGATTCGCCGGCGTCGCCGCGCGTCGCGTCCTTTGATCTCGCCGGGGCCGAGCGCGAACCGCGACAGGCTGTCGGCCTCGAGAAGCGCCTCGGAAATCAGATACGATGCGCGCACCGCGCCGCCGCTTACCTCGTCCATCGCGGCGATCGGCGCGGGATGCGGAATGCCCGCCGACGCGAGAATCTCCGCACCAGCGATCGCGCGCGCCGCACGCGAGCCCGAGCCGCGCGCCGCGAGCCCCTTCGCCCATGATCGTTCACGCGTGCGCTTGATGAACACCGATTCGTGGCCGGGAATCTCGAGCATCCCGGCGAGCGTACGCCCTTCGGCTTTCACCGCGCGAAACCCCGGCCCGGCGATCAATTCATCGGCGCGTTCGATCAGGCTCCGCCACTTGGGCGTTCGCGCATAGAGCACCCGCGTTCGCATCAGGCCTCAGAGCCTAACCTTTCGGCATGGCGAGCGCGATTGGAATTTGCCTACAGCTTCGGCTCGACGATCAACTGGCCGCCGACGTGCGCGGGATGGAGCTGACATATGTACGGAAACGTGCCCGCGCGCGATGCGACAAACGAAACCGTCTTCGGCTCGCCACGCTTGATGACCTCGGTGATGTTGTACGCGGGAAGCGAAAATCCGTGGCGATCTTCCGCGCCGGGGATGTCGTTCTTCAGCGTCAGCACGACTTTCTCGCCCTGATGCACGATAATCGTGCTCGGCAGCCAGAACTTGGTAGTTCCGATCTGCACCGCGACGACCGTAAATTTCTGCACCGCGGGCTCGGGCGCCTCGGGCGCAATCGGCGCCGCCGTCGAGGTCTCGGCGGCGAGAGCGCGCGGCGCCCCGGCGGCGATCGCGAGTGCGAGCGTCAGAATCGCGGCCAGGAACCTGTAAGCATCGAGCTGGATTTCATTCTTGTCATCCGTTGAATTTGCGCGTGAGCTTTTTCCATTCGGCGTCGTCGATTCCCGCCTGGTACGGAATGTAGAACGCGACCCGGTCGAGCAGGCCGTCGTAACGCTCTTTCACTTTCTCGGCGATATCGTCGAAGGTGCCGGTCACCGCGTAGGTCTCGAGCATCTCGTCGGTGATTTCGCTCGCCATCCCGCGCCAATCACCCTTGGCCGCCTTCTCGCTGAGCCGCGGCGACACGTCGCCCCATCCGTGCATATCGAGCACGACCCTGTAGGTGCGGGTCGAGGCGTAGAATGCGATCTGCTGGCGCACGCCGGCCTTCGCGCGCTCGATCTCCTCGCGGTTGCGTCCGACGATCACGAACGCCGTGGTCGCGATCGTGAAATCCTTGCGCGCGCGTCCGCCCTTGGCGAGACCGCGCTCGACATTCGGCAGCACGTACTCGCGCAGGTACTTGGGCGAGTTGAACGGATGCGCGTGCAGGCCGTCGCAGGCCTCGCCGGCCAGCCGCAGGATGTGTTCGTTGACGCCGGCGATCCAGATCGGGATATTCGGATGCGCGTGTTTCGGCGGAGTGAAGAACGGCGTCATCAGCGAGAAGTTGTAGTACTTGCCGCTGAAGCTGAGCTTCGCGCCGCCTTCCGCCCAGCATTTGAAGATCGCGCGCAGCGATCCGATATATTCGCGCAGCCGCGGCACGGGCGGCTCCCATTTGACGCTGTAGCGGCGTTCGTTGTGGCCTTTGACCTGCGTGCCGAGCCCCAGGATAAAGCGGCCGTCGGACAGCGCGGCGAGATCCCACGCGGTGCCGGCCGTGACCATCGGACTGCGCGGAAACGCGATCGCGACCGCGGTGCCGATTTTCACTTTCTTGGTATGCTCCGCCGCGATCGCGGCAGGCAGAAACGGATCGCTGCCGGCCTCGATAGTCCACAGCGCATCGAACCCCGCCTCTTCAGCAGCCTTGGCGGCGGCAGGAACATCCTTAAGATTGCGGACGGCGAGTCCGGTATCGAGTTTCATATCGGCCTATCTCCGAGCGCGATAAAATTCCAAAAGCCTCATTGCGCGCCGATCGTAACATCGCAAGCGCCACAGTGAAAAGCGCCCTGCTTTCGCAGGCGCCCGATTGTCTCGCAACCCGCGCCTGTCTGTCATCCTGCCATGAAAGTTGGCAGAGCGATCAGTATCGTAATCTCAGCCAGGACCTCCGGTCATCATTTCGAGCGCTGCGCGGGAAATCCCGAGGCGGCCATGCCCGACGCCAACATCACATGCAGAGGCCCTTCGCTCGGGATTCCTCGCGCGCCAGCCCCGCGCGGGAATGACACCTGTGGCGCATCTGAGGATCGCCCATCTACGAATGAAATTGTCCGCGCGGACGTCCTGAAGGATCGACGCGAAACGATTTTTCCCCGAACAGCGGCTCGCGAGCCGCCCCTACGAAAAACATGATCGAGTCTTAGGTGGCACAGGCTTTAGCCTGTGGCCGCACCGGCTAAAGCCGGTGCCATTAATTCCTGACCCGTTTCTCGCGTGAGGTTTCGTGAGCTTCGCGCGTCCTGTTACACGGCATTTCTGACGCGATCAAGATTCGTCATTACGACGCAGCGCGTGTCCCGTTACTGAGCGAGAGGGAGCGAATAGCATACGACCGGAAGTCCCGTGTCGGAATCGAACTCGGCCGCGGCGTTTATGCCGACGTGAGCCACGTCGACCGCTGAGCGCCCGGCTTGGTTATATACCGCATACATGGCTCCCAGAGCATGTTGCCAGCCCGTCCCATAGGCATAGTATTGTGAAAACTGTTGAACGGCGCGGTGAGCGTCGACGCCGAATATCCCTGCGGCATTAGCTATCGAGACATCGACTCGAGTGGACTCGAAGGCATCTTCGCGATCCTCATTTGGATTCAGAAAGTACTGGTCCTTCAAAGCGGCGTGAAGCTTGAGCCACACTCGAAAGATTAAGTCGACGGTGCTGAGATCGACATCTGGTTTGGCGTCGAAATAATCTTTGATCGCCAGCTTCGCGGCGGTTGGGCCGGTAATGGCAAGAAATGACTGCCCGACCTTGACAATCTTGTGATAGCTAACAACGTACTCAGCGGTCTCCTTGGCCGATCCCCAGGTCGTCAGAGAATCCGCCGCGATAGCCGCGACGCCTTCTTTCCTCACCGCCACAATGGTTGACATAAACAGTACCCGTCGATCGCATAAATTAGTTGTTGTGGCTCAACGTCGGTGGTGTGCAAATATTATCCTTTCGCGACTCCTGTCATTCGGTGCAGAGAAAACAGAAGGATAAGAATATTGGAAATCGCCGCTAGAAAACAGATCATAAATTCGTCGATCACTGAATTGTACCTGCCTCGCTCGGGTAACAACTAATCTCCAGATTAGCTCCATAGTCACTAACAATCGATAGTGCGGCAGGCGACATTGAGATACTCACATCGACTGTGTCAAAAAGGATTCCAACGTTGACCCGCGCAGAACAATCCCCAGAGAGTAGCCCCGAACGAGCTAACTCTTGTGGAGAACAGTGTGCAACAAGATTATTCAAATGCCTCTCCAGCGGTGAGCTTTTCGGAAGATTTGACTCCAGACGCCAAATCGTCTGGTTCCAGATTCTTTGAGTAGCGTCTGGAGAGGGACGAGCATCTCCCTTGTTGTGTGAGCCTGAAGAAGGGGAAATTCGAAGTCTCGCAGATATATCCTCCAACGAAAGGGATTGAGAGGAGAGATCCAGAGATACCATTAGTCCTTTCATGACAATTCCTCTTTCGAGAATATTCAGAGCGGAACTGGAACCGGAAGTGGAAACGGAAACACGCTCGGGATCGGTACGGTGAAAGGCATTGGCACTGAATCATTCTCGATCCTCGCGCTCTCACGGATGACTCGTACGTAGAGATAGTACTCTAATACTTCCCTTCAAGACCGATCAGTCGCCGCCTGGAATCGAACAACAAGCTACCTTCGCATACTTTCTGGTATACAGAAGGGCCATGTTTGCCCGTGAGATTGAGATAAAAGGCCTGTCCTTTTTCGTAATACCTCACCCTGCCAAGGGTGCTCAACCCTTCGGTGGGCGCGCGGAGCAGAGACAGCGCGTCAGGATTCTCGTCGCAATAGAGATTGAGGGTCTCAATCCCGATAAGCTCGTTGCGTTCGTCAGAATCGCAAATAAACTCCGCCGGACTCCTCGTAACGGAATCCGGAAACGGATCGACAAACTCTACGTGGAACCCGCCAGCGCCAATCTGAGCATTGTAGCGCGTTATCATGTAGCTCATTTGGAAGCCCCTCTGCCCCTGCCACGACAAAAGGTGAGTATCTCTCCGTCCGGCTCAAGAATGACGGTCAGATCGTTAATGGGATTCATCGTCATCGTCTTCCGCCTGCACGTACGTGATCCCACCACTTTGGGTGTAAACGTTGAAGTTGCGCAGGCCCACCGTAGCGAAGCTGTTTCCAAACCGCGACTCCAGTTGAGGTCCAGCATAATTCATTATCGTTGGGGTCGCTGACGACGAGGTGGAAAGGAAATTGGCGAATGGTCCGAGGAGAAATTGGATCAGCTCCTGAAAGCCATCATCGCCGGAGCCGCTCGATACCCCGCTTCCGACGTCTCCCCCTCCAGCACAGTCGCCTAGCGGACAGTCGTCCATACCGCTGAGATCGCTGCCGGTAATCGCGTTTTCTCCGGCGTAGGTGAACATATTAGCCTTGCCACGTTCG
>CAVXXK010000013.1:0-39828 GCA_963765675.1 uncultured delta proteobacterium | reverse complement strand
GCGATCGGATTGAACCGATGCATGGAGGTTTTGCAGACCTCTCCCTTAACCACTTGGGTACGCCGCCCGCGCCATGGTTCAAACTCTCGGGAAGGGAAGAGTTATCATGCCATCCCAAGCCTATCAATTGGAGTGCGGCGAAACGGCCCGAAGCGCGCTTCTCAACCCGCCGGATTCACTTGCGCCGCAACGAGATGACTCTCGAGTTCGCGGCGCACGCGAGCGCATTCGCGCTCGATCGAATCGATGATCGCCGTCGCTGGACCGTCGGTCGCGCCCGCGCGCGCTTGCTCCTCGAGCTCGCGGCAGAGCGCGAGCAGCCGCTTCGCGCCGAAGTGTCCGCAGCTTCCCTTGAGCGCGTGCGCCGCATGCGCGATCGAGGTCGGGTCGCCGGCGCGCGTGCCCGAGCGCATCGCCGCGACGCGATCATCCAGGTCGGCCAGGAACACGGTGATTAGTTGGCGGACGAACTCGATACCGTCGTCGGCTGCCGCTTCGAGGTTGCGCAGCGCCGCTGGATCGATCGCGGGAGGTTCGATAATGCCGCGGATAACTTCGCGTTGCGTAATTTCGATCGTCGCCGCGTCGCCTTCCGGGAGCCATCGCGAGAGCATCGCGGCGAGGTCCTCGGGCAGAAACGGCTTGCTCAGGTAGTCATCCATTCCGGCGTCAAGACACTTCTGCCGATCACCGGCCAGCGCGTGCGCGGTCAAGCCGATGACTGCGATCTTGGCCGTGCCGCCGATCATGCGTCGAATCTCGCGCGTCACTTCGTAACCGTCCATCCCCGGCATCTGGCAATCCATCAGCACGATGTTGTAGGCGCTATGCGCGAGCGCCTCGATTGCTTCACGCCCGTTGCTCACCGAGTCGGCGCGGCATTCCAATCGCTTGAGCATCTTGAGCGCCACTGTGCGATTGACCGCGTGATCTTCCACCAGCAGGATTCGCGCCCGCTCGCGCGCCGTGCGCGGGAACGCCTCGGCGATTTCGCGAAACGGCTTGAGCTGAATCTGTCGAGGCGACGCGCCCGCCCCGGAGTCGGATTGCGAGCGATCTTCCGCGCTCGCGATCGCGGTACGGAGCCAGCTCGACAACTCCGATTGGCGCACCGGCTTGGCCAGCGCCGCCAGCATCCCGGCCGCGCGCATCGCGGCGCCGTCCGGCCGTCTCCCGAGATCGCAGATTCCCAGCATCGGAGGTCCGGCAAACCGGGTGTGGGCGGAGAGCTGGCGCGCCAGGGTAAGTCCTTCCATTCCGGCCAGGTTACAATCGATCAGGATCGCATCGGCAGTCTCTTCCGGCGTCGCGCCGGAAACGATCGCGAGTGTCTGCGCCGCGGTAGTCGCGCGCTCGCATCTGGCTCCCCACGATTTCATTTGCCGGGCCAGAAAACGCGCGCCAAGAGTGTCGGGCGCGCAAAGCAGCACGCTATGGCCGCGCAGATCTTTCATCGGTCCGGCAATGCTTTCAGCGGCGTTCGCTCCAAGCCGAAAGCGCGCGGTGAACCAGAAATTGCACCCGCGTCCGGGAGCGCTCTCAACTCCGATCTCGCCGCCCATCCGCGCGACGATCTCCGCCGAGATCGCAAGCCCAAGTCCTGTCCCGCCATGCCGCCGCGTCATCGAGCCATCGGCCTGGTAGAATGCCTGGAACAGAGATCTTTGCGCCGCGAGCGGAATGCCGGGGCCGGTGTCACGAACCGAGAAACGCAAAGTCGCGTCTGTGCTCGACGCAACGACGCACTCGGCCGTCACCGCGATCTCACCGGCGTCGGTGAACTTGATCGCGTTGCCAATCAGATTCACCAGCACCTGCCGCAGCCGCACCGGATCGCCGCGCAGATATGCCGGCACGGCGCTATCGACAAACGTCGCGAGCTCAATCCCGGAGCGCTGCACTTGCTCGCCGAACAGTCCGATCACGCTTTCGAGCGTCTCAGTCGGACTGAAGTCGATCTCTTCGAGTCTCAGCTTGCCCGCCGAGACTTTCGAGAAGTCCAGGATGTCGTTGATGATGCGCAGCAGAGAATGCGCGCTCGACCACACCACCTCGCCGAATTCGCGCTGATCGGAATCGAGCGAGGTGTCGAGCAGCATCCGGGTCATCCCGACGATCGCGTTCATCGGCGTGCGAATCTCGTGGCTCATGTTCGCCAGAAAGGCGGATTTCATAGCGACCGCTTCCAGCGCCTCGTCGCGGCCCCGGACGATCTCCGCCTCGATCCGCTTGCGCTCGATCGCGCTCAGGATCGAACGGACCAACAGCCGCCGATCCAGTGGCCGCTTGACGAGGCAGTCCTGCGCTCCGCGCTTTATGATCTTGCGGCTCAGGTGTTCGTCTTCGAACTCGCTCAGCACCACAATCGGCAGGCGCCCCGCCTTATCGTTGAGCCGTGCGACAGCATCTTCCGCCGAGCAATCGGGCCGGGTGAGATCAAGTATCACGAGGTCGAAGCGGCCGTCGCGCAGGCATTCGAGAGCGGCGTCCAGTCGATCCGCGATAGTCACCGCGAAACGCGCGCCGCGGCTACCTGCCAGCGCGTCAGTGACCAGCCGCATGTCGGCGGGATTGTCTTCGATCAGGAGGACGTGGATCGGATTGTCAGGCATCGTTCAGGTTGGATCTCGCGCTTCCGATCTTCATCTCAAATCCAAGATATGTGCCGGATTTTCTGAGTCGCTTGCGGACAGTTTGGCTCGTAATTGCAACTCCGCGTAGCAAGGGGAATTTCGCGCGAAGAATCGGGCGGTCACAAACCGGCCGCGGGACTGGCAAAAAATTGGCGCGGCGGTTCGCTATTTCGCTTCGCCGTGAGGTATATCCCGAATCAATAGCCCGACTACCAAGTCGCCGCGCGCGACAACTCGAAGAAGGACAAAGACATGCCCGAACCAACCGCCGACAAAACCGCGAGTCCATCCACGCAACCAAATTTCGATTGGACCGCGATCATCGACGATCTCAACCGGCTGCTCCGGCTGCGCACCACGCCGATCGGGATGAAGCTCTACGCGACCGTCGAGGAGATGGAAGCGATTCCGAAAATTCGCCGGCCGAAATCGATCCACACCACCGACCAGATCGTCGCACAGGCTGCGCGTCTCGGATGGACCGTCGGAATCACGGTGAAGGATTTGGTCGGAGCGCAGTGCGGCGCCGTCATCGGACTTCATCCGCAGAACGAGGAATGGCTCTCGGGCAAGGCGATGGCCGGCGTATGGTTCTCGACCCTCGAGGATTCCGCCGCCCATCAGCGCGCGATGGACACCGTCCCGTATGGGCGCTACACCGCGATGGCGGTGGCGCCGCTTGCGTCGGGACGATTGAATCCTCCCGATATCTGCCTCATCTACGCGACGCCGGGACAGATGATCCTGTTCATCAACGGCCTGCAATGGGCCGGCTACCGGAAATTCAACTGGGGCGTCGTCGGCGAGTCGGCGTGTGCCGATTCATGGGGCCGCGCCCTGAGAACGCGCGAGCCGAGCCTCTCGATTCCCTGCTACGCGGAGCGCCGCTACGGCGGCGTGCTCGACGACGAATTGCTGCTGGCGACGCCGCCCGAGTTTGTGCCGAAAGCGATCGAGGGGATGAAGCGGCTGGCGGCCAACGGGCTGCGCTACCCGATTCCTCAATACGGAATCCAGTCGGACGCGCGCGCGGGGCTGTCGGTCTCCTACGGATCGCGCGACAAAAGCTGAGTCCTCAGCGATCCGCCGCGCGCTATTTTCCGGCCGACGCGGCGATTTTCGGATGCCTGCGCGAGCCGAGAAAGATCAACAGGTCCTCGAGATCCGCCGGCGACAGATTTCCCGCGTAGGCGGGCATGTTGTAGCCGCCGTTCATGATTCGAATCGTCAGGTCGTCTTTGGTCAGGCGATCGCCCACGAAACTCAGGTCAGGGCCGCGATGACCGCCGTTGCCGGAGATCGCGTGGCAGAACTCGCATCCCTTCTCGTGGAACAGCTTGGCGCCGTTCGCGATCGGACCTTCGCTCACGCCGACAATCTCCACGGACAGAGGTTTCGCGGCGAAGTCGGGCGACCACGGCTCGCGAATCGCTTCGACCCACAGCGTCGCGATCATCATGACGATCACGATCACGGCGCCTACCGCCCATGGCCGGTTGCGCGGATGGCGCTCGCCCGTGTTCGACACGATCGGAACGAGCAGCAACACGATCACTCCGACCAGCGGCGCGAGCAGGATCACCGGCGTCGTCATCTTGTGCGGGATTAGCGCGAGCAGCGCGAAGTACCAGAGCAGGTACCAGTCGGGCGCCGGGTCGCGTGCGAGCAGGCTCGGATTGGGCGGAGGCCCGAGTTTCGGCGGCCCGAAGATCGCGGCGAGCAGAACGATCGCGATCACCACGGCGACGCAGAAGACGACATCGCGCCACGCCGCATCGGGCCAGAATGGAACTCCGTGCTTTTCAACCAGCTCGTCGTACTTCTTGTGATAGGTCGCGGGATCGACCGGTTCTCCTGCCACCGGCGGTTCCGAGATTCCGTCGTGCAGCACGAGGAAGAGATGAATGCCGACCACCGCGAAGATCATCGCCGGAATGAAAAACACGTGGAACGCGAAAAACCGCGAGAGCGTGGCGCCGCCGATCGTTTTCCCCGCCAGCAGAAAATGCGCCATCATCGTGCCGACGACCGGCATCCGCCCGGCCTGCTCCGCTCCGACCACGATCGACCACACCGCGTTTTGATCCCAGCGCAGAAGCTGCCCCGTGAATCCCATCGCGAGCGTCAGGAACAGGAGCACCACTCCCGTGACCCAGTTGAACTCGCGCGGGTACTTGTAGCAGCCCATGATGAAGACCTGGGTCATGTGAATTCCGACCAGCAGGACCATCGCCGACGCGCCGAAATAGTGCATCCCGCGCAGCAGGTTTCCCAAGAGCGCCTGCGTCGAGATAAATTGCAGAGCCTGATACGCGTCGCCGCTCGACGAGATGTACGAAGTGGAAAGCGCGATCCCGGTCACCACCTGGATCATGAATGCGACCAGCGTCGCGCTGCCGAACACGTACCACCATCCAGTGTCGGGCGGCACCGGATGGCGCGCGAGGTCGCCCATCATCTTGATGAGGCCGGTGCGCTCCTCGAACGCGTCGATCAGCGGCTCGACGAGTCTCGTCGCCGCGCGTGCCAGCTTGTTCATCCGATTGGCACCGCGCTGGTCCGAATCTCGACCATCCCGTTGTTGACTCTCACCGGATACTGGAACAGCGGAAGCGGCGGAGGTCCGCCCGCGACGGTGCCGTTGGCGTAGTACACTCCGCCGTGGCACGGACACATGAACAGGTTCGCGTCCGGGAGCCATCTGACCGGGCACCCGAGATGCGTGCAGTTGACCGCGAACGCGGTGAACTCTCCGTTCGCGTCGCGGCGCAGCCATGCGGCGGTCTCGGCGGTAACTCCGGCCCACGCGAGCGGTGAAGGATCGCGGAACGAAACCAGCACCGTCTTGCCGACCGCAAAACTCTCGGCCTTGCCGATCGGCCGCCAGATAGCGGGAAACTTTTTGATCAGTGGACCGATCAGGAATCCGACGATCGGCACCGCGACCAGCGCGGCCGCAAGTCCCATCAATCCGAGCGAAAGCTTGACCACGAACGCGCGGCGTTCCGGACTGAGAGCGTCGCCCGCGGGAGCAGGCGCGCGATTTTCACCGTCACTCGTCATGCACCAACTCTCCAATCCAGCGCGAAAGCGCGAACGCGATCAGGATCAACCCGACGAAAGAAAAAGCGTACGAGGTGACAAACCCGAACGCCACGAACGTGATCCCCAGCGCCATCACCGCGGGCTGATAGGTGGGCGCGGGCACTCGCTCGGGCTTGGGCGCGGTCCAGCCTTGCGCCGCTTTCGCGTCGATCTGATCTGTATCCGACGGCATCAGTTCATCCTCCCGATCGCGCCGACGCCGACCGTATGGCTGTGCGCGTCAGGTTCCGAGTACCAGCGGGCCATCACAAACATAATCGCACCCAGAAAAACCAGCCCGCCCGGCACCCACATCAGAAGCCCGCCGAGCTGCTGATCGACCGCAGGCGTCAGGCCCCATCCGTCGCGCAGCGTCGTCAGGATTCCAAGTGAGTCGGCGGGATGCAGGTAAGCGGAATAGAGACCCGGACTCGCGAAGGTGAGAAGTATCGCGAGCACGCTGTTCGCAACCATTGCCGTCGCGAGATAGATGATCGCCAGCATCGGCTCCATCTGGGCGCGCGCGACCGGCGTGAAAATCGGCCACCAGAAAATTGTCGCGGTCACGAGGAAGCACAGATGCTCGAAGATGTGCACGTCCTCGTTCGCGAGCGTCGCGTCGTAGAGCGCGGGCCAATGCCAAATCCACAGCACCGCCATCGCGAGCGTCCACGCGACCGCGGGCGCCGCCAATATCCGCTCGATTCGCGCGAGCACCGGCACCTCGAGTATCGAGTCCACAAATTTTTCCGAGAGGCCGAGAATCAGGAGCGGCGGCACGATCAGAATGAGAATCAGATGCTGCAGCATGTGCGCGCTGAACAGGTACTCGTCCGAGAGCGCGTCGAGCGGAGAGACCAGCGCCAGGAACATCGCAACCACGCCCGCGACGAACCACGGCGCGCGCGAATAATCGCCGCGATGCGCGAGCGCATACGCCGCGAGCAGCGCGATACATCCGATCACGATCGACGGATCGAAGTCCCACGCGCGCAGCAGGTTGCCGATTCCGTTCACAGGATCGCCCACAGGTACACGATGCTGAAAATCACGACCCAGACCGCGTCGACGAAATGCCAATAGATCCCGACCGCCTCGAAAGCGTCGGCCTCGCGCTCGCTTCCGACCAGTCGGTCAGTCGCGGCAAGTCCGGCGACGATCGCGATCGCGACCAGGCCGATAAAAACGTGCAGGCCGTGAAACCCGGTCAGCGTGAAGAACGTGGTCGCGAACAGATTGCGATTGACCACGATGCCGTGTTCGTAAAGTCCGAAGTATTCGATCGCCTGCCCCAACAGGAACAGAGCGCCAAGAATCACAGTCACGACGAGCCACGCGAGCGTGGCGCGACGCGCTCGCGCGCGGTAGTTACTCGCCGCCATGATCATCGTCGCGCTGCTCGCGAACAGCAGAATCGAGAACAGTCCCGTGCGCAGCGGATTCAGCGCGGTCGCCGCAGTCGGTCCGGAGCCGGGATACGAATGATAAAAGACGTACGCGATGATCAGCAGCAGGAAAAAATTTGCCTCTGACAGGATGAACAGGCTCACCGCGAGCTTCGCGTTGCGCATCGCCCTACCCTTTGGCCGCCGCCATCGCGGCCCTGACAAGCTCGTCCGCGCGATCGGGATGCTTCAAGTCCCACAACGGACGCCGTCCGTGTACCGGAGGCACCAGCACGAAATTCTCCGGCGGCGGTGGCGACGAGGTCGCCCATTCGAGCGTCCACGCATCCCACGGGTTGTCGCCGGCATCCTTACCCGAGGTGAGGCTCAGGTAGATGTTCCACAGAAACACCAGCACCGAGGCGAGCAGGATGAACGCGCCGATCGTCGAGAGCATGTTCAGGGCGGCCCATCCGGGCAAGTCGGGATAGGTGTACACGCGCCGCGGCATCCCCATCATGCCGAGCGGATGCATCAGGAAGAACGTCAGGTTGAATCCGATCAGAGTCAGCCAGAAGTGCCACTTGCCGAGCCGCTCATCGAGCATCTTTCCGGACATCTTTGGAAACCAGTAATAGAGTCCCGCCAGGACCGCGAACGCGGTTCCGCCGAACAGCACGTAATGGAAATGCGCAACCAGGTAGTAGGTATCGGTGAGTTGCCAGTCGATCGGAATCACCGCGAAGCTGACTCCCGTCAATCCGCCAATCGTGAACATCACCAGGAAGCCCAGCGCGAACATCATCGAGGTCGTGAAGCGAATCCTGCCGTGATAAAGCGTCACGGTCCAGTTGAAAATCTTTACTCCGGTCGGCACCGCGATCGACATGCTGGTGAAGACGAAGAACAGGTCGTAGACGTGGCCCATGCCGACCGCGAACATGTGATGCGCCCATACGGTGAATGACAGGAACGCGATCGCGACCGTCGACGCGGCGACGAAGCCGTAGCCGTAGATCGGCTTGCCCGAGAACACCGGGATGATTTCCGAGATCATCCCGAATGCGGGCAGGACCATGATGTAAACCTCGGGATGCCCGAAGCCCCAGAAGTAGTGCTGCCACAAAAGCGCCGAGCCGCCGAACGCCGGCGCGAAGACATGCGCATTCAGCAGACGGTCGATCAGCAGCATCACCAGCGCGGCATTGAGCACGGGCAGCGCCATCAGGATCAAAAACGAGTTGACCAGGGTCATCCAGACAAACAGCGGCAGCCGCCGGATCGTCTGGCCCTGCACGCGCAGGTTCATGATCGTCACGATCATGTTGATCGCACCCGCGATCGAGCTGATCCCGAGGCAGGTCAGCGCCAGCACCCAATAGGTCAGACCGTTGGTGATCGAGAACGCGGGCTCGGACAGCGGCGTGTAGCTGAACCATCCGGCGTTGGGCGCGCCGCCGCCGAAGAAACTGAAATAGAGCAGGATTCCGCCAAACAACTGGAGCCAGAAGCTCATCGCATTCAGCCGCGGAAACGCCACGTCGCGCGCCCCGATCATCAGCGGCACCGCGTAGACCGACATCCCCGCCAGCGTCGGCATCACCACCAGAAAGATCATCGTCGTGCCGTGCATCGTGAAGATCTGGTTGAAAGCGTCGGGACCCAGGAAATGATTGTTCGGCACCGCCAGTTGAATGCGGATCAGGAGCGCCTCGATCCCGCCGATTCCGAAGAACAGCAACGACGACAGCAGATACATGATCCCGATCTGCTTGTGATCGACCGACGCGACCCATGCGAGCAGTCCCCTGCGGGCCGCCGCCTCGCTCGGCTCGCCGGCGCGCGTTCTTACCGCCAGGCCGCTCACTTGAGCGTCTCCATGTAGGCGACGAGAGCGTGAGCCTGCGTGGGGCTCAGCTGGAAGTTCGGCATGTGAGTCTCGGGCTTGATCGAATTCGGATCTTCGAGCCACTTCAGAAGATTGGCGGGAGTGTTCGCCGCAGCTCCAGCCGCGATCGTGCTCCGGTCCGCCAGATGCGTCAGATCCGGACCGATCCGCTGGTTGCCCAGCGTGCCGGCAACCGTGTGGCAGTTGATGCAGGTCTGGTCGCGAAAGATTTGCGCGCCCTGCGCCGCGACGCCTGCCGAAGGAACCGCGGGCACGACGAGTTGACCGCGCTGCCACGCGGCAAAGTCCTCGGGCGTCTGAGCGATCACGACGATGCGCATCCAGGCGTGCTGATTGCCGCAGAACTCGGCGCAGGTTCCAAGGTACTTGCCCGGTTTGTCGGCGCTGATCCAGATGTGATTCGGATGACCCGGTATCGCGTCGATCTTGCGTCCCAGCTCGGGCACCCAGAAATCGTGAATCACGTCGGCCGATTCGACGTCGATCAGGATCGGGCGGCCGGTTGGAATGTGAATCTCGTTGGCGGTGACAACTCCGGAATCAAGGTAGTCGGCCTCCCACCACCATTGATGTCCGATCACCCGCAGGTCGGGCGCGTGTCCGGCGGCCGGAGGATCCGACGCATGAATGGTGCGAACGGTGAAACCGAAAATCACGATCAGCAGGAGTGCGGGAAGCACCGTCCAGATTATTTCGAGCCGCGGATTGCCGAACTCCTGGCGCGCATCGGGAGCGCCCTCACGGTCGCGATAGCGAATCACCGCGACCGTCATCAGCGCCGCGACCAGCACGAAGATCGCGAGCATCACCAGCAGAATCCCGATGAACAAATGGAAGATCGATGCGGCTTCCGGCGAAAGCGGATTCAGTGTGGGTATACCTGACATCAAGGTTAGGCTCTCGCTCTGGAAGCCAATAACTGCGAACCGTAGCGCCGCGATGGCTCGCTTTCAAGCGACAATCCTGGATCGCGCGGCAATTGCCGCGTCAGTGCGTCTCTTCGAGCAGCTCGGGGGAATCAAACTTGGGATTGTTAAGCTGCGGTGACACCCGCGTGGTGATCAGAAGATCGTCGGCCGGCGCGAGCATCGGTTTCAGCGCCATCGCGTCCGGGCACAGCGGATTCATCCAGTCGTCGGCGCGCGCATCGGAGAGAATCACCGGCATCCGATCGTGATACGGCGCCATCGTGGCGTTGGCTCTGGTCGTGACGATCGTAAAAGTCGTCTCCCAAATGCCCGGTTCCTTCTGCCACGCTTCATAGAGACCCGCAAACAAAAGCAGGCCGCCGTCACCGCGATGAAACCAGATCGGACGGCGATCAGTCTTGGGCCCTGTCCATTCAAAGAAACCGTCGGCGGGAACCACACAGCGCCGATTCAGGAAGGCGTCGCGAAATACGGGGCGCGCCTCGAGCCCCTCGGCCCGCGCATTGATGTATCGAGCGGCCTGCTTGGCGTCCTTCGCCCACCAATTGACGAGGCCCCAGCTCGCGGCCTGCGCTTTGCGATCTTCGTTTTCGAGACGAACGATGAAGTATGGCTGCGTCGGAGCGATATTGTAGCGAGGGCGATAGTCGGAGAATGAATCGCTCGGGACGCCGAGCTCAGCCGCCAGTGCGACTCCGTCCCGGCGCGTGATTGTGAATCGTCCGCACATCTCTGCGTGATATGAAAACGCGCGAAGGCCCATTTCGAGACGCGCGCGCGCATTGGCTGCTCACCGACCGATCAGGCTCAATCCGTCCCCGGACCGGCAACAAACACGCTGCCCTTGTGCCCGATACGAACGCATTGGCTAGCCTGCGAACCACTATAGTCAGCACTGCAAATCGGCTTGTCGGCAGCGGGACACTTGAACAGACCCGCTTCGAGTTGCTGACATTTCGACAGGTCGAAAGACAGTTCGAGCTGTGAGGTACCCTCGGCAGGAGGAGTCGTGTTCGACGAGCATCCGACTATCGTCAGCGCGCCCAACGCCATTGCCAGCATAGCGGCGGTCATGAAGGCTCTGGTTTTCATCTGATCTCCCTGTGCGCTGATAAGTTGGCTGTTCTTACAATATGGTTCGGTCTGCCGCAACTACGATCTTCAGCAAAGCTCAGCTTCGGATCAGGGAGCGTCAGACAGCTTTACCTTCTGCGCCTGATCGGGCGAGATCCATCCCTGCTGGGCAAAGTACTGTGAAAGATAAGCGACCACCTGGTCGGCGGTCTTGTCGCTCAGGTAACCGACCTGCGAAGTGTAGGTCTTGGCACCGCCCATACCGGCGCTGGCGGCCGCCATCCCCACAGTTGCTCCGCCTTGGGCTGCCGCTCCTGCGCCCATCGTCACCGCGGCGCCGGGCATCCTGCCGCTGTCGGCGTGAGTGGTGAATTGCAAGAGCGACTGCCGCGCGCCGGCGGTGATGCGATAGACGTTAACCTGCGTGTCGAGCTTCGAGGCGCCGGCGCCAAATCCGATTACCAGCCTGCGCAAGCGATTCCCTTCGTCGACATTTAGAAACTCTCCGTCGATCAGCAGATCGCCCTCGGCATAGACCGTGGTGGAGTTTCCACGAATCACCGCGAAGCCCAGGTCGCCGAGCTGCTTGGCGACTTCCGCCGCCAGCGCGTCGGCCGCTTCCTTGCCGATAGCATCCTCGCGCTGCTCCGCCGGAGTGCTGGAAAAGCTGTTCAAGATTCGCGCGCCGATCGCGGTATTCTCGGAAACCTGCGACGCCGAGAACGCGAAATCGTCCACCACTATCCGCCCGGGCCGCATCGATGACGCCGCGACGGGCGGAGGTCCGCTCGAATCCGGCGTGACGGACGCGCTCGCGCAACCCGCGAGCATCACCGCCATCGCCAGGCACACCAATCGATTCCGCCGCGAATCTGCGCTTGCGCGCATGCTTGATTTCACGTTCGGCTGTCCTCCCCTCTCTTTCGCTGGCGAATCTGAATGTCCGCGGCGCACAGGATATCAGTACGGCGCTGCTTCCGAGAGGCTTTGGAAAGATGAATTTGGTCCCGCAGGAGACCGAAGGATGTTCGAGATCAGCGGTCCAACCATTTCGGATTGTTGATCGCGAGCGCGTCAGCCAGCGATTGCCGCACATGCGCTCGCATCGCGGGATCGTCGACGCTGATCGCTCCTTCGCGAATACGCTGCGCGAGCTCGGCGCTGAGCGCTTCGAGCTCGCCGCCGTGTCCGAGAATCGCGGTCAGCCGCCGGAGCTCGGCATCGGCCTGCGCGGCGCGCAGTTCGGCCTCGCGCCGGACGACGTTGAGTGCGTTGATCGTCACGCGAGTTTTGAAGCGATGATACCCCGTAAGCGTCGGCATCAACTCTTCTTCGAGATATTTCACCGCCGCACCCAGCAAGGTCGGGGCATCGGGCATGCTGCGTGGCATTATCGAATCACTTCCTTGCGGCTCACTCGTCGCGGCCTTCGATCAAGGTCAGGAAATCCCACAGCGGTTCCTCGATACGCCTGCCGATCGCGCACCGCTCGATTCCGGTTTCTTCGATTCCGCGCATCCCCATGCGCAGGCATCCTATTGCCCACTTGACGCAACCGAATCCCTCCCAGAAACGGACGGCCTTGGGATCGACACGCGCCCCACCCGCCTTCTCGTACGCGGCGAACAGATCCTCGCGCTTCCCGAATCCTCCGACCGGGCCGCGGCCGCCGAAGCGCCAGGTTTTGACGCAGACCCATCCGAGGTCCTGCATCGGATCGCCGCTCTGCGCGATCTCCCAATCGAGCAGCAGGCGGATACCGTCGTTCTCGCCGACAATAAAATTTCCGGTACGAAAATCGCCGTGAACCACCGTCCGCCGCGGATTTTTCGGCGCGTTCTCGGCCGACCACTTGAGCCCGAGCTCGACCGCCGGATGCCGCAGTCCGTAGTAATCGGCGATTCGATACTGAGCCGCCACCAGTTGCTCCGCGTCCTGATACGGCAGAAAAGGAACCTCGGCCAGATCGATTCGGTGGATCGCGGCCAGAATCTTGCCGCATTGCGCGGTCATGATCGAGCGCGCATGCGCGAATTTTTCGTCGCGTACGATCTTCGGCCCGAGCGTCTCGCCCGCCACTCTCTCGGTGATATAGCCCGGACCGAGGCCATCTGAGGGTTCGAGAATTGCGCGCACCCGCGGCGCGGGAACGCCCCCGCGTACGGCCGCGATCATTATGAGCGCATCCTGGTCGCCGGTTATGTGCGGAGAGATATCGGCCAGCGGATTTGGCTGATCGACCGCGCCGGCGCTCGAGAGCTGCACGATAAATTCCTCGCGGCGGCTGCCGACGTCGGCATCGAACGACCAGGTGGTCTTGTTGGCGCCGCCGGTCAGCCGCTGCAGGCCGTGGATCGTGCCGGGCGCGCCGATCCTGCGGGCCACAACCGCGCCGAGACGGTTCTCAAAATCACTGTCGCTCACGTTGATACGAACCGGCCGCGCGCGACGCCGTCACTGCGCTTCGCGATGCCCGAAGCCGAACAGGATCTGCGCTACGCGGCGCATCTGGATCTCCTCGGAACCTTCGGTGATCCGGTAGCGGCGATGATGCCGATAAATATGCTCGAACGGTTTGTGGCGCGAGTATCCCATTCCGCCGTGCACCTGCATCGCGCGGTCCGCCGCCTCGCACACCAGCCGATTCGCGCGGTAATTGCACATCGCGACTTTGTCCGACAGCCTGAGCGCGACCTCGGGCTTGGACATCTGGTCCATCTCCCAGGCGGTCTTGTGGATGAGCGTGCGCAGCATCGCGGCCTCAGTGTGCAGCTCGACCAGAGGCCACTGGATCGCCTGATTCTGCGCGAGCGGCTTGCCGAACGGTTTACGCTCCTTGGCGTACTTGACGGCCTCGTTGATGCAGAACTGCGCCGCCCCCAGCGACGACGCGGCCTGCCGGATGCGGTTTTCGTGCACGAAGTGCTGCGCGACCGCCAAGCCGTTGTCGAGATCGCCCAGCACTTCGCCCGCCGGAATACGGATGTTGGTCAGCGAGATGCGCGGATGATCGGTCGGCATGTTGAAGGTCCACAGGTACTCTTCGATCTTGAAGCCCGGGCTATCGGTCGGAACGAGAAAGCATCCGATTCCGCGTGCGCTGCCGTCGCGGTTGCTGTGGCGCGCGAAAATAAAATCGTGGGTCGCGGCGTGGACGCCGGTGTTCCACATCTTGGCGCCGTTGATCACCCACTGGTCGCCGTCGCGAACCGCCCGCGTTTCCATCCAGGTCGCATCGGAGCCGTGATTGGGCTCGGTCAGGCCGAACGCGATGCGCATGGTGCCGTCGAGCAGCTTGGGAATCCATTCCTTTTTCTGTTCGGGAGTGCCGAAGTCGCGGAACATCAGGACGGTCGGCATGTTGCCGACGATCGAGTTCTCGTTCTGCAGGTCGTTGTGAAGGCCGAGCCCCTTGGCCGCCAGGTACTCGCGAATCACCGCCATCGCGAGGTTGGTGCCGTCCTTGCCGCCGTATTCGCGCGGCAGCGCGTAGCGGTAATGGCCGGCTTTGTCAGCGCGCCTGCGCATCTCGCGCAGCAGCTCTTCCCAATCATGGCGCGGGAGGCCGCCGTTCTCGAAATCGGTGCGGGCCCATTCGCGGCGATGGTCGAAGAACCGGATATTGTCGTTTTCACGTTCGAGCGGCTTGATCTCGCGCTCGATAAAATCGTCAAGTTCTTTCAGGTAGGCGGTAACGTCGGCCGGAATCTGAAAATCCACGCTGTTTCTCCTGGAACGGGATCGAACATACCGACCGTTTAGCAAAGGATGGGATGAAGGGAAAGCATGCGGCGCCGCCGCGGCGCTTTATTCACCAGCAGCGTTCGCACCCTGCACGACGATCACGCAGCGATCCTCGCCCGGCACTTCGTCCAGCGGCATCGCGACTTCGTCGGCAAATTTCTTGCCCACGATCAGCAGCCGCCCGGGCGTCTGCTTGAATAACTGCTTTAGACTTCGCTCGCCGAGCACGTCGGAGTGGAATTGCCGGCCGAGCTTCTTGCGCGCATCGTGAACCATGTCGAGCAGCTCGTCGCCGGTATTCTCGACCCGTCCCGAGACCATCAGGGCGCGCAGCTTGGCGTGGGTTGGACGCGCGATGCGCACCGCGAGCCCAAGCGCGGCTTGTCCGTCGGGACTCGAATCGAACGCCGCATAGACGCGCTCGAACGGATGAGCAGTTCCCTGCACAAACACTCCGATATTGATCGGTAGTGTTTTAGCGCGCGCCAGAACCTCGTGCACGACGCCACCCATCGCGCCGCCGGCGGAAATAGCCCCGGAAATCGCGCGATGATACCCAAGGACGATCCAGGCAACGCCGGCGCTCTGTGCGGTCGCCAGGATGTCCTGTGCAGCATCCGCCGACCAGATAGCCTGGGATGAAATTTGGACGCTTCGCGCCCGCGCGTACGCTATCGCGACGTCAAGCGCTGCGGAGCTGGGCGCGGCGGAATGACCGGAGCCGGCAGGCCGTACCAGCGCGAGCACCTGCACCGGAGGGTCGTCAGCCTCACCCGCCGCGAAGGCTATAGAGAGCAGCGGAGCGACGCCTTCCGGATTCGCGACGGGCACCAATATTCCCCGATTGCGATCGGGTGCCGTATCCGGTTCCTCTGAATCCACCGCGTAATTCGTTCGACCTGGATGAAGCGGACACCGATTGTGAAAAGGATGCCTCGGCGCTTGACGCTTCGAATGCTAGCCGGAACCAAATTCACTCGCAAGGAAGCAAATCCTGTCACAGATTAGCAAAGTGAGCGACCGTCGTCTCACGAGTATCGGATTGTAGCATTTACCTGCACGGCAGAATCGGGGAAGATAAAGGCGACCGAGGAAGAATAGAAGGAGACTAAACAATAGTGACGAGAAGGAATTGGTGGCGTTGTAAACCGGTCTCAGGCGTCGCGCTGGCGCTGCTATTTCTGCTCTTCCTATCTCACCCCACGGTCGGGGAAGCTGCTTCGTTCGCCGGTGTCCTTACTTATCACAATGACAATCTTCGCACCGGCCAGAATCTTTCCGAAACGATCCTGACGCCCTCCAACGTTAACACCGCTCAGTTCGGTCTCTTGTTCACTGCGGCTGTTGACGCTCAAATCTATGCGCAGCCGCTGTACGTACCCTCGGTGGCGATTCGCGGTCAGGGTACCCACAATATCGTAATCGTCACGACCGAAAACGACAGTGTCTACGCCTTCGATGCTGACACCGCCGGATCACCCTTGTGGCACACCAGTCTTTTGACGAAGGGCGAGGTTCCGATACCTGCCAGTGATACTGGCTGCGGCGATCTGACGCCGCTGATTGGAAGCACCAGCACCGGCGTGATCGATCCTGCTACCAATATCTTGTACGTAACGGCCGCCACCAAGGAAACCGATGGCAGCTACATGTACCGCCTGCACGCGCTGGACATCACCAACGGGTCCGAGGAGAGAACCTCTCCGGTCGTGATTCAGGGTTCAGTACCGAGCACCGGCCCCAACGCGAATCCTAATGGGCAGATCTCACTCTCAGCTTTCTTCAATAATCAGCGCTCCGCTTTGCTGCTCGACGGCAGCGTGCTCTACATGGCGTTTTCGTCGCACTGCGACTTCGGTCCCTACAACGGCTGGGTTCTTGGCTATAACAAAACCTCGCTCTCACAGGTGGCGCTGTACAGCGTCGATCCAAATGGCACTGATGGCGGCATCTGGATGGCCGGCGGGGGCCTGGCGACCGATGCCAGTGGCGACATTTACTTCTCTAGCGGCAATGGCACTTTCGACGCCAATGTCACGGGCGGAGTCGATTACGGCGATAGCTTCCTGCGGCTGACTCCCTCAGGCAGTAGTTTCAAGGTCAACAGCTATTTCACTCCCAATAACCAGGCGAGTCTCTTCGCGAACGATCAGGATCTTGGGTCGGGCGCCTTGATGCTGCTGCCGGATCAACCTACTGCGCCAACGCATCTTGCAGTGGGGGTGGGCAAGGCGGGCGAGCTCTATATGGTCAACCGTGATGCGATGGGTGGGTATCAGACGGGTCCCGGCAACAGCGACAACGTGATCCAGGAGAATTCCAGCGTTGGATCCTCGTTCAGCACACCCGCTTATTTCAACAGCAACATCTACGTTGCTCCCGCTAGCGCAATGCCGCAGCAATACTCGCTCAGCAATGGATTGCTGTCGGCTTCGCCGGTCCAGACCTTCGCTGTGACTTTCCCGTGGCCCGGCGCGACTCCGTCGATTTCTGCCGATGGAACCGCAAACGGGATTGTCTGGATGATCGGCAACATCAGCAACCTCGCGGTGCTGTATGCGCTCGACGCCTCGAACATCAGCAGCGAACTGTATGACAGCTCGCAGAACTCGAGTCGGGACACGGCTGGAACCTACAACAAATTCGCGGTCCCTACCGTCGCCAATGGAAAAGTTTATGTCGGCACGCAGTCTCGGCTTGCGGTGTACGGACTGCTTTCCGGTTCCGGTCCCACGCCCACCAGCACCGCGACGCCGACGCCGATGCCGACGCCGAGCCCGGAAAACGTGGTGACTGTGACGCACACGGTAACCGGCATCGCGCACCCGGGAGCGTCGCGCAACGGCGGCACTTTCACGCTGACCAACGGCACCGGCGGCGCCGAGACGGTTGGTTCGGTGACCGTGACATTCAGCAACGCGTCGATGTTCAAATCGGCCGGTTTGAGGGCCACGCATGAAACCGCATCACGCTCCGCACAGGCGAAACCACCGGCGGCGCAGACCGTGTTCACATTCAAATCACCGTTCAAGATCCCTGCAAAGAAGAGCGCAACTTTTCATTTGAATTTCACCGCGATCAAAGGAGCAACCGCGCCCTCAAGCCAGGCAGTAACCGCCATCGCGACCTCGAGTTCTGCTCCGATGGCTGGTCTACCGGGCAACCTGGGATCCGTTTCGCCGCCAACGAAATGATCCGTCGCGGGATCCTATTTGGATGAATCGGATTTAGCCGCGCCCAGCCGGGGATCGTCGTCCGGGACGCAGATCGACGCTTTGAGACGGCGCAAGGTGGCCGATGCGGCGGGATCTTTGGCGGCATGGCCGATTTCCGTCTCGAGTTCGGCGATACAACTGCCCTTGACGCTGTATACGAAGTTGCGCTGCCATTGCTGGAGTGGCGCGTTCACTTCGATGTTGCCGCCTTTCGATATCGGCGGCATCAGCATGTACCAAATTGAAAGTGTCAGTGCGGCGGCGTATGGGGCTCTCATTGTTGCGAACTCGCTGTTGGTAGATTAGATGCTCGGCTTCGGGTGGCGTATTCCTCACATCTTCTATCACGCGTGCGCGTTACTCGCGATTCTCGCGAGCGTGATGTTCCCGCAATACGCCGCAGCCGCTCCGGCCAGTCAGTCCCGCGGTGCCCAGACTCGCCACCTCTCCGGCTCGGTTGTCGATTCGATCGGCAAGCCAATCGCGGGCGCAGTTGTTCGGATCCAATCCGCAAGTGGAGTCACCGCCGCGCAATCGCGAACTGATGCAGCCGGCAACTTCGCGCTGGAGCTCAATCCCGGAACCTATCAGCTCTCCGTCGACCACGCGGAGTTTGAAAGTGCGCAGCGTGTGGTCACGATCGCCGCCGTTTCGAGTCCAGCACCGATCGTGCTCGCGATGAAATCGAGCGGGGCGTTGACCTTGCAGGGAGTGACCGCCCAGCTCAATCGTGCGCGCAACGATCTCTCGCCCGAAACCGGAAGCACCGCATACCGGTTCGATCAACCCGCAATTCAGCGCCTGCCCGAAGGACAGGACACCGCGCTCGCGCAAGTGCTGCAACAAGCGCCGGGCGTCAGCCAGGACAGTTACGGTCAGGGTCAGGAGCAGATCCACATCAACGGCGAGAACGGCGGCGGCGTTCAATACCGTGTAAACGGCGTATTCCTGCCCGAGGCCGTCACCAGCTTCGGCGAGCTTTTCAGTCCCCGTTTCGTGAACAGCATCACGCTGCTGACCGGCGTGCTGCCCGCGCAGTTCGGATGGCGTAACGAGGGCGTGATCGACATTCACACCAAGGACGGATGTTCCAGCGGCGGCCCGAGCAACAATAACTTCTCCTTCGCCGGCGGCCAGCACACCACGATGCAGCCGAGCTTCGAGATGGGCGGATGCGAAGGGCGCTTCAGCTACTACGTGAGCGGATTCTATCTGCAGAGCGATCTCGGACTGCAATCGCCAACCTCGAGCCCGGATCCGAATAACGACCGCACTTACCAGGGCCAAGGGTTCGCCAACCTGTCGTGGCTGATCAATCCCACGACGCGGCTCTCGCTGATCGCGGGCACCTCGGTAAACCACTTCCAGATTCCGCCCGAGCCGGGCATCCCGCAGCAATACGAGCTGAGCGGCGTGCCGAGCTATCCGTCCGCGAACGTTCGTGAAAGCGAGTTCGAGCAGAGCTACTACGACATCGTGTCGCTCCAGGGATCGATCGGCGCGGATACCACCTATCAGCTAGCGGCATTCAGCCGTTACTACTCGTTGACCTACAATCCCGATCCGGCAGGCAATCTTATCTACAATGGAGTCGCTGCGAAGATTCTGCACACCAGCTTCATCAGCGGATTGCAGGAAGACACCAGCTACCGCCTCAGCTCCAACGACACGATTGCGCGCGGGATTTTATTTCAGCAGCGAGGCTATCGAGCTCGACGATCATGCGCAGACCTTCCCGGCGAAAGACGGGGTGCAGACCGGCACCACTCCCATCTCGATCGTCGATGACCATAATCAGATCGCGTGGCTGCTGGGATTCTATGCTCAGAACGAATGGCATCCGACCGAGAAGCTGACCATCAACATCGGCTCGCGATGGGACTTGATGAGCGCATTCGTCACCCAGAATCAGTTCAGCCCGCGCGTGGGAATTGAGTACGCATTGTTTGCCGGCACCATCCTGCACGGCGGCTACGCGCGCTACTTCAAGGTTCCGCCGTTCGACCAGGTCGCGCTCGAGACGGTCAAACTCTTCGCCAACACCACCAATGCCGCGCCGGTCAACAGCGGCAACGACCGTATCCCGGCCGAGCGCGACGACTACTTCGACGCGGGCATCCGCCAGCGCATCGTCGAGGGTCTCAATGCGGGAGTGGACGGCTTCTACAAGATCGGAAAGGACCAGCTTGACCTTGCGCAACTCGCCGGCAGCGTCGTTACCGCGCCGCTGAGCTATTCGCAGAGCCGCGCGTGGGGCTCGAGCTTAAGCCTGATCTATCACGCCGAGCCGTTCACAGCGTATTTCAACTTCGCTTACTCGGTCCTGCAGGCGAAGAACATCGATGCGGGCGCTTTCCTCGCCGACGACGCCGACGAGATCAGCTATATCGCGAAACATTGGGTGACGCTCGACGACAACCAGATGTTCGTCGGCTCGGGCGGTGCGTCTTACAATCTGTTTGGATTTCTGCTCACGGCGGATGCGATCTGGGGCAGCGGTTATCGTCGCGGCTTCGCCAATTCAGGAGAGCTGCCGCCAATCCTGCAATTCAACGCCGGCGTCGTGCACAAGTTCAAGGTGCCGCAATTCGGTCCGGTCGAGGGGCGCGTCGCTGTCATCAACGTGTTCGATCACAGCTACGAAATCCGCAACGGCACCGGCATCGGAGTTTTCTCGCCGTCGTTTGGACCCCGCCGCGCGCTATACGGCGGAATCCGGATTCCGCTGGGACAGGCAGCCCGCTCCGCGTCACCTTGACGTGTCCAGGCGAACTTCTATGTCTGCGCCGTCCTGATGGAGTATAGAAAAGCGCGACACGGAGGATCCGGCGATGCCTGAGCGGCGAAGCAAATCTGACCAGACCAATTCGAGCGAGAAAGATTCCCGCTCCTTCGAGACGATCAAAGTGGAGGTGGAAGGCGCGCTCGGCCGCCTGCTCCTCAATCGCCCCGAACGGCTCAACGCGATCAGCACGACGATGCTGCAAGAGATCGTCGAAGCGGCGCGGTGGTTCGACAGCCATCGCGAACTGCGCGTCGTCATCCTGAGCGGCGCGGGCCGCGCTTTCTGCGCCGGCGCCGACCTGCAGAATTCACCGGCCGCCGCGGCGATGCCGCAAGCGCGCCACAGTTGGATCTACCGTCGCGAAGCCGGACAGTACGGCCTGCGCGCAGCCGACGCCCTGGAGCAGATGCGCGCCGTGACGATCGCGCAAGTGCACGGCTATGCGGTCGGTGGCGGCGTCGTCTTCATCTCCGCGTGCGACCTGCGCGTAGCCGCCGACGACGCATCGTTCTTTATTCCCGAAATCGATCTCGGCATCCCGCTGACCTGGGGCGCGATCCCTCGCCTCGTCCGCGATATCGGACCCGCGCTGACCAAGGAACTGGTGATGACGTGCAGACGCTTCGCCCCCGCCGAAGCCAAGGCGATCGGATTTGTAAATCGAGTAGTTCCCGCCGCGGACCTCGAGCGCGAAGTAAATCAACTCGCAGCCGAACTGATCGCCAAGCCGTCGGTGCCGATAGTGATCACGAAAGAGCACGTCAACGCCGTATCGCGCGCAACAGGAGCAACAGCCTTCGCCGACGGCGACTCGCTGATCGCAGCACTCGCCGACGAAGAATCGCGAGCTGCCGCAAGCACCTACACAGCAAGAACGATCAGCCGCCGCAACTCCGCCGAGGCCTCGAAACCCTCGCGCCGCAAAGCGCCGCGCTAAGCGACGATCCGGGCCACGTCAATTTGTAGTTTCGAACTCCGTGATTTCATGGATGATAATTTCCTGCATCACGCGGAGCGCCGACGCCAACGCGCGCCAGATTCCACGGTAAGCATCAAAGAGTTCGTAGTCTTGTGGATTTGCAAGATCTATCGTGTTGCGTCGGAGAATGACGAGATCGAATTTGAACGGGTTCCGCCCAATCACCTCTGGCGGCCCTGTGCTCCCAGAAAGGGTGCGAAAATCTCGCGCGGGGTTTTCGCGACGGAAACGTTCCCGTTTGCTTCGACCACGGCGCATCGAGGGAGTGAAAGAATATGACAGAGTCAATGCAGCGCCCGGCGCGAAAAGGCGATCCGGAACGCATGAATGAGGATGGCACCTTTGGATTAGGCCGATTTAATCCGCTGGAGTATTTGATGATGGAAGTCGCAATCGTCGCTAATGATTTGATTAGACGTCACAATCCGAAAAGCGATGATTGGCCGAACGGCCGCGAAGAAAATCTCGATGCCATCAGATTGTTTCAGGCTATCGAGGACGCCAAATTCGCAGACGCAATACAACAGCGAGAACGTCTCTCGAATTTGTGACGATGTATGTATCTCGCTCCTCTATCGAAGGGTCGGTACAAGGCGGGAGATATCAGACGGACAAGAACCCACAGACCCAATCGGTATAGCTCGGGAAAACGAAGGTTTTCGATTCTCTGCCGAGGTGGTGGTTCCAGGCACGCGTAGACAAAAGGTGAGGTTTAGTCAAAATGGATAAAAAAGCAACAAAAAGGACCTGCCCTAATTGCGGATTCTCAATCCTGGAGCATGTTGGCGGCAAGATCACGCCTCTCGCAGAGGCCAAACTGGGAGTCTGTGGATGGACGGCACATAGAGACGGACGGTTTCCGAGCGGCTGCAAAATAGAAGAAGTACAAGACACCAAATAATCGCGTGCGCTCGCTTCATCGCCTGAGCTGTGGCTCTCCGCGCGGCTGTGTTCTAGCCCCACTTGTACTTCTCTGCCTTCGAGTTCTCCAGCGCACGCGCCGGCATGAGCCGCCGGAGACTCAGCGAACCTTTCGGGTTTATTCGGAACAGAAACCAAACGCGCGCGCCGTCCATTCCATAACGGCGGACGCGATGAATATCGCCTCGAATTCGAGCGCTTCGGAAAAGTTGAAAAAGGCCGGCCGCGGCAAGTGCCTAGCGCGCTTGGTAGCGAGGGACTGAGGTCAATCGGTCGCGTTCGCAGCCGCCGAATTTGGGTGATGGTATACCTTCGCGATCGTCGCGACTGTCGCCTCTCGCCGCTAACTGCCGGGATTCACAAACGAAAGAATGGAGCGGGTGATCGGTTTCGAACCGACGACCTTGTGCTTGGCAAGCACACGCTCTACCAACTGAGCTACACCCGCTCGCCGTTTTATCGAAGGCCGGATTTATTCGTTTATCGGGCGCGGCGCGCCGTGTCAATCAACCCGCCGCTCGCTTCGACATCGCCGCGATCACGCGTGGCCGCAGCGCATGGAAAACCTTGAGGTAGTAATCCACGCCCGACCACAGGCTCACCACCAGTGAGATCCACAGCACGAACATCCCGAACGCGAAACAGTCCACGTGAAAATACGTGTAGTTGATCAGCAAGCCGTGAATCGCGATCGCCTGCAGCGACATCTTGTATTTCCCGAGCTCCTCCGCCGCCAGCACCATCCCTTCAACCGCTGCGACCGCGCGCAGTCCCGTCACCGCGAATTCGCGCCCCACCAGCACCGCGACGATCCATCCCGGCACGTGCGGTATCCGCGGCATCGCGCACAGCATGATCAGCACCGCGGCCACGACCAGCTTGTCGGCCATCGGATCGAGAAATTTTCCGAGCGCGGTGACCGAGTTATAACTGCGCGCCAGGTAGCCGTCGAAAAAATCCGAGAGGGTTGCGAGAAAGAACACTCCCGCGGCGATCGCCGACGGTATCGGCCCGGTGTAGGTCAACAACCACACCAGGACCGGAACGGTCGCAATTCGAAACAGCGTCAGCAGATTGGGAGTCGTGAGTTCCACGGCTTGGCCCGCGGCCTGCGCTAAGCGAGGCTTCTATTTTGAGGATATGGCAATCCTCAAACCGGAGCAATTCGCTTTATCGGAAACCGTATTGACTGCCAAAGCGCCCATAACGTAGCGTCGCATCATACGCTCGTAACGCGCGCGGCTTTGGCCGCGCAGCATAGCACCCCTGATGCAACGTCAGTTCAGCACCGACTATCTCGTAATCGGCGGCGGAATCGCGGGCCTGATGTTCGCGCTTGCCGCCTCCGAATCCGGCTCGGTCACCGTTTTGACCAAGGCCGGCAGCACCGAAGCCAATACCAATTACGCGCAAGGCGGAATCGCCAGCGTGTGGAGCGTCGATGACTCCTTCGAGTCGCACGTCGCCGACACCCTGCGCGCGGGCGCCGGGCTGTGCGATCCGGTCGCGGTCGAAAGTATCGTGCGCGACGGTCCCGAGGTGGTGCGCGATCTGATCCGCTTCGGCACGCGCTTTACTCGAATCGAGCATGGCGGCGAAGACGAATACGATCTCGGACGCGAGGGCGGCCACAGCCATCGCCGGGTCCTGCACGCGAAAGACCTGACCGGGCAGGAGATCATGCGTGCGCTGACCGAGGCCGCGCGTGCGCGCGCCAATATCCGCACGCTCGAGAATCACGTCGCGATCAACCTGCTGGTCGAGAGCCCCTCGGGCGGGCGCCCCGGATCATGCTGGGGCGTGTACGCGTACGACAGGACCACCGGCACGATTCAGGAAAATTCTCGCGCGCGCAACGCTGCTCGCCACCGGCGGCGCGGGCAAGGTCTATCTGTACACGACTAATCCCGATATCGCGTCAGGCGACGGCGTTGCGATGGCTTATCGCGCGGGCGCGCCGGTCGCGAACCTCGAGTTCTACCAGTTTCATCCGACCTGCCTGTTCCATCCTGCCGCCAAATCGTTCCTCATTTCGGAGGCGCTGCGCGGCGAGGGTGCGATCCTGAAGCTCCCCGACGGCACGCCGTTCATGAAGAGCTACGCCGCCGACGCGGAGCTGGCGCCGCGCGATATCGTCGCCCGCGCGATCGATTCCGAGATGAAGCGCCACGGCCTCGATTGCGTTTACCTGGATCTGAGCCATCGCGACGCCGGGTTACATCCGCGAGCGTTTTCCGAACATCTATCAACGATGTCTCAGCTACGGATTTGATCTCACCAAGGAACCGATCCCGGTAGTACCGGCCGCGCATTATATGTGCGGCGGCGTGATGACCGACCTCGAAGCCGCGACCGCGATTCCGCGCCTCTACGCCGCGGGCGAAGTCGCGATGACCGGTCTGCACGGCGCGAATCGGCTCGCCTCGAACTCGCTGCTCGAAGCTGCGGTGATGGGCCGTCGCGCTGCCGTCGCCGCACGGCGGATGCTCGAGAGCGCGGGCGGAGTGCCGCCGGAATTTCCCGAATGGGATCCCGGCCGCGCGATCCGCAGCGAGGAGCGCGTGCTGATCACGCAGAGCTGGGACGAGATTCGGCGTCTGATGTGGAACTACGTCGGGATTGTGCGCAGCGACCGCCGCCTGGAACGCGCGCTGCGCCGAATCGAGTTATTGAAAGAAGAGATTCACAGCTACTACTGGGATCACATTATCGATTCCGATCTGATCGAGCTGCGAAACCTGGTCACGATCGCGGAGCTGATCGTGCGCTCCGCGATGGCGCGCGACGAATCACGCGGCCTGCACTACAATATCGATCATCCGGAACTCGGCGGCCCCGAATGGCTGCATCCAACGATAATCGGCAGAGACGCGCGCGCCGATAACGTGAAGTAGATCGCAGACGGGCGCGTCCCCTACCCGACCGGGGCGGGATGTTTGATCGGCAGGTCGCTGTACTCGAAGGTCAGCTTGTCGTCGATCACATCGACGGTTACTTTGCCGCCCTTGGTTAGCTTGCCGAATAACACGTCGTCGGCCAGCACGCGCGCGATCTCGTTCTCGATCAGCCGACCGAGCGGGCGCGCGCCGAAGCGCGGGTCGTAGCCGCGTTCTGCGAGCCACTTTTTCGCGGCCGCCGTCGTATCGAGCACGACCTTCTGTTTGTCCAGCCGATCCTGCAGCTCGCCGAGGAACTTCTCGACCACCTGCTCGATAATCGGCGGAGAGAGCGGCGCAAATTCGATCGTCGCGGAAAGCCGGTTGCGGAACTCCGGGCTGAACATCCGCTCGAGCACCGACTTCGGATTGCCCATCCCGACGCCGCCGTGAAAGCCGATCGTCCCGCGCGCGAGCTCCTGCGCGCCCGCGTTGGTCGTCATCACCAGGATCACGTTGCGGAAATCCGCCTTGCGGCCGTTGTTGTCGGTCAGCGTCGCGTGATCCATCACCTGCAAAAGAATGTTGAACAGGTCAGGATGCGCTTTTTCGATTTCGTCGAGCAGCAACACGCAATGCGGCGTCTTGTTGATCGAATCGGTCAGCAAACCGCCCTGATCGAATCCGACATATCCCGGGGGCGCGCCAATCAGTCGCGAGACCGTGTGCCGCTCCATGTACTCCGACATGTCGAAGCGCAGAAACTCAACTCCCATCACCTTTGCGAGCTGCCGCGCAACTTCAGTCTTGCCGACGCCCGTCGGTCCGGCGAACAAAAACGCGCCGACCGGACGATCGGGATGACTGAGCCCCGAGCGCGCGAGCTTGATCGCACGCGCAACCGCGTCGATCGCGGCGTCCTGCCCGAACACCGCCTGCTTCAGCTCTTCGCCCAAGCTCTGCAAACGCGTGCGGTCGGTCGCAGAGACGGTGCGCTCCGGAATTTTCGCCATCCGCGCGATGGTCCGCTCGACGTCGCGCACGCCCACCGTCACCGGCTCGGGCGCGCCCTTGCCGCGCAGATGGCCCGCGACGCCGGCTTCGTCCATCACGTCGATTGCCTTGTCGGGCAGGAAGCGATCGTTGATGTAACGGCTACTGAGCTCGACCGCCAATCTGATCGCGGGTCCGGTGTAGCGCACGTTGTGATGCTTTTCGTAGTAGGACTTGAGCCCCTCGAGAATCTGGATCGCCTCTTCCTGCGTGGGCTCGAGCACGTCGATACGCTGGAAGCGCCGCGCAAGCGCCTTGTCGCGATCGAACGAGCGCTTGTACTCCTGGTAGGTCGTCGATCCGATGCATCGAAGCTCGCCCGAAGCGAGCGCCGGCTTGAGCAGATTCGACGCGTCCATCGTCGAACCCGAGGCCGCTCCCGCACCGACGATCGTGTGAATCTCGTCGATAAACAGCACGCGCTTGGGATTTCCCGCGACCGCCTTGATGACGGCCTTGAGCCGCTGCTCGAAGTCGCCACGAAACCGCGTGCCCGCAAGCAGCGCGCCCATGTCGAGTCCGTAGAGCTCGACGCCCTTTAGCGCCTGCGGCACCTCTCCGTGATGAATCGCGAGCGCCAAGCCTTCTGCTAGAGCGGTCTTGCCGACACCAGCCTCGCCGACGAACACGGGATTGTTTTTGCGCCGGCGCAGCAGCACGTGAATCGCGCGCTCGAGCTCGTTTTTGCGCCCGACCAGCGGATCGATCTTTCCCGCCGCGGCGCGCTCGGTCAGATTGACCGCGTAGGTCAGCAGCGCCTTGGACGGCGAGAGTTTGCGCTCGCCCTCTTCGTCGCCCTCGCCTTCGCCGTGCGCCTCGTCGTCATCTTCGGCTTCTTCATCGACGCCGCCCGCGTCGCGCAACTCGTCTTCGCCGACTTTGGAAACTCCATGCGAGATGAAATTGATCACGTCGAAGCGCGTGACGCCCTGCTCCTGCAGGAAGAACAGCGCCGGCGATTCCGCCTCCTGGAACATCGCGACCAGCACGCTCGCGCCGTTGATCTCGTTGCGTCCCGCCGATTGCGTATGCACCGCCGCGCGCTGCAGGGCGCGCTGCACGCCGAGCGCGTAGCGCGGGGCAGCATTCTCGCCCGGCGGCATCGGCTCGACCTGATCGTTCAGATAGCGCTCGAGCTTGCGCTTGAGCGCGTCGAGGTTTGCGCCGCAGCGCTTCAAGATATTGCTCGCCGTGACATCGTGGATCATCGCGTAGAGCAGATGCTCCAGGCAGACATACTCGTGGCGGCGGTTGGAGGCTTCGGTCATCGCGAGTTGCAGAGTTACCTGGAGCTCGCGGCTGATCATTATGTTATTGGACGGAGGCATCTGGTTTTTACGCCGTCGCAGGCCCGGCTCCCTACTCCTTTTCCATCACGCACTTGAGAGGATATTCGGCCTGGCGTGCAAGTTCCTCGACCGTGCGAACTTTTGTCTCGGCGACCTCGAACGGATACACGCCCGCCACGCCCATACCGTTCTGATGCACATGCAGCATGATGCGAGTGGCTTCAGCGTGCGGCCGATGAAACACCGCCTTCAAGACTTCGACTACAAATTCCATCGGCGTGTAATCGTCGTTGAGCAGGATCACCTTGTACAGCGGCGGCTTGGCGGTCTTCGCTCGCGTCTTGGTTCGCCGCTCGGTGACGGTTCCACCACCGGTATTGCGCGAATCGTCGCCGCCCGCGCCGTCGTCGCCAACTCGCGCTCGCGCGATATACTGAGCGATTCGTAGCGGTTGCAGCTTAGTATCCACCTTGCGTTCACCGCGGGACCGTTCCCACACTTCATAGAATATCAAATTAACCACTATCTTAGGGAGTGCCCGATTGCGGAATTGCGGTTTGCTAATCGTCCCGCGATTGTTACGCTTTCGCCTGGAATAAACTTGTGGATGCGACGAACGAATCGGCAGAACGCCTCGAACTCAAGATCGTCGAGGGAATCGAAAAGATTCCTCGCGCCGAATGGGACGCGATCCTCGCGCCGGACGATTCTCCCTTTCTCGAATGGGACTGGTTGGCCGATATGGAGCGCTCGGGCTCCGCGACGCGCAAGTCCGGATGGGCGCCGTATCATATCGTGATGCGCGAGCGCGGCGGCCGAATCGCCGCGGCGTGTCCGCTCTATCTCAAATCGCACAGCATGGGCGAATTCGTGTTCGATCACGGATGGGCCGACGCGGCCTCACGCGCGGGAATCCATTACTACCCGAAGCTGGTGGTCGGCGTGCCGTTCACTCCTCACACGGGACGCAGGCTCCTCACCGCGCCGGGAGCCGATCGCACCGTGATGACGCGGGTCATGGCGGGCGCGCTCGCAACACTGTGCGACGAAAACAAGCTCTCGTCCGTACACGTCAACTTCTGCGTGGACGACGAAGCGCCGGCGCTCGCGCAGGCGGGATTCCTCGAGCGCTGGGGCTACCAGTACCACTGGCAAAATAACGGCTTCAAAACCTTCGACGACTATCTCGCGCGGCTCAAGCACAAGCGCCGCAGCGCGGTCCGCCACGAACGCGCCGCGGTCGCGGATGCGGGAATCACGGTTCGGGTCCATCATGGCGACGAAATTCCCGACGCGCTTTTTCCCGTGATGTACCAGGTCTATCTCTCAACGATCGAAAAGCTCTACTGGGGGCGGCAGTACCTGACCGAAGAGTTCTTCGGTCTCCTGCGCAAAAACTTCAAGCGAAACTTGAGCTTTATCGCGGCCTACGACGGCGCCAAAATTGTCGCGGGCGCGATCTGCCTCGAGAAGGCGGGCGTCCTCTACGGGCGCTATTGGGGATGCTTCCGCGACGTTCGCTTCCTGCACTTCGAGGTCTGTTATTACGCGGGAATCGAGTATGCGATCGCCCGCGGGCTCACCCGCTTCGAGCCCGGCGCGGGCGGCGAATACAAATGGCTGCGCGGCTTCGACCCTGCGCTGACGCGCAGCATGCACTATGTCGCGCATCCGGGCCTGCGCAAGGCGATTGCGGATTTTCTTAAGCGCGAGCGACGCGAGGTCCAGGGATGGATCGCCGCGGGCAGCGAGCGCTCGCAACTCAAACCTCCTCCGCCGAGCGACGAGGAGCAGCAGTAAAACAAGCACGAGGTATTCGCGATGGAAACCAAAGTCGATGAAATCGCCGATCGCATTTACCGCTTTGCCACCTTCGTTCCCGGTGTCGCCGGCGTCGGTTTAACCTTCAACCAATTCCTCATCGATGCGGACCAGCCGCTGTTGTTCCACTGCGGCCAGCGCGCGCTGTTCCCGTCTGTTTCCGCCGCGGCGTCGCGAGTGATCGATCTGCAACGCCTGCGCTGGATCACCTTCAGCCACGTCGAATCCGACGAATGCGGATCGATGAACGAATGGCTCACAGCGGCTCCCACGGCCACTGCGGCGCACGGCCGCGTCGGCTGCAACATCTGGCTGAACGACACCGCGATACGTCCGCCGCGCGCGCTGGCCGACGGCGAACAGCTCGACCTGGGCGGCAAAGTCGTCCGCCGCATCGATACGCCGCACCTGCCGCACTGTTGGGACGCCGGCCTGATTTTCGAGGAAACCACGCGCACGTTGTTTACCAGCGATCTGTTCACGCAACTCGGCGAGCCGGTTGCGGTTACCGATCGCGACGTTGCGGGCACAGCGGTCGAGGTCGAAAAGATTTTGCCCTTCACCGCCCTCACTCCCACCGCCGCACCGACCGTGCGCAAGCTCGCCGCGCTCGCGCCGCGGACACTCGCGATCATGCACGGCTCGTCATTCTCAGGCGACGGCGCCGCGATGCTCTCGCGGCTGGCGGACCACTACGAGCAGCAACTGCGCGCAGCAACCGCCGCATAACAACAGCCGCGCTCAGTTCTCAATTGGCTCGGTCGGAAAAGGCAGCGTGGGCGTCTCGTCCACCTGGCGGGGAATTTTGTCGATTGGATTCAGTTGAAGTTCCTTGTCGCTCGCGATGCCGAGCTCCTTGAATCGGCGCGCGGCCGGAGCCACGCGCATCTCAAACGAACCCACCGCCTTGTTGAAGGCGTCGATCGAACGGCCAAGGTGCGTCCCGACGCTGTCGAGGAACTCAACCACGGTCGCGAGCCGCTCGTAAAGATCGCGCCCGAGGATGCGGATTCGATCCGCATTCTCCGCCGTCTCCTGCTGCATCCATCCGTACGCGACGGCGCGCAGCAGTGCGATGAGCGTGGTCGGCGTCGCGAGGATCACCCGATCTCTGCCGGCCTCGATTAGCGACGGATCCTGCTCGAGCGCGGCGCTGAAAAACGTCTCGCCCGGCAGGAACATCACCACGAACTGCGGCGCCGGCTCGAACTGCTCCCAATAGGCCTTCGCTTCCAACTTTCCCATGTGATCGCGCACCTGCCGCGCATGCTCCTTGAGCTTGGCGTTGCGCAGTTCGTCCGTAGGAGCTTCGAGCGCGTCGAGATAGGCCTGCAGAGGAGTCTTCGCATCAACGATGATGCTGCGAGAGCCGGGAAGCTGCACGCGCAAGTCGGGACGCAGCCGCCCGTTGTCGGTCTCGACGCTCTCCTGTTGAAAGAAATCGCACCGCTCGAGCATCCCGGCTAATTCCACCACGCGCTTGAGCTGGACCTCGCCCCATCGGCCCCGCACCTGCGGAGCGCGCAGCGCTTTGACCAGATTAGCTGTCTCGGAGCGTAGCTCGGTTTGCGTGGTGATGAGGGATTTCACCTGATTGCCGAGCTCGCCGTACGCGAAGCTGCGCGCTTTTTCGAGCGCCTGGATCTGCGCGTTCATCGCCGCGAGCGACTCGCCCAGCGGCTTGACCAGCGTTTCGATCTCCTTCTTGCGGGCTTCGACGTCGCTGGTCGCTGCCGTACTGACGACACCCAGCCGTTCCGTCGCCAAGCGCAGGAAGCCCTCGCTGCTCTGGCGCAGCGCTTGCGCCGCCAACGCCTGGAACGTGTCGGTGAGTTTGGTCTTTGCGTCGTCGAGCAGGCTGCGCTCCTGCGCAAGGCGTTCCGTGGCATTGCGAAGGTTGGTCTCCGCCTCCATTTTTTCATCGCGCGCCGCCGAGAGCTGCTCGCGCAGCTCTTTGACTTCGCTCGCGAGCGATTCGCGCGACTTGCGCTCCTGCTCGGCGGTCGCAAGCGCCGCGGCCGTGCCGGCCCTGCTCATCAGCCATCCGATTAGTGTGCCGATCGCGAGGCCGACAATCAGCGCAAGCAGTGCGACGGTTCCTTCCATGGCTCAGGATTCTAAACTTGTCGCCGCCCGAGCGAAACGCACCCCTGGGGCGGCTACGACAACGGCTGCGCGATGCGTCCGCGCGGCGGGCCTGCTATTGTGTGCCCTATTTGCACCGCGCCCGGAGCCGGTTGTTGAAAGATCTTCTCAAGCAAGGCTCGATCGTGATTGTGCTCGGCACCGGCGGAGTCGGAAAGACCACTGTCGCCGCCGCGCTCGGCATCGCGGGCGCTCAGGCGAACCTTAATTGCGCGCTAATCACGGTTGATCCCGCCCGCCGCCTGCGCGACGCGCTGGGCGTCGCGAAACTCGGCGGAAGTCCAACGCGATTATCTGTGCGCCATTTGCGCAGCGCGGGCCTGGACCCGGCGCTTCCGCTTTCCGCGATGATGCTGGACGCAAAAGGCGTCTGGGACGGAATTGTCGAGCGCTTCGCCACCGATCCCGCGGCACGCAAACGGATTCTGGATAATCCGTTTTATCAGAGCCTGTCGGCGGAGTTCGCGGGCGCGGAGGCTTTCGCCGCGCTGCAGCAGCTTTACGATCTTCACCAAAGCGGCGACTTCGCGCTCGAGATTGTCGATACTCCTCCGGCCGCGCACGCGTTCGAGTTCCTGGAGGCGCCCGCGCGCTTCACCCGCCTGCTCGATTCGCGCACCGCGCGATGGCTGTTCACGCCGTCGCTTTCGGCGGGATGGCTGGCGGTGAAGGTCGCGAGCAACGCGGCCCGCTTCGTGATGCGCGAGCTCGAGCGTTTCGCGGGCGGCAACGTGCTCTCGACTATCGCCGAGTTCTTCGCCGCCGCGTCCGAGACCGTCGATGCGGTGGTGGATCGGTTGCGCAAGACCGAAGCGCTGATGCGCTCGCCGGCAGTGCGCTTCGTGATGGTGACGACGGCCGAGGAGGATAGGCTGCGACAGGCCCGCGATCTGATCAGCGAGATGAAGCGCGAAAAGCTGCATCTGTCCGCGATCATTATCAACCGATTCCTCGATGAGCATTCATGGCAGGAGGCCGCGCACAACTCGCGCCGCGCGCTGGCCCATCTGGACGCGATTGCTTCGCTCCCCACCGCTTCCGCGAATCGGCCAGGATGTGCGGCGCTGGTGCGGAATTTGGAGCAGTACCGTGTCCGTACTCTCGCGCAGATCGCGAGAGTTGCCGAGTTCGCGCGCGAGCTTCCGGCGAATGTCAAACTCTCGGTCGCTCCCGAACTTGGAATCGGGGTACCCGATCTGCGCGCGCTCGCGCTCATCGCCAGCTACATCACCGGCGGCACGGAGATTTTGCGCGTGCTCGAGGCCGCGGCGAAATCGATACGCGAGGAAGGAATAGAACCGGAGTGAGTCTGTAAGCCGGGTTCTGTACCCTTGCGGGCGGCGATCATTCCTCTAGGCGCCCGGTTGCCCGTGCGCTCGTGCGACCATACCCGAGGGCTATGAGCGGGCCGCTCACCCTCCTATTTGGTCTTGCTCCGGATGGGGTTTGGCATGCGCGCGCGATTACTCGCGCGCCGGTGGGCTCTTACCCCGCCATTTCACCCTTGCCCTTTCGGGCGGTCTGTTTTCTGTGCCACTTTCCGCGGATCGCTCCGCGCCGCCGTTAGCGGCCATCCTGCCCTGTGGAGCCCGGACTTTCCTCTCCCCTTGCGGAGAGCGATCGCCCGACTCACTCCGGCGGCGTGATTTTAGCAGCGCGTCACGGACCAGTCGCCTCGCGCACAATCATTCTTCGGGCGGCGGCGCAGCCGGGGCCTCGTAGAACAGGATTCGCTGGCAGTTCGGACAGGAATAAATCTGGACCTGCTTGGGCTTCTGGATCTCGTTGTAAAGCTGCGGCGGGAGCAGACGCTGGCATCCACTGCACTTGCCGTCTTTCGCCAGCGGTTTCACGATCGCAATCGCAAGACCCGCGCGCCGCTGAAACAGCATCGTATAGCGCGACAGCAGAGCAGGAGTGATCGCGGAGGCGGCCTTATTGCGTTCGGTGCGCTGCGCGCCAATCGAGGTCTTCAGATCCTCGACGCGGTCGGCGATTTCCTTTTCCGCGGCGGCGAGCTCGGTGCGTGCGGTCGCGACGATCTCGCCCAGTTCCTTGATTCGCGCCGCGCGCGATCCGACCGCGTCGTTCAACGCAACCAAATCCGCTTCCATCTTCTGGTTGGTTTCCTTCAGCGAATCCACTTCGTGCGTGACCGCCTGCAGTTCCTTGTCGGTGCGCACGATGTTCAAGCGCATCCGCTTGTTGCGGATCCGGGCTTCGCCTTCGGCCAGTTCCTTTTCCAGTCGCTTGCGCGCGGCGGCAACCTGCTGATCTTCCTCGGTAAGGCGCTGAAGCTCAGCCTGGTTCTTTTCGGTTTCGGCGCGCAGTTGCTCCACCCGTCCGGCGACTTCCGCTAGCGACAGTTCGAGTTCTTGCAGCTGGCGGTCGAGGACTTGCAAGTCCATCAGCCGCGCTATCTCTTCGCGCAATTCGTCCTCCAATGCGCGCGCGCGAGTGTTCGCGCATGCGCGTTCAGCGTTGAAAATGACTCCATCGATAATGAGATGGGCCCACCAGGATTTGAACCTGGGACCAGCCGGTTATGAGCCGGCAGCTCTGAACCTGGCTGAGCTATGGGCCCTTGAAGATGCATCGAGCGACACTTGATGCTACCAATTCGCGCCGGAGGTTTTAAGTGGCACCAGCAAAGTTCGTTTATGCCGCCGGCCATTGCTTCATCGCCCGGTTTCGGATTCCCGCCTGAGCGAAATCACCGCCTGCGCCGCCGCTGCCGCCTGATCATCACCATCGCGCGAGTCAGACGACGCGCGCGCACTGCGCCTGAGAGATTCGACTTCGCGCCCGCGGCGGCGGCGCGCAAGCGCCGCAAGGTAGTCCGAAGCGAGCGCGCGCGCCTGATCGCGATTCTCGATAAAAACGTCGATAGCCATCGCCGCGATTGCAGATTGCTGCTCGGCAGTCAGCCGCTCCGCCGCCCATCCGACCAGCGCCTGATGCGGCTCATCGCGCGTGCACACCTCCATCAGGGCCTGGGCGAGATCCGGATTGGCATAGTTCTGCTCGGCTCCGGAGACTGCGATCTCCGCGCGGAGCTGCGGATGCAGCAGCGCGATCGCGACCAATCCAATCTCGGCGCGAGAGCCAGCGTCCGCCGCGGGAAGCGCGGGTGTGCTCGCGGGCGGACGCGTAACCGGCACGCGCGAGGAAGCGGCACCCGGGCGCCGCGCCTCGCGGCGCAGGAGCTCCTCGCCAACGCCGAGAAGCGGAGCGGCTTTTCGCGCAAGCATGTCGAACTCGAAGTTATTCGTGACCATCCTGAGCACGGCCGCCACCCGCTCCGCCGCTTGCGCACGCGCGGCCAGTGAGCGGCCCGCCTCTTCGGCCTGCGTCTGGAGAAAATAATCGATCAACAGCTCCGCCGAATCGGCCAACCGCGTGAAGCTCTCGGCGCCATGTTCGCGGATGAATGTGTCGGGATCAAATCCGGCTGGAATGAAGATCCCGCGCCCCAGCAGACCTGCCTGCAGGAAAATTTCGAGTGCGCGCACGGAAGCCTTGCGCCCCGCGCTGTCGCCATCGAAGCACGCGAGCACGTTGCGCGTGTGCCGGCTGAGCATCCGCAACTGTTCGACGGTCAGCGCGGTGCCGCATCCCGCCACCACTTCTTTGAATCCGGCCTGCGAGAGCATGATCGCGTCAATATAGCCCTCGACCAGGATCGCGCGATCCTTCGCCGTGATCGCCTGACGTGCTTCGAATAATCCGTACAGCGTGCGGGTCTTCGAATAGAGCGGCGACTCCGGCGAGTTCAGATATTTCGGCTGCCTGTCGTCGAGCACCCTGCCCCCGAACGCGATGACGCGCCCCTGCACGTCGCGAATCGGGAACATCACGCGCGCCCGGAACATATCGTGCGTGCCGGCAGGATCGCGCTTGAGCAGTCCGAGCTTGAGGCCGCTATCGGTCAACCCGCGTTTCTCCAGCGCACGCGCGAGCCATACAGGCTGCTCGGGAGTAAAACCGATCTTGAATGCGTGCGCGGTTGCGGCGGTAATTCCGCGCGTCTCGAGATACGCGCGTGCGCGCGCACCCTCGTCACTTTTCCACAGCGCGCGTTCGAAGAAATCCGCGGCGAATTGATTGGCGCGATAGAGCCCGTCGCGCTCCGAGACGCTCGGACCGCCGGCATTTTCAGTTTCAGGGATCTCGATTCCATATCGATGCGCGACCTGGCGCACCGCTTCGGGAAACGTCAGCCCCTCCATCTTCATGATGAAGTTGAAAACCGTACCGCCGGCGCCGCATCCGAAACAATGAAAAAATCCGCGCTCAGCGTTGACGGAAAATGACGGAGTCTTTTCCTGATGGAACGGGCACAGACCGGTGAAGTTGCGGCCGGCGCGGCGCAAGCGGACGTGCGCGCCGACAATCTCAACGATATCGGCGCGCGAGCGAACTTCTTCGATCTTGTCTTCGCCGATTCGTCCCATCACGCGTCCAGCACCGACCGCATCCGATCGGGATAGTTGGTCATGATTCCGTCCACACCCGCCTCGATCAGCGCTCGCATCTGTTCCGGTCGATCGACGGTCCATACCAGAACCTTGAATCCGCGTGCGTGTGCGGCAATGCAGAGGTCCGGCGTCACAAGGTCGCAACGCGGATTCACCGCGTAAGCGTGGAGACGTGTGGCCGCTTCGAGCATTCGATCCGGCTTCTTTTCCGCCAAGCACTCCCGCGCGGATCTCCGGCGCGACCGTGCGCATCGCCTCAAGTGCGCTCCAATCGAAGCTCGACACCATCGAGGTCTCTGTCGCTTCATGCTTGCGCATAATCTCCGCGACCTGCGGCTCGAGACCGGGAATTTTCAGCTCGACGTTCAGACCGCATCGCCCCGCCGTGGTCTCGAACACCTCTTCGAGGGTCGGGATTCGCTCGCCTCGGCCCGCGTCCAGAGACTTGAGCTCGGCAAGCGTGAACGCGGCGACCGCGCCGCGTCCGTTCGTGGTGCGATCGACGGTGTCGTCGTGAATCACGACGACCGCGCCGTCGCGGCTTAGCTGCACATCAAGCTCACACATATCCGCGCCCGCATCGCACGCCGCCCGAAATGCAGCAAGCGTGTTTTCGGGAAATGCTCTGCTGGCGCCGCGATGCCCGATATTCAGGACACGCGCGCTCATCGTCTGATCCCTGCAACTGCCATCCGATAGAAGAATCTTACGCAGTCCCGCCGCGGCTCGGCAATCGCCGCCTTGGATTATCTCCACAGCCCGCAATCCCTTCGCAACTCGATCTCGCGTAAAATCACGGGCGGTTCCGATGACTGAGGCCAAGTCTATCGCTCGATCATACATCAAGGCGGCGTTTCGTACTCCGGCTGCGATGGCCGACGAAGCGGCGGGATTTCTGGTCGCCAATGGCGCGCTCGGATGCGCTGTCGCGGAACTGGCGCGGCCGAACCAGCTCCCGCGCGCGATCGTCACGCTCGAAGCGTTTTTCAATCGCCTTGCGGCGCGCGACCTTGCGCGGCTTCGACTCGCAATGCGCCAAGCAGGGATGCTCGCCGCCGGCGACGGCAAAATTCCTCTGCGCAGAATCATCGATCCCGGATGGGCCACGATGTGGCAGAATCGCTTTCGCCCGTTCCGCATCGGACGAACGTTTTTGATCGTGCCGCCGTGGCAGCGCAAGTCCGAGCCGCATCGGATGAGTATTGTGATCAAACCGGGCCGCGCCTTCGGCACAGGACATCATCCTTCGACCGCGGGAGCACTGCGCGCGATCGAGGAGATAGCGTCGGGCGGCGGCGCGATTCGCAGCGCGCTCGACGTCGGCACCGGCTCGGGCTTGCTGGCGATCGCCGTACGGATGCAAGGAGCCGCGCGAATCGTCGCGATCGATATCGACGCCGACGCGCTCGAGAACGCACGTGACAACGCCGATCTGAACGGCGGGAGCCGCGCGATCCGCTTCTCGGCAATTCCACTTCACTCGTCCGCGGGCGCTTCGACCTGGTGATCGCAGATTTCTGCGTAGGTGTGCTAATCGAGATGGCGCCCGAGCTCGTGCGCAGACTCGCGCCCGGGCCACCTGGTGCTCGGAGGAATTCTAGCCAGCGAATCGCGCGGCGTGATCCGCGCGTACCGCAAACTGGTACGACCTGTGTCCGAAACGCGCCGCCGCGGATGGGCAACACTGGGTTCGCGAGATGAAAACCCCGCCGCGTTTCGCGATCGAATCGCCGCCAGCCGCCGACGGCACATCCGCGTGACGGGGGACGAAGCCCATCATATGCGCGACGTGATGCGGGTAGCGCCCGGCGAGACGATAACGCTGATCGACGCGGCGGGGCTGGAATATTCCGCGCGGCTCGAACGCTATTCTCGTTTCAGCGCCGAGCTTCGGTCCTCGCGACTCGGCGGGCCTGAGCCGCGCCAGGCTCATCCTCGCGCAGGCTATCATCAAGGGTCCACGCATGGATTTTATTGTCGAGAAGGCAGCCGAGCTTGGCGCGACCGAGCTATGGCCGATCATTTGCGCGCGCGGTGAGGTGCGCGAGCCTGGCGCCGAGCGCCACGCACGATGGAACCGGCTGGCGATCGCGGCGTCCAAGCAGAGTATCCTGGCACCGCGATGCGGGTTCGCGAGGCGATCGATTTCCGCGGCTTGCTTCACGACGCGCCGCGAGAAACGCTCAAGTTGAGTTGCTCGGCCAGCGCCGAGCCGATCGGCGCGATTCTCGGCACGCCGCGCCTAACGCAGTGCTGATCGCAGTCGGACCCGAAGGTGATTTCGACCTCGACCGAGCTCGCATCAGCGTCCGAGGCCGGTTCGTGCCTGCTGGACTCGGCCCGCACGCTTCGGAGCGAGACCGCGGCGCTGGTCGCACTTGCGATCGCGGGGCAATTCCTCACGCGCGGCGTATAATGGATCATCACGGAGGATGATCCGCGTGGCGCACAAGTTCGCGTTCATAATGGACCCGCTCGAGAACGTCCTGGTCGACAAAACCGACGTTCGTCTTTATGCTCGAAGCGCTACGGCGGGGGCACGAATTTACTTCCTGGGCCTCGGGATCTGTTGGCGCAGGCCCCAGGCCATGATGCGCGCGCGACGCTGCGAGGGTATGGCGGCGCCCGCCCTTTGGTTATCTCGACGGGGCGATGATTCGCGATCAGCATTTCGCCGCGGTCTCGATCGCAAGGATCACGCCGCCGACGCGAACTATCTGTACGAACGATGCTGCTGGGGCTACGCCGAGGACCGCGCCGCACCTTCGTTCTCAACGACCCCTCGGGGCTGCGCGAAGCGAACCGAGAAACTGTACGCGCTCAACTTTCCCGGCGCGATACCGCGCCAGATCGTCACCTACGAATAGGGACAGTTACGCGAATTCATGGCCGAACAGAGCGGTGAAATCATCGTAAAGCCGCTGGACGGACACGGTGGCGAAGGCGTGTTTTTCGTGCACATTGCCAACCACAACCTCGGCGCCGATACTTGAATCGATTACTCATTTCGAGACCCGTCCGATCGTCGGCGGACCTTTATCTTCCCGAGGTCCGCGCCGGCGACAAGCGTCTCATCGTGCTCGACGGTGAGCCGCTCGGTGCGACGCTTAGAGTTCCGCGCGAGGACGAGCATCGCGGCAATATCCACGTCGGCGGCACCTGCGTACAGGCGCCGATCACCGCGCGCGATCGCGAAATCTGTGCGATGCTGAAGCCGCGGCTTGTGCGCGACGGCCTCTACTTCGTCGGGCTCGATATAATCGGCGACTATCTGACCGAGGTGAACGTCACCAGTCCGACTGGCGTGCAGGAGATCGATCGCCTCGACGGCGTGAGCTTGGAAGCGAAGGTGATGGATTTCGTCGAAGCACGATGCGCCCAGCTATCGCGCTAGCGCGAGTCGAGCGACGTGCCGATGGTTGCATGCGCGGCAGAGTACCGGTACGAATGATCGTTCATGCTCCGCGCGAAACGGTGGGCAGGTAGCTCAGTCGGTAGAGCAGAAGAC
>CAVXXK010000012.1:0-4438 GCA_963765675.1 uncultured delta proteobacterium | reverse complement strand
AAGTTAGATCGCGCCAAAGTCCACGACAGGTTGCAATTTCGAAGGTTGAGGAGGGCGTTTTTGGATCGTTTTTAGATCATTTCCATTCGTACCGATTCGCGCTTGTCGAAACGGGGCTTTCGCACATCGTCGGCGCGCCGGGGAAGCCGAAGTCGCACTCATTGATTCTCTATTTGTCGGTCGGGCGGGAGTCTGCTAACTCACGGGCATGCCTGTGAAAACCTTAGAACGAATGTGTTCGGAATGTGAGGAGCCAATTCCGGCTGCCCGTCGCAGAGAGAAGCCGGACACAACACTCTGCGTTGGTTGCAAGACAAAACTCGAAAAGCAGCCAAAGGCCAAGACTCGCAAGAATCCTGAAAAAGTGAAGCAGAAGAAACACAGACTTCGTGGACGTCTGGCGAGCGCGATTCTGGCTCTGCCTCGCGACAAGGAAATTGCTTGCCGCTGGACAGCCGATGCCGATAGCGACGTAGCTGATCAGTTGGCTAAGGCGGAAGTGCTCGTCAAACGCTTTACGGCTGCACTCGCGGTAAAACACAAATTCGACCGAGCGCAACTGGTCAAGATTAGCGCCGCCCTCCGACAAGCGACCGATAAGGTTGCGTCCATCGTTAGCAAAGCAATGAACGCCGAAGCTAACAAGATCCGGCAGGCGTTGAAGACAGACGCCAGATTCCACGAGAAGAAGGCGGTCGTCTCGGTGGATTCCAAGAATCGGAGGTTTCTATTCTCAAACGAGGAGAAGCTGAATCTCGACGAAGTCGACGCCATGCTTTCCGAGTCGGGCATCGAGTAAGCCTGCACCGAGATGAATCTTCGCCACGCCGCCGCCAGTGCCGACTGTTCCTGTCCACTAGTTGTCGGTCGTGCGCCGGTTTGCTAAGGAGCATGGAAATGAACACAACCGCGAAAGCTTTGCTGCTGGCGCTAGCCCTCGTGGCTGTCGGATGTTCCGCATCGGGCGCGTTACCGCAAATGCCGGATGGTACACAGTGCAAAATATCGGGCCACGCCTACCCGTGGGGCAGTTACACCGACAAGATCTGCACCGACACGAGCGGCAACACAACGACTACACGCGTCGTCTCAAGCGGGTTGTACGACTAGGTTGCCGCAGCCGGTGGGCGGACCAGCGCGCTGCGACCCAGCCTGCATACTTGAACGCGCGGTCGTCGTCGTAAGCCGAGGTTACATTGCATAGTTGCGGTTGGCGGCACTAAAAGTGGAACTGGGTCTGCCTGCGCTTGGGGAGCTGTTCGATCATCCCGAGCTTGCGCGCGAGTTCGTCCACGGCGGCGGGCGGAGCGAACGGAAGTCCCGGCGCGAGCCGCTGCGCCTCGCTGAGTTCGCGCCGAGCCTCGACGTTGCGGCCCGCCCCGGCGAGAAGTTGCGCGTACGCCAGATGTGCCTTGGGGCAATCCGGATGTATGCGTATCCGCTCGCACACTGCGCGCTCAGCGCCAGACAATCCGCCGCTGTGAGGAGCGCGATCCGCGAATGCGCGCGCGGCCACGATCAACAGGCACAGCATCAACGCCGAGGCCAGCGCGATTGTCGCGCGCGTCAGCCATTTATCTAAACCGCGAATGAGTAGCCTCCGTTGACGGGAATCGTCTGCCCGGTCATCCAACTCGACGCATCGGAGGCGAGGAACAGCACCATGTTGGCCGCGTCTTCCGGCTCGCCCAACCGCCGAATCGGGTAATGCCGCAGCACCTTTTTCGTGTACTCTTCCACCTCCAGCATGCGTGCGGTCGTCGGCGTGCGGGTGGTGCCGAGCGCCACGCAGTTCGCGGTGATTGAATAGCGGCCCACGTCCTTGGCGATGGCGCGGATGAAACCTGCCGCTCCTGCCTTGGCGCCGGAATATATTTCGAGATTGGGCTCGCCGACCCGGCCCGCGTCGGAAATCACGGTGACGATCCGTCCGTACGCGCGCTCGATCATCCCCGGCAGCGCCGCGCGGGTGCAGTTGAGCACGCCGAAGAAATTGGTCTGCAGGGCAGGCTGCCATTCGATTGGCGACTGCTCCCAGAACGGCTTGCGGGAAATGTTGCGCGGATCGGGTCCGTAATTCCCGGCGTTGTTCACCAGGATATCCACCCGTCCCAACACGCGCACCGCATTCTCGAACGCGCCTATCACACCAGCGAAATCAGTCACATCGCAGCTCGCGGCCAGCCCCTTGCATCCGAGCTTTTCCACTTCCGCGGCGACCGCCTTCGCGCGTTCCTCGTAATAGTCATTGACCACTACGCCGCCCGCGCCGTTGGCCGCCAGATGCAGCGCGATTTGCCTGCCGACGCCCTGTCCCGCGCCGGTCACGAGACCGATGCGCCCTTTCAGATCGAGTATTCCGCCCGCCATGATCTGCTCCTTCATCGAATCGCCGATTTCCCGGTCAGCGCGCGCGCGATGATCAGCTTTTGAATCTGCGTTGTTCCGTCCGGCATCGTCAGCATCCGTGCGTCGCGCAGGCATCGCTCGACCCGGTTTTCGATGGCCAGTCCGTTCGCACCCATGCACTGGATGGCGGTCGATGCGACTTTGACCGCCGCCTCTGTCGCATACCATTTCGCCATCGAAGCTTCCACGTCCGCGCGTCCGCGCCTGAGCGCAAGATAGGCGCGATGGCATAGCAGGCGCGCCGCGTCGATCTCGGTCGCCATCTCGGCAACCATCGCGGCGACCAGCTGATGGCGAATGATTTCCTTGCCGAACTGCTTGCGTATCTGCACGTACCCAAGCGCGATCTCGTAGGCACGCCGCGCGATCCCGACCGCCATCATCCCGGTGCCCGCGCGCGCATGCGAAAACAGCGCCAGCGTGCGCTGGAACGCGTGCTGCGCCGACACCCGTTCGCTGCTCCATCCACCGAGCACGTTGGTTTCCGGCACTTCGACATCGTTGAAGAACATTTCCGAGGTCGGAAAGGAGCGCAGCCCGATCGTCGCGATCTCGCGGCTGTCGAACGGAGACTCCCGCCGCTCAATCACGAAATGGCGAAATCCCGCGGGCCCTTTGGCGGAATCGGTCTGCGCGAGCACCACCGCGACGTCGGCCACGCTGCCGTTGCTGATCCAGGTCTTCGCGCCGTTGATTAGCCAATGGTCGCCCTTGCGCTCGGCTCGGGTGCGGATCCCCGACGGATCGGAACCCGCTTCCGGCTCCGTGGTCGCGATACATCCTATCTGATCGGCTTGAGAGAGCGGCCCGACCAGCCGCTGCGCCAATTCCGGATGCGCGCTGGCGGCGATCAGCGAAGCCGCGCCGGCTGTAATCCCCGACATCCCCGCCAGGCCCGGGAAAGTGGCCGACAGTTCCTCGCTCTGGACGCAGCTGATGATCGGGTCGGAGCCGCCGGCCAGGATTCCCTCCCGGTCCACATAGCCCCACGGGATGAGCATCTTGAGCAGCCCCTTGGCGCGCTCGGCGGTCATCTCGAGGTCGCCCCACCGATCGTCGAGCGGGCGGACCTGCGCGTCGAGGAATTTCCGCAAGCTGTCCCGGAACATCCGCTGCTCTTCGTTCAATTCGAAGTCCATGAATTACCTCGCCCGGCGTGCCTTGCGTTTGCCTCCGAGGCCGCTCTTCAGGACGTCATCGATCCACGACATGCCCGCCATCGTCCGCGGAAACCCGACCGTGGTCATGCCGACGAGCGCGACCTGCCGGATTTCTGCGGCCTTGGCGCCTGCCTCCAGCGCGCGCCGGGCATGCGAATGGACCGCGCCCTCCTGTCCGGAGGCGATCGCCATCCCGAGCTTGATAAGCTGGACCTGCTTTTCGTCCAGCGGGCCGGCCTCGGCGATCATCCGTCCGAGGTCGTCATAGGCTCCGCTGATTGCGGGAAATTGCCGCCTGAAATCCCGATATCGCCCCGGTAACTCTTTCATCTTGAAACTCCTTCCACGTGACAGACCTCAACGCGCATCTGAGCAGGAAACAAAATAGTTCTCAAGGACAGCTCGCGCGCGCGCGGCGGGTTTTGCGATTGCGCCGCCGCCGCGCCGCTATAGCTAGTAGCGATACGAGCGGTCGCTCACCTCTTTGTGTCATATTGAGCGAAGCCGAAGGATCTCGCGCGCCAGCGCGTGCCGCTCCAGCACCAACATCCGGTTATTCAAGAGTGGCGCAGGGGAATTATCGACGAGAAATCGGTCCTATAAGAGCGCGGAGAATTGTTCCACCGTAAGATCAGCCTGACGAATGATCGAGCGGAGCGTGCCGCGCGGCAGGTTGCCGGAATGATGCGGCACAGTGATTCGAAGCTCGGGATGGTCGCGATGTTTCAACTGAACGTGGCTGCCGCTCGAATGGTGGATGAAGAAACCAGCTCTCTCAAGTGCGGTTACGACCTCGCGCGCCTTGAGAACCGGAAGCGCCGGACTCAAATCGCCACCACGACCTCTTCGCGAATCGGCTGGCCCGCCGG
>CAVXXK010000011.1:0-4785 GCA_963765675.1 uncultured delta proteobacterium | reverse complement strand
CGAGAGTAGCAGACGGCTGAGGCGTCGCGGAGAAACCGAAAACCATGAAGAGTGCGATAGCTAGCGCGTGGATGCGCGGTCTTCCTCCAAACAGATGCTGACCAGACTGCTCCATGCGGCCGCGTATCCTGAACCATATCGCGCGCGGATCGTGCGCTCGATCGTACGCCGGCTGCGGATCGGCAATTACGCCGCCCGGCTCGAAATCGAGGCAGTCGAGCGGCCGTGGTATGGATGGTGTCTCTACGGTGCCGCGTTGCAAGCCCGTGCGCTCGGCTATCGGGCGATCTCCGTGGCAGAAATGGGTGTTGCCGGCGGCAATGGCCTGCTCAATCTGTGCGATCACGCCGCCGAGATCACTCATCTGACCGGAGTATCGATCGCGATATTTGGATTCGACAGCGCGTCGGGATTGCCGCCCAGCCAGGACTATCGCGATCTGCCGTACGTATGGCCCGCCGGCTCGTTTGCGATGGATGTTGCGCGGCTGAAGGATCGCCTTGGCACTCGCGCAACACTGAAAATCGGCGACGTGCGCGACACTGTACGGAGCTTCCGCCCCGCCCCGTCGGCTCCGTTGGGCGCTGTCATGTTCGACCTCGATATGTACAGTTCCACCGCCGCCGCGCTCACGATCCTTGATGTTTCGGAGCGGATACCGAGGGTCTGGTGCTGGTTCGACGACATCATAGGGCATATCGATAATCTGTATTGTGAGCGCAACGGCGAGCGCGCCGCGATCGCGGATTACAACCGGGCGCGCGGCGACGCGTTTCTTTCGCCCGCGAATTGCTCGTTCGGCCAGGTGGCCCCGCGCTATTGGCATCAGCAGATTTATGTGGACCATCGCTTCGAGCATCCAGCTTACAGCCGCTGCCTGTCTCCCGGCCGCCATGAGCTCGCACTCGATTAGCCGACCGTCGAGGCAACAATCATCGTCGGCAGCGCATGCTGCCGCGGCGCGCGGCGTCGGGCGCATGCGAAACTGAAGTCCGCCATGAAGGACCCGCTGCTCAGACTCTTCGGATGGCGTGCGATGTTCATCCAGGGCGATCCGATGGTCTATGACCGTCTGTGCTGGCTCCGGCGTCATCTGCGCCCCGGTCGAATGCGAACTCTCGATGCAGGATGTGGCAATGGTGCGTTCACGCTCTACGCCGCGCGTATCGGCAATGAAGCGGTTGGGATCTCCTTCGACGCTGCAAACAATCGCAAAGCCATCGCGCGCGCTGCGATGCTCGGGATCACCGGCGCGCGATTCGTTCAGGGAGACCTGCGCCAGCTCGATACGATGCGTGCGGAGTTGGGTTCGTTCGATCAGGTGATTTGTCTCGAGACGATCGAGCACATCATGGATGACCACAAGCTAGCGCGTGATCTTAGCATGATGCTTAAACCCGGCGGCCGGCTATTTCTCAGCACGCCGAATAGCAAATGCCCTCCGATGCGCGGCGACAAGATCTCTGCGGTCGAGAATGGCGATCACGTGCGCTGGGGCTACACGCACGAAGAGATGCGCACGATCCTTTCCGGCGCGGGCCTCACGACAGTTGCCGAGGAATATTGCAGTGGTCTGGTCTCGCAGAAGATCGGAAATCTCGAGCGCAGCATCGGCGAGCTCACGCCGATGCTTGGATGGGCCGCGACCTTTCCGCTACGCGTGTTTCAGCTTGCAGATAGCGCATCCACTGAAGCGCTCGGCGCGCCTTATTTCAGTATTGCCGTCGTTGCCGAGAAGCAGAAACAGTGAATGTTGCTGTCGCCAGTGCGGGGCGGTTATGAGCATTCGATCTGGCGCGGGCGCGGCAATTGGAGCGTCTCAATTCAGCTAGTGAAAATCACGCGCTCAAAGATTGATTATCTGAAACGCGTGGTCGTCCACCGTCTGCGGCGACAGCCACGCGTGTGTCCATATTGCGACGAGCAGCGGCAGCATCGCTTGCTCGGACGCAAAAAGCTCGTCATTGAAATACTCCGATGCCAGCGTTGCGGCCTCATTTTCCGGTATCCGCTCGAAACGGCTCGCGATAACGTTGAGCGCTACCAGACAACCTATGATCAGGTCGAAGTAACGACGTTACCAACGGAAAAGGAACTCGCGCGCTTCCTCGCTGACGGATTTCCGGGCAATCTCAATTTCGAGCCGCGGGTGAGAGCCTTGGCCGCGCTTGTGCGATCCGGTCGCGTGCTCGACTTTGGTGCCTCTTGGGGCTACGGAGTGCATCAGCTCAAAAGAGCGGGGTTTGAGGCGACTGGATTTGAGATCTCGAGGCCACGCGCTCGCTTCGGCCGACAGAAACTCCACGTTTCGATCATCGACGATCCGGCTACTCTTCAGGGTCTGCCGGGTAATTCCTTCGATGCGATTTTCTCAAGTCATGTAATTGAACATCTTCCGGACTTGGGGGCCGCGTTTGACCTCTTCAGCCGTCTGCTGATTCCGGGAGGACTACTATTTGCGATGATTCCGAACTTTACCGGCAGCGCCGCCCGAGCCGGACTGTTCTGGAATTGGATCGGCCAGGACCATCCAATTGCTCCTACTCACGAGTTTCTGGGGCGCGCGCTACTCGATCACGGTTTCGCGGGCGTGCGCTTCGGCTCCGGACCTTTCGATGAATCGATGGTCAAGCGTCTTGCCGCCAGCGATTTCGATGCTCTCGATACCGAGGGTGAGGAGCTATTGATAATCGCAAGAACGCCCGGTGTTGTCGGCGAAACGAAGCAATGAAAGTTGCTGTCGCTAGTGCGGGGCGGTTTCACGCGTTTGATTTGGCGCGGCAGATGGAGCGGCTGGGACATCTCGGGCGACTCTATACCGCCTATCCGCGGTTCAAGGTTGATGGATTGCCTGTCGCGAAAGTCAGTACTTTTCCCTGGCTCGTGGGACCAGCGACTCTTGCAGGACGATTCGGATTTCCGGGACTGCGCGACCGACTGAATGTCGCGGCGATCGATTCATTTGATCGCTGGATGTCGCCGCATCTCGAACGGTGCGACGTGTTTCATTGCCTCTCTTCGTTTGGACTCGAAAGCCATCGCGCGGCGCGCGCACGCTACGGTGCGCTCACGGTATGCGATCGAGGCTCGTCACATATCAGGTTCCAGAATGAGATTCTGCGCGAAGAATATGCCCGCTCCGATATCCCGTTCGCCGGTATCGACGCTCGCATCATAGAGCGCGAACTCGCGGAATATGAATTCTGCGATTTGATCACCGTCCCATCGACCTTCGCGATGCGATCATTCATCGAGCAGGGCGTCCCGCGCGAGAAGTTGCGGCTGAATCCTTATGGCGTCGATCTCGCGATGTTCCATCCGATTCTCAAACGCGATTCAGTCTTCCGCGTGTTATTTGTCGGATCGATTTCGATTCGCAAGGGAGCCGCCTATCTGCTCGAAGCGGTTAAGCGCGCATCGATCCCGATGCTCGACCTGGTGCTGATCGGCAACATGGACGCCGATGCAAAAGAGACAATCGATAAATCTGGCGTCGCGCTGCGCTATCTGGGCGTGCTCCCTCGCGCGCAACTCGCCGAACATTATTCGCAGGCCTCCGTACTGGTGTTGCCGTCGCTAGAGGAAGGTCTGGCTTTGGTGCAGGCGCAGGCGATGGCGTGTGGAGTTCCGGTGATCGCGACGACCAACACCGGAGCCGAGGATCTGTTCAGGGACGGCGTCGAGGGATTTGTTGTTCCGATTCGCGACCCGGACGCGATCGCCGCGAAGCTGGTTTATCTCCACGAGCATCCCGACGCGCGCGACGCGATGGGCGCCGCCGCGCTCGCGCGAGTACGCGCCATCGGCGGATGGAACAGCTACGGCGAGAAGATGGCAGCAATGTATCAAACCGCGCTTGCTGGGCGCGCGGCTGCGAGCGTCCGGCCGAGCACTGCCGAACAGGATCGATAGCGGTGAAATCTCGCGTAGTACAGCAACTAAAGGATCGCTACTACGCGAATGGTTGGCGGAACGGGACTGCGGCGTTCTATGGCTGGGTACGCGAGTCCGTTACGCCAGAATCGATCATCCTTAACGTCGGCGCGGGGCCTGCGACCAACGAACCGCTACGGGTACTCAAGGGCGAAGCGTCGCGCGTTATAGGCATTGACATCGACGGGTCCGTTCTGACTAATCCGGAGCTTGACGAGGGCCTTCTATACGAGTCGGGCGGTCGCATGCCGTTTCTCGACGATTTCTTTGATCTCGCGATTAGCGATTTCGTATTGGAGCATATCGAGCATCCGCTGCCTTTCCTGCAGGAAGTCCGCCGGGTACTCAAACCGCGCGGAGCGTTCTTTCTGCGCACGCCAAACCGGTTTCACTACGTGTCGCTGGCAGCGCGTTTCACTCCGCACTGGTTTCACGAACTAGTGGCCAATCGCGCTCGGGGGCTCAGCTTGGAAGCGCACGAGCCATGGCCAACCTATCATCGGTTGAACTCGCGAAGGACACTGCGGTATTTCGCAGAGGTTGCGGGATTCCGGAAGGCGGAACTCCGGATGTATGAGGCGGAGCCGAGCTATCTCGTCTTTCACCCTGCGCCATTTCTTGCTGGAGTTGCTTACGAACGTGTCGTCAATCGATATGAAGCTCTCGCAGGAGCGCGCGCAAACATCTTCGGCCGTCTGGTGAAATAACGTGCGGCAGGGAAGAGCCTCGCATTAGTGTGAATTCCGTACGTGAAATGGAGGGAGCTTTTGCCTGATGCGTGAGCAATTTATCGCAAACGTTAAGACCCTGATTCGTCCAGTGACCCGGCATAGGTTTCTGATCGAGCGCGTC
>CAVXXK010000010.1:0-19450 GCA_963765675.1 uncultured delta proteobacterium | reverse complement strand
TGTCCGCGAACGATCGCAGCAACCGCATCGCCAGCCCCGGCTTGTTCCCGATTTGGGAACGATGCTATATTTTCCGTCGTGCGGGTGATATCGCGGCGGACCCTGGTGCAGTTTGTCGCGTCGCTTAAGGGGCAGGAGAGACACAATGCGGCGAAGGTCGCGCTCGATGCGTGGTTTCATGAAACCCAACGCGCCACTTGGAGCAATTCAGCCGAGGTCAAGCGTAGCTACGGCACTGCCAGCATCATCAGTAGTGACCGCGTGGTGTTCAACATCAAGGGCAACGACTACCGGCTGGTGACAGCGATCGATTATCGTCGGCATATCGTGTTCATCAAGTGGCTCGGGTCGCATCGCGAATACGATAAAATCAATGCCAGGACAATCAAGTATGCAAATTAAACCGATTCGGACCAAAGCCGATCACGAGCGCACTCTGCGCGAGATCGAACGCCTGTGGGGCGCGAGAGAAGGAACCCCCGAAGGCGACAGGCTCGACGTTCTCGCGACCCTGGCCGAAGCTTACGAGCAAAAGCATTTTCCGATCGATCCACCGGACCCGATCGAAGCGATTCGATTTCGGCTCGAGCAGCAAGGACTCGATCCGCGGGCGCTGATTGGCGTGATCGGCGGCCGCAGCCGCGTCTATGAGGTGATGCAAGGCAAGCGTGCACTCTCACTCGCGATGATCCGCCGCCTGCACGAGCGCTTCGGTATCCCGGCCGAACTGCTGATCCGCCCGCCCCGCACCAGCCGCGCCGCGTAGTTCGCGGCTTTCGCTGATTTTCTCAATCAAACCACCAAGGCACTAAGACACAAAGGAAGACACCAAGAAGAAACGGGTCCTTCCCGAAGGAAGGCCCCGCTATGTCTTTCCGTGTCTGCCTTGGTGTCTTTCCTTGGTGCCTTGGTGTTTTGACTGTTGATTTGAATCTTTGTTTTAAGTGGCACAGGCTTTAGCCTGTGTCTTCCGCGCCTCCTGACAACTCCCCGGATTTTATGCTTATCATCGCCCAGACCATGCCCAACCAAAACAATCCCGAGGTGGTGATAATCGGCGGCGGAATCGGCGGCAGCGCACTCGCCGCCAGCCTCGCGCAAGCCGGGATCGCGACGACCATTCTCGAGAAGTCCACCGTCCACGTCGATCACGTGCGCGGCGAATGGATCGCTCCGTGGGGAGTCGCCGAGACCAAGCGGCTCGGATTGTATGATCTCCTTAAAAAAGCGGGCGGGCATCACCTCAAGCGCCACATCCCTTACGGCGACGATCTCGATCGCGCCAGCGCCGAAAGCCAGACGCTCGACCTCACCGCGTTCGAGTCGATAGGCCTGCCGCCTCCGCTATGCATGCGTCATCCCGAGATGTGCGATCTCCTCAATGCCGCCGCGACCTCGCGAGGAGCGGTGCTCATCCGGGGCGTCACCGACGTCGCAGTCACCCCCGGCGCCTCGCCCGCAGTGCGATTTCGCGACGACGGCCGCCTTACCGAATACAACCCGCGCATCGTGATCGGCGCCGACGGCCGCAACTCGATCGTCCGCGGCCAGGCCGGTATCGAGTATCATCGCGATCCTTCGCACCATCTGATGGCGGGGCTTCTGGTTGACGACACCGACGGATGGCCCCAAGACCTGCAAATCTTCGGAACCGAAAACACGATCAACTTTCTCGCGTTTCCGCAATCGGCGAGCCGGGTCCGGCTGTACATCTGCTATGCGCTCGAAGATCGGCGCCGGTTCGCCGGCGCCGACAACCAGGCGCGCTTCCTCGACGCGTTCAAACTCGGATACGTTCCCGCGAGCGAGTATCTTGCGAACGCGACCCCTGCCGGCCCCTGCAACTCCTACGGCAACGAGGACACCTGGACCGACACGCCGTACGCGCCCGGTGTGGTTCTGATCGGCGACGCCGCGGGCCACAACGATCCGATTATCGGGCAGGGGCTTTCGATCACCTATCGCGACGTGCGAATCGTGCGCGACCTGATGCTCGAGAATCGCGACTGGACTCCGGAGATTTTCCGTCCCTACGCCGAGGAGCGGCGCGAGCGGATGCGCCGGCTGCGCCTGACCGCCTCGACCCTGTCGATCTTGAACGTAGAGTTCGGCCCCGATGCGCGCGCGCGCCGAATCAAAGTCCGCGAAGCGCGCGCCCGCAACGCCCTTCCCGATCTCGGTCCCGCCGCCTTCGTAGGCCCCGAGCTACTTCCCGCAGAACTATTCTCCGAAGACATCCTCGACCGCCTCCGCGCAATGTAGCGCGAAAGCTCGAGCGCCTATGGCGCGCCAGCGGTCTTTTTCCTGTCAGTGGATGCCGACGGCCCGTCGGCCGACGCGAAGCGTCATCGCGGTTTGCGATGCTTGCGCCCCATAGCCGACACCGCAACAGCCCCACCGCGCCCCTGAACAGGGGGAGCGCGAGGGAGACCGTCCTCCTTGTACCAAGGTACAATAGAGTCGGAGCGTCGATTTGACCAAAGTTAATCGAGAATCGTTCGATAAGGAGCGCAATGAACTCTCGTCGGAAGATCCCGAAGCTGCCCGGCGCTTTCGTCATCGTCATGTTTCTGGCGTTGAGTCTCCACGCAAACGCTCAGACACCAGCGCTTGCATCGTGGAACGACGGGCCGGCGAAACAGGCGATCGTTTCTTTCGTCAAAGAAGTTACAGACAAGTCTGGTACCAAATACGTCGAACCTCAGGATCGCATTGCCACCTTCGATCAGGATGGCACCCTTTGGGTCGAACATCCCCTGTATACTCAGGCTACGTTTGCGCTAGCCCGCGTGCACGAGCTGGCCCCGCAGCATCCCGAATGGAAAGAACGCGATCCGTTCAAGGCGGTTCTCACGAACGATCGTGCGGCGATCGGCAAGTTCTCGGAATCGGACTGGGAAATTATCCTCGCAGCGACCCATGCCGGAATGACGACCGAAGCGTTCCAGCAGCTTGTGAAGCAGTGGTTGGCAACCGCCAGAGATCCGAGATTTCATCAGCCGTACGCGGCCCTCGTCTACCAGCCGATGCTCGAGGTCATGGATTACCTGCGCGCTAATGGATTCAAAACCTACATCGTCACTGGCGGCGGCCAGGAGTTCGTGCGGGTATACAGCGAAAGTGTCTATGGTGTCCCGCCCGAGCAGGTCGTGGGATCGAGCATCCTGACCAAATTCGAGTACCAGGACGGCAAACCGGTACTGATGCGCGAGCCCAAAGTGTTCTTCATCGACGACAATGCCGGCAAGCCCGTCGGGATCAACCTGTTTATCGGCAAGCGGCCCTACGCGGCGTTTGGCAACTCGCCCGGCGACAAGCAGATGCTGGAATGGACCCAGGCGGGCGACGGCGCCCGGTTGATGATGTTGGTGTTGCACGATGATCCCGCACGCGAGTACGCATACGGCCCTGCCGATGGTCTACCGGACACCAAAGTCGGGACGTTCACGCAGGCGCTCTACGATGAGGCCAAGTCCAGGGGCTGGAACGTGATCAGCATGAAGAATGACTGGAAGCGAATTTTCACTTTTGACAAATGAAGACGATTCGAGACGTCCGCGGACGGTTTTTACTCCTATCCAATAAGCGGAGCATTGCATGAACAGATTCGCGAAGGCCGCCTCAATCGTCGTTTTCCTGGCATCGTTGCTGGGCTATTGGGGCGCAGCGATGGCACAACCAAGTCCCATCACTGCCATCGACATAGCGCTGGAGCCGGATGCCACGATGGTGCATCACGCGCAAGCCGTGAACGCTCGCCTGCGCTCGGTGTTCCCGAAGGGCTTTTCGCTCGACGCGACGCATCATCCGCACATCTCGATGTTGCAGCGTTACGTCCGCACGGCGGACCTCGACAAGATTTACGCCGCCGCCGGCAAAGTCTTCGAAAGCTACAATATTGCCAGTTTTAAATTGAAGGCCTACAAATATTACTACCTTACCTCTCCGTCGCTGCCGGGCTTAGGCTTATCGGGCATCGTGGTGGAGACGACTCCCGAATTGGTGAAGCTGCAGAAGGATTTGATTGACGCCGTGGCGCCTTACACGGTGCGGACCGGAACCGCGGCCGCATTCGTCACCACTCCCGCTGCCCCGGATATTAATGAGGCGACGATTCACTACATCGAGGTATATGTGCCGGAGCATTCCGGCGAGCATTTAGAGCTGCACGTTACCACCGGCCTTGCGCCGGTGGATTACCTGAAAAAGATGGTCGCAGCACCGTTTGAGGATTTCACCTTCTCTCCGTCAGGAGCATCTGTTTTTCATCTTGGCAACTACGGAACGGCAGCGGCAAAACTCAAGGAATTGGACGTAAAGTGAGTCTTCTCGAGCAAGGTCCCGACCTGAAATACACCACCACAGGCTAGTGTTTTGCCGCCTTCCGAACTGTGCCATCAGCCAATCGATCGTCTCGGAATCCGCCAAAATCAGTAGGGCGTCCGAACCTTTGAATCCAGGAAGGTAAGCGACGAATCCATTTCCCGTCTTCATGATCAATTCCGCTTCCTCAGAACACAGGCTAAAGCCTGACATCCTCGATCGCCCCCGCGCAATGTAGCCGAGAGCCCGATTGCCTGTGGCCAGCTGTTGCTTCTGTCAGTGGATGCCGACGGCCCGTCGGCCGACGCGAAGCGTCATCGCGGTTTGAATTGTCAACGTGAACAAAAGGGGAAAGCTCTACACGGATCGGCTATCTTCGGCTCTTCCCAGACGGGCGGCTCCCGAGCCGCCCCTACGAGTAAGAATCAGATTCGTAGGGGCGCGTCGCGACGCGCCCGTCTCCGCAAGCTCCCTTCTGTCAGTGGATGCCGACGGCCCGTCGGCCAACGCGAAGCGTCATCGCGGTTTGAATTGCCATCATGAACAAAAGGGGAAAGCTCTACACGGATCGGCTATCTTTGGCTCTTCCCAGACGGGCGGCTCCCGAGCGGCCCCTACGAATAAGAATCAGTGGATGCCGACGGCCCGTCGGCCGACGCGTTACACAACACCGGCGGTGGCCGCTACCAGATGCCGGCGGCCAAAGCGCCACCTGACAGAGCGAGTACGATACCCACTGTGCGCGCGAGCCACAGCCCGCCGGGCAAAACCCTTTCTGCAAGAACGAGAGTGGCAAGCGCCGCGCACCACGCTGCGTTCATCACGCCGACGACGAACAAAAGCAGCATCAATAGCCAGCAACAGCCGACGCAGTACAGCCCGTGACGAACGCCCATCACGAGCGCGCCGCCCATTCCCTCGCGCCACTCGGAGAGCAGGAAGCCGACCGGTGTGCGGCAATGCTTCAGGCAGGCTGATTTCGCTGACGAGAACTGAAAGACTCCCGCGCTCACCAGAAGCACCGCGGCGACCGAAGAGCTCGCCATCTTCATTCCGCCAGCCGATAACATCGCTGCGGAATGAAGACCCCACTGGGCGAGCGTCGCCAGTACGCTGAAGCCCATCCAGACCAGCAGATATCCGCTAAGAAAAGTGCTCGTCGTTCCCCAAGGGGCGCCGGTGCCGCCATGATGACGCCGACGCTCAAGCCCGGCGAACGCCAACACCATCGGCGATGCGGTCGGCGTCATCATGGCGACCATCATCACGCTCCACATCAGCGCGATTGTCGCCAGCTCTGCGGGTCCCCATCGGGCCGAGAGAAATACACACAACAAAGGCGATCGGGTGCGCATCATCGCATCTCCGACCGACCGGCTTTCGACGGCGGTGAAGAGAGTCAGTGCGGCCAAGCCGCCCAGAACCACCCAGCGATCGCGGCGCAGCAGGGCAGTGATTGGATCTCGCACCTTCAGGGTCGAGTCACCCATTGGCGTACTGGAACGGAGAATAGAACCCGTTCTTTTTCGAGATCTCCCAACTATAGCCGTGATCCTGGTAGCGGAGCCTTTCCGACCGTGCCGCGACCGCTGGGAAGCCGGGCGCTAGCGCCAGCGGATGACCGCTGACGGTTGCGTCGCCCGCCGGCGCCGCGATCGCTTGAATCGTCGCATCCGCCACATTGCCCACTCGAACTGAGCGTCGCTTACCGTCCGCCTTATACTCGATCGGTACGCTTCTGACCCCAAGCACTTCGCCAATATGCTGGGCGACACGGCCAGGATGACCCCCCGCCCGACCGCTGAAGATTTTCGTTAGGGCTTCTTGCTGCTCTCCGGAGGCGCGTTCGTCGAGGTAAAGCGCCGCCTTCCACTTAACCTCTACCATGTGGCCCGGACTGTGGACCGCAAGCGCCACGTTGAGGCCATTGAGCGCGACCTCACCGAAGCGACCTTCGTCAACGTGCCAGGCGACCAGCACGGTGCAATCGCCTTCGGTGGGAGGGCTCAAAAAGACACACGGGCAGGCGGTCTCGCAGTTGCAGGTTTCGAAGTACGATCCTTTAAGGATCCACGACTCGGACATGGCTATTCTCCTCCCTTGTGTTGCAGGGGCGAACTTGCTCGCCCTCGGTTTATTTTCTCCGTAGCTGTTCTCGACTTCCCGATCTGGGCCTCGATCGTGCGCCGAAAGCGGCGCACGCCTGAGGCTATGCGACTCGGATCGTCGTGCGCCCTTGCCATAACGACCGCACCCTCGATCACCATGAGCGTTTGCTCCGCCAGCTCGTCCGCTTCCTTTCGGTCGCGCGCGATTGGCCCGAAGATTGGCGACAACCTATTCACCAGCTCTTCGAACATCCCGGCTACGCGGCGCCGTATAGTTTGGCTCGACTCGGCGAACTCGCAGGCGAAGTTCCCCATCAGGCATCCGTGGCGCCAGAGGTCCGGTCCAATCGTCTCGAGATGGTCGAACAGACCGAGCAGACGCTGGTACGGGTCATTCATCCCCATGTATGCGCCACTTGCCATGCGCGCGACGCCTCGCTCGTAGAATCCGTTCAGGACCGCGAGCCCGAGTTCTTCCTTCGTTTCAAAAAAGTGGTACAGGCTCCCCTTCGTTACCCGCGCCTTGGAACAAATGTCGTCGATCGACGTTGCGGCATAGCCGTACTTGAGCATCAGGTCGCCGGCCGTCTTAAGAATGCTCGTTCGTGATGGACTTTCGGCCATGGTCTGTGATCGAGTATACCAACCGGTCGGTCTAGTCAACGCCGATCAATCGTATCGCCCCGTTGAGCAATCGCGGTGCGCAGCAGCGGTTGCGAAAGGACAAGATGAGGGCTTCCTGCGTGACGAGTATGAGAGCTACCTACGCACGCAGCGCGGGTTGGCCGACTCCACGACACACCATCGCTACCCAAACTGTGCCATCAGCCAATCGATCGTCTCGGAATCCGCTAAAATCAGTAGGGCGTCCGAACCTTTGAATCCAGGAAGGTAAGCGACGAATCCATTTCCCGTCTTCATGATCAATTCCGCTTCCTCAGAACGCAGGCTAAAGCCTGTGCCACTTAGGAACTGTTCCTCCCCCTATAGACGGCCAGAGCCTGTGCCACATGAAAAAGTCCTCTTAACAGAAGCCGGAGCCTTTACCACCTCCGAGATTCAGATTTTTGTTCTAAGTGATTTGGATTTTTGTTTTAAGTGGCACAGGCTTTAGCCTGTGTCTTCTCTCACAAACAACCACCTGTAATCTTCCGGCCGCACCGCTAGCCCTCGCTTGACCGGATTTTGCCTGATGTATTCGATTTTCTCTTCCAGCTCCGCCTCATGCCTAATGATGTGGTCGAAACTCTCGTCCATCCAGACCGCACCCTCGGTCCCAAGGACCTGATTGATCTGACGGGCCGATCGACCCTTGATCCGCTGAACAACCTGGCTGAGCGTGCGGGTATCAATGAGCCTGAAAATTACGTGCGCGTGATCCGGCATCACGACGGCCGCATCCAACTCGATGACCGTGCGGTCGCATGTCCGGATTGTCTCCATGACCAGATCACGTGACTCAGGCAGAAGCGTGATCTTCGAGCGGCACCGAAAGGTTACGAAGTATGTAGCTCCGGGCACCTCGAAGTGCGGCAGATTGCGGTGCTTCGCGACAAGGTCTTCGGACTTCCAGGGATCAATTTCCTGAAAGTGATGAGGATCGGTGTCCGAAGGTTCTTTCCTTCCCATGAATCCCTTGCTCGCAGGGAATTATACCCAGCTTCCGAAATTCCAAGAACACAGGCTAAAGCCTGTGCCACTTAAGAAAATCGTCTCTGGCACAGTCTCAAAGCCATGGCACCTAAGAGATTTTTGCCTGGAAGTGTCACAGGCTTTAGCCTGTGTCTCTTATCTTCGATGCCATATCGCGCGCACGCATCGTACCATCCCCGGCCGCGATGCTAACCTAACGACGCGATGTACCTGCCCGATACAATCGTCGCTCCCGCGACCGCGCCGGGAATCGGCGCCGTCGCGATCATCCGGCTCTCCGGCCCGCGAGCGTTCGAAATCCTCCGCGCGATTTGGCGGCCTGCGCACGAGGGCAATCCCCGCGAGCTGGTCATCGGGGACGTCATCGACCCCGCGACTGGAGTAAATCTCGATCGCGCGATGGCCGTCGTCTTCCCAAAGCCTAAATCTTTCACTGGAGAAGACGTTGCGGAGTTGCACTGCCATGGCGGCAGCTACTTGACGCGCCGAATTATCGCCGTGGCAATTTCGCACGGAGCACGAATCGCCGAGCCGGGAGAGTTTACCCGCCGTGCATTTCTGAATGAACGGATCGATCTCGCTGAGGCGGAAGCTGTCGCTGATCTGATTTCCGCTCGCAGCGAGTCCGGTCTCAGACAGGCGCTTGCTCAGCTTTCGGGTAATTTGTCGAAGAAAGTAAAGGAATTACGAAAGAAAATCGTCAACATCCGGGCGCATCTCGAAGTCGAGATCGATTTCTCCGACGAGGATATCGCGATGCCCTCGCGTCACGTGATGGCCGAGGAGATCGAGCGCTTGATCGGCGATGTTGCCGTTTTGCACGACTCTTTTTCGCGTGGCAGAGTGGTCCGCGAAGGCGCGCGAGCTGCGATTATCGGCAAGCCCAACGTCGGTAAATCAAGCCTGCTGAACCTGATGCTCGGCACTGACCGCGCTATCGTCACCGCGATTCCCGGCACCACCCGCGACGTGATCGAAGACGTCGTCCAGCTCGGCGCCCACGCGATAACCCTGCTCGATACCGCTGGAATCCGCGCCAGCCCCGACGAGATCGAGCGCCTGGGTATTGAGCGCTCACGCGCCGCGCTCAGCGACGCCGACCTGGTGATTGCGGTGTTCGATTCGTCCGGTCCACTCGACGATGAAGACCTGGCCGTCGCCCGGCTATGCGCCGGCCGCGCCGGGGTGGCGTTGCTCAACAAGTCGGACCTGCTCCAAATCTCCGGAGCCGCGGAGCTGCGCGAGGCGGGAATCGCGATGCCGATTCTTGCGATCTCGGCACTCGCCGGCGACGGACTTCCCGCCTTGCGCGACGAGCTCGCCCACGCCGTCGATTCGCTCGGCGCTCCCGACGGCGCGAGCGGGCTTGCGATTTCGCGCGACCGCCATCGCGACGCCCTCGAGCGCGCGCTCTCCTCGCTGCGCGCCGCGCGCGCGAGCGTGCTCGCGCGGATGCCGCCCGAGATCTCCGCCGTCGATATAACCGCTGCGGCAGAAGCACTTGGCGCGATCACGGGCGAAGTAACCGGCGAGGACATACTCGACGCAATCTTCCGCGAATTCTGCATCGGCAAATAATAATTTGGAGGCGGTTACCTCTTTAAGTCAGCCTCTACTGATACCCTCTCCCTCCGGGAGAGGGCAGCGTGGCGCGGCGATTGCTCTTTTTTGCAATCGCCGTGACACGCAGGGTGAGGGCGCACTGCGCCGATCCCCGCCATCGCCACCACTCTCCGCGCTTTGCGCCGGGCGCTCCGCCGCGCAATAATCCTGCCTTCATCGCCATGCAGTATGACGTCATAATCGTCGGCGCAGGACACGCCGGAATCGAAGCCGCACTCGCCGCCGCTCGGATGGGCGCGCGCACGCTGATGCTCACGCTCAACCTCGACCATATCGGCCAGATGTCCTGTAATCCCGCGATCGGCGGAATCGGCAAGGGCCACCTCGTGCGCGAAATCGACGCGCTCGGCGGCGAGATGGGCCTCGCGATCGACGAGACCGGAATCCAGTTCCGCTTCCTCAACACCCGCAAAGGTCCCGCCGTGCGCGCGCGCCGCGCGCAGGCCGACAAGGCTGCCTATCGCGCACGCAGCAAGCGCGTACTCGAGTCTGTAGATAACCTGACGATTCGCCAGGCGAGCGTCGAGCGCCTGATTGTCGAAGGGCGGCAAGTGCGCGGCGTCGAATCGCAAATCGGAGAGGTCTTCGAAGCCGCCACTGTGATCCTCACGACCGGCACCTTCCTGAAGGGGCTCGTCCATATCGGGTTGCGAAACTACAACGCGGGCCGCGCGGGCGATTTCGCCGCGATGGGACTGAGCGACGACCTCGGGCGTCACGGTTTCCGGATCGGCCGCCTCAAGACGGGCACTTGCCCGCGCCTCGACGCGCGAACGATCGACTACTCCGCGCTGGAGACTCAGCCCGGCGACGAGCCGCCGCCCCCGTTCTCGTTTCGCACCGAGCGAATCACGCAGCCGCAGATCCCGTGTCATCTCACCTACACCAACGCGCGCACCCATGAGATTATCCGAGCGGGAATCGACCGCTCGCCGATGTACTCCGGCGTGATCCAGAGCCGCGGCCCGCGCTACTGCCCGTCGGTCGAGGACAAGGTGATGCGTTTTCGCGACAAGGAGCGCCATCAGATTTTCCTCGAGCCCGAGGGGCGCGACACCGTCGAGGTTTATCCCAACGGTCTGTCGACCAGCCTGCCGCTCGACGTTCAGGTCGCGATGGTTCATTCGATTGCAGGCCTCGAGAATGCCGAAATAATGCGGCCCGGTTACGCGATCGAATATGATTTCTCTGACCCTACTCAATTGAACTCTAGCCTAGAGACCAAGCTCTTAAATGGCTTATATTTTGCTGGACAGCTCAATGGCACGACAGGATATGAAGAGGCTGCTGCACAAGGTTTAGTAGCGGGAATTAACGCTACGCTAGCGGTCCGTGGCGAACCTCCGATGCTCCTTCGTCGCGACCAGGCATACATCGGCGTCATGATCGATGATCTCGTTACACGTGGAATCGGCGGCGAGCCGTACCGGATGTTCACGTCCCGCGCCGAGTACCGGCTCCTCCTGCGCGAGGACAATGCCGACCGCCGCCTCTCCGCCATCGGTTCGCGGCTCGGACTCCTCGACGCGCGCGCCCGCGACCGGGTCGAGGCTGAAGGCCGCTCATGTTGTGGCGGAGCTCGCGAGGCTCGGCTCGATCACCGTGCCCGCGAGCGACCGCGTTAACGCGATGCTAGCGGCTGCCGACTCGACGCCGATCGTGCATCCGTCACGAGCGATCGAGCTTCTGCGTCGGCCAGAAATTTCGTACTCGACCCTGATGAGGATGCTCGACGAGTCGGTCATGCTGACGCTCGACGAAGCTGCCGAGCTCGAAATCGATGTCAAGTACGACGGCTACGTGAAGCGCCAGGCCGAAGCGATCGAGCGCTTCAAGCGCCTCGAGGATGCCGCTATCCCCGACTGGGTCGACTTCGCTGCCGTGACCGGCCTCTCGACGGAGGTGCGCGAGCGCCTGTCGGCGGTGCGCCCGCAATCGCTCGGGCAGGCAGCGCGGATGCCCGGGGTCACGCCAGCCGCGATCTCGCTCTTGGCGGTCCATATCAAAGGCGGCCGCGAGCGAGCCTTTCGCGCGCCCTGACCCACGTTTCACGTGAAACGTCGACCGCCAAATGATCCCGACGTCAACCAAATCGGCCACGTCGTCCGGAGCAAGCTTGAGCGCATCCTGCTCGATGCCGGCTTCCACGATGTCTCTGTAACACTGTCCGAAAAGGTCGGGACATTCGCGTCCCATCTGGCGCTGTGGGGGCAGAAAATCAACCTGACCGCCTCGCCGAAGAACCCGGACGAGATTCTGTTCCACGTGATGGATTCGCTCGCCCCCTTCTGGATGGCCAGGAAGCAGCCCGACTCCGTCCTCGGGCGCGTGCTCAGCCCAGGCTGCCGACTGATAGATGTAGGCAGCGGTGCCGGCTTCCCCGGTCTGATTCTCGCCGCCGCAACTGGGCTCGAGACCGTGCTGATCGAGGCGCGACGCAAGCGCGTGAGCTTCCTCGAGACCGCCGCCGCCGCGATGGAGTTGCCGAACGTGACGATTGTCCATACGCGAGGAACGCCAACCGGTCTATCGGTCGGCGGGTTCGATCTGATCACGATCCGCGCAGTCGGCGTGATGCCCGAATTTTTTGAGCTCGCGCGGATGGCGCTCAGACCTGGCGGGATCGCGTTGGCCTACCTCGCAGCCGGGCAGGAGGTCGACAACGACGCTGCCTCGGCCGCAGGATTGACCGGGCTCTTGTCGCCGCGTTACGAGCTCTCTCGTGGCGGTGAGAAAATCGTCCGCGCCCTCGCCCTCTGGCTCAAAGAGAGCTGACCGCGCTCGATCAGATCTCGCCTGACTTGCGATAGCTGTGGATTCCCGCCGTGCGCGCGCTTTGCTTTTCGCGATCGCGCGGCGTCTAATGGACCCGTCGACGTTTCACGTGAAACGTCGCGCGAGGTGGGCTGGCTGTGGGGCGGGTTATCGCAATTGCCAATCAGAAAGGCGGAGTCGGAAAGACCACCACTGCGATCAATCTCGCGGTGGCGCTCGCACAGAGCGGCCGGCGCGTGCTGCTGGTCGATCTCGATCCGCAGGGCAACGCCACCTCTGGCCTAACGATCGTTAGGGAACCGGATCCCGGCAAGGAATCTGAGCCCGCGCCATCGCCGCAGAAGACAATCTACGACTCGCTGGTCCTTGGCGCTCCGCTCGGCGAAGTGGTATGCGAGATGCGCCCGAACCTGTTCCTCGCGCCGTCGGGAGGCGACCTGGTCGGCGCCGAGATCGAGTTGGCGACGATGGAGGGGCGAGAACGGCGTTTGCGGTTGTTGTTGGAAGCGGTCGCATTAGAATATAACTATGTTTTAATCGACTCGCCGCCCTCGCTCGGCATTCTCACCCTCAATGCACTCGTCGCCGCCGACTCGGTTCTGGTTCCGATGCAGTGCGAGTACTACGCGCTCGAGGGGCTGAGCTCGCTGCTCGCGACGATTCGCAAGGTCAAGCTCGCGCTCAGTCCGGGTCTCGAGATCGAGGGTCTGGTGCTGACGATGTTCGATTCGCGCAACCGGCTGTCGCATGAAATCGCGCGCGAGGTGCGGCAGCATTTTCCAGACAAGGTTTTCCGCAGCGTGATTCCGCGCAACGTGCGCCTGTCCGAGAGCCCGAGCCATGGCCTGTCCGCGATCGAGTACGACCCGCGCTCGTCAGGGGCCGAGGGCTACCGCACGCTCGCCGCGGAAATTATCGAACGAATCGAAGGCGTCGCGCCGGCGCCCGCAGGAGGATGATCCACGATGCTTAATCGACGACCGCTCGGCCGCGGACTCGACGCGCTGATCGAAAATACGGTTGCCGACGCTGCGTCGGTAGCGAATGCGGCACAGGAGAGCGGCGCGCGAATCGTGATGGCGCCGCTCGAGCAGATTTCTCCGGGTCCGTTTCAGCCGCGGCTCGTCTTCGATTCCGAACGGCTCCAGGAGCTGGCGCGCGCGATCGCGAGCCAGGGCGTGATCGAGCCGCTGATCGTGCGGCTCGCAAGCGGCGCCGCTCCCGTATCCGGTCCGCAGCGCTACGAGCTGATCGCGGGCGAGAGGAGGCTGCGCGCCGCGAAGATCGCGGGACTCGACGCGGTGCCGGTGGTGATTCGCGAGCTCGACGATCGCGGCGCGCTCGAGATGTCGATCGTCGAGAATCTGTCGCGCGAGGATCTGAACGCGGTCGAGGAGGCGCGGGCGTTCAAGCGGCTGCATGCCGAATTCCAGATTCAGCATGAGGAAATCGCGGCGCGAATCGGCAAGAGCCGGCCCTACGTCAGCAACGCGATTCGTCTTCTGGAACTGCCGATCGATGTTCTCGAAATGATGGTGCGCGGCGAGCTGAGCGCGGGCCAGGCGCGACCGTTGCTGTCGCTCGCGTCGGAAGAAGAGCAACTTATCGCGGCGGCCGAGATCGTCGCGGGCAAAATCACCGCGCGCGGCGCCGAAGCGCTAGCGGGGGAGCATCGGCGCAAGCGCCCGGGCGCGTCGCGATCGTCGCATCCGTCGAATGACCCGAATCTCAATGCATTGGCGGAAGGAATCCAGCGCGCGCTGAAGCGCAAGGTCAGGATTGTGCGCCGTCGAGGAAAGAATCCCGGCCGGATAGAATTGGACTATTACGACGAGAATGATTTGACCGCGCTCGCGGCGTCGCTCGTGGGACAAGCCCGCGCGTCGGGCGGAAGTGCATAGCAGAATCAACCGGCCACTAAGACACAAAGACACGAAGGAAGGGAGGGGGTGAAGAGCCGGGCGCATCTCGGCGCGCCCGTACGAGCGAATCAGTTTTTCGTAGGGGCGGCTCGGGAGCCGCCCGTCTTCGAGGCGTTGGTTTTTCCGGTGGCCGCTCACAGCTCGCGGGGCAACGAGTTGGTAGAGAGCGAAGACACAGGCTGAAGCCTGTTCCACTTAATTCAAAAATTGGTATCTATTTGACTAAGGGTTCACTGGATCTATGGATAGGCAGGTCGTATCGAAACAGCGGGTTTTGGACCACGGCGAAGTGTTGACGGGTCACCGCGAGGTCAACGCGATGCTCGATCTGGTCAAGCAGGAGACCGAGCGGATCGAGTCGAGGTTCCTTGAGCCGGCGTGCGGAAACGGAAATTTCCTGACGGCGATTCTGGAGCGGAAGCTGCGGGTCGTCGAGAGGCGCTACGGCAGGTCACAAGTGGAGTACGAGCGCTACGCCGTTCTCGCGGTATCGTCGATCTACGGTATCGATATCCTCGAGGATAACATCCAGCAGTGCAGGCATCGGCTTTTCGGGGCATTCGAATGGAACTACAGCCGCCTGTTCAGGAACAAGGCCAAGAACAGATGCCGCGAGGCGGTCCGGTTCATTCTTGAGCGAAACATTATCCGGGGAGACGCTCTGACGCTTAAGACCGTCGGAGATAAGCCGGAATATATTCTCTTCTCGGAATGGTCACCGGTCAACGGCAACATGCTTAAGAGGCGCGACTTTACGTTCCGGGGCCTTCTGACGCATGAAGGGACAAAAGAGCTTCCGCTTTTCTCGGATCTCGGGGAAGACGTATTCATTCCTCGGCCGGCCCAGGAGTATCCACCAGTGCATTTTCTAGAAATGGCTAATGAGCGACAGCGATAACTACAACCCGGACGTGTTGAGTTGTCTGGCGAATCTCAGCAGCGACGAGGTCTTTACTCCGCCGCTACTGGCAAACCGCATTCTTGATCTCCTGCCCACCGAAATCTGGTGTGACCAGAACGCGCGTTTTCTCGATCCGGCCTGCAAATCCGGCGTCTTTTTGCGCGAGATCGCAAAGCGCCTCGATCAAGGACTGGAAAAAGAACTTCCCGATCGGCAAAAGCGAATAAACCACATCTTCAAGAGCCAGCTTTACGGTCTTGCCATCACGGAACTGACCGCGCTGATGTCCCGCCGCTCGGTATATTGCTCCAAAACAGCGAACGGAAAGTACTCGGTCTGTGAGGCGTTCGACAATCCGGAGGGAAACATCCTATTCAAGCGTGTCGAGCACGCCTGGCGGGATGGGCGATGTCAGTTTTGTGGAGCCAATAAGGAAGGCTACGCAAGGGGACCTGAATTAGAAACGCACGCCTATCGCTTCATTCATACCAAGAAGCCCGAGGAGATTTTCAAAATGAAATTCGATGTGATCATCGGTAATCCGCCATATCAGCTCAGCGATGGCGGGTACGGGCGGAGCGCTTCACCTATCTATCAGGATTTCGTTCAGCAGGCCAAGAAGTTGGCCCCGCGTTATCTTACGATGATTATCCCTTCCCGCTGGTTTGGAGGCGGGAAGGGGTTGGATGATTTCCGTGTCCAAATGCTGAACGATAACCATATTCGGAAAATTGTGGATTTCGAAGACTCCTCAGAAGTCTTTCCAGGAGTAAGCGTAGCAGGGGGAATTTGTTATTTCCTGTGGGAAAGAGATTACAACGGCCCATGCGAAATAGTGAATATGCACAATGAAGTCGAAGCGGCCGCCACCAGAAATCTAAATGAATTCAGTACGTTCATCAGGCATAGTCAAGCTGTTCCAATTATTCGAAAGATACTAGCTCGAAAAGAGAAGCGTATGAGCGACCAGGTGTCTTCTTATAAGCCGTTCGGCCTACGGACGTACGCAAAGCCACAGAAATCAGGCGACATCATACTGCACTGGCAGAAAGGCGAAGGTCCTTACAAACGGAAAGACATTACAGTCGGCGTCGAGATGATCGATAGATGGAAAGTGATCTCGTCTCGCTCTGGACATGAGCATGCCGGGAATCCAGGCACTGACGGCACGCGGAGGGTTCTCGCAAAGACGATTGTATTGCCGCCTGGCACGATATGTACGGAAACGTACCTAGTCATAGGAACTTACGAAACGCGGCAGCAAGCAGACAATTTATTGGCGTATATGAAAACGCGTTTCTTCCGTTTCCTGATGTCCCTGTTTATGTATTCGCATGGCATAACCAAAGACACGTACGCGTTTATTCCTATCCTAGACATGACAAAACGATGGACAGATGAGTCACTCTACCAACGCTACGGGCTAAGCCGAGAAGAAATCGCTTTTATCGAATCGAAGATTCGCCCGATGGAGGCGAACGGTGAGTAAGGATTTCTTTCCGCCGCGGCCTCAAACGACGCCGACGATCTACGCTTACGAAGACACCAACCCTGAGTACGCGGGTTTGCTAAAAGTCGGATACACCACAGTGAGCGCGCGAAGCCGCGTTGCGCAGCAGTATCCAACATTGCGGCCCGGCAAACCGCCTTATCAGATCGTCCTGGAAGAGTCCGCGATGCGAAATGACGGGACGGTGTTCACGGATCATGACGTTCACCGCTACCTTCGCGACGCCGAAATCAAGAATCCCGGCGGGGAATGGTTTCAGTGTGCCGTCGAGGAGGTGAAGGCGGCGATCATTGCCGTCAGAGCGGGTCAATTGAACGAGGAAAACCGGACGCTTGATTTCAAGATGCGGCCCGAACAGAAAGCGGCGGTCGAAAAAACCGCCGCATACTTCAGGAGTTTCCGAAAGGAAAATCACGACAAGCCACCGCATTTCCTCTGGAACGCCAAGATGCGATTCGGGAAAACCTTCACCGCGTACCAACTGGCGCTAAAGATGGGTTGGCGGAAGGTTCTGGTCCTCACCTTTAAGCCCGCCGTCCAAACAGAGTGGGAAAGCGATCTGAAATGCCACGTCGACTTCCGGGGCTGGCAGTTCATCAAGCCCGGTGGACTCTCATACGAGGAAGCCGATAAGAAAAAACCTTTCGTGTGCTTTGGATCGTTTCAGGATTACCTTGGACGAAACCCCGGTTCCGGCGGAATCAAAACCAAGAACGAATGGGTCCACGCGATCAACTGGGACTGCGTCATCCTGGATGAATACCACTACGGCGCATGGCGTGAAAACGCGAAGGATTTATTTGAAGGCGAGGACGCGAAAGAAGTTGAGTTTGGAACCGGCAAAGGGATCGAAGACTTCGATGAAGAGATCATGCCTATCACGACTGGTGGCTATCTCTATCTGTCCGGAACGCCGTTCCGGGCCATCGCGTCCGGAGAGTTCATCGAAGAGCAGATATTCAACTGGACGTATTCTGATGAGCAGCGCGCCAAGCGGGATTGGAAGGGCCCGGACAACCCGTACAAGGCGCTCCCGCGCATGGTTCTGTTGACCTATCAATTGCCGGATGCGATTCGCGAGGTTGCACACCAGGGCGAGTTCAACGAATTCGACCTTAATGTGTTCTTCTCGGCGACCGGCGTTGGGGAGAAGGCAAAATTCAACTATGAGGACGAGGTCCAGAAATGGCTTGATCTGATTCGGGGCGGATTCATAGCGACCAGCGTGGATAATTTGAAGCTCGGGGCGCAGAAGCCGCCGATGCCGTTCTCGGATGCGCGATTGCTGAATGTCCTTTCGCACACGTTCTGGTTCCTGCCCAGCATCGCATCGTGCCATGCGATGCGTAACCTGCTGGCGAAAAAACAGAATCGTTTCTATCACGACTACAGGGTTGTTGTGGCTGCGGGAAGCGACGCCGGTATCGGCGCCGCGGCCTTGCCACCCGTACTGGAGGCCATGGACGATCCTCTGCGAACCAAAACCATCACGCTTTTGTGCGGCAAACTGATAACTGGCGTGACCGTAAAACCTTGGACGGGCATTCTCATGCTGCGAAACTCGTCCAGCCCCGAGACATATTTTCAAGCCGCCTTCAGAGTCCAATCACCATGGACGATCAGCAACCCGGATGGCGCGTCGCCAAATGAGGAACAGATCATAAAGGAGGAATGCTACGTCTTCGACTTCGCTCCGGATCGGGCTTTGCGGCAGATCGCCGACTACAGTTGTCGCCTGAACGTGAACGAGTCCAATCCGGAAAAGAAAGTGGCGGAATTCATCAGCTTCCTGCCGGTCCTGGCCTACGACGGCAGTTCTATGAAGCGGATCGACGCCGCCGGCATCCTTGATATAGCGATGAGCGGAACAACCGCGACACTATTGGCCCGCCGATGGGAAAGCGCGCTGCTTGTGAATGTGGACAACGACACTCTGAAACGACTCATGAATAACAGCGCGGCGATGGCCGCGCTCCAGAATATCGAGGGATTCCGCAACCTGAATCAGGACATCGAGACGATCATCAACAAGTCGGAAGCGGTCAAGAAGGCTCGAAAGGAGGCGAACGACAAGGAACTATCGGCGAGTGAAAAGAAGAAGCTAAGCGACGAAGAAAAGGATTACAAGAATAAACGGAAGCAGATTCAGGAGAAACTCATCAAGTTCGCAACCCGAATCCCTGTCTTTATGTATCTTACCGACTACCGAGAGCGGTGCTTGAAGGATGTCATCAGGCAATTGGAACCGGCCTTGTTCAAAAAGGTCACCGGCTTGACCGTGAAGGAGTTCGAACTCCTTGTGAGCCTCGATGTGTTCAACAGCGGTCTTATGAATGATGCGGTCTTCAAATTCAAACGCTACGAAGATTCGAGCCTGACCTACACCGGCATCGACAAGCACGGAGACGACAAAGAAGTTGGTCTTTACGACACAACACTTAGTCAAGATGAGGCGCGAAAAGTCTTGAGGAACGTGGCCCCAGGCAAATGACGGCTTGACGACCCGCTGGATTCCTTTCTCGCGAAGTTCAAACCGCCCAAGCGCTTACCGAAAGTCGAGCACGCCAGACTCCGCGTCAGTTGGCACGCACCTAAGTTTTTCCGAGCAGCTCTCGTCGCCTAGGCCCTGCTGGCG
>CAVXXK010000009.1:0-3625 GCA_963765675.1 uncultured delta proteobacterium | reverse complement strand
AGTCTGTGTGGCAACTAGGGCTGGACAGAGCGGTTATACTGGCGCGCAGGAGGCTGCGCGCGATGCCGAATTTTTACGAGTACAACCCGGAGCAAGGCGTATTTGTTGCCGCCGAGCGTGAAGGACGTGCTGGGGGAAAATCATCTGTGTTTTTTCGTGCATCGGGCGGTGGAGAAGCTGGATTTGTGGGAGTTCGAGGCGGCCTACAGCGAGGAGGGGCAGCGGGCGTATCATCCGGCGATGCAGTTGAAGGTGTGGCTGTACGCGTATGCGCTGGGGATGACCAGTTCGCGGCGGTTGGAGGAGCGGATCCGGGAGGATTTGGCATTTCGGTATTTGGCGGGAGGAGCGCAGCCGGATTATTGGGCGTTGAACGATTTTCGAAGAAGGCACGGACGAGCGATGAACGACGTGTTCACGCAGGTGGTGGAGTTGGCGCGGTCGGTGGGGATGGGAAAGCTGGGCACGTGGCGATTGACTCGACGCGGATCGCGGCGAACGCAGCGGCCGACTCGGCGGAGACGATCGAGAAGCTGCGAGCGGAACGAGCCAAGATTCGCAAGCGGATTCGTCGCTGGCAGCAACAGTGCGATGGTGAAGGACCGAACGAAGGAGCGGGGACGGAATTGGCGACCGAGGATGTGAGGAAATTGGAAGAACGGCTGCGGCAGATCCCCGCACGGATCGAGCGGCTGCAGAAGTCGGGAGCCAAAAAGCTGTCGCGTGTTGATGCCGACAGCCGGTTCTTGCGGGAGCGGCGAGGGTTCACGCTGGGATATACGGCGACGGTGGCAGTGAGCGAGGATCATTTGATCGTTGCGCAGCAGGTCAGTCAAGCCAGCACGGATAACGATTTGCTGATAGCGATGGTGCAGCGCGTGGAACGGGAATGCCGCGAGCGGCCGGGAGAAGTGAGCGCCGACAGCGGATTTTTCTCGCTGCGAGAATTTGCAAGCGATGGAGGAATGCCAGATCGAGGCCTACGTGCCGGACACAATCTGGCACGGGTGCTGAATCGCGGCGGAAGACTGAAGCAGCACGCCTGCGATCCGGCACACCAGCGGATGCGAAGAAAACTGCGCTCACCCGAAGGACAGCGAAAGTACCGGCGTCGAAAAGAAATTGTCGAGCCGATCTGGGGAGTGCTGAAGGAGCAGCGGGGCATGCGGCGGTTTCGCATGCGCGGACTGACTAAAGTGGCCGTCGAGTTCACCTTTGCCGTAACGGCGCTGAACCTGTCGCGGCTGTGGCGAGTCAACCCGCAACTGAGCCAAACCGCCTAGCAGTAGGAAATTGAGCCCAGAACTGGCGGATCGGAGCTCCCCTTACGGCCGCACGTGAGTCCGAGGCATTGGAAAGTCACTTATATCGACGCTGGCCGGAGTTGCCACACAGACTCTTTAGCTCCGACATTAAACCGTGCAATTTCAGTGGGCTTTCAGCCCCAGAAGCCGCAATATTTTTTTATGGAATTTGCAACTCAGGACACTAAAAAAGAATTTCGAGTGTCATTCCGAGCGTTTACAGTGAGGCGCTGAGCCGAACTGAAGCGAGGAATCTGCTTTTCACGCAAATCCAAGGAAACAGCAGATTCCTCGGGCGAAAACAGCTCTCGGAATGACAAATTGGCGTGTTTTTCCGCACGCTGCTAGGGCTCCGAAAGCTCTAGTTGATTGGTGAGCCGCCGACGATCCGCGCGCTTGCACTCGTCCCAGATCAATTTCTTGTGGCGCGTCCTTATAATGGCCCGCCTCTCTCCTGAATCCGGCATAACCGCGAGATGGTAATTACGAAATCGGCTACAGATGTTCAATCGGGCACCTGTGGCGAATGCCTCCTGCCTGTACGCTAACTGTGAGGCGTAAACGCAGTTTCCCGTCTGGTTCCGGCTGAAGGACAACACACAAACTCGCTGCGGGGTAACAATGAAGCGGACCCTCATGCTGACGGTTGCGTTGCTCTTCGGGGCTTCGCTTGCAACGGCCCAAAGAATGCCGCTGGAAGGCTTCGGCGCCAAAAACGCCGCTGCCGCTCCGGCCGAAAGCGCATATCGCGACGTCGAGTTGCCTCGGAATCCAGAGGTCTTGGATGTGCCGCGCATTGAGATATTCGCTTCTTCCTCGCTTGTCATTCCCGCGCCCAGTTGGGGACTTCCCAGCAACACTCACGGGATCGGATTCGATGCGTCTGCCTCCATCAATTTGAGCCGATGGCTCGGTGCTGAGGGGGACGCCGGATGGAGCCGTGCATGGGCAAACTTCCCCGGCGTCGGACTGACCGACAAGGGCGTGCTGTTTGCTGGCGGCCCGAGGGCTACCTATCGGCAGGGCCGTCTTGCTGTATTCGGCCACGCTTTGATTGGCGCGAATAGGCTCACGGTTTCTTCTTCTGTTCCTGGCATCCCCGTACTCGGTGTTCCGATTGCCGGCACCAGCATCACCGATACTTCCATGGCTGGGATTGTTGGCGGCGGCGCGGATATCAAAATCACTACTCACCTCGCCTGGAGAAATCAAGTGGACTATCTGCCCACGCATCACCTCAGCCAGATTCAGAATAACCACAGATTTTTGTTTGGATTCGTTGTAAGGCTCTAGAAAACTTACTATCATTTGACGTCCAGCCCGCATACGCCACGTTCATCGTGCGAGCAATTATCGGGACCGAGGCGCGGACCTTCCGAGATCGGGTCACCCACAACTACACGAAATCCATGGCAGATTGGCACATGCGAACAAAGCGTCCGCTCCGAGAACCGGTGCGCGAGGAAGCGGGGCCGAGGCTCAAGAACTACATCACGCCCGCCGGGTTGCAGCGGTTGAAAGACGAGCATCGATTCCTACTGAGTCGCGAGCGGCCCGCGGTGGTGCAGGTCGTCTCGTGGGCTGCTAGTAACGGGGACCGCAGTGAAAACGCCGACTACCTCTACGGCAAACGAAGGCTACGCCAGATCGATTCGCGGATTCGCTTTCTCACGCAGCGTATTGACGCGGCGGTGGTCGTCGATCCTGCCGCTTCGCGGCCGCGGTCAGCCGCGACGCGCGTCTTCTTCGGCGCAACCGTGACCTATAAAGGCGCCGTCGGCCCAGAACATGTCGTCTCGATCGTCGGCATCGATGAGGTGGACCTCGACCGCGGTTACATCAGCTGGCGCTCGCCTCTCGCCAATGCGCTGATGAAGGCGAGCCCCGGCGACAGCGTGGACCTACGTGCGCCAGCGAAGACAGAGCGTCTCGATATCATCAATGTCGTGTATGCGCCGATTCCGATGGATCCTTTCCGCGAACCGCCAGGAGCTGAGTCGAAGCCCAAGGTCGAAGGCCCTTAGGTCAAGCGGCCCGACTCTGAGCGTTCCACCGATCGTTGTCGTCACGCCAGCCAGCACCAAGGGTGGTGAGAGGTTGGCTGGGCTCCGCTGAATCTTCAAAGACAGTTAGCCAAAACTGCATCGCCCTAAACCTGTCCGGTCTGCCGTTGCCCAGGCAATGAGCGTGATCTGATTTGCGAAGACAGCAAATCGCTACTCCCAATCGGATTTTTCTATAATTCGCAGCGGCACGTCAGCCGTAACACAATCGCGGATGATTCGATCAGAACAAGACGCAACGGAACCAAAGAACAGGAC
>CAVXXK010000008.1:0-4437 GCA_963765675.1 uncultured delta proteobacterium | reverse complement strand
CTCGTGCTCGGGAGCCCTGAGATTGATCGTATCGATGCCGAGAGCTTGAAAGAATTCGCCGCGGCCGCCGGTGGCGAGGCGTTCATCGTGAAAACGATCGAACACGATTTCCTTCGCGGTACGGTTAGTGACCTGGATGAGGCCGTCCTCAGAATTAACCGACAGCTCGGGCGCGACTACGAGATCGGCGTGCTCTTGCCTGCGAACGGGTCCACCTTCGCTGTGCTTCCGAGCGTTGCAGTTCAAAATCATCCGGGAGCGATCGCGAGCGCGTACCTGCAGCGTCCGTCCGCGTCGCGATGAGCGCGCCGCGCCAGCATGGAAGACGTGCTGCACCCCCTCCTTTGTCCTCCCCCGTGTCGGACAACGGGGGCGGATTTGGCGAGCCTCCTTTGGGTGGCAACCAATTGGTGTTTGTCTTCGCAGATGCTCTCCGGGAACGCCAATCTCCTGATTGGCGGATTGTGCCCACGCACGCCAATCGGGAGATTGGCGCTCCCGGGTTTTTCTACATCCCTGCTTGCAGCGCGGCGAGGAGCGCCGGGCCGTGGAGCGCGAGCAGGCGCGAGAGCTCGAAGCATAGGCCGAACAGCGCGCCGAAGATTCCGCCGTTGACGCGAATCCAGTCCAGATGCGTCCGCGTCTTGGTCTCGATCTGAAACCTAATCTGATCGTCGGTCAGACGCGCCAGGTTGTCCTTGACCATCTGCGTGATCTGGCCGCGACTCGCCTCGACCGCCCGCCGCACCATCGCCGCCATCATCGCGCTGGCCTTCTCGTGCGCGAAGCTGGCGGGCTTCTGCAGCTCGGGCCGAGCTCGTGAACCGCGCCCTCGAGCGTGCTCATCAGCTCGGGATCGTCGCGCAGCTCGGGCAATCGATGCCGCAGGTTCGCGACGATCCGCGAGCTCAGCGAGCGCACGCCCACCCGATTGAGTGCGGCGTAAATCCGGGTGAAGGTTTTCGGCAGCACCTTGCGCAAAATCGCGTCGAGCCGGTCCAGCGCCTGCTCGGATTCGAGCGCCGCCGTCACGCGATCCATCACGTGCCCGACCGCCTCACTGCCGAGCACCTCGTCGATTTTGACTTCCGTCAGATAGGTACCCGCGCGCGCAACTAGATCCATCTCGCCGAGCTTGCGCCCGATCATCTCGGGCGTGAGCCATTCCTTTTCGATCGTCACCGCGATTCCGTCGATCAGCTTGACCCGGTTTCGCGGCAGCACGCCCGAGTTGGGCAGATACCATCGCCGCTCGAAGATCATCTTGAGCGCGATATAGTCGCATAGCCCGCCGATCAGAGCCGCCTCGCCCATCGCGCGCACGACCTCGCCCGCGATCGTAAGCGTGGTGAAGCGAAGGATGATCCAGCCGGCGATATAGCCGACCGCCGAGAGGGCAAGCGTCAGATCGCCCTTGCGCGAGAAGAGGAACTCGTTCCAGGTCGCGGGCGCGCGCCGTGCGACCATAACTTGAGCACTATCCATGCTTAAGATTGTGGCCCGACCGGCGCGCTAATCAAGCCGCCCTGATGCAGTCGAAACATTGCTACCGTGCGCTAGTCAGAGTGTGGTATTGCATTCCACGCTGCGTCATCAGCAAAAGGAGCGCATCGGTGCAATTACGCGGCATCTGCGGACTGATTTCAATTGCGGCAATTCTGGTCTGCGCCGGATGCGCCACCAATCGATCCACTAGCGCTCCCGTCGCAATCGCGACGGCCGCCGCGCCGGCGCCGCTTGACCTCTGCCCCGAACCCACCGAAAGCCAATCGGACGCGCCAACATCGGTGGCGAATCAGCCTGGATACACGCAGCTTGCGATATCGGTTACCGACGCTTCTGGAAAGCCGCTCCCGGGCCTGCGCCAATCCGATTTCAGCGTGGACCTTCCTGGACAGCATCTGCCGATCGTCTATTTCGCCAGCGAGGAGCACACCGCGCCAACTTCGCTCGTGATCGTGATCGACGAATCGGGAAGCATGCATGGAAAGCTGGTCGCGCCGAACGATATGCTCCCGGCGATCCGTGGCAAAATTTCGGGTGTGGTCGGAACGCTGAACCGATGCGACGAGTTCGCGATCGTGATGGCATCGGGCGCTCTCCTGACTGGCAACCAATCAGAAACGAACAAGGTCCGCGTCCTTCAGCCGTTCACGACCGACCACGGGCTCCTGTTAAGCGATATTTACGCCTACACGCCGCAAGGCGAGACTTCGCTTTACGACGCGATCGATATGGGCTTGAAGACGGCGGAAGGGGCGCACTATCACCAACGCGCTCTGATCGTAATCACCGACGGAATCGACAACACCAGTACCACGAAAAAGGACCAATTGACCGCTAGCTTGCGACGCTCGCGAGTCGAGCTCTTTGTCATCGGAGTGGGAGATCCGTCCATCGGCGTAAATTCGGCGCCGATCGCAATCGGTCCATTTCTGGTCGGGTCACAGTCTGACCTCGTGAGGTTGGGCGCAAAAAGTATGAGCGATCTGTCGGCCGCCGCGAATGGCCAATTCATCGAGGCCCAAGCGGTTACAAAAGATCAGGGCGCATCGTTCGCTCAGGCTCTGCAAAGGGTTAGCGATACTCTTGGCAGCAGTTATTTGATTGGTGTCGTTGTTCCGCCGCGCGTCGAGGCGCCGAGCGCGCCGCCCAACGTAACCTTGCGGAGTCATCCCGACGCCATCGTGAAGACGCGCGTCGTGCCCGCACAATCTCCGAGTTCCTGAAAGGTGGCACCGGCTTTAGCCGGTGCGGGCCACAGGCTGAAGCCTGTGCCACTAATTCCGGAAAGTCTGCCAACGAACCCACCGAACGTATTCCTATCCTGCCAGTGGGCAGGCGCGGCTCGCTTGGCTAAGATAAACTTCTCATGCGCTGGACTACCGCCAATATCCGTCAGTCGTTCCTCGATTTCTTCAAGGATCGCGGCCATACCGTCGTGCCCTCGTTCTCGCTCGTGCCCAAGGGCGACCCGACCCTGCTGTTCGTCAATGCCGGGATGGTTCCGTTCAAAGATTATTTCCTGGGCGTGCGCACTCCTCCGTATCGCAAAGTCGTCGACGCGCAGAAATGCCTGCGGATCAGCGGCAAGCACAACGATCTCGAAGCCGTGGGCCGCGATACTTATCATCACACCTTCTTCGAGATGCTCGGCAACTGGTCGTTCGGCGACTACTACAAGACCGAGGCGATCGCCTGGCACTGGGAGCTGATCACCAAGGTCTGGGGCGTAGATCCGAAGCTGCTCTACGCGACGGTGCACAAGGACGACGACGAGGCGCGCGGCATCTGGCTCAAGATGGGCGTGCTGCCGCCCGAGCGCATCCTGACTTTCGGCGACAAGGAAAATTTCTGGGAGATGGGCGAGACCGGCCCATGCGGCCCATGCTCCGAGATTGATATCGATCGCGGCGCGCCCGCCTGCGACGGCGCCGGGCATCCGGGAGTCGCGTGCGGGGTCAATGTCGACGGATGCGAACGGTTTATCGAGCTCGGCAATCTCGTCTTCATCCAGTACAACCGCGACGCGTCGAAAAAGTTGACCCCGCTGCCGATGAAATGCGTCGATACCGGCACCGGCCTCGAGCGCGTCGCCGCCGCGTTGCAAAGCCTCGAAACCGGCCGCGTCCTCGGCAACTACGATATCGATCTGTTCCAGACGATCATTAAGGCGATCGAAGAGATAGTAGTGGTCGCTCGGCCGAAAGTGCCGAATACTCCGACGCCAAGAATTGCTGCTTACGGCTCGCACGAATGGTCTGACATCTCCTACAGAGCAATCGCAGACCACGCACGGGCGGTCTGCTTTCTGATTGCTGAAGGTGTTCTGCCTGGCAACAGCGACCGAGAATACATCGTCCGACGCTTGATAAGGCGTGCTGCGCGACACGGCAGGTATTTGGGAGTAACACGGCCATTTCTTGCTGATGTCTGTCTCGCTGTTCGCATAGCGATGGGCGATGCGTATCCGGAACTGGTAGAGCATTCCGGCCGTATCACCGAAGGCAGTACAGGATGAGGAAGCGCGCTTCGGCGAAACTCTTGATCGCGGGCTCGAACTGATCGAGCAGGAGCGCGCGCGGCTGGCGAAATCCGAAGGCAAGACGCTTTCCGGTGAAATCGCATTCAAGCTCTACGACACCTACGGCTTCCCGCTCGATCTGACTGAAGACGTGCTCCGGCCCGACGGTATCGGCGTCGATACCAAGACCTTCGACCGCCTGATGGACGAGCAGCGCGAGCGCGCCCGCGCCGCGCGCAAGGAAGACGGCGGCGCGCCCGAGCTCTCGATCGCAAAAGGCACCGCGTCGCGCTTCGTCGGACATGATCGCTACGACGCCGATTCCGAGATTCTTGCCGCGAGTGCAAACGGCGGCGAAAGCATCGCGATCGTCGTCGCCGAGACCCCTTTCTATCCAGAAGGCGGCGGGCAGA
>CAVXXK010000007.1:0-104296 GCA_963765675.1 uncultured delta proteobacterium | reverse complement strand
GGGATCCTCGGAAAGGAAGCGCGTGAGTGCAGTCGGCTTGTGAACCTCGCACCCGTGCTGGGCTTTAAGTGGCGCCGGCTTAGCCGGTGCGGGCCACAGGCTAAAGCCCGTGCCACCTAAAACTCAATCATGTTTCTTAGGAGGACCCGGCGTCTCGGCGATCATTACATGTCGTGTTGCGGCAATTATCCACAGTCTCAAAGAACAAGAGAGGGATCAGAGGTGCGCCGTGGCCGGAGCTTATTGTCCGGAAGTTCGCGCACGCGCGACGGCGAGGCCGCGGTCGGGGAAATCTGTAATTATTCCTGCTACTCCAATATCGAGCAGCGTGTTCATTTCGGCGGGATCGTTCACCGTCCAGACGTGAACCTCGACGCCGAGGCTGCGGGCGAATGCGACGCTCTCGGGCGTGACGAGCTTCCATCCCTGGTACTCGGGCGGGATCTGCAGCGCGTCGGCGCGCGGCTTGTAGCCAGTCTCGTGTGCCGCCATCGCCTGCAGGAACTCCGCGACTTCGCCGTAGGGGAAACTGGTCGGCACACCCGGCGCGAGCGCGCGGACCTCATCGAGCGGAGGCTGTTGCTCGCCAGCTATCAGGACGCGCCGGCGCATCCCGGCCCGATCGATCACCTTGAGTAGCGCCGGAATCACGCTGGGAACGATTTGTTTGGGTTCGATATTGAAGAGGCCTTTCGGGAACGCGCCAAGCAACTCGGCGAGAGCAGGGATTTTGATTCCGCGATCGCGAAATGGATACGTAGCTCCCCCGTCGGGCGAGAACGCGTAGCCCGCGTCGGCGGCCTGCACTTGCGCGAGAGTGAGCTCCGCGATCGCGCCGGCGCTGCCGCTCAGCCGCAAAAGGTCGCTGTCATGCGAGATAACGACCTCGCCGTCGCGGGTCATATGCACGTCGAGCTCGAAGTATTCGGCGCCGAGGCGCGCGGCCGCCTCGAACGAAGCCATCGTATTCTCCGGAAATTCGCCGCTGGCGCCGCGATGCGCGAAAATCCGCGGAGGCGCCGGGCTGAAGAAGTCACTGTCGAGGCTGCGCCGCATCGCGGACTGCTCTGTCTTAGGAGATTACGGGTTGGGTTCGATTTCGCGCAGGCGCGAGTTACATCGCGCCGGCGGCGCCGGTCGATGCGGTCGGCATCACGCTGCCGTGACGGGAAGAGCGCCTCGAATAGCGCCGTCCCCGCAGGCGCGAGGTTTTGGCGGCCGGGCGATCGAGGGTCACGTGATACATGTCGCCGAACTCGGAGATGGCCGGCTTGCGCGCGTCGGCACTGACGAAATGGTTGCCGAGGTCGGGCAGCTTCGCCAATGCGGATTCGTAGCGCTCTTTCATATTGTCGAACAGCGCGGTCATCCGGGGCGAGACCTGATGATTGACCCCCAGCTTCTCGGTCAGCGGATTGACGTAGGTGCCCTGCTTCTCGAGCCCAAAGTGCAGATGCGGCCCGGTCGAAAGCCCGGTCGAACCCACGAATCCTATAACCTGACCCATATGCACGTAGGAGCCCTGATGGATATCGGGGCTGATGCGCTGCATGTGGCCGTAAATGCTGGTCATTCCGCGCTCGTGTTCGATCCGGACACTGTTGCCAAGCTCTCCGGCCCATCCGGCCTGCTCGACGCGCCCGTCGGCGACAGCCTTGACGGGGGTCCCATAGTCGGCGGCCAGATCGACCCCGACGTGCGGACGGTAGATGTGCAGCAGCGGATGATACCGATGGAACGAGAAGCCTGACGATATGTATTTGAAATTCAGCGGAAAGCGGAGGAACTGGGCGCCCAGCGCGTGGCCTTTTTCGTCGTACAGATGAGGCGAGCCGTGCTCGTCGCGGAACGCATAGGCCTGCAAGGTTCGGCCGCCGAAGCGAATCTGCGCGGCTTCGATCCCGTCAACCAGGTGATAAGTGCCGTCGCGGCTGACCTTTTCCCGATAGATCAGCTTCACCGCCGAGCCAGGCCGCAGCCGATCGAGGTCGTGGCGGTCGGCGAAGGCGTTTTCCAGCGACTCGACGATCGGGCTTGGAACCCCGTGCTTCTCGGCGGCGCGTTTGAAGTTATCCTTGACCGCGAAAGCCATCCTGACCGGCTTCAGGTAGTACTCGATCGGCGCGGCGTGCGATTTCAGGACCATATTGCCCAGACTCGCAACCGTGACCGAGGTTTTCAGGTCAACGTCGTATTTGAACCCACGCAATTCGCCGGTTTCGGGGTCTTTATAGAGGGTCAGGGGATGATCTTTGTAGAAGTAACGAGATCCTGCCGCCTGCTGAAAGATTCCGGCCCATCGGCGGGCTTCGTCACGGTCCACGCCCGCATCCTCGAGATAGGCTGCCACGGAGGCCGAGCGATCCAGCGTCGTGCTAATCGTGATCGCGGTGGGCGCCGGGATGGCGCTCTCGGCCACGGCCAGATCGACGGCGGAATCGGTCCCGGCGACGACGGCTTCAAGCCCAGAGACGGGCTGCGCCGCCTCGCTGCGGAAAAAAAGATGCAGCGCCGCGATCGTTACGAGCACTCCCACCGTCAAGGCGGTCAGTGCACGCGAGATTCCATCCACAGTTCTCCCCCGAGAACGCATTGCGGGCACGTTAAGCAATTCGGTCAGCGAAAGCAACCCACTGGCGTTATTTATTATCACAAGCATCCGGCGTGATAGCGGTCAGTCTGACGGGCTGGTAACATACGGAACACTACAAGATGACTATTGTTGCTATTGATTTCGGAAAAAAGCGCATCGGACTGGCGATCAGCGGCCCCGGAACGGCCGGTGCCTATCCGTTAGGCACCGTAGAACGACGGTCGATTGCGCTGGATCTCGCCGATATCGAGCATCGCCTCGCCGACCGCCAGGTCACCCGGATCGTTGTAGGCCTGCCGCTTAGCATGGACGGAAGCGAGGGCCCTATCGCTCGCGCTGCGCGAACATTCGCGGCCCGGCTGGGGGCGCATCTGGGGTTGCCGGTCGATTTTCAGGACGAGCGGCTCTCGAGCTTCGAGGCGGGCGAGCGCATGAAGTCATCCGCAAGCGGCAAGCGGCGTAAAGCGACGCTGGATTCGGTTGCCGCCACCGTCATCCTGGAGGGATGGATCGAGGCTCATCCGCAGGCGCTTGAACTGGAAAAAGCCTAGAGCGCTACGGCGCGTAAAATTTCCCCAGAGCGTGACGGCCCTCCCCGGGCCATGATAAAGGCATCGCGCCAGATGCGACGCCTTGGAAAACTGCTCGGACTGATCATTTTAGCCGCAGCGATCGGCGCGGGCGTCCTCGCGTTCAACTTCTACTGGCTCTCACCAACCGAGGTATTCGCTCCGCCGCGGATGCTCACCATCACTCAGGGCGAGTCGTTTCGCGCGGTCGCGCGAGCTCTGGCTGACGCGGGCGTCGTGCGCAGCGGCACGGCGATGCTGCTGTACGGCGAGGCGACCGGCGACGCGCGCCGGATAAAGCCCGGAGACTACGCGTTCCACGGCGGCGAGCGGATTCCCGACGTGATGCGTCATCTCGTGGCGGGCGATTTTATCGTCGTGACAATCGTCATTCCTGAAGGACTCACTGTGCATCAGGTAGCCGAGCGGCTATCGGCCGCGGGGTTGGTGTGCCAGACGGAGTTCGAGGACGCCGCCTTGCGGGGCAAAATCGTGCGCGCGCTGGGGTTGATGCCGCTGGGAGCCGAGGGATACCTGTTCCCCGCAACCTATAAATTCTCGCCTCGTATCACGGTCGACGGAATATTGATCGCGATGCTGACGCGCTTCTACCGGGTACTGACGCCCGCGGTCGAAGAGCGGATGTTCGAGCTCGGGTTGGACGCGCGCTCGACGGTCACGATGGCTTCGATTATCGAAAAGGAAGCCAAGGTGCCGGGTGAGCGCGGGCTGATTGCGGGCGTGTTCTACAACCGCTTGCGAATCGGGATGCCGCTTCAATCCGATCCGACTGCTGAGTATAGTCTCGATGGAGCCGGGTCGGCCGCAGCCGCGGTGCGAACTCCGAGCGCGTTCAACACGTACGAGCGCGCAGGTCTTCCGCCGGGACCGATCGCCAATCCCGGCCTTAGCTCAATCGAGGCCGCGCTGTATCCTGCGTCTTCCGGCTACCTCTATTTCGTGGCGCGCGACGACGGAACGCACGTGTTTTCCAAAACGTTCGACGAACACAAGCGCGCAATCCTGGCGCTCAAGCGCACCCCCGAGCGGGCCCCTACGCAACGCCCGGGCGGTGAACATCGCGCGAATTAGGTCAGATAGGCTATAATAGAAGATCGTGCCAAATCCGGTAGAGATACTCGGTCGTGCGCGCAACCGTATCGCCCAAGTCGCGGCGATCCGCACCGGTGCGTATGCGATCGCGCCCGCACTGGTCGCGGTTGCTCTGGCGATTGGCCTTGCGCCGATTGGCCGAGCTACCTGGATGCGATGGGGCTATATCCTCGCACCGGAGCGCGCCGCGATTCTGCGCGATGCCCTTTTCGTGATCGCGGCGGGCGCGCTCGCCGCAGGCGCGATTCTGGCCCTGCGCGCGTACCGGCGCGCGCTCGATTTCGTCGCCGCCGCGGAGCAGGTCGATAACGCGGTACGCGCGCGCCAGGAGATTCTGACCTTCGCCGCTCTGGCCGATCCCAACCTCGGAGACGAAGAGAAGGCGGCGCGCAGCCCGCTGTTTCCGCTTTTATGGCGCCGCGCGATCGGACTCCTCGAGCGTTTCGACCCGGCCAGGGCGTTTCCGCTCTCGCTCGGACGGCCGCTCGCGCGCTCCTCGATGCTCGCCGGAGCAGTCGCGGTCGCGATGATACTCGCCACGATGGGTCTGGTGCGTCCGCCCACGCGCGAACAGGCGATAGCGGCGCGGCTGCGCGAAATCGCTCGCGAGATCGAAGCCACCTCGACCGATCCAACCGACCGCGCAATCGCCGCCGAGGCGAAAGCCGCCGCCGACGCGCTGGAAAACCCGAGCCTGCCGCCGGAGCAGAAGATCAAGAAGCTCGACGACGCGATGCACGATCTCCAGCAGGAAAAGAAAGGCGCGGGCGGTGCAAATAAAGGCGTCGGCGCGGGCGGCGGTAATCAAGCCGCCAAAGGACAAGGAAACGGTTCGAGCCGGGGCGGCGGAAATCAGGGACAGGGCAACGGTCCGGGCGGCTCGGATAAATCCAATCAGCCGGGATCTGGCGCGGGCAAAAATCAGCAGGGCAACAACGGCTCGGGCCAAAACGGCAAACAGAAAAAAGATTCATCCGTCGATCTGCAAAACGAGCTGGCCGACGCGAAGGCCCAAGTCGAGAGTGACGCCAAGAACAGCCCCAAGCCCGACAACAAGAAGCTCGGTGACGACAACAAGGCCGGCAACGCTCCCAAGACCGGCGGAAATCCCGACAAAAACGGAGCCGCGAATAAACCCGATTCATCGCGGGCCGGAAACGTTCCCAAAGGCGATGCCGCCGGCAAACAGAATGTCCCCCCCACGGGCGGCGCCCAGGCTTCGACCAAGGACATGGGTTCGAATCTGGGCGATACTCATCTTGGCGAGACTCCGCCGCCGGCAAACTATCAGCGCTATCTGAAACCGGGCGAAAAAGGCGCCGCGCTCGATATCCATGACGCGCGCTACGTAATGTTCCGGCTGCCGAATGGCGCGATCGTCGGCGCGGGCGGCAAGACTGTCGTCGATACCAGTCATCCGACCGCCACCGCCGCATATGTCAACGCCCCGCTGAAGGAATCCACCGATCAAGCCGCGCCTGACGAGCGCCAACTCGTTCCGCCGCGGTATCGAGATCTAATCCACTGAAAAAACAAAGCCAGCAAAGAAGGACTTCGTACCTTTTGGTACCTTAAGGAGAACTGATGGGAGCGGCACCGCAAGTATCACCCGACCAGCGCGTCGCGGAATTTCGCAAGATCTTTTCGCGCGCCGCGCAGGAAGTCGGCCGCGTCATCGTCGGCCATCAGGAGGTTATCCGCAAACTCCTGACCGCGCTCTTCTCGGGCGGCCATATCCTGATCGAAGGCGTCCCAGGGCTCGGCAAAACCCTGATGTGCAAAGCCGCGGCGGACACGCTCGGGCTTAGCTTCAAGCGAATCCAGTTCACGCCCGACCTGATGCCGTCGGATATTATCGGCACGCAAGTACTGACGGAGTCCGACGGACACCGCGAGTTCCAGTTCAAGCCCGGCCCGATCTTCGCCCATATCGTGCTCGGAGACGAGATCAATCGCGCGACGCCCAAAACCCAGTCGGCGGTACTCGAAGCGATGGAAGAGCATCAGGTGACGGTCTTCGGACTCACCTACCGGCTCGAGCCGCCGTACATGGTGCTCGCGACCCAGAATCCGATCGAGCTCGAAGGGACCTATCCGCTGCCCGAGGCGCAGATGGACCGGTTCCTGTTCAAAGTCGTGATGGGACCGCCCAAGCCCGACGAGTTGCGAGAAATCTTAAGCCGCACCACCGGCACCCGCGCGCATCAGATCGAAGCCATCTTCAAGCCCGCCACGGCGGCGCAAGAGATCGAGACGCTCAAGGGACTGGTGCGCGAGGTGATGGTAGCCGAACCGCTCGAGCGCTACATCATCGCGATGATCGGCGCCTGCACTCCCGGCGGCCCGGGCGCGATTCCCGAGGTCTCGCAATATCTGCGCTTCGGACCGAGCCCGCGCGGTGCGCAGGCGATCATCCTGAGCGCGAAGGTCAATGCCCTCCTCGCCGGACGGGTCAGCGTCAGCTACGAGGATATCGACGACGCGGTGGTTCCGTGCCTGCGCCATCGGCTGCTGCGCAACTTCCAGGCCGAGGCCGAGAACGTCACCACCGAATCGATTCTCGAACAGGTCCAGAAACGTCTCAAGCGTCCGCGCGCATAGCCCGCGCGCTGAACCGATGTTCGATCTCCCCGACGAGTTCACGCCGCAATTCCTGGCGCGGCTTGAAGAGTTGCGCGTCCGCACCCGGCGCCAGTACGCGGGCATGGGCAAGGGCTCGCATCTGTCGCCCAAGCGCGGCTCCTCGCTCGAATTCAACGACTACCGCCATTACTCGTCCGGCGACGATTTCCGTTACATCGACTGGGGCCTGTACGGCCGCACCGACAAGCTCTACATCAAGCTGTTCAAGGAAGAAGAAGATCTGCTGACCTATATCTTCCTGGACGCGAGCGCCTCGATGGCGTATCCCGCGGCCGATCGCAAGTTCGATCGCGCGGTCGCAACCGCGCTAGCCGTCGCGTACGTAGCTCTGTCGTCGGGCGACCGCGTGATGGTCCGGGTGCTGGCGGGCGCGGGCACGAAGATCGAGCCGGTCTTTCTGTACGGACGGCATCGGATAATCGATCTCGCGCGCAAGCTGCGCGCGATCAAGCCGGGCGGCGAGTATGATTTCGCGCCCGCGCTGGCGAGCGAGATGCGATCGATCCGGCGCGCGGGAAAAGTTTTTGTCATCTCCGACTTCCTGATGCTGCTGAACTCCGTCACGCGCGGCCTCGGACTGTTCACCGCCGCGACAATGGACGTGACCGCGGTGCAGATTCTCGGCGGACGCGAGATTCATGGTCAAGGACTCCAAGGCGACGTCGAAGTAGTCGATTCCGAAACCGGGGAGCATCTGCGCGTCGCGATCGGCGCGCGCGAGCGCGAACAATATCAACAGACGATGGAACGGCTGACGCGCGAGATCAAGCAGTTCTGCCTGAAGCGCGGATTGCACTACGCGCTGCACACCACCGACCAGGAGTTCCAGAGCTTTTTCGTGCGCGCGGTCGCCGACCTGGGACTGGCGCATTGAGCTGAAATCGATGGGCCTGCTTTATCCCGGCGCTCTAATCTTTTTCGCGATCGTACCCGCGCTGGTGCTCGCCTATCTTGCGCGCGAACGACCAGCGCGCGTGATCGTTTCAAGCGTGCTGGCGTTTCGCGCGCTGCGCGGCTTTCGCAATGAACGATACGGCGGCAAGCCGCGCTTCGACTGGATGTTCCTCGTCGAGCTGCTGCTGCTATGCCTGGCGGTGCTCGCGATGGCGGGGCCGTTCATCGTCCGCAAGAGCAATCCGATCGCGGTGATGATCGACAATTCGGCCGCGATGCAGGTGAAGCTGTCGTCGGGCGTAACCCGTTTCGACGACGCGCTCAAGAAAACGAACGCGATGCTCTCGGATGAAGACGGAGGCGGCAAAGTTTCGGTGTTCGTGACCGCGCCGGCTCCGTACCGGATCGCGCCGGCGTTCGATTCGATGGTCGAGGCGCGCCATGCGATTGCGCAAATCCGGCCGACCGACGCGCCGGACGATCCCGCGGCAATCACCGCGTCGTTGACCGACCTGGCTGCGGGCGGACTTTTCAAGAAAGTGATCTTCGCGAGCTTCCGCGCGATCGCAGCGCCGGTTCCGACGGCGATCCACGCGATCGTCACCGGCGACCCCGCGCCGAACCTCGCGCTCAGCTCGTTCACGCTCCGGCGCGAGGTGTTCGGCGTCGATACGCTGCACGCGCGAATCAGCGTCTCGAACTTCGGCCCGAATCCGTCCGATATCACCGTCACGTTGACCGGCGACGGGCGCCATCTGGCGAGCGCCCACGAATCTCTAGCGGCCGGGGAGACCGGAGCGCTGGAATTTCCCTCGCTCGCGCCGGCGCAGGTTTATCGCGCTGAGTTAACGCCCGCCGATTCGTTCGCGCTCGACAACGTCGCCTACGCGACCAGCGGAGCGGTGCGCGCTGTCTCGATTCTGTTCATTACGCCGGTCCCTGCCGACGCAGCAGGCCTCGGCGCGATTCCGGGCGCGCAGGTCACCGTCGTAGCACCCGACAAGTTCGCGCCTGAGGACCTGGCCAAGGCCGACGTCGCGATTTTCGAGTACTCGACGCCCAAGCAAATCCCGCCGGTGAACACCCTGATGGTGATGCCGCCGCCGGATCCGGCGTTCGGCTTCACGGTCGCACCCACGGCGAACATCGAGATCGATCAGTGGCACAACACCGACGCGCTCACCGACTCGGTGAACTTCAGGATGCTCAACCTGCGCAGCGGCGAATTCTTCGGGCAGCATCCGTGGATGACCGCCGTCGTCAGCGGACAGGGCGGAGGACTGATCTTGCGCGGCGAGCGCGACGGGCATCGATTCGTTGCCACCGGCTTCAACCCATTTCCGTATCTCGGAAAGAAAAATCTGCCGATGTCGATCCTGACGCTCAACCTGCTGAGCTATCTTGCGGGACTCGGCGCGAACGCGGGCAGTTACCGCACCGGGCAGCCATGGCTGGTCCCGGCCGGCGTCACGCGCGTTACGCTTCCTTCCGGGAAGAAGATGAAGGCGACACCGGGAACGCTGTTCACCGAGGTCGATGCGCAGGGAATCTACGAACTCTCCGGCGCGGGCGTCGCGCCGATTCCGCGTGCGGTCAACCTTGACGACCTTTCGGTGTCGGATCTCGAAAACGTGCCGCCGATCCGCGTCGAGATCGCAGCCGCGACGCCGGCTTCGAGCGAATCGTTCCTGGAAAAGTCGTCGCTCAGTCCCTGGCTGCTGCTCGCGATTATCGCACTCGGCGCGCTCGAGGCGATTATCGTGTATCGCAGGCGTCGCAACGTAATGGCGCAGGCGTAGGCGATGCCGCCGCTAAAGTCGATCGCCGAGATTTCGCTTTCGAGGCCCGACGCGCTCTACCTGCTCGCTATCGTCGGGCTGGTGCTGGCGTGGTCGCTGGTCAATGCGCGCGAGTGGAAGAAAATCTGGGCGCCGATCATGCGCGCGCTCGCGCTCGGGCTGTTCATCCTCGCGCTGGCGAACCCGCAGACCGTCATGCGCTTCGAGGGCGCGGCGCGCCCGGCGATCGTCGATGCCTCGGCGAGTATCACGCCCGCGATGCGCGCGTGGACCGCGCGGCTGCTCAAGGATCAGTTGAAACTGCGCCCGAGTGATCCCGCGCTGATCTTCGCGGGCTCGACCGACTCAAGCACGATCGGCGCGATCGACAGCACGCTCGCTTCCGGCGCCGCCTGCGGCTCGTGCGCGCCTGACGCGACCAATCTCGAAACCGCGCTGATGCGAATCGCGGCGGACCCGGCCGCGCAGGGCGGACCGGCGGTGCTGGTGACCGACGGATGGGAAAATCGCGGCGACTCGACCCGCGCGATCGGTTCGATCGTCGCGGCGCGAATCCGGCTCGATATCTTCACTCCCCCCGGCGCCACTTCGATTCCCAACGTCACGATGACCGAGCTGTCGCTGCCGCCCGCGCTCGAAAAAGCGGAGCCATTCGAGCTCGGCGTCACGATGGAAAACTTGAACGACGCGCCCGCCACGGGAACGATCTCCGTTTATCGCGACGCCACTCTCCTCGACAAGCGGCGCGTCAGCCTGCCCCATGGTTCCCAGCGTTTCGATTTTCCGGTCCGCAACGAGGCGGCGGGACTCGCTTCATACTCGGCGTCGTTCAAGGCCGACAATCCGAAGATCGATCAATATCTCGAAGACGATTCGCTCAAGGGATGGGTTGGCGTGGGTGCGCGGCGCAAGGTTTTGATCCTGACCGACCGCGCGCAAGACGCGAACTATCTCCAGACCGTCGCCGAGCGCCGCGGCTTCGAGCCGACCGTCGTTCCGATAACCTTGGGCGAGTGGAACGGCAAGCTCTCCGGCTTCGACGCGGTTTTTTTGGACAACGTTCCTGCGAGCCGGATCGCGCCCGCCGACCAGGACGCGCTGGTTTCCTACGTCGAGAAGGGCGGCTCGCTCGCGATGGTCGGCGGCGATTCGAGTTTCGGCCTTGGCGGATGGCAATCGAGTCCGCTCGCCAAAGCGATGCCGGTGATCATGAAGCCGCCGGAGCATAAGGAGCGCACGCGCGCATTGGTGTTGATCATCGACAAGTCCGGCTCGATGGGCCGCAACGACAAGCTCAAGTACGCGAAAGCCGCCGCCGAGACTGTCACCGAGACCCTCAAGAACACCGATCTGGTGAGCGTGATTGGCTTCGATTCGCAGCCATTCGTGGTCGTGCCGCTGCAGCCGCTGGCGAAGAGCCGTCCGTATATGAACCAGATGATCGATCGGCTGGTCGCGCACGGCACCACCTATCTGCTGCCCGCGTTGCAGGAGGCGGAGCGGATGCTGGCCGGCAGCGGCGCGCAAATTCAGCACGTCGTGATCCTGACCGACGGCGAAACCGGCGGCACGCCGGCGATGTATTACGACCTTGTCTCGCGGATGCATCGCGAGGGCGGCGCTACCATCTCAACGATCGCGATTGGAAACGAAGCCAATCTCACTCTGCTCGATTCGATCAGCAAATTCGGCGGCGGCGCCTCGTATCAGACCGACAGCCCGAAGAACCTGCCCGAGCTGTTCGTTCAGGACGTCCGCACTCACGGCGGCGAAATCACGATGCAGGAATCGAGCTTCAAGCCTCACACGGTGAACCCCGACCCGGTGCTGAAAGACCTGGCCGGGCGGCAGTTGCCCGCGATCAAGGGCTACGTCTCGACCGAGATCAAGCCGAGGGCCGACTTGAGCGCCTATATCGATCGCAGTGGGAACAAGGAACCGCTGATCGCGAGCTGGAAATACGGCGCCGGCAAGACCCTGGCCGTCACTACCGATGCGAGCGGAAGATGGTCCGGGCCGTGGATCACCTCGAACGTTTTCTCGCCGGTGTGGGACCGCCTGCTCGGCTGGATGACGCCGGAGAGCACGACCGGTGAGCAGAAATTCGACGTCGAGCTTGGCTACCAGGGCAGCAGGATAAATATTCGACTCAACGATTATTCCGACGAGACCGGCAAGAGCCCGAGCCTGCTGACGACTATCGTCACGCGGCCGGACGGCACTCACGTCGAGACCGCGCTTTCAGAACAGGTGCCGGGAGAATTCTCCGGCTCGATCGACGCGCCCGCGCCGGGGACCTACAACATCAGCGTGCGCGCGCCCGGCGACAAGTCGCAGACCTTCCCTCCACTTGCTTATACGGTTAGCCCCGCGGTGCTAGCCGAGGTTCCGCGTCCCGCGCCGAACTATGGGCTGCTCGAGCGGCTGGCGTCGGCAACTGGTGGCCGCTTGAATCCTGACGTTTCCGCGGTGGGTCTCGGCCGGCCGAACCTGGAGCGGCGCAAATCGCTCAGTCCGTTTATAATCATCGCGGCGATGATCATCCTGATTGGCGAAGCGTTGGTGCGCCGGCTGACGGCGTAATACTCGAGGCCGCGATGAAACACGACGACGACAGCAACGCGATTCATGCGAATCATCACGTGCAGCATCGGTTTCCCGCCGAGGTGAAATTCTGCGCGCTGTGCGGCTCGGAGATGGAGCTGCGGACGATCCTGCCGGATCGCAAGCGGATGCGGGCGTGTCCGCAGTGTGGCTTCGTTTTCTTCCCGTCGCCAAAGCTGGTCGCCGGATGCGTGGTCGTCGAGGACGGACGCGTCCTGCTGCTGAAGCGCGGAATCGAGCCGGCGCTCGGAAAATGGACTTTCCCCGGAGGCTTCGTCGATTTCGCGGAGCCCGCCGCCGACGCCGCCGCGCGCGAGACGCTCGAGGAGGTCGGCCTTCGCGTGAATCTCGGGCCGCTTCTCGGCGTGTACACCGATCCGGTCAACGCCAAGGCGCAGGTAATCGTCTATCTGGCGACGCCAGCAGGCGGTGAGCTGACGCTTTCGGAAGAGGCGACCGAGATTCGCTATTTCACGCCTGAAGCTATCGTCTGGGACTCTCTGGCGTTTCGTAGCACGCACGATGCGCTGACCGATTGGGTTCGATCGGTCAAATCAGCCTGAAAATTCCTAGTTCCCTGTATTTGCAACATTTCTGCGAAGATTTTCATTAGTCATACTGCTCGTTTGATGCTAAAAGATTTATGTCACGGCCCGCCGATGACCATGGCAACTCTGCTCGGGAGGTTTTCGCTATGGAACGGGTGGAAGTGGTTGGAATCAATACTTTTGTGCTGCACACGAAGCAGCTCGGTCCGAATTGCTGGTGCTGCGACATGTACGAGCGCCACGACAACGCACAGGCCGATTCTTTCGTGCTCGAAGATTTTGGCGAGAGCGAGATCGAAGCCATCGCGATGGCGATGACCGACGCGCACGAGCCGAAGCATCTCCGAGGACACTAGCCGCGGCTATTCAACGACGTTCCTGCGCGCCCTGCGCACCCGGCACGAGCACTAAATCTTCGCGGAACGCGGCGCAATCGCCTGGCGCTCGAACTCGCGCGCGATCGTTGCGATCGTGTCGGCCTCCGCGGCGGGCTTGTCGTCACGAATCCTGATGATCCTCGCAAAGCGCAGCGCCATCCCGTCGTCGTACTGCGGGCTGCGCTGGATGTCGTTGTATGCGACCTCGACCACGACCTCGGGCCGGACGGTCACGACGCCGTGCGCCTCTTCAGTCTTGAGCGCGAGCAGCCGCTCGGTCATCGTTTCGAATTCCGCGTCGGTGAGGCCCTTGAAGGTCTTGCCGACCTCGCTCATGCGGCCGGTGGCTTCGTTTCGCGCCGCAAGATGATAGTTCGAGAGCCATCCGTGGCGCCGCCCGTAGCCCCATTCGGCGGCAACGATCACCAAGTCCAGCGTCTTCGCATGCTTGATTTTGACCCATCCGCGTCCGCGCGCGCCGGGCGTGTAAGCGCTCGCGAGCGATTTCGCGACCACGCCCTCGAATCCATCGGCGATCGCGCCGGTGAAAAATTTCTCCGCCTCGGGCAGATTCGGGCGCTCGATTCGCGTGACCAGCTCGAGGCTCGCGGCGGCCGCGATTTCCTGAAGCATCGCGATTCGCTCCGCGTAGGGGCGATCGATCAGCAACTCACCGTCGAGCCCGAGAATATCGAACAGGTAGAGACGCACCGGCTGATCGGCGCGCAGCTTTTCGATCTCGCGCACGCGGCCGAACCGGCGCATCAGCTCCTGGAAGGCTTGCGGACGTCCATTGCTATCGACCGCGATAACCTCGCCGTCGAAGATCGCAGCGCGTGAGCCGAGCCGCGCCGCGACTTCGGTGATCTCGGGCAGGCTCGGCGTGATCTCGTTCATCCGGCGCGAAAAGATCCGCGTCTCGTCCCCGACGTGATGAATCTGCACGCGCGCACCGTCGAGCTTGTGCTCGAAGGCGATCTCGGAACCCATCATCGCGAACGCCTCGGCAATGTCTCCCGCCGGCTGCGCCAGCATCGGGCGCAGAGGCTTTATCGCCCGGGCGCCGCGAGCGGGAGCGGAGCCCTCGCGCAGGATTCGCACCACGCGGCCGAGATCGCCTTCGAGCATATTGATGCGCCGGACTTCGGCGACCGGCCGATTCGCCATTTTCGCGATGGCTTCGAGCAGGATTCCCTCGCTGACGCCGTGGCGCATCTCGCGCACGAGAATCTTGGCGATGAACTTGGCCTCGAGGTTCGACGCGCGCGCGAACAGCGCTTGCAGCGTTTCGAGCTTGCGTGCGCGTGCGCGGCGTCCCTCGATTTCGGCGATTTCGCCGAACGCGCGATCGACTTCCGTGATCGTGAGCGACGGTTCGGGCTCGGCTGGGCGCAGCCGCAGGACCATCTCGATCGCCTCGCCGAAATCCTCGGCGGCGGTGAAGATGTCTTCGCCCTGATCTTCGGCGCCGGTAATCGCGGCGGCGATTTTCCAGATCGCGCGGCCGCTTATCTGCAAGCGCTTTTCATCGCCCTGGGCGACCGCGCGCCCGATCATGAAGCGCGCCGCGATCTCCGCCTCACCAACTTCGAGCGCGCCGAGAAAACTCCCGACCGCCTGCGCCATCTGGAGGCGGCTCTGGGTCTGGCCGAGTTCCTGGCAGACGATCGCGAAATCCAGAAAGGATGCCACCTGGCGAATTAACTCCGCGCCGCGCTCATTTGAATTCCATCGGCAAGCCGACGTAGTTCTCGGCCAAGCTCTGCGACGCCGCGCGCGAGCTGGTCAGGTAGTCGAGCTCGGCCATCTGGCGGCGCGCGTCGAAGGCGTTCTCGTCGTCGAGCCGATGGAGCATCGAGGTCATCCACCACGAGAAGCGCTGCACCTTCCACACGCGCCTGAGGCAGGTCTGCGAGTAGCCGTCGAGCATCGCGCGATCTCCCGAGCGATAAAATTCCTCGAAGCCGCGCGCGAGCACACGCACGTCGGCGATCGCGAGGTTGAGTCCCTTGGCTCCGGTCGGCGGAACGATATGCGCCGCGTCGCCGGCCAGAAACAGGCGCCCGAACTGCATCGGCTCGGCGACGAAGCTGCGCATCTCGGTTACGCCCTTTTGCGTGATGGGTCCGCGCTTGAGCTTCCATCCGCCGTCGAGCTCGAAGCGCCGTTCGAGTTCATTCCAGATTCGATCGTCGGGCCAGTCTTCGAGTTTCTCGTCGGGCGCGCATTGCAGATAGAGCCGCGTGAGCTCCGGCGAACGCATGCTATGCAGCGCGAATCCGCGCTCATGTCGCGCATAGATCAGCTCGTCCGACGACGGAGCGACGGCCGCGAGAATCCCGAGCCATGCAAAGGGATAGACGCGCTCGTAGGTCGTGAGCGCATCGGCGGGGAGGCTCGGGCGGCATACGCCGTGGAACCCGTCGCAGCCCGCGATGAAATCGCAGCGCACTTCGTGCTCGACGCCGCCGCTCTTGAACTTGATCGCGGGCTCGGCGCCGTCGAATCCAGCCACGCTCACGTCTTCAGATTCGAAGAAGATCGGGCCGCCCGCCGCGATTCGCGCGTCGGTTAAATCCTTGATGACTTCGTTTTGTCCGTAGATCGTTATCGACGCTCCGCCGGTGAGTTCGCTCAGATCGATCCGATGCCCTTTGCGCGCAAATCGCAGCTCGATTCCGTGATGCACCAGCCCCTCGCGTTTAAGGCGCTCGCCGACGCCCGTCGCGGTCATCAGATCGACGGTGCCCTGTTCGAGCACGCCGGCACGAACCCGCTCCTGCACATATTTTCTGCTGCGCGCTTCGATCACAACGGATTCGATTCCGCTACGATGCAGCAGATGCGCGAGCATCAGGCCCGCGGGGCCCGCGCCGACGATTCCAACTTGCGTGCGCATCCGTTACCGCCCGCGCTTCACGCGGGCGCGCCCGTCACGCGATCGGATGCGCCTTCAGAAACGGGACAAACGTCTTCAAGAACTCCGGACGCGCCTCGGTGGTGAATCCGTGTCCCGCGTTCGCCAGTAGCTTCAGCTTCGCGCCGGGAATCTGCTCGGCCAGAAGCTCCGAATTGTGCGCCGGAATCAAAACGTCGTCAGCGCCGGTGATTACCAGCGTCGGCGCTTTGATCTGCCCGAGCCGATCCCAGGTGTTGAGCGTATAAGTACCCTCGAGCTGGCGCTGAAATGCGAACGGCGGAGTCGGATGCTCGAGGAAGCGCGCGATGCCCGCCTCGAGTTCCGCGCGATGCTCCTTGATATATCCGGCGCTCAGGCTGAGCGGCCATCCACGGCGGATGATCTCTTCCGGCGCGACGCCGACGCGCGGCGCAGTCAGCACCTTGAGCGATTCAGGCGGAGGCGGCACCGCGTGCTTTCCACCCGGCGTGGTGCATCCGAGCACGAGCGCCGCGGTTCGCGAAGGGTGGCGCAGCGCGAACTCCTGCGCGATCATCCCGCCCATCGAGACGCCGAATATATGCGCGCGCGGAATCTTGAGGCCGTCCAGCACGCCCGCGGCGTCGTCGGCAAACATCGCGATCGAGTACGGTTCATCGGGCTTATCGCTCTGGCCCGTGCCGCGATTGTCGAAAGTGATCGCGCGGAAGTCGCGCGCCAGGTCCTGCACCAACTCCGGATCCCACGCCGCCGAGCTTGCGCCGAGTCCCATGATCATCAGCAGCGGCTCGCCCGCTCCGTGAATATCGTAATGCAGGTTCAGATTGCCGACTTTTAGTTTTGGCATCCCGGTCCTCCGTTGTGGATTACCGAGACTAGCGCGGGCGAGGCTCGCGCGTGAAGTGGCGCGCGCGAACTCAGGCCGCGGTGGACGCGGGCTGTGCAGAGGGAATCTGGAGCGTGGCCGCGGGAAGCTCGCCGCGGCGGCATCGCATGATCAACTCGCCGCCGCCGATATACGCGACTTCATCGACGCTGAAACCGTGGCGCGTCAGGAGCTCGATCAGCTTCGCCCGGGTGTAGTGCGTGATGTGCTCGTCCTTGTAGCCCCCGGGCATCAAGAAGCCGTAGATCGGCTCGATCGTCCGCCACGCGCGCGTCGAGTAGTCGGGGGTCCCGAGAATCAACTTTCCGCCGGCTACCAGGACGCGGCGCATCTCGGCGAACAGAACTTCGTCGAACGGAATATGCTCGATCACCTGGGAGCTGATCACGCAATCGAAGCTATGATCGCGAAACGGCAGCGCGAACGCCGAGCCGCGCACCAGCGGCATCCGGTAGCGCGACAGAAAACGCAGCTTCGAGAAATTGAAATCCATCCCGACCACGTTGTTGAGGCTCTGCACGATCAGGCTGGAGCCACAACCCGCGTCGAGCACCCGATCCGAGCCGCGCGCCCATGACACGGTTATCTTATGGCGCCGGCGATGCCACCATCGCTGGATCGGAATCACGCTGTAGAAGCCGCGCTCGTCGTAGTCCGCGGAATCGAGCGAGTTGCGCAGCTTCCACAATTTTGCGCAGCGCTTGGCGATACTCCAGCCGAACTTGAGGAGCTTGGCGTGCGACGCGCCCGCGCCGCGCGGAAAATATGTGAAGGGAACTTCGGCCAGGTTGAACCCCTGCGCGTACGCACGCACGAGGATCTCCTCTTCGGCCTCGAAGTTGGTCGAATCAAACTTGAAGCCGTTCGTCAGTGAGCGCCGATAAAGCCGGTATCCGCTCGAGACGTCGCGCACCGGGAGCGAGAGCACGCGGCGCAAGACCGCGCTCATCAACGAGCTCGAAAGCTTGCGGGTGAACTCCGTGTAGGCGACGCCGCCGCGCACGTAGCGCGACGCGATCACGATGTCGCCACGGTCGCGCGCGCGCCAGATGCGCGGAATAAAATCCGGGTCGTGCGACTGATCCGCGTCGAGCTTCAAAATCCACTCGCCCTGCGCCTCGGCGAATCCGGTCTCGAGCGCACCCGCGTAGCCGCGCCGCCGCTCCTGCACCATCCGCGCACCAACATCGTTGCACACGGCGGCAGTGTCGTCGGTCGAGCGCCCATCGACGACCAGCACTTCATATGAAATGCCTTCGCGGCCGAGGATTGTTTTGATCCGCGGGATCAGAATCCGCAGATTCTCGGCTTCGTTGATCGCGGGAATTAAGACCGTGAGATCCATGGTGCGATTGACGCGGTTGCATCTTGGTTTATTCGGATTCGGCACCAAAGGGAATATCACCGCACGCGTCCCGCTTGCGGGCGCGGCAATCCCGCCGTAGCCTGAGCAAAGTGGCGGAGGTGCAGGGGCAATTGATGCGCGCGCGAATCGATTCCAGAAGTCATCTCAAATTTCGCACTAATAAAGCTCTCGCGATGGCCGCGGTCGTAGCCTTCGCGCTGATGATTCCTGCGCGGGCCGCCTTTGCGGCGCGCCGGCGAACGGCCGCGCATTCCGCGACGCATGGCGCGAAAGAGGCGCCGCCCGAGGTCGCACTCTCGGACATCCACGTGCTCGGCGACCGCCCTGCTCCATTCGCGCTCGACGCCAAGGCCGCGATGCTCATCGACGCGACTACCGGCACCGAGATTTACGCATACAACGAGCATCTGAAGATGCAGCCCGCGAGCCTCGCCAAGCTGATGACGTTCTACCTGACCTTGGATGCGCTCTCGACCAAGCGCATCACGCTCGACACGCCCATCCCGATAAGCGAACAGGCGTGGCGGCTGTCGATGGACCAGTCGGTATCGCGGATGTTCCTGAGCGTCGGCCAGCAGGTCCCGGTGCACGATCTGCTCTTCGGGCTGATGGTCTCCTCGGGCAACGACGCCGCCGTCGCGCTGGCCGAGTATCTGGCCGGCAGCACCGACGCGTTCACGGAGCAGATGAACGCGAAGGCGAAAAAGATTGGCCTGGTCGAGACTCACTTCATGAACCCCGACGGTCTTCCGGTCGAAGGCGAATACACCACCGCCGCCGACATGACAAAGCTCGCGCGCTCTCTGCTGGAGCATCATCCAGAGGCCGTCACCTATACGGCGGCCAAGGAATTTACTTTCGACAAGATCACGCAGCGCAACTTCAACACGCTGCTGTTCTATGACGCGCGCGTTGACGGACTCAAAACCGGCCATGTTGAAGAGGCGGGCTATCACCTGGTTTCGTCGTCGAACTCGCAGGGGATGCATCTGATCTCGGCGGTGATGGGCACGCCGAGCTCGGAGAAGCGGCGCACCGAGACTGAAAAGCTGATCGACTGGGCGTTTCGCACCTACGTAACCGCCAAGCCGGATTGGCATGGCGTGGTGCCCGCGACAATTCCGGTTTTCTATGGCACCGCCGACTCGGTTGCGATCGCGCCGGTAAGCGAATCGGCAGTCACCGTTGAGCGCGGCCAGGAAGGCAAAGTCGCGCTGCAATGGACTCCGGCCGCAAAGTACGTCGACGCGCCGGTTGCAAAAGGCGCGCAGGTAGGAGCCGTCGCGCTCATCGTGAACGGCAATCCGCAGGGGTCGATCGCGGTTGTAACGCAAGCATCGGTCGCGCGCGGAGGATTCTTCAAGCGCCTGCGCGATCACTTCCGGCGAAGATAGCCTCGCCACCAACTCTAAGAGGAAGAAGAGCGGTTGTGAATCGTGAACCGGAAGTTTACCCCCGACGCGATTTTTCAAATCGGCTCGATGGCGGTATCCCGGGTTTCTCGACGCAGGTGATGCTGATGCCCTCGCGGGACCTCGCGTCGTGGTGTTCGCGAACTCGCGGGGGATTATCCGGATGTAGACACGGAACGAACAAAAGGCGAATATCTTGTGGCGCGGTAGGCCGGGGCAGATACAACAAAAACTATTGACCGATGCGTAGCGTAGGGAAATACTACAAATTATGCGGAACGCCAGATTATAACAGATTTGCGATCGACTCTCAACTATGCTTTAGATGCAAACGTGTTTTATATTCTGCGCAGGAGGCTAAAGACCATGCCTCGCAGCCAAAGTTTGCCAAGACTTTTAATCCTACTTGCTGCTTCAGCGACTATTTTTGCGCCTGTGGTAAGCGCAAAAACCCAAGCAGTTCGGGCTGACAAAGGAAGTCTTTTGATTGTCGGTAACAAAGATGACGTGATTAACGTTGCGGGGATATCGGTACGGGCGACGGAGCTACTGTATCCGGAGGACCTACCGCCAGCAGCTCGGAAGACTGATTCGAAGGTTCGAGAAGACTCACAGGTACCGCAAGGCCAGTCCCAGGAGAATAGTAATGCTCAAGCGCCCACGCTGTTGCGATCGTCTTCGTCTCGCTAGAGTCTATCGCCTCATCGCACTGACAGCCCTTCGGTAAGCTCACCAGCCTCGTCTCAATATCTGGCTTGAAATCTCTGACCATCTCGCTTAGTTCCTTTTGCGGAAACGCCTCTGGCTCGGCTTTGAGGACCGCCATTACCTGATCGGTATCTGTAATAACCGGAGCGCCCGATACCCCCTGTAATATCGGCATCTGAATTTGAACGAAAGGATAGGTCTGGTATATGGGTCTGTCGGTATCTGTTCTTCCGATAGCCATTGCCGGTACAAACTCGGCATTTACGATTCCTTCATACAGAGTCTTCGGCGGCCCAATAAACACGGAGTTAGGCGTCCTTTCTTTGCTTACTTGCGAAGCGGGAAACCCCACCGTGATCACATGCTGGCCAACGCGAACCAAATCGGTCTGATCCCTATCGAGCGTAAGGTATCGTGGTGTATCTACTGGAATAGCGTGCGTGAACATGGCCAGATCTGCCTCAGCTAGCGTTCTATATGCGTTGGAAATCGCGCCAATGTTGAGTTGATAGATGCGTCCATCGTAGAGCCTCACTCGAAGGTTGGGTTTTGGTTCAAGCTCAATGGATAACTTCCCAGCATTAAAGTGATAGGACACATCGAAAACGACGTGCGCAGCTGTCACCAGCGTTGCATTTTCATCCGTGAAGAACCCAGTACCGATGCCGTTTATCGGTCCATCACCCGTAATGATCAGCACTATCGCACCGGATAATCGTTGGTAGCGTCCGTCTAGACCTTCTGGACGAACCGTCGACGGTGATAAATCACAGCCAGCGTTCATCAAACAACAACAGAGGATAATCCGAGCAACCCATCCGCACGCACCATGCAGTCCACTAGTTAACATCGTTGAGGCCTCGTATTGGATCTATCGTAGACAAGAGCGCAGCGCAAACTTCTGTCCTTGGGTGTGGACAGTATTTGGACGGTATACCTTGTAAGCGGGAGTCGTTTCTGCCATTATCTGTCCATGGCTGATTGGCGGAAAACAATCATCATACGCGGGATTGGTATCCCGATTGAATCGTTTGATGAACTAGACGAACTGATCCAACGATACGGTGCGGAAGGACCTCTGATCATACAGAGCGACTCTGCGCAGCCACCGCCCAGAAGAACCCCATTCGGAAACTTGGCCCCCAGTGATCGCAGTTTGCTGGAACAATTCGTAGCGGGCGGACCAAACGGCGTGCGCACGAATCAGCTTGGCCCCGCGCTCGGCACGAGCGGAAGAGGTATCCGTCCGGCGTTGGATGCGTGGGCTCGACGGATCGGATTGGTAACACAGGACGGGGTTTCGGCGTTCCAGAGGACCAAGACTTCGGATGGCAGAGGCTTTGGCCTCACGCCGGTTTACTTAAATGCCGCCCGCACCATGCTTGAATGATGAATTAGAATTGCGCTGGTCGTGCTCATGATACGCGAGTGTGAGTTGGCAGTTTCGCGGGGTGTGATAGACTTTTACAAACGGAAACGCCGTGAGGTTCAGTCACGGCGTTCCACGCATGCGCCGAGAAGCGGCGCAAAGGAAACAGACACGTGTTCAATAATACATCATGAGTTGAGGCTTAGGCTAGAGTCTGGCGGGTAAGCGTCAGAAAACTTTCGACTGAACGCGGGCCGAGCCTTGCCGCTCGGCCTTCTTCTTTTCCTCACGCTTACGCTTACTTTTTTCGAGCTTTTCTTTGCCAGATAATCGCGAACTCGCGGCAGAACGTGCCGGACATAGGCACCGCGACCGCAGAAGCGGATCGGGTCGCGCGCGATATCTTGTTTGCGCTCTTTTACAATTTGCCGTGACGCGTTACGCGTCCAAAGTATCGAGCAAGGACTTTGCCGCGATCAGATCACCCGTGCCGAATCCTTCGGTGAACCACGCGTAGACGGGCGCCAGCGCAGCATGCGCGCCTCGGCGCGGCGTCCGGTGGCCTCGAGCAGATGCGCGAGCGTGGTCGCGGCTTTTAGTTCCCAGGACTTTGCACCTTGCGCGCGTGCCACCGATATCGCGTTACGGAAAAGCTGCTCGGCCGCGGCCCGGTCGCCCGAGGTCTTGAGAGTCAGCTCGCCGCGCAGCCGCAACAACTCGGCCTCGTACATCTTCTCGCCCTCGGTCTCGAGATACGAGGCGCATTCGTCGATCGCGACGATACCTTCGTCGAATTTTCCCGCCGCCAGGCACGCGGCCGCGAGCAAGATGAGGCCATAGCGATAAACCAGATCACCACCCGCGTTGCGCAACTCCTCGAGTCCGCGCCGCAGCATCGGAAAACCGTGCTCCGCGTCCCCCGACTCGATGAGTCCAGTCCCGAGCGACATCTCGCCAGCTCCTATCCACTGCGGAAATCCGTGGGTGTGGGAAATCTCGAGCAGCGCCTCGCAATTCGCTTGAATATCGCGGACGTCGCCCATCAAGCCGCCCAGCGCGATCGAGAACTGCAGCGCCATCGCGATACTGTGCGGACGCCCAAGCCGCTCGGCCAGAGCTCGAGCCTCCGCCAGCCGCGCGGCAGACTGTTCGGGATAGCCCGTTACCCAAAGCAGCCACGAGAGCTGGCATCTGCTCGGCACGACGGCGACGTGCGGCAGAGGCAGGAAGGTTTCGAGGTCCGAGTTGTAGATTTCTACCGCGATCTCGAGATTCTCGCGCGCGATGCTCAGGTCGCCCGACCAGAAGCTGGTCGCGCCCATCGCGGAAGCGGCCCCGGCTATAGCAATTGGAAGACCGGACTGGCGCGCAAGCGCCGTGAGCCGCTCCGCGAGAGCGCGCGCCTCAAACAACCGGCCGCGCGCGAACTCCGCGCCCCATAGTCCTATAATCACTGGAAAGATCTCCGGCGAGTCGCCGACCTTGCCCAGCAGCTTGCTGGCGCGGGCAAGAACCGGCTTCAATTCCGGGGAGGCGAAGCCGCGCACCGCGACCAGCATCGTTCCAAGCTCGGTATAGAAGGCGAGTTGGCGCCGGGTGCGAGCGGGTGAATCGGGAGTGGCCGCCAGAAGTTCAATTGCGGAATTGATGTTCTGTATCGCGTCGTCGTAGGCCGAGCGTTCCCTCCCCTGCACGGCGGCACGCTCGAAATAATCGATCGCTTTGTCGATATTGCCGCTCTTGCCGTAATGATTCGCGAGCTCGGGCAGGCAGTCCTCGATCTGCGCGGCGTAGAGTTCCTCGAACGCCGCGGCGGTCCGTTCGTGAATCGCGCGGCGGCGCTCGCGCAGCACGGAATCGTAGGCGACCTCCTGGGTCAGCGCATGCTTAAAGGTGTATTCCACGTCCGGCAGCGCGGGCTGCTCGTAGATAAATTCGGCGGCCTGCAGCTCGGAGAGCATCGAGGCGAGCAAATCGTCGTCGATTCGCGTGACCCGCCGAATCAACTGGAGATGAAATTCTTTTCCGATCACCGCCAATGTCTGCAGCAGATCTTTTTGCTCGGCCGGCAGCCGATCGATCCGGGCCTCGAGAATGCCCTTGACCGTCGCGGGAATCTGAATCCCGTGCAAAGGCTTGGCGATCGTCACTTCGCCGGACGCGCCGCGGGCCAGCACGCCCTGCTCGAACAGCGTCTGCACCATCTCTTCCATGAAAAATGGATTGCCCTCGGTGCGCGCGATGATGAGATCCTTGAGCGGCGCAAGCGCCACGCCGGAGCCGACGATCGCGTCGAGCAGCTCGCGCGCATTCTCCGGGCCCAGCGGATCGAGCCGGAGCTGCGTGTAATGGGCGCGCGCGCTCCATTCGTGCCGATAGGTCGGACGATAGTTCACAAGGATCAGCACCCGCGCGGTCGCGATCGAATCGGCCAAAAGATTCAGCAGCGCCTGGGTCTCAGCATCGATCCAGTGCAGATCCTCGAACACGATCATCAGCGGCTGGTTGAGGCTCTCACGCAGCAGGATTCGCTTGATCGCGTCCTGGGTGCGGCGCCGGCGCACACCAGCGTCCATCCCGTCCATCGCGGATTCGGCGCCCGCAACGCCAAGCAGTGCGAACACATACGGCAGCGCGTCTTCGAGCGCGCGATCGAGCGCGAGCACCTTGCCCGTGATCTTCTCGCGCCGCGTGCGCTCATCGTCCGCGCTCGCGATTCGAAAATATCCGCGCAGCAAATCGATCACCGGCAGATAGGCCGACGCGCGTCCGTGCGAAACCGAGAAAGCCTCGAGCACCAGCCATCCGCTTTGCGAAGTCTGCTTGAATTCGTAAAACAGGCGCGACTTGCCGACTCCCGCCTCCGCGACCGCTGCGACTATCTGCCCGTGGCCGGCGGCGGCCAGCGCCGCGACGCGCTTCATCTGCTCGAGTTCGGCCACACGCCCGACAAAACGCGAGAGTCCGCGGCTGGCCGAGCGTTGCAAACGCGTGCGCAACGGGCCGAGTCCTATGACTTCGTAAACCTCAATCGGATCGGAGACGCCTTTGATCCGCGCCGCTCCGAGCGCCTTCAGCTCGAAATACCCCGCCGCCATGCGTTCGGTCTCTTGTGCGATCACAATCGAACCCGAGGGCGCCAGCGTCTGCATCCGCGCCGCGAGGCTCATCGAATGGCCGATCGGCGTGTACTCGGTATGCTCCGCGTCGGTGCGAATCGAACGAATAAGCGCCTCGCCGGTGTTGATGCCGATGCGGATCTCGACCGGAGGATTGCCGCCTGCTCGAAGGCGCGCCGCGTACTTTCGCAGGTCTTCCTGCATCCGCAAGGCGGCGTACAGCGCGCGCTGCGGATGGTCCTCGTGCGCGATCGGAGCGCCGAACAACGCGAACACGCCGTCTCCGGTCGACTGGACGATATAGCCCTCGTAGCGATGCACTGCGTCGATCATCAGGACCAGAGCCGGATCGACGATCGCTCGCGCCTGCTCGGGATCGAGGTCTTCGATCAGATCCATCGAGCCTTTAATATCGGCGAACAACGCGGTGACTGTTTTGCGCTCGCCATCCTGAGCATCGGCGGACGAGATGGCAGTGGCGGGATTGACGCTGACAGTTGCTCCTGGAGCCGACGTGGCGGGAACACTCATCGGGCGAGCGGAACTTCCGGCACTGAGCGGCGCGGCGCATTCGCCGCAGAACTTGAACGATTGAGGATTGTCGAAGCCGCATCGCGGGCATCGGTTACGCAGCGGCGCGGCGCAGTTGCCGCAAAATTTCATTCCGGCAGGATTCTCGGTGCCGCACGCAGCGCACTGCATAATCAACCGCTCCGCTTATTCGCGGCGCAACGCGCGTCCCGGCCGCGCACCGGTATGATGCCCGCCGCGCGCGACGACGGTTCCGTTGACGATCACGTGGCTAAGCCCGTCAGGATATCGCCGCGGATCTTCGTAGGTTGCGGTATCGACGATTTTCGCCGGATCGAAGATCACCAGGTCGGCGAAAAATCCCTCGCGCACGAACCCTCGCCCCGCGAGATGAAATTTCCGCGCCGGCATCCCGGTCATTCGATGAATGGCGTCGGCAAGCGTTAGGACATGCTCGTCGCGCGCGTAGCGTCCGAGCACACGAGCGAAAGTTGCATACAACCGTGGGTGCGGCTTGCTTCCAGCCGGAACGCCGTCGGAGCCGATCATCGTTGTGGGATGTCGCAGCACGGTGCGCACGTCGGCCTCGTCCATCGTCTCCACGATCACGAACGCGGCCGGCTCCTCGGCCAATATCCGTTCGGCCGCGGCGCGGCCAGGCAGATTCCAGCGCGCGCAGAACGCGGCTAGCGCCTGGCCTTCCCACTCCGGATGCCTCGGCGTGGACGCGAAGCGAAGTTTCTCGGGAGGAACCTTGCCGAGTCCGCCGCGGGCGGGGCCGTCGTCGAGCGCGCCGTTGTGGATCACGGCGCCAAGCTCCGTGGAGCCCGCGGTGTACGGATACTGATCGGCGGTAACGTCGATTCCTCTGGCACGAGCCGCTTCGATAAGGCCAAGCGACTCGCGCACGCGCCCCCAATTCTCCTGTCCCGAGGCCTTGTGATGCGAGATCTGGACGGCGACACCCGCCTCCTCGCCGATCCGAATCGTCTCGCGAACGGAATCGAGCAGATCGCCCGCCTCGTTGCGCATGTGGCTGGCATAGAGCGCAGTAGTTCCGCTCATCTCTCGCGCGAGGGCGACTATCTCTTCGGTCGCGGCGTAGCGTCCGGGCTCATAGATGAGACCGGTCGAAAGCCCGACTGCGCCGGCCGCGATTCCCTCCGCGACGAGCGCGCGCATCGCGTCAGTCTCCGCGGCGGTCGCCTTGCGCTTTTCGATTCCCATCGCGGCCAGCCGGATCGTTCCGTGGCCAACCAGAGCCGCGACGTTGAGGCTCGGGGGATCGCGATCTACCGCCGCGAGATAACCCGCGTACCCCTGCCACTCGGGAAACCGCGAGTCGCGATGCATCGCGCCAAACATCCGCTTCGCGATCTGAAATGGCGCGGCGCCGAGTCCGCAATTTCCGACCACATCGGTGGTGACGCCCTGCATCACTTTGAAATCCATCTCGGGCGTCGCGAAGACGGCAAAGTCGTCGTGCGTATGAACATCGATAAAGCCCGGAGTCACCGCATGTCCGCGCGCATCAATTTCAGACGCGCCAGCGCCCGCGACGGCTCCGACCGTGGCGATCCGATCGCCCTTGATCGCAAGGTCCGCGCGAACCGGGCCATCGCCGCTGCCGTCGAAAACCAGGCCGTCCCGAATCACCAAATCCCATTGCGCCGCCATGAGGGAAGCCTCCGCGCGCGTAAATCGCGCACTATTTTGCCGCGAATCGCGCGGGCGAGAGCACCGCGGCGTCGAATCGCTTCGTCGATTTGTGCGCGATCAGGTCCGCGGCGATTTGTCCGATTGCACCGCTGCTTTCGATTCCAAATCCCGCCTGCCCAGCGAGCCAGAAAAAGCCGGACAAGCGCGGATCCTCGCCGACGATCGGAATCGAGTCGGGCGAGAATGTGCGCAGCCCCGCCCATCGCTGCTTGAGCGTGCGCGGTGCCAACGCCGGCGCAAGCGCGCGCAGACGCTCGATCGCCGCCGCGATCGTCTCGTCATCGGGTTGCGCGTCGCACGGCGCCATCGGAATCTGGTCCATCGGACTCAGCATCAATCCGCCCGATTCCGGCGCGAAGTAGACCTGGTCGGCCTCGCTGATCACGAAGGGCCATCCGCGCACGTCGAGATCGGGCGGCGGATCGAACAGCACGATCGAGCGGCGGCGCGGTTCGAGCCGAATCGGCGATGCACCCGCGAGTTTCGCAATCTCGCCCGCCCACGCGCCTGCCGCGTCGACGACCAATCGCGCGGTGAGCCGTTCGGAAGCGGTCGCGACGCCCCGGCATCGCCCGCCCTCGACGACAATCTCGCGCGCTTCCGCGCCGACGCGAATCTCGACGCCGGCGTGCCGCGCATTGCGCAGATAGCTGGTCAATAATTCGTGAACGTCTATACGGCCGTCGCCGGTGAGCAACAGCGCGCGCGCTGAAGCACCAGGCGCAAGAGCCGGAACTCGCGCGATCGCGTCGCGGCTAGAAAGCTCTTCGAACGCGACGCCATCGCGCTTGAGACCGGCGGCGGATTCAGCGAAATCGCCCAAGATGCCGTCGCGATAAAGCAGCATCACCTGCGAATTGTCGACCAGCGGATTTTCGGCGAATCCGGCCGGCGGATTTTTCAGGAATTCACCGCCCTGGGCCTTGAGCTGCTGCACCGGCGCGATCGAGTCCCACTCGACCAGCGTTGCGGCGCTGCGCCCGGTCGAATGGTAGCCGTGCTGCGTCTCGCGTTCGAGCAAAACAATATCGGTGACGCCGCGTTGAGTGAGAAAATAGGCGAGCGACGCGCCGGCAATTCCTCCGCCGATGATTATCACTTCGAAGTTGTGTTTCTGCGCCATCGGCAATGCCCGCGATCTTCTTCGTCACTTTTCGATGCTGATATGAATTTCGCCGCCAGCGGCGCGCGAGTCGAGAATCGAGTAGCCCTCGGCTTCCGCGGCGCGGGGAATATCGCGCGCGCCGCGCGGGTCATCGAGGATCAGCTCCAAAATCTCGCCACGCTCCATCGTTTCGAGCTTGACCTTCGCGTGCGCCCAGTTGAGCGGACATTTGACGCCGCGCAGGTCGAGCCGCCGCCGCTGCCGTTCCATCGTTACCGATCTTTATCACATGCGGGGACGCCGCGCGGCGAATCGGATTCGCACGAAATCCATCGTCCAGTTGCCGGCGCGATCGCATAATGACGGGCGCATCAGTTCGATTATTTCCGCCTCCGCGGTGCGGCGATCTTCCGCCGCGAGCGGACGAAAGAAATTCTCGCAGAAGGTCGCGATGAACCCCTCCATCCCGGTGCCGAGCCGAATCGGCAGCGGCGCGAGCTCAATATGCTCGATGGCAAACCCCGCGCCCTCGAGCACCGCGCGATACTCGGCCGCAGTTGGGTAATACCACGGATTGACGCGGGCGAACTCGATTCCGCGGGACTTCAGCACGGCGGCGGCGGCGACCATCGTGCCCGCGCAGCATCCGTGGCCGCCGAACTCGCCGACGAATCGGCCGCCCGGCTTGAGGGCGCGAAAAATCCGCACGGCTGCCCGCTCCGGTTCGAGCACCCAATGCAGCACCGAGTTGGTGAAGACCGCGTCGAACTCGCGATCGAACTCGAGGTCGTAGACGCTGATGGCGCGCGCGTCGAGGCCGCGGCGACGGGCGGCTTCGACCATCTCCGCCGACGCATCGACGCCAACCACCTTCGCGCCGGCGGCGACTAAGCGCTCGGTGACGAAGCCGTCGCCGCATCCGAGATCGAGGATTTTTTCGCCGCGAGCCGGCGCGAGGATCGGCAGCGTCGGGTCGGCGAACGTCGCGACATAGCGCGCGTTGTGCGCGTAGCGCTCAGGCACCCAGGTTTGCGTGCTCTGATTGTCGCCGGCCATCGCTCGATCGCGTACTACTTCTTCGCGGCGGCCTTCGCTTCGGCCCATCCCTGCTTGAGCGGCACCGAATGCCAGAAGGTGATTTTGCGTTCGACGAAACGCCATCCGCCTTTTTCGCGCCGGTAGCGATCTTCGTAGTATCCAGCCGCAGTGACGCTTTCACCATTGCGCGAGAAGCGCGCTTCGATTCCGCAGGTGCCACGCGCCTCGTCGCCATGCACCTCGATGATGTGATTCTGGATGAACGGAATCGCGAGCTCCGGCTGGCTCACCGCCGAGCGATAGAACTTGAGCAAAGCTTCGCCGCCGCGCACCGGGCGAAAGCTGCCGTCGTTGACTTCGAGCGCGCCGTCGTCGGCGAACAACGCCGCAACCGCCTCGCCCTCGCCGCGCGCGACGTGCCAGCAATATCGCGCCGTGAGTTCCTTGATCTGATCACGATCCTCCAGTTCCTGGATCCGCTGTTCGAGCGATTTCGCCATCGTTATCCCTCCGAATATTTCAGCTTGTGGGCCGCATCGGCAAAGTATTCCTCTTCCAAAATGGAGTAGAAGTACTCATCCCACCATTCGCCGGATGCGCGAAGAATGCACTTGCGAAAGTATCCTTCGCGACGCATTGCGAGCTTTTCCATCACCCGCCACGACGCGGGATTCTGCGGCTGGCAGGTCGCAATGATTCGATGGCAGTGGAGCGACTCGAAGGCGTAGGCAATGAGCGACCTGGCGGCCTCGGTCGCGTACCCGCGCCCCTGATGCTGGCGGCCGAACACCCAACCGATCTCGTACGTGTGTGGCGCGTTCCAGGGATGGAACACCATGTGACCGACGAGCTCATTCGAGCCCCTGATGAGCACCGCCAGCGCCTCGGGCTTGTCGCCGGCGTTCTTGATGGCGAACGCTCGCGACTGCTCCTCGTTCATCACACCTTCCGGCAGCCATGCCGTGACCTGAGGATCGGACATGTAGCGGTGAATCGCGCGCCAGTCGTCGATCGCGACCGCCCGCAAGACCAGGCGCGGAGTCTCACGCGGGGAGAAAGTCAACGTGTCATGCCTCCGGACCTGAATCTCCCGATACGCGGCTACTGCGCGTTCGAAAGACGCTCGCGGACACGCTTTAGAAGCATCCGAGTCGTGTCGCTGCTCTGCGCACCGACCATCGCGAACTCGCCGATAAAAAATGTCGGCACACCCGTCACCTGGCGCTGATTAGCCGCGAGCGTGTTGTTCTTGAGGCGCAAGTCATAGCGCGGCGACCAGATCGCAGTGGCGAACTCGGCGGCGTCCAGCCCCGCGTCGCCGGCGCATCGCGCGAGAACCTTCTCGTCGCCGATATTTTCTCCATCGACGAAATAGGCGCGGTACACCCGCGCTTCAAATTCTTCCGGCTTGCCCTTTTCGCGCGCGTACTCGCATCCGAGCAGCGCCGCGCGCGAATTGGTGAAAATCGAGGGCGGCTTGATTGGCAGCCCCTCGGCCTCGGCCATCGCGGCGATTCGCTTCCACGCTTCCTTGCGCGCGTCCATATCGCCCAGCGAGCGCTCTTTTTCCACTGGCAGGCCCTCGGCCGGCCAATCAGGATGGATCTGGAAGCCGCGCCATTCGAGTTCGAGATCGAACTCCGGCTTCAACCGCCGGATTACCTCGAACCCGATGTAGCAGAATGGGCAGATGAAATCGGAGAACATCATGATTTTGAGCGGCATCGATTCGGCCTCCGGGTTACTATCAAGATCACTATACGGTTGGTCGTTTCGCGCCGTCAAAAGCGCGCTGCGGAATTTCGCGGGTGGTTTTGCCGTCCGCCGATGCTGTGTTAGTTAGCAGGCGGGCGCGCCGCGAGGCTCGTTCTTACATCGAGGTGAAACCATGATTCTCGACGCACTGAAACTCGACGGCAAAGTCGCGATCATCACCGGCGCGGGGCGTGGGCTCGGGCGCGCGATGGCGGTGAAGTTCGCCGAGGCCGGCGCAGATATCGTTGCGGCCTCCCGCACGCAAGCGCAGCTCGACGAAACTGCGGAGCTGGTGCGCAAGACCGGTCGGAAGTGCCTGATCGTCCCGACCGACGTGACCGACTCCGCCGCGGTGAACGCGATGGCGGCGGCGGCGCTCAAGGAAATGGGCAAGATCGATATTCTGATCAACAACGCCGGCGGCGGAGACGAGACCGCCGGCAAAACGATCGAGGAGATCACTGACGAGCAATGGCGCCGCGGCCTCGACACCAATCTGACGAGCCAGTTCTACGCCGCGCGCGCCGTGATTCCCGCGATGGTCAAGCAGCAGCGCGGCAAGATCGTCAACCTCGCTTCCGGCTACGGACTGCGCGGCGGCAAACATAACTACATGTACGCATGCTCGAAGGGCGGCGTGATCCAGCTCACGCGCTCGCTCGCGCTGACCTACGCGCTCAGCAACATCCAGACCAATTGCATCGTGCCCGGCATCTTTCCGCACAACGAAGAGATGATGCGCTTTTTCAAGGGCGGCAAGTTCATCCCGATCGGGCGCCCCGGCGACGACGCCGAGATCGGACCGCTCGCGATCTTCCTGTCCTCGGACGCCTCGAATCACATCAACGGAGAGCTGATCGCGATCGACGGCGGCGGATTGGCGGGCGGGATCCTCCCGACCGGCGCGATTCCGAATCTACCGAGCTGAGCTCGAGGGAAATATCATGGCACCGGAAGCGATTCAGACTGGCTTTTCTCTCGAAGGAAAAGGCGCTCTCGTGATTGGCGCCGAGCATCCTGTCGGCCGCACTGCTGCTGTGACGCTGGCCGAAGCGGGTGCGAGAGTCCTGCTCGCTTCGCGCGAGCCCGGCACCGACGCACAGCTCAAGGAAACCGCGAAGGCGGTTCAGGCCGCGGGCGGCAAGCCAATATTGCAGATCCAGAACGCGGCGATTCGCGCCGACCTCAGTGCGACCGCCGACCTTGCCGCGAAGCAATTTGGCCGGCTGGATATCCTTGTCAACGCACTCGATGCTCCATGGTACGGCGCGGCGGAAAACGCCGATGACAGCGCGTTCGATCGGGTAATCGAAGATAATTTCAAAACCATCTGGATGGCGTGCCAGGAAGGGGGCCGGGTGATGCTGCGGCAGGGAGGCGGCACGATCGTCAATATAACTTCGATCCTCGCGCAGCGCGGCGTGCCGAATGCGAGCCTCTATTGCGCCGCGAAAGCGGCGGTGCTGAATCTCACCCGTGCGCTCGCGATCGAATGGGCGCGCAAGGGCATCCGCGTCAACGCGATCGAAACCGGATGGCTTGACGAGGCGGCATCGCCCGCCAACTCCGGTGAGGAATTCAAGAAAAATCTGCTCAAGTATCTGCCCGAGAACCGGCTCGTCGCGCCCGACGATCTCGCCGGCGCGCTGCTCTATCTGGTCTCCCCGGCCGCGGGCTTCGTGACCGGAGAATCGATCATCGTCGACGGCGCGCTGATGTGCCGCGTGTGACGAGCGTCACCGCGCGGCGACGGTGAACATGTAGTCGCCGCCGGCCCACTCATACGACCGCATCACTTCCTTGATCCGCCCGCTGCGGATGTCGCCGTCGAGCCGCGCCACTCCGCGCGTGATCTCGTCTTCCTCAGGAGCCATCGAAAACGACGAGATTCCGGCACGGACTTTCGGATCGAGATAGCGCTCGGGTTTATTCTTGCCGCAGTACAGGAACCAGTCCTTCAGGTCGTCGCGAATCTCGTAGAGCTCGGTCTGCTCAATCGTAAAGCCTGCCGCGCGCAGCGAATCGCCGGTCTCGAAGCGCGCATACGGCGCAGTCGCCTTCTCCATCGCCTCGGGGAAATACTCGTTCAGCCAGTAATGCCGAAGCTGCTCGGCGGTGCCGTTCAGGATGACGAAGCGCGCTCCGGGCGCGAGCACGCGGCGCACTTCGCGAAAGGCGCCGACGGGATCATCCATATGATGATGCACGAAAGTGCAGGTTGCGCCCGCGAATGCGCCCGACTTAAACGGCAGCGCCTCGGCGCGGCCGCGATGCACCGGCAGCGCGGGACACTTCGCGTGCGCGCGCGAGAGCATCCCGGCAGACAGATCGAGGCCTGCGATCCGAACCCCGGCCTCGCGCATCGCGATCGTGTAGTTCGCGCTGCCGCATCCGACATCCAGATGCCAGCGGTCGCGGACTGGGCGCAGAAAGTGCAGCAGCCGCGACAGCAAGTACGGATCGGCGCATCGCGTGGTGTCGTAGCCGATTCCGATCCTGTCATATAGCGCCATCGCGAATCCTCCGCACTGGAATTCTCACAAATTAGTGCGGCCGATTCGAGCGCGTCAGGGAAGTCTTGCGCCGGTTCCGGAGCCATGGTTTCGTTTGATCGCGGCGGATTCGATACCACGCCGCAAAATTCATCTACCTGGAACTGCATCCAAATGAGTACGACTGAGCACGCGGCCTCAAACGAAGTGATCGAATTTTCAGATTTCGCTTCCGTGATCACCGGCCAGGGACAATGGATTCCCGCCGGCTTTCCGCTCGAGGACGGCGGCTTCTGGCAATACCAGGAGCCCAACGCGGTAGTGATTATCCAGGACGGCTTTCTGCGTGTCGCCGCGGTGCCATACACGCGTCATCACGACTCAGTCCAGATTCTCGACAACGCCAAGCACATGTACTTCAGCACGCAAACCTTCGCGCCGCCTCCGGGCGGAACCATTTCGTTTGCGCTCGATTTCTCCGCGACGATTGTCAACGGACGGCCGGGCGATCTCTACGACGGCTTCGTGTCGTTCAACGTGCTCGACTTCTCGACTGGCGCGGCGCTGGATTTTTTCGTCGGCAACGACGTCGTCGCGACCGTGTACGGCAAGCTGCCGTTTCCCGGCGTGCCCGAGGTCAAGCCTGCGCAGGGTCCGCTCTACTTCTGCCTGTTCGAGGAAGCGCGCGGCGTAACCGCATCCGGCGCGATGCATCATTTCGAAATCGTTTACGAATCGGCCGCCGACCGCGTGACCTTCCTGATGGACGGCAAGGAGCTGCGCCGTTACTCGAACGTGCCATTCAAGCTCGGAGCATGCACGCTCGCGCTCGGGCTGATGAGCGAAAAAGATCTTCAGCCCGGCAAAGGCAGCGTGTCATGTCATGGGCAGGGCGCAATCGGAAAATGGGGCAACATCCGGATCACGCGCAGCGCCGCGCTCAAATGAACGGGGCGGGAGAACCACGATGGAATTCGGCGGAATCGCGCATATCACTTTGACGGTCGCGAACTTCCAGGCATGCGAAGCTTTCTACGATCGCGTGATGCGCCATCTCGGGATGCGCCGGTATATCAACGCGCCGCCCTACGGCGTCGGATGGGCCACCGGCGAGTTCATGTTCGTGATCGGAAAGGCTGCGCCCGACGGCGATCGTTTCTCGCAGACTCGCGTCGGATTGCATCATCTGTCATTTCGCGCGCGGTCGCGGGCCGAGGTGGACGCGTTCGACGCGATGCTGCGCGAGATCGGCGCGAAGATCACCTCGCCTGCGGGGACAGGACCATTCTGGCCCGGCTACTACTCGGTGGTATGCGAAGACCCCGACGGCACGCGCATCGAGATGAACTACATCCCCGCCGAAGGCTGGAAAGCGCTCGCCGAGGTCGCAGACGAGATCGAGAAATCGCAATAACAATCGGATGCGAAGCACGGCGCGGGCGGACGGGCCGTCCGCCCCCACTGAATAAAATCATGAGGCTGCGTTCGCTCCACGCGCCAGTTTTTTCTGTCAGTGGTGACGGGCGGCTCGCCCGCCACCTCCGAGCGTCACTCCTCGAGGGGCCACACCCATAAATACGTATCGAGTTCCGGCCACCGCTTAAACGGATTCATCCGTATGTAGAGCCGTTTCTGCTCCAGTTCGCGCTCGTCCCGAATCAGACGATCAAAATATTCGCTTTGCCAAAGTGCGCCTTGAGCACCTCGTTTCCTCTGAATTTCGTGGGCGGTGAATGATTTCCAATCGCGGAGAATAGCCTCGAGCCAACGGCCGCCCAAGGGGTGAACAATTGTATGAACGTGATCGTCCATCACTACAAACGCCGCGAGCTCATATTTCAGGCCTTCGTCGTGCCAAATCTTCTCCGCCACAATCGACCGTTCGCCATCGGCCAACGCTGCACGTCCGGGCGCGACACGCCATGTAACGAAATACCATGCGTCGTCCTTGCGATAGTGCGGCAGTTGCCGTCGATAGAAGCGCAACATCTATGTTCTGGATTTCCAGGCGGACGGGCCGTCCGCCCCCACTGGCAATTGTTGTTCTGGCTGAACTGAAAAGACTGAGTATCTGATTCCGTTCACGTCTTTTAGTCACCCTTTCACGCAGCCGCCGTCCTCCTTATGTCAGTGGCGGCGGGCGGCTCGCCCGCCTTTTCACCATTCCCGCCTTTTCACCATTCTCGATCCGTCCAACCTCACCTCTGCGCCCTACTTCGCGCCGGGGAAATGCAGGGTGAAACCTCCGTCGACCATTATCGTTTGCGCGGTCAGGTAGCTGGCTTCGGGCAGGCAGATGAGACACGCGATTGCGGCGACCTCCGCCAATGTTGGCAGCCGCTTGATCGCCGAGCGCTCGGCGCATCGGCGCTGAAACTCTTCGTACGCATCGCCGAGATATTGTGCGTAATAGCGCGCCGAGTCGGTGTCGATATAACCGACGTTCATCCCGTTGACGGTAATCCCGCGCGGGCCAAGCTCGAACGCGAAGTCACGCACCATGCTCTCGAGCGCGGCCTTGGCTGCACCGAGCACGCCATGTCCCGGCAGATTTCGAATCGAGTCGATGCCCGAGATCATCAGGATGCGGCCGCCTTCGCCCATCACCTTGGTCGCTTCCTGCACCGCCGCGAGAAAACCACCGACACTCAGGTTGAAGGTGCGAAGGAGATTGTGCGGCTTGGATTCGAGCAACGGCTTGAACGCCGTCGCCGCGGCGTTGGCGATGAGTATATCGAGCCGGCCAAATTCCTCAGCCGCCCGCGCGACCATCGCGCGCACCTCGGCGTCGTTCTCGAGGTCAGCCTTGATCAGAATCGAGCGCGGCGCGAGCGCGCGCACCGTCTCGAGCGTGCGCGCGGCGCTGTCCTCGTCGCGCCGATAGTTCATCGCGATTGTGGCGCCGAGTTCGGCCAGGCGCGTCGACAGCGCGCGTCCGAGGCCGCGCGTTCCACCCGTAACGAGAGCCACTTTCCCCTTAAGATCATGCATGGCGCGGAGACTAGCACGCAAGCGCGCCAGCGGGAAAAACCCGCTCGAGGCTACGCGCGCGGATAGAGCGCGTGCCTGATATCCGCGTCGCGAATCGGGGCGCCGTCGGCGCGAAGCTGGCGCCAGTTGAAATCTGGATGCTCAATCTCGAGCACGATTTCGCGATCGGAAAGATCCGCCGGCGTCGCGCACGCGACCCGTCCCGATTCACCGGTCACCATCTCCGCGAGCACGCGATCGTCTTTCCCGCGCACGACCACACGTGCGCCCGCGACGGGAGGTCGCTCGCCGTCGGGCAGATGATCGTTGTCGAGCACCGTCACGCGCAAGCTGCGCAGATCGCGCGTGCGCTCTATTTCGAACGCGAGATCACGCAGATAGATCATCGGCTCGGCGAAGATACCCTTGATTCCGGCGCTCTGCGGCTCGCACGAGGGATTCGCCTTGAGCTCGATCCGCTGCGCCGCCATCCCGTGATCGGAGGTCAGGACGAACAGTGTCGAATCGAACAGACCGCGCGCGCGCAGGGTGTCGAAGATCTTTCCGATTCGCGCGTCGGTGCGCACGATCGCCTCTCGCAGGCCGGCATGATGCGGCCCGTAGTCGTGGCCCGCGCCGTCGGTGAGTACAAATTCGTGTGCGACGAAGACCGGCGGCGTATCGCCGCAATGCTCGAACAGCACGAGCATCTGCGCCATCCCGCGCACGTCGACGATCTCCTCGTTATGCATTCCCGGCTTGCCGTCGGCGATCCAACGCGGACTGAGATCATCCGACATCTCCTTGGTCAGAGCCTTGAGGCGCGCCTTGTCGCCGACGATCCGACGCTCGAAGACCGCGTGGTCGGCGCCACGTCCTTGCGGCTCGTGAATCGACGCGGTAACTGCGCTCGCGCCGCGCACGCGCTTGAACGCCTCGTACAGCGTCTCAACCACGGGATTAACGTACCCCTCGCCTTCGTAGATATTTCCCTGGATCGGAACGGTCTGGCGATGCTCGCGCAGATGAAACGTCGGATTCACCACGTCGTGATGTCCGCACCACGCACCGGTCAGGATCGTCGAATGACTGGGCCATGTGATGCTCGGGAAATTGACGATCGAGCCATGCGAGAGCATCGCGCCGGATTCGACCAGCATCGCGAGGTTCGGAATCGCCGCGCGATTATTTTCGAGCTGCCACAGCAGCTCGGTATGCGACAGTCCGTCGAGCAGAATCAGATAAACGCGCTCGGGAGCCGCGGAATCGGAGTCGATAAGATCTTCGAGCGCAACTCCGTCCTGGCGTTTTAGCAGGGTCCGAGCCGGCATCCCCGACGGTCCGCGTCCGTCGATTTCGGGAAACTTCATGACCGCTGCGATCGTCGGCGCGATATCGACGTGCCGCGCCGCGAGCTTGACGTTTCCGCGCCGCACTCCCGGACCGCTGAATATCAGCGGAGCGCGCGATTGCACCACGTCGAGCGCACCATGCTGCCCCGGCTGGAGCCCATACGCATAAGCTTTCGGGCTCACGACCAGGTCTGGACCACGCGGGCTGTCGAACAACTGCGCGAGCCGTTCGTAGGCGTCGGGGTGCGTCAGCGTATGGGGCTCAAAGTAGGCGCGATTCGGATCGTCGGCGGAATTTCCGCTGCGGCGTGCCGCGTCGAGTTCTTCATCGATCGTCGCTACCGCGAACGGATCCTGCCGCGCAACCGGGTTGACGCCGACCTGCTCGATCACCTCAAAGCTGAGTGCGCCGCTCGAATCTCGAAAACGCTTGAAGCGGATCATTCCGCCGCGCGACCAAACCTCGTACGCGTCGCCGCGCCAGGTCGCGACCAGATCGACCTGCTCGGCCGCGCGAGTCTCTTTGAGCAGCGCCAAGATCGCGCGATCGCCCGATTCGTACTGGTTGGAGTCGAGACCCTGGCCGCCCGGGCGCTCGGGTCCGTGTTCGATCAAAGTGGAATTCGGCATGACGGGCTATTGTCGCGCGCAAATGGTTTGAGTGCAAAAGCGCAAATGCACGGTTTAACCAGCACTGTTGTATGTTAGTTACCTCGCATTCGATTGCAGCGCTTACGCGAATCTCGCCATACTCTTGCTCGCATCCAACTCAAGGAAGTAGCCATGGCATCTGACGACGCATCATTCGAATCACGCATCGGCAAAGGCACCAAGGCCTCGGGCAAGCTCTTCTTCAAAGGGCCGGTCAAAATCGAAGGCGAGGCTGAGGGCGAAATTTCCGGCGACGAGGTGATCATCGCGAGCGGCGCCGTCGTCAGCGCGCGAATCTCCGCCGGCAAGGTCACGATCGCGGGCGCGTTCAGCGGTGAAGTCACCGCCCGCGAACGCGTCGAGCTGCTCGCCACCGCGCGTGCGCAATGCACCATCAGCACACCCAGCCTGGTGCTCAACGAGGGCGCGACCTTCGACGGCGATTGCAAGATGCCGCGGTCTCGCGCGGCGGCATAACGCGCTAGCCGCGCGCGGGGGCGATCAGGATCGCCTCGGTGCCGCGTTCGTCGCGGCGCGAAACGATACGGCCCGCCGCGTCAAGCTCGATCTCCTCGCGATCGCCCATCCGCGGTTCGTAAATCCACCTGAGGCCCGCGCTGTCGATGCATCTGGCGGATTGCTTGTTCGAATCCGCAACCAGAGTGGCGGGATCGATCGCTGCGACGCGCCCGGTCCATCGCAGCTGCCCGCGCGCGCGCACCCGCGCGATAATCAGCGCCCGAAAGATCACCAGGCCGGCATCGATCTCGCGCAGCCGTCCGAGTTTCGCCGTCACCGCGTTGCGTCCAATCTGTCCGCGCAGAAAATCTCCGGCGGCCTCGTAGCTGGCGGTACGATTGAACGGCCCGCGCGAGTAGCTGAGCGTGATACGCGCGATACTCGAATCGTCGGCGAGTTCCGCGCTGGCTGCGTAACGGTTCGCGCTGTCAACAAAACGCCGCTCGCCCGCAATCCGATGACCGTCGAAGTTCGAGTCCTCTACCGCGACGATCGCTCCGCCGCTCCGAATCTCATAGTGCACGTCGCCTACCGGAAGAATCATCGCTCAGCGTTCCATCATCGGATAAATCGGCTCTGCGCCGATGGCTGCAACGCTAACCGCCGCCGCGCGATTGGACAAGTTCATCAATGCAATGCTACAGCGCGAGATCGTGGCGGTCATGCCGACAATGGTTCGGCGCTTCCCACCACGCATTTATCAACCGCAGGAGAATCCGCGCATGGATTGGCAGGAGCATTTTCGCGCACATCAACTTACCCACGAGCAGGCCGCGCGGCTGGTCAAGCCCGGAATGCGGATCGATTTCCCGCTGGCAGCCGCCGCCCCGATGCAGCACGCGATCGGCGCACGCGCCGCGGAGCTCGAGGGTAGCGTCGACGTCCGCATCACCGCGCCGACCGCCGACCCCGGATGGCTCTCGCAGGATCTGAGCGCCAAGTTCCGCCTCGAATTCGAGCTCTTTATCGGCAATCTCGCGCGTCCGCTTCACGATCGCCGCCAGGCCACCTATCTGCCCAACCTGTTCTCGACCCAGTTCAAGGCGCACGACGAACGCCCCGCCGAGGACAAGCCGATCGATATCGCATTCGTCAATATCACTCCCCCCAACTCGAAGGGCTTCGTCAGTTTCGGGCCGCATCAATGGAACAAACGGGCGTACGCGCGGCGAGCGCGGATGGTTATCGCGGAAGTGGACCGCAACCTGACCCGCACCTACGGCGACGTCTTTATGCACGTGAGCGAGTTCGCATGGTTCGTCGATTCTACCGCCGCGCCCGGGGATCCCGCCGTGGTCGAGCGCGAACTGGCCCGGATGGACGAGGACAAGCGCGCGGGCGTGCGCGCGGCGATCGACGAGGCTGGAATCGACCGAATTTTTCCGATCGTGCAATATTTACAGCGGATGTCGATTACCGACTTGCGTGTGCTGCTCGGAATCTCGCCGCCGCCCAAGGAGTACGCGACGATCGCGGGCTATCTCTCGGAAGTGATCGAGGACGGCGTGACGATCCAGATCGGCGTCGGCGACCCGAGCGGTCAAATGCCGCGCCTGGGCGCGTTCGACTCCAAGCATGATCTCGGCCTGCACACCGAGATGGTCGCGCCCGGAATCGCACGGCTGGTCGATCGCGGGATAATCAACGGTCGCCGCAAAACCAGTCATCGCGGCCGCGCCGTTGCCGTAGCATGGTCCGGCTCCGCTCCCGAAGACCTCAAGATCGTGGACGACAATCCCGCCTTCGAGCTCTACGATCCCGAATATGTCCTCAACATCGGCACCCTGATGGGTAATTACCGGCAGACCTCGATCAACAATGCGCTCGGAATCGACCTGACCGGCCAGATCACCGCCGAAACCGTTGTGGGTGGCCGGATGATCAACGGCACCGGAGGCCAACCCGAGATGCATATGGGGGCATTTCTGTGCCCTGGCGGTCGTTCGATCACATTGATCGCCTCGACCGCGCTGGGCGGCGCGGTTTCGCGAATCGTTCCCCGGCTCGAGGAGGGAGCGCTCGTGACAATCCCGCGCTTTTTCGCCGATACAATTATCAGTGAGTACGGAATCGCGCGTCTGCTTGGCAAAAACCATCGCGAACGCGCCTCCGAGCTGATCGCGATCGCGCATCCTGACCATCGAGCCGAGTTGCGTGCAGCCGCAGTCCGCCTTTTTGGCTGATAATCATACTTCCTATTACATCTACCGGCCCCTTTGTACTATCTGATGGTGTAATAATCCTACACAAAGACTGATTTGACTGCTTTGAACGCCTTAACGATTGGGTTTGGTAACGGGAAGTCGTCTATGCTATCGTACGGGCGTCTAGAACAATCGCTACTGCGATGGGGAGAATCGCAACAGTATGCAGACTGCCACCGCTACCAAGGTCCTTACCGTAAATGAGCTCGCGGAGTACCTCCGAGTTCATCGCTCAACTATCTATCGCCTGCTCAAGAAGGGCCAGTTACCGGGCTTCAAGATAGGCAGTGATTGGCGTTTTAACGTCGAAGTTATCGACGATTGGCGTTTGCGCCAAGGCGCTTCCATCCTGGCCGACGCCTGAATCGATAGCATGCGGTACCACGCCGCGGCGGCAGATCTTTGCCCCGCGCACGACCAATTTCTCCGGTAGGTTCTAGTGCTGGCGCCGGCCAGCGCGCTAAAGTGGTCGGTCGATGCCGACCGACGTATCCAACAAGACCCGTTTTTTCACCGAGTCCGTGATCCGCGAGATGACGCGGCGGGCGCTCAAGTCCGGCGCGGTCAATCTGGCCCAGGGATATCCCGATTTTGCCGCGCCCACTGAGCTCAAAGAGGCCGCCAAGCGCGCGATCGACGAAGAGTATAACCAGTACGCGATCACCCACGGCTCGCCCAACTTCCGCGCCGCGATAGCCGACAAAGTACGCTCTTACAACGGGATCAAGTGCGACGCCGACCGTAACGTGACCGTCACCTGCGGCGCGACCGAGGCGATGGTCGCCACGATGCTCGCGATTGTGAACCCGGGCGACGAGGTGATCATCTTCGAGCCGTTTTATGAGAATTACGGACCCGACGTGATTCTGGCAGGCGCGTCGCCAAAGTACGTCGCGCTGCGCGAGCCGGATTTTTCGATCGATCGCGCGGAGCTCGAAGCGGCGTTCAGCCCGCGCACCAAGGCGATCGTCGTCAACACGCCGAACAATCCGACCGGCAAGGTTTTCACGCGTGCGGAGCTCGAAACGATCGCGGCTCTATGCAATCGCTACGACACGCTCGCGATCACCGACGAGATTTACGAGCACATCATCTACGGCGGCGCGCGGCATATCTCGCTCGCGACGCTGCCCGGGATGGCCGAGCGAACCATTACGATCAGTGGTCTGTCGAAGACCTACTCGATAACCGGATGGCGCCTTGCCTACGCGATCGCCTCCGAGCGGATCACGTCGGCGATCCGCAAGGTTCACGATTTTCTGACCGTCGGCGCGCCGCATCCGCTGCAAGAGGCAGGGGCCGTCGCGCTGCGCCTGCCGGAGTCGTTCTATGCGGAGCTGGCCGCGATGTACGAGCGCAAGCGCGCGGCGCTCTATGCGGCGCTGACCGGCGCGGGCCTCAAGTGCACCAATCCGGCGGGCGCGTACTACATAATGGCGGACATCGGACCGCTCGGATTCAAGGACGATTTCGCCGCCGCCGCGTTTCTGCTGGACGAGGTCGGGGTCGCCGCCGTACCCGGCTCGAGCTTCTACCATCGCCCGGAACTCGGGCATCGCCAGGTGCGCTTCACCTTCTCGAAGAGCGATGAAACGATCGCGCGAGCCGCCGAACGCCTCGCGAAACTGCCGCAGAAGATCGCAGCGATGCGCCGCTAGGCGGCGCGATGGGAATCGTCTTTGCCGCCGCGAATCACGCGGAGCTGCGGACGTTCGATTCCGCCCGAGATATACACCAGCACCGTCCATGCGCTGCGGGTGTAGGGGAAGCATGCCAACACGCTCGCGACCGCGATCACCGACAAAATGACGAGCTGGGTGAGATCGGAAAGACTGGTGGTCCAATCCAGGATTGCCCAGCAAATCAGAAACGCACCCGCAGCGACCGCATAGTCAAGGTACATAGCACCGAGCGACTCGCCGGGATCTTTCCAGAATATCGCATGGCAGGCCGGGCAGGTCCGGTTCATGTGGAAGTGCGAGGCGAAGACCGCGCCGTTGCCACATACCGGGCAACGCTTGCGAAGCGCCCTGCCGATGAGCAGCGATGCACTCTCCTGTGCCATAAAAATTATTTTACTCCCGCGCCGTGATGATTCCAGAGAAAAATTTCCCGACCCTCGTCATCCACGATTCTATTGCGCTTTGGTTGACGCCATCGGCGCCGCGGCGACCGTGGGCGCAGGGGTTCCCGGCTTGGATTCGAAGCCGTCGGGCAGATCGCGCGCAGGCGTGATCCGGATCGCGCAGATTGTCCCGGCGTCAAACTTCGCCTGTGTCGGGCGTGAGAACCCCACCCGCGCGAGCAGGTACTTGCGCGGAATATCGCTTTCTATTTGCGAAGTCACCGCGGCCTCGGTCGTGATTTCCGCCGTGCCGATAAATGCGGGGCCGGCGCTGTTTCCAATCCAGATCAATGCCGGGCTGCCGCGCCGAATACGCTTGGCCTTCCAGCTTTGCGGACCAGTCTGAATCAGCACGCGGTTGTCCTTATCGACCACGAACCAGACCGGGACCGCACGGCTCTGATTGCCGTCTTTACGGACCGTCGCGATATAGATGAGCTTGGCTTTCTTGAGCGCCGCGATATCCCGCGCCGACGCCGCCGCGTGCGCACTCGCCGCAAACACCATCGTGCAGAAGATCGCCGCAACGATCGCGGCTATCGCATAAGACTTGCCGATTTGGATTGGTTTCTTCATTACTCTTCTTCCAAGAGCGGCGGTTTCGTTAACTCGGTCTAGCGCTTCGATCCGCATTTTATAGTTCAGATCGGTCGACAAGCTGCCACCGTGCACCGTCAAAGCGGATCTCTCCGTGCCGTTTCAGATACTGCTGCGCGTTCCGAACGTGATGCTTCCACTTCTTTCCGAAGTGCACGCCCTCAATGACCCGGTCTATGGAATCATCGCAGAGATCTGGGTGCAGCAATCGAATCAGCGGGTGAATCTCCTCTGTCTCTAAGGGGCTTTTCGCGAGTAGGAACCGTATCGTATCTGCGAAGATAGCGTGCGTCGTTTTTCCTTTCGCCCTGTGACGTAGCAGTCGAAGATGAGTCGATTTCAATCTTTTATCAAACGCATGCCGCGCGCGGATGCGCATGGAGCTCTCTGCGCGCTGGAAGAGCACCTTGAGTTCTTCCGTCTCCGCTGCGAGCGCCAACACGTCGTCGATCGAAATCTTTGCGCCGAGCGATGCATAGCCCTCGAAGTCTGCTCTCACCTCTTGGACAACTGCCTCGTCCGTCAAAGCAACGCCATATTCGACGTTTCCCCTGAGACCTGGCTGCGTGAGATTCCCCGATGTCACGATAGCCATCTTGCAATCCGCCACGTAGACCTTCGCGTGAACGCTCGGTAAGTGCGTCAGCTCGAAGCCGGGCATCCTTCGACCTAAACCCGCTAAAGCGTCGAGGTCCATGGAACCCGCGAGAACGCTTTCGGGTCTCAGGTCAGTAATAAGCTCAATGCGCATCGATGGGCGAGGATCGCGCAGATCAGCGTGCCTAAGGATCCTCTCAGTGCCGGAACGCGTCACAAACGGGCAAGCGATTAGCAGGTCCCGGTCCGCAACGGAGAGGAGCCTGTCAAGCACCGCGGTCCATGGGCTGCGCACAAGAGAGAGCGTGTGCGATTCAATACTCAAGAGGCCATCCAATTCGATGGGTCATGGGTCTGCTATATCTCGCTATCGCCGGCTTTACGCCACGGAGTGGGTTGCCATTTGACCTGCTGCTGGACTTACCGATGAAGTGCCTTGAGTCTCATCGTATTCTCGGCTTCTCGGTCGAGCAGGCTTGCGATGGGAGCGCCTTGCTCCGTAATCGCTTCGAGATCGGATCCATCGATCATTATGATGCGAATGTCGGAGTCCTGCTGACCTGCCCCCAAGTTGTGGTCCACCCGGAATGAGAGGGTGGGAGTTGGTTATAGGCATTTTTTCGACCTCGCCCTTCACTGACTGAACGGGCGAGGCGGAAAAATGCAGATTCTTGGTCCGCGGCGCTGCGCGTTGCACTGCCAGTGCCAGCTCCGCTGGCGCGGCAGTGCGCGTGAGCGCCGCGCTCCACTTTAGCGCGAAGTGCTCCGGAGCCAGGTAGCCGAGCGCGGAGTGCGGACGGCTCGAGTTGTAGTGCTCGCGCCAGCGTCCGTTGCGTTCGCGCGCGTCGTTAAGATTGCGCAAGCAGTTGAGGTTGAGGCATTCGTCGCGCAGCTTGCCGTTGAAGCTTTCGATGTAGCCATTCTGGGTCGGGCGTCCCGGCGCGATGTACTCCAATGCGATGCGATGGCTTTTACACCAGGCGTGAAAGTAGCGGCTGCGGAACTCGGGGCCATTGTCGCAGCGCAGCGAGCGCGGAACCGGCCGACTCTCCAGGATGCGTTCCAGGGTCCGTGCAACTTGCCGCGCGCTGATGCCGGTATCGACCTCGGTGGCCAGGCATTCGCGGGTGAACTCATCGATGATGGTCAGGACCCGGATCGCACGCCCTTCACCGATCCGGTCGTGCACAAAGTCCAGCGCCCATTGCTCGTTGGGCTGCGTCAGTTGCGCCAGCGCGGCGCCCCGATGGGTCAGCCGGCGCCCGGCCTTGCGCCGCAGGGTCAGATGCGAGTGCCGATAGAGCCGATACACGCGCTTGTGATTGACCACGTATCCTGCACTCCGCAGCTCCGCCCACAGCCGCCGATAGCCGTAGCGCGGATGACGCTGCGCGAGTGCTTCCAGCTTGCGGCCCAAGTCGCCGTCGTCGCGCTCAACCCGCGCCTGGTAGCGCGCACTGGAACGCGCGATCGGGATCAAGCGGCACGCGCGCCGCTGGCTGATCGAGAACTGCTGCATCGCTTCGCTTACCGCGGCGCGCCGGGCTACCGGCGCAAGCCGTTTTTTGCGATCACCGCTTTGAGCACTTCCTTGTCCAGACTCAGCTCCGCCACCATCTGCTTGAGCCGCCGGTTCTCCTGCTCCAGCTGCCCCATCCGCCGCGCCTCGCGCACCTCCAGCCCCGCGTAGCGCTCCCGCCACCGGTAAAACGTCGCCTCCGCGATCCCGTATTCCCGGATCACCTCGCGCACGCTGCGCCCCGCGCTTACTTCCTTCAGGATCCCGATGATCTGTTCTTCGCTGTACCGATTGCTTCGCATCTCGCCCTCCTACTGCCTCGACCCTCTCTTTATCACTGGTCGAGTTTTCGGGGAGCAGGTCACTTCATTACTCGATCGGAGTATCGTCTCGCTTCCGAGCCAATCTCTCCCGCAGTCACGATAACGACCACATTGCTCTTCAGGAAATGAGTCAGGCCGACCTCTTTCGCCACGTCGTCGAGCGCGACTCGCCGAGTATTTTTGCATAGGACCTGCCAGCGTGAGAATACAAGCCGTGCACTTTCAAAAATCAAGTCAACCTCAGCTCCTCCGGTCGTGTTACCGCGCAACCGCGTGGCAACGTAGGTCAGATCGATTAAACGCATCAGTTTGAAAGCCAGCGCTTCCAGCCCAAGACCGCGAACATGTCGATCACGCGCCTTAAGGCTGTCGAGGATTTCACGCAGAGGACGACGCAGCAATGGACGTAGCTCCCTCCGTGTCTGACGTTCCTGCTGCTCTATAATTGGAACCAGGACTTTTTTCACGAGCTTGGGAGTCGGAGAGACTGTGAAGGGCTTTGCACCACGTCCCTTAGTGCCGCGAATCAGAGCGATGTATCCTGCACTCTCAAGCGGATACAGCACGTCCTTGGCGAGGCTCTTTTCATTGAAGGACACGCCATATGTTGACGCAGCGAGCGTCGCGACGTCATTGGAGGAATGCTGGCCCGTGCCCAGGTTCGCGACCGCCTTCAAAAACGATTGCTGCAGCCCTGAGAGGCTGCCCAGCGCTTCAATTTCTGAAAGCCCGCGTCCGAGAAGATCACTCACTCGCGCATCGTTCACATTCCAGACGCTCGAAAAAACCCGCGCCTTTTCAAGCCATAGCCGCATGATGCTCGGATGCTTTCCACCGGAGGGAAAATGTACGCCGAGATCGGCTAGAGCTCTGCGGAGTTTCACAAGATCAACCGCTTCTCCAGCAGCCTCCAAGTCTCGTACGCTCTGGATCAATGTCAAACCATAGAGGTGGAGCAGGATGTGGCGCGCGAATTCGGAATAGAGCTGCTCGGGATCTCCGCGGAGTTCGTAGAGCGTCTGACCTAACGTCGTGAGCATCCCGGTCCGATCGATTAAGCCGTACGCAATCATTCCGAGCTTGCAGTTGTTGGCTAGTTTTCTCCTGTTGCGTTCGGTCGTTTGGTGGGTCTCGAAATATTCGTTCCGGATGGAATCCTCAAGAAGCCGCCAATCGCCTTGATGCTCCGCGGCAAGCTCCAACAGCTTCGAAAGGCTAATCTGAGAGGGGGAAAACTCGCTCCCAAATGGTAAATCACTTCGCGTCACTTCTTCTCCTGCAAGTTACGAGCACGCACTACGAATCATTATAGGCGCGACGAGATCCGTTAGGATTTCCTAGGCGCGCTTTCGCTCAGCACTCGATCGTCGCTCAGTCGCCCAGAAAGCGGCGGCGCACGAAAACCTCGCCCAGAAAGAGCGCGATTGCAAGCGGCAGCAGAATCGAGTCGGCGTTCTGGCGCATCGTGATCGTGCGTCCGCGATGCCGCCCGAGCGACGACCACTGCGGCTCGAATTCGCCGCCGGTCGCACGTGCAAGCCGCCGCAGCAGATCGAGGTCCGGCGGCCGCAGCCGAAGCTCAGCCGCGTCGGCGGGAATCGCGCCGGCCGAAGCGAACTCGCGCCGGGTCAGCGCCTGCTCGATATCGCCCGCCTTCACCATCAGGGTCGCGACATATTTTCCGCGCGGCAACGGGCCGATCTCGCCGCTATAGAGCGACGGCGCCGTCTGCGTCATCGGCACGTCGAGCGCATGGCCGGGGCCCGTGATTCGGCACACGAGGTTGGGCGCGAATCTGGTGTCGGCCTTTTCAGCTTCGACCGTGACCGCGCCGTCGGGCGCGGTGCGCATCCGAATCGCGAACATCCCGGGCGCACCCTCGCGCATCGCCCATCCCACGAGCTGCGACCAGAATTGCGCGTAGTGATTCCACCTGATCCAGCTAAGCGTCGCGAGCGAGTCGGGATCGGCCGCGAAGATTGCCGCGCGCCCGAGGCCGTATTGCCATGCCGCGAGCAGCGGCGAGCCTTGTTCCGCGCGCTTGACACTCAGCGCAACAATCGAGCCGTCCTTCGCCTTGGTCGAGGCGTAGAAATCGATCGGCGGGATGTCCTTGGCCGCGATTCCCGAAAGGATCGCGCTCGGCGCGCCTTCTTCGACCGAGGTCCGGTCCTGCGCGCGCCGGTTCATCGCCTGGCGCGTCAGCCCGACCAGCAGCAGCGGCAGCTTTTCGATATCCTGCACGCGATAAAAGACGCCGCCGGTCGCCTGCGCGAAATCCTGCAGCAGGCGCAGGTTCTCGAGGTCGGGGCCGATCCTGATGGTCGAGACCGGGATATGATCCTTTGCGAACTGTGCGATCAGCGCGTCGTGATCGTGATACTGCCGGTTGGTGTCGCCGTCGGTCAGCAGGATTACCTGGCGCACCGGTATTCCGCTGTCCAGAATCTCGCGCTGCGCGATTTCGAGCGCGTCCTTGAAGTCGGTTCCTCCGCCCGGCTGCAAGCGCTCGATCCGCGCTTCCAGGTCGCCGCGATCTTCCCCGAGCGCCTGCAGATGACCCAGCACGTAGGGCTGCGAATCGAACGCGATCACACCGGCGTAATCGGTATCGTCGAGCTGGCGCAACAGCGCGATTGCCGCCTGCTTGGCGTAACGGATTCGCTCGCCGTCGCGCACCGCCGGATAGCGCGAGTCGTAGCTCATCGAGTTCGAGCGGTCGATGCACAGATAGACCGCGATCGGCTCGCGCGACGGCGGCGGCGGCTGCTGCTCGAAGCTGACCGGCAGGGTCTTTTCCAAATCTCCGCCCTTGTAGTTGGCGTCGCGCAGCGCCTCTCCGGTCACGACCAGGCCCCCCCCAAGCTCCGCGACGTAGCGGTTGAGCGCGTGCTGCACCGGCCCGGGAAGCGCGACCGCGGGAGCGTCGTCAATTATCACAAGCTGATAGGGCAAATAGTCTTCGGCCTTGGCCGAGAGAGCGCGCGGAGCAATCATCTCGACCTGGTAGTTCCGCACCCGGAGCGCATCGAGCAGGCTCTCGGGCCTGCTTTCCGACACGATCAGGACGCGCGGCGCGCCAGCCACGGAAAGCGCGGTCTCCGCGCGCGGACCTATCGCGTCGAGCGCCGGCGGCACGGTCAGATCCGCGCTCATCAGGTAGGCGCCCGCGTGTTCCATCCGGTACGGAAGCTCGAATCGGTTCATCCCCTGATGCAAAGTCACGTGCTGGCCGCCGACCGGATCACCGTCACGCAACAGGCGCACCTGGGCGTCAACCGGATCGGCGGATTCGCTTTCGATCGCGATATCGAAGCTAAATTGCTGCTCAGCCCGCACATTCTCCGGTGCATGAAAGCTCGTGAGCGCAACGCGCGCGACCGCGGGTGCGGGGGGCGCCGCTGTATAGACCCGCGTCTCGTCGTCGACCAGCGCGGGAATCTCGGCGGCGGCGGACCCACGCGTCTGGTTGCCGTCGCTCAACAAAAGGATTCTCCTGTCGGCGTCGGCCGAGAACAGGCTTTGCGCGGCGGTGAGCGCGGCGGCAATATCCGTGGCTCCGCGATCTGGCTTCATATGAAAATCGCCGAGCAGGCGCGGGTCCGAAAGCGCCGCGCCCAGCCGCGCGTCGCGGCCAAAGCCAATCACGCCGATCCTATCGCGAGACTCCATCGCGCGCGCCACTTCGCCAACCCGCGAGCGCATCCACGCGAACTGATCGGGCGCGATCGAGCGCGACTCGTCCAGCAGCGCGACCACCTCGATCCCGCGGGCCGGAATCGTCGTGGTGACACGCAACCCCGCGAGCATCGCGACCAGCACGGCAAGGCAGCCAAGCCGAAGCGCCGCCGATGCGGCCCCCGCCGCAATCGCCCCACGGCGAATCACGACGATCGCCGGATATGCGATCAGCGGAGCGAGCAGGAAGAGCCACAGCATCGCAGGCCGATCAAACATGCGTCATCCTCCATCGCGCGGCGTGCCGCACCAGGAGAATCGACTCGAGAACGAACGCGCCCATCGCGAGCGCAATCAAAATAAACGCCAGCGGCAGAACCTGCTTGGGTGCTGCCGGCGCGGTCTCGGCATGCTCAGCCGTCACGGCCGGCTCCGAAGCAGCTTCACGCACGGTCAGATCAGATTCCGCCGCATCGTAATAATTCGCCAGCACGGTCGTCTGCGTGCCCGCGGACTCGATCACGTAGCGCCCCGCTTCGAGCGGACGCAGCTTCACGCGGCCCCATTTGTCGGGCTTGAGCGCGACCTTGGAGCCGTCTGGTTCAGTGACTTGCGCCGCGCCCGAGACCGCCAGCGTAACGAAGGCACCCGTCGGCACCACCTGGACGCCAACCGGCGCGGTCAGCCGCCGGGTCACGTTGACGAACGCGATCAGCGCATCGAGCCGGTCGGGATCGAACAGAAAATGATCGCGCACATCAAAGGCGATCACGCCGACCCTGCCGCTCGGCATCTCGCCCGCCGCGACGATCGGGATAATCGCGCCCGCGGCCCCATACGTCGCGTAGTCGAGCGCGTCCATCCACTCGGGAAGCTGAATCACGCGCGTCGCGCCGAGCGCCGCGCCGGCATCGCCCGCGGCTTCGGCCCCGCGCTCGGAACTCATCGCCGCCGAGCGCGCGGTCCCCGCGATTTTCAGTCCGGGAAATTCTGTGCCCGCAGATGACGACAATGGCGGATAGACCATCAGCGTCGCTTCGGCGCCGATTCCCGGCACATAAGAGTCATGCATCACGGCCAGGTCGTACCGCTTCGAGGACGCGCCGGGCGTGGGCGCGAACTTCGCCGGGTCAATCGTCTCAACCTGGAAATTTGGATTGATTGCGAGCAGCACCCGCGCCAGGTCGCCGCGCACACCCGCATCCGGCGACAGCACGATCGCCCGCGCGGCGTCGTCCGAGCGCGCGATCGCCCAGCGCTGGTTGTCGGCGGCGATCGCGTCCTGGGTGAGAATCCGCGCGCGCACGATTCCCCCCGATGGCAGCGGACCGAACGGGACCAGCACCTGCTCGCGCGGCGCGAGCATCAGCGGGTCGTGCTCGATTTCCTTTCCGTCGAGATCGATCGCGATTTCTATCAAGTGAGGCGCCGCGGAAAAATTCCGGACCAGCGCGCGGCCCTTGGCAAACCCAGGCGTCCCGGGATCGAGCGCGGCTATCGCGAGGTTGCCGTCGTCCCTGCCTATGCGATGCACCCGCACCTGGGCTTCGCCGAGCGATCCGCCGATCGCCTCGGCAGGCGGACTGCGATCAGTGAACAGATCGATCTCCGAAGAGCCGCGGGCGCGAATAATCGCGGCGCTCAGCGCCGCCGCCTTGGCCGCCACCGCAAGCGGCGCGAGCGAATTGATCGCCGCCTTCACCACCGCAAGATTCCCGGTCTGCGGCGCAGGCACCTGCGTTTCGAGCGCGTAAGTGATCACGCTGAACTCTTCGCCCGCCGGAGCGGCGGCGATAATCTTGAACGCCGCCTGACGCGCAAGATCCAGCCGCGAGCTCCCGTCCTCGCGCGCGCTCATCGCGGCGCCCAAATCGAACACCAGCGCATGGCTGCGGCCGCGGCTCGCGCGCACCGGCACCATCGCGTACAGTCCGGCAATCGCCAGCACCAGCGCGGTGAGTCCCGCGACTTCGAGCCAGAACAAGGGATCGAGCCGCACGTGGCGCACGCTCGCGACCGGCGCGGGCGCGTCGTCGAACAGCATCAGGCTCGACACTTCGAGCGTCGGACGCGAGCGCGAGCGCAGGTAGATCAGCACCAGCACTCGCCAGTGCGAGCGCCCAGAGAAGATTTGCGGGAACCAGAAATCCCATGGCTACCTGACCACGCCCAGCGCCGCGAGTTCGTGCTCGAAAAATGTTTCCAGGCTCGCCGCGCCGAATGCCCTCGTGTAGGTGATCCCGCGTCCGGCGCAGAAATCGCGCACCCGCGCCGAGATGCCTTCGACCTTCCGCCGGCATGCCGCGGCCGTCTCGGGACCGAAGACGGTCTCGCGCGTCTCCCCGGTTTCGGCATCGCGCACACGAACCAGGCCGGGCGGATATTCGCCGGTCGATTCGATCTCGCCCATCACGTGCACGGCTTTGACTTCGTGGCGCGCGAGCACCAGGCGTGCGAGCCCGTCTTCATAGTCGGACTGGTTAACCAGGAAATCGGAAATCACGATTACGATTCCGGCGGGCCTGCGATGATGCAGCAAGTCGTCGACCGCGGCGCCGATTCGCGTCTCGCCGCCGCATTTGACCGCGGCGACGAACGGCTTGAACTCGAGGTAGGATTCGCGCCGGCGATAAAACCCTGTCGCGTCCAGGCGCATCTCGCCGCCGCGCATCGCGAAAGCCGCCATCCGCACCGGATCGTTTTCGCTCATCCCGACGTAGGCCAGGGCCGCGCCCAGCGCGAGCGCGAGTCCGAGCTTGTCGTCGCGCGCCGGAAACCCCATCGAGGCGCTTGCGTCGATCAGGATCGTCAGCTCGACCTGGCGGTCGGCGCGAAAGGTGCGAATCGAAAGCTGATCGAGCCGCGCGTACGCGTTCCAGTCGAGAAAGCGCAGGTCGTCGCCCGCGGCGTACTCGCGGAAATTTTCCGGCTCGATGCCAAGTCCCTGCACGCGCCCGAGCGTGCGGGTGCCCGCTCGGACCGTGCGGGCGCGCTTGATTCCCAGCGCCAGCCGGTCAAGCTTCTTCAGGAACTCGGGCTCGAATGCGCGCGCTTCGAGCATCAGTGAAACCTCAACTGCGGGCTGCGCTGGCGGATTTGATCACGCGCTCGACAATCTGCTCGGCCGCGACCGCGTCGGAATGCGCGGCGTAGTTGAGCATGATGCGATGCGCCAGCGCGGGAACCGCCACCGCTTCGATATCTTCGCGCGCGACGTTGGCGCGTCCGTCGAGCAGCGCGCGCACCTTGGCGCCCATGATCAGCGCCTGCGCGCCGCGTGGACTCGAGCCGAACATCACGTAGCGATTCACCATCTCGTCATGCATCGAGCGCGGCGATTCGCCGATATAGCGCGAATGCTCAGGCTGGGTCGCGCGCACGATTCGCGCCGCGTACTGATCCATCGCCGGCGCCGCGATCACCTCGCGCACCAGCTTCTTGAGCGCCTCGATCCGGCTCGAGGCCTCGGCGCCGGAAAACACCGGTGCGACTCCGGCCTCTTCCGGTCCGGTGGTCGAGGAGATTATCCGCACCAACTGCTCCTCGTCCGGATAGTCGAGCCGCACCTTGAACAGGAACCGGTCGAGCTGCGCCTCGGGCAGCGGATAAGTGCCTTCCATCTCGATCGGATTGAGCGTCGCCATCACGAAGTACGGCGGCGCCAGCGGATAGGTGATACCGGAGACCGTGACCTGCAGCTCCGCCATCGCTTCGAGCAGCGCCGATTGCGTTTTCGGCGTCGCGCGATTTATTTCGTCACCGAGCAGGATATGGCAGAACACCGGGCCCGGCTGAAACGTGAATTCGCGCCGCCCGTCCTCGCCTGAAAGGATCACCCGCGTGCCGGTGATATCGGCCGGCATCAGATCGACCGTGAACTGAATCCGGTTGAAGCTCAGATCGAGCGCCAGGCCGAGCGTCTTGACCAGCGTGGTTTTGCCGGTTCCGGGTACGCCCTCGATCAGCACGTGTCCGCCCGCGAACAACGCCGAGAGCAGCTCTTCGACCGCCTGCTCGTGCCCGATAATGACCTTGTGAATCTCCGCCTGCACGCGCCGGAAGGTGCGCGCGAAATCCGCGACGGTCGGAGTTTCGACGGCTGCCAGCTCGCTCATCGTTCAAACACCCGCTCGATTGTGGTTCTATCTTCGGCCGGCACCGCCGCGCGTGCGATCGGCTCATCGGCCTGCTGGTCGGAGCTTAGCGGCGTACGGACTTTGGGTGGCAGATAAGCCTGGCCCGAGCCCTTTGCGCCATGCGCCATCGCGCGCGCCTCGATCGAGATCTCGAAGCCCTCGGTGCTCATCGGGGACTTCGTAGCCGCACCGAACAGACTGTCCGGATCCGCGCCGATTCCATGCGACGGACCTCCGCTGCTGCCGAGATTTCCGCGCTGATCGGATGTGTCAGGCACCGAATCAGAATCGGGCGAGTTCTCGGGATTGGTCAAACCGGGAGTCTGGAGATCGGCGCCTCCGCCGGGAATATGCTGCTCCTGCGGACCGTGGGTTTCGTCCACCTTCGGCAGCGGAATATCTTCGTCGCCGAACGGATGCTCGCGCTTGAACTGGCCCGCGGCCTCACTCTGGCGATGCTGCCCGTGAAGCGCGGAGTCGTCACCGCGCGGATTACTCGCCTGATCGCCGCCCGCGTCGGCGAGCTTGAGAGTCAGCCGATGCTTGTGCTCCGGCTGTTCCCCGCGCAGCTTGCTCTGAACCCTCTCGGCAAGACTGCGCGCGCTGTTCACGATACCGCCCTGCGCATGGCCATCCGCCGCGCTTGGACTCATGCCCTCTTGCGCGAGCTTGGCCTGAAGCCTGCTCATCGTCGAGGAATCGGCCTGCAACTCGAGCCCGGAGCTGTCGCCCGGCTCGGCGGGACGCAGATGAAGGTCATCCAGATCTATCGTCAGGTCGGCCGGCAGCTCGGCCTCCGCCAGGATCGACGGATGACGCGTGCGGGCAAGCGGAAGCATTATCGCCGCCACGATCATCGCGGCGCCGAGAATCCATACCGATCGTTCAATCCTGCGGCGTTCGATTCGCCTGGCGGCAAATTCCTCGCGATACGCAAGCGCGTCCTCGACCACGTACGGCCACAGCGCTCCCCGGTTGGGACGCGCGGCTATTTCGACGATCGTGGCGAGGCGGCCTTTCAGATTGGCGCGCTGGTCGGCGATTTGCGCGGCGCCCACCGCGCTTGCGCGCATCGCCAGTCCGCCTCGAACCGCCCGTATGATCGCGGCGATGGCGGCAATCGAAATCACGGCGCTGGCGCTTAAAAATATCAGCGGCGAAAACCAGTTTGCTGCCACAAAGATCAGCGCGCCCGCGATCACCAGAGCCGCCAGCACGCGAAACGCGACGTGCTGAATCGCGAGCGAATTGAGGCGCAGTTTGAGCCGCGCCATCTGGGTTAAGATAGCGCCGAGCTTCTGGTCTGCGCGGGTAACTTGCCTGGGAAACGACATCTGAACGCGCACGAAACGTGCGCGAGCATCCACAATAAAGCAGCGCCATCCGGCAGGCAACCGAGAAAACGTGGCGTCGATACTGACGCTGTGTCGGTACCGCTCAGTCCTTGAGGCCCGCGTCCTCCCGCGCGCCCAGCCCGATCGCCGACCAGTCGAGATCGGCGCGGCCCATCGCGAGCGCGTGAACAAAGCGATCGCGCAGCAGGCTCGCGGTCGGCATCGGGGCATTCACCTCGCGCGCGGTTCGCAGCACCAGCTCGACGTCCTTAAGTCCGAGCGGAAGGCGAAACCCGGCCGGTGAATGCCTGCGCGCCGCGATCGCCGCGCCATAACCCTGATAGACGGGGCATGCGAACAGCGTCCGCGTGAGCATCGTGGCGACGGCGGCGCGATCGAGCCCCGACTTCTCGGCCATCGCGAATGCCTCGCCCATCGCCTCCATCGCGGCGGCGATCAAAAAGTTGCCGGAGATTTTCGCGACGCTCGCCGACTCGGGCGTCTCCCCGAAATCGAACACGCCCTGCCCGATCGCGTCGAGGATCGGCCTGACCTTCTGCTTCGCCGCGGCGTCGCCGGAAATACAGACGAACATCTTCCGGGCTGCCGCAGCATCCGGACGCCCGAACACCGGAGACGCGAGCAGGACGCTTCCGGCTTCGCGATGAGCTTCGGCAAGCTTGCGGATCGTCGCCGGAGCGACGGTGCTCATCGACAGATGGATTCCGCCCGGCGCGATTTGTCTCGCTATCGCTGCCTCGCCCACGACCAGGCTCTCGAGCGCGGCGTCGTCGGCCACCATCGTGATGACAATTCCGCCGGCGTGCGCGACCTCTCGCGGACTCGCGGCGATTCGCGCACCTTTTTCAGCGAGCGGCTGCGCCTTGGACGCGGTGCGATTCCAGACCGTGAGCGGAAATCCCGCGGCGGCAAGATTCGCCGCGATCGGAAAGCCCATCGATCCGAGGCCGATAAATCCAATTTCAAGACTCATGCGCGAAGCCTACCACGCAAGCGATGATCTGATAACGGCGCCGGCTAGCGCGAATGGATCACGCCGATTCTCGGGCACGCGCTCGCGATCGGACACTGGGTGCATCGCGGCGACGTCGGATGGCAGATCGTCTGGCCGAACGCGACCAGGATTCCGTTGTATTCGAGCCAGAGACGGCGCGGCAGAATCTCGCGCAGCGCCATCTCGGTTTTCTCGGGTGTGTGCGTTTTGACCAGTCCCCACCGGTTCGAAATGCGATGCACATGCGTATCGACGCAGATGCCCGGCTTGCGGTACGCCTCGGTCACCACGAGATTCGCAGTCTTGCGCCCCACGCCCTTCAGCGTCAGCAGCGCGTCGATTTCGTCGGGCACGCGCCCGCCGTGTTTGTCGATCAGGTCGCGGCAGATTCCGCGGATCGCCTTCGCCTTGGTGCGATAGAACCCGACCGGAAAAATCAGCCGCTCGAGCGTACGCTCGGGGATCGCCGCGATCGCCGCGGGCGTCGCCGCGCGATCGAACAGGCGCTGCGACGCGACCGCGGTAGTCTGATCCTTGGTCCGCAAACTCAGGATGCAGCTAATCAGCGTCTTGAACGGGTCGCGAGTCTGGATGCTGATGAACGAGACGATCGGCGCATTCCACGCCGGCGCCTCGCGCCGCAGCACCCGCAGGATCGCGCCAATCGTCCGCGCAGTAATAGGAGCACGAGCCCTTGATGGAGGCCGCTTCATCGCTCTGGTTCTAGCATCACATCGATTCAGATGCGCTGCTTCACACAGCTCCTCTCTGATGAGCTGCTTTCGCGACTGGCGAGATTCCTCGCGCTGCGCGCATTGCGAGACGGTATGCACGACGCGAGACTGGCGATCGATCGCGCTCGGAATGACAACTCGTGCGTTTTTGTGTCATTCCGAGCGCGGTCAAGCAACCCGCGGTGCGTCGTGCGCGTAACGTCGAGCTGGACAAAGGCCGCGAGGAATCTCGCCAGTCGCGAAAGCAGTCGAGTCTCGATGGGTGACAATCGTCGCGCAGGTTTGACGATCCCGCGGAAATCGGAATACTTCTACGGCGAGCGCACCTATGAAAAACCCTTGTCAGTCCGCCTCGCGAGGTTCCTGGTTCACCGCCGCGATCGCCGTCGCGATTCTTTCTTCATCTGCCGCCGCGTTCGCTCAGCCCGCGAAGTCTCCCCCTCTCACGCGCGACGCGGTCCTGACCAAGGCGGCTCCGCCTCAGCCCATCGACTACGACAAACTCACCCAGGAGGCGACCGCCTTTCTCTCCAAGTACATCCAGATCAACACCACAAATCCTCCGGGCAACGAACTTCCGGCCGCGATGCTGCTGAAGGAGAAATTTCTCTCCGACGGTATTCCCGCGACCACCTGGGAGTCCGCACCCGGCCGCGGAATCGTAGCCGCCCGCCTGCACGGCATCGGCAAGCATCAGAAGGCGATCATCCTGCTCTGCCACATGGACGTGGTTCCCGCCGACGCCAAGGACTGGCAGGTCCCGCCCTTTTCCGGCGAGGTCAAGGACGGCGTCATCTGGGGCCGCGGCGCGATCGACGACAAGGGCTCGGGCGTGGTCGAGATGATGGCGATGCTCGCGATCAAGCGCGCGGGAATCCTGCTCGACCGCGACGTGATCCTGGTCGCGACCGGCGACGAAGAAGAAGGCGGCAAAGCGGGCGCGGGATGGTTCGTCGATCATCAGCCGAGCGTCTATGCGGACGCGGGCTACGTGCTCAACGAAGGCGGCGGGATCATGGACCTGCCGGGCGGCAAGCAACTCTACAACGTATCCGTGACCGAGAAGACTCCGCTGTGGCTGCGCGTCACCGCGACCGGGCCGGCGGGACACGCCGCGGTCCCGCCGCCGGAAACCGCGGTCACCAGGCTGGTGCGCGCGCTCGCACGTCTGGACGAGTATCACGCGCCCATCCGGATCATTGGCCCGGTCGAGAATTACTACCATACGATGTCCGAGATCACGCACGGGCCGCGCCAATGGCTCGATCTCGCGACCGCGCTCAAGGAACCCGCGTTCGCGCGCGAGTTCGTCTCGGTGCCGCGCCAGAACGCCTCCGTGCGCGATACGATCACGCCGACCGTGCTTTCGGCGAGCGCCAAGACCAACGTCATCTCGGAAAATGCCTACTGCGAGATCGATTGCCGCCTGCTGCCCGGAACCGACCCGAAAAAATTCCTGCGCACGATCGAAAAAGTGATCGACGACAAGGACATCCACATCGACGTGATCCTGAATTTCCCGCCGGTCTCCTCGCCGCAGAGATCCGAGTTGATGACCGCGATCGAGGGTCTCGCACACCGCGACGGCAAGGCGCAGGTGGTGCCCACGATGACCTCCGGCTTTACCGACAGCCACTATTTCCGCCAGAAACATCTCATCGCCTACGGCTTCATGCCGATCAGCGTGACCGCCGACGAAGCCCACGGCGTCCACGGAGTCAACGAGCGCATCAGCGTCAAGGAGCTCGGCGCCGGAATCAAGCGGATGGTCGAGCTGCTCGAGCTGTTTGGCGGGCGCTGATCAGGAGGGTTGCGATGCTGCGTGCTGGAGTCGGCCATTCGGTCGCGCCCAATCCAAAGATCGCCGCCGCTGAAGCGACCGCGGAGGCTCTCGCCGCCGCCGGCTTGTCGCGGGCGGCGGGCGCGCTGGTGTTCGCAACCACGGCCTACGGGGCCGCCTATACGATGATCCTGCGCGCGGTCGCCGCGGCCGCGAAGACCGATGAAGTCGCGGGATGCTCGAGTGTCGGGATCATCGCGTGCGAGAATGAAATCGAAAAGGGACACGCGCTGGCCGTGATGGTCTTCGGCGGCGCCGATCTTTCGGCGCATCGCTTCTTCGTCCCGCAATTGCGCGGACGCGACGCCGAGGTCGCCGCCGAAATCGCAAGCGCGGTTCGCCCCAATCTCGGCGCGTCAAATCTGCTCCTGATTTTTCCGGATTCGTACAACGCCAATCCCGATGCACTGTTGCCCGCACTCGCGCGCGAGCTTCCCGGCGTCGCGATCGCGGGCGGCGGCGCCAGCGAAGACGGCTCGGCCGGAGAGACGTTTCAGTTCTGCGGCGACACGGTCAGCAACAACGCCGTCTCCGGGATGCTGCTGTCCGGCGACTTCGATCTGACGATCACGAGCTCCGTCGCCTGCACTCCGATCGGACCGCCGCATCGCGTGACCGGAGTGCGCGACAATATCATCCTGACGCTTGATGATCGTCCCGCGTACGAAGTTTTCGCCGCCGCCGCCGGCCCGCTCGCCAAAGATTTGCGCCGCGCGCTCGCTTTCGTGTTCCTGGCGATTCCGCACGATCCCGCGCGCGCCGATTTCAGCCGCGGCAGTTACCTGGTCCGCAACATTATCGGCGCCAGCGAAGAGCACGGCGTGTTCGCGGTCGCGCACAACCCGAAGGTGGGAGACCTGGTCGCGATCGTGCTGCGCGACGCCGAACGCGCGCGCGCCGACCTTAAAGCGATGCTTGAAGATTTGCGCGCGGCCTCATCTGCACCGCCGGCATTCGGATTGTACTTCGATTGCGTGTCGCGCGGCGTGGGGCTCTACAATCTCGCGGGCCACGACCCGGCCTATATCCGCCAATACCTGGGCGAGTTTCCGCTGGCTGGCTTCTTCACCGGTTTCGAAGTCGGATCCGCGGGCGATACCGCCGCCGCGCTTCAGTATTCCGGCGTGCTCGCGCTCGTCTCGCCCAAACGCGACGGCTAGTTCTTGCGCCTCGCAAGCTTGCGCGTCACCACGATCGCAATCCGATGCGTGAAAAACAGCTCGCCCTTGATCTTGACCGATCGCGCGCCGCTTAAGTCCTCGGCCACGTCGCGCTCGATCATCGCAAGCGTGCGCGCCGCGCGCTCGGGCGGGGTCTTCGCCGAGCGCAGCCACGCCTGGACCGGATTGCGCATACCGTGCGAAGTAAAGCGCGCGATCTCGCAGTGCGCGCGCCCGAGGATCTGCGCCATCTCGCTCAGCGGCAACGCCCGCGTATGCGAGGTGTCGCGCAGCCGCTCGAACTCGTTGTAGTACGCCGCGCGCGCTGGATCCTCGCTCGAAATAAGATCCTCGATCGCGACGGTCCCGCCGTCGCGGCACACCCGCGCCATCTCGCCAATTACCTTTTCCGGCTGATCGAAGTGATGCACCGCGAAGCGGCACACGACAACGTCGAACTCGCCATCGCCGAATGGCAGCCGGTCGGCGTCGGCGAGCTCGAACCGCGCATTGGTGATTTCGCGCTCATCGCGCATCCGCCGCGCGATATTGAGCGGCGCCACGGTCAGATCGACGCCGACCACTTCGCGGCAGACTTTCGCAAACGCAAGCGCGACATGTCCCGGCCCGGTGGCGACCTCGAGCACGCGCGCATTTGGCGCGGGATCGACCGTGCGAATCAGCATCGCGATATGCTCGGCGTCACGGATCATCGGCGCCGCCGCGTAATCGTCGGCCTGCCGGGTAAATTCCTCCCGCACTAAATCTTTATGTTCCACTTTAATTTCCTCCACGCCCCCGCGCAGATTCCAATTCTGCGCGCCCCACGCTTCGCCGATCAAGCGCAGATAGAAAATACCCTCTCCGCCCGGGAGAGGGCGACGCGGCGCGATGCTTGCGCTTTTTTCGCAACCATCGTGACGCGTGGGTGAGGGTGCTGCTCTGCATCCTGGCCCTGCAACACGACGCTCCGCGTAGGCCGACGAGCCGTCGGCCACCACTGAAAGAACCCGGCGCGCATCGCGCCATACCAGTTCGAGCGCGCCCGCCCAGATCCAAGGTTCCCCTTCCCGTGCGGGAAGGGGTCAGGGGTTAGGTCGATCCTTGTTTTCTATCTGCCGTTTTCTATTTCTGGAAGCCGCGAGCCGAACGCCGATCCGCTGCATCCAGCCGCTTGCACGTGCAAAACACTTAATGCTACCTGAAACGTGGGTTCGAGCGGCAACGCCGGATTCCCATCCAAGCCCCTATCACGGAGGAATGCCAAGTTGGACTTCGGGTTTTCTGAAGAACAGGAGATGTTGCGGGACGCGGCCAAGCGCTTTCTGGCCGACAATTGCCCGACCAAATTTGTCCGCCAGATGATGGCCGACCCTACCGCCCACGATAAGGCCTTCTGGAAGAAGATCGTCGAGCTCGGATGGCCCGGGCTGCTCATCCCGGAAGAGTACGGCGGCCAGGGCGGAACCTTTCTCGACATGACGGTCGTGGTCGAAGAAGCCGGCAAGGCGCTCCTTCCCGGACCATTCTTCACCGCCGCGCTGATTGGCGTGCCCCTCGCGATGGAAGGGCTCCCCGAGGCCGAGAAGAAACAGGTTCTGCCGCGGATGGCCAAAGGCGAGTTTATCGCGACCCTCGCGCTGGCAGAGGCCTCGGGCCGCTTCGACGCCGAAGGCGTCCAGATGAAGGCGACCAAGAGCGGCTCGGACTATATCCTTAACGGTGAAAAATTCTTCGTGCCCGACGCCCACGTCGCGGACGGTATCGCGGTCGCGGCGCGCACCAGCGGCAGCGGCGAAAAAGGCATCACGATTTTCCGCGTCCCCGCCGGCACCAAGGGCGTCACGATCACGCAGCTAAAGACCGTCGATATGACCCGGCGCCTGTGCCATGTGAAGTTCGACAACGTCAAGGCCGATGGAATTCTGGGCAAGGTCGACGAAGGATGGCCGATCCTGCGCCGCGTGCTCAACATCGCGACCGCCGGCCTCGCGACCGAGATGGTCGGCACGGCGCAGCGCGCGCTCGACATGTCGGTCGAGTACGCCAAGACCCGCGTGCAGTTCGGCAAGCCAATCGGCTCGTTCCAGGCGGTCAAGCACAAGTGCGTCGATATGATGGTCGCAGTCGAGAATGCGCGTTCACTTGTGTACTACGCATGCTGGACCGTTGACACCAACAACGACGAGCAGAAGACCGCCGTCCCGATGGCGAAGGCGTACGCCTCCGACATGGCCAAGAACGTGACCAGCGAAGCGATCCAGGTTCACGGCGGAATCGGCTTCACCTGGGAGCACGACATGCATCTGTTCCATCGCCGCGCCCTCGCCGGCGAAGCGAACCTCGGCAACGGCCCGGTGCATCGCGAGACCGTAGCGCGCACGCTGCTCGGCTGATCGCGCAATTCTGAATGCAAAGAGCCGCGGCCGATCCGAATCGACCGCGGCTCTTTTTTTGTTCGTCCTATTTCCGCCAGTGGTGGCCGACGGCTCGTCGGCCGACGCGAAGCGTCACCTGTATGTGCGCGGATAAATCGCGGTGCCGCCCGCCATCTGATCCCTCGCCCTGAAGGGAAAGGGACCAGAAAACTCCCAGCCTAACGAGCGTTAGGTTTTTTGCCAGATTTGTTCATGGCTGAACTGTTCAGCCTTGTTATTTTTCGCGCTTTGCGCAGAATTGATCGCATGGACAAAAAACCCGCATCACCTAACTCCCGTCCTTCGACGTTTCGGATCACCCTGCCCCGATCACGCCGCGAATTTTCGCGGCTGCCCGGCAGGAAAACGAACTGGCACTTTTCAATAGCACTCCTCAACAGAATCAAAGAGTTTTCCGATCTCGAGATCAGAAAACAGCCTGAACGAACCCACCGTCGAGACATCGTTTGATTCGCGCTCCGCGCACGCCCTCATGCGCTCGACCTCGGCCGCCCGATCGTCGTATCGTTCGTCCACCTGAACCCGCACGCGAGAGGATTTATCCATGGCGCATGGTAAATGGGCGTACACCAAGGGTCTCCACGATATCGGCAACGGCGCGTTCGCGTACCTGCAGCCCGACGGCTCCTGGGGATGGAGCAATGCCGGGCTAATCACCGACGGCGGCGAGTCGATGCTGGTCGATACGCTGTTCGACCTGCCGCTCACGCGCGAGATGCTCGACGCGATGCGCCCCGCGACCTCGCGCGCGCCGATCCGCAAGCTCGTCAACTCGCATTCGAACGGCGACCATTGCAACGGCAACGAGCTGGTCGAGGGCGCGGAAATTATCGCGTCGAAAGCCTGCGCCGAGGAAATGCGCAGCGAGCCTCCCGGACGGCTGGCCGCGATGATGAAAGCGGCGCCCTCGATGGGACCGGTCGGCGAGTACATCCTCAAAATCTTCGGGCCGTTCCAATTCGAGGGGATTCGCGGCGCGCTTCCCGACCCGCACCTTCGAGGGCGAGCTCGAAGTCACCGTCGGCGCCAAGCGCGTGCGCCTCATCCAGGTCGGACCCGCGCACACGCGCGGCGACGTGCTGGTCCACGTTCCCGCCGACCGCACGATTTTCACCGGCGATATCCTGTTCATCGGCGGCCATCCGATCATCTGGGCCGGCCCGGTCGCAAACTGGATCGCCGCGTGCGATACGATGCTCGCACTCGACGTGGAAACTATCGTCCCCGGCCACGGACCGATCACCGACAAGGCGGGAGTCGCCGCGCTGAAAGGATACCTGGAGTATATCAATCGTGAGGCACGCAAACGCTTCGACGCCGGGATGCCCGCGGCCGAAGCCGCGCGCGATATCGCGCTCGACGCCTACGCTTCGTGGACCGACGCCGAGCGGATCGTCGTCAACGTCGCCACGCTCTATCGCGAGTTCTCACCCGGCAGCGCCGCCGCCGAAATCACCCCACTGTTCGCGCAGATGGCCTCGATGGCGCACAAGTGATTTCGGATCCGCGATGAATCATCGCGCACTGGCTCGCTTTCTGTTCGCGGCGCTCTTCTGCATTCTCGCGATGAGCACCACCACACGCGCGCAGCCTCCAGTCGCGACGCCGCTGCCGGCTCATCCGATCGCAACCGCGGCGCCCGAGAGCTCCGCGCTCAAGCCGGGCACGATCATTACCGGCGCCAACGCGAGTCAGTTCACGCAGATACTGCCGCAGGCTGCGATATTCGCGCTCGCGCACGGTTTCAAGATCGAGGTCACGCCGTCGCGCAGGCTCCAGTGGTCGGCCGGGTACCAGAACGCGACCGAAAAATATTCTCCGCAGGCCGGCCTGGACGCCAATGATCATCTGACCAACTACATCGCCGGGATGCCGTTTCCGCTGATCGATCTCGCCGACCCCAAGGCCGCGATCAAGATTGCCTACAACTGGCATATGGGCCCGGTCATGCCCGACGACTTCGCGCTCGCGCCGTGGAGCAGCAACGGCTACAGCGCCGACCCCGCGAATCCGGCGAAGATCATCGCCAAGAGCGACGGCGACTATCAATGCGATCATTTTACTTTTCTGCGTTTTGCGCATCGCACCGAAGTCGATCCGCGCCCTACCCTCGGCGCAAATCCGATGGGGGTCGAATGGAAAGCGCGTTGCGACGATTGGTCCGTCACCGCGCTAGGCGCCGAGAACGGCGAAGGCAAGGGAATCTGGGTGCGCTACCTCGACCCCGCCACCGACGACGCCTTCTTCAACTTCGATGAGATGTCGCGCCGGGTGCGGAGAATCGCGGTCGGCGCCGGCGCTCCCGGTCCCGGATGCCGCAATTGCCATCAGCCTTACTGGGCGTACGCTCTCCCGAAGACCGAGGATTACCAATACCGCTTACTCGGCACCACGACGATCCTCGCATGCCTTTCAGCGATCTCCGAACCGGCGGGAATTACTACTTCAGGCGACGGATACTCACTTAGTCAGGAACCATTCGAGTTGCGGCACGCTTATATACTCGAAGCGCACCCGAAGTTCGGCAATCAGACTCTCAGTACGATTATATATATCGACAGCGAAGTATATGTATGGCTCGCCGCCCAGTTCTACAAGGACGGCGTCGAGACCGCGTCCGCGATTCCACTGTGGCGGATGAAACCCGGACGCGAAGGCGGCAACCTGTTCGATCTGGCGGGCAGCTTTTATGTACCGACGGGCGGCGGCTCATTTTTCCGTTCGCTCGTCCCCGCGCATCAGCCGTTCCAGCAGGAAATCAACACCGGCAACCTGTCGGAAGCAGCCTTCGTCCCGGCAACCCTCTCACGATGACGCACACACAAGTCATGGCAGAGATGTCCCTCTCCCAAAAGATTGGGAGAGGGTGGCGCGCGCTGCGCGCGACGGGTGAGGGACCGACAGCGCGAAATCTTTCTCCGCTTCCGCCACTGCATCATGCGCAACGCACACACCTGGATATGAAAGGCATGCGGAGGCTGTTGCTGTGACCGACCAGAATTCTATTCTGTCGGTCCCTCACCCGCGCGTCACGGCGATTGCTAAAGGAAGCAATCGCCGCGCCACGCACCCTCTCCCTATCTGGGAGAGGGACAACTGCACCAGAAGCAAACCGCAACAAGGAGAATAGGTAATGGCTGAAATGGGTATCTACCAAGCGATGAGCACGCTACGCGCGGTGCGGCGGCTCAAACCCGATCCGATTCCCGACGACGTGATGCGCCGCGTGCTCGAAGCCGCGGCCTGGGCGCCCACCGGCGGAAATCGCCAGCCGTGGCGAATCGTCCTGGTCAAGGATCGCGCGAAGAAGACCCGGCTTGGCGAGTTGTACTCAGCGCGCTGGAATAACTACTCGCGTCACTACCGCGCCGCGGTGCCCGCTTCGGCGCCGGCCGATGTTCGTGCGCGTTCCGAGCGCACTCTTGCCGCAGGTGACTACATGGCGGCGCACTTCGGCGATACTCCGGCGATCGCGATGTTCTGCTTCGATCCAAAGCAGATGGCGATCACCGATTCCAAGCAGGACCGCCCTTCAGTGGTCGGCGGCGGCTCGGTTTATCCCGCGGTTGAGAACCTGCTGCTGGCTTGCCGCGCCGAAGGTCTAGGATGCGTACTGACTACTCTACTTTGCGAGGATGAACCGGAGGTGCGCGAGCTGCTCGCGTTGCCCGATGGATGGTACACGGCTGCGGCGATTCCGATTGGCTATCCAGTAGGACGCGGCCACGGACCGCTCATCCGGCGCTCTCTGAATCAGTTAGTATTTGTGGACGCGTGGGGCAAAGCGCTCGGATGAATAGCTAATACTCACTGCGCGCGGCAGGCGCCCAATCCGCGAGCATGCTATAGCCAACGGCCAGCAGTGTCGGGCCAAGAAATATACCTATAAACCCGAACGCGACCACGCCACCGAGCACTCCGAGCATCACCAGGATAAGTGGCGTCGAGCCGCCGCGGCTGATCAGAAACGGGCGCACGAAATTGTCGGAACCACTCACGACCACCGCGCCCCAGATGAGCATGAAGATGCCCCATCCGGTGCTGCCCAGATGAAATAGCCATAACGACGCGGGAATCCAGATGAGCGGCGGTCCAACCGGCACCATCGCGAGTACAAACGTGCAGAAGCCAAGGAACACCGGGCCCGGAACTCCACCAATCCAGAATCCGATCGCCGCGAGCGTGCCCTGAATCAGCGCGGTGCCGAGAATTCCGTACACTACAGCCTGCACCGTGGTGCCCGCGGTCTCGAGCAGGCGGCGCGCCTGCGTGCCGCCCAGCCGATCGAGCACGGCGTTGGCGTGCCCGAGCGCCGCGCTTCCATCGCGATAGACGAAAAACGCAATCACAAGGCTCAACAGCAACTCGAGAATTCCCGCCGCAAGCGCTCCGCCGACGGTGACCACCAGAGTCTTCGCCGCGGGCATCAACTTGGCGATCTCGTCCACTCGCATCGCGCTGCTCAGCGACAGCTCCGTCCAATAGTCATTCAAGCGCGACCCAACGATCGGAATCGTCGAAACCCACCCCGGCGGCATCGGCGGCCCGTCGGCGGAATAGCGGCGCAACGCAGTGACCACTTCGGAGACGTTGCTCGCGAGGCTCGCGCCGACGATCGCGAACGGCGCGACGATCACGATCGCGAGCAGCAACACCATCAGGATTGACGACAGCGCCGCGCGTCCGTGTGTCGCCGCCTCGAGCCGTTTGTAGAGCGGCCAGGTCGATACGCAAAGAATCACCGACCACACGATCGCCGAGAGGAATGGCAGCAGGATTACGATGCACGCGAGGATCAGCAATCCCACCGCGGCCAGCGCGATCCAAATCTCGATATTGTGCCCGGTTTTCAGTTCGCTGGTCATCGCGATGCGCTGGCGGTATCCGCGGCTGCGACCGCTTCAATGAACGCCCTGAGTTTCGCTGAGTCTAGCTTGCCGTCGTCCGTGCGCACACCCGAGCAGACATCGACTCCGTAAGGGCGGACGGCCGCGATCGCATCGGCAACGTTAGCGGGCGTCAAGCCGCCGGCAAGAAATACCGGACGCGGACTCGCCGCCACGAAAGCGGCGCTGACCTTCCAATCGTGCGTCTGCCCGGTTCCGCCGAGGACAGGTACCGCGGCTCGCGGCCGTCCCGAGTCGAGCAGGAACGCATGAACGTGTGATGAATAGATCGGGATAAGGCCGAGCGCGTCCGCGCCTTCGACGTGGATCACTTGCACGCGACGCGTCGCCGGCAGCAGCACTGCCAGCCGCGCCGATTCTTCGGCCTCGATCGGCGAAACGATCTGCACCGTTGATACTCCCGTGAGCGCGACGTGCGCGGCGATCGCGTCGGCAGTGCGTTCCGAGGTCAGCAGAAACGCCGCGACCGGTGGAGGCACGACGGCAGCGATCGCGGCGATCGTAGCGTCGTCGATCACTCCCGGTCCCGAGGGCATCGCGCCGACCAGCCCGAGCGCGTCGGCGCCATGCTCGATCGCCAGCTCGGCTTCTTCGACCGACGTGATGCAACAGATCTTCACCCGCGTGCGCATCCCGTTCCACCTACCAGACGCATTCTCACGCATCAACGCAAAAGGTCGGCCTCACGCAAAACGAATCGCACACGCTCTTCGACCGGAGCCCGCGGAATCGGCACGAGCTCGTAGCCATATGCGGTATATGTTTCGACGGCCGCGCGGTAGCTGCGCTCGGCATCTTCGAGAGTCTGCTTGCGTTCGTTGTCCTGCGTGTAGATCTCCGGCCATAGCGGCGCGAGAAAGACCCGGCGGTTGTAGCGAAACGTCTCTACTGCCTTCTCGATATGCGCCGGCACCGGCAGTCCTTCGAGCCGCAGATATCCCGCGAGTTCAGGGATGCTTCGATCGAAGAAGACCGGACCGGCCTCCTCGCACGCAAGACGGTACGAGCGCATCTCCCACGACAGCATCATCTCGGTGAACATCGCGGGGTCGCGCCATGGCAGCGCGCGCCCGCCGATCGCGAGTTGATCCTGGATGATCGCTCGGGCCGCTTCGACTGATCGCGCATAACCGATACGCGCCAGCGCATCGATGAGCGTAGTCTTGCCCGCGCCCGGTCCACCGGCCACAACGAAAAAACGATCGGAATTTTTGGTCAACAAGATATCACCTCGCGAATCGAAAAAGGCGGCGACGCGCGCCGTCATCAAAATCAGAACGCCAACTAAGCGGGTGGACGAAGAGAGGAATCGCGGCGGGATGCGGGCTGGACGAACGTGCGAAGACGTAGCTCGGCGGATTGCCCTGAGGCCGGTCCTTTAATGTGATCATTTTGGACCGCGATGGCCACGGACGAGGGTCCTTCGTTTTTACTTCGCTAGTTTTGGTTATCTGTAGAACACAAATTTGTAGTCCTGGATCAACTTTTGTTTTCAAAAACGCAGTCGCGCGGTAAATAATGTTCTCTGAGGTAGAACGATCCTGAGGATCCAAAGTGAACTCAGGCTTCGCACCGCCTCGTCATGAACGCGCGTATCGGCAAGCACGCCCGGTCAGCAATGGTGACTCAAATTACGAAAGTTTCCAGTCTCGTCGAGCTTCTCCGCGGACGGGCGCTCCAGCAGCCAGACCAGCGGATCTACACCTACCTACTCGACGGAGAGACCGAGGGAGCGAATTTGACCTTAGCGGACTTGGACCGGCAAGCACGGGCGATTGGCGCCGTACTCCAAAGCTACGGGACAAGGGGCGAGCGTGCTCTATTGCTCTATCCAGCGGGTCTTGAGTTCATCTCCGCCTTCTTTGGATGCCTGTATGCGGAGATTATTGCGGTGCCTCTGCCTCCGCCGAATATGGCCCAGCCGCAGCGGACTCTCCCGAGGCTTCGCACTATCGCGAGCGATGCTCAGCCGACACTGGTGCTGACAACATCGTCGATCCTGTCGAGAGTTGAAAGCCTTTTCAAGCTGGCTCCAGAACTACAGACGATTCGCTGGTTGGCCACCGACAAGGTTCCTATCAGTGCGGCGGAAGATTGGCGGAACTCTCAGGCGAGTACGGATACTCTCGCTTTGCTCCAATATACCTCAGGCTCCACGGCTGTACCGAGGGGCGTAATGGTCAGTCACAGGAATCTTCTCGAGAACTCGGCCCAGATCAGTCGAGCCTTCGAGGTTACCTCTGACACGGTCTCCGTGACATGGCTGCCGGTTTTCCACGACATGGGACTAATGAATGGCATTATCCAACCTGCATACGGAGGACGCCGTTGCGTGCTCATGCCTCCTCAGTCCTTTCTTCAGCGGCCGCTGCGATGGCTTCAGGCTGTTTCGCGCTACCAGGCCGCTGTCAGTGGAGGCCCGAATTTCGCGTACGAAATGTGTGCTCGCAAAATTACCTGCGAACAGCGCGAGGGTCTGGACCTCGGCAATTGGAAGGTTGCATACAACGGCGCCGAGCCAGTGCGTGCGGACACCCTGAAGCGGTTTGCTGAGACCTTTGCGTCCTGCGGATTCCACCCAAAATTCTTCTATCCCTGTTATGGGCTGGCCGAGGCGACGCTGATCGTGTCGGGTGGAGTTGTGGGAGATGAGCCCGTCCTATGCACGACCGAGGTGACGGCGCTCGAGCACAACGGTATCGCCGAGGCTTCGGACGCTCGGCAGAACGTACGGACGCTGGTTGGATGTGGGCGTGCGATGTCCGGTACAAAAATTGTTGTCGCCCACCCTGAATCGATGACCGCGTGCGCGCCCGATGAGGTCGGGGAGATTTGGGTATCGAGTCCGAGCGTGACCCAGGGGTACTGGAACCGGTCTGAGGAAACCGAGTGCACCTTCAATGTCCACCTCGCCGATACTGGTGAGGGGCCGTTTCTTCGCACCGGAGACCTGGGATTCCTACGAGACGGTGAACTGTATGTCACAGGCCGACTCAAGGATCTGATCATCATCGGCGGCCGCAATCTTTACCCCCACGACATCGAATCGACGGTAGAACAAAGTCATGCGGCAGTGCGGTCAGGCGGCTGCGTAGCCTTTTCGCTCGATATCAGCAACGACGAACGTCTGATAGTCGCAGCCGAAATAGAGCGGCGCTATCAACTGGAGCAGCACAATCACAACGGCGAATCGCGCGGCGTTTCAAATGGGAACGGGCAGAACGGGCGGTCTCCAGCGGACTTCGACGCAGTGAGTCGGGCCATTCGCCGAGCGGTGGCAGAAGAGCATGACGTACGAGTACATGCGGTCGTGCTCCTCAAGGCTGGAGCCATCCCAAGAACTCCCAGCGGCAAGATTCAACGTCGTGTTTGCCAAGCCAGGTTTCGGGACGGGACGCTGGAACACGGCGCAAAGAGTGCGTAATGGCCGGAAATGAAAATAACAGCACTATCCCGCATGACGCGGAGCGAAATGGGAACCGTGCGAAAGAGAATCCCAAACCAGGCGCGGCAACAATCCAGGCCTGGCTGGTATCCAGACTTTCCGAGATGCTTGAAATCGAAGCGGATGAGGTGGACGTCGCGGAACCATTCGCGAGCTACGGACTTGGATCGACGGAACTGGTCGGACTCTCCGGCGAACTTTCAGAGTGGCTGGGACGAGATTTTCCGGCCGAGTTGGCATATGAGTTTCCAACCATCGACGCTCTCGCTCGCGGACTGGCACAGTCGCCAAGTCCGTTGCAGACAACCGCCGAAGCGAGCCGGATTCAGGAGGCGAATTCCGAAGCGATCGCGATAATCGGAATCGCGTGCCGCTTTCCCGGCGCAAAGGACGCGCGCGCCTTCTGGAACCTGCTGCGCGACGGCGTCGACGCCATCCAGGAAGTTCCGGCCGCACGCTTCAAGCTCGACGGTCTTTTCGATCCTGATCCGTCGGCACCCGGCAAGATTGTCACGCGCTGGGGCGGTTTCATCGAGGATATCGATCAGTTCGATGCGCACTTTTTTGGCATCTCGCCGCGGGAAGCCGCACGTATGGATCCGCAACAACGCATCCTGCTCGAGGTGGCGTGGGAAGCGCTGGAAGACGCCGGACAGGTGCGGGAGCGGCTGGCGGGCACCTCGGCCGGCGTGTTCATCGGAATCTCGAACAACGACTACGGCCGCATTCAATTTAACGATCTGGATCGGATCGACGCATACGCGGGCACCGGCAATGCGCTCAGTATCGCTGCCAACCGTATCTCCTATGTATTTGATTTCCGCGGACCGAGTATTGCGATCGATACCGCATGTTCGTCGTCACTCGTCGCGGTCCATCAAGCCTGCAACAGCCTGAGGAGCGGTGAGTCCACCTTGGCGTTGGCCGGGGGTGTGAATCTGATCCTATCGCCTGCCATTACGATCAATTTCAGCAAGGCAGGAGCGATGGCGCCCGATGGGCGCTGCAAAACCTTCGACGCGCGTGCCAACGGCTATGTTCGTAGCGAGGGCGCGGGCGTCGTCGTGCTGAAATCGCTATCGCTAGCGTTAGCTGACGGCGATCCGATCTACGCCGTTATTCGCGGCAGCGCGGTGAATCAGGACGGCCGCAGCAACGGACTGATGGCGCCGAATCCGCGTGCGCAAGAGGCAGTGCTGCGCGAAGCCTACCTGCGTGCCGGAGTCTCGCCGGGAGACGTTCAATACGTCGAGGCGCACGGCACGGGCACACTGCTGGGTGATCCCATCGAGGCAAAAGCCTTGGGCGCGGTGCTGGCTATCGACCGTCCCGCAGAGCGGCCGTGTCTCATTGGCTCGGTCAAGACCAACGTGGGACATCTCGAGGCCGCAGCCGGTATTGCCGGATTGATCAAGGTAGCGCTGGCGCTGCGGTATCGCGAGATTCCTCCGAGCCTGCACTTCGAGGAACCCAATCCTCATATTCCATTCGATCAACTCTCGCTGCGCGTGAACACGAAGCTGTGCGCGTGGCCCGCACAGGAGAATGCGGCCCGGTTGGCCGGGGTGAGTTCATTCGGTTTTGGTGGAACCAACGGCCACCTGGTTATGCAAGGGGCTCCTCAATCCGTTTCGGGAATGCATGCCGCGCAACACCAGAACGGAAATCGCGAAGCCACGTCCACATACCTACTGCCTCTGTCGGCACGCGGCGAGCCTGCTCTGCGGTCTCTCGCGCGGAGATATCGCGATTTCCTGACGGATCCAACGTCGACGGCGGCGCCGTACGATGTTTGCTACACGGCGGGGGCACGGCGAAGTCATCATGAGTGCAGGCTCGCCACGACCGGCAACTCAGCCGCGGAACTCGCGCAGGGGCTTGAGACTTTTCTTCGCGGAGAGACGGGTCCCGGGCTGTCTTCTGGCCGCGGGCTTTCTAATCGACAAAGAAAACTCGTCTTCGTATTTCCGGGACAGGGTTCCCAGTGGTTCGGGATGGGGCGAACGCTGTTGCAGCAGGAACCGGTCTTTCGCGAGGCGATCGAACGCTGCGACCGTGCGATGCGCTCCTACGGAGACTGGTCGTTGCTTGCAGAACTGTCTTCCACCGATGCAGCCCGCTCCCGATTGAACGAAGTCGACGTCCTGCAGCCAGCGTTGTTTGCGATGCAGATAGCGCTGACGGATTTGTGGCGTTCATGGGGTATCGAGCCGAATGCGGTGGTGGGACACAGTATGGGCGAGGCCGCTGCAGCTCACGTAGCTGGAGCGCTGAGCCTCGAAGATGCGACGCGGGTGATATGCAGCCGCAGCCGCCTGGTGAAGCCGACTATCGGCCGCGGAGCAATGGCGGCAGTGGACCTTTCGGTTGCTGACGCTCGGCGCGTCATAGCCGGATGCGAAGATCGCGTGTCGATCGCCGTCAGCAACGGGCCCACCTCGACAGTTTTGTCGGGAGATCCCGCGGCGCTCGAAACAATCGTGAGTCGATTGCAGCGTGAGGACATCTTCGGCCGAATGATCAAGGTTGATTTTGCCGCTCACAGTCCGCAGATGGAGCCGCTTCGCGCTGATTTGGAACACGCGTTGGAAGGGCTACAGCCACAACCGGCATCGGTGCCGATCTACTCGACTGTGACGGGACAAATCGCCGACCGCTTGAGCTTCGACAAGTTGTACTGGAGCAAGAACCTTAGAGAGCCGGTGCTCTTTTCAGCCACGGTTCAGCAGTTAGTGGAAGACGGACATGACATCTTTCTGGAGATCAGTCCGCATCCCATTCTGCTCAGCAGTATTCAGCAGGAATTTCATCGTGCCGGCAAGGAGGGCGCGGTAATCCCATCGCTGAGGCGTGAGGAAGACGAAGGCAAAGTTTTAGCCGCGTCGCTCGGGGCACTTTATACCTCGGGATATCTGATCGATTGGAGCCGCATCTATCCTGAGCGCGGAGAATCCGTTCAACTTCCGTCTTACCCATGGCAGCGGGAGCGCTGCTGGATGGACGCGCCGGCGGGCGATGTGAGCCACGTTTCGCGAGATCCGGATTTGGTGGCGAAGCATTCTCTTCTCGGCCGGCATTTCAAATCGGCGCAAACGGAAACCCACTTCTGGGAGGGCGTTCTGGATAGGAGCGCGCAGTCCTTTATTGATGACCATCGCGTCGAAGGCGCCGCAGTGCTGCCCGCGGCGCTCTACATGGAGATGGCACTAGCCGCGGGGGCTGAGACGTTCCCGTCGCAATCTTTTGCGCTGAAAGATGTGGAATTTCGCAAAGCGCTCTTCATCCCCGACGGCGGCGCCCGGACGACTCAGGTGATCCTCTCTCCCGGTGCAGACGCGGCCACATCGGTTCAGATCTACAGTTGCGCGCGCGGTTCTGAGCAAACCAATCGGACATGGACATTGCATGCGACAGCAAAGCTTTGTCCTGTACCAGAGCCTGACACTTACCCAGTTGTCGAACAGGAAACGCTTGCTCAAGTCCAGTCTCGATGCTCGCAGCAGATCTCCGGACAAGACTACTATTTGAGGCTTCACGAAAGTGGCGTCGACTATGGCCCCTCTTTCCAAAGCATCACTCAGTTGTGGCGATGCAACGGTGAAATGCTGGGTCAAGTGAAAGTCCCCGATGGACCGCATCGAGAGTTCGACGCCTGTCAATTACATCCTGCCCTTGTGGACGCTTGCCTTCAAACCCTTGGAGCGGGTGTAGCCGCTCAAGCGACAGGAAACGACGAGCCGGGCATCCACATGCCCACTCATATAGATGAGATTCGAATCCACGGCGCCCAGGGTTTGAATCTGTGGAGTCACGCTCATCTGCGGGCAACCGGTACAGATAGCGTTAAGGGAGACGTACGGCTCCTCGATGAAACCGGCCGGGTGGCGGTCGAAATTGTCGGAGTGCGGTTCGATCGCATAGGCAAGGATACGAAGCACGCTACGGAAGAGAACCTGGACGATTGGCTTTACGAATTCCAGTGGCGGTCAAGAGAGCGTTCGAGTGAAGAACCGGCCGCTGAAGCTTCCGGCAACTGGCTTATCTTTGCAGACAGCAGCGGCGTCGGAGAACGGCTCGGAGCGCTGATCGAGGCACAAGGTGGCGGCAGCATCATCGTCAATCGTGGTGAATCATTCGAGCGCACGGACGGCGAGCATTATCGCATCAATGCCGAACGACCGGAGGACATGCGACATCTACTTGAGGCGGTGTCGGCGCCAGATCAACCAGTCTGCCGAGCTATTGTCCATCTCTGGAGTCTTGATGCTGGCCTTCCAGAAGACACCAGTGTCCGTTCGCTTAAGACAGCTCAGACTCTCGGCTGTGGCAGTGTCTTACAGTTAGTCCAGGAGTTAGCTCGGGTTGAACAGAATCACTTGCCTCGCCTGTGGCTGATTACGCGCGGCGCTCAACCCGCCGGAGAAGAACCCTTACGACTCGACACGGCCCAGGCGCCTCTGTGGGGATTGGGTCGCGTTATCGCTCAGGAGCACCCCATGTTCTGGGGAGGACTGATAGACCTGGAACCCAGGCCTTCGGTTTCTGAGGACACCGCTCATCAGTTGTGGAAAGAAGTCTCCGCTTCTGACGGAGAGGATCAGATTGCGTTCCGACAAGGGCGACGATGCGTAGGCCGTCTGGCGCGCAAACACCGATCCAGCACGCAGCCCGCTCCAATTAGCTGGCGCGCTGACGGCTCCTACTTAATCACCGGTGGGCTGGGAGCGCTTGGCCTTTCGGTCGCCCGCTGGATGGTAGAGCAAGGTGCTCGCCGATTGATTCTTATGGGACGCACCAAGCTTCCGCCGCGCGCGCGATGGAACTCAGCAGAAGCGGGTAGCCGGCTGGCAGATCAAATTACCGCGATTCGTGAGCTGGAAGCCCTGGGAGCGTGCGTGCATCTGGCCGCCGTGGATGTTGCAAACGAAGGACAGTTAACCGCCTATCTGGACGAGTTTCGAGCTGAGGGCTGGCCGCCGATTCGAGGCGTCGTGCACGCGGCGGGAGTTTTGCAAGACGGACTGCTGATGCAGCTCGATGCAGCGGCAATGGATTCAGTTTTACGCCCCAAGATGATCGGCGGCTGGCTGCTGCATCGCCTACTCAAAGACGATGCTTTGGACTTCTTTGTACTCTTTTCTTCCGCGGGCTCCCTGCTGGGCCAGCCTGGCCAGGGAAACTATGCCGCGGCAAACGCCTTCCTCGATGCGCTCGCCCATCATCGAAGAGCGCTGGGCAAACCGGCGCTGAGCATCAACTGGGGAGCGTGGAGCGGATTGGGTTTCGCCGAAACGCCCGGGGGAAAGCGCCTTGCGACGCACCTCGCGCTGGCGGGAATCAGGAGCATCGCACCGGCGCAAGCGCTGGCGGCGATGGACCGGCTGCTGGGTCACGGCGCGGTCCAGGTCGCGGTGGTACCCGTTGATTGGGGGCGCTATCGCCAGTTTTATCCAACAGGCACTGAGTCGCGGCTGCTCTGCGAGCTTGCACGTGAGGAAGCCGACAACTCGCCGCAACCAGGCCATCCCGGCGAGAAGAGGAATGCGGTCCTTGCCGCAGAACCAGCGGAGCGCCTCCACTTAGTTCGTTCTTACCTGACTGAGATTGTGGCTCGAGTGCTAGGGCAGTCACCATCAAAGCTGGATGTACAGCAACCGCTCAGCAATCTGGGGCTGGACTCCTTGATGGCAGTCGAGTTGAAAAATCGAATTGTGGTTGACTTGGGCGTTAACGTGCCGATCGTCACCTTTCTCTCAGGCCCTAGCGTTGAACAGGCCGCGTCGCAACTGCTTCTGCTACTCACATCTGAGACTTTTGGCGCTCCGGTGCTTCCTGCCTCGACAAATGGTCACTCCCGAGGACAGCCAGGAAACGGCATCGAAGAACATCTGTTGGAGAATCTCGACCAGTACTCGGATGAGGAAGTGAATTCACTGCTCACTGATCTATTGACTAAAGAGGACGTCAGGAAAGGTGAATAGCAGCACTTCCAAGCGAATCGCGGATCTCTCACCGGGCGAAAGGCGGGCCTTGCTTGCGCAGCTTCTTCGCAAGCAGACGAGCGGCTCCAAATTAATTTATCCTCTCTCGTATAATCAGCAGGGCATTTGGTTTCTTTATCAACTCGCGCCGGAGAGCACGGTTTACAACGTCAATTTTGCCGCGCGCATCTCATCCGACATAAACGTTCCTGCTCTGCGAGGCGCGTTGCAGAGGCTGGTCGATCGCCACCCTTCGCTTCGCACTACTTTTCCCGCACACTCCGGTAAACCAGTCCAGCAGGTCCACGAACACCAGAAGGTCAGCTTCGAGGAAGTGGACGGCTCGACCTGGAACGGCGACGAACTGAAGTGCCGATTGCTCGACGAAGCGTATCGTCCGTTTGATCTTGAACGAGGGCCACTTTTGCGAGTCAGTCTGATCATGCGGTCGGCACGGGAACATATTCTTCTGCTGGTCGTCCATCACATAGTGATCGACTTCTGGTCTCTCGCAATACTCCTGAATGAACTCGGGGTCCTATATCCGGCGGAAATCGCCGGCGTGAAAGGGACTCTGCCTCCTCTTGATTTGCAATACACCGACTATGTCCGTTGGCAGGCTGAGACGCTGGCGGGCCCTGACGGAGAGCGACTGTGGGCATATTGGCGGGAACAATTGGCCGGACAATTGCCGGTGATGGATCTTCCGACCGACCGGCCGCGACCAGCGTTCCCGACCTATCAAGGGGCATCGCACGACTTCACCCTGGACGCGGAGCTGAGCGCCGGGCTTAAGGCTCTCTCCAAGGCTCATGGAGCGACGCTGTACATGGTGCTTCTCGCAGCGTTTCAGGTAGTGCTTTCTTACCATAGCGGCCAGGAAGACCTATTGGTGGGAACTCCCATGGTGGGCAGGAGCCGCGCCGAGTTCGAAGGTATCGTCGGCCTCTTTACGAACCCCGTAGTTTTAAGGACGAATCTCTGCGGTAACCCCACGTTCGGGGCATTTCTTGACCAGGTTCGCCACACAGTACTGTCTGCACTCGAGCATCAGGATTTCCCTACCGTGCTATTGGTTGAGCGACTGCGCCCGCCCCGCGAGCTGAGCCGCCCTCCCCTGTGCCAGGTAATGTTCGTGCTCGACAAGCCCCACCGCATCGCGCAACAAGGCGGGCCTTCATTTGTGGCGGCAGAAACGGGGCTGCGCATGAATCCCGGCGGACTCGTTCTGGAGTCGATAGCGCTGGAACGCCGTGCCGCCACTCTCGACCTGGTGTTGTTGATAATCGAGACAGAGGAATCGCTGGCCGCGTCCACGCGATACAACAGCGACCTGTTTGAAGCCGCGACCATTGCCCGGATGTCACAGCATTTCGAAATACTTTTGCGTCGCATACTTCGAGAGCCAACCGCCAGACTGGATGCGTTGAAGCTAACGCTCGCCGCGACGGACCGGCAACATCAGGTGAACCTCCGAAAGGAGCAGAAGGAAGTCAATATTCAAAAGCTGAGACACGTGAAGCGCAGGAATATCAAAACGTCGCAACCCAGCATCGAAGCCGTCGCGCAAAAGTAGAACTACTCGAATGCAAATGGACGTTATTGAAGGATTTCGGCTTTCACCTCAGCAAAGGCATCTGTGGTCACTGCTACAGGCCGGCGACGAACGGCAGTATCGTGCGCAATGCGCCATCCTCATCGAGGGGAGCATCAATCTGCGGATTCTCAAGGCTGTCCTGCGGGACCTCTCTGATCGATACGAGATCCTACGAACCACCTTTAATTGCCCACACGGAACAAAAGTTCCTCTTCAAGGAGTGAACGAGCTAAATGCGCCCAGGATAGAGGAATACGACTTAAGTACGTGGGACAGTTCGCGCCAAGAGGCGGAGATCGAGGCGTTGTTTCAGGAAGTTGGCCGAATTCCCTTCGACCTTGCGAACGGACCGGTGCTGCGCATCTCTTTGCTAGCCCTTGCGGCCGACCGGCACATTTTGCTCGTCAACGCGCCGTCGCTGTGTATGGATGCGGCATCACTCAGGATTCTGGTGCGCGAGATTAGCCGCCGCTATTCATCTTTTGTACGCCGCGCGGAATCATCAGGCGGCCCCTCTCAATATGCCGACCTCGCCGAGTGGGAAAATAACCTGTTGGAATCGGAGGAAGCGCAGGAAGGAAGAAAGCACTGGCGCGAAGTGGAAGTGTCTGCTTCCCGCGTTCCGGCGCTGTCTTTCGAAAAGCGGCCTTCCGCGAGAGTGGCCTTCGAGCCCCGGGTTCTGACGGCGGCGGGCGATCCTGAGTTGACCTCGAAGATTGAAAAGCTCGCGGCCAAGTATGACGCCTCGGCCTCTACGTTCTTCCTGGCTTGTTGGCAAATCCTGCTCTGGCGTCTCGCTGGCGAATCGGACTTTGTGATCGGCTTAGCGTGTGATGGGCGTACTTACGAAGAGCTGCAGGAAGCGCTCGGCCTGTTTGCCAAGACGCTGCCGGTTCACTGTCGGCTCGAAGAGCAGCTTCGGTTCAGTGAAGTTCTGGAGCGGACTAATGGGTCGGCGCGGGAAGCCGTTGAATGGCAGGAGTATTTCGACCTCGGACAACTTCCTCGATGGGATCGCGAAATCGACGCATGCCGCTTCTTTCCGGTAGCTTTTGAATTCCAGAATGCGGAGACGAACTGCACCGAGAGCGACGCGACATTTTCCATTCAGAAGCAATACAGCTGCTCTGATCGCTTCAAGCTGAAACTCTCCTGCGTGCAACGCGGGGGCCTTCTGGTCACGGAGCTTCATTACGACTCCAGCTTGTTCTGCGCTGAGGATGTCAACCGCGTAGCGCAAGAGTTCCGGACTCTGTTGGAGAGCGTCTGCGCAAATCCGGAATCGCCAATCGTAGATCTGGATATCCTGAGTCGCGATGAGCGACGCCAACTGGTGGTTGAGTTCAACGATAGGCGGACCGATTACGCTGAAAGCAAATGTATCCATGAACTTTTCGCGGAACGTGCCCGGCAACAGCCCGAGAATGTCGCGATCGTTTTTCAGAACCGAATTTTGACCTACAGCCAGTTGGACGCTCGCGCCAACCAACTCGCGAATCATCTGCAAGGTCTCGGCGTCGGGCCGGAAATTCCTGTCGCCATCTGCATGAACCGTTCGCTGGAGATGGTCGTGGGGATCCTTGGCATACTTAAGGCTGGCGGAGCTTACGTGCCTTTGGATCCTGAGTATCCGCAGGAGCGCATAGCCTACGTAGTCAAAGATGTTCGCGCGCAGGTGCTGCTAACACAGCAAACTTTGCGCGACAGCATGCCAGAGCTCGGAGTCGAGATCGTCTGCGTCGATTCGGACTGGGACACCATCTCCAGGCGTAGCGAGAATGCCCCTCCAACAATAGCAACCGCGAAAAACCTCGGGTACGTGATTTACACTTCAGGTTCGACGGGGCAGCCGAAAGGCGTAATGGTCGAACAGGCTGGACTTGTTAATGCAGTCAACTGGATAATTGACGCTCTTGAACTGTCAGTTCTCGATCGCTGTCTCTTGAAAACTCCTATCACCTTCGATGCCGCTGGGCGTGAAATCTTCCCGACATTGATATCTGGGGGGACGCTAATGATAGCGGAACCCAACGGTCATCGGGATTGCCGATACGTCGCAGAGATGATTCATCGAGAACGGATCTCGATTCTTCACTGCGTTCCGTCGCTTTTGCGGCTGCTCGTCGAGGAACCCGCGTTCAATGACGCCTTGACCATGCGTGCCGTGATGTGCGGCGGCGAGGCCCTGGCGTCCGAGAATGTCAGGCAATTCCAAAGTCGCACCCGGGCCAAGTTGTACAACGTCTATGGACCGACTGAGACAATCATCGACTGTACATATTGGCCATGCGAAGAGGGCAATACTGATTGCGCAATTCCGATCGGGCGACCTATACCGAACGCGCAGGCACACATTTTAGACAACTCACTTCGCCTGCTTCCGATCGGCGTCGTGGGTAACTTGTACATAGGTGGTCTTAGTCTGGCACGGGGCTATGTCGGGCGGCCCGAGTTGACCGCCGAGAAATTTATTCCTGATCCCTTCAGCGACGAGTCAGGGTCGCGGCTGTATGATACCGGGGATCTCGCGCGCTATCAGGCCAGACGGAAACATCGAGTTCGTGGGTCGTGGCGATCACCAGGTTAAGGTCCGCGGGTTCCGGATCGAACTTGGAGAAATTGAGGAAACGCTTGGACAACATCCACTGGTGCGGGGGGCGATCGTACAGGCTCAGGACGTCGGGTCCGGAGAGAAACGGTTGGTTGCCTACGTGGCAGCCGGGAGAGAAACACGCCCCACTGCGAGCGAGCTGCGCGGTTTTCTGAAACACAAGCTGCCCGAGTATTTGGTACCTGCGGTCTTTGTGCTAGTGGATGCTTTTCCACTAAACGGCAACGGTAAGGTGGACCGCCGCGCACTGCCGGCGCCGGACGACCGGCGACCCGAGCTGGAAGAAGCATTCGTGGCATGCCGCACACCTACGGAAGAGCTAATCACGGAGATCTGGGCCCAAGTCCTTGGTGTCGAACGAGTCGGTATCTACGATGACTTTTTTCAGCTTGGCGGCCACTCACTGTTAGCTACCCAGGTAGTTTCCCGAATCCGCGAAGCCTTCCAGGTGGAGGTGCCGCTGCGCCGCCTGTTCGAGGCGCCCACCGTCGCAGGCCTGGCAGAAAGCGTTGAAGTAGGTAGCAGGTCAGGACTGATAGCTCCCCCGATTGTGCCCATTGCGCGGGATGGAGGACTACCTCTGTCCTTTGCTCAGCAGCGTCTCTGGTTCATTGATCAGCTCGAACCGGGTGGCTCTGTCTATAATTTCCCTGCCGCCATCCGTCTCAAGGGACCGCTCAACGTGTCGGCGCTTAAGCAGAGCCTCGACGCAATTGTGAAGCGTCATGAAGCCCTGCGGACGACCTTCGCTACTGTGGATGGCCGCCCGGTCCAAGTTATCGCACCGCTCCTGAGGTTAGCTCTGCCGATAGTGGATTTGCGAGACCTGCCTGAGGCGGAAAGGGAGACCGAGATCCAGCGCCTGGCGACGAACGAAGCGCAACGGCCTTTCGATTTGGCCGTAGGTCCGCTCGTGCGGGCTACCGTCCTGCGGCTCGGCGAAAACGAGCACGTTGGACTTCTGACGATGCATCATATCGTTTCCGACGGTTGGTCGACCGGAATCCTAATCCGGGAGATGGCGGTACTCTACGACGCCTTTTGTTCCGGAAAGCCTCCATCACTGCCAGAGCTTCCCGTCCAATACGCAGACTTTGCCCATTGGCAACAGGGTTGGTTGCAGGGTGAGGTTCTGGAAACCCAACTGACCTATTGGAAGCAGCAACTGCTTGGCGCGCCTCAAGTCCTGGAGCTCCCAGCGCGACCATCCAAGGCAGGCCGTACAAACTTTTCATGGTGCGCGCCAATCTATCTTATTGCCACGAACCGTAGGCAATGGGTTGAAGGAACTAAGCCGCCGAGAAGGGGTCACTTTGTTCATGACCCTGCTGGCGGCCTTCCAGGTTTTGTTGCATAGGTACACGAACCAAGACGACATGGTCATAGGCACGCCGATCGCCAACCGTAACCGGCTGGAAATTGAGGGATTGATAGGATTTTTCGTAAACACGCTTGTATTGCGCACCGACCTCGCGGGCGATCCGACTTTTCGAGAACTTTTACGCCGGGTTCGGGAAGTCTGTTTGGGAGCTTATGCGCATCAGGATCTCCCCTTTGAAAGGCTGGTCGAAGAATTGCACCTGGCAAGAGATCTAAGCCGTAATCCTCTATTCCAGGTGATGTTCGTGCTACAGAATGGATCGCTGCAGCCGGTGGAACTGCCTGGATTGAACCTGAGTCCGGTGGAAGTTGACACCGGAACGACTCATTTTGATTTAACCCTCCATATCGCCGATACCGATCAAGGTCTCGTCGGAACGCTAGCGTACAACAGCGATTTGTTTGAGTCTGCTACTATTGCACGGATGCTTGGCCATCTCGCGACCTTGCTGCAGAGCGTCGCAGTCGCCCCTGAGCGACGGCTCTCTGACTTGCCGCTACTTAGCGAAGCAGAGGGGCAGCAATTACTAGTAGACTGGAACGATACCACGATGGACTATGCCAGGGACCTGAGCATCCATCAACTCTTTGAGGCGCAGGTAGAGCGAGCTCCTGAAACGATAGCGGTCGTCCTTGAAGACGAACAGCTGACCTACAAAGAACTGAACCGTCGCGCCAATCAGGTCGCTAATCATCTGCGGTCTCTGGGAGTGGGACCGGAAGTGCGGGTTGGAGTCTGCCTCAAGCACACGTTGGACATGATCGTCGGATTGCTTGGCATCCTGAAGGCAGGCGGGGTCTACGTTCCCCTGGATCCAGCGTATCCGAAGGAGCGACTCGCCTTCATGCTGGAAGATGCCCAGGCCCCGGTACTTCTAACTCAGGAAGCGTTGCTGCCGGGATTGCCTGAACACCATGCGAAGGTCGTCTGTTTCGACTCAGATTCGGCGGCAATTGCCCAGGAGAGTGCGGAGAACCTTAATAGCCTAACCATGCCTGAGAATCTGGCTTACATAATCTATACCTCAGGATCCACTGGTCAGCCGAAGGGGGTTCTTATTTCCCATGCTTCAATCGTCGCACATTGCCTGAACGGTCAAAAGTACTACGCACTGGATTCAAGTGATAAGGTACTCCAGTTTGCATCCTTGAGTTTCGACCTATCATTGGAACAAATCCTGCCTACACTCGTCGTCGGCGCGACCCTGGTCATGATGAGCACAGAGGTATGGGACACCACCGAATTCTATAAGACAATTTCGGAGCATCGACTCACCGTACTCAATCTTCCGACTGGCTACTGGCAGGAGCTGGCGCGAGAGTGGGCAGACCTTGAGGACCTGGTCCCCGATAACCAGGTCAGGGTCTTGGTCGTCGGTGGAGATACGATGTTGCCGGAGTTTCTCAATCTATGGAATCGAACTCCGATGAGTTCAGTCCGTCTGATCAATGCATACGGACCGACTGAGGCGACAATAACAGCTACAACATTTGAGATCACATCGCGATTCGCCGAGCTCTGGACCCTTCAGAGGATTCCTATTGGTCGTCCACTCACTAACAGAGAGGCCTACATTCTTGATAAGTACGGTAATCCTGTTCCGGTGGGAGTTCCAGGCGAACTGCATATCGGCGGTGACTGCCTGGCCAGAGGCTACCTGAATAGAGCCGATTTGACTGCGGAGAAGTTCGTCCCGAACCCCTTCAGTGGTAAACCGGGAGCGCGACTGTACAAAACGGGCGATCTCGCCCGCTATCTCTCCGACGGAAATATCGAGTTCCTCGGTCGAGTTGATGCTCAGGTGAAGATTCGCGGGTTCCGGGTCGAACTCGGGGAGATCGAGGCAGTGCTTCGCCAGCATTCTGCCGTACGCGAGACAGTCGTTTTGGCTCGGGAAAACGGTCCCGGAGAAAAGCAGTTGGTGGCCTATGTGGTCAGCAGGCCGGAGTCTTTGCCGACGGCGAGCGAGCTGCGTGCGTTTCTGAAAGAGAAGCTACCTGACTATTTGATACCAGCGGTCTTCGTGCCTCTCGATGCGTTGCCGTTGATGCCCAACAGCAAGGTAGACCGAGCAGCGCTGCCGTATCCCGAGCAAACGCGATCAGAACCTGGAAAGGTGTACATCGCGCCGCGAAATGCGCTGGAACTCCAGCTCACTAGTCTGTGGGAAGAGGTTTTGGGTGTTCGGCCGATCGGTGTGACGGACAATTTCTTCGAGCTGGGAGGACATTCCCTTGCTGCCGTTCGTTTGTTCGCGTTGATAGAAAAGAGACTGGGCAAGAAGATCCCACTAGCCACTGTGTTCCGCGGAGGAACGGTTGAGCATCTCGCAACTATTCTCAGCGAGCACTCCAAAGTGCCGCCAAGTTCATCTCTCGTGGCTATTCAACCGGGTGGCACTAGACGGCCACTCTTCTTGATACATCCGGCTGGCGGACACGTTTTCCCTTACGTTCACCTGGTCAATTGCTTGGGTCCCGATCAGCCCTGCTATGGGCTCCAGGCGAGAGGACTGGAAGAGGGACAGGAACCGCAAACGCGCATCGAAGAGATGGCAGCTTACTACATAAACGCGATGCGGACCGTGCAGGCCGAAGGTCCGTACCTCCTTGGAGGATGGTCCATGGGAGGAGTGGTGGCCTTCGAGATGGCACAGCAACTGCACGCGCAGGGGCAACGCACGGCATTGTTGGTCTTGCTGGATACACGGATTCCCGCGGCCGACGAGGAATTTGCGGACGAGGATTTCGAGGCAACATTGCTCGTCGATTTTGTGCGCTATTTCGGTCTCTCACTGGATCCCCGGGCCTCTCTCGCCAGCCTTCAAAAGCACGAGCTGCTGGAGCGCGTACTCGAGCATGCGAAAAGAGCCGGCCTGGTGCCCTCGGATATTGAAGTCTCGCAAGCTCAGCCGTTCATCGAACTCTGCAAAGCGGATTTTCGAGCTACACGAAACTACATACTGAATCGGTACCCGGGTCGAATCACGCTCTTCAAGGCTGCTCAGGAGCTTTCGGGAAGCTCATCTGATCCGACCTTGGGGTGGAGTGAGTGGGCCGCTGAGGGAGTTGACGTCCAAGTCGTTCCCGGCAATCACGCCACGATGGTTTACAAGCCTCAAGTCGAAGTTTTGGCTGACAAGCTACGGGCTTGTCTCGACCAAGTGAGAGCGACTGATGAATCGTCTGCCGACACAGCTAACCGATCGATCGGATCTATGAGAGACACACTATGAATAGTGATGACAGCGAAGATACCACAATTTACAAAGTGGTTGTAAATCACGAAGAGCAGTATTCGGTCTGGCCCTCCGAAAAGAGAAACCCTCCTGGTTGGGCGGATACAGGCAAAACCGGTTCAAAGACCGACTGCCTTGTTTATATCAAGGAAGTGTGGACCGACATGAGACCACTCAGTCTTAGAAGAACAATGGATTCCTCCAAGAGTTAATTTGCATTTTCTATCTTGCACGAACGGATTCTGAATGACACTTTCGACCAGCGCCGCTGCTTTTGACTCGTGGATTTCATTCCGCAAGCCGGGTCGAACGAGCCGTCTTCGCCTGTTTTGTTTTCCGTACGCCGGAGCCGGTGCGTTGATTTTTCGCACCTGGTCCGACTGCTTGCCAGCGGATGTCGACGTCTGCCCGATTCAGCTCCCGGGACGGGGGGCACGGCTGGTGGAGCGTCCTTTCACTCGACTCCCCCCTCTTATCGAAGCTCTTGCCCAAGACCTGGCTCCGCTCTTGGACAAACCCTTTGCATTTTTCGGCCACAGCCTGGGAACATTGGTCAGCTTCGAACTCGCTCGCCGGATTCGCACGCAATATGGCCTGCATCCTGTTCGCCTATTTGTATCTGCCGGCCGTGCGCCTCAAATTCCTTTTCGAGACCGGTCAATTCACACCCTGCCAGACAAAGAATTCCTAGCGGAACTGCGCCGGCTGAACGGTACGCCGAGAGAACTCTTGGACCACCAAGAACTAATGGAGGTCATGCTTCCTCTTTTGCGGGCCGACTTTGCCCTGTACGAAACCTATGCGTACTCAATTGAGCCGCCCTTGAACTGTCCAATATCCGCGTTCGGCGGCTTGCAGGATCACAGGGTGAACAACAGTGATCTTGATGCCTGGCGTGCTCAGACCAATGTTTCTTTCTCGCTGCGGATGTTTCCCGGAGACCATCTCTTCTTGAAACAGCCTTTTCTACTCAGTGCGCTCTCGGATGAACTACGACGAACCCAGTGAGACCGCCCATAGGAAGGCGGTACCCGTGGCCTCAATTCCTACACCCTAGGGGTTTCCACCGGCGACGATAGTGTCGGAAGGTTACGACGTGCACGTTTGGCAAGCCTCTCTGGACGAGTACTCGTTACAGGACCTGACTTTGGACTTGGGCTGCGCGTCCGCTCTTGCGGTTGAGGGTCGCGGCCAGAGTCTATCGTTTTGACAAGGCCACACTCTGAGATAAAGCGATGATCGCGCTTCGGTTCGTCGACCAGTCTCTTTGCGTCGCTGGCTCTAAGGGCATAGCATCACACTACCTCGCCCCAAGCGTTTGCTTCCATCTCGATACTCTGCCCGAGGAAGATTTTGCCGGTTACGCGCGGTATTCGCGCCGGGTATCTGGAATCAGGCTGCCTGTGAATTAGCGATGAATTTACAACCTCCGATACGAAGTTTTGGAGAATGCGATGTCCGAAGAGTTTGTTGTTCCCGAAGAGGAGCGGGTTGGGAAAGCGATCCACCCCGACGCCTACTTTGATCTGATTCGCAGGCTCAGCCACCAATCGGTGGTAAAACATTTCGATGCGTACGCAGACATTGATTGGGACAATCCTGCGTTCCGCATCGATCACGACGACTCGAGATGGGAACTCGAACCCGACGACGTGCTCGGCGCGACCGAATGGTACCGCGCGCAGCCGGCAGGAATCCGGTCGCGAATCGGTCTTCGCATGTTGGCCAACTTTATGAAGATCGGTGTCGCCTTCGAGTACGTGCTTAAGCGCGGCCTGCTCGATTTCGCGAGCCGGCTGCCCAGCGGATCGCCCGAGTTCCGCTACTGCTACCACGAGACCATAGAAGAGGCGCAGCACTCGCTGATGTTCCAGGAGTTCATCAACCGGACCGGCTTCAAACTTCCTGGACTAAGTGGGATCGAACGCAGGTATGCGGATTTCGTGGTCAAGTACGCGCGCAAGTTCCCGGAACTGTTCTTCGTCTTCGTGCTGGCTGGCGAAGATCCGATCGATTATGTGCAGCGCCAGAGTTTACGTAAGAAGCGGGAGGACATTCATCCTCTGTTTCGACGAATCATGCAGATTCACGTCACCGAAGAGGCGCGGCATATGAGTTTCGCGCGTCACGCCCTGCGCAACCGCGTTCCGGAGCTGAGTAGAACCCGCAAGGCACGGCTCGGACTTTGCGTGCCGCTAATCCTTGGTTTCATGGGCAAGATGATGATGGAGGCGTCGCCACGGATAGCACGCGAATATAACATCCCGCGCGAAGTCGTGATCGCCGCGTACCGCAAGAGTATGATTCACCGCGCGCGCATGCACGAAGCCTCGACCAAGCTATATAGCCTGTGCCAGGAGCTGGATCTGGTGAATCGATGGTCAGTTCGTTTGTGGAGAGCGATGCGAATCTTACCGGACGCCGGAGAGTTCGTCCCCACCGCTACCTAAACCACGCGTCTCATCGTTTGCTATCTGACCATCGCGCAACCGGATCAAACGATGCGCCCGATCCATGACCTGCGGATCATGAGTGGAAAAGAGGAAAGTTGTACCCGTGGTACGATTAAGATGTTCCATCACATCCAGGAGAGCGATAGCAGATGCGGAGTCCAGATTCGCCGTGGGTTCATCCGCGAGAATGAGCGCGGGTTCGGTAACCATCGCGCGAGCAACGGCGACTCGTTGTTGCTGACCTCCGGACAACTCCGCTGGGCGACGATCTTCAAGACCGGCGAGTCCGATTTCTGAAAACAGTTTTTTGACTCTTTCCCTTCGCTTGCGCGCCGGCATGCCCTGGAGAAGCAGGGTAAACTCCGCGTTTTCCAAAGCGGTCAGAACAGGCAGCAGGTTGTACGTTTGGAACACAAAGCCGATCCGCTCCAAACGCAGATGCGCCAGCTGACCTGAAGATAAGAGCTGAAGGTTCCGCCCGGCCACCCATGTCTCGCCGCTGTCCGCCTGATCGAGCCCACCGATAATGTTGAGCAGGGTGGTTTTGCCTGAACCGGACGGACCGGCAGTAGCCGCGAATTCCCCAGCGGCGATACGCAGAGAGACGCCGCGCAAAGCATGGACTTCGATTGGTCCCGTGCGATAGATCCGGCGCACGTCCTTCAGTTCAACTGCCCATTCGGCCATATAGCCGTCTCCTAAAGCAGCTTTAGAGCATCGGGCAGGTGTGTACGCGCTGCCTTGACCGCTGGATAAAACGAAATGATTGTAGCCATTATGAATACAATGCTGACGGACCAAACGATTCGGTTCAGGCTCAGGCGCGAGTAGAGAATAGGATCGAAAACAAGAGCGGGCGGAAGACCCGTCTTGAATACCCAGCGCAGATCCAATCCGGCAGTGGCGAAATAGTGCTCGACGCTCAAGCCAAGGACCAGCCCCAACGCCAGGCTGATAGCGGTGAGGGCGAGAGATTCGCCGACAACCATCATTGCAAGCTGCCGGGGCCGAAGACCAAGAGCTTTGCTGACGCCAAACTCATAGCGGCGCTCGAGTACTCGCATAAGAATCGTGTTGAGTATTCCCAGCCCCACCATCGCCAGGATTACGCCGTTCATGATGTAGTTGAACGCATGGTCCAGGCCTAAAATCTGAGCAAGCATCGGGAGCGATTCGCGCCACGTCAGGACTTCCACCGGCTCTCCCGTCAACTGCTTCCGCAAAGCTCTTGCTACCATCGGCGAATCACCTTCCTGCTGAAGCAGGATGGCTACCTGAGTTACTTGACCATCCGGTATGCCAAGCAAAGCCTGAACCGCTGGCAAGGGCAGATTAATGATATTAGCGTCGACCGCTTGCAGCCCCGTGCGGAAGATGCCTCTCACGCGCAAAAGGGTGCTCTGCATCTCTTCTCCGCCAGCGCCATTCTTGGGTTCATTGCCGGGCTGTCGAAACGCCTGAGTCATGAGCACCACTCTGGAACCTATCTTTACCTCGAGCTTGTTGGCCAAATCGGCGCCAATGACAACGTCAGAAGGTTTGTCATTACTCAGATACGTCCCTTCAACTAGTCGCTCCGGTATCAGAGACACCGCGGGTTCGTCTTGTGGAATCACCCCGGTGATCCTCACGCCGGAAGAATTAGCTGAGGAACTGAGCAAACCGGTTGCCAGGAGCCTCGGATTAACTCCGCGCACTATCGGCTTCATTTTCGGAGATTGCAAAAACGTTTCGGCCTTCAGTACCACTTGGGCTGGCAGCAGAAGCTCGTCCGAGCCGGAGGCTTGATATCCTTTCGCCTGTATCACTACATGCCCCGGACCAAACCGCACCCCCGCTGCAATCGTCTGCTCGTGCCCGCCATCGAGGAGCCCCAGGGAGATCAGGAGCAACGCAAGACCCAAACCTAGCGCCAGGGCCGTGAGCGCTGTACCTCGGGGATTGCGCCAGAGATTGCGCCAGCTGAGCTTCGCCAGAAGAAAGATACTTCTCACCGTCAAACCTTGCGAATCGCTTCCGTCGGCCGAAGATGAGCGGCTCGCCAGGCCGGATAGAGCGCCGATACCAGCGCTGTGGCGGCCAACCCGATTGCCGCTTGCCCATAGGCGCGAAAATCCTGCCGGCCGTACCAGAGGTGCCCCACCACTACCCCCGCCAGAGAGATTACACCGCCAGTAGCGCCACCCAAGTCCAGACCGTGCTCCTGCAAATACCACAGGACCGGAACGCCAAGCGCACCGCCCACGATCAGGCTCGCTACTGCCAACCCTATCGCTTCTGTCAGGATCAGGACGATCACCTGAACCGGGCGCATTCCCAGGGCCATGAGCATGCCGAATTCACGCGTGCGCTCAAACACCGCCATAAGCATGGTGTTCATGACACCGATGACCGCCAACAGAAAAAAAATGAAAAACAGAACGACGGTGACCCCATGATTAAACTGCACGTAGTTGGCTAATTCCGGCGCCAGCTCAGGCCATGCCATTGCCCGTACTCGAATGGTTTTACCCAGCTCGAGATCGAGTGCAGCGGCCACAGTGCTCGCAGCTGTTATGTCATTCAGCTTGATACCTACTTCATGGATTCTTGCGGGCGCCAAGTGCAGAAGGTCCTGCAGGGAAGACAAAGACATGAGTACCAAGCTTCGGTCCACAGCATCCAGACCACTGTGAAAGATTCCCACCACCGTATACACGTCGTTGCCCATAGAACCGTCCGCCGCCTGCGTCAGCAGAACAATTTCCGATCCCACGTCGATGCCTATCGTACTCGCGAGCTTGTCTCCTATCACTACTCCCTTTGGCATCTGTGTAGTCAGGTAACTACCTTTCGCTATCTGGCTATTCAAGATAGTAACCTTCGGTTCCTGCTCGGGAACGACTCCCATTAGCTCCACACCAGCAGAGCGATGACCCGCACTCAGCAAGCCGTAGCCGTACACCCTGGGCGCCGCAGCATAAACCCGGTGATCAGCCATAATTACGGCCATCATAGCGCCGACATCCGTCCCTTGCCCCCCACCCAAAGTCTTCTGAATGGAACGGCTTGGGTAGTAGGCGGGAGCATGCACCTGGATCTGAGACATGACGAGACTCGTACCGTTCTCGATCATCTGCCATCTCAGGCCGGCCATCAGGCAAGCTACGAACAGCAGCATGACATAACCAAATGCGATGGCGGCCATAGTGATGAGAGTGCGGCGCGGGTTGCGCCACAGGTTGCGCCACGCGAGCTTCAGAAGGCGTGAGCTCATCACTTCAGGTTGGGCAGCGAAAACGTTCCTTCGCTGATCGGCACATCGAACGCGACGTCTTCGTATTCGATCGTGGTCTGCGCTCCTGCCTTGCCTGCCGGTCGCATTACGAGGCGCGTTGGGATAAGCCTGCCGCTCATTAGCTTATAATCGGAAAAGGTAAGTTCTCGAACCAACTGTCCATCCTCGTCATAGAAACCCTGCCATGTAGGTACGGCGTCGGCTTTACGAATCTGCAAAATGATCTTTCCCCACACCACCGCGGCATCCGGCTTCGGTGTCAAGGTATATTCATCGACCGCAATCCCGCCGCGCTTTCCCTGGAAAGAGGTGCTGATGGAGTAATCGCGCGTAAGGAAAGTTTCCTTCACCAGGTCATCAATAGTGAAGTCGCTTCCCATCCACGAGTTCATTGCCATCGAAGGTGGAACTTGAACCGTGCGATTCGACTTTGGCAGATAGTACCATATGTCGCTGCCTTCTTTCAGGATGGCGGTTCCCGCTTCGTCTTGAGGACTGGTGATGCGGACAAGAAGCTTTTCTCCGCGCGACCAGATCTTCATCGAAATATCGCGTTGTCCATCCTCATTGGTGATCTGCATTTTCACAGTGGCGATGCTCGACTTGCTGCTAAAGAGACGAGCTACCCGTTCCACAGTCTCCTGCATCTTTTGATCGTCCGCGCCATGAGACATCGAAGCCGAGCTCAATAATGCCAGCCCTATAAACATGGCGACGCTTCCCTTCTGCCAACGCGTGAAAGTCATAGCTGTCCGGCCTTGCGCTTGGTCACTAATTCGCTTTTCAACATCGACCGCTTCTTCTACCAGCGGTGCACCCATAGCTAGTCCCATTGGTATACGGACAATGAGGCTGAAGGCGGTTACGGCCAGAGGACAGCGCGAACAGATCGTCCTTGCTGGCAAACCGGGCGAAGGCCAGGGTGAAGACCAACTGAGTCGTTCCGATTCCTCCCGGTGAGATTGGCGAATTCCCGATCGCCACAATGAAGGGCGTCAGCGCTAACGTCTGCATGAGCGGGACCCCGATATGAAAGCTGACGAACTGTCCGTAGAGCGCGAAGCCCGCTGCCACGACTATTATGAACCTGATGGCTAAAAGTTCGATGTATTGCAATGGCCGAGCCATGCGGAAACTCGCCATCGAGGGCCGTTCGTAGATCCATCGGAGCCAATTGCCGGTCCGGAGCCGGGCTCCCCAAACCAGCCAAAACGAAGCGATGAAACAGACCGCGCCCAGCACGGCTGTGGCGTAGTTGAGACCCTGCCGAATCGGTGACGTCGGCACGAGAGCGATCGCCAGAAGCGACAATGCGGCCAGCAGCATGGCGTCGAGGTAGCCCTGGAACAGCAAGGTGCATCCGCCCATTATCCAAGGCACGCGCTTGCGCGCGTGCAGAAAAAGTACGAACGCGCCGCTTGCGACATAGGAGTTCACAATCTGCAGGAAATAGACGGCCGCCATAGTTGGAAACAGTTCGATCGTGCCGGTCCGGCCATGAAAATAACTGAACAACCGGGAATACAAGATTGTTTCGCCGATAAACCAGCATAGAAAGCCGCCCACGCTGGCAACAATGAAAATCCAGAGCGTGGCGTGACTTCCGGCACCGGCTACTTGACTCCAGGAGACACCGCGAGCTGCGTACCATACGATTGCTGCCGCTATCGAATAGGCTACGAGATTTTGAACAACTGTCTTGCGCACCGGACTCTCACTCGTAGGAGCACAACATTTTACGGGTCGCGCAGCCTGTATCACAGGCTGTCCATCACAAACCTGATGCACGCCGCAGTTTACCATCACAAGAATCGCAGAATCGGCTGGCGACTGAAACCCGCCTGATGATGACGGACTGCGGTCAGGCCATTCCAAACTTCTCTTTCATTTCAGAAGTCTTCGCCCACGGCTCGCCCGAGAGCGCGGTGATCAGCTTGTCAAAGACGGTTACGAATGCGCGCCCGGTAGTTGCGCCGGTGAGTTTGGCGGCTTCTTCGCAGCGAGGAGCGGACGGATGTCCGTCATGCGGAGCCTGTCGGATTCGAACCGACGGGCGGCTCCATCTCGGTTCGAAGCCGTGCTACCCGGCCTCGAAGGATGCTCGTGATTCACCCATTTCACGAACCTTTCTGCTGAATCGCCCGAAAAGGGGTCGGAGAGATAGTCTCCAGCGCGGCGGATCGCCGAAGCCAATCGGATTGGCACGGTCAATCTTCGCGCCATAGAATCGAGCTGCGATGCGTAGATCACAGCCAGCGAGTTTGCTCCATCCGGGTTCAGACAAGTGATTTTCGCTACGCCCCTCAGTGATGCATGGCTGCCAAGTTAAGAACGTCGACTCTCTAAATTAGGTTACCCGCGCATCTCCCGACTCAATCGCGCCGCGCAATCAATTCGTTGCCAAAGCAATACAGAATGCGGGTATCGGCACGCTGCTCTTCTGAGATAGCGCGGGACCACCGCGTTCAATCGAAGTTCCCTGGCGATCATGATGCGCAGGGCCTCGGCGGCCGCGGGATCACCATGCACGACATACACCACTTCAGGCACCGAGGCAGCACTTCTGAGCCAACAAGCGATGAACCGCAATCGGCACGTAGGCCACCCGCGCAATTTTCGCGACGCGGCGTGCGAGGCGAGTGCTATCCGGAAAGGCGTGGATTTTCACGATCGCGGTTCTTGCCTCGTGTCTGTGCAATCTCGCGTTTCCTGACGATGGCGAGGGACGTAGGGTTCACTATCGTCATCAGCGTCAAGCTCGCGATTATTCCTGGCACGAAGAACCACTGACTGTTGAGATCAGGCTTGTACCAAGGGCGCTCGTCCATTTCGACGATTGGACGCCGTATGGCTCAACTAGCCTTAATTGCACCGGATAAACTCGCCGGGAAAGGACGAGACACATGCCATTACGTGCGTAATCGCCTCGGTATCGTATTCGTCTCCTGATCGGTACGTTTCGAAAAATGAGTTCAATCGACCGACGCGCTCCGGCCACGCCTCAACGGCCTGGAGGCCCACAGAGACACCAAAATTAGTGAATGCAAATTTGGCCGCGGGCACTCCTAACTCACGGCAGAAATAGCCCGGCGGATCGATCCACATCCGGTCAAGTGTCGCGAGACTCCGCTCACGGTGAACGCGCGCCCATTCACGTTCGGGAAAGAAGCTGGTCATCCAGAGCATCATACCAAGACCGAGGTCTTGCGTAATGACTAGATCACGATAGATTCGCGCGATTATAGCTTCCATCTGCTGGATCTCGTCCGATAGCGTACCTTCATCGACTAGCCGATAAACAACGTATCCATGAAAAGGATCGAGCGAGCCGAGTCCAAAGCCTGGGTATGGCGCGCTCAGGTCTTCCAGCATTTTCCAGTGCACGCCGCGGCCCGGAATTACGAAATCGGAATGGATATCCTTTACCAGTCGGATTGCTTTCATCCGATACTCCGGGAGTATCTTGCCTAGTCGTGATAGTGCAAAGATCCACATCGCGAGATAGTGAAAGTACTGGCCATCACGATCTGAAGCTTCGCCAATTCTGAATCCGCGCCGACGTCCGAGGACGCGCTCGACCTCGGCAACAATCCACTCGGCTCCGTCCAGGAACTCGTTTCGCCTCAGCTCGTGATAAAGGGATACCAATAGAACAACGCCGAAAGCGTCGGTCCATAGGTATCGCATCCCATTCGGCCAGATGCGCTGCTCGCGCATCCAGTCGAGCTTCCTCAATACTTTCGCGACATTCTTGGTCATCTCGAATATTCATCCGCGGTTCTGACTAAACCCCGAACGGAAACGTCTCTGGGACGCCGGGCGCGACGACCGATGGAAGTGGCGAGACCGCGCGCGTTTCATCGAACCAGATGTACTCGTCAAACTGTCGGGGCAGGCAGGCCTGGAAATAATGGCTGGCGAGCTCGGATTCCGGCCGATAGACCACACCGATAGCACGTTCGAGCCGCGCGGCCTCCAGTTCATCGCGCACAGCCTGTCTAATCGGGTCCCTGAGATGCAACATGAAGGCTTTTACCCCGGAATCGTGGCACAGCCGTTCGTAGCTGGCTTCGTGAGACGGCTGTACGCGCATAATCTCCATGGGTCCGTCCCAATTCGATGCCGCCGCAACGGTTCCGTGGTCGGTTCCGAAGCCAACCAAAAATGCCGACTCGGCGAAGCGTGCACGAGATAACTGTCCAACATTGTGCTCACCACGCGCGCCCATCTCGGTGGCCGCCGCATTACCAACGTGTGAGTTGTGCTCCCACACGATGCCTTTGCTGCCAGGGCCATGGAAATCCAGCAACCGCTCAAGGGTATCGAACATGTGCTGATCGCGCAGATTCCACGATTCCACCGATCCGTAGTACATCACGCGGTAATAGCGCTCAGCCGCCGCCACTAATCGAGCGTTCTGTGCAGCGTCGAAAAACCGATCACCGTCGCGTTCGGAGTATTCTATCCGCCGATTGAGCATGTCGCGCAGCATCGCCACAACAGCGGCTTCGCAGTCGCGATAGCTGCCGCTGAGTACCGCTTGCCCGTAAACCGCGGGATCATGTTCCCACGGACTCAGGCAGGCATACCGGCGCCGCGCGGTTGCCGCCATCGCCGGATCGACACTGCTCAGATATGTGATAACCGCATTAATCGAAGTGAAAAGGCTGTAGAGGTCCAGCCCATAGAAACTCGCTCGCCGTTCGGCGTCTCGCGTTTCCGCGTTCCAGGCGCGGAGCCATTCAACCAGTTCCAACGCTTCATGGTTTCGCCACATCCAGGTTGGAAACCGCGCGAAGGCCTTCCATTGTTCCTGCCGCGCCGGAGCATGACGGACATACTGGTTGATTCGCGCAGCATCCGGCCAATCCGCTTCGACCGCAACGAAGTTGAAACCGTGCCGCAAGATCAGTTCTTTCGTGACTCGGGCGCGCATTCGGTAGAACTCTGAAGTTCCGTGAGTTGCCTCGCCGAGCAAGACGACCCGCGCATCGCCTATCCGCTCCAGCAACGGGCCGATGTCGACCTGCTCGATGTCTGCGATTGGCACGGCCGTCTCGCGGATCAGCTTGGCGATCGTCTCGGGCCGGCTGCGCTGAGTGGATGGGCGCTCGCTCCTGGCGACGCCAGCGTCCCAACCCTCTGCTCCGATCAATGGCACGAATTGGACTTCGCCAAGATCATCGTGATCTAACTGGTCGCGGCTAGTCCGAGTAACTCGAACCAAATGTTGCAGGCGCGAACTCTCGCCCACCGGTATGATGAGGCGGCCGCCAATGGCCAGTTGTTCGAGCAATGGCTTAGGCACTTGCGGACCGCCCGCGGTCACCAGGATCACGTCGTACGGAGCATGCTCGGCCCAACCCAGGGTGCCGTCGCCATGCAGAACTTTGACTTTCGTATATCCCAAGTCGGCAAAACGCTTGTTCGCCAGCGTGGCCAGTTGCTGGTGCCGCTCTACGGTATAGACCTCGCCCACCACTTCCGAGAGCACCGCCGCTGCATATCCGGAGCCGGTTCCAATCTCGAGAGCGCGATCACCGGCACGGGGTTCGGCACTCTCGATCATAAGGGCCACGATATAGGGCTGCGAAATGGTCTGGTCGCGCTCGATCGGCAGCGGTGTATCCTGGTATGCGAACTCGCGGAGTTCATCCGGGAGGAAAGCTTCCCGTGGAACACGTCGCATGGCATCGAGCACCGCAGGATCGCGCACTCCGCGCGCCGCTATCTGATCGCGAACCATCCGAAGACGCTGGCTTGTCAGGTCAAGCATAACTGCACCTGCATACTTGAATATTGCGGGAATTATTTTCGCGCACCTGCGACCATCCTCCCGATCGGTTCCGCTACTGACTCGAGACGCGGGCCAAGGACGCGATCCAACTCGTCGGAACTAACGGTCTCCTCGCGCAGAAGCGCATCAACGAGCCGATCCAGCCGCTCCCTCGATTCGGTCAAGCAACGGCGGACGCTGTCGTGGGTCTCTTCGAGTAAGCGCAGTACCTCTTGGTCAATTCGCGCCGCAGTCGCCTCGCTGTAATCGCGTCCTTGCGAGATCTCGTATCCCAGGAAAGGTTGCTGCTCGTCGGTCTTGAAAGCCACGAGTCCGAGCTTGCTCATCCCCCAACGGGTCACCATGCGGCGAGCCAAACGCGTAGCTTCTACCAGATCGTTCTCCGCTCCTGTGGTCACCTCGCCGAAGACGATCTCTTCCGCACTGCGCCCGCCGAGCATCACGGCGAGCCGCGCCTTTAGATACGAGAAGCTCAGGTTGTGGCGATCTTCACCCGGGATCTGCTCTGTCATTCCAAGCGCCTGGCCGTGAGGCACGATGGTCACCTTGCGTACCGGATCTGCCGCCGGCGTCAGCCAGGCAACCACTGCGTGTCCACACTCATGATAGGCAATCACGCGCCGTTCGGTGGGATTTACTAGTTGCGGATGCGCCGCTCCCATTCGGACCTTGTCCTGACTCTCCTCAAAATCCGCCATGGTAACAGCGAGGCGATCATGTCGCGCCGCGGTCAGCGCCGCCTCGTTGCAAAGGTTCGCCAGGTCCGCCCCGCTCATGCCTATCGTGCTGCGCGCGAGAGTGGGCAGATCGATGTCCCCAGAGAGTCGAAGCCTGCTGGTATGGATGCGCAGGATGCCCTCGCGCCCTTTTCGATCTGGGAGCCCAATCACTACCTGACGATCGAAGCGTCCCGGCCGTAGCAGCGCCGGATCGAGAACGTCCGGTCGATTGGTTGCCGCCAGAATGATGACCTCGAACCGCTCATCAAAGCCGTCGAGTTCGCCCAATAGCTGATTGAGCGTCTGTTCGCGTTCGTCGTTCACATTCCCCAAGCCAGCGCCCCGTCGCCGTCCGACCGCATCGAGTTCGTCGATGAACACGATCGCCGGCGCCGCCTCCTTGGCTTGCCGGAACAAGTCCCGTACGCGGCTCGCTCCCACGCCTACAAACATTTCGACGAACTCGGATGCGTTGAGGCTGAAGAATGGGACGCCGGCCTCCCCGGCTACGGCGCGCGCCATAAGAGTTTTGCCAGTTCCCGGTGCGCCGACCAGTAATACGCCTTTGGGAATCCGCGCCCCCAGATCGTGGTATTTCTTCGGATGCCTGAGGAAGTCGACCTCCTCTTGAAGCTCGGCCTTAGCCTCGTCCGCACCCGCCACGTCATTGAAAGTGACCTTCGGCTGCTCGCTGCTGTAGCGCTGCGCCCTCATGCGGCCGAATCCGAACAAACCTCCTTGACTGCGTGCGGCTCGATTACTCGTCCACCAGAAGAAGGCAAACAGCAGGATCAACGGCCCCCAGGTGACCAGCAGCTCGACGAACCACGGCATCGACGACGACGACACATCTACGACGACGTGGTGGGCGATGAGCAGCGGCATCAAACCGGGGTCGCCGATTGCGGCGGGAAAGGTCGTGGCGAATTCCCCGTACGCAGTCGGAGCAGGCCCGGCAGCGCCAGCGGACGTACGCGGTGCAGGCGCAGTGGGTGGCGGAGCGGGTTTCGAGGGCGGCGCGGCCGCCTGTTCGGTCGCTTTCCAGAGCGACGGCTTTATTAAGGTGCCTTCGATCGCGTCTCCGGCGATGTGAATTCGGGCAACGTTGTCCTCGCGCGTCTGCGTAAGAAAAACTGAATAGGGGATGCTAACCTTCGGCTGCGACCGTGGCCACAAACCGACCGCGTACCAAATCAGCACGGCCAGGGAAATCAGCCACCAGAACATAACGTTCCGCGGGAGCCGGGGTCGCCTCCCCGGCATTCTCTTTTGTGGTCCGGTTTCTTGTTGCGCCATCTGCCGCATCGTTCACCGTTCGTAACTGTCACCGACCACGCGTGCTGTCGGCTACGATCGCGCCTCTCGACCCCATTTTGCCGCGGCGGTAGCCAACTCCTCAGGCGTCCTGACTAAACTCACCGGCATCTTCTGACTCCTCCAAACTCTGCTAGCCATCGCCGTGCCAACCCCCACGAAACCATTGCGAGGTCACCTTTGATGATCGATCTCAGGCGGACTGCAATGGCTGACATCACGCCGGCGTTAGCTGCGTCCGTTGGCAGCAGCGGTTAGGGGTGATGATGCGATTGGCTACATCCGCTTCGCGATGCTCGGTTTCCGACCGCCTGAATTTGGATGGCGCGTTGCTTGCTGAAGCTAATGACGGCTGAACCATTTCCGTCACACAAAAAAATCAAATGGAGGACAGAAGAATGGCACTTTTAATTTCGAGGCCGTTTCGAGATCTCCAACGGCTGGCGCGACGCTGGGAATCGCCTTTCCCGCGCCTGTTCGAAGACTTCGAAGATAATTACGACGAGGTCTTCACGCCGGCAATCGAGAGCTACGTGAAGGATGGCAATCTCGTCGTGCGCGCGGACGTGCCGGGCCTTGAGCTCAAAGACCTTGAGGTCACCGTTCTGGGCAACGTCCTCAGCCTCAAAGGCGAACGCAAGAATGAGCAGGAGGTGAAGAAAGACGACTACCTGCGCCGTGAGATCTCATACGGAGCCTTCGAGCGGCGGATGAGCCTGCCCGAAGGAACAGCGACCGACAAGGTCAAAGCCAGCTTCAAGAACGGAGTGATCGAGATCACTGTTCCGCTGGCGAAGGAGACCGTGGTCCAGAAGGTGCCGATCGAGGCCGAAGCACAAAAGAAGGTCGAGATTTCAAAGAAGTAGCTACCGGCCGCGAGCCCGGCGATTCCGGTCGCGGGCTCTGCGACCTCACAACAGAGGCGAAAGCGATGAAAGCAAAAGACTTAATGACTACGGACGTCAAGTGCTGCGCAGAGTACAACACCCTCAATACAGCCGCGCAGATAATGTGGGAACGAGATATCGGATGCCTCCCCGTGGTCGACAAGGAAGGCCGCGCCATCGGAATGCTGACCGATCGCGATATCTGCATGAGCGCGTACATCCAGGGACTGCCTCTCACCGGCGCGCCGGTAACCAGCGCAATGTCGAAAGAGGTTTTCTCCTGCACATCCGAGGACGACATCGCAGCGGCAGAAAAGTTGATGAAGGAAAAGCAGATCCACCGCTTGCTGGTCCTGGATCCAAATGGGCACCCAATCGGCTTGATATCGCTCAACGATATCGCGCGTGAAGGCGCGCGTGAGGCAGGGATGAGAATGGCGCGCCAAATCAGCGACGCCGAAATCACAGGCCTCCTGGCATCGGTCTGCGCTCCGCGCCACCGCATCATTGAGGCGCAGGCCGCGTAACAACCGCGGTGCATTGGTCGAGCTGCGAAAAATGAAGGAGCGATAATATGAAAACTGACAACGACCTGCGTCGTGATGTGGAGACAGAACTTCAGTGGGATCCGAGCGTTGACGCCCGCGAAATTGGCGTTTCCGGAAAGAATGGAGTAGTCACCCTGACTGGCCAAGTGTCCAATTACGCTGAAAAATGGCGAGCAGAGCGGATTGCAAAGCGCGTCGCAGGCGTAGTGGGACTGGCCAACGACATCGAAGTTAGGCTTAGCACCGAACGGACGGACACCGATATCGCTCAGGCTGCAGCATTAGCACTTAAGATCGATACAACCGTACCTCCGGACCAGGTCAAGGTCATCGTGGAGCATGGTTGGATCACTTTGGAAGGCAAGGTTGACTGGTACCATCAGAAATCCTCAGCCGAAAGCGCTGTCAGGCATCTGGCTGGTGTAAAAGGCGTCAGAAATGCGATAGCCATTGCGCCCAAGGTGATACCGGCAGACGTCCGCAATCAGATTGAACAGGCTTTCAAGCGCAACGCACAGATCGATGCACGCCAAATCTCGATAGAGGCTCACGACCGTAAGGTCATTCTTCGTGGAACTGTTCGCTCCTGGGCGGAGCTACACGAGGCTGAGACTGCGGCTTGGGCCGCACCGGGCGTTTCCGAGGTCGATAACAGACTGACGGTTATCTACGCCAACGACTAGTTGGAACTGCCACCAGAACTGCTATCAACGGTGCGAGTTCAAATCGTCACGCTGGCGGATGGTCACTTAAGTGGCTGTGGATGTTAGAAGATTATTGGTTGCGGGGGAAGGATTTGAACCTTCGACCTCCGGGTTATGAGAACGCGCCGATACCGATACTGTTACTCAAGAATCCAAGAAATACCACGTCTTTTCATCGTCTAAACTCGTTGGATTCCGTCGAAACTCGTGGGCGAACCGGCACCAGAACCGGCACCAATCCTCAACTCTGCAACGCCGCATTCTGTCGCTGCTTCCAGCGATCAAGAGTCCGAACGGCCTCTCGTTGATGCGCTGCGCTCAGGTGCGCATAGCGTTGCGTCATCTGTGGACTTCGGTGCCTCATGAGTCCCTGTAGAGTATACAGATCGACGCCGCTCATAGCAGCACGGGATGCGAAGGTGTGTCGCAGATCGTGGAAGCGAAAGCCATCGATTTGGGCGCGTTTGAGTGCCGGGTACCAGTAGCGATTGAGGGTGTAAATGTAACCGCCTTCCGGCGCGGTGAAGACATAGCCGCCCGAACTGTCTTGTCCTCGAGGCTTGATCGCAACGATCTTTGTTCGCTTATCCCATAGGGTTCGAAGCGTTTGCCTCGCGGTATCGTTCGTGACGACGTGTTCGTTTTCTCCCGACTTCGGTTCGCGGATCGTGATAGTCCCGCTCGTAAAATCAACATCGGCCCAACGGAGATTCAGCAGCTCTCCTTTGCGCATTCCGGTGTGGAGCGCGATTGTCACGAGCGGATGTAACCAGTTCGGCAACGCATCGAACAGGCGGATTTCCTCTTCGTCGCCCAGGTAGCGCACGCGCTTGTTGTTCTCGCGATAGAACCGAACTTTGCCAGTTGGAGTTGATTCGACCTTGCCGTCACGGAGCGCTCGGAGAAAAATGGCGCGCAAGAGTTGAAGATGGCGATTGACCGTTGCCGGTGCGTGGTCGCACGACAATTCATCGCGAAAAGCCTCGACCGCTGCTGGAGTAATTGAGGCGGCAGGTTGGCCGCCAAACTTCTCGCGCAAGCGGCGGTAACGCTCTGGCCCCCATGCTTCGCCTCGCCCTTCTGCTTCTGCGGCGCGCTGATAACTTTCGAGGATATTCTCAAACATCACCGGTCTTCGGCGCTCGGGTGGGAAGTATCGGCCTTCACGGATTTCAGTCTTTCGCTTCTCGTACAGCTTGCGCGCAAGTCCTTTCGGACCGGCCTTCTCCCGGCGCTCGATTCCGTTCACGTCGTGATACCGAATCCACCAAGTTCCGGAGCCGGTCGGCCGCTCAAAAAGGCCGCGATCTCTGCTACCTACTCGTGCCATCTTCGTCGCCTCCTTCTCCACGCCGGCGATGATCCCTGTAACCCGCGTGTCTTCCGTTACAAAGGGTTGTCGGCCAGAGCTTCGCGAGTTCGATATCCTTCACTCAAGATGCACCTGCGACACTCCTGCGGTCGCTCCAGCCAATCAAATCAATAACGCGATAGCGGACGCCCCGCTTGCCAACCTTTACGTGGGGTAGCTCGTGTCGATAAGTCATGTCGCGAAGGGTGGGCTCTGCTAGGCCGAGAAAGTGGGCCGCCTGCTCCGCGGTGAGAAGCTGGTAGAGTTCGAGGACTTTGGCATCCCCGGCGGTTGCCCGCAGTACCGCCGATAGCGCCGCTTGCCGTGCGGCGGCTCCTTCTCCTTCGCGTTCAAGTTTGAGGTTCGCAGCCATCGAACAAAAATTGGCTGGTGCTATCAGTCCAAAATCAAGTGAACCAAGTTGCCCTGCACTTATCTAGCTATCTAGCTAGAAATCATTGGCGAGTCAAGAGCGAATGTAAGCCCCACTGTTACGAAACGCGAGAGCTTTCAATCCGACTGTCCGCGCCCGCGTCCCGAAGGGAAAGGGCGTTTTTGGGTTGTTGCGCAGCATTTTTGAAAGCGCGCCCTCTCAACCGAGACTGGAGGGCGGCGCAGGATTCCGGGATGCGCGTGGCGGAGCGTTGCAGCCGTGCCGGACGCTGCGCTCGGCGCGGTTGCCTGCGGAGCGCGCGCCACCTTCACAGCGGCGCGAAGCGGAGCGCGAGGCGTGCGATGCACGCCGTGGCTTCGCGGCGAAGCTTGCGCAGCCCGAGCGTCCGCGCTCATAGCGAAGCGCCGATGAAAATGTGATCCGAAGCAGGGTTCGGCAAGACCGGTCATGCCGTGGGCCGACGCGATGTTCTGGCGCAGCGGTTCTGGAATCATCTTGAGATCTGGAGCCAGGTTGAGGTTGAGCCGTTCCAGGGCAATCGACTTTTCGCGGGTGCGGCCGACCGCGTGACGCAGGGCTAAACGGTCGTCAGTGTACAGAGTGATCTCATGCCGCGCGCGGCTGATCGAGACGTAGAACTGCTTGCGGTTCACGATTTCAGCGGAGCGTACGGTATCGATGTTGACGATGACGCGATCGACAGTCGCGCCCTGGCTGGAATGCGAGGTCGAGGCGTAACCATAATCGATATGGCATAGCCGATTGACGCCAGCTTTGATTTCGCGCCCGTCGTCCATCCGGAGCGCGGCCTTACGGTCGTCGATAGCAGCGACCGTCGCAAACTCCCCGTTCACGACGCCAAGCGCGCGGTCGGGTGCGCGGAACTGGATGCGGTCACCCTTGGCGATAACTCTCTGCTCCTCGCGGAACAGATCAACGCCAATGAGCCGAGCGGGATTGT
>CAVXXK010000006.1:0-525655 GCA_963765675.1 uncultured delta proteobacterium | reverse complement strand
GCACTTCTGGCTGACTCTAATCGGATTCAACCTGACGTTCTTCCTGATGCATCCGCTCGGCATGATGGGGATGCCGCGGCGCGTGTACACCTATCCCGACTTGCCCGGATGGGCCGCCCTGAACATGCTCCGACGATCGGCGGTTCATCCTGCTCGCCTTGGTGCTGGTGTTTCTGTGGAACATCTACCTGAGCCTCACCTCGGGTAAGGATGCCGGCGACAACCCGTGGGATGCGTGGACGCTCGAATGGGCGACCTCGTCGCCACCGCCGCCGGAGAATTTCGTGCTGGTGCCTCCGGTACACGGACGGCGTCCGTTGTGGGACTTGAAGCATCCCGATCGCGCGGACGAGCTTGTCAGGGCCGCGATGGCGGCGGCCAAAGGGTAGGGCGATGCGCAACGCGAAGCTCGCGGTGAGCCTGTTCATCCTGTCAGAGGCAAATTTTTTCCTGCTGCTGATTATCGCGTACGTCTTTTATCATTCGTATCCCGGCTCCGGACCGACTGCGGCGACCGCGCTGAATCCGCTGCGCACGGGACTGTTCTCGATTCTGCTGTTCGCGAGCAGCGCGACGATGATCATGGCGGCGAGTAACTACCGCGCGCGAGCGCGTCGCGCCACGCTCGCGTGGCTCGTCGTGACTGTGATTCTTGGCGCTCTGTTCCTGTTGGGGCAGGCGATCGAATACTTCGGACTTTACGAACACGGCATCGTGGTCAATCGCAATTTGTTCGCGACCACGTTCTTCACGCTGACCGGGTTTCACGGCCTGCACGTTTTTATCGGCCTGGTCGCGATCGCGATCGTCGCCGGACTTGCCGCGACTGACCGACTGGTCGGAAGCGAGCGCGAGGCCGACGCTTTCGAGGCGGTCGGGATCTATTGGCATTTCGTCGACGCGGTCTGGGTCGTGATTTTCAGCATCGTGTACCTGTGGGCGATCCTGTGAACGGAATCGGCAACCTGCTGCGCGCGTGGGACTTCGATCCGTCGATCGTGATCGGATGTATCGCGCTGGTCGCGGCCTATGCGCTCGCGCATCGCGGCGATTATTCGCGCGCGCCGTGGTTTGTCGCGGGCGTGGTTGCGATGTTCCTGGCGCTGGTCTCTCCACTCGACGCGCTCTCGGACGAGTACCTGTTCAGCGCGCACATGCTGCAGCATCTGATTCTCATTCTGATCGTGCCGCCGCTCCTGATTCTCGGCCTCTCGGAAAAATTTGTGGACTCGATACTCGAGGTGCCGGTGCTCGCGCGAATCGAACGGATATTGGCGGCGCCCGCCGTCGCGTGGACGCTCGCGATGGCGGTGCTGTGGATCTGGCATTGGCCCGCGCTCTACGACGCGACGCTCGCGAACGAGGACGTGCACATCTTCGAGCATCTGTGCTTCCTCGTGACCGCGACAATTTTCTGGTGGCCGATTTTCACGCCGGTCGCGCGCGCCCAGATGGAGCCGATGCTGGCGATCATCTATCTCGCGACGGCGATGGTTGCGAACAGCGTGCTCGCGATACTTCTCACCTTCGCGAGTCCGGGTCTCTATTCCGCTTACCTGCATCCCGCCGACTCACTTGGAATCCTGACGACGCTGCGCGACGGATGGGGCCTGACGCCTGCGGTCGATCAGCAGCTCGGCGGGCTTCTGATGTGGGTGCCGGGCGGGCTGGTTTTTCTGGGTGCGATTATGTTTGTGATGGCCCGCTGGTACTCGGAACCTGACGCGCACAGCCATACGGTCGGCGTCGGCGCGATCGGGAGGATGAACTGATGCCGTCAGATACAGATCAGATCGACGCGAAAGCGGCGCAAGGCTGGACCGCGCCCAAACCCGAGCGAGTGCCCGCGCCCACCTATCAGCCCGCGGTGATGGCCCTGGGGATCACGTTCGTGGCCTTCGGGTTTGTCACCTCGTACGCTTTTTCTTTCGTCGGGTTGATCCTGATCGCGTTCGCGCTTTCGCGCTGGATTGGAGAGTTGGTGCATGACGAGTGACGGTGAAAATCGCGCGCCTGCTCCCGCGGGCGACGCTCTCAGTCCGGAACGCCGCGCGTTCGTGGTCAAGCTTTCGCTCGGACTGATGGGACTTGCGGCCGCGCTGGTCGCCGTGCCGATCGTCGGATTCCTGATCGGTCCACTGATCAAAAAGTTTCCCGCTATCTGGCGGCCGATCGGCAAGGCCGAGAGTTTTGCGGTCGGCAAGACGGTGCTGGTTTCCTTCCGCGATCCTTCACCGCTCGCGTGGGCCGGAGTTACCGCCGAGACCGCCGCGTGGCTGCGCCGCGACGCGAACGGAGAGTTCACCGCGTTCGCGGTCAACTGCACGCATCTCGGGTGCCCGGTCAGATGGCTCCCGGACGCGAACCTGTTCATGTGTCCGTGCCACGGCGGAGTGTACTACGCCAACGGTACTGTCGCGGGCGGACCTCCGCCGCTTCCGCTGTTCCAGTATCCGGTGAGAGTCAACAACGGGATGGTCGAGATTCGGACCAGCGCGGTGCCAATCGGATGAACAAGCTGGCACGCGCGGCGACGAGACTCGTCGAGCCGCTGATCGACGCGTTCGAGGAGCGCACCGGTCTCATCAAGATGATGGGCGACCTCGCGCGCCATCCGGTGCCGCCCGACACTGGATGGTGGTACGTGTTCGGCAGCGCGACGCTGGTCGCATTCATGATCCAGGTGGTGACCGGGATCGCGCTTTCCACTTCGTACATCTCGTCGAGCGGCGACGCGTATCAGGCTCTGCAATTTATCTCGACGCAGGCGCTCTTGGGAAACCTGCTGCGCGGGATGCACTATTTCGGCGCGTCGGCGATGGTCCTGCTGGTCGGAATTCACATGACCCAGGTCTTCATCATGGGCTGCTACAAGTACCCGCGCGAGTTCAACTGGGTCACGGGAGTGGTGCTCCTGTTCCTGACGCTCGCGATGGGATTCACGGGGCAGCTTCTGCGCTGGGATCAAAACGCGGTGTGGTCGATCGTGGTCGGAGCGGAGCAGGCCGGGCGGATGCCGATCGTCGGCACGATGATGGCGCACTTTCTGCTCGCGGGGAAAACGATCGGCGGCGCCACGCTCTCGCGATTTTTCGCGTTCCACGTGTTTTTCATTCCGGCGATGATCTTCGCGGTGGTCGGCATTCATCTCTTCCTCGTGCTGCACGACGGAATCTCGGAACCGCCGGTGGCAGGAGAACCGGTCGATCCCGCGACCTATCACAAGAAGTACGACGAGCTGGTTGAAAAGCACGGAGTTCCATTCTGGCCCGATGCGGCGTGGCGCGATGTCGTCTTCTGCGTCGCCGTGGTGATCGCGATCGTTCTGCTCGCCGCGATCTTCGGGCCGCCGAAACTCGGGCCTCCGCCCAATCCGAGCCTGCTCGCACGCGACCCGGCGCCCGACTGGTACCTGCTCTGGTACTTCGCGCTGCTCGCGCTAATCCCGCACAAGATGACGACGCCGGTGATCCTGCTCGCGCCGCTGGTCGGAGTGATCGTGTTGCTGCTCGTTCCGATCGTGTCGAACACGGGCGAGCGCCATCCGCGCAACCGGCCATGGGCGGTAGGCGCCGTGATCGTGATCGTCATGATGATCGCGACGCTGTGGGTCGAAGCGATTCGCGAGCCGTGGTCGCCCGACTTCGCCGCGAAACCTCTGTCCGTGGAGATTGTCGGCGTGAGCGAAGGTCCGATCGCGAACGGCGCCAAGCTGTTCCACGAGAAGGGATGCGAGTTCTGCCACGCGATCTCCGGCAACGGCGGTCATCGCGGCCCTGACCTGAGTTTCGTGGGCGATCGCCTGACCAAAGACGACCTGACGATTCGAATCATGAACGGCGGCTACAACATGCCCGCCTACGCGGGAAATCTGTCGCCGGCGGATCTCGAGGACCTGTTGATCTTTCTCGGCTCGCGCAGGCATCCGAAAATCGCCGCGTCGGCCGGAAAATAGCGCGCGGCGGATCGCTGAGGACTCAGCTTTTGTCGCGCGATCCGTAGGAGACCGACAGCCCCGCGCGCGCGTCCGACTGGATTCCGTATTGAGGAATCGGGTAGCGCAGCCCGTTGGCCGCCAGCCGCTTCATCCCCTCGATCGCTTTCGGCACAAACTCGGGCGGCGTCGCCAGCAGCAATTCGTCGTCGAGCACGCCGCCGTAGCGGCGCTCCGCGTAGCAGGGAATCGAGAGGCTCGGCTCGCGCGTTCTGAGAGCGCGGCCCCATGAATCGGCGCAGGCCGACTCGCCGACGACGCCCCAGTTGAATTTCCGGTAGCCGGCCCATTGCAGGCCGTTGATGAACAAAATCATCTGCCCGGGCGTCGCGTAGATGAGGCAGATATCGGGAGGATTCAATCGTCCCGACGCAAGCGGCGCCACCGCCATCGCGGTGTAGCGCCCATACGGGACGGTGTCCATCGCGCGTTGATGGGCGGCGGAATCCTCGAGGGTCGAGAACCATACGCCGGCCATCGCCTTGCCCGAGAGCCATTCCTCGTCCTGCGGATGAAGTCCGATGACGGCGCCGCACTGCGCTCCGACCAAATCCTTCGCCGTGATTCCGACGGTCCATCCGAGACGGGCAGCCTGTGCGACGATCTGGTCGGTGGTGTGGATCGATTTCGGCCGGCGAATTTTCGGAATCGCTTCCATCTCCTCGACGGTCGCGTAGAGCTTCATCCCGATCGGCGTGGTGCGCAGCCGGAGCAGCCGGTTGAGATCGTCGATGATCGCGGTCCAATCGAAATTTGGTTGTGTGGATGGACTCGCGGTTTTGTCGGCGGTTGGTTCGGGCATGTCTTTGTCCTTCTTCGAGTTGTCGCGCGTGGCGACTTGGTAGTCGGGCTATTGATTCGGGATATACCTCACGGCGAAGCGAAATAGCGAACCGCCGCGCCAATTTTTTGCCAGTCCCGCGGCCGGTTTGTGACCGCCCGATTCTTCGCGCGAAATTCCCCTTGCTACGCGGAGTTGCAATTACGAGCCAAACTGTCCGCAAGCGACTCAGAAAATCCGGCACATATCTTGGATTTGAGATGAAGATCGGAAGCGCGAGATCCAACCTGAACGATGCCTGACAATCCGATCCACGTCCTCCTGATCGAAGACAATCCCGCCGACATGCGGCTGGTCACTGACGCGCTGGCAGGTAGCCGCGGCGCGCGTTTCGCGGTGACGATCGCGGATCGCCTGGACGCCGCTCTCCAACGCCTGCGCGACGGCCGCTTCGACCTCGTGATACTTGATCTCACCCGGCCCGATTGCTCGGCGGAAGACGCTGTCGCACGGCTCAACGATAGGGCGGGGCGCCTGCCGATTGTGGTGCTGAGCGAGTTCGAAGACGAACACCTGAGCCGCGAGATTATAAAGCGCGGCGCGCAGGACTGCCTCGTCAAGCGGCCGCTGGATCGGCGGCTGCTGGTCCGCTCGATCCTGAGCGCAATCGAACGCAAGCGGATCGAGGCGGAGATCGTCCGGGGCCGCGACGAGGCGCTGGAAGCGGTCGCTATGAAATCCGCCTTTCTGGCGAACATGAGCCACGAGATTCGCACCCCGATGAACGCGATCGTCGGGATGACCCGGATGCTGCTCGACACCTCGCTCGATTCGGATCAGCGCGAATTCAGCGAGGTGGTGTGGTCGAGCGCGCATTCTCTGCTGCGCATCATCAACGACATCCTGGACTTCTCGAAAGTCTCGGCGGGCAAGCTGAGACTCGAAGAGATCGACTTCAGCGCGACTGAGACGCTCGAAAGCGTGATCGGACTGTTCGGTGAGCAGGTGCAACGCTCCGGGGTTGAGCTCGCGACGTTTGTCGATAGCGCCGTGCCGGCATATCTGCGCGGCGATCCGGTGCGGCTGCGACAGGTGCTGGTGAATCTGATTGGCAACGCGATCAAGTTCACCGACGCCGGTGAGATCGCGGTGACGGCCGAGTGCGCCGGCGCGTCGAGCACAGACGCGACTTTGCGTTTCTCGGTTCGCGACACCGGCCCCGGCATTCCGCTCGCGGCGCAAAGATCTCTGTTCCAGGCATTCTACCAGGCCGACGGCTCGATGACGCGGCGGCATGGCGGGACAGGACTTGGGCTTGCGATCTCGGCGGAGATCGTCGCGCGGATGGGCGGCGAGATCGGAGTGGAAAGCGCTCCCGGACGCGGGTGCAATTTCTGGTTCACCGCGCGCTTTCGGCTGGGAGCGAACGGCGCTGAAAGCATTGCCGGACCGATGAAAGATCTGCGCGACCATAGCGTGCTGCTCTGCGCGCCCGACACTCTTGGCGCGCGTTTTCTGGCTCGGCAAATGGAATCGTGGGGAGCCAGATGCGAGCGCGCGACTACCGCGGCGCAGACACTCGCGATCGTTTCCGGCGCGACGCCGGAAGAGACTGCCGATGCGATCCTGATCGATTGTAACCTGGCCGGAATGGAAGGACTTACCCTGGCGCGCCAGCTCTCCGCCCACACCCGGTTTGCCGGACCTCCGATGCTGGGAATCTGCGATCTCGGGAAACGGCCGGACGGCGCCGCGATGCGCGCGGCCGGGATGCTGGCGGCGCTGGCCAAGCCGGTGCGCCAATCGGAGTTGTCGAGCTGGCTCCGTAGCGCGATCGCGAGCGCGGAAGATCGCTCGCAATCCGACTCCGAGGCGGGCGCGTCGCCTCGACAGATTCAGCTCAAGCCGTTTCGCGAAATCGCCGAGGCGTTCCCGCGCGCGGCGCGCGAGTGGGCGCGAATCCTGCTGGTGGAAGATCACGCGGTCAATCGCACCGTGGCGCTCAAGATGCTCGAGCGATTGGAATGCCGCGCCGACTCGGTGAGCAACGGGCGCGAAGCAATCGAGGCGCTCGCGCATAGCGCCTACAACATCGTGCTGATGGATTGCCAGATGCCGGGGATGGACGGGTACGAAGTGACGCGCGAGATTCGGCGCATGATCGGCGGCACGGCCAAGATCGCAGTCATCGGCTTGACCGCGCACGCGCTGGCCGGTGATCGGCAGAAGTGTCTTGACGCCGGAATGGATGACTACCTGAGCAAGCCGTTTCTGCCCGAGGACCTCGCCGCGATGCTCTCGCGATGGCTGCCGGAAGGCGACGCGGCGACGATCGAAACTACGCGGCGCGAAGGTGTCAGCGACATGATCGAACCTCCCGCGATCGATCCAGCGGCGCTGCGCAACCTCGAAGCGGCAGCCGACGACGGTATCGAGTTCGTCCGCCAACTAATCACCGTGTTCCTGGCCGACCTGGATGATCGCGTCGCGGCGATGCGCTCGGGCACGCGCGCCGGCGACCCGACCTCGATCGCGCATGCGGCGCACGCGCTCAAGGGAAGCTGCGGACACTTCGGCGCGAAGCGGCTGCTCGCGCTCTGCCGCGAGCTCGAGGAGCAAGCGCGCGCGGGCGCGACCGACGGTCCAGCGACGGCGATCATCGATTCGATCGAGCGCGAATGCGCTCGCGTGCGCCGCGAGCTCGAGACTCATCTCGTTGCGGCGCAAGTGAATCCGGCGGGTTGAGAAGCGCGCTTCGGGCCGTTTCGCCGCACTCCAATTGATAGGCTTGGGATGGCATGATAACTCTTCCCTTCCCGAGAGTTTGAACCATGGCGCGGGCGGCGTACCCAAGTGGTTAAGGGAGAGGTCTGCAAAACCTCCATGCATCGGTTCGAATCCGATCGCCGCCTCCATTAATCTTTTCAGCTGCATTTCTAAATCAGCTCCGTCAACCTGAAAAGCTCAGGGCAAGGTGGTGCCTTGGATTTTTTGATCTCGCGCGTTTTCGGTGGGTTCGTTTGGTATCTTTTTGTGGCGCCGAAAAATTATTCTCCTTGAGAATGCTTAAGAATTTCGCTCGATGGGTTCGTTTTAGGCGTCTTTTCGGTACCTGATTCTGAGGCCCTCTCGCGGCGCTGACGCTGCATCCGGTCGAGCTGATCGATCGCGCGGAACAGATGGCGCATCAGTCCGTTTTCGTAGCGGCTGATCATCACGACCTCGTCGGCATCGGGCATCGAAAGACCGTTGAGCCCGGTCTCGGCGAGAATTCGCTCGCCTTCGTCCTCGTACGCAACACGTTTCGCTCCGACCGCCTTTTCGCGGAGCTCGTCCCAGATTGATGGCGGCTCCGACCACTGGAGCGAATTCTCAAACGCCGCACGATTTTCGTACTTGAGCAAACGGCGCAGGCGCCAGGTGCATACGCCGATCTCCTGCACCATCAGCATTTCCAGGGCTCCTACGGGCTTGCGGTCGGCGACCAGCGCGGACATCAGGGCCCGGAACTGCACGGACGCGCGATGGCCTTCGAGCTTGGGAATCACGAGCCCTCGCGAGAGAACCCCGGGCCTCGCGAGGGCGCGGCGCCTGGCAAGGACGCCGTGCTTGACGGCGTTCATCGCAGAGCGCGCCTTGCCGCGCTTGGAGCGCGGACCGGTCGAGAGCTGAGCATTCTCGCGATTAGCCGCGAGTTTACGGTCGGAAATGGTGCGGCGCTCGGCCGCGGGCAGCGCCGAAGGGGTAGGGTCGCCAGCACATGGCGGTTGTTCGTCCATGTGTTCAATTGTGCACAAATTGTCAAAAAAACAAGGCTGAACAGTTCAGCCTTATTTTTTTCCTCGAAATGTGTTATAGGGCCGCCTCTCCTGCCCCCTCGCCCGCCTGTCTGGTCCCTCGCCCAGTATGGGAGAGGCTAGGTGAGGGGCCGATTTCAGCGCGGCGCGCTAGCGACGCGCGATTATAAGAAATCCGCCGAGCAGAATTTAAGGCGCGCGGCAAACGATGCCGCACGCAAATCGGTCCCTCACCTAACCTCTCCCTTTCAGGGCGAGGGATCAGAAGAGGCCGGCGGCTGACGCTAGGCCACGCCGTAGTCCATGTTGTGCAGGTCCGTCAGCAGGTCGGGCCCGTGGGGTTCCAATCCATTTGTTGGCGCGTAAGAGCACTGGAGGCCGCAAGATCGACCGTGGCGAGACCCGCTATCCAACCAAAGTGGCGCACGCGACGAAGGTCGCTGCATGTCACGCGAGAAACGGGGGCGAGTATCAAGTGGCGCCACGCGGGCGCGGGGGCCGCAGGCTGAAGCCTGTGCCACTAATGCTCAGGCCTGTTAGGGCGGCTCGGAAGCCGGCCGATTCCGCGTCGCGAAGCGGCGATGCTTCAGATCACCGGGGAGCCGGCGGGGAGGCCTAACAGTACTCGGCCGACTACGCCGAAGCGGGCGGTGTTTAGGAGTACGTGTTGCGAGGCGGTGTGCGCGTCGCGCATGCATCGCTCGATCGGACAGGAGGTCTGCGCCGAGCTCATCCCGGCCGCATCGGCTACCAGATCGACCGCTTGCAGAGCGAGCTTGACCGCGGTCACAACGCCGAGGCGGGTGTGCGCGAAGTCCTTTACGGTGAAACTTTCGCCGGCGACGCCCTTGCGCCAGACCTCGTCGTTGCACTGGTAGAAGTAGGCGCGGGCCGCGTTCAGCAGGCCCTCGGCCTGGGCAAACTGGATTTGCGCGAGCGGACGTTCGCGCAGCGTCGCCTGGGTCGCGACCGGAACCTTGGCCCGCGCGAGTTCGTCGAGCGCATCGATCGCGTGGCGCGCGGTGCCGAGCACTACCGCAGCCAGCTGTCCCGCCATCTGCTGATGCAATGGAATGTCGGCGAAGGGACCGCGTTGCCAGGTCGGCCGGGCGTTGAGCCAATCGAAGGTGAATTCGCCGGGAACGAATACATTCTCGAACACGCAGTCGTTGCTGCCGGTCGCGCGCATCCCGGAGGTGGACCAGGTTTTGAGAATCGTCGCATGCTTGATGGGAAAGAAGCCGGCGCGCAGAAGCGGAAGCCCCTCGACGATTTGCGGGGCGCCATCGCGGAGCACCAGCGCCGCCGCCATCAGATAGGTCGCGTGCGCTGATCCGCTGGCGTTGGCGGCCCTCCCGCTGAAGCGCCATCCCCCTTCGACCGGAACCACCTGGCTGGTCATCGGATTGAGCGAGCCGCAAGTGACGCCGCGCGGGTCGGTGAAGATCTCATCGTAGGCCGCGCGCGAAAGGAACTGGGCGAAGATCGGACCGCCGGCGCAGATTGCGAGATTCCATCCGGCGGAAGCGTCGATACGCGAAACTTCTTCGACCAGCCGGAGCATCTCCGGAATCGTCAGGGCGCCGCCGCTCAGTTCGCGCGGAAGGAAGACGCGAAACATTCCGGCCGCGTGGAAAGCGTCGGCGACCTCTGGCGGCATCTGGGCCTCGCGCTCGGCGCGATCGGCGTGCTCGCGGATCACGGGTGCGAGTTGTTGCACTTTTTCGAAGTAGGGTTTGAGGCTTTCGCTCAATTCGTTCATCAGAAAGCACCGCGCTCACGAGAAAGTGCACGCGCGGCGCGAGTATGTCAAACCGAGCCGATGAGCGGAGCAGCAAGGTTCCCAGGTGGCACAAGCTCAAGCCCGTACCACTTAAAACAACAAACACCAAGGCACAAGGCGGCCACAAAGACAGAAGCAGAAAGTGCAGGGTCCAAAACAAGGCCTCGGCGCTTTTCTAAACAATTTCTTCTTGGTGCCTTGGTGTCTTAGTGGCGGCCTTGTGCCTTGGTGTTTGCCTTCCTGCTGGTTCCCAGGTGGCACAGAGGCGGGGACGGTTCCTCGCGGCACGATGCGGGAGATTTCGAGGCGGAGCCGGCGACAGAGGATTGAATCCGCCGGTTCGGCACGAATAGTCTCGGTCAGGTTTCTAAGAGGGGGGATATCATGCGCAGGTTTCTCAACGCTGCGGTCGCCATAGCGGCCGTCCAGCTCTTTGTTGTCTCCGCGTTCGCTGCGTCGCCGGGCTCGGCGCCTGATGCCACTACGCCGTTCGTGATCTGTAACAATCAGCGATACGCGTTGTGCGCCGAGGCTAGCTGTTTCGTCTATAACTTCGTCGCCTATTGCAAGTGCGACGTCAAACGCGGCGACAGTATCAGCCTGCAGCTCAGCTACTCGAGTCCGGCGGGCGACCGCAATGTCTGCGACGTGATCCAGGAAGGCAAAAAGAATGGCTACATGGTCAGTACCTTCAGCCTTCCAAAGAATGTGGAGAAGGGCGGGAGCGCCGCGGTCTATACCTGTCCCGGAACCGATAACGCCGGAAGCGGAGTGAGCGCGCCGGTCGCTTATGGGCAATGCGACGGCGCGATCTGCTCCAACAGCAGCAGGGGGAAGAGGTTCCCGGGCTTCGATCAGCGGCTGCGCCCAAACGAGGACATCTGCTCGTGCCCAGTCTCGACCGACGCGACCGCAGGCAGCTCGGACAACGACGGATATCAAATATTCGGGCCGTACAATCCGAACGCGGCCGCGGGCAGCCGATGCGACGCGAGTGCGTGCGCGGCGTGCAGCGTACCGAATCCGACCGCTAACGGAGCTACGATTCCGGTGGGCGCTCCAAGCGGGTCGGGCGAGTTCCTGGCGCTGAGCCTCGACGGACCTCCGCCTCCGGTTCTCAATCAGTGCCTGTGCACGTGCACTGCGGATGCGAACAGCAACGTTACTTGCACGTTGGGGTCGGACATGACGCCTTAGGCATGAGAGCGGCGGTCGAATCGGATCGACCTAACCCCCGACCCCTTCCCGCACGGGAAGGGGAGTCAGAAGCCAGGCATCGATGACAAGCCTGGGACGCGGATCGTCGCTAGTGGCAGCGGGAATTTGCCGGACCATTCGAACGTTTGCGAGCAGTGTTCGTCGTACGGAGGCTGTCGATTTTCTGGGAGAGGCTCAGCTCAGTTGTGTCATCCTGAGCCGCAGGCGAAGGATCTCCGCGAAGCGATTAGTGCAACCAGCGGCGGTTCTTCGCACTAATCGCTTCGCGGAGATCCTTCACTTCGTTCAGGATGACGGACAAGAACTCGGCATTTATCGACAGCCTCTACTGGGCGAGGGATCAGACGGCTGGTGTACACTTACCCCGATCCGATGAGCCTGAATAACTCGCAGGCGTCGCCGAGGCCTTTGAGCTGATGGATACCTGCGGATTCGAACGCCAGGCCCGAACCAGCAAGCAGGAGCTTGGTCGTCGCGGAGACCAGGACTTCGCCCGCGGTCGCGGCACCCGCGACGCGCGCGGCCTCGTGGACCGCAAGACCGCGAACGTCGGTGCCGACCAATTCCACCTCGCCGGTGTGAATTCCCGCCCGGACAGCAATGCCGAGGTTGCCGACTGACGAACCGATTGCCTGCGCGCATCGAACCGCCCGGGCAGGTCCGTCGAAGAGGGCCAGGAAGCCGTCGCCGGTGGTGTGGATCTCGCGTCCGCGAAACTGGTTGAGCTCGCCACGTGTCCGCTGGTTGTGGGTCGTGAGCAATTCGCGCCAGGCGGAGTCGCCAAGCCGGCGCAGATGCGAAGTCGAGTCGACTATATCGGTGCAGAGTACGGCGGCGAGGACGCGATCGCCGTCGGTCGGCATCGCGAAAATCTGGGCGGAGGCGAACTCGATCGCTTCGAAAGGTTCATCGCTGATAACGGTCGCGTCGTGCCCTGGAGGAATATCGTAAACGTCGTCGACGCCGAGCTCGAACACTTCGCCGGCGTCAGTCTCGATGCGCAGGCGGCCCTTGAAAACAATACCCAGGTGATGGATCTGGCAGGAATGGGTGTGAGCGATCGGCCCCACGTCGCGCGACCATCGCCATCCGGGCTCGAATGAGAACCGCCCAATGGTGGTTTCGTGATGGGAGACGGTATCGATCCGGCCATTAGGGAAACGCCGGACTTCGTCCGGGCGGCGAAAACTCTTTACTTCGGGACGCGGCATACGCTGGAGAGACTTGAATTTCGGTTTGGAGCCTTCTTTTCGATCTCTGTATAAGCCGGACGATCTCTCATCGCAAGGGATTCAGCAGGTATTGTCCACCGTGATGCTCTTGGTGACGATGTCGCGCGCCGCTACCAGCTGCGCCGATAGATTATTTTCTGCCAGTGGTTGCCGACGGCTCGTCGGCTACGCGAAGTGTCATCCGTGGCCCAGCGGTGCGCGGACTGCCATGTTGCCGAAGGATGTGTAATAAAATGAATCGAGGCGCGTCCGCCTGAACGACGATGCGAAGAGGCTCTTTGGATATGCATATTCATCTGATTCCTTCATCACTCATTTTCGGGTTTGCGATTCTGGTGTTCGCCGGGGTTGCGTTGGCGTCAACCAAGTCGCCGATTCCCGCGCCCAAACTGGACGCGGCGCTGGCCGCATCTTCGGGAAAGCAAACGGCGGTCTTTGCGGGCGGATGCTTCTGGGGAACGCAAGCGGTTTACGAACGGGTCAAGGGAGTCCTCGATACGACGGCAGGATATGCGGGCGGGTCGGCGGCGACGGCAACCTACGCGCAGGTGACGACGGAGACGACCGGGCATGCGGAATCGGTCGAGGTGGTTTACGATCCGTCGAAGATCACGTACGGCGAATTGCTGCGGATTTTCTTTTCGGTCGCGCACGATCCGACGCAGCTCAATCGGCAGGGCCCGGATGTCGGCACGTCGTATCGCTCGGCGATCTTTTATAGCGACGCGGAGCAGAAAAAGATTGCCGACGCGTATATCGCGCAGCTCGACGCGGCCAAGGTGTTTCCGCGGAAAATCGTCACGCAGGTGACGCCGCTCAAGGGATTCTATCGCGCGGAGGATTATCATCAGGACTACGCGCTTAAGAATCCGGGAAATCCGTATATCCAGGTATGCGACCTGCCGAAGATTGCGGCATTGGAGCAGCAGTTTCCGGAGTTGTTTGTCGATTACAAAGGGAAGTAGAAGAGCGACCTAACCTGACCCCTCGGAGCAGCACCCTCACCCGCGCGCTACGCGCGCCTCCCTCTCCCGAGGGGGAGAGGGTTGTTCTGTACGCGCTTCGCGCGACTCTGGGGGAAGGGGAACCATGCCTCGACGCGAACGGCGACTCCACAGCAGCTTGTGAGATGCGGAATCGCGGCCGGACGGGCCGTCCGCCCCCACTGATTCTTTTTCTTATTCTTGCCAGTGGTGGCCGACGGCTCGTCGGCCGACGCGAAGCGTTATCAGAACGGGAAGGATGTGACACGAGGAGCGCGGCGCACGTGCTCGGGACCCTTCAAGATCGGTCGTGCCGGTCGCGGCCGAAGAGCAAATTCAGGAACTCGGTTACCTGGCACTTTGGGCACATCACCAGCGGATGCGCGTGTTCGGTTGGGTCGCCGGTTTTGTCGAAGAAGCAGTTGCAGGCCATCTTGAGGTTGCACCATTCGCATCGGACGGCGTGCAGTTGTCCGACATTTTCGATCGTCGTCGGCTTTTCGTCTGTCATCGCGGCATTATCGCACGGGCGCGCGACAGCCGTTGTCAACGTCTGATCCCTCGCCCGCTATGGCAGAGGTTAGGTGAGGGACCTTTAATCTTGAGTCGCGCAACTGCGCGACTATAGTTTCTTTTCCTTTGAATCGCGCGTCGCTTCGCGCCGCGCCTGAATTCAGACCCTCACCTTACCTCTCCCTTTCAGGGCGAGGGATCAGACATACGTGCTCGCGGATATTACAAGGTGCGTTTGAAGGAGATGCTGGCGAGGGTGAGCATCAGGCCCATGAAGATTAGGAGAAACACTACGTCGTTGGTTACGGCGGCGAAGTCGGCGCCTTTGAACAGGATCGATTTGATCGCGCTTACCGAATGAGTTTCCGGGTTGTAGCGGGCGAAGGCTTTGAGCCATGGCGGGAAGCTCTCGATCGGATAGATCGCGCCGCTCGGGAAAAAGAGAATCACGTTCAGGAAACCGGCGAAGGTGCCTACCAGGCGCGGATGGCCCGCGCGGCCGAGCAGGGAGAACGTCATCGCCAACAGGCCGGTCGAGCTGATTATTATGATTCCGATCAGCGTCAGCAGGGCGGGCAGGCCGCCGGCGATCGTTCCGCGCGTGATTAGTAATCCCAGGAACAAGACCAGGATCGCGGCGATACTGGTGACAGTCACGCCGCTGCCTAAAATTCCCGCCGCGATATTCCATCGCGACAGAGGCGTGACCAGATAGCATTCGGTCACGCCCATGAATTTGTCCATCACCCAGTTGAAGACCCCCGCCATCAGCGAGCCCATGAAGATCGCCATCACGATCACGCCGGGAATCAGCGAGCGGTCGTAATCGACGTACTGGAAGAGCCAGCTCGGGCGGAGCACGATCTGGTTGAGCTTGGGCTCGCGCGCGGTGACGAAATTTATTTTGACCGCGGCGGCGGCGTCGGACATCACCTGCTCGAGGGTGGCGTCGCTGACCGAATCGACGTTGTCTGTGAACAGGCCGATTTCCGCGATACGGCCCTCGGCGACGTCGTGGCTGAAGTTGGGCGGGATAATCACAGCGCCCTTGAACTCGCCGTCGCGGACGTCGGCGATCGCGGCGCCGGGATCGCTCATGAAGGTCAGCTCGAGGGTCTTGGGCCCTGCCTGCAGCGCGAGCATCTGCTCGACCACGCGGCGCGAGTATTCGCCGTGATCCTGCGCGACGACGGCGACCGGCAGATGCTTTAGCTGGCCCTGGAACGAGTTGCCGATAATCACGAGGTAGATGATCGGCATCAGGATGGTAGAGAGGAGCGTCAGCGGATTGCGCATCAGCTTCAGCAGGTCGCGGCGCATGATCGCGAAAGTTTTCATGATGACCGCGTCAACGCTGCTGCGGCATCCCGGCTCCGACGAGGAAGCTGACTTTCTTGGCGGCTTCGTCGCGCAGGGTGCGGCCGGTGAAGCGGATGAAGACGTCTTCGAGCGAGAGCTTGTGCACGCTGATCGAGGTGACGTGCGAGCCGGTCGCTTCAACGCGATCGATCAGGCGCGGGATTATATGCGCGCCGTCGTCGGTGGCGATAATCAGCTTGCCGCCGCCGTCGTCGATCACCTCCTGCGCGAAGCTCTCGACACGCAACGCAGCCGCGACCGCCGCCGCGTCGCCATCGACCTCGATCTCGACGCGGTCGGCGCCGTTGACGAGCTTCTTGAGCCCGATCGGAGTGTCGAGCGCGATCACCTTGCCGTGATCGACGATCGCGATCCGGTCGCATAGCTGCTCGGCCTCGTCCATGTAGTGAGTCGTCAGCGAGACGGTGATCTCGCTCTCGTTGCGCAGCTCGCCCAGGAGATCCCAGACGGCGCGGCGGCTTTGCGGATCGAGTCCGATCGTCGGCTCGTCGAGGAACAGGACTTCGGGCGAATGGATAAGTCCGCGCGCGATTTCGAGCCGCCGGCGCATCCCGCCCGAGTAGGTCGCGACGAGGTCGTGCGCGCGCTCGGTCAGCTTGACCATATCGAGCAGGCGTTTGGCGCGGGTGTGACGCTGCGCGCGCGGGACGCCGTAGAAGGCGCCGTAGATGTCGATATTTTCCCATCCGGTGAGATCGAGATCAGAGGTGAGCGCCTGCGGGATGACGCCGATTTTCTGGCGCACGCGGCGCGGATGACGCGAGACGTCGTCGCCGGCGACGATCGCTTTTCCGCTGGTGGGCGGTATGAGCGTCGTCAGCATCCTGACCAGCGTGGTCTTGCCCGCGCCATTGGGGCCGAGCAAGCCGAAGACCTCGCCACGGCTGACCTCGAAGCTCACGCTCTCGACGGCGGTGAAGCTACCGAAGCGCTTGGTAAGATTTTCGGTTTGAATTGCTGCTGAGCCGGGTTCCATCATTGCGTAGAAACGTCACTTCGGCGGTCATGCCGGGCTTCAAATCGCCGCCGCCCTGGAGCACCTGGACTTTGACATAGAAGGTGCGGATATCCTGGCGGCCGCGGCGCACGTCGTGCTCGGTGGCAAACTGTCCTTCCTGTCCGATCGCGATGATGCGGCCGGTGAATTCCAGCGGCGGATTGGTGGGCAGCCGCACGCGCGCCGGCTTGCCGATATAAAGCGAGCCCAAGTCGGTTTCTTCGACATCGACGCGCGCCCAGATGGTCGAGAGATCGTCGACGGTGAGGATCGGGGTGCCGGGCGTGACCCATTCGCCGACTTCGAGCGCCTTGCTGACGATCACGCCGTCAACCGGCGCGAGAATTTTGGTGTCGCGGAGCTGGTCCTGGTAAAAATCGACGTTGGCGCGCGCGTTGGAGACTGCGGCGAGATCCTGATCGACGGCGGTCTTCGCGTCGTCGTGATCCTTGGCGGGGATGATGTGCTCGGCGAAGAGCTTGTCGTCGCGGGCCGAGTCGCGCCGCGCCTGCGCGAGATCGGCCAGCGCCTTCTCGAGGCTCGCGCGCGCCTGCGCAAGCTGGTTGCGCAGATCGATATCCTCGATTTCGCAGACCACGTCGCCTTTGTGCACCTGATCGCCCTCGATCAGCGTCAGCTTGGCGATACGGCCGGGAATGCGGCTGGTGATATTGACCTCGGGCGCTTCGATCATCCCGACCGCGGCGATTTTGGTCATATCAACTTCGGGCCACAGGTAGCGGCTGCCGAAAATATAGAAACCCCAGCCGAGCGCGGCGAGGATCGCGAGCGTGATGATTCGCCGGATAATTTTTCGAATCATGTGGAGCTTACTGAGTATGGCCTGGGCGCCGCCCATTGGATTGAGGCTCGATACTGAGCGCGTGCATGACTATCTCGCCGACCTCGGCGGTGATCTCGTCGATCGGGCGGCGCGCCTCGTAATAGAGCATCACCGAGCGCATCCCGCCGAGAACCGCGTGGGTCGCGAGCAGCGCATCGCCGGGACGAAACGCTCCCGTCTGCATCCCTTCCTCGATCAGCGTGGTGAAAAAGCGCACGCCGCGATCGCGCCATCCCTGGATGAGGCGGTTGCGCGCCTGCGCCATCCGCGGCTCCTCGGTATAGATGAGGCGCAGCAGGTCGCGGCGCTCATTGTAGAACTGGATCGTCAGCGTGACGGCGTGGCGCAGCCGGTCCTTCACCGACGCGGCGGGATCGACGGTCGAGGCGTAGTTGCGCGAGATCGTCTCGAGGCCGTCGCTCAGAATCTCGAGATAAAGGTCTTCCTTGGACTGGAAGTAGAGGTAGAGCGTGCCCTTGGCGACGCCGGCGGCGTCGGCGACCCGGTCCATCGTGACGGCCTGGTAAGGCTCGTAGGCGAACAGGCGCAGGCCCGAGGCGAGGATTCGCTCGCGCTTGGAGGGTGGAGTCGCGGGCGCCGGCGGCGGTATCGGAGTTGCGGCGGTGTGGGCTTCTGCAGTTGCACGCTTCATATACTGACCAGTCAGTCATTTTGGAATAATTCCAGAAACGAGTCAAACCAGTGGCTTCGAGCTTATAAAACCCAAACACCAAGGCACCAGGCGGCCACGAAGACACAAAGACACAAAGAAGAAAAGTTTTTCTTGGTGCCTTGGTGTCTTCGTGACTGCCTTGGCGCCTTGGTGCCTTGGTGGTTGCTTCTGTGAATGCCTACGTTCCGTGCTCTCGTGATATGCATCGGTACGATGCATCACGAAGTAAAGCTCAACTTGCCCGAAGGCCTGTGGCGCGCGATTAAGAAACGGCGCGACGAGACCGGAGAATCGATTAGGCATATCGTCAATGCGGCCCTCGCGAGCCATCTCGAGGTCGAGCATCGCACGCTGTTCCAGGTCTCTACTTCGGGAGCGCTGGTGCAGGGAATCTACGACGGTGCGGTCACGGTCGCGACGCTGCGGGAGCATGGCGATCTCGGGCTTGGGACGTTCGAGCATCTCGACGGCGAGATGATCGTGCTCGACGGCAAATTTTACCAGGTCCGCAGTGACGGCTCGGTTCGAATAGCGGAAGACACGGCGCAGAGTCCCTTCGCCGTCGTGACGCGCTTTGCCGCCGACGACCTGATCTCGATCGCGGGGACCTCAGACTTGCCGGCGCTGTGCGAAGCGATCGACCAGCATCGAGGGTCGAACAACCTTTTCTATGCGATCCGGATCGACGCGCATTTCGATCATCTGCAGGTGCGCGCGGCATGCAAATCGGCGGAGGGCGTACCGCTTGCGGAAGCGACGAGCCATCAGGCGGAGTTCGAGTTCAGCGACGTGAGCGGAACGATCGTCGGGTTCTGGGCGCCGGTTTATTCGGCGGCGTTCAGCATCGCGGGGTATCACTTTCACTTTCTCGCGGCCGACCGCAGCCGCGGAGGGCATCTGCTGCGATGCGTCGCGGACGGCGCGCGGATCCAGCTTCAGCGCGAGGGTAACTTCCAGGTCGCGCTGCCGGAGAGCACGGAATTTCTGAAGAGCGATCTGACACGCGATCCCTCTGCCGATCTGGATAGAGCCGAAAAACCTCACTGACTACTCGCGCGGAGCACTTTTCGCACAGCGATCTTCTCCCGGCTGGAAAAGCTATCTACTCCTAGGTGAGCCGGCGCCATAGGGAATGTTCCTTCTGTTACTTTTCGAGATTTTGGCGCTCAGAAAACACCTTGACGATTGTTCGGATGGGGCTGAGAATCGATCAGATGGAAATCAATAAGGGCATTTCCCTCTGAAGCCGGCCTAATATGAAATTCCTCGCAAGTCGTACACTTCGATTCCTTTGCGCCGTTCTCTTCTCGATTCTCGTCGCGGGCTGTTTCGGATCCGACGGAGGATATTACGGAGGCGGCGGGTATCCTGTTTATTCTGGTTATTCGGGAGCGTACCCGGATTATATCTATCGCGGATGGGGCGGGCATCCGGAGACTGGATATTATCGGGGTGCGTGGGGTGGTTACGCACCAGGACGCGACACCTGGGCCGCGAGCAGCCGCGGAAGGACGAGCTGGGGCCGAGGCGCACCGGTCGGACGCAGCGCGCCGGTTTCACACGCGGCGGCAGGACACAGTGGTGGCGCTGCACACGGCGGCGGTGGCGAACACGGCGCGGTGGCGAACACGGCGGCGGCGAGCATCGTTGATGGCTGCGCGTCGTTGGAAATACCAGAGTAGCGAGATTTACCAGAGTATCGCGAATAGCCAATCGAGTAGTCAGATTGCGGGTGCCGATATAGGGTACGACGGTGCTCTTCGACTTCAGGATAAAACCAATGCTTCAAGCAATAGACGATAATCGAAAGCGCACGGTGGGGCGGTTCGCTTTTAAACTCCTGTTGATCGGTCTCGCGATCGGGCTCAGTCCGTGCCGGGCGGTCTTCGCACAGGATCCTGGCCAGAAGATGTTCAGCTCTCCGCAGGACGCGGCTGCAGCTCTGGACGGAGCGATGAAAAATGACAGCGATCAGCAGGTGCTCGCAATTCTGGGCTCATCCGCGCAGTCGCTGATTACCTCTGGTGATTCGGTCACGGATAAAACCAATCGCGCCAACTTCATCAAGCGCTACGATCAATCGCATCAGTTCACCACCGCCGGCGACGGACGAGTGTTTCTTTATATCGGCGAGGACAATTGGCCGACGCCGATTCCTCTCAAGAAAAGCGGCGATCAATGGTATTTCGACACCGCATACGGCAAGGAAGAAATACTATATCGCAATATCGGCTGGAATGAGCTGAAGGTAATCAGAGTCTGCAAGGCGATCGCCGAAGCCGAGCATGATTACTATGCAAAAGCTCACGACGGCAGCTCAGTTCATCAGTATACGCAGAAGTTCAGCAGTACGCCGGGCACCCAGAACGGGCTGTACTGGCAGGTCAGCGCAGGGCAGAAGCCGGAGAGTCCGCTTGGTCCGTTGGTCGCGGAGGCGGCGGCAGAGGGTTATTCGCATCAGACCGCGCGGACCCAGCGCCCGTTCCACGGGTACATTTATCGGCTGCTGACGCGCCAGGGTGCGGACGCCCCGGGCGGGGCCAAAGACTATATCGTTAACGGCCAGATGACCGGAGGATTTGCAGTTGTCGCATATCCAGTCAGCTACCGAGTGACCGGAGTGATGACGTTTGTCGTCAACCAGGACGGCCAGATTTATCAGAAAGATCTGGGCGCCGATACCGACTCGATCGCCTCTGCGATGACGGAGTACAATCCTGATTCGACCTGGACCGCGGTCGCGCAAAACGCCGCCGATTCAGATTGAGCGCTGTTAGGTTAGCGATCGATCCGGTGGCGCACTTCCGGAGAGCGTCCGGATCAGAACTATTATAGCCATCAACGCCAGCCACGAGCGGAGCGTTTGTAGGTACTGCTCATTCGCCATCGTGAAGTAATGCGGCAGCGGCAGAAACACGAATATACTCACGAAGAGTATCGGATGCGGCAGACCGCTCAGGCGGCTGGTCGCCAAACCAAAGACTACGATGCACAACGGGACGAGCGCGGAGAGAAGCGAGACGTTGGTAACGACGAATCCCTGCCCTGAGTACGGTTTGCCGGGCTGCCACGGCCATTGCTCGAAGATATCAGTACACCAGGCGACGTAGATCCGCTCTGCGATGCGCAGGGCCGTCTCGTACGGATGCGTTTCGATATATTGGAACGCTCGATCGCGCGAGTAGCGCACATAGCCAATCTCGCCGAGAGATTTGTATAGCGCGAGTTCGTGCGGGTCGTGAGTAGGATGCGCTGAATCTATCTGCTGGCAGATCGACCCATTGCGATTGTTGCCTTGAAACAGTTCATACGCCGCATTCGAGCGGATGGGAACGAAGCGTCCGAACTTGAGTGCATTCCGGACGATCCACGGACCGACGATAATCGTCGCTACGATTGCGGAAACGAGCGCGGCTCGCATGATAGTGGCGCGGCGAAACTTGTTCTCGAAAAGCGGAGTCACGAGCGCCACGGCGAAAATCGGCAAGGGCGTGACGTTGATCAACGCCATCACTCCGCCGAGCGCGCCGAGCGTCGAACCGGAATAGATATTCGGCTCGTCGCACCACCATAGCCCCGCGCAAATCAGCGCGACGAGGATCAGCTCCTGCCAGACGAAATACCAAATCAGAGTAAAGCGCATCAGCGATTCCGGCCAGAAACAGAAAACGATTGCCACGAGCGCCGCGGTATATGACGGAAGGTCAGGCACGCGGCGAGTCAGGTAACGAGCAACGAGCCAATAGAGGGAGACGGATAGGGCGCTCGGAACGATTTGCAATACGACCAGCACCCGGTAGGTTCGCCCGGAAGCCTCGCCGAGCAGCTTCATCACGGCGGCCCACAAAGCGGGAACGAGCGGGCACATCCAGGCGGTCGGCTGATTTCCGGCGAAGAAAGGCGAGCTGAAGCCGCGTCCCTGAGCGAGATTGATCGCGATATTTCCCATCTCCCAGAAATCGAATCCGGTGGCTCCCCAAATCTTCGGGCGCATCCAGATGAAGACCAGCAGATAAAGAACCCGAGCCGCCAGGGCGACGGCGAAGACCCGCAGGAACCCGGTAATCGGCGGATCGAGCGGAAACCATCTCTCGAGAGTTCTCAGTGCGACTTCCCCTTTTTGAGGCCGGTTCAGATTCGCACCAATACGATTACTCCGCATTGCCGCGCAACCGAGGTGCTGTTCTATGCGGTCTGGCGCGGGGTCTCGGGTATGCTAAATTCTTCTTCTCGATTGAAGGGCGCCCATAGCTCAACTGGACAGAGCATCAGACTTCGGATCTGAGGGTTGGGGGTTCGAATCCCTCTGGGCGCGCCATCTTCCGACGGATTTCAGTATCGGGTCACCGCAAACCGTGTCGAAAGCCGCGATCGTCCGATTAATCATCGCGCGGTAACCTTCCTGGATTTGCTGCGCGGCTGCTATGATCGCAATTCAGATGTCGTCGCTTATAGAAGAGCTTCAACAACATGCACTCGACCCCTCCATTCCCATCGAGGATCTGCTTCGGAAAGCTTGGGTCGCCGCCCAAAAGCTTAGGCTGACGGAATTCTCGGCATGGATTAAGAAGGAACTCGACGGCTACGATCCGTCTGACGCAATTCCCGCGTACCGGCGCATTCAGAACGAGTTTCGCGCGTACAATCCATACCACGGGTGGCAATCGATCCATTGGTCAGAGGTGAAGAAGGTTAAAAAGCTGCTGGATCCACGGCAAATAATTAATCCGGCAGGGGTTATCGAGCGGACAGCCAAAGCCGAGAGTCAGGCGGAGTTCATTCTGCCTCCGGAACTCAAAGCGCAACTCGTCACTGCGGTTGGCGCTGACGTCAAGTGCTTCCTCAACACGGGCGAATTGTCGGGGATCCCCAGCCACGTCCGAAACGAAGTCTTACGGTGGAGCGTGGAACTCGAACAGGCGGGCGTCGTAGGTGAGGGCCTTAGCTTCTCCAAACAGGATAGAGAGATGGCGCGGAACGTCGAGTACAATTTCCACGGTGGCGTCCAGAACTTATCGAACGTGCTCGGTAACGTTACTGAGGGTGGAAGGGTCATCATCAATCAGCGAGCCTCAGGAGGAATTGATCCGAAGGCATTGGTGGGTCTTGCGGCGCAGCTCCGTGAAAACCTCGATGCGTTGGTTCCGGCAGCCGAACGTCGTCGGTTGGCGCGCGAGATCGAAGTGATCGAGACCGAGGCAGAGGCCCCGACACCTGATGCTGGCAAGGTCAAGCGCGCGTTAACAGTTGCTGGCGGAATGATTCGCGACGCCGGAAAAGGGGCGGCGACCTCTCTCATCACGCAAGGGGCTCTAACGCTGATTCGTGCCGCGATCGGGCGCTTATCGTGAGAGCATGACGGAAGCCAAATATATCGCTGGAAATGTTCGAACCGTTTGCCCGGGATGCGGCGGGGCGCTCTCCAACTTCGAGTACAGGGGAAGCCGAGGGGAATACGGTACCGTCGTGCAGGATGCCCCGGACGAGAGAAAATTCTATGTCTTGATGAGATGCGGAGGTTGCGGTCGCGGCGGACTCGCTACAATTTACAATCCCCTTGGAAGACAGATCGATGGTATGTTAATCGACTTTTATCCCGTGGCAATTGATCGCGCGACTCTGCCAGCTACCGTACCTCCCGACTTGTGTGGGGATTTTCGCGAGGCAGAGCTCAGCTCCTCAATAGGTGCGTGGAGAGGGGCATCGGCGCTTCTTCGCTCGGTTCTTGAAAAGACCTTGATCGCGAATGGCTACACGAAAGGGACGCTTGCCGCCCGCATCAATGAGGCGGCGGCGGACGGGGTGATCACCTCCGCGCGCCAAAAACGAGCCCACGAAGACATTCGAGTCCTGGGAAATGATGTTTTGCACGACGAATGGCGGGAAGTGACCGAGGATGAGTACAACGCTGCGCACCTTTATACTCAGAGAATCCTGGAGGATTTCTATGACTTGCGTAGTGAAGTCGAGCAAGTGCTGATGAAGGCGGGGCGACTTAAGAAACCCGCAGAATGATCCGAGGAACAATTGGAAGTAGGGTTATGTCCGCGCGAATAAGTGACCGCGGCGCAAAATGACGGGGAAGCAAAAACCTCAGGTCACTTGGCAGCGGAATGTATCCAGCTAGGTTGGTCTCTAACTAGTCTTGCACGGCCCCAAGCGCTGCTACTGGGAGTTCAGCTCTCCGGTGCCTTCAAAACGTCGCCGGTTGATCTGATCCTTACTTTGCCTGATTTCGGGAAGTAACAAACTTCGTCCTGCTTGCTCTCGCCGATCGTAAGGAAGGTGCAGTCTGCGTCGGTGTGGTTGTACAGATGATGGCCCGCTCGCTGGCCGGCTGGGAAGCAGCAATAGTCGCCTTCCTTTAGAATGTAGGAGCTGTTGCCGAGGTACAAAGTCGCCGAGCCTTTCAGGATGAAAATGTGCTCCTCTTCCATCAGATGGTAGTGAAATTGATTTGAGTATTGACCCGGCCCGAGTTCGTCGATGCCGGTGCCTAGGTGCGTGGCGCCGCCGTATCTGCCGAGCCGTTTGAACCGGTCCGAGCCGGGAAACTGCTCCCATGGAAGATCGTTGATATTGAACGGCTCGAAATTTCCTTCGCTGTTCTTTGTGGTGGTCTTCTTCGGCATGAACGGACCTCCTTCAGCGGAATGGGTCTCATCATTGTTGTTGCGACAAAGCGGATGACCTCTCCCTCACCCTCTCCTTGGACAAGGAGAGGGAATAATAAACGCATAGGAGAAGTCCGGCGGCGGGGTCAATCGCGGAACATAATGCGCTCGCCCAAAAGGACTTCGCGACCGTTGCCAAAGGCCGCTAGGGGCGAGATTATGATTGATGGTCCCGCGCGCCGCCGCTTAGACGGCAAATGAATCACGGGAAGTCAGGAGCCCTCCAATGAGAGAAGCTGTAATCGTTTCAACCGCACGCACTCCTATCGGCAAGGCGTATCGCGGCGCATTCAATGATATCGAGTCGCCCTCGATGGCGGCGCCAATTATCCGCGAGGCAATCAAACGCGCTCGCATCGAGCCGGGCGAAGTCGACGACGTTATCATGGGCTGTGCGTTGCAGCAGGGCACCCAGGGTTTCAACGTCGCCCGCCAGTGCCTGATCGCGGCGGGGCTTCCGGTCAGCGTTGCCGGTCAGAGCGTCGATCGGCAGTGCTCGTCGGGACTCATGAGCATCTCGATGGGCGCCAAGCAGATCATCGCCGACGGGATGCAGATCGTGGTTGCGGGCGGAGTCGAGTCGATAAGCCTGGTGCAAAATTCGCATATGAACAATTATCGCTCGGGCGATCCGCTGGTTCTGAAGAACGCACCCGCGGTCTATATGTCGATGATCGATACCGCCGAGGTCGTCTCGAAGCGCTACAAGATCTCGCGCGAGGCGCAGGACGAATATTCCTTCCATAGCCAGGAGCGCACCTTCGCGGCGCAGCAGGCGGGCAAGTTCAACGACGAGATTATCGCGACCACGGTGACCAAGAAATTCGAAGACAAGAAGACCAACGAGAGCTCGCGCCAGATAGTCACCCTCGAGCGCGACGAATGTAATCGTCCGGGCACTACGCTGGCGGGCCTCGCCGCGCTGCCTCCGGTCAAGGGTCCGGGAGGATTTATCACCGCCGGCAACGCGAGCCAGCTCTCCGACGGCGCCTCGGTCTGCGTGCTGATGGAACGCAAGCTTGCGGAGCAGCGCGGGCTCAAGCCGCTCGGAATCTACCGCGGAATGGCAGTCGCGGGATGCGAGCCCGACGAGATGGGTATCGGCCCAGTGTTCGCGGTGCCGAAGCTGCTCGAGCGCAACGGGCTCAAGATGGACGATATCGGGCTGTGGGAACTCAACGAGGCGTTCGCCTGCCAGGTGATCTATTGCCGCGACAAATTGGGCATCCCCAATGAGCTGCTCAACGTCAATGGCGGCGCTGTCTCGATCGGGCATCCGTACGGGATGAGCGGATCGCGGATGACGGCGCATGCGCTGATCGAAGGCAAGCGGCGCAAAGTCAAAAACGTGGTAGTCACGATGTGCGTCGGCGGCGGCATGGGCGCGGCCGGCCTGTTCGAAGTCGCGTAAAGGACGAGGGAGAAAGCGAGCATGAAACTCGGCACGATGGCGGCAGGATTCGGTCCGCAGATCCGAATCGATATCGAAAGAATCAAGGAAGCGGAGGCGCTCGGCTACGACTCGGTGTGGACCGCCGAGGCGTGGGGCAGCGATGCGATCACGCCGCTTGCGTGGATCGCCGCGCAAACCACCAAGATCAAACTCGGCACGGCGATCATGCAGATGTCGGCGCGGACGCCTGCGATGTGCGCGATGCAGGCGATGACGGTCGATCAGCTCTCGAACGGCAGGATAATCGTTGGCTTGGGACCCTCGGGGCCGCAGGTGATCGAAGGATGGCACGGGCTTGCCTTCGGCAAGCCGCTCAAGCGTACGCGCGAGTATATCGCGATCCTGCGCCAGATCTTCGCGCGCGAGAAGCCGGTCGAATTCCAGGGCGAGTATTATCAGATGCCGTACAAGGGCCCCGGCTCGACCGGGTTCGGCAAGCCGCTGCGCTCGATCCTGCACGGCCGCACCGATATTCCGATCTACACCGCGACCATCTCACCCAAAGGTGTCGAGACGGCGGCCGAGATCGCCGACGGCTTTATCCCGGTCTGGACCACGGCCAAGGGGCTCGAGACTTTCGTTCCGCACCTCGAAGCTGGCTTCCGCAAAGCGGGCAACGGCAAGGGATGGAAGAACTTCGACGTCGCAGTCTCGCTGAACGTCGCCGTCAACAAAGACGTGCAGGCGGCGCGCGACGCGCTCAAGCCGGGAATCGCGCTCTACGTCGGCGGGATGGGCGCGAAGGGCAAAAATTTCTATACCGACCATGTGAGCAGACAGGGATGGGCCGACGCGGCGCATCAGATTCAGGACTTGTACCTCGGTGGCAAGCGTCAGGAGGCGGTCGCCGCAGTGCCCGACGCATTGGTCGACGAGCTCTCGCTCGTCGGACCGCGCGAACGGATCATCGAGCGCGCCGCGGCGTGGAAAAAGAGCAAGGCGACCACGCTGCTCATCGGCGGCGATGCCAACGCGTGCCGGGTAGCGGCGGAGGCCTTTCTGTAAGCAGTTTGTCAGATCGATCGACGGGGGAATCGGCGCGGTGATCTACTTCACTGCGCCGATTCCGATCGTGGCTCCCCACGGCTTTCCATAGAAGTCGGTTTCCGGAACTCCGTAGGCTTTGGTGCCGGCGCCGATCGCGGGCGAGCCGGGCAGCGGAGTCATGTCGATGGGAGGATTCGCGAGCTTCGGATTGACGCCCTTGATGCCGTTGAATTCGAGATTGTTCTTCCAGACCATCGCGCTTCCGGCCTGCACCGTCGCCGAGTTGCGCCAGTTGAAACGCAGATTTGCCCACGCGATATTATTGACCCACACGAGGCCCGAGCAGTACTCGTCTTGCAGCTCTCCGCGCCATCCGCTCGGTTGGTCGTCACCGCGTGATTCCAGTACGCGGTGTTGTTACGCACGATCACGTGCGAGGACTGATACACGTTGATCCCGCCGCCGCCGTTTCCATAGACGATATTTTCCTCGATCAGCGGTTTCCTCGGTACGCGCGATTGTCGGACTGGGTGTGATTGCCGTCGTCAAAGATGATCCCGTTGCCGTCGGTGCCGCCGGGAGGATTGGCGTTGTTGTAAGAGAGGTTGTAGCTGATGACATTGTGCGAGCCCGCCGCATGATCAGACGCTTTCGGTTGATAAATCGAAATGCCCGATCCGCTGCCGCTCCATCCTTTGGCGCAATCGTGGACGCGGTTGTGCTCGATGTCACGGTAGTCGCCGTCGTTGAGCTGGATTCCGCTGGCGGCGGTGAACTTAACCTCGTTGCCGATGACGCGGGTATGATGCGCGAATCCCGACGACACGATTCCAAATGATCCACCGTCAACGACCAGGTCTCTGACCTCGATGTAGCTCTGAGCATTCAGATTGACGGCCTGGGCTGATTTTCCCACAGCGATGATCGTCGCTTTGCCGGGATTCACCGCCCGAAGCGTGATCCACGCTCCTGGAGCGCCCGAGCGGGTGAATAGCGCGGGAGTATAGAAACCGTCATCGAGGCATATCGACGTTCCTGGCGCCGCTACCGATAGCGCGGCGTTGATCGAGGCGCCGGCGCGCAAGACGACGGTGCATCCGGCAATCAACGGAGCCGTCGATCTGGCTGGAGCAGGCGCGACGCCGGCACATTGCGAGCAAGCAAGCAGCATCGCGACGACGACCCCCGCGCGCGCGTACCATGCCAATCTCATGTCCTGCACGCTTTTTCCTCTGGGACAAAATACGGGATTGCGCGCCGGGCAAGAAGACGTCTGCGAGCGGGAGTTGGTCATTGAACCGTTGGCGACGCCGTGCGAGATATCGGGGTTCTTGCAAAGATCAAGACGAACCGATGCCGATAAAGTCAGGGCGATGGATTCCCAAGAGCGCGACGGCTGACTCGCGCCGGATTCTGGCGACGCGCGCGCTACGCGGCTTCGGCGACGGACTGGTCAGCGTGCTCCTGCCGAGCTACCTGCTGGCACTCGAGTTTTCCGCCGCGCAGGTTGGCGCGATCGTGTTCGGCACGCTGCTCGGCTCCGCCGCATTAACGCTGTGGGTCGGGCTGGCGAGCCATCGTATTGGCAGAAAGCCGGTGCTGCTGGCTGCGGCCGCGCTGATGTTCGCAACCGGGCTCGGATTTGCAGACGCGCGAAGCTTCTGGGTGATTTTCGCGGTCGCGCTAATCGGTACGCTCAATCCCTCGGCCGGCGACGTGAGCCTGTTTTTGCCGGTCGAGCAGGCCGCGCTGGCGGAGACGGTGGTCAGCTCCGATCTGACCGCGGCGTTTTCGCTATACAATGTCGGCGGCGCATTCGCGGGTGCGTTCGGCGCCCTCGCGAGCGGGTTGCCCTCGGCGATTGCTCCACGAATGGGATGGACGCTGGCGGGTGCGGAACGCTCCGGATTCTTCGTCTATTCGGCGCTCGCGGTCATCGCAGCGATAATCTATTCCTCGCTCAGTGCGGCAATCGAAACCGCGCCACTTCCAGCGGCGACGAAACCGCTGGCGCGCTCGCGATCGATCGTGATCAAACTGTCGATGCTGTTCAGCCTGGACTCGTTCGGCGGCGGCTTCACGGTCCAATCGCTGCTCGCGCTGTGGCTCTTCCGGCGCTTCGACATGTCGGTCGCGGCGGCGGGTTCGTTTTTTTTCTTTGCCGGATTGCTCGGCGCATTGTCCCAATTTTTATCGTCGTCGATCGCGGCGCGCTTCGGGCGGATCAACACGATGGTATTTACGCACCTGCCGGCGAATGTTTTTCTGATCCTCGCGGGAGTGATGCCGAATCTCAAACTGGCAATCGTCTTTCTGCTGCTGCGCTCCCTGCTGTCTTCGATGGACGTGCCCGCGCGGCAATCGTATGTGATGGCGGTAGTGCCACCCGAAGAGCGTGCGGCGGCCGCAGGAGTGACCAACGTGCCGCGCAGCCTCGCGTCGGCATTTTCGCCGCTGCCCGCGGGTGTGATGCTCGATTACTCGGTCTTTGGATGGCCGCTTATCTGCGCCGGATCGATCAAAATTCTCTACGATTTTCTCCTACTGCGACAGTTCCGCCATGTGCGCCCGTCAGACGAAGCGCCGTCCCAGGCGAGCTGATTGCATCTATATTGGTCTTAGATTCGCCGTTTGTTCGCGTTATTGCTGGGTATTTGCATGTTTATTACAAAATGTTAAGGTTGCGTCGAAACCGATCATTAACAAATCGTAATCTGGTTTTCAGACCGAGATTACTGGTTGATGGATGCGATAATTGGCGGCGCAATCGAAAAACGGCACGCATCGAGGTAGCGGCGATCAAGGTCGTCGGCTGCCGGAATTTATCGGGATCGGGCCGGCTCGCACCGGGACCACCTGGTTGCATCATGCACTCGCGCCTGGAGTCGTGCTTCCGCAAGGGACCAAGGAGACGTCCTTCTTCAGCTCCAGGTATGGTCTTGGAATCGATTGGTATGCGTGGCATTTCCGCGGCGCGGGTCCCGGAAGCATTGCAGGTGAAGTCTGTCCGTACTTCGCTGATACGCGAGCGCCCGAGCGGATCGCGAAACACATTCCGGGATGCAAGATAATCTGCACGGTGCGTGACCCGGTCGATCGTGCGTGGTCGTTCTACCGGATGCGGCGTTATTACGGGACCACGCGGCTGAGCTTTGAGGAATCGCTGACCGCGCATCAGAATATCGCGGAGGGGAGTAGGTACGCGTTTCATCTGACCAATTGGTTTCAGCGCCTCGGGCGCGAGGCGGTCCTGATCACATTTTACGACGAGCTGCGCGACAATCCTCAGGCTTATCTGGACCGGATCTGCGGCTTCATCGGAATCGCGCCGATCGGTTTGAAGCATTCACAACCCGCCAAGCGCGCGATCAATTCGATCGAGCGGCCTGCGCGCAATCGGAAACGCGCGCGCAAGGCGCAGCGCTGGCTGAGCAGCTTGCGAAATCATCGCGCCTACCGGACGATCGATCTGCTCGATCGATTGGGATTCTGGGATTTCACCTTCGGTGGCGGCGAACCGTTTCCGGTTCTCGATCCGGGAGTTGAGCGGCGAGTGCGCGAGCGCTTTCGGCCCGAGATAGTCGCGCTCGAGGATCTGATCGGTGTCGATCTCTCGCGCTGGAAGCTTTCGTCCATGCCTGCGATGCCACGTGCCGCACGACGAGTCGAATCGCGCGATGCGATCAGCGTCTAGTCGCGCGGCTGCACCGACACGTACCGGTTTCCTCGTTCATAGAAACGCCACGGCTTCTCCGCCCATCGGCCTGCGTACGCGACGTTGATCCGCCGCGAGCGCCCGATCCTGCCGCGTCGATGCTCGTCGTCTTCTAGGTAGAGCACGTCGCCGCACAGATCGAAGCCGTATTGCGCGCTGGTAATTCCAAGCGCGTGGGTCAGCTTGCCCGGTCCGTTGGTTAAATCGCGCGAGTCGGATGAACGGCGGCGGCGACGCGCCATCAGCTCCAGGCCGCGGACGGGTTCGAGCGCGCGAATCAGTACCGCATGGGGCGTACCCGCGGGCGCCGTCACCAGGTTCATCGCCCAACTCACTCCATACAACAAATAGACGTACGCGTGGCCCGGGGGGCCGAACATCGCGGCCGTGCGCCGAGTGAGGCCCCTGGAACTGTGCGATGCCAGGTCGAGCGGTCCGCGATAAGCTTCAGTCTCGACGATACGTCCGGCGGCCTCGCCGTCGGCGCTGCGATGCACCAGGACCTTGCCGATTGCCTCGCGCGCGATGGTCAGGACCGGTTGGGTGTAGAACTCCCGCGGGAGTTTCGACGGCGGGTGACGTTTCATATTCGGCAGAAAGCCTATAATACTTTCGGATGGCGTATAATGCGCTGTGAAGCCCCATGGCAAAAGTTGAACAGCTCCGGCCTCGCGATCGTGCGGGTGTGCTCGGCTCGCCCGCGAAGGAAATCCTGCGGGGAGAAGGACTGACAAAGATCTACGGCGCGCGCACCGTGGTCGACAACGTCGCGGTGCACGTCGACCCGGGCGAAGTGGTCGGAATGCTTGGGCCTAATGGCGCGGGCAAGACCACGACCTTTTACATGCTGGTTGGACTCGTCAAGCCCGACCGCGGCCGCGTGCTGCTGGGCGAAGATGAGATTACGATGCTGCCGCTTTATCAACGCGCGCGGCGCGGGATCAGCTATCTGCCGCAGGAGCCTTCGGTATTTCGCAAGCTGACCGTCGAGCAGAACCTGCTCGCGGTGCTCGAGACGCTGCCGCTCACGCAGGAGGAGCGCGAAAGCCGGCTGCAATCGCTGCTCGATGAGCTTGATATCACGCGCCTGCGCCATACCAAGGCGGGAGTGCTCTCGGGCGGAGAGCGGCGCAAGGTCGAAATCACGCGCGCCCTGGTTTTGAACCCGTCGTTCCTGTGCCTGGACGAGCCGTTTGCGGGAATCGATCCGATCACGGTGGTCGAGATCCAGCGCATCATTTCGTACCTGCGCGAGCGCGGCATCGGCATCCTGATGTCGGATCACAATGTTCACGCGGCGCTGTCGATCATCGATCGCGCATACGTGATTCATGGCGGACAGATTTTGATCGAAGGACCGCCCGACGCGATCGTCGCCAGCGATCAGGTACGGCAGGTGTTTCTGGGCGAGCGCTTCAAGCTCGCCGAGTGATCGCGTCGCGCGATTTTAAGGATAAGGAGGGTAGGGTGGTGCGGGGCCCCATCCCGGTGCGGGCGCTGGCGGGTAAGTCGGATAGCCCATCCCGCCGTATGATCCGTACCCGGTGCCGAAGCCGCCGAATGATCCGCCGCTCATGCCTCCGCTACCGAACGATCCGCCGAACATCCCAAGCAGCGGAACGAGCGTGCTCATCATACTCGGACTGGAACTCTGCGACTGGTACGACTGATAGTTCGAGTACGGATCTTGCGCCGATTGCTGCTGGTATTGTTGCGCGTTGCCGAGCGATGGATCGTAGAAGCTCTGCGAGGACGAGTTGCTGCTGCCTGATGGCGTCGAGGCGTTGCCGGGCGGAGCGTTCGCGCTGGCGAGTTCGGGCTGAATCGTGATCCGGTTATCGACGGTGACCGCCGTATCTTTCATGTAGGCGTGCGCCTTGTTCTCGGCGTCCTGCTTGCCGTAGCCGCTGGCAACGTATCCGAACAGGATCACTTGACGCTCGCCGTCCGGAGCGGCCAGCACCTGCGCTCCAACAAGCGGCAGGCGATGGTTCTTTAAATAATCGGTCAGGGCCTGGCTTTGGGTTTGATCAACGGTCGCGTTCTTGAGCGGCGGCGGTGCGGGATGCGGCGTGTAGATCATTTGCGCCGGAGTGGCGGCGCTATATCCGGTCGAGCCGACCGGTGCAGCCATCCCGCCCGAGGTGGGTGGCTGCATACACGATGGCAGCGCCATCGCCAGCAGGACACAAATCGCGGCGTAGACAACCTGGCGCATCAGTTAAAGTATATGCCTGACAGGCGTGTGCGACAATTGAGCTGAAATCGCTCTCTCCGTTGTGGTTGCCGCGTGTTGCGAAGCGCGAGGACTCGACCCTAGGCCCTTACGCGACTCGCGTGCGAGTGCATGACCGCCTCGGGATTTCTCCCTTCGGTCGAAATGACGGATGTGCGCTTGGCGAATCAATCTCTTAGCTTCAGCCCAGCCCCCAATCGTCATTTCGAGCCATAGGCGAGAAATCCCGGAGCGTCCGTGCACCGAGTCCGCGCGTCGTGCAGCGGCGTCTCCGCCGTTCGTACTCTACGCGCCGGCGGATTTCCCGTACTTTATGTCGATCAGGAAATCGCGCACGAGCTGATTGAAGACCGCCGCCTGCTCGAAATAGACCGAATGGCCGCAGTGCGGAACGCTCGCGAAGCGCCCGTCGGGCAGCCACGCCGCAAGCCGCTCGATCATCGCGGCCGGAATGAGCGCATCTTCCTCTCCGACTACGCACAGGACCGGCATCGTGAGCTGCGCTTTTGCGCGATCGAGGTCATAGCGCGACGCGCCAAGCCGCTGCATCGCGTCGGCGGGCGGCCGCGCGCCCAGGATCATCAGCGAGTCATACAGGAACGCGAGCTCGCGATTGCGGAGAAAGAAATCCTCCGCGTAGGTCGGCAGCTTGCCGATCGCGGTCGGGGTGCCGAACGGCGCTCGCGGCGGCGTCTGCGGAAATCTCATCTCCGGCGTGAAGATTCCGCCGGGCGTGTCCGCCATCACCATCCCGGCGATTCGATCGCGATGCTCAAGCGCGCAGCCGACGATCGTCCATCCTCCCATCGATTGCCCGACCAATACCGCCTTGTCGAGTTTCAGATGGTCCAGCAGGCGCGCGAGGTCCGAGCCGTGCGCCTGGTTGAAGAGGCCTTCGGGATCGGGCGACATCCCGAAGCTGCGCTGATCGACGGTAACGCAGGTGTACCATCGCATGAAGTACGGCACCTGCTGCCACCACGACAGATGGTTCCCGCCGAGGCCGTGCAGAAAGATCAACGCGGGACCGCTTCCCGCGGTCTCGTAGTAGAGCGAGAATTTTCCAATCTCGAGCCGTCCCGCAACCAGGTGATGATCTGTCTTTGATGCTGCCGCCATGATGCGATTCTAACATCGCGTCGCGCCTACCCCAAAACCGCGCCGATAAACGAACCCACGTACGGTGCCGAGATCCAGCATCGAGGTCACGATGCTCAAGCGCCGCAGCACGTCGAGGTAGTTAAACGGAAGCGGAGCCTGCACTAAGCGTCCGCGCACATGGCTGAAGTCCCATCCCTCGGAAGGGCGCGGCATCCGCCGGCGCAATCAGCTCTTCGAATTGAGTTGTCGCGATTGATGAAATTCTCTTGTGAGCGTCCTTGTCCTCCGGCTAGCCTGATGCCCAACGACTCAGAGGATTCTCTTCCACATGCACCTGACTTCCACGAACCTTCTCCGGCGCGAATACCTCTTTGCCGGGTTGCTGGCGACCATGGTAACCACGATCGCCGCGTGTGGTCTCGTCGCCAAGACGCTTAGCACTGGCGGTGAGCAGCAGCTGAAGCATCACGAGCCAGAAGCCCTCGCGACGCCGCGCGTGATTATCTTTGCGCTCGACGGCGCGGGCTACAATCAGCTCAAGGCCGCCATCGAATCGGGCAAGGCGCCGAACATGGCGTCGGTGCTGGGCAAAGATGAGGGCGACGGTCTTTACGAGCACGCCTACAGCGCGCCCAAGGCGCTGAGCCTTCTGCCCTCGAGCACGATCGCAAATTGGTCTTCGATCTTCACCGGCCAGCCGCCGGCGTGGGATGGCGTGACCGGCGACGAATGGTTCGAGCGCCGCACGATGGGCTTCTATGCGCCGGTGCCGGTCTCGGTAGAGGACACGACCGATCTGACCAAGGTCGTAGATGACGACCTGGTTGGACGCGCGCTCGCGACGCCCACGCTCTATGCCCAGATTCCCGGACGCTCGAATGTCTCGCTGCTGTCGGTGTACAAGGGCGCGACGCTTTATACGACGGTCGCGCCGAGTTCGCTGGTCGGGATGATCGCCGGATTGCTCGCGGGCAAAGCGCAGGGCGAGTCCGCGGAGAAGTCGCTCAGCGCGGATATCGATCTCGATTCTGTGCCGAAGCTGCTCGACGCGATAAATGAGCACGGCATTCCGAATCTGCAAGTGGTTTATTTCCCCGGAATCGATATCTACACGCACGAGGCGAAAGACCCTCTGAACTCCGAGGTCGACTACCTCGAAAAGATCACGGACAAAGGCGTCGGCGAAGTCCTCGATCTGTATCGCAAGGACAATGCCCTCGACGGAACCTACGTGATGTTCATCGCGGACCATGGGCATATCCCGGTGATGAACGATCACGTGCACGCGCTCGCCGCGACCGGAAAAGACACGCCGTTCGAGCTGGTGCGTCAGCAGGGCTTTCGCGTACGCAAACCGACGGTAAAAGTTACTACCGACGAAGATGACTTTCAGGCGGTGCTCGCCTACCAGGGCTTCATGGCTTACATCTATCTCGCCGATCGTTCGACCTGCGCAGCGCCTGGGCAGAAGTGCGATTGGTCGCGGCCAGCGCGCCTGCAACAGGACGTGATGCCGATCGCGCGCGCATTTGACGAGGCGAACCGCAACGGTGCGGGCGTACCCGGACTCAAGGGATCGATCGATCTGATCTTTGCGCGCGAGCCCGCCGCGCCCGGCCAAATGGCGAAAGAGTACCAAATTTATGATGAGGGGCGGCTGGTGCCAATCTATCAATACCTGATGGCGCATCCGCGGCCTGACCTGATCAACCTGGACCAGCGGATGCGATGGCTCAGCGCCGGGCCGCACGGAGACCGCGCCGGCGATATTCTGCTGCTCTCGAAAGCGAGCATGTCGCTGCCGATCTCCGAGCGCTATTACTTCTGCGAGGTCCCGCACTACTCGATGCACGGGAGCGCCGAATGGCAGGACGGCCACGTGCCGCTAATTCTCGCGCAAGTCGGGGGATCGGGTGCGAAGATGCGGGCGATCGTGAATAAGATCGCCGGCGATGCGCCGTCGGAGAAAATGGTCACGCCGATCGTCCGCGCGCTGTTCCAGAACTGAGCGCAGCCGATACGCATCGAAAGTTTCTTTCGGCGGCATCTTTCAGATTGTGGCCGGATGTACCACATTGATTCGCTGAGTCCTTGCGGATTCGGCGGCGATGAGTAAACGGCGAAGCAAAAAAAAACATCCCGGCGCTATCCGATCGAAAGCTTCGGCGGCGCGCGCGCAAGCGGCTGCGGCGCTGCGTTCGGGGTGGCTCCCGGAAACGACGGCCGCGATGGTCGCGCTGATGCTCGGGGCGTTCGTCCTGCGGCTCGGCGCCGGGTTCGCCTATCCGAGCATCAACCATCCGGACGAGATTTTCCAGGTGACCGAACAGGCGCATCGAGTTGTCTTCGGCACCGGGCTGCTGCCGTGGGAATTTGCCGTCGGAACGAGATCGTGGATATTTCCCGGCGTGATTGCGGGCGTGATGGAATTCGCGCGTATCTTCAGCGGCGCTCCGGGCTTTGTGACTGGATGCGTCACGATCTTCATGGCGATGGCGTCGCTGACCGCGGTCGCGTGCGGATTTTTGTGGGGTTTCAGGATTGACGGTACTCGCGGCGGGATCGTGGTCGCGTTCGTCAATTCGATTTGGGCGGAGTTGGTATATTTCTCGACGCACACTCTCACCGACGTGATCGCGGGCGATATCCTTATCGTGGCGCTCTACCTCGGCTATCCCGACGGGCCGGCCGCCTCGCGCCGGCGGATGCTTTGGGCGGGCGTGCTGTTCGGGCTGGTCTTCGCGATTCGAATTCAGCTCACTCCCCCGATCGCAATCGCGGTCATCTGGATCTGCCGGCGTGAATTGCGCGCACGATGGATTCCCCTCATCGCGGGCGCGCTCGCGCCGGTTTTGTTTTCCGGCCTGCTCGACCTGGTGACCTGGCATGGGCTCTTCCGGAGCATGTGGATGAACGTCTGGATGAACCTCGGGATGCATATAGCGGAGGGATTTGGCGTGGTGCCGCACTACTGGCTGGCCGTTCAGCTCTGGAACGTCTGGGGATGGGCGACGGTGCTGGTCGTGGCCGCATTGATCGTCGGCGGACGCCGGCTGCCGCTTTTGCTCGCCGTTGCAATCGCGATCTTCGCGACGCACTCGAGCCTGAATCATCAGGAATTCAGATTCCTCTATCCTGCGATGCCGCTAAGCGCAACGCTGTTGGGCGTCGCGGTGCTCGAGACCTCGCGGATGGTGCGGGCGCGGCGCGAATTACCATTCGGCGCAAACCTCGACGCGGCCGCGGGCGTCGCATTGTGGTGCATCGTCTCGTACTCGATCGCGGTATCGTCGGCCTTTGGCACGCTATGGACGCATGGCAGCGGACAGTTGGCGGCGTTCCGCGCGATCTCGGCGAACAAGAAAATCTGCGGAGTCGGACTGCTTGGCGTTTCGTGGCTCGATACTCCCGGCTACAGCCATCTGCCGCCTGGGGTGACAATCTACCAACTTACCGGGCAAAGCTTCCTCGCGCATCCGCAGGATGCCAACGCGATGCTGGTGCGCGGATGGCTGGACCTGCGCCGCTATGGCTACAAGCGCGTGGAGTGCTTCCGTGACGCGGACAATCCTGAAATCGTTCTGGGCAACGGGCCGGTGTGCCTCTGGATGCGCCCGGGAACCTGCGTGCCGGGAGGGCTCGCGGCTCCTCCGATCAATTGGCCGCGCGCGCTACTAGGCCATCAGAGCGAGTGGACCGCGCGCTGAGGCTTGCGTCTGTCCCGTGCGTCGCGAATCGCGTTGCCGACTGGGGATATTGTGGTCGTCGAGCCGGGTGTAACGCTTGTCGAATGTGCTTTGGATGGATCTGGACATCGCTCGATGCGGCTTTGGTGGCCGCCGTTGGGCGACCGGCTGCGCAGCGCGTGGGGTTCTGATAGCGCGCAAGTCCGGCAAGTCGGACGCCAGGGGCGACATCAGCGGCGTGCCTCGAAAGAGGCATCAGAAGATTTGGGTCAGAATGAGCACGGCGCCGAACGTTGCGACGGCGAAGACGAGCGTCCGAAGGTACTTGATCCCCGCGATGTAGACCGCTGCATGCGCCACGCGGGCGCAGAAGAAAATCGTAGCCCCGAGGGCCGTTGTCGCGTTCGCCTTGCCGGAAACTTGTGCAACGAGCACCAGGATGGCAAAAGGCGCGAGGTTTTGGAGTAGGTTGAGATGCGCCCGCTGCGCCCGCGCGGCCCACTCAGGGATGCCCTCAAGTGGCTCGGCGCGGTTGCCAAGGCCCCACGCGGCACCTCCTGGAGCCTGTGTTAGGCCTGCCAGATATATGAAGGGTAGTCCCAAAGCGAGGAGCGTTGTCCAGACCAGCATCCATAGGTCGGTAGTCATGGCTATCTCCTACCAGAGCCGCGCAAAGCGATTGTGACGTCGTCGGATCGTTCGCGGGAAGAGGTCGCGCGCGGTGGCGCCCCCGTGGCGCGACGAACACACCGCGCCCGCCAAGGACAAGGGTGAGCGCCAACCAAGCCGAAAAGAGGACTGTACCGGAAACCGCTGGAACTTTGGGCTGATCGACGCGCGATACGACGGGGGTATCCAGGATGACTTCGGCTTCTTTTCATAGTCACTTGCATTTTGTAAGTTAGATGGAGAGGTAGCAGACTAACTTTCATTATGCAAGTCACTTACTCAAGAGGGAAGTCCAAAACGATAACACCGAAAACCCAAGCGCGCGGTTTTCCGCGCTCGCCTTGCGCTGTCGCATGCACGCTCGACCTGGTTGGCGACAAGTGGTCGTTGCTTGTGGTTCGAGATTTGCTCCGTGGCAATGTGACGTACGGAGAGCTGCAGAATTCGCCCGAAGGCATTCCAACCAACATTCTTGCCGACCGCCTGAAAAGATTGGAAGAGGTGCGCCTCATTGCCAAGTCTGCGTATCAGGACCGTCCCGTGCGCTACGCCTATCAGCTAACGGAAGACGGCATAGCCCTGAATGACGTTGTCCTCGCGCTTGGCCGATGGGGCAAGAAACACATACCGGGTACACTGACTCTAAAGAGTACAACGCTGCATTCCGTGCGAGGCCGAAAACCCACTAGGATACAGGATCGAAAGTCACGCCTGCGGGCGGCTCAATAAAGCGCGCGCCCGCAATCCGAAGAGTCGATAGTCATATCGGAATCGTTCCACACTTTGCCACAAATCTCCGACAAGTTTTTCTGACCGGTTTCGTCCGGTGCAAGAAAACGTCGAAATCCCAGGTGCATACGGGAAGGATGGTGCCCCGGCCGGGAGTCGAACCCGGACTTAAGGTTCCGGAGACCTTCGTGATGTCCTTTTCACTACCGGGGCGAAGGGTCGTGGACCACCATCAATATACGAGCGCTGCCGTGCGGACAAGCGAGCCGCCCCGTTCCGAAGCATTGACCGGACGCGCCGCGCACGGATGATCAGGATCGTGCCCACATCTGAAAGCCGCAATTGGTCTTCCACGCTGCGCGAGCAGTACAAGGACGGGTCGAACCTCGGCGCGCGGATGCGCCTGCACAGTCTCTACAGCACCAACAAGTACGGAATTTTCCGCTGGGTGTTCGACCGCTACCAGATTCCCGCGAGCGCGCGAGTGCTCGAGTTGGGGACCGGCACCGCGCAGCTGTGGAAGAGCAATGGCGATCGCATTCCGCCCGGATGGCAAATCACGCTGGCCGATTATTCCGAGGGGATTCTGCGCGACGGACTCGCGAACCTGCGCGGGATTGCGCATCGCTTCGACGCGATCTCCGCCGACGCGCAGGAGCTGCCGTTTCCGGATCGGTCCTTTGACGCCGTGATCGCGAACTTCATGCTCTATCATGTGCCCGATATCGCACGTGCGCTGCGCGAGTTCCGCCGCGTGCTCCGTCCGGGGGCGTCGGTCTATGCCGCCACGATGAGCACCGAGAACATGCGCGAGTTCGACGAGATGGTTGGCCGCTTCATCCCCGGTGCGACCACCGGACGTGCGCCGCGGCGTTTTGGCCTCGACAATGGCTACGAGTATTTCGGCAGGGCGTTCAAGCACGCCACGATCGAGCGCTATCCCGATTCGCTAGTCGTTACTAGTGCCGCGCCGGTGATGGCATACCTCGAGTCGATGTCCTCGATGTCAGGTAGGGGAACGCCGGAGCAGAAGGGCGCGCTGCGCGAATATCTCGAAGCGGAGATCGCCGCGCACGGCGCAATCAAGATGACCAAGGACACGGGCCTACTCATCGGAACGATGTGATTGCGCTAGAGCGGCGAGCGTTCCAGCTCCTCGCGAATCGAATACATCTTCTGCCGCGCCTCGCTGATGTAGCCGTCGAGGTTGCGGCGATGATTGGCGAAGATGCCGTCGGGCGAGCCGTTCAGGATCACGATCGGCTTCATCATCGCGGCCTGGCCGAGCGCCTTGATCGTGTCGTCGAATAACGTCTTCAGGACCGGATCGTCCGCCAGCGTCGTGGCGTATTCCCGCTGCAGCGCCTGCATCATGTAGAACATCACATGTGCGTAGCCCTGCGCATGATAGAAATAATCGTCGCAATCCCAGGTGTGGACAGGACTGCCGTCGTCCTGAGTCGTGCGATAAAGCATCGAGTGCGCGTCGCCCAGCAGGTCGGTCCAAATCTGGAACAGACGCACCAGCTCGACCGCGCGTTGATTGAGCTCGCGCGAGGTCTCGCGAGTCGCACGCAGGCCGGCTACGTACATCCGCAGATGTTTGACGCCGTCTTCATACTTGCGTTCGGGCGAGGGGAGGGCCCAACGGGTCGCGTCGTTGCGGAAATCGGTGTCGGCGATGACCAGGTTGTTGTCGAACTGATTTGAAGAGACTTTTGTCAGGCTGTCTTTGAACACGCGGCTGGTCTCGCGCACCGCCATGATGATTCCGAGCTGGCGATTCGAATTGTTGTCGGCCATCAGATGCGGTCCCCAAAAGAAAAGATCGTTGGGACGCCATCCGAAGCCCGAGTGTAACTCGTGGTCGACGATCGCTGCCAGCATCGAGGCGTAAACCTCACCCGGTTTGAAGGGCTTGCCGGGCGGGTATTCCGCGTTCAGGTCGTAGGGCAGACGGTCGTGATGGATCTGTCCGAAGTGCAGCGCCAAAATCGCGCCCGACCACAGCACCAGGATCGCTACTGCGGCGATTATCAGATTGCGGCGGGTCAACATCGATTGCTCGCCTGGCATCCGCCCGATCGGGATTAAGAGCGCGGCGCCGGACTCTACAATTTGCCCAGAATCCTGCCCACGACACCACCGCTCTTTTTTGGCACGTCGACCGGAGCCACCAGCGCGATCGTGTCGATCGCTTTGCCGTCCTGCATCACCTGCGCGGTGCCGATCTGTTGACCAGCCTTCAAGGGCGCCGCGACTTCGGGCGGGACGTTGTAGTCGAGCTCGACCGCCTTCGCGGCTTCGTCGCGGCGGGTGAACACGGCGGCGTCGCCGGCGAAGATCGGCTTGATGCTGGCGACCGAGCCTCCGGTCACCGTGATCGCTCCAGGGGCGGCCGAGCCTTTGCTCGCCACCGGATGCATCTCGTACTGCGCAAATCCGGTCGCCATCATTTCGGCGGCTTCCTTGAAATTGGTGAGCTTGTGCGGCGTGCCGAGCACCACGGCGATCAGCCGCAGGTTTCCGCGCTTCGCCGTCGCGACGACATTGAACCCGGCCTTGTCGTAGAAGCCGGTCTTGAGCCCGTCGCATCCCGGAAAGGTGCGCACGAGATGATTGGTGTTGCGCAGCACGAAGGTTCCGCCGCGAAACGGCGCCGTGTCGATCGACGACCAGCGCAGCACGTCCGGATATTTCAGCAGCGCGCGCGCGAGCAGCGCCTGGTCATAGGCGCTGGCGACGTCGGCCTGCTCGCCGCGGCCGGGCGGCAATCCGTGCACGGAATAGTAGTGGCTGTCTTTCATTCCGAGCTTGACCGCCTGCGCGTTCATCATCTGCACGAACGCGTCGGTCGAGCCGGCCACGTATTCCGCCACCGCGACCGAAGCGTCGTTGGCCGAGTGCACCACCACGGCCTTCATCATGTCGTCGAGCGAGAACGTCTCGCCTTCTTTCAGATAGACCTGCGATCCACCCATCTTCGCGGCCTTAGTCGAAGTGGTGATCTGGTCGGTCGGCTTGAGGCTGCCGTCGTGAAGCTTTTCCGCGACGATCAGCATCAGCATCATCTTCGCCAGCGACGCGGTCGGCCACGGCTGATGATCATTTTTCTCGAATATGACGGTGCCGGTCGTGGGCTCCATCACGCAGGCCTCGGCATACGGCTCCGGGGTCGCGGCGGCGGCGGGCGCGGATGAGTATTTAGCGTTGCGGCGATGCGCGGCATGCGCAAGATTGGGCGCGAGAGTTACCGCGGCCAGAATCACGCCAAGAGAAATTGCGAATCGGTAAAAAAATGCGCCGTCAAGCGCCAAACGGCGCAGCCACCCAGCGTTCCTCATTCCACCACCTCCGCGCGCAGCGTCCGCGAACACGATCCGCTTTCGCACGCCGATGAGCAAGACTCCACGTGTCTCCCGCACGGGAATGACAACGGTGGCGCGCGCGATGCCGTCGATTCAGAAGCGATCCGCGGTCCAGAACAACGAGTGGTCGTCGGCGAAGAGCGCGAATGCGCGCGAGGTTGCCGCTTCGGGCGAGATTCCCAGCCGCGTGCCGAGCTTGTCAGGCGCGATTATCCGCCACATGTAGTTGTCGTCATTGTGATGCATGATCGGCGCGCCCGCCGCGGCGAGATGATCCTCGAGCGTCTTGTCATGCGCGGTATGCGTGACGATCGCTCCGGTCGGCGCGGTCGCTCCCGATCCTCCGCGCAGGCGCGCGGCCCGGCGATGGTCTCCAATCATGCGCTGCGAGGGCGTCAGCCCCTGTGCGGTTTCCGCCAGATGACGCAGCAACGCGAACAGCGCGTTTTCCGACCCGGCATCGCCGGGCAGGTAGCCGTACTCCATCACCATCGTGACGCCGTAAAGCCGAATCGCGCGGGCGTATGCCTTGATTGTTCCCGCGCTGCGAGCCAGGACGAAATATTCCTCCGAGCCTTCGCCCGGATGCATCGGCTGGTTGCCGGCGAACGAATAGTTGGCGCGCCAATCGCTCTGGTCGCGGATTACGGTGACGTTGAACTGGCCCGTGTATGCCTTATGAATTGCGGCGACCTCGGGCAGATCGCGCTCGAGATCGAAAACATCGATCTCTATGTCGGTCCGGGGTCTGAGCCGCGCCGTGTCGGCCAGAACCCCGAACTTGCGCCCGATTTCGCGCCATCCGAACTGATTATAGAACGTCAGCCTCTCGGCGAAGAGCAGTGAAACCTCGAAGCCCTCGCGCTCGAGCGTCTGGATCGCCAGGCGCATCAGCGCCGAGGCGATACGTTTGTGCCGATAGTCCGCGCGGGTGAAGACGCTGCCGATTCCGCCCATCGGCACTGCCGCGCCGTCGAGGTTGATCTTCCGGTCGAAAATCTGAACGGTCGAGACCAGCGCGCCGCCTTCGCGCGCGACCAGGCATAACGAGTCGCGAAATTTCGGATCGTTGCGGTTATAGCGCTCGAAAAAAACGCGATCGCTGTACCAGAGCGACAGGAGATCGAGCACCTCGTCGCGCTCGCTTGCCAGTGCCGCGCGTACTTCCATGCTCAGTGAATGTCGTAGTGAAGTTGAACCGGATGGCCGTCGCGCTGGACTGTGATGTCGATCGACGGCCGCATCTGCAGCGTCGCCAGCATCCCCGCCGCGGCCGCAGGGTTGTTTACCGGACGGCCGTTGATTTCCGTCAGCACGTCGCCATCCTCGAGCCCCAGGTCATCGAACAACGAGCCGGATTCGATGTCGGTAAGCGAGTAGCCGTTTTGCGTGTTGCCATCCATGTTGGGAGTCGCCTTGATCTGGCTGGCGAGCTCGCCGGAATGAGCCAGCGCGATCCGAACGTCGGCGCGCTTGAGGCCGTACTTGTTGTCGCCTTCGTCGTCGACATCGATATCCGGCATCGGCGAGTCGGACTTGGCGCCCCTGAGTCCGCGCAACGTGGCCAACGGCCGGAAGCTGGGCCGCTGTGCGGGACGGACCGGCGCCTGGACCCCGTCGGGCAAATCGTCTTTGGGAATTTCGATCGCGACGTGCTGGGTGCCGTGCTCGATAATCGCGCGGTTCTTTTCGATCGAGATTAGGCGGCCCGCGTCGGGAATATCGTCGTCGAGGTGATACAGCGACTGGTCGCCTTGCTGATCCTCGACGATCGCGAACGGCCCCTGCTTCTCCGCGGTCGAGGTGCCGAGCAGCTTCAGGTGCAGATCGATCGCGGTCAGCGCCGGTTCGGCCGGAGCCGCCTGTGGAACCAGGTTGAACACGTCGCGCTTGACGATACTGTCATAGAAGTCGCGTCCGTGGACGAGGTTATCATGATGTCCGACGCCGACTGTTGCGGCCATGGGATTCGTCACCATGCTCTGTGCGATAAATTGGTTGACCGCGCGCGCGGCAAAAAACGCGATTGCCGCAATCAAAAGAAAATTGATCGCGACCAGATGCCGCTGGTTGAGCCTGAATTCCATTACTTCAGCGCCCGCGCTTCGTAGGCCGTGCCTTCAACCATCCGCCGCACGTCATAGTTCCACTGCCCCTTCCACTGCGCGATCGTCAGGCTCGCCGGGGTCAGCCCCTGATGAACCATCTCCATCGTGCGGAGCAGGTAGATGCTCTCATCCTCGCCGCGATTATTCAATGCGTGCGCGCGCTCGAGACCGGTGGCCGCGATCTTCAGCAGCTCGTTTGCGATCTCGCTAAGGCGCTGGCGTCCGGCCCGCGCCTCGAGCCCAATTCGCTGCGCCTCGGCGGTGAGTTCCAGCCGTTCGCCGTAGCTCCATCGTTTGACCAGGTCCCACGCGCCGCCCAGGCAATCGTCGCTATACAGTATCCCCTTGAGCAGCGCCGGCAGCGCCAGCATCAGGGCGGGTGGCTGGCTGTCGGCGGTGCGGACCTCGATATAATTCTTGAGCCGCACCTCGGTGAAGATCGTCGTCAGGTGATTGGCCCAATCCTCGAGGCTCGCGCGCTGCCCGTTCCATCCGTCTTTCATATAGCGGCGAAAGGTGATGCCGGGAGGGCGGGTCAGATCGATATATTCGTGGTTGCGGATCAGAAAATACATCGGCACGTCGAGTGCGTACTCGGCGTAGTCGTCGAACGATGAATCCTCGCGCATCGTGAACTCGGGCGTTCCGCAGCGATCGCGGTCGGTGTCGCTCCAGATATGGCCGCGAAAGCTCTGGTAGCCGTTGAGGCCGCCGTCGCACAGGGGAGAGTTGGCGAAGATCGCGTAGAGAATCGGCACGATTCCCATGCTGACGCGCAGCTTGCGCATCGCGTCGGCTTCATTCTTGTAATCGAGGTTCGACTGCACCCCGGCGGTCTGCTTCATCATCCGCTGGCCGAGCGTCCCCTTGCGCGCCATATACGGATACATGATGTGGTAGCGGGCCTTGGGCAGAAGCTCGATTTCGTCGAACTTGCTCACGGGCTGCATCCCGAGGCCGAGGATCGCCCCGCCGACTTCGCGCGCGGCGTCGACCAACTGCTCGTGATGCTCGGAGAATTCCCGGTACGCGCAGTGGATCGTCTCGCACTGCTCGCCCGATAGCTCGATCTGCCCGCCCGGCTCGATCGTAATCGAAGCATGCGGAGTCTTGAGCGCGAGAATCCTGCCGTGCTCGTCCTCGGGCTCGTAGCCGTGGCGTTCGGCTAGAAGCTTAAGGATCGCCTCGACGCCGGCCGGGCCGGAGAAGGGCAGGGCGCGTCCATCGCGCGCCGAGACCGCGACTTTCTCGTATTCGGAGCCCACCCGCCACTGTTCTTGTGGCTTTGATCCCGACTCGAAATAGCGTATCAGGTCCTCTTTTTTTTCCACCAGTTCAGACATACCAATCGGCTCCTGAAAGAGGCCCATCCGCCAAGCGCGCCTATCATGTCGCCGGACTAGCCGCGACGCAAGCAGGTTGCATTATGCCACTGCCGAAAAAATCAATCGGCCACGAAGACACGAAGGCACAAACAGATCTTCTTCGTGTCTTAGTGTCTGCGTGGCCGCCTTCTTTGAGTATTGCTCTCCCATTGCCCGCGCTGCTTCGCGCGCGGTACAAGGGCGCTCAGCGTTCGAGGGCGCGCGATGGCTGACCTCATTCTTGCAATCGACCAGGGAACCACCGGCACGACGGTCTTCGTGATCGATGCGCGCGGCAAAATCCGCGGTCGCGCCTACCGCGAGATTAGGCAGTTCTATCCGCACCCCGGATGGGTCGAGCATGACGCCGAAGAGATCTACCGCACCACGCTCACGCTCTCGAAATCGGCGATTGCGAAGGCGCGCGCAAAGGCCGCCGATATCCGAGCAATCGGAATCACCAATCAGCGCGAGACCTTCGTGGTATGGGAGCGCAAGAGCGCCAAGCCCGTCGCGCGCGCGATCGTCTGGCAATGCCGCCGCAGCGCCGAGATCTGCGACGCGATGCGCGAGCGCGAGAGCGAGGTCGTCCGGCGCACGGGCCTGCTGCTCGACCCCTATTTCTCCGGAACCAAGCTCAAGTGGCTGCTCGATAATCGTCCCGAGCTACGAAGTCGCGCTGAGCGCGGCGAGCTGTGCTTCGGTACGATCGACACGTGGCTGATTTTCCGGCTCTCGCGCGGCGCGGATTTCGTTACCGACTACACCAACGCCTCGCGCACGATGCTCCTTAACCTCGCCCGGCTGGATTGGGACGACGAGATGCTCGCGATGCTCGAGGTTCCGCGCGCGATGCTGCCGGCGCCGGTGAGTTCGCGCGGTCCTTTGGCGGAAGCGGCGGCGGGCACGATCGGACCGCGCGCAATGCCGATCGCGGCGGTGATCGGGGATCAGCAGTCCGCGCTGTTCGGGCAGGGCGCCGTGAACCCCGGCGATTCGAAAGCGACGTACGGGACGGGTGCCTTCCTGCTGATGAACACCGGACGCGAGCAAGTCGCCTCGCACAGCCGCCTGCTGACTACCGCCGCGCTCGGCCCCGAAGGTGCACCCGCCTATGCGCTCGAGGGCTCGGTGTTTATCGCCGGCGCGGCGATCCAATGGCTGCGCGACGGTCTGGGGCTTATCCGCAAGGCTTCCCAGAGTCTGCAGCTCGCGCGCAAGAGCCGTGACCGTTCGCAACCCTACCTGGTGCCTGCCTTCGTTGGATTGGGTGCTCCTCATTGGGACCCCGCAGCGCGCGGGGCGATTGTCGGGATCACTCGCGGCACCACCCGCGCCGATATCGTGCGCGCCGCGCTCGACAGTATCGCCTATCAGGTGCTCGACGTGATCGTTGCGATGGAGAACGACACCGGGCGTCCGATGTCCGAACTGCGCGCCGACGGCGGCGCCGCCGCCAATCCCTATCTGATGCAATTTCAGGCCGACATCCTGGGCAAACCTGTGCGGCGACCCGCTATGACCGAGACCACCGCGCTCGGCGCCGCGATGCTGGCAGGGATGGCGTCGGGGCTATGGCCGTCGCAGAGCGATCTGGAGGTGTTTCACCGAGGCGCCAAAATCTTCGAGCCGCGGATGCGCTCCGACGAGCGCGATCGCCTAATCGACGGATGGCATCAGGCAGTGAAACGCGTCCTGTCGCACGGCTGACACTGAACCTGCGGGTTGCATCGCAGCCACGAATTATTTCGGCATAGCCACAGGGTTTTTTGGCACACACGCGACCGGACGGCCTCCGGACCTCGATCCGTGAGGATCAAAAAAGCCGCGAAATGTCGTTTACTATCAAAAAGAGCCCCAATTTCCGCCTGATTTGAACAGTCTTACCTCAGGTGGCGGAGCTGATGCTAGCCTACAACACGGTTTGCGAGGCCGCGCGCGAGGGCACTCGCGCCGCAATCGTGCATGGAGAGGGAACAGGCTCGGCGAGCATCATCGCCGCCGATAAGAGCGCGATCCAAACCGCGGCGATGACGGCCGCGACCAACCTCGGACTCAGCACCGCCGATGTCACCGTAACGTTTCCGACTGACAACAAGATTCCTTCCGGAATCGACGCGAAGGTCGTGATTACCCGTCCGTATCCATTCAAGCTGTTCTCATTCATCTTGCCCAAGGGCGCCAACAACAGCTTCACGCTGACCGGCACTTCGCAGATGCCGGTGTCGCAGTAGTTCGCAGCGAAATAATCGCGAGCTTTTTCTGTCGGGCACCTGCGGCGCGCGGTCTGCCGATCGTGTATCGTGATCGGCTATGGCTTTGGACTCGAAACCGCGCGTCTCGTTCATTTTCCCTGAACAGTATCCGCAGGCCGCCGTCGCGCTGGGACGGGCGTTTATCAACGACCCGCCGCTGGTTGCGATTTTGCCCGACGTCACCGATCCGGCGGCTCGCGCCACACGGTTGACCGGCCTGTTTCGCGCCGTACTCTCGATTCAGCGCCGGATGGGACAGCCGGTGTTCGGAATCCTCGACGAGGGCAAGGTGGTCGGCGCCGCGGTCGTCGAGGGCGCGGGTTACACCTCGATGGCGACGTTTCTGGCCTTTGGATTGCCGAACGTGCCGCGAATCGTCTCCGCAGTGGGGTGGGGCGGACTCCGCCGCTCGGTTCAGCTCATGGACGTGCTTGCGCGCAATCATCCTCGCGAGCCGCATCTGTACCTGAATCTTCTCGGCGTCGATCCGGAGTATCAGCGTAAACACTGCGGACAGGCGCTGCTCGAGCATCTGCGCGTTATGGCCGCGGAGCGCACCGACGTGGCGGGCGTGTACCTCGAGACCGCGACCGAGGCCAACGTCGCCTACTATTCGAGCAAGGGTTACGAGGTGATGGGCGAGATCTTTCCGCTCGGCGTGCGGATGTGGCGGATGTTCCAGCGCAAGCGCCCGTTGGCGTGAGGATTACCTCTCGCGGGGCCGTTCGGCGCCGGCGCGGGGGCGCAGAGTCGTGACGCGCAGGCCCTTCGAGGTCCAACCCACATCGAAGCCGATAACGTCACCTTCGTTCAGCAACTCGATCCCCGGCATCCTGCCGCCAAGGCCCGCACCGATCACCTGGACGTAGGGAAACTCGAACTCGACCTCGCGTCCGCTGTGGGAGCGCACGATACCGCGGCCGCGCGCGCGGTCCAGGCGCAGGATCATCCCCTGGTAGAAATTGCCCGGAAAACGCTCGCTGTCGAATTCGTCGGCCACCGTCTATCGAGTAAAGCATCCGCGCTCGCGCAGGAAAAGCGCCTTTACAGCGGCACTGCCGTGCGGAACAGGATGAACCGGCCGAGCATCTCGCCGACTATCGCCGCCATCACCGCGATATACAGCAACCCCGTCGCCGCCATCGTCTGCGGCACCTTGAGCGTCTGCCAGGTCATCCAGGTGAGGATTAGCGTCGCGACCGGTCCGAGGACGATCCGAGCGACGAGCAGCATAGTGTGAGATTCGATCAACGATGCGACCGCGGCTTGGGGCGCGCCTCCCGCCACCGCGAGAGCTCCTAGCGCGAGGAGCAGCGCGGCCAGGTCAGCCCACAGGGCGATTGCGAGCATTCGCACGATCGAGCTCAGATATTCGACCGGCAGATTCGGATCGATCAGATACCAATGCCCGAACATCATTCCCGCGCTGACCAGTCCCAGCATCAGCGAAGAAGTGATTGCCGTGATGGCGTAGGTGACGGCCGCGATCGCGCCGAAGTCCGCCGGCTTCAGGAGCATCACGGTCGCGATCACGGCGACCAGCCCAATCACGAGCGTGGCAGTGTACGCGCGGGCGCGAAGCTGCCCCAGATCAGTCCACAAGCTCGCGACATACAGGGCGCCCGCGATCGAGAAGCTGAACCATAGCGCCGCGGCGATCCACATCGCGATCACTGCGGGCTGCCCCGGATGATGAGCCCCGCGCGAGGCCAGCATCGCAAGACCGATTCCCGTCACGAGTCCCGAGCCCAAGTAAACTCCGCCGCTGGATTTGTAAAATCCGCGCTCGATTTTGAAGAAGGGTGGTATCGCGAGCGCGAACATCCCGCCAAAAGCGAGCTCGCCGAACACGAGGAGGAAACAGGCGGCGAATTTGGTCACGCGCGCATCATAGCCGCGCCGGCCCGATTCCCAAAGGAGGGTTAGGCGCTGTTTTTTTCGGACAGCGGCGCGCGGGTTTGCAGACCGGCCCTGCTAAGTGGAATAAAGCTATTCGTGTCCACGACCCGCTCGACAGACTGTACAAAAGCGGGGCGGATCGCATTATAATGAAATTATTCCGGCTGATGGGGACATAACGGGAAATACACGGGGATCATACGATGCGTTCATCCACTCTTTCGAAATTGGCGTTAATTGGACTTGCCCTCACGCTGTCGGCTTGCGGCGTTGTCGAGGCACAGCGCCAGGCCGAAGAAGCAAAAAAACAGGCGTTTGTTACGCGCGTCGACTATGCGCACATCTGGGTGACTACAGGCGACGCGCCTCCGGGAAAGCCCTATACGGTGCTCGGTCCAATTTCATACACGGTGCCGTTCACGCCCGACGCAATCGACGCGGCCGAGATGAAAGAAAAGCTCAAGAAGATTGCGTACACCAAGTGGCCTGACACGATCGACGCGATCATCAAAGAGGACAGCAACGTCTCCGCCGACGGCTCGCAGGTCACAGTCACGGCGCAGGCGATAGCCTACGACTCGACGCAAGATCGCGAAGCGCTACACCACATGAACGAAGGCTTGGTGGCCTCGCCCAGCGGAGACTGATCAGAATTCGAGCAGCGCAAATCAGCGGGCGGTCTCGGAGGCATCCGAAGCCGCCCGTTTTATTTTTGACTTCTTCCGATGGCTCTCTTTCAGCGCGAGGAATGAGGCAGGGGGCGAAGAATCAGGCGGGTTAGGCGAGGAGCTTGTCCAGCTCGCCTCGATCGTTCAGGGCGCGGAGCTCGTCGTAGCCGCCTACGATCGCGCCGTTTACGAAAATTTCGGGAACCGTGCGGCGCCCGCCCGACAACTCGACCATCTTCTCGCGCATCGCATCGTCGTCGGTCACGTCGATCTCAGTGTACGGAACGCCCTTGCTCTTGAGCAGACTCTTGGCTCGAACACAGAAGGGGCAAGAACTGGTAGTGTAGATTTCAACTTTTGCCACGGCGACATTCCTTCCTGTGCATATTCTTATAGGGATCAAACGCGCAGTCCAGACCGCAACCAACGTCACTTGATGGGCGGAACAATCAGGGTCGCGTCCGGAGGCGTCGCGGCGTGGCCGCGAATGATCACCTTGCGGCCCGATACTTCGAGCCTGCCTTCCTGATAGAGGCGAATCGCCTCGGGCAGGATACGATGCTCCGCGGCCTTGATGCGCTCGGCCAGGCGCTCTTCGTCGTCGGTGGGCTCGACAGGTACTGCCGCCTGAATTATGACCGGGCCGGTGTCGGTGCCGTCGGTCACGAAAAAGACGGTGCATCCCGCGATCTTCACACCATACTCGATCGCGTCGCGCGGTCCGTGGATTCCGGGGAACGACGGCAGGAGCGCGTTGTGAGTATTGAGGATGCGGTTCGGAAACGCTTCGAGCATCACCGAAGAGAACAGGCGCATGAAGCCGGCGCATACGACCAGCTCGACCGAGTGCTCGCGCATCAGGGCGAGGACTGCTCTATCGAAATCCTCCCGCGTGGAGAACTTGCGATGGTCGATCACATGCGCCGCGATACCGGCCTTGCGCGCACGCTCGAGGCCTGCGGCAGCCGCACGGTTCGAGAGCACGATACGGATTTCCGCGCGCAGAGCGCCGCTCGCGATCGCGTCGATAATCGCCTGCAGGTTGGTTCCCGCGCCCGAAATCACGATGCCCAGCTTCACGGGTTCGCGAGAGACGATGCGCTGGGCGTCAGGCAAACGAGACCTCGCGCGTGCCACGGCGAATCTCGCCCGCGACGTATGCATCGTGCTTGTGGCGGCGCAACGACGCGATCACGGCGTCGGCGTCTGACGCGGCGACGATCGCCGCCATCCCGATTCCGTTGTTGAAAGTCCGATCCATCTCGCGCTGCGTGATCTTTCCCGTGCGCTGAATCAGGTCGAAGATTGGCGGCACCGGCCATGCGCCGCGTTCGAGGACCGCTGAGACGCCATCCGGCATCACGCGCGGCAGATTCTCAATCACGCCGCCGCCAGTTATATTCGCAAGCCCCTTTATCCGGAAGTGATCGAACAATTCACCCACTGCGCGCGCGTATATGAGCGTCGGGCGGAGCAGCTCTTCGCCGAGCGTGCATCCGAGCTCGGTGATTCTCGCGCCAAGCCGGAGCTTACCGCGCTCGAGCAGCACCATCCGCGCCAATGAGAATCCGTTGGAATGCATCCCATTGGACGCGATCGCGATCACCGCGTCGCCCGCGCGGATCTTGCGCGGATCGGGAATCGATGCGCGCTCGACGATTCCGACCGCGAAGCCCGCGAGGTCGTATTCGCCGGGTTTGTAGAGATCGCCCGCCTGGCAAGTTTCGCCGCCAACCAGGCTCGCACCCGCAAGCTCGCATCCGCGCGCGACGCCTTTGACGATTTCGAGCGCGGTCTCTTTTTTGAGTTTTCCAATCCCGATGTAATCGAGGAAGAACATCGGCCGCGCGGCGTGGCAGATGATGTCGTTTACGCACATCGCGACGCAATCGATCCCTACGGTGTCGTGGCGTCCGGTTGCGAATGCGATCTTGAGCTTGGTGCCGACGCTGTCGGTGCCGGAAACCAGGATCGGGTTGCGCATCTTGCGCGCTCCGTTGAGCGCCACCATCGCGCCAAACCCGCCGATATCGCCGATCACGTGAGCGCCCGAGCGCCCGGCGGAAGTAGGCCGCGCGATCGCGCGGAACATCGGCACCAGCGCCTGTTTCAGCTCGATATCGACGCCGGCCGATTTATAGGTCATCCGCTTAGCCATCTGCCGCCCATCTCCAGGTGATCGCCACTCGACTGCCGCGATACCAGAAACCTATCCATCTTGCGCGTGGCGTGCCATCCGCGGCGCGTCGCGATATTCACAGCACGCGTGCGAGCGTGAACACGTCAACGCTGCGCGCACCCGCCTCGAGCAGGACGCGGGCGCATTCGTCCACGGTCGCGCCGGTGGTCATCACGTCGTCCACCAGCAGGACCGCACGTTTCGCGACCCGCGCGGGCCGTGCGACCGCGAATGCTCGCCGCACGTTGCGCCGCCGCGCGTCATGATCGCGGGAAGTCTGCGCCGCGGTCGCCCGGTGGCGCACGATCGCGGTCGCGTCGAGCGGAACTTTGAGCCGCCGCGAGATTTCCTCGGCCAGAATCGCTGCCTGGTTGAAGCCGCGCCACCATAGCCGGCGCCGATGAAGCGGAACCGGCACGATCAGATCGATCGCGCCCGCATCGATCCGCAGGTCTGTGACCAGATATTCCGCGAGCGCGCGACCCGCTGCCTGGTCGAGGCCGTACTTGTGCCGGCGAAGCATCGCGGGCAGCGAGCGCGGATCGTCTTCAGCGCTCGCACGATAACGCGCGATCGCGCTTGCGTGGCGAAAGTGCGGAGGGTCCGCGATACATCGGGCGCATTGCGTCGCGCCACTTGCCGCGGACTCGACCGGACCGCCGCACACGGCGCAGAGCGGGCCGGGCAGGAGTTCCTTGCGCGCCAGGCATTCATCGCAGACGCGGCGCTGCGCGCCCGCCGCGAAGCGCGCGCCGCACGCGGCGCAACGGGGCGGGTACAGGAAATCGACCAGTTCCGTGAGCGCGCCCATCGGTCAATAGTTGAATCCGGGACGCGCGAAAAACAAGCGAGACCTGTCTCGGGATTTTGCCCTATTGTGGTATAGAGAGACGCATGAAGGGACCGCTTACCGGCATTAGAATTATTGATTGGACGATCTGGCAGCAGGGACCGGTCGCGACGCAGATGCTGGCCGACCTGGGCGCGGAAGTGATCAAGATCGAAGAGCGCGACAAGGGCGACCCCGGTCGCGGGATCGTCGCGGTGGCGGGCGCTTCGACCGGCAAGTCCGGGCGCAACTTTTATTTCGAAGCCAACAACAAGCACAAGCAGAGTATCGCGTTGGACCTGAAGCGGCCCGAGGCGCGCGAGATCGTCTACCGGCTGGCAGCGAAGAGTGACGTGTTTGTGCAGAACTTCCGCAAGGGCGTTGCCGCGCGGCTCGGGCTCGGCTATCCGGCGATGCGCGCGCATAACGATCGGCTGATCTACGCGAGCGCGTCGGGCTATGGGCCGGAGGGTCCCGACAGCGGCGAACCCTCGTTCGATTATCTTGGGCAGGCGCGCTCGGGAATTATGAACGCGACCGGTGTTGACGGCAGCCCCCCCAACTACATTTTCGGTGGAATCGCCGATCAGATGGGCGCGGTGATGCTGGCGTACGGAATCCTGGCGGCGCTGGTCGCGCGCGAGCGCTACGGAGTAGGGCAGGAGGTTGACGCGTCGCATCTTGGCTCGATGATGACGCTGCAGGGTCTGAACGTCGCCTCACGCACGATTCATGGCAAGGAGTTCAACCGCAACACGCGCGCGAATGCGTTCAATCCGCTCTGGAATCACTATCGATGCGCCGACGACAAGTGGCTGTGCCTTGGGATGCTCCAGCCGGATCGCTATTGGAAAGATTTCTGCACCACGCTCGGCCGCGCCGATTTGATCACTGATCCGCGGTTCGCTGAGATGCGCAAGCGGGGGCACAATGCCGCCGAAGTAATAAAAATCTTCGACGAAATTTTCGCCACCCGCACGCGCGATGAATGGATGCGCGCGCTCAAGGCCGGCGGAGATTTTATCTACACGGTCGTGAATTCGGTCTCCGATCTGCCGGAGGATCCGCAGGTCAAAGCCAATGGCTATGTCGTTGATTATGAGCATCCGGAGCTCGGAGCCACGCGCCTGCTCGGGATGCCGGTGAAGCTTTCGGAAACGCCGGGCGACCCGCGGGGACATGCACCGGAGCTCGGCGAGCATACGGAAACGATCATGACCGGTATGCTCGGTTACTCGTGGGACGATATCGCACGGCTGCGCGACGCGAACGTCATCTGAGCGCCGGCGCGAGCGAGAGGTCAGAATTATGGCGAATTTTAGTGGAACGATCGAAGACCGCGAAGAGATTCGTGATCTGTACGCGCGTTACGCCGACACGCTGGATAATCATCGCTACAGCGAATGGCTCGATCTGTTTACCGACGACGGCTCGTTCGAGAGCACGCGGTTCGGAAAGCATGAGGGCCGCGCAGGACTCGAGAAGTTCACCCGGGTTTATCGCGATAGCCTGGGCGGCGCGCAGGCGCGCCACGTGATCACCAATCTGCTTTTCACGATCGACGGCGATGACGCCGACGCCAGTTGCTACCTGCTCTATTCGCACTGCAAAGAAGGGCGCGTCCAGCAAAGCACGGTCGCAAACTATCGCGACAAGCTCCGCCGCGTCGACGGACGCTGGCGCTACCAAAGCCGCAAGGTCTGCATGGACGGCCGCGCCTGACGATTGCGCGCTCGACGCACGATTCGCGTAAAAGCACAGCGCCGGACCGCATCTGCGATCCGGCGCTGTTTTGGTTTCCCGCAGGATAGAGTGATTACCTAGAACGTCGCGTACCACGGCGTCTGGTGCGGATCCTGGAGCTCGAAGCTTATGTCAAATTCCTGGAGGATCGTTCCCTCCGCGTGGCGCAGCGCGAGCTTGGCATTCTCCAGGTCAACTTCGGCCTGAACTTCGTTACCCTCGGCGCTGACTTCCTCTTCCTGGAATTGCAGCAGGTCGTGCGTCGTCGCCATCCCGACCCGGAAGCGCACTTCCTCGTCATGCAGTGCCTGGCGCGCGTAGTAGGTGGCCGACGCGGTTGCCTGCGCACGTTGCTGATCGGCGAACAGGTTCGCGATCGCCGACTCCACATTCACCACCGCCTGCGACAGCGACGAGCGATACGTCAGCCGCGACTGCTCGTACTGGATACGCGCCTGCGACAACGCAGCTCGCGCAGTGGCGTTATCTAGCGGCATCTGGAAGGAAAGGACTGCCGCGTAATTGTAGAAGCCGAAGTTCCACAACCGATTGAGCGCGCTGCCGTATATGCCGCCGAACGGAAGCTTCTCGCCTGCGATGTCCTTGGGCGGAGGCAGAGGATTGGGGACCAGGGTGTTGCAGTTTCCGGTTTTGACGCTTCCGCTCAGACTCTCCTGGCACTTGCTGGTTCCGGCGGTGGAGGTTATTCCAAACTGCGCTCCTAGGTTGAGCTGTGGCAGCGTCTGATTCTCGGCGAATTTGACCTGCAGCAGCGCGCTGCGAATCGATTCGCGCATCGACGCCAGCGACGGCAGGTACTCGACCGCCATTTCGAGCGCGTGCTCCTCGTTCTCGGAAATCTGCTCCTCTGGATTCGGCCGCGTGGCAGGCTCAAGTTCCTCGGGAATAAACATCTCGGCCGGATTGAGCATCACGTCCTGGCGAAGCTGCACGCGCGAGGTTTTGAGGTTCGCTTCCGCGGTATAGACATTGGCCTCGGCGGTCGCGGCAGCGGATTGCGCTTCCTGCAAGTCGAGCGGGGCCAGAGTTCCGACTTTGACCGAGATCGAGTTCTGCCGCACCAGATCCTGGTTGAAGCGCAGCGCGGCTCGCGCAACTTCGAGATTCTCCTCGGCCAGTACCACGTTCCAGTATTCCTGCCCGATGCGCTGGACGAAGTCTTGCAGGCTCTGCTCGTAATTCCACTGCGCGGTCTTCTGTCCGGACTCCGCGATCCGCACGTTGATCGTTGCAAACCGCCATCCGAAGTTCTGCAAGAGCGGCTGCGAAACCGAAAGTGTCAGGCTCGGCGTATATGACGGATTGATCGACGCGAAGGCCGAGTTAGACAGCGCACGCTCGTTATCGAAGGTAACCCCGAAGGTGCCGTTGGTCAGCGCCGAGACCTTATTCACGCCAAAATCCCAGTCGTAGAGCTTTGTCGTGAAAGCGTCGGCTCCGCCGGTCTGCAGAATCGAGGTAGTGGGCGTCACGCTCTTGATCACGTCGGTTTGCGCCGTCAGATCGGGATCGAAGGTTCCGTTGGCCTCCTTGATCGCCTCGACCGACGCGAGCGGATCGAGCGCGGTGGCCGCGATACTGGGGTTGTTGCGCAGGGCCACGTAAATCGCTTCCTTCAGCGTGATCATCCGGGCCTGGTTGTCCTGGCTGCGCAGGTAGCGCTCGCTGATCAGGCTCTCGGGCGGAACCTCGCGGGTGAGCGACCATTGACGCGCAAGAATGCTAGGCAGCGAGTCGACCGCGCCGTCCTGATGCTCGAACTTCGCGGTCGCGCTGTCGGGCAGATTGACGTCGGGTGGTGACTGCTGGGTCAGTGGCGCCGCATTGAGCGGGATCGTTCCAGCGGTCGCGGGCGGCGCAACCGGCGTCTTCGGTAACGAACCAGTTACCTTCAGTGACTCCTGCGCCATTCCCAGCGAGGCGCCCGCGACCATCAGCGGTATCGTGACCAGCGCCAGCAGGGCGTACTTCTTCCACATCATCTCGCCGGAACCTCCTTACTTGTCGCACGTCATCGGATCGTGATTCCCGCGGCCGAAATTACCGGCTCGCCTGGACGGGAAACGCAAAAATCTTTCGGGCTTCGCCACGCGGCGCTTGCACCGCGCCAATTGGGTCGCGATTATAGCCAAGGCCGCCGCCCTTGTCTTGCGCCGATGCGCGCGATAGCGGCTGGCCCGGTAGAGAGGCGACATGCGCGTTTTCAAGTTTGCAATCGCGGCACTCATCGTCATTGAGATTTTTGTTCTCGCGATACCGGAGTCAAGATACTCTGCCCGCGTGTTTGGTCAGGTCGTGACCGGTGGTCCCGCCACTCCGGTTCCGCTGACTCCGCCGCCGGCTCCGGGCGCGCCGCAGGCGCTATCGACGATCGGCGCGATTCCGCAACTCGCGCCTGCGCCCGGATCGACCAACGTGCTCGCCGCAGCCGCCGCCGCCACGCCCCGATCATTCCGATGCACCTGCTCGGGGCCGGGATATTCCACGCAGTGGGCCGGCGTTGTCGCTTCGAGCAGTTACGTCCTCGCGAGCCGGGCTGCGAGCGCGCAGTGCCAATCGTACAAGCTCAACGGTCATGCGCTATCGGCTTTCATCAACCCTCCGAGCGCCAACTCTTTCGCGCCTGCTCCCGCTCAGCCACCCGGCGGACTGTACTCGTTTCCGCCGGGACAGGTTACGACGCAGACTGGCAATCAGTACCCGGATCAGCCGATAGCGAATAATCTCCGGGAACAGGCTCCAACGCAGTGCATGCGATGCGCCTGCAACTGAGCGAACTCTGCGCGCAGTGATTCGGTAGGCGAGACGCGCAAGGGCGCGGTTAGTCGCGCGCGCCAATCAGCGCCGTCAGATCGGCCGCAAGCGGCGCTGTCACCCTGATCGGTCCTGCCGCCGGAGAATCGAGCGCGAGCGTCAACAGATGCAGCCAGAAGCGGCCGCGCGCGAGCTCGGGCGCCTCGGGTCCGCCGTACAGCGTGTCGCCGACGATTGGAAATCCCGCGTCGGCCAGATGCACGCGAATCTGGTGGCGGCTGCCAGTCCGCGGCGTCACCGCGACCAGCGTCCATCCGGCGCCGACGCGACGTAGCGGCTCGGCGTGCGTGCCCGCCGCGCGTCCGAGACGCCTGCGATCGAGGCTCTCAGGATCGCCGATAATCATCTTGCGCGGATTCTTCGGATGGTGCGCGATCCTGCGATCCAGATCGAGCGGGTGGTCGAGGCGACCCGCAACCAGCGCCTGGTAGCGGCGCACGACCGCTCCCGATTTGATCGCCGCGCGCAGTGCGGTGAGCGCATCCGCCGTCCGCGCAACGATCAGCGCACCCGAGGTTCCGTTGTCGAGGCGATGCACCAATCCGCCCTCGAGCGGCTTGTCGCCAAGCGTAGCGCACTCGGGAAATCGCGCGACGACGGCGTTCATCACCGTTTCGGATTCTCCGGGGCGGAGCGGATGACAGGCGACGCCGCCCGGCTTCGCGACTACGAGCATCGCCGCGTCGCTGTAAAGCACTTCGAGTTTCAGATCCGGATTCGGCGTGATCGGAATCGCGGCGGGAAGCTCCGCCACCTCGACGGTATCGCTCGGCGCGACGATCGCGCTCTTGACGCATCGCCGTCCGTTGATTCGGACGTTCCCGCGCTCGACGATCGCCCGCGCGGCGCGCCGCGACGGCGCAAAGCCCAGACGCACGAGATAGTGATCGAGCCGTTCGCTCGCCGGAGGGTCCACGGATCAGTGCGACACCGTCGCCGGCACGGAGGTCGCTGCGTCCGTATGCGCGGAGTTATAAGTCGCGAACTGAAGATGTGCGACGAACAGGAGGATGCCGAGCAGGATCGCGGCGACTAACGCATCAGTGAACCCGACCTGCGTAGCCCCGCGCTCGGATTTGAGCTTTCGAGCAATCGTCATCGATCGATCTCCATGCTCAGTCTGACATATCGCGTCGTGCGCCCGCGAGCGCCGCGCTAGGCCTGGACTGCGCTGATTGCGGTGCGGACTGCTCCACGCCTTGCGTTTATTGGAAGTCCAAACAAACGGCGCAGCTCGCGGCCGGTGACTGATTTCTCGGACGCCGCGATCTTCAGTGGTGAACCCGCCGCTACTATTCGGCCACCCTCGTCACCACCGCCCGGACCTAGATCGATCACGTAGTCGGCATGCGCGATCATCTCGAGGTTATGCTCGATTACCACCAGCGTGTTTCCTTCCGCCGTCAGGCGCGAGAGCACCCGCAAAAGGCGGCGCACGTCGGACGCGCTCAGCCCGGTTGTCGGTTCGTCGAGCAGGAACATCCGGGGCAGCCGCTTGCCTTGCGCACTAACCGGAGCGGGCTCGAGATCCACCAGCAGAAAGCGCGCGAGCTTGAGCCGCTGGGCCTCACCGCCCGACAGAGTCGAGGTCGTCTGCCCCATCCTCAGGTAGCCGAGCCCGACCGAGGCAAGCGCATCGAGCCGTTTTACGATTCCCGGATGGCCGCTGAAAAAGCCGCGCGCCTGATCGACGGTAAGGTCGAGCACCTGGTCGATGTTGAGCCTGTTGTACTTGATCGCGAGAATGTGGCTCTGGAAGCGGCGTCCGTCGCATACGTCGCACTTCACCTCGAGGTCGGCCATGAAGTGCATCTCGATCGTGACGGTGCCGGTGCCGGAACATTTTTCGCAGCGTCCCCCCTCGACGTTGAACGAGAAGTCGCGCGGCTTGATTCCGAGCCGCCGCGCCTCGGCGGAGGCCGCGAACAGTTTGCGGATCTCGTCGTAGATTTTCAGATAGGTCGCCGGATTCGAGCGCATCGAGCGCGTCGGCAGCTCCTGCCCCATATGCACCATCTCGCCGATCTGCTCAAAGCCTTCGATCCGATCGCATGCGCCGGCCTCCGTCGATTGCCCACTGCGCCGCAGCCAGTTGTTGTAGATCACATCCTCGACCAGCGAGGATTTGCCCGAGCCCGAAACTCCGGTGACGCAGGTCATCGCCCCGAGCGGGATCATCGCGTCGACGCCCGCCAGATTGTGCTCGCGCGCTCCGCGCACGCGGATCGCGGGGTCGCGCCGCGAGAAGCGCCGCTCGCGCGCGATCGTGCGCATCAGCAGGACGCGCCCGGCTGACGACGCCATGCTCGCGAGCTTCACGCCCGCGGGAGCCCCCGCATGAATCAGGCGGCCGCCTTCACTCCCGCCGCCGGGTCCAAGCTCGACCACGAAGTCGGCGCCCTCGATAATTGCTGCGTCATGCTCGACGACCACCACCGTGTTGCCGAAGTCGCGCAGATGCCGCAGCACGGCGAGCAGGCGGCGCGCGTCGCTGGCGTGGAGTCCAACGGTCGGCTCGTCGAGCGCGTAGAGCGTGCCGATCAGGATCGAGCCGAGCGCACTCGCCAGATGAATTCGCTGCGCCTCCCCGCCCGAGAGTGTGCGCGCCTGCCGTTCGAGCGTCAGGTAGCCCAAGCCGACCTCGGTCAAATAATTGATGCGGTTGCGCAACTCGCGCATCACGACCGCGGCGCGCGTGGCGGCGCGCTTGCCGCGCGCGATTTCGCCGAGCCATCCGCCGAGGTCGCGCACCGCGAGCCGGCCGACGTCGGCGATCGAGCTGTCACCGACCTTCACGTTCAGCGCCTCGGCCTTGAGCTTGGCGCCTGCGCACGCGGGGCAGGTGACGAAGCGGCGATACTTCGCGAGCAGAATCCGGACGTGAGTCTTGTAGCGCCGCCCTTCGAGCCATTTGAAGAATCCGAGCACGCCGGGCCATTTCTCCGGATCCCATTTTTCGCGCGGACCCTCGTCGCCGTTCATCAGCCATCCGCGCTCTTCGGCATTCATCTCGCGAAACGAAACCGCGGTGCGAACCTTGCGCCGTCTCGCCAGCTTCAGCATCCACTCGTTCATCTCGCGATAGGCCGGCGTGCGCCACGGCGCGATCAATCCCTGGCGCAGCGACAGATTCGGATTCGGAATCACCTTCTCGAGATCGAGCTCGACGGTGCGGCCGAAGCCCTCGCATTCGGGACACGCTCCTATCGGACTGTTGGACGAGAACAAGGCAGGTGTTGGCTCCGGGTAGGAACGGCCGCATTTCGAGCAGTTGAACCGGCGGTCGAAATCGAAGCTCGCGACCGAGCGCATGTCGCCGTTGTCGCGCTCGACGCGGACCACTCGCGCGCGTCCGCCGCCAAGATAGAAAGATTTCTCCAGCGCCTCGCGCACGCGTTCCGACTCGGCCGCGCCGGTGACCGACAGCCGATCGACGACTACCGTGAGCGCGACGTCGGGGCTGTCGAGCGTGCGCCGTCCTTCGGCGAACTCGACCGTCTCCGCGATCGCGCCGGAATCGAAAATGCGATGGTACCCGTTCTGGATCAGATAATTCGCCGCGTCGGCCAGCGTGCGCGATCCGGCGTCGAACGGCGCGAGGAACAGGTACATCCCGGGGGCGTCGAGCACGCGCGCGCATGCGCTCTGCACGGAATCGCGCGCGACTTCCAGATTGCAATGCGGGCAAATCGTGCGGCCGACGGTCGCGAACAGCAGCCGCAGGTAGTCGCTGATCTCCGTGACGGTGCCGACCGTCGAGCGCGCGTTCTTGATCGTGTTCTTTTGCCGCAGCGCAAGCGCGGGCGGAATCTGCGTGATCGAATCGACGTCGGGCCGGTCCATCCGCGCCAGGAACAGCCGCGCATATGTCGACAGGCTCTGCACGTAGCGACGCTGGCCCTCGGCATAGAGCGTGTCGAACACCAGGCTCGACTTGCCCGAGCCCGAAACTCCCGTAACCACGGTGAGCTTGTCGCGCGGAAGTTCGAGCGAAATATTCGCCAGGTTGTGAGTGCGCGCGCCGCGGATACTGATCGAGCGGTCCAAGCTGATTTCCAGAGTTCAGGTAGGATCGACAAGCGGCCGGGCTTTCTTCTTGCGCTCGCCGGGGTACTCATCGGACATCTGCGAATACAGCTCGCGCAGTTGCACGTCGAACACCGCTTCGAGGCGGCGCTTCTCGGCGTCGCGATCGGGCGACGGTTCGGCGCCGAGGCGGCCAATCGCGTCCTCGAGCGACTGCATCAGGCGGTTGCGGGCGATAAGGTATTGATAGCCGTCCATATAGGCGCTCCAAAAGCGCAAATTCCAAAGATCAGAATTATAGGTTATCCTTCGCTGAACCAACAACCCACGCACGTGCAAAATCCCTCAGAGACATTATCCGCGCGAGAAATTTTCGCCATTCCGAGACTCGAGCCGTGGCGCGAGGCAGGGATCGCCGCCGGATTTCTGGGCCGCGAGGGCGGGGTCAGCACCGGCGCATTCGCCTCGATGAACCTGTCGGAGCTAGTTGGCGACGATCCGGCGCACGTCGCCGAAAATTGGCGCCGCCTGCGCGCCTCGCTTCCACCGGAACTGACCTTCGCCCGCCTGCGCCAGGTGCATGGCAACGAAGTCTTAGTCGTCACGCGTGCAAATTGCGACGATCGGCCTCGTGCCGACGCGATGGTCACGCGGGAGGCGGGTATCGTCCTCGGAATTTTCACGGCCGACTGCGTTCCGGTCCTGCTGAGCGCTCCGCGCGAGCATGTGTGCGGGGCGATCCACGCGGGATGGCGTGGTGTGATCGCGGGAATCGCGGGAGCGAGCGTTCGTGCGATGAACTCGCTCGGTGCGGCTTCCGGCTCGATTCGCGCCGCGCTCGGTCCGTCGATCGGACCTTGCTGTTTCGAGGTCGATCGCGAGCTTGCCGACCGCTTTGCGGCGGAGATTCCGGCTACAGCCCATCATCGGCGCGAAGGACGTCCCGGCAAAGCCTATCTTGATTTACGCGCGATCGTGCGCGACCAATTGATCGCGGCAGGAGTGGCTTCGGACGCGATCGAGTCCGTCGGTCCGTGCACGCGATGCGCTCCCGACCGATATTTCTCCCGGCGTGCGGCCGGCGGCGCGGTGACGGGATTGCAGCTCAGCTTCGTTGGATTCGCACAGGATTAAAGTAAAGGTTTAAGAAATGGCGGCGCGAGGTAAAAAACGGCCCGCAAAGAAGCGGCTCATCGCGCGCCTGCGCAAGCCGATGGCGCCGCCCGCGCGTGTCGAAGCCGACCCGAAGAAATACGATCGTCCGCGCGAGCGCGAACGCCTGCGCCGCCAGGCCGAGATGGAAAAGTCGGACGAAGAGCAGGAATGATCGCCAAGCCCATCACCGGACAAGTGCGCATCGGACTTATCGGCGCGGGCCTCATCGGGCACCTTCACTCGATGATGCTGCGCAAGATCGCCGATCGCAGCGACGGCAGCGCGCGCGTCACCGCTGTCGCCGACATCGCGCCCGCCGCGGCCGAGAGCCTGGCAGCGCGATGGCCCGGTGCGCACGCGCTTTCTTCCGCCGACGAGATTATCAACGACCCCGCGATCGACGCGGTGTGGATCTGCACTCCCACCGCGATGCATCGCGAGGTCTGTATCGCGGCAGCGCGCGCGGGCAAACACGTCTTCTGCGAGAAGCCGCTTGCGATGACCGCGGACCACGCCGATGCGATGCATCGCGCACTCGAAGCGGCGGGCGTCCAGAGTCAGGTCGGTCTCGTGATGCGCTTTTCTCCGGTCTATGCCGTAATCCGCGAGATGATCCGTGAGCCGGAAGCGGGCGCGTTGATCGCGGTCACGATGCGCGATGATCAGGATTTTCCGATTCGCGGAGCGCATCCGAGTCCGTGGCGCAACGATCCCGCGGTAACGGCCGGCGGCACGCTGATCGAGCATTCGGTCCACGACTTTGACATCCTGACCTGGATGTTCGGGCGCGTGAACCGCATCTATTGCCGCACCCGCAATCTGCACGGCGCGCCCGGAGTCGAAGACTTCGCCGCGAGCCAGCTCGAATTCGCGGGCGGGCATCAGGTGCAGCACACCTCGGTGTGGCATCACGTGACGCATCGGCCAAGCAACCGGCGCCTCGAGGTCTTTTGCGAGAACCTGTTCATCGCTTGCGACAGCGACTCGACCGGGCCAATCATTGTTCAGCGCGGCGATGCTGAGCGCGAAGAAACGATTGCGGAGATCGAGGTGATGACGCGCTTCTCGGAAATCCTGCTCCGCGAGCGGCCATATCTCGCGCCGATGAAGGACTGGTTCGCGGTCGGATACGCGCTCGAAGACGCAACTTTTATCGCTGGGCTGCGGGGAGCATGCGAGATCGATCCGGGCTTCGGCGAAGGCGTGAAAGCGCAGCGGCTGGTGGAAGCGGCGTATGAATCCGCGAGGCGCGGCGCGCCGGTCGAAATCAAAAACTAAAGTAATAGATTAGAATTCTCCAAATGAGGAATTTGCAAAGCGCATGATCGACTTCGAGCTGACCGAAGAACAGCAGATGATCCGCGACCTGGTCGGCGCGTTCGCGCGCGAAGAGATTCGTCCTGCCGCGCGTCCCGCCGACGAGAGCGGAAAGATTCCCGCCGCCCTGATCGCGAAGATCGCGGAGCTCGGCCTGGTCCGCGGCGCGATCCCGGAGAGCTTCGGCGGCGACGGCGGTGAACGTTCCGCCGTGACCGGCGCGATCGTCGCCGAAGAGCTCGGCTACGGTGACCTGGCGATCGGGATCCACAGCCTCGCGCCGCGCCTGCTAGCCTATCCGGTGCTTGAGATGGGTACCGAGGCGCAGAAAGCCAAAGTCTTGATGCCGCTGGCGGCAGCCGAATTTGTCGCCGCGACGGCGGCCGTGATGGAGCCGCGATGGGACTTCGGTCTGACCGATCTCCAGACCACGGCGAAACGCGACGGCGCGAGCTGGATTCTCTCCGGCGTGAAATGCGGGGTGCCCATCGCGGCGGAGTCGGAGACGATCCTCGTGTACGCGAAAAGCGGAGCGGGCGAGGGCTTTACCGGCGTCGAGGCGTTTATCGTGCCGCGCACCACGGCAGGAGTATCGGTCGGCGAGCGCGAACAGAGCATGGGCCTCAAGGCGCTGGCCACTTATGAGATCCAGCTCAAAGACGTGAAGCTCGGCGCCGACGCGCGCGTGGGCGGCGACAAGGGAATCAATTTCTCGCGCCTGATGAGCGAGTCGCGCGTCGGGCTGGGTGCGATGGCGGTGGGCGTGATGCGCGCGGCGTTCGAGTACGCGCGCGACTACGCCAAGGAACGCAAGGCGTTCGGCGTGCCGATCGCGACCAAACAGGCGATCGCGTTCATGATCGCCGATATGGCGATCGAGATCGACGCTGCCCGGCTGCTGTTGTGGGAAGCCGCCGCGCACCTGGACAAGGGCGCTGACGCGCTCGAGGAAAGTTATCTAGCCAAAAATTACGCCGCGGCGAGCGCGCTGCGCGTTGCCGACAACGCGGTGCAGGCTCTGGGTGGCCACGGCTATATCCGGGAGCATCCGGTCGAGATGTGGTTTCGCAACGCGCGCGGATTTTCCGCGCTCGACGCAGTCGCCACGGTTTAACTCGCAGGAACTAATCGCGCGGAGAATCAATCATGATCGATTTTGAACTCGAACCGCAGGTGATCGAACGGCTCAAGATGTACCACATGGTCGCCGAGAACGTGATGCGCCCGATCTCGCGCGAGTACGACGAACGCGAGCACGAGGATCCCGATCAGTTCTTCCAGACGATGTGGCAGGCGCAATCGCTCGCCGACGTCGCGCCGGGCGGAGATATAAAAAGAGACCAAAAAAAGGACGGCGCGCGCGACGCGAAGCCTTCCGCACCCAAGCTTCGGAATCTACTCACCTGCGCGACGACCGAAGAGCTCTGCTGGGGCGACGCGGGCCTGTTCCTTTCGACTCCGAACAGCGGACTTGGCGGCGCCGCGGTGATGGCGGCGGGGACCTCCGAGCAGAAGGCGCGGTTCCTTAAGCGCTTCAGCGAAGGCGAGCCCAAGTGGGGCGCGATGGCGATAACCGAGGCCGCGTGCGGCTCGGACTCGGCCGCGATCCAGACCACAGCGACTCGCGACGGCGACCATTGGGTGATCAACGGCACCAAGATTTTCTGCACCGGTGGACAGCGCGCAGTCGAGAAGTCGGACGGATTCGTAGTCGTGTGGGCCACGGTCGACAAGAGCGCCGGACGCGCGGGAATAAAATCATTCGTGGTCGAGCGCGGAGCGCCCGGGATGCAGGTCTCGCGAGTCGAGAACAAGCTCGGAATCCGCGCCTCGGACACCGCGATGATTATCTTCGACAATTGCCGCGTGCCTCTGGATCATCTGCTCGGAAGCGCGGAGGTGCGCAAGGACGGCGGCTTCAAGGACGCGATGGCGACCTTCGACGCGACCCGCCCGATCGTCGCCGCGATGGCGATCGGAGTAGGACGCGCCGCGCTGGATTTTATCCGCGAGTTCCTGCGCGAGAACAAGGTGCCGGTGCGCTACGGCATCTCGCCGCGGCGCCTGACCGCGATCGAGCGCGACTTCATGGACATGGAGGTGCAGCTCAAGGCCGCGCGCCTGTTGACCTGGCGGGCCGCGTGGATGCTCGATACCGGCAAGCGCAACAACCTCGAGGCCTCGATGGCGAAAGCGAAAGCGGGGCTGGTGGTCACGCAGATCACGCAGAAGGCGGTCGAGATATTGGGACCGCTCGGATACTCGCGCAAGTTGCTGGTCGAGAAATGGATGCGCGACGCGAAGATCAACGACATCTTCGAGGGCACGCAGCAGATCAACATGCTGATCGTCGCCCGCCGCGTCCTCGGCTATGGCAACAAGGAGTTGAACTGATCGCCGTTGTCGATAAACAAGGGACGCCAGCGATGAGTGATGACAAGCCGATCCGCGTGCATCTGGTGGTCGGCGGCTTTCCGCCCGGAGAGCCTGCCGGACACGACATGGACTATGTGCGGCTCAAGCTGCTCGAAGTGCTGCACGAGACGCCGCGCGCGCGAGTCACCGTCTCGAGCGATTACCGCGATATCGCGCGATGGCTCGAGACCTCGCGATTTCTCATCACCTACGCGGCTGGTCCTTATCCCGATGAGGACGGCAACGCCGCGCTCAAGCAGTGGCTCGAAGCGGGAGGACGATGGTTCGCGCTGCACGGCACGAGCGGCGGGAAGGCGGCTCCCGTCGGCGAGTCGCGGCGGGTGCGCAAGATGGTGAAGATGCCGCATCATGCGACGCTCGGCGCGTTCTTTTTGAATCATCCACCCGCGCGGAAGTTTCGCGTGAAGGTGGCGCAGGAGAATCCGCTCGCCGCAGGTCTGCCGACGTCTTTCGAGGTGATGGATGAGCTCTACATGATCGAGCTGCAGGATCCGGCGCATAGTGAGATCTTTCTCACCACGGAGCTTGCGAAGAATCCCGCGCCGAATTTCGGATTCGTTTACGATAGCGACACCTCGTTGCTGTCCGATGGAAAGACTCGCGCGCTCGGCTTCACGCGCAAGGTTGGCGCCGGCGCGGTCGCATATGTGGCGCTGGGCCATTGCCATTCGCGATACACCAATGTGCAGCCGTTCGTCGACGCGAGTATCGATCCGGCAGGCAAGACGCCGCTCGAATTCCGCGGAGCGTGGGAGACCGATGCCTTCGGACGGCTTTTGCGCAACGCGATCAATTGGGGTATCGCGCCGGTCGCCTGAAAGAAGAGGCCGCCGAGACGGCGGCCAATTCGATAAAAGCTTTTATGAGAACCGGCGTCGCCCGGGTCATTTGCTATTGGGCGACGTGGCTAATCCCGATCACTGAAAGTCGAACCAGGCGCCCTTGTCCCAGCGGAAGATTTCGGTGGTGTGAGTATCGTCCACCGGCGTTGCCTTGGTGGTCTTGGCCTCGTCGACCGTCTTGGCCTTGATCAGATAATGAAATTCTTCGTAGCTGAGCTTGCCGATCGAGAATCCCTGGGCTGACTGATGCGACTCGCAGCTCTCGACCGTGCTGTAGCCCGTATAGAGCGCGGTCTCGAACCCGTTGTCGAAGCGCCACGCGATGTGTGCAAGATTGTTCTTTTCGCGTTCCTTGAGCTTCTCTTCCCAGCTTTTGCAGAAGGCCGGAAAGGCCGCCGAGGCCTTGGCGTACTGCCGGTCCATCATGAGGCGCGCGGGGTTCAGGCTTTTGACCACCGCCTTGACCTGTTCCTTCAGGGTCTTCTTTGCAGGCGCCGCAGCCGCGACCGGTGAAGGATTCGCCGCCGGCCCTCCGAGCGCGTTTGGAAGCTGCAGGTTCGCTGCTGTGGACGATGCCGCCTTAGGAGACCCCTGCGTCGAGTCTGCGGCCGCGCCAGCCGCAATCGAGGCGGCCTGATTTGCGCGCTGCGTAACGTCCGGTGCTATCGCGGCAGGTGGATAGGTGCGAGGAGCGCCAGCGCCTGCCGACTGATCCTGCGATTGATCCTGCGCGCGCGCCAGCGGCGACCATGCGGAAATGATCAGCGCCAGAGCCGCAGCGGTGGTGATTGCCTGCAAACGTAGCGATGCCATGCCCGGGTATATAACAAATTCGCCGAGCCTCGTCAGGTACCCGGGCGCGATTTGTGAACCGATCGAAGCCCCTGTCGGGTAAATCTTTTTCAGATTGGGAGGAAAGCGCGCCGGATGGCGGAAAAAAAGTACGGCCGGAGCTCCGCTTGGGAGCTCCGGCCGTTTCAGACCTACTAATCGGAAGGTGGCGCGACCTTAGTCGAGCGGCACCAGTTCGACACGGCGGTTCTGTGCACGACCCTCCGCGGTGTCATTCGGCGCGACGAAGTCGGTCTTGCCGTATCCGTGCGGAATCAACCGATCGGCCGAGATTCCCTTGCCTTCAAGGTAGCTCGCGACCGCGTCGGACCGTCGATCGGACAGCTTGAGGTTGTACTCTTCGCCGCCGATCGCGTCGCAGTATCCGTTCACGTCAATCTTGACGTTCGGGTTAGACTGCAAGGTCGCCGCAGCTTCATCCAGCACAGCAGCGTCACCCGGGCGGATGTTCGACTTGTTAAAGTCGAAGTGCACGCCGCGCAGAACGATCTTCTGCTTAACCGGTGGCGGAGGCGGCGGTGGCGGAGGCGGCGGAGGCGGTGGCGGCGGAGGCGGTGGTGGCGGCGGCTGGATTATAGGATCGCAAATGTAATGTCCCGCGAGCGCACCGAGACCCGCACCAATCGCGGCGCCGCCGAGACCCGAGAAAACTCTTGCGTCGCTTGACGAGTTCGCGCGCGTGCTGTTGTCGGCGATTACGATTCCCGATGCAGCACCTGCCGCAGCGCCTGCCGCGGCACCGATAAGCGCGCACGATCCCCAACTGCGTGGCTGGCGCATGGACGCGCATCCACCGAGCGCGCTGACGGCTAACGTTGCACCGGCTAACGCGACTACGGTTTTGATCAAGCCTGACTGTCGTCTCATGAACTCCTCCCTGCCCAAGTGCGTGTTGGCGCGGTGCTAGAAACCCCTCACTCGCCGCGACATCGCGTCATTAACTCGTAATTGCGGAGCAAATATAGTTATATTCCGCCCCTGAATGCAACTAGGGACCCCAATTTTTTCTCACACGGTTCTGGCGTCTTATTTCCCGCCGCCCAACCCCAAATCGTCACCTGAATCGCCCCGATGCTTCTATAGAAAGGCCGAGCCGCAGATGCGGCCCGGCCATCTTTTATGCGCTTTCTCCGCTGTCCAGCGATCGCGATCTAGTGGTGGTCATTGTCGTGATGGTCATTGTCATGGCCATGTCCATGGCCAACGCCATTGTCATGGCCGACCTCATTGCCATGATGCCACTTGCTCCAGTCCTGAGGATGATTCTTCTGCCACCATCCTGAATCGCGCCACACATGATTATCGTCGTAGTCGCCGTCGGGGTACCAATGCGGATGATTCGCGGCCCATTCCGGATGATGCTCGCGCCACCATCCGGGATTGTTCTGCTGCCACCAATCCGAGCTACGCCACACATGGTGCTCGTCGTAGTCGCCATACCCACGCGCCGCGTACGGTCCTGGAGCACCGACCATTCCGTTGGTCTGTCCGCGAATCGTCCGGCGGACATTGGGATGGTTGTTCAGATAGGTGTTCAGTCCGGGATGGTTATGGATATAGGTCGGGTTGTCGATCAACCCGGGATTGGCCCGAAGCTGCGCCGCTTCGTTGGGATGATGGTTCAAATAATTGTTGAAGTCGGCGTCGTACTGGCGCACTTGCGCGAACGCCGGGCCAGCGGTCGCTATCGCCACGAGTGCAGCGGCCATGATTGTGAGCATACTCTTCATCGTTTTTCCTCCATCGCTTTAGGAACGGCGATCATCATCTAGTGATTAGGATGCCGCCTGGCCCACACGTCCGGATGATTTTTCTGCCACCATCCCTGATCGCGCCACACATGGTTCGAATCGTAGTCGCCCGGACCGTGTCCGGCGTACGTTCCGGGGACGGGACCGCCATGCATCATTTCTCCGCGGGATTGCGCTCGAATGGTTTTGCGGACGTTGGGATGGTTGTCCAGGTATTGGTTCAGCCCGGGATGGTTCTTGATGTAGGTCGGATCGTCGATCAGGCGGGGATTAGCCTGGATTTGAGCCGCCTCGTTGGGATGATGGCTCAAGTAGTTGTTGAAGTCGGCGTCGTACTGGCGCACTTGCGCGAACGCCGGGCCAGCGGTCGCTATCGCGAGCAGCGCAGCGGCCATGATTGTGAGCATACTCTTCATCGGTTGTTCTCCGTTGTGGGGAGGCAGGGATCATCGCGAAAGGCAGGTTCACCTTTTCGAATACGATCGCCCGAATCACCGGTTTCAACTCATCTGAGGTTTCTGAACCCTCGTTAATTTGCCGCGCCAGTTATAGCGATATGGCGAAAACGAGCAATCGATATGCCATCGTCGCCGCCGTCTGGATTAAGCATTCTTCTATCAGAAACCCTCATCAAGGACGAGATTATTTCTGTGCTCCACGAGGGGCTGGCGGGTAATTCTTTCCGGCCAGAATGGAGTAATTGGGCGCCTCCGCATACGATTTGGTGCCCGAAGCAAACGACGGGTGCGGGGCCAATCGCAACGCGTTTCGACGATCGCGCCCGGGGATGCTAGAATTACTCTGTCGCTATGCTTCCACTTGCGCGCGGTAAAGAAGGCAGCTTCCGGCTGGTCTCGGGCTACAAGCCCGAGGGCGACCAGCCCGCTGCGATCGAGGCGATCGTCGGCAACCTGCGCCAGGCGGTGCCGCATCAGGTGCTGCTCGGCGTGACCGGCTCAGGCAAGACCTTCACGATGGCGAATGTCATCGCGCAGGTGAATCGGCCGGCGCTGGTGATGGCGCCGAACAAGACCCTCGCCGCGCAGCTCTACAACGAATTCAAGAGCCTGTTCCCCGACAACGCGGTCCGATACTTCGTCTCTTATTACGACTACTACCAGCCCGAGGCTTACGTCCCCTCGACCGACACGTTTATCGAGAAGGACTCGAGCATCAACGACGAGATCGACAAGCTGCGCCACTCGGCCACCAAGGCGCTGCTCGAGCGCAACGACGTGCTAATCGTGGCGTCGGTCTCGTGCATCTACGGTTTGGGCGAGCCGGAAGTATATTTCGAGACGGTAGTGTTCCTCGAAGAAGGGCAGACGATAGAGCGCGACCGCGTGCTGCGCAAACTGGTCGATATCGCCTACCAGCGCAACGATTATGATTTCCATCGCGGGACCTTTCGCGTGCGCGGCGACACGGTCGAGATCTTCCCCGCGTATGAAGAACAGCGCGCGGTGCGAATTGAGTTCTTTGGCGACCAGGTCGAGGCGCTTTACGAGATCGACGCGCTGCGCGGGAAGGTGCTGCGCAAGCTGCAGGCGGTCGCGGTCTATCCAGCCTCGCACTACGTGACGACTTCGGATCGGATGGAGCGCGCGGTGGTCGGGATTCGCGAGGAGCTGAAAGCCCGGCTCGAACTCTTCCGCTCCGAGAACAAATTGCTGGAAGCGCAGCGGCTCGAACAGCGCACGATGTACGATCTCGAGCTGCTGGCCGAGATGGGTTTCTGTCCGGGGATCGAAAACTACTCGCGCCATCTGACCGGGCGTGCGCCCGGAGATCCGCCGCCGACCTTGCTCGACTACTTTCCCAAGGAATCGATCTTCTTTATCGACGAGAGCCACGTCACCGTGCCGCAGATCGGCGGGATGTACCGCGGCGATCGCTCGCGCAAACAGACGCTGGTCGACTTCGGATTCCGCCTGCCGTCGGCGCTCGACAACCGTCCACTGAATTTCGAGGAATGGGAATCGCACGTTAACCAGGCGATCTACGTGTCGGCGACTCCGGGCGATTATGAGCAACAGCGCTCGGGCGGGCTGATCGTCGAGCAGCTCATACGCCCGACGGGACTTATCGATCCGAAAATAGAAGTGCGGAAGGCCGGCACGCAAGTCGATGATCTGCTCGAGGAGATTCACAAGCGCGTCGCGGTGGGCGAGCGCGTGCTCGTCACCTGTCTTACGAAAAAGATGGCCGAGGATCTGACCGACTATTACCACGACCTCGGCATCCGCGTGCGCTATCTGCATTCGGATATCGAGACGATCGAGCGGGTCGAGATTATCCGCGGACTGCGCAAGGGCGACTTTGACGTGCTGGTCGGGATCAACCTGCTGCGCGAGGGGCTCGACCTGCCCGAGGTTTCGCTGGTCGCGATCCTGGACGCCGACAAGGAAGGCTACCTGCGCTCGGCGCGCTCGCTGATCCAGACGATAGGACGCGCCGCGCGAAACCTGCACGGGCTGGTCCTGATGTACGCCGATCGGATGACGGACTCGATGACCAAGGCGATCGGCGAGACCGATCGGCGCCGCGCCAAGCAGCTCGCCTACAACGAGGCTAACGGCATCACACCGGCGACGATCATCAAGGCGATCGATGCGTCGCTGGTCGAGATGTACTCGCCCGAGTGGGCCGTCGTGCCGGAGATTGACGACAAGCCGAGCGACGAGGAGATGCTGCCCGCGCATGAGCTGCCCGAGCGAATCAGCGCGCTGCGCCAGGAGATGATGGAAGCGGCTGAGAAGCTCGACTACGAGCACGCCGCCGAGCTTCGCGACCAGATCAAAAAGCTCGAACGCAAAGCCTTCGGGATGGACACGGTGCGTCCGGCTCCGGTCAAGGCGCCGGCAGGATCGGCGGGCACGCACGCGAGCGATCCGAGCCGCGACCGTGTGCAAGTGAAGAAGCCGCCTGAGGCGCCGATCAGGATGCGTCCGCGCAAGGGTACCGGCGCCGCGATGGCCGCCGCCGGTGCGGGCAAGCGTCCGGTCCGCCAGGGCAAGCTCAAGCTGATTCCGGACGACCCAAAGTAGATTCCAGTGGCACAGGCCTCAGCCAGTGCTAGCGCGTAGCGCCAATGGACGACTTCGCCTGACGAACAGCAGGTAAGTCAGAGTTCGACGTGCAGGCGCATTCCCGGAACGACGACCGGACCGCGATCGCGGTTGTAGCCGGGGTTGTCAATGTATTGGAAGTCGAAGGCTGCAAAGAAACCGGCGTGCAACGGGATTGGGAAGTTGTAGTAGCACTCCATGATCTTCTCCGGACCGTAGTTGAGCGCGCCGTCACCCAAGAGGAAGCCGAGTCCGCCCAGAGCGAGATACTCTTGGTGGGGCTTGGAGATTCCGTTACCGACAAATGCCACCCCAAACTTGTCTTCGGGACGATTCCAAAGGCTGCCGCGGAGATCGCCGCCGAACGCGACCGTATCGTTCACCTCGGTGTAGTTGAAAGATTCATGCTGGCCGTCATTCCACCCCGCGCGAAAGAAGCCTCTTAGATACTCGGTGAATTCCTGCTCCGCGTTGATGCCGAATCCATATTTCAGTTTCGTTTGCCGTGGGTGGTCGGTGATCTCCGGGACCGGAGTTTTTCCCTCCTCGAACAGATCGATCGCTTGGTTGTAGTCACCCATGTTGGAGAAATTGGTGAACGCGAGCAGGCGAACGGCGGTCTCGCGGGTTTTCAGCAATCTCGGACGAAACTCCAGTTCGTAGTTCTCCGAATGCGCGTCCTGCAGATTCTTTTGAAGGTTCAGGCCGTTGGGCCGCTTGGATACAAGGGCCTCGGCGAAGCGAAAGCCCCACCATCGATCTTCGTAGTCGATGACGCCACCGTAGGTGTAGCCGCGCGTATCGGCGGCGTAATCGTAGGCGCCGTTGTTTACGACGGTCCAGTTCATGAACTGCATATGGCTGTCGTTGGCGACACTGTTGAGATCGAAGAAGTCCACCAGGTCGAACTTGCCGACGTGAATATCGAGCCGCCGCACCGGCAGCGTGGTGAGGATCGAAAGGGGACCGCGCTCGACGGTGACCGTTTCGTCGCTCAGGGGGATGACTTCGCGATACCAGAGCCGGGCCAAATAAGGAACCGCGCTCAGGCTAGGGTCTCGAACCGCGTCGAGGTTGGGGAACCCGGCCAGCCCGAGAGTCTGACTCAGGCCGCTGCCTCCCGCGCTTTCGACGTCAGCTACGGCTTCCAGCGTCGGAGACAACTCGAGACCGGTGTAGACAGTGGTGACTTCGGAAGCGGCCTGTTCGGAAGCATGCTCGAAGCTGTGGGGACCGCTGTAGGCGGCGGGAAAGCTAGGATGCCATTGGAAGATGAAATTGCCTTGCGCGGACAGCCACCACGGAAGCGTTTGAGAATGCGCGAAGACGGTATCATTGCCGGTCGCGTAGTTGATTTGGGCGAGCGCAGGTGACGAGGCGAGAATCGCACCGAGCAGACCGGCTGCCGCAGTCAAAAATATCCTGATGAAAGAACAGGGCACGTCCATTGGTCTTAGCAGAGCGGTTCCTCCTTATCGAAGCATATCGTTGCGCCAGCGGGCGCAGACAGAACGGGGCGGCAGGGTGTGGACTATAGGGACGCGGCGCATTGCGGCGCTCGATTTCGCGACGAGCCAAATCTTCATGAGAAGAGAATCGGGGATCAGCGTATCCTATTGAACAGACGTATCCTGTCATCTTCAATTTGTGGCAGAGCCGCTTCTAGATTTGAATTGTGAGGGCCTGCTTGACCCGATGCGCTTGGTGATTCGGGAAGGAGATTCAAATGGCTTTAACCTATAAAACGATCCTTTGTCCGGTCGATTTCGACGACAATTCTCTGGTCGCGCTTGATAAGGCGGCCGAGCTCGCACGCCACTTTGGCAGCTCGATCATCCTGGTTCATGTGCTGGAGCTGGTGCTCACCTCGGGCGAGATCTACGCGCCTCCTGCGATGATCGCGGACCAGGAGAAGTCCGCGCGCGCCAAGCTCGAGGATATCGTGAAGCAGAAACTCTCCGGCATAAAACACGAAGCGCTCATATATACCGGCGACGTCGTCGGCTGCATCATGGAGGCCGAGATCAAACATAAACCCGATCTGATCGTGATCGCGACGCATGGCCGCAAAGGCTTAAAGCGCATGATTCTCGGTAGCGTCGCCGAAGCGGTAGTGCGCAAGGCCGCGTGCCCGGTAATGACGATCCGGGAGTAATCGCGCGCGCGAGCACGCTGCGCCCCCCTGAACCCCATGAGGTTATGATGAAGCAGGTTCTGTCTTCGCAGGAAGTCGAAGCGATCGACGCATATTGGCGCGCGGCTAATTACCTTTGCGTCGGGATGCTCTATTTGCGCGGCAACCCGTTGCTCAGAAAGCCGCTCAAGGCCGAACATATAAAGCGGCGGCTGCTGGGGCATTGGGGGACGGATCCGGGACAATCGCTGGTCTGGGTGCATCTGAACCGGCTCATCAAGAAGCTCGATCTGAACGTCCTCTACATTTCGGGCCCGGGCCACGGCGCTCCGGCGACGCTCGCGAACTCGTATCTGGAAGGGGTTTATTCCGAGGTCTATCCCGATCGGAGCCAAGACGAGGAGGGGATGCGCGAGTTCTTTCGGATGTTCTCGTCGCCGGGCGGAGTCGGGAGCCATTGCACTCCGGAAACTCCCGGCTCGATCCACGAGGGCGGCGAATTGGGCTACAGCCTGTCGCACGCGGCCGGGGCGGCTTTCGATAATCCGAATCTGATCGTGGCGGCGGTGGTCGGTGATGGCGAGTCGGAGACGGGACCGCTCGCGACCTCGTGGCACTTCAACAAATTCCTGAACCCGGTGCGTGACGGCGCGGTGCTGCCGATCCTGCATCTGAATGGTTACAAGATCGCCAACCCTACGGTCCTCGCGCGTATCCCGCCTGAGGAGTTGCATAGCCTGATGGTTGGATACGGCTACGCTCCGCACGTGGTCGAGGGCGACGATCCGAAGCTGGTGCATCAGGCGATGGCGGCGGCGCTCGAGGCCAGCGTTGCCTCGATTCACAAAATCCAGAAGCAGGCGCGGACCAAAAGCGCGGCGGAGCGTCAGCCGCGCCCGCGATGGCCGATGATCATCCTGCGCACGCCGAAGGGATGGACCGATCCGAAGACGCTCGACGGGCACAAACTCGAAGGTTCGTGGCGATCGCATCAGGTGCCGATTCCCGACGTGATCGAGAACCCGAAGCATCTGAGGCTGCTGGAAAAATGGATGCGCAGTTATCATCCCGAGAAGCTGTTCGATGAGGGGGGCGCGCTGATTCCCGAGCTCAAGCAGCTCGCGCCGTCGGGAAACCGACGGATCAGCGCCAATCCTCACAGCAACCCCGGGCTTCTGCGCCGTCCGCTCAAGCTCCCGAGCTTCAGGAAGTACGCGCTCAAGGTCACGAAGCCGGCGCGGACGTACGGCGAGAATACGTACGTGCTCGGTGAATTTCTGCGCGACGTGATGCGCAATAATCCCGATAACTTCCGCGTCTTCGGTCCTGACGAAACCGCCTCGAATCGGCTGCAGGCGATTTATCAGGCGACCAAGAAGACCTGGCTCGAAGAATACAAGCCCGAGGACGCCGACGGCGGCGATCTCGCGCCCGACGGCCGCGTGATGGAGATGCTGAGCGAGCACACGCTGGAAGGATGGCTCGAAGGCTACGTGCTTACGGGGCGCCACGGGATGTTCGCGACCTACGAGGCGTTCGCCCACGTGATCGACTCGATGTTCAATCAGCACGCGAAGTGGCTGGAGAAGTGCCGCGAGGTTTCGTGGCGCGACCCTCTGCCGTCTTTGAACATCCTCATCAGCTCGACGGTCTGGCGCCAGGATCACAACGGGTTCACGCATCAGGACCCCGGCTTTATCGACGTCGTAACCAACAAGAGCGCGTGGGTCACGCGGGTCTATCTGCCGCCGGACGCGAACTGTCTCCTGAGCGTGGCCGACCATTGCCTGCGCAGCACCAACTACGTCAACGTGATCGTCGCCGACAAGCAGGCGCATCCGGAGTTCCTGGATATCCAGTCGGCGGTGAATCATTGCACCAAGGGAATCGGGATATGGGATTTCGCCTGTACCGATCAGGGCGCGGAGCCCGACGTGGTGATGGCGAGCGCGGGTGACGTGGCGACGATCGAGTGCCTTGCGGCGGCGGCGATCCTGCGCAAGAAATTTCCCGACTTGAAGCTGCGCTTTGTTAACGTGGTTGATCTGTTCAAGCTGCAGCCGTCAACGCAGCATCCGCACGGGCTTACGGATCCAGACTTCGACGGTCTGTTCACTGCCGACAAGCCGGTGATTTTCAACTTCCACGGCTATCCCTGGCTGATCCACAAGCTGGCGTACAAGCGCCACAATCACGACAACATGCATGTGCGCGGTTACAAGGAGGCGGGCAGTATCAACACGCCGCTGCAACTCGCGATCAACAATCAGACCGACAGGTTCAATCTCGCAATCGACGTGATCGATCGCGTGCCGCGGCTCGAAAAGATCGGCGGCTCGCACGTGAAGGACTGGCTCAAAGATCAGATCACCGAGAGCATGGACTACGCGACCGAGAACGGAATCGATCGCGACGAGATCACGAACTGGAAGTGGCCGTACTGATCAAATCCAACCGGCCACAATCCAACCGGCCACTAAGACACGAAGACACAAAGAAAAGATTTCTTCTTCGTGCCTTCGTGTCTTAGTGGCTGCCTGATTCTTTCTGGGCGCCCCTGATTCCGTTAAACAGCCGCTCGATAACGGTTGTGACTTCGCGGCGCGCGGCCTGCTCGTCGTCGGCGTGGGCGATCAGCAGGGCGGCTTCGTTCATCGCGCCCATGATCACGTGCGCCAGCGGCTCGGTCGGCTGCCTGGCGATCAGCCCCTCCTCGATTGACAGCGCGATCGCGGCCTTGAGGCCCTCGAGGTAGTGGCTCTGGTCGTTCTCGCGCCATTTCTTCCATCCGAGCACCGCGGGCGCGTCGATCAAAATAATCTGCTGCACCGCGGGATCGAGGCATGCCTCGAGAAAGGCCTTTGATCCCTCAAGCAGCGCGTTCCACGGGTCGGACTGGGTAGCGGCGGCTTTGGCGACCAGGTCGGCGATCTTTATCTGCTCTTCGTCGAGCACGGCTTCGAACAGATCGCGTTTGTCCTTGAAGTGATGATAGAGGGCGCCTCGCGTCACGCGCGCGCGACGGACAACCTCCTCGGTCGCGGTGTCGGCGTAGCCGCGGGTCGCGAACAGGCGGCGGGCGACGCGGAGCAGGGCGGTGCGGGTGGCGGCGGAATTTTCCGCCTGGCGGCTCTTGACACTCATACTATACGCAGGTTACATACACACTGTATGTATCTTTAATCCCTCACCAAGGAGAGTAACAATGAACGCCGCCCAATTCCACTCATCGCGAAAGTTCGCCAACACCAAGTTCGGCAGAGATCGCCTACGTCGAGCGCGGCGAGGGTCCGCGCTCGGCCCTGTTGGTGCACGGTCTTCCTCTAAACGGCTTCCAGTGGCGCGAGGAGCTGGAGGACCTCGCATCGACGCGCCGCTGTATCGCGCCCGACCTGATGGGCCTGGGATACGGCGAAATCGAATCCGGCACCGACCTGTCGTTCGGCGGACAGGCCAGGATGCTGTCGGCGTTCCTGGACGCTCTGGGAATCGACAGCGTCGATCTATGCGGCAATGACACGGGGGGCGGCGTCAGCCAGGTTTTAGCCGCAACCGCGCCGAACAGGATTCGTACCCTGACGCTGACCAATTGCGAGGTTCACGACTTGTGGCCCAACGAAATGCTGACCGGGTTCTACGCCGGCGTGAAGAGTGGGGCGGTGGTGCAGGGGTTCAAAATGATGCTCGCCGACGTCAGTATCGCTCGCGCGCAGTTCGGCAGCGTCTATGAATCCGCCGAGACGTTGACGCCCGAGTTGCTCGAAGTATATCTCGCGCCGCTGGTTGCCTCGGACAAGAGAATCGAGGGGCTTAAGGGACTCGCGCAGTGGCAGCACAGCCAGCAGGAGCTGGTAGCGCAGACGCCGGCTTTGCGGGCGTCGAAGATTCCAACGCAGGTTATCTGGGGCGAGGCTGATACGGCATTCGACAAGGCGGCGTCGCTCGCATGGTTCAAGAAGAATCTGGGCGGCCTCAAGCGAACGGTCCTGGTGCCGCGCGCTAAGCTGTTCTTCCCGGAAGAACATCCGCGGCTGACCAGCACGCTGCTGAAGGAATTCTGGGAGCAGAATTAAAGGCGCAACCGGCCACAATCCAACCGGCCACTAAGACACGAAGACACGAAGAAGAAGATTATTCTTCGTGTCTTTGTGTCTTAGTGGCCGCCTTAATGCGAACCCGGCGAATCAACCTCTGTTCGCATCTTCTCCACCAGCTTGCGCGCGGTCTCCGCGCCGAGGAGTTTATCCGCCATCGGATAGAGCACCATTTCTTCTTTGGCATCGTGGCTGCGGAAGAGCGCCGACGGATCGGTCAGCTCACCCTCCATCGCCTGGATCGCGGTCCATCGCTCCTGCACCGTGAGCATCGGCGCGAGGCCGTCGAGCACGCGCTCGATCGCGCGATGCTCCAGGCGCATCGCATGAGTCGGTCCGCTGGTGCGCATCGCGGTTTTTTCCTCGATCGCGGGGAATAGGATCTGCTCTTCCATCCGCAGATGCCGGCGCATCGCGGCGATAAACTCGCCCGATTTGGCATGCATCGCATTGAAATCCTGGCGCTGGAACGCCGCCTCGAGGTCGAGCCATATTTTTTCGATGCGCTGATGGTCTCCGGCGAGGAAGCCGGTTATCGAATCGGCGGGTGCGCCCTTTGCGGCGGGGGTGGTCAGGGCGTCGTCGACGGTGCTCATCGGTTTGATACTCCTTACGAACTGCGATCCGTTTCGGATCATATAAACGGCGTCGCCCACGCGGGCAAGCGCGGGGGTGGTGATACTGTGTCATTCCCGCGCGCGTGGCTGCCGCGCGCGCGGAATCCCTGATCCGGCGCGCCTCCAGAGAGCTTTGCGTAACCCATTGCGCTGGGCTGCTTTCGCGACTGGCGAGATTCCTCGCGGGCTGTGCAGCGCGAGACGATGCGCACGGCGCAGAGCTGGCGCTAACCTCGGCTCGGAATGACAACTCTCGCTGGTTTTGTGTCATTCCGAGCGCGCGTAGGCAATGCATAGGGCGGCGTGTGCGTCTCGTCGAGTGGCGGAAATCGCGAGGAATCTCGCCCTCACGCGCCGGCACACACTTTCGCAGGAATGACATTGGTGAAACTGCTCGGCCTTGCGTTACGTTTGACTCATCCGTGGCCGCCATGCTGAAAAGTATTAACCAGACGGTTAATTGCAGCCATGGCGGTCACCAAGCGCAGCAAAAACATCCGCGACCTCGCGCGTACTCGCGAGCGGATTCTCAAAGCGGCGCTGGCCGAGTTCTCGGCGCGCGGCCTCGCCGGCGCGCGCACCGAAACGATCGCGCGCCGCGCGCGGGTCAACAAGCGCATGCTGTTCTATTGTTTCGGCAGCAAGCGCGGACTCTACGCCGAGGTCCTGCGCCGCAAAATCGCCGACAAGGCTGAGGCAATCGTCTCGACGCCGGAAGACCTGGGCGCCGCGCTGCAATACTGGAGCGAAATCGGCCGCGACGATGGCGCCTGGATTCGGATGCTGGAATGGGAGGCGCTGGGAGCCGCCGCCGGACCAATCGTCGCGCAGGCCGAGCGCCGCCGTTTGTTCCGCAGCGTGCACGCCCGCCTGCGACGCTCGCAGCTGGCGGGAGCGGTCGCGCGCGGGATCAACCTCGACCAGTTATTCCTTTCGGTTATCGCGCTGACCGCGTTTCCGGCCGCGTTCCCGCAAATGACGCGGCTGGTGACCGGCATGAGGCCCGACGATCCGCGCTTTCGCCGCGCGCGGACCAAATTTCTCGGATGGCTCGGCGCGCAGATGGCGGCGCAGCGGCGCGGCAGCCGCCGATGAGCGCCGCACCGCTCGCCGCCGAGATCAAATCCGACCGCGCATGGCGGCCCTCGCACAATCCGTGGCTGGTTGCGATGACGGTGACGCTGGCTACCTTTATGGAGGTGCTCGACACGAGTATCGCCAACGTCGCGCTGCCGCATATCGCGGGCGGATTGTCGGCGGGCGTCGACGAGAGCACCTGGGTCCTGACCTCCTACCTGGTCGCGAACGCGATTGTGCTGCCGATCAGCGGATGGCTCGCCGGGTTGTTCGGGCGCAAGCGGTTCTACATGGTCTGCGTCGCGGTGTTCACGCTCAGCTCGTTTCTGTGCGGGCTCGCTCCTTCACTCACGATCCTGGTTATCCTGCGCGTGATCCAGGGCGCGGGCGGAGGAGGATTGCAGCCGAGCGAGCAGGCAATTCTGGCCGACACCTTCGCGCCCGAGGAATTTGGGATGGCGTTCGCGGTCTATGGGATGGCGGTGGTACTCGCGCCCGCGATCGGACCGACCCTGGGCGGATGGATCACCGACAATTTCACCTGGCGCTGGATTTTCTTTATCAACGTTCCGGTCGGCCTGATCTCGCTCTTGCTGAGCTACCGTGTGGTCGAGGATCCGCCGTACGTGATCCGCGAGGTCAACGAGCGCGCGGGCGGAATACAAATCGATTATATCGGGCTCGGGCTAATCGCAGTCGGGCTGGGCTTCTTGCAAATCGTGCTCGACAAGGGCCAGCGTCTCGATTGGTTCGAGTCGCAGTTCATCGCGATCTTCACGATCGTCGGGATCGCGGCGGTGATCGCGTTTATTTTCTGGGAAGTGCGCGTCGAGCGTCCGGTGATCGATCTGCGGCTGTTCAAGAACCGCACCTTCGCGGTTTCGGCCACGATGATGTTCACGCTCGGGGTGGTGCTGTTCGGGACCACCGTGCTGCTGCCGGAGTACGTGCAGGAGCTGATGGGATACACCGCGCAGCAGGCCGGGATGGTCCTGACGCCGGGTGGATTCGCGATGATGGTGACGATGCCGATCGTGGGCGCGCTGATCTCGCGCGTTGACGGCAGATGGCTAATCGCGTTCGGATTTGTGATCACCGGGCTTGCGATGCTGCATATGACGGGAATCTACCCGGGCGTCGATTTCCGCACCGCGATGTTCTATCGCATCTACCAGTCGATGGGGCTCGCGTTCCTGTTCATCCCGATCACGACGATGGCGTACTCCGGGATGCGCCAGGACCAGAACAACGACATCTCGTCGATCATGAATTTCTCGCGCAATGTCGGCGGCAGCCTGGGGATTTCGATGGTCACGACGATGCTCGCGCGGCGCTCGCAGTTTCATCAGACCACGCTGATGACGCGGGTCACGCCGTTCGATTCGACGCTGCGCTCGCAATTGACGGGACTGGGGCATCAGCTTTTTCTCTCCGGCGGCGCCAATGTCAATAATCGCGCGCTCGGGATGATTTACGGACGCATTCTGCACACGGCTAGTGCGCAGGCGTATATCGATGTGATCAGGATGATGGGAATCGCGACGCTTTGTATGCTCCCACTGATCCTGCTGATGCGCAAAAACGATCCCGGTGCGGCCTCGGCGCCGGTGCATTAACTGTGAGTCAGCGGGGCTGGCAGCGGCCTCGCTCGTCGGAGCATAATCAGCTTCCGGTAGGCTTTGATGTCCTTGCGAGGGCGTCCAAAGGGGGACTATCGCGATCGCCGCCGCGGCTGCCAACGCTGCTGCCACGCTCATCTCGGAATCGGGTGCGCACACCGCGCCGCCGGTGCGGCGCGTGCAAGGCGCACTCGCGAAAGCGGCGGATATCGCGCCGATCTACGTTGTCGCGGGAGCAATCGCGCTCGGCGACGGGCTCGCAAACTTCCGCTGCTTCGCGCCGGACTGGATCGCGATCTCGTTAACCGTCGCGGCGATTTGCGCGTACCTGTTCGCGCGTCCGCGGCTTGGCTACGCATTTGCGATAGTCGCGCTGGTAGCAGCCGCTACGATTCCGGTGCGCGAGCTGCTCGCGCCGGCGGTCACGCCAAATTCAATCCGCGCATTTTCCGACGGAGAAAAGATCACCTTCGAGGGCGTGCTCGATCGAACGCCGCAACGCTTGCCGGGATTGACGCATCTGTATGTCGCGGTCGATCGCGCGGCGGTATCGGGCGCGCCGCTTTCGGCTTCGAGCGGGGAAATCAGAATCGCGGTGCTCGATCCGGCGCGGTTTCGAATCGGCGACATCATTCGGATGACGGGGCGGATTCGCTTTCCGCGCAATGACGGTAATCCGGGCGAGTTCGACTACCAGGGCTTCCTCGAGCGCGCCGGAATCTCGGCGACAATCACGGCGCCGGAGCATTCGTACGGCACCGCCGCGTTTTCGACCGTCGGTTATCGCAGGCCGATTGTCGCGGGCGCGATCGAGAGCGTGCGCGACCGGATCGGCACGTTCTTCGACGCGAATCTGCACGACCCCGAGCGCGCCGAGATGCGTGCGCTCGTGATCGGCGATCGCGGCGGTATCAGCGAGGATTTGCGTCAGCGGTTTGCGCTGACGGGGATGGCGCATCTGCTGGTGATCTCGGGCCTGCATCTGAGCTTCGTCGCCGCGGCGGTGTTCGCGCTCGTGCGGCTCCTGATGATGCTCGCGCCGGGCCTCTCGAGCCGCGGATGGGCCAACAAGACGGCTGCCATCGCGGCGGGAGTAGCGGTGTGCGCGTACGCGGCAATCGCGGGGCATCATGTATCGACGGTGCGCGCGCTGGTGATGGTGCTCGCGTACATGTTCGCGATCGTGATCGATCGCTCGCGCGAAGCGCTGGCGAGCCTCGCATTCGCCGCGATCGTGATCTGCGTGACGATTCCCGGCTCAACCGCGGACCTGGGCTTTCAGCTCTCGTTTGCGTCGGTGATCGCGATCATCATGGGGATGCAGCGCTTCGCGGCATGGCTGACCTGGCGGCGCTATCGGCGTCGCCTTCCGCGCGAGGGGCCGGCGTACGGGTGGACGATTGCCGGAGGCGTGCTCGCGTATGTGGCGGTTTCGTTCTGGGCGATGCTGGGAACAGCGCCGCTGACCGCGTTTCATTTCAATCAGTTCGCGATCGTCGGGCTATTCGCCAACGCGGTCGTGGTGCCAATCATGGGATTCTGCGCGACGCTTTGCGGCCTGAGCGCCGCGATTCTGAGCTTCATCTGGACGCCGGGTGCGCGCGCGGTTTTGCGAGTTGGAGCGCATGCACTCGAATTGTCCAACTTTCTTGCCGGATGGTTTCTGTCGTGGCCGATGGCGTGGATGCGAACCTTCACGCCGACGCTTTTGGAACTCGCGCTCGCATACGGCGCGATGCTGCTATGGCTCGGCGCTCCGCGAAAAGAAGATCCGCGCATCAGGAGCGGCTCGCGGATTCCGGAGGCGCATTCTCCCGCGCGAATCGGATGGCGCGGGGCTGCGGCCACAGCGATCGTCGCGGTTCTCGTCGCCGACGCGGGATGGTGGCTGCGCGATCGATACTTCAGCCCGGATCTGCGCGTCACATTCCTGTCGGTGGGCGAGGGCGACGGCGCCGTGGTTCGCTTCCCCGGCTCGCGCGTGATGCTGATCGACGCGGGAGGATCGTATCGCGGCTACGATTACGGCGAGCGCGTGGTCGCGCCATACCTGTGGTCGCGAAAGATTATGCACGTCGATTACCTGGTCCTGAGTCATCCGGATTTGGACCATTTCGGCGGTTTCGCCTTTATCGCGGATAACTTTTCGCCGGGAGTTTTCTGGTCGTCGGGCGCGTCGAGCACCGATCGCAGCTTCGACGCTCTGATGGCGGCGCTCGAGCGCGACCGCGTACCGCAAAGGACGATAGCCGGCTCTCCAGCGCTAGGCGCGATCGGCGGCGTGTCGCTCAGCGCGATGAATCCCGAGCCCGCCCGCGCCGAGACGCACAACAACAGCTCGCTGGTCCTGCGTCTCGCGCTGGGCAAATCGACGTTCCTGTTCACCGGCGATATCGAGGCGCCGGGCGAGGACGCGCTGGTCGCGAGCGGCGAGGATTTGCATGCCGCGGTGCTGAAAGTGCCGCATCACGGCAGCGCGACTTCGTCGACAGAGGGATTTATCACTGCGGTGCATCCGATCGTCGCGGTGATCTCCGACGGCTATCGCAATCGCTTCCATTTTCCCGCCGCCGCAGTGCTTGATCGCTACGAGGCAGCGAGCGCGACGGTGCTGCGCACGGATCGCGACGGCGCGATCACCGTCGATGCGACCCCGCGTTCGATGACGGCGCGCGCGTTTCGTGCACTGCCCGAGCCCACGATCGGCGCGCGCTGAATGGCGCGGCTGAGCCATCCCGGAGGTCGAGCGCGCACTGACTGAATTCCTGCTATAGATGCGAGCGATCAATCGCAGGGAGATGAACGTGTCTTTTGAAAGCGAGCGCGCAGCTTCGTGAATGGCGACTTAGTTCATCCGGGAAAGCTCACCCGGCGCGAATTTATTGGCCGCTCGGCTCGCACTGTCGCGGGCGCGAGTCTGGGCTTGTCGTTTCTGCTCGACGCCGGATGCGGCAATGGCACCGCCAGCGGCGCGAGCGTCAGCGAATGGCGCCAACTCGCGCGGCTGCTCTCCGGACCGGTGCTGCGGCCGGGCGACCCCGGCTTTATCCGCCTGGCAAGGCCCAACAACCTCCGCTACCGATCGGTCGATCCCCGGGGTATCGCGCGATGCCTTGATGCGAACGACGTTGCGCAGGCGATCGGATGGGCACGGCAGCATCAGATACCGCTGGTCGCGCGCTCGGGAGGCCATTCTTACGCCGGATATTCGACCACGACCGGTCTGATGATCGATCTCCGGTTGATGAATCAAGCCGCAGTTGATGATTCGACCGGGGTCTTGACGATTGGCGGCGGTGTGCTCAACAGCGGAATATACCCAGCCTTGCAAGCGTCGCAGGTAACGATCACGCACGGCCGCTGCAAGACTGTGGGCGCGGCCGGCTTCCTGTTGGGCGGCGGGATCGGCTTCAATATGCGCGCGCACGCGATCGGATCCGATCAAGTAGTCGCGAGCGAGATCGTGACCGCCGACGGCAGTGTCGTCGAGCTGCCCGCCGACAATCCCGATCTGTTCTGGGCCTGCCAAGGCGGAGGCGGTGGCAACTTCGGGATCAACACCTCGTTCAGCCTCCAGACCTTTCCCGTGCCGTCGCCGCTGACGGTCTTCAAAGTCAGTTGGACGGTCAATCCTGATGAGGTGTTATCGACGTTGATCGCGGCGCTGGCGGCAGGCCCGGACGAATTGGGCACGAGAGTTCAGTTGAGCGCCGTCACTGCCGACGAGTTCGCTCATGGGAAGGATGTATCGATCGGCCTGCTGGGGCAGTTGGTCGGCACGCCCTCCGACATCGAGGACATCCTCGCGCCGGTTTTTGCCGTGGCGAATCCAGCCAAGGTGACGATCCAGCAGATGGACTACTGGGACGCGCAACTCAAATTTCTTGCTTTGACGGAAGGGCCAGGCGAATACCAGGAGCGCTCGCGGTTCTTCGTGGGTTCGTTTGGATCAGAAGCGATCGCGACCGCGCTCGAGTGGTGCCGCGATTGGCCGGGGACCTCGCGCGGCGCCGACATGGTGCTGTTCCAGACCGGAGGCCAGATCAACACTATCGCCCCCGACGCGACCGCGTTTGTTCATCGCAACAGCGACTGGCTGATGACGATCGCACTCAGCTGGAGTGAAGACGATTCGCAGCGCACGATCGCGGCCAATCTGGCCTGGCAGAGCGGTTTCTACGGCGCGATTTCGGCATTCGCCGGAGACGGTGGCGCGTACCAGAACTTTATCGATCCTTCCCTTTCCGACTGGGAACAAGAGTATTACGGCGCCAATCTGCCACGCCTCCAGCAGATCAAGGCGGCAGTCGATCCGACGCGAGTGTTCGACTTTCCAGAGGCGATCCCGCCTGCGTGATCGGCCGTCGCCGACGAATCCAAATGGATAGCCTTTCTGCTATGGCCATGGTTTCGCGGCGAGCACGTTTTTAAGCTCCGCGATGTACGTCAGAGCATCCGCGTCGTACCATGAGCCCGAGTACCAGCCGCCCATGCATCCCCAGAACATCTGATCGGCATTGCCGTTGGGATAAGCCGGATAACCGGCCGTCGGGAAATCGCGCGAATACCAGGACGGACCGTTTCCATCCATGCACGCGCGCTGATAGGCCATGCGGAAATCCGCGTTGAAGGCAGTGCTTTCGCAGGCGGCCGGCCATACGTTGAAGTCAACGACTTTGGTTTGAAAGATCCCACACGACTGCCAGCATTCGCCAGGAGGATTGAGCCAACCGACCCATGCCGAAGTCTCGCATTGCAACTTTGCCGTGCGATGGTCGCCCCAGCCGACATGACTGGTAGCCGTGTAGGTGGGACCGCCCTGGGTCCATTCGCTTTCGAGCATCGCCTCGGCCCGTACCACGTCCTCATCGATTCCCCACTTGCACGCCGCCCAGCGGAGGATCATGTCGGTGCTTCCAGCGTAGGCTCCGGTTACGCGATTGGTGTACGTGGACGCGCTGTAATTGAACCAGAATGGTTCGCTATAGAAGGTTCCTAAATCCGACGCCGTCAGGCTGAATTTGTTTGGCGTCGAGTTCTGCGGGACGCTCTCCGGCGTGGCCGAAATCAACGCGGCGCACTGCTTGTCGGTCGGAAGGGCAGAGCCGGGAGCCAAGGTGCCGAAATAGACCGCGCTCGCCGGAGCGTTGTTCGCAACGACCACGTTGATTGTCGCTGTGGCGAGCGGCGTCGTACCGCCTTTTGCGAAGGCCGCAACCGTCAGCACGTGAGTGCCATTAGCCACAGTCGTAGAGTTCCAGGAGAAGCTGTATGGCGGCGAGACGGGGCCGCCTTTTCCGTCGATATACAGCTTTGCCCACCAGACGCCTGACGCGACGGTGGAAACGACCGTGACTGTTCCTGACACGGTCGCGGAGTTTGCGGGTGATGTGATGCTGACCGTCGATGCCGCAGCCAGAGTTGGCGCGGCGTAGATACCAATCACGAGAGCTATCGCAGCTCGAGTGATGAACCAACGCGTCCTGCCCATTTTCTTTTAAGACGGCGCCCTTGAGCGCCAGTCTTACCCCCCTGCCCAGCGTGCTCGCGCTGGAAAAATTCGTCAGCGAGTCATTTACTCAGGCACGAGAGGAAAAAGCTATGAAGAAGAAGTAAGAAAGTGGCAAAGAAACAAGATTTTTCAGCGCCTGATCCCGCTATCGAGCCAATCTCAGCCATTTGGGCAGTCGATTTGGCACGGGTTGACGAATTTCCGGCGCTATGGGAAACTCCGCGCTGAGACGGTACGGACAGATTGCGCCCCCGGATCGCGGCGGCGCTTTGTTATTTTTGCTGCCAGAAAACCTTGATCGTCAGGCATTCATCGTTACTTTTACTACCTAAAGATAATCTCGGAGGAACCCAATGGCTGAACAGGCCCAAGCGGCTACTGATACGGGACCGCGCCCGATCGTTTCATTCTTGAAGCTCGGAGCGACGCCGCATCTGGAAGGACAGAAATGCTCCTGCGGCGCGATCTTTCTCGATCCCTAAACGCGTTGCGTGCTCGAAGTGCGGAACCGCAGGCGCGATGAAGCCCGTTCCGCTGTCCAACAAGGGCAAGGTTTACGTCTTTTCCGTCGTGCACCAGTCGTTCCCCGGAATCAAGACGCCGTATGTCACGGCGATTGTCGATCTGCCCGACGGCGTGAGCGTGCGCTCGAACCTGATTGGAGTCGATCCGCTCGAAGCGCAGAAGGATCCCGGCAAGGTATTCAATATGCCGGTCGAACTGGTAACCTCGGTGGTATCGAAGGATCGCGAAGGACACGATGTCGTCGCGTTCCAGTATAAGCCCAGTAAGTAGAGGCGCGCGGCCCTAATCAGACGCGCTTCCCGAATAATCGACGGACCTGACCCAGCGCCGGGCCGCCAGGAGGGTTTGAAATGAGAAACGTTTATGTACTTGGAACCGGGATGATCAAGTTCGGCCGTTACCCGGAGAAGACTGTTCCCGAGCTTGGCGGCGAGGCCGCGTTGATTGCAATGAAGGACGCCGGCGTCGCGATCAAGGACGTCGAGATGTTCGCCTGCGGAAATCTTTACCAGTCCAACGCGATGGTTGGACAACGGATCCTGCAGCAGATCGGCCAGACCGGAATTCCGGTGATCAACGTCGCGAACGCATGCGCTACCGGCTCGACGGCGTTCCGCGAGGCCTACATGGCGGTTGCCTCGGGTATGTACGACGTGACGATGGCCGTCGGCGTCGAGCAGATGGGTAAGCAGGGCCTGCTCGGCGGAGCGGGCGGCGGCGACCCGGCCTACGCGACTGAGGGTAAGCTCGGCTCGGGCCTGATGCCGGCGGTGTTCGGACAGGCGGGAATCGAGCATATGCGCAAGTACGGCACCAAGCTCGAACACTTCGCAAAGATTTCGGTGAAGTCGCACAAACATGCGACCAAGAATCCGTTCTCGCAGTATCGCAACGAAGTCACGCTCGAAGACGTGATGAACGCCCGCATGGTCGGATTCCCCAACACCCTTTATATGTGTTGCCCGACCGGTGACGGCGCCGCGGCTGCGATCCTGGTCTCCGAAGACAAGCTCAAGCAGCTCGCCGGTGGACGCAAGCGGCCGAAGATCGCGGCCTCGGTGCTCACCTCCGATCCTTATACCGATCGCGACCTGACGCTGCCCGACGTGAGCACGCTCACGCGCAAAGCCTCGAAGCTCGCGTACGAGAAGGCCGGAATCGGACCCAAGGATATCGCTTTGACCGAACTGCACGATTGCTTCGCGACCGCGGAACTCGTGCATTACGAGAACCTCGGCCTGTGCGGCGACGGCGAGGCGGGTGAGTTTATCGACAAGAAGGGCGGGGTGCATCCGAGCCTCGGTGGCTTCGCTCCGGTCAACGTCTCGGGCGGATTGCTCTCGAAGGGGCATCCTCTCGGCGCGACGGGCGTCGCGAATATCTGCGAGGTGGTGTGGCATCTCACCCAGGATGAACGCGCGAAGGATCGCCAGGTCCCCAATGCGAAGGCTGGTCAGGCCCACGTTATCGGACTCGGCTCCGCCTGCACGATAAATATTCTGACCATTTAATCGACTCGAGCCTTAAACGGCACCTTAAAGGGGCCGCCCGAAAAGGCGGCCCTTTTTCTTTGTGCCGCGCACGTTTAGATTCAAACGGTACCGATTCATGGACGAGCAGCCACAGGAAAAATCCACCGCTGAGAAGCTTGGCTACCCAAGCGACGCCCGCCTGCTGATCATCAATGCCGACGACTTCGGGATGTGCCACGACGAAAACGAAGCCACGATCGAGGCGCTGGGCTCCGGGATCTTCAGCTCCTCGACGATCCTGACGACTTGTCCATGGTTCGAAGAGGCCGCCGACTTCGCGCGCGCGAATCCCGCCGCCGATTTGGGAGTGCATCTGACGCTCACCAGCGAATGGCCGGCCTACAAATGGGACCCGGTGCTGGGAGCCACTGCGGTTCCGTCGCTCGCGGACAAGCGCGGCTACCTGTGGCCCGACGTTCCGCAGGTCTACGCGAACGACCGCCTGGACGAGGCGGAGCGCGAATTGCGCGCGCAGATCGACCGGGCGCTCGGCGCCGGGATCGACGTGACGCATATCGACTCGCACATGGGTTCGCTGCATCTGCGTGCCGACTATCACGAGATTTACTGGCGGCTCGCGCGGGATTATCGGCTGCCGATCCGGATGACTCCGCGCCGTTTCATGCACAAGATGGGCTTCGACGCGATTCTGGAGGGTCTCGATCGCGACGGGATTCTCTATCCCGATAATTTCGTCGCGCATCCTCCGCGCAAGGTCGAAGAGACTGAGAAATTCTGGACCAGCACGATCCGCTCGCTCAGACCGGGCATTTCGGAGCTGTACGCGCATCCGGCGCTCGCGCGCGCCGAGCTTCGCGGATGCGCCAACGATCCGGAGCAACGCGAGGCCGACTTCCGCTTCTTCACGTCGGAGCAGGCGCGCCGTCTGATCGCCGACGAAGGAATCAAGCTAATCGGCTACCGCGAGCTCCGCGACGCGATGCGCGGGAAAAATTCGTGATTTGAATCAGTGGGACCGGCGTCTCGCCGGCCGTCCCTATCCATAGGGTTGAAGAACTCAGGAATTAGATAACTTGGAACTCACACGACTCAGAGGATTTCGCGATCTGCTTGGCGTCGATGCGCGCGCGATGAGTCTCGCCGAGGATCGCGCGCGCGAGATCGCGCAGCGCTACGGCTACGCTGAAATTCGGATTCCCGCGCTCGAACGGATCGATCTGTTCGCGCGCTCAACCGGCGAGACCTCCGATGTCGTCGAGAAGCAGATGTACTCGTTCACCGATCGCGACGAGTCGGAGACTGCCGTCGCGCTCCGTCCTGAGGGAACGCCGGGCGTCGTCCGCGCTTACATCGAAGCGGGGCTTGACCGCAGCGACCCCGAGCAGCGCTTCTTCTATTCGGGACCGGTGTTCCGCCGCGAGCGCCCGCAAAAAGGACGCTACCGGCAGTTCTATCAATTCGGCGTCGAGGTCTTCGGCCGTACTGACCCCGCGTGCGACGCTGAGATGCTCGTGATGGCCGACGAGATCTGCAAGAGCCTCGGAATCGCCACGCGATGCGAGGTCAACTCGATCGGCGATGCGACCTGCCGTCCCGCATTTCGCGCAGCGCTCGTCGAGTGGGGCCGGGCGCATCTGGACCAGCTTTGCGCCGATTGCCACAACCGAATCGATCGAAATCCGCTGCGCCTGCTCGATTGCAAGATCGACGTGAAGCTCGCCGCTTCGGCGCCGTCGAGCCTCGACTACCTGTGCGACGACTGCCGCGTCCACTTCGACACCGTCCGCACGCTTGCATCCGCGGCCGGCGTCGACACGACGATCAATCCGCGACTGGTGCGCGGACTGGACTACTACACGCGCACCGCGTTCGAGTTTATGGCTGAAGGATTGGGAGCGCAGAGCACCGTGATCGGCGGCGGACGCTATGACGGCCTGGTTGAGGCGATGGGCGGCGCGGCGATCGCGGGAATCGGCTTCGGGATGGGCGTCGATCGAATGGCGATCGCGCTCGAAGCCGCTGGGCTGGTTCCGGCCGCGAAGCCGGATGCGATGGTGATTGCGATGGGCGCAAACGCGCTCGCAAGCGCGGTCGCGATGGTGCGAGAACTGCGCCGGAACAATCTTCGGATCGAGATGGGGTCGCCTGAGCGCAAGCTCAAGCCTTTGCTCGCGCGAGCGGCGAAGATCGGCGCGCGCTTCGCCGTGATCGTCGGCGACAACGAACTCGCGCGTGGCGTCGTCCAGCTAAAAGACCTCGGTTCCGGCCAGCAGCGTGAAGTTGCGGTGGCCGACTTGGCGGACGCGATCGCGAATAAATCCTGACTATTCCTTGCGCTCGATGGCGCAGGTATCCTGCGCGGAGACTTTCCCGAGCTACGGAGCCAATGCCCAAAGCAGAAACATATTCACCGCTGCCGCCGTGGCCGCGCACCGATTATTGCGGCACGCTGCGCGCGGCAGACACCGGGCGCGAGGTCGCGCTTTACGGATGGGTTCAAACCCGCCGCGACCACGGCGGACTAATCTTTATCGATCTTCGCGACCGCGAGGGCCTGGTGCAGCTCGTGCTCAATCCCGAGCGCGACGCGAAATCGCACGCAACGGGCGCGGAGGCGCGCAGCGAATTTTTCGTCGCGGTGCGTGGAACCGTGGTGCGCCGTTCCGACAGCACTATCAACGCCGAATTGCCGACCGGCGAGATCGAAATCGCGGTCAGCACGTTCGAGATCATGAACGTCTCGCCGCCGCCGCCGTTTCCGATCGGCGACGAGGATACCGCCGCCGAAGAGACTCGTCTCAAGTATCGCTATCTCGATTTGCGGCGCCCCGCGATGCAACGGAATCTGCGCTGGCGGCATCAGGCGCTGCAGGCGATCCGCAATTTTCTCGACGACCAGGGTTTTATCGACGTCGAGACGCCGATTCTTTTCAAGTCCACGCCTGAAGGCGCGCGCGACTACCTGGTGCCGAGCCGCGTCAATCCCGGCAAATTTTATGCGTTGCCGCAATCGCCGCAGATCCTGAAGCAGATTCTGATGATCGGCGGACTCGATCGCTACTACCAGATCGCACGATGCTTCCGGGACGAGGACTTGCGCGCGAATCGCCAGCCCGAGTTCAGCCAGATCGATCTCGAGATGACCTGTCCGCGGCCTGAGGACGTGCAATCGATCGCAGAAGGGATGATCGCCGCAGCGTACCAGCGGGTGCTCGAGATCGATATCAAGCCGCCGTTTATCCGAATCCCGTACGCGGACACGATGGAGCGTTTCGGCAGCGACAAACCTGACATGCGTTTCGGACTGGAGATAAAGAACCTCACCGCGGCGTTCGCCGCGACCTCGTTCAAGGTTTTCGCCGAAGTGATAGCGCAGGGCGGTGCGGTGTACGCGATCAATCTGCCCGCAGCGAATCAGCTCAGCCGCCGCGAACTCGACGAGATGACGGAAGCCGTCCGCACTCGCTACTCGATGGGACTTGCGTGGATCAAAGTGCAGGACGCTGCTTGGCAGGGTCCTATCGCGAAATTTCTGACTGGCGCCGAGCGCGCGAGCGCGGCCACGGTCGCGGATCTGAAAACCGGCGACACGATGCTCTTGATGGCGGGCGCGCCGGAAAAGGTTCGGCCGATTCTGGGCGATCTGCGCCTGCAGCTCGGGGCGAAGTTTGCGCTCGCGAATAAGGAGGATCTCAATTTTTTGTGGGTCGTCGATTTTCCGCTGTTCGAGTACAGCGAAGAAGATAAGCGCCTGGTCTCGGTAAACCATCCGTTCACGGCGCCGCATCCCGACGACCTGCTGATGCTCGACTCGGCACCGACGCGCGCGCGCGCGATCGCATACGACATGGTCCTCAATGGGCAGGAGTTGGGCGGAGGTTCGATCCGTATCCATAGCCGTGAACTTCAGCTTAAGGTATTTGAGTTGCTGGGACTCACGCGGGAAGAAGCGGTGGATCGTTTCGGTTTTCTGATGGAAGCGCTGGGGTACGGAGCGCCGCCGCACGGTGGATGCGCGTTCGGCGTCGATCGGCTGTGCATGATGCTGTGCGGAACTGATTCGCTGCGCGACGTGATCGCGTTTCCAAAGACGCAGAAGGCGATAGATCCGATGAGCGGCGCACCCTCGGAAGTAGATCCGCGCCAGCTCCGCGAGTTGTCGATCAAGGTGACGTCATGACGACGAACCGAATCGCCCGAACAGTGGTAGCGATCGCGACCGGCCTCGCGATGGGGCTGGCGATGGCCTTCGCGGCATCCGGATGCGTTCCGATAGCGAGCGATACCTTCGAGGGTGCCAAGCAGACGGTTTCCGACCTGGCGCCCAAGGACGTGACGACCCACGCGGTGCGCTCGATCAAGACGATCACCATCAACCAGATCGCGGTCATGCCGATTATCGACGCGCCTCCGCCGGGAGACGAATCATTGGCTCCAGGAGCGGGCGACTCAATTACCGCGGAGCTCTACAGCCAAGTCGCAGTCGCGGGAGGATGGGAATTGATCCCGCAAGACGACGTCGCGCAGGCGATGCAGAAGATGCCGCCGACGACGGTGGACAATCTCGATCAGAACGCGCTCGAACTCGGGCACCAGGTTTCCGCCGACGGCGTACTGTACGGCAAGGTCGAGCGCTACAAGGAGCGCGTCGGGCTTGCGTATGCCTCCGCGGAGCCGGCGTCGGTGACCTTCGAGCTGAAATTCGTCGATACCAAGAGCAAGCAAGTCGTGTGGACCGCGCGCTTCGCGAAGTCGCAGAAGGCGCTGTCGCAGAATATTTTCAACCTGGTGAACTTCGTGCAGACCTCGGGGCGATGGGTCCGCGCCAACGAGATCGCGCAGGAGGGCGTGCAGCAGGCGGTCGCCGATCTGCACGGCGATTTGAATCTGGAGAAGAATGTCAAACGCTTCGAGACCGGCAGCTACGGCCAGCAAAAATCCGGACAGCAGCGTTACAATTCCGGCAACGGCGCCAACGGGTTGTACTAGACTACTGACCGCGTGCCCGCGACCATAGTTTCTTTCTTTGAATCGCACGTCGCTTTCGCGCTGCGCTGAAAAATGACCCTCACCCGGCCTCTCCCTTTGAGGGCGAGGTGAAAAACAGGGACGCGGAGCGAGTTATCAGTCCCAAGGGGAGTGGGATTTCATCCGCAGTGCTTGCGCTACCGCAGGATGCGCTACGTAGCCGTCGTAGGTATTGAGGCCGTGGCGGATCGCTCGGTTCGCGCGTCCTGCCTCGAGCAGTCCGTGATCCGCGATATCCAGCGCATAGGTCAGCGTCGCGTTGGTGAGCGCATAAGTGGATGTATGCGGCACCATCGCGGGCATGTTGGTTACGCAGTAGTGCACGACGCCGTTCTTGATGAAGGTCGGCTTGCCGTGAGTGGTGGGACGCGAGGTCTCCGAAATCCCGCCCTGGTCAATCGACAGATCGACGATCGCGGCGCCCGGTTTCATCTTCGCGACAAGAGCGGCAGACAGCAGCCGCGGCGTGCGCGCGCCGGCAACCAGCACCGCGCCAATCACCAGATCCGCCTGACAGACTTCTTCCTGCAGCGACGCGCGATTGGACATCACCGTGGTCGCCGTGCCGGCGAGCAGATCGCTAAGGTAGCGCAGGCGCGAGGGATTCACGTCGAGTATCGTCACCTCGGCTCCTATCCCCGCCGCGACCCGGCAGGCGTTGAAGCCCGCGATTCCTCCGCCCAGCACTACTATTTTGCCCGGCCTGACTCCCGGAGCGCCGCTCAGCAGGACTCCGCGTCCGCCGTTGCGTGATTGGAGGCACCACGAGCCGCATTGGATCGCAAGACGGCCCGCGACTTCGCTCATCGGCGCGAGCAGCGGCAGACTTCCGTCTTCGAGCTGGATGGTTTCGTAGCCGATTCCGGTGACACGCCGCGAGAGCATCGCATCGGTCAGCCGCCGATCGGGCGCGAGATGGAGATAGGTAAACAGGATCTGCTCCGCGCGCATCAGGTGGAACTCAGAGGGTTGCGGCTCCTTGACCTTCAGCACCATCGCGGCGCGCGACCACACCTGCGCCGCGCCATTCACGATCGTGGCGCCCGCGCGGCGATAATCTCCGTCGCTGAAACCGCTGCCGATGCCCGCGCCGCTTTGCACGACGACTCGATGACCGTGCGTGCGAAACGCGGCGGCGCCGGCCGGGGTTAGTGAAACCCGCCGTTCGTCGGATTTGATCTCGGTCGGAACGCCAATCAGCATCGCGGCATCTCCTTGCCCGGCGCGTTCGGCCGCGCCCTTTTTTTCGGTCACTCATGTTACACGAATCGCGATACTTGAGCCGCCCATCAGTCAAGACTTGCAATCAGATCGGGCGCGCGATCAGGATGAGTTAGGAACTTGACAAGAGGAATTGCGCCGCGCTTGATGAATTGGAGGGATCGCGCGGCTCAAGCGAATCAAAAATCCGCGGGCGGCATGCGCGAGAGATCCCGGAAGCGGGGAGGAGTCATGGAGATCCCACAGGGACTCAAATTTTCCAAAGAGCACGAATGGGTCACGACCGAGGACTCCGTCGCGACCGTTGGCATTTCCGATCACGCGCAGGAACAACTGGGCGAAATTGTCTATATCGAGCTTCCAGCGGTCGGCGAGAAGATCAGCAAGGATGATCCGTTCGGAGTGGTCGAGTCGGTCAAGGCGGTCTCGGACATTTACGCGCCGGTGAGCGGCACGGTGATCGAGGTCAACGAAGATTTGCCCGACACGCCGGAAGTGGTCAACGAAGATCCGTACGGCGACGGCTGGCTGATCAAGGTGCGGGTGAGCGATCCGACCGATCTCGAAGACCTGATGGATGCCGACGAATACGCCGAGCTGGTCGCGCGCGAAAAGGAATAGCGCTTACGTGCGCGGCGCGGGTTCGGCGGGCACCGTTGAGGCAACCGCCTTGGCCACCGAGATCCTGAGCGTGGCCGTTTGCCGCGGCGGATCGATAAAGACCATCAGGAACGGCGCCGAGTGCGCCGCGGCGACCGCGAAATTTTTCTGCGGATCGAGGCGCTGCAGGAATTCGATTTCGCGCGGCGTCATCTCTCCCACCATTTTCTCGGACAGGCCGTTGCCGCAATACGACGCCTGTCCCGCGATCTGGCGCTGCGCTCCGTCGAGCAAATCCACCGCGATGAGAATGCCGTGAAGCGGATCGTTGCCGACGTTCTCCGCGGTGCCGCTCACCATCAGCGCATGTGCGCCGCCCTTGATCGGCAGGTACTGCGCACGCACGTCGCGCAGCGCAACCAGGGTTGCGGGGACTATTGGGCGGGTGAATCGCGCACCAAAACCCGGGACCTGCGTCAGCATCCGCGCGCTTGCGGCGGGTTCTCCGCAAATCACCATGCTGACCAGGCCGAAGGCGACCGCAACCAGAAAGAAACCCGCGATAAACATACCGGCGGAGTGCGTCGAGCCCCGCGATTCGATATACGCAACGTCGTCGGGCAGGCGGTCGGAGATAAGACCTCGCTCGACAATCGAAGTGCGCGCGCCGCTCGCCTCCGCAGTGAATCGGGGCTGTGCGAACGGAACTTCGTCGGCGTGCGGGACCAGGCGCGGCAGCGGCGTAGGCGCCATTTCAATTGGAGCAGGAGGTATCGCGGCCATGGCAGCCGCGAAATCTTCGGGCGTGTCGCCGACCTGCCAATCGTCGCTGTTCCGATCGAACTCATGGCGCTCATCGCGTTCATGCTTCTCGCGTTCACGGCGCGCCTCTTCCTCCTCACCGGAGATTTTTCCTTCGTCACTGAAATCAAATTTGAGATTCTCGCCCGGGTCCGGCTCGTCAGGCTCGCGCGAGAACGGGCGGTTCATCAAATCGTCGGTCGAGGGCTCGTCCGCCTTCGGTTCATCGCCTTCGTCAGCGCGCGCAGGCCGGACCTGCTCCGGCGCGGCGTCTGGTTCGGGCTCAGGCTCGGAAGGCACAGGCGGGGAGGGCGCGCGCTCGAAGCGTTGTGGACGCGGTGCGGCGCTCGAGATATCGCGGACCGCCGCTTTCTTCGGGCGCGCGGCGACCGGATCAGCGTTGAAAACGTGGCCGCATCGCGAGCACTTGAAAGTCGGAGTGTCGTCCGGCAGCACTCGCTCGTCGATTCTGTATCGCGTATGACAGCTAGTGCATTGAATCTCGATCATCACCGCACCTCACAGCCCGCTAAAAAATTTAGCATACGTGGAACCGCCGCGCACGACACGATCATGCGCGAATCGAGGCTCGCGCGATGCGCATAGCCCTACTGGCGCGCCGCTTCGACCCTGCTGGTGGCGGCACCGAGCGCGACCTGATGGTCACGGCGGGCATTCTCGCGCGGGCGGGCCATCAGATCACTGTCTATGCCGACGAGGTTCGCGCCAGCGCATCAGGCGTCGAAGTGCGCTGGGTGGGCGGCGGGTCTCTGCCGCGCGCGATCGCGCTGATGCGATTCGCGTATACTGCGCCCGCGCTGGCGCGTCGTGACGGCGCTGAACTCGTCCTGAGTTTCGCGCGGACGATCGGCGCCGATATCCTGCGCTCGGGCGGCGGCGCGCATGTATCGTACGTGCGGGCAGCTCATCTGTGGCGGGGGACGCTGCGGGCACAAGCGATGCGCCTGTCGCCGTACCATCGGACGCAAATGATCGTCGAGCGGCAGGGCTTCCGCTCGCCCAAGCTCAAACGCGTCATCGCGGTATCCAACCTGGTCCGAGACGATCTGGTGCGGAGCTTCGGAATTTCACCGACGCGCGTCGTGACGCTGTATAACGGCGTCGATCTCGAGCGCTTCAAGCCCGCGGCGACTTCATCGACGCGCGCGGAGATTCGGATGCGCTACGGAATCCCGGCCGAGGCGGTGCTGATCGCTTTCGTGGGCAACGGATTTGCGCGCAAGGGACTCGGAGCGTTGCTCGAGGCAATACCTGGGCTGGCCAACGATCCTTATCTGATCGTCATCGGGAACGATCGGGCCGCAGCGGCGTACGAGCGTCGCGCGGCGCGCCTGGGAATTCAGCATCGCGTGATTTTCGCCGGCGCGGTGTCGAACGTCGAGCAACTCTTTCAAGCCGCCGATGCGTTTGCGTTTCCGTCCTTGTTCGAGCCTTTCGGAAACGTCGCGCTTGAGGCGATGGCGTGCGGAATTCCAGCACTGACCAGCGCGGCGTGCGGAGTTGCGGAGCTGATGCCGCCCGCGCTGCAATCGGCAGTCGTGGAAAACCCCGCCGACGTAAACGAAGTGACGATCAGGCTGGGCACGATGCTCACGGCGCGTGAGGCACTTGCGCCGATCGCGCTTGCAACCGCGCGCCAGTTCACCTGGCAGCGGCACGAGCGCGAATTGCTCGCGAGCATCGAGTTGGTCGCGGAGAAGTAGCGGACCTAGCCGCCGAGTCCGTCGAACATTCCGCGTGCGACCGCCGCGCGACGCTCCTCTCGTGCGATTCGCTCGATCGACGCGCCCGTAGCTCGCGCGACTCTGAGGCGCACCCATGCAACGGCGTTCCTGGTGATGACCTCAAAAGCCGAATGATTTTCGTGCAGCATCCGGCATCGTCCGCGCTCGCGCGACACGCGGATGAACCGTTCGCGATCGGCGCGAGCCGGATCGACCTCATGATAGACGATCGCGTCGGGAGCGTATCCGATTCTATAACCGGCGTGCCGCAGCCGCGCGGACATTTCGGTTTCCTCTTCGTGGCCGCCCGCGCCCGGCCCGAGGCGTTCATCGAATGGACCGACATGCGCGAGCGCCTCGGCTCGAAAGGCCATGTTGGCGCCGATCACGCCGCGCACCTCGACCACATTGTCGCCGCGTTCGAAGAGTGGCAGGTCCAGATAAACCCATCGGTCACCGGCTTTCTTGACCGGGTCTTCCGCCGGAGCGACGCGACCCGCCATCGCGGCAAATTCCGGATGCGACGCGAAGAATTCCTCGACCGCGTCGAGGTAGTGTTCGTTCGCAATAACGTCGTCGTCCATAAACACCAGGATCGTCCCCGAAGCCGCGGCGATCGCGCGATTCTGGATTCGGCATTTGCCGGCTCGTGGTTCATGGAGATGGATTAGCGGCGGCAGATCGGCGCTAAGCGTCAACAGGTCTGCGGTACCGTTTTCGGCGACGATGATTTCGCGCTCGCGGCCGGTGACCTGCGGCGCGAGGGATCCGAGCAGCCTCGCCAGGGAATCGGGACGCTTGTGAGTTGCGATGATGACGGAAAGCTTCATCGCCGCCGGATGGTTCAGGACGCGGCCTTGCGAAAGCGCATGATGATATTTTCGTCCATCAGGCAGCTCGCACTGGTCATGAAGCCGAAAAGCTCGCGATTGATCGCGCGCTGCGCGGGATCTTTCACGCCGCGGACATAGAGCAGCCACGACGCTCCTGCAATGAACGGGTACAGGAGAGGAGCCGCAAGCTTGGCCTTAAGCTTGCGCCGGCTCTTCCCGAGCGCGTCCATTTTGAGGCCGTATCCGTGCGCCATCCAGTGGAAGTCATTCAGGCCCATCACGTGCCAGTTGCGCCCATCCTCGACCCGGTAGCGATAGGGCAGCGGCGCGCGGCGTCCCTTGTAATATCCGGTCAGCAGATAGTGGATTCGCGAGGCGACGTTCAGGCGATTCGGCGTGGTCAAAATCGCGGTGCCGCCCGGCTTGAGCACGCGCGCGACCTCGCGCAGAGCGTGCGGGATATCGGGCAGATGCTCGATCACTTCGAGCATCAGAACCAAGTCGAACTCGGCGTCGCGAAAGGGAAGGTCGTCGTTCAGATCGGCAGCGACCCATCCGGGACGCGTGGTGCGCCGCTCAGTTGCGACGACGCTCCATCCGCGCGCGGCCAGCGTGGTGGTGGAAAGCCCATCGCCCGCGCTGATATCCAGCGCGCGCGCGCCGGGCGCAGGTGCGGGCGCAAGATCGATCGCGCCGCTGATTCGCTCACTCATCGCAACAGAGGATTGTGTTTAACGCGCGCGCACGCCACAAGCGCGCTCATCCGATTGCCCGCGGCTTGAATCCGAGCCCGCCGCCGGATAAATCGTATAAGCTCACCCACGCGCGAGAGTGGCGGAATGGCAGACGCGCAAGGCTCAGGACCTTGTGGAGGCAACTTCGTGGGGGTTCAAGTCCCCCCTCTCGCACCAGTACCGGCCTATAGAGCGTCAATAGGGACCAGGCTCGCCGCCGGACTCCTTGTTCCCTGAGGTTTCGGGCCCGTGGCACTTGGCGACATCGCCGATGCTCGCGCCGATCGCTGAAGCGATCTCCGCGTCGGAGCGTCCTGATTCGGATTGAAGCTTAACTACGTTGCAATCAACGTGATCGCTCGAAAGCGAGCTGCATCCCGCGAGCGCACCCATCACCATGAGCGCGCCTGCGGCGGCAGCCAGAGTGATTTTCAAGCTGGTTCCACCAAGCATAGATTACTCTCCTCCTCCGAACTCGTCACAAACTCGACGCGAACTCGTCGCGAAACGGGTGGCCCTCCCCATTTGGGCCATGCGCACCATATTACCAAGCGGGCTGATTTGACAAGCGCGCCCCGCCGCACGGCTTGAGGCATTTGCGTGACGCCAATATGATCCAGCATTAGTTGTTCAATGGCGGTGAACCCCTTCGCAGGTTAAAGCCTGTGGCACTCAGAGAAGGTGAATTTGGAACTCGGAAAAACCTACGACCCCAAGGCCGCCGAGGAAAGATGGTTCCAGCAGTGGATTGAGCTCGGTTATTTCAGGGCCGATCCCGAACGGCCCGGCCCGGTGTTTTCGATCGTCATTCCGCCGCCCAACGTAACTGGGCAGCTTCATCTCGGGCATGCGCTAAACGCGACCCTGCACGACATTATCGTGCGCATGCGCAGGATGCAGGGTTACAACACCCTGTGGCTGCCGGGGACCGATCACGCGGGAATCGCGACCCAGAACGCGGTCGAAAAAACGATCGCGAAAGACGGAAAGAATCGCCATCAGATGGGCCGCGACGCATTCGTCGATCGCGTCTGGCAGTGGCGCGAGCAATATGGCGACCGCATCATGCTGCAACTGCGGCGCATCGGCGCATCATGCGATTGGAGCCGCGAACGCTTCACGCTCGACGCCGGACTCTCACGCGCGGTCAACACGGTTTTCGTCGAGTTGCACAAGCGCGGACTCATCTACCGCGATCGCAGGCTGATCAACTGGTGTCCGCGATGCGAAACCGCGCTCTCCGATCTCGAGGTCGATCACAAAGACGCGAAATCGAGCCTGTGGTATATCCGCTACCCGTTCGCCGACGGCTCCGGCTCGATCACGGTCGCGACCACGCGGCCCGAGACGATGCTCGGCGACACTGCGGTCGCCGTGAATCCGACCGACACGCGCTACACCGCGATCATCGGCAAAACGCTCAGGCTGCCGTTGATGAATCGCGAGATCAAGGTCATCGCCGACGCGGCGGTCGATCCGAAATTCGGCACCGGCGCGGTCAAGATCACACCCGCGCACGATCTGAACGACTTCGAGATCGGCAAGCGGCACAAGCTCGATCAGATCTCCGTGATGAACCTGCGCGCGCGGATGAACGAGAACGCCGGCGCGTACCAGGGCCTCGAGCGCGACGCGGCACGCAAGGCAATCGTCGCGGACTTGGAAGCACAAGGGCTGCTCGAAAAAATCGAGCCGCACACTAACGCGGTTGGCGTATGCTCGCGCTGCGACACCGTGGTCGAGCCGATGCTCTCCGAGCAGTGGTTCCTGCGCGTACGCGAGATGGCGCAGCGCGCGATGGCCGCGGTCAAGCGGGGAGACACGACCTTTCATCCGAGGTTCTGGGAGAAGACATTTTTTGACTGGATGGAAAACGCGTACGACTGGTGTATCTCGCGCCAGCTATGGTGGGGGCATCGGATTCCCGCGTATCGGTGCGAGCGATGCAGTCATTTCACCGTTGCGGCCGAACGTCCGTCCAAGTGCGGAGAATGTGGCGGTACCGATATCATCCAGGATGAAGACGTGCTCGATACCTGGTTTAGCTCCGGATTGTGGCCGTTCTCGACCCTCGGATGGCCCGACGACACTCCCGAATTGCGCAAGTATTATCCGACCAGCCTGCTTATCACCGGTTTCGACATAATTTTCTTCTGGGTCGCTCGGATGATGATGCTCGGACTTGAGCTCACCGACCAAGTGCCGTTCAGAGACGTGTACATCACGGCGCTGGTGCGCGACGAGTACGGGAAGAAGATGACCAAGACCAAGGGCAACGTGGTTGACCCGATGGATCTGATGGAGCAGTACGGCACCGATGCGGTCCGCTTGACGCTGGCGCAGCTGGCGGCGCAGGGGCGCAACGTTATTCTGTCGCACGATCGATTTGCGGCGGCGCGTGCGTTTGCGAATAAAGTCTGGAACGCCGCACGCTTCGTGATGATGAACCTCGAAGGAGCTGCTCAGCCGCTCCTGGAGCCGGAACACGCGAAGCTGGGACTTGCGGAGCGCTGGATTCTCGCGCGCCTCGACGAGACTGTTCGCGAGGTGACTCGCGCGGTCGATGCGTACGAATTCAACGTCGCCGCAATGACACTGTACACGTTCATCTGGCACCAGTTCTGTGACTGGTATATCGAGCTCGCGAAAGATTCGCTGAAGGCGGGCGGCGACCGCAAGGAAGCGGCGCGCTGGGTGCTCGTACGATGCTTCGACACGATGCTGCGGTTGCTGCATCCATTCATGCCATTCATCAGCGAAGAGATCTGGCAGGTGATTCGTCCGTACCTTGATGTTGCGGAACTGAGTCAGCATCTGGCGATCGCAAAATTTCCGGTGCCGTCGGCGAATGCATGGTTGGCGGACGAAGAATCACAACTGATGAGCCACCTAGTTGAAGCTACTGGCGCTGTTAACTCTCTTCGGTCATTTGCGGAGATTCCCCCGAGCGAAAAGATCAAAATTTTTCTTCAGCCCGACGTACTCGACGGCTCGAAAAACGATGCACTTGCAACGCTAGTTCGAGAAATCGAGATTTGGGGTAAATACCTTCAAGTGTTGGTTCGCGGGACAGAAGTCGAGGTTGTCAATTGGCTTGTCGCTCCAGACGGCACACGATACGTGACCCAAACGTTTCCGTGGGCCACGGTTTTCATACGTCCGCCGAAAGATTTCGACCTTGAAAAGAAAAGACGGCAGATAGAGAAGGAACTGAAGGAAGTTCAATCGCACATCGAGAGACACGAACAGCGCCGAATGAACCCGGACTTTAAAGCTAAAGCGTCCGCTGAGGCGCAGCAGGAGACGAGCCAAAAACTCGAGGAGCTCTACGACGCTGAAGCTCACTTGGATACTCAGTTGCAAATGCTGAAGGGCAGGGAACGGTAGTCTGGTGGCTAGCGGAGGTTTTAAGCCAGTCACCCTCGGGGCCGTCATCCGTCGCGACACCTGCCAACGCCCAAAGCGAGATTCCCATCTCCGCTCCAAATTACGATCCAATTCCAATTGGTGTCATTCCCGCGCGTGGCTGCCGCGCGAGGAATCCCGGATTTCTTGCGCTAGACTAACTCCATGGGCGATAGGACTTATTGCGTGTATATGATGAGCAGCCGCTCGCGGACGCTCTACACGGGCGTGACTAACAATCTCGAACGGCGAATTGAGGAACACAGGAAAGGCGCACCGAATTCTTTTACTTTCAAGTATCACATAAACCAACTGGTTTACTTTGAGGAGTTCGGAGAGATTACAGAGGCGATCGCCCGCGAAAAAGAGATCAAGAAGATGACGCGCAAACGGAAAATTAAGCTGATCGAATCAATAAATCCCGATTGGACAGATTTGAGCGAGACTTAACCGGGGGCGCGAAACGGGATTCCTCGCGCGGCAGCCACGCGCGGGAATGACACAATCGATCCAACGATGGAACTAGTCTCTCAAATCGTTCTCGATGACATCGTCCGGCGGGCGCTGGCCGAAGATGTGGGGCAGGGCGATATTACTACCGCGGCGACAGTGCCCGACGGAAAACATGGACGCGCGCGGATCATCGTCAAGGAAGCGGAGATGATCCTGGCCGGCGGGATGCTCATCGAGCGGGTATTCGCGATGACCGGTGCCGCGCCGCACATCGAGAAGCTGGCCGCCGAGGGCTCGCGGTTGCAAGAGGGCGACGTGCTGGCAGAAATCGATGGCATGCTCGCGGGCCTGCTGACGGGAGAGCGAGTCGCGCTCAATTTCGTGCAACTGCTGTCCGGAATCGCCACCATCACCGGACGCTTCGTCGATGCCGTCGCCGGCACGCGCGCCCGAATCGTTGATACGCGCAAGACGCATCCGGGCCTGCGCGCACTCGAGAAGTACGCGGTTCGTACCGGAGGCGGACATAACCATCGCTTCGGCCTCGACAGCGGAATTCTGATCAAGGAAAACCATATCGCAGCGGCGGGGTCAGTCACCGCCGCGATCGAGGGCGCGCGCCGGTTTGCGCCGCACAGTTTTCGAATCGAGATCGAATGCGAGACGCTCGCGCAGGTGGAAGAGGCGCGCCGCGCCGGCACCGACGCCATATTGCTCGACAACATGGCGCTCGCGGACGTTCGCCGCGCTCGCAAGATCGCAGGCGAAGACACGATTCTCGAAGTCTCGGGCGGCGTTTCGCTCGATACTGTCCGCGAGATCGCCGAGACCGGTATCGACATCATTTCAGTCGGTGCGCTGACGCATTCCGCGCGCGCCGTCGATATCAGCATGCGAATCGCAGGCGTGTGACTATCGCGCCCGCAAGGGCGCGCATTTTGAGAACACCGATGGCCCGCAGCAACCCCTACCAATCGATCGAGCGCGGCGAGCCGGGCCGAATCGGATGGCGAATCCATTACTTCGAGGAGCTCGATTCCACCCAAACCACTGCGCGCGAGCTCGCGAGCGCCGGTTCCGCCCAGGGTACCGTCGTAATCGCGGAACGCCAGACTGCGGGACGCGGCAGGATGGGGCGCACGTGGCATTCGCCCGCCGGAGCCAACCTTTACGCGACGTTTATCCTGCGTCCCCCGATTCCGATAGCCGAGGTTCCGCGGCTTAGCCTGGTGGCGGGAGTCGCTGCCGCCGAGGCGCTCGCACGCGAGGCGCCGGGCCTCGTCGCGCTCAAGTGGCCCAACGACGTATGGATTCGCGGGCGCAAGGTCGGCGGCATCATTGCCGAGGCGATGACCGACCTGCATGGCACGCTAGAAGCGGTGCTGCTCGGAATTGGACTGAACCTCAATCTCGCGCCTGAAGACATTCCGGCCGAGCTGCGCGACAAGGCAACCTCGTTGCGCGCGGTGCTGGGACGTCCGTGCGACCGGATCGCAATAGCGGAATCGCTTTGCAGTTTTCTTGACTATCGTTATATGGAAACTGTATCGCGAGGTTTCAGCGCCGTGCGTCCAGTCTGGGAAAGATTCTCGGCGCTGACCGGAAGGCGGGTGACGGTAGTTGACGGGGAGCGGCGCGACAGCGGGTGTGGTGCGCGGAATTGACGCGGACGGAGCGCTGATACTTGATACGGGCGCGGAGCGGAGGCGGATCCTGGCGGGTGACGTCAGTATCGAGGGAGCATACGAGTGATCAAGTGACGACATAGCCGGTAGAAACCGTCCCGCTACGCGCACTGCGGGACGCCAACGTGAGAGGAGTGTCTCCTATGGCTGTGGAGGAAATCGGGCGGCTCAGAAGTATCGCGATCGTCGGCCAGGGTGGAACCGGCAAAAGCCAGTTGGCCGAAGCGATGCTCTTCACCGCCGGAGCGACAACCCGCCTCGGGCGTCCTGACGACGGCACCGGACTGCTGGATTTCGAACCCGAAGAGCTGCATCGCGGAGTGACTATCGGCTCTTCGTTCCATCATCTGAGCTGGAAACGAGTCGAGGTAATTCTCGCCAACACCGCCGGCTACAGCGCATTTCTTCCGGACACCTTCAACACCCTGCACGCCGTGGACGGCGTCGTGATGCTGGTGTCGCCGGGCGGCGACCTGAAAGTCGAGTCCGAGAAAATCTGGGCGGCGCTGAACGATCTCAAGCTGCCGCGAATCGCCTTTGTCTCGCGCCTGGACCGCGAGCATACGAGCTTCGACGCCGCGATGAAGGATCTCGAGAAGGGGCTCGACGCCAAGCCGGTCGCGCTGACGCTGCCAATCGGTGAGGAGACCGCGCTTAACGGCGTGATCGACGTGCTCGCGATGAAGGCGCTCATCTATTCCGACGCGAGCGGCAAGGCGGTCGAGCAGGAGCTCTCGGGCGCGCAGAAGGATCGCGCGGAGAAGGCGCACGCCGCGATGTTCGACGTCGTCGCGGAAACCGACGACGCGCTGCTCGAGGAATATCTCGAGAAGGGCACACTCCCGCTCGAGAAGGTGATTCCCGCGCTTCACGCCGCGGTTACGGCGGCGAAAATCACGCCGGTCTTCTGCGGCTCCGGCGCAAAAAATATCGGCGTGGCTCCGCTGCTCGACGCGATCACCTTGATGCTGCCTGCGCCGAACGAGCGGCCTCCCGTGCTCGCGCATTCTCCCACTTCGTCGGAGGAACTTGCGCGCGCCGCGGATCCGGCGGCGCCGTTCGCGGCGATGGTCTTCAAGACCGTGATCGACCCATTCGCGGGCAAGCTTTCGATCTTCCGGGTCGTCTCGGGCACCGCGCGCAGCGACGCTACCGTGCTGAACTCCACTCGCGAGACCAAGGAACGTTTCGGACAGCTTCTGCGGCTCGAAGGAAAGAAGCAGGCGCCGCTGGCGATTGCGCTGCCGGGCGAGATTGTCGCCGTGGCGAAGCTCAAGGACACCGTTACCGGCGACACGCTGTGCGACGAGAAGTCGCCCGTACTGTTCGAGCCGCCTCCGCGCGCGCATGCCGTCATCTCGTTCGCGGTCAGACCAAAGACCAAGGCCGACGAGGAGAAAGCCTCGGCGGCGCTGCACAAGCTGGTCGAGGAAGACACCGCGCTGGAGATGCATCGCGACCCGCAGAGCCACGAGATTATCCTGTCCGGCACCGGGCAGATGCATATCGAGGTCACGGTCGAGAAGCTCAAACGAAAATTTAATGTAGAAGTTGAACTTCAGGCGCCGAAGGTTCCATACCGCGAGACGATCAAGGGGCGCGCCGAGGCGCAAGGCAAGTACAAGCGCCAGTCGGGAGGACGCGGCCAATACGGCGACTGCTGGCTCAAAATCGAGCCGCTGGCGCGGGGTGGTGGCTTCGAATTCGTCGATCAAATCGTCGGCGGGGCAATTCCGCGCAACTTTATTCCGTCGGTCGAGAAAGGCGTGCGCAACACGCTGATAGAAGGATTCCTCGCGGGATTTCCGATCGTCGATGTCCGCGTGACGGTCTTCGACGGCAGCTACCACGACGTCGATTCCTCGGACATGGCGTTTCAGATCGCGGCGTCGATGGGCTTCAAAGCGACGATGGAAAAAGCGCGCCCGATTATCCTGGAGCCGATCGTCGCGATCGAGGTCGCCTGCCCGGACGAATGCATGGGCGACGTAATCGGCGATCTCAATTCGCGCCGCGGCAAAGTGCTCGGGATGGATCGCAAGGGCGCGAGCCAGGTGATCAAGGCGATGGTGCCGATGTCGGAAATACTAAAATACGCGCCCGACCTTCGCTCGATCACGTCTGGACGGGGATCGTTCGAGCAACGTTTCGATCACTACGAAGAGGCGCCGCCGCCGGTGGCCGAAAAGATAATCAAGGAGAACAAGGCCGCCCGCGAAGCCGCGGGACCGCATCATGCGCATGCTTAGGAGACCTGCCGCCGCGGCCAAATGACGGTATTGCGACGGCGTGCCGTGCTATACAATCTGCCTTGAGGCAGATTCGCGATGGCGCCGTTTGGAAAGGGCCTGATCGCAATAGGACTCGTGCTGATCGCGCTAGGCTCGATGCTATGGGGGCTTGGCTACGTGCCGATATTCGGGCATCTGCCCGGCGACATCCAGGTCAGGCGCGGCAACTTCAGCCTCTATTTTCCTCTCGCTAGCTGCGTGGTTGCGAGCATTATCCTATCGATTATCTTCGCGATCTTCAGGCGCTGACGATGGCGGCAAAGATGGCGGCAGAGCCGCGCGATTTCAACCTCCGGCGCGCCGAGCTAAAGCGGCGCCGGCGCGAGTTGATCGCGGTCGGAGTCGCCGCCGCGATTCTGGTCGCATTCGTCTTCGCGCAGACCGAGTTGCCGCCGCTGTCGCGGCATACGTCGCTCGCCTCGAACCTCGCCGTTATCTCGCTCTTCAATCTCAGCTTCCTTCTGCTCGCGCTGCTGCTGTTCCTGGTCGGCAGAAATCTGGCCAAGGTCATTTTCGAGCGCCGCCGCGGACTCATCGGCTCGAAGTTCCAGGTGCGGCTGGTGGCGGGATTTATCGCCGTCGCGCTGGTGCCGAGCGCATTCCTGCTCTACGTCTCGGGCGTATTTTTGAACGCGGATATCGGTAGTTGGTTCAACCCCGAGTACGAGCAGGTACTCGACGATTCGCTCGAGATCGCAAAGACCTATTATCTGAACTCAGCCAACAACGCGGCGCACTTCGCGCGCGTGCTGGCCGAAGAGATCTCTTCACGAAAGCTGCTCGCGCCGGAGGACCATGCGCGCCTGCGCCATTTCATCGAACAGCACCAGCAGGAATACAATCTCGGCACGATCGAGGTATTCTCCGCCGATCGGAAGCTTCTCCTGATAGCGCTGAGCCCCAAGACTCCGACCGGGATCGGCGTCTCGCCCGATGCGCAAATCCTGCTCGAAACCTTGAAGGGACAGGCGATGACCCGCACCGATCGTCTGGGCAGCTCAGACGTGATTCGCGGCACCGCGCCTATCTACTCGACGCCCGAGACCGACACCGTCGTGGGCGCCGTGGTGGTCGATTACTACCTGCCCAAGAGTCTTGCCACCCGCGCGGCGGGGATCTCGCGATCGGCGGAAGATTATTTTCAGCTTCGAATTCTGCGCGGCCCGATTCTCAACAGTTACATCCTGGCGCTGGTGCTGATCGGGCTGGTGGTCGTGATGCTTGCGAGCTGGTTCGGGATGTACCTGGCGCGCGGGATTACCGGACCGATCAAGCGGCTGCTGCAAGGCACCCAGGCGATCGCGGCGGGCAATCTCGATTACACCATCGCGGGAATCCGCGACGACGAAATCGGCCAGCTAATTGAATCCTTTAACCAGATGACCGCGGATCTGCGCGGCTCAGCGGCCGAGCTCGAACGGCGCCGCCGCTACACCGAAACCCTGCTCGAGAATGTCTCGGCCGGCGTGGTCGGCCTGGACCCCCAGGGAATTCTGACCACGATAAATCCCTGTGCGGAACGCCTGCTCGGCGTCACGGCGCACGGCGTCATCGGAACTCACTACCGCCGCACGATGCAACCTGCTCTGTCGCGCGTGCTTGACGACCTGCTCGCGGCGGCGACGAGCCCGAGCGAGGCGCGCTCTACCGTCAAGCTCGAAGTCGCGGGCGCGGAAGCTGAGTTGATGCTGACGGCGAGCCCGCTTTCGGACAGCGCGGGAGAGCCGCTCGGCTCGGTTCTGTTCTTCGAGGATGTGAGCCAGATCGCAAAGGTCGAGCGGATGGAAGCGTGGCGCGAAGTCGCGCGCCGAATCGCGCATGAAATAAAAAATCCGCTCACTCCGATCCAGCTCTCCGCCGAACGGATGCGCCGGCAGATGGTCGGGCGCAGCGATGGAACGCCCGATACTCCGCTGGTCGAAGAATGCACGCGCACGATTATCGGCGAGGTCGAGGCGCTGAAGCATCTGGTCAACGAGTTTTCCGCTTTCGCGCGGATGCCGCATCTGAATCCCGTCCCGGGCGATCTGAACGCGCTGGTCGCCGACACGGTGGCAAACTTCCGCGCGGCGCATCCGGCGGTCGAGTTCAACACCAACCTTGCCGCCGGTCTGCCGCAGATGATGATCGATCGGGAGGCGCTCAAGCGCGCGCTGGTGAACCTGCTCGACAACGCTGTCGGCGCGACCACCGCGTTCGCGCAAAATGGCGATAAGCCGAGAATCGATCTGCGCACCGCGATCCGCAGAGAGACTTCGATTCTGGTCCTCGAGGTTGCAGACAACGGCCCCGGCATCGACCCGCGGCTGCGCACGCGGATTTTCGAGCCCTACTTTTCGAGCAAGAAGGGCGGCACAGGGCTTGGGCTCGCTATCGTGTCGGCGATCGTGACCGATCATCACGGCTTTGTGCGGGTAATTGACAATCAGCCGCGTGGAAGTAGATTTGTCATGGAGTTTCCTATAAAAATGCAGCAATTCGCCAAAGCCGCCGGCTGAAGCGAATCTCGCCGCGAGCGGCCGTTCCGGTCAGCAGGAACTCGCGACAACACTGATCCAAATCTTCCGCGAAGAGGAACGCATCGTGAACGAAACCGTGCTGGTGGTGGATGACGAGGAGCGGATCCGATCATCGATACGTGGAATATTAAGCGACGAAGGATTCCGGGTGGTTGACACGGGAGACGCGCCGGGCGTGATGGATTTGATTCATCGCGAGGCGCCGTCGATCGTTTTGCTCGACGTATGGATGCCCGAGCTCGACGGGATCGAGCTTCTGCGGCGGATCAAGTCCGAACAGCCTGCAGTACCGGTGATCATGATTTCAGGCCATGCGAATATTCAGAGCGCGGTGGCGGCAACCAAGCTCGGCGCGGCGGATTTTATCCAGAAACCGTTTTCAGTTGACGGCCTGCTCGCGTCGATTTCGCGCGCACTCGACGGTGGCAGCGCCGCACCGCTCGGCGACCGCGCAGTCGCTCCTTCCGGTGAGCTGCCGTCCGCGCAGGCGCGCGTCAAACGCGGCGCGCTCGCGCAGCGCACAATCGCGCGCTCGATCGTGCTCGGCGGGCAAGGGCTGCACACCGGCCTCAAGACCGGAGTGATCCTGCATCCGGCGCCGATTGGATTCGGAATTGTCTTCTCCTCGCTCTCCGACGATATCGCGGTCGAGGTTCGGGTCGAGAACGTGGTCGATACCGCGTATAACACCACGCTCGCGTCGGGCGGCCGCTCAGTGCGCACGGTCGAACATTTGATGTCGGCCCTGCACGCGTTTGGGATCACCAATCTGCTGGTCAAGACCGATGAGGAAGTGCCGGCGCTCGACGGTTCGTCGCTCGAGTTCTGCAAGCATATCGAAGAGGTCGGAGTCACCGATCAGGCCGCGCTCATCGCGCCGATCCGGATCAATCAAAAATTTGTGATTGGAGAGGAAGGCGTGGGCCGCGAATTTATCGCTGTGGAGCCCGCCGATCATCTGATTATCGATTACATCCTCGAATACCCGAAACCGATCGGCGCGCAGAAGGTACACTTCGAATTGACTTCGCCCGACGCGTACACCAAAGAAATCGCACCCGCGCGAACGTTTGGGTCGGTGCGCGAGTTCCGCAAGCTCAACGAGATGGGCCTGGGTAGCGGCGCGCGGCTCGACAACGCGATCCTGGTTGACGAACAGAAAGTAGTGAACACCACGCTGCGGTTTCCTGATGAGTTTGCGCGGCACAAGGTGCTGGACCTGATCGGCGACCTGTATCTGCTCGGCCGGCCGATATTCGCGCACATCACCGCCTCGAAGACCGGGCATAGCGACAACCTCGCGCTGGCCAAGGCGATCCAGAAGCTCTCGCAAAACTGAAATCGCGCGCGCCTGACGAAACCGGATGGAACTTAAAGGGAAAGTCGCGCTGGTCACCGGCGCGGGGCGGCGCGTCGGCCGCGCGATCGCGCTGGCGCTGGCCGAGCGCGGAGCGGATATCGCCGTGCATTACCGCACCTCGAGCGCCGAGGCTGACGCGGCAACGCGCGAGATCACGGAGGTTGGCGCGCACGCGAAATCCTTTCACGCCGATCTCGAAAGCGTCGCGCAGATCGAGGCGATGGTCGCGGCGGTCGTCGCGGACTTCGGCCGAATCGACGTGCTGGTCAACTCGGCGTCGGTGTTCTATCGCAAGCCAATCGAGGAAGTGACCGAACGCGACTGGGACGCGAATCTCAACATCAACTTGAAGGCGCCGTTTTTTCTCGCGAAGTTCGCTGGTGCGCACATGCGCAAGCAGGGCGCCGGCAAGATCGTTAATATCGGCGATTGGGCAGGTATCCGCCCGTACAACAATTATCTGCCGTACACGGTCTCCAAGACCGGCGTGATCGGACTGACGCGCTCGCTCGCGAAGGCGCTTGCTCCCGAGGTGCAGGTGAACTGCGTCGCGCTAGGACCGGTCCTCGCACCTGAGGACTACGGGCCCGACGAGATTACGCGGATGGTAGCGGGAACGCTCACCAAGAAGATGGGCTCGCCGCGTGACGTCGCCAACGCGATCTTGTTCTTATGCGAGGGCACCGACTTCGCGACCGGCTCCACTATAGTGCTCGACGGCGGCCGTCTGATCGCGTGAGCGCCGCTCGCAACTTTCGCATTTCCCCGATTCGCGCCCGAATTGCGGTGCTCGCGAGCGGCGGTCTCGACAGCTCGGTTATGCTCGCAGAGCTGGCTGGTCGCGGCCGTCACGTCTTTCCCGTCTATGTGCGAGCCGGGCTTAAGTGGGAGCGCGCTGAGCTCGCAACGCTGAGAAAATTTATCGCGACGCTCGCGAGCTCGCGAATCGAGCCGGTTGCAGTTCTCGATCTTCCAATGACCGATGTCGCGCGCGAGCATTGGAGTGTCACCGGCCGGGGCGTTCCCGGCTATCGTGCGAAAGTCGAATCCAACTATATCGTCGGCCGCAACTTGAGCCTGCTCGTGAAGGCCGCGATCTTCTGCGCACACAACCGAATCGGAGAAATCGCGATGGCTCCGCTCGAGTCGAATCCGTTCCCCGACGCGCGCCCGCAATTCTTTCGCGCGGTCGAGCGCGCGGTTCTGCTCGGCGTCGGACTTCCGCTTCGTATCCGAACTCCATTTGCCGGGATGACCAAGGCGCAAGTCATAAGGAAGGGCAGGGCGCTGCACCTGGAGCTGACGCTGACGTGCGCAAGTCCTCGCGGCTCGACGCATTGCGGGCGATGCACCAAATGCGCGGAGCGAGCGCAAGGTTTCGCCGCCGCGCGAGTCCCCGACCCGACGCGATATGCGCGTCAGCCGAGCTAGCTCGCGCGAAGGTCGCGCAGGATATCCCGTGCAACCGTAAGGTAGCGCTGAACCGTCGGCACGGCGTGACGCCGAATCGACCAATCGAGCTGCCGGACTATCATGTGCGAAAGATATAGCGCGGTTGCCTCAGCGGACGCGAGTTTGCGCATACGCTCCTGCAGACACGAACGAATTTCCGCGCGGTCGTACGAGTAGAACAACAGCGTCGCGAGGTCGAACGCGCGGTCGCCAGGGCAGCATCCTTCCCAATCGATGACGGCGGTGATGGCGCCGTCATCGACCAGAATATTCTGCGGATTGAAATCGAAATGCACCGCGTCGTGCGCCTCAACGTGCGAGCGCTCGGCGGCGCGAGCGTGCTCCTGCATCTGCGACAACATCGCGGCTGTCTCGGCCGAGTGATTTCTAAAAGTGTCGAGAATGCACCATTCTTGAAATCCGTCCAGAATGCTTTCGACGATCCTCGCCGGCCAATCTCCTGATAGAGACGAAGCCGCGCCGGCCTGCGCCTCGTTGAGCTCCAGAATCCGGGCGAGGTAGCGCTCATCGAGGATGCCCATCGAGCGGCCTGGCAGCATCGGACGAATCGTCCATCTGAGATCGAGGTTGTCGCCTGTCAGCAGATAGGCCGGCAGCGGATAGTTGCGGCGCGCCAGCTCGGTAGTGATTGCGATGACGTCGTAGAGGCGGAACTCATCGCCCGAGCCCCATTTTAGAAGATGCTCTCGTTCGTTCTGATCGAGGATAATCCTGGTCGCACCCGACTCGCCCGCGAGCGCCGTGCGCGCGCGATACGAAAGCTGGTGCCGCGAGTGCGGTTAATGTCCTCGATCAACGCGGCGGAAATTTCAGTCGGGAGCTTGCTCACCAGACTCCGAGAGCGATGGCGCGGCCGCGCCGGGCTGCTTGCGGAATTCAATCTTCGCTTTGCGCTGCAACTGTTCGAGCGTCTTTCTTCACGACGGCGTCTTCATTGTAGTCGAGCAACACCATCGCGATTTTCGGCTGGACTTCCTTCTGCGCCAGGAAGTCCTCACCCTGGCGCGCGGTCACCTTGATAAAGCTGTAGCCGAGATTGGATTCGAAAATCTCCGTGAGGTGCCCGACCGGGGTCGCAAAAACCGCCTTCTCGACCACGGGCGGCAACTGGCCCGGATGAAAATAGCCGAGGTCCCCTCCCTTGGCGGCCGACTGGCTGTCCTCCGAGTTTGCCTTCGCGAACGCGGCGAAGTCCTTGGCGTGTTGCGCCTCTTTGTAGAGTTTCAGGATCTTGTCGTGGGCGGCGGCCTTTTGCGCGTCGGTCGGATTGTCGGGCAGCTTGACCGCGACATGCGAGATTCTCACCTCGCCCGGATCCTTGACGAATAAATCGCGATGCTGGTCGTAGTACTGCTTGATCTGCGCGTCGGTCGGGCGGACTTTCTGCTCGCGAAAGATATCGTCGAACATCTTCTCGATCATCATCGAGCCGCGCACTTGCTCGATCAACTGCGGATCCGGCGCGGCGCCCGGGAGACTGTTCGAGTCTCCGCCGGAGACTTTGAACTCGCGCGCCCGCTCGGCCACCTCGGGATCGGGAATCACGATTTTGCGCCGCGCGGCCTCGTCGATCAGAAGCTGGCGATTGATCAGATTTTCGGTAGCGTCCTTGAAGACCGCTTTGGTCTCTTCGCTCGAAGTCGCGTTGATCATCTGCCGCTCGGTCCGCGCGTAGTCGGTGATCTCGCGCGGCGGTTATCGGATGGCCGTCCACCGTGACCACCACCGGGTCTTTCGGATCGGGCTTGACCAGCGGCAGAATTCCGAGAAAACGCTGCTGCCAGTTGAGGTCGGCCTGGCCGAGGCTTCCGGTTCCAACGACCGGGGCTGATTGAGCGCGCACAGCGGGCGCGGTACAAAGAGCGACCGCGATTAGGAGCACAGCGGGAATCGCTACCCGAAGGCAGGGGTTGCGCGGAATGATCATCACGGAACTTCTAACAGGCGCGCCCGCTCGCGTAAATCCATCCGCGGAGCTCCGTAATCTGCCATGACGATTTCGGCGCAGGTGCGGCGGATGTGCGTTGTTGTGGCGATTATCGCGAGCTTCTTTGCGCTCGTCTCCGGCGTTGTGCTGTTCTTCGTGATTGAGCCGCCTTTTCTCGCCTCGATTTTCCTGGCCTGCGGAGCGATCGCGATCATCTGTTTTGTTATCGCGGGCGTCGTCGGCTACTACCGTCCGTGAGCCACCGCGCGATGCGCCGGATGCGGCGTCGCGGCTTGCACGTACGCGGTCTTGCACGGCGCTCCGGGCGCGAAGAAATGCTCGACGCGATCGGGGTCACGGCCGAGAAAGATCATGCTCGAGGATCGCGTGCCGTAGTTGTCCAGATGCAGGCAGAGCGAACTGGTGCGGCCGGTCCGCGGATCGACTTCGGCGCTGTGATCCGCAAGCAATCGCCCAAGCTCGGCGCGCATCGCAATCGGGTCGCGCCGGAAGTCGGCGCGCTGGCCAAGCTCGGTGAAGCGTCCATATGAGCGGCTGATCTTGGGGCACTCGAAGTCGTCGACATTCTGATTCGAGAGCATATGAAGTCCCGGCGTCAGCTCGACCAACTCGATCTCGCCGTTGCGGTTGTACGCGACGAACGCGGCGTCACGCGCGGCGATCAGCAGATTGAACGGGTTGTAGTTCGCGCCGTTCTCGGCGGCGGCGAAACGCGCCGCGTCTCCAGCGCTCGCACAGCGCAGCGCGTCCAGACAGAGCAGCCCGCGCGAGCGCGCGCGAGCATTGCCGCCATCAACGACTGGGCGATTAAGGAGCCCGCACACGAGGCCGCTCTCGCTGAGGCCAAGCCAGGTGCCTCCGGCGCGCAGGTCCTTGCCGCCGACGACGTGCGGGTCATCGTTGAGCACGGTCGGGTCGAGAGCGGGGCGGTCAAGAAATTCGTCCCGATTGGCAGCGATAATGACCGGCCATTCGGGCGCCACGCGGAAGTAAATCGCAAGCGTACACATACGTATTTCATACTTGGCAGGTAACGCCGCGCCCGCACAAGAGGGGCTGGATTGCTCGCGGATTGACCAGCCAACGGGCAGATCCGACCGGCCACGAAGACACTAAGACACAAAGAATCTTTGCCTAATGCCTCCGCGTCTTCGTGGCCGCCTTAATGCCTTCCTGATGCGGCTCGGACCGAGCCTGATATATTGGCGATATGGACCGGGGTGAGCGATTCGACGTATGCCTTATCGGCGCCGGGATTATCGGCAGCTCGGTCGCGATGGCGCTTGCCGGGCGCGGGCTCAAGACACTTGCCGTCGATCTCGATCTGAGCGGGCGGCTCAGCTCGAGCGAAAAGAATGCCGGCGGCGTCCGTGCGACCTGGTGGCAGGCGGTCAATATCCGATTGTGCCGCGCCTCGATTGAGTATTACGAAACGATCGCGCGCGAAGTCGGCTTCCGCCAGAAGGGATACCTGTGGCTCTACGATTCGGCGACCTGGCCCGACGCGCTCGCGCACATCGATTTGCAGCGCGGCCTCGGGCATCCGATTGAGACGCTTTCGCCCGATGAAGTCGCTCGCCGAGTCCCGGAGATCGACAAGCTCGACGGGGTCGCGGGCGCAACCTTCTCGCCCAAGGACGGGCTCATCAATCCGAATCTTCTGAAGCAGCATTATCGCGCGAGCGCGCTCAAGCATGGCGCGCAGTTTCTCGATCGCGTCTATGTCCTCGCGATCGAGTCCGGCAGCGACGGCGTGCGGCTGGGATGCTGGCGGGCCGACGATGCGATGCCCGATGCGGGCCTCGTGCGCCTGCTGACGCAGGACGGCCCGGGAGAAGCGGAGCCCGGACGCCTGTTCGATATCCGTGCGGATGCGATCGTGATCACGGGAGGTGCGTGGTCGCCATACGCGACCGGGTTGCTCGGACTCAAGAACTATAGCGAGCCGGTGCGCCGGCAGATCTGCCTGGTTGATAACCGGGTGACCAACCTCGAGCGCTACGGGATGATCGTCGATACTTCGGGCGTGTATTTCCACAACGAGGGGCAGCACATCCTGGCCGGATATTCGCCGCCGGAGGAGCCGCCCGGATACCATTTCAACTACGACGGCGAGGCGTTTTTCCAGACCGAAATCTGGCCGCGGATGTACGCGCGGATGAGCTGCATGGAGCGGCAGCGCCACGTGACCGGATGGGCGGGGCTGTACGAAGTCAGCCCTGATCGCAGCGCGATCGTCGGACGCGCGGCACCGCGCATCTTCGAGGCGCATTCGTTCAGCGGACGCGGCGTGATGCAATCCTACGGAGCTGGGCAGGCGCTCGCGGAGCTTATCGCGACCGGAAGTTACGGCGCGCTCGACGCGTCGGCTCTATCGCGCGAGCGCTTCGCGCGCGGCGAGCAGGTCTTCGAAGCGCTGCACATCTGAGCCTTTCTGTCATTCCCGCGCGTGGCTGCCGCGCGAGGAATCCCGACAGCGCGAAGTGCGAAAGAAACTGCACGATTCTTTTGCAGAAACTCCGGCGGTGTCATCCTGAGCCGTAGGCGAAGGATCTCCGCGAAGCGATTAGTGCAAAGAATCGAGGCTCTCCGCACTAATCGCTTCGCGAGATCCTTCTCTGCGGCAACCTCCGTTCAGGATGACAAACAAAGAACGAATAGGAGGAAAAGACCGGGTTTCCTCGATGGGACTTGCCGTGATATTGGATTTCATCTGCGAGCGGAAGCGTGGGCGCTTGCCGCGACCGCCTTGGAGGTTGGATGTTTTCATCGATCGAAGACGTTATCGCGCGATTCGCGAAGAATAACTACATCGCGAGCCGCCGCATCGCCACCGTGATCTATCTGGCGACCTCGCTTAAGAAGCCGGTACTGGTCGAGGGACCTGCTGGCGTTGGCAAGACTGATCTCGCCAAGGTGCTCGCAACCGCGCTCGACCTCGAGCTGATCCGCCTCCAATGCTACGAGGGGTTGGATGAGGGCAAGGCGCTGTACGAATGGGAATACGCCAAGCAGCTTCTCTACACCCAGATCCTGAAGGACAAGATCAGCGAAGTGCTGACGGGCGCCAAGGGGCTTAAGGAAGCTGTGGACCGGATCGCGAAGGAGGACGAGGTGTTCTTCTCCGAGCGCTTCGTGCTGCCGCGCCCTCTGCTTAAGGCGATCAGTTCCGAGAAGCAGTGCGTGCTGCTGATCGACGAAATCGACAAGTCCGACTCAGAGTTCGAGGCGTTCCTGCTCGAACTGCTCTCCGACTTCCAGATTTCGGTGCCGGAGCTCGGAACGCTCAAGGCCAAGCATATTCCGCTGGTGATCCTGACCTCGAACAACGCGCGCGAGATGTCCGACGCGCTCAAGCGCCGATGCCTGCATCTGTATATCGATTTCCCCAGCCGCGAGCAGGAGCTCGAAATCGTCAAGCTTAAGGTGCCCGACGCCGCCAAGAAGCTCTCCGACGAAGTCGTCACGGTGGTCCAGTCGCTGCGCAAACTCGATCTCAAGAAGACGCCCGGAATTTCCGAGACGCTCGATTGGGTCAAGGCGCTGACGTTGCTGAACGTCGAGAGCCTGGATCAGGAGCTGGTCAACGAAACGCTCGACACGATCGTGAAATACGAAGGCGACGTCCGCAAAGCACAGGAAGAGCTCAAGGATTACGTGCGCCGGGTGCGCGCTCGCCGTGGCACCGAGACCACGGGCAGCAGCGACAAGGATCTGCTAAATTGAATCTTGCCCAAGCGCGCACTCCGAACTGAGACGGGCGGCTCCCGAGCCGCCCCTACGAATACGAGGTTCGTGTCGTTCTTCGTAGGGGCGCGTCGGGACGCGCCCGTTGCCGCTATCGCGCGAAACGCTCGTTGCGCCGCCACCTGAGGCAACGCCGAGGTACAGATGCAGGAAAAACTGGTCGAATTCGCGAAGCTGCTGCGCGAAAATGGCGTACGCGTTTCGCTCGCCGAAACCCTCGACGCCTTCAGCGCCTCGGAAATCACGGGGCTATCCGAACGCGACTCGTTCCGCGCAGCGCTGCGCGCCACGATGATCAAACGCTCGAGCGAGTTGCCGGTCTTCGAGGAGCTGTTCGACGTCTATTTCTCCGGCCTGGGCGAGATTATCAAGCAGGCCAGCAAGGCCGTGCAGGACGCGCTCTCGATGTCGGATCAGGAATTCCAGAAATTCCTCGACCAGATCGAAGAAATGCTCAAAAAGGAAGGCAAGAACCTCTCCGAGCTTGCCAAGCAGCTTCTGCAGAACAACTCCGGCGCGATGGAAAAGAAGCTGCGCGAGGCGGCACGCGCCGCGCGGCTTAAGGGAATCGAGCGCACGATCGAAGAGAACTACTTCGCCCGCGCTCTGGCCCGCGAGCTGGGACTCGACAAGATCGAGGCCGAGATCAAGGAGTTGCGCGAGCAACTCGAAAAGATGGACCTCGGCACCGAGATGAAGGCGCGGATGGAAGAGTATCTCGAACGCCGGCTCAAGGCGCTCGAGGATATTATCCGACGCTATGTGCGCATGGAGCGCGAAAAACGCGACATCCGCCAGCGCGAAGACCAGAAGATGAACCAGATCGCCGAGAAGAGCTTCTACTATCTCAGCGAAGACGAGCTCAAGAAGATGCAGGAGGCGGTGCAGAAGCTTGCGCTGCGCCTGAAGAACGTGATCTCGGTGCGGCGCAAGCACGCGAAGAAAGGCCGCTTCGATATCAAGAAGACTCTGCGCAAGAACATGGATTGCGGCGGCGTCCCGTTCAAGCTCCGCTTCGAAGAGCGCAAAAAAGAAAAACCGCAGGTCGTTATCCTGTGCGACGTTTCAGATTCGGTGCGCAACGCCTCGCGCTTCATGCTCCAGTTCGTGTACTCGCTGCAGGATCTCTACTCGCGCGTGCGCAGCTTTATCTTCGTCAGCGAAATCGGCGAAGTGACCGAGCACTTCCGCACCGGCGATATCAAAGATGCCTTGGACGTGGCGCTCAAGGGCGATATTATAAACGTGTACGCGCACTCGAACTTCGGCTACGCGTTCCGCAGTTTCGTCTCCGATCATATCGGCGCGATAAACAAGCGGACCACCGTGATCGTGCTCGGCGACGCGCGTAACAATTATAATTTGCCGCACGACTGGTGCCTGCGCGAAATCCATCAGCGGGCCAAGCGCGTCATCTGGCTCAACCCCGAAAGCCGCAATACCTGGGGCTTCGGCGACAGCGAGATGGACAAATACCAGCTCCACTGCGACATGGTCGAAGAGTGCCGCAATCTCAACCAGCTCTACCGGGTCGTCGATCGTCTCGTGGTTCGCTGAGCCGCCGCGTCGCGCGGGGCATTTTCCGCCCTTTGGTTGACCGTCGTTCAGCTTTGGGCCAAGATGACTTCATGGTATCGCGAAGCGCCGCCATCGGGGCGCCGCCTCGCGGCGCAAGCGTATTTTCCAGAGAGCCCATCAATGGCCGCACGTAGAGAAGATTTCATCCTGATGGTAGTTGGCGGGATTATCCTCGATCCGACCACCAAGGTTCCGATCGTGATGCTCAAGGATCCGGACAACCGGATGAATCTGCCCATCTGGATCGCACCGCTCGAGGCCAATGCGATCGCGGTCGAGCAGGAGGGAATCCGTCCGCCGCGGCCGCAGACTCACGACCTGGTGCGCAACCTTCTGGCCGAATTCGGCGCCACGGTCGAGTCCGCCGAGATCACCGAGCTTCGCGAAACCACCTACTTCGCGCGCCTGCAACTGAAGACGCGCGAGGGCAGGGCGCTCGAAATCGACTCGCGCCCCTCCGACGCGATCGCGATCGCGCTGCGCACCAAGTCGCCGATCTATGTCGCCAAGAAAGTGCTCGAGGACTCTAGCGAGCTGCGCGAGACCGAGAGCCAGACGTCGTCCTCAGGTGCAGACCAGAACCTGGCAGGAGTCTCGCGCGACAAATGGTCGGAAATCCTCGAGCGGATGTCGCCCGACGACTTCAAGTATAAGATGTGACCGTGATGCGCCTGCGGCCCGCCGCCGCGCGCCACACGAGCCTCCCCCGTACGCAGCGGGCGATGCCGACGAGTAACCCGCCCAGATGCCGTCAACCCACCGCAAGATCAATCGCAAGGAGCTCAAAGCTCCGAGCGAATTCCAGAATATCTTTGAAAGCGCGCAGGAGTTTCTGCTCGCCAACCTGCGGCAGGTGATTATTTCGGCCGTGATCATCGTGGTCGCGGCGGGAATTGCGATCGGAACCTATTCTTACGAACGCCGCCGCGATCGCATCGCCGGGGAAGCCTTCTACGGTGCGCTCACCGCTCTTACTGCCAAGCAGTACAAGACCGCAGAGGAGCAGTTCGCCAAGCTTGCGGCCGCGGAGCCAGACCGGCGTATCGGCAAACTCGCGCGGCTGTACCTGGCGCAGAGCTATGCGGGCGAAGGCGATTTTCTGAAGGCACGCGACGCGCTGATCGCGTTCGTCGCCGATTATCATGATCCCGAATTTTCCAGCCTCGCGCTGATGGACCTCGGCGTCGTGTACGAAAAGATGGGCGATCTCGCCAAGGCGCAAGGCGCCTACCAGCAAGCCGCCGGTGTCCCCGGACCCCAGCAGATTAGCGCAGACCTCGCCGTCGCGCGGCTGCAGGCCGAGCAGGGCAACAAGGCTGGCGCGATTCAGACCTATCGCGCCTTCCTGGCCCTTCGGCCCTACGCTCAGCAGCGCGGGGAAGTGCTCGAGTCGCTCGCGATGCTCGGAGCTGCGGCACAACCGCAATCCGCTCAAGCGCCGAATGCGAGCGCTGGCAATGGCGCGATGCCCGTCATGATGCCGCCGTCCGGCGCAGCGCCGGGAGCTGCCACGACGCCAGCCGCGGCTCCCGCAGCCGCGCCACACTGAAGGGCGTTATTTCGCAGAGGCGGCCTTCTGCGCGCTGCCCGCGAGTTCCGATTCGATAACGAAATTGAAGGTCTTGCCCTCGGGCAGTCCGACGATCGGAATTCCGTTGATAAAGAAGGTCGGCGTGGACGAGACCTTCACCGCGTTGGCGTCGGTCTGGTCCTGCGCGATACGCTGCGCCGCTTGGGTACCCGCCATGCACGCCTTGAGCACGGTGTCGTCGAGCGAGAGCTTGGCGGCTTCATCGTCTATCTTCTGCTGGATATTCTTCGGCGTGATCTGGCCCTGGTTCGCGTAATAGTAACGCGCGAAATCCCAGAACGCGTCGGGGTTCTGCAGCCGTGCGCATTCGGCGCCGATCGCGGCGGTCTTGGCCCACGGATGCACGTTCAGCGGGTAGTTCTTGAAGATGATCTTGATCTTGCCTTTGTAAGTGGTGTTGGCCAGCGTCTCGATCTCTCCGAACGCGTGCGCGCAGAACGGACACTCGAAATCGGCGAACTCGACGATCGTCACCGGAGCGTCGGCAGGCCCCAGGGTAGGGCGGTCTTCCAGATGGATCATGCGCAGATCGGCGCGTCCCCACGGATCGGATTCCAGATCCATGAACTGGCCGATTATCGCCTTGGTCTCGTCCGGATTCGTGAACATCACGACGCTGGCCGTCTGTCCCTTTTCGTTGGTGACCGTGACGGTGCGTCCGTAGAGGTCCTTGATACCGGTGCGCTCGAGCGGGCCGAGCTTGATCTCCTCGACTGAGGGGATGCGAAACTTCTTCTGCAGGAAGACCTTGACCGCCTGATCGCGCGCCGCATCGCTCGGGACCGCTTCGGTCGCCGCCGCCGGCGAGGCAGCCTCCGCGCACGGAGCCGTGAGCATCGCGCCACTCGCAATAGCGACCAGACCAACCAACCACGCAATTCGCATAACCGACGAAGTTCTCCGATGATTCATAAGCATCCCATGATACGGACCTGCTCCACCTTCTTCCAGACCGTCGCGCGCATTCCGTGCGACGTTCGCGGAAGGCTGCCAAGCCTCGGAATGGCTTCGTTCTGAAAACGAACCCACTGAAACCCTTGAAATCGGCCTTATGGAGCGGCCCGGAGAAGGCGCGAGCGAACCAACGGCAGATGTTGGCGCCCAAGGAATGGATCGCCGTCCACCAAGTAGGTCGGCACCTCGAACACTCCAATGTCTCGAAGCTCGGACTGAATTCGCGCAAGCTCGGTGCGGCCTTCCTCTCTCGCGAATGCTTCAAACCCCGAAACGGGCGCGTGAATCTCAGTGAGCAAAGTTCGTATTGAGCTTTCGTCTTCGATGTCTAGATCCTCTTGCCAATACCGTTTGAACACTCGCTCGACGTATGACCGCGCGAGCGACGGGCCTTGGCGTTTGGCCCATAACAGGCCAATCGCGGCGAGGGTTGAATCCTTGCTGCGATCGAGCCGTCCCCCGATGGAGAGACCACGATCCGCGGCGTAGCGGGTAATATCGCGTTCGAGGTAATCGGCGCGAAACCGGCGATGGCGCGCGCCGCGGTCCTGTCCGGAATCTGCTGCGGATATCTTTGACGGAGCAATGAGCAGCGGACGCCAATCGATCGTGATCCCGAGCTCATCCGCCAAAGCGCAGGTCGGTCCGATCGCGAGATACGCCTGAGGGCTTTTGAAATCGATCACGACCGGAAGCTGGCCTTTGATGATTTCGCCCGACGGCGCACGCTCGCCCGAGATCCCGTAAGACACATCCGGAGGTGCGCCAGAGCGGCCAGTGAGTATCCATCGGATTCGCGGCAGATGCTCGCGCCCGAAAAATACTTCACCGTTAATCACATATGTCGGTACTCCGAAAATTCCCGCATCGAAGGCTTTACGCTGGATGCTGTCGTGGAGTACACGGCCCTCGCCGGACGCATAATCCTGGAAACCAACGGTCCGCGCGCCGGCCTCTTCGAGTACGCGCGCGATGACCCCGGCGTCTTCAAGGTTGAGCTCGCGCTTCCAAAAACGCTCGTACACAATGCCCGAGTAGGCGCGGAGCACCGCTCGATCCTGCTCCCTGGCCCACAGCATACCGATCCCGGCCAGCGAGGAATCCCAGATCTTGACGGTTCCCCGCACGATAATGCCGCGCAGAGATCCGTAGCGTCTCACGTCGTGATAGGCGTACTTGACCTTGGTCCACTGGCCGGGCGTTCGCTCGGCGTCAACCACCTTGCCTTCCTGATTGAGCCGAGCCGAGCCGAGATAGCTCGGGATGTCGAGCGTGAACGGCCGCCAATCAGCCTCGATGCCGAGTTCGTCTTCGAGAGTCTGAGTCGGTTCTATCGCGAGGTACGCGTAGGGACTCTTGTAGTCGATATAGACGATAAGCGGCGCGGACGAAGCGAGCGGCCTGAAAGTCTCCGAGGACATCATCGAACATCTCCTTGCTGAAACTCATAGCCTTTTCGTTTGGCAGGGTGGCGGGGTTCCGTCTGCCAACGCCTCAAGAATGAGGCGTCCGCGCTAACGATTTGCATGGACCTTACCGATAATATTACTTCGCATACATAGGGGGTTGAGCGATGGATTCCTTGGTATTCGGCGCGCTCTTTTACCCGGTCCTGTGCGCGGGCCTGATTTGCGTCGCGGCGCTGGTCGGGGCGGTGTGGTCGATGTTCTCGTACTTCAGGATGGACGAGCAGATCGATCTCCTACGGTCGATTGACCGCTCGCTAAAGCAGCTGCCAGCGGTGCAGCGCGCGATCGACGCGCAGACAGCATGGCGCAATCGGACGGCGTGACTCGAAGGCGGCTTCGGAGCCGATGCCAGCTTCGCATAACAGATATTATGTAAACTAGAATGTAACAGAATCGTTCGTCTTCGGTGCTTAAATGGCGAGCACCTTGATGAAAAGTTGGTTCGCCAAATGCCTTGGGCAACGCCAAAATGGTCGAAGAACGAAGTAGATCGTGCTGCTGCGATCATCATCGACCCGCCTCCAATACCAACAGACAATTCATGGACGGGCGCCGACTGGGAAAACTGGGAAGCTTGGGAGCACGCGTATGTAGTTCTGAACAATTGGCGTTCTGCACACGGATATCCACTGTGGGTCTTTCAAAGCACTCTCAAGAACAAGATAGCTGGGGTCGATGAGCATGGGTTTGTATCGCAACGACTCAAACGTTTCTCTGCGATCAGGTTGAAGCTTCGCCTGCATCACAATATGGCGCTCTCGCAAATGCAGGACATTGGAGGATGTCGCGCTGTCGTTCACTCAGTGAAGGCGGCGCGCCAGCTGGTCGAAATGTACGAGCGCAGTTCACTGCGGCACACTTTGCGCCGAAAGACCGACTACATCGAGCGCCCCAGAACGTCGGGATACCGGGCGATTCACCTCATCTATCGATATCGGGGCAGGCATCCGTGCCCCTATGACTCGCTTCACATCGAAATGCAGATCCGAACCGAAATTCAGCATATCTGGGCAATGGCTGTTGAAACAGTTGGAACGTTTCTGAGTCAGGCACTCAAATCCAGTCTAGGCCAAGAAGCATGGTTGCGGTTTTTTGCGCTCATGGGTTCCGCGCTGGCATTGAGAGAAAGCACTTCTCTCGTGCGGAATACGCCACAGGAGGCTAAAGATCTAATGAAACAGGTGCGCCGTGTCGCCGATGAGTTGCAAGTTGAGGCTCGCCTTCAGGTCTATAACGTTGCGCTCGAAAGCGTCGGAACTAAAGAAGCCTTGAGTGCCCGTTACTTTCTGCTTCAGTTGGATGTCAATGAGCGCACCCTTAAGGTGACTCCCTTCAAAGCGACCGAGGCGGAAGCAGCCAGCAACGAATATGTGAGAGTTGAAAAAGAAATTGCCAGTAAACCGGGAATCGATGTTGTATTGGTCTCCGTCCCATCTTTAGCGGGCTTGCGCCAAGCATACCCCAGCTATTTTCTGGATACCGCGCGATTTCTCACACTCCTCAGAGAGACACTCGACTGAGTTGTCCAGGGCAAAAAGGCTGCGGGTCTGAGCGGGCGGAGCGGCGTGAGCGACTCCTCCTGCGATCCAGACAGGCAAGCTAGCTCACCGTCAAACGAACGGCCGCGTCATCCGCGTGTTGGACGAGGTTTCTTCTTCGGGGTTTGGAGGGCCACGTCCAATAGTTCGGGGTCGAATTTTTTTAGATCTGCGTCCTGCAGGACTTCTTTGATTTCTTTGGCACGCGCGCTCGCGGGTGTCGTCAATGTCTAGGCTTCTTCCGGAGTTTCATTGAACCGAATTTAGCGCGCTTGGATTCGAGCTGCTACATCCTTTGACTCATTTGTCGCCTCTCCGGCTCCCGGGTCAATTTCATTTGCGCTTGTTGCGCTGGATGCTTACGTCCGGCGCGGCGGTGTATTTCGGGGCGCGGCCCAAGGCTTTCATCGCGCGGCGGGCGGTGAAGTTTTTTGGATCGAGCGCGAGCGCCTGCTCGAGGTAACCCAGCGCCGCTGTTCGCCGGTCAAGGCGCGCAGCGCACTGCGCCATCGCGATCAGAACGTCGGTGCCGCCGGCGCCGAACTCGCGGGCGCGTCTTAGAGCTTCCAGCGCTTCGAGGTCGCGCTCCTGCGCCGCCATCGCGAGGCCCAGGCCGGCCATCGCGGACGGGTTGAGCGCGTCCATCTTGATTGCTTCGCGGAACATCGATTCGGCGTTGCGGCGTGCGCCCTTCGCACTGAGATCGGTTGCGGCGGCGGCCAGACGCGCCGCTTCGTCGGGCCATCCGCGCGACTCCACTTCGACTTCGATCCTGTCGCGCGAGATTTCCGCCTTCAGGATTTTTACCTTTGCGCCCAGGTAGGCGCGCACGCGTGCGAGGATCGCCTCGCCGGCGCTTTCCGGCGCTTCGAGGAACGCGAGGCCCAGCGTGTCGCCGATATGGTCCTCGCGCCGCAGCACGAGGGTCCGCACGCGCCGGTTCGCGCTGTGCACAGTCGTGCCGTCAGACGCGCTCATCGGGATCGAACAGCTTGCGGTATTCGTCGAGCGCGAATCGGTCGGTCATCCCGGCGATATAGTCCGCGACCACACGCGGAATCGGTTCGCCGTCGCGCTCGGCCCTCGCCAGCACGTGCGCCGGCATCTGGCGCGGCTCGGCCATGTATGTTTCGAACAGGCGCGCGAGCACCCTGCCCGCCTTTTGCGTCATCCGGCTGACTCGATAGTGATGATAAAGCCGCTCGCGCATGATCAGCTTCATCTCATCGACGCGCGCCCCCATCGCGGGCGAGAACGTGGCGAGCGCCCTGCCCGCCCGCCGGACATCGTTGACGTTTTCGATCCGCGCCCGTTCGAGCTCGGCGCCAAGATTCGTCATCAGATCGGTGGACATCGCGTCGATCATTCTGATCACGGTCTGGTAACGCGTGACGCGTGCGTCGGCTTGCGGATTCGCGGCGCGAGCGTCGGCGGCAGCATCGGCATAAAGGGCGGATTCGTTCAGATTCTCGACCGTGAGCATCCCGGACTTGAGCCCGTCGTCCACGTCATGCGCGAGATACGCAATCTCGTCGGCTAGATCGACGATCTGCGCTTCGAGGCACGGATAGGTCGAAGGATCGAACTCCTGCGCCGAGGGACGGTCCTGAAAATGAGAATGCTTGATAATGCCCTCGCGCACCTCGAAGCTGAGGTTCAGTCCGCGAAAGGTCGGATAGCGCACCTCGATCCAATCGACGGTGCGAAGGCTCTGCGCGTTGTGATCGAAGCCGCCATACGGTTCCATCAGTTCGTTTAACCATCGTTCGCCGGCATGGCCGAAGGGCGTATGGCCAAGGTCGTGCGCGAGCGCGACGGCCTCCGCCAGCTCGCCGTTGAGTCCGAGCGCCTTGGCGATCGTACGGGTGACCTGCGCGGCTTCGAGCGTATGAGTCAGGCGGGTGCGGTAGTAATCGCCCTCGTGATTAACAAACACCTGGGTCTTGTACTCGAGACGACGAAAGGCGGCCGAATGGATAACGCGGTCGCGGTCGCGCTGGAAGACGGTGCGCATCGGATGCTCGGGCTCGGCGACGCGGCGCCCGCGGCTGTTTCGGGAAAGCATCGCAAAAGGCGCAAGCGTGCGCGCTTCGATTTCCTCGAGGTCCAGCCTGGTTCGCAACAAATTCGGGGACATATTCGCTCTTTGAGTAACGCTCCGGATGCTACCATGAGCAGTCGCCGCTTCTAAGGCCCGGAAATTGATTCATCAACAAGACGCTTATACGTGTTCCGGTGAAAATCTATAATCAACCGCGGGAAGCGAGGTAATCAACGTGAGCGGAAACAGGGTCCACCATTGGATCTTTCGATGCGGCGCTGCTCTCGCGATGAGTATCGCGCTGACCGCGTGCGCGACAACCTATCAACCGCCCCCGCCACCTCCGCCTGTCCCCGCGCCCGTGGTTGAGGTTCCGGGCCGAGCGCATCCTGCACCGCAGTATGGCGTCGCGTCGTGGTATGGACCGGGATTCAGCGGCCACCAGACCTCGACCGGTGACATCTACGATCAGAACGATCTGACCGCTGCGTCGATGATCTATCCGCTCGGCAGCCGCGTGATCGTGACCAATCTGGACACGGGACGTTCGGTCGAGGTGCTGATCAACGATCATGGCCCGCTAAAAAAAGGCCGCAAGATTGACCTGTCGCACAAAGCGGCGACGATGATCGGGATGCTCGACAAGGGTACGGCGCACGTGAAGATCGATCTGCTGTCGGCGCCGCCGGGTTCGCGCGCGGTCGGAACCCAGCCGCGATTCTACGTGCAGGTCGGCTCGTTCAACAGCTCAGAGCATGCGCACGAGCTGCGCGATCAGTTGAAGCAGTACTATGACGACGTTCACATCGAGGAAATCGGCGCAGGAACTAATCATTACTACCGGGTTCGGATGGGTCCGTTCGAGACCCGCGAGGCGGCACAAGGGCGCGCCAGCCAGGCCGCGAAAATCGGCTATCCTCTCATAGTCAGCGATTGAGGCCGGACAGCCGCGAATGATCGAGCGCGAAATCCGCCCACAGAGAGCCGCGTACCGCGCTCTGGTTCTGTTCGGATTCGCGATCGCCGCGGCAGGATGCGCCTACGCGCTGGTGAATCGCGGCAAAATCAACGACGCCAAGGCGGACCAGATCGAGCAGGGCATTCAGGTGCTCCGGCAGTTGAAATTCAAAGCTCCGGTGCCGCTGGTCGTCGAAACCAAGGACGAAGCCGAAACCCAGATGGAGCGCGAGCTCGAACGCGACAATACCGACGCCGAGATGGCGGCTGAGGGCGCGGCCGGCGCCCTGCTCGGACTTTTTCCCGCCGGGATCGATCTTAAGGCCGAGGAGCTGAAGCTGCTGCGCAGCCAGGTGGCGGGATTCTACGATCCTCATGCGCACGAGATGGTGCTGGTCGAGGGCTCTGACGATATCGGGTTTCTGAACAACGCGGCCGAGTTCGTCGTACAGCGCGATCTGGTCGGCGAGATGCTGCTCGCACATGAGCTGACCCACGCGCTGCAGGATCAGAATTTTAATCTGGGCGACAGGCTCGAAGCGCTGAAGGACGATGACGATCGCGCACTCGCGCTCAAATCGGTGGCCGAGGGCGACGCGACTATCGCGGGGATGGCGTATGTTACGGAAACGATGGACGACGCGACCCTGGACACAATCGAGAGCCAGCTCGGACAGCTTCCGAAGCTCTTCGCGGAGGAGACTCCGGGCACTCCGGTGGGTCTGAGCGCGCCGCTTTTGTTTCAATACTCCGCGGGCGTGAAGTTCGTGGCCGAAGCCTACCGGCGCGGAGGGTGGAAGGCGGTTGACGCGCTGTACGCCAAGCCGCCGGAGTCTTCGCATCAGATAATTCATCCCGAGGCGTATTTTGATGATCCTGTCCCGCCGCTCACGGTGTCGATCAGCGGCTATCAGCCGACGATGCCGGCGTGGAAACAGGTGGACGGTTTCACCTTGGGCGAACTTCTGGTTCGCGTAATCCTCGAGCGCGATCTCAAAAAAAATCCCACTGAAGACGCCGGGCAAGCCGCGCTGGCCGCGCGATGGACCGGCGACCGTTTCGTCGTCCTGCAAGACGAGGATGCGATTTCCGTGATTGGCATTATCGCGTTTACAGACGACGGCGCCGCCGGTAAATTCGCGGTCGCCTATTCGAGCCTGCTCGATCGGTTGCTCGGCTCGACGGCGCACGAGATCGATTATCGCGAAAACGCGGTGCTGATAGTGATCGGCGAAGCCGCCCATTACATGGGTGTGCTAGGGCCGGCCCTCTGGCGCGCGAGCACGATCGGGGGGCATCCGATCGCGAACGCCGCGATGGCGGGGATGCCGGGCGATACGTCGCCGAATCGTCCGTAGCTATTGTGTGACCCGCGCGCGCAAGGTCGAAAAGGGGGGACTGGGCATGAGGCGGTTGATTTTTTTGGCGGCGATTGCTGCGACACTCGCGATCGTCGCGGGCGTCTCGGCGGAAACCGTCCAGGGCATCCTCAATCCGGAAGAGACGCGGACTGTAACCGACCGCGTACAGAAGATTCGCGCGCTCAAGTTTCTGCATCCGGTTCCGTTTTCGTATCTCACGGTCGATCAATCGCAAACGCGGCTGCGGGCCGATCTCGAGCGCGATACGACGCCGGCGGAACTCGAACTCGACGCACGCGAGGGCGAGCTGATCGGCCTTTATCCGCCGAAGGTCGATCTCGCCAAAGAGAACCTGACGATGCTCAAGTCGCAGCTCGCTGGCTTCTACGATTCGCGGCAGAAGGACATGGTGATTATCGAGCGGCCGATACCCGCCAATCCGATGGTGAATCCGCGCCTGCTCGAGTTTGCGCTCAAGCTGAGCACGGCGGGCGTCCTGGCGCACGAGCTGACCCACGCTTTGCAGGATCAGCACTTCGACATCACGGCCGAACAGAAAGCAACCCACGGCAACACCGACCGCGAATTCGCATTGCGTGCGCTGCTCGAAGGCGACGCGACCCTTTCTGGTTTCTGCTCGGTCGTGGGCCGAGCCGACGATCCGACGATTGACTACTTCCTCGACAACAGCGAGGACGCGAGCGTGATTTTCCTCGGCAGCGCCAAGGGTCTGGGCGTGCAGATGCGCAAGCTGCTGATCTTTCCATACCTCGACGGCGCGCGCTTTGTCGCGGCGGGATACCATCGCGGCGGGTGGGCGGCAGTCGACGCGATTTATCGCAATCCGCCGCAGTCCACACGGCAGATCATTCATCCTGAGCTCTATTTCGATCATCCAGACGCGCCGCTTCAGGTGCACGTCGCGGGCTACGAAAAGGTACTCGCCGCCTGGAAAAAAGCCGACGAGGATACCTTTGGCGAGCTGGTCCTGAGAATGGTGATCGAGCACTGGATCGGCGAGGGAACTCCCTACGTCGCGGCGGCGGACGGATGGGCGGGCGATCACTTCGTCGCACTGCAGAAATCAACCGACGTGACTTTGGTCTGGATTGTCGCGTTCCACAATCGCGGACAGGCCGAGAATTTCGCGGCGCTCTATCCGCAGATTCTCGCGAAGTCACTACCGGGTCTGACCGCGCGCCATGTCGAGCAGAACGGGAACGCGGTGCTGGTCCTGATCGGCGACGGCGCGATTCGCTTCCACGAGCTCGCACCCGCGATTTGGAAATCGAGCGCGATCGCCGGCCATCCGATCTCGCCCTAGCCGACCGGAATCAAACCTGAAGCTGCGCGCGCGCCTTCTCGATCAGCACTCGTTCGTTCGCGTAGCTGGCACGGCTCAGCGCGGCGTCTATCGGCACCCATGCGACTTCGTCGATCTCGCCGTCGTGATCGGCGGTATTGCCGCCCGCGAACTCCATCAGAAAAAAATGCACCCGCTTGCTGACCCGAGTGATCGTGCCGCGCCGCTTGTCGCGCCAGGAAAAGATGTAAGCAACGTCGCCCAGCGCGCGGACCTCGGCGACGTCGAGGCCGGTTTCCTCGCGAACCTCGCGAATCGCCGCACTCTCGATGCTCTCATCTTTTTCGATGTGGCCCTTGGGAAGAGCCCAGGCATCCGAGCCGTGCGGCCGGATCATCGCGATCTCGATTCCCCGCTCGCCGGGACGCCAGACGATTCCGCCAGCCGAAACCTCGCGGCGGAGCGGAATCCTGCGGCGCGCAGCGGCTGGCTGGCCAGGTTTGGATTTTATTTTGCGAGGCACCCGTTCTACCCTGCCTTCCATTCTAGCCTACATCGCCGAGGCTGAACCCATGCGCCAGCATCTGGCGGATCGCGCGGCGCGCGCCTTGCGAGGCCGGCGTCCGCAGACCGGGGTCGCGGCCAAGCCAGTCCTCGGCCATCGCACGGGCCTTTTCGATCGTGAGCGGATCGCGCACCAGGTGGATGAACTTGAGCGGCAACGCGCCGGTCTGGCGCGCACCGAGCAAATCGCCGGGGCCGCGAATGCGCAAATCCTCGCGGGCAACTTCGGCGCCGCTGGCGCAGACAATCATCACGCCCAGGCGCTCGAGCGCGGTTTCGTCGGCCTCGCGCGAGGCGACCAGGAAGCATCGCGAGGCCGCGCGTCCGCGCCCTACCCTGCCACGGAGCTGATGCAACTGCGCAAGGCCGTAGCGTTCGGCGGCAACGATCACGATCACCGAAGCCTCCGGCACATCGATTCCGACTTCGACCACGGTGGTCGAGACCAGCACCTGGATCGCGCCGTCGCGAAAATCGCGCATCGCCGCTTCTTTGTCGCTCGTCGCGCATTCGCCCGTGCAGAATCGCGATTTTGTAATCTCCGAGCGCGCCGCGCTTCAGCCGCTCGGCCATTGCGGTGACCGAACGAACCTCGTCATCGTCGGCGTCTTCGGCACTCTCGATCCGGGGCAGCACGTAGTAGGCGCGGTTACCGGCGCGCAGCTCATCGCGAACGATCGAATCAAGCTTTTCGAGATCGGCTTCGGAGAAAATCTCCGTAGTAATCGGTGTGCGCCCCGGCGGTAATTCGTCGAGAAATGAGACCTCGAGGTTCGCGAACAGCGAGAGCGCGAGGCTGCGCGGTATCGGCGTCGCCGTCATCATCAGGAGATTAGCCTCCGCGCCGAGCGCTTTCAGCCGCGCACGATCGAACACGCCGAAGCGATGCTGCTCGTCGATCACGCCGAGGCCGAGCCGGCGAATCTTCACGCGCTCCTGGATAATCGCGTGGGTGCCGAACACGATCGGCATCGCACCCGACGCGAGGGTCCGAAGCGTAGAGGCGCGCGCCGCGCCGGTGACTTTCGCGGTCAACAGCCCTGCCGCGATTCCGAGTCTGCCACAGAGGCTCTGGAAGCTCGCGTGATGCTGCTCCGCCAGGAGCTCGGTCGGCGCCATGATCGCGGCCTGATAGCCGCACTCGACCGCGCGCAGCGCCGCCCAGAACGCGACGATTGTCTTGCCGCTGCCGACGTCACCCAGGAGCATCCGGTTCATCTGCGCCAGGACATTCGAGGTCTCCGGCGATCTCCTCGAGCGCACGCGACTGCGCGCCGGTCAGCGCGAACGGCAACTCGCCAAGCCATCGCGCCGTCACGCGTCCATCGCCGGACAGCGCGATACCCGACCGCACGGCGGCACGCTCGCGCTCCAGACACAGAGCCAGCTCGAAGGCGAATAGCTCGTCGAATGCGAGCGCCAGATGCCCCGGCGATTCGCCGCGCTCAAGTAATGCGCAATCCGCGTCGACGGGAGGCTGGTGCAGGTAGCGGAGCGCCTCGAACATCGAGAGATCGCCACGCAACTCGTCCGGCAGCGCGCCGCGGATTTGCTCACCGATACCGGCCAGCGCCTTTTCGACCAGCGACGCGAACAGCCGCTGGCCGATCGACGCGGGCAATCGGTAGGCCGGACGCACAGGAGGCGGCTCGCCTGACGACAGCAGATGAAGCTCGGGCTGAACGATGTCGAGTCCGCCGTCGGCGTTCGCGCTCACGCGGCCGTGCGCGAGCACGCGCTCATTCGACGGCATCCGTCCGCGCATGTACGCGGGTAGATTGAACCACACCAAGCGAACGCGTGCGCCGCCTTGCTCAGTAAGTAGACCGGTCGCGAGCCGGCGCCATCGCGACCCGCGCATCGGCCGTTCTGAAACTTTGCCGAGCTCGCCGGCGACGGTCACAGTCGCGCCGGGAGCGAGCGCCGCGAGCTTCGTCAGGCCGCGCCAATCCTGGTAGCGCGAGGGCAAGTGAAAAACCAGATCGCGCAGCGTCAAGATTCCGCGCTCGGCCATCGCAGCGGCGCGCTTGGGACCAACGCCCTGCAGATCGGCGACCGGCGTATCGGGCGACAGCGCTGGACGGGACGCGTTTGCCCGCTTGGTGCTATCTGCGATGATTGCGCGCATCGGCTTCCAGAGCCCTCGTGCGCGGCATCCTAACCGCGGTTGTAGTCCTGCAAGGCGCGCACTTCGAAAGGCTGAGACTTGAGCGCCGCAATTCCCTGCACCGCAGCCTCCGCACCCGCCATCGTGGTGAAATACGGCAGCCTCATTTCCAGTGCCGTGCGGCGGATCGAAAACGAATCCGCGGTGCCGGTCTTGTCGGGCGTGTTGATCACCATCGCGATTTTGCCGGCGCGCATCGAATCGACGACATGCGGGCTGCCGTCGAGCACCTTGTTGATCGTCGCGCACTGATAGCCGAGCGCTTCAATAGCCCGCGCGGTGCCGCGAGTCGCGACCAGACGCAGGCCCATCTCGATCAGGCCGCGCGCGATCGGGCCGAGCAGAGGTTTGTCGTCATCGCGCACGCTGATGAACACGAGCCCGTCGAGCGGTAGATCGGATGAAGCCGCGAGTTCGGCTTTCGCAAATGCCATCGCGAAGGTGGTGTCGATTCCCATCACTTCGCCGGTCGATTTCATTTCCGGGCCGAGAATCGTATCCACGCCCTGGAACCGGGCGAAGGGAAAAACCGATTCCTTCACTGCCACATGCTTCGGCACGCGTTCAGTAGTGAAGCCCAGATCGGCGAGCTTCTTGCCCGCCATCACCAGCGCGGCGAGCTTTGCAAGCGGAACGCCTATAGTCTTGCTGACAAACGGAATCGTGCGGGATGCGCGCGGATTCACCTCGAGAATATAAATCTCGCCGCCAAAGATCGCGTACTGCACGTTGATCAGGCCGACGACATCGAGCTCGCGCGCGAGCTTGCGCGTATGATCCATCAGGTCGCGTTGCATCGCGGCGGAAAGCGAGCGCGGCGGAAGCGCACACGCGCTGTCGCCCGAATGAATTCCCGCGTGCTCCACGTGCTCCATGATTCCACCGATCACAACCGTGTCGCCGTCCGCGATCGCGTCGACGTCAACCTCGATCGCCCCTTGCAAGTATCGATCGATCAGCAGCGGGTGTCGCTCCGAGGCTTCGAAGGCTTGCGCTACGTAGCGGCGAAGCGAAGGTTCGTCGGCGATAACTTCCATCGCGCGGCCGCCGAGCACGTACGACGGACGGATGAGGACCGGATATCCGATCCGGTTCGCACCGGCGACGGCCTCCTCGAGTCCGCGGACCAGGATTCCGCGCGGCTGTTTGAGGCCGAGTTTCTCGACCACGGCGTTGAAGCGCTCGCGATCTTCCGCGCGATCGATCGCGTCGGGAGTCGTGCCGAGGATTTTCACGCCCGCACGCGCCAGGGGCACCGCGAGCTTCAGCGGAGTCTGGCCTCCAAACTGGACGATCACGCCCATCGGCTTTTCACGCTCGGCGATCGCTATCACGTCTTCGAAGGTCAACGGCTCGAAGTACAGGCGATCGGAAATATCGTAGTCGGTCGAGACAGTCTCGGGATTGCAATTCACCATGATCGTCTCAAAACCGGCCTCCTTCAGTGCAAGGCTCGCGTGAACGCAGCAGTAGTCGAACTCGATACCCTGCCCGATCCGGTTTGGTCCGCCGCCCAGGATCATCACCTTCCGCCGATCGGTCGGGCGCGCCTCATCCTCGCCCTCGTAGGTCGAATAGAAGTACGGGGTGAAGGCATGGAACTCCGCGCCGCAGGTGTCCACGGTCTTGAACACCGGCAGGACGTTGGATTCGCGGCGGCGCGCGGCGATTTCAGCTTCGTCGCAGCCGCGCAGATCGGCGATCCTGCGATCGGCGAAACCCATCGCCTTGAACTCGCGGAAGTAGGCCTCGGAAAGCGGCTCCGTGGCGACGCGCTTTTCGGCCTCGACGATATCGGCGACCGCGTCGATGAACCACGGATCTATTTTCGAAAGCTCGTATAATTCGCTGCGCGAGATTCCCAGCCGCACGGCGTCGGCGAGATGGTAGAGGCGATGACTGCTCGCAGTCGCCACTTGCGCGCGGATTTCCGCCAGCTTGACGGAGCGGTTCGCGCCGGTGATCGCGGATTCGAGGCCGAAGGATCCGATTTCAAGCGAGCGTAGCGCCTTCTGCAGCGACTCTTTGAAGGTGCGGCCGATCGCCATCGCCTCGCCGACCGACTTCATTTGCGGGCCGAGCTCGTCAGCGGCGCCGCGGAATTTCTCGAAGGTGAACCGTGGAATCTTGGTCACCACGTAGTCGATCGTTGGCTCGAAACACGCCGGAGTCATCCGCGTGATGTCGTTCGGAATTTCGTCGAGCCGGTAACCAACCGCGAGTCGTGCGGCGATCTTGGCGATCGGGAATCCGGTCGCTTTCGACGCGAGCGCGGAGCTGCGCGACACGCGCGGATTCATCTCGATAACCACCATGCGGCCAGTGCGCGGCTCGATCGCGAACTGGATATTCGATCCTCCGGTATCGACGCCAATCTCGCGAATAATCCTGAGCGCGGCGTCGCGCATGAGCTGGTATTCCTTGTCGGTCAGGGTCTGAGCGGGCGCGACAGTGATCGAATCGCCGGTATGCACACCCATCGGATCGAGATTTTCGATCGAGCAGATGATCACGACGTTGTCCGCCATGTCGCGCATCACTTCGAGCTCGAACTCTTTCCATCCCTCGATCGATTCTTCGATCAGGACCTCGTGAATCGGCGACATCTCGAGGCCCCACGCCGCTTTGGCGCGGTAATCCTCGAGCGTGCGCGCGATCGAGCCTCCGGTGCCGCCCAAGGTCCGCGAGGGGCGGATGATCAGCGGGATTCCGAGCTCGGTCCGGACCCGTTCTGCATCTTCCATCGAATGCGCAATCGCCGAGCGCGGCACTTTGAGCCCGATCTTGATCATAGCCTGCTTGAACAGGTCGCGATCCTCGGCCTTCTTGATCGCGGGCAGCTTCGCTCCGATAAGCTCACATCCGAAGCGCTCGAGCACTCCCGATTCCGCGAGCTCGATCGCGAGGTTAAGTGCGGTCTGGCCGCCGACCGTCGGCAGCAGCGCGTCGGGACGCTCGCGCTCGATAATTTTTGCAATCGCGGCCGCGGTCATCGGCTCGATATAAGTGCGATCGGCAAGCTCCGGGTCGGTCATGATCGTCGCTGGGTTCGAGTTCACGAGGATGAGCCGCAAACCTTCCTCGCGCAGCGCCTTGAGCGCCTGCGTGCCGGAGTAATCGAACTCGCAGGCCTGCCCAATCACGATCGGGCCGGAGCCGATGAGCAAAACTGATTTCAGATCCTTGCGAAGGGGCACGTCAAATTATCCGGTCGATCATTTCTGTACGGTTGATGCAATTGCGGTTGTCATTTCGCGGCGGCAGCTTCTTCGGCGGCGACGCGGTCGAGCGTTTCCGCGCCATGTTTTGGATACAGCTCGACCATCCGCTTGAAGCGTTTGAACAGGTAGCTCGAATCGTGCGGACCCGGTGACGCCTCGGGATGATACTGCACCGAGAAAAATGGAGAGCCCTCCCCCCGCAATCCTTCGACCGTGCGATCATTGAGATTCAGATGCGACAGCTCGGCACGTCCGGCGACCGAATCGGAATCAACCGCGAAGCCGTGATTCTGCGAAGTGATCTCGACCTTGCGCGTGCGCAGATCCATCACCGGATGATTCGCGCCATGATGCCCGAAGTCGAGCTTGTACGTTTTCCCCCGAGCGCCAGCCCGATTATCTGATGCCCCAGGCAAATGCCGAATACCGGGCGCTTGCCCAGAACTCCCGCGACCGCTTTGTGAGCGTACGGGAGGGCCGCCGGATCAGCGGGTCCGTTGGAAAGAAAAATGCCGTCGGGATTCGCAGCCAGAATTTCCTCGGCGCTCGACCGCGCCGGCATCACGCGCACGCGAAAACCTGTCGCGACGAGCTGGCGCAGGATATTGAGCTTGATTCCGTAATCCAGCGCGATGACCAGCGGCGCATCGCGCAATTCCTCGCGCGTCGCGGGCCGGTAGCCACCGTCGAGACGCCACGCGCCGGTTTCCCAATCGTAGGCCTCGGCGCAGGTGACTTCTTTCACCAGGTCGCGCCCGACCAGGCCCGGAGAAGCCTTTGCTTTTCTGACCAGCGAAGCGGCGTCGAGATCGACGCTCGAAAGGACCGCTTCCTGCGCGCCGTGCTCGCGGATATGGCGGACCAGCGCGCGCGTGTCGATTCCTTCAATTCCGGGAACTCGAGCTTCTTCCAGATATTTACCGAGTGGCATTTCCGCGCGCCAGTTTGACGGGCGGTCCCAATACTCGCGGACGATAAAGCCCTCGACGTAAATCCGCCGCGACTCGGCGTCTTCGCGATTGATTCCGACGTTTCCGATCTCCGGATAGGTCATGCAGACGAGCTGCCCCTTGTACGAGGGGTCGGTCAGCACTTCCTGATACCCGGTCATCGCGGTGTTGAATACGACCTCACCGGTTCGTTCGCCGATAGCGCCGAATGCGCGTCCGCGAAAGATCCGTCCGTCGGCGAGTGCCAGGATCGCGGGCCGCTGCGGCGTACTCATCGCTCCACCTTGCGCGCATCGAAGACGATTTCGCCCGCGACGATCGTCAATCGCGCCCTGCCTCGCAGTCGTCTGCCGGCGAACGGAGTGTTGCGGCTCTTCGACAAAAAATGCGCCGGCTCGACGGTCCATTCGAGGTTCGGATCAATCACCGTAATATCCGCCGGTCCTCCCGGTGCGAGATTTCCCGCATCCATACGCAAAAGCGCCGCGGGATTCAGGCTCATCATCTCAACCAATCGCGCGGCGCTAATCAATGATCGATGCACCAATTCCAGCGCGAGACCAAGCGAGGTCTCCAGCCCGACAATGCCGTTGGCGGCGGCAGAGAACTCTTTCGCCACCGCGGGCGCGAGCACGTCCGCCTCGCGTGCGGGATCGAAGTATGCCGCCACGCGATCCAGATGCTTCGAGCCGGGGTCGTGCGGCGCGTGATCGCTCGCGATCATGTCGATCGTGCCGTCGGCGATCGCTTCGTGAATCGAGGCGACATCGTCAGGTGAACGCAGGGGCGGATTCATTTTCGCGTTGGGACCCCAGCGCAGGACCGCTCGTTCGTCGAGCCCGAAATGATGTGGAGTCACCTCGCACGTCACCCGCGCTCCGTTGCGCCGCGCGGCGCGAATGAGGTCGAGCGATTCGCGCGTCGATACGTGCGCGATATGAACCGGCGCACCGGATCCGATCGCGAGCGCCAAGTCGCGCCGGATTCGCTTCGCTTCCGCCGCATCGCTGTATCCGGTGACGCCGAGGCTGCGCGAGACCTCGCCGGCGTTGGCCGCGCCGTTGCAGGACAGGCCGCGATCTTCCTCGTGCAGAGAGATAGCCAAATTCAATCGTCCGATTTCGTCCATCGCGCGGCCGAGCAGCACAGGGTCGTCAACCGGCATCCCGTCGTCGGAGAAGAGTCGCGCGCCGGCTTGAGCCATGGCGGCGTAGTCCACACACTCGACGCCCGCCAATCCTCGAGTTACTGCAGAGACTGGAATCAAGCGCGCAGCATGCGCGTCGTCGGCACGCCCGAGCATGTACGCGGTCGTCGCGGGCGAGTCGTTCACCGGATTGGTGTTAGCCATCGCAGCGACGGCGGTGAATCCGCCGGCGGCGGCAGCGCGCAGGCCGGTCGCGATGGTTTCCTTTTCCGGGAAGCCGGGGTCGCGCAGATGCACGTGCGCGTCGATAAGGCCCGGCACGACCCAGCATCCCGCGGCGTGGATCATGGTCACATTGCCGGGATCTTCGATCGTTCCGGCGGGTTCGAGCGCTTCGATCTCGCCGTCCTGCACGAGTAGATCGAAGCTCCCGTCGATTCCCGAGGCGGGATCGATCACGCGTCCGCCGCGGATAAGCACTGCGGTGGTCATCCGACGCTCTCCGGTGCTTTCAGCGCCTCGACCATCGAATAGACCATCGCGCGGTCATGCGCGGGGTGTTTTCCTTCGCGGTCGGGCGGCTCGAGCCGCACCTGCACGCGATCGGTGCGCGAGGTCGGAATGTTTTTGCCGACGTAGTTGGGGCGAATCGGAACCAGGCGATGTCCGCGGTCGATCAGCACGGCCAGCTTCACCGACGCGGGCCGCCCCTGCTGCCATAGCGTGGTCATCGCGCGCTGCACGGTCCACCCGCTGTTGAGCACATCGTCAACGATTATGATCACGCGATCCGCGACCGCGAGCGGCTCGCCGCTGTCGAGTGCGACGACTGTCTCGGCGGGATTGTAGAGGTCCAGCGCGGCGGTAGGCGGACGGACTCCGGATTTGGCTGCGATCCGATCGCGCATTCGTATCGCGAGCATCGCGCCGTGGCTGACGACGCCGACGATCGAGACATTGGTGAGGTCCGCGACGTCGGCAATCACTTGCGCAGCCATCGAATCTACCGCGCGCTCGATTTCGTCCGCGTTCATCACTTCGCGCTGAGGCCCGCGCTTGTAGGGTTCGTAGCCGGTCTCCTCGGCCTGCTTGACGTTTTCGAACACGGCCATGGAATCCTCGGCGATCCACTGGCGGACGTAACCGTACAGGCTCTCATCGTAGCGGTAGTAGCGATGAGTTCGCGCGTGGCCGACGAATTCCACCCGCAATTCGCGCTCGCAAAAATCGCAGCGCAGTGGCAGCGCGCTGCGCTCGACTGCGCGCGTGAGCTTGAACCGCGGATGCAGATGCGCGCCCTCGAACCGAGTTATGCAATTCGGGTTCGCGCATCGCGGCGACGGTTCGGCCTGGATACGGATATTCTCAAGCGCTGCGACTGGCGCGCGCCGCGCCCCTCGCGTCTGCTCCAGGAGCCAAGCGATCAGCGCCATTCTCACAGGCACGCCGGCGGCGGCTTGCTCGAAGTATACCGCTCGCGGATCGGAATCAAGTTCGTAGGCAAGTTCGCCGGTGCGCGGCAGCGGATGCATCACGACGGCTTCCTGTGCACGATGCCCCTTTAGCGCGCTCGCGTCGAAGCGGACATAATCGGCAGGCTTTGCGTCCTTGCTTGCGATTCGCTCCTTCTGCAGCCGCGTGACATAAAATGCGTCGAGCGAGGCTGGCGGCTCGGCGGCAGGAATCTTGTCGAGTGGAACCTCGCCGGTGAACAGCGCCATCTGATGCGGCGCACTCGGCGTCAGGTAAAGCGCGTCGAGGCCGCCGGCCAGCGACTTGAGCTCGTCCATCGTAACGGTCGAAAAACTGTAGTGGCGTTCCGCCGCCAGACGTTCGAGCACGTAATCGGGCACGTTCATGCCGGCGGTAGGAACCGCGACGATATTCGCGCCGAAGCGCGCGAGCGCGTAAATCAGCGAATGGACGGTGCGGCCGAATTTCAAATCTCCGCAAAGCGCAACGGTGAGTCCCTTTAGCTGACCCTTCTTGCGCCGCAGCGTGAACAGATCGCACAGCGTCTGAGTCGGATGCTCCCTGCTGCCGTCGCCGGCGTTGATGATCGGGCACGGCGCGTAGTCGGCCGCGACGCGCGCCGCGCCGTCGTGCGGATGCCGAAGCACGATCAGGTCCGCGTAGCCGCTGACGATCCGCGCCGTGTCGGCCAGGCTCTCGCCTTTGGCTGCCGAGCTCGCACTCATGTCGGCTGAGCTGATCACGGCGCCGCCAAGCCGATGCATCGCGGATTCGAAACTGAGCCGCGTGCGAGTCGAGGGCTCGTAAAAGAGCGTCGCCATGATGAGCCCGCTTGCGAGCGTGAGCGATTCCCCACGCTCGAGCGCACCGGCGAAACCGTCGGCGAGCGTAAAGATGCGCTCGATCTCGGGCAGCGCGAGATCCTCGATCGAAACGAGATCGATTTTGCCAAGACGCGTCATTTTCCGTTGCCGACCACGACCGCGTCGGTTCCGTCAACCTCGGCCAGCCGGACATAGACCCGCTGCCCGGCCGGGGCCTGGATATTCTTGCCGATAAAGTCGGCGCGGATAGGAAGTTCGCGCTCGCCGCGATCGACCAGCACCGCTAGCTGAATCGAATCAGCCCGCCCGAGGTCGGACAGCGCATCGAGTGCGGCGCGCACGGTGCGTCCGGTGTAGAGGACGTCATCCACCAGCACGACGCGCTTGTCGTCGAGCGAAAACGGGATATCGCGGGCGAGCAGGCGCGGGTCGCCGGGCGCGCCTTTGCCGTCGTCGCGATAAGACGAAATATCGAGCGTGCCGACAGGGATCTCGGTATGGCCTGCGCGTATCAATTCCGCCGCGATTCGCTCGGCCAGGAACGCACCGCGGCGCACGATTCCGATCAGCACGAGCGCACCTGCGCCATCACTATGCTCGACAATCTCATGCGCGATTCGCTTGACCGAACGCGCGATCGCATTGGCGTCGAGCGCGACTTCCGGCTTGGGCGTCATCGTGAGAGCCCTGCCGGAAGCGCTCGGAGCGAAAAAAAATCCCGACCGCAGATGCAGCCGGGTACGCCAAAGCTAGGGAAATTCATCATGTTAACCTTCCCGCTATCTCAGTAACGGATTAAAGGTAGGACTACTATTACGCTGTCGCCTCAGAAAATCAAGCGCTGCACCCCCTCCTTATTCCTCCCCCGTAAAACACGGGGGATGACGAAAAAGAACCGCCTCCTGATCAGCCCGCGGATTTGCGGCGCTGCTCCAGTTTGCGGAGGCGCTGGTCCTGGTCGCGGGTCGCTACCGTGATTCGATCGTCGAAGCGCTCGAATTTGCGCGCGAGGCTCGTCAGCGCCTTGTTGGTCTTGGCGAGCTCGGCGGTGATTTTTTTGGCGGCGGTGCCCGTGATTTCGCCGAGTTTCGCGCCGGTATCGTCGGCGGCGCGGACCGTTGCGGCGGTGGTATGCTCGCGCGACTCGGCGGCGCGTGCGCCGATCTCCTGCTGCAGCGCGCGCTCGGCGGCTCCGATCTGTTCGCGAAACTCGACGCGGGTGCGGCCCAGCGTCTCGCCCAGGCGGACCATCTCCGCGCCGAGGTCGGCCCGGATGGTCGCGATTCCGCGCCGATTCTCGCCGATCTGATCCGAGAGAAAGCGGATCTGGCTTCCAACCTCGGCGAATTGGGCGAAGAGCTCCTGGCGCAGCGCATCGAGACGGCCGCCGTAGCCCGACACCGCTTCGATTACCAGTTCGAAGCGCGCGCTCATCTCTTCAAGCATCGCGCCGATTCTTGTTACGCCATCTTCAGCAGCAGCCACACGACGCTCCTTTCGGCTATTCGACAATCATCCCGAAGCGCGACCATCTGACAGGCAGAAAGCTGCTGCCATCGGAGTCCCACGACCAGTAGATAATCATCGCGCGCCCTTCGACATTGTCTTCCGGGACGAAACCCCAGAAGCGGCTATCGTAGCTCCGATCGCGATTATCCCCCATCACGAAAATCTTTCCCGGCGGAACGGTCACCGCGCCGAGCGTGTCGGCTCCCGTGCCGATCTGCGGAAAGTTGTCACGAGGCGAGACGGCTGAGCGTTCGGCGTCTGGCACCTCGAAATGCGCGTGAGGATCGGGCATCAGTGCGCCGTTGAGCCATACTTTGCCATTCTTGACCGCAACAATGTCGCCCGGAAGTCCGATCACCCGCTTGATAAAGTCTTTGGTCGGGTCGGGTGGGAACACGAACACCACCACGTCGCCATGATGAATCGGTTCAATTCGAAACAGGTACCTGCCGAAGGGCGCTGACCCAATGTCGATCCCGAAGAGCGTATCGGGCATTCGCAAGCCGTAGATAAGCTTGTTGACGAGAATGTGGTCGCCCACCAGCAGCGTGGGCTCCATCGATCCGGAAGGAATCTTGTAGGCCTGGACGAAAAACGTCCGGATCACGACCGCGAGAAGCAGCGCGATCACGAGCGCCTCGACGTACTCGCGGGTGATCGATTTCTGCGCCGGCGGCGGCGCCGGGCGCGACGATCCCGACGGCTTCGCGGAAGGCTTCAGCGTACGCAACGGCTCGCCCATCGCCACCCTACTCCGCCATCTCCGCGATACATTCCTGATCAATCATCAGCGCCTTTCCTGACGACTCTGCCGCGTGCCGTGCAATCCTACCGGACCGGCATCCCGAAACGCGACCATCGCAGTGGCAGGATACCACCCTCGTCGCTGTCCCACGACCAGTAGATCACCATCGCACGGCCTTCGACATTTTCCTCGGGCGCGAAGCCCCAGAAGCGGCTGTCAGAGCTATCGTCGCGATTATCGCCCATCATGAACAGATTGCCCGGCGGCACGGTGACCGGACCGAAGTAGTCGCGCACCTGCGAGGTTGAGCGGTCGGCGTCGGGCACTTCGAAGTGCCCGTGCGGATCGTCCATCGGCGCGCCGTTGAGCCATACCTTGCCGTCCTTGATCTGGACAACGTCGCCCGCGATTCCGACTACGCGCTTGATATAGTCCTCGCTCGGGTTGCGCGGATAGACGAACACGACCACGTCGCCGCGATGAATCGGCTCAAAGCGAAAGAGATAGTGCCCGTAAGGCAGACCGAAGGGAGTCAGGCCGAAGATCGAATCCGGCATCCGGAAACCATAGACCAGCTTGTTGGCCAGGATATGATCGCCGACCAGCAGCGTCGGCTCCATCGAACCCGACGGAATTTCGTAGGCCTGGATAAAGAAAGTGCGGATCAGAATCGCCAGGAGCAGCGCGATTCCGAGCGCCTCGCCGTACTCGCGCAGGACCGACTTTCGCGCAGCGGGAACCGCCCTCGCGGCGACTTCGCGGCGCTCAGCGGAGCGCAGGGGTTCGCTCACCGCGGTTACTCCCCGACCTTCAGCAGGGCCAGGAAGGCCTCCTGCGGAATTTCGACGCGGCCGACTTGCTTCATCCGCTTTTTGCCTTCCTTCTGCTTCTCGAGGAGTTTGCGTTTGCGCGTGATATCGCCGCCGTAGCATTTCGCGGTGACGTTCTTGCGCAGTGCGCTTACGGTTTCCCGCGCGATAATCTTGGCGCCGATCGCGGCTTGAATCGCGACCTCGAACATCTGGCGCGGAATCAGCTCGCGCATCTTCGAGCAAAGCGCGCGGCCTCGTTCGTAGGCCTTGTCGCGATGCACAATTATCGAGAGCGCGTCGATTATCTCACCGTTGATCCTGATATCCAATTTAACCAGAGGCCCGGACCGGAAGTCCAGAAAGTCATAATCGAGCGACGCGTAGCCGCGGCTGACCGATTTGAGCCGGTCGTAGAAGTCGAACACAATCTCCGCCAGCGGAAGCTCGTAGTGCAGGATAACGCGCTTGTCGCCCAGGTACTTGAGATCGCGCTGCAGGCCGCGGCGGTCCTCGCACAGCTTCATCACCGCGCCCAAAAATTCCTCGGGCATGTGAATCGACGAGATGATGAACGGCTCCTCGATCGCCTCGATCGAATTCTCGGGCGGAAGCAGCGCCGGATTATCAACCATCATGGTCGTACCGGAAGTCGTGCGAATCTGGTAGGCGACGGTGGGCGCGGTGACGATCAGGTTGATTCCGAATTCGCGCTCGAGCCGCTCCTGCGCGATCTCCATGTGCAGCAACCCGAGGAATCCGGCGCGGAAGCCGAAGCCCAGCGCCTGCGAGGATTCCGGCTCGCAGATGAGGCTCGCGTCGTTGAGCGTCAGCTTCTCGATCGCGTCGCGCAGAGCGGGATACTGGTTCGCCTCGGTCGGGTAGAGCCCGGCGAAGACCATCGGCTTGAGTTCCTTGAAGCCGGGAAGCGGCTCGGCCGCCGGATGCTCCGCGTCGGTGACCGTGTCGCCCACGCGCATGTCAGCGACGGTCTTGATTCCCGCGACGACGTAGCCGACCTCGCCCGGGCCGAGCATGTCGGCGGATTGCTCGTGCGGTGTGAAATGACCCAGGCGCATCACTTCGCCCGCCGCACCCGTCGCCATGAGGCGGATCTTCATTTCGGGGCGAAGCTCGCCGCTGGTGACGCGCACCAGTCCGACCACGCCTTCGTAGCTGTCGTACCAGCTATCGAAGATGAGAGCGCGCAGCGGCTCGTCGCGATTTGCCTTGGGTGCGGGAATTCTCGCTACGATCGCCTCGAGCACGTCGTCGATGCCGACGCCCTCTTTCGCGCTGGTTAGAATCGCGTCATCGGCGGGCAGGCCGATCACTTCCTCGATCTGCTGGCGGGTTCGCTCGACGTCGGCGCCGGGCAGATCGATCTTGTTGATCACCGGGATAATTTCAAGCCCGTGATCGAGCGCGAGGTAAACATTGGCCAGCGTCTGCGCCTCGACCCCCTGGCTCGCGTCGACGACCAGCAGCGCGCCCTCGCACGCGGCCAGGCTGCGCGAGACCTCGTAGGCGAAATCCACGTGGCCGGGAGTGTCGATCAGGTTGAGCACGTAGGTTTTGCCCGCACGCGAAGTGTAGGACAGGCGCACGCTGCGCGCTTTGATCGTGATGCCGCGCTCACGCTCCAAGTCCATCGAGTCGAGGAACTGTTCCTTCAACTCGCGCTTGGTGAGCGCACCGGTGCGCTCCAACAATCGATCGGCAAGCGTGGATTTGCCGTGATCGATATGCGCGATAATCGAAAAATTGCGAATCGATGCCGGGTCCGTCATTGAGGCCCGCTACTTTCTGTGCGCCTTGAAGTATTTGAAGGTCTCGGCCAGCCCGTCGCGCAGCGCCGCCGTCGGACGCCATCCGAGCTCTTTCTCCGCGCGCGCAGGCGAGATCACCGAGCGTTTCTGCTCGCCGGGCCGCGCTGGACCATGCTCCGCGGCGGTCGGAAAATCCGCTATCGACGCAAGGTTCGAGTAGAGATCGTTGACGCTGGTTTCAATTCCGGTGCCGATATTGATCGCGATCCCGGACGCCTTGGCACTGAGCGCAGCGACATTGGCGCGCACCACGTCGCCCACGAAAACGTAGTCGCGCGTCTGCGAGCCGTCGCCATAAATCGTGCACGGTTTGCCCTTCGAGAATTCGTCCGCTGAAAATCGCGACCACGCCGGCCTCGCCGTGAGGATCCTGGCGCGGCCCATAGACGTTGCCGTAGCGCAGCGCCAGGTAATCGATTCCGTACTCCACGCGGTAGAAAAACAGATATGCCTCGGTCGATAGCTTGGCGATTCCGTAAGGACTGACCGGGCGGCACGGATGCTCTTCGCCGGCGGGGAACGTATCCTGCTCGCCGTAGATCGCTCCTCCGGTCGAGGAAAACATCACGCGCTTCAGTCCATGCTTGCGGGCGGCCTCAATCAGGTTGAGGAATCCGACGATATTAACCTGCGCATCGAAGGCCGGGTCCGCAACGGAGCGCCGCACGTCCATCTGCGCGGCCATATGGTAAATCGCCTCGGGACGCTCGCGTGCGATGACCTCTCTCACCGCGGGCGCGTCGCGAAGATCCACCTGATGCAGCCGCGCCTTCGGATTGACCTGATGGCGCTTGCCGGCCGACAGATCGTCGAGGATCGCGACGTCGCCTGCGCCCTCTTTGATCAGCGCATCGACAGTATGCGACCCGATAAAGCCCGCGCCGCCGGTTACGAGAATTCGCATCGTGAGGTCTTCCGCACTCAGACCGGGGAGCGTCCGATCGAGTAGTATTTGAAATCCAGCGCTTTCATGAGATCTGGATCATACAGGTTACGGCCGTCGAATATCACCGGCTGTTTGAGCTCGGCCTTTATCCGCTGGAAATTCGGATGGCGGAATTCGTTCCATTCGGTGCATATCAGGAGCGCGTCGGCGCCCTTTAATGCCGCGTAATTGGTTTTGTGGTAGCTCACGCGAGCACCGAGCATCGCGCGCGCGTTCTCGAGTGACTCGGGATCGTGGACCTGAACCTTCGCGCCCGCCGCGACCAGTTCGTCGATCACCACCAGCGACGGGGCTTCGCGCATATCATCGGTGCGCGGCTTGAACGCGAGGCCCCAGATCGCGAAGGTCCTTCCGGTCAGGTCGTCGCCGAAATGCTCCTTCACACGAATCGGCAGTACGCGTTTCTGCCCGGCGTTAATCTCCTGAGCGGCCTTGAGCAGTGAAAAATTCAGCTTGTTCTCCGACGCGGTATGAATCAGCGCCTGCACGTCCTTGGGAAAGCACGAGCCGCCATAACCGACGCCCGGGAAACAGGAACTGCGAGCCGATCCGCCGATCGGAGCCGAGGCCGCGCCGCACCGCGTTGATATCCGCACCGACCGCGTCGCACAGATTCGCGATCTGATTGATAAACGAGATCCTGATCGCCAGCATCGAGTTGGCGGCGTACTTCGATAACTCCGCCGATTTCGGATCCATCACGAGGATCGGATTATCGGTGCGGACAAACGGCGCGTGAATCTCGCGCAGGATCGCGGTCGCGCGGTCGCTGCGGCTGCCGATTATGACGCGGTCCGGACGCATGAAGTCCTCGACCGCCGAGCCTTCCTTCAGAAATTCCGGCACCGAGCAGACGTCCACCTGATGCTTTCCCATCCGCGTGAGGAGCTCGCGTACTTTTTCATTGGTGCCGACCGGAACGGTGCTCTTGATCACGATCACGTGATAGCCGGTGACTGATTTGGCGACGTCCTCGACCGCCTTGAACACGCCGCTCAGATCGGCGGCGCCCGATTTGCTCATCGGCGTGCCGACCGCGATAAACGAAACCATCGATTGCGCGACTGCCTCAGCGGTGTCGAGCGTGAACTGCAACCGGCCTTCCTTGCTGTTGCGGCGGACCAGCTCTTCGAGGCCCGGCTCGTAGATCGGAACCTTGCCCTCGTTCAACGCGGCGATTCGCTTGGCGTCGATATCGACGCAGATCACCTCGTTGCCGCTCTCTGCGTAGCAAGTCCCGCTGACCAGCCCGACATAGCCGGTGCCGATGACTGCAATATTCATAGGGATCGTCTCGCCTTAGAACTCTTCCTTGATCACGTAAATCTGCTTGTTCTGCGACTCGTGATAGGTCCGCGCGAGCATCTCTCCCAGAAGCCCGATACTGACCAACTGCACGCCGACCACCACCAGCAGGACCGCCAGCAACAGCGCGGGACGATCGGCGAGCGGATGCCCCAGAATGATTTTCTCGAACACCAGCCACGCGGTCCATAGGGTTCCCAAGCCGCCCAGCACCACGCCGATCGCGCCGAACACCTGGATCGGGCGCGTCGAGTATCCGGAGAGAAATCGGACCGTGATCAGATCCAGAAACGTGCGCAGGATTCGGCCCGGTCCGTACTTCGAGGCGCCGGAGCGCCGCGGGCGGAAGCCCACTTCCAGCTCGGTGATTCGCGCGCCCTGCTCCGCCGCGATCGCGGGGACGAAGCGGTGCATCTCCCCGTAGAGACGCAGTTGGCGGACCATGTCGCCGCGATACGCCTTGAGCGTGCATCCGTAATCGTGCAGCCGCACGCCGGTGATTTTCGAGATGAGAGAATTCGCCGCGACCGACGGCAGCCGCCGCGTCAGGCGCGCGCCCTTCCAGCGCTCGGTGCGCCATCCACTCACCAGATCGAACCCACCATTGAAGCGCTCGAGCAGGCGCGGGATATCGTTCGGATCGTTCTCTCCGTCGCCGTCGATCGCGACCACGATATCGCCCTTCGAGTTTGTAAATCCGCAGGCGAGCGCCGCGGTCTGGCCCGAGTTGCGTGCAAGGCGGATCACACGAACGTGAGGGTCGGATTCCTTGACGCGGCGCAGCACTTCGAGCGAGCCGTCATCGGAGCCGTCGTCGACAAAGATCATCTCGTACGAGATGCCGAGCGGCTCGAGCACCGCCGCAAGATCGTGATGCAGCGGCCCAAGATTGTCGCGCTCGTTATACAGCGGGACGACTATTGAGAGGTCCATCGGCTGTGATGCGAGTCGGTAAGTTCGATAAACGCGCGGTAGCGGTTGTCGATCTCTTCCCAGGTCAGCGAGAGCAGGCGGTCAAGCGAGAATTTTTCGACCACGAACGAGGCGAGCACGCTGCCGTAAACGACTGCCGTGCGCAGCGAGGCTTCGGTGACGCGGCCGTTGCGCGCAAGGTAGCCCATGAACGCGCCCGCGAACGTATCGCCCGCGCCGGTTGGATCGATCACCTCTTCCAGTGGATAGGCCGGCACCGCGAACATCGCCTCGCGCGAGAATTGCAGCACGCCGTACTCGCCGCGCTTCACGAGCACGGTCTTCGGCCCCATCTTCAGGATCGCGCGCCCCGCTTTGACCAGGTTGTGCTCGCCCGAAAGCATCCGCGCCTCTTCGTCATTCACCGTCAAAATATCCAGATGCGACAGCAGCCGCTTCAGCTCCGGGCCGAAGTTCTCGATCCAGTGATTCATCGTGTCGCCGGCCACCAGCTTGGGACTCTGTACCTGCGCGAGCACGCGTTCCTGCAGCTCGGGCGCAATATTGCCGAGGAACAAATAATCGCAGCGCCGCTGGTCCGGCAGCAGCACCGGAGAAAAAGTTTCAAATACGTTCAGCGCAAGCAACAGCGTATCGCGATGATTCATGTCCTCGTGATAGCGCCCGTGCCACCTGAAGGTCTTGCCTGGACGCTGCTCGAGCCCGCGCAAGTCGATGCTCCGATCGACGAGCAATTGGCGCGACTCTGGCCTGAAGTCGGAGCCCACCACCGCGACGATACTGACCGGTGCGAAAAAACGCGCCGCCACCGAAAAATACGTCGCCGAGCCGCCCAGCACGTCGGGCGCGTTGCCACCGGGCGTCTCGAGCGAATCATAGGCAACAGAGCCGACCACCACGATACTCATCTGTTATGCATGCTCCCGGTTCAGTTTAGATATTTGCCGACCAGGAGCCCGAGCTCCCGTTTCATCTTCGAGGGGATTACCGCCGGATCGGTAATGATCGTGCCGGCCAGCGCGTTTGCGCATTTGCAGGTGCGTTCGCGTCGGGCGAGCGTTGCCGCCATCCGCGCCACGGCAGCCTGCGCCTTCTCGACGTTCGCGCGCATCACGCGCAGGATCTCGCCGATATCGACCGCCGCGACGCTCTTGTGCCAGCAATCATAGTCGGTGACCAGCGTCAGCACCGCGTAGCAAAGTTCGGCCTCGCGCGCGAGCCGCGCTTCCTGCATCGCGGTCATGCTGATCACGTCGGCGTTCCACATGCGAAAAAGATTTGATTCCGCACGGGTCGAGAATTGCGGCCCCTCCATGCAGAGGTAGGCGCCACCCTCGTGCAGCTTTGGATCGATGCTGCGTCCCGCGGCGGCGAGATCGCGCGCGAGATCGGGGCAGACCGGATCGGCCAGCGACACGTGCACCACCATCCCGTTGCCAAAAAACGACGAAGGTCGTTTGAAGGTGCGATCGATGAACTGGTTGGGCACCACGAGTTCGCCCGGATGAATATCTTCCTTGAGCGAGCCCGCCGTGCTGACCGAGACCAGGTACTCGGCGCCGAGCTGCTTCATCCCAAAAATGTTCGCGCGGTAATTTATTTCGCTCGGCAAAATCCGGTGACCCTTGCCGTGGCGCGCGAGAAATACCACTTCGATCTCGCCGATTCGGCCGCGATAGTACGGGTCCGACGGTTTGCCGAAGGGCGTGTCGAGTTCGATTTGCTCGACCTGTTCGAGTCCGGGCATATTGTAGAAGCCGCTACCCCCGATTACGCCCAGTGTTTTTCGCGCCATCGCTAGTCCCGCCCCTCCGTCCCAGCCTCAGCAGCCCCGGCCTCGAACGCGCTCGCGCCCTTGTCGAGATGAAGCTCCGCGTAGAGTTGGCCGCATGCCGCCGCGATATCGAGTCCCCTGCTCTCGCGGATGGTAGCGGTCAAGTTACCGCGATGCAGGATCGCTTGAAAGGCCTCTACCGCAGCGCGCGGGCTGCGCTCCAGGACGCTGTCGGCGAAGGGGTTGAAGAAAATCAGGTTGATCTTTGCGCGCTGCGGCGCGAGCAGCGCAACCAGCCTGCGCGCGTCGTCGACGCTGTCGTTCACCCCCGCCAGCATCACGTATTCGAACGTAATCCTGCTGCGGCCCTTGAGCGGCAAGCGGCGGCACGCGTCGAGCAGCTGGCCCAGAGGATAGCGTTGATTGATCGGCGCCAACCGGTCGCGAAGTTCGTCCGTCGTTGCGTGCAGCGACACCGCCAGGTTGACCGGAATTTCGGCTAGCAGTTTTTCCATCATCGGGACCAGCCCGACGGTCGAGACGGTGATGCGCCGCGGCGAGATCGCCATCCCCCACGCCGCAGTCATTGCAATTAGCGTGCGAATAAGGCGCGGATAGTTGGCCAAAGGCTCGCCCATCCCCATGAAGACGTAGTTGGTCAAACGCTCGTCGGGATTAAGCTCGCGCCGCGCGGCGAAAATCTGTCCCGCGATCTCGGCGGTGGTCAAATTGCGATGCAATCCCATCCGCGCCGTCGCGCAGAACTCGCATCCCATCGCGCATCCCGCCTGCGACGAGAGGCAGAGCGTCGTGCGATCCTCCGACGGTATAATGACGGTCTCGATTTCCTCACCGTCGGCGAGCCGCAGCAGGAGCTTGCGCGTGCCGTCAGTCGAGCGCCTGACGATAGAGACTGCGGCGGGAGCGAGCGTGAAGCGCTCCGACAATTCGATTCGCAGGGCGGCCGGAAGATCGCGCATCGCGTCGAACGAATCGACGCCCTTCTGCCATAGCCAATGCGCAATCTGCCGCGCGCGATACGGACGCTCGCCAAGGCTTGCGACCACAGCCTCGAGGTCCTCCAGCAGCAGGTCGCGGATATCGCGGCGTGCGCCGGAAGAATCGGGCGAGTCGTCAGTATGCTCGTCGGGGGGGTTCATGAACCCGCAATTCTAACCGAAATGCGCGCGTGAGAGCAGGACGCCTCTCGCCCGATTATTCATGTCTCAAAACGATGAGTTCAGGCGAGCATCAGGGCAGAATTTCCATCGCGGGGAAGAAGAAGGCGATTTCCTGGGCGGCGGTTTCCGGCGCGTCGGAACCGTGGGTCGCGTTGGCTTCGATGTTCTGGCCGAATTCGCGGCGAATCGTTCCCGGCGCGGCTTTTTTTGGATCGGTCGCGCCCATCAACTCGCGCCACTTCGTGATCGCGCCGTCGGCGCCGAGTACGGCGACCACCACCGGTCCCGAGGTCATGTACTTGCACAGGTCGCCGTAGAACGGACGCGCCTTGTGCACCGCGTAAAACATCTGCGCCTGCTCCTGCGAGAGATGCAGCTTGCGCAGCGCGCGAATCGAGAGTCCCGAGGCCTCGATACGCTTCAGGATGTCGCCGGTCAGTCCGCGCGAAACCGCGTCAGGCTTGATGATTGCGAGAGTCTTTTCCATCTGGTTGATCTCGTGCGCTCAATTCTTTGGAGCTTTGCCTTCGAGCACGGCCTTCATCGTCGAGCCCAAATCGGCGGGGCTCATCGCGACGGTGATTCCGGCCGCCTTGAGCGCCGCGATCTTGTCCGCGGCGGTGCCGCGCCCGCCCGAGATTATCGCGCCCGCATGGCCCATTCTGCGGCCCTTGGGAGCGGTCTGCCCGGCGATAAACGCCACGACCGGTTTCTTAAAGTGATGCTTCACATAATCGGCGGCCTCTTCTTCGGCCGTTCCGCCGATCTCTCCAATCATGATCACCGCGTCGGTCGCAGGATCCTCGTTGAACAAGCGCATCGCCTCGGTGTGATTGGTCCCGACGATTGGGTCTCCGCCGATTCCGATACAGCTCGATTGACCGATCCCGAGCTGCGTGAGCTGATGCACAGCCTCGTAGGTCAGGGTTCCCGAGCGCGAGACCACCCCGACGCGGCCCGGCTTGTGGATATAGCCCGGCATGATCCCGATCTTGCACTCGCCCGGGGTGATGATTCCGGGGCAGTTCGGTCCGATCAGGCGCGACTTTGAAGACTTCAAGTAATGCTTTACTTTCACCATGTCGAGCACCGGGATGCCCTCGGTGATGCAGATGACCAGTGGAAGCTCGGCCGCGATCGCCTCGAGGATCGCGTCGGCCGCGAACGCCGGCGGTACATAACTGACCGCCGCATTGGCGCCCGTCGCGCGCACCGCCTGCTCGACGGTGTCGAAGATCGGAATCCCCTCGAAGGTTGTGCCGCCCTTGCCCGGCACCACTCCGCCCACCATCTGGGTGCCGTATTCCTTGCACGCGCGGGTGTGAAACTGTCCGGTCGCGCCGGTGATGCCCTGGGTCAGGACGCGGGTGTTCTTGTTGACGAGAATACTCATTGCCGGTTACTTCCCCACTCCGATTGCCTGGGTCACGCGCCGCGCGGCGTCGGCCATGTCGGCCGCGGCGATCACCTTGATTCCCGACTCGGCCAGAATCTTCTTGCCCTTGTCGACGTTGGTCCCTTCCATCCTGACCACGAGCGGGATGCTGAGCTTCACCTGCCGGGCGGCTTCGACCACGCCCTGCGCGAGCACGTCGCATTGCATGATCCCGCCGAAGATGTTGATCAGCACGGCTTTGACGCGCCTGTCGGAGAGCAGGATCCGGAACGCGGCCGCGACTTTCTCGGTGTTGGCGCCGCCGCCGACGTCGAGAAAATTGGCCGGCTCGGCGCCGAAGAATTTGACGATATCCATCGTCGCCATCGCCAGACCCGCGCCATTGACCATGCATCCGATGTTCCCGTCCAGATGCACGAAACTCAGATCGTATTTCGCGGCCTCGGTTTCGTCTTTGTCTTCCTCGTTAGGGTCGCGCAGCTCGCGGATATCGGGATGGCGGAAAAGTCCGTTGTCGTCGAACGACATCTTGGCGTCCAGGCAGATGACGCGTCCGTCCTGCGTCACGACCAGCGGATTGATCTCGACCAGCGACGCATCGGTCTCGACAAACGCTTTGTAAATCGCGCTGAGCAACCCCACGAACTGATTGACTTGCTTGTCCTTGAGTCCCAGCGCGAATGCGATCTCGCGCGCCAGAAACGGCGACAATCCGAGAAGCGGGTCAACGACCTTGGTGATGATCCGCTCAGGTGTCTTGGCGGCGACCTCCTCGATCTCCATGCCGCCTTCGGTGCTGGCGATAACCGACACCGCACCCGCTTTTCGATCGACCAGCATCCCGAGGTAAAGCTCGCGCGCGACAGCGCTGGCCTCTTCGACATACACGCGCCCGACGACACGGCCCTCGGGACCAGTCTGGTGCGTGACCAGCGGCTTGCCGAGCAGGCCGGCGGCGAACTTGCGCGCCTCATCGGCGGAGGAGATCAGCTTCACTCCGCCGGCCTTGCCGCGTCCGCCCGCATGAATCTGCGCCTTGATAACGGCCTTCGGCACGCCGAGCGCGGTGAACGCGGCCGCAGCCTCGTCGGCGGTCGCGGCGGATTGCCCCCTCGGAACGGGCGCGCCGAAGCGTCCGAGAATCTGCTTGGCCTGAAATTCGTGGATGTTCATCAACTACCCTCTGAAACAACTTATGGGAAAAATCTCGAACCCCGGACCGCCAGCGACGCTTCGCTTCGCTCGCCGAGATCCTTCGCTTCGCTCAGGATGACCGCTCGGGCACGCCTCGCGGTCAATTGCCCGCCGCGATTACCTTGTCCATCGCGTCAACCAGTTCCTTCACGTGTGCGACCGAGCTGTCGAAGGCCTGTTTCTCGGCCGCGGTCAGCTCGATTTCGATCACGCGCTCGACTCCGCCGCCTCCGATCACTACCGGCACGCCCGCGTACAATCCCTTCACGCCGTATTCGCCTTCGAGGTACGCCGCGCACGGGACCACTTCCTTGCGATCGAGCATGTATGATTCGACCATCTTGTAGGTCGCACTTCCCGCGGCGTAGTAGGACGAGGTCTTCATCAGGTTGACGATTTCGCCGCCGCCGTTGCGGGTACGGGTTTCGATTTCGTCGAGCCGCTTGGCCGATATCAGCTTGGCCACCGGCACTCCGCCGATCGTCGTATAGCTGCGGACTGGGACCATGTCGTCGCCGTGGCCGCCTAAAACCGTCGCATTCACGCTCTCGACCGAGACTTTCAGCTCCATCGCAAGGAAGGTCCGGTAACGCGCGGAATCAAGCACACCCGCCTGTCCGACTATGCGATGCTTCGGGAAGCCGGTCACGCGCTTGAGCTGCGTCACCATCGCGTCGAGCGGATTGGTCACCGCGATCACGAACGATTGGGGAGCGTACTGTTTGATCGCGCCGCCGACGTCGTTCATCACCTTGGCGTTGATTTTCAGCAGATCGTCGCGGCTCATGCCGGGCTTGCGCGGCGAACCGGAGGTGACGACGCAGCAATCGGCGCCGGCGATATCCTTGATATCGGTGGTGCCGGTAACCTGGGCGTCGATTCCGAGGACCGGCGCGCTTTCCGCCATATCGAGCGCTTTGCCCTGCGGCAGGCCGTCGATAATATCGTAGAGGACGATGTCGCCGAGGTTGCGCAGAAAGCAGAGATGCGCGCAGGTCGCGCCGACGTTGCCGGCGCCGATAAACGCAATTTTTCTTCTAGCCACGCCTGAATTACCGCCTGAGCAGGATGTCCTGTCTAAAGAATCTCTTATAGTCGGTTTTCTGCTAATGAGGCAATCTTAAGTGAAGCGCCTCGCCGCCGGATCGATGCCTCGGGCGTCGAGTTAAATAGCAACCTTCGATATGGAAGTGAAGCCGCTTGAAATAACCAGACTTGGCGAAGCGCGAATTTTACTGAATGAATCCGGAAACCGCGATGACCGTGCTCGAGACCGCGCGCCTTTGCGGGCGTGCGCCGCTCGAAACCGACTTGCCACATCTGCGCGTGATTCACAGCGATCCTCGCGCGATGGCAACGCTGTCAGCCGACGGGCAGCCCGCAAGCGAGGAGTACAGTTCCGGCATGCTGGCGCGGATACGCGAGCATTGGGAGCGTTATGGTTTTGGCGTGTGGATGCTGTTTGAAAAGGCCGATAACCGTTTTGTCGGCTATGCCGGAATTCGGCATATCGAACTCCAAGGCGCGCCGGAGATCGAGCTGCTCTACGCGATTAGATCCGACCGGTGGCGTATGGGATACGCGAGCGAGGCCGCGGCCGAGGTTCTGCGGCTAGGCTTTCGCGACCTCGCTCCGGAAAGTGTGATCGCCTTCACGCTGCCGCACAATCGCGGATCGCGCGGCGTGATGGAAACCTGCGGGATGCGTTTTGAGCGCAATATCATTCACGCGGGATTACCGCACGTGCTTTATCGAATCACATCCAAGGAATTTGCGGCGCTTAGGCGTAGCGCAGCCACTTGACGATCTCGCGCAGCGTCGGGCGCTTGCCGTACATCAAGATTCCAACCCGGTAGATCCGCGCCGAGATCGAAAGCGCGATCCAGACCGTCACGAGCAGGATCGCAGCCGACAGCGCGATCTGCCATAGCGGCGGATGCCCCATCAGGATTCGCGCGTACATCAGCACCGGCGAGGAGAACGGAAACATCGATCCCGCGACAACGATCGGTGTGCCGGGCGAAAGAATCGCCGGCTCGACCAATACCGTGGTCGCGATGAGCGGCAGCATGATCACGAAGGTCCATTGCTGGGCTTCGTCCGGAGAATTGAAAGACGCGCCGACGGCCGCGTAGATCGAGCTGTAAAGCAGGTAGCCAAGGATGTAATAAAACGCGAACCATCCGATCACACTCCCGCCGGACTGAAGCGCCTGCGCGGCAACCCCTGCCATCGGGCTCGCGGCCACGATCAGCGCCGCCGCGATAAACCAGATCGCCACTTGGGTAACTCCGAGCGCGCCGATTCCGATTACCTTGCCGGCCATCAACTCGTCCGCGCTCGTCGAGCACAGCAGCACCTCAGTAATCCGCGAGCTTTTCTCGTCCAGCACCGCGCGCATCACCATGATCCCGTACGACATCAGCGAGATGAACATTACGAATACCAGCATCGCGACCATCACGATCGCGACCTCGCTCTGCGCATACAGCGATGGCGGATTTACGTCGGCAGTGCGGAAGTCCACTCGCGCGAGCAGCTTGCGAGCCAGATCGGTTTCAATTCCGAAGGGCGCGAGTTCACGCTCGGTCCAGGCAAACCACACTGCGGCGTTGAGCTTGCTCGTCACGCCGAATCCGAGCGAAGCCGGACGCGCAAATACGGCGCGACGGGCTCCGGACGGATCGGAGTCGATCCACAGATAGCCGTCGATCTCGCGCGAGCGGATTTGGCGGTGCAGTTCCGCGCGCAACTCTGGCGACGGAGTCGATTCGAGGGTGACGAGAAATCCGTGCGGATCAGTTCGCGCCAAATCCGCGGCGATCGCGGCGCCGAGTTCCCGGTCCGCCGAGACGATCGCGATTCGCATGGTCGGATGAGCCCCTGCACCGAAACCGGCCGCGACTTCGCTGGCGACCATCCGCGGCAACAGCAGCATCGAGCTGAAGATCACCGGCAGAATCAGGGTCGAGAACCAGAACGACCGCGTGCGCACGCGCTCGAGATATTCGCGCCGCGCGATCAGCCAGAGATTGCGGAGGCTTACTCGGCTACCCATCGCGGCGCCGGACGCGATTGATGAAGATTTCTTCGAGCGACGGTTCCATCAGCTCGAAGCGTGAGATTCGCGCCGACGCGGCCGCGGCGTGCAGGAGCTCCTGCGGATCGGCGCCAGTGTGGAGCTTGAGTTCGAGATGGTTGCCGAAGTCGCGGCGCGACTCGACCATCGGATGCCCCGCGAGCAGCCCATTTGCGCCCGCGTAATCGATCTGCACGAAGCGCTCGCCGTGTTGCGATTTTATCTCGCGCAGGTTGCCTTGCAGGATCGCACGTCCGCTGTTGATTAGGCAGATCGCGTCGCAGAGTTTCTCGGCCTGGTCCATCCGATGCGTCGAAAGTACGATCGTGCGTCCCTGCCCTTTCAGTTCGAGCAGTATCTCTTTGAGCTCGTTGGCATTGACCGGATCGAGCCCGCCAAACGGCTCGTCCATCACGATAAATTCCGGGTCGTGAATCAGCGCCGCGACGAACTGGATCTTCTGCTGCATCCCCTTGGACAGCTCTTCGACCCGGCGCTCGAACCAGTCGCTGAGTTCGAGCCTGGCCGTCCACGCGCGTCCCCGCTCGAGCGCCTGCGCCGCGGTCAGGCCGGCGAGCTGGCCGAGGAACGACAAGTTCTCGCGCACCGTCATCCGGCGGTAGAGTCCGCGCTCTTCAGGCAGGTAGCCGATCCTGCTGAGGCTCGCGCGCTCCAGCGGTTTGCCGAAAACCCGGACCACCCCGCTATCGGGCCGCGTGATCCCGATCATCATGCGGATCGTGCTGGTCTTGCCCGATCCGTTGGGCCCGAGCAGGCCGAAAATTTCTCCGCCGGAGATCGAGAGCGACAGGCTATCGACCGCAACCAGGCCGTCGTAGCACTTGCGCGCGCGCTCGAGCTCGACGGTTAGCGGCATCGCGGCTCAGTGCGCCCAGACTTGCTGCGGATTGGTCTCCCAGGGATAGACATGCACCATCCATCCGAACAGGACCGGAAAGAATCTGCCGCCCGCGGCGGTACAGGCCTGCTCGGTCACAATCGAACCTCGGGGACCGAACTTGGTCCAATCGGCGGAGGCCATGGTACCCTTTTTGGGAATGCAAATATCGATGTGCTGATGCCATCGGGCGACGCTCAGCGGCACGCGCTGGTTGAGCTCGTCGGGGTCCCACTTTCGCGGTGCGGTGTACATCGCGCCAATGAGCTTGTATCCGCCGTTGGCGGTGCGTTCATAGAGCAGCGAGGTCGGTTCCGCGGGATTGAACTCGAAGGCGGACTTGAGCCCGTACCACCACTTGGTGAAGTGGACGACCTTCTGCGCCTTGAGCTCGGGATGAAACGGCTTAAAGCCGGCGGCTTCGGCGGCGTGATAGTCCTGGTACTTGGCGAGCGCGGTCTTGAGCGTATCGACGAGCTTGTCGGCGCGTTCGGTATCGGCGGGATTCGCGGGGCGGAGGTCGGTCCACTTCATGTGATCCTTCATGTTGCCCATCTCGCCGCTGGCCATGTGCGAGTCGTGCATATCGCTCATATTCATCGAGGACATCGCGTCGGTATCGCCCGGGCTCATCGCCATCGCGCCGCCATTTGGATTATTCATATCCATCGCGCCCATCGCACCCATTTCGCCGACGTTCGCAGCATATGCGGATGCCGAGAGAACGAACGAGAAAGCGAGCGCGAATAGCAGACGAAACGCAAAGTGTTTTGCCGGCATGACGATGACCTCGGGCGGATTCTACAGTCGTCGCGGCTACAATTTCCAATCACTCGACGATCAGTTTTACCTGCTGCAAAGGGATTTGGGTGCTGTCGGGAGCGAGGCCGTTGAGCGCGTGAAACTGCTCCTGCGGAAATTTGTCGAAAGCGCAGCGCTTGGCGAGGGTCGCAACCGTATCGTTCTTCGCAACCGTGACGAGCTTTATTTTGCGCGGTTTGAGGGAAGCAGCTTCGGCCGCCGTAAGTCTCTTGAACGTGCCTGCGGTCTGTGCGAATGCGGGTGCGAGTGTCTGTGCACGGGGCGCGGGGGCGATGAATCGAAAGCGGTAAATATGTGTCGGGTCCATCCGAATCGCGACGATTCGCATCGTGACCGGACCCTGCTTGGTTTGCGCCGTCGCGATCGCGGTCGCCGCCTCGAGGCCGTTTATCTCGCCGCGCCTGACCTCGCGCACCTCGATACCCTTGGCCCACACCTGACGGATATATCCGGTCATCGCGAGGCTGCTGGTCTCGGGCGCGCTATCGAAGATGATCATCGCGTTGTCGGGGCCGGCCGCGTAGATCGCATCGGAGGTATCGAACAGCTCGAAGCCTTTCGGCACCTCGAAGGCGAAGCGGAGTTTCGGATGCGCGAACATCCGGCCGCGGATAAAGCCCTGCTCTGGCGACTCGCCGTAGATGACGCCGTTAATCTGCGCAAGGTATTCGCGCCGCCTGACGATCGGATTCGCAACCGGAGTCTGCGACGCCTGCGCGAGCGCGCGGCGATAGCGCTCGAGAGCGTTGGGATGCGTCGCCATGTAATCGAACTGATCGATCGAGCCTGCGCTGCGGCCGTCAATCACTGCCTGCACCTGCTCGTAGTTGCGCATCGTGTTGAGGAACGTCGCAGTCGCGGCCGGATCGTATCCGGCGCGCGCGACATACCTGATCCCGAGTGTGTCGGCCTCGTACTCGGCATCGCGCGAGAATGAGCGCAGGTAGCTCTGCGCGGCCATCTGCGGAGCCCCGAGCAGCAGCGGAGAGACGATCGCAAGCGGCAGCATCCCGACCTGCGCGATCGTGTCGCGCATCTGCCCCTGCGCATGATGCATCGCGGCGACGTGCCCGACCTCGTGCCCCAGCACGCCTGCGAGTTCGGCTTCGTTGTTGACCAGCGCGAGCAGTCCGCGCGAGACGTAGATATAGCCGCCGGGAATCGCGAGCGCATTGACGATCGGCGTGTCGAGCACCTGGAACTTGTAGGTGATGTCCTTGCGCTCGCTGCCCGCGGCAACCCGCTGTCCGACCTCGCTCACGTAGGCAGCAAGCGATGCATCGGCGTACGCGCCGCCAAGAGCCGCAAGCACGGCGGGATTCTGATCGGCGCCGGTCTGCGTTTCGGCCGCAGTCGAGCTGAAGCCGGTCAGGCTCGAGCCTCCGGTAGCGGGATTCGGCGCGCACCCGGAGAGCTGAGCGAGCGCGAATATCAGCGCCGCAATGAAAAGTGCCGGTTGCCGCATCACCATCGCGACTCAGGAATTTAGCATCGCCACGATCTGGCGCATCCAATCGCCCACGATCTGATTCGCGAACCCGTAGCCTGGCGTGAGTTTCTCGTCGCCCGGCGGCGCGTTGGCGCGGCGCGCGTCGGCGAAGATCGCGATCACTTGACTGGTCTTGCCGTCGCGCAGCTTTAGCTGCATCGCGATCGTTCCGCGTCCGTTCAAGTTCGCCTCGCGCTGAAGCGCCGACGACGCTGAGGTCGTGGTCGGGATGCCGAACGCGTCCGCCGAGGACGGGCGCACGCTCGGCGCAAGCGCGACGATCGCCATCTCGACCACGATCGTTTTCGCATCCGCCTTCGTCACTATCGTGAGCCGATGCGACGGATCGTCCCGCACTGCTTGGATGAACGCGTCGCCCGCGAAGACCGCGACGTCAACCGACGCATGCCGGTTGCCTTGGGGAGTCGCGGCGCTCGCGGTCGGCGGAGCCGCGAGATACTGGAGGCTGATCGGCGCCAGCATCACCTCAGTGTAGTTTTTGAAATCAGTGCCCGGCTGGACCCAGGACAGGTGAAACGGAAAACGGCTATCCGCCATCATTCGCGCCGGATCGGGCAGGAACCCTGTGCCGGCTGATAGTGCGGCGTCGGGCGGCTGCCGTGGTTCCTTCGCGGAAGCGGGACTCTGATTGAGCGGCTGCACCACGCCGGACGAGCATCCGGCCAGCACACTGGCTGCGAAAGCGATCGCCAGGGCGCGCGCTGCAATCCTGATTCGCTGGCGCATCGTTTCAGCGGCAAACGCAACGGGACCGGCGTGCCACGCCGGCGCGCCGGTCCCGGTAACATTCAAATCGATTCACGCTGCCTAGATATTATCGACGATCGCCTTGCCGAACTCGGAGCATTTGAGCAGCTTGGCGCCGGTCATCAAACGCTCGAAATCGTAGGTGACGGTCTTGTTCGCGATGGTCTTTTCGAGCCCGCGGATGATTCCGTCGGCGGCTTCCTGCCATCCCATATGCTCAAACATCAGGACGCCCGAAAGAATCACCGAGCCCGGATTCACCTTGTCCTGATTCGCGTACTTGGGCGCGGTGCCGTGGGTCGCCTCGAAGATCGCGTGGCCGGTCAGGTAGTTGATATTGGCGCCCGGCGCGATTCCGATTCCTCCGACCTGCGCCGCTAGCGCATCGGAAATGTAGTCGCCGTTGAGATTCATCGTCGCGACGACGTCGAACTCATCGGGCCGCGTCAGAATCTGCTGCAAGGTGATATCCGCGATCGCGTCTTTGACCAGCAGCTCGCCTGCGGGAGGCTTGCCTCCGCAATCGTCCCATCCTACCGCCTTGCCCTTGTACTCGCGCCGGACCAGTTCATAGCCCCAGTCTCGGAACGCGCCTTCGGTGAACTTCATGATGTTGCCCTTGTGGACGAAGGTCACGCTCTTGCGTTTGCGCAGGAGCGCGTAGTCCAGCGCGGCGCGAATCAGGCGTTCGGAGCCCTCGCGCGAGATCGGCTTGACGCCGATTCCGGAAGTATTCGGGAAGCGGATATTCTTGACGCCCATTTCCTCCTGCAGGAACTTGATGAGCTTCTTCGCTTCGGGCGACTCGGCCGGCCATTCGATTCCGGCGTAGATATCTTCGGTGTTCTCGCGGAAGATCACGACGTCGAGCTTTTCGGGATGCTTGACCGGACTGGGCACGCCGGTGAAGTAGCGCACCGGCCGCAGGCATACATAGAGGTCGAGCATCTGGCGCAGCGCGACGTTAAGCGAACGGATTCCACCGCCGATCGGAGTGGTGAGAGGACCCTTGATCCCGACCAGAAATTCCTTGAACGCCTCGACGGTCTCATCCGGGAGCCAGGTGTTCTGCTCCTTGAATGGCTTCTCGCCGGCGTAGACTTCCATCCACGCGATCTTGCGCTTGCCGCCATAGATTTTCGCGACTGCGTTGTCGAAGACATACTGCGACGCGCGCCAGATATCGGGACCGGTGCCGTCGCCTTCGATAAACGGGATAATCGGCCGGTCGGGAACGTTCAGCGTATGATTTTTGCCGAGGGTGATTTTCTGTCCGTCGCTGGGAACCTTGATGTGCTTGTAGGCCATGTCGCTTGTTACTTTCCTTCCTGCTGAGTGCGCTTGATGGATGCGATTTCGCGCCCGACGCGGGGAGCAGTCGCGCTTATCGGACGGCGGCTAATTATTCGACGCTGCTAATCATATAGTAACCGCGCGCGGATTCCAGACCCGCGCTCTGACCGGCGCAATTGTCAGGTGGCACGGTCGTTACCAGACGACATCGTCCTCGGCCCGAGGCAGATCGGGCGCAACCGCTTTGACGCCACCGGCATCTCGCGCTGCATCTTCCCGCGCGTCTTCGGTGGCTTCTTCCTGCATTGCGCGGTCGATGATTGATGCCATCGCATCAAGATGCCGCCGGATCTCGCCGGCGAGATCCAGGTTGATGCCTTTGACCTGCGCTATCTCCTCGATCGAGGCTTCGCGAATTCTTTTCAGGCTGCCGAAATGCCGGAGCATCGCGCGGCGCCGCACCGGGCCGATCCCCTCGATATCGTCGAGGACCGAGCGCATCCGCGCGCGCCGGCGCAGCTCGCGGTTGTAGGTGATCGCGAAGCGATGCGCCTCGTCGCGCACGCGCACCAGCAGGAACAGCGCGGTCGAGTTCTTGGGCAGCACGATCGGATCCTTGCGCCCGGGCAGGAACACCCGCTCCTCGGACTTCGAGACTTCCTTGTCGTAGCGCCTGTCGAGGACGTGCTGCTTGGCGAGCGAGATGCAATCGATCTGATCGAGCAGATCGTTCTCGCGCAGCACTTGCAGCGCAACGTTGAGCTGACCTTTGCCGCCGTCGATCACCCACAGGTCGGGAAATTGATTCTCCTGCTTGGCGCGCTTGACGCGGCGGCCGAGCACTTCATCGAGGCTTGCGAAATCGTCCTGCCCCTCGAAGCCACGAATCCGGTAGCGGCGGTATTGAGCCTTCAGCGGCTCGCCCTCGTCGAACGTGACCTGCGAGCCGACCACCATCGAGCCCTGCAGATTCGAGATGTCGTAGCATTCGATTCGCTTCGGAGAATTCTTGAGATGCAGCCGCGTGCGCAGATCCTCGAGCATCTTCTCGCGGGTCTGTTCCTTGTCGCGGCGCGCGGCGAAGCTCTGGCGCGCGTTTTCCTGCGCCATCTCGATCAGCCGCACCTTGTCTCCCCGCTGCGGCACGACGAACTCGCATTTCTTGCCGCGCCGCTCGGTTAGCAGCTCGGCGCGCACGGCCGCATCCTCGAGCTCGACCGGAACGATCACTTCATCAGGAATCGCACGCGCGCCCTGATAGTATTGCGTCAGCAGATCTGACAACACGTCGTGATCCGAGAATTCCAGATCCTGGAAACTCCAGCTCTGCGTGCTGGTCAGCTTGCCGCCGCGCACGATCAGGACGATCGCCTCGATCTCGCCGCCTTCGCGGTAGAGGCCGAACACGTCCTGATCGATTCCCATGTGATGGAGCACGGTCTGGCGCTCGACGGTTTTCTCGATCGCCTTGACCCGGTCGCGAACGCGCGCGGCGTCTTCGAATTCGAGGCGCGAAGCATGCGCCTTCATCTGATCGCGCATCTCGCGCAAGAGCTCCAGGTTCTTGCCCTCGAGCAATAGCTCGGCGGCGTGCAGATGCTTTTCGTACTCCTCGCGATCGACGGGCAGGCAGCACGGCCCGAGGCATCGCTTGATCTGATACTCGAGGCACGGCCGCGTGCGATTGCGGAACACGCCGTCGGAGCAAGTCCGCAGCGGAAACACCTTGCGGATAACGTCGATCGTCTCGCGCAGTCCGTCAGCCGATCCAAATGGGCCGAAGTAGCGCCCGCCGTCCTTCACGATGCGTCGCGTAACGGTGATTCGCGGCCACGCGTGCTTGGTGACCTTGGCGCTCAGGTAGGATTTGTCGTCTTTCAGCCGGATGTTGTAGCGCGGCTTGTACTGTTTGATCAGATTGTTTTCGAGGATGAGCGCTTCTTTCTCGCTCGCGGTGACGATCGTGTCGAAGTCGCGCACCTTGCGCATCAGGAAGCGCACCTGGTAGCGCCCGTCGCCGGCCTCACCCTCGCGGGCAGGACGAAAGTACGAGCGCACGCGAGGACGCAGCGACTTGGCCTTACCGACGTAAAGGACTTTGCCCGCGCGATCCTTCAGCAGATAGACACCCGGCGCTGGCGGCGTGATCGCGAGTTTGCGCTCGATCGGGTCGTCCTCGGACGCGGTGTTCTCTGGCTTCAGCTCGAGCACGGCCGGCGCTCGCGCAGCCGGATCCTCAGGATACTCGACCAGGGAGCTATAGCTCGGCCCGATCGGCGTCCCCCGCCCCCTCTCGTCTTCGCTCGCCATCGCGGGCGCAATTATAGCATCGAGGGTCGGCTCCAATCTGCCATCGTTTCATTCGGCGCATCGGGAACGAATCTCGTAGGCGTAAGGAAAATCACTTTTGTAAACCATTTTGTAGTATAAAAGTGACAAACTGACCGCGCGGAAATCCCTTATTGTGTCGGATCTGATACGCCGCGAGGCTACTCGATGACCGCGGGCGCGATAAATCCTTGCATCTTTGAGTAGCGCGAAGTCCACAACAAGGCGGCACATTTCATGCTTTGGACAAGCGTTGCCTAAGTAGGTACCGGGAACGTGGTTTTCGAAAATTATAAGTTTTTGCTTGTAGAGGATAAAAACATGTCGGATCAACAAGGATCGTTTGAGTCCACAATCGCCGTGTCCACCATCTTTGAGCGGGTCAAACCTTTGCAGGACCAGTTAGCTGGACTCTCGCACATTCTGGAGCCGATGCAGCAGCTTGCCCAGTTGACGGCGGTGTTCAAGCCCTTGAAGGAATTCGCGGCGCAGATCGAGGAGCTCGCCAAGGTGCTCGAGCCGATGCACAATTTCCGCAGTCAACTCCGCACGGTGTTGCAGCAATTCACGCCGCTGCGGGATCTCAACACCCAACTCGATCAGCTCGCGGCTGCATTTGGCGAAAGTTTGCGGCAGCTGACCGAAGCGTTGGAGCCGGCAGCTAATCTGCAGGAGCGGCTTGCGGATTTGGTCAACGCTTTTGAGCCGGCCAAGGTCCTGCATCAGGAGTTCTCGGCTTTGGCCGAGAGTTTCGACGGAAAGTCACGGGGTTTGGCTCAGTAAATTTTCAGACGCGGAGCACGCAAAAGGGGGTGTTCACTAGCGCGTCATGAAGGCGTCGGAATTGAACACTGTTAACTCTAACCTCAACGCGGAACGAGCGGAACGCATAATGCGCGAATTTCTGGCGGCAGTTAAGTGTCTCGCCGATTCGATAAGATTGGCAGACTCCGGGCTTTCAAACTCATTGAGGCACGAATCAGAACCACAGCCGGAAAGCGATCTGATTTCGGCTGCCGATGCAGCGGAATGCGGGTCAGCTTCGGAGCCTCCCGAATGTTGCGAGGATTCGGCAGCTCTTGACGGCGAAGGCGTCCCGCGCCATCGGATCTTTGAGGAGTTCTCCAGCGACCATGAACTCCTTGAGCGCCTGAGCGTGACGCCTGAGGAACTCCAAGCGCTGTCGCGCTCTTCTCTGTTCGGATCTCTGCGCGGCAAAGCGGACTTGCTTTTCATCCTGCGCCAAATTCGCGAGGGATCGACGGCGGGCGCGGAGGCAAGCGCCGCCGTCGAATCCGGCCCGCTCCCTGATGAGCTCATTGAAGAATCTCCCCGAGACTTCAAAGCGATGACCGAGCGGATTCGCGTTGCGGCTATCGCGATACTGGAGGAAACGCCGCAAAAGCCCGCATCGTCATGGTCGCGCCTCTTGCGGCGGCGACGCGTTACGCTCAGATAGTTTGCACCGTCGCGGCGGGATTCCGTTCGGGAATCCGGTTTCGACACTTTTCTCGCTCGCTGGTTGGCCTCCAGATCAGCGCACACTTCTATCTCAATCCCTCGAGTCTTTGCTTTCCGGTTGCTTGCGCCGCTTCCAGTCGGACGCCATTGCTTGCTATTCAGCAAGCGAGGTTATCGTGATGGGCAAACTCAATGGAAAAGTTGCGGTTATCACCGGCGCCGCCAGCGGGATGGGACGCGCGACGGCGATCCTGTTCGCGAAGGAAGGCGCCGCGGTCGTTCTGACCGATCTGAATTCACAGGGCGGAGAGACCGCCGTCGCGGAATGCGCCGCGGCCGGCGGACGCGCGGTGTTCCAGCGCACCGACGTGACCAGCGAGCCCGATATCAAAGCCGCCGTCGATCGCGCGGTCCGCGAATACGGCAGGCTGGATATCATGTACAACAACGCCGGTGTGGCCGGCGCGGTGGGCCCGATAGACAAAGTTGCGGCGCAGGATTTCGACCAGACCATCGCGATTCTGCTGCGGGCGGCGTTCCTGGGGATGAAGTACTCGATTCCCGCAATCCGCAAGTCGGGCGGCGGATCGATCATCTCGACCGCCTCAGTCGCCGGGCTGCGCGGGGTCGGATTCCTCGCCCCATACAGCGCGGCCAAGGCCGCGGTCGTCAACCTGACCGAGGCAGTTGCGATCGAGGTCGGGCACGACAGGATCCGCGTCAACTGCATCTGTCCGGGTGGCGTCAACACTCCGCTAATTCATCGCGGGAGGCCGGGCGCCGAGGAAGCCGCCGAGAAGAATATGGCGCGGATGCAACCGATCCCTCGCGCGGGACGTCCTGAGGATATCGCGAAGATGGCGCTGTTCCTGGCCAGCGATGATTCGGAATGGATAACCGGCACCGCGATGGTGGTAGATGGCGGCGTGAATACCGGCAACGCCCGCTTTCGCCTTCCGGGTATCCCGGGCGACGGCGTCTTCTCGGGTCCGTCGTTCGAAAAGCACGGGAAGTAGTCCGTCGCCGCGCACGGAACGATGGCGGGGAGGCTACCGACCGTCCACGGCGGGCGGACCGCGCTTTGCGTCAGATCGCCCTAACGGCTATTAGGTTGAGGGGCACCGCGTCGCGGCGGAAAGTTATTTCTTAAAGGGAAGAACGACCATGGGCAGACTCGAAGGCAAAGTGGCGGTGATCACCGGCGCGGCCAGCGGTATCGGCCGCGCGACCGCGATCCGGTTTGCGGGCGAAGGCGCATCGGTGGTGATAGCCGACCTCAACCAGGAGGGCGGAGAGTCCGCGGTGCGCGCGTGCAGGGAGAATGGCGGCCACGCGGTGTTCCAGAAGACCGATGTCGCCGTCGGCGAGGATGTCAAAGGCGCCGTCGATCGCGCGGTCAACGAATTCGGCAAGCTCGATACGATGTTCAACAACGCGGGCCTGGGAGGTGCGATCGGAGCGATCGACGAGATCACGTTCGAGAATTGGGACATGACGATGGCGATACTGCTGCGCGCGGTGTTCGCCGGAATGAAATATGCCGTGCCCGAGATGCGCAAGGCCGGCGGAGGCTCGATCATCTCGACCGCCTCGGTCGCAGGCTTGCGCGGAGGCGCGGGTCCTCACGCCTACAGTGCGGCGAAGGCGGGAGTGATCAATCTCACGCGCTCGGTGGCGCTCGAAGTCGGCAAAGACAGGATTCGCGTCAACTGTATTTGTCCGGGTGGAATCAACACTCCGCTCATTAACGGCAGGCTGCCAGGAGGCGAGGAGACCGCGGCGCAATTCCTCGCGCTGATTCAGCCGATTCCGCGCGCGGGACGTCCCGATGATATTGCGAACATGGCGCTATACTTGGCCAGCGACGAAGCGGAATGGGTCACGGGGGCCGCGATGGTCGTAGACGGCGGCATGACAGCAGGCGGCACGGTGATCGGGAACAATCGCCCGGCGCCGCCGGCGGTTCCCGGAAACTTTGCGGGTCCATCATTCACCAGGACAGATCGAAAATAGGCGCAAGCTTTTATCTTCTGAGGAGTAATCATCATGGGCAGACTCGATGGAAAAGTCGCAATCATCACCGGCGCGGCGAGCGGAATCGGACGCGGCACCGCGATCCGTTTTGCGGGTGAAGGCGCGGCGGTCGTAATCGCGGACCTGAATGCCGAAGGCGGCGAGGCAGCGGTTCGCGACTGCAAGGAGAACGGCGGCCGCGCAGTCTTTCAAAAGGCCGACGTCTCGGGCGAGGCAGAAATCAAAACTCTCATCGCCCGCGCGATCAAGGAATTCGGCCGCCTCGACGTTATCTACAACAACGCCGGTATCGGCGGAGCGGTCGGACCGCTCGAACAGATCAGCGTCGAGGATTGGGATAAGAGCTTCGCGGTCCTGATGCGCTCAGTGTTCCTTGGAATGAAACACGCGGTGCCCGAGATGCGCAAGGCGGGCGGCGGATCTATCATCTCTACCGCGTCAGTCGCCGGCATCCGCGGCTTTGCGGGTCTCCATGCCTATTGCGCGGCGAAAGCCGGAGTCGTCAACCTGACGCGCTCGGCGGCGCTCGAATTCGCCAAGGACAAGATTCGCGTCAACTGCATCTGTCCGGGCGGAATCAACACTCCGATCCTGCATCGCAATCAGCCCGGGATGAAGGACGCGATGGAACAGTGGATGGCGCATGGCCAGCCGATCCAGCGCGCGGGGCATCCTGAGGATATCGCGAACATGGCGCTGTTCCTCGCCAGCGACGACTCGCAGTGGATCACGGGACAGGCGATGGTCGTCGATGGCGGCCTGACGATCGGGAGCCAGTTCTTCGAGCGGCCTGACTCGCCTCGCCAGCAGACGGCGATTCCGGCGCAAGGGTTTATCGGCCCGTCCTTCGAGAAGTAGCGCTTCGCCTACCCTATTTCCCTCTCCCGCCGGGAGAGGGTCCGCGGCGCGGCGATTGCTCTTTATCAGCAATCGCCGTGCCGCGGGGGTGAGGGCGGCCTTGCTCTAACCGCTGGCTCTGCGCGCGTTTCAAAACTCTGCTGCCTCGGCGCTATACTCTCGCGCGTTATCCTACCTCGCGGAGAAACCGATGGACTTCAGCTATACGCCCGAACAGGATGCATTCCGCGCAGAGCTGCGCGGGTGGCTCGAAAAGAATTCACGGGAGGTTCTCGGCCGCGGCGGCGAGGGCATGGGCGCCTCGACCGCGAGCCTGCTCGACGTCCGCGACGACGCGCAGTGGAACAAGATGCGCGAGTATCATCGCAGGCTCTTCTCCGCGGGATACGCCGCGCTGCACTGGCCGGTCGAATGGGGCGGCACCGGCGCGGGAATAATCGAGCAGTCGATCTACCAGGACGAAGTGCTGCGCCTCGGCCTGCCGCTCTACGGATGCAACCAACTCGCGCTCGATAGAATCGGCCCGACCATCGCGCTGATGGGCAACGAGGCGCAACGCAAGCGCTATCTGCCCAAGATGCTGACCGGCGAGGAAATTTGGTGCCAGGGGTATTCCGAGCCGAATGCAGGCTCCGACCTGGCGGGTCTCCAGACGCGCGCCGTCCTCGAGGGGGACAACTTCGTCGTCAACGGGCAGAAGGTCTGGACCAGTCTTGCTCATCGCGCCGACTGGCAGGTGCTGCTGGTGCGCACCGATCCGTCCGCGCCCAAGCACAAAGGAATCTCGTATCTGCTGGTCGATATGCACTCGCCCGGAATCACGGTTCGTCCGCTGGTGCAGATAACCGGCGAGTCGGGGTTCAACGAAGTATTTTACGACAACGTGAAAGTGCCGAAAGAAAACCTGGTCGGTGAGATCAACCAGGGATGGCAGGTCTCGATCGCGACGCTGATGTACGAGCGTGTCTCCGGCGGCACGCGCCATCCGATCGAACGCACGATCAATGAGCTGGTCGAGCTGGCGAAGAAGGTAGATTTCCAGGGCGTCCCCGCGCGAGAGCATCCGTATGTCAGGCAGCGGCTGGCGCAGTTTTCGAGCGACTCGCGATGCCTCCGGCTGTCGCGTTATCGCTCGCTCAGCGCGCAGTTGCGCGGACGCGTGCCGGGACCAGAGAGCTCGTTCGGAAAGCTATTCGCGACCGAGCTGAATTTGCGCGTCGCGATGTTCGCCGATGAATTGCTCGGTCCGTATGCCGCGCTCGAAGGCGGCAAGGACGCGATCGAGCACGGCAAGTGGGCGCATCGATTGCTGGCTGCGCGCGGCCTGACGATCGCGGCCGGTTCGAGCGAGATTCAGCACAACATCATCGGCGAGCGAGTCCTCAAACTACCCAAGGGCTGAACTCCGATGCCAGAAAATTCGGATTGGCGAGCTCTCACGATCGCGTGAGCGCGGGGTTATACCCCGTCATGACGACAACAACTTCTCAACTCCTATCAACGTCGGAATACGGCGCGCACGGACGTGGTGCGCAGATTGGTTTCGCGATCACGGATTCTCCTCTCGGACGAATTCTGGTCGCGGGCACGCGCCGCGGCATCTGCTTTGCCGCGATCGGCGCGGAGCGCACGAGCGATCGCGGTGACGACTATCTGATTGCGGAATTGCGACGCGATTTTCGCGACGCCGCGTCGATCAGCCGCGCCGATGGCGTCGTGGCGGATTGGGCCGCTGGCCTGGCGAAATACGCGGCGGGCGAAACCGCGATGCCGGCGCTCCCGCTCGATATTCGCGGCACTGAATTTCAGCTCCGTGTCTGGCGCGAGCTGGTCGCTATTCCTGCAGGCACCACTCGCACCTACGGCGAAGTCGCACGGCGCGTTGGCAATCCCGCTGCGGCCCGCGCAACTGGCGCCGCGGTCGGAGCGAACCCGGTCTCGATCCTGATTCCGTGCCATCGCGCTGTCGCCTTTGATGGCGCGCTGCACAACTACCGCTGGGGACTTGAGGCCAAGCGCCGGTTGCTCGAAATCGAGGCCTTCCGGCACTGACTATTTTCGCGGTTCAGTCGTTAGTCACCGCGCGCGAAATTCCCTACAATTTCGATCTCGCGAAAGCGCGTTCGCGCCGGAGGCCGCACCATGAAGCTTCAAGATATCGACCTGATGGATAACGAAATGTTCCTGCGCGGAGAGCATCTCGAGGCATTCAAGGTGCTGCGCGCCGAGGCTCCTGTCTATTGGCACGAGCGCGCCGCGGGACAAGGTTTCTGGTCGGTCGCTCGCTATGACGACAGCCTGAAGGTCTATCACGATCCGAATACCTACAGCTCCGAGCGCGGGATGTCGCTGCAATTCAACTTCAACGCCGACGCGGGGGCGCAGTCCGGCTTCGGCATGATGCTGCTGACGACCGATCCTCCGCGTCATGGCAAGCTGCGCCAGATCGTAAACCGCCGCTTTACACCCAAGGCGCTCGCGCCGTACGAGGTGCAGGTGCGCCGCCTCTGCGAGGAAATAATCGACGGCGTGATCGAGCGCGGCGAATGCGATTTCGTGGTCGACGTGGCGGCGAAGCTGCCGACCGCCGTGATCTGCGAGATGATGGGCGTGGATCGCGAGCATTACGATCTTATGTTCACGCTCGCCAACATGTCGATCGGATTCGAGGATCCCGAGTATCAGCAAGGCCGCAGCGCGATCGAGACCGGGCAGTACGCGCAGATGCAGTTCTTCAGCTTCTTCTCGAAGCTGATCGAAGAGCGGCGCAAAAATCCCGGCGAGGATTTGCTGACCGCGCTGGTAAGCGGCGAAGCCGAGGGCGACCGCCTGAACGACATGGAGATCCTATTCAACTGCCTGCTGCTGCTGGTCGCCGGCCAGGAGACGACGCGCAACGCGACCTCGGGCGGGATGCTGGCAATTCTGGAAAACCCGGATCAGCGCGCGCTGCTGCGCCGCAACCCGGATATCACCGCGACCGCGATCGAGGAATTTCTCCGCTACACCAGTCCGGTCACACACATCCTGCGCACCGCGAAGAAGGACGGCGAGCTGCGCGGGCAGAAGATCAAGAATGGCGACCGCGTCGTAATCTGGAACGCGTCGGCAAACCGCGACGCCGCGGCGTTTCCGAATCCTGACGCGTTCGACCTGACGCGGACGCCGAATGATCACCTGGCGTTCGGCCACGGCGAGCATTTCTGCCTGGGCGCGAACCTCGCGCGGATCGAACTCAAGGTAATGATTGAAGCGATCAACCGGCGGATGCCCGACCTGGAACTCGCGGGGCCGGTCGAGCGGCTGCGCTCGAACTTCGTCGCCGGCATCAAGCACATGCCTGTGCGCTTCACGCCCCAGCGCGCCAGCGCGGGTGCCTCGGCGGTCTCGGAATCCAGATAAAGAGGTCGAAACGATCCGCTATCGAGCAAGGCCGCCCTCACCCGCGCGTCACGGCGATTGCTGAAAGAAGCAATCGCCGCCGCTTGCCCTCTCCCGGAGGAGAGGGAATTTGACAGAAGCGGCGGCGCGCTAAGTGCCTTGAATTGGGGCGGCCCAGCGGGTGAAGATTGTGTCGCCGATCGTTTCGAGGGCCGACAGGTGCTGGTCCGATTGTGCCAGCATCGCGTTCGGCTGGATTTTCTCCCGCTCGAGTTCGCGGGCAAAAGCGTTGGACATGTTCTCGATTCCGTCCCGCGTCACTTCCAGATGAAATTGGAGCGCCCAGGTTTTTTCGCCGTAGCGGAACGCCTGGCATGGCGTTTTCTCCGACGATGCGAGCGAGATCGCGCTGTTTGGAGGCTCGAAGTGATCGCCATGCCAATGAAACGGCGTGAAGGTTTCCGCGACACCGTGAAACAATGGACCCTCGCGCGCCGCCGCCGACAGCCGGACGGGGAACCATCCGATTTCTTTTCCTGCCGGATTCTTCGCGACCTTCGCACCCAGCGCCGCCGCCACGATCTGCGCGCCGAGGCAGATGCCGAGAACCGGACGCCCCTGCTTGATCGCGTCTTCGATCAGCTTCATTTCGTGGAGTAGAAACGGATACCGGTCGGTCTGATACACGGACATCGGGCCGCCCATAACGATCAGCCCGCCTGCGCCCTTCATGTCTTTCGGGACCGGATGACCGTCATGGATTCGCACGTACTGCCAGGCGAGCGCGGCGCTTTCGAGCGCGCCCGCGATCGCGCCGAGATTTTCGGCCGGATGATGCTGCAAGACTATGATCTTAGCCATATGAGTTCCCGTCGCTAAAACATGGTGCCTGCGCGCTTGCGGCCCAGGTGCTTGAATGCTCGATCAGTGGCGGCGCGGCCGCGCGGCGTGCGCATCAGAAAGCCCTCCTGCAGGAGATAGGGCTCGTACACTTCTTCGATCGTGTCGGGCTCTTCGCCGATAGCTGCGGCGAGGGTTTCGACGCCGACCGGTCCGCCGCCGAATTTGTCGATGACAGCTTCGAGGATCGCGCGGTCCATCTTGTCGAACCCCGCCCCGTCGATATCCAGCATCTCGAGCGCTCCGAGCGCGACCTCACGCGTGACGAGAGCGGCTTCGTTGACCTGCGCGAAGTCGCGCACCCGGCGCAGCAGACGATTGGCGATTCGCGGCGTTCCGCGCGAGCGCGAGGCCAGTTCCGTCGCGCCGGCGCCGTCGATAGCGATTTTCAGCAACCGGGCCGAGCGCGCAACGATCTCGGTCAACTCGGTGTGATTGTAGAATTCGAGATGATAATTCTGCCCGAAGCGGTCGCGCAGCGGAGAGCTGAGCAGGCCCGAGCGCGTGGTCGCCCCGACCAGGGTGAATGGATTCACCGCCAGCTTCATCGTGCGCGCGCCCATCCCCTCGCCCACCACGATATGGAACTCGTAATCTTCCATCGCGGAGTAGAGCCGTTCTTCGACCGGACGCTGCAGGCGATGAATCTCGTCGATGAACAGGATATCGCCCTCTTCCAGGTTGTTGACGATTGCCGCAAGGTCCGCGGCGCGCTCGATCGCGGGTCCCGAGGTGACGTGAACGCTAACGCCCATCTCGCGCGCGATAATGTGCGCGAGCGAGGTTTTGCCGAGTCCGGGCGGTCCGGCGAAAAGCACGTGATCGAGAGTCTCGCCGCGTTGGCGGGCCGCGGTTATCGACATACCAAGGACGCTCTTTAGCTTTTCCTGTCCGACGAACTCGCCGAGCGAATGCGGGCGCAGCGAAAGGTCGAGGCGATGGTCGTCGCCGAGCTCGGCGGGCGAGGCGACGCGCTCGGCGTCGTCGATACCTTCGCGAGGATTCTGGCGCTTATTTTTCGCCATAGATCGCGCCCAGCGACTTGCGCACCATCACTTGCAGATCGTTCGCGGCGGCGGGGTCGGCGGCAACGACCGAATCGATCGTGCGTTTGGCCTCGATCGGTTTGACGCCGAGATTTATCAGCGCGGAAACCGCGTCGTCGATCGGCGTCGCCGGCGTATTGCTGATCGCTCGTGGGCCGGAGGTTCCGTTGGCGACGGCGGAATCGGCGAGCTTCAGATCTCCGATTTTGTCGCGTAGCTCGCGGACCACGCGTTCGGCGACCTTGGGACCGACGCCGGGCACCGCGTCGATCTTTTCGACGTCCTCGCGTCCGATCGCGGCGACCAGCTCGATCGGTTCGAGCACCGACAGGATCGCGAGCGCCAGCTTTGGACCGACGTGCTGCACCGACATCAGGAGGTCGAAGGCGCGCTTCTCGAGCGGCTCGGCGAATCCATACAGCATCAGCGCGTCTTCGCGGACGACCTGCCGGACCTGCAGCCGCACCTGTTCACCGAGCGCGGGCAGCCGATAGAACGTGCTGAGCGGGATGAAGACCTCATAGCCGACGCCCGCAGTCTCGACGATCACACGGCCGGCGTCGCGCACCGCGAGGGTTCCATTGATTGACGCGATCATCTTATTTGCTATTCGCGATCATCGTTTGCGGTTCCTGATTGCGCGCGATGCGTCGCCGCGCGCAGGACGTTCGACCGCGTCCGTGATACGCGGGGGCCGCGAGCGGCCAAGATGGCATACCGCAAGCGCGAGAGCGTCGGATGCGTCGTCGGCGAGCTCGTAATCCACGTCGAGTGCCAGGGTACGCCGGACCATGAATTTGACCTGGAGCTTGTCGGCGTGGCCGAACGCCGCGACCGCGAGTTTCACTTCGTTGGGCGGATATTCGTAGAGTGGAAGTCCGCGCTCGGCCGCCGCGAGCATCGCGACCGCCCGCACCTCTCCGATCCGAAAAGCGCTCTGGATATTGCGCGCAACGAAGTTGCGCTCGAGGCTCATCGCAGCGGGCCCGAATTCGTCGATAACTCTGAGCAGTCCGTGATGGATAGCGCGCAGACGCTCGGGCATAGGCTCGCCCGGGCGGGTCCGGATGGTGTCCGCCGCGATAAACTGAAACTTTCCGGGGGCGCCTTCGACGATCCCGAAGCCTGTAACCGCGCTTCCCGGGTCAACCCCGAGCACCCGCATCCTCGTCCCCCAGGCGTCACCGCGCGCGTTGTGAAGGGAATCACGCCGCGGAAATCTGCGCCATTTCCTCGTCGCTGATATCGAAATTGGCCGAGACGCTCTGCACGTCATCGTGCTCTTCGAGGTCCTCGATCAGCTTGAGCACCTGCTCGGCCGTATGCCCGGAAACCGGCACCGTGTTTTCCGGCACTAGAGCAATCTCGCCGTTGGCGATCGGAATCTGGGCCTTCTCGATCGCTTCACGCACCGCGCCGTACTTGTCGGGCGCGGTCATCACGGTGTACGAATCGGCGTCGCTCTGCACGTCGTCGGCGCCGGCTTCGAGCGCTAGCTCAAGCAGCTTGTCTTCATCGATCGCGCCCTTGTCGATCGAGAGCATCCCATGCTTTTTGAACATCCAGCCGACGCATCCGGCCTCGCCAAGGTTCCCGCCATGCCGCGAAAACATGAAGCGGATTTCCGCGACTGTGCGATTGCGATTGTCGGTCAGCACCTCGACCATGATCGCGACGCCGCCGCTGCCATAGCCTTCGTAGGTGACTTCCTCGATCTGGCCGCCGCCGAGCTCGCCGGTGCCTTTCTTGATCGCGCGATCGATATTGTCGTTGGGCATCGACTGCTGCCGCGCGGTCAGGACCGCCGTGCGCAGGCGAGGATTGGCGTTGATATCGCCGCCACCCAGCCGGGCCGCGATGGTGATTTCTTTGATCAGCTTGGTGAAGACTTTGCCGCGCTTGGCGTCGCGCGCCGCCTTCTTATGCTTGATCGATGACCATTTGGAATGACCTGACATTGTTTCCATGCGGGCGGCCAAGATGTGGCGGCCCGAAGCGCGACTATTATCACAAAGATCGCGACAAGGGGGAACATCCGCGAGGGCCGTGGGCGAATGCGGTTCCGATTCAGGCGAATTCACGCGAAAGATTGGACAGCGGACGCCCGACCTCTGCTATGATGCCGCGATCGGATACGTTGAAAGCCCGGGTCATGGAGTTCGATAAAATACGCCTGATTCTCTTCGGCGCGATTCTCGCGCTCGTCGCCTCTGGATGCTTCTATCCGCCGACCGCGCAGGCACCGCCGGACGACAAGACCAGCACGATCGTACCGTTGCCCTATGACCTCGCGTGGACGGCGGTCAACGACGTGATCCGCTCGAACAGCTACAACGTGCAGGCAACGGATCCGAATCACGGAATTATCGAGGTTTTGGGACGCCCGTTCTCGCTCCAGGATGCGGATTGCGGCGAGATCAAGAGCGTGGTCGGCACCTATGCTGCCGTGCCCGAGCCTGACTCGACCAGCGTATACAACTTCCACGTGAAGGCAGTCTCGAACGAATCGAGCCGGGTCGCGATAAACGCGACCTTCGACTCTCCGGTCAGCGTGCCACTGCGACCCGTGCGCGACGAGCAATGCATATCGCGCGGGGCACAGGAGTCGCGCCTGCTGCAACAAGTTCTCGCTCAGGCGCGCATCACGCATCCGCCGGTGTATAAGAACGCTCCCGCTGCCGCGGCTTCTCACAACGAGCAGCCTTTCGGTCCTAGCCGGCCAACGCTCTTGGGTCCGGACGTCCTGAAGAAGCCGGGAAGCTGACGACCACGGGAAGGGGGACTACGAGCGGCGGGTACAACGGTTTTCCGTTCGCAGAGATATCTTTTTTTGCTACGACTCCTGATCCTGCTTCGCGTCGGCTTGACATATCATCGCGACGGCGGGAAACCGTGTTTACTGCTCCTCGCCTGATGGAGGTCTCCGATGAAAGGCAAAATCGCTTACATCCCGGCTGGTCACGAGATCGAGTTTCATGAATACGAGGTTCCGACGCCTCCCGCCGGCGGTCTGGTCGCGTCGGTCACTCAGACCAACGTCTGCGGCTCCGAAGTGCACATGTGGAAGGGCGAATTCGGACGGCGCGGGATCATGCCCGGCCACGAGATGTCGGGACGGGTGCATGCGCTGGGCGCGGGTGTCTCCGCCGATTATGCGGGCGCGCCGATTCGCGAGGGCGACAGGATCGCGCCGGTCTATTACACGGTGTGCAACCGATGCGTGAATTGCGTGGTGGGGAATCACGCGGCGTGCATCAACAAAGTGATGGGCTCGCGTCATCCGGATGAGCCGCCGCATTTCACCGCGACCTTCGCCACGCACTACGTCATCAGACCAGGGCAGCATTTCTACAAGGTGCCCGACAATGTTCCCGACGCGGTTGCCTCGGCGGCGAATTGCGCGATGTCGCAGGTCTACTGGAGCGTCGATCGCGGACGGCTCGCCTATGGCGAGACGATCGTCGTCCTGGGCGCGGGCGGACTGGGGCTGCATGCGATGGCGATTGCGAAGGCGCGCGGCGCGCGGGTGATCGCAATCGACAGCTTCGACCTGCGGCTCCGGCAGGCACGCCGCTTCGGCGCCGACGAGACGATCGATATGCGCGAATATGCCGACCCCGAGGCGCGCGACAAACGCGTGCGCGAGCTTTGCCACGGATGGCCCGACATGGTGCTGGAAGTTGCGGGCGTGCCCGACGCATTCATGGAGGCGATGAAGATGGTGCGGGCCGGAGGCCGCGTGATCGAGGTCGGTAATATCTCGGCCGGGCTGAAGGTCTCGATTCCGCCTTCGATGATCACGTTCAAGTCGCTCGAGATTATCGGCGTTGCGACCTATCCGCCGCACTACCTGAAGAAGTCGCTCGATTTCCTGGCGACGCACATGGATCGTTATCCTTACGGCGAGCTATGCGACGCAAGCTTTCCGCTATCGCGCGCGGCCGAGGCGCTCGATCGCAGCGAGCGGCGCGAGATCACGCGCGCAGGCCTGCTCCCGCAACAAGGGTAAGCCGTTGCGGCCAGCCTACGGAGTTTCCGGAATGAGCGCGGCGGACGGCACCAGTTCGGGTTGATTGCCCGGCACCCTCCAGTAGAGCTGGATCGATGCGTCGCCCGCCAAGTTGCGCTCGGCAACCATGATTCGGTGCCGCCCCGCGATCAAATAGGCCAGCCCTGTCGCGTGCGGGCGATTCACCTGGCCGGGATCGGGAATCACGACGCGGCCATCGATGGAGAGCCATCCGGCGTCGTCGGCGTCGATACTGAACCGGTAAACTCCGGTTCGCGGCGCGATGAGTTCGCCGGTCCATTGCGCGACCGACGGAAACGGCATCGCACCGAGCTCGGCCACGCTGTCGAAGTCGATCTGCGGATCTATCCGAACTAGATGCGGCGCCGTGAATCCCGCCTCCTGGCCGACGAAGTAGCGCCCCAAAAGCCCGTGCTGCGCGATCAAATCGAAGGGTTGGCGGATCCGCCCGATCATCGACGACAGAAAGATCCGTCGCGATTCGCGAGCGCGATTGCGGCGCGGCCTAGCCTCGCGCGCGAGCCGCTCGAAAAGATTTGCAGCGTGTCGGTCAGTTCAAACGCGCCGCCGATCCATAGAAATGCCAGGGGCCATAGCTGCAACGGACCCGGCAGGCCGGCCAGCTTGCCGAGGTTGAAGGCGGTCGAGTCGCCAACGATCATCCCGCCGCCAAAATAGGCATCGCGATTGGTGGCGAAGTCGCCGCGCATGAATTGCTGCATCGCGAAGTCACGCACCGGATTGTGGTACTCGTAGGGAAAGTGCGGATTGGTCGCGGTCGCCGCCAGCATTATGAATACCGACACCACCGCCAGCGCGCCGATTAGCCAGTTCCATGAGCGCGGCACAAACACGAGGGTCAGCACCATGAATGGCACGGCAGCCACGATCTGCCGGGGTCCGGTGGCGGTGCCGCCGCCCCATGAAACAATCGACTCGCCGTAGGAAGCGTTGAACAGAATCATCCCGGCGATCGCGATGATCGTGACGATCCATTCGGCGCGAAAGACGCGGCGGCGAAAGAAGTAGCCGATACCAGGAATCGCGAGCAGCAGGATCGGATTGCAAACGAACAGCCCGCGCTGCGGATCGATCAGGATGTTCCAAAGGTTGTCCAGCTTCGGATATGTGAGTCCGACGAAGCCCTTGGCCTGCTCCGGGAACTGGGTGTTCCCCGGCAGCTTGAATGCCTGATAGCTAAAGAACAGCGGACTGCCGAAGGCGCCCCAGTTGTATCCGAACATCAGCGCCGCAGCGATCGCCGCGCCGGCCGAGAATGCGACAATACCGTCGAGGCGCCGCACGCGGTAAAGCATGTAAAACCCGATCGCAGCGGCGAGAAGTAGCGTGGGATAATCATTCAGCACCGCGAACCCCGCCAGAAGTCCGGCCAGAAACGCGCGCGGCCATTTTGGATCCTCGGCGAAGGTCGCGATCAAATAAAAAGCGATAAACGCGAACGCCGCAGCAAACGGCTCGCCGGTCATCTCGGTCGCGTAGGGAAATGCGATCGTGCCAAATCCGAGGATCAACGCGAGTGCGGCGCTGCGGCCTTCGCTCGCGCCCAAGAATCGCGCGAACCGGTACATCACGACGCACAGGATCGAGATCAAGAGCCCGGTCGTCAGCACGATCGTGAAATAGGTCGTGAGCGCCCAGTAGAGGTCCTCGTGATTAGCCAAAAGCGGCCACAGCCAGAGCCGAATCGCGGCCCACGGCAGCATCGCGACGATTGAGGTCCCGGGCGCTTTGACCGAATAGATATGCCCGGCGTAATTGATGATGTCGGCGGTGTTGTAGCCCGCGAAGCCGTCGATCCACAGCGAGCGCCGCTCGAGGATCGAGCGCATCAGATCGAAGCGCGCGGCCGTGCTCTGATCCGCGGCCTGGTAGAAATATGCGTAACTGATGAATGGGAGGAAGAAGAGCGTCCACTCGATGCGCCGGGTGCGCCGCGCGTCGGTAATCATCGGGCGCGCCGTGCCTGTGCGCGTCGCTCAGCGCGGTTCGGCAGCGTCGGCTTGCGGATCGGCTCCTCGACCCCGAACATCCACCATCCGTAGGCCGATACCACGCCCAGAATCACGAACACTGCGACCAGCGTGATCGGCTGTCCGATAGGCAGCGGTTCCGAAGCCTTGCGAATCGCGGCGAGATCGTAAACCTGGGCCGCACCCGCAGGAGGCGCCACGATCTTCTCGACCCGCGCATTGCGAAAATATGCGGTTCCGGTGTTCAGGCTGCCGAAACCTCCCACACGCAACGCGACCTGAACGTCGGCGCCCTTCGCGCCGACTTTCATATAGAGGCCGATCGGCTGCCATCCGGTTGTTCCCCGGATGTCGGCGGACATAATCCCGTCCTCCATGATCGACACGGTGGCACCCGTCGCCTGCGTCCCGACGTTCTCGGTGCGGACCTCGGCCGTGATGTGATACCAGCCCGGCTGCAGCGATAGCGACTGCATCCAGCGCGCGTCGTTGGCCTTGAGCGCGGTGACCTTGAGCTCACCCGGGCCACCTGCGGCCGGATGCGTCCAGTCATAGGCGAACGCATCGGGATCGTTGAGCCACGCTTCGGTGCGCCATTCGTCGGGCTGATGTTCCGAGCCTTTCGAAAGATCTCCGTTGACGAGCAGGTTTGCGGAGGCCGCGCGCACGGGTGACGGCGCGATGATCGAAAGTATAATCGCCAGCGCCGCGAGAAGCGTCGCGGCGCATGATTCCTGGTGATAGCTACTCGGCGTCATCGCGATCAAATCCAGTTTCGGACCGTGCCGGCCTCTTGTAGCCACATCCGCGAGTAGTAACCCGCTCGATCAATAGGCATTCCGGTCCATATCGGAAAATAGTAGATGAACAGTATAATCGCGGTGGCGCAGAAGACCGCGCATACATACTTTCCCGGATACGACGATCCGATTTTGCCGGAAAACACATTGTAGGAGATCAGCAAGTAACTCACGAACAGCACGAGCACCGCGATCGCTCCCCATCCCCATCCGAGCCCCAGGATAAACGCCGGCACCAGCGTGAACATCAACGCCAGATGAACCCACGGCTCGGCATAGTCATTCCAGCATTGCGCCAGCAGCCATCCGAGTGCGACGTATCCGAGATAGACCGAACCCATGTAGTGATACAGAAACAAGGTGCGGCCAATTGGAATCCAGATCACAAGATAGCCAAGATAGCCAATCACCAGGAAGCTGCGTTCCAGCCGTGGACGCTCGAACGCATCCACCGCGGTGATCGTGATCGCGGTTAACGCGCCCCACCATAGAATCGGATTACCACCGCCCCAGATGGTCTCAACTTTGCCGACCTTGGGAAAATTCTGCCAATACGCAATCGGCCGCAGCATCATCGGCCAACTCCACCACTTGGACGAGTAGGGATGCGTTGCGGTGGAGACGCTCTTCTCGTAGCCGATTATGTCTTTGTAATACTGGAAGAGGTCCTGAATTCCCCCCCACCATCCGAGATAGTAATGCGGCAGGAACGTGCCGATATAAAAGATCGAGGCAACTCCTCCCGTGAGCAGAATCGCGCCGGTGATTCGCTTGTCGCGCCGCGTGAGCGAGGGTTCGGTCGCCAGGATCCAGACCAGGAATCCCATCACCAGCAGAAAGGTGACCGCCGGAATCATGAGCTTGCTTCCCACGCACAGTCCAAGAGCCGCGCCCAGGACAATGAGCAGCCTGCGCCTCGCGGCGACTCCCGGCGTATCGACGATACGAAAAAAAATCAGCGTACGATACCGCGGCCAGCGTCAGATATACGATATCGATCACCGCGACGCGCGAATCGACCAGGTACATCCCGTCCAGCAACACCGCCCCGGCTCCCAGAGCGCCCGCCAGGCGCGATCGCGTCATCCGCCGGCCGAGCAGGTAGGTCACGCCGATCAACATCGTTCCGATACACGCGTTGCCAACCCGCCAGCTCCATGAATGATCTCCGAATAGCCAGATACCGAGCGCGATCACGAGCTTCGCCAGCGGAGGATGCGGATCGAGGAACCGCTCGCCGTGCAGGTAGTTGCGCGCCTGGCCGACGAAATGAACTTCGTCGAAAACTATTTCGTTCGGATGCCCCAGATGCCAGAAGCGCGTCACGATAGCGACCGCGAGCAGACCCGCGACGACCAGCGTGTCGAGATTGATCCACTTAAGCGGTGCGCCGCGCGGCTCGATGCGAGTCTCAGCAGGCCGGGGCGGAAAGATGCGCAGGAAAAGCTCTCTCGCGCTCGTACCTTCGCCCGCCGACGCGCCGTCGAGCTTGACCGCGCCGTAATAGACCGAGGCCGCAAGAATCAGCACATTGGCCGCCGACGCCACCATCGCCAACGTGTCGCGCGAGTCGAGGAACACCACGGTCTGCAGGGTGTGCAGGACATACGCGAGATTGAACAGCGTCGTGAGCGAGAGAACCACGAACACCGCCAGCATCTCGGTCGATTCGAGCGCGAGCGGAATCGAGAAGACCAGCGCCGGGTAGAGATAACGCTCGTGCATCCGCGGCGCGACCATAAAAAACCCGAACACGGTGATGAACGCCGCGTACACCATCGTCTGCGCGCTGCGCTTGCGCCACAGAATCCACGCGACGAACCCATACAGCGGAGCGAGCAGGGACATCCCTAATCCAAACCACGAGATTCCCAGGACTGTTCCGCTGTCCTGCTGCCGGAGGCCGCCCAGCAGCGCGATTAGATTGAACGCGTTGACGGAGGTCTCGTGATAGTACGCCGCGGTCGAAGTGTAGAGGTCGAGAATCCAGTTCCAATGGTGGCCGATTTGAAACGGCGCGATCCCGATGATGAACACCGCGAACCCGACCACGCCAACGCGCACCCATCGCCACACCGGCGTCTCGAGCATCGTCCACCACGCCAGCGGCGGCAGCAGCATCAGACCCTGAGGCTTGACCAGTACCGAGATCGCGGCCATCGCCCATCCGACTTCGTACTGCTCGTCAAGAATCGCGATTATGCTGAGCCACATCGTGAAGGTCAGGACTGAGTCGCTCTGGCCCCAGACCACCGTGTCGAACAGCAGCGCGGGATTGAGCGCGACCATCAGCATCGCGGCGTACGCGATCGACGGGCGCGAGGTGCGGCGAACGAACGCAAACAGTGTGAAGGCAAGAAAAAAGTCCGCGACGATCGCGGGGCTCTCGACGATCACGCGCAGCGTGTCGCCGGTCGCGTGCATCAGGCCGGCGATCAATCCGGCGACCCACAGCGCGTAGAGATAGCCGGGTGGATAATCGAGAAAATAACCCTGCTGATAGGTATGCGCGGGCCCGAGACTCGAGATCTGCAGCGCCCACGCCTGGTAACTGCCGACGTCCGGGCCGAACCCCGGAAAGAACGGCAACATCGCGGTCTTTATCACCGCCAGTGCCGCAAGCCCGATAATCGCGGAGTCGAGACCCGCCTCATCGTCGCCGCGCAGCGATCCGACGCCGAGCGAGAACGCATACGCGACGATCGCCATCAGCACGATCGCCGAGAAAATGCCGATAAGCTTGCCGCTCGGACCTCCGGTACCTGCGGGCGAAGCGCCGAGCGTGACCAGCGCCATCGCTGCTAGCGCAATTCGCGCCCAAACCGGATTCGATGCGCGAAACGCGCGCGTGCCCTCCCTATTCATCACCGCCAATTCATCGCCAGACCGTCAGGTTGCTCAAGATCAGCACATCGCTCAAGGAGTCACGCGCGCTTGGGCGCCGCCCGATACCATACCGGAGATGGACAGCCTGATGAACAGGGTGCTGGCGTATCGGTTTCCGCGCATCCTATGATGCCCGCAGGATCGCTCCCGGAGGTTTCGCCGCATGGATCTGATTCACACCGTCTATGAACCCGCAGGTGCAGGACCGCATCCGGCGATTATCGCGATGCACGGGTGGGGAGCGAGCGCACTCGACCTGATCGGCCTCGCGCCATACATCGCCGGCGGAAAGTTCATGGTCATCTGTCCGCAGGGAGCCATTGAAGTGCCGGTCGGACCAACGCGCGGCTACGGATGGTTCCCGATCCGGATGGGTGGCACACCTGATCGGGACGCGATCGAGACCGCGGGTAAAGCGGCGGAGCGCTTCGTCGATTCCGCGCTCGAGCGTTATCCGATTGATCGGCGCAAACTCGTGGTGCTCGGCTTCAGCCAGGGCGGATATATGGCTTACACGCTGGCGATGACGAACCCGTCGCGCTTCGCGGCGCTGGTTGCGCTTTCGACCTGGTTCCCGCCCGACTTGAAGGACGCCGTGACCGACCGCGCCGCGCTCGAGCGGCTGCCCACGATGGTCCAGCACGGACGCGGCGACGAGATGATCGAAATCGCGCGCGCGCGAACCTCGGTCGAGAACTTGCGCGAGCTGCGTGTGCCGCTCGTTTACAAAGAATATGACTGCGGACACGAGATCACGGCGGACGGCCTCGAGGACTTAAGCGAGTTCCTGACCTCCAAAGTACTTTCTCCGATTCTTACCGCATGAACGAAGCGCAGGAATTCGCGCGGCTGGCCGAGATCGTGCGCGAGCTGCGCCAGAAATGCGCGTGGGATCGCGAGCAGACACTGGTAGGCTCATCGCGCCACCTGATTGAAGAAGCCTACGAATCGGCGGATGCGATCGCGTCGGGCGACAACGCAGAGATCGTCGAAGAGCTTGGCGACCTGATCGTCCAGGCGATTTTCTCATGCACGCTGGCAGCGGAAGCGGGCGCGCCCGACCTTGCGAATGTGCTCGCGCGGGCCGCGGACAAGCTCGTGCGGCGTCATCCGCATGTATACGGCGACGTGAAGGCCGAAACCTCGGCGCAGGTGCTAGTCCAATGGGACAAAATCAAGGCGCAGGAAAAGGCCGGCAAGCGCGTCACCAGCGCGTCGTCGCTTGCTGACACGGGACGCGCCCTGCCCGCCCTGATGCGCGCGGAGAAGCTCGGTGAAAAGGCGCGCCGCCTCGGGATGGACTGGGCCGACGCGCGCGAGGTGCTCGCGAAGGTTCGCGAAGAGCTCGAGGAGGCAGAGAACGCGCTCGCACGCGGAGACCTCGCGATGCTGTCGGAAGAACTCGGCGACCTGATGCTCGCGGCCGCAAACATTCCCCGCTTCATTGGCACCAACCCCGAAGAAGTTCTACGCCGCGCCTGCGACAAGTTCATCGCAAGGTTCGCGAACCTTGAGCGCCTGGCCGCCACCCGCGGCCTCGACCTGAAAGCGATGTCTCCTGAGCAGGTAGAATCGCTCTGGCAGGAAGCGAAGAAAATCAGTGTCGCCGACGACTAAGGAATCCCGAGGATACACGCTTTCACGAGGTTCCAAGCAACGGCGAGTTCGGCCAGTGCCCTGGCAGGAGTGCGTCCGAAGGCGGACACGTTGGGCAATTCCGCAAAATGCGCGACATAGTCGGCCTGATCGTCAAGAAACATCTCGACCGCATAGCCGTTAAACGGATACGTACACTTCTCGCTGGAACTGGAATCTGTCGCATGGTTCTCGACGGTTATTTTGCGCCCCCTACCGGCGGTATCGAAGGCGAGTTACCAGTCGCCGTGTCGATAAACCCCGAATTCTTATCCGTCATCCTGAACGGAGGTTGCCGGAGTGAAGGATCTCCGCGAAGCGATTAGTGCGGAAATCCCAGGTTGTTTGCACTAATCGCTTCGCGGAGATCCTTCGCCTACGGCTCAGGATGACTACAGCTAAATCGATAGTCTCTCAAAAGAACGAGGAGGAATCAGAAGCGGTAGTGTTGACCCGTGCGGCGGGCGCTGTTAGCTATTCGGGGTCATGCCGCATATTCCAGTTCATCCGTCGGCCCAGAAGCGCCATCGCCAAAACCTTAAACGCGCCGAGCGCAACCATGCGATCAAATCGCAGGTGCGCAATACCGTGAAGCTCGCGGTCGAGGCGATCGCAGGCGCCGACGCCGCCGATGGCGCCGCGAAGCTCAAGGCCGCTACTCGTGCGCTGCAGAAGGCCCAAAGCAAGGGCACGTTGCATCGCAATACGGCGCGGCGACAGATCGCACGGCTGAGCGCGCGTTTTCACAAGGCGCACGGCAAAGCCGAAGCCAAGTAGTTTCGCCTTTCTCCGCCCATCACTGCGAGGGAGCCGTCGGTGCGACGGGCGAGATTCCTCGCGACGTTCGCTACAACGCGTTTGTCGCATCACGCGTTACGCGTCGCCCGTTCGCGCTCGGAATGAACAAAAATCGACTATCGCGCGTCAGGTGCGCGCGCCGTCGCGCGGAGAATCTTGCGCGGCCATCAGCTCGATCAGTAGCGCGCCAATTGCCTGTTCGCGTTCCTTGATCGTTCCGTTCTTGAAACCTTCATCCAGTTCGGCAGCGCGACGGTAGGCGCGCTCGAGGCGGCGCGGACCGAAGCGGCGCGCGCCCTCGATCGCGCGAGTCGCGAGCCCGCTCATCGGAGAAACGCCGAGCGCCGCGGCGATCTCGTTCGGGCTGCGTCTGCGCGAGAGCATCGCCGTCGCCGTCATCATCCGCCGCATCACCGGAATAATCTCGACCGCCAGAATCTCGATCGAGTCGCGTCCGAGCGCGACCGCGCGATCAATTTGCGCAATCGCCACGGCGGCGCGTCCGCGCGCCAGGCTGTCGGCGATTTCGAACACGTCGGGCATGCGCCGGATTCCCGGATCGTTGAGATCATCGACACGAATCGGCTGCCCTGCTTCGGCGAAAATCGCAGCCTTGGAGATAGCATTGGAGATTGCCGCCAGATCGCCGGCGTGGCGCTCCGCCAGCGCGGCCGCAGCTCCGCGCTCGAGTCGGATTTTTCGCGCGCGCGCGATTGCGTCGGCATATTCGGCGATTTGATTGTCATACGGACGGCCGCATCCGATGAACAGCGCCGACTTTTCCGCCGCTTTGCGAATCTTTGCCGGCGCGTTGTCGCGCTCATAGACCAGCACGAGGTGATTTGGCCCGCGCGCGGATTCAAGAGCCTCGGCGACTTCCGCCTCGCCTCCGCGTGACGGTCCGCTGCGGCGTTCGGCGTCGTCGTCCGCATCGACCTCGGTGTCATCGGCGCGCTCGCGAAGCGCCTTGAGTACGCGGCATACAACGACGCGCTTGGCGGCGAATAGATCAGGAGCGCGCACCTCTTCCAGAGCGCGATCGAAATCAGAATTCGAGGAGATGTGAATTGAGCGATACTGGTAACCGGACTCGAGCAATCCATCGATGATCGATCCGAGCACGGCTTCGCGGAGAAACGGATGAGGTCCGAAAATCACGATAGCGGGCGGAAGCGATTTCCCGCCAGACTTGAGAAATGCGAGCGCAGATTCAAGCGGCATCGTGAACTCTGCTCATTGCGACCCTACGGCTGCGGCTTGGCCGCTTCCGCAGGCTCGCCCTTTTGCTTGAGGTTGAGTCGCGACGCGAGCTGGTCGAGCACGCCGTTGACGAAGCGCCCCGAATCCTGATCGCCGTAGCATTTGGCGAGCTCGATCGCCTCGTCGATCGTGACCCGCGCGGGGATATCGTCGATCCGCATCAGCTCGTACAGCGCCATGCGCAAGATATTGTGATCGACCCGCGACAGCCTGCGAATCTTCCAATGCTCGAGCGCGTCCCCGACTGATTTGTCCAATGCGGGAATCTCGCCGCAAACGCCGTCGACTATGCGCATCGCAAAACTGCGCACGCGCGGGTCGGCGGGAAAGCTGTCGAAGAACAGCAGCAGGTCCTCGTTCGAGGCTCCGCCGCAGATATCGATTCGATAAAGCGCCTTGAGCGCGAGCTCGCGCCCCTCGTGCCGGATTCCCATGGGTCTTAGCGCCTGCGGTCAGGTCAGAAGTTTGAGCTCGGAGAACAGATGGCCGAGTTTTTCTTTTTTGGTTCGCAGGTATCCGATATTGCTGTCGTGCGGCGCAACCTCGAGCGGAACCCGGGTGACGTTTACGCCGTAGCGCCGCAGGCTTTCGATCTTGTGCGGATTATTGGTCAGGAGCTTCACTTCGCCGACGCCAAGGTCGCGCAAAATCTGGGCGCCGATTCCGTAGTCGCGCAGATCGTCGTCGAAGCCGAGCTCGAGGTTCGCTTCGACCGTATCCAGCCCGCCGTCCTGAAGCGCGTACGCCCGAATCTTATTCCCGAGTCCGATCCCCCGCCCTTCCTGATGCAAATAAATGATCACGCCGGCGTCAGCCTCGAGAATCCGGTTCACCGATTCCTGTAGTTGCTCGCCGCAATCGCATCGGCGCGACTCGAAGACGTCGCCTGTCAAGCACTCCGAATGCAGCCGCACCAGAGCGGGACGTCCGCCGCCGACATTGCCCTTCACCAGGGCCATGTGCTCGCGGCCATCGACGATATTGCGAAAAATCACCGCCTTGAATGATCCCGCGAGCAGCGAGAACGGAACCTCCGAGACGCGGCGCACCAGGGTTTCGTTGGTCAACCGATACGACACCAGCTCGCGCACGAACACAATCGGCAGCTCATGCCGCGCCGCGAATTCCTTCAAGTCGGCCATCCGCGCCGCCTCGCCGTCGTCGCGCAGGATCGTGCATAGAGCGGCTGCCGGCCCGAGCCCCGCGCATCGCACCAGATCAACCGCACCTTCGGCGCGTCCGACCCGCATCATGACGCCGCCGGCCAACGCCATCAGCGGCAGCACATGCCCGGGCATCACGATATCTTCGGGGCCGGTGGTCTTCGACGCGACCACCTGGATTGTGCGGGCACGGTCGCTGGTCGAGATTCCGGTGGTGACGCCCTCGCGCGCCTCGACCAGCACGCCCGCCTGCTCCGGCAGATTGTCGCTGTCCGAGGAGGTTGCCAGCGGGATTCCGAGCTCGCGCATCCGCTTGTCGGTGATCGCGATCGAGACGATTCCACGCGCCTCGCGGGCCATGAAGTTCACATGACTGGGCGTGACTTTTTCCGCCGCCATGACGAGGTCGCCCTCGGCGTCATCGCGGTCTTCGGCGATCATCACGACCATTTTTGCGGCGCGGATTCGGCCGAAAACGTCTTCGAGCGAAGTAGTGGACATCGAGTTGCTCACGCGGATCAGATGGTATCACCACCTTACGGACGCGACTAGCGCGCCAGCGGCGGCCGTTTCATTGCGCACCGCTCCTCACCGCTTCTTCCGGACGCGCGGGCGGCCTTCTATCAGAAGATCTGGGCCAACCTGATGCATCGACATATCCTCAAACGCAATCGATTGAGTGATCCGCGCCGTTGCGAGGCCCTCGATCGCGCCCAAACCTCCACCGACGATCTTCGGCGCGACAAAGAACGCTGCGCGATCGATGATCCCTGCGGCCAGCGCCGCGCCCGCAAGATGCGCTCCGCCCTCGAACAGGATTTTGTTCCATCCGCGCCGCCCGAACTCGCGCACCATCGAAGCGAGATCGATTCCCGAGCCTTTGCTTCCGATCGCCAGGATCTCGACGCGAGGACCGCCGTAGCGTCGGCGAGCCCGCGCAAGATTCGCTCGCGTCGTTACGATAATCGCGCCCGCCGTCGAGGGTTCGGTCAGCGCGAGCGCGGCGCGAGAAATCCGCAGGCGCGCATCGACGATCACGCGAATCGGATCGCGTCCGCCAGGAGTGCGGCACGTCAGGCGCGGATTATCGGCGATTACAGTCCCCGCGCCGACGACGACGGCATCGCACTCGCGGCGCCATCGATGCACCAGCGCGCGCGACTGTTTGGAGCTGATCCATTTCGAATCGCCCGAGGCCGCGGCGATTCGTCCATCCAGCGACATCGCGAGTTTGAGCAACCCAAACGGACGCCCGCGCGCAACGCGGGTGAAGAAGCCCTCGTTCAAGGCGGCGCATTTGTCCTCGCGCACGCCGACCGTGACCTCGATTCCCGCGCGGCGCAAAATCGCGGCGCCGCGTCCGCGCACCGCCGGATAGCGATCGAGGCATCCGATAACCACCCGCGCGACTCGCGCCTCGACTAGTGCGCTCGCGCATGGCGGAGTCTTTCCCTGATGCGCACACGGCTCGAGCGATACGTACGCCGTCGCTCCGCGAGCGCGAGCTCCCGCCTCGGCGAGCGCGACGGCTTCGGCATGCGGACGGCCGCCGGCCGCGGTCGCGCCACGTCCTATGATCTTTCCTGCGCGGACGATAACGCATCCGACGGAGGGATTGGGCGAGGTCCGTCCAAGCTGCCCGCGGGCGAGGCCGAGAGCAATCGCCATGAAGCGGCGGTCGCGCGAGCGCTGCGCGCCGGAGGCGGCGTCAGCTATCACTCTTTTTGCCCGCTGGCCGCGTATCGCCGAGCGCGTCAAGGGTTTCCTTACGGACCCGGATCAGATCTTCGAGCTCGTGCATGAACTCATCGATATCTTTGAACGAGCGGTACACCGAGGCAAAGCGCACGTAGGCGACCTGGTCGATCCGATGCAGCTCGTTCATCACGGCGGAACCGACTTCGGAGCTGGGAATCTCCTTGCCCCCGCTCTCGCCGGCCTGAGCCTCGATCCGGTTGGCGATCTCCTCGATCGTCTCCATCGAGACCGGGCGCTTCTCGCAGGCGCGTTTGAGCCCGCCGATAATTTTCGCGCGATCGAACGGTTCGCGCCGCCCGTCCTTCTTCACCACCATCGGCGCCGATTCCTCGACCCGCTCGCGGGTGGTGAAGCGCCGCTTGCACGCCGAGCAGACCCGGCGCCTGCGGATCGTCGAGGCGTCCGTGGCCAGACGCGAATCGATGACGCGGTTGCCGCGATGCTTGCAGAACGGACAGCGCATCGCTTGTCTCTCCGGGATCCTTATCGCGCCGTGATCGTGCGTCCGCCGCGGAAAGCGAGCGCGCTCTCGGCGGCGGCGTCAGAGAATCGTGATGGAGGGCGGACGTTCAGCTCTTGTGCGCCTCGATATAGGTGACGACGTCCTTGACCGTGCGAATTTTTTCGGCGTCTTCGTCGGAGATCTCGATATTGAACTCCTCTTCGAGCGCCATCACGAGCTCGACGATATCGAGTGAGTCCGCGCCGAGATCCTCGATAAAGGACGACTCGGGTTTCACTTCGTCGGCGGCTACGCCCAGTTGTTCGCTGATTTTCTCGCGAACCTTGGTTTCAATATCTGATGCCATCGTGCTCTGGTTCCTCCTGGCAGCGCGCCGTCGGGGGCCGCTCCTGAAAATGCGAATCTATTTGCCTGGCCGGCGGGATTGCGCGCGCTGTGCGGCGGAATCGACCGCCAGACTTTAAGCCGCGACACCCGGGTCGCATCGCCTTCGCCAGTTAACTGGGCAGCATAAGGACTTAAGGGCGATCAGGCAAGTTGGATATAAGCCCTTTTTCTGATTTCTCCGGCCGCATTACACCGCAAGATTTTCCTTTCTCTGATTCCTTCCCCATTGTCTGACATGGTAGAGGATTCAAGGAGGGGGTGCCTGGTTTTTTTCTCACTCATGGCAGCCACTCGCGCCGCAAAGACAAACACACTATCAGCGTGTGCGTCAGGCGCCGAAGGATTCCTTGATCGCCTTCAGGCCCGCCATATCTTCGAGCGGCTTCACCTTGATGTTGCGATCGATTCGGCGCAGCAATCCCATCAGCACTCGGCCGCCAAATTCGACCGCGTCGGTGACGCCGAGAGCGACGAGCTGCTTCATCGATTCCTCCCAGCGTACTGGCGAGGTTATCTGTTCGAGCAAAAGAGGGACGACGCGCGCCGGATCGCGATTGACCTCGGCGGTGACGTTCGCGATCACGCCGATCTTCGGCGCCGCGACTGTGATCCTCTCGAGCACCGGCGTCATCCCGCGCCGCGCCGGATCCATCAGCGGACAATGGAAGGGAGCGCTGACCTTTAGCTCCTGCGAGGCCTTGGCGCCGCGCTCCTGTGCGATTTCGAGCGCGCGGCGAACGGGAGCGGCATGACCCGCGATAACGATTTGCCCAGGGGCATTGAGATTCGCCGGCACCGCGATTTGGCCGTCGGAAGAAACCTGCGCGCAAATCTCCTCGACAGCGGCGAGCTCGAGGCCGATGAGCGCGGCCATCGCGCCCTGCCCTTGCGGACACGCCTCCTGCATCAGCCTACCGCGCTCGCGCACCGCCCGCAGCGCGTCGGCATAGCCCAGCGCACCTGCGGCGACGAGCGCGCTGTATTCGCCGAGGCTGTGGCCGGCCGTAACTTCGGCGCGAGCGCCGACTTCCTGCTCGAAGACGCGAAACGCCGCGATCGACGCCGCAACGATTGCGGGCTGCGTGTTGGCGGTCAGCCTCAGCTCGTCTTCCGGGCCTTCAAAGCATAGCCGCGAGAGCTTGAATCCAAGCGCAGCGTCGGCTTCGTCGAAGGCCGCGCGCGCGACCGGAAAATTCGCGGCGAGCTCCGCGCCCATCCCGACGCGTTGCGAGCCTTGTCCGTCGAACAGGTAGGCAAGTTTCATCGCAGATCCGATCCGAATCGTCAGTTGGATTCGCGGTTGGCGGGGTCCTTGGATAAGTCGGGAGCCGGTTTCGTCGAGTCGGCGTGACCGCTCGAGGCAGAGCCGTTGGTCGAAATCGCAGGCTGAGACGACGCGGAGGTTTCGCGCGTCGCCGGATTGTGATTCTCGGCCGGCTGCGGTCTGGTTTCCGTCTGCGCGAGCTCGCCGGTTGGGTTCGCGGATTTCGAGGGTGCCGACGCGCCGCCGGGATAGACGACCTCTGCGGCAACTTCTTTCGGCGCCGACGGTGAATCGCCCAGCAATACCGCAGCGTCTTTCGGATGACGCTGCAGGCGTTCGCGCATCTTGCTGAACAGCGCGCGGATACCTTTGCCCGCGGGCTTGGCGATAGTCCCGGCGCTCTGGGTGCGGGCGAGGATTTCCACGATTTCCGGATTGACGTGCCGCACCAGCGATTCGTTTGCCGCTGCCCGGACCGCATTGCGAATCGCGCGCGCATTAGACGATCCATGCGCGATAATCGCAACTCCGTTGACGCCCAGGAGCGGAGCGCCGCCGACTTCGTGCGGATCGAGCTTTTCGATCATCCCGCCAAGCCGTTTGCGGATAAGCAAGTATGCGATTCTTCCGGCCCAGCTTCCGCTCAGAAGCTCGCGCAGATTTCCGCGGATCAGCGACGACAACCCCTCCATCGTCTTGAGCGCGACGTTGCCGGTAAAGCCGTCGGTCACGATCACGTCGGCCTTGGCGCGGTTGATATCGCGCCCTTCGACGTAGCCGATGTAGTTGACGTACGAAGACATCTGCCCGAGCATCGCGGCCGCGGCGCGCGTGAGCTCGGTGCCCTTGGAAGCTTCTTCGCCGTTGGACAGGATCCCGACACGCGGGACCGAGACGTTGCGCACGCGGCGCCAGTAAACCGCGCCCATCACCGCGAACTGCGCGAGGTTGAGCGGCTTGACCTCGGTGTTGGCGCCGGCGTCGATCAAGAGCGCCTGCCCTTCGGTGGTCGGCACGATCGTTCCGATCGCGGGGCGATCGACGTGGGGAAGATTTCCCAGGATGACCGACGCGGCGACCATCATCGCGCCGGAATTTCCGGCGCTGACGAAAGCGTCAGCCTTGAGATCCTTCACCAGGTGAAATCCGATATGCAGCGACGAGCCCGGCTTGCTCAGGATCGATTCGAGCGGCGAATCGTCCATCAGCACGACTTCGGGCGCGTGCTCGATCCGGATGCTCAACCCCTTGGTGTCGTGTTCGGCGAGCTCTCTGGCGACGACCTCGCGGTCGCCCACCAGCACGATCTCGATACCGAAATCGCGTGCGGCCAGCACGCCCCCCTCGACCGCAGCCTTGGGTGCGAGATCGCCCCCCATCGCGTCGAGCGCGATCTTCAATTGGATAACCTGCGCCCGCTATTCCTTCACCGCGGCGACTTCACGGCCGCGGTAGGAGCCGCAATGCCTGCAAACATGATGCGGCAGCGCGGGCTCGCCGCAGCTCGCGCAGGTGCCGGGATTCACGGCGCGCAAGGCGTCGTGGGAGCGGCGTTGATTCTTCTTCGAGTGGGAGGTTCGGCGTTTGGGTGCTTGCATGTAGGTTTCTTCCTGCGATTTGAGTTGGACAAAACTACTGGCGCGAGACCTTGAGCGAACGGATCGCGGCCAGGCGCGAATCGAGCCGCTCTTCGCGGCATCCGCACGATTCCCGATTGAGGTTGATCCCGCAATGCGGGCAGAGCCCCCGGCAATCTTCGCGGCACAACGGACGCGTCGGCAGCGAGAGCATCAACTGCTCGCGAATCAGCGGGCTAAGATCAATCTCGTCGCCATCGTAAGTCGAGAACTCGAGGTCATCGACCTTGAGATTACGTTCGTTCGCGGGACCGATCGAGCGCGGCGCCAGAACGAATCGAAACGGAGCCGACGACGACGCGTCGAATTCCTCGGCGCAGCGGGCGCATGCGGCTCCGGTCCGCGCCTCGATCTGCCCCGAGAAAAACAGGTCGGTGCCCGCTCGATAATACGAAACATTCACAGCAATCGGTCCTTCTACCTGGTACTCGCGCACAGGCCCCTGCCCCAGAATACGGTTGATTTCAGATTCCGGCTCGGCAAAGGAGATATCCTTTGCCTCGGCGGTTATGTCGTCCAGCCGAAGTTTCACGGAAATGGCCCTGGTAGCCGGGCACGCGATACGAGATTATTGCATTTCGGCACAGATGTTCAAATACGCACCTCGCGGGTTCCGGATTGTCATTTCAGCGCGTGACTACCTCGCGAAGGCTGAGGAAATCCCGGATCGCAGGAGCCAAATTATCGTAAGGCCGCCCTCACCCGGGTAAGACTTCGGACGAAGTCTTACCCGGCCTCTCCCGGAGGGAGAGGCGCAGTCATCGCGCGCTCGCGGCGGCGCTATCTGCTCTTCTCCGTCTGCTCTTCTGCCCCTCTCCTTCCGGGAGAGGGCAAGCGGCGCGGCGATTGCTCTTTTTAGCAATCACCGTGACGCGCCGGTGAGGGCAGCCTTGCACTAAATCTCTTTATGCTGTCGCGCCGCCGCCCGCGCGAGGGAATGACACATCAGTGTCGAGGCTTAACCCCGATCTTCGGGCAATCCGGCGACAGTGCGCAGGCTTCGCACCTGGGGGCGCGGGCGATGCAGACTTGGCGGCCGTGCAGGATCAGGCGCATCGAGAACGGGGTCCAATCTTTGGGCGGCAGGAGAGCCGACACTTCACTCTCGATCTTTACCGGATCGGAGCTGCGCGTGAGTCCGAGCCGATTCGTCAGCCGGCGCACGTGCGTATCGACGACGAATCCCGGCAGGCCAAAAACGTGGCCGCGGATCACGTTGGCGGTCTTGCGCCCGACCCCGTGCAGCGCGACGAGATCCTCCATCGCCTCGGGAACTTCGCCACCGTGACGCTCGACCAGTAGCCGCGCCGTGTTCATCAGGGATTTGGTCTTCTGCCGAAAAAATCCGGTGGACGCGATCAGCTCGTTAATCCGCTCGGGCCGCGCCGCCGCGGTCGCGCGCGCGTCGGGAAATTCCTTGAACAGCGCGGGCGTTACCTTGTTGACGCGCTCGTCGGTGCATTGAGCGGACAGAATCGTCGCCGCAAGACATTGCCACGGCGTCGAGAAATCGAGGCTGATCCGCGCCTTCGGATAAAGCCGCGCCAGAGTGCGGCTGATTCGCGCCGCCCGCTTTTCAAGATCGGTCGAGCTCTCTTTTTTCGCGATAGGCATGGGCTCCGGCTCCGCGTTCAGCGGCCGAGATGGCGCGCGAAGAATGCGTCGATTCGTTTCCAGCTATCCTCGGCGGCGTCGTGATTGTAGCCCACCTTCATCGGTCCGTAGGCCGCAAGCTTCGCGAGCCTGCCCTCGTGACGGCTCATGAAGCTGTGCCCGGCGCCGTCGTAGATCTTCACGTCGTGCTCGACGCCGTTCTCGGCGAGCAGCTTTTCGAGCCTGCGTCCCTGCGACGCGAACAGCTTGTCGTCAGCGCCGTAGCCGCCGAGCACCGGGCATACTCCGCGAATTTTCTCGGCGCTCTTCGGAACGTCGCCGTAAAATGTCGCGCACGCGTTCATCGGCGCGCGCACCGCATACAAAAGCGCGAAGCCGCCGCCCATGCAGAATCCGATCACACCGATTCGCGAGCTATCGACCCCCGGCTGCTCCGCCAGGAACTCGCGCGCGGATTTCAGATCCTCGAACGGCTGGCCCGTGCCGCGATTCAGCGCCAACAAGGTGCGAGCGATACAAATCGCGCGCGCGCCGGAGCCGTCGTACAGATCGGGCGCCATCGCGACGTAGCCAAGCCCCGCGATCCGCGCCGTGATTCGGCGGATATCATCGTTGAGGCCGAAGATCTCGTGGATAACGATCACGCCGGGACGCTTCGCGCCGTCTTCTGCGCCGGCGATCGCCGCGCGCATCGGATGACCGCCGCTAGCCGGAAAGGTGATGTCGCGGGTCGTCATACAGACGCGTCAGATAATCTTGTTGAGCGAGAACTCGACAATTCCGACCGCGCCTGCCTCGAGCAGCTTGGGAAACAACTCGCGCACGGTCTGTTCCGCAATCACGGTTTCGACCGCGAGCCACTCCTCGCCTTTCAGCACCGGCGAGGCGTAGAGATACGAGATCGTCGGCGCGGTCAGCGCGGGCAAAAGCGCGATCACTTTCTCGACGTTGGCGCGCAGCACGTTCATTTTAATCATCACGCGGTTCTCGGCGTCGAGCGCCGCGCGCATCAGGACGCCAATCTGCCGAATCTTGGCGCGCTTCCATTCGTCGGCCATCGCGGCCGGATTGGCGACCAGGACCGGATTCGAGATCAGCAGCTCCTCGACGATCCGCAGACCATTGGCGCGGATCGAAGAGCCGGTTTCGGTCACATCCACCGCGGCGTCAACGATTCCCTCCGCGACTTTGGCCTCGGTCGCGCCCCACGAAAATTCAACTTCTACTTTAATTTTTCGTTCGGCGAAGGTTCGCTTGACGAACTGCACGATCTCGGTCGCGACACGCTTGCCCGCCAGGTCCTCCAAGCGCTTGATCGGTGAGTCCTGTGCGACGTACAGCACCCACCTGGCCGGCTGCATCGAGACTTTCGAATAGATGAAGCTCTCGACCTGCTCGAGGCTTACGTTATTTTCCGCCACCCAGTCGCTGCCGGCGATTCCCGCGTCGAGCGAGCCGTCGGCGATGTAGCGCGGTATCTCCTGCGGGCGCAGGATGCGGCACGCAAGCCCAGGATCGTCGATCGTCGGAATATACGAGCGCGCATCCACCTGAATTCGCCAGCCGGACTTGCGCATCAGCTCGAGCGTCTTCTGCTCGAGGCTGCCCTTGGGAATTCCGAATTTGAGTATCTTGCCGGACATCTGTTTATCGCCGGATTTATCGTCAGACAACTGGTTTCTTCGGATGGCCGTAATTTGGGCCGTACTTCGCGGGGTCGACAATCCGCTTGTCGACGACGCGCCAATCCTCGCCGTCGAGGACACGGAAATAGTCGGACTCGTAGCCCTCGTGGCAGGCCGCGCCGTCGCCCGCCTGCTCGACCATCAGAAGGACGGCGTCCTCGTCGCAATCGAGGCGGATTTCGTGCACGATTTGAAAATTGCCCGACTCCTCGCCCTTGCGCCACAGCCGGTTGCGGGAGCGCGAGAAATAGCAGGCGCGCCGCGTCGCCACGGTTTCCTCGAACGCCTCGCGATTCATATACGCCAGCATCAGCACACGATGATTTCGGTAGTCCTGCGCAATCACGGGGATCACACCGCCATTCTTGTCGAAATCAATTATCGCCGATGACTGCGTGGCCATGATGTATCCAGATATTGTCCAGAGATCGCGGGCAAAACGCCCGGTGAATCAAGAAGTATTGGCGAAAGTCCCGCACGATTCAATCGCCCCCTCCGGAGGTTCGGAAGACCCCGTGACCGATCGCGAGTGCATTGGCGAGAGGCTCGATGGTTTCCCTTGTGGCCGCACTGGTATAGATATGGGCCGTCTATGGACACTCACACGGCGGCTTCGGCCGACTCCGACTCGGACACGCTATCGCGATGGTCGGTCGTACGCATCACTGGCGCAGCGATTGCCCTAATCACGATGCTTGCGGCGCTGCCCGCTTGCAGGGTCCGCCCCGTATCGTTCCTGAAACGGCATCCCAACACCGCACCGTTTAATTTCGCCGTCTCGCTCGGCCCCAATAAGTACCAGATTGCGGGTTACCTGACCCGTAGCGACGTGCCGGGGCGGCTGCCCGCGATGCTGGTGCTGAACGGCGAGGAAACCGCCGAGCGCTGCGTCGATTCCAACGCCTATATCGTCGCGATGGGGATTCAGGTCGCCTGCGTCAGCATTCCTGGCTACGGACATTCTTCCGGCCCGAGCCGCTACGTCGGTCCGCAGGCGGTCGCCGCGGCGCGCAAAGCGCTCGATCTGCTGGCTGCGCGGCCAGACGTCGACGCGTCGCGGATCGCAGTTTGGGGTCTCGGCAATGGCGCTGTCGCCGCCGGCCTTCTCATGGACTACGATTCCCGCCCGCGAGCACTCATCCTGCAATCCGGCGCCTACGACATGCTGAGTCTGTGGCCCGAAACCACGCTTCGCACCAAGCTCGCAATCCTCCACGAGGTTTGGCCGAGCAAGCGAGTGCTGGCCGAGCGCAGCGTGATTCGGCATCTGCCGAACCGCCTCGGATGCAGCGTGCTTATCCTCCACGGCGACCGCGACAAGGCGACTCCAGTCAGCCAGGCTCAGGATCTCGCCAGCGCCCTGCGTGAGCGCGGCGCGCACGTCGAGACGCACTATTTTCCGCAAGGGCATCATCTGGGCGGCCGGGTATCGCCCGACCTGCGAGCGTTCCTGCGCCAGAACCTGCTCGGCAACGAAACCGACGCGGCGTCATGATGCTCGCGGCAGTCGCGCCCTGATCAGTCGAGCGCCCTGAGCGCCGCGACCACCTCGTCGGTGTGGCCTGTCACCTTGACCTTGGGGAAGACCTTTCGGACCACACCCGCGCGATCGATCACGAAAGTCGTCCGCTCGATTCCCATGTACTGCCGCCCGTACATCGATTTCATCTTGTACACGCCGTAGAGCTTTCCGACCTTGTTGTCGACGTCGCTCAGCAGCGGAAAATTGAGCTCGTACTTGCCGGTGAACTTCGCATGCGACGCAGGCGTGTCGGCGCTGATGCCGATTATCTGCGCGCCAAGCTCGCGCACGTCCGCCAGGTTGTCGCGGAAGCTGCACGCCTCGGCGGTGCATCCTGTCGTCAGGTCTTTCGGATAGAAATAGAGCACCACGTTGCCCTTGCGGACCAGGTCGGCAAGCTTGACCGTTGCGCCGTCGCCCGACGGCAGCTCGAACGTCGGCGCTTTACGACCCTCCAGCGCAAGCGAAGCCGGCGCCGACGCGCTTGCCGCCGCAGGTTTGGCCGGCCGAGCCGCCGATTTCACCGTTTTTTTCTTGACTGGCATGCTATTCTCCCATTTAGATTCGTCCGGTTTCTAACCTGACGGACTTGTTGCAGCGCTGACATTCTCGAAGTGAGGCTCGAAAAGGCTATTTTTCCCGACCCTAGTTGACCCACCAAGGCTATGGCTCTACTATTCCGGCGACATACCGGATCGATCATTCCCGCATGGCAGTTTATACTGAGTTAAGCAAACCGTTCCTCAAGGAACTATCCGACGATTACGCGCTCGGACGCGTAAGCTCAGCCACCGGCGTCGCCGAAGGCTCGGTCAACAGCAACTATATCCTCGAGACCGCCAAGGGAAAGTTCCTGCTCCGAATCGACGAGGTCAAGAGCGAAAACGAGCTCAAGCGCGAGATCGATCTGCTGTCGTTCGTGCGCAAGCACGGCTTCCCCTGTCCGCATCCGATGCAGGATCGGATGGGCCGCTTCTACCGCTCGCTCAACAACAAGTGCGTCTCGCTGTTCCGCTACCAGGAAGGCCGGATGCTGCCGGCGGAGAAGCTCAAGCTGTCGCATCTCGAGACGATCGGCCACGCGCTCGGCGACCTGCACGTGATCGGCAAAGCCTACAAGAAGGGCATCGACAACCGCTTCAGCTTCGAGCGGATCGCCGACCTCTACCTGAGCGTGCGCAGCCGCCTACCCAACTACTTCCGCAAAATCTGCCGCACCCTCGACGACGAGGTCGAGTACCTGACGCGCTATCTCGAAGGCAAGCTGCCCAAGGGCGTAATTCACGGTGATCTGTTTCCCGACAACCTGCTGTTTCGCGGCGAGAAGCTGACCGCGGTGCTCGATTTCGAGGCCGCATGCCGCGGCAAATTTATTTTCGACATCGCGACCGCTGTCAACGCGCTATGCTTCGTCGGCGGCGCCTACTCGCTAGATCGTTTTCGCTCCCTGCTGGGCGGTTACGAATCCGTCCGCACGCTGTCGCTCGCGGAATGGGACGCGTTTCCCAACGAGCTGCGCTTTTCCTCGCTGCGCTTCACCGTCACCCGCCTGCACGATTTCTTTCTCTCCCCGCTCGAAGGGCGGCCGCGCGTCGACAAGGATTTCAACGAGTTCTTCGATCGCCTGCGCGTGCTGCGCCGCGAGCGCGAAGGCGGGATGGAGCCGCTGTTGATGGCGATGGCGACCGGCTACGATTACCGCAAGTACCAGAAGGTAAAGGCGACCGAGCGGCGCCAGGCCTAATATCGGCGCGACGGGGCAGAGAAGCGGAGTGTCCGGTAAAGTCGCCGAAAGCCTTGCCTCACGCCGTCCCGCTCTGTGGGTTGAAGTCTCTCCTCCGCGCGGCGTGAACCCTGAGTTGCTGCTGCGCCATCTGGCTGCGCTGCGCGGCCACGTGGACGCGATCAACCTGACCGACAACTCTCTGGGACAGGTCAAGATGTCGGGCCTCGTGTTCGCCTCGATCATCAAAACGCGGCTGCAAATTCCGGTGGTGTTGAACGTCTCCTGCCGCGATCGCAATCGCCTGGCGCTCAAGTCCGATCTGCTCGGCGCGGGCGCGCTCGGAATCGACGCCGTGGTCGCTCTGACCGGCGACAAGCTTCCGCCCGGCGATCCCGGCGGCCCGAGCGCGGTGCACGACCTCGACGCGTTCAGCCTGCTCGCGATGATCGCGATGCTCAATTGCGGCGATACTGGCGAGGGCAGGGATCGCCTCAAAACGCTGCCGGCGATATACGCCGGCTCGGTTGCGAATCCCTATCGCAAGAACTTCGAGCGCGAGATCGAGCTGCTCGAGCGCCGCGCGCGCGCCGGCGCGAAGTTCGTCCTGACCCAGCCGATCTTCGAGGCCGAGACCGCCCGCCGCTTTCTCGCCGAGGCCCGCCGGATCGGAATCGCCGTCGTGTTCGGGATTCTTCCAATCAAGCGGCCGGGCATGGCCAAATACATGCAGGACAAAGTCAGGGATTTGAAAGGCGCCAGCGGCTATCTCGATCGATACTCGGGGATGACCGAAACCGACGCGCGCGCCTTCTCGATCAAGCAGAATCTGGAACTGATGCGATCGCTCAGCGGTGAGGCGGCGGGATTTGCAATAATGAGTGGCGGCGGACCGTCGCTGGCGATCGAGCTCGCATTGGAGTTCAGCAAATGGCGCAAAGCCGAAAATCTGTAATCCGTAATCTTCCGGATAGCTCCGCCGCACGCTCCGAGCGCGAACGTCTTGCCGCCGAAGAAGCAGTGCGCACCCTGCTCCGCTATGTCGGCGAAGATCCCGAGCGCGAGGGGCTGCTGCGCACTCCATTCCGCGTGGTCAAGGCGTACGAATTTCTGACCGCCGGCTACAAGCAGGACCCCAAGGTCGCGATCAACGGCGCGCTGTTCGTCGAGGAAGACTACCAGGAGATCATCCTGTGCAAGGATCTCGATTTCTACGCCCTCTGTGAGCATCACCTGCTCCCGTTCATGGGCAAGGCGCACGTCGCCTATCTGCCCAACAAGCGAATCGTCGGGATCTCGAAGCTCGCGCGGATGGTGGAAATATTCTGCCGCCGGCTGCAGGTGCAGGAGCGCCTGACGACTCAAATCGCGTCGACGATTATGGAAGAGATCGAGCCGCTCGGAGTTGCTGTAGTGCTCGAGGCCGAACATATGTGCATGCGGATGCGGGGCGTGCAAAAACAGAACTCGTGGGTCACGACCTCCGCGATGCTCGGCGTGTTCCGGACTAATCATGAAACCCGCCACGAGTTCATGAACCTGCTTCGCAACGGCAAGTAGCGCGCCGCACGGGGCATTCGCGAGGGGGACTTGGCCATGGGGACCTCGACCTCAACGATTCAGAATGCGCACGGGAGTTTGGATGCGCTCGATCACATGCAGGCGCTCGGCCGATTCGCACTCAAGACCGTCCGCCCGCATCACACGATCGGACTCGGAACCGGGCGGGCCGCGACCGCCTTTATCAATGCGCTCGGGCAGAGCCTGATCGCGGTGCGCGGAATTCCGACCTCGCGCGCGAGTGAGGAGCTTGCGCGCTCGCTCGGAATCGAGATCGCTTCGCTCACCGACGCGCCGAAGATCGATATAGATTTTGATGGCGCCGACGAAGTCGATCCGCGCCTCAACCTGATCAAGGGCTACGGCGGCGCGCTGGTCCGCGAGAAAATCGTCGCCGCCTCGTCGCGCAAAGTGGTGATTCTTGTCGGCGAGGAAAAGCTCGTGCGCAAGCTCGGCGCCCGCGGCATCCTGCCGGTCGAGGTGGTGCCATTCGGAGTGCCCCTGGTCACGCGCAAAGTGGCAGCGCTGGGCCTCAAGCCGGCAGTGCGCCAAAAAGACGGCGTCGATTTCGTCACCGACAACGGCAATGTGATCCTCGATTGCGCAGTCAAGGAAATCCACAACCCCGCGAAGCTCGACAAGGAGCTGCTCGCGATTCCCGGCGTAGTAGGCACCGGCATCTTCGCCGCGATCGCGACGACGGTCTTGGTAGCAATGAAATCCGGCGAAATAAAAACCCTGCATCCCCGCTAAGTCGCGCACCTGCTGATTCTTGCTGGTGTCCGCACGCCGGCGCATGAGCGCCTCGGGATTTCTCGCCCAAGGCTCGAAATGACGCTTGGGGGCTCAGCCAATGAGGTCAGAGATTCGGCGGTGCTCGATACTTATGCACCAAGCCTCCAAGCGTCATTTCGACCGGAGGGAGAAATCCCGGGGCGTCCATGCACAGGCGTCGCGCCTCATGCAGCAGACCTCGGCGATGTGTCATTCGCGCAAGCGTGGCACAATGCTCTCGCGATGATTCCCGCCGATCATGAGGCTGCGGCACGCGCCGATTTGACGCGCTTTTATCGCGCGGCGATCGCGGCGGTCGAACCCGCGCGCCTGATATATCGCTCGCTCGACGGCGCGATCGCGGAGCTGCCCGAGGCGATCACCTCCGCCCGCCGCGTGATCGCGCTCGCGATCGGAAAAGCTGCGTCTGCCATGGCGTCCGCTCTGGAAGCGCGTTTGGGCGATCGTATCGCCGACGCAGTCGCGGTCATTCCCGCGCTCGACGACGCTCCCGAGCTCGTGCGCTTCGACCTCCTGCGTGGAGAACATCCCGTTCCCGGCCGCGCGTCCGAGCACAGCGCGCACGCGGCGCTCGACCTGGTCCGTGGCCTGCGCGATGACGACCTGGTGATCGTCGCGCTTAGTGGCGGTGCCTCCGCGATGCTCTCGGCGCCCGCGCCCGGCTTGCTGCTCGAGAACAAGATCGCGGTCACTCAGGCGCTGCTTCGCTCGGGCGCGCCGATTCGCGAATTCAACCTGGTACGAAAGCATCTGTCGGCCGTGAAGGGTGGACGGCTCGCCGCTGCTGCCGCTCCGGCGCGCCTCTTCGGCCTGATCCTCTCCGACGTGCCCGGCAACGATCTCGCGACGATCGGTTCCGGGCCGACCGCGCCCGACCCGACCACCTTCGGCGACGCGGTGTCGGTCTTGAAGCGCCGTGGCGTATGGGGCCGCGCACCCGAGCGCGTCCGGGAGCATTTGGAGCGCGGCGCGGCCGGCCAAATCATCGAGACACCGAAGCCCGGCGACACAGTCTTCGCGCGCGTGACCAATGCGATCATCGGTGACAACGCGACCGCTCTCGAAGCGGCCGCGAGCGCCGCCGCCGCGGCGGGATATGCCGTCGAGCGATTCCCGGAGCTCCGTGGCGAGGCCGAAGAGCTCGGCCGCGCGCTGGCGAACCGAATCGCCGCGCTGCCTCATCGGCGAATCTGCGCGACCGCCGGGGGCGAGGCTGTGGTCACCGTGCGCGGCGGCGGCAAGGGCGGCCGCGCGCAGCATTGCGCACTTGCGATGGCGGCGGAGCTGGCGCGTATCGCGCCCGGGCGCAAACTTCTCGCGCTGTTCGCGGGCACAGACGGAATTGACGGCCCTACCGACGCGGCCGGCGGCTTCGCGTCGCCAGCGACTGTCGCGCGGGCGGCGGCGCGCGGGCTCGACGCGGCTACAGCACTGGCGCGTAATGACGCGTACAATTTTCTCGCCGCGTCCGGCGATCTGTTTCGCACCGGACCGACCGGCACCAACGTCGCCGATATTTTTCTCGCGATCGTTGACGACTAAACGAAGCAGTGGAGTTCGATGCCGAAGAACAATCGACTGACCGCGCCGCATCGTGACGGAATTCCCGCCGTCACGCTTATTCCCGGCGACGGTGTTGGTCCTGAAGTTATTTCCGCCGCGCTGGAGGTGATCAAGGCCGCCGGCGTGAAGATCGACTGGGACCGGCAGTCTGCCGGTGCGGCCGCGCTCAAGCGCTTTGGCAATCCGGTCCCGGACGAGCTGATCAAATCGCTCACGCGCACCGGCGTCGCGCTCAAGGGTCCGCTCGAAACCCGCGTGGGCGTGGGCTACCGCTCGATCAACGTCTTCCTGCGCAAGACCTTCGACCTCTACGCCAACCTGCGTCCGACGCTCAGCTTCAAGGGCGTGCATACGCCGTTTCGCAACGTCGATCTGATCGTGGTGCGCGAGAACACCGAGGATCTCTACTCGGGAATCGAGCACGAGGTCGCGCCCGGCGTGGTCGAGAGTATCAAGGTGATCACGGCGCACGCGTCGAAGCGGATCGCCAAGTTCGCCTTTGAGTATGCGCGCGCGAACCATCGCAAATCGGTGACCGCGATTCATAAGGCCAACATCATGAAGCTCTCCGATGGGCTGTTTCTGAAATGCGCGCGTGCGGTCTCGCGCGGCTATCCGGAGATTCGCTACCAGGAGCAGATCGTCGACGCCGCCTGCATGCGGCTGGTAACCGATCCAAGCTCCTTCGATATCCTGCTGCTGGAGAATCTTTACGGCGATATCGTCTCCGACCTGTGCGCAGGATTGGTCGGCGGACTCGGCCTGGTGCCGGGTGCGAACTACGGCGACAAGGGCGCGATCTTCGAGGCGGTCCACGGCACCGCGCCCGATATCGCGGGCAAGGGTCTCGCCAATCCTATTGCCGCGATTCTCTCCGGCGCGATGCTGCTGGATTATCTTTCGCGCCCCGCTGCCGCGAAGAAGATTCGCGCCGCAACCGGCGCCGTCCTGCGCTCAGGCCGCGTGCTGACCCGCGACCTCGGTGGCAAAGCCTCAACCAGCGAGATGACCGCGGCCGTGATCCGCGCGCTCGATCGCAAGTCAGCATGACAACCCTTTCGTCGGCTGACGCGCTCGGATATTAACAGTCCATATGGGAAAGCCGCTCTCTCGCAATGATTTGCGCAATGAATTGAACGACCGGGTGCCGCCGGGCCAGACTCTGACCGACAAGTTTCCTGTCCTGTCGTATGGGCGCGACGCCGCGCTTCAATCCGGCCAAATGGGATTTCCGCGTCTTCGGTTTGGTGGAAAAGGAGTTGCGATTTTCATACGAGGAATTTCGCGCGCTGCCGCAAACCAAGCAGACCAGCGACTTTCATTGCGTCACGACCTGGTCGCGGCTCGATAATCTTTGGGAAGGCGTGAAGGTCCTCGACCTGATGAAGCTCGTGGGCCTCAAGCCGCGGGCGCATTTCGTGCTGATTCATTGCGAGCAGAACTACACTGCCAATCTGCCGCTCGATGAATTCCTCGACGACGACGTGATATTGGCGCATCGCCATGACGGCCGCGATCTTCCGCCCGACCACGGCTTTCCGCTGCGCCTGGTGGTGCCGAAGCTCTACGCGTGGAAGAGCGCCAAATGGGTGCGCGCGGTCGAGTTCTGTGAGTTCGACAAGCGCGGCTTCTGGGAAGTGCGCGGCTACCATAATCACGCCGATCCGTGGCGCGAGGAACGCTACTCATTCCAGGAAGAGCCTGAAGACTGACGCCGAAACCGTCTCCGGAACCATCAGCGGAACCGTCAGGACGATGACGCCGGACGAAAATCCTCTCGACCGCGCGCGCTCGATCTCGCGGCTCGGCGCGGAGGAATTCGACCTTGCGATTATCGGCGGCGGAATCAACGGCGCCGCAATCGCGCGCGACGCCGCGATGCGCGGGCTCAGCGTCGCACTGGTGGATCGCGGCGATTTCGCGGGCGGCACTTCTTCTCGATCCTCGAAGCTGATCCACGGCGGCTTCCGCTATCTTCCGCAGGGCCAGTTGAAGCTGGTGTACGAGGCGCTGCGCGAGCGCGAGCGGCTGCGCCGCCATACGGCGCCGCACCTGGTAAAGCCGATCCGTTTTCTATTTCCGATTTATCGCGGACGCGGGTTCGGGCGGTTCACGATGTCGATGGGGCTGTGGCTCTACGACCTGTTCGCGCGGATGCCGCGGGCGCAGTGGCACAGCAATCTCAACGCCGCCAGCGTGCGCGAGATCGAGCCCGCGCTCGCGCGTGCGAATCTGACCGGCGGCTCGCTCTACTACGATGCGTGGGCCGACGACGCGCGAATCACGTTCGAAAATATCCTCGACGCCGCGATTCACGGCGCCGCGGTCGCCAACTACGCCAGCGTCGAAGGCTTTGCACGCAATACCAACGGCAGGATCGCCGCGATGTCGGTAAAGGATCTCGCGACCGGCTCGGCGTTCGAGTTGCGCGCGCGAATCTTCGTCAATGCCGCCGGTCCGTGGGTCGATCATATCCGACGCCTCGACGATCCCGCCGTGCGTAACTGCGTGCGCCTGACCAAGGGCGTGCATCTTATCTTTCCGCGCACGACGCTGCCGGTGCACGACTCGCTCGTACTGGCGGACGAGAGCGGACGAATTGTATTCGTGATGCCGCATGAGCATTACGTTCTCGTCGGCACCACCGACACCGATTACAACGCCGACCCGGCATCCGTCACCACCGACAAAGGCGACGTCGCCTACCTTCTTGGAGTCCTCGCCGAAAGCCTGCCGGGAATAAAGCTCAGCGCGGAGGATGTAGCGTCGAGCTTCGCGGGATTGCGCGCGCTGGTCGAAAACGGTGGCGACTCGAAAGCACCGTCATCAGTTCCGCGCGAAGAGGTGATCCTCGAGAGCGCATCGGGATTGCTCACGGTCGCAGGCGGCAAGCTGACGACGCATCGCGAGATCGCCGAAAAACTCGTCACTCGTGTAATGAAGGACCTCGGACGAGCCCGCGGCGTCTATCCGACTCGCGATACTCCGCTCCCTGGAGCGCGCCCCGACGCCGACGATCGCGCCGGGGTCGAGGCGCTCGCAACGTTGCCGCGAGTCGCGCGAGAGATTCTGGTCGCGCGCTACGGGACTCGCGCGGCGATTCCTGCGCAAATCGCCGCGAGCAACGCCGAGTTAGCGTTGCCGCTCGCGGTAGGATGCCCCGTTATCGGCGCGGAGGTTATCCACGCGGTGCGCAATGAGATGGTCTCGCACCTGGCCGATTTCTTGGTCCGCCGCACCGCGATGGTCTGGCGCTATCCGCTCGAAGCTGACGCGGCCGCGCCCGCGGTGGCGCACCTGATGGGCACGGAACTACGATGGGACACCGCGCACGAGGCCGACGAGCTCGCGGCGTATCGCGCCGACATGGCGCGTCGCCGCTCACCCGCCTAGCAACGGCACAGGCCATAGTGGCGCGGGCGTCTCGCCCGTGGGCGACGGCGGGCCGACGGCCCGCCCTCCAATGAATCCGCCGCAGGGGTGCACGCGCGGGAACCGCTGTACTTCACGCACGCGATGCCGAGTAATTCATTGGTGCGACGCGCCTGCGGCGCACCGGTCTCCCACGGGCGAGACGCCCGCGCCACTATAACTTTGCTGCTTTATTGATATGTCTAAACGCTTCCAGATTGTCGCCCGCCACGTGCGACGAAAATCAATTGCCAAAGCGAGAGTCCTGTCGGCATCCGCGATAATCTGCGCGCTCCCCCTGCCTTCTCACTTTCGTGGCAGGAAGACGGAAAAGGAGAAGGCGGACGGGGCCGTCCGCCTCCACTGACATATAACAAATGGAACGTGCGTGCTGCGCGCTATTCGCCGGTCCAGTTGGGTTTGCGTTTTTGCGAGAAGGCGAGCGGTCCTTCGATCGCGTCCTTCGACTTGAATAGCTTTGCCTGCAAATCGTAGTGCTGCGCGATCGCGTCTTTGACCGGACGCCCGAGCCCGTCCATCGCGGCGGCTTTAGTCGCCTGAACGGAGAGCGGGGAGCATTCCATGATCTCCGCTGCCCATTTCTCGGCGGTCGGGATCAGATCCTTCAGCGGCACAACCTCGTTGACGATTCCCCACTTGTGCGCTTCCTGCGCGGTGATATGCCGCCCGGTCAGCATCATGCCCATCGCGATCTTGAGCGGAATATGGCGCGGCAGCCGATGCACTCCTCCCGCGGCAGCCATCAGCCCGACTCGCGGCTCAGGAAGCCCGAAGCGGGCGTGCTCAGCCGCGATGATGATGTCGCATCCGAGCGCGATCTCGAATCCGCCGCCGAGTGCGAAGCCATTCACCGCGGCGATGATCGGTTTGTAGATATCGTAGCGCGCGGTGATTCCCGCGAATCCTCCCTTGCCGCGCAGCGCCGACTCGATCTCGCCGCGATGCTCCGCGGTCCAGCGCAAATCGTTGCCGGCCGAGAACGCCTTGTCGCCGGCGCCGGTAACGATCGCGACCCACGTCGCCTTGTCGGCGATAAAATCGTCCCACACCTGGTCCATCTCGATGTGGCAGGCGGGATGCAGCGCGTTCATCCGCTCGGGCCGGTTGAAGGTGATGTGCGCGATATGATCGCGCTTTTCGTATTTCACGAATTCTAGTTTCATATCCTCTGAAACCTTCCTTTGCTGATTCCTTCGGTTGCTTATTCCCGGTCCGTCGTTTCATCGAGCAGTTCGAAGAACGCGTCGATACTCTGCATCAGTTGGCGGCGAATCTGCTCGCGAGTCCCCTCGATGTAGTGCATCGTGACCCGCCCCGTGGTGCCGTCTTCGAGCGTTACCTTGGCGTCCTCGACCGCGGCGACGTGCGCCTCGTCAAAAATTCGCATCCCATACACCAGCGCGCCGCGACGCGAAGCGCCTTTGACCAGCCGAAGCTTCTGGGCCATCCGGGCCTCCCCTGCGTGGCTAACTCCACCAAGCTTCTATAGCATGGTTCGCGCGATTCGTTGACAAGACCGCGCCGGGCCAAACACAATTCGCCGATGGAGAAAATGGTTCGATTTGCTCCGCTCGTGATGATCGCCGCACTCGCCGTCGCACCGCTATTCGGATGCGGCCTGTTCTACCAGGCCGGCACCCGGGTCAAAGCTTCGCGCATGACCGAGCACCTCAAGGTCGGCGAGTCGATGATCGAGATCCATCAAAAGTACGGCGAGCCGGATATCCATCAGTTCGTGTCATCGGATGTCGAGGTCTGGAGTTACGCTTACAAGCCCAATTCCAACGACCTGACTGCCTCGCTCCTGTACACCCAGGTGAAAGAAGGCGACAAAGGGACTTTCGTTGATTTGAAGTTTCAGGGGGGCAAACTCGTCTCATGGGCCGAGGCGGAGCACACGATGCCGCCCAAGCAGAGCGGAGGATTCTCAGCCGGGATGACCGCGCCACAGGTAGCGCCGCCGGCCGGTAACCACTACTAGGGTCGGCATCGGGGTATGACAGCTTGGGGACCATGCTTGCAACGCTATGGACATATCATGTCTAATTGTGTCCAAGAGGCGTTTCAGGCGTTGCGAGATACTGTGGCATCAGCTTTGAACAATCATTCAATTCGCTCTGACTTCGCTGGAGCGCCCGCGATTCAATAATGGCCACTGCGCGTAAGAGTTTCGAGTCGATCCTGCTAGACCGCTCGTGGGTCTCGCCGCAGGACCTCGATAAGGCTCGCCAGCGGCGCAAGCCCGGCCAGGAGCTGGCCGACGTGCTGGTCGAGATGGGCGCGCTCGAGCCGCAGCGTCTGGCCCGCGCGCTCGCTCAGGAATATCGCCTGCCCTTCCAGGCACATATCGATGAACACTCGCTCGATAGCGCGCTGGTCAGCAAAGTCCCAATAAATTATGCGAAGAAAAACCGGCTACTCGCTATCGCGAGCGACGGGTCGGGTGTCACGGTCGCAATTGTCGATCCTTCAAATTACGAACCGCTCGACGATCTTCGCCTGTTGTTCGGTTTGCCGATAAATCCGGTCGTGGCGCCTGCCGAGGTGATCAACGAGGCGATCAATCGCGCCTACGACAACGCGAGCAACACGACCGCCGAAGAATTGATGATCGATCTCGAAGAAGAGCGGCTCGATGTGGTCGCCAACGAACTCGCGCAGGAGCCGCGCGACCTGCTCGAGACCGACGACTCGGCGCCGATTATCAAGCTGGTCAACGGGATCCTGTCGCAGGCCGTGAAGGATCGCGCCAGCGATATTCATATAGAAGTTTTCGAGCGCGAGATGGTTGTGCGCTTCCGGGTGGACGGGATGCTGTACGACGTGCTCGAGCCACCCAAGCGTTTTCAGCCCGCGATCACCTCGCGCGTGAAGGTCATGTCGGGTCTCAATATCGCTGAGAAGCGGTTGCCGCAGGACGGACGTATCCGGCTCCGGATCGCCGGGCGCGATATCGATATCCGCGTCTCGAGTATTCCGACCGCGTTTGGCGAACGCCTGGTGCTGCGCTTGCTCGATCGTGCACAGGCGGCGGTGGATATCAATCTCGACCGCCTGGGATTTTCCGGCGAAAATCTGCGCAAGATCGATCGGCTGATTCGGCAGAGCCACGGAATTATCCTCGCGACCGGTCCAACCGGCTCGGGAAAATCGACCACGCTGTATGCGTGCCTCAGCCGGATCAACTCGCCCGAGAAAAACATCATCACGATCGAAGATCCAATCGAGTACCAGCTTCGCGGCGTCGGCCAGATGCAGGTAAATCCGAAGATCGATCTGACCTTCGCCAGCGGACTTCGATCGATCCTGCGCCAGGATCCGGACGTGATCATGGTCGGCGAAATCCGCGACGGCGAGACCGCCGAGATCGCGATCCAGTCCGCGCTGACGGGGCACCTGGTGTTCTCTACTCTGCACACCAACGATTCATTCGGCGCGGTCACGCGACTACTCGATTTTGGAATCGAGCCATTCCTGGTGTCCTCTTCGATCCTCGCCGTGCTGGCGCAGCGCCTGGTGCGCAAGCTCTGCGTCGAATGCCGCGAGGCCTACACTCCGACCGCCGCGGAACTGGCCCGCCTCGGGCTTACGCCCGCTGACATCCCGCACGCGGTCTATCGCGCAAAGGGATGCCGTCTGTGCCGCAACACCGGTTACAAGGGCCGCCTTGCGATCCAGGAATTGATGCTGATGGACGACGAGATTCGCGCGCTCGTGATGCAGAATAGCGACGGCGCAACTCTGCGTCGGCACTGCACCAGCAAAGGGATGAAGCTCCTGCGCGAGGACGGCGCCGACCGGATACTCGCTGGAGAAACGTCGATCGAGGAGCTGCTGCTACGGACCCAGGAAGACATCGCCTGAGCGCGATGTCTGCCAAAAGCGATGGCGGTCTTTGCTTACCGTGGCCTTTCAGCCGAAGGCCGTAACGTATCCGGAGTTATCGACGCGGATAGTCCGCGCGACGCACGCGCGGTGCTGCGTGAGCGGGGAATCTTTCCAACCGAACTCTCCGCCGAGGCTGGCGCCGAGATAAAACCCGAGCGCAGCCTGTCGCCGTTTGCGCGGCGCGGGATGAAAGCCTCGGAGCTTGGCCTGCTCACGCGCCAGCTCGGCGCGCTGCTCGGCGCGGGCGTGCAGCTCGTCGACGCTCTGGGCGCTCTCTCGAGCCAGTCTTCGCGATCGAGTATCAAGCGGATGCTCTCGCAGGTGCGCGAGCGCGTGCGCGAGGGCAGTTCGCTCGCCGACGCGATGGCGATGCATCCGAAGGTCTTCTCCGAACTCTATGTCGGGATGGTTCGCGCGGGCGAGCAGGCGGCAGCGCTCGAATCGGTCCTGGACCGGCTGGCCGAGTACAGCGAACGGCAATCCGAGTTTGTCGCGAAGGTGCGCGGTGCACTGACCTATCCTGTGATCATGATTTGCGTCGGCACGGCGATCATGGGCTTCCTGGTGACTTATGTAGTTCCACAGGTTGCGACGATCTTCCAGCAACAGCACGCCGCGCTTCCGTTTGCGACACAAGTACTAATCGGTCTGTCCGACACGATCACCGGCTACTGGCTCGAATTGCTGGTGCTGCTGGTCGTAGTAGTCGCCGGCGTGACCTTCGGCCTGACCACGCCGCGCGGGCGCCGTATATACGACACGGCGGTGCTGCGCGCGCCGTACCTGGGTCCGACGATGATCCGGATCATCTGCGCGCGCTTTGCGCGCACGCTCTCGACCCTGCTCGCCTCAGGCGTGCAGCTGCTGCCCGCGATGGACGCGGTCAAGGGCGTCGTCACCAATGGCCTGCTGCGCGACGCGATCGAGAAGAGCCGCGAGGAAATTCGCGAGGGCCATGGCATGGGCCACACTCTCGCGCAGAGCGGCCTCTTCCCGCCCCTGCTGATCGAAATGATTCGCGTTGGCGAGCGCTCGGGCGAGCTCGAAGGCATGCTCGAGCGGGTCGCAGACAATTACGAACGCGAAGTCTCACACTCACTCAGCCAGATGACCACGATTCTGGAGCCGGTGATGACGCTTGCGATGGCGGCTGTTATCGTCTTCATGATGCTCGCGGTGCTGATGCCGATCTTCCAGCTCAACCAGATTATGCAGTAACCGGCGGGCCACGAGGTTTAACGATGCGAACACGACTGCGCAATCAAGATGGCTTCACCCTGATCGAAATAATGGTGGTCATCATGATTATCGGCCTGCTGGCGCTGATGGTCGTGCCGCGGCTGCGCGGCGTCGCCGATCGAGCGAAGACCACCAAGGCTCAGGCCGATATCCAGGAGCTAAAGCAGGCACTGGATCGTTACTATCTGGACAACGGTTCCTATCCGACCACCGACCAGGGGCTCAACGCGCTGGTTACTCCGCCGACCACCGGCCGTCCGGTGAACAACTACGAACAGGGCGGATATATCGAGAAACTACCGAACGATCCGTGGGGCAATCAGTACTTCTACCAAAGCGACGGCAACACCTACTCGCTCAAATCCTTTGGACCCGACGGAGTCCAAAGCGCCGACGATATTGATGGTAGTTCGTCCTGAGTAATCTATGAGGCGCACGCTTCACTCGTGCATCGGGGCCGGAACTTCGCGCCGAGCGATCGCGGGAAGGCTTTCGGCCGAGCGCGGATTTACTCTGCTCGAACTCGCGATCGTCATTTTCATAATGGCGCTGATGTTCACGCTCGCGATTCCGTACATGGGCGGCTACCGGCAGGCTGCTCTAAAGAGCCAATCACGCCGGCTCGCTGGGCGCGTTTCTTATCTGTACGACGAGGCGGCGACACAGAAGGTGGTGCTGCGGCTGATCTTCGACATGGATCATCAGCGCTACGCCGTCGCGCGGCTCGACCCCTATTCCGCCAATCCTCAATTCGTTCCCGACCATTCGATGGCCGGCAATATAGTTGCGATGCCGCCGTCGGTCGAGATTCGCGACGTCACCGTCGCCGATCAGGGCACCTTCGACAAGGGCTCCGTCGCTTGCCAGTTCTATCCCGAGGGCTATGTCGACGCGACGCTCGTCCATCTGATGGATCTGTCGGGTCACGTGATGACGCTGGCGTTCAACCCGCTCACCGGACAGGTGGCGATCGTCTCCGGCGACCAGACCTTTGCCCAAGTGATGCAGCAATGACCCCCGAGCTGAAGCGTCGGATGCGGGCGGGCTTCACCCTGCTCGAGGTGATGCTCGCGATGGCGGTACTGGGAATCGCGCTGCTGGCGCTGCTCGCGCTGCATCATCAGAGCCTGCAGAGCGTGATCCACGGGCAGGACATATCGCGCGCCGCGCAACTCGCGCAGGCGGTCATGTCGGTCGCGGAAATGGAGCGATTTCCGGATCCGGGAATGACCAAGGGCAACTTCGAGACCCTGTTTCCAAAGGAATATCCGAATTTTAGCTGGGAGCAGATCGTCACTATGTCGGGATTCTTTCCCGACGTGTGCAAGGTTCAGGTGATCGTTTTTTACGGGCCTAATCATTCAAAGAGCTTCGAGCTGACGGAGTTCCTGCACAACCCGATTCCCGTCGAGCCGCAGAACGGCGATTCCGACTCCGACGAAGACCAACCATGATCCGGATCCGCCAACAATCAATCGCGCCGCATGGCGCGCGGATTCACGCTGATCGAGATGATGCTCGCAGTCGCGATTCTGGCGATCATCATGGCGATGATGGCGAGCTCGTTTCACGCGGTCGCCGCCAGCAAGATGCACGCTGAGGGACGAATGTGGGCCGACCGTGCCGGCCGTTCGATTATCTGGGAGCTGACCAGCGAGATCCGCGGCGCGGTGCAGACGCCCGCCGCGCAAAGCCGCGTGATGCTCCACGGCATCGACCAGTTCATCGCCGGGTCCGCGGCCAATTCGATCTCGATCTCGACCCTCGACGCGGCCCATCGCCGCGCGCTGGCCGGCTTTAGTCCGGAAGATATCGTCACCTACTCTCTGGTCCAGAACCCGTCGCATCGCGGATGGATGATCCTCGAGCGAACGCAGCGCAGCGGCCTCGCGACCGGAGGGGCGTCCACGCCGATCATTCTTGCGGACAACGTCTTGTCGCTCAGGATGCGCTATTTCGATGGCAATCAATGGGGCGATACCTGGAACTCTGACATCCTCTCTCCCGGCAACCAGCTTCCGATCGCGGTCTCGATCAATCTCGACATGGCCGCACCCAACGGGCGCGACCTGCGCTTCTCGACCCAGGTGATGCTGCCGATGTCGATTGCCGTATGGTGAAGCAGCTCAAAAAAAGCGAGCGCGGCATCGCGCTGCTGGTCGTGCTGATGGGTATCGCACTGATGACATTGATCATCGTCGATTTCAGCACCGCCGCCGCGCTGAACTACCTGTCCGCCGCCAATCAGACCAACGAGTTGCGCGCGTACTATCTTGCGCGCTCGGCGGTCTCGGTCGGACTCGGCCTTTTGGCTGAGGACTCACGCACGGATTCGTTGAGCCAGACTCCGTATGACGCGCTGACGGACGTGTGGGCGGTGCCGTTTCCGCCGATCGACGTGGACGGCGGCAAGGTCTCTTTGTCTATCGTCGATGAAGCGCGCAAGGTTGATTTGAATCAGCTCATCAACCAGCAGAACGGAAAATTGAACGAACCTCTGGCGGAGCAGCTGGTGCGGCTGTTCACGATCCTGGGAGTCTCGCCTCAGCTCGTTCCAGCCATCGCCGACTGGATCAATCCTGCTAACATCGAGTCACCGGGCGGCGCTGGAATGGACTTTTACATGCGCCTGGTGCCGCCCTACTCTCCGCGCAACAACATGATGCCGACGATAGGCGACTTGCGCCTGATTAAGGGTATCGATGAAGCAACCTTCAACACCCTGCTTCCATTCGTGACCGTCTATCCCGAGCCTGTTGTAAACGCCAATACCGCGCCGCCGGAGGTTCTGGCCTCGCTGCTGCCGCAGCTCATGGACGATCCCAAGATGGTCAAAGAGATCGTCGCGGCGCGGATGCTGACGCCGTTTACCAACGTCACGGACATCGGAAACCTGCCCGATCTGGGCGCGATTTCGCAGCAGCTCATGCAAGTCGTAACCACCAAGAGCAGCTTCTTTACCATCAGCGCGATGGGTACTTTCGCTGGGTCGAGAAAACTGGTGTACTCGACTTTCCGTCGGCAGGGCAACGGGACCGCAACGCTTATGTCCTGGCAGGAAGATTAGCGACGGGTTCAGATGCCTCAGCGTATTATTGCTCTCGAGATCGCCGGAGAACGGGTACGCGCCGCAGCCGCGAATCGCACCTGGAATACGTTCGATTTCGTCGGCGTTTTTGAAGCCCATCAGCAGCCCGACGAGACCGATGTCGTGCCGGCGTTGTTGCGCCTGACCGAGAAATCCGGGCGCCCCGATATCCTGATCTCCGCGCTCCCTTCAGAGGCGGTCACCAAAAGAATTCTCGAGTTGCCGTTCGGCGATTTGCGCCGGCTGCATCAGGTGGTTCCGTTCGCGCTCGAAGAGCATCTGCCGTTCCCGGTCGATGGAGCTGTCATCGCGTTCACGCGCCTGGGCACTGACGGCGACAGGTCGCTGGTGCTGGCCGCATTCGCGCGCAAACAGGAGATGCAGCATCATCTGGAGTTGCTTGCCCGCGCGGGTCTCGACCCCAAGACCGTGACGCTCGCGCCCTACGCTCTGGCCGCGATGTTCTCGCGGGCGCGCAACGGCACGCGTCCGACGCCGCACCTGGTGGTCGAAGCTGAGCAGGATTCGACCTCGATGGTGCTGCTCGATGTCGAGGGAATTCCGCGCGTGATGCGAACCGTTGGCGGCGGGTTGATCAACGCGGACGGCGCAGCGCCCACGCCCGCGCAGGCTACCCCGGTCGTCAACGCTCTGCGGCAAACGATGCTGGCGCATGCCGCCGAACTCGAAGGTGGAGACCTGATCATCACCGGAGCGGGAGCCGCGATGCCAAGGGTCAAGGCAATGCTGGCGGAAGCGGTTGCTCTGGTTCCGCGCGAGGCGCGCGAGTTTGATTGCTCGGCGATGTTCGGCGGTACGCGGCCCGATATCACGCGCTTCGGCACCACGATCGCGATGTTGGTGGGGGAGCTGCCGACCAAGCCGGTGGCGTTGCTGAACTTCCGCCAGGCGGCCTTCGCCTTTCGTGGAAGCACGCGCGGCGACCTGACACCGTTCTACACTCCCGCGATCCTCGCCGCCTGCGTGGTGTTTCTGATTCTACTGAATTTCGCTTCAGGAGTGATCGGCAAGCTGCATCGCCTGAGCGTGCTCGACTCGCAGATAGCCGCGATCGCCGGTCCTGTATTGGGCGAAAGCAACCCCGCCGATCCGATGCGGGAGTTGCGCAGCGGTATCGCCTCGATGAACAAGCGCCTGCGCCTGATCGGCGGAAACGTCGCGCGCAACTCGCCGCTCGAGACGCTGCGCGCGCTCTCCGACGCGATTCCCAAGCGCCTGCCCGTCCAGTTGGAAGACGTACAAATCGACGCCACGGGACTCCGCGTGACCGGACTTGCCGATTCGTTCACCTCGGTTGACGAGGTCAAGCACGCGCTCGACCTGGGCGGCAATTTCGGCGCGATCGAGGTCACCCACGCGCGCGCCGGCGAGGACGCAAGCAAGGTCGAGTTCCGAATGAGTGCGGACTTCAAAGACTCGGACGGCGGAGCCGACTGAAGCGATGCTGCGCGAATATATACAAAAGCTCGAAGCGTGGATCCGCGCGACGCTCGGACCGCAGATCGATCAACTGCGCGACCGGGTCGACCCGCTGATTGCGCAGAGCCGCGCGCGTTATCAGAAGCTCGAGACCCGCGAGCGCGTGCTGGTTCAAATCGGCGCCGCGTTGGTCGCGATCTTCCTGCTTTATAACCTCGTCTACTCTCCGATCGTCGATTTCGACTCGGGCCTCGACCAGCGGCTAGCCGAGCGCGAACACGACTTGGGCAGCGTACGGCATCTGGCGGCAAACTACGCGGCGGTCAAGGCCGACCTCGAAAGCGCCGAGCACAGCACCGTTCCGCAAGGCAGGGACTTCTCGCTGTTTTCAGTGGTGGAAGCGTCGTTCACCAAAAGCGTCGGCCGCGGCAAGATTTCCTCGATCACTCCGGCCGAGGACAAGAAGCTCTCCGACGGCCTGGTGCAATACAGCGTACAGTTGAAGCTCGAGAACGTGAGCCTGGCGCAAATCGTGGACGCGCTCTACTCCGTGCGCACGATGCCGGTGCCGGTCGGGGTCGAGAACTTGCGCATCCAGCGCCGCACCCAGGACACTCATTCCTACGACGTCGATATCACCTGCGTCGCGCTCGGTCACAATGCCTGAATTCAGAGAGCTCCTCACCTTCGAGTATTGGCGCACGCATCGGCTCGAGTCGGGCTACCTTGCAACGGGGGTGGTGCTGTTCTTTTTCTTCCTGTTCGCGAGCTTCCCCTATGCGAGCGCATTCTCCGCGGTGCTGGCGCCGATGGGCCTGCGGGTGAGCTCGGGCGGACAACGCCTGGCAATTCCAATTGGCGCAAAACTCTCGCAAGTCAGAATCGCGCCTTACACTCCCGGAGCGGTCCCGCTATTCGAAAGCGACAGTGTGCATATCGCACCGGCTCTGCTCTCGATTTTGCTGCTTCGGCCCGGAATCCGCGCGAGCGCGGACGCCTACCAGGGAACGATCAGGATTACGGCGCATCGCAGCGGTTCCGGCACCGCGCTCAAATTTTCGGCCGACAAGGTCGATCTGAACAGCTACGAAGCCCTGCACGCGCTCGGCGCGATGCTGGGCGGGAGCCTCGACGCTACGGGCTCTATGCTGGTGATGCCTGACGATCCCAACTTGGACTCAGGAACGATTCATCTTCGCGCAACCAACTTTTCCGGACGCCTCAGAATACCGATGCCGCTGCTCGACCTGGGCGCGCTCGACGCGACGCTGAAGCTCGAAAAGGGCGTGCTTTCGATCACGAGCCTCAAGACCTCCGGCGGTGACTTGGCGATCAACGGCAGCGGCGCGATCAAGCTCGCGCCCGCGTGGCGGGACAGCGCGCTCGCGCTGCATTTCACGCTGGTACCGTCGGCGGCCGCGCGAATGAAGCTGCGCTTTCTCTTGAACTTCCTGCCGCATCCACCGGGTACCGCGCCCTATTCGCTGGGCGGAACGCTCGGCTCGCCCAACTTCAGCTGATCAGAAGGACGGCGTCGAGTTAAATGCCGAGCGGGATCTGATTGCCCCGCCCGGCGATCCTCATAAGCTAGCGCTTGTCGCGCGCAGGCGGGACCTCCCGTCTTTCGGCAGGAGGATTCGATCTGGCGCGCGGCTCGGCCGGACGCGCCTCGGCGCGCGACCCGAATGATCTCATCTGCTCGGCATGCTTCTGCTCCAGCGCCGAGGTTTCCCGCGCGTGCTGCTCCAGCAGCGTCTGCCGGGCGCGGACTCTCGCGTCGCGCGACGCGTTTTCCTGCTGCGCGCGCTGGCGCTGATACTGCTGGAGTTGCTGCTGATGCTGCCGCTGCAAGGCAGCGATTTGGTCCTGATGCGTCCGACTCCGCGTCGTTGCGCCTCTGCTCCGCGTCAGCCGCCTGCTGCTGGCGCTTGGTCTGCTGCGCCGACTCCTGCACGTGCTGGCGCTCGAGCGCGTCAACCTGCTGCTGATGCTTTTGCTCGATTGCGCGTAGCTGTTCGTTACGCGCGCGTTCTTCGTTGTTGCGCTGCTCGGTCTGCTGGGTCTCGAGATCTCGTAACTGGTTGGTATGCTGGCGCTGCAACGCGGTCTGATCCTGCAGGTGCTGGCGGTCGAGCGCGTGGCTTAGTTGCGGCGTCCAGTCGGGATGGCGTGTCCGCGCTTCGGCCGGATCTTTCGCGGCCCACCAATTCACGTCGTGCCACACATGCTTGTCGTCGTAGTCGCCGATCCATTCGGGATGATGCTGCGCGGCCCACTTTGGATCGCGCGCCTGCCACCATTCGTCGGCGTGCCAGACATGCTTGTCGTCGAAATCGCCCCACCAGTCGGGGTGATTGGCGCGAGCCTCCTCCGGATTATGCTCCCACCACCACGACGCCGGACGCCATACGTGCTGAGCGTCGTAGTCTCCCCACCAGTCAGGATGATTCTGGCGTGCCCACGCGGGATCGTTGTCCCACCACCATCCAGCAGGACGCCAGACGCGCTGCTGATCAAACGCGCCCCACCAGTCTGGATGATTCTTTTCGCACCAGTCGGCGTGGTTCTGCCACCACCATCCGGCGGGCCGCCAGAAGTGTTGATCGTCGAAGGCGCCCCACCAGTCAGGATGATTTTTCTCGCACAGGTCGCGCTGGTTCTGCCACCACCATCCGGCCGGGTACCACGTGCCCTGCCAATAGTCGCCCCACCATTCCGGGTGATGCGCCCGCGCCCAATCGGGTTGGAGTTGCCACCACCAATCGGCGGGATACCAGATGTTCTCCCATGAATCGCCCCACCACTCCGGATGATGCGCTCGCGCCCAGTCCGCGCGCGTCATCCACCACCACTGCGCCGGATGCCACGTCTGTCCGTCAAAGTCGCCCCACCATTCCGGATGATGCGTAGCGGCCCATTCGCGCTGATTCTGCCACCACCATCCGGCCGGGTACCATTTGCCCTGGTAGAAATCGCCCCACCATTCCGGATGATGCGCACGAACCCATCCGGGATTGTTCTCCCACCACCACGACGCCGGACGCCATACGTGCGAATCGTCCCAGTCGCCCCACCAGTCAGGATCGTGCGCGCGCACCCAGGCAGGATTATTGTTCCACCACCAATCGGCGCCGCGCCAAGTGTGGCTCTGATCGTAGTCGCCCCAGTTGGGAGCGGATGGAAACGGAGTCGGCCACGGTTGGTATTGCGCGAAAGCCGGTACAGCGAAAGCAACCAAAATCGCGGTGGTGGCTAGGATGGTTTTGATCCTGGTCATATTCGCCTCGACGGTCTTCTATCTTCTAGTACGATCGCGTCCCGCGAAAGGATTCGATGCGGGACGCCCCTTTACCCTTGCGCGACTGCTCTCTTATAAGATGCGCCAGCTTTCGTCCAGAACGCTCGAGCGTCAGCTTGCGGCCTCGGAGAGTTCGCGCGACAATCGCGGGACTCCATCAAGTCTCAGGAGTTCCAGGAGAATTCTGTGTCCGATCCCGCAAAACTTGGACTGCAAATTTCGCTCGGTAGCGGCCCCGTCCGCGAACGCCTCGCCGTTGCCAAAGAGGCCGAGGAGCTTGGTTATTCGTCGCTGTGGGTGGCCGAGGTTTCCGGCCCCGACGCGCTGGTCAGCCTTGGCGCGCTCGCACTCAACACCAGCAAGGTCGATCTCTCAACCGGTGTGATCCCGATCCAGATTCGTACTCCGGGCGCGATGGCGATGAGCTTTCTGACGATTAACGAATACTCGCAGGGCCGTGCGATAGCGGGGCTGGGCGTGTCGAGCCCGGTGATCGTCGAGCGATGGCACGGACTGGCGTACCGCAAGCCGGTCACCGCGATGCGCGAGTGCGTGACGATCATGCGCCAGCTCTTCACCGAGGGGCGCTCGAAGTTTCAGGGCGAAATCTACAAGTCCGATTTCCGGCTCGGCATGCGAATCAGCGCGCCGCGCCCGCCACGGATTTATCTCGCGGTGCTGAACGCGCCGATGCTGCGGCTGGCGGGCGAAATCGCCGACGGCGTGCTGATGAACTACTCGCCGCCCGACGCGGTGGCGCCGATGATCGCGGAGATTCGCGCCGGCGAAGCGCAGGCTGGCCGCGCACCGGGAAGTGTCGATATCGGAATCTACGCGCGCATGTGTATCACGCCCGACGTGGACAAGGCGGTTCAGTCATTCAAGCGCGAGCTCGCGGGCTACGCGTTCGTCGACAGCTACAACAAGATGTTCGCGCGCTACGGACTCAAGGACGAATTCGCCGAGGTGCGCAGGCTGTGGCAGCTCGGCAAGCGCGACGAGGCTCCGGGCGCGATCAGCGACGCCAATGCGACCAAAATCGCGGCGTTCGGATCCGCGGACATGGGACGCGAATTTATCGCACGCTTCCGCGCCGCGGGCGTGACCCATCCGGTGGTGTTTCCGATCGGACCGGCGGCGACCTTCACGCGCGACTACACCGCGACGATGCGCGCGCTCGCCGGCGCATAGAGGATCAAACTCAGCGCCCTTTGTAGACGGGCTTGCGCTTCTCCATGAATGAGCGCGGGCCTTCCTTGGCATCTTCGGAGCGCATCACCTCGCGCGCGCATTCGTTCTCGATCTTGAATGCTTCTTCCAGCGGCCGTCCCGACGTGCGCCGCACCGCCTCTTTGATCTTGCGCACTGCGAGCGGGCCGTTGGCGGCGATCGTCGCGGCCAGTTCCTCGGCCTTCGCCATCAGCTTGTCGGGCGTGACGACATAGTTGACCAGGCCGAGCCGCCACGCCTCCTGCGCATCGATGCGATTTCCAGTCAGCAGGATTTCCATCGCCTTGCAGTAAGGAATCTGGCGCTGCAGGCGCGCGAGCGATCCCGCCGCCGGGATGATCGCCCACTTGACCTCCTGCAGGCCGAAGCTCGCGTTGTCCGAGGCGACGCGCAGATCCGTCGCCTGGATCAGTTCCATCCCACCGGCGATACAGAAGCCGTTGACCGCCGCGATGACCGGCTTGTCGAGATTAAAATTGCGCAGCAGCGCGGCGTCGCCCAGTTTGCGGTTCGCCAGGAGCTTTTCGTCCCATTCGTCGGCCGGTTTGCGCGCGCCGGTGAAGAGCGGAATGAGTTTGCCCAAATCAGCGCCGGCCGAGAACGCGACTTTGCCCGCGCCGGTGATAATCACGGCGCGCACGTCGTCGTCGGTGCTGATCTGCTGCCACGCTTCGCCCAGTCGCACGATCGTTTCGGGATTGAACGAGTTGTGAACCTCGGGCCGGTTGAGAGTGAGGTAGGCGATATGATTGCGTGTCTCGAAATTTACCGCTGGCATCGTGGACTCCTGGTGCAGTGATTTGCGTGCGGGGAGCGCGACGCGAGGTTAGCACGCACGCGTCTTTACGGGCCACTTCGGCGACGGTTATCATCGTCGGTGGATTGCAGATGGCAGACCCATTCGACATCGCGGCGGCAATCACTCCGCCACCGATCGATGAAATTGCATTCGCACAACCCCGGAATCTAACTTCGCGCGACGTGTTTCGTCTGCTCGGCCGCGCGTGGCCGTTCATCCGCCCCTACCGCCGTCATCTGGTGTTCCTATTCCTCATGATGATTCCCGCGTTGCCGGTCGGCCTTTTCGCGCTGCACATGGTGCGCGTGCTCTTCGACGTCGTCGGACACGGCAAGCATCTCACGCCAGGCGAAGCGTGGATGCTGAGGGTTGCGCCGCGGTCCTCGCGCCAGGTGATCCTGTGGCACGCGTGTATCGCCTCGGGAATCGCAACCGCAATTGGGGCTCCATACGGTGCGCTGATGCTCGGTTACGCGGTCTGGATTCTGCAGAGGATCTCGAATCTGTTTCGCGTCAATCTGTACGCGCGGTCTGCAGGAGCTCAGCCTGCGCTTTCATTCTGAAGAAAAAATCGGCGACGCAATCTTCCGGATGTTTCAGGACTCCGCCGCGATTCCGCAGGTGATCGACGGCCTGGTGATCGAACCGATTCGCTTCCTGCCGTATGCGCTTGCCAATTTCGTGTGGCTGTTCATGTTTAACGGAGCGATGGGCTGTATCGCGCTCATCCTGCTCCCGGTCGATTTCGCATTCGCATGGTTCTACGGAAACCATCTGCGACCCGCCTTTCGCGCCGCACGCGAAGCGGAGTCGCAGGCTACCTCGCGAATCGAGGAAACGCTCTCGTCGATCAAGGCGGTCAAAGCCTTCGGGCAGGAGCAATTCGAGAGCGGCCGTTACGCCACCGACAACTGGAACGCATTCGTCGCCGCGCGCCACGCCCGCCTGATGTTCGCGCGCTACCGCGTGTGGAACAACACGACGCGCGGCCTCGCGTATGTCGCCGCGCTATACATCGGCGCGCGCGAAGTCCTGCACGGCGGCACCGTGGGGTTTGTCCGCGCCGCGGTCTCGCTGGGCTTCTTCCAGGGTTCGCTCGGGGTCTTCGCGGGAATGAGCAACCGGATGCGCCGGCTCGCCAACCGCTGGGGCAGCCTGCAGGACGTAGCGGTCGCGATGGCGCGCGTGCTCGAGATGATCGCGATGCCGCCGGAGGAAAAAATCTTAAGCGGCGATCGTCTTCCACCCGCTTCCCCTCAAACGCTCGCGTTCGAAGACGTGAGCTTCGGCTACGATACGGCCGCGCCAGTTCTGTCGGGCGTGACGTTCGAGGCCCGGGTCGGCGAGATCACGGTGCTGGCCGGACCGAGCGGCGCCGGCAAGAGCACGATCATCGCTATGCTCCTGCGATTCTATGAACCGTCGTCTGGACGGATCACGCTCGACGGCACGCTGCTGCGCGAATTTGACCTGGTCGCGTGGCGCGGATTTCTGTCGGTCGCGCTGCAGGAGAACCCGCTCTTCACCGCCAGCGTCCGCGACAACGTAACCTACGGACGGGTCGATGCGTCCGAGGCGGAAATCACGGCCGCTATCCGGCGCGCAGGTTTGACCGATTTCGTCCGCTCACTTCCAGCCGGTCTTGCGACCGTGCTCGGCGAGAAAGGTTCAAAGCTTTCGATCGGGCAGGCACAGCGCATCGGACTTGCGCGCGCGCTGCTGCGCGACGCGCCGATCCTGATGCTGGACGAGCCGACCTCGGCGCTGGACGCCACAACCGAAGAGAGTGTGATGCTCGGGGTTCGCGAATGGATTGCCGAGGCGCCGCGGCGCAGGATGGCGATCGTCGTGACCCATCGGCGTACTACCGCGGCGCGTGCGGACCGCTCGTTCCGAATCACGGCAGGAAAAATCGAGCCGGGGGACGGCCTCGAGACTGCCGGCACGCCAATCTCCGAGGTGCGTCATGGCTAGCACTCTCGCGCGCGATCCGATGCCGGGAAACGGCGCGCGCGTCGATTCGCGCAAGAGCCATCTCTACGCGGCCGAGCGCAAGTCGATCGGCCCTATTGGCGCCGCCCGCCTGCTCATCAAGAGCTGGCCCTTTATCGCCGAGCATCGTCGCCTGGTCTATCTGAAATGCATCCTCGCATTTTTTTCGCTGACATTTTTTCTGCTCACGCCGTGGCCGCTCAAGATCATCATCGACAACGTGATCGACGGGCGTCCGCTGACCGGATTGCCGGCAACGCTCCTGTTGCCGCTGGCGGGCACCAACCGGATGTCGCTGCTGTTCGTGCTCTGCGCGTTCCTGATTTTCGCGGCGCTCTCGGTCGGGATGGTTGGCGACCGTTCCGACGAGCTCGTAACCGGGGTAGATAGCGGCGGTCTTGACCAGGCTGGCTTTTCGCAGAACGCCGCGAACGACGGATGGAGCTTGTGGAACGGCCTGTTCGGTTACTACGAAGTTCTGATCACGCTCGATCTGACTCAGCGCATCAACCAGGGCGTGCGCACCGCGATCTATCAGCGTTTCCTGCGCTCGCGGCTCGGCTTGTTCGCGGATCAGAAACTCGGCGACGCCGTGTTCCGCGTGATGCACGACAGCGCGTCGATTGGCGCGGTCCTCTACACCGCGGTGCTCGGACCGCTGATGTCTATCGTGATGTTCGTCATGGCGCTGATCGTGCTGTGGATGCAGTTTCCCGAAGAGCGGGTTATTCCAATTCTCGCGGCCCTGTCGCTTCCGGCAATCGCGATCGGCGCCGCGATCTTCGGCCGCCTGCTGCGCGATCAGAGCCAGGATATGCGCGAGCGCGGCAGCGACGTGATGGCCGCGTTCGAGGAACGGCTTGCGCAAGTCAACCTGATCAAGGCGTTCGGCACCGAGAATCGCGAGGCCGTCGCCGTCGATGCCGCGAGCTGGAAGTCGTACCTCGCCACGCTCAAGATGCTGGCGATCGGATTGGCGCTCACTCTGGTGTTGGTGCCTGCGATGGCCGCACTCACTATCGGCGCGATCTACTATCTGATGATGCAGGTCATCCACCACGCGATGACGCTCGGAGACGTGGTTCTGCTGCTGAGCTACGGCACGATGCTTTCCAAGCCGGCGGCCACCGTCGGCGGTACGTGGGCGGCGGTCCAGCCGGCAGTCGCGGGACTCCGCAGGGTTCATAGCGTCCTCGACGGATTCGCCGAGGCGTCGGCTTCGCCCGACGGAAGCGGCGCGCCCCTGGCGATAAATGAAATCGAGCTGCGCGACGTCGCGGTCGGATATACGGGCACGGAACCGGTCGTGCAGAACGTCTCGTTCACATTGCGTTCGGGCGAGATGATTGCGATCGCGGGACCAAGCGGCGCGGGCAAGACCACGCTTATACTGTCGATTCCGAGATTCATCGAAACCATGTCGGGTGAAATTTTGCTCGACGGCAAGGATGCGCGCAGCTTCGCACCCGATACGCTGCGCAGCCGGATCGGTTTCGTCTTTCAGCAGGAAGCGCTGTTCTCCGAATCGATCGCCGACAACATCCGCTACGGCCATCGCGACGCCAGCGACGAGGAAATCCGCGCCGCCGCCGCACTCGCGGGTGCGGCGGAGTTTATTGAGAAAATGCCCGACGGCTATGCGACGATGCTCGGTCGGCGCGGCGCGCGGCTCTCGGTCGGGCAGAAGCAGCGCATCGCGATTGCACGCGCGATCCTGAGAAGTCCCGATGTTTTGATTCTCGACGAACCGACGGCGCCGCTGGATCCGGCGAGCGAGACCGGACTGATGGCAACGCTGCGAGACCTCGCGCGGACGCGAATTGTCATAATCGTCGCGCATCGTGCGAGCACGCTCGCAGCGTGCGACCGCGTGCTATTCATAAACGGCGGCACTCTGGCCTGCGAAGGCGTTCATGCAGACCTGCTCCACTCATCGCCGGAATATCGCGCCTACTTGGCAGTGACCGAAGCGGAAATCCACGCCTGACGCGGGCCTTTCACGCATACGGACGCGGCGAAATAATGTCCTCAACAGGTTCATAAGGAGGACTCGCGATGGCGCCTGAGTATCGGCATTTTATCGACGGCAAGAGCGTCGATTCGTCCGAACATTACGACATCATTTATCCCTACACCGGCGAAAAGGTGGGGACTATCGCTCGCGCCGGCGAGGCTGAGATGGAGATTGCGATCGCGGCCGCAACGCGCGCATTCGCGGCGACGCGAAAACTCTCTCGCGCCGAACGCGCCGCTATTCTTTTGGGAATCAGCCGGGGCGTGGCTGAGCGGCGCACCGAATTCGAACGCGGCATCACGATCGACACCGGCAAGCCGATTGACTATTCGCGTGGCGAAGTCAGCCGAACCATCGGCGTCTTCGCGCTCGCGGCCGAAGAGGCGAAACGTTTCGGCGGAGAGTACGAACCGCTCGATCTGGATCCGCTGCATCCCGGCGCGGTCGGAATGGTCGAGCGATTTCCGCTCGGACCGATTGCCGCGATCGCGCCTTTCAACTTCCCGCTCAACCTGGTGACGCACAAGGTCGCACCCGCGATCGCCACAGGAAACACTCTCGTCGTAAAACCGCCGCCGATGTGTCCTGGACCTGCGCTGATGCTGGCGGAGATCGCTTGCGCCGCGGGCCTGCCGTCCGGGGCGATCAATGTCATCTCGGCCGATCCTCCGGTGGCAGAGAGGCTTGCGACCGACGAGCGCATCCGGATGCTCAGTTTCACCGGCAGCGCGCGGGTCGGATGGGCGCTCAAGGCAAAGACCACGCGCCAACGTGTCGCACTCGAGCTGGGAGGTAACGGCGGCTTGATTGTCGACGAGACTGCGGATGTCGCAGTTGCGGCGGCGCGAGCCGCGCGTGGCGCGTTCATCCACGCCGGACAAGTATGTCTGTCGGTCCAGCGCCTGTTCGTGCATCGCAGCGTGTACCATGAGTTCCTGAAGCACTTCGTCGCCGAAACCGAGAAGCTCGGTGTTGGCGACCCGATGGACGAGCGAACGATCGTCGGCCCGCTCATCAATCGCGCCGCGGCAGACCGCGTGATCGAATGGATCGGCGAGGCGGCGCAGGCCGGCGCCGGTATCCTGACCGGAAACAAGCGCGAGGGCGCCGTCGTATGGCCGACGATCGTCGAGCTCGGCGACCGCAAGCTTCATCGCCTGCGTGTGTGGTGCGAGGAGGTCTTCGGTCCAGTCGCGACGGTCGAGCCGATCGACTCGTTCGAAGAGGGAATCGCCCTCACCAACGATTCACCATACGGACTGCAAGCAGGAGTCTTCACCAACAATCTCGAACGCGCGTTCACCGCCTTTCGCGAGATCGAGGCCGGGGCTGTGATCGTCGGCGACACGGGAGTCTTCCGCGTCGATACCTATCCGTTCGGCGGCGTGAAGGGTTCCGGAATCGGACGCGAAGGTTTGCGCTACGCAATGGAGGAAATGACGGAGCCCCGGATGCTGGTGCTCAACCTGCCGCGGCGGAAGTAACTTTCTCAGGCTTCCAGAGCGGGCGTGACGCCCAGCGGCGGCATCGCGCCGGTCGATTCGGACTTGGGCGATCCTTTGACGATTCGGCGAGCCCACGCCCTGGCGATGCGCACGAGAATCCGGCGGTCGAGCAGCGCCGACGGCGGGCGCATCATGTTCACCACCTCGGCCAGCCGGTTGCCGATTACTGGATCGTCTCGGCCGACTTCAAGCATCTTGCCGATCACGCGATTCAGCGCGCGCGCCGGAAGCGGCGGACGGCGCCCAACAGTCGCGGAAAAATTGAAATCCGCGCTGGTCGCAAGACCCCAAGGATCTTTCTGAAACGCCGCGATCCTTCTGAAGAAGTCGGGCGGCAAGGCCGCGTCGACGCCGGCATGATCCGTCAGGCAATCGCGCAGAATCAGCGCCTCGAGGGCCGCCGACGTCATCCCCTGTCCGTAGACCGGATTGAACGCGCAGGTAGCGTCGCCCAGCGCTACAAACCCGTCCAGGCGCGCCCTCCACTTATCGTAGCGGCGCCAGCGGTTTGCCATTTGCCGGTATGAATATACGTTGGACATCGGCTCGGCCAGCGCAACTTCTTCCGCGATAATCGGGCTGCGCAGCTTGCGCAGTTGCGCTGTGAAACCGTCCTCGTCGCTCGGCGGATATTTGCCGCCCCATCCCGCGAGAGTGACGATGAATCGCTGTCCCTCGACCGGGAACAGCACGCCAGCTTCTGCGACACTATCGCCCACCGCTTCGATCCATACGCCTTTCCACCACCACTGCGGCGGCCGGCGCGAACGATTCGAGGCTTTGTACCATCGCGAGGCGTACCCGGTGCGCGAATCGACCACTTCCTCTTCGGGCGCGGGCAAACCGAGCTCCTTGATCCATCCCGGAATCTTCGTCGCGCGTCCGCTCGCGTCAACGATAAGTTGGCCCGTCAACGTGAACTCCGGGCGGCCGTCGCGCGGAATCACGCGCAATCCGGAAACCCGAGGCGCGTCGCCGCGCTCGATCAGGAAGGCCGCGGCGTCGGCGCGCTCGATCAGCTCGACATTGAGAATCTTGCGCAGCAGGCCTCGAATCGTTTCCTCCATCAGGACCCGGCTCGCGAACAAGGTCTCGATCGCATTTCGTTGCCGCCGACCCCATCCGTCGCGCTGCAGTACGGCAAAATCCAGTCCGAAGTTTATATCGATCGCGCCATGCTCGAGCATCGTGCGCTCAAAGCCCGGGAACAGATTCTCGAGCTCCTGGCGGCCGCGCATGAGCAGCGCATGGACGTGACGGCTTTGCGGAACGCCGGGACGCTCATGCGCGCCGGCAGGATAGGCGTCGCGATCGATTATGGTCACCTTGTCAAAGAAATCGCTCAGAACCCGCGCCGCACACAGGCCCGCCATGCTGCCGCCGATCACAATCGCATGCTCGTTCTTCATCCAGGTACTCGCTTCTCGCGCGCCGCCTAAAGCGCTGCACGCCGTTTACGTTCGCTGACTCCGTGCAGGATTACCTCAAGTGCCTGCGCCGCCGATGCCTCGATATCGAAGCGTCCTTCTCTCTGCACCCATGCGTACACAAAGCCGAAGAACGCCGCGCACGCCGAAAGCGCCGCGACGATCGGATCGATGCGCGCGCGAAACTCGCCGCTCGCTTGTCCGCGCCGAACCACGCCGGCCAGCAATTCGATCAGGTCTCCAGTCTGTTGATCGTTGCGGCTGCGGATTGGGGGCCGCACCAGCACTTCGCGGATCACGAGGCGCAGGACATCGGGATGCCGCGCCGCCATCCCGGCCAGCATCTTGAACGCCGCGCGCAACGCGGCGGTCGCGCTGCCACGATACTTCGCGAGCATCGCGGCAAGCTCCTCGTTGGCGCGGCGGAGGTATTCGGTCAACAGCGCTTCCTTGGCTGGAAAATGCAGAAAAAAGGTCGCGCGGGCGACATCGGCCGCGTCGCAGATATCCTCGATCGTAACGGTATCGAAACCGCGCCGTATGAATAACGTAATCGCGGCCTGATAGATTTCGCCGCGGGTACGTTCTTTCTTGCGGTCACGCCGCGATTGCACGACGGCCAACGGCGCGATTTTACGTTGGATGGACACAGACATAGAACTATACTCAAGTCTATTAATTGAGAGCGGTCCGGGAAGCAAGAGGAGCGCGGGCCGGGGACTCGCACCGGAAATCGTTCACGTATAAAATAGCTGCAAGGGCAAGCGGACGGAGATTCAGTGTCTGAAGAAAATCGAAAAAACGATCGCGGCGAGCGCATCGTAGTCGATTTCGACATGCTGCGCTCGTTCGGCGGGCGCAACTTTCGCGATCTTGGCGGACGCCCGGTTCGCGACGGCCGCCGCATCCGCGCCGGGCGCATCTATCGCTCCGCTCATCTGGCCGAGGTTCCGGCGGACAACCCGCTCCACGAGATCGAACTCAAAACGCTGGTCACCCTGCAGAGCAATCCCGAGGTGAGGCATCTGGGACGGCCGCATCAAGTGATAATGGAAGGGGTGCGCTGGGAGCATATCCCGATGGGCGACGAATGGTTCACCGAGCGGGGCTACGAGCGCATGAAAGCCGATCCGGGGCAGGAGCACTACGCGCTCGTGATGCATTTCCGCCACGACTGGCGGCGCTTCTTCAAGCTGCTGGCGGAGCGCACCGTCTATCCCCTGCTCTTCCATTGCTCGGCGGGCCGCGACAGAACCGGAGTCGGCGCGGCGATGATTCTCGCGACGCTAGGAGTCGAGCGTGACGCGATCATCGAGGATTTTCTTGCGAGCAACGCAACCTTTCCCAATATTCCGCTGTCCGCCGCTCAGCTTCATCCGGTGTTCGACCTGATCGACGAAAACGGCGGCGTGGACGGCTTCATGCGCGAGGTTATCGGCATCAGCGCCGAAGATCTCGACGCGATTCGCGCCGATCTTCTCGAGGCGTGAGCGCGCTACGCGGGCAGATAACCCTCGCGGAGCAGCGACTTGGCGATAATCATTCGCAGCACCTCGCTGGTGCCCTCCCCGATCTCGGCGAGCTTCGCGTCGCGCATGTAGCGCTCGACCGGAAAGTCGGTCACGTAGCCGTAGCCGCCATGAATCTGCACCGACTTGGTCGTTGACCACATCGCGGTCTCCGAGGCGAACAGCTTCGCCATCGCCGCTTCACGCGCGTACGGTTTGCCGGCATCGCGCAGCGCAGCGGCGCGACAAATCAGCACCCACGAAGCTTCGATCCGCGTGGCCATGTCGGCGAACATCCATTGGATCGCCTGGAAATCGGCGATCCGGCTGTTGAACTGGCGCCGTTCGAGCGCGTAGACGCGCGCTTCCTCGAACGCGCCACGCGCGATGCCCGCGGCGAACCCGGCGATCCCGATTCGTCCGCCCTCGAGGATCTTGAGCGTCTGGCGGTACCCTGCGCCGAGCTCTCCGATCAGGTTGCGCGCGGGAATCGTGACGTTCTCGAAGATTACTTCGGCGGTGTCGGAGGCGTGCAGGCCGAGCTTCTCGATTTTCTTGCCGTTCGACAATCCCGCGGTGCCGCGATCGACGATAAACGCCGACACACCGTCGCGTCCTTTGGCCGTGTCGGTCACCGCCATCACCACGTACACGTCGCCGACGCCGCCGTTGGTGATGAACATTTTCGAGCCGTTGAGCTGAAAATTATCGCCGGTGCGAATCGCGCGAGTCTTCATCGCGGCAGCGTCCGAGCCCGAACTCGGCTCGGTCAGGCACCACGCGCCGAGCTTCCTGGCGGCAAGCATTTCGGGCACGTACTTGTCGCGATGCTCATTACTCGCGAACGACGCAATGTGCCCGGTCGAAAGCGACATGTGCGCGGCGCAGGTCAGACCGATCGACGCGTCGTAACGCGAGAGCCCCTCGACCACCAGCACCTGCGAGAGCGTGCCCGCTGCGCCGCCGCCCCATTTCTCGGGAAACGCGACACCGAGGAATCCGAGCGCGCCGAGCTTTTCTATCACCTCGCGCGGAAAGGTTTCGTCCTTGTCCCACTTCGAGGCGAACGGCTTAATCTCGCGCTCGGCGAACGCGGCGAGCGTGTCGCGGATGCGCTGCTGCTCTTCGGTAAGATCGAAATTCACGCGCCCGCGCCTATTGCCTTGCGCTCACGTTTTCGCGAACCCATTTGACGATGTCCTCAGTGGACGCGCCGGGCGTGAAGATCTGCCGGACGCCTGATTGCTTGAGCTTCACCGCGTCGTCATCGGGGATGATCCCGCCGCCGAACACGGCGACATCGTCGGCGCCACGCTCTTTGAGCAGGCGCAGCACTTCCGGGAATAGCGTCATGTGCGCGCCCGAAAGCACCGACAACCCGACCGCGTCGACGTCTTCCTGCACGGCGGCCTGCGCGATCATCTCCGGCGTCTGATGCAGGCCGGTATAGATCACCTCGAAGCCGCCATCGCGCAGCGCGCGCGCGATAATCTTTGCGCCCCGATCGTGTCCGTCGAGGCCCGGTTTCGCCACCAAAATTCTGAGTCTCTTGTCAGCCATCGCTAAATCCAGCCTGGGTCGGTGTAGACGCCGAACTCGGCGCGAAAGATGTCGCTGATTTCACCGACGGTCGCCTCGCTGCGCACGGCGTCGCAGATCGGGTCCATCAGGTTTTCGCCCGAGCGGCATGCCTCGGACACGCGCGCGAGCGCGGCTCTGAGCGTCACGGCGTTGCGCTCGCGTTTCATTTTGCGCACGCGATAGACCTGCTTCTCTTCGATCGCGGGATCGATCCTGAGCGTCTCGATCGGAATCTCCTCGGGCACCGAGTACTTGCTCACGCCGACGATCGTTTTTTCATTTTTCTCGAGCTGGCGCTGGTAATGAAACGCAGCCTCGGCGATTTCGCGTTGCGGATAGCCTGTCTCGACCGCCGCCAGCATCCCGCCCATCGCGTCGATCTTGCCGATATAGTCCATCGCCTCGCGCTCGATCCGATCGGTCAGCGCCTCGATCGCGTAGCTGCCGCCGAGCGGATCGATCGTATTGGTGACGCCGGTTTCCTCGGCGATGATCTGTTGGGTTCGCAACGCGACGGTGACCGCCTGCTCGGTCGGCAGCGCGAGCGTCTCGTCCATCGAGTTGGTATGCAGCGACTGCACACCGCCCAGCACGCCGGCGAGAGCCTGGATCGCGACGCGCACGACGTTGTTGATCGGCTGCTGCGCGGTGAGCGAGGCACCCGCCGTCTGCGCGTGCGTACGCAACATCATCGAGCGCGGATTCTTCGCACCGAAGCGGTCTTTCATCAGGCGCGCCCACATCCGGCGCGCCGCGCGCAGCTTGGCGACCTCTTCGAGAAAGTCGTTGTGGATATTCCAGAAGAACGAAAGCTGCGGCGCAAAATCGTCAACCTCCAGGCCGCGCTTGACCGCTTCTTCGACGTAGCAAAGCCCGTCGGCGATTGTGAACGCGAGTTCCTGCACGGCGGTCGAGCCGGCCTCGCGAATATGGTAGCCGCTGATCGAGACGGCGTGCCATCGCGGCGCTTTTTTGGCGCAGAACTCGATCATGTCGGTAACCACGCGCATCGCGGGACGCGGCGGACAGATCCATTCTTTCTGCGCGATATACTCCTTGAGCATGTCGTTCTGAATCGTGCCGCCGACGCTCTCCCATGGAATTCCTGCGCGCTCCGCAACGACCAGGTACATCGCGAGCAGGACCGACGCCGAGCAGTTAACCGTCATCGAGGTGGTGACCTTGTCGAGCGGAATCTTGTCGAACAGGCGCGTCATGTCGTGGATCGTGCTGACGGAGACGCCCTCGCGTCCGACTTCGCCCTGCGCGCGTTCGTGGTCGGCGTCGTAGCCCATCAGCGTCGGCATATCGAACGCGGTCGATAGCCCGTCCTGGCCCTGTTTGAGCAGGTAATGGAACCGCTGGTTGGTGTCTTCGGCAAGACCGAAGCCCGCGAACTGGCGCATGGTCCAGAAACGTCCGCGATACATCGAGCCGTACACGCCGCGGGTGTAGGGAAACTCTCCCGGATTTCCGAGCGCGGTGTCGTAGTCGCCGCGCACGTCTTCGGGCGTGTAGAGCGGCTCGATCTCCATGTCGGAGACGGTCGAGAAGCGCGCGGGCCGTTCGGCGGCCTGCTTGAAAGTGGTTTCGAGCCAATCTTTTTTCGAGCTCACGTTATCCTCACCGCGACCCGGATTTCAGTGTCCGAGAACCTGGCCCGCGATAACCAGGCGCTGGATTTCCGACGTGCCCTCGTAGATTTCCGTGATCTTCGCGTCGCGGAAATAGCGCTCGACCTTGAACTCACGGGTGTAGCCGTAGCCGCCATGGATCTGGATCGCTTCGGTGGCGGCCTCCATTGCGGTTTCAGCCGCAAACAGCTTGGCCATCGCGGATTCCTTGGTGCAAGGCTTGCCGGCGTCCTTCAGCGCCGCCGCGCGCAGCGTCAACAGACGGGCCGCGTCCACGGCCAATGCCATATCGGCGAGCTTGAACTGGATCGCCTGATGCTGCGCGATCGGACGCCCGAAGGTCTGGCGCTCCTGCGCGTATTTGAGCGACGCTTCGAGCGACGCGCGTCCGATCCCGATCGCCTGCGCCGCGATTCCGATACGCCCGCCGTCCAGGGTCTTCATCGCGACCTTGAAGCCTTCGCCTTCGCCCATCAGCAAGTTCTCGCGCGGCACGCGCATATCGGTGAAACTGAGCTGTGCAGAATGCGCGCCATGAATCCCCATCTTGTCTTCGACTCGCGTGACCGTCCATCCCGGTGAGCTGGTCTCGACCGCGAACGCGCTGATTCCGTGATGCCCCTTTTCCGGCGCGGTCATCGCGAACACAATTGCGACGCCCGCCTGCGGCGAATTGGTGATGAAATTCTTGGTGCCATTGATAACGTAGCTGTCGCCGTCGAGAATCGCGCGAGTCTTCTGCCCGGCAGCGTCCGATCCTGCCTGCGGCTCCGTGAGCGCGAAGCATCCGAGCCATTCGCCCGAGGCCATCTTCGGCAGGAACTGCGCCTTCATCTTATCGCTACCCAATCCAAGAATCGGCCACGACGCGAGCGAGCAATGCGCCGAGACGATCACGGCGGTGGAAGCGCAGGCGACAGCCAACTCCTCGACCACGAGCGCGTAGGCGACCTGGTCGAGGCCCGCGCCGCCGAAATTCTCAGGGATAAAGGTGCCGAGGATTCCGAGCCGGCCGAGTTCGTCGATCGCCGTTTTCGGAAACTGATGCGTCCGGTCGCATTCGACGCCGATCGGTTCGAGCTTCTCGCGGGCGAACCGGCGCGCGGTGTCGCGCGCGGCGCTCTGCGCCGAAGTGAGTTCCAAGTCCATCGATTCAGTTTTAGCGTAGAAGTCCGACAGGGTCGATAGAAGGAGTCGTCCGTTTCGGAACAGGCGTTCAGAGCGGATGCTCTATCAGCGATGCTTCCATGCGGGCGGACGCTTGGCGACAAACGCAGAGGTGCCCTCGACGCGATCCTCGCTGGCGAAAACCACGCCGAACGCTTCCTGCTCATAGCGCAGTCCCGCGTCCTCTTCCATCGTCGCGGCCGCGCGCAGCGCAGCCTTGGCCTGGCGCAGCGCGAACGCGGATTTCGAGACGAGCTTGTCGGCCAGCGCACGCGCCGCTGCAATCAGCTCTGCGGGAGCGACAACCTGGATAGCCAGTCCGAGCGCGAGCGCGCTCTTCGCGTCGAGCATATCTCCAGTCATGATCAGCTCGCGCGCTTTGGCGTGGCCAATCCGATGCGCCAGCCGCTGCGTGCCGCCGAAGCCGGGAATCAATCCCAGGTTGATTTCGGGCTGGCCGAAACGCGCTTTCTCGCTCGCGATTATAAGATCGCACGCGAGCGCGAGCTCCGTTCCCCCGCCGAGTGCGAAGCCGTTTACCGCGGCGATAACGGGAATCGGCAGCTCTTCGAGGCTGGTCAGCGTCCGATGCCCGAGCCGCGAGAATTCGAGGCCCTCCGCCGCGGTCATCTTGCTCATCGCGGCGATATCGGCGCCCGCGACAAACGCGCGATCGCCGGCGCCCGTGATTATCAGCACGCGCACGGAAGGGTCGTGGCGGATATCCCGGATGACGCGCGTGATGTCTTCAAGGACTTCGCGGTTCAGCGCGTTCAGAGCATTGGGCCGATTTACGGTGAGCGTCGCGATCGGACCGGCGTCGAAAATTACCGTGGCAAGTTCCATGTCCTATCTATAGCAGCGGCGCGAGCGATTGCCACCGGCTCATGTATCGCGCCGAAATTGGGAAATGCTGCCGCGCGTCAAAAGGATTTGCGTGATTGGCTGATTTGCTCGGGGAAGGGGTGCGAGCGCCGAGGGCGAGATTCCTCGCGATACCCGGCACTCGATGTGACGCGCACGGCTCCGATACGCTGTGCCTGGCCGCGCTCGGAATGACACAAGCCACCCGCAAATTGTCATTCCGAGCGCAAATCAACCGCCATCTACGCATCCCGCGGATCGTCTCGCGCGGCGCACACCGCGAGGAATCTCGCCCGTCGCGTTAGCAGCCCAGCGGGATGGATATGCTATGCCTTCGAGTCAGGGTGTGCCGCAGAGCGTGCCGTTGACGTCGCACTGCGGGACGATACCTCGATCGCGCTGCTGCTGGTTGAGCGCGGCAATCTCCGAATCGGTCTGTGCGCTCGAATCGCAATTGCAGAGCTGGCTCGCGCAGCAACTGCAACTGGCCGCGGTTTCGGCTTTGATAATTTCCGAAACGTCGCACTTCGCGAGATTCGAGCACGCGGTCCCGAGCAGATCGCGGTCATTACATTGGTCGGTGCAAAGCGTCGCATCGCAGGTGTAGCCGGTCTCGACTCCGCCCTTCTGCTGGCAGGTATTGTATTCCGAGCAGACCACCGAACAGTCGACGCCGCTGTTTGGCGGCAGGACCGTGGTTCCGGGGACATAGAGCGGGCAGCCGTATCCTCCGGGTGCATCCGGAAGGCAGGCTCCGGGACTCGGGACCGCGGCAGCGGCCTGCACGACCTTCGGCGGCGCGATAAACGTCGCGGCCGGGGTTGGTGTGGCGCTCGGAGGGGCATACGCGGCCGACCAGACGAGATCGTCGCCGAGAGTGCATGCCTGGTTGTTCGTCCCAACCTGGTAAGGACCGTTGAAGACCGGGCACGAGCAGCTATCGATCTGCGGCTGGCCGGTCTTGAAGCACGGCGCGGTCATGCATCCGGCGTACTGCGAGGTGGAACAATTGGTCACGCCGATTCCGTCGGTCGGGACGCAATCGAAGCTGAAGGTCGAGTAAACCCCGGTGCCGGGAATCAAGGTTCCTTGATTAACCGATTGGCACACCGGCGCCGAGTTCATCTTTCCGCACAGGCTGCCGTCCACTCCGCATGTGGCTACAGTGTTTTGATAGACGGATCGGTTCAGGATCGCGTTGATATCTACGAAGTACACGCCGTACGGAATTTCGTAGCATCGGCAGTTGGCGTATTTGCCATCGGCGGTCAGCGTGCAGGACAGGTCTTCGTTGCCGTTGCTCGGACCCGAGTAGTAGCAGAGCGCAAACGGTCCGCCTCTGCACGGCAAAAAGTTGGAACTCGCCGTCGTGATGTCGGCGTATGCCGGACCGAAACTGGTCGTCCAGTTCGCCTGCTTGCTCCAGAACGCATGCGAATTAGGAACAAAGTGAACGATACCCGCGGACGGCGATCCTGAACCCGATCCTGATCCGCCGCCGCATCCAGCGACGAACAAGAGAAGCAGTGAGATAACGCAACTCACCGTCCTGAGCCGACGCGGCACAGGCTCGTCACAGTTGCTAGCGGAATCGCAAACCGGCACCCCTTTTGGATAACGCAAACAGGCCCCCTTTCGTTCCCGGTCGAGAATATTTTCGGACGATAGCACCGGAAGCCTGGGCTGACTATCAATTTTCTGCAAGCGGATGAAAAATCAGTTGCGCGGATCGATCCCGAGCCGCGTCATCACCTCGCGCATCACCTGATCGACGGTGAGGAAATAATCCGGCGCGATGAATAGTTTGCATCCGCGCTGCCCGTCAGCCAGTTCCAGCACATGCGAGACCATCGCCATGTTCACAAGGACGGTCTTTCCATCAATAGTAAATTGGGTCCACATGCTGGCTTATCCTCGCTTGTCTTTAGGCGAATGAGGTTGTGCAATCGCGGGATTAGCCAGTCAGCGATAATCCTCGAAACGCCTGATTATTCCTGCGCGCCGATCTTGGGTGTCGCCTCAGTGCCCTCGGTCCCCATGCACATTCCGGTCTGATGAAACCATTGCCGATCGCTATCGGAGACAGTGCCGCTCGCAGTCGGATACGCATAGATGACTTGCTTCTTGCCATAGTTAACCTGGCATTGCACATCGACCTCGGACCCGCCAGGCGCCTTGACCGGCACCATCACCCAGGTTGTCGCGAGACTGTTCTGCGTAATGTAGCTCTGATTGCTGGTGGTGAAGCCCTGCGCGGTTGATACCGGACGTGTCAGAGCGCCCTGACAGACCTTGTTCGCATCGAAGTTGCAGCCGATTTTGGCGTCGTTTTGTTTCGCTGTACCCGCCGCGCTGCATGCTGCGAGGATCACCGCCAGAACGAAGACTCCGGTAAGCGATCTGATCGCCGAGAAAAGAATACGCTTCATGATCCCTCCCTTTGCGCCGGAATTGAAGATTAGTATTCCGGCTTAAAATCGAAATGATGAATCGCCTCGATAAAACGCGCCGTGCGCGTGGTCGAGCGCATCACGACGCTGTTGGTCATCGCGCCGCCGGAGAAAAATCGCACGCCGCGCAAGTAGTCGCCGGTGGTAACGCCCGTAGCCGCGAACATCACGTTGTCGCCCGCGAGCTCCTCGAGCGTGTAGCGGCGCTTCAAGTCCATGATTCCCATCGCGAGGCACTCCTCGGCCTCCTGCGGATTGCGCGGCACGAAGCGGCACTGCATCTGTCCGCCGACCGAGCGGATCGCAGCCGCGGCCAGCACGCCCTGATGCGCTCCGCCAACACCGATCAGCATGTCGATTTCGCTTTCGGGCCGGGTGGTCGCGATCGCGGCGGAAAGGTCACCGGCCGAGAGCAGCTTGATTCCGGCGCCGGCGCGGCGGACCTCGGCAATCAGTTTTTCATGGCGCGGACGATCGAGAATTGCGACGCGCAGATCCTCGACGTAAACCTTTTTCGCGTCGGCCAGCGCTTTGAGATTGTCGGTCGGCGAGCGGTCCAGGTCGACCACGTCGCGCCCGACCAGCCCGACCGCGATCTTGTCCATGTAAGTGTCCGGGCAGCGCAGGATCTTGCCGCGCTCCGACAGCGCGACGCATGACAGCGCGTTGGGACCGCCGGTCGCGCAGATGAGCGAGCCCTCGAGCGCATCGAGCGCGACATCGACCTCGGGCCCGGCGCCGTTGCCGACGATCTCGCCCTGGTAGAGGAACTCGGCTTCGTCCGCAGTACCCTCGCCGATGACGATCTTGCCGTCCATCGCGACCGAGTTGAGCGTCTTGCGCATCGCGTCCTGCGCCGCGCGATCCGCGGTGCGCTCGTCGCCTTTGCCGATAAAGCGCGCGGCGGCCAGAGCCGCAGCCTCGGTGGCGCGCACCACTTCGAGAGCGAGATTGCGTTCCATCGTTCCTCCCGTTCACGCGTGGCCGAGAACGCCACCTTTTCCCAAGAGCGATTCGATTAATCGGTACCCGTCGCGAACTTCAATCCCGGTGCTCTTTCCCGAGGCTTCCGTGTAACGGCGCGCCGGAGCATCCTTGCGCGCATAAGTCCTGGAGGTGAGCAGCGCGAACGGAACCGGCTCGGGCGAGTGGGTCTTCAGCTTCGACGGGGTCGCGTGATCGGGCTGGAGCAGAATCGCGAACTCGCCCATCGCGGCCAGCGCCGGAAGCATCGGACCGATTATCAATTCGTCGATTTTCTCGATCGCTTCGGTTTTCAAATCCGCGCGGCCCATATGCCCGGCCTCATCGGGCGCTTCGATATGCAGCAGCAGGAAATCGTGATTCTTGAGCGACTCGAGGCCGTAGCGCGCCTTCGCGCCGTAGTCGGTATCGAGAAACCCGGTCGCTCCCGGCACCTTGATTGGCGCAAGCCCCGCAAGCCGCCCGATTCCGTTGACCAGATCGACCGCCGAGATTACCGAGCCGTCGATTCCGAAACGCTCTTTCAGCGTCGGCACCGCGGGACGCGTCCCCTGCCCCCAGAACCACACCGAGGTCGCCTCTGGCTTGCCCGCGGCGCGGCGGGCCGCATTCACGCGATGACGCGCGAGAATCGCGGCGGCGCGTTTCATCAGATCGCGCAGGCGTTCCGAACCTTCACCCTCAGGAAGATGCGCAGCTATTTCCTTGCCGGAAATGTCGTGCGGCGGAGTAAGCCTGGTGTTGCCGATTCCATTGCGCCACACCATCAGATGACGATAGCTGACGCCGCCAAAGAACTCGATTCCGTCACCGCCAAGCTCGCGGCGCAGATCATCGACGATCCGCGCCGCCTCTTCGCTGCTGATATGTCCCGCGGTGAAATCGCTCATTATCTGCGCGCCGCCCGCTCCAGGAGCTAGCGAGACCAGGTTCATGCGGAACACAACGTCGGCCGGCCCCATCGCAATCCCCTGGCTCGCGGCCTCGATCGGCGCGCGTCCGGTGTGATACCGCCGAGGGTCGTACCCGAGCATCGACATCGTGCCGACGTCGCTGCCCGACGGCATCCCGGCTGGGATCGTGGCGGTCAGCCCGAGGATTCCGCGCGTCGCGAGCAGATCCATGTTGGGTTTGTTCGCGGCTTCGAGCGGCGTTTTTCCGCCCAACTCGTCGCACGGCCAGTCGGCCATGCCGTCACCGTGGATAATTACGTACTTCATGCTGATGTCCTGAATTCCCGCTAACCCTGCTCGATGATCTTCATCAGCTTCTTGATATCGGGCTCGAGTACGATCGTGTTCGACAGATTCTTAAGCGCCGTGTCGGGATCCTTAAGACCGTGGCCCGTCAATGTGCACACGCATACCGACCCCGGCTTGATCGCACCCGACGCGCCGTACTTTATCAAACCCGCGACCGACGCAGCCGAAGCTGGTTCGGCGAACACGCCGCCCGCCGCGATCAAACGATAGGCTGCAAGAATCTCGGCGTCAGTCACCATGTCGATAATGCCGGCGGATTCGTCGCGCGCGCCGGTCGCGCCGGTCCAGCTCGCGGGATTGCCGATCTTGATCGCGGTCGCGACCGTGTGCGGGTCATCGATCGGATGCCCGATCACGATCGGCGCGGACTCCGCCGCCTGGTAACCCATCATCTTCGGCAGACGCTCGGATCGTCCTACCGATTTGTATTCGCGATAACCGGCCCAGTACGCGGTGATGTTTCCGGCATTGCCGACCGGCAAAAAATGATGCGTCGGCGCGTCGCCGAGCGCGTCGCAAATCTCGAATGCGGCGGTCTTCTGCCCCGCGATTCGATCGGGATTAACGCTGTTCACCAGCCGGATCCGCAGCGGATCGCGCTCGGCCAGATCGCGCACTACCTTGAGGCAGATGTCGAAATTGCCGATGATCTCGAGGACCTTGGCCCCGTGCATTACCGATTGCGAAAGCTTGCCGAGTGCGACCGCGCCCTTGGGAATCAGCACGAACGCGCGCAGACCGGCGCGGCCCGCATAGGCGGCCGCTGACGCGGCGGTGTTGCCGGTCGAGGCGCAGATGACGGCCTTGGCGCCTTCGCCGAGCGCTTTCGAGATCGCCAGCGTCATCCCGCGGTCCTTGAACGAACCGGTCGGGTTGGAGCCTTCACACTTCAAGTAAACCTTGACGTTCGGGCCGAGCCGGTCCGCGAGCTGCGGAGCTTCGACGAGCGGCGTGTTGCCCTCGTTCAGGGTCACGACCGGAGTGTCGTCGGTCACCGGAAGGAAACGCCGGTAATACTCGATCAGCCCGGGCCATCGGTTGAGCCGGGGAGGATTGTCTCGATATTGGCTCTGCTCGGCCATCGGGTTTACAAATTCTCCTCGATCCGGATGAATGCCGGCCGCGCGTCCACCATCGGGGTGCGCTCAATACGCTCGAGCGCGCGAACCAGGTTGCGCTCGGGCGCGGAATGGGTTCGCATGATCACCGGCACGGTCTTTTTCCCTCCGCGGCCCTTCTGGATAACCGACGCTATCGAAATCCCGCTGCGTCCCAAAACCGACGCGATTGCGCCGAGCACTCCCGGCACGTCGCGCGCCATGAAACGCAGGTAGTATTCGCATACCACGTCGTCCATCGGCTTGACACGGGCCTTGCCGATAAGCTCGACAGGATGCCCCAGCGCGTGCGCGCGTCCGGAGCCGCCCGCGCGGCGCTCGCGCGCGATTTCCATTATATCGGCAAGCACCGCAGTCGCGCTCGGCATCTGCCCCGCGCCGAAGCCGGAGTAGAGCGTGGTGCCCAGCGCCACGCCGTCGATATAGATCGCATTGTAGGCGTCGTTGATGCTCGCCAAAACGTGGTCGCGCGGAAGCAGCGTCGGATGCACCCGTGCCTCGATCACGCCTTGGTCTTCCTTTGCGATCGCGAGCAGCTTGGTCACATAACCGAGCTCGCGCGCATAGACGATATCGTCCTGCGTGATTCGCGTGATGCCCTCGGTATGCACCTGCGCGGGCTTGAGCATCACGCCGAACGCCAGCGCGGCCAGCAGGCACAGCTTGTGCGCGGCGTCGTGACCACCAACATCGAGGCTCGGGTCGGGTTCCGCAAGGCCTGCGCGCTGCGCCGCCGCGAGCGCATCTTTGAACTCCGCGCCGCTCGCGCTCATCGTAGTGAGAATCGAGTTGCAGGTGCCGTTGACGATTCCGTACACGGCGCGATGGCGGTCGCCGACCAGCCCCTCGCGCAGGATGCGGATAATCGGGATACCGCCGCCGACGCTCGCTTCAAAGCCAACGCTGCGGCCGTGGCGCGCGGCGGTGCCGAAGATCTCGGCGCCATGCTCCGCGAGCATCGCCTTGTTTCCGGTCACGACGTCCTTGCCCGCTGCGAGCGCCTTCAAGATCAAGCTGCGCGCGGGCTCCGTACCGCCGAACAGCTCGACGACTATATCTATGTCCTTGCGCACCACCAGCGCGGCGGCGTCTCGCGTAATCAGTTTGCTGGAGAGGCCAAGCGCGCGATCGGGTTTGAGGCTGCGATCGGCGACTGCCGCAAGTTCGAGCGGAGTGCCGAGCTTATGCGCATACGCGGCGGCATTGGCACGCAGCAGCCTGACCACGCCGCCGCCGACCGTGCCGCATCCGAGCAGGGCTATCCGAATCGGTTTCAAATTTGACCGCCGTGAAGATCGCGGCCGTTCAGGAGACACTCGCGGCGCGGCGCGCCGGGGCGCCAGCGCCGGCGCTCGAAAGGGCGTGACGGATTCCGCGCACAGCCTGGCGCGTGCGGTGTTCATTCTCGATCAGCGCGAACCGAACGAAGCCATCGCCGTCGGCGCCAAATCCGACGCCCGGCGAAACCGCGACTTTGGCTTCGGACAACAGGAATTTGGCAAACGCGATCGAGCCCATGTGGCGGAATGCCTCCGGAATCGGCGCCCACACGAACATAGTGGCGCGCGGCTTCTCCACTGGCCATCCCGCACGCACCAGCCCTTCCACCAGAACGTCGCGGCGGCGTTTGTAGGTCGCGTTGATCTCCGAGACGCACTCCTGCGGACCGTTGAGCGCCGCGATCGCCGCGACCTGCACGGGAGCGAACATCCCGTAGTCGAGGTACGATTTCATCCGCGCGAGCGCGCCGATCATCTCTCGATTTCCTACCGCGAAGCCGACCCGCCATCCGGGCATATTGTAGCTCTTTGAGAGCGTGAAAAACTCGACCCCGATATCCTTGGCGCCCGGCACCTGCATGAACGATGGCGCAACGTAGCCGTCGAAGCACAGGTCCGCGTATGCGAAATCATGCGCGACCATCATCTGGTTCTCGCGCGCAAAATCCGCGACCCGCTTCATGAAGCGCAAATCCACCGTCGCCGTGGTCGGATTATGCGGAAAGTTCATGATCAAAAATTTTGGCCGCGGCCAGGTGCGGCTGACGATCGCGGTCAGCTCTTCGTAAAATTCCTCACCGGTTGCGCGCATCGGCACCCCCTGCACTTGCGCGCCGGCGATGATGCATCCGTACTGATGGATCGGATAAGTCGGCGTCGGCGCGAGCACCACGTCGCCCTGGTCGAGGATCGCCAGCGCCATATGCGCGATACCCTCCTTCGAGCCGATCGTGACGATCGCTTCACCGTCCGGATCGAGTTCGACCCCATAACGCCGCTTGTACCAGTCGGTGATCGCGAGCCGGAGCTTGTACACTCCGCGTGAAACCGAGTAGCGATGGTTCGGCGCCTTGGCGGCCGCCTCGATCAGCTTCGCCACGATATGCGGCGGAGTGGCCTCGTCGGGATTTCCCATGCCGAAGTCGATAATGTCCTCGCCGGCCCGGCGCGCCTTCAGGCACAGATCTCCAATCTCGTTGAAAACATACGGCGGCAGGCGTTTGATTCTCGGGAAATCCATCTGACTTCGACTTATCCTCTTCGGGGGCGCTAGTCGTGCGCCACGTGAGAATATAGTTTTAACGGACCCCCCGGCGCGCCGCTAGTGGCATCGCCGCCACAGAAATAAACCCCGGAAAATCAGGCTGAATAGTTCGCGACCCCGGCTCGTCTGTCATGGCTATGAAGCCCGCATTCGACTTTGCCGGAAGTGGCCTGACGGCTCGGCTCCGCACCCTGTTTTCGCCGGAATTCCGCCCCGGCTTCGGGCTTGAACCGCGCACGCTCAGGCATGACACGTTTTGTTATGACAAAGCACTCAAACTGTTTGCATGAATTAACTGCATCGAGTATAACAATCTCGATACGCAGGGGAAAAATGGCAACGCAAAATCACGCACCGACGAAAACCACTGGCGACACCACCTTCCGGCGCGAGGTCTGGCAGTCATTTCAGTCCGACCAGGGACTGCGCGCGCGTCACAAGATCACCGACCAGGAGATGGAAGCTCTGTCCCATCTCGCGATGCTCGGATCGATTTTGTCCAAGCAGGATTTTATTTTCATCCTGAAGACGATCCGGAAAGCGCCGCGTCGCTAACCACCGAACCCGCCACCTCCGCCCGCGCGCTAATCACGCCGCGGGCGGAACTGCATCCGCTCCCCTTACTTCGCGGCCGGCACCTCGATCTCGATCGCGCCGCCGCCCGTGCGCAGCGCGAGGTAGCACGGTATCGCCATCAGCGACAGCAATCCGGCAAATTGCCATGCTACCGGCAGGCCGGCGCGGTCGGCGATAAATCCGTTGACGATCAAGCCGACCGAGCCGCCCATGGTCGCAAAGGTGCTGTTGAACGATAGCAGCGTTGCCCTCTGCTCCGATTCAATCTGCTCGTTGAACCAGCTCTGCAGCAGTGGCTGCGTCGCGCCAGAGAAGATGTTCATCACGAACAGGATCATCAGCACGATATTCGGCCGACTCTGGAGCATCCCAGCTACCGCGAGCAAGACGCTCGCCGCGCCGACCAACGCCGCGATTCGCCCCGCCCGCGCTGATTGATCGGGCCGCGTGCGCGAAACGATCTCCGCGCCGAGCATCCGCGCCGCCGACAGCGCACAGTAGATCCATCCGATAATCCAGATGCCGACACCGTAGCTCTGGTTCATGAGTAGCGGCCATTCGAGCCAGTACGGCGACCACGCGGCGACCTGGATCGCGCCCGCCGCGCTCAGCATCAGGACCACCTTGCTGTCGAAGCCCGCGCCGAACCCGCTGATAACCCGGCGCACGATCATCCCGGGAATCGCGAGCAGATGGACGCCCTCGGAATTCGGTTTCTCGCCCGTCATCAGCGAATATCCGATCACTGCGCTGATCACGTAGCCGGCCGCGCCGCAGAGCCATGGCCACGCGATATTGATGTCGGCGATATACGAGCCGAAAATCGCCGAAACCATGAAGCCGATCGTGGTGAGCTGCATGATGCGCGAAAATAGGCGGTCCTTCAGCCCTTCGTATCCCGCCATGTCGAGCGCATCGACACCCCACGCATCGATCGCGCCGTTGCCGAAGGTGGTGCCGATCCCGTCGATACTCTCGGCAATCACGAAGACCCAGTAGTGCCGCGCGAAGAAATACACCACGAATGCGCACGCGCGCAGCGCGGTGCCGAGCACGAATGATCGGCGCCGACCCAGAGCGTCGGCAAATGCGCCCGTCGGCACATCGGTCAAAAACAGCACGACGAAGTACGCCGCCAGCACGCTGTTGATCTCGAACTGGTTGAGTCCGCGCGAGTGCAGGAAGATCGGGTACACGCCGAACAGGAACCCACCCGCCAGCGAGTAGATAAGCCATACCGCGTAGTAGCGTCGCGTAATTCCGCGTACCGCGCCGTTCGCGTCGAGACTTGGCAACGCTCCCCTCCCAAACGATTCCAACGAAAAAAGGCCAAAAAACAAAAGCCCCGCCGGTTCCGAAACCAGCAGGGCTTTTCAAAGCCAGGTATCGGAGTCCGTCTCAATTCATGAGGACACGACCTGAATTGGGGACCAGGCGAACTGCGTTACTTGGCTTCATGAGGCGCATACTATCGCGTGGTTCGACCGCGGTCAATCCGACGCCGATTTCATTGCCGTATCAAATGGTTCTATGACCGCGGTTCTTCATCTAAAGTAGTAACGGTTACCGCGTCCGCATCCGCTCAATTCATGACCTCCAGCAGCATCGACCGGATCGAATTTCCGCCAAACCTGCCCGCGCCCGGCCTCGCGACGCGGGCCTGGCGCTTCCTAAACGTCGTCTCGCTCGCGGCCCGGGTTTACGTCGGCTACAAATCGGTGCAGCTCTGGACCCGATTCGTTTCGGCGCGCAACAAGGCCGCGCTCTATCGCCGCCAGGATTTGCGCGCCGCACGTGCGATGTACGCAACCGCGATTCGGCTCGAGGGGCTGCTGATCAAGGCCTCGCAATTTATCGCCACTCGCGCCGATGTCCTGCCTGACGAATGGGTTTCGACTCTGGCCGGGCTGCATGATCACGTGCCGCCGCGTCCATTTCCGATGATCCGCGAGCAGATCGAGCGCGAGCTCGGCCGCCCGCTCGAATCCGCGTATGCCGAGTTCGATCCGGTGCCGATCGCGTCGGCCTCGCTTGCGCAGGTGCATGCCGCGCGCCTGCACGACGGACGTCGATGCGCGGTCAAGGTGCAGTATCCCGGAATCGAGGGAATCGTCCGCGCCGATCTGCGCAACTTGCTGCTGGTCCTCAAATGGCTCGCGTGGCTCGAGCGCGATTTCGATCTGCGCGTGGTCGCGCGCGAGGGCCTCAAGTACATTCCGATGGAGCTCGACTTCGTGCACGAGGCCGACAACGCCGACACGATCCGGCGCAACTTTGCCGGCGATCCCGCCGTCGGCGTGCCCGAGATCTATCGCGAGTTCAGCGCGCGCCGCGTGCTGACGATGGAGCTGATCGAGGGGATCAAGATCACCGACGTCGCCGCGCTCGAGCGCGCGGGAATCGACAAGCGCGCGGTTGCGCAGAAGCTGATGGATCAGTTCTGCGCGATGATCCTGCGCGACGGATTTTTCCACGCCGACCCGCATCCGGGAAATATCCTGGTCCAGCCCGGTCCGCGCCTGGTGTATCTCGATTTCGGACTCGCCAAGGATTTTCCGCCTGTGTTCCGCGACGGGATGGTCCGCCTGACCTTCGCGATTCTCACCTCGGATCGCGCGGCGACGATCCGCGCGTTTACAGAACTCGGCTTTCGTACCCGCGACGGTTCGCCCGATACGCTCCTGACGGTCGCTGATCTGTTTCTCGGACAGACGGTCACGCGTAATAAGGCATACGCGGACAAGGAGCTGATCGAGAAATTCAACGACGAGCTACCGCGCGCGCTACGCGCCAATCCGATCGTCGAGGTTCCCGGCGACGTGCTGCTGGTGAACCGCGTGATGGGATTGCTGTCAGGGCTGGGAAAGACGCTCGATTCCCAGGTCGATCTGTTCGCGACCATCATGCCGTACGCGCAACACCTGATGACCGCGCAGACCGAATCGAACGCGGCCGCATCATAAGCGCATCATAAAAATGTCTCTGTCGATTGATCAGCGACGCGCGTTTTGATGTTCGCGCGCGGTGAACTATCTTCAGTCCGTGCCAACCGAAATCGAGCAAGTCGCGATACGCGCGGCGCGCGCCGCCGGAAAGATTCATCTAAAGCGCCTTTCGCGCATCACGATCGACCGCAAATCCAACTCGATCGACCTCGTCACCGAAGCCGACCGTGAATCCGAAACGGCGGTGATCGAGCTGATCCACCGCGCATTTCCTACTCACGCGATCCTGGCCGAGGAAAGTGGCGCCAGCGCGCATCAGAGCGACCATCGATGGATCATCGATCCGCTCGACGGCACCACCAACTTTGCGCACGCGTTCCCGCAGTTCTGCGTGTCGATAGCATACCAACGCCGCGGAGAGACCCGCTTCGGCGTCATCTACGACGCGCTGCACAAGGAATGTTTCACCGCGCAGCGCGGACGCGGCGCGAAACTAAACGGCAAACCAATCAAGGTGAGTGCGACTCCCGTCATCGGCTCTGCGCTGCTCGCGACCGGCTTTCCGTACGACCGCCGCGAGCGCCGCCGTTTCTACCTCGCGTTCTGGGAAGCATTCATGATGTGTTCGCACGGCGTGCGGCGCACGGGCGCGGCCGCGCTCGATCTGGCCAACGTCGCAAGCGGACGCACGGACGGCTTTTGGGAGTTCGGCCTCAAGGCCTGGGACGTTGCCGCGGGCGCGCTCTTGATCGAGGAAGCGGGCGGCAGCGTAGCGAACATGGACGGCTCGACGCTCGATATCAGCGGCGCGAACATTGTGGCGTCGAACGGGAAGATTCACGCCGCGATGCTCCGCACGCTCGCCGAAACCCGGCCCGAAGCCGAGCGCCGTCACGCCGCCATGCTGCAGGAAGAAGCCACCGCATCAGCGACGGTCAACTAATCGCAGCAGGGCGGCCTTACCTGCTGTCTGATCCGTTGCTTCGGCGAGAGATCACAGTCGCTCGAGCCATGGGCAGATCAAAAGCGCGCCGCCGCGGATTAGGAGCGTCGCCATCGCGGGAGCCCATCTGGCCGGAACTCCGACGGCGTTTGCGATTAGATCGATGCTCCACGAGGATGCCGCGGCCGGCATGAAGTACCCCCAGAGCGACAAGAACCCTTCGCTGGGCGCGTACTTGACGACCTGATGCGCCTGATCCTTCGGGATATGCGCGCGCTCGCGCGCGATCTCGATCGCTCGCGCCATCCCACCCAGTTCATCAACCAGACCGCGCTCCTTGGCGGCGACTCCGCTCCACACGCGACCCTTGGCCAGCGTCTCGGCCTGTTCGGCGTCCAGGCGGCGGCCCTCGGCCACTTTGCCGGTGAAGTTGCCGTACACTTCTCCGATCGCCGTGTTGATCTGCCCAAGCTCGTCGTCGCTCATCGGACGCGCAAACGACATCGCGTCGCTGCGCGCGTCGCTCTTGGCATAATCGAACCGGACGCCGAGTCGCGCGAGCATCGCCGACAGATCGAATTTCGCAAACACCACTCCGATCGAGCCGGTAATCGCCGCCGGCTCTGCCACGATCGCGTCCGCCCCCATCGCAACGTAGTAGCCGCCCGACCCTGCCACATCGCCCATCGACACGATCACAGGCTTGCCGCGCCCCTGCGCCTCGCGCACCGCGCGCCACACCATGTCGGAGCCGACCGCGGATCCGCCGGGAGAGTTGACGCGGAACACGATCGCGCGCACCGATTCCTCGCGCGAGGCTTTCTCGAACAGCTCCGAGGTCGTTTCACCCGAGATGTACTCGCCGCCCGGCCGCGCTTGTCCGGAAATCACGGGGCCCGCACCGACGATAAGCGCGATTTGCGGCCGACTACCGCGCTCGCGCACATAGGTGGCATGGCGCAGATAGCGCGAGAATTTGACGAAGCATTTTTGCTTGCCGTCGGGATCGAAACCCGCGCGCAGATCTTCGATATAGCCGTCACCATCGACCAGCCCCACCGCGCGCGCCGCTTTCATTCCGATAAATCCAGAGCTCACCAGCTCGCGCGCGCGATCGATCGGAATTCGGCGCGAGTCCGAAATCGCGCTCGCGATGATTTGCATCCAGTCGCCGATAATCGCGTCCAGGCTTTCGCGCACCTCGGGCGACATCGCATCGCGCGTGAACATCTCGCCCGCGCCCTTGTACTCCTTCCATTGCAACGTTTGCGCGCGCACCCCCGCCTTGTCGAGCGCGCCCTTCACGAAAGGATTGCCCATCGCCACGCCCAGCATCGTGAGCATCACGTCCGGATTCGCGACGATCTCGTTCGCGCCCGCCGCGATCAGGTAGTCGCGGACCGAGGGCGAGTCTCCGGTCAGAAGCGCAACGACCCGCTTGCCGCTTTTGCTGACCGCCCGAATCAGGCGATGCAGTTCGTGCGCGGTGGCTAGTCCGGTTTCGGTTGCCGTTATATGAACGATAACCGCGCGCACCGACGTATCGGTTGCGAGCGCTTCGAGCCCATAGCGCAGATGACGCAGGCTCAGCGCGCCGCCGCCGATAAGTTGCTGACGCAGCGAGCGGCGCGAGTCTTCGCGAATCGCGCCGCCGAGCTCGAGGATCACGACCGCGTCGCGCGGCAGCTTTGCCGGCCGCACGACAATCAACCAGAACGCCACCACGACCGCGCCCGCCGCAACGATCAACGTCACGCCGATTTTCCAGTCGCCGACCGCGCATGCGAAGGCTCCGGCAACGCACAGGATTGCGACCACGACTGCGATCCGGAGCTCGCGGCTTATCCACAAGTTTTTCAGGAAAGATTTTTTCATGAGTGCCTATACGGTCGCCTTTTGGCACCGCGCAATCTAGACTACCGTTTTTCAATGAACAGGTCCTTCCTAATCCTCCTGATCTGCACCGCGCTCCTGTCCGCGAGCGGATGCTCGCTCTTCACCAAGGAGGCGCCCAAGAAACAACTGGTCCCCCAGACGGATACCACGGCAACCCTCGACATCACCCCCGGCATCCACGTGGTGGCCAAGGTTGATCTGCCGCAAGGATTTGCGCCGATGGCGGGATATCCGCCGATATGGCTTGAGAACGGCAACGAGATTGCCACTGTCGGTACGTTGAACGGCAACGTCATGATTCTCGGATTCGGCGGTCCTGACTGGAAGACTTCGCGCGTGCTGGGCGCCGAGACTGGCGAAGGTTCGGCTGAGCCGGGCCGGCTGATGGATTTCGCGCCAAGCCCGAATGGAATGTCGCTGGCTTTTGCGGTCGCCGTGGCCGGACAGAACCGCCTCGATATAGTGATTCGCGATCTGATTGCGAGCGGACCCGGCCATCCAGTCGCCAGCTTCGACGGAGTTTACGATCTCGCGAGCCTCAGTTGGCTCAACAGCGATTCGATCGCGATCGTGCTGCGGCCTGGCGCCAACCAGCCCGCTCCTCCGCCTCCCAATCCTGACGACGCCGGATTGCCGCCGCTGCCGACGCCGAAGGCGTCAGAGGGGCTGCAAATCCTGGTGGTGACGGGCCCGGCTTCCGTCGCACCGATGAAGCTTCCCTGCACACTCGGCGCGCTCAGCTGGAGTCCGCTCGGAATCTATGCGGTCAGCGCAGGGGGCGACGGCGTCCCACCCGCGCTAATCGATCGGCGCCATTCGACGTGCACGCGCCTGCGTGCGAATGCTCCGGTGCGGGTGCTCGGATGGAATCCGGTGGACGAAAGCTCGTTTCTGTACGTGCAGCCGATTCCAGCGAGCAATAGTGCGGGAGTGTTCGAGCACTTCATCAAAAACGGGCAGGACAAAACCATCGCCGTATCGAGCGGCGCGGCCGGATACACCGCGGGCGGCGCGGTGCTGGCGTTGGGCAATCAGAAACTTACTTTCACGATGGTCGAGACCCATCCGTTAAACCCGGTCGAGGCGGAGCTCGCGATCTTTGACCCGGACGAGCCGCAAATAAATATCAAGCAGCTCGGATTCAATACGGTGGCGCCGATGCTCGCGTCGAGCACGATGGACTATTCGACGGCGATCGATCACGCGGCGATCCAGACTTTCCAGCCCGCGAGTCCGCTCGCGCTGCGCAAGATCATCACCTATACGACCCACGCGCAGAACGCGTTTCAAATCGCATACGGCCAGGCACGCGGCGTCGCCGAGATCAGTTGGTCGCCGAAAGGGAAATGGCTCGCAATCGTCGACGGCGACGCGACTCACGCCGCCCTTACAGTCGTCGTGCCGCCCGCGTAGCGCGGCGCCGGCTATTCCGGTCGAGGCTGGAACCTCGCCAGAGCGCGAGCATTCGCGCGGCTCGGCCGCCGAGTCGATTCACTCTATAGTGGCGCAGACAGCGCGAAAGACGGGAGGCTCGCGAGCCGCCCCCTACGAAAGCGAATTCGATTCCTATCCAGAGAACGCATTCTCGATTTCGTAGGGGCGCGTCGCGACGCGCCCGCCGTCGAAACGCCTGCAACAGTGGAACACGAATTACGCGTCGGTTAGCGATCAGCGATGCGCTTGCCAGTACGCTGAGGCGGTGGCGAAGGCGGCCGCGGCGCGCTCGAAGCTGTCGAAGACTACCAGGCCGCGTTGGCGCGCGAGTTCCTTGCCGCGCGCGACGAGCGCCTCGAGATGCGCGGGATGCAGTATCAGCGCGAACGGCTTGTTCGACTTCGTCGCGAACTCGCCGAGCTTGTCGAGCAGCGTCGTGATTTCGTCTTCATGCGTTGCCCACCTCGCCGCGCGGAACCCAGTTCCTACCTCGAGCACTATCGAATCAATCGCCGGATCGCGATCGAGAATCGCGAGGATTCGATCGAGTCCGCCCGGATGCACTCCCGACCCGATCGTTCCGCCCGCGTCGAGCGGATTGCGGTAACTGCCGCCGATCACGTTGAAGAATGTTTTCAGCTCGTCGTACGACGCATCCGACAGCGCGGGAATCTCGAGCCCCGCTGCCGCGAATGTATCCGTCACTACTACCGACTGCCCGCCCGTCATCGCGACCAGTCCCATCGCACGGCCCGCAACCTTGCGCCCGCGCGAGAGCAGCTCGACCGCGTCGAGCATCGCGTCGAGCGAGCCGACTTCGACCGCGCCCGCCTGCCGGACCAGCGCACTCCACAGCGCCCGCGGCGTCGCGAGCGACCCGGTATGCGAAAACGTCGCGCGCGCACCCGCCTCAGTCGCGCCGCCCTTCCATACCACGACAGGATGACGCGCGGCCGCGGCGCGCAGGCTCTCGAAGAAGCGGCGTCCGTCGCGCACGCCCTCGATATACATCCCGATAACCTTGGTGGCCGGATCGGCGGCCATCAGGTCGATATAGTCAGCCGCCTCGAGGACCAGCACATTGCCGATAGACGCCGCCAGGTTGACGCGGACGCCGTGCGCCGCCGCCTGCACGCAAAAATTTATCGTGTGTGTGCCGCTCTGCGAGATGAAACATACGTCGCCCGGCTCGCCCACTTTGCCGTCGGGGTAATTGCGCATCCCGATCGACGGATTCGCGAGTCCCATGCAGTTCGGGCCGACCAGCGCGATTTCCGAGCCGAGCGCGACTTCGCACAGCTCGGCTTCGAGCCGGATTCCCAGCTCCTCGCTGGTCTCGGAAAATCCCGAGGTAAAAAATCCGATCGAACCCACCTTGTTCGCGACGCAATCGCGCAGGATTCTTGGCGCGACCTGGCGCGGCACGGCGCTTACCGCGTAGTCGATCGGCTCCTTGATTTCGGCCAGGCTCTTGTGATTCTCGACCCCCATCGCTTCGATTCCCGCGATTTCGTTCGGGTCGATCTGAACCGAATAAAGCTTGGTTTTGAGGTTCGCCAGCGCACGCAGCCACATGTAGCCGCCGGCCTTCTTGTCGCCGATCACGACGACCGAGCGCGGATTGAACGCACGTTTGAGATTCTCGAGCCGCGCCGCGCGATGCGGATCGGCGAGCGCTGCTGGCGCCGGCTTGCCGAGCAGGACGCGCGCGTCGAGCACGGTCACGCCATGTTCGTACGCGACGACGGGATTCAGATCCATCTCGCGAACTTCAGGATGCGCCGCCGCGAACTCTGACAGTGTAATCAGCATCGAGGCGACTGCGTCGATATCGGCCGCGGGCCGCCCGCGAACTCCCTTGAGCAGGGCGGCGCTGCGCAATTCCGAGAGCATCGCGCGCGCCTCGCGCTCGGTGACCGGAGCGAGCCTGATAGCGGTGTCTTTAAGGACCTCTACGAGGATTCCGCCTAGCCCGACCATGATCGTCGCACCGTAGCGGTCGTCGCGGACGATACCGGCCAGCAGCTCGACGCCTCCCGCGGCCGCCATCGGCTGGATCGCTACGCCCTCGAACTTCGCGCCGGGCGCCTTCGCGGCGAGATTCTTTTGGATCCGCGCAAACGCTGCCCGCACCTCGTCGGCGGAATTCAAACCCAACTCGACGCCACCGACCTCGCTCTTGTGGCTCACGTCCGGCGAGAGCACCTTGAGCACGGCCGGAAAACCCTGCCGCACGGCGATCGCGGCGGCCTCCTCGGCGGTGGCCGCGGCGACCGGAATCGCGACGTTGATTCCGAGCGCGGCGACTATACCGCTTGGCTTCGATTTCCGAAAGTGCGGTGCGCCCCGCGCGCGAGGCGTCCGCGATTATCTGCGATACTGTGGAGTCACTCACAACCGTCGCGTATAGCAAAGCTGCGCGGCCTTTTGAACCGTGCGCAGTTTCGCCGCTTCCAGCGATAACCGGAATCATACTGAAATCTCAATGAAACACCGCCGCCCGAAGGTTTTCGTCACCCGAGAGATCGCGCCGGAGGCGCTCGCCGAGTTGCGGCGCAACGCACGCGTTGACTTGTGGCCCCATCCGATGCCGCCGCCTTACGGCGAGCTCCGCCGCCGGATTCGCGAGGCTGATGGAGCACTCACGATGGTGACCGACCGAATCGACGCCGCGCTCCTCGCCGCGTCGCCGCGGCTGCGCGTCGTGAGCAACCTTGCGGTCGGAGTGGACAATATCGATCTCGAGGCCGCCACGCGCGCGGGCGTCGCGGTCGGGCATACTCCCGGCGTCCTGACCGAGGCGACGGCGGACCTGGCCTTCGCCCTGATGCTCGCGGCGGCGAGGCGTATAGCCGAAGGTGACCGGCAGGTTCGCGCGGGAAAGTGGAAGACGTGGGGACCGCGCGTACTGCTCGGACCGGAGGTCTTTGGCGCGACGCTCGGGATCGTCGGATGGGGCGCTATCGGACGTGCGGTAGCTCGGCGGGCGGCGGGCTTCCAGATGCGCGTGCTCTACGTCACACGATCGCCATCCCCACGCGCGCACGGAGAGAAGACGGACGCGAGGCGCGAGGCGCGTCACGATGAATCGGCTGCTCGCAGAGTCGGACTTCGTGTCGCTTCACGTTCCGCTCACCGCGGCTACGCGCCATCTGATTGGCGCACCGGAGTTTCGGCGGATGAAGCGCGGCGCGATCCTGATCAACACCGCGCGCGGCGGTATTGTCGATCAGCGCGCGCTGGCGTCCGCGCTAAAATCGGGCCATCTGGCTGGTGCCGGTCTCGACGTGACGGATCCCGAGCCGATCCGCCGCGACGATCCCCTGCTGCGACTGGACAACGTCGTAATCACTCCTCATATCGGAAGTGCGAGCTATGCGGCGCGCCAAAGGATGGCTGCGCTAGCGGTCGAAAATATACTTGTGGTTTTTGATGGAAAGAGGCCGCCGTTGTGCGCGAACCCCTTCGTCAAGCTGCGCCCGATTGACCCTTGATACCGCGATAATCCTAAAGCAACGCCACCACGTTGCTGATCAAGCCATGCACCGTCGTGCCTATCGACTTGAGGTTTCCGTAGACCACGATCGAGAGAACCGCCACAATCAGGGCATATTCGCTCGCCGTCTGCCCGCGGGATCTCTCAGAAATTCGAACATAGAGGCTCCTAATGAAGTCCATTAACGTTGCCCTCCGGGTACTCACGATTTCGTTTCGAGGGGTCGGATTCTCCACGCCATATGACCGAAATCAATTGAGCATTCCGGTCAGTTGAAACAGCTAATCGACGTGTTACTGGTGCTACGCTCTGCTTGAATGTGTAAATATATTCTAGAAGCGTCAGAGATATGTCAATAGTTTACTTTTGTGTTTTATAGTTCTGTAGGTCTTATAGATAGCTAAAACAATCCTATTCGTGTGTCGAATTGGCGATCAATAGGGAATCGCAAAACGCGCGAAACGAGCTTAAGTACCTGAATAGAATGAAACTTTAGAGTTTCCTGCAGGACCGGTCTCGAGTTGAGATCATAAGCCCGAGGCTGTCGTTTGAAGCAGGAGATCAGCGAACGATCGCGAGCGCGGCGGACAGATCGAAGCGTCCTTCGTAGAGCGCTCGACCGACGATCGCTCCGACTACACCGTCGCCGAAGCGATCAGCCAGCCCTCGCAGGTCCGCGAGGGAGGCGACTCCACCTGACGCGATAATGTGTAGTCCTGCCTGACGGGCTAGCGCAGCCATCCTGGCCGCGTCGACGCCGGTCTCCGCGCCATCGCGCGCGATATCGGTGACGGTCAGCGCCGAGACGCCGCCGTCCCTGAAGATCGCGCAGGCGCGCTCGACGCTAAGCTCGCTCGTTTCGACCCATCCTTTGATCGCGAGCTTGCCGTCGCGGATATCAAGCGAGCCGAAGATGCGCCCGGGGAACTCCGCGCACGCATCGCGGATCAAGCCCGGGTTGAGGAATGCCGCCGAGCCGATCGACACGCGGTCGGCCCCCGAGGAGATCGCGGCGCGAATAGCTTCGATCGTGCGGAGCCCTCCGCTCACGTCGATCGCGCAGCGCACGGCCGCGCGGATTCGCTTGATCGCTGGCAGGTTGCGGGGCGCTCCGGCGATGGCGCCGTCGAGATCGACGATATGAATCAGCTCGGCGCCCTGCTCCTCAAACTTGCGCGCCACCGCCGCCGGATCGGCGCCGTACACGGTCGCGCGCGCCATGTCGCCGCGGAGCAGGCGCACGACTTCGCCGCCCTTCAGATCGATCGCGGGAATGACGGTGAACTTTTCGAACATCGCTCAGGAAGCGAGCGTGCCCTTGGTCGATAACGCTCCGACGACTCGCGGCTCCAGCGTGGTCGCCGAGTCCATCGCGCGCGCGAGAGCCTTGAACGTCGCCTCGACGATATGATGCGGATTGCGCCCGGAATGCATCCGCAGATGCAGGTTCATCCCGGTCTCGTCGCTGAGCGCCTTCATGAAATCGTGGACCAGCTCGGTCTGGAAATTCCCGACGCGCTCTTGCGTGATCGTGACGTCGTAGCCCAGGTAGGCGCGCCCGCTGATATCGACCACTGCGGTGACCAGCGCCTCATCGAGCGGGACCGTTGCCTCGCCGAAGCGGCGGATTCCGGCGCGATCGCCAAGCGCCTGGCGAAACGCGCGCCCGAGCACGATCCCGACGTCCTCGACCGTGTGATGCTCATCAATCTCGATATCGCCATGAGCGCCAATCTTGAGGTCGAAGAAGCCGTGGCGTGCAAAGCTCTCCAGCATATGGTCGAGGAACGGCACTCCGGTGGAAACCTCGCCTCGTCCCGAGCCGTCGAGCTTGAGCGCGAGCGCGATCTGCGTCTCGCGAGTCTTGCGCTCGATCTCGGCGGAACGCCGGGGCGCGTCGCCCGTGACGCTGACGACCGCGCGGCTGGTTCCGTTACTGGCGCGAGACGCCAAAGGCTTTCGTTTGCGATTCTTCGTTTCAGCCATCGTGATTTCCCCGGCTGCGCAGCTCCATCGCGCGCGCATGCCCCTCAAATCCTTCCATCCGCGCCAGATGCGCGACCGACGGACCCAACTCCCGCGCCGCGCGCGGCGAGGCCTCGATTATACTGGTTCGCTTGAGGAAATCGTATGCGCCCAAGGGCGAGGCGAAGCGCGCCGACCCGCCGGTGGGCAGCACGTGATTCGGCCCCGCAAGATAGTCGCCAAGGGGTGCCGGGCTCATCGCACCTAAGAAAACCGCACCAGCGGCGCGAACTTTTGCGAGCCATCGGCGCGGATTACGAATCTCCAACTCCAGATGCTCCGGCCCGATTTCGTTCGACAGCGCGAACGCCTCTTCCAGGTCCTTGACAATAATCACCGCGCCGCGGCGATCGAGCACGCGGCGCACAGCCACCGCACGCGGCAGCGTGGCGAGCGCAGATTCGAGCGCGCGCTCGACCTCCCGTGCGACGCGAGCCGAGGACGTCAGCAGAATTGCGGATTCGTCGCCCGAGCCATGCTCGGCCTGCGCGATCAGATCGGCGGCGATCCAGTCAGCGCGCGCGCTTGAATCGGCGATCACCAGCACTTCGCTCGGCCCCGCCATCTTGTCGATATCGGTGACTCCATAGACCATCCGCTTGGCGGCCTGCACGTAGGCATTTCCGGGACCGACGATCTTGTCGACCGCGCGAATCGATTTGGTGCCGTAGGCCAGCGCGGCGACCGCCTGCGCTCCGCCGACGCGGTAATATTCCGTCACTCCCGCGATCGCCGCCGCCGCCATCACCGCGTCACGTTCGCCCTCGCGCGAGGGCGGCGCCACCATCACGATCTCCTCGACGCCGGCGACGCGCGCCGGAATCGCGTTCATCAGCACCGAGGACGGATACGCGCCCATCCCGCCCGGCACGTACAGGCCTACGCGGCGCAAGGGGCGCACGAGCTGTCCCAGGCGCATCCCAAGGTCGTCGATGAAGGCGAACGGACGCTCGAGCGTCTCGCGATGGAACCGCGCGATTCGCCGCGCGGCGAGTTCCAGCGCGCGCCGATCGCGCGCCGGAATCTTTTTCGGCGCGGATGCCAGCTCCGCGGCGGTGACGCGCAGCGTGCGCGGCGTCAGCTTCACGCGATCGAATTTTTGGGTGTAGTCGAACAGGGCGCGATCGCCGCGGCGCCGAACGTCAACGATGATCTTTGCGACCGCGTCATTGATCTTTGCATCATCGGCGCCGCCGCGCCGCGCGACTATCATCGCCACGAACCGGCGCATCGCCGGCGTGCCGGACTTGAGAATTCGGAGCTTCATCAGGACTCTTTGACCCGTTCGATCCGCGCGCCCAGCGCCGAGAGCTTCGCATCGAGCGCTTCGTATCCGCGGTCGAGATGATACACGCGGCCAATCTCGGTGCTACGTTCGGCGGCGAGACCCGCGAGGATCAGGCTCATGCTCGCGCGCAGATCGGTCGCCATCACCGGAGCACCCTGCAGCTTCGTCGGGCCGCGAACGACGGCGGTCGCGCCCTTCATCAGGATATCGCCGCCCATCCGGATCAGTTCGAGCGCGTGCATAAAGCGGTTCTCGAAAATTGTTTCGGTGATAACCGAAGTGCCCGAGGCTTGCGTCAAAAGCGCCATCATCTGCGCCTGCAGGTCGGTCGGAAAACCGGGATAGGGCAGCGTGCGCAGCTCGACCGGATTGAGCTTGCCGTTGCGGCGCACGCGGACAGAGCCGTTATCGGGGGTGATCTCGACCCCGGCCTCGATCAGCTTGGCGGTGACCGCTTCCAGATGCGCCAGCGGCGCATTGTTGATAATCACGTCGCCGCCAGTTATTGCGGCCGCGACCATCAGCGAGCCCGCCTCGATTCGGTCGGGAACAACCTCGTGCTCGACGCCGTGCAGACGCTCGACGCCATCAATTTCAATCACGTGGGTGCCCGCGCCGGAGATCTTCGCGCCCATCGCCGAGAGCATCGCGGCGAGATCGATAATCTCCGGCTCGCGGGCGGCATTTTCTATCTGGCTATGCCCGCGCGCGCGGACTGCGGCCATCATGATGTTCTCGGTCGCGCCGACCGACGGATTGTCGAGCCAGATACGCGCGCCCACGAGCCGCCGCGCATGCGCCTCGACATAGCCGTTGCGGAACTGAACCTTCGCGCCGAGCGCGCGGATTCCCGTGATATGCAGATTCACCGGCCGCGCGCCGATCGCGCATCCTCCCGGAGTCGATACGCGCGCCCTGCCCTCGCGCGCGAGCAGCGGACCCAGCACCAGGAACGACGCGCGCATCGTCTTGACCAGCTCATACGGCGCGACGTGCGAGGTGATCTTCTTCGCGCAGACCTCGACCTCGTTGTCGCCGGTCCATCGCGCTTCGGCGCCGAGATCGCCGAGCAGGCCCAGCGTCGTAGTAACATCGCGCAGGCGCGGCACGTTGTAGAGCTTCACCGGCTCGTCGGTGAGCAGCGACGCAATCAAAATCGGCAGTGCGGTATTCTTGCTGCCGCTCACCGACACGGTGCCGCGCAGCGGCTTTCCGCCGCGAATGATCATCTTGTCCATTTGAAATTCAGACTCGCGCCGTCACGACGCGGGCGATCCCGGCCAGATCGTTTATCACACCCGTAAGGTGCAATCCCGCCTCGCGAAAGAGCGCGCCAACCGCCTCCGCCTGCCCCGCTCCAACCTCGACCATCAGCACACCGCCGCGATTCAGATGCTCGCACGCGCCGGCGGCAATCCTCATGTAGCATTCGAGCGCTCCCGCACCGGTGAAGAGCGCGGCGGGAGGCTCAAACTCGCGGACTTCGGGCGCGAGCGAATCGATCGCTGAGACTTCGACATAGGGCGGATTGGAGACGATCAGATCGAAGTTCCCAAGAGCAGCGAGCCCGTCGAGAGGCTCGAAAATGTCCGCGAGCCGCAGCTCGACGCGATCCTCTGCATGATGCCGCGCGACGTTGCGCCGCGCGACACCGAGCGCCTCCTGCTCGATATCCGCCGCGACGACGATCGCGCTTGGTGCGTTGAGCGCGATCGAAATCGCAATCGCGCCCGAACCGGTACCTATATCAAGCACGCGAATGCCGGAATGCTGCGCCGCGAATTCCAGCGCGGTGGCAACCAGGAACTCGGTCTCCGGACGCGGGATCAGCACGGCGGGCGTGACCTCGAATTCGAGCGAGTAGAATTCTTTTGAACCGAGAATATAGGCGAGCGGCTCGCGCGCCGCACGCCGCGAGAGCATCGCCTCAAAGCGCTCGGCTGCGGCTGCGGAAATCTCGATCGGCGCGGAGACAACTGCACTGCGATTCGTGTCCATGGCTCGCGCGAGAATCAACTCAGCATCCAAGCGTGCAGATTCTACGCCCGCGTGCGTCAAGCGCGCAGTGGCAGCCTCGAGCATACGCACGACATGAGCGCGGCGGTCTTCGGCGTAGTTCCGGGGCGCCATCGGTATTCTCAGGCGCTCAGGAGCTGCGCTTGTTCGGCGGTGGCGAGCGCGTCGATCAGCGGATCGATCGCACCGTCGAGGAACTGGTCGAGCTGATGAATCGTGACGTTGACGCGATGGTCGGTCACGCGCGATTGGGGAAAGTTGTAGGTGCGGATCCGCTCGGAGCGGTCGCCGGTCCCGACCATTGAGCGCCGCGTGGCCGCGATCTGCGCATCCTGATCGGCGCGCGCCTTCTCCAACAGCCGCGTGCGCAGAATTTTAAGCGCGCGCGCCTTGTTCTTGTGCTGCGATTTTTCGTCGCGGCAGATAATCACCATCCCCGACGGAATGTGCGTTATCCGCACCGCCGAATCGGTCGTGTTGACGCTCTGGCCGCCGGGTCCCGACGCGCGCATCACGTCGATGCGCAAATCTTTTTCCTCGTTGATATTGACCTCGACCTCGTCGGCCTCCGGCATCACGGCGACAGTCACCGCCGAGGTGTGGATGCGCCCTGAGCCTTCGGTTTCGGGCACGCGCTGCACGCGATGCACCCCGCCCTCGAACTTGAGGCGCGAGTACGCGCCGCGTCCCGCGATCAGCGCGATAACTTCCTTGATCCCGCCGAGCCCAGTGTCGGAGAGGCTCATCGTCTCGACCTTCCAGCCGTGGCGCTCGGCGTAGCGCGAGTACATCCGGAACAGCTCGCCCGCGAACAGCGACGCTTCCGCGCCACCGGTGCCCGCGCGGATTTCGAGCAGCACGTTGCGATCGTCGTTGGGATCGCGAGGAATCAGGAGTTGGCGAATTTTTTCTTCGAGCGGAACCTGCCGCTTCTGCATCGAGGGCAGCTCGGCCTTCGCGAGCTCGCGCAGCTCGGCGTCGTCGCCTTCGAGCAGCGCCTTGTGCTCGCCGATTTCACCCAACAGCTTGCGATACTCGCGCGCCGATTCGATAAGCTCGGACAGCGAAGCGCGCTCCTTGGCGAGCTTCGCGTACTCGCGATTGTTCGCGGTCACGGCAGGATCGCTGAGCTTGCGCTCAAGCTCCGCGTAGCGATCCTCAATCCCTTGAAGTTTGTCGAGCATTGCCGTCCGGGCGACTGTGCGTCCGTCCCCCTCGGGAAATCCCGGGCCCCAAAAACAAACGCGGCGGGAACCATCCCGCCGCAAGACCAATCCCCCGCGCACCCGCAGGTGCTGCGATCCTTTTACGGACCGCAACCTCGGGCGGCGGGAGTTACTATGCTACTTCATTCCATACCTGCGCTTGAACCGCTCGACGCGGCCAGCGGTATCGACCAGGCGCTGCTGTCCGGTGTAGAACGGATGGCACTTGGAACAGACTTCGACGTGGAGTTCTCCCACCGTCGAGCGGGTCTCAAACGTGTTGCCGCAGGCGCAGGTAACCACGCAGCGACGGTATACGGGATGGATTGCGGCTTTCATTTGTTCAACTCTCGCGGTCCAGTCTCTTACTTGAGAGAATATCATCCACTGCGATCGCACACAATTCGCAGCTCTTGTACCTTCCTGCGACGTAACTTAACCACGATTTCGATCGCCGCAATGCTGGCGATACTGGCGTTTTCCAGCCTTGTACGTGCCGAAGGCACTGCGCAATCGTCCGCCAAACCAGCGCCGACGCTTCCCGCAGTCGCGCCGGGGTTTGCGCCCGACAGTGAGACGATCTTCGCACCGATCATCGAGCTTGCATCGCCCGGACCGGACCGCGCGGCGCGTGCGATCCTGATCTTCGATCGTCAGCTCACCTTCCAGCGCGCGATCTCGTTTCATCCCGAGCTGGACGACGCGCTGACCAAGCTGGTCGAAAAGATGCCACCGCGCGAATCGACTCTGATCCGCGCCTCCGCACTTTACTCCCAGCCGGATATTCCGTGGCAATCGCTCAAGAACGGAGCGCATCAGATTGCCGTCTCGGGTGGCCCGAAATCGGGCGAGTACCTCTACAAGCTGACGGACAAGTACGTGAGCCCCGAAGCTCCTCAGCACATGGCCGGCCAGTTCACGATCACGCCGGTTCCCACGCCAGATACCGGGACCTCGAGCGTCGTCGGACTGCTCGCCGGCGAGCTGTTGATGGACACCTATCCCGCGAGCGCGGTCGTCGATCTGGCGGCGGACGGCCTCCGGCAGATTCATGGCGATCTGAAAGCGCCGTGGGACACCGCGCCGGGCGAATTCAATCATCATGATCGCGCCGCGCTGGCGCGGTTTCATCGCGAGATGCCGGCGTTCGCCGCCAAGCTCGATCACTATCTCATCTTTCACAACGTGCTCGACGAGTTCGACGACGCGGGCGGTCCGACCGTGCTGTTCAATGCCGACGTTGAGGTCCGGATGGACGCGCTGAAGGCGTATCCGCATCTTTATGATTTCTATCGCAAGGTCGCGCCGGTGCTGGTGGCCGAGTCGGCGATCCAGGATGCGGCGGGAAATTATTGGATGATCTCGCGGTTCGATCGCGGACGGATGCACCTGATCTTCATGGACCGAAACGGCCTGCTCGCCCCGTTCGACAAGAACTATCGCCCTGCCGGGGAAAGCGTCGCGATCCAGAGCGTCGAGCACGGCAGCTACCGGACTGAGGCTTCTGTGCGTGTGTACCGGCTGGGAATGGTCTTCGGGCTGGAAAAAGTCGGCTTCACGACCGACTACCGGCGCGACGGCGACTCGATAGTCGCGATCAACACGATGAACGAAGTGCCCGAGCTGATCGCACCGCCGGGTATCCATAAGGTGATCGACCTGATCGCGGGCGAGTTCCTGCGCGTGCTGGCCCAGGGAAACGGCGGACTGACCTCGACCTTCGCGTCGCGCCGCACAGGTGAGGGACTCGACCGCTACACCCTTGGGTTCACCGGTCAATTCGAATACTCGCCGACGCTCGAGTTCCTGGCCAAGGTGGGCGACAAGATTGCCGACCAGCACAACGAAGCGGTGCGCAGCGACGAGCGCAAATTCGGCGAGGAACTTTTCGACGCCTTCGCGAGCGACTACAATAGTGCGCGGCAGCGGATTTTGGCGCTCGATGCGGCGCAGGCGAAGGACAAGTGAGACTACCAAGGATTCTGGTGTGCGCTTTACTCAGCTACGCGCTCGCGGCCGCGCTCGTGGGATGCAGTCTGTTCAACCCGCCTGATACGGAAGAGCCCGGGGCGGTTTCAACCCCGCATTTCGTCAACGATCTTTCCACGCTGTCGACTCAGCCGATCAACCCGATCATGGATCCGTCGGCCGCGTTTGCCGCTACTCACGTTTACAATGCTCCCGGCTCGGTCCGCGCGAGCGAAGAAGCGCCGGGCACCGTCCGCCATGTTGGTCCGGACCAGTCTCCGGGTATCGAGAAGCTGCAAAATCCCAAGGCGGCGAAGTTCGCAAGCTTCTCGGGCGTGCTGGTCGATCGCCTGTGGCAGGCGGTCTATCTGCAGGAAGCGAACGGCAATATCGGACACGCTAGTCTGCCCTCCGATCTGCAACCCGTCGTGCTGACCGCCACGCTCGACCCGAGCGGCAAGCTCAAGGAAATAGTGGTGGAACAACACAGCGGCAAGGGAATCGTCGATCGGACCTTCGTCGACGCCGCCAAGAGCGCGGTATGGGCGGACAATCCGCCGCCCGACGCCGCGATGCCGGACGGGTTTTACCGCATGCGCCTGGAGCTCAAGATGGAGCCGTACGCCTCGTCCGAAACCCACAAGTTTTTCAAAACCTTCGTCGGAATCGCCCTGCTCTGAGGCTGGCGGCCTTCGAGCGGATCGACGCGCTTTCTGCTAGGATTTCCGCGATGCCATCAATTGACGAATACCTTCCGCGCCCCGGACTCTCGACGCCGATCGTCACCATCTTCGATCGCGAGGGCCGCGTGCTGGACGACGAGCAGCGCGCCCTGGTGCGTTTCGTCGTACAGGACGGACGCGGCGCCGACATCGTGTTCGCCGCGGGCACGACCGGGGAATGGGACCGGATCGATAATCCACGCCGGCAGGACGTGATGCGGATCGCGGTGGACGAATGCCGCCGCATCTCGGCGCGCATCGGGCGCAAGGTCGAGGCGTGGGCCGGAATCACCGCGCATACGCGCGCCGAGACGATCGCGAACCTCGAGTATGCACTCGATCTCGACGCCGACGCCGCGGTGATCGCTCCGCTTTCGATTCGAGATCTCGCCGCGCCGCCCGAGTTCGTCGAGCGCGAGATCGGTGCAGTCTTCATACGCCGAGGCAAGACGATTCCGATTTTTCTCTACGATAACGCCGACATCGCGGCGCCGGGCAAATCTCCCCATCTGCATACACGCGACGTGAAACAGATGGCGCGCCTCGCGTACGTGCGCGGCATCAAGGTAACAGCCGGAAAGGCCGTGCTCGGCAACTACACGCGCGCGGCCTCGCACTTCAAGCTCTCGCATGAATTCGCGGTGTACGCCGGAATTCCGTATTTGATTTTCGATCTGTTCGCGCCCGCCGACGGACTCTCGGGAACGATCCGCCATCGATGGAACCGCTACCTGACTCAGCGCGCGATGCCCTACGGCGTCGTCTCGGGCGCGTCGAACGTGATGCCGCGCGAGTGGCAGCGTGCATGGCGCGTGTGCCGCGCGGGAAATCCTGGCTTGATGCGGCGCTACGCCGAAGCTACCGGTCAGTTGCGCGCCGCGTGCGAATTCACGCGCTCGGGAAAACCCTACAGTCCGGTAATCGCGTGCTACAAGGCGGCGCTGCGCGAATTCGGCGTGATCGAGAGCGACGCGGTCGCGGCAGGCTCGCCCACGCTCGAAGCCGGCGAACGCCGTGAGCTTGTCACGCGCATCCGCGCGATGCGGCGGTTTGCGGCCGATACGCTCGAAGCCGGATGGGTCAGCGAAACCGGCTCGCGCCCGCACCTCAAGGAAGTTCCGCGGGCTGTGCGTCCCCATGCCTGACACCAAGCTCGACGTAGCCGGATGCGGCAGCATGGTGGTCGACCTTTTCTACCGCGCGCCGCGAATCATCCGTGCCGACGAAAAGACCGTGCTTAGCGCCCACGACTCCGACGGCGCGATCGAGCGTGCGCGCGTCGGCGGCCTGACGCTGAATCATCTCGGATGGGCGCGCGTGCTCGGCCTGCGCACCGGCATCTTCGGGAAGATAGGCGACGACAGACACGGCGAATTTCTACGCGCCGGAATGGATCGCTTCGGAATCGTGCACCACCTGACGCTCGACGGGAGCGCGAGCTCGTTCGCGAACGTGCTGGTCGATTCGGCGGGAAACCGCGCGATCTACATGGCGCGTGGCGCGACCGCCGAGCTCACGCCCGCGGAAGTCCGGCGCCGGCACGGCGCATTCATCCGCGGCGCGCACCTGGTATCGACGGAGATCTCGCAGCTTCCATTGCCCGCCGTGATCGAGATTCTGAAAATTGCGCGCGCGCATTCGATTCCGACGATCCTCGACGTCGACCTGCCGGCCACCGACGCAACGCCGATGCTCGGGACGCGCGCGGAGCTCGAACGCGCGATGCGCCTGGCGACGATCCTGAAACCTGCCAAGTCCGCGGCGGCGAGTCTCGCGGCGGGCAAGAACGCACTCGCGCAGGCGGTGAGCATCCGCGCCAAGTACAAAAATCGCGCGGTGATTATCACGCTCGGCGACCAGGGATGCGTCATCGCGGCGAAAGACCTCGCGCTCGCCGCGCCCGCATTTCCGGTCAAACAAGTTGATTCAACCGGAGCCGGCGATGCGTTCCTCGGCGGACTGCTCGCCGCGATCCGCTGGAACTTGCCTTGGGACAAGGCCGTCAGGCTCGCCAATGCCGCCGGCGCGGTTTGCGTAACGCAGCTCGGCGCGTTTCCCGACGGCTTCGAACTGCGCGCGGAGATCGAAAAGCTCTACGGCGAGCCTTTACCCGCGCCGCGCGCGATCGCTCCCGACGTGCGCCCGCCCTCGCCCGCGGAGCAGGCCCGGCGCGAGGTTCGCGAGATCGATCGCTTCTTCGCCCAATCGCTCGACGAGCTGACGACGCTGCATCGCGCGCTCGACCTTGACGCTATCGCCCGCGCGGTCGAGATGATTCGCGCTGCCCAGGCGCGCGGCGGACGCGTGCACGTGACGGGAGTCGGCAAGCCCGAACACGTCGCGCGCTACGCGGCCAGCCTGTTCTGCTCGGTCGGCACGCCCGCGACTTTCCTGCACGCGACCGAGACGCTGCACGGCAGCCTGGGACAGGTGCATCCGCACGACGTTGTGATCGCGATCTCGAACAGCGGCAACACGAGCGAGCTCACGACCGCGGCGACCGCGATCAAAGATCAGGGCGCGGACATTATCGCGGTCACCGGAAATCGCGACTCGGACCTCGCGAACCTGGCCGACCTGGTGATGTATGCGCCCGTGCGCCACGAAGGCGGCGGACTCGGCCTCGCGCCGCGTATCAGCGTGCTGGCGGAAGTGTTCGTGCTGGCGGGATTATCGGTTGCGCTAGAAGTCGCGCGCGGCTTGACGGTCGAAGAATACAGCCGCTTTCATCCGGCTGGCGCACTCGGCGAGACTGCTCGGCGGATGGCGAATCCGCCGCGCCGCGGCCGCTGAACGCTTTCTACTTGCCGGTAAACTTCGGCGCGCGCTTCTGCTGAAACGCTCCGATTCCTTCCTTGTAATCCGCGGTACGTCCCGCGACTCCTTGCGCGCGCGCCTCGCACTTCAAGACCGCGAGCAGGCCGAGCGCTTCCTCGTCGATGCGGCGGATGAGCCGCTTCGATTCCATGAACGCCGCGGTCGGCCCCGTCGCGACCTGTGAAGCCACCGCGCGCGCGTGCTCGAGAAGTTTGTCTTTCGGCATACTGGCGTTGACGATTCCCCACGCGGCCGCCTCCGCACCCGAGAGCAAGCGGCCGGTGTAGATCAGCTCAAGTGTGCGATGCGACCCGATCCGCGCGGCTAGAAACGAATGGCCGCCCGAATCGAGTACCGCGCCGATTCGCGCGAAGGGCGAGCCGATCTTCGCGTCGTCGGCGATATAAACCACGTCGCAACCAAGCGCGAGGCCAAACCCGAGGCCCAGGCAGGCGCCATGCACGGCGGCGAACGTCGGAGCGGGGAAAAGCGCCAGCCGCTTGATGAGTGGATTGGCGACGCGTTCGAGAATCTCCTCGCCGTCTTCGTTGCCCGGATCGGCTTCAGCCAGATCGCGCCCGGCGCAGAAGCCGGCGCCCTCACCGCGCAGGAGCAGCGCGCGGACTCCCGCGCGCTCGGCGCGATCGAAGACCTCGCCCAGCTCGGCCGCCATCGCGTCGTTTACTGCGTTGAGCTTGTTGGGACGATTGAGAACGATCTCGGCCAGCGCGCCGGTGATATGAAGATCGACAGTCATCGCGCTACCTCCTGCGATGCCTAAAATTCCAGGCGATCAAAAAACCGGAATAATATCTTCCGCCGTGATGTCGCCGACGTCCACGCCCTCGATATCGAGTTCCGGAATCGCGGGAAACGCAATGCCCCATCGCTCGACCAGCTTGCGCACCCGCGCGATTGCGAGCTTCCAGTTATCGGCCTGCTGCTCGTAGGTCAGGATGCCAAGGCCGGCCTCGCGCGCAACGCGCAGCAGGATCCGATGGTTGTGCAGGAAGTAGTCGGGCAGATCCCAGAACTGATTCGGCGGCTCCCACAGCACCATCGAGAGGAACACGAATCCCGCGCGCAGTTGCTTGGTGATGAATCCGCGATCCGCGTCGGTCAGGCCGGGCCACTGCTTCTCGAGCAGGTTGATGCAGATCTGCAAGTGGCGCGCTTCGTCGCGGCCGATGCAGGTGAAGATTTCGCGGAACACCGGATGCGTGGTCGCGCGCGACATCCCGTGGAATAGCGTCGAAGACGCGACCTCGCCCATCATGAACGAGGTGAAGATAATCGCGAGCGGATATTTCTCGATCGCGCGATTGTATCCGGTCCAGTAGCGACCGCCGTTGTGATAAAGCCATCCGATATTGTTGAGCGCGACCCGCTGCAATTCGCTCGCGGGCGCGAAGCCCTGCGGCCCGCCCGGCACCAGGCGCTGGATCACGCGCTGGCAGCACTCCTCGTGATTGGTCTCGTCGCGGGTGATTGAGAAGAAGCACTTGCGGATCGGGTCTTCCTCGTGGGTTTCGAACGCGCGGATCATCGCGCGCGCGAATACCGCCGGTCCCGACGAATCGAAGTTCGAGAGCAGCGCCCACCAATACATGATCGCCACTTTCTCGTCGTCGCTCCACGCTTCCGGCGAGAGCTCCTCCCACGCGATATCGGCGGGGTTGAAGCCCTCGACCTTGGCGCGCTCGTAGATCTCGCGCAGCTTGGGCGTCTCGCAGCGCCATTCCATCGGAAAGATATTCGGCTGCGGGACTTCCGCCGCCGGAATTAGTCCGCCGGGCGGTATAATGAATTCGCTCATCGCGCTTTTGCCTCTACTCAAGGTTTATCAACCATTCGGTAGATAAATCAAGTAGCGCGCGAGCGCTTGCTTTTGAGGCCCTCGAACGCGAGCCGGAACACCGCCTGCACGATATCTTCCGCGCCGAGCTCGCCGCCGGGCCGGTACCATTCGGTGATCGAGTTGAGCATCCCGAACAACAGCCGCGTCGCCAGCCGCGGATCGATATCGCGCCGGAACTCGCCCGCGCGCTGCGCGCGGGCAAAATGGCGCGCCACCAGATGATCGAACGCGCGGCGCCGCTCGACGATCGCCTTCTCGACGCGAGTGTTGCCGCGCACCCGCAACAGCAGCGCGACCTCGGGCCGCATCACGACCGTGATCTCGATCGTGCGCCGCACGATATACTTAAGCCGCGCCTGCGCGCTGCCCTGCTTCGCGCCCGGCTCGCGCATCGCCGCGCCCAGCGCATCAAACGCGCGTCCGACGCCGCGCGCGAGCAGATCTTCCTTGCTGCGGACATGGTAGTAGATGCTGGCCTTGGTGATTCCGGCCGCGCGCGCCACGTCGTCGAGCGACGCGCCGTCGTAGCCGCGCTCCAGGAACACCCGCACCGCGACGTCCGCGATCGCCTCGCTGTTGTAGGGCCTGCGCTCCTTCGCCGATGGTCTCCCCAAACGATCGTCCTCCCGCCTGATGCAGTTTGACGTGCCCTCGCGACGCTTGCCAGTCTTGCGATAGGCGCGAATCTGTTCGCGGCGAGGTGGCAAATGAAATACGGAATCGCGATTCGCAACATGGGACCGCAATCTACGCGCGCGACAATTCTGGCCTGCGCCAGGGCCGCCGAGCAGGCGGGCTTCGATGCGATCTTCGTCTCCGACCATTTATGCATCCCGCCCGATCAAACCGAGGGCTCCGGCGGCCGCTATCTTGACGTGCTGGCAACGCTCGCGTTCCTCGCCGGCGCGACCGAGCGTATCCGGCTTGGAGTCTCGGTGCTGGTGCTCCCGTATCGGCCCGCGGTGCTGACGGCGAAGCAGATCGCAACTATCCAGGAGTTGTCGGGCGGACGGATGATTCTCGGCGTCGGCGTCGGATGGATGAAGCCCGAGTTCGAGGCGCTCGGCGTCGACATGAAGAAGCGCGGCGCGCTCACGACCGAGACCCTGCGCGTGCTGCGGCATCTGTTCGACGGCTCCGAGCCCGCGCCATTTCGCGGAGAGCTGGCGAAGTTTCCAGCATTTGTGTTCGAACCGCGCCCTGCCCGTCCGCCAATCTGGATCGGCGGTGGTGGCGCAAACGCGATCAAACGGGTGCTCGAATTCGGCGACGGATGGCATCCGATGCAGCGCGCGGCAGAACTTAAACCGTTGGTTGAAGATTTACGATCGAAGATGCGCGCAGCCGGGCGTCCCGAGCCGGAGATTATCGTGCGCCGCGGCATGAAGCTCGACGATATAGCCGCCGCACGAGCAAGGCTCGACGCCGAACGCGAGGCGGGCGCGAGCTATTTCATCCTCGATCTCGGCCGCTATGCCGACGACCGCGAATTCGCCCGCGCGGCCGCAGCCTTCATGGGCAAGGTCGCGCATTGAGCGCTGCGCTGCGGTGCGCGGCCGAGAGCAGCCGCAGAGCAGCACCCTCACCCGCCGCTTCGCGGCACCCTCTCCCGGCGGGAGAGGGAATCAGGAATCGCAATGCGTCGGAAATACCCTCTCCCTCCGGGAGAGGGCGACGCGGCGCGGCGATTGCTTCATTTAGCAATCGCCGTGACGCGTGGGTGAGGGTGCCGCTCTGCGACTTTTTGTGGCGACGTCAGATCACTTTGTCGCGCCTCAGCGCTTCTATCTCGCTCGACGCCATCCCCAGTAGGCCGCCGTAAATGCGGGCGTTGTCAGCGCCGACCGTGACCGAGCCGCGGACGATCTTTCCGGGCGTTAGCGAGAACTTCGGCGCGATGCCGATGCCCTTTACCTTGCCGACGTGCGGATCTTCCCACTCGATATGCATCTGGCGCGCACGATACTGCGGATCCTCGGCCGCATCCTTGCTCGACATGATCTGCGAGCACGGCACCTTGCCTTCCGCCATCGCGTGCACCACCTGCGCGACCGTGCGCTCGCTGACCCATCCGCGCAGGATCGCGTCGAACTCGATCCCCTCGATCGATTCGAGATTCACGCGCGCGCTCTGCCATTTCGGATCGGCCGGATCCAGGCCGATCACTCGAACCAGGCGATCGTAAACTTCACCGAGCGCACCCAACACGACCCATCCGTCGCTCGCCTGGAAGCTATCGAGCGGCTGAAAGCCCTGCGCGCGATTGCCCGAGCGCTCGCGCACAACGCCTTGCTGAAAATACTCGAGCATCGTGCCGCCCATCGTCTTGTGAATCGCCTCGTACTGCGCGACGTCGATCGCCTGGCCCTTGCCCGTCGAACGCGCATAGGTAAGCCCCGCCAGCGACGACCATAGCGTGAACAACGCGGTGATATAGTCGCCGGTCCACGGCGCGGCGCGCGTCGGCGGCGTGGGATCAGGATATCCCGTCTGATACATCATCCCGGCCACGGCCTGGCCGACGATGTCGTAGGATGCGCGCGTGACATACTCGCGATCGCCGGTCTGGCCGAAGCCGCTCACGTGCGTGATGACGAGTTTTGGATTGAGCTTCCACACCGCCGCATCATCCAGGTTCCACTTCGGATAGGTGCCGGGCTTCGAGCTCTCCATCCAGATATCGGCGCGCGCGGCAAGCTTCAGGAAGACTTCACGCCCGCGCGGCTTGGAGAGATCGAGCGTGATGCAGAAAACGTTGCGCCGTTCCTGCACCCAGGTGGTCGCGACCGGCGGAGTGCCGTCGTGAGTCGCGAGTCTGATTCCGATATTGCGCCATCCGGTGTCTCCGGTGCCCGGGCGCTCGATCTGAATCACCTCGGCGCCCATCTCGGCGGCGAGCTCCGCGGCAAACGGTTGCGCGATCAGGGTGCCGGTCGAGACGATTTTCACACCCTGTAAAGGTCCAAATGCTTCCGGGACAAGCGTCTTCTCTGCCATTGATACTCCAATAACAGGTGATGCGTTCATCACGATCATGCCGTGCATCTGCCCGAGTCTGCAACCAGCCGCAAGCCGAAGGCTGCATCTGGCGATGGAGCGCGGATTTTACGCGTCGATGCGACGGGTTATTATAACTGCTGGTAAAGCATATGTTGGGCGTGCTGGTTTTGTGAGAATCGCGATGAGCACGAGGATCGATCTGAAATGGACGGCTCCATAAATCGCCGCGACCTTTTTAACAAGGCGCTCGCGGGCCTTCTGGGCGGCGCGCTCGGATGGCTTCCGGTCGAGCTCGCGAGCCATGGGCATAGCCTGACCGAACAGATCTCGAGCTTCGACGCCGCGATGTCTTACGTCGCGATGGCGATCCTGTCGGGAGTGATCGGCGGATTCATCCTTGCGGTCGGCAGCCAGGAAATCGAATGGAATCCGACGACGCGCAACAACCTGATCCGCGGATTCGTGGTTTGCCTGCTGCTCGCGCTGCCCGCCGATTATTTTTCGAATTACATTTTCAGCGCAATGTTAAGTTTCGGCGGATGGGGCCTCGGGCATCCGGGGTCGGGCTTCTTCCTGTTCCTCGGACGCGTCCTGAGCTGGGTGATCATGGCGACGATCCTCGGCGCGGGCGTGGGCCTCGCGTCGCTCTCGATGCCGAATATCGCCAAGGGCGCGATCGGCGGATTCATCGGCGGCTTCGCCGGCGGGATCTTGTTCGATCCGATAAACGAGATTACCGGTGGAGGACTGTGGTCGCGGCTCATCGGGCTCAGCCTCATCGGATTTTTCATCGGCTTGTTTATCGGATTGGTGCAGGAGCTGACCAAGGTCGCGTGGCTCACCGTGGAACAGGGACGTTTGCGCGGACGCCAGTTCAGGGTCGAGGGCTCGCGCGCTACGATCGGTCGTGCGGAGGAAAATCCGATCGGACTGTTTGGCGATCCCGCAGTGCAACAGCGCCACGCGGTAATCGAACGGCGCGGCCAGGATTTTGTCCTTAAGGGGCTTGCGATTCAGGACGGGACCTTCGTCAACGGACAACGGGTCGAGAGCGCTGACTTGCACGACGGCGACAAGATCCGCGTCGGTGGGTATGAGCTGATGTTCCATCTGCGGCAAGGCTCGGCTGCCGCCGCGTCTCCTGCGCAAGCCGCGGCGGCGGTTCACGTCGAGTCGCACGTTGCCGCGCCGGGTCCGCAGATGAACGGTCCCGCGCTCGAAGATGCGTCCGGCCAACGCCATTCGCTGCGTACAAATGGCGCGACCAGCCTTGGCCGCGCGCTGGACAACGATATCGTGGTGAATCATTCGTCGGTCTCACGCCATCACGCGAGCATCGTGAGCTCCGGCGGCGGATTCGAACTGAGAGATCTGAACAGCCAGAATGGAACTTTTGTCGCAGACCGGCGAATCACGCAGGCGCCTCTCACCGACGGCGATTCGTTCCGGCTCGGGCAGGCGCCGTTTACCTTCCGTGCCTGATCCGCAATTCGACCAGCCGCGTTTCTGCTCACGATGCGGCCAGCCGATCGTCGTTGCCGAGGCGAAGTTCTGCAAGGATTGCGGCGCGCCGGTCGCGGGAACCCGGACCTTCGCGGGAGAGCCGGGCTTCAACCCGATCGTAGCGTTCGTCCTGAGCGTGATTCCGGGACTCGGGCAGATTTACAAGGGACATGTTGTGCGCGGTGTGGTTTGGTTCTGCGTTGTCGTGCTGGCCTACATCCTGGGACCAATAGGTCCCATCCTTCACTTCGTATGCGCGCTGAATGCCGCCGTGCAGGGCTCGCTGCGCGAAGAGCGAATCGCGGGACCGCGTCCCCGGCGGCGCCCGCGCGGCTTGCGCGGAACCGCGGCGCCCTCGGACACATGGCGCTACTGAAATGATCGCGGCCAACACTATCGTCGGCGGTCGCTACCGCGCGATCCGTCCGCTCGGCGGCGGCGGAATGAAGATGGTCTATCTGGCCGAGGATCTGCGCCTGGCCTCGCGCCCGTGCGCTCTGGCCGAGATGGTGGATACCTTCACCAGTCCCGAAAAGCAGCAGGACGCCGTCGCCGCGTTCCAGCGCGAGGCCGACATGCTCGCCACTCTCAGCAACGAGCATATCCCCCGCGTGTTCGATCGCTTCAGCGAAGAGAATCGCCACTACCTGGTGATGGAATATATCGAGGGCCAGACCCTCGAAGACCGGCTGCGCGACGCGGATGGCAAACTCCCCGAGAGCGAGGTGATCGATATCGCGCTTCAGATCTGCGACACGCTGGCCTACCTGCACAGCCTCTCACCGCCAGTGATCTATCGCGATCTGAAGCCGTCGAACGTGATGCTGACGGCGAACGGACAGGTCAAGCTCATCGACTTCGGAATCGCGCGGCACTTCCTGCCGATGCAGAACGCGACGATGATCGGAACGCAGGGCTACGCGCCGCCGGAACAGTATCGCGGGCGCGTCGAGTTCCGCTCCGATCTCTACGCGCTTGCCGCGACGATGCATCATGCGATCTCCGGGCGCGATCCTGCCGCGGAGCCTCCGTTCAGCTTTCCGCCGCTGCGCAGCGCCGCGCCGGGAGTTAACCCCGCGCTGGCCGATCTGGTCGATCAGACGCTCAACTACGACGTCGCGCTGCGCCCGCAGGATGTAGGCGAATTCAAGGCGCGGCTGGTCGCGATCAAATCCGGAGCGCCGATCGAGCCCCGCGTGGTGACCGCACCGCAGCCGGCTCCGGCGCCGACGACGAACCAATCGCGCCCGCAGATGCGGCTGCCGCTCGGACGCGCGGGTACGCCCGCGTCGCCTTCTGCGCCGACTGTGCTTTCCGACCTCGCAACGATTGAGTGTCCGCGATGCGGCCGGCAGATTCCCGGGGACTCGCGCTACTGCTCGTTCTGCGCAGCGCCTCTCAGTTACGATCCCGTATCCGAGCCCGAATCGGCACAGGCGCGGACAATCGACCTGGGCAATTTTCCCGGTTCAGCTCCGATGCCGGGAGAATATCGGCGCGGCAGGCGGCGCAACCGCGGCTCGCGATTTTATCTGCTTGCACTCGCGGTGCTGTTCGGGGGCGCGTTCCTGCTGACCACCGTGATCGCGCATCTTGCGGTGCAACCCGCGGAGCCGCCTGCGCCCGACCTCGGCCCGATGCCGATACCGATGCCCGATCTGAACGGCGGTGCGACGCCCGAGCAATTGCAGTTGCTCCGGCGCGAGCTCGATGCGGAAGGCTATAAGGGCGTGCAGTTCAAGCTCGAGGAAGACACGCTGATTCTGTGGGGAACGGTTCCGACCGAATGGGATCGCGCGAATATCCGATGGACCGTGTTACGCGTCACCGGAATTGTTTCGGTGGTCGATCACTTGCAGACCCGCGACGCCTTCAACATGCCATGAGCGAGCGAGTTTTCAATTGAGCGGTGGGATGCGGATGGCACTGAAACCTCGATCGTCATTTCGACCGCAGGGAGAAATCCCGGCGGAGGGACATTGCATGTGGCGCTGGCGTAGAGCATGGGCGCTCCGGGATTTCTCGCCCAGGGCTCGAAATGACGACCGAACGGTCTGCTCCTCCCCCATGTCAGACAATGGGGAGGAATCAGGCAACTGCATCCGGGGATAGCATGATCGTTGATCTTCATGTGCATACGAAACTCTCCGCGGACTCGCGGGTTAGCGCGGAGCAATATCTCGGGTTCGCGCAAGCGAGCGGCGCGGGGCTTGGCGCGATCTGCTTCACCGAGCATCGTCTGTTCCCGACCGACCCCGAGATCGATCGCGAATACGCCGAACTCTCCGAGCGTTTCGGAATCGCGGTGTTCAAGGGGATAGAGGCGGACACCGACCTCGGCCATCTGCTGCTCTACGGTGTCAATCAGGAAGTGATGCGCCGATTCGACCTGACCTCGCGCATGCTCCGCAGCGAGCATCTGATCGAGGTGATTCATCACGAAGGCGGCGTTGCGATTCCGGCGCATCCGTTCCGCGAGTCGGGATTCGGCGCGCGGCTGGACGCTCTGGTCGCGCGCCACGGCGCGGCGATAGGCGCAATCGAAGTGCTGAACGGGCAGAATTCGAACCTCGAGAACGAGCGCGCGCAAGACACCGCGCTCAAGCTCGGACTGACGGCGGTCGGCGGTAGCGACGCGCACTTTTCGACCGCGAAATGGTTCCTCACCTGCGCGACTGAACTCGAACGCGAGGTCAAAAGCGTGGCGGAACTCTGCGCGGAGATTCGCGCGGGACGCGCGCACCCTTATGTCTTTGCCGACGCGGACGCGGGCTGAGCGGAGGCCGAGACGCGCAGCTCCAGCTCACGCTCGAAGCGCCGGATGTCGGCGGGACGTCCCGCTGCGACGATCAGGTCGCCAGTCCTGAGGCGGCGGTCGGGAGCCACCGGCACGAACCCCGCGTCCGGATCGTCTCTGCTCTGCAGCGCCAGCAGTGTGACACCGAAGCGAGCGCGCGTATCGAGGGCGCGGACCGTGGTGCCATCGGCGGCGGCAGGAACCTCGAGCCGCGTGACGCGATAGCCTGTGGCCCAGTAGATATTCTGATCGCGCGTCGCCAAGGCCGAGAGCGAAACCGAGACCCGATTGAGCGCCTGCGCGATATGCTGGCGCGTCACCAGGCCGAGGAAGCGTCCGCCGCCCCTTCTCTCGACGACGGGAATTTCGTCGAGCCGCTCCTGCTCCATCAACTGGCTCGCGAAATCCAGATTCTGATCAGCGGTGAGATGTGGACAATTCACCTGCGCGATATCGAATGCGTTGACCAGTGGACCGAGCTCTGCGCCGCCACCTAAAAGCGCAAGCAGGTCACGAGTCACAATCAATCCGACAAATTCGCCGTCGGAGCTTACGACCGGAAGCGTGGACTGCGCGGTCTGTCCTGCTATGTGCAGGACATCGTTCAGGCGCGTGTTCGCGCTCACCACGGTTACGTCCTTGGTCATCACCGCGCTAACGGGTATATGCGTAAGCGCGAGCCGCTCCTGCGAGATCTGCAGGGTCTTGCCCTCGCGCGCGAGGCGGTAAGTATCGATCGACTCGGACTCGATTGCGCGCGAGACCACCAGCGCGGTAACCGCAGCGATCATCGCGGGCAACGCAATCGTAAAATCTCCGGTCATCTCGAAGAGCAAAAACAGCGCCGTCAACGGCGCGTGCGTGGTGCCGGCCAGGAAAGCGCCCAAGCCGACGAGCGCGTACGATCCGCGCGGCCCGGTAAGATGCGGAATGAAGAGCGCCGAGATTCTCTGGAACGCTCCCCCCGCCATCGTACCGATGAAAAAGATCGGTCCGAAAACTCCGCCGGGCGCGCCCGAGCCGAGCGACAAGCTCGACGCCACGTACTTCGCGACGCACAACGCCAGCAGCATCGCGAGGCCGTACTCGCCCGCCATCGCTCGGTTGATGATCGGATATCCGTCGGAGAGATTGGCGGGCAGGAAGATCGCGATCACGCCGACGAGCGAGAGTCCGATGGCGAGCTTCTGCCACGCTGGAAGAGCCATGCGCCGGAAATACGCGCCAGTCGCGTTGAACACTCGAATATAGCTCGCGCCGAGAGCGCCCAACGCCACGCCCATCAACGCGTAGGTCAGCATCTCCCAGTAACTTTTCAAATCGAACTGGGGCACCTGAAAGACCGCGGCGTTGCCGAGGATCGCGCGCGAAGTCACCACCGCGCTGAAGGTCGAGATGATGAGCAGCGCGAGGTTCGCGGTCTCGGTCTGGCCCAGGAGGACAATTTCGAGCGCGAACATCAGGCCGCCGATCGGAGCGTTGAAAGTGGTCGCGATTCCGGCTCCCGCGCCGGCGGCGACCAGCACCTTGGCGCGGTCGGAGCTGAGGCCGCGCAATTGCGCCACGGCCGAGCCAATCGCGCCGCCGATTTGCGCGATCGGGCCTTCGCGTCCGACCGAAGCGCCCGAGCCAAGCGAGAGCGACGCGCCAAGAGCCTTGAGCACGATCCATCGGCGCTTGATTCGCGCGCTGCCAAGATTGACCTGCTCGAGAAAATTTGGGAATCCGTAGCCAAGAATATCGCCGGGAAAAAAGCGATCGAGCACGAGTATCGCGACGCCGCCGGAGAGCAGGATGATCGGCGTCAGCGCGCGGAAAATTCCGCCGCGATTGATCCCGAGCAGATTCCATTCGAGACCGCGGAATAGCCAGGTGAAGAACGCGATCAGCTCGCGGAAACCGAGATTTCCGAGCGCCCCGAAAACTCCGACTAACACCGCCAGCAGGATCAGTTGAACGTACTCGAACTGGTCGCTGCGCAGCCCGAGATCCGGCGACTTCACGATCTTCCACTCATCATTCTTGCAATCCGCTCGTCCACAACGATCGCGGTTACGCCCGGATCATATCTCCAAAAAGCGATGCACGTGAGTGAGGAATTCTCCGAGCTGATCGTGATGCACCCAATGCCCGGCCTTCTCGACCGTGACCGTCTGCGCGTTCTTGAACGCGGCGAAGCGGCCGTCCTTGACCCAGTCGCCGGCCCACGACTCCGAGCCGCGAATCAGGAAGGTCGGGCAGGTGATACGCTCCCAGATTTGCCGCGCGTCGCGAGTATTGAACATGTACGGCGAAGTGGCGTGAACGTAGTTGTCGAACTTCCACGAGTAGGTGCCGTTCTCGTTACGGCGCACGCCCCAGATGGTCAGGTGGCGCGCCTGCTCCTCGCTCAGATGAGGATTCGCCGCGCGCATCCGGCGCAGCGCCTCTGCGATGCTCGGGTACTCGCGCGCTTTGCGATTGGACAGATCGCGCATCTGCGCGATCCAGTTCTTCATCCGCTCGTAGGCGGGAGTCTCCTTGATCATCCCCGGCGGCGGTCCCATCCCTTCGATCGATACGACCTGCTTGACCTCGCGATGAAACACGCCGGTGTATTGCAGCACGATATTGCCGCCGAGCGAGTGGCCGATCAAAGTGGCCGGCTCGGTTGAGACCGCCTGCATGAGTTGCGCGAGATCAAGCACGTAATCGATCATCGAGTAGCTGCCGCCGATCGCCCAATCCGAATCGCCGTGGCCGCGCAGGTCGGGAGCGATCACGTGGTAATGGCTGCGCAGATCGAGCGCGACCCAATCCCAGTTGCGGCAATGGTCGCGTCCGCCGTGGACCAGGACCATCAGCGGTTTGTCGGCATTACCCCAATCGACGTAGTGCAACTTCAGGCGCTGCGAGTAAAAGTAGTGAGAGGTGGGCCCGATGATGCTATCGGCCATTCGGCAATTTCTCCCTCGACGGAATTCGCGGCGTGCCGATCAAAGCTGCGGCCTCAATTCTTCCAGCGCGTCGTGCGCGGTGCGGACCAGGAATTCCATTTCCTGCTCGTTGATGACAAACGGCGGCGTCAGCATCATCGCGTCTCCGCCCGCCTTCCCCGCCATCCCGGAGGCCGGGTAGAAAAACAGTCCGCGCCGAACCGCGGCGCCGAGCAGCCGATTGGTAACCTTCTTGTCCGGCGCGAACGGTGTGCGCGTGGCCTTGTCGTGCACCAGCTCGACGCCCCAGAAAAGTCCGCTGCCGCGAATATCGCCGACCATCGGGTGCCCCGACAATTCCTCGCGAAGCTGCGCTCCGAGTCGCGCGCCCATCTCGGCCGAGCGCTCGACCAGATGCTCTCGCTCCATGATCGCGAGGACGCCGTCGGCGATCGCGCACGCGACCGGATGCGAGCTGTAGGTGTAGAACATGAAGTCGGCCTTCGCGTGCTCGATCTCTTCGACCAGCTCGCCGCGCACCGCGATCATCCCCATCGGCATGTAGCCGCCGGTGAGTCCTTTGCCGCCGACCAGGATATCGGGCGTGACGCCCCAATGCTCGACCGCGAAACGGCGGCCGGTGCGTCCGAAGCCGGTCATCACTTCGTCGGCGATTAGCAGGACGTCGTACTTGTCGCAGATCTCGCGCAGCTTCGGCCAGTATTCCTTGACCGGAGGAACCACGCCCCCGGACGAGCCCATCATCGGCTCGGCGATAAACGCGGCGATATTATCGGCGCCGTTTTCGAGGATTGCTTTCTCGAGCGCGGATGCGCATTCGAGATCGCACGCAGGATAAGTCTTGCCCCATGGGCATCGGTAGCAATACGAAGGCGGGATTTTCGGCCAATCGATCAGCACGTGCTCATAATCGGCTCGGCGTCCGCTGCCACCGACCGAAAGCGCGGCCAGAGTGTTGCCGTGATAGGAGAACTGGCGGCCGATGATCTTTTTCTTCGAGGCCTTGCCGCGAACCTTGTTCAGCAGGATCGCGAACTTGAGTGCGGCCTCGACCGCCTCGGAACCACCGCTGGTGAAGTAGAAGCGGTCCATCCCCGGTGGTGTCCATCGCGTGAGCCGCGCGACCAGCGCCTCGCGCTCGGGCGAAGTCCATACCGGCACGATATAATCGAGCTTGGCGATCGTGCGGCGCGCGATCTCGGCGATCTCCTCGCGTCCCTGGCCGATATTTACGACCACGGCGCCGGCGCCGCCGTCGAGAATCTTCCGGCCGTCGGTGGTATAGAGCCATGAGCCCTCGGCGTGGTCGATCGCGATTGGTTCATGCGGTCCGCGAATGAACATCACTTGATTGTGCGGCATGCGGCAATGATAAGCGGGCGCGGCGGCGTCGGCAATCGAGGGAAAGAGGAAGACATAAACACCAAGGCGGCAAGCGGCAACTAAGACACGAAGGCGCGAAGAAGAATTTGGTTCGGAAAAATGGCTTTCGGCTCTCGCGGGATCTTCCTTTGTGTCTTCCTGTCTTAGGGCGGCTCGGTTGGATTCCTTGGGCGACTGGAATCGCTGAAATCAAAAAAAGTGGTGGGTTCGTTTGGGTAAATTTGGGTGGGCTGTCAGAAACTTATCCAGCAAACACGCGGATCTTTTACGAAAAACAAGCGCGTTCGTTTTGACCCACGGCAGATCCCTCCAGGACTCGGTCAAACCCGTGTACTTCAGAACTGTCATTCGTCATTCGACCGATGGCAGAAGTTCCGGCCCACGCTGAGTGCCGTGGCGGAGGCCAATCACCCGCCCGGCCAATCGCGACGATTATCGCATGGACGGCGCGCGTGGATAAGGCTGAACAGTTCAGCCATGAACAAATCTGGCAAAAAACCTAACGTGCGTTAGGCGCGGCGGTTCCCTACAACAAAAGTGAATCGCTTCAGGTTTCTTGACTTAACTCGCCCGCGGTGGGTTAATAAAACCTGAATGGCTTCATCTTTGGCGTTGCGGCCGCGCGGATTGCGCGACCGGCAGAAGATTGCGCGGGAACGGCGTATCGTTCGCGCCGCGACAAGCTTGTTCGTCCGCGGCGGGTACTCCTCGACCGCTATGGAAGACGTAGCGGCAAAAGCGGGGCTGGCGGTCGGTACGATTTATAACTACTTCTCCTCGAAACCCGACCTACTGCTCGCAATCGTGCGGCGGGAGACCGAAGAAATGGTCGCAAGCGCCCGCTCAGTCCTCACTTCGCCGCCCGCCAAACCTATCGCCGCGATTATCGCGATGATCGATATCTGGTTCGAAGGCTTCATGAGCGACGACCGCGTTCTCTGGCGTGAATTGCTTGCAGCTGCGATCGCGGAGCCGGCGCGGATCGGGCAGCGCCTGTTCGAGTTGGACGTACGGTTGGTCGCTGTCCTGGCGGAATTGATCGAGAAACTCAAAACGCGCAGAGCGATCGCGTCAGGGATCGACGCGATGCGCGCGGCGACGGTGGTTTACGCGATCGCGCTCACGTGGATAAACGCGTGGATGCTCAACGAGGCAGTGACGCCGGCGATGGCGCGCGAGGAAATTCATCGCGGCATCGAGATTGCCTGTAACGGCATTATCATCACGGCCGGCGGCGCTACGAGAAAAGGGTGAATCGATGATTCCAAACCAGTGGTACCCGATTTACCAAAGCTCGCAACTCGGCGCGCGACACCCTGTGGGTATCCGACGCCTCGGGCAGGACCTGGTGTTGTGGCGTGGTCTCGACGGAGGCGCCGCCGCCCTGCCCGACCGCTGCCCGCATCGCTCTGCGAGCCTTTCGCGCGGAAAAGTTCGGGAAGGATGTATCCAGTGTCCGTACCACGGATTTCGATGGAACCCGCGCGGAGAATGTGTGCTGATCCCGGTCAACGGCGCCGAGGCGCCGATTCCGGTCGGATTCGAGGCACATTCTGTTTTGCTCCGAGAGGAGTACGGCATCGTTTGGATGTGGTTCGGCGATCGCGCGGAGGCATCTGCGGAGATTCCGTGGCTGGAACCGGCGGTGTGGGAGAACGGCTCGAAATTCATGAGTTCCTTCGAGATCGATGTGTCCTATCTGCGCGTGATGGAGAACATGGGCGACTTCTTCCATTTCCCATTCGTGCATCGGCGATGGCTTCCGGGCGCCGGCACGCGGCTTACGGACTTCAACGCGCACATCGAAGATGAGATCGTGAAAATCTCTGGCACGCTCAGCCCCGAGGGCGGCAAGCGCTGGTACAACTACGAATACCCCCTGCGCGCCGAGTTGCGCCTGCCGTGCATCGCGCGCATCGAAGAAGCGGAAAAATTCCATCTGCTCGTCGTCGCGACGCCGATCGATCGAGACGGGACCTGGATCTGGTTGCGCTACTCCGAGGGATACATACCGCGATGGCTCGGCGGATCGATCCTCGCGCGGATACTCGCTTGGTTCGACATCAATCCTGTTTTCCGCTGGGGCGACGTGCCGACGCTGAGGAGCCAGCGCCTCGACGATCCGGGGGACATCAGCCACTACCATCTGGTGCGTGCAGATCATGGTAGCGCGCTATGGTTCGGTCTGCGCAAGCGGGCGATAGAAGAGAATCAACACCAAGACACCAAGGACGGCCACTAAGACACTAAGAAGAAAGGTCTGAAACAGAAGCGCCGGATCCCTTTTATGGGAGCCGGCGCGTTCTTCTTGGTGCCTTCGTGTCTTAGTGGCCGGTTGGCGCCTTGGCGTTTCTATTTTACCGCGCCTTCCTCCCGCCATTTGGCGACTTGTTCGAGCGTGTACCCTAAGCCAGTGAGCACCTCGTCGGTATGCTGACCGAGCGCGGGCGCGAGCGTACGGATCGAGCCGGGAGTTTCGGAGAGCTTGACCGAGATTCCGACCTGCTTTACCTTTTGGCCGCCGGGCGCATCGAGCTCGACGATCATCTTGCGCGCGCGGACCTGCGGATCGCTGTCGACCTCGTCGAGCGTATTCATTTTGCCGACGCAGATATCGGTCTTGCTCAAAAGCTCGAACCATTCGTCGCGGGTTTTGGTTTTGAACGAATCGGTGAAGAACTTCTGAATCTCGGCGCGCTTATCAGGATTGAATTCGTGCTCGATCAGATCTTCGCGGCCGAGCGCGCGGCACAGGTTGGCGAAGAACCACGGTTCGAGCGATCCGATCGTGATGATCTTACGCGTCTTTGGTTTCGTACACGTTGTAATTCGGGATCGCGCCGTCGAGCATCGTCTCGCCGCGCTTTGGGACCGCGCCGGTCGCGAAGAAAGTCGAGAACGATTGCGCCATCAGGGCCAGCGCGCCGTCCATCATCGAAATATCCACGTATTGCCCGCGTCCGGTTTGAGTGCGCGCGACCAACGCGGCGAGAATTCCGATCGCCCCATGCATCCCGCCGCCGGCGTAGTCGGCGATGATGTTGTGCGGGATCGTCGGGAGCTGGCCTGGCCGTCCGAGAATCGAAAGCACGCCGGCGGTTGCAATGTAATTCAGATCGTGGCCGACCAGATCGCGATACGGGCCGTCCTGCCCGTAGCCGGTGATCGAGCAATAAATGAGGCGCGGGTTGCGCACCGAGAGCTTGTCATAGCTGATGCCAAGGCGCGCGGCGACGCCGGGGCGGTATTCCTCGACGACGATATCGGCGCGTTGGGCCAGGCGCAGGAAGACCTCTTTGCCGGGGCCGCTCTTGAGATTGAGCGCGATCGATTTTTTATTACGATTGAGCGCGTTGAACGGCGAGCCGCCGAATGCCGCCGCCAATCCTTGCGAACCGGCCTTGCCCGCCTGCTGCGCGCGGCGTCCGGTAGGAGCGCCCGGCTCTTCGATTTTGACTATGTCGGCGCCAAGGTCGCCCAGGATCATCGTACAGAACGGCCCGGGCGCGAGCTTAGTCAGATCGAGAACCTTTATTCCAGTGAGCGGCGGAGATGCAGCCATAATGGACAAGGTTTAGTGCGTTCGGGTGATCGGCGCAAACCAATCAAAACACCAAAGCACGAAGCGGCCACTAAGACACGAAGACACTAAGGAGGACTTTCCCACAGGAAAGTCCTCTGATTTTTTTCCTTGTGTCTTTGTGTCTTCGTGGCCGGTTGATTTTTTACAGCACTGCCGCGCGGACCCTCGCCAAGCGGAGCGGCTAAGGACTTGAGGCCTTCGACCATGTGGACGCCGTACCAATGCAGGTCGCGGCCGCTGACTATCAGCACACGGCGCGAGAGGCCGGGCGGGAGCGTCGCGCGGAGTTCTTCGACGTCGCTCTCGGCGAATTCGTATGGCTCGTCGGGCAGCAAAACGATATCGGGGCGCAGATCGAGCGCGGCTTCGAGCGTGGTCATCGGATAGCGCTCTCCGGCGGAAGCGTAAATGTTATTGTAGCCGAGCATCCGCAACACGTCGTGCGCATAAGTGTCGGCGTTGAACGCCATCCAGGGTTTTTTCCAAATCGGACAGAAGACGCGCAGGCGGAGCTTGGCCCATACTCCCATGGTGGCTTCGATTTCGCTGACGGTCAGAGTTATTTCGCGGGCGAGCGTGCCGGCTTCGGCCTCGCATCCAGTTGCGCGGCCGATTTTCAGCAGCGACTCGACCGCCGCCGGCACGGTGCGCGGATAAGTCGTCAGAACCGCGATTCCCTGCGCCCGCATCCGTTCGACGTCCTCGCGCCGGTTCTCCTCGGCGTTGGCGATGATCAAATCGGGATGCAGATTCGTGATCGCGCGCAGGTCGGGATTCTTGGTGCCGCCGATTTTCGTGATCGGCGCAACCTCTTTCTCGGGTGACACGCAGAACTTGGTCACGCCGACCACGCGGTCGCCTATCCCGAGCGCGAACAGCGTCTCGGTCCAACTCGGCACCAACGAAATAATCCGGCGCGGAGGAGCCTGGAGCTCGACGCGGAAGCCAAGGTCGTCAACGATCTGAGTCTGCGGCATCGCGGCGGCTACCGGGCCTTGCTCTTGAGCGTGTCGTCGAGCTGCTTGCGGTCGCTCGCGGATAGATCTTCGCTCGGCATCGCGGCCGGCGCAATCGTGGGATTATCAGGCGGACGATAGGCGAGGTAATGAATCGCTTTGGGCATCAGCGTGCGGCGCACCACGAACCCCGCAATCAGAACCACGATCGCAATCAGCAACAAAATGCCAGGTCCGCGTCCGCGCCGCTTCTTTCTCTTCTTCGCCATCAACTCACAAATTTATCCGACCGACGCGCCGAATAGAATCTCGCGGAGCCATCGCGCGACCAGAGTGCGGGTCGGGAGCTCGTCGGTGTGATGCGCTCCGTTGTACCAATCGACGCCGATATCGCGGGCGCGGGCGCTCATCCGCGCCATGCGGAAGTACATTCGATGACGCGGTCCGTAGAAATGGCGCGCGGCGAAGACGAGTTTGCCGAGCTTGCGGCCGACCGCGCCGCGATGCAGCGCGCGATCGTACTTGGCGAGCGCGCGCGAATCACCGCCGAGAAACTGCACGATCGCATCGGCGGCGAGCTTGCCGTGCTCGAACGCGCACGAGATCCCCTCGCCCATCAGCGGATCGACTCCGGCGGCGTCGCCCGCAAGAATCACACGGCCATTTACGTAACGGTCGCGCGCGTCGAACCACCTTATCGGAAAGGCGCGAAACGCCTGCGTGCGATTCTCGAGCGCCGCCAGCGGTAGCTCCGGAAAAGCGGCGCGCAGTTCCGTCAGCATCTGCGCCTGCTCGCCTCCGGCCGCGCCCGACGCGCGCGGATGTTGATCGTAGATGCCCACGTTCAGATGCGGATTACCGTCGATCCGGCATGGGAACGACCATGCGTAGCCCGGAATTCCCGCGCTGACGCATCGGAAGTCGAAGCGATAGCGATTCTCGGCGAACTCGACCGCGCGGGATGGATCGGCGGGGATATCCGCCATCAGGGCGCGGCCTATCGATTCCTTGCCCGCTCCGAAGATAGCGGCGCGCACCCGGCTGCCAGATCCGTCGGCGCCGACAAGGACTTTGGCCTCGAAAGCTCCGCGATCGGTTTCGACCCGAACGCGCTCGGCATTCTGGGTGACGGTCAGCACACGCGTGTTTTCCGCCAGTCCGAGTCCGGCAGCGATTGCGGCGCGCGCGAGGTGTGCATCGAACTCGTCGCGCCGGATGATCGTGCATAGCGGCTCCCCGCGATCGAGGATGACGGGGCCGACCGGAGTGCGCGCCTCACCGCGCATCACGGTGCACGCGGGAACGTCGAGCGGGATGCCGAGTTCTTCGAGCGCGAGAATCGTTTTGGGAATGAGACCGCCGGCGCAGGTCTTGAAGCGCGGATGTGCGGATTTTTCGAGCGCGATCACGCGGCCTGCCAGCTCTGGCCGCGCGCGTATCAGGTAGAGAGCGGCGGCGAGACCGGCGGGGCCCGAGCCCGCGATAAGAACATCACACCTGAAGACGGAAGCAGCCACCGCACAGTATGGGTAGCATCGCGATGCGTCCGGCGAAAGCGCTGTGTCGCGAAAGGCGCAAAAGAAAGCGGCGACGCTGCGAACTCGCAGCGCCGCCGCTTATCGAGGAATCCGGAAATGCGCGCTTAGTCGCCGCCTCCGGGTTTGATCACTGTGTAGAGCGTCGCTTCACCGCGCGCGATCAACAGCAGCGCGGGTTTCTTGCCGGCTTTCACCGCCTTGGCTTTGGCGACGAAGTCTTTTACGTCGGCAACCTTCTCGCGATTGATCTCGAGGATCACGTCGCCGGGCTGCAGGCTCGCATCGGCTGCGGGGCTGTCAGGCGCGACTTGGCGGACGACAACTCCCTTGTCCCGCTGCAGATGGAACTGCTGCGCGAGCTCCGGCGTGATATCGCCGACTTGCATGCCCCAGCTTCCGCCCGGTTCTTCGGCCTTGGCGCTGGCGACTTTCTGCTCCTTCAGCTCACCGATCTTGACGGTTAGCGTCATCGGCTTGCCGTTGCGCAGCACCTCGACTGGCACGCTCGCGTTGACAGGAGTCTCGGCCACCAGCTCAGGCAGTTCGTGCTCGTCGTGCACCGTCTTGTTGTTGAACTTGACGATGATATCGCCGCGCTCGATTCCAGCCTTGGCGGCGGGACCGTCTTTGTCGGCGTTGGCGACCAGAGCGCCTTCCGCTTTGGGCAATCCAAAGGATTGCGCGAGGTCTTCGGTGACTTCCTGAATTTCAACCCCGAGCCATCCGCGGATCACGCGGCCGTGCGCCTTCAACTGTTCCATCACATTGCGCGCCATATCGATCGGGATTGCGAAACCGATTCCGTTGTTGGCGCCGGTGCGGCTGTAGATGGCGGTATTAATCCCGATCACCTGGCCGGAGGTGTTGAACAACGGGCCGCCGGAATTGCCGGGATTAATCGAGGCGTCGGTCTGGAGGAAATCGTCGTAGTTGCCGCCCAGGATTCGGCCCTTGGCGCTGACGATTCCCGCGGTGACAGTAAGCGAAAAGCCGAACGGGTTTCCGATCGCGATAACCCAGTCGCCGACTTCGGTGCCGTCCGAATCTCCGAGCGCCGCGGCGGGAAGCGGATCCTTGGTGTCGATTTTGATCAGCGCGAGATCGGTCTTGGGATCTTTGCCGATCACCTTGGCGGTGAATTCGCGCTTGTCCATCAGGGTGACGTGAATTTCTTCGGCGCCGCCAACCACGTGGTTGTTGGTCAGGATGTAGCCGTCGGGCGATACGATCACGCCGGAGCCAAGTCCGTGCTGTTTGTACTCGCGGGGAATCTGGCCGAAGAAGCGGCGGAACTGCTCGAAGGGATCGCCGTTGCCATTGCCCATACCAGGAGGCATCTGCGGGGGTCCTGCTCCCGGGCCGCCTTCGTCACCACCGCCGCCCTCGTCGCCACCGCCTTCGTCGCCGGGGCCGCCGAAGCCGGAAGTCTTCACGTCCTGCACGACGGCGACGTTGACGACCGTCGGCATCACGCGCTTGACCAGCGGTGCAAACGAACCGATCGCGCCCGCGCGGCCTGCGCTTTCAGAGGTCTGAGGCGGAGTTTGCAGGGGAGGCCCTGAAGTAACCGCACTCATCGACGAAACAGCCTGCGGCGCCGAAGAATCCGCTTTGGATGAATCCTTGTCGCCGGAACTCCAGAACGGAAACGCGCCGGCACGCGCAAAAGCGATTATCAGTCCAAGTACCACGCCGCCCGCGATGGCGGCGATTTTCCTAGCCATGCAAACCTCCTGGATTCATATGGTCAACCCGCAAACCGCAACCCTTGCAATATCGGACGATAAAACGAGGCCGAAATTCAGGTTTGCCCTAGAATACTAAAAGCAGCGCCAAGGTCTATACCGGATTTATGCCGGATCGATGATTTTTCTGGATCGGCCTGCGGTAGACGGGCTTTCGCTTTCAGATTTCGATTCTGGAGGCCCCTCACCCGCGCGTCACGGCGATTGCTGAAAAGAGCAATCGCCGCGCCACGCACCCTCTCCCAATCCTGTTGGGAGAGGGACAATCGGGGCCCGCTAGCGAGAGTGGCGCGGGCGGAAGAGCGCGAGATTGCGGTCGAGCTCGGCGAGTGCCCAGTCGCACCAGCGCAGGTTTTCTTCCATCCAGCCGATTCCGTACTTCAGGGTGAAGAAAGAGAACATCACATTGACGTCCGGATAGCGCTCGACGCGCGCGAAGAAGCCGCGCTCGATCGCGCGCAACTCTTCCAGATAGCGCTGTGTCTCGTGCCGATGCTCCTGAAGCTGGGCGCGGGCCGCGTCTGCGCCGAGATGTCCCAGGAATCGCGTCCGCAACAGTGGCGGATACTTGAGCTTCATCTTCTCGAACGGGCTATGCAGCCATCGCGTGAGCGCGCACTCTCCGGCCGGCGTGATCGAGAACTCGCGCTTGTTGGGGCGTCCTTGCTGGATCACCTGCCGGCTCTTGATCCATCCAGCGGCTTCCATCCGCTCGAGCGTGGGATAAATCTGCCCCTGGTGCGCATGCCAGAAATGGCGCATCGAGAGCTCGAAGATTTTCACGATATCGTAGCCGGACACTCCGGGAGATTCAGACACCAGCCCCAACAGCGCGTACTCGAGCGACGACTTGATCGCACTTTGACGCTCGCGCGCGCGCTCGATCGGCGCGGCGGCGCGCGCCGTACCGGAATCAAGTCCGGCGCGCGCCGCCCGCTTTGGCTTGGCCGCCAGCTTCTTCATTGGCTCAGGCGGGCACCCAGTTGCCGTGGAATCCGAACGGGACGCGATGAGGCGCCTTGACGCGCGCGATTGGTGCGCCGCTGAAATCCTGCGCGTTCTGAATTACCAACTCACTTGTGTTCTCGGCTCGATCGTACCAGACCGAGAGCACCCAGCCGTCGTCCTCCGCCGAGCCTGCGCTGCGCGGGACGAAGACCGGCTCACCGGGCGTTTTGTTGCCGCCAAGCGTCTGAAGCTGATGCTTGCCGGTCTGATAATCGCGCTTGATCACGGCATTGAAACTGAGCGCGCGATCTTTCTTGTCGACGCCGCCGGCGAAATATCCATAGCGATGCTTCAGTCCGGCGCGGCGTTCGTCGAGACGCGGGAACTCGCTCGAGGTATCGTCGATCTGGCGATCGCGCATCGAGCCGTCTTTCAAATTGAGCGTCCACTGCCAGGGCATCGCCGGATCTCCGAAGGAATTGCCGCCCATGTTGAGCGACGCGAGACGGCATCCGTCGATCACGAGCGAGCCGTTTTCCTCATAGGCGTTCAGGAAATGGAAAACGTAAAACGCGTCGGTGTGGAACCATTTGATCTCGCCGGACTTGCGATGCATCGCGCCAATTTTCGTTCCATGCTGCGGCTCCCAGACCATCAGCGGCAGCCCCTTCGAGGCGTTCTCGATCCGGAACACGGAAGGACACACGAAGAAGATCGCGTAGTTATCGGTGGTGACGAAATCATGCATCATCACCGGCAATCCGGAATCGATCGCGCGCGTCTCAAGCAGGTTGCCGCCCTTGTCGGCGCGGTACCAGGTCGTGTACGGCGGAAACGGCGAATAGCCGAAGAACAGCAGGTCGCCGTTTTTTGGATCGTACTTCGGATGCGCCGTTACCGGACCGTTCACCTTACCGCCGAAGCTGTACATCCCGACGGTTTCGAGCGTCTCGGGCTTGAGCTCGGTCGGCAGACCCCCCTCCATTAGCGCGAGCAGGCGGTTAGCGTAGCCGATAATATTGGTGTTGGCCTGATTCTTCATCGGCGGAACGTCGGCTGGAACTTCGCGGGTCAGTCCTTCGATCAGGCCGCCGTAGAGCGCGCGTCCATACTTCATCTCGGCCTTGAGTCCGTCGGTCTTGACGTAACGATTGCGATAGGCAGCGCGGCCGTCGCGCAGCAGAAATCCGTGGACCATCCCGTCGCCGTCGAACCAATGGTAGCGTCCGATCGGCTTGAACTGCGGATTGGGACCGATCCGGTAGAGCGCGCCCGAGAGCTCGCGCGGAATTTCACCCTCGACTTCGAGGTCGTAGGCGTCGCCCTCCTCGCGCCAGGGAGCATAGTTGCCGTTAAGGTATGGACTGTCAGAATTCCACATCGGATGCGTCCTCCGTGATTGTGATCTTTGTCGTTCGTTTGCAGGCACGGCTAAGATCCGCGCCTTCGTCTTCATTGCATTGCTGATATAGTTCATTATTGAGGTATAGGTCAAGCGCCTCGATCTCGACGGCCCACTCTTCCGATCGTGCAGTACGCTGACTGCGTTCGGATGCAGTCGTGCGGTTGCGTTGCTGCTCTTTTCGCGCGCGGATAGACTCGACGCCATGCTCGTGCGCGTCCTTTGTTTGCGGGCGGAGTGCTCGCCTGGACCTTCGTTGAGTATGCGATTCACGGATGGCTCGGGCATCGATTTCGTACCTTCGCGACTCCCCTGCACGCGGTGCATCATCAGGATCCTCATGCGGTGTTCACTGTCGGCGCGTGGATCCCAGTGAGCGCGGTTACGCTTGCAGCGGTTGCAATTTTCGGCAATTCGGCGGGAGCCTGCGCGTTTTATGGACTCGTCGCTGGGTTCGTTCTGTACGAGGTGATTCACTACCGAATTCATTTCGCCCATCCCTCGAATCGATTCGAGGCGCGGCTGCGCGGGCGTCATCTCGCGCATCATCTGCGCGTGCCGGACGCGATCTTCGGGGTGACGACGCCGCTGTGGGACCGGGCATTTGGCACAGAACCTGCTGCCGATGAGGTCCGTCGGATTGAACGAGCAGCGGCCACGCTTCCTCCGCTAATCGGGGAGAGCAACTGGCGGCTCGCGTTCACATTCGCAGTGCGACGGGCCTAACGTCCTCGCGCCGAATGCAATAGCTTGACTCGTTATCTCAAGTCGAGCTATTGGGTCGATACGTTATGCGATCACGAAGCCTCAAACCTGCGCCACAGCCGATTCTTGCACCTAAGCCGCTGCCATTGTGGGCGCGCGCATTTGCCGAACCCGCACCCGCGCCGCGCATCGATGTTAAATTTCCGATCCTCGGCTTTCTGATGGAATCCGAGATGACCGGCTACGATCTCAAGCGCCGCTTCCAGGATCCGATCGGATTCTTCTACCGGGTCAGCGACGGTTCGCTCTACCCTGCCCTCAAACGCATGGCGCTCGACGGCCTGGTCACGATGCGCTCGGAACGGCACGGACGACGCGCGCGCAAGGTTTACGCGATCACGCCCGCCGGCCGGGCGCGGTTCCTGAAGACACTGCGCGAGCCTGCGCAGCCGCTGTTCATCTATGACGAGTCGCAGATCAAGATTTATTTCGCCGAGCACGATCCGCAGGCGGCGCTCGAGCATCTGGATCGCGCCGGACGCGAGGATGCCGAGGTGGTGAAGATGCTCACCTGGCTGGCCGGAGAAATGAAGCGGCGCGGCGACAGCCCGTTTCGGCAAATCGTGGTCGAGCTCGGACGCGCGGTCTGCACGACCAAAGTCGAAGTCTTCGCGAAGCTGGCGGCGCAACTGAAACGTGAGATGGCGCCCGCGCGCAGGATCCGCAATCGGCCGACAGCGGCGGCCGCGGCGGGAAGATAATCGAAACGAAATAAATCGATCGGAGATTCTGACCAGCGGCAACAACGAGGGGAGCAGCGCAGATGGATACAAAATACGCAATCGATCTCGAACATGTAACCCGCATTTATCGGCGTGACGAATTTGAAGTCCGCGCGCTCGACGACGTGACGATCCAGGTGCCCGAGGGGCGCTTCGTCGCGATCATGGGTCCGTCGGGATCGGGCAAGACCACGATGCTCAACCTGATCGCGGGAATCGATCACGCGACCTCGGGGCGGGTCTCGGTCGGGGGCGAGGAGATCACCGGGATGAAGGAGCGAGATCTGGCCTCGTGGCGCGCGCGTCACATCGGGCTCGTGTTCCAGTTCTACAATCTGATTCCGGTGCTGACCGCGTTCGAGAACGTCGAGCTGCCTCTGCTGCTGACTCCGCTCAATAAGGCCGAGCGGCGCGAGCATGTGGAAACGGCGCTGCGAATCGTCGGGCTCGCGGACCGGATGGATCACTATCCGCGTCAGCTTTCTGGCGGACAGGAGCAGCGCGTCGCGATCGCACGCGCGCTGGTCACCGATCCGACGATCGTGGTCGCCGACGAACCGACCGGCGACCTCGACGCGAAATCGGCCGAGGAGATCCTGAACCTGCTGACCGATTTGAATCGCCAGTTTCATCGCACGATCGTGATGGTCACGCACGACCCGCGCGCCGAGCGGTTCGTCGATACGGTTTACCGCCTCGACAAGGGAATCCTGGCCGGGGTCGAGCCGGGCAAGGGCGGGCCTGCGCGAGTTGAGGCGGCGGGAGCGCACGCATAGGGACTGCCGATGAAGTACATCGTACTGGTGCTGAAAAATCTGCTGCGCAGCAAGCGGCGCACGATTCTGACGGTCCTCTCGATCGCGGTGTCGCTGTTTATCTTTTCAGCGCTGGTCAGCCTGCCCACTGTCGCCAACGAAATCCTTGCGGACAGCTCGTCGTCGGTCAGGATCTCGTGCCACAACAAGGCCGGGCTGGCCTACTCGATGCCCGAGGCCTACAAGCAGCGGATCGCCGCGACTCCGCATGTCGAAGCGGTCACGCCCGAGAGCTGGTTCGGCGGAATCTATCACGACGTCAACGATCAGTTTCCGAACCTCGCGGTCGATCCCGACACCGCCGAGGCGATGTGGCCCGATTGGGGCGTGTCGAAAGAATCGTGGAAAAAGTTCGAGAGCTTGCGCACCGCGTGCCTGGTCGGCTCGGGCACGATGAAACGTTTCAACCTGCACGTCGGCCAGCAGATCATGCTGCGCGGCACGGTTTATTCGTTCAACGTCACGCTCAATATCGTGGGCGTGATGCACGGCGGCAGCGCGCCGGCGAACTTCCTGATTTTCCGCCGCGACTATCTTGACGAGGCCGCGGGCCGTCCAGGCTTCGTCGATAACTACTGGGTGCGGGTCGATAAATCCGAGAACGTGCCGCAAGTGATCGCGGCGCTCGATGAAGGCTTCGCCAACTCCTCGGCGGAGACGCGCAGCGAGTCGGAAGCGGCGTTTATCGGCAGCTTCATGAACAACTTCCGGATGTTCTTCCGGCTAGCCGAGATCCTGGGTTTTATCGTGGTGATCACGATCGGACTGGTGGCCGCGAACACCGCCGCGATGTCGATTCGCGAGCGGCGCGGCGAGATCGCGGTGATGCGCTCGATCGGTTTTCCCTCGAGCACGATCCTGAGCCTGCTGCTGTCGGAGTCCCTAATCATCGGGCTGCTCGGCGGAATCCTCGGATGCGGCGCGGCGTTTATCGTGCTCAAAATTTTTTCGGTCGGCAGCCCGGTGCTCGGACCGCTGAGCGAAATCAAGATGCCGCTCTCGATACTGATTGAGACGCTGGTCGTCGCGGCACTGATCGGACTCCTGAGTGCGTGGGTGCCGGCGCGAACCGCGGCGCGCCAGAATATCGTTGACGCGCTGCGGATGGTGGCCTGATGGCGATACCGCTCAAATCTGACCCGCGCGGGCAGTTCTCCGCCATCATTCGCGCAGGCGGCGCAGTGATCGCGGCAGGCGCCGAGCGATGAAGTACGTCATGCTGGTGCTGAAAAATCTGCTGCGCAGCAAGCGGCGCACGATTCTGACGGTCCTCTCGATCGCGGTGTCGCTGTTTATCTTTTCAGCGCTGGTCAGCCTGCCCAGTGTCGCCAACGAAATTCTTGCCGACAGCGCGTCGTCGGTGCGAATCGCGTGCCACAACAAGGCGGGGCTGGCCTTTTCGATGCCCGAGGCGTACAAGCAGCGCATCGCGGCGACTCCCCACGTCGAGACGGTCACGCCCGAGACCTGGTTTGGCGGAATCTATCACGACGTCAACGATCAGTTTCCGAACCTCGCGGTCGATCCCGACACTGCCGAGGCGATGTGGCCCGATTGGGGCGTGTCGAAAGAATCGTGGAAAAAATTCGAGAGCTTGCGCACCGCGTGCCTGGTCGGCTCGGGCACGATGAAACGCTTCAACCTGCACGTCGGCCAGCAGATCACGCTGCGCGGCACGGCTTATTCGTTCAACGTCACGCTCGATGTCGTGGGCGTGATGCACGGCGGCAGCGCGCCGGCGAACTTCCTGATTTTCCGCCGCGACTATCTTGACGAGGCCGCGGGCCGTCCAGGCGTCGTCGGTGTCTATTGGGTCCGGGTCGATAAATCCGAGAACGTGCCGCAAGTGATCGCGGCGCTCGATGAAGGCTTCGCCAATTCCTCGGCGCAGACGCGCAGCGAGTCGGAAGCGGCTTTCATCGGCAGCTTCATGAACAACTTCCGGATGTTCTTTAAGCTGGCCGAGATCCTGGGATTTATCGTGGTCCTGACGATCGGGCTGGTCGCGGCGAATACCGCCGCGATGTCGATTCGCGAGCGGCGCGGCGAGATCGCGGTGATGCGCTCGATCGGTTTTCCCTCGAACACTATCCTCGGTCTCCTGCTCTCCGAGTCGGTGACCATCGGACTTGTGGGCGGACTTATCGGATGCGGAGCCGCATTCATCGTGCTCAAGATCTTCGCGGTCGGCAGCCCGGCGTTCGGGCCGATCGGCAACATCACGATGCCCCTATCGGTTCTTGCCGAAACTCTCATAGCCGCGGCGATGATTGGACTGCTCAGTGCGTGGGTGCCCGCGCGGGCGGCCGCGCGCCAGAATATCGTTGACGCGCTGCGGATGGTGGCCTGATGGCGATACCGCTCAAATACAACGTGCGCAGCCTGCTGGTACGCCGGGTCTCGACCGGGATGACCGCGGGTGGAATCGCGCTGGTGGTCGCAGTGTTCGTAGTCGTAATGGCGATGGTCGCGGGGCTGGGGACGATGATCGCCGATACTGGCGAACCCGACAACATGATCGTGCTGCGCAAGGGCGCGACCACCGAAACCTACTCATCGATCAACCTCGATCAGTTCGACGCGATGAAATTTCTGCCGCAGATCCGCCGCGACTCCGCGGGCAATCCGATGATTTCGCCCGAGCTGCCGGTGCAGGTGCTGATGCAGCGCGAAAAAGGACCGAGCGACAATATCGTTGTGCGCGGCGTGCTGCCGGTCGCGCTCGAAGTGCATCAGAATGTGCGGATAATCGAAGGCCGGATGTTCAAACCCGCGATGGGCGAAGTGATCGTCGGCAAGGGGCTCGCCGGGCGCTACGCCAACACCAGGGTTGGCTCGACGATGGAATTCGGCCGCGGAAAATGGAAGGTGGTCGGAATTTTCACCGCCGGCGGAAGTTCGTTCGAGTCCGAGGTCTGGGCCGATATCCACAACGTTCAGGACGACACCCAGCGCGGCGCCTACTACGCGACGGTGCGGCTCAAGATGGCTCCAGGAGCCGACTCCGAGGCGCTGGTCAATCGAATTGCCGACGACCCGCGAATCAATCTGCAAGCTGAAACCGAGCCGCAGTACTACAAGGACCAATCGGTCGTCGCCAACCAGATGCGCGTGCTCGGCCTGATCGTCGCGATCATTATGGGCGTGGGCGCGGTGTTCGCCGCGATGAACACGATGTACGCCGCGGTTTCGGCGCGCACCTCGGAAATCGGGACGCTACGCGCGCTCGGCTTCAGCCCGAACTCGGTCCTGCTGTGCTTCCTGATCGAATCGGTGCTACTGGCGACGGCGGCGGGAGCAATCGGAATTTTGCTCGCGATGCCGATAGACGGGTTTTCGACCACCTTCGGAAACTTTGTCACCTTCTCGACGATGGCGTTTAATTTCCGGGTGACGTTCGCGATCGTAATCGAGGCGCTGGTCTTCTCCGCTTTGATGGGTATGCTCGGCGGATGGCTGCCCGCGCGCCAGGCGATGCGCCTGGGCGTGGTCGATGCGCTCAGAAGGAGCTAAGCGATGGCCGGGGAACAATCGCGACCACCCAATATCCGCGAGCTCGAATCGCTGCGGATCAAACGCAGCACCGAACCGCAGCGCAAGAGCCGGCTGATCCCGGCCGCGATCGTGCTCGGCGTCGTCGCGGTCCTCGGCGCGGCTGGATATTACGCCTACCTGAATACGCTGGGGCGGCCGCTCGAGGTGCAGACCGCGCTGGTTTCGATCAAGCGGGCCGGACAGCCCGGCGCGGTCCTGACCGGTTCGGGCTATATCGTCACCAAAGACAAGTACATCACGATCGGCGCGCAGATTCTGGGCCAGATCGTCAGCGAACCGATCCAGGAAGGACAGTACGTAAAGAAAGGCGACCTGCTCGCGAAGATCGACGACCGCGACTATGTCGCCCAGCTAAACCAGGCGATCGCTGATCGCAACCTCGCGGCGGCCAACGTCGTGCTGGGGCGCGCGCAGCAGAAACGCCAGCTCGAACTTTTCAGAAGCGGCGTCGAATCGCACGACCAGTATGACGTCACCACCAACGCGCTGTCAGTGGACGAGGCCAATCTGAAAAAAGCCGAGGCTGAGATCGCATTTGCGAAATTCAACGTCAGCCAGTGCACCATCCGCTCGCCGATCAATGGAATCGTGCTCAAGAAGTTCCGCGAGGCGGGATCGATGATCAGTTACGGCAACGCGGTCGCCTCGGACGAGGGCATGACCGATATCGCGCAGCTTGCCAATACCGACGATATGCGCGCCGAGGTCGATATCAACGAAAGTGATATCGCCAAAGTCGCGATCGGCAGTCCCGCCACGGTGCTCCTCGACGCTTATCCCGATCGTCCCTTCGACGCGCGTGTGGTCAAGATTTATCCCGAGGCGGATCGGCAAAAAGGAACCGTCAAGGTCGAGGTTCATATCCTTCATCCCGATCTCCAGGTGATCAAGCCGGAGATGAGCGCGAAGGTGACATTTCTCGCGGCGGTGGCTGCCAAGCAGGAAGCAGCTCTGGTTCTGGTGCCGAAGAAAGCGGTGGTTACTGACGAGTCTCGCAGCTACGTCTGGACCGTGCGCGACGGCGCAGCGCATCGGGCTGACATTTCGCTCGGCCGTGAATTTCAGGACGGGATACAGGTCACGCAGGGGCTGACCGGCGGTGAGACGGTGATCGTGGCGCCGTCACCGAAGCTCCACGACGGTCAGCAGGTCACGCCGGTCGCGTCATAATTGCGCCGCAAATTGACGATTCGAACCGCGGTCTCTATTGCGCGGGAGCGTTGCCCATTCCGAGCGCGAACATCCGCAGCAGGATAGCCTTCGAGCCTTGCTGCCGCTGCGCATCGGACCGTGTAATAGTTGCCGGCTCTCCGGGGCCCGGTGGAGCGGTCTCTACTGAAGTGGCAACGGGGTGACTGACGGAATAGTCGGAGTTTTCCCAAACACTCCACACGCGAGGATTGACCAGAGCGGCCCATCGCCAGGTCACGATGACGAATAACAAGCTGAATATAACCGCTAACACGAAGTAGCCGGTTTGCGCTTCCAATCCCCGACGCATTTCCAAGGTTTGTTTCCCGTACATCGTTCCCGCCTCGTGTTACCTAGACGCAACAATCGGTCCAATCGTTGCACCTCAACAGGCATTCATGGTTAGTGACGGATCGTGGAGGATCCTAACGATGGCTGAGACCTTCGTGCTCGTACACGGCGCATGGCACGGTGCGTGGTGCTGGGCAGCAGTTACCAATCAGCTCGAAAAGCTCGGCGATCGCGCGTTCGCGGTAGATCTGCCCGGTCATGGACAAAATTATGCCGATCGCGCGAAAATAACGTTGCAAAGCTACGTCGATAGCGTTGTGCGATACATCGAAGAGCGCGACCTGCGCGGCGTCGTGCTGGCGGGGCATAGTCTCGGCGGGTTGACAATTTCGTGTGTCACCGCACGCATTCCGTCACGCATCAAACGCACAGTGTTCGTAAGCGCGATCGTTCCGCTCGACGGCGAGCGTCTGACCGATCCCGCAAATCCGGCGACCAAACCGATGCTCGACCTGGTCGCGTCGCGCCCGGACCGTTCGGTTCCGGTCGAGATGATGGGCCCGCAATTCTATGAAGGGTTGATGAACGACGTTCCGCCGGTAATGCGCAAATGGATCGACGCGTCGCTATGCCCGCAGCCGTGGGGACCAGTGAGCGATCCGGTCCCGATGAAAGCATTCCACGAATCCGGCGTGCCGACTGGTTATCTCGTGTGCGAAAACGACCAGACGCCAATCGCAGGCGCATCCGGATGGCATCCGTTCTATTCGAGCCGTCTAAAGAATCCCGCGATTAAGATCGTGAAGTGCGGCCACGAGATCATGTTCACGCATCCAGAAGAATGTGCTCGAGCCCTGCACGAGCTCGCGCTGATGTGATCATGCCGGGTAGCGCGCGATTAGGCCGCGGGCTATCACCAGCGCCTGGATCTCGTTGGTGCCTTCGCCGATCATCATTAGCGGGGCGTCGCGATAGAAGCGCTCGACCGGGAACTCCTGCATAAAGCCGTAGCCGCCGAGCACGCGCATCGCGTCGAGCGAGATTTTCGCGCACGCCTCCGAGGCGAACAGCTTCGCCATCCCGGCCTCGACGTCGCAGCGCTCGCCCGCATCTTTTTTCCGCGCGGCGTTGGCGACCAGCAGGCGCGCCGCCTCGACCCGCGTGCCCATATCGGCGAGCAGCAACTGCACCGCCTGATGCTCGCAAATCGGTTTGCCGAATGTCGTCCTTTGCTGCGCGTAGCGAATCGCGGTTTCGAACGCGGCCTGCCCTACTCCGACCGCGCGCGCGGCCACGTTGATGCGCCCGACCTCGAGCGCGCTCATCACCTGCTTGAATCCCAAGCCCTCGGCGCCGCCGATCAGGCTCGCCGCCGGAACCGCGAGATCGTCGAAAGTCACTTCGCAGGTGTCGATTCCCTTGTAGCCGATCTTCTTGAGATTCGCGCTGACCGCCGGTCCCGCGTCGTTCTTTTCGACCGCGAACATGCTGATGCCCGCGTATGCGGGCTTGGCGCGCGGATCGGTCTTCGCCGCGACCGCCAGCATCGTGCCGTTGCGCGCGTTGGTGATGAACATCTTGCTGCCCTTGAGAATATAGTCGTCGCCGCGGCGCACCGCCGTCGTGCGGATCGATTGCACGTCGCTGCCGGCATGCGGCTCGGTGAGCGCAAGGCCGCCTCGCTTCTCGCCGCGCGCCATCGCGGGCAGGAAATATTTCTTCTGCGCGTCGGTGCCGTGATGCGCGATGATGAAAGCCATAATCAGATGGCTGTTGATCACGCCGGCCAGACTCATCCATCCGCGCGACAGCTCCTCCATCACGCGCGCGTAGGTCGCAAACGCGAGTCCCAGGCCGCCGTGCTCGACCGGAATAGTCGCGCCGAAGAGTCCGAGCTGCTTCATCGAGGCGACCATCGCATGCGGATACTCGTCGCGATGCTCGAGCTCGGAGGCGAACGGCATCACCTCGCGCTCGACGAAGCTGCGCACGGCAGCAATTATGTCGCGATCAGAAACTTCATCCATCGCTTTAACTCCTTGCGGCGCCGTCCGGAAGCGAACCATGCCGCGCGCCCGTACAGATTCGTGTAGCAAACCCCGCCTCCCGAGCGCCATCGAATCGCCTGCGCTATCCGATGGAGCAGCACGCGCAACGTGCTAGTCTCGTCGCGATGCGGCTTCGGATCGAGGATATTGCGGTCAGCGCAGGCGCGTTTCACTTAGGCCCGCTCACGCTCGAAGCCGGCGACGGCGAGTATCTGATCGTTCTGGGGCCGACCGGCGCAGGAAAGACCGTCACGCTCGAAACGATCGCCGGGCTGCGCAGGCCCTCGGCCGGGCGAATCCTGATGGACTCGCGCGAGGTCACGGCGAGCGCGCCCGAGTCGCGGCAGATCGGGTTTCTGTACCAGGATAGCCTCCTGTTTCCGCATCTGAGCGTGCGCGCGAATCTTGCCTACGGAGCGCATCGGATTGCGCGCGGCGAGCGTGCGGCGGCGATCGCGCGGCTCGCGCGGATGCTCGAAATCGAGCCGCTGCTTGATCGGATGCCGCGCGGGCTGTCGGGCGGCGAGCGGCAGCGCGTCGCGATTGCGCGGGCGCTCGCGGCCAATCCGGTTCTGCTGTTGCTCGACGAGCCGATGGCAGCGCTTGATCCAAATTCGCGCTACGCACTGCGCGAGCGCCTGCGCGCAACGCATCGCGAGCTCGGCACCACGACGATTCACGTAACGCACAATTTCTCAGAGGCGCTCACTCTTGGGGATCGCGTCGCGATCCTGATCGATGGCGTCGTGATGCAGTCCGGCGCGCCGCGCGAGGTCTTTGCGAAGCCCGCATCGGCGATGATCGCGCGGTTCCTGAAGACCGCACGCGTCACGGTAGATTCGAGTCCTCCCGATCCCGCTGAAATCAAGTTCGCTCTGCATGCTCGCGCGATGACACTCGCGGTCGATCCTGACGGCTCCGGCACGCCGACGCTCGTGGCAGAGGGCGTCGAGATCAGCGACACCTCCGCGGCTTCGGTCGACGGCGAAGCGATCGCGGCGCGGATCGTCGCGGTCGAGAATGACGGGGGCGCGATCGTGCTTACGCTGAATGCGGGAATCGAGCTGCGCGCGCGCATTGCCGGCGGCGCAAACGCCGCGGCGCTAATCGAAGGCGCGCCGCTGTGGGTTCGAATCCCGCGCGAATGATTTTCCCGCTACCGCTTTGCCCTTGCGCGGTGTCACAGTCCGCAATAGAGTAAGTGTCAAATTGACGCAAAGTAGATCGAGGATCGATCGTGACCCTATCAACAGAAACTTCCCACAGTGCGGCGGCGATTTCCGCCGACGCGCTGTTCGCCAAGCTCGCCGCCCTGGGCGATGACAGCTACAACCCCGAGACCTGCGCCAGATTGGCCGGTACCATCGCCGAGATTGTCCGCTTGAAGCGCGAGCGCCGCGCCGTGATCCTGGCGCACAACTACCAGCGGCCAGAGATTTTCGAAGTCGCGGATTTTATCGGCGACTCGCTCGAGCTTGCTCGCAAAGCGCGCGACGTCCGCGACGCCGACGTGATTGTCTTTTGCGGCGTCCATTTCATGGCGGAGACCGCCAAGGTCTTCAATCCGAATCGCAAGGTGCTGCTGCCCGATCTGCGCGCCGGGTGTTCGCTGGCCGACGCCGTCACCGCCGACGCGCTGGCCGAGCGCAAAGCCGAGTTGCAGGCGATCTATCCCGACCTCAAAGTGGTGTCGTACGTGAACTGTACCGCCGACGTGAAGGCGCTCTCGGATGCGTGCTGCACCTCGGCCAACGCGGTCAAGATTGTCGAGCGAATCGATTCGGAAAATATCCTGTTCGTTCCGGACCAGAACCTCGCCAACTACGTGCAGGGCAACACGAAGAAGCGCGTCATCTCGTGGGACGGCAATTGCTACGTGCATCATCAGATCACTCCGGAAGAAGTGAGCCGGGTGAAAAATTCGATTCCCGGAATCAAGGTGCTGGCGCATCCGGAGTGCCGCAAAGACGTTCTCGCGCTGGCGGATGCGGTGCTCTCGACCAGCGCGATGGTCGAGTATGCGCGCGCGAGTGACGCGGAGAAATTTCTGGTGGTCACCGAGTGCGGACTCTCCGACCGCCTGCTGATGGAGATTCCCGACAAGCGCTTCTACAAGGCGTGCAAACTATGCCGCTTCATGAAGATGATCACGCTCGAAGGCACGCTCGATTCGCTCACCCATCTGCGCTACGAGATCACGCTCAGCGACGAGGTGCGCGAGGGCGCAAAGCGCGCGCTGGAGCGTATGCTGGAGCTGAGCGCCTGAGCGTCGCGTCCGCAATCTCGAGCGCCGAGCCGGCGCATCGCGAACGCCGCGTCGCACGGCCGAAGGTCGCGGTCGATACGGTTTTGTTCGCGATCCAGGAGCGCAAACTCAAGACCTACCTGGTGCGGCTGCGGCGCGGACCTGCGCGCGGCAAGTGGGCGTTTCCCGGAGGCCTGGTGCGGATAGGAGAGCTGCTCGACGACGCGGCACGGCGCGAGCTGCGCGCCTCGACCGGCCTCGCGGACGCCTACCTGGAGCAGCTCTTCACCTTCGGCGATCCCTCGCGCGATCCGCATTCGCACGTCGTGTCGGCCGCCTACATGGCGCTCATCCCCGATGCGGGCGCGGTCACGGGTCCGTCGTCCAAGTATGGCGAGCGCGGATGGTTCGAGGTCAAGGCGCTGCCGCCGCTGGCGTACGATCATTCGCTGATGGCGGCGTATGCGTTCAGGCGGCTGCGATCGAAGCTCGAGTACAGCAATATCGCGTATGCGCTGCTGCCGCGCGTGTTCACTTTCGCCGAATTTGAGGAGCTTTACTCGCGGATTCTCGACCGCCCGATCGATCGGCGCAACTTCCGGCGCAGGATTCTCGCGATGGGGCTGCTCCGGCGGCTTAAGCAGACCCGCCGCGGACCGCATCGCCCGGCGGCCCTGTACGCCTTTACTCGGCAGAGCCTCCAGATGATTGAAATGCTATAATCGTATATGAAGAGTTGCCTGATGCCGACCAGCACCAAAGGAATCGTTGGAGTCGTACTCGCGCTACTATTGATAGCGGCGGCTGCGTATGCGTTTTTCGGCCAGACCCCGGAGCCTTCTGCGCAAGCGGACGGACAGGTGGCAAGCAGCGCCGGCAGCCCCGATCCCGCGGCAAAGCTGCGGCTGACACTCGATCCGCAACTGTTCCAGGGCGATGTGAAAAAGGCCTACCAGGTCGCGCAGGACGATCCGGCGCTGCTCGCGCAGATGCATTGTTATTGCGGATGCGACCGGACCGAGGGACATAAGAATTTGCTCGATTGCTTCCGCGACAAGCATGGCAGCACCTGCGCGATCTGCACCGGAGAGGCTATCGAGGCCGAGCAGCTCGCGCGCCAGGGGATGCCAGTGGAACAGATCCGTGATTCGCTCCGGGCGCGATACGCAAACGGGGACTGAAGCTTGTTAGCCCTGGTATCCGCCTACATCGAGCATTTCACGTATGTGGGATTGTTCGTGGTTTTGATGTTGTGCGGACTTGGGCTGCCGTTGCCCGAAGACGTGGCATTGCTGGCGGGCGGCTTTCTGGTGCATCGCGGAATCACGCACTACCCGATGACGCTGGCGGTGGCGCTGGTCGGAGTGGTCGTGGGCGACAACTCGCTGTTTTTTCTCGGACGCCGCTTCGGCACCGGGTTGGTGCGGTATTTCGGAATCAACCGGCCGGGAACCAAGGTTCAGATCGATCGAATCCGCGATTTCATGGAACGCCACGGTCATCGCGCGATTTTCTACGCCCGGTTCCTGGCTGGCTTGCGCGCTCTCATCTATCTGAGCGCGGGTTCGTTCGGGGTTACTCCATTGCGGTTCTTTGTTTACGATCTTTTGGGCGCATTGATCTCGGTACCGATTGTGGTCTCGATCGGCTACCTGTTCGGCGGACAGCTCGAAGTGGCGATCCATTACGTAGGCGGCTTCGAGCGCGTTATCTGGGTCGTAGTGGTGCTCTCGCTGGCGGTGTACGGAACCCGGCTCCTGGTGCTCCGGAAATCCAGCGCTAGCGGGACCTGAAAACTGGCACCTGGGGTCGCAGGCCTAAGCTAGATTCCCAAGCTAAATCCCAATGACGATACCTGCCCTAAATCTCAAGGCGAAACTGATCCTCTTGATGGTCGTGCTGCTCGCGCTGACCCTCGGCGCGGAGGTCTGGTTCAGCCTCGGCACCCAGGCCGCGATAATCGAGACCACCGAGCAGAGGGTCAAGGATCTCGCCAGCGCGATTCAAATCAGCGTCCAGGAGCTGACCTCGGTCGGCAACACCGATCGCGACCGGCTGCCGAACTACGTGAACAGCCTGCACTCCAGCGGGCTCGAGGTTTCGATCGCCTCGTCGCGCAACTTGATCATCAACAGTTCGAATCCGCGCCTGATCGGCGCCGAGCTGGTTCCGCGTTCGGCCGACAAGGTGGTCGCCGAGCAGCTCAAACAGGGCAGCGAGATTCTGACGATACCCGCGACCAAGCTCGGGCCGGAATCGAAAGCCACCACCGTCTATCTGATTCCGGTCGAGGTCGAGGATCATCTGCTCGGCTACGTGCAGGTGGTGGCGAACTTCGGCGACTTCGCGCAGCCGCTTGCGACGACTCGGATGCATCAGCTTTACGTCGCATTCGGAATCTTCGCGCTCGGGCTGGTGTTCGCGTATATCCTGGCCGATCGTTACGTAAAGCCGATTCACGCAGTCGCCGACGCCGCGCAAAATATCGCGGCGCGGGGCCTCGAACCGGTGCCCGAAGCGCATCGCCGCGACGAGATTGGACTTCTCACCCGCAGCTTCAATGAGATGGTCGAGCAGTTGCGCCATGCGCGCGAACGCGAGCAGGAGCTGAACCGCCTCGAGCGTTTCACCGCGCTTGGGCAGTTGGCCGGAGGACTCGCCCACGAGATAAAGAATCCGCTCAACTTCATCAGTCTTGCCCTCGATCAGTTGCGCACGCGCTACGCGCGGATGCTGACGCAGGATTCAGATAACTTCGTGCGCCAGGTGATGCTGATGAAAGACGAAGTTCGGCGCCTGACCGAGCTGGTGCAGAGCTTTTTACATTACGGGCGCCCAATCGAGATTCATCCCGCACCCACCGACGTGAAATCGCTGGTCGAAGGCGTGCTCGCGATCTCGGAATCGAAAATGAAGAGCCAGGATATCGAAGTGATCGAGAACGCCGACGGTGTCCCGACGATCCTGAACGTCGACGCGGAAAAGCTGCGCACCTGTTTCATGAACGTGGTCGCCAACGGCGTACAGGCGATGCCCGAAGGCGGCACGCTCAAGATCAATTTCGCGCGCGAAGACGATCACCTGGTCCTCTCCTTTATCGACACCGGCGCCGGAATCGAGCCCGACGCGGCCGCCCATGTCTTCGAACCCTTCTTCACCACCAAACGCGAGGGGATAGGACTCGGACTGTTCCTGTCCAAAGCGATAGTTGAAAAACACGGCGGGACAATCGTGATCGGTCCGAATCATCCGGGCCCCGGCACTATCGTCACTTTTACATTTCCGCAGACCGGGGTAGGCATCCAGCAATGAGCCAGGCTTCCGTATTGGTCGTTGAAGACAACGACCTTGAACGCCAGATAACCGCCGAGACGCTGCGCGAGGAAGGCTTTGCCGTCGAAGAAGCCGCAGTGGGCAAGCGCGCGATGGAGCTGCTCGGGCTGTCGCGCTTCGACGTCGTGCTGACCGACCTGATGATGCCCGGAATGTCGGGCGACGAGCTGCTCGCCAAGGTGCACGTGGCCTACCCTTCGGCGCAGGTCGTCGTGCTGACCGCGCACGGAACCATCGACAGCGCCGTGCAGGCGATGAAAAACGGCGCGTTCTATTACCTGGCCAAGCCGACGGACCGCGAGACATTGGTGATGACGGTCGCAAAGGCGGCCGAGCTCGCCAACCTGCAACAGGAGAACCAGCTCCTCAAGCGCAAGCTCGAAGGCAAGTTCGAGGTCGAAGGCATTATCGGACAGGACCCCGCGATCCAGGAAGTGATCCGGATGATGCGCAAGGTCGCTCAGTCGAACTCGACGGTGCTGATCCAGGGCGAAAGCGGCACCGGAAAAGAGGTGGTGGCGCGCGGGATTCATCGCCTGTCGCCGCGCGCGCAGCGCCAGTTCGTCGCGATCAACTGCTCGGCGATTCCCGACACGCTCATCGAAAACGAGTTTTTCGGCCACGAGCGCGGCGCGTTCACAGGCGCGACCGAACGCAAGCAGGGCCTGTTCGAGACGGCGGATAAATCGACCCTGTTCCTCGACGAGATCGCCGATCTGCCGCAGGGCTTGCAGGCAAAAATCCTGCGCGTGCTGCAGGAACGCGAGGTCCGGCGCGTCGGCGGCAACGAGTCGTTCCACGTCGACGTCCGTCTGGTCGCGGCCACCAACAAGAGTCTGGCCGAGGAAGTATCCGAAGGGCGTTTCCGCGAGGATCTCTACTACCGGATAAACGTCGTGACGATCACTCTGCCGCCGTTGCGCGACCGGCGCGGCGATATACCGCTGCTCGCGAATCACGCGCTCGCCAAGTTCGGCCATCTCGCCGAATCCCGCGTCAAAGAGATCGGCCGCGAGGCGATGGAAGTCCTGATCGATTACTCGTGGCCCGGCAACGTGCGCCAGCTCGAATCCGCGATCGAGCGCGCCATTCTTCTGTGCGAGGGCGAAACCGTAATGCCGCGGGATCTGCCGCAGGAAGTGCTATCGCGCAAAACCCTGTCGAAATCCGGCGACCGCTCTGCGCGCAGCGGCGACGGATTCGATATTCCACCGGAAGGAATGAATTTCGAAAACTTCGAACGCGACCTGATTCTGCAGGCAATGGAAAAGAGCGACTGGGTTATCGCCAAGGCGGCCAAGATGCTCGGAATGAGCTATCGCACGCTGCAATACCGGATCGATAAGTTCGGGCTCAAGCGCGGCGAGTCCAAGCCGTCGGCTCCGGTGAAGCCACGCGCTTGAATCTCTCCTTCTTGTAGCAAAATCAAGCCGATAGTCGTGTATACTGTCCGGATTTGTTGCAATCGCGCCACGAGTTTGACGTACTGTTGGGTTTAGACGTGCCTAGACACGGTTTATCTGACGGGCATGAGCCTTGCTCATCAGACCTGCACCAGTATCTATCGCGAAACGCCGGGGAGCGAGAACGCCGATGGAATTGTCGCAGCTGAAGCCAGCCGTTGATTACGAAACCCGAACCAAGCGGGACAGCCGCTCGAAAACCGGCAGCCTGCGCCGCTTCGCGATCTTCTTACCCTGGTTCTCGCGACGCGAATTTTCGATGCAGATTCCGCTGCGATCGGTCGCCCGCGAGTTCGAGGAGCTGTTTCATCCTTACGACTGAGCGCATCGCCGGCGCCAGTCAGCCGCTCCTCTCCCATCCCGTAGGCAGATATATCCAGCATCGCAGCGCGTGATCCGCATCCTGCGCGATCTCGATCATCTCGCGAGTGTAGAGCCTCGGCACGTCTTCGTACTGGTCGAGGATCGCAAAGTCGCGCGGCTTAAGTCCGCGCAGAATTGCTCCCTCTACTTCCGCGTCAGCCTTGGGGATGACGTAGAAATGGCGCGATCGGCCACGCTCGAAGCCGTTCAGGGTAGCAGGCACGGCAGCGATTTCCCGCCGCAATAGACGGGCCCGTTCGGCGGGCTCGATCAACGTTCCATACACGAAAAGACGCCCGGAAGAAGAATCTCTCACGGCTGCGGCGCTCGAGCCCGCAATAATTCGTGGTTGCCGCGGCATATGGGGTATGTTAGCTCCAAGCTTCTAGCTGGGGAGAGTGAATTGATGTTGCGTCGCATAGGCAATATTGCGCCAGTTCTGATCCTGATGCTCGCGTTCGCGGCCGCGTCATGTTCCACCAGCGCGAGTTCGGGCAACTCCGCCCTTGCAGCCGGGATGACCCCGGATCAGGCGACGGACGCGATGGGCCAGCCCGACTTGAAGGACTCGATCGCCGATCCGAATCATCCGGGCGCCACGGTGTTGCGCTACGTGTGGCTTGATTCGGGCCAGGTCGCAATCTTCGGCGCGAACAATCGCGTCGCCACCATCCAGCATATCGAGCCGGCAGAAGCGACCAAGCAGAAAATCGAAGAGGCGAACCAGCCGCCGACTCCCTTTGACCCGATCGACACTCCGCTCAACTATGCATTCTTTCCGATTCGCGCGGGACTGATCTATCTGGGCGCCGGATTGAATTGCGTCGCTGGCGGCGGATGCCATAAGCCGCAGGTGCCGCCGCCAGGCCGCGGATAGCCGCGCTTTCCTTTGCTTTCAAAATCGACGGGCGCGGCAGCCTTGAAGGATGCCGCGCCCGTCTCTTTTACTACCTACGGATTGGGCGCGTCAGGCGTGCGCGTTTCCATTCATCTCACCATGACCGTTTGAGGACACAGCAGCCTGAGGAGCGGTGAAATCGAAGGCCGGATGGTCGAGCGATGGCTTGAGCGCGATTGGATTTTCAAAACGCAGGATCGAGTGATCCTTCTGGGTCTCGAATCCGAGCGCAAACACCTTGCGAGTCAGGTTTTGAAGAGCCTCCCCCTCAAGGACCATCGGCTGCACCCAGATTGCTTCACCGGTGGTCGAAACACCGTAAGGAAATGCCACCGGCTCGCAGGGTTTGGTGAAACGGGTCTGGGTGTAAGAGATCGTGCCGTCCCACGGCCTTACGATTGGATAGACGAGCATCGCTCGCGCCATCCGAAGGCCGCCGATAATCGCCGCGCCACGCCGCGCCAGGATTCCGGCGCCCTTGGAGAACGACCACAGCTCGCCGCATTCGATCACCGACCACGCCGGGTAGTGAGTCAGGTCGGGCTTCGGGTAACTCTGCGGGAATGTTTCGAGGTCGTGCATCGCAAATCCGGACATCGCGCGCTCTATCGGCTCATTCTCCTTTTCGAACAGCGCATACAATTCGCCGAAGGCCATGTGCACCCTTCCGAGCGCAGAGCGCGAGGTTTCCTTGAACCCGACGCCGTGTCTGGCTCGCGCCTCGTCCATCCGTTGTCCGAAGATGCGCCGCTCCGTCTCCGATTTCATCAGACGCAGTTCCATAGCAGTTCTTCCTCCTATACGGGGAAAATTCCCCGGTTGTTCCGTAGAGAACAGTGGGAGGGAGCGAGGAAGTGCGCGCGCCGCTCACGGCAACGCAGAGCGGAATCGACGGATGGAATTGACCAGGCAAGAAAAGCGGGCGAAGGCCCCCCTTCACCTTCGCCCCCGGAAAACCGCGCGAAGAGCGGCTCGGCTTTTATACAATCAGCACTGCCGAACCCACCGCCAGACAGGGCCGCAGCAGATGCACGCGGCCCAAAAGCATCATGACGACAGCAATTATGCTAACCACCAGTCCACTTAACATAGTCTAAATGTGTACGCAACTGCGCTAAGCGGCGTTGACATCGCGTTTGCATCAACACCGTCAGTCAATTTAAGGTGAACCTGCGAGTGGATGAGAGTTATCAGGCGTGAAAGACAAACCGGCCACGCAAAGCGCGATCGCAAAACTTACTGCTGAAATTCTTGCCACCACCCGTGGGGCAGAACGCAGTCACCTGAAAGCTTGGCGAAACCCCTCGAGAGATATCGATCGACTCGCTCGCCGCGACTACGTTCGATCTTTGCGGCGCCATCTTCCGTACGGCATGATTCTTGAGATCATTTCAAGCGCGCGCCGCGTCTGGCCCAATCTCAACCGGGCGCAATTGAACATTGCGCACCAGCAGCAGTTCGAGCGGCGTGCGTATCAAATGACCGCCGACCTGAAGATACATTTGCAGGCTTCACCCTACGACGGCCCCGAAGGGCTGGCGCTGCGAGGCTTCTACGTCGAGAAGAGACAGCAGGTGCTGAAACGGCCGCTCATATATGTGAACACCGCGCATCACCCCGGTGCGGTATCGAGCACCTTTTGTCACGAAATAGGACACCACCTGACCTCGCGGCTATTCGGCGATCCGCAAGAGGGAGTGCATTTTTTCTATGACGCCGCATACGCGGACCATCTCGACGATCCGATCGAGCTGGCCGCCGACATGATGGTCAGCCTGTGCGGATATCCGGCGGCTGTGGCGCGAAAGATTTTCGTGCGCCCATGGAACTGGGGCTTGGTAGCCAAGGTCGGACGTCTTTCGGAACAGGAATTTCAGACCGTGCGCAAGCACGCGGAAGGACGCTTTGAGCTTGACTTCACCGCCGCATTACCGGCACATCAACGATTAAATTATCTCGCTGGAATGATCCACTACGCCAAATTACGGTGGGCATTACTTGCGGAGTACGACCTATGAAAAAGAAGACCCTCGGACAGGTACTCAAGGCGCAGCGCGAGGCTTTCTCGCTAACGCAACGCGAGCTCGCGCACAAACTGGGAGTGAAGGCGAGTCATATCGCCTATCTGGAGAACGGCCGCCGCCGCCCTTCCCTTTCACTTCTGTCACGGATCGCTGAGACACTCGGGCTCGACAAGCAGGGACTATTCCTGCTGACCCATCCCGAGGCGCGCGCGCTCGTAACCAAAGAGCGGGAGGCGGCGCCGTCGAACCATCGCGACCTCTCGTGGAAGCGTTTCGCGTCCGATCGCGCGCTGCTGGCGCGCAACGGCGTAACCTCGCGCGAGCTCAAGGTACTCAACCAGGTCAATCTGCTCGGAAAGGTTTCGTCGCCGCGGCAGTACCTGTTCATCCTGAACTCGATCCGCCAGGCGGTCGAGGACGAAGAGAGCTAAGCTCACCGTCGACGGCGCGCCGCCGGCTTCCTAGGGGCGCGCCGTCGTTTGCGTTTTCGCTGCCGTATCGACGGTCCGCGCAGATCGCTCTTCTCGCGCGTCCTGCAAACAAAACGGCTTGAGCGCACGCGGCGCATCGTCTAACCTCGCCTTATAGATTGTGGCAGGACGACTTCGCGGTGGTCCGCAATGAAAATCGACATCGATCTCAAGGCCGGCTTCCTGCAGAACCTCAAGCGCGAGGTTCTTGCCACGCTTACGACCGAAGAGCGCGCGATCATCGAAGTCTCGACCGGAGAGATGGGCAACAAGCCCGACGCGGTCAAGCTCGGATGGCTCAAGATGCGGACCAAGCAGACCTGGACCAAGCAGGGCTACCTGAAGGCGCTCGACCGCACGATGAAAAAGCTGCGCGAAGCAGTCGCGGCGGCCGAATCAGAACGCAAGGACTAGCCGAAGCGCGTCACAGCACAATCACGATTCGATCTTCGCCACCCGGCGCTTGCCGACTTCGAGCACCTTGTGCTCGCCCGGAACAATTCTGAAGTTGATATCGCTGATGACTTTGCCGTCCACGCGCACCGCGCCCTGGCCGAGCAGGCGGCGCGCCTCGTTGGTCGAGGGCGCAAACTTGATCTGCTTGATCAGCTCGCAGATCCAGATGTCGTTTGCGATTCGATACACCGGCGCATTCTCTGGAACCTCACCGCGCTGGAACTTCGATTCAAAATGTTCTCGCGCCGCGCGGGCCGCATCGGCGTCGTGATACTCGGTGACGATCAACGCGGCCAGACGCTTCTTGGCTTCCATCGGATGAATCGCATGGGTGCGAATCTTCTCGATCTCGGCGGGCGGCGTGTCGGTCAGAAGCTCGTAGTATCGGAGCATCAGCGTATCCGGAACCGACATGAGCTTGCCGAACATCTCGTCGGCCGGCTCGGAGATTCCGACGTAGTTGCCCAGTGACTTGGACATCTTACGCACGCCGTCGAGCCCCTCGAGCAGCGGCATCGTCATCACGACTTGCGGTTCCTGGCCCATCGAGCGCTGCAGGTCGCGGCCGACCAGCAGATTGAATTTCTGATCGGTGCCGCCAATCTCAACATCGGCGCCCAGCGCGACCGAGTCGTAACCCTGGATAAGCGGGTACAGCAATTCGTGCAGAAAGAGCGGCTCTTTCGCTTCGAGCCGGTTTTCGAAATCGTCGCGCTCGAGCAGCCGCGCCACGCTCTGCTTGGCCGCGAGCTGGATCAGCCGGCTGACGCCCATCTCGCCCATCCATTCGCTGTTAAAACGGACTTCGGTGCGATCGGGATCGAGAATCTTGAATGCCTGCGAGCGGTAGGTCTCGGCGTTGGCCGAAATCTCCTCGCGGCTAAGCGGCTTGCGCGTCTCCGAACGACCGGTAGGGTCCCCGATCATCGCGGTGAAATCACCGACGAGGAAAATCACGGTATGGCCGTCGTTCTGGAAGGCGCGCAGTTTCTTGAGCGTCAGCGTGTGCCCCAGATGCAGGTCCGGCGCGGTCGGATCCATTCCGAGCTTTATCCGCAGCGGCCGTCCGAGATCGAGCTTGGCCGCGAGTTCGGCCGGAGAAATGACTTCCACGGTGCCGCACTCTAGTGCGCGCGCGCGCACGGCGCTGTCGCCAGTATCCTTTTTCGCGGTTCCGCTCACGGTCCTGTTCTTCGGACCATCAGCGTACCGGAAACCCGGTTCCGATCAAAAACCTCGCACGCACGAGCAGACTGCGGATCGCCTCAGGCGATCGCTACGGCTTTTCGTGATCGGGACCGTGCGAAGTTCCAGGCGAACGTGCGAATTGGCCCCGTCGCTGAGCAGGAGCCGATGTCACCAACCGGCGTTGGCGCAGACGCGCACGCAAAACCTGGAGCGTCGCAGCTCGCCGGCGCGTAAGTGCGAACTCGCGAAAGACTCGGCGGCCCATACCGCAAGCGCCCGGTTGTGTCCGCGACGCAAAACAGGTGGGCCCGTAGAATTCGCCCAGCACCAGGAATTGAACCTCGTTGAGATCGCCGACGCATGAGCCGATCCGCAAGTAATCGCCAAGCGCTCCCGGCTGGCGCCCGAGCTCGCTTCGAGTCGTGTGCCATCCGTGAGTGTCGCCAGGATTACCGTAGAGCAACGCGCTAATCCGGAAAAAGAACCGCAGCGCTTCGGCAGCCGACCTGAACCGAGGACTGAATTCGCGATTCATGCGCTCCCCTTTTTCTGGTTCGCGGCCGCGCAGCTAAAGCGTCGCGGCATCTGAACCAGAACGCGGCGGCCGTCATCGCCGGGCGGCTCGCCCTTTGATGCATACGTAGCGCAGAGTAGCATGGCTGTCAACTCTTAGACATATTAAATATCTATTAGTTAACTTACCGCTTATATTAATATTCCTACAATATGTTGAGATAAACAAAGAGGGCGGCTGCCCGTTTAGACGCGTTGATTGTACCGGCCCATCGCGCGCTCCAGTCCCTCTGCGATTATCGCCTCGACCGCCTCGGCTGCGCGCGCCAGCGCTTTCGCGAACGTCTCGAGCTCGGCCGCGCGCATCGGACGCAGCAGGTAGTCGCGCGGATCGTCGCCTTCGGCAGGACGGCCGAGACCTATCCGCACGCGGATAAAATCCGGGCTGCCGAGCGACTCCGCGATCGAGCGGACGCCGCGGTTCCCGGCGTCGCCGCCGCCCTGCTTGATCCGCAGACGCTGCGCTTCGAGATCCATCTCGTCGTGGATGACGATCAGATTCGTCGGAGGAATTTTAAAGTATCCGAGAATGGCGGCGACGCATTCGCCAGCGGCGTTGTAGAACGTCTCCGGCTCGACCAGGATCGCGCGGTGGCCGGCGAGCTCGGTTTCGGCGGTGACGCCCGAGAAGCGCCGGCGGCTGAGTTCCACGTTCCTGGCGCGCGCCAGGCGCTCGAGCGTCATGAAGCCGACATTGTGGCGCGAGCGTGCGTAGTCACCGCCCGGATTGCCAAGACCCGCGACCACCCATTCGATCGCGGCTCGGGGCTGCTCAGATCCGTCGGTGGAAGAACGTTTCTGCCTGCGAAAGCCGCCGAACAGCTTTCCGAGCTTGCTCATCGCCGACGGCGCGCGCCGGTGGACTCTGCTGTTAACAGCGGCGCCAGCGCGCGAAACAGCGCACGCATCTCGGCCGGAGTGCCAATTGAGATCCTGAGCGCGTCGCGCAGCATCGGCGTCGCGAAATGCCGCACCAGGATTCCCGCCTGCCTGAGTCCACGCGCGACAGGGGCGAGATCGCGCCCCGCAATTCGCGCAAGCAGGAAGTTCGCCTCCGACGGCGCAACCGCGAAGCCGAGCTTGCGCAACCGCATCGTAGCCTCCGCGCGCGTCGCCTTCACGCGCTCCAGATTCCGCCGCATCCAGGCCTCGTCGCCGAGCGCGGCGGCTCCGGCAGCCAGCGAGATGCGGCTCAGGTTGTAGGAGTCTTTGACCTTGAGCAGCGCATCTATCACCGGCGGATGCGCGAAGCACAGGCCCAGGCGCATTCCCGCCAGCGAGTACGATTTCGACAGCGTGCGAAAAATCACCAGGTTCGGATGACGCTGCAAAAGCCGCAGCGCGTTATCCCTGGCGAAATCGACGTAGGCCTCATCGACGACCAGCAGCCGTCCTTCGAGCGCGCTTGCGAGCGCGCCGAGCTTCGCGATCGGGGTGAAGCTTCCCGAGGGTGAATTTGGATTGCAGACGATCGTCAGCCGCGCACGAGCCTGCGCCAGCTCCTTTAACGGAAGCGCGAAATCGGCGCCGAACGGAATCCTCACCACCCGCGCCTCCTGGACCTCGGCGAGCGTGTCGTACAGCGAATAGGTCGGCACCGGGTAGGCAACCCTGTCGCCCTGGCCGAGCGCGGCCCTGAAGACCATCGCGAGCAGCTCGTCGGAACCATTGCCGGCGAGGATCATCTCGCGCGGCACGCGGTAGAGGCGCGCAGCCTCGGCGATAAATTCGTCGCCTCGAGGCGCGGGATAGAGCCGCAACCCGTTGCGCGCGGAGCGCTCGACTGCGCGGCGCACCTTCGGCGAAGGCGGGTATGGATTCTCGTTGGTGTTGAGCTTGATCAGGCGCTCGCCGGCGCGCGGCTGCTCGCCCGGCGTGTACGCCGCCATCTTGTCGATCGAACTGCGGAACATCGGATTGAGCCTCGGGCCAGGTCTCCCATTGCCGGAAAGTCGCGGCGCTTTCTGCTTGCGAATCATCTCGATCATTCTGGCGGCAACTCGACGCGCGCGCCGATACGCGCCGAACGATAGCAGGCGTCGATCACCTCGACCGCGCGCAGGCCGTCGGCGCCGTCAGGATAAGGTGCGGCGCGTCTTGCTATCGCTTCGGCAAAATTGTCCGCGAGCGCGCGAAACGGCGCCAGTAGATCGTGTGAGTTGAACGCCGCCATGATTTCGGCGCGGCTGTAGCCGGGAGCCTCGGTGCCGTCGGCGCGCAGGATCGAAATATCGTTGCGCGGATAGCCCATCATCACCCTGCCGGCGCTGCCGTAAATCTCGATCGCAGAAAGTCCGGGATTGCTGCTCCAACTCGCCTCGATCACTCCGAGCGCGCCCGAGCGGAAGCGCAAAATCGCGACGCCGGTGTCCTCGACGTCGATCTGCTTGCCGAGCGTAGCGACTTGTCCATCGACCGCCGCGACCGCGCCGAGATACCAGATTGCCAGATCGGCAATATGGACGCCGAGATCGAGCATCGCGCCGCCGCCCGATTGGCTCGCGGTGGTGAACCATCGCTGCCCCGGCGCCCATCCTTCCGGGCCCGCGTGCGACAGGCGTGCGCGGATGAAATGCGGCCTGCCGATCGCACCGGCATCGAGCGCGCGCTTGACCGTGGCTTCGATCGCTCCGTAGCGCCTTTGCATCGAGACCATCAGCACGCGCCCTGCTCCTCGCGCAGCCTCGACCATTCGCCGTGCGTCGGCGGCATTTGGCGCCATCGGTTTTTCGCACAGCACATGCGCGCCCATGGCGATAGCGGCAAGCGCGTATTCGCAGTGCAAATGGTTTGGAGTCAGGATCGCGACCGCATCGGGCTTTTCGCGCGCGAGCATCGCCGGGAAATCATCGTAGACCGCGGGCCGCGCATTGGCGTCAGTCCAAATGGTCTCGGCGACCCGGCGAGCTTTTTCGAGCGTGCGGCTCTGCAGCGCGACGATCCGGAAATCGCCCGCGCTCAAAAACGCGGGAATATGCGCACGCTCGGCGATCGCGCCAGCCCCGGAGATTGCGACCCTGATCATCGTTTAGCCTTAGCGACGACCGAGGCCGCGCCGGTTGCCGCAAGTAGCCAGTCGAGATACGGCGCCGAGCCGCTTGCGACGTCGAGCACCAGCAATTCGGGAACCTCATAGGGATGCAGCTCGCGCACGCGGCGTTCGAGCCTTTTCAGCAACGCGGCGCGCGTTTTGATGACCATCATAACCTCGCGGTCGCGTTCGATCCGGCCCTGCCATCGATAGATCGAACGAACCGGTCCTACGATATTGACGCACGCCGCCAGACGCTCTTCGATCAGAGCACGCGCTATCGGCTCCGCCTGCGCAACGGACGCGGCGGTCGAGAGCACAACTTTTGCCGAGCCTGCCGATCGCATCGCAATCATTTCTGAACGTCGGGCCCGAGGTCGCGCCGGATTTCCCGCAGCATCCGCTTTCTGAATTCGCGCGCCGTGCATCGAAACTTGAACGCCTTGCGCCGGTTGATAAACAGCACCGGAACTTCCTGTCCGTGGAGCGTTTCGAGCTCTGGCCGGCCGTCGATCTCGACCCGCTCGAGGCGCGCGTCGAAGCGCGGCAGCTCGGCGTCGAGCACCTCTTCCATCTCGTGGCAGAGCTCGCAATCGCGCCGTGTGTACAGGATAAGCTCGATCATTTCGTCCAATCCGGCCGGGTCCGCTCCACTTTATCCGCGAACTAAAGGCAGTCCAAGCCGAGCACCATTGAGCCGGCGTTCACTTGATGGTGTTGGGACGGATGATGTTGATCGGAATGCCGAGGGTCTTTTTCACCAATTCGGTGACCGAATGAATCGGCATCGGCACGATCGACGGATTGTCGGTCGGACCATAGACATGCATGTACGCCGCGATTACCTCGTTGGTCCCACCTGCCACGTTTGTGCCGATCACGGGGATTTTGCTGACCAGCCAGTTGACCGTGTTGAATGGATACACCGCGAAGCTCATGTCCATCGTGTTCTGCGCAAGGTCCAGACTGCCATTGGCGGTGATCGTCATGACCGGCCCCTGGATCGCGAATTGGTCGGTCCAGAACACGCCGCGCACGCCCTTGAGATCGACGAAGATGTTGTCGAACGGAAGACCGGAGACGGTGGGATTGGGTATATTCGCGGTGAGCCAGCTCTTGAGATCGATCATCGCGAGCATCCGCGAGATCACCGTGAAGTGATTGATCGTGCCGTTGCGCATGGTCAGTGCGATCTTGCCGGCCAGCGTCTGAAAGAAATCGGAATTGGTGTCGGCCCACAGGTCCACAGCCACCGACATCTTGCCCAGCACCGGTGATTCCTTGCGCTTGCCCGAGAGCATGAAGAGCGGCGCGGAATCGATATCGACGACCTTGCCTTTGATCCGAATCCAGTCGTCCTTCTGGCGTCCGTTGATGTCGAGGTTGATCACTCCGTGGAACGAATTGGCGGTGAAATTCCACACCCGCCAATCGCCGTGATCGTAGCTGAAATCAGTGCGGATATTGGTCATCGGAAAAACGCCGAGATGGCCCTTGGCAACTTGAACGCGGCCCCTGACCGGCAAAGGGAAATGCGTCGGCGGCGTCGACGGCGACCACGGCATCCGGATGAACTTCAAAACCTCGAAGTCGAGTTCCTGCGCGTTGGCGTCGATGCGGAGCACAGGATGCTCGAGGTCCGCGATCGACATCGAAAAGGCGAGCGGCTGTCCCTCGAGCGTCGACGCCGGCATCGCGACCTGCATCGTGCGCCGGGTAAAAGTGATCGTGGTCCCCTGCACCAGCATCGGGGAGCGCATGAAACCAAACTTCACCTCGCCCTTGCTGAGCACGAACCTGCCGTTGGCGACCAGGTCGCCGCGGCGCGCGGGATCGTCGTGCAGCTCGACTTTGCCGCCGATCGGCCCGGTTATCTGAAGGTCGGTTGGATCGACCACCAACGCGAGCCACAGTCCGGCCTCCATCTGATGAATATCGATTGTCAGTTTGCGGATGATTGCGCCGTTGCGGTCGAAGCCCAGAACGCCGTTGACCGTGCCGTCGCCCCCGGTGGTCGCGACTGCGACGTGATCGAGCGTGAGCACGCCGGGTTCGATCGTGATAACGCCGCGGCGAAACTCGACCGGCGCCGGCGTGCCCTTTACGGTGAGCACCAGCCGATTGGCTTCGAGGCGCACCAGATACTTGTCGGGAGGCGCCGGCCGGTCGGGGAGAAGCATGCCCTCCGCATTGAAAGTGATTCCGATTCTGCCGCCGACGGACGCGAGGCGTTTGCGCGCCTCGAACTTCAGCGCCTCCATCGCGCGCATCTCGGCGGCGTAAAGTTCCGCCACATCGGCGTCGGCCTTGAACGCGAGCCGGTACGGAATCCGGCTCAGTCCGCCAGCGAGTCCCAGCCGCACCGCGATATCGCTCAACTGGGAGCGTCCCAGAGTTGCGGAACCCTGGCTCGCGTTCAGAACGCCGCCCGAATAATTCAGCGCGACGACGAGATTGGATACCGGCGGCAGGCGCAGATCTGCCGGCAATGGAAACGCCGCGCGCGAAAGCACGGCTGAAAATTGCAGCCCGTCGCGAACCGAATCGAGCGGGTTCAACCTGAACTTCGCGACGGAAGTGGTAAAATCGGCGGAGGCAAGCGACAGATTTGCCGCGCTAACCTGATCGAGCGCGGCGCTGACCGAGCCTGGCACCTCTCGAATGCGTTTGAGCTGAGCGCGAACCCCGACCGCATCCACCGCGATCCCGCCGACATGAATCCTGACCTCGGGATCCTTGCCGAATGGATCGGTAACCTCGGCGTTGCCCGAGAAAAGTTCCTTGCCTGCATGATTGACGACCACTCGATCCAGGATCGAGGATTCGGCCGACGCCGAGAAGTTCATGCTGACAGAGTATCCGCCGAGCCGGTCGGGACCGGTGAGGTCCCTGCCCGTGAGAGTCAGGCCTTTGAAGCTCATGTCGCCGTTGCCGGTGGCGGTGCCGTCATCACCAAGCGCGAAGTCGAACTTTCCCGCGCTCTCCCCTTCGGCGTGCAGCGCTCCGGCCGCCGTGAGCGGTCCGAGTCGCGCGTCCCAATACATCACCGTGCCGCTTGCGACCTGGTGCGGCGCGGTTTCGCGCCCGATTCCTCCGCGCAGATGCCCTGCTATTCGCAGGCCCGCCAACGGCTCGCGCACCAACCGCGCGTCGAATGCTACGTGCCAGACGGCGGAATCCCAGCGCTTTCGATACGCCGTCATCCCGACCCGATCGACCACCGCGATCCCCGACGCGTCGCGAACCGTGGCGTTGGTGATCTCGATCCGCCATGCGACGTTGCCAAGATCGTGTAGCGGAATGAGCAGACCCTGCACCGCTTCAGCGCCGGGGCGCGGCAACGGCACTTGGGCGAGCTCAGAGGAGCTCATCGGGACGGTTATGTCGGGATTCTCAAGGGTGAGGCCGTAAAGCGGCAATCCGTGCGAGAATAGCAGCGCGTGGTAGCTGATGGTCGCTTCGACTCGCGAGAGCTTGACGAGTTCATGCGATCCGCTGACCGCGTGCGGATCGTCGAGCTCGATCACAAGATGATTCCGCAAATGAATGTGCGAGGCGCTGGCGACGATTTGGATGCCGGTGCGGTTCTTCACCGCCGTCAGCATCGCCTCAACCAGTTGCGCGCGGTTCAGATAGACGCCGACCGCGCCCGCGGCCAGAAGGACCACTATCGAGAGGAAAACAATCGCGCCGAGCCGCAGGATTCGCATTCTTGCCCGCTGGGGCCTTGATCGTGCGCCTGACTAGGGCGGGCGGATAGCTGGCGCAAGCCGCGGCTAGTCGCCCTCGGCCATTTCCTCACCGGCCGTTTCTGAAAACCCGGCGCGATGCTTGTTGCGCAGCGCGGTCTTGAGGACGCGATTGCGCATGCGAACCGACTTGGGCGTAACCTCGACCAGCTCTTCCTCGTCGATCCATTCGAGCGCGAGGTCGAGCGTCATCGGACGAGCCGGCGAGATTCGCACCGCTTCGTCATGCCCGGTCGCGCGCATGTTCGAAAGCTTCTTCTCGCGGCACACGTTGACCGGAAGATTTATCTCGCGCGAGTACTCCCCCAGAATCATTCCTTCGTAAACCGGCTGTCCGGGCGAAATGAAAAAGCGTCCGCGCTCTTGCAGATGGAAGATCGCATAGGCGGTCGCCACTCCTTCGCGGTCGGAAACCATCGCGCCGTTCGCGCGCGAAAGAATCGGCCCGGCCCACGGCGCGTAGCCATTGAAGAGTGAATTCATCACGCCGCTGCCGCGCGTATTCTCGAGGAATTTTCCGCGAAAGCCGATAAGTCCGCGCGCAGGAACGTCGTACTCGAGCCGGACGCGGCCGCCCGCATGCGTCACCATCGTCCGCATCTTTCCCTTGCGCACTGAAAGCAACTGCGTGACAACGCCGATATGCTCTTCCGGAATATCGACCATCAAGAGCTCCATCGGCTCGAGCACCTGACCTCCCGACTGCCGCGTGAGCACGGTAGGTTTCGAAACCTGTAGCTCATAGCCCTCGCGGCGCATGGTCTCGACGATCACGGCGAGCTGCAACTCGCCGCGCCCCATGACGCGCCACGCGTCGGGCGAAAGCTGTTCGACGCGGATACTGACGTTGCGCCGCGATTCGAGATCGAGCCGCTCGCCAAGCTTGCGCGAAGTAACGTAGTCACCCTCGCGCCCCGCCCACGGCGAGTTGTTCACCGAAAAAGTCATCGCGACGGTGGGTTCGTCGATTCGAATCGGCGCGAGCGGACGCGGGTTTTCGAGGTCCGCGATCGTCTCGCCAATCGCGACGTCCTCGAGCCCGGCGATAATCACGATATCGCCCGCTTTCGCCGATTGCGCTTCGACGCGCTTGAGTCCCTGCCAGCTATACAGATGCGCGATCTTTACTGTGATCCGCGATCCGTCGAGACGGCATAGCGAATAGTTCTGCCCAACCGCGATCGAGCCCGCGAGCATCCGGCCAATCGCGAGGCGGCCGACGTAGTCGTCGTAGTCCAAGTTGTTGACCTGGAGCTGCAACGTCGCATCCGGATCAACTTCGGGTCCCGGCAGATGTTCAACAATCCCGTCGAACAGCGGACTCAGGTTGACGCCGGGAACCTCGAGCTTGCTGGTCGCCGTGCCGGTGCGGGCATTGGTATAGAAAACCGGGAAATCAAGCTGTTGGTCGTTCGCCTCGAGGTCGATGAAGAGATCGTAAACCTCGTCGAGGACCTCGGCCGCGCGTGCGTCGGCGCGATCGATCTTGTTGATGCAGACGATCGCGGTCATCCCGGCTTCGAGCGCCTTTTTAAGCACGAAACGGGTCTGCGGCAGCGGACCTTCGGACGCATCGACCAGCAGCAGGATTCCGTCAACCATCGAGAGCGTGCGTTCGACCTCGCCGCCGAAATCGGAATGGCCGGGGGTATCGACGATATTGATCCGCGTCGAGCCCCACACGATCGAGGTATTCTTCGCCATGATCGTGATGCCGCGTTCGCGCTCGAGCGCGAACGAGTCCATCACACGATCCTGCACATTCTCGTTGGCGCGGAACACGCCCGATTGACGCAGCATCGCGTCCACCAAAGTGGTCTTGCCGTGGTCAACGTGAGCCACAATTGCGAGATTTCGGATGTCTGGTCGTCGCATGTTCTGGAAGCGGATACTAAAGCGCGGCCGAGCCGTGCCGGTTCGCCCGCGTGTCGCGATTATACCTGCTGGAAGCGGCCGAGTAAACGCAGCTTCCGAAAATAGCCCGGAACGCCTGCCTAAGGCGTCGGTGCGAGCTCTTTTTGCTCGTGCTGTTTGAGGCGACTTAAGATTTCGCGCATGTTCTCGACTTCGCTCACCTTCCAGATTCCCGCCTCGCGCTTGAAGTGAATCCCCCAGGTCTTGCCCTTATTGTCGGTGAACTTCGTGTAGGCCGTGTCGCCGCTGCGATGCATCAGCACGATCGAGCCGAGCACCGCCGCCGCCGGCATCTGGATGTTGGGGTCGCCATCTTCGACCTTCTGCTTGGCTTGCGCCTCGAGCAGGCCTGCCGCCGGCTTTGAGAGCATCGCCATCGCAGCCTGCCCGACCAGCGCACCGAGGGGATTGTTGGCCGCCTGCTCCTGGATCATCTGCTTCCCTGCCCCTTCGACCACGCTTTGGAAATCGACGTAACGCGCTGCCGCGTCACCGTCACGCGCATCGATCGCCTGCTTCATCAATAGGACAGACCAGGTGGGAGAATTCGGAACGTAATAGCCCAGCCACCATCCCAGGACGATCAAGATCAGAATCGCGGTGAAATGGCGCAGCGCGAAACGCAGCATCAGCGACTATCCTGCCGCTCAGGTTTGGCGCACGCGCTCATCGAGGACTCAGCAGGCTCGCCGCAGCCTTATCGAGCATCCAGACAAGCTCGCCATCTTCGGGCGCGATCAGTTGGGCGGGAAAGCGATCGGGATCGCGCGGACCCTCGATCACGTCGCGCACCGCCTCGGCCTTGCCCGCTCCGGTCGCGATAAACATCAGTCGCTGCGCATGGTTCGCGAGCGCGGCCGTGAACGTGATTCGATTCGGCGGGTCCGCGTCAACCTTGACCGGGATCACCATGCGATGAGTCTCGTGGAGCGCGCTCGTATCGCCGGGGAAGAGCGAAAGCGTGTGCCGGTTGTCGCCCAGCCCGAGCATGATCAGATCGAAGCGCGGCAGTTCACCTTCACCGAGATTGAACGCGCGGCGCAATTCCTCTTCATACGCGAGCGCGGCCGCCTCAGGCGCAAGCTCGCCGGCGATACGATGAATCTGCGCGGGCTTGAGCGGCAGCTTCGACAGCATCGTGCGATTCGCCATCGCGTAGTTCGAGAGCGGATCGGACGCGGCGACGCATCGCTCATCGCCCCAGAAGAATTGCACTTCCTTCCAATCGACGCTGAGCTCGAAGCGCTCCGCGATCACTTCGTAAATGCCGGCCGGAGTGCCGCCGCCCGAAAGCGCGATCATGAACTCGCCGTGAGTGCAAACGGCCTCGCCCGAGTAGTGGACAATTTCCTCGGCCGCGTGAACGTACACCGACTGTGGATCGTCAAGAACAATAATCTTGGGCTCGCTCATCGATCTCTCGTAGTTCGCTATCGCAATTCAAATACAGGTAGGCGCGATTACCGCTTGAGCAGTTCCAGCGCGTGGTTCACGATGTTTTCGACGGTGAAGCCGAAATGCTTCATCACGTCCGCCGACGGTCCCGAGGCTCCGAAGGTCGTCATCCCGACTACGCTGCCGTCGAGTCCGACCCATTGGTACCAGCTCATCGGCACGCCGGCTTCGATTGCCAGGCGCTTGCGAATCGCAGGCGGCAACACCGAGTCCCGATAGCTCGCGTCCTGTTTCTCGAACAGCTTGAACGACGGCATCGAGACCACGCGCACCGCCCGCCCCTGCTTTTCGAGCTGCTCCTTTGCGCCAAGCGCGAGCTGGACTTCCGAACCGGTCGCGAGCAGGAGGATCTCCGGGGTCTTGCCCGGCGTCTCGCAGAGCACGTACGCACCGCGCGCGAGGCCGCTGGCAGGCGCGGTCTTGCTGCGATCGATCGTGGGAACCTTTTGCCGAGATAACGCCAGCAACACCGGTCCGCCCTTGTGCGTCATCGCGGCGCGCCATGCCTCCGCGGCCTCATTGGCGTCGCCGGGCCGGATGACGACCAGATTCGGAATCGCGCGCATCGCGGTCAGATGCTCGACCGGCTGATGCGTCGGCCCGTCCTCGCCGACGCCGATCGAATCGTGCGTGAAGACGAACACCACGTGGATTCCCATCAGCGCGGCCAGCCGGATCGACGCGCGGCAATAGTCGGTGAACACGAAGAACGAGGAGCCGTACGAGATAAACCCGCCGTGCAGCGCGATTCCGTTCAGGATCGCGCACATCCCATGCTCGCGGATTCCGAAATGGAGATTGCGCCCCGCGTAGTTTCCTTTCTCGAAGCTGCCGCCGTCTTTTACATCGGTGAAGGTCGATTCATTCAGATCCGCCGACCCGCCGAACAGCCCCCACATCTTCGCCGTGATGGCCGCTTCCGCCTTCGAGGCCGATTCGCGCGTGGCGAGGCTGTCAGCCGGAGTGAAGACAGGAAGCGCCGAGTCCCATCCCTTGGGCAATTCGCCGCTCAGCATCGCGGTGAATTCCGCCGCCTCCGCCGCGCTGCCCTTCGACCAGTCTTTGAGGCGCGTCTTCCAGTCGTTCTCGAACGCTTCCCCGCGCTCGATACAGCGGCGGAACTCGGCAAGCGCCTGGTCGGGAACGTAGAACGCCGGCTCGATCGGCCATCCGTAAAATTCCTTGGTCAGCTTCACCTCTTCGACGCCGAGCGCGTTGCTGTGCGCCTTTGGAGTTCCCTGCCGATGCGGGCTGCCGTAGCCGATTATCGAGCGCACCCGGATGAGCGAGGGCCGTTCGGTCTCCGCGATTCCATTTTCGATCGCCGTGGACAGCGCGCCGAGATCGTTGGCGTCCTCGACCACCTGCGTGTGCCACCCGTACGCGTCGAAGCGCTTGCACACGTCCTCAGAGAACGACAAATCGGTGTAGCCGTCGATCGTGACGTGATTGTCGTCGTAGAGATAAACCATATTGCCGAGGCCCAGATGACCCGCGATCGACGCCGCCTCGCTCGCGACGCCTTCCATCAGGTCGCCGTCGCTGACGATCGCGAACACGCGATGCTTGAACAGCTCGCCCGCGCCTTTTCCGAAACGCGCGTCGATATGCTTGGCCGCTATCGCCATCCCGACGCCGTTGCCGAAGCCCTGGCCCAGCGGTCCGGTTGTGGTTTCGACTCCTACCGTATGCGGATGCTCCGGATGCCCCGGGGTCAGGCTGCCGAGCTGGCGAAAGCGCTTGATCTCGTCGAGCGAGAGTCCGTAGCCCGAGAGATAGAGCAAGGCGTACAGCAGCATCGAGCCGTGCCCGGCCGAGAGCACAAAGCGGTCGCGCCCGAACCATTTTGGATTCTTCGGATTGTGGCGCATGAAGCGAGTCCATAGCAGATACGCCGCCGGCGCCATCCCCATCGGCAGGCCGCAATGTCCCGAGTTTGCTTTCTGGACCGCGTCGATCGTGAGGACGCGGATCGAATTGATGCAGAGCTGATCGAGTTGGGTGCGATCAATTTTGATGTCGGCTGCGGATGCCACAATTATTTCTCCACGGTCAGAGGACAAGTTTTCAGACTGACAAATGATCAATCAGACAGGCCGCGTTCGATCCAGCGGCGCGCGCCGCTACCATTGATTGTCGCCGCCGCCGTCTTTGCTGGTGTCGCCCGCCTTGTGGCGCATTAGGTTGACGGCGCCCTTGACTTCCCCCTTGTCTCCGAACGACATCGCGGCGGCGAAGCGCTCTGCGATCGCCCGCATCATCGCGCCTTCGGCCGGATCGAGCTCGGCGCCAAGACCGGCCAGCCGCTCCATCGCGCGGCGAATTGCCGCGATCGCCGCGGGCATGTCGCCGCGATCGCGCATCGCGATCGCATTGCGAAGCCCGTCGCGCACTTCCGCGACCGCGGGCCGCGCGGCGGGACCGATCACGATCTCGAGCTCGCCCAGGCTGTCGGCGAGCTTCGCGAAAGAATCAATCGCGGCGGCGTTCTCACTCATCTGACAATTGTTTCATTTGTGCGCGCCCGCGTTCAAGTTAAGCGTTGCGCGAACCGCGGACGATGGCGCGGGGCACGTACTTTTCCTCGATCGGGATTTGGTCCATGATGAATGGGAATCGCCCACGGAGGATGCTAGCGCATCGATGAGAAAGATACTGGATCGCCGCGTGGTGGTCACGGGAAGCGGCCTGGTGACCCCGATTGGAATTGGAATCGAGGAGAACTGGGACTCCCTGATGCATGCGCGCTCGGGGATCGGTCCGATCACGCGCTTCGACGCCTCCCAGTTCACCGCCCGGATCGCGGGCGAGGTCAAGGGTTTCATTGCCGAAGACTGGATCGAAAAGCGCGACGTCAAGAAGATGGACCTGTTCATCCAGTACGCCGTCGCCGCGAGCGAGCAGGCGATGCGCCAGTCGGGTTTCAAGATCACCGAGGCGAATGCCGACAACGTCGGCGTCCTGATCGGCAACGGAATCGGCGGCCTGTGCACAATCGAGGAGTACCACAAACAGTTCCTCGCCACGGGTCTCAAGCACATCACGCCGTTTTTCATCCCGAAGCTCATCTCGAATCTCGCCTGCGGACAGATCTCGATTCGCTACGGCGCGCGCGGCGTCAGCTTCACGACGACCAGCGCATGCGCCTCGGGCAGCCACGCGATCGGCGAGGCGTACAGGATGATCAAGCTTGGCTATCTTGACGCCGCGATCGCCGGCGGCTCGGAAGCCGCGCTGACCGCGCTCGGAGTCGGTGGTTTCTGCGTGATGCGCGCGCTATCGACCCGCAACGACGCGCCCGAGAAGGCCAGCCGCCCGTTCGACAAGGAGCGCGACGGCTTCGTGATGTCGGAAGGCGCGGCCGCTGTGATTCTCGAAGATCGCGGCGCCGCGATCGCGCGCGGCGCGACGATCATGGCCGAGATCGTCGGCTATGCGGCCAACTCCGACGCCTATCACATCACCTCGCCTTCTCCGGAAGGCCGCGGCGCCGCGCGATGCATGCAAATGTGCCTTGAAGAGAATGATCTCGATCCGAACGAGGTCGATTACATCAACGCCCACGGCACTTCGACCGAGCAGGGCGATATCGCGGAGACCCAGGCGGTCAAGAAAGTTTTCGGAGAGCGCGCCGTCAAAGTTCCGATCAGCTCGACCAAGTCGATGACCGGGCACACGCTCGGCGCGGCGGGCGCGATCGAATCGGTCTATACAATTCTTGCGATCCAGCGCGGGATGATCCCGCCGACCATCAACCAAGAGCATCCGGACCCTGAGTGCGACCTGGATTACGTGCCCAATCAAGCGCGGCCGGCGAAGATTCGCATCGCGCTCAACAATTCGTTCGGGTTCGGCGGCACCAATACCACGCTGGCTTTCCGGCCCGCGGTTTAGGTCTTTCCTAAAATGGGTTCCAGAATCATTGCGACTGGGCGCGCTTTGCCGCGCACTCCCGTGACCAACCAGGAGCTCGAACGCTTCATGGAAACGTCCGACGACTGGATTCGCTCGCGCACCGGAATCGGACAGCGCTACACGCTGCGCTCGGGCGAATCGCTGGCCGAGATCGCGACCAATGCCAGCCGGATCGCTCTGGAGCGCGCGGGCCTCAAGCCCTCCGACATGGACGCGATTATCGTCGGCACCGTCTCCTCCGAGTTCGCATTCCCCTCGTTTGCGTGCCAGGTGCAGAACCTGCTCGGCGCCGATTCGATTCCAGCCTACGATGTCGCCGCCGCCTGCTCCGGTTTCATTTACGCGCTCTCGGTCGCCGACGCGCACATGCGCGCGGGCGATTTCAAAAAAATCCTGCTGATCGGCACCGACGCGCTCTCAACTTTCGTCGATTGGAGCGATCGGCGGACTTCCGTGCTCTTTGGCGACGGCGCCGGCGCCGCCGTGATGGTCTCCGAGCCCGGACCACGCGGCGTGCTCGCGAGCTTGCTGCACTCCGCGGGGCAGCATTGGGGATTGCTCTCGCTGCGCGCCACCGGAATCCGCTCGACCCTCGACGCCGAGGCGCGGCGCGACCCTGCCGACTCGATCCAGATGAAAGGTCCCGAGCTGTTCAAGATCGCGGTCAAGAGCATGGAGGAAGTCAGCCGCCAGGTCGCCGCGCGCGCGCACGTCAAGCTCGAGGACGTGAGCCTGGTGGTCGGCCATCAGGCCAACATGCGGATCATCAACGCGGTCGCCGACCGGCTCGGCCTGCCGCCGGAAAAGGTTTTCATCAATATCGAACGCTACGGAAACACTTCCGCCGCTTCGGTGCCGATCGCTCTGGACGAGGCGCTCGAGCAGGGCCGTATCCGCGATGGCGACCTGGTGATGCTCAACGCATGCGGAGGCGGCCTGACTTGGGGCGCGAATCTGCTGCGCTGGTAGGCCGGACCGCGTAGTCTCACCGATAATGCACGCCGACCTACCCGACCGGCGCGTAATCTTCATCCTCGGCAAGGGCGGCGTGGGCAAAACCACGCTTGCCGCGGCGCTCGCGTCGGCGCGAGCGACCGCGGGAGCGCGCACTTTGCTCATCGAGACCGACGCGCGCGCGCCGATGGCGTCAGCGCTCGGCGTCGAGCGCTCCTACAGCCCGGTCGAGGCCGCGCCGAACCTCTTCACGATGCTGCTCGACGGCAGCCACGCGCTCGAGGAATACCTCGCGATGGTGGTGCCGGGGCGCGTGCTCCTGCGCGCGGTGTTCGCGAGCCGGCTCTATCAATTTTTTGTGCAGGCGGCGCCGGGACTGCGCGAGCTCGTGATGCTCGGCAAAATCTATTACGAAAGCGGACGCAAGGAGCGCCGCCGCAACGTCTGGGATTCGATTATCGTCGATGCTCCTTCGAGCGGGCAGGCGCTCGCGCTGCTCAAGATGCCCACGGCCGCGCGGGCGACGTTTCGCCAGAGCGTCGTCGGCAACGAGGCGGCCAATATCGGCAAATGGCTGCGCGACCGCGAGACCTGCGCGATCGTCGAGGTCACCACCGCCGACTCGCTCGCGATGTCGGAAGCGCTCGAGATGCACGCTACGCTGAGCGAAATGCAGCTTTCGCCGTCCCAGGTGTTCTTCAATCGAGTGGCCTCCGTTGATTTCGATTCCGCCGACGTCACCGCGATGCTCGGCGGCCACTCCAAGCCGGGAGGTTCGCGCGCGCGAGCGCATCTGGCGGAAATCGCGCGCACAGAAATTGCCCGCGCTGCCCATTCGCGCGCGGCGCTCGAGCGCGTCCGCCGCCAAACCGGAACTCCCGTTCTCGAAGTACCCGACCTTCCCGACCTGCACGGGCGCGACTTGATAAATTCACTTGCTTTATTTATGACTTCTCCGTGAATATGGATTCAGCGCGGCATCCACCTTTTCGGGGATGACCGGACCAAAGTGCAGCACCGCCGGGGGTTCGGAACCGCTCTAATTTCTTCCAGGGGAAACGGATGAAACTGCATCACGTGTCCATACTTGCGCTTATCGGATGGTTCATGGTCGTGGCCCCCGCGCCAAAAGCCATCGGAAAATTCGACATCGGAGCGCCAGTCTCGAACTGGGCCGTCCGCTCGCACATGTTCCGCACCGAGCGCGATTGCGAATCGTACCGCGCCCGCGCCGCATCGCACGGACTCGAAATTCAGCCCAACGCCGATCAGTTTGTGACCGACGACGAGCTGGGCAAGCCGATCGTCCCCAAGTCCGCCTCGCGATGCGTTAACGCCGGAAAATCCTCGGTCGACCTTCCCGGCTAGCGAAACCCGCCCGCTGGAAGCGGCACTAGATTTTCGCGCGATCCTCGCTTGCCGTTTTTAAGTGGCACAGGCTTCAGCCTGTGTCTTCTTACGCCCCTCCGAGATGCCCTGCTGGATACCCTCTCCCCCGGGAGAGGGCGGCGCGCACCTTGATGGACGAAATGAGATGCTTTGGGGAGGAGGTGCTCCTCAGGCAATCGACCTAACCCCTGTCCCCTTCCCGCACTGGAAGGGGAACACTGGTCGCAAGGGGCGGAGTGGTCGGGCGAATTTCCGGCGCCACTAGCGCCGCTCCGCGTCCCCGTATGGCCATTGAGGTTCGGTTCTGACCCCCTTCCCGTGCGGGAAGGGGTCGGGGGTTAGGTCGGTCTTTTTTGGCCTGCACCGCAGCCAAGGTTCATTTCCCATAACGCGCGAGAGACGCAGTGACTTCTTGATAGGTGCTGCTCTCTCTTCTAATCGCGCGGCGCTCGGCTCGGAATACGATGCTCCCCCGCCTCACGCACTTTCATCGCACGATGACGGACAAGAACGCGCCATTCATCGACCGCCTCTGGAATTCACGCCGATTCGCAAATACCCTTTCTTCTGAGGTACCGGCGGGCATGAGCGAGGCCGAGCGCAAAAACCAGCGCGTGCGCGAACCCTGGATCATCAGGACCTACGCCGGATTCGGCGACGCGCGCCAGGCTAACGCGCGCTTTCATCAAAATCTCAAGGCGGGCCAGCGCGGCCTGTCGATCGCGTTCGATCTCCCCACTCAAAACGGTTACGACCCCGACGCTCCGGTCGCCGCCGGCGAGGTCGGCAAGGCCGGCGTCTCGATCTGCCACTGGCAGGACATGGAGGCGCTGTTCGAGGGAATTCCGCTCGCCGAGATCAACACCTCGATGACGATCAATGCGACCGCGCCGTTCCTGCTCGCGCTATACCTGGTCGTCGCGGAGAAGCACGGCGCGCCGTGGACCGAACTGCGCGGAACCACCCAGAACGATCTGATGAAGGAATTCGTCGCGCGCGGCACCTCGATCTTCGATCCCGAAATGTCCTTCCGGCTCTCGACCGAGCTGATCAAATTCGCCGTCGAGCGCGTCCCGAATTGGAATCCGATCAACTGCTGCGGCTATCACTACATGGAAAGCGGCGCCGGCCCGGCCGAGGAGATCGGCTACGCGTTCGGCAACGCGATGCTGATCCTCGACGCGCTGCGAGAGAATCTTGCGCCTGCCGCGTTCGAGCAGACCGTGCGGCGCATTTCGTTTTTCATCAACAGCGGCATCGAGCTGGTTCCGGAGATTTGCAAAATCCGCGCGTACTTCAGCCTCTGGCGCGAGCTTTGCCAATCCGAGTACGGCATCGACGAGGTCGCCTTCCGCGCCGGATGCCAGGTGCGCTCGCTCTCGCTCACCGAGCAGCAGCCCGAGGTCAATATCATCCGCATCGCATACGAGGCGCTGCCGGTCACGATCTCCGCGGCGGCGCGCGTCAACGCGCTCCAGTTGCCCGGCTTCCGCGAAGCGATGGCGCTGCCCGACCAGGCCGAGCAAACCCTGTCGCTCCGCACCCAGCAGGTGCTGATGCATGAAACCGGCATCACGAAATACGGCGATATCTTCGCCGGCAGCAAAGTAATCGAGGGTCTGACCGCCGAGATTTCGGCGCGCGCACGCACGATCGCGATCGAACTGCGCACCGCAGGTTACTCGCGCTCGATCGGAATCGTCGCCGGCGAGCTGACGCGCTCTCTCGCCGAGCGCCAGCGCAAGCTCGAAACCGGCGAGATCGTCCAGGTCGGCGTCAACTCATTTCTCGGCGAGATCAGACTGCTCGGGCCGGCGGCCGATGGTGCGGAAGACTCGGGCGGCAACGTGCAAGCCGCAATCGAGAAGGATCGCATCGACGCGATTGCACGCTGGCGCAAAAATCGCGACAACGCCGCCGTCACGCGAGCGGCGCAGGCACTCGAAAAGGCCGCTGCTGCAAAGGCGCCGACGATGGAGGCGACGCTCGCGCTCGCGCGCGCGGGAGGCACCGTCGGCGAATGGACCGACGCGATCGTGCGCGCGAGCCACGGACGCTACACGCCGCCGATTCTCGAAGCGCGCGGAGCAGTCGCCTCGTTTTCGATCGCTCATGCGCCGCGCAAGATGAAAATCGCGCTCGGCAAAGCCGGCCTCGACGGACATATCAACGCGGTCAAGCTGCTGGCGCACGCGTGCATGCAGGCCGGGATGGAAGTAGTGCTGGCGGGCTTCAAACAGACGGCGGCACAGATGGTCGAGACCGCGCTTCAGGAAGACGTTGACGTGCTCGCGATTTCGAGCCTGGCGGGAGCGCATATGGCGATTGCGCGCGACGCGCTCGCGATGCTGCAGCGGCGCGGCGCCGGCGACGTTGCCGTCGTGATGGGCGGGATCATTCCCGAGCCCGACCGCGCGCGGCTACTCGCGATGGGCGTGCGGGCGGTCTTCACGCCCAAGGACTCGAACCTGGCCGAAATCATAGGACAGATTGCGGCGCTCGGACCGCGCGCGCAAAATTAAATCGAGCCGCAACCGCCGAAGCCGCAAAGGAACCCACGCATGTTCATCCGCATCCTCAAGACCCACATCCTCGAGACAATTTCCGTCGCAGTCGTCCTGGCGGCAATCGCGATTTCCGCGCCAGCCCATGCCGGCGAGCCGCGTCCGTGGCTGTGCCGCGACAAGCCGGTGTTCTCTTCCGAGCACGCGATGAACTACGACCTCTCCGCCCGCGCCGGCCTGCAATGGCAGATTTTCTTCATGACCTACGATCCCAACTCGGCCCACGACGGCTTCGAAATAACCGACTCGAAAGAAGTAGGGCTGCGCGGCGTAACCCAGTCCGGCAAGCTCTCCCCCGGCCGCTACTTCACAGTCGCGATGTACCGTCAAAGCGCCGGAGTCTGGGTCTGCCACAAGTACTCGCGCCTGCAACCAAGCCCCAAAGGCATAGTCGCCAACATCTGCTACGGCCGCGAAGAACCCACCTGCCTGGTAACCCTAACAGTAAAAGACAACCTCTCAGTGGTCGCCCCAGTAGTCCCCGTCCCCATGCCCTGACCAGTAGGTTACACTCTAAGTGCGGCGGATTTTAATCCGCCTGTTTGTTGCGGATTCCTCGCCCTGAAAGGGAGGTGCCACTGCCACGCGGTCAGGTGAAGGAACCTTATGCCCTAATCTCTCTGGTCCCTCACTCTGCTGTCCGATCCCTCGCCCTGAAACGGAGAGGCCAGGCGAGGGACCTTTACTCAGCGCGGCGCAAAGCTCCGATCAAAGATTCCGGGGATGCCTCCCCTCGGCAGCAGGATCGACTCACCCAACCCCCACCTTCCTGCACGGTAAGGGGAAAATACGCTATTTCTCAAGGTGGATGACCTAATGGCAATAATCGTCCCAAGCCCTCTGTCTCTGTACGGCGATGCCAGCGGAAAAGAGGACGACCCAATTTTGGCGGTCGGAGGATTTGTCGGTCGAACCGACGAATGGCTCATGTTCGAGCCTGAGTGGAATGCAGTCCTGAAACAGTTTGACGTACCCTATTTCCATATGCGCGAGTTTGCGCACAGTGTTGATGCCTATGCGGTTGGCTGGAAAGGGAAAGAAGAAAAGCGCAAAGCATTTATTGACGGTCTGGTGAAAGCTCTACTCCCGCATGCTGCCTATTGGACGGGTGCCTGCGTCGTACGAGACGATTATCTGCGGGTGGACGCCTGAATACGAACTGCACGAATACTTTTATCCATACACTATTTGCGCGAAATCCTGTGTCGACCAAGCTAACGCTTGGAGAGATGTACATTGGCCAACTGTGCCTATCGAATATGTGTTTGAGTCGGGCGATCCTCATCGTGGACAGTTGATGGACGCCGTGCGCGCAAGTACTGGTGTGAACCCGATTTTTCGCAATCGAAAAACAGTCCCGCTTCAGGCTGCCGATTTCGCGGCATATGAAGTGCTTAAACTCTATCGCCGGTTAGCAGTTGAGACGGACCAATTATACGATAAGGTTCGCGCATCGTTTAGGCGTCTCTGGGAAATTCCAATGAAATTTGGACAGTTTGAAGAGATAGATTTGCGAGTACTCTGCCGCATCACCGGGATCCCGCGCAGAAATTTATAGTCACACATCTCAAACTGACCCACCACCCGTTCCCTGGATAAGCGTCCGTGTCATCCGCCAAATGGTTCCCCTTCCCGTGCGGGAAGGGGTCAGGGGTTAGGTCGATCTTAACGGCAGTAGCCGTGCGCGGCGCGAGGCTTGCGCTCGTTCCGCAAGCCTCGCGACGCCCGGATGAGGATGCCGCTGCAAAGAAACACAGGCTAAAGCCTGTGCCACCTAAGAAATTTCTCGCTGCGCCCAACATCGGCAGAGCCTGCCGACATGAGAAAATTTACTTGACGCAAGCCAGAAGACACGGCTCCTCAAAGGTTGGACTTGTTTTAAGTGGCACAGGCCAGAGCCTGTGTCTTCCGCTCCTAACCGTTGCGCTGTTCCTGCACACGGCAAGCATTGAAAAACGGAAGATCGCAGGGCAGTTCAAGCAGCCTTGAGCGGACGTGCGCGTCCGATCCGCGCCTGCTCCTTCGGACTATGCATCGCATTCCACAAGTCGTTGCGCCGCTGTACGTTCAGCCAAAAATCCGGGCTGTTGCCGAACACGCGCGCCAGGATCAGAGCCGTCGCGGCCGTCACGTTGCGCCGCCCCTTGCATAACTCGTTGACATGTTTGCGCTGCACACCCATAGCTTCTGCGAGCGCTCTTTGAGTCAGGCCAAGCGGTTCCATGAACTCCTCCACCAGGATTTCACCGACCGTCGCCGGCTTACGCTTTGTCATCAGCATGGCGCCGCTCACCCACTCGAAGATCAGCCCTATGGTACATCATGCAAGTCCCTCTGGAAAATCGGGCCCAAAAAACTCCCTTTCAGGCAAGGAATCATACTGGGCAACGGACCAGGAGAGGCGGCCCTATAACATATTTCGAGGAAAAAAATAAGGCTGAACTGTTCAGCCTTGTTTTTTTGACAATTTGTGCACAATTGAACACATGGACGAACAACCGCCATGTGCTGGCGACCCTACCCCTTCGGCGCTGCCCGCGCCCGAGCGCCGCACCATTTCCGACCGTAAACTCGCGGCTAATCGCGAGAATGCCCTGCTCTCGACCGGCCCGCGCTCCAAGCGCGGCAAGGCGCGCTCTGCGATGAATGCCGTCAAGCACGGCGTTCTGGCCAAGCGCCGCGCCCTCGCGAGGCCCGGCGTCCTCTCGCGAGGGCTCGTGATTCCCGAAGCTCGAAGGCCATCGCGCGTCCGTGCAGTTCCGCGCCCTGATGTCCGCGCTGGTCGCCGACCGCAAGCCCGTAGGAGCCCTGGAAATGCTGATGGTGCAGGAGATCGGCGTATGCACCTGGCGCCTGCGCCGCTTGCTCAAGTACGAAAATCGTGTGGCGTTCCAGAATTCGCTCGAGTGGTCCGAGCCGCCATCGATCTGGGACGAGCTCCGCGAAAAGGCGGTCGGAGCGAAACGTGTTGCGCACGAGGACGAAGGCGAGCGAATTCTCGCCGAGACCGGGCTCAATGGTCTTTCGATGCCCGATGCCGACGAGGTCGTGATGATCAGCCGTTACGAAAACGGCCTGATGCGCCATCTGTTCCGCGCGATCGATCAGCTCGACCGGATGCAGCGCCGGCGCCGCGCGGAGGCCCCAGAATCAGGTACCGAAAAGACGCCTAAAACGAACCCATCGAGCGAAATTCTTAAGCATTCTCAAGGAGAATAATTTTTCGGCGCCACAAAAAGATACCAAACGAACCCACCGGATTTCGGCTGAAAAGCCGATCCTGCCCGCTACAGCTATGCCCGCGGCGCTCCCGGCAGACGCGCCTGCATCGAGACCGGATACTCGGGCGCGAGGGCGCTCGCGTTGTTCAATGCCGCGAGCTCGGCGGCTTCCAGATGAAGTCCGACCGCGCCCAGGTTCTGATCGTTCTGCTCCGTGGTCCGCGCACCGTAGATCACCGAGCTTACTCCCGGCTGCTGATTCACCCACGCGAGCGCGACCTGCGCGATACTGCGGCCGCGTTCCTTGGCCACCTGCTCGACCGCCTCGAGCGTGCGGTAGTTGCGCTCGTTCGCGAGGCGTCCCCACAGGTCCTGCTTCGCGAGGCGGCCGTCCTCGGGCGGCTTCTCACCTGAGTGATACTTGCCGGTAAGAAATCCTCCGCCGAGCGGACTCCATGGGATAACGCCGATTCCCTCTTCGCGAATCATCGGCATCAGCTCGCGCTCGATATCGCGGCAGATCAGGCTGTATTGCGGCTGCAGCGAGTCAAAACGCGCATAGTTGAACTTATCGCTGATCCACAAGCTCTTCATGAGCTGCCACGCGGTAAAATTCGACGCGCCGATATAGCGCACCTTGCCCTGGCGAACCAGGTCGTCGAGCGCGCGCATCGTCTCTTCGATCGGAGTTTCGAAGTCCCACGAATGCACCTGGTAGAGATCGATGTAGTCGGTCTGGAGCCGTTTAAGGCTGCGCTCGACCTCGGCCATGATATGCCCGCGCGACAATCCAATTTCGTTGGGCCCTATCTTCTTTCCGATGAAGACGTTGGCATTGAAGCGCACCTTGGTCGCGATCACGAGTGAATCGCGTTTGCCCTTGGTAATCCTGCCTACGATATCTTCCGACGCGCCGGCGGCGTACACGTTCGCCGTATCGAGGAAATTCCCTCCCGCTTCGAGAAACTTGTCGAGAATCTTTTTCGCTTCGTGCTCTTTCGTCTCGCGTCCGAACGTCATGCATCCAAGGCATAGCTCTGAAACCTTAAGGCCCGTGGATCCCAAACGCCGATATTCCATGATGATGCTCCTTCCTGTCGGCCCAGGCAGAATCCCAAGTGGAATCCAGGGGACCCGCAAGCGATGACTGGCCAGACTGCAAAAGATCGATGGCTGAATAATCTGTACGACGCCGCCGTCAAACTTTCCAGAGGATGGGGAATGAATCGCGAGGAAATATTGAATCGAATCAAAAAGCGAATGAATGGTTTGATGATTCTTTCGATGAATAATCGCGATCTGTCCCCGTCTAAATAATTGGGTGCTCTGATGGCTCTGGCACCCGATACTGGTTGGATGCTCCTCCCACCAACCGGCATAACCGCTCGCGCAAGCGAGCGGCCGCTACGAACTGGCGGGCGTTGAGGAGTCCCCCCCTCCTTTGACGCCCGCCGTCTTTTTTCTCTTTCGATTATCCGTATTTCGAGCGCGTGTCCCGATTGTCATTCCCGCGCGTGGCTGCCGCGCGAGGAATCCCGGGACGTCCATGCACCGAGCCGCGGCCACATGCAGCAGCCATCCGTCCGGGATTCCTCGCGCGCGGCAGCCACACGCGCGGGAATGACACAACCGCGGAGCTCTTTTCAAGCTAATGCATCGCTGATTTCGCGCTGCGGCTTGACAGCGCGCGATCGCGCCGTCATAGCTCAAGGTTCTATGACGCGCTGGATCAGATGGATCATTCTCGCTCCCGTCGTGATATTGGTGGCCGGAACGATAATTTCGAGCTGCAGTTCGAACTCCGGATGCTTCGGCGTGGTCGACTCGACCGGCACCTTTATTCCAGGCCTCTGCCCCGGTCCAACTCCGACCCAGGGCTACGCGCTCGAGGCGATCAATATCTGCCAGCTCGTCCCGACTCCGTCTCCAACGGGAGTACCGACCTCGACTCCGACCCCCAAGCATCCTCCGACTCCGACAAAGACGCCGACTGCAACCGCCTGCTCGACGCCCGCTCCCGGCACGGTTTTCGATACCACGATCAATGGCACCGTCGCGTTCGAAGCGCAGGGCGTGCTGGTCAAACATAACACAGGCGGCGCGACAAAGACCCAGTACCAGGACATCACCAACAGCGCGAATACTTTCTGGGGCTCGAATCCTCCTGGAATCGTCGTGAATCCAGTCGTCGGCTTCGGCGGCATCTACCAGGGACAGGCCGAGGGATGCACCTGTATCAGCGCGAGCTCTTCGAGCATTGCGAGCCTGCAGTATGCGATCCAGGTGGGATCGCCCGGTCCGTGTCCGCCCTGCCCGACTCCGACCGCCACGCCGACCGCGACCGCCACGCCCAAAGGCGATGTCGCCACGCTCAGCTTCGTGATACCGGCGGCGTCGACAACAGTTGCTTCGGCGACCGCACAGTGGACCATCAAGAATGATGCGCCGGTCGCCGGGCGGATCACGCCGGGAACCCATGGCGAAGCCTACTTCATTACTACCGACGGGCTCCTGCATGCGATCGACTCGCACGGGAATCAGATCTTCGACCGTCCTGCCGGCGGAACCGCGGTTGCTGTCGCTCCCGACGGCACCATTGTCGTGCAGGGCACGACTGACTGGCTCTATGGACTCACGTCGGTGGGTGTCCCCCGCTGGAAGGTGCAGATCGGAAGTGGAGGAGTTCCGCTCGCCGTCGGTGACGGCGCCGCATACGTGAGCGTCGGCGAAAATCTTGTGTCAGTGAGCTCGCAGGGACAGATCAACTGGAGCGTCCCGGCCGGTGCGGCAACCGCCGCGGCGATAATCCCCGGCGGTGTCGTGATCGCGTCGGCAGGGGGCGACTTGAGCGCCTATTCCACCACCGGCTCCGAGCTCTGGGCCTTCGCACCGGATGGCGGATTCGCGGGCAACCTCGTTACCGCGGGGACGACCGTCTACAGCGTCTCGGGCAAGGGAATTCTCTATTCCGTCGATACCGACACCGGCGCGCAGAACTGGAGCGTCGCCGGCGCGGCGGGAACTCCCGTCGCGGGACCGGTAGTGGACGCGCTCGGCCAGGCCTATTTCGGAGCCGGCGCCCTCTACGCCGTCGATGATACCTCCGGCACGCTGCGCTGGACCGCGAAGGCCTACGCGCCCACCGCAGGCAATATCGCGGTCGAGGCGGATGGCGACGTGTATGTCGCCGTTGCCGACGGCACGATCATCAAGATCAGCGCCGACGGCTCCGCCGGATGGTCGTCGCATAGCGCGGGCAAAGTGCTGGCGCTCGCGGCGTCGCCGTCGGGCGCGGTTTTCGTGGCGTCATCGGACGGGCGAGTCTCGGCGCTAAAGTAACGCCCGCGGAACACGCTTGACGCGATTCCCGCTCGCGGTGTGAGATAGAAAGCGATGGATGCAATAGAGATAATCAAGCGCCGCCTCAAGGAAGACCGCGTCCCCGAGACTCCCGACGAAATCTCCCGCAAGAAAAAACGTCCGCGCGAAGTCGCGTTCATGGACGTGAACCTATGCTTCCCGTGCGGCAAATGTCCTGAGTTCTGCCCGGTCAATTGCATCGAGTATCTGCAAAACGGCAGCGTTCCCGGCCGCGGGGTGCAGCCGGTCCAGGATCGCTTTCAGGAATGCATCGGATGCTACATCTGCGTCGAGGTCTGCTCGCTGCTTACCGACTACGACGCGATCCGGATGTACGATTCATCGCTGGTCGAAGAAGCACTCGGCGCCAAGATCAGCGACACTCCGCCCGCCGAAGAAATTCCCGCCAAACCGTACGAGGAATTTTTTTCGGAAGGCGGGCTCTACCGCCATCTCGGCAAGGGCTCGCGAATCCGCGCCAAGATGAACGCCGAAGAGCGCGCCATCTTCGCGCGCGAAAAAGCGAGAGGATAGTTCGCGCCATTTGCGCGCGAAACTCCGGAGCTAAGCACCGCAGTCTCTGTCCGAAGAGGCTGTCGATTCTCGCAGGCCCTCCCTTGTCGTCATCCTGAGCCGCAGGCGAAGGATCTCCGCGAAGCGATTAGTGCAACCACTCCAGCTTTTTCTGATAATCGACAACCTCGGAAAATCGTCCGCGACCTACTTCTTCGCGCGCCAGACCTCCGGCTTCTTGCCCTGGCTCATCTCGGGCAACGAGGTGATCTCGGCGCGCGTCGGCGTGATCAGGATCAGGCCGAACTCCTTGGACTCCGCGCCTTCGGGCCAGAACTGGCCGAGATCGTAATCGAAGACCTTGCTGTTCCAGACGCGCTTCTTCTCGGCGGCGTCGTCGACAAATTTCGCCGTGCCGGTGATAGTCAAATGAATGAAATCCGCTCCTACCTGGTAGAACAGCTCGACCTTCTGGTTGCGCGCCAGATGCCGCGCCTTGGCCGAGTTACGTCCGGTCGCGACCCACACGCGCTCGCCCTCGATCGCCGGATGCACCACTCGGACCTTGGGTTGATCGCCGCTGGCGGTCGCCAGATAGGCCCACGTCGCCTTGGCCCCGATCGCCTGCGCCTTGCTCCAGAATTCCTTGGACTGCATCGCGTCACCTCCATGAACGACGCGCACCCGCATCGCCCAACGAAGGTAAACGATCCCGCCCGCCCGACGCCAGCGCCTCGCGCGGTCATTCCTGGCACGGGAGCGATTTAGCAAGGCCCACACGAGAACATGCAGCGCACCTCGCGCGCGGCCGGAAAAACAATCCACAGGCTGGCGGCGGGGCGGTTTGACAGTGGTCCGGAGGGCCGTTAGCCTCGGGCTTTGGTAGAATCATCACGATGGAAAAGCAGGCTCGGCGCGCGCAGGTGTTGCGCCATGCAAAACGGATATTCGCCCGCAAGGGATATCATCGGACTAACGTCGCCGATATTATCGCGCGCGCGCGAATCGCGCGTGGCACCTTCTATCTCTATTTCCAAAACAAGAAAGACTTGTTCGAGGAGTTGCTCGAGCAGGTGCTGACCGAGCTGACCACCCGAATCCTGCGGCTGCGCGTCGGCGCGGACCAGCCTGATCCCGTCGAGCAGCTTCGCGACAATCTGCGTCGCGTGGTCGAGTACGTCCTCGAGGAGCGCGAGCTGACCGATATCCTGCTCAACCATTCGGTGGGATTCGATCGCGAGCTCGACCAGCGTATCCGCGAGTTCTACGACCGGATCGCGATGCTGATCCAGCGCTCGCTGGATTTGGGAATCGAGATGAACCTGGTGCGCAAATCCGACACGCGCGCGATCGCGTATTGCATCCTGGGTGCGATCAAGGAAGTCGTCAGTCTGCTCTCGCGCACACCTAAATCTGACACTTCCGCGCTGGTCGAGGAGATCCTGGATTTTGGCTTGCGCGGCGTAGCGCGGCCCGAGCTTCTGGAAGCCGCTGCACGGGCTGGCAATGGCGACCCGGAGCCGCGCTTTTTATTTGCCCGGAACTAGAATGACATGTCAGTTTTAGCGCAAAAGGAAGCTCGCTTGCCGCGGAAAAAACCTCAGGCCGGCGTGGCCTTCTATGACCTCGACGGCACCCTGTGCGCGCTCAATCTCGTCCACTCCGCACTTTTCATCCTGGCCAACCTGGGCGAATGGTCCGGGCGCGCCGGATACCTGCTCTCGTTCGCCGCGCGAGCGCCGCGCCTTTATCTGGCCGAGCGCAAGGATCGCAGATTGCTTAATCAGGTTCTGTTCGAATCATTTCAAGGCGTCTCGTCCGACCGGCTGTTCTCGCTCGGCGAGGAATACTGCGAGCGCGTGCTGCTCAGGAATCTCTATCCGCGCGCGGTCGAGATTTTGAGCGCCAACCGTGATTTCGGACTCGAACCGGTCCTCGTCACCGGCTCACCCGACTTTATCGCCGAGCCACTCGCGCGCCATCTTGGGGTCAATCACGTCGCCGCCAATCGCCTGGTGATGTCGCGGGGACGCGCAACTGGGCGTATCGCGGCGCCCGTGATGGCGGCGGAAGAGAAAGCCGCGTGGTGTGCGGAGTTCGCGGCCACGCGCGATATCTCGCTCGACAGGTGCTGGGGCTACGCGGATTCCTACTACGATCTGCCGTTTCTCGCCGCGCTGGGGCATCCGGTAGCCGTCAATCCCGATCGCAAGCTGCGCGCTGCAGCGCTCGGGCGCAATTGGCCGATTATCACCTTCGACAAATCCCGCGACTCCGCCGCCGCAACTGAGGGCGATCGCGCGCTGGCAGCTTCCGGGGAGATCATCGATGGCGCGTCCTGAGGCCAAGCTCAAAGAGCTCAAGCCCGCCGAGCTCAAGCACGACGTCGGCGCGCGCCGCGACCTGGTGGTCACCGTCAACCGCCGCTCCGAGCGCCGCCTGATCGCGTACGGCGAAGAATTCCTGTACGAAAAGCTGCCGATCGGCACCCGCGTCATCTATCCGCCGCCGCCGCTCGAAGAGCTGCCCGATCCCGACCAGGCCATCCGCTACGCTCTATTGCGTCCCGAGAACGCCGACCCTCTGTTCGCACAGCTAAATCCGAACATGCGCGTCACGATCGCGATCGACGACATCAGCCTGCCGCTCCCGCAGATGCGCGCGCCCGATATCCGCGAGCGCGTGCTGAACCAGATGCTTCAGACGCTGGCGGATTACGGCGTCGACGACGTGCACATCATTATCGCCACGGCGCTGCATCGTCGGATGACCGAAGCCGAGATTCGCCGCGTCGTCGGCGAGCGTGCGTTCAAGCAGTTCTGGCCCGACCGCCTGTACAATTTCGACGGCGAGAACCGCGCCGAAATCACGATGCTCGGGAAGACCGATCATGGCGAGGAAGTTTGGCTCTCGAAGCGTGCCGCCGAATCGGACTTGCTACTCTACGTAAATATCAATCTGGTTCCGATGGACGGCGGGCACAAGTCGGTCGCCGTCGGCCTCGCGCCGTACCAGAGCCTGCGGCATCATCATAACCCCGCGACGCTGCGTGATTCTCATTCGTACATGGATCCGAAGCATTCGGGCCTGCATCGCTCGGCAAACCGGATGGGCGCAATAGTCAATGATAACCTGAACGTCTTCACGGTCGAGACCGCCGTCAATACTCACATGTACGGCGGGATGATGGATTTTCTGCACAAGAACGAAGACCAGTTCAGTGACTGGGATCGCACGCGCACCAACGCCTTTCGCTGGACGATGCGCAACATGTCCAACGAGCTGCGGCGCACCGTCCTGCACAACTACCGCTCGCCATACGGGATGACGGGAGTATGGGCCGGCAATACCGACGCGGTGCACGAAAAAGCGCTCGCGCGGGTCTTCCAGCAATACGCAGTCCCGGTCAAGGGACAGGCCGACATACTAATTGTCGGCGTCCCGTTTATCTGTCCTTACAATGTCAACTCGATCATGAATCCCATTCTCGTGCAATGCACCGGGATGGGCTACCTGTTCAACATGTACCGGAATAAGCCGCTGGTGCGGCCGGGCGGCACGATGATTATTTGCCATCCGCTGCGCGACGAATTTCATCCGGAGCATCATCCGAGCTACATCGAGTTTTACCATCGATGCCTCGCCGAGACGACCGACTCCGTCGAGCTGGAAAAGAATTTCGAGCGCGAGTTCGCGCATAATCCTACCTATACTCATATGTACCGCTACGGCCACGCCTACCATGGCGTGCATCCGTTCTACATGTGGTATTGGGGCGAACCCGCGCGCCAGCATGTCGGGCGCGTGATCTCCGCCGGATGCGAACAGCCCGAAGTCGCGGCGCGCCTGGGATGGGATTCCGCCGACACGCTCGACGAGGCGATCGCGATGGCGACCTCCGAGCTCGGACGATCGGCGTCAATTACCTATCTACATCTGCCGCCGCTGGTGATCGCAGACGTTGAATAGCCAGGTCGATTAACTAGTTGAAGCAAGTGTCAGGAAGCAACGGAAATAGCCGCGGATTAAATGGACGCTCAAGCAGCGCGATGCCGCCGCTCGAAGAGATTTTCCGCAAGCGGCGCATCTTCCTGACCGGCGCGACCGGCTTCCTGGGCAAAGTGTTTTTAATGCTGCTCCTGCGGTGGCATCCGGAGCTCGATCGCGTATTTATTCTGGTTCGCGGCGACAAGAAATCGAGCCTCAATCGCTTCCGCCGCGAGATTCTCGACTCGCCGGCGATGGCGCCGTTGCGCGAGCATCTCGGCTCCCGCTTCGACCACTATATAGAAGAGAAAGTAGTAGTCGTTCCCGGCGATATTACCAATCCTGACTTGCTCGCCGCCGATGCGGACCCGATCCGAAGCGGCAGTATCGACGCCGTTGTACATAGCGCCGGGCTGGTCAACTTCGAAGCGTCACTGTCCAAGTCGATCGAGGTCAACGCGGGTGGCGTCGCGAACGTGGTCGCGTTCTGCAAGAAGATCGGCGCCGCGATGCTCCATATCTCGACCTGCTATGTCGCCGGCGCGGCTGACGGGCATCGGTTCGAAGACGATATTCCGACCAATTGGTGTCCCGCCGGACGCAAGAGCTTCAACCTCGAGCGCGAGATTCGCGACGCGCGCGCCGCAATCGCACGAGTCGAAGCGGAATCGCGCGACCAGCAGCGGCTGGCGGATTTTCGCGGCGAATCCGACGACGACAACGCCGAAGTCGAGACCCGCGAAGGCGCGCTCGAGCATCGCCGCAAAGCCTGGGTCGAAGAGCGCTTGAAAGACGTAGGCAAGCAACGCGCGCTCAAATGGGGATGGCCTAATACCTATAGCTATACCAAGAGCCTGGGTGAGCAATTAGTATTAGCGGCGCGCGACGAGCTGAACGTAACCGTCGTGCGCCCCGCCGTAATCGAAAGCGCGCTCGCCGATCCCTTTCCCGGATGGAACCAGGGCGTTAACACCAGCGCTCCGCTGACCTATCTGTCCGGACGCGGCTACCGCTTCTATCCGGCGAAGGCCGAGCTGGTGCTCGACGTGATTCCGGTCGATCTCGCGGCGCACGCGATGATCCCGATTCTCGGCGCGCTGCTGATCAAGCGCCAGAAGCCGATTTATCAACTATGCACTTCGGATCGTAATCCACTTCCGATGCGCCGGCTGGTCGAGCTGACCGCACTGACTAATCGCCGCGACCATCGCGGCGACAAGGGCTCGTCGGCCCGGATGGCGAAGCATCTGGAAGCGGTAGTCGTCTCGCAGAATACCTACGACCTCGCGAGCGAGACGTTGCCGCGCATTCTCAAACGCGCGGCCGAGATCGCGCGCTCTGTAGTCGGCGACGATTCCGAACGAATCAAGCAGCTCGAAACGCGTATCGACACGTTCAAGGACAACACCGATCTCGCGCGCGAGCTGGTCGAGGTTTACCGTCCATATATCCAGGAGCTGGTCTATACATTCCACGGCGCGAACGCGCGCGCGCTTTACGCGAGCCTCGCACGCGACGACGTGAAGCATCATCCGTATCGCCCCGACCGGATCGACTGGCGCGACTACTGGATGAATATCCACATGCCCGGCCTGCGACGGCATATTTTCGGCCAGCTCGATCTGCATACGCGCCGCCAACGCTCGCTGCCGCGCTATCGCAACCTGGTCGATCTGCTCGATCGTGCCGCCGAGCGTTACGGCTCCGCACCCGCACTGATCGCGCGGAGACCCGCCGGAGAACGCACGACGATGAGCTATCGTGAGCTGCGCGACCGGGCGCATCGCGCGGCTCTCTTGCTCGCGCGGCGCGGAATCAAGCCCGGCGATCGCGTGCTGCTCATCTCCGAAAATTCGCCCGACTGGGTGCTTGGATTCTTCGCGATCCTGTGCGCGGGCGCGGTCGCGGTGCCGCTCGACCATCTGATCTCGGCCGATGAGCTTGCGCCGATCTGCAAGATCGCGCAGCCGCGCGGCGCGTTGCGCTCGAGCGCCGTCGCCAAACGGCTCGGCGACTCGATTCACGCGGTGGCTCCAGGAGCGGTTGCGGTCGACCTGGCCGAGCTTACCCGCCCGTTTATTCTCGACAAGGCGGCCGCTCCCGTCGCTCCGCCCGAGCGCAAAGCGCTCGCGTCGATCGTCTTCACCTCGGGCACTACAGGCGCGCCCAAAGGCGTGATGCTGACGCACGGGAATTTCGCGGCCGAGGTCGCGATGATAAGCCGCGTGTTCGCGCTCTCTGGCGACGACACCCTGCTCTCGCTGCTGCCGCTGCATCATACGTTCGAGTTCACCTGCGGGATGCTGCTGCCGCTCGCGAGCGGCGCCGCGATCGCTTACCCGATCGAGTTCGACGCCAAGAATCTTTCGCGGATTCTCGCCGACATTCGACCGACCGCGCTGATCGGCGTGCCCGCGTTGTGGGAAGCGGTTCATCGCCGGATCGTTGACGAGGTTGAAGAGCGTGGGCCCTTCTTCGCCGCCGCATTCGGCCAGATGCGCGAGCTGAATCGGCGGCTCGACAGAGACTCGGGCATCAACCTGGGCTCGGTCCTCTTCCGGCAAGCGCATCAGGCGCTCGGCGGACGGCTGCGGCTGGCGGTCAGCGGCGGAGCGGCGCTGCCGCTGCGCGTCGGAGATTTTTTCGGCGACCTTGGAATCCATCTGCTCGAAGGCTACGGCCTGACCGAGGCCGCGCCCGTTCTGAGCACCGCGCATCCTGATGATCCGCGATGCGCCGGCTCGGTCGGCAAGCCGCTCTCCGGCGTCGAGATTCGGCTCGATCCCGACGGTGCGGAGATCGGAGAAATCTGCGCGCGCGGCGCGAACGTGATGGCGGGTTACTATCGCAATCAATCCGCCACCGACGAAGTTCTGCGCGACGGATGGCTGCATACCGGAGACCTCGGGCGCCTCGACGCCGAGGGGCGGCTCTTTATCGTGGGTCGCGCCAAGGAAGTGATCGTCGATTCGGGCGGCAACAACATCTATATCGACGAGCTCGAAGAGGCGTACGGACATTCGCCGTACCTGCGCGAGATCGCGGTGGTCGGATTGCAGGTCGCGCAGGGTGAGCAGGTTGCGGCGCTGGCGGTTCCCGCGTACGCGCGCGGTGAGAGCAGGCGCACGGTCGAGGACGGCTTGCGCGCGCACTTCGAGAAAATCGCGCAGGGACTGAGCCCGCACAAGCGCATCCGGATCATCCGCTTCACCGACGCCGAGCTGCCGCGCACCCGCACGCGCAAGGTCAAACGCAACGAGGTCGCCGCGATCCTGCGCCGGATGCTCGCCGCCACGAGCGCCGAGAGCGCCGCGGCCGCTCACAGCGCGGAGGTCGAGCCGTGGCTCGCGCAGGCGCTCGCGCAAGTCTCGTCGGAACGAATCGCGATCAATCCTACGACGCGACTGATCGAGGACTTGGGACTCGACTCGCTGGCGATGGCGGAGCTGGGCGAGCATATTGCCGAACACGCCGGGCGCGACATCGGACCCGAAGAGATGAGCGACCTGCGCACGGTCGAGGATCTGCAGCGCATCGCGCAGGCCGGCAACGGCAGCGGACGAGTGCGGATGCCCTCGTACGCGCGGTTTGCCGATCCTTATACGCCCAAGCTGCCCGCGGCGGTTCGCGGACTCGCGCGGCGGATGCTCCGGCGCTCGCAGCAGGGCGCCTTTCAGACGTGGCTCAGGCCGGAAATTCTCGGACGTGGCAACGTGCCCGCGAATCGCAACGTGGTGGTGGTCGCGAATCATTCGAGTCATCTCGATTTTGGCCTGGTCGGGTACGCGCTCGGCGCGATGGGCGACGACCTGGTGGTGCTGGCTGCCAAGGATTACTTCTTCAACACCGGCGCGCGCCGCTTTCTCGCCTCGAATTTTACTTCGCTCATCCCGTTCGATCGCGAGCGCGCGCAGCTCGAATCGCTCGACGACGCGCTGGCCGAGCTCGCCGCCGGCAAGAGCGTGCTGATGTTCCCGGAGGGCACGCGCTCCGCTGACGGCGCGATCCACGAGTTCAAGAGCGGGGCAGGATACCTCGCGCTGCGCAGCGGATGCGACGTACTGCCGGTTCTGATTCGCGGCACGCACCAGGTGCTGGGCAAGGGCAGCCTGTGGCCGCGGCGTCATCCGGTGGACGTCAGGATCGGGAGCGTGATCACGAACGCCGCGATGCGCGCGCTAACGGAGAATGGCGAAGGGATGGGCGCCTACCGGAAACTCGCCGAGCACATGCGTCGCGCCGTGGTCGCGTTGGGCGCGCCGCCCGCCCGCGCCGCGCGCGTGCGCAAAGCGGCAGCCGCGATCGAGTCCGCAACCGAGCCGGAGCAGGCGACTTCCAAATCTCCCGAGAGCGCTCACGCGCGCAACGATCGCGCTCGCCACAGCCGTGGCGCGAAAGCGTGAAGCTGCTCTTCACGATTCTGTGGACGATCGTACTCCTGGCGACCGCGTCGACCGCTAGTGCGTGGGACAGCGGAACGCATCGGATGATCGCGAGCCTCGCGGTGAGCGCCCTGCCCGCTTCGCCGTTGAAAGAGGCGCTCGCGAAAAACGAGCGCGCGCTCGAATCCGACGCCGTCGCGCCCGATACAACTTTGCGCGACCGCTACGGACACGCCGAGGCGATCCGGCATTACATCGATCTGGAAAGGTATGGCGCCGATCCGCTGTCCGCCCTGTCACCGGATTTGAGCACGATGCTCTCGCGGTACGGCAAGTATCGCGTCGATAAGGCGGGCACTCTGCCGTGGACGATCGAGAGCGAGGCGGCTCTGGTGCGCGAGGACTGGCAGCGCGGCGATTGCGCCGCAGCCGTCACGCATTCGGGCTATCTCGCGCACTACGTCGGCGACGCGAGCCAGCCGCTGCACACGACGATTCGCCACGATTGCAGCAGGAGGCAGCGCGGATGCCACGAGCGGATCGAGAACGCCGCCAACCATCGCACGCGCGATATCGAGCGCGCCGCGGCGCCTGAGGTTCGCGTCACCGCCATTGCGGGAGTATGGCCTGCGGCGATCGGCGAGATCTCGCGCTCGCACGCGCTGGTCCGCCGAATCATCGCCGACGATCGCGCCGCGCGAACTGCCGGCGGCGACAATTCCGCATACGCCGATGCGCTGTTCGCGCACGACTCGGCGCTCTTCAATGGACAGATCGCCGACGCCGCCTCGACGCTCGCCTCGATCTGGCTCTACGAATGGAAGCAGGCGGGCAGCCCGAACGTATGCACCGCGCGGCAATGACGTGGACGGGCGAATGATGCCATACTGGAATTGACTATTCCGACCCGGCTAAATTCAAGGCGATGGACTGGTTCAGCAAAAACTCCGACGGCCATCCGCGCTCGACCCGCGGCGACCGCCGCCCCTCCGTCAGCGAGATCACCGACGAGCTGCTGATCGGCGAATATCCCGCCCCGGAAGATATCGGATGGCTCAAAGACACCTACGGCGTCACCGCGGTGCACAATCTCCAGGACGACGAGGATTTGCGTATCAACGGGCTCAACGCCACGGAGCTGCGCGGCGAGTATGATGCGCGCGGGATGATGTTCGTGCGGACTCCGATCCAGGACGGCAGCGCGGACGCGATGGCTGAGCGGCTGGAAGTTGCGCTCGAAGATCTGTGCGAGCTGATGAAAACCCGCCAGCGGGTTTACCTGCACTGCAACGCCGGGATGAACCGCGCGCCGACGCTTGCGATCGCGTACCTGCGCGCGTGCCGCCAGATGTCGCTGGAAGAAGCGATGTTGCTGGTCAAACGCCGCCGCGCGTGCGGTCCATTCATGACCGTGCTCGAAGATCACTTCGGGCCGCGTCACGTGAAACCCGCCAAGTGACGATGCTTAAGTGAGAATGTGATGACCAGCGCGGCGGGAACCATCTCCGGACCATTGCCGCGCCAGCGTATTCTGCTGGCCTGCGCCTGGGCCGTACATCTGTACACCGCGCTCGGCGCGGCGGCGGGATTGCTCGCGATCTACTACGCGGCGGAGCAAAACTTTCCGATGTCGTTCGTCGCGATCGGAATCGCGATCTTTATCGACTCGAGCGACGGAGCCCTCGCCAGGTGGGTCGATGTCAAGCATCGCGTGCCTTCGTTCGACGGCTCGCTGCTCGACAATATCGTCGACTACCTGACCTACACCGTCGCCGCCGTGTTCCTGATGCTCGAAGCGGGCATCATTCCCAAGTCGATTCCGGGCCTCGTGCTCGCGTGCTTCATCATGCTGGCAAGCGTGTACGGCTTCTGCCAGACCGACGCGAAGACCGATGATCATTATTTTCTCGGCTTTCCGAACTACTGGAATATCGTCGCGTTCTATCTCTACTGCCTCCACTGGCCGAGCGTGATCAACTGGGCAATCCTGATAATTTTCGCGGTGATGGTGTTCGTGCCGATCAGATATATCTATCCGAGCCGCACGGTTCCGCTGCGGCCAGTGACGCTCGCGTATGGAATCGTGTGGGCGGTAGTGACCTTCGCGATGCTCCCGATGCTGCCGATCGTAAATCCGATCATGCTCGGAGTCTCACTCAGTTTTATCGTGTATTATTTCGCCGCGTCGTTCATCCTGCATGCGCGCAGCGCGCGAGTCGCGGCGTCATGAGCGGCGCGGCGGTCGGCCTCGAAGCGGCGGGCACCTGGCTGCAAACCATCGAGGCTGATTCTCCGATTCTGCTGATCGCACCGCATGGCGGCCGCGCCGGCGCCGCCTCGCGCGCGACGCTGCATCCCAAGGTCAACGATCTTCATACCGCGGACATCGCGCGCGAACTCGCGCGGCGCCTCGGCGCGGCGGCGCTGATCAACTTCGGGATGGATCGCAACCAGCTCGATTGCAATCGCCTGACCCAACTCGCCGAGCACGCGCCGTGGATCCTCGAGATGATCGCCGAGCGCGTGAGCAGTATCGTCGAGCGCCACGGCCACGCGATCGTGCTGATGATCCACGGATGGAACATTATCGAGCCGCGCGTCGACCTGGGATTGGGCGTCAGGACGATCGGCGGAGAGCTGCGCCCCACTGGACAGGCGCGCGTCTCGGCCAGCGACGAGTTTATCCGCGGGCCGTTGATGGACTTCGCGGCGCGGCTGCGCGAAAGCGGCGTCACCCCGACTTTCGGGATGCGCTACCCGGCGGGCGCGCTGCACAACCTGGTGCAGGCCTTCACCGAGCGTCATCGCCAGAGCACGGTCGCCGCGCTCAGAACGATCGCGGCACTTTCCGAAAGCGCCCAGGTCGACGCCGCGCAGCTCGAGCTCTCCGTCGCTGTCAGGATGCCCGGGCGGCTGCGTGACCGATGCATCGACGCGCTCGAATCGGCGTTCGGTCCGCGCTCAGCGGAACCGTCGCGGTCTGGCTCGCGGCTCAAGATCGTGCGCGAGCCGATGCCGCGCCCTGTCGCCCCCGCGCGCGTGGCAGCGCCGTCGATACCGACGCGAGTCGGCGTCGAGTTCTTCGATCCGCGCGCCGGTCTCGGCGCGATGGCGAGCTTCGATCTGAGCGGCGGCTTCGGCGCGCGAATCATGTTCCTGTCGAAGGAACGCCGCGTCGCGCTCTGCACCTGCGAGGGCCGCGTCAAGCTCGCGGGCGACGGACTCTCGCTCGGACCGCTCACGCTCGCAGTCGAAGGACGCGAGCTGCTCTTAAGATTTTCCGGTCCAATCGTTATCGTGCCCGACGGCTCGGCGTACTTGAGTATCGAGCGCGCGCTCGCCTCGGGCCGGCTCGATCCGGCAGCGCGCGTGGATCTTCGGATGCGCCTGCCCGATAACGGCTTCGACCCGTCGGCGATTTTTGGCGGCAGCGGCGCGCCGCGTTCAGCGGACTCGATTTCTTCGTTCGCGGAGATGACCGGCAGCGTCGAAATCGATGGCGAAGCGACCGCGCTGCGCGCCGTCGCTCGCGCCGGGCTCTCGTTCACCGGACTCGGTCCGCAGAAATTTCGCGAGCGTCGGATGCTGTGGGCGTGTTTCGAGGACGGACGCGCGCCCTGTGCGATCGAGCTCCGCACCGTCAGCGACGACTCCTCCGAGCTTCATCGCAAGGCGATTTTCCTCGGCGCCGAAGGATGGGCCGACGGCGAGCTGGCTGCGCTCGAAATCGAAACTCCGTCGCCCGAGGAAGCGCCGAGCAAGATTTCCGCGCGCGGACAATGGCGTCATGAGGCGATCGCGCTCGAAGGCGCGGTCTGCGCGTTCGTACCGCTCTCACGCCCCGGACCCGACCATAGCCGAATCTTTACCACGCTCGGCTTTGCGAAATTTCGCGCGGGCGATCGCGAGGGCGCCGGAATGTTCGAGCACTCACGCGTTGTCGACGAAGTGGTGGCGCCCGACGAAGACGACGAAGATTCGCCGCCCGAGTAGCTGCTCGCCGGACTGCCCGGTGTCCTACGATGACGGCGCGGAGCGGCCGAGCAGGATCATCCGCTCGACATCGTGCGCGAGCCCGAGCAGGTTTTTTCCGAGCGGCGTGTCGGCGTACTGATGCACGAACAGGACTCCGCGGTCCGATGCTTCGGCAAGGCGCGGATCAAACGCGAGGCGCGCGAGAATCGGCAACCCAAATTCGGTTGCGACGCCGGCCAGGTTTCCCTCGGGCATCAGCGGACGCACCGAGCGGCATCCGTCGCAATTGAAGCCGGTCATGTTTTCGAGCAATCCGGTGACCGGCGCGGCGAATTTCGCCGAGAGCCGAATCAGGTGGCGCGTCGCCACCACCGCCTGCTCCGACGAATGGCTCACCAGCATCACGTTGCTCAGCGGCGCGATCCGCGCGACCTGATGCAGCCGGCCCGCGCCCGGCGCGACGTCGATAATCACCGCGTCGAGCGCACCCAGGCGCGTGAGCGAGAGCATCCGGATCAGAGCGTCGGTGTACCCGATCTCCTGCGCCGATTCGGCTGGGCCGGGCGCCGCGTCCTCGAGAAACGAGATCGCCGGCGCTTCTCCGCCCGCGATCATCTCGCTGGAGACGACACGCAACCCGTGCGGTCCCGCCGCAGGCTCGATCCCTTCGACCATCGGCATCACCCGCGGCGGCTTCATCCCGAGCATCCGGATGACGCTCGGCGCGTTCAGGTCGGCGTCAATGATCGCAACTTTGCGTCCGCGCAAGGCCAGCGCACTGGCAACGTTCACCGCGACTACGCTCTTGCCGACTCCACCCTTCGCGCTTGCGATCGCGATCACTGCGCCGGCGCTGGCAAGGTTGTCGCGCACGCGATCGATATTGCCGCGCAACGATTGCTGCGCCGGCTCGATTCCGTCGCGCGTTTCCGCGTCAGTAAAAATCCTCATACGAGCGGTCTGATGACCATCCGGTCCGGTCTGCTCCCCCTCGCGCGCGGAACTGTTTTCGTAAGCGCGCGAATCTTTGCTTGATGGTATGTGCGAAGCGCGAGCGGCACAATCCTGAAAAACCGCGCGTAAGGCAGTTACAAGCCTGACAACGCTTTTGCTATCACTGGGCGCAGAGGCTCGCCAACAAAACCTGCGGCGCGCCAGAGGTGTGCGATGCCCGGACCGCTCGAGGGAATTCGTGTCGTGGAACTTGGCTTCTGGGTCGCCGCGCCGGCGGCGGGCGGAATCATGGCCGATTGGGGCGCCGACGTGATCAAGATCGAACCGCCCGAGGGCGATCCGTTTCGCGGATTGTTCTTGAAGGGCGCCGGACTCGAGGTTCCGATCAATCCTCCGTTCGAGCTCGATAACCGCGGCAAACGCAGTATCGCGCTCAATCTCGAAACCGATGACGGCCGGCAGATCGCGCGCGAGCTTATCAAACGCGCTGACGTCTTCCTGACCAACCTGCGCGCCAAGGCGCTCAGCCAGTTTGCGATGCGCTATGAAGATCTGCGCGAACTGAATCCGCGCCTGGTCGTATTGCCACGTGACCGGCTACGGCACGCGCGGAGCGGAGATAAATCGCGCGGCCTACGATGTCGGCGCGTTCTGGTCGCGCGCGGGCGTGGTTTCGACTCTTACTCCGGCAGGACAGGAGCCTGCGACGCAGCGCGGCGCGATGGGCGACCATACGACCGCGATGACGGCGACCAGCGCGATTTGCGCGGCGCTGGTCGCGCGCGGAAAGACCGGACAGGGACAGAAGGTCGAGACCTCGCTGATGCGGGTCGGCGGGTACTTCATCGGATGGGACGTCAACATTCGGCTGCGGCTCGGCGTTCCGACGGTCGCGGGCACGCGGCATACGACGCCGAATCCGCTCATCACCTCGTATCACGATTCGAACGGCAAATGGTTCTGGCTCTTGGGATTGCAGGGTGATCGGATGTGGCCGGACGTGCTGCGCGCAATCGCGCGGCCCGATCTCGATCACGACGCACGGTTCAACACGATGGCGGCGCGGCGGGAGAATGCGGCAGCGCTGGTCGATCTGCTCGATTCGATCTTCACGCAGAAGACTCTCGCGGAATGGGCGCCGATCTTCGATCGCGAAAACGTGTGGTGGGCGCCAGTGCAGACCACCGAAGACCTGCTCGTTGATCCGCAGGCGCGCGCCGCCGGATTATTCGTAAACGTCCCGACCGCCGACGGCGAAGCGGAGATGGTCGCGACGCCGTGCGACTTCGGCGGCACGCCGTGGGCGCCTTCGGCGATGGCGCCCGAGCTGGGGCAGCATTCAGAAGAAATCCTGCTCGAACTCGGTCTCGATTGGGAAGAAATCGGCCGCCTGAAAGACGCGCGCGTGATTCCATAAGCGGCGGGCGATACCTCGATGCGTCATCCCGAACATGACCGGCTGCGTGAGGAAATAATTTCGTGGTATCGGACGTCCGCGCCGTCGATCGGATGCTACATCGAGCGGCGGCGCTTCGGCTTCTATCGCCGGAGTACCGCCGACCCTGACTCCGCGCGGCTGATCGTCGAAGGCGCGACGCCCGACGACGTAGCGGCGATGCTTTCGGACGCGGCGGATTACTTCGGCGACTCCGAAATCAATATCTGGATCGACGATCACGCGACCGACGCCGTGCTCGGTCCGGCGCTGGTAAAAGCGGGATGCGTCCGCGACCATCCGACGATCTTTCTTGCTCATACCGGACCGATCCCGCGCGCTTCGCTGCGCCCCGACATCTCGATTGAAGAAGTCACCGCCGCGACTCTCAACGAGTTTGTAGATGTGAAGCTTAAGGGCTTCGCAAATTCGGAAGATGAACCTGCGCCTCAACGAATCGCTGAGGAAACCGCCGTGCGATCTGCGGAGTCGAACGGCGGCGCTCGGCATTTCATCGCACGCGTCGATGGCGAAGCGGCGGCGGTTCTCGGGTATTACGAAGGCGACAACCGATTGATATTTAATCTCGCGACTCGCGTTCCCATGCGAAATCAGGGACTCGCGCGAATACTGCTATGCGGCGCGATCGCCGACGCTGGCGAGCGCGGCCGCCACAGCGTGATGATCAATACCGATCCCGATGACACGCCGATCAACTGGTATCGGCGTCTGGGCTTCGACGACGAGATCTACTGGCTCAGGAACTACACGTACCGCCGCGCGAGCTAGCCGCTCGTCGAGCAATCGCGTCATGCTTAGAGTTTCGAGAGCAGGTACCAGATGCTGAAGCCACCGTGGAGCAATCACGATGAATAACTTTCTCGCTCCCGTCTGGCAGGCAAGAAGCATCGTGCTCATCCGATTGGCCGTCGGCTTGATCTTCTTCACGCAGGGATTGCTCAAATTCATCGACCCCTCCATGGGGGTTCTGCGCTTCGCCAGGATTGGATTCCCCGACCCCGGGTTTACCGCACATTTCGTCGGAGGTTTCGAGATCGTTTGTGGCGTTCTGGTTTTGGCTGGCCTTCTCACCCGGCTCGCGAGCATTCCACTCTTGATCGTCATCCTGACCGCGATCGCGACCACCAAGATTCCCGAGTTGTGGCGCCCGAATCAGGGCTTCTGGTTCATGGTAAGCGACGCGCGAACAGATTTTGCGATGACGATGGCGTTGCTTTTCCTAATCAGCGTCGGACCTGGTGCGTGGTCTTTCGACGCCTGGTTTCGATCGAGTGGATAGCCCGAAAGTATGGTCCCGCATTCCTACAACGTGGCGGGCTGAGATTGCCGCTACCGTCTGCGGGCGGATAGTCCCGCCACCGCCCGAGAGCATCGCTTCGTAGAATTTGCCGAGCTCGCGAATCGGGCCGCGCTCGAGCATCGCGTCAGTGCCGCAAAGCGCGCGGGGCGATCACATATTTTCTTCGTCGCCGTCGGTCGAGCCGAGCTTGCGATAGGTGTTGGTATTGCGCTCGTCGTCGAAGCGGCGCTGCGACTTGGCCTCGCGCTCCATGTCCTGCTGGCAGTCGCGGCACAGACGCGTAAACGGCATCGCGTTCAGCCGCTCTTCGGCGATTTCGAGCCCGCAGGATTCGCACACCCCGTAAGTGTTGTCGTCCAGGCGCTCGAGGGCGTCGTCGATCTGCTTGACCTTCACGCGCTCGCGGTCCGACAGGATGAAATTGATCTCGCGATCGCGCTCTTCAGAGGCGAGATCGTAGGTGTCCATCCCTTCGTCTTTGTTGCTTTCGCGCTCGGCCCGCAGTTCGGACTCGATTTCGCTGTGCAATTTTTCTTTCATTTCCGCCAGATGCTCGCGCATCTTGGACAGAAACTTTTTCCGACTCGTGGCGGCTGCTTTCTTAGGCATGATTTGCCACCCTCTCCTCTTCGCCGGGCGATAACTCCCCGGCGATTCGCGCGTGGAGGTCATAACTGAGGGCCTTTTCGATCCGGGCGCAGACGAATTCGCCGGGCTCTGCGTCTCCCTTGAGAAAGACCGAGCCGTCGATATCGGGCGCCTGTCCTGACGTTCGCCCGCGAAGCCGCGTGGCGCGTCCGGGAAGCGGACCCTCGACCAGAACCTCGACTTCGCGGCCCACAAGACCGCGATTCTTCTTAAGTGATATTTCCGCCTGCGCTTCCATCAGCGCGGATCGCCGGTCGCGCTTGACGCGTTCGGGAACCTGGTTCGGCAGATCGAAAGCGGCGGTATTTTCCTCGCGCGAGTAGGTGAAGACTCCCACGCGGTCAAACTCGATCTCGCGCACGAAGTCCACCAGGCGGCCGTATGCGGCTTCGGTCTCGCCAGGGAATCCGACGATAAACGAGGTCCGCAGCACGACCCCGGGAATCCGCGCGCGAATCCGTTCGAGGAGCTTGTGCAGCGCGGCGCCCGAGCGCTCGCGGCGCATCGCACGCAGTATCGCGTCGTCGGCATGCTGCAACGGGATATCGATATACTTGACGACCTTCGGGAGCTCCGCGATCGTGTCGAGCAGCTCGTCGGTGACGAAATTCGGATAGCAGTAGAGCAGCCGAATCCAGTGCAGGTCCTCGACCGTCGAGAGCTCGCGCAGCAGCGCCGCCAGCGACGCGGACTGTTCGAGATCGCGGCCGTAGGCGGTCAGGTCCTGCGCGATCAGGTTGAGCTCGCGCACGCCGCCGTCGGCCAGGGCGCGCGCCTCGGCCACCAGGTCATCGATCGGGCGGCTTTCGTGGCGTCCGCGGATTTTCGGGATGATGCAGAAGGCGCAGGTATGGTTGCATCCTTCGGAAATCTTCAAGTAAGAGGTGAAGAAATTGCCGGTCTTCACCCGCGGCACGGTCGCGCGCGGCAGCAGATGCGCCGCGCCCGGGTACGGCATCGAGCGCGCCTCGGGCGACTCGGTGCGGCGCAGCAGCTCGGGCAGGTCCAGGAAGTTGCCGGTGCCGACGAACACGTCAACCTCGGGCAGCTTCTCGCGCAGCTCTTCGCTATAGCGCTGCGAGAGGCATCCGGCGACCACCAGGCGCTTGCCCGCACCGCGATGCTTCACCTCGGCGGCATCCATGATCGCGTCGAGCGATTCCTTCTTGGCCGCCTCGATAAACGCGCAGGTATTGACGACGAGGATCTGCGCATCTTCGGGGTCGAGAGTAATCTCGAACCCGGCCTGCGTGAGCGCTCCCAGCATCAACTCGCTATCAGCGAGATTTTTGGGGCAACCCAAGGTAAGAAGATGCACTTTTTCCATGTTCAGCCCATCGAGGGGCATATATTTCTACTCGCCGGTCGTAAGCGAGGCAATCGTTGTGCCAAGGATGCGAAAAATTTACGTGCCGCAGTTAGTGCGGCAGCGTAGGCGAGACGATGTCCGCGCCTGCGGGAGGAGTGAAGTCAAACTCGGAGTCTGTAATTTCGACATTATCGCGCTGGTCGGTGAATTCGAGCGAGGTCTTGTTGCCGAGCTGGTCGGTGATCGCGAGCCGGCGGATATCGCCGCTTTTTGGTTCGATCCCGAGCTCGATCGTGTTGCCGCCTTGTCGAGGCGTCAGCGTCAAGTGGGTCAGACCGTCGGATGGCGGAGCTTTTGGCGCCGACGCGATGAAATCTTTGCGGATATTTCCGGCGCCGAGCAGGAACTCGGTCGCGCCCGGCGCTCGCAACGCATCCTTCAGCGGAGTTTCGACGACCTGGTTGAGGCCGGGGTCGTAGCTGAAAAGCGTCTGGCCGTTGCTGACCAGCAGCTCCTTGTTGGGCGACTCGAAATCCCAGCGCATCTTGCCCGGTTTGCTGAACGCGACCGTGCCCTCGCGGGTTCGGACCGGAGCGCCTACCGATGCGATCTGCTCGGTGAACTTCGCTCTGAATGAGCGCGTGGTCTCATAGTGATGCTGCAGCGCGTCGAGCGTCGCGTCGAGGCTCGCGGACGCCGGCTGCGCATGACTGGCGAAGACGGAGGTCTCCGCGATCGCTACTGGAGGCACCGCCAGCGCGATTGCGACAATCGCAGCGGCAATCGCGATGCGTGATTGATGATGCATGCAGTCTAGCTCGCGCCGCGCAGGCGAACCTCGCGCGGCTTTGCGCCGTCGGCGGGCATCACGATTCCCTCGCGCTCCATCTGCTCGACCATCCGCGCCGCGCGATTGTAGCCGATCCGCAGCCGCCGCTGGATCATCGAGATCGACGCCTGGTTCGATTCGAGCACGATCCTGACGGCCTCGTCGTACATCTCGTCGTGCTCGTCGTCGCCGAGGCCGCCGTCGTCGCTGGGCGCCTTGGTTTCGAGGATCTCCATCCGGTACTCGGGCGCGCCCTGCTCGCGCAGAAAATCGGTCAGCTTGCGGATCTCATGCTCGGAGACGAACGGCCCGTGCAGGCGGCGCAGCTTGGCGGTTCCGGGCGGCATGAAGAGCATGTCGCCCGCGCCGAGCAGGCGTTCGGCGCCGATCGAATCGAGAATCGTGCGCGAATCGACGCGCGAAGTCACCTGGAACGAGATGCGCGCCGGCAGATTCGCCTTGATAATCCCGGTGATCACATCGACCGACGGCCGCTGCGTCGCGAGAATCAGATGAATCCCCGCGGCGCGCGCCTTTTGCGCCAGGCGCGTGATATCGCGCTCGACGGTCTTGCCCTCGCTCAGCAGCAGGTCGGCAAGCTCGTCGATCACGATCACGATCTTCGGAAGCTTCTTGTGTTCGAGCGGCTCGGCCGTCGCGTCGATTCCGTGGCTGCCGCCGCCCGGTCCCGACGCCGCCTTCAAGTCGGTGACCGACGCGCCTGAGGCGAGCGCATGATTGTAGCCGTCGATATTGCGCACGCCCAGCTCGCGCATCTTCATGTAGCGGCTTTCCATCTCCTGCGTCGCCCAGAGCAGAACCGCTGCCGCCTTCTCCGGATCGACGACGACGGGGACCAGCAGATGCGGAATATTCTCGTACACCGACAGCTCGAGCATCTTGGGATCGACCAGGATCAGGCGCACGTCGTCGGCAGTCGCGTTGAACAGGATCGACGCGATCATCGTGTGAATCGATACCGACTTGCCGGTGCCGGTCGCGCCCGCGATCAGCAGATGCGGCATCCGCGCCAGATCGGCCGCGACCGGACGCCCGGCGATATCCTTGCCGAGCGCGATCGTCAGTTGGCTGCCCTCGGCGGAAAATTCCTCGGCTTCGAGAATCTCGCGCAGATAGACGCGCTCGCGCTTGCGATTGGGAACCTCGATTCCCACTACCGCCTCGCCCGGCACCGGCGCCTGGATTCGCACGGCTGCCGCTCTGAGAGCCATCGAGAGATCGTCGGAGAGATTGACGATCTGGCTGACCTTGATTCCCGAACCCGGCTCGAACTTGTACATCGTGACCACCGGGCCGGGCTGAACCTCGGCGACGCGCCCCTCGACGCCGAAATCCGCAAGCTTCTGTTCGAGCACGCGCGCGCTGCGCTCGAGCGCGCTCTCGTCGACCTGCGTATGCTCGGCGGGCGGCATATCGAGGAGAGACGGCGGAGGAATCTTGTACGCGCCCTTGGTGCGCGGCTTGGCGTTGGCGGCTTCTTTGCGCTTGTCGCGCGAGGGAATTTCGCGCAGCTCGATCTTGCGCACCTTGAGCGGAGCGGGCTTGCCGTTGCCGTCGGGATCGAACTCGCCGATCGCGTCGGACAACTCGACGATTCGCGATCCGCGCCCGTCATAGTCGAGATCGTCGTCCGCATCGCGCCGGGAGCGCGAGCGAAGTTTTCCCGCCGCCGCGGCCGCCAGCTCAGTCGGCGCCCGCTTGAGCATCAGGGCAATTCCGCAAATGATCGCGAGCATCACGGCCAGGTAACCGCCGCCGAGATTCAGCGACGCGTTCAGCACGCTCGCGATCGCGATTCCGATCGCGCCGCCGACATGCGCGTCGTTCAGATTGAACAGACCGCCCGCAGTCGCAAGTGCGACCAGGATAATCGCGCCGCCCGCGATCTCGCGCGCGAGGACCGCAGCCGGCGTCCGCGACCAGACGCGAATCGCGAGCGCGACGATCAGCGCCAGCATCGCGTAGGATTGATACCCCACCATCGCGCTCATCGCCGCGGCCAGAGCGTCGCCGACCGGACCGCCAAGATTGGGAGTGCGGCCGATATCGAAGCAGACCAGGCTCGCGACCGCGAACGCCGTAATCGCAAAAAGCCCGAGCGCCCACAGCTCTCGCACGATACGGCTGGGCGGTTCGGGCGGCTCCGCAACCGCGTCCGGCTGGGGCAGGATGGCCGGCGCAGTTTCGGGCGTACCCTTGATGCTCTTGCTGGCGATTGGCCTCAGACCTCCACGATCAGCGGAATCACCAGCGGACGCTTATCCAGCTCGTCGCTGAAGTAGCGGCGCACGGCGCGGGTGACTTCGTCTTTGAGCGTGATCTCGCCCGCGCTCATCGGCCCGCGATAGAGCGCCAGGCGCGCGGCAAGCTCCTCGCGCGCGCGGCGCATGTGCTCCGAGGTTCCGTCGCCGCTGACGAGACCGCGCGAGACCAGGTTCGGACCCGCGACGACTTTGCCGGTCTTCGCCGACACCACGAGCACGGCCGTGACGGTGCCGTCGCGCGCGAGAATTCTCCGCTCGCCGAGAAGCGCGGGATCGCCGGGCTCTCCGCCTTCGATCACGACGCGCCCGGCCTCGACCGCGCGGCCGCGATGCGCGCCTGCGCCGTCGAGAATCAGCGTTTCGCCGTCTTCGAGCACGAAACAGTTGCGCTCGGGCACTCCAGCTTCGATCGCGAGCGCGGCGTGGCGGCTCAGATGGCGATACTCGCCGTGAATCGGAACAAAATTTTTGGGCCGCGTGAGCGCGATCATCTCGGACAGCTCATCGCGGCTCGCGTGGCCGGAGACATGAACCGGCGCGACCGATTCGTACATCACTTCGGCGCCCAGTTTGTACAGGCGATTTATCAGCGTGCCGATCGTGCGCTCGTTGCCCGGAATGAAGCGCGACGAAAGCACCACGACGTCGCCGGGTTCGAGCGCGACCTTCGGATGCGTTCCCGCCGCGATTCGCGCGAGCGCGGACATCGCCTCGCCCTGGCTTCCGCTGGCCAGATAGGCGAGGCGGTTGGCGTCGAGGAACTCGGCCTCGCCCGGATCGATAAACATCCCGGGTGCGAAGCCGAGCTGGCCGGTCTCCGCGCCAAGGCGAACGCTCTCGGCCATCCGGCGTCCGAGCGGAACAACGCGGCGGCCGAATTCGCGCGAGACCTCGGCGACCTGGCGAATCCGATGCAGATGCGACGAGAAGGACGACAGAAAAAAGCGCCGCCGCGTGCGCGAAACGATCTCGCGCAGAATCGGCTTGAGCGAGCTCTCCGAACCCGAACGCCCGATGCGCTCGACGTTGGTCGAGTCCGAGAGCAGAAGCGCTACGCCCTCTTGCCCAAGCTCCGCAAAGCGCTCGCGGTCGAAGTGCTGGCCGTCAACCGGAGTTTCGTCGATCTTGAAATCACCGGTGTGGATGATTATTCCGGCGGGCGTGCGAATTGCGAGCGCGATCGAGTCGGGCGTCGAATGCGTCACGCGGATCGGTTCGATATTGAACGGTCCCAGATCGAACGCACGGCGCGGAAAGATCGCGCGCAGCTCGGCCTCGCACGTGAACTCGGCCTCGGCGATCCTGCGCCGTACGAACGCGAGCGTAACGCCGGTGCCATAGACTGGCGCCTTGATGCGCCGCAGCAGATGCGGCAGCGCGCCGATATGATCCTCATGCGCGTGAGTCAGAACGATTGCGTCGAACTTGATCCGGCTCGATTCGAGCCACGCAAGCTCCGGGATATACACGCCGGAGCCCAGGAGCGGCTCCTCGGGAAACATCACGCCGCAATCGATGATCAATCCGCGGCCCGCGCACTCGATCACCATCAGGTTGAGACCAATCTCGCCCAACCCGCCGAGCGCTGCGATTCTAACCGGAGTGGCTGTGGAAGTGCTTTCCGCCATCACCCTATTCCGCCCATCCCACTGCACCAGAGTCCAGTATATAGGGTTGAAAATAGGGCCGAAAGGTCGTTTCCGGCGCGATTTCTCAGCGCAGGAGCGATGGCTGTTCACAGCCAATCCGGCGCTCGCTTGCGTCAGCGCCATGCGGGCGTTAGGTTTCGCTTGCGGAGGTGGAATTCGATGTCGGTGAACAAGGTGATATTGATTGGCAGGCTCGGGAAGGATCCCGAGATTCGCTACACCGCCTCGCAGCAGGCGGTCGGCAACTTCTCGATCGCAACCTCCGAACGCTTTACCGACCGCGGCGGCTCCAAGCAGGAACGCACCGAATGGCACAATATCGTCGTATGGGGAAAGACGGCGGAGCTATGCGGCCAGTACCTGAAGAAGGGGCGCGAGGTGTATCTCGAAGGGCGCCTGCAGACGCGCAACTATGAAGCCAAGGACGGCAGCGGCAAGCGCTACGTGACGGAGATCGTCGCACAGACGGTGCAGTTCCTCGGCGGACGTCCAGGCGGCGACGACGCCGGAGAGGCGCGCGGCCCAGCGGCAAGCGCAGGAGCCTCGCGCGGGGTCGACGACATAGCCCCGATGGAAGACGAGGACATCCCTTTCTAGAGCGCTGCTCGCGGTGAGAAATCATTGGGAGGGCGCGCCTGCGGCGCACCCGTCGCCCACGGGCGAGACGCCCGCGCCACTATAGATTTTGGTTTTTACTGAGATATGGCGCTTGAGCGGAGCACGGTACTCTCCACGCGGCAGCGCTCGCGGAAATGGTTCCTCGGATACGGTCTGAGCCAGTTATCTGCTTACTAGCCGGACCTGCGACCAACTAGCTACCAGGCGAAAAGATATAGTGGCGCGGGCGTCTCGCCCGTGATCGACGGCGGCCCAGCGGGACGCCCTACCAATGGATGCGCCGAAGGCGCGGCGGCGCGGGAACGGGCGCATCGGAGGTGCTCAGCGCAATCGCGAAGAAATCCTCGATCGCGCGTCTGAACTCGGCTATCGCCAAACCCATGTGCGAATCGGGAAAGCTATCGAGCTTCTCGGAGGCTTTAGCATACAACTTCGACGCGCCCTCGCGATTTCGGCGTTGCGCGTGCAGGATCGCGACGGCGGCCTGGATCAGTCCCTGGTAGAAGCGCTTATCCTCGCCGTGCGCGTGCTTCCAGATTTCTTCCCACGCCTCATGGCATTCAAAGAACCGCCCCGCGTTGAACAGCGCGATCCCCTCCTCGAACCATTCGCTATCCTGTTTGCGCGGCATCGTCGCCGCCGGTCCGCCTAATTCTTTTTCGCGCCCGGCTCGAGCTCGACGCGGCAGGGCTCGAGCACGCGGACTACCATGTTGTAGAAGGCGACGTTCTGGACCAGCTCCATCATCTTGCGCGTGTCGAGGAATTTCGTGCAGGCAGCCCACGTCGCGTCCGTCACCCGGACCTTTTCGGTCGCTTCGACGGCGTAGCGGATCACGGCACGTTCCTGATCAGAAAATGCCGGCGATTTCTCCCACGCGGCGAGCGCGTTTAGTTGGTCGTGCGAGAGACCCGCGCGCAGCCCCAAGTTCCAGTGATGCGTGAATTCGTACTGCGCGTCGGCGAGGCGTCCTACGGTCAGAATCGCAAGCTCGCGGAGCTTCGGATCGATCGCGGTGCCGTTGCGCAGCTCTCCGCCCAGCGCGAGGAAGCGGCGCAGGAGCTTCGGCGTGTTCGCGAGAGTGCGAAAGATATTGCCGACAGGCTGCCCGCGCTCGCGGATCAGGTTGTCGTAAATCTCACGGTCGGCTTCGGGCAGATCCTCCCGATTCAGATATGGGACACGCGCGGCCATGATGAATCCTCCTGATACTTACGCGAACAGCATCTCCGACATCGCGCCGCCCGGCGGGATCATCGGCATCACGACTTCGTCCTTCGGGATTACTACGTCTATCAACACCGGGCCCGGCGTCGCGAAGGCGTCCTTCATCGTCTTGGCGAGGTCCTTCGCGTGCTCGACGCGGAAGCCGTGCGCGCCGTAGGCGTCGGCCAGCTTGACGAAGTTCGGCACCGACATCGCGGAGTACGAATATCGCTCCTGGTAGAACTTCTCCTGCCATTGGCGCACCATCCCGAGAAAATAGTTGTTCAGGATGATCACCTTGATATCGACGCCGTACTGCACCGCGGTGCCGAGCTCCTGGATATTCATCTGGATCGAGCCGTCGCCGGAAATCACGACGACTTTCTTCTCGGGCGCGGCGAATTTTGCGCCGATTCCCGCAGGCAGCCCATAACCCATCGTGCCGAGACCGCCGGAGGTCAGCCACGAGCGCGGATTCTCGAACGGGAACATCTGCGCCATCCACATCTGATGCTGCCCGACGTCGGTCGCGACGATCACGTCGCCCTTGGTGATTCCGTACAGCTCGTTGATGACCTGGAACGGCGAGATGAGGCCGTCCTTGCGGCCGTCCTTGCCGCCTTCATAGAGCGGCTTGTCTTTTTTCCATTGGAGAATCTGCTGATGCCATTTCTGCCACTCGGTGCGCTTCTTCGCGATACTCTCGCGTCCCTTCACGGCGGCGAGAATATCGACCAGCACCGACTTGATATCTCCGACGATCGGAATATCGACCTTGACGTTCTTCGAGATCGACGACGGGTCGATATCGATATGAATGATCGACTCGGCCTTCGGCGCGAAATCCGCGATACGGCCCGTCACGCGATCGTCGAAGCGCGCGCCCACCGCGATCAGGCAGTCGGTGTTGGTCACCGCTGTGTTGGTGCCGTACGAGCCATGCATCCCGAGCATCCCGAGGCGCAGCGAATCCGACGCCGGCATCGAGCCGAGCGCCATCAGCGTTTCGGTGACCGGGATTCCGAGCCCGCGCGAGAGCTCGCGCAGCTCCGCCGCCGCGCCGGACCATTGCACGCCGCCGCCGACATAGAAGAGAGGACGCGAGCTGTTCTCGATCGCCTCGACCGCGCGCTCGATCTGGCGCGGATTACCACGAATCGTCGGCTTGTAACCGCGCAGCTCGATCTTGTCGGGAAGCTTGAAGACGTGCTCCGCGGTCTGCACATCCTTCGGGAAGATCGACCACCACCGGGCCGGGGCGTCCACTGCCCGCGATATAAAATGCTTCCTTGATAATCCGCGCTACGTCTTTGACGTCTTTAATCAGGTAATTGTGCTTGGTGCAGGGGCGCGTGATGCCGACGATATCGGCTTCCTGGAACGCGTCGTTGCCGATAAGCGAAGTCGAGACCTGTCCCGTGATCACGACCATCGGGGTCGAATCCATGTATGCGTCGGCGATCCCGGTGATGGTGTTGGTCGCGCCCGGACCCGAGGTAACCAGGACGACGCCCGGCTTGCCGCTCACGCGGGCGAAGCCTTCCGCCATGTGGGTCGCGCCCTGCTCATGGCGGACGAGGACGTGCTTGATTTTGGAGTCGAGGAGCGCGTCATAGGTCGGAAGAATCGCGCCGCCGGGGTAGCCGAAGATCACGTCCGCGCCTTCAGCGATCAGGGTTTCGATAACGATTTGCGCGCCGGTCAGTTTTTTCATCGATCAGCCGTCATTTTTGAACAAACGCCTCCGAGCAAATCAAGCTACATCACGTTGGCGAAGGGTACAACTTACGCCCGGCGCGAAGCTCCGCGTCGCCATCGCGAAAGTATGCAAACGCCGAGGGCGAGATTCCTCGCGATCTGTGCCACGCGACCTAACTCGCACGAAACAATAAGCGGCGGTTGCGCGCGCTCGGAATGACACGAGGTACGCGAGAATTGTCATTCCGAGCACGATCGACTGCCTGTTTCATGTCGTGCGTCTGGTTTCGCGCTGCGGAAATCGCGAGGAATCTCGCCAGCCGCGGAGGCAGTCCCGTGGAATGAGCTGCGCAAGACTCGCCAGTAGGCGCTTTCTCAATAATGCTTCTGCGGGTTCAGCGCGCCTTTGCCTAGCTGCGCATTCTCGACCTCGAAGGTCCGATCCAGCGGCGCGAACATCCCGGTGATCGTCATCTGCTGGCCCGGCTCGATCTTCTCGAACGTGTCCGCGCCGACGCCCTGAACCACGAAGTTGGGATCATGCGTTTGCACATACTGCCAGATATCGGGAAACCGCACCCGATCGCTCATGGTGTTGACGTAGCCGTCGTTGAGCACGAACTTGTACTTCTTGGTGCCGACACCCAGTGTGACGACTCGCTGATTGCCGAAAATCTCGCCCGGCGCGGGCTTGGTGATCACGATCGTCGTCGGAATCGGCATCCCCATCGCTCTCATTTGCGCGCGCGACGCTGGCGCGGAGACGGCGACCAGGCAAAATGCGGCAACGATCGTCATGGCGCTGAGCGCGAGGCGCGATAGGTATGATTTCATCCCGGTCTTGTCCTTATGGTCGGCTGGGTGGTCGAATTATCGGGGATCTTAGGACCTTCCCGCGCGCACGATCAACCGCCGATACGTCGCCGACCGCCGCCAGTTTCGGGCCGATTGGGGTTGTTGGTTGACCGATCGGCGGATATTTGTTGCCCCGCTTTCCTAATCCAGCGACTCTGTAGGTTGGGGCCGCTGCTGGTCAATCAAAGGAGCATACGCTCATGCGCGTGAACCCAGAGAGCAGGCAACACAGGAGGGCCGGACTATGCGCGATAGCCTTTGTGGCGGCGCTACTGACGGCGTCGCCCAGCCCGGCCGCTGCACAGGTCAAGCCCGGCGACGTGATCACTCCTGCGAATGCCCAGCAGGTGCAGAGTCTGCTGAGTCCCGGCAACTACGTCCTGGTGCAGCGCGGGATGCAGCTCAATATCGTGCCGACCTCCAGCACCGATTGGCCACCGCCATACAAATCGGCGACTGAGAAATATCACGCGCAGGTGGCACTCGCGTCCGACGGCACGCTGCAGCATTACACGGCGGGATTGCCCTTCCCGCTGCTGGATCCGAACGATCCGCAGGTCGCGCAAAAAGTGATGTGGAACTTCAGCTTCCGCCCGCTCTACACCGATGACGCCGACCTGCGCTACCCGGAGATCGCGAGCTACACGCCAACGTCGGCTCCGGGTTCGCCGACCGGATACTTCACCGTCGGGCACTTTGCCTTCTACAACAATGTCGGCCGGATCGAGGTTCCTCCGGTCCCGACCGATCCCGACGCGCAGGCCAGCGGAATCCGCTATCGCTTCGCGTTCTATCCATTCCTGGAGCCGGCCACATTGCGCGGACTTGGGTTCCTGCGCTTCCGGCATCTCGATCCGAATATCGAGGACAACATCTGGGTCTATAGCTCGCGTTCGCGCCGCCTGCGCCGCGAGCAGGCTTCGCTGATGTCCGACGCGATCGGCGCGATTCCAGGCTTCGGCACCGGCGCGGCGCAGCCTTATGTCTCGACGATCGATCCTGATTCCTATTTCGGATTCTCCGCCAAGATCGAGGATTTCAACTACCGCCTGCTGGGCGAGAAGGACATGCTCGCATGCGTGCATGCGAAAAGCTCGCCCGAACCCTCCTGCTCAACCGACGGCGGCCACACGATATGTCCCGAGGACTGGGAGATGCGTCATCTCTACGTAATCGAGGCGACCGCGAAGAACGGCTCGAATGCCGCCATCCCCAAACGCATTTTCTACATCGATTCCGAGGGATGGTTTATCACCGCGTCGGACCAGTACGATCGCGAGGGCAAACTGTGGAAGACGCTGGTGACCTTCAACACCTACCGCGACCGCCCGGTCCCCGACGCCAGAGTCGCAATCTATCCGTATAAGCGGATGTTCCAGCTCGGACTTGCCGACGAAGATATCGAGCAGAACGCCAGCTCTGTCATCTACATGCCCGGACCGACCGCGCCCGAGCGCGAGTGCTGGTATATCGACATGGGCGTCGTTAATAACTCTTTTCTTTCGCCCGAAGCGCTCGAGAATGCCGGCCATTAGAGCCGATGCCCACAAGTGCGCGGTATGAATCTCTCTTCAGTTAGGGCCGCCGTCCCGGCAGCCCACCATTCTTCCGGCAACCTAACTTATGTAAGATAGGGCGTCATTTCCGGGACCGTCGCGGCTCCCGGCCCAACGAAGGAGACACTCATGCGGTCTAATCGAGCGGAGCGGACAACCAGACGATTGGGAATAGCCGCGATAGTCGCGCTGGCGGCAGCAGTCGCGCTTCCGGCGTATGCGCAGGTGAAGCCGGGTGATGTGATCACCAAGGCCAACGCCGCCCAGGTGCAGAATCTCGTGAGTCCGGGCAATTACACGTTGGTGCAGCGCGGGATGGTGATGGATATTGTGCCGTCCGAGAAGCTCGAATGGCCTCCGCCGTACACCTCGGCGACCGAGAAATATCACGCGCAGGTGACGCTCGCGCCCGACGGCACCCTGCACAACTACGTCGCCGGATTGCCGTTTCCGCTGCTCGACGCCAACGACCCCGAGATGGCGACCAAGCTGATGTGGAATTTCAGCTTCCGGCCGCTCTACAGCGACGACGCCGACCTGCGCTTTCCCGAGATCGCCAGCTATTCCGAGACCGGCGGCGATCCGCTGAGCTTCTTCACCGTCGGACATTTTGCCTTCTACAACAATATCGGCCGGATCGAGGTTCCTCCGGTCCCGACTGATCCTGACGCCGCCGAAAGCGGCGTGCGCTACCGCTTCGGCTTCTACCCGTTCCTCGAACCGTCGTTGCTACGCGGCTTCGGGATGGTCCGGTACCGACATATCGACCCCAAGGTCGAAGACAACACCTGGGTTTTCAATCCGGAGAATCGACGGCTGCGGCGCGAATCAGTCGACGTGCTGACCGACGCGATCGGGATGCTGCCCGGATTCTCGGCCAGCGGCGGCGGCGGTGGCGGAAGCGGTGGCCGCGGCGGCGGCGGAGGGATGAGTGCGGCTGGAGGCGGGTCGCTGGCCTCTTCGATCGATCCCGATTCCTACTTCGGCTTTGCCGCCAAGGTCGAGGACTACACCTACAAATTCCTGGGCGACAAGAACATGCTCGCGGTAGTCAACGCCAAGACCTCGCCCGAGACCGGATGCCCCTCCGACGGCAACCACACCGTATGCCCCGAGAACTGGGAGATGCGCCATCTGTATGTCGTCGAAGCGGATGCCAAGCCGGGCAACAACTTCTCCATCTCCAAGCGTATCCTCTATGTCGATTCCGAGGGTTGGTTTATCACCGCGTCGGACCAGTACGACCGCGAGGGCAAGCTGTGGAAGACGCTGGCTGCGTTCAACACCTATCGCGACCGTCCGGTGCCCGACGCCCGGATCGCGATCTATCCATACAAGCGGATGTTCCAGCTTGCGCTGGTCGACTACGACCTGACCAACTCCAACAGCTCGATCGTGTTCATGCCCGGTCCCACCGCGCCCGACCGCGAGTGCTGGTATATCGACATGGGCGTCGTCAACAACTCCTTCTTCACCCCAGAGGCGCTCAAAAACGCCGGCCACTGAGACAATAAGGAACTGAGAAGCAAAGTGCGCTTCCGGAAACGGGAGCGCACTTTTTTTGTTGATGTCTTGATGGGAACGAGCGAAGTAACGAACGCTTCGGCTGCGAGCGGCAATCAGTGCGCGAGCAGTGACTTTCGCATTTCCGGGCTCTGGCTCGATGGATGAAGCCACACATCCATAATCGCGGCGCATAGGGTTGCGTCATCGACCTCACCCTGGCGGCGTCCATTGTAGTACACCAGCGTCTTCGATTCTTTCGGACAGAAAACCACGACCTGGTCGCCGGACCGCACGCTCGGCATCAGGCGCTTGAGTTCCTGGCGCCAGGCCTCTAGTTGTGCCGCGTCGCCCAGCTTGAGCCTGCGCATTTCGTCCGTAGAAGTCTTGACGAGAGTGTCGGCGCTGACGCTCTTGTTGGCCTCGACGTCAAGCGCGTGCGGCTCGGCAGGAATGAACCTGTCGCCGACGACCCACAAGGTCGCGTCGTAAACGCGGATTCCCCAAATCGTATGACGACCGCGCCCTAGCGGACGGATTCCGGGCGCCTGTGACTGTACGGGCGCGGGCAGTGGTTTGGGAACTATTGATGGTGCGGCGAACACGGAAGCGGTCGTGAATATCAGCGCCGCGAAGGCGAACGCGAGTTTGAAGCGCAATTTCGGATAGGTTGTCATCGGCACGCGACCGTCATCACAGAGATCTCGAACAACTCGACGCGTGACCATAACCGATCTGCCACGCCAGCGGCCATAGCAGATAATCCATCGCAGCGGTCGGGTTCTTCACTTCAGAAGTTGAAACAGATTGCTGTAGTCGTCGGTCCACGGACGGATGCGGCGGAGATGCTCGCGCGATTCGAGGTGAGGGGCGATTTCGCTTTTGCCGAGCACCTTGTCATCGCGTGCGAGCAATACCCAATCGCTCGACCAGTTCACCATGTCTTTCTCATCAACATGCACGAAGCCGTAACGCAGGTTGAGCGTCCGGCTGTGCTCGGCCAGCACCGGCCGCAGATCGAAATTGAGATTGGAAATATGGACGGCCAGGACTCCCTCCGGCTTTAGCTCGCGCAAATAAATCCGCATCGCTTCGAGGGTCAGAAGATGAGTCGGGATCGTGTCGCCGTTAAAGGCGTCGATCACCAGCACGTCGAACTGCTGCGAGTGGCCCGCGGCCAGTTCACGTTCCATCGACAGGCGCGCGTCGCCCGGGACTATTGTCACCTTCGCGCTCGAATCGTGAAGAAAAGTGAAATACCCCTCGGAGCTGGTGGCGACATCGATGTCCGCCGGGTTTATTTCATAGAAACGAAACGAGTCGCCCGGCCTTCCCCACGCCGCCATCGCTCCGACGCCAAGACCCACCACCCCCACGCGCATCGCGGAATTTCCGGGCAGCGCGCGCTGCGGATCGTTCATCATTACCAGCCCTATTCCGCTGTCGGTGCCGTAATAGCCGGTCGGATAGTAATGAAGCTGCGGATAGCGCGAGGAAAAGAACTGCTTGCCATGCTCGATCTGCCCGTTCATCAGCTTGTGCGAAACCCAGGTATTGTCCGGCGCGTCTTCCTCGATCACGCGGAGCACACCGTAGAAGTTGCGCGATATCCAGAGCGCGTGACGCGTCGCGATCGCGATGGTTTGCACATAGACGATTGCCAGCATCACGGCGGCCGCCAGCATCGAGCCCTGCGCGATGATTCCGGGCCGCGCCATCCATCGCGGCGGATTCTTCCGCCTCGTGAAGAGCACGAAGACCGCGACCACCGCGATCGCGATAACCGCGTATGTCCCCGGCTGCGCAACGGTCCCAGCCATCGAGGGTAGTATCGCTGCCGCGAACAGGATGGCAGGACCGGCCCACGGCGTCCGCCGATAGAGCCACGATTCGCGATCTCGCGTCAGCGAGATTGTAATCAACACCAGGCAGGTCCAGGCCGCGAAACGAAAATCAACGAACTCGCGGAACAACAGCGGAGCAAACACAACGGAAAAGATTCCGCCCAACGCACCGCCCGCCGACAGCATCAGGTAGAAGGCCGTCAGATCGCGTTTATGCGGTTTCAGGCGGACGAGCTCGCCGTGGCACACCATGCATCCGGCGAACATCAGCACCAGCACGTTTACGATCTCCAGCAGCATCCTGACGGTCGTGACGGAAAGCGAAGCGCCCGCAATGAACGCTGAAATTCGATCGAGAAAAATTACGAGCACCAGGTTCGAGAAAATTGCGGCTCCGAAAAGCGGCTGAAAAATCTCGCGCCGGTACCACCTGTTGCTGTCGAAGCAGATGATGAACGAGAACAGGTAGAGCCCGAGCGGCAAGATCCACATGAAAGGAATCGGGGCGACGTCCTGCGTCATCTGGCCGGTCGCCCCGTAGAGCAGAAGCGACGCGCACGCGGGCAGCGCGATCCACAACGCCCATACGCCGCGGCTCGAGTCCGCATCCGACGCGTCTTCGTCCTGCAACTTGCCAGGCACGGCGCTGCGAAGCGGGAGCGCACAGTAGGTGATGCTAACCGCAAAAACCAGATACAAAATGAACCACAGATTTGCTTGCGCTCTCAGACCTAGATTCGGCTCGACCGCGAATGGGTAGGTCAGCAGGCCGAGCAACGAACCGAAATTCGAGACGGCATAGAGCCGGTACGGAGACTTCTCGGGAAAACTCAGCGCGAACCATGACTGCACCAGCGGAGCGGTCGCGGATAACGCGAAGTACGGCAGCCCGATACTCGCGGACAGCACCATCAGGATGCGCACGATCGGAAAATGGACCCGTGCCGCTTTCCATCCGGCGCCGGGCAGGATCGGCGACTTCGACCATATCGCGAGGGTCGTCATCGCGAGGACGCAGATCGCGATGAGCCCAAGATGGACGATCAGTTGCTGTCTCGGGCGCATCCGCGTGCCGACGAAATGCGCGTACGTATATCCCGCCAGCAACGCTACTTGAAAAAACAGGAGGCAGGTCGTCCACACCGTCGTCGAGCCGCCGAACCACGGCAGGATGTACTTGGCGATCATCGGCTCGATCTGAAACAGCAGAAACGCACCGATGAAAATCGTTACGGTGTATCGCAGACTGGGCATGCGGGTGCGCGACGGACAGATTGCGCGAGCGCTCAGTAGCGCAGGACGAACTTGATATCGCCCAGCCGCACCTGGCTGCCGCTGCTCAAAAAGGCGGAGCCGTGAATCTGGCGATCGTCAACGAAGGTGCCGTTGGTCGAGTTCAAATCCATCAGCTCGAATCCGCCGTTGCGCCTTAGCAGACGCGCGTGCGCGCGCGAGATGCTGGCGTGCGGGATCACAATATCGTTATCCTCGCCGCGCCCGAGCGTGACCTCGTCCTTGAGCAGCGCGTACTCGGAAGCAACCGGACCCGCTGCGTTCATCGTCTGGAGTCTTGCACCGCTCGATCCTCCCGCGCCCGAGGACGCCGTGGGCGGCGAGGGTGGCGCGGTCCGCGGCGATATCGGCGCCGAAGAGGGTCGCGCAACGGTGCGTTGAGCGGCGGCAGGAGGTATCGGACGCGACTGCGCCTCGACGATAGCCTTGAGCTCTTCCGTCGAGACGCCGAAACGGATTCGCGACAGCCCGAACAATCCAAGGATCGCGATCAGCGGCACCGCGCCATTCCACCATCTGAACGAAAGCTGGTTCAGGCCCGTTCCCGTAGTGTTGGCGCCTGCGGCGCCGGTGCTGCCCTCGGGCTCATTGATCGCGGCGCCGCCGATTCCGCGCACCTGGTAGCTGGTGTTGGTGGTCGCGGTCTCGCCGTTGAAGGTCACTTGCAACTCAACGGCGCGATTGGTGCCGTCTTCGATCGGCCGCGGGGTTTCATAGGTCAGCGAATATTCCGTCGCAATCGAATGACCGATCTCCCGCACCAGCGACGCGAAGCGTCCTTCCTCGGTGATGATGTTGTAGGACTTGCCGTGGGTCGCATCGACGATCTCCTGATACTCGGGCGCGATGAACGGCGGCGGCACGACCGCGTAAAGGGTGAGTCCATTTTTCTTGAGCAATGCGGCAACCTTGGTGCCGGTCTCGGAGGTGACTTGCTCGCCGCGTTTGTGATGATCCCAGAAAGCCTGGTCGTGCTGTGTGTTCTCGGACCCGTCGCCATCATGATGCGGCGGCGCGTCGGTCACGATAATGATGATGCCCTCGGCTTCCGGACGGAACGGAAACGACGCGGCATAGGCGAGAGCGTCGAGCTGATCTTCGGGGATATCGCCGCCGCCGCCCGCATGCAGGCCGCTCACCCAGTCGGTGAACTCATGCACGTTCGAGGTCATCTTGTTGCGATACGGGCAGTTGCAATCGGGATATTGCGAGACCACGTAATCTTCGAAGGTCACGAGGCCAAGGCGATAGTCGCGGCTATTGGACTGCAAATCCTGCGCGAAGGTGATGATGTTCTGCTTGACCGCGTCGATATACGGCTGCATCGATTCGGTGACGTCGAGCACGAACACGATATCGACCGGTCGCCCCTGCCCTACTCCGCGGAAATCGACAATCTTGGCCTGCTTGCCGTCCTCGAAGACTTTCACGTTGTCGGGCTGGAGATTTCCGACCGGCTGCCCGTTGGAATCGGTCAGGCCGAAATCGATCTGCACGCCGCCGTCGCTGTCGAAGTGCTCGAGGCCCGGGTTGCCGATCGAGAGCTGCAGCGTCGCGCGCGCCGCGGGTGCGATCATCATCGCGCAGCCGAACGCGCAGATGGCCAGCAGGCGGACGACGAGGCGATTTTGAATCGAGGTCATGCTTGGGAATGATTCTCCGGATCGACCCCGCGGTCAGTCAATACCGCGAACGAACCGAATGGCCGCCACACACGTCTTGAAATTGTGTTTCATTGCCTTCGTGGATACGCTAGGTTATCCGAAATCTTTTACCAATTCTCTTTGCATACGGTTATCGAGTGAAGAAGTTACGTACCTGCTCGGCTGTGGCGGCGCTGATCGCGCCGGTCCTGCTTATCTGCCTGGTGCTCGTTGGCTCGATGGACGGCCGCGCGCGTGCGCAGCTCTCCAATGCCATCGGCAACAATGGACTGGTGCAAGTGGGGTTCGTCGCCAATCTCCAGTTTCCGGCCAGCGAGCCGACCCCGAACCTCCAGCATATCTTCGTAAACGTGGTTGCGGTGCGGCTGAATCCTAAACCAACCGGCAGCAGCACCAAGTTCCCGCCCGAAGACAATCCCAAATGGGTGACGATCACAATCCCGTCGGGCACCGGGGTTGGGAACGCCGGGCGCCCCGGCGACTTGCAGATCGATCTGCTGGCCGGCCGAACTCAACTGCAGCTTTTCAACACCGGTAAAGCCCGGACCGAAACCTATCACAGCGTCGAGTTGTCGCTCGACACGACCAACCCCGGCTACGTGGTTCCGGTCTGCTCGTCGGTCACCGGAACCACTCTCGAGGGCTGCGCCGCGACTCCGCTGGTGCTCAATAATCCGTCCAACCAGATATCGTTTATCGCCACCAACCCTATCGTGGTGCAGAAACAGGCCGTGACGACGCTCGCGTTGCAGCTCAATTTCCAGATCAACAACCTGCCCACCATCCAGGGTCAACCCTACGTCGGCACGGTGACGATTGCTCAGGTGTCACCCCAGGCCTACGAGGCGACCATCTCCGGGACGGTCACGGGAGCGGGCTCGGGGGTTCAGAAGAAGAAAGTTCGCAGGCTCACACTGAGCGTCGAGCAGCAAGGCACCAACAACGTGATCGCTTTCGCCAATGTGATCAACAGCAAGTATTCGATCGCGGTGCCCGCTCCTCCTCCTGGCAGCGGCGCAGGCGCGTCGTACGACATGTACATCTCCGGCGGCGGAGTTTCCTACGAAGGGACCCGGATCAATGGTCTTTTTGCGGGCGCCTCGCCCACGGTGAACTTCACTCCCACCAAGGTCATGAGCACCCAGGGCAACCTCGCAGGTACGATCACCGACATGTGTTCCAAAGCGCCACTGGTTGGCGCAACGCTGCAACTGCTGGTGCCTCCTGACTCAAATCTGACTGCGGATTGCCAGACGGCTCCGACGGACTGCGTCAGCGTCGCCACGGCGAACACCGGCAATTCGGGCACCTACCCTTTGCCCGGAACCGTCACCACGCCGGCGCCATTTTCCGACGTTCCGGTCAACCCATCTTCCTCGCCCTACACGATGGAGATCTCAGCGCCTGGATATAATTCGATCGTCGATAACGACGTCTTCGCCACCACCAAGAAAACCGGCGGCAAATGCGCCGACAGTACCTCGCCACCCTCATGCGACTATGCGCTGCCTACTTCCTATCTTACCGGCTCGCTCAATTTAGCTGCGGCGCCCGCCGCCGGTACCTACACGATGGTCCAGGTGTTCGCCGAGAACCAAGGAACCAACAACCTGGTCAGCGCTCTGACCAGTCCGCTGATCATCCGGCCCGGAAACGACAGCGCAACGTTCACGATCAACGTTCCGGCCAACCAGGCGGGCGCGCCGCCGTCGAATATCCAGGGGGCGGCGAACCTCGACCTGTTCGCGCAGGCGATCGATCTCTACGCGGGCGCGAGCGATCCGTACCCGGGGCACAACATCATCACGGCTGCGAATATCGCGGCGCCGACTGTTTACTGTACGACGGTTCCTCCACCGGACGATACGCTGTTCCCGAGCGCCGAGACCATGGACTGCATCGGCCACGGCAGTATCAGCGGAATCCTGAACAACCCGGATATCAACACCTTCGTCGAGATCTCCAAGAACTATAATGATACCGGAGATGTGCAGCTCTATTCGGCGGCGCCGGTCTCTCTGCTCAATCCCGGCTCTGGCAATCCTAACCCTCTGGTCGGCAACGGCTACACGTTCTGTGTTCCTCCCGATACCTACACGCTGACCAGGTACGAAGGCGCCACACCGGTCGAGAGTCCTACGGCGGTTGCAACGCAGTCGATCACGGTGGTCCCGCCTCCCCTGCCAGTGCCGTCGAGCTCGCCGACTCCGTGTCCGACGACTTGCCAGGATGCCGGCAGTTCGACCTGCCCGGGCATCTGCAGTAACACCTCGGCGACGCCGTTCTGAGCATGCTTGTGAATCGGCTGACAGCAAATGTCCGGGGCCGAATCCGGCTGGCGCTGGTGCTGGCGTGGATCGTCACGCTGCCGGCGTGCAACGCCAGTTCTACCGGAGTCTCCGGCTTTGTCGGCAATACGCCACCCACGGCGCCCGAGACCATCTTCAAGGTCCTCGGAACGGTGGGAACGCCGTTTACGCTGCTGATTTCGAATTCGCGGTCGTCGTGGCAGGTCCAGGGCAACATTCCGCTCAATGTCACGATCATCAATAATCCGCTCACTACCAATGGGCTCACGCCGGCGCGGCTGGTCGCCACCAAGCTCTCGAATGACGCGAGCCTGCTGAGCCTGCAGGCTGCCAACGGGTTTCATGTAGTCTCCGCCTCATCCACCACCGCGCCGTACGGCACGGTCACGATTCAAACCGGCGCGTCGCTGACGGCAATCGCGCCGAAGGCGTCGCCCGACCTGCGGATTTTCGTGTACGGCCCATTGGGCGAACGGTTCACAGGATTAATCGAGGACTCGAAGGTCGGTTTTGCCATCAACCAGCGGGTGCCCGCGCTGTTCCTGTTCGATTCACCCAACGGAAAGATCGATGGAAACTTTACCCAGGTTCAGAGCTTCGGGCCGTTTGCGATCAATATGAGCTTCAATGGCGTGATCGTCGCGACCGCACAGGGCTTTCCTAACGTGATAATTCGCCAGCCATGATGACCGAGACTTTGTCGCGCATCGCCGTAGCACTGACCCAGTGCGCCTCGCGCGTATATCGAATCCAATTGACAGACCGGCTTTTTCGGAATACTTAGCCGTTCAATGCACCAACGCGGACGGTAAGTAGCCGCAGGCTTGGCTCTTTTTTAGTTTCCGAATCTGTATGAGATCCTCTCTATTTCGCCGCGTTCTGCTGGTGATAGTAATTATCGCGATTGCCGCGGCAGTCGTGCCCGCAGTCCACTACTATCACTACTTCGAAAGCCACGTCTCGACCGACGACGCCTACGTCGATGGAACCGTCGCGCTGGTTTCCTCGCGCATCTCCGGAACCGTGACCAATCTCTACGTCGAAGATAACTGGACGGTTACCGAGGGCGAATTGCTGCTCACTCTGGATCCGCGCGACTACGAGGTCCGGGTCGAGCAGGCCCGCGCGCAGCTTGCGCGCGCCCACCAATCGGTGGACGAGATGTACGCCGGCGTCGACGCAGCCCAATCGGGCGTGCGTCTGGCGGCAAGCCAGCTCAACCAGGCGAAAATAGATTGGGCCCGGGCCAAGGCGCTTAAGGCGCAAGGTATCGTTTCCGCCGAGTATTACGATCAGGCCGAGACCGCGCTCAAAGTGGCAAGCGCCAATTCCGCGCTGGCGGAGCATCAGCTCACCCAGTCACAGGCCGCACTTGGCGCCGAAGTGGACGAGGCCGATCACTCGCGCTACGACCGACCGATCGTGAAGCAGGCCGAGGCGGCTCTGGAAGCGGCCAAGCTCGATCTTGCCTATACGAAAATCTACGCGCCGTTCGCGGGAATCGTAACCCACAAGACCGTCCATATCGGCCATCGCGTGCAGGTCGGCGAACCGCTGATGGCGGTGGTGCCGCTGAAGCATCTGTACGTCACCGCCAACTTCAAGGAGACGCAGCTAACCGACGTGCGTGTCGGCCAGCAGGCAACCGTCGAGGCTGATATCTACCCCGGCTACATTTACCACGGACACGTCGATTCGATCAGCATGGGCACCGGCGCCGCGTTCTCGCTGCTGCCGCCCGAAAACGCGACTGGCAACTGGGTCAAGGTGGTGCAGCGCGTGCCGGTCAAGATTGTTTTCGACCAGGATATTCCCACCGACAAGCCGCTGCGCCTGGGATTGTCGGTCGAGGTCTCGATCAACATCGGCAACACGCGCGGCTCGCTCCTGTCCTCGCTGGTCCAGGGACACTTCGAGCACAACGGCACCACTTCACCGAACGAATCGCTCAAAGAGCAGCCGATGCCGTCGCCCGACCCGCAGGGTCGGCAACAACCTCCCGCTGGGCAGCATCGCCAATTCCTGCACGGCTTGTTTCATCACGACCAATAGGACGCTTCCGGCCTGACACGCGTGTCAGGTGAATTGCCTTCGACCGGTCCGATGTATTAGCCTTCGATGACTGCGCATACGATGCGCGCCGCTTCTCAATGATCGATCTCCACGACATTGGCGTCCGACTGGCCGCCTATCTCGACACCCGTCTCGCAAGCCTGCGTGTGCTCGCAAGTGGATGGGAGACCACCGTGTTTGAGTTCACGCTCGGCAGCGCGTCGCCTCGCTTTCGCGAGATTCCAGTAGGAGCGCTTCTCGTCCTGCGCTTCTACCAGGGAGCGCAGGCGGACGATAAAGGCACGCGTGAGAGCATGACTATCGAGCGCCTCTCCGCGGCGGGCTTTCCCGTTCCGCATCCTTACGCCTTCGAGCTGGATCATTCCGCGCTCGGAGCGCCGTTCCTGGTGATGCAGCGCCTCGACGGCGGTCCGCTGTTCACGACCCGCAGCTTTCCCGAGGCGTTCAAAACTTTCTCGCTGGGGTTTTTCGGCTTCGTGCGCGCGCAGGTGAAGCTGCATCGGATGAATCCGCAGGACTCCCGGCTGCGCGATATCCCGCGCGCCTACGAAACCGGGCTGACCACGCCGGGAACGCCGATGCTCGATCGCGCGCTTGCGATTATCGCGGACCGCGTCGAGAAAGGTCCGCTGCCCGGGCTGCGCGATGCGCTCGGACGGCTCAGCGCCCGCGCCGGCGCATATCGGGTTGCTGAACCCTCGCTGATCCACATGGATTACCATCCGAGAAACGTCGTCGTGCGCGCGACGCATCTTTCCGGCGTCATCGATTGGGTCAATACCGACGTGGGCGACCGCCATCTCGACGCCGGGATGACAGCGGCGATTCTCTCTTCGTCGGCATTCGATCATCCACGATGGATCCGCGACAACGCTGTCGGCAACACGCTGCGGACGTCGTTCGCCGGACTTTATGTGCCGCTGTATCACGCGATGAACCGGCTCGATTTCGAGCGCTTCCGCTACTGCCAGGCGGTGGCCGCGATGCTGCGGCTTTCGATGATGGGGATGATGCAGGCGCGCGGCGCCGAATCGCAGGGCTACAGGCCCGAGGCGATGTCCGAAGTGACTCCCGGCGTGATTCGTTTACTATCGCGCTTCGCCGAGCGAAAGAGCGGAGAGCGCGTACGCCTCGAGATGGCTGCGCAGCCGGCGTGATCAGGCGCGCAGCAGCTCGCGCAACACGAATGGCAGAATTCCGCCGTGCCGGATGTACTCGATCTCCTCGGGAGTATCGACTCGCGAGATGACCTCGAACTGTTTGGTCTTGCCCGCTTCTTCCGCGCGCACGGTCAGGCGCTGGCGCTGCTTGATACCGCCGCTGGTCCCGCTAATCGAGTAAACCTCGCGCCCGGTGAGTCCCAGCGATTCGCGGTTCTCGCCGGGCAGGAACTCGAGCGCGAGCACGCCCATCCCGATCAGATTGCTGCGATGAATCCGCTCGAAATTTTCCGCGATCACCGCCTTCACTCCGAGCAGCAACGTTCCCTTGGCCGCCCAATCGCGCGACGAGCCGGTGCCGTATTCCTTGCCCGCGATCACGATCAGCGCAACGCCTTCTTTACGATAGCGCTCTGACGCATCGAAGATCGTCATCTGTTCGCCGTCGGGCAGATGCGTCGTAAAGCCGCCCTCGACGCCGGGGACCATCTGGTTGCGTAGCCGGATATTGGCGAACGTGCCGCGCATCATCACTTCATGATTTCCGCGCCGCGCTCCGTAGGAGTTGAAGTCGGCGGGCTTGACGCCGTGCGCGATCAGATATTTTCCCGCGGGCCCGTCTGATGCGATCGATCCGGCGGGCGAAATGTGATCGGTAGTCACGCTGTCGCCCAGAACCGCGAGCGCGCGCGCGCCCGTAATATCGGTGAATTTGCCCGGCTCCGCGGTGATACCGTCAAAGAATGGCGGCGCCTTTACGTACTCCGAATCCTTTTCCCATTGAAAAAGGTTGCCCTTGGGGACCGCCAGGCTGCGCCAGCTTTCGTCACCCTCGAACACCTGTCCGTACTCGCCGCGGAACATCGCGGAGTCGAGCGAGCTCGCGACCGTGCTCGCGATCTCTTCGGCCGACGGCCAAATCTCGCGCAGATAGACCGGCTTGCCCTGCGAATCGGTTCCGAGCGCCTCGTGATTCAAATCGATATTCATCGTTCCGGCGATCGCGTAGGCGACCACCAGCGGCGGCGACGCGAGGTAGTTGAATCGCACCGACGGATTGATTCGCCCCTCGAAGTTGCGATTTCCGCTCAGCACCGCCGCGGCGACCAGGTTCCCGCTTTTGACCGCGGCGGCGATGCCCTCAGCGATCGGGCCGCTGTTGCCGATACAGGTCGTGCACCCATAGCCGACCAGGTTGAACTTGAGCTTCTGCAGCGGTTCGAGCAGCCCGGCCCGCTTCAGATATTGCGTGACGACCTTCGAGCCGGGCGCGAGGCTGGTCTTCACCCACGGCCGCACGGTGAGACCGCGCGCAACGGCTTTCTTCGCGAGCAACCCGGCGGCGACCATCACTGAAGGATTCGAGGTGTTGGTGCAGCTCGTGATCGCCGCGATAATCACCGAGCCGTGCGTTAGCGAGAACTTGTGCTCGCCGTGAGTCGTGCCGACGCTATGCGCCAGATGGCCAAGGTCGGCGGTATTCACGCGTTCGTGCGGAGCGAGGCCCGGATTCCCACCCTCGGAAACCCAGCGCTCGACGAGCTTCGGATCCGCGGTGACATGATGCGCAACTTCTTTGGCGAGGTCGCGGCGGAACGTAATCTTGGAGTCGTGCAGCGGCACGCGATCCTGCGGACGCCGCGGACCCGCGAGGCTCGGCTCGACCTCCCCGAGATCGAGATCGAGCACGTCGGAGAAATGCGGCTCCAGTGTCGCCTCGGTGCGGAACAGCCCCTGCTCCTTGCAGTAAGCCTCGACCAGCGCGACCTGCTCCTCGGAGCGGCCGCTCATGCGCAGATATTTGAGCGTCTGATCGTCGACCGGGAAAAATCCGATCGTGGCGCCGTACTCGGGCGACATGTTGCCGAGCGTCGCGCGATCAGCGACCGGAAGCGTGCCAAGCCCAGGACCAAAATACTCGACGAACTTTCCGACCACGCCCTTCTTGCGCAGCATCTGAGTGACGGTCAGTACCAGGTCGGTCGCGGTCGAGCCTGGACGCATGCTGCCATGCAGGCGAAACCCGATCACCTCGGGGATCAGCATCGGAATCGACCGCCCGAGCATCGCCGCCTCAGCCTCGATTCCGCCGACGCCCCATCCGACCACGCCGAGACCGTTGATCATCGTCGTATGCGAGTCGGTGCCAAGAACGGTATCGGGATAGGCGGAGCCGTCGCGCGAGCCGAACACCACCGGCGCGAGATATTCGAGATTCACCTGATGCACGATTCCCGTATCGGGCGGCACGACGCGAAAATCGTCGAACGCGCCCTGCCCCCAGCGCAGGAACAAGTAGCGCTCGCGGTTGCGCTCGAACTCCATGCGCGCGTTGATCGCGAACGCGTCGGCGCTGCCGTACGCGTCGACCTGCACCGAATGATCGATCACGAGATCGACCGGCTGGAGCGGATTTATCTTCGCCGGGTCGCCGCCCAGGCGCTTGATCGCGTCGCGCATGACCGCCAGATCGGCAACCACCGGCACGCCGGTGAAATCCTGCAATAGTACGCGCGCGGGGCGAAATGAAATCTCGCGTTGCGAGGGCTTGCCATCCCACTTCGCCAGCGTCTCGACCTGCTCAGCGGTCACGTTGACGCCGTCTTCGCGTCGCAGAACGTTTTCGAGCATCACTCTGATCGAGAAAGGAATCTTCGACAAGGCAAAGCCGCGGCGCTCGAGCGCTTCGAGCTTGTGGATGGTCCAGGATTTGCCGCCGGATTTGAGCGTCGCACGCGCGCCGAAACTGTTGGTCGCCATGCGATCAGAATAGCGCGCGCGGGCCGCGGATCAACCGCGTCTGGCGCGCGCGGCGCGGGCCGGAGCGGGACCCGGCAGTCCGTCGAAGACGAGCGCGCGGCCGTCGGAATGAAACCGCATCGCCGCCAGCATCCCGACGCGCGCCGACGCGAGCGCCGGCTCGCCGTCGATGGTATCGAGCACGATCTTCGCACGCGCTTCGAGCAGCGCCGCGAGCGCCGCGCTGAACGCGTCGTCATCGAGTGCGCCAATTGTCACCAGCGCGCGGCTCGCGAGCCCGAGCACGGCCCTGCCCGCGCGCAGGACGACGATATTCGCCGCATCGCGAGCGACGCCGCATCCGGGCAGCATCGCGCCGTAGGGATTAGCCGGATCGGCGGCGCTGATCGCGATCGGCTTCTCGCGCGCGGGATTGAGCGCGCGCGCCTCGCGCAGCAGCTCGACCGCCTCGGGCAGCGCGTATTGCTCGGCCGAAAGCGTGCGCACGAACCATCCGCGCCGAATCGTGCCGCCGTATTCGAGCCGGCGCAGCGCGAACGATACGTCATGCCAGCTCATCGCCGACGGCTCGAGCGCAAGCATCTCGCGCGAGAGAATTCCGTTGCGCGCCAAGAGACGCATCGCGAAGTCGCGCGCCGGGTCCGCATCTTCAGATTCCCTCGGCGATACTTCGGCCGCCGCTTCGATCACGCTCCAGCGTCCCGAGACGCTCGACTTGAGCCGCGCGCGAATTGCGGCGTCATGCCGAGTAAATCCGCGCGGTGACGTGCCCTCGATCGCATCGGCAGTGGACGAATCCGCCGCGAGCATCCGCAATGGCGCGAAGCTGTCGTTGCTCGCAAGGCCGCGCGCGGCCAGTCGCCACAGCGCGGCGAGCGTATCCCGTTCGGAGAGATTCGCGCGCTCGGAAATCTGGTCGAGGTACTGAGCACCGCCCGCGCGCAGCGCTGCGATAATGTTCTGCTCGCGCGGATCGTCTATCTCCGCGAGCACGGCGCCACCCGGCACCGCGGCTCTCCGCGCAATAAATGTGATCAGGTCCGGGCTCGTGCGGCTTTCGTCTGGCTGCGCGACCGCAGCCCATCGCATCTGTCCACCAAGGCATACGACGTCAAGCATTTCCGGACGATAGCCGCGAATTCGCGCGGGCAGAATCGCGCGCTCCCAGAACCCTGGCGCATACGCGAGGCCGGAGAGCTGTTCGAGGACGGCAGTCACTCCCGTAGCGTCGGCGGAGATCTCGCCGCCGCCGACATACATCCATCGCAGGCGGAATGCCGCGAATTCATGATCGGCGCACGGCTCGATCTCGGCCCGCACACGCGCCAGCGTCATCCGATGAATTCGCTCGAGGTTGTAGCGCTCGCACCACTGCGTCGCCGTCGATGACGTGAAATGGCCGCGAAACACGGCGCCGCTCGCCTCGAGCGCGGGCAATACGCGCGCGATCACTTGCTCATCGAGACCGAGCCGCAGCGCGAGTTCATCGGGAGTTGTCGGACCAGAGGTCTTGAGCGCGCGCCGGACGATCTCCTGTTGCGCGGCGTCGGGATCGGCTGGGGCAAATTCCGGTCCGTCGATAATCTCCGAGCCGGGATACGCCGCCGCGAATATCGCGGTATCCTCCGAGGTAAGAAAAGCCTCAGCGCCAGAGCGAAAAATCCGCGCGATGCGCTTTTCGCGCGCGAGTTCTTCGAGCATCGCGCGAGCGCCTTCGCCTGCGCGATCCTCGAGCTCGCGGATGCTCAGCGCGCCGTGGGCGCGAATCAATTCGTAAAGCTCGTCGCGATTTCGCGGGCGATAGCCGAGCGCCATTCCGGTCACTTCGGCTGCTACCGCGCGCACCGCATCCTCGGCCAGCATCTCCGACAAATCCTCGCTGCGGAACACGTCCTCGGCCATCCCGCGATTCATCGAGACGGTGCGGCTGCGGCGATTCGCGCGCTCGCCGCCGTCAAGGAAGGAGTAGTCCCACGCGAGCAGCAGGCGATGCGCAAACACCGAGGGCGAGACCGAATCGACATAGACCGCGCGCACGGAGCCGTCGGCGACTCCGGCGAGCACGCGCTCCATTCGGCCGGCGTCGGCCGATTCGGTCAGACACTCGCGCATCGTCTCGGCGACGATGAAGTGCTGCGGAATCTCGATCGCGGGCGGACGATTCTCGAAGCACGCCTGCTGTTGCGGGAAGAGCGCGGCGAGCGCCTCCTGCGAGCGCAGGCGCTGAATCCACGCGGGAATTCTGGCGCCGCGCGCCGCGCGGATAACCGTCAGCGCGCGCGAGGCGACGTGTCGGAAACGGACCTCGAACATCGGCGCCGCGATCATCGCCTGCTCGAGCACGCCGCGCGCACTGCGCGCCGGCAGCATCGTAAGCGTTTCTTCCAGCGGGAAACTGTGGCGGGAATTGAGCGCGATCAATACGCCGTCGTCGATTGCCGAAGCCTGAATCTCGAAATCGAACGATTGGCACAGGCGCTTGCGCAGCGCGAGTCCGAGCCCCCGATTGAAGCGAATTCCGAACGGAGCATGAATGACGATCTGCGTGCCGCCCAGCCCGTCGAAAAATCGCTCGACCACGATCGTTTTCGAATCCGGAATCGCGCCGAGCGCCTGCAACCCGCGCCGCACGTAATCGACCGCCTGAGCCGCCGCCGACTCGGTCGAGCGCGCACTCTTGCGCGAGCCATCGCGCGGCACCGGCGTCGCCGCCGCGTTCGATCTGCGTTGCGATATCATGCCGCAGCTCCGCGATTTCGGTCGAGAGCGCGTACGACCTGCCACCCGCCTCGGTCAGCCAGAACGGCAGCGTCGGCGCCATCCCGGGCGCGGCCTCGACCATCAGGCGTCCTCGCGACGTTCGCTGAATCTGCCACGGCATCGAGCCGAGCGAGAACACGTCGCCGCGCGCGGATTCCTGCGCAAAGTCTTCCTCGACGTCGCCGATCTTGCGCCCCTCGGACTCGATCACGACGTCGTAGTTGCCGCTCTCGGGAATCGTTCCGCCCGACATGATCGCGGCCAGACGCGCGCCGCGCCGCGGACGGATGCGATGATTAGTGCGATCGAAAAAGATTTTTGGCGCCGCGCCGCTGATTCGCTCCGGCAGCTCCGTCGCCATCTGCTCGACCAGTTGCGTGAGGCCGCCTGCGTCGAGGCCGCCCAGGTTGTACGCGCCGCGCAGAATCCGCAGCAGCTCGGCCTCGGTGATTTCGTCTTCTTCGGCCGCGATCGCGATAATCTGCTGCGCCGCGATATCCAGGCATCCGCCGGGAATCACGACCTCATCCAGATGCCCACTGCGAATCGCGCGCACCGCGGCCGCGCATTCGAGCAGATCGTCGGTGGTCATCGCGAAAAATCTGCCCTTCGGCGTCGCGCCGAGGCTATGGCCCGAGCGCCCGATGCGCTGAATCGCGGCCGAGATCGATTTCGGCGAATCGATCTGGCACACCAGCTCGACCGCGCCGACATCGATACCAAGTTCAAGCGACGCGGTCGCGACGATCGCGCGCAGCTCGCCGCGCTTGAGCCGTTGCTCGGCCAGCATGCGTTCCTTGCGCGCAAGGCTGCCGTGATGCGCCATCACGGCGTCGGCGCCGACTCGTTTTTGCAAGTTGACCGCAACGCGTTCGGCCCACCTGCGCGAGAGCGTGAAGATTAGCGTCGTGCGATGCGCCAAAATCAACTCGGCGATCTGATCGTACATCGCGTCCCAATGCTGATGCGTCGCGAGCGGCCCGAGCTCCGGGCCCGGCGCAATAACCTGCAAGTCCATCGTGCGCGCGCGATCGTCGGCCCGAACGATTTTCACTGGACGCGGAGTGCGCGAGCCGTCGGCGGCGGTATCGAATCCGGCCAGAAATTCTGCGAGCTTCTCGATCGGGTTGAGCGTCGCCGAAAGCCCAATCCGCGTAGGACGCTCGCCACCCGACGCGCGCACGAAGCGCTCCAGCCGCTCGAGCGTCACCGCGAGATGCGCTCCGCGCTTGTTCCCCGCAAGCGCGTGCAGCTCATCGACAATAACGTGTCGCACCGACGCGAGCTTGGCGCGAAACCGCGGCGAGGTGAGCAGCAGGAACAGCGACTCGGGTGTGGTAACAAGGATCTGCGGCGGCCGCTTGAGCATCGCGCCGCGCTCGCTCGCCGGAGTATCGCCGGTGCGCAGGCCGGCGCGAATCACGCCGAGATCGATTCCGGCGGCAGCGCCGATCTCGCGAACGCCGTCGAGCGGCTCATCGAGGTTCAGTCGAATATCGTTAGCAAGAGCTTTGAGTGGCGAGACGTAGAGGACGGAGACCGCGTCGGTAAGAGCGCCGCGTTCGGCCTCGCGCACAAGACTGTCGATCGCCCACATGAAAGCCGCGAGCGTCTTGCCGCTGCCCGTGGCCGCGCACAAGAGCACGTCGTGGCGAGGGCTCGCGCTCGCGGCGCCAATTACAGGCCATCCGAGTTCCTGCGCGCGCGAGGGACTGCCGAAGCGCCGCGAGAACCACTCGCGCACCGCGGGATGGAAATCTGCGAGCACCGGATGCATCGCGATCTTTATAACACCCCCGTCCGCGGGACGGCAGCGGGACGTAAGAAATCGCAGGATGCTCCGCGCTCGGTAGTCGATTCGGCCGGGATTTCTCGCCTATGGCTCGAAATGACGATCGGGGGCTCACCGCATAACTTCATAGCTTCTGCATAACCCTCATTCGTCATTTCGACCGAAAGGAGAAATCCCGAGGCGGCCATGCGCCGAGCCGACGCTTCATACATCCGCCCTCCGATCGAGATTCCTCGCGCGGCAGCCACGCGCGGGAATGACGCAGACCTGGCATCAGAAGCTCAGCAGCTCCGCGAGGCGCGCGGTGAACTCGCTGCGGGAGAGGGTCAGGTCGAATCCCGCTTCGCGCGCGGCCTTGAGCGATTTCAAATCCACATGCGACGCGAAGCCGACAATTCGCGCCTCGGGCGCATCGGCGCGGATACGTGCGGCCGTCGCCGCGGCGGGAAACTCCGCGTCCGAAAGATCGGCGAACACCAGCGCAGGATGACGGCTCGAGCACTGGCGCGCGGCGGCGTCGAGCGTTGAGGCGTACACGATCTCGACGCCGAGCAATGCCGCAACCGCGTCCAGCTTCGAGCGGAAGAAAAGATCCTTCACCAATCCCAGCGCGATCTTGCTGCCCATGGCTCAGCATACCGACGCCCCTCTGCCCGGTGAACAGCCGCGGCCTCTTAAGGCGATGCGGACGTGCGAGCGATTCGATGATAGAAGGATCGCATCCGGCACGCAGGAGGTCGCCAATGGCAAGGCTGATGAGGGGAATCGAGACGCGGCTGATTCATGCGGGCGAGCCTGATCCGCCAATCGGTGGCGCGGTCACGATGCCGATTTTCCAGTCCTCGACGTTCGAGTCGGCGGGCGCGACTAACTATCACGACCTTCGCTACATCCGGCTCTCCAACACTCCCAATCACACCGCGCTGCACGCGAAGCTCGCGAGCCTCGAGGGCGCCGAAGCAGCACTGGTCGCGGGCAGCGGGATGGCCGCGATCTCGGCGACTCTGATGACGACGCTCTCCGGCCGCGGTCATCTGCTCGCGCAGGACTGCCTCTACGGCGGCACGCACGACCTGATGACGCAGGATTTTCCCGGGATGGGCATGGAGGTCGATTTTATCGACGGCGACGACCCGGCCTCGTGGCGGGAGATGATTCGCCCGAATACCAAGGCGATCTACGTCGAGTCGATTTCGAATCCGCTCCTACGGGTGAGCGATCTCGCGGCGGTCGTGGAGTTCGCGAGCGCCAACGGATTGATCTCGATCATCGACAACACGTTCGCGAGTCCGATGAATTTCCGGCCGGCCGAGATCGGCTTCGATCTCTCGCTGCACAGCGCGACCAAATACCTGAACGGACATACCGATATCGTCGCCGGCGCGGTGATCGGGCGCGCGGAGCTGGTCGAGGAGATCAAGCACAAGCTGGACCATCTCGGCGGCGTGCTCGATCCGCACGCGTGCTTCCTGCTGAACCGCGGGATCAAGACCCTCGCCGTGCGTGTGCGGCACCAGAATGAGAGCGCGCTCAAACTCGCGCGCTTCCTGGAGCAGCATCCGAAGATCGCGCGCGTCAACTATCCCGGACTCGAGAGCCATCCGAATCATTTGCGCGCGTGCGAGTTGTTCGACGGGTTCGGCGGCGTGCTGAGCTTTGAGATCGAAGGCGGAGTAGCCGCGGCCGAGAGATTTATAGCGCTCGCGTCGATTCCCATCAGCGCGCCAAGCCTCGGTGGAGTCGAAACCTTGATAACCCGTCCCGCCGCCACTTCGCACTCCGGAATGTCACCTGAGCATCGCGCGCAAGCCGGGATCGGCGACGCGCTGGTGCGGCTGTCCGTTGGGCTCGAGTCGAGCGATGATCTGATCGAAGATATTACGCAAGCGCTGCGTTCTGTTTGCTGATCTGAGTATACGCGAAAATATTTTTCTCCGCGATGAATTAAATAGCGGCGCGCTTCGTCCGAATATTATGGTGCCCCCGCAGGAGCTGCGACCAGTCGCAGTCCTAGTACCCTGTCCCCGTTGATGAGGCGACCCGTGGCGGCTCGCCCGTGGCATCTTCTGTCTCGGCTGATTAACGCAGTCAGTAGAAGGAGGTATGTCATGCTCAAGGAAGTCCACGCATGGACGTGGCGCGCGGCCGCTCTCTTGTTAGTAGTGGGATTAGTCATCGCGGCGCCCCCCGCCAATGCCCAAGTCAAACCCGGTGAGATGATCACCTATACGAACTCGTATCAGGTGAAGAACCTGGTCTCGCCCGGGGTTTACTACAAGGTCGTCAACGGAATGACGATGAAAATCGTTCCGACGGAGCGGATCGATTGGCCGCCGCCCTACCGCGATGCGACCGAGAAATACGCCGACCAGGTGCGGCTTTCGCCCGACGGACGAACCGTCGTCAATTATGTAGCCGGACAACCGTTCCCGTTTCTTGATCCGAACGATCCGAGTGTCGCGACCAAGATCATGTGGAACAACGCGTTCCGTCCAATCACGACCGACGACTACGATCTGCGCTATTACGATTGCGACGTAGTCAACACCGGACGCAACCGTGCAGTAAGCGTAATTGACTATTATCAGATCGGACACTACGCCGGTTATGACGAGGTCGGACGCACGGAGGTAGAGCCTCTGCCGATCGATCCTGACTTCAAGACGACCAATCGTTATTGGCTATTCGCCCTATACCCAATCCTCGCGCCCGAGAATGATCGCGGCGGCGGCTTTATCCGCTATCGTTATGAGAACCCGAAGAAAGCCGACGACATCTGGGATTGGAATCCGGGCGTGCGGCGTGTGCGGCGTCTCAACGAGGGCCTGATGAGCGACGCCGTCAACAGCGGCGGCAATCCGACCAACTTCGATCCGGATCACTATTCGGGCTTCAACGCGAAGATAGAGGAGTACAACTACAAATTCCTCGGACAGAAGTCGATGCTCGCGTCGGTCAACGCGGTGCATTCGCCCGAGATCACCTGTCAAACCGACGGCGGTGGCAGCGCATGCCCGGAAGACTGGGAGATGCGCCAATTGTATGTAGTGCAGACGGCACCGCGCTCATCCAATAATGGCCAGGCGCTACACGCGAAATCGATTCTGTATATCGACAGTGAAATGTGGTTCGAGCCGTACGTCGATGAATACGACGCCAAGGGAGAGCTGTGGCAGAATCATATCTACTGGCTGACGTATCGCGATCGGCCGGTGCCTGACGCTCGCGTCGCGATTTATCCGTTCAAGCGCGCGTTCGTGGTTGGCGCGGCTGCGACCGACGTGCAATCCGGACAAGCCACGATGTGTTATCTGCCGGGTCAGCATACGCCGGAACGCGAATGCTGGTACATCAACATGGGCGCGGTCACACGCGATTTCTTTACCACTCAGGCGATGGTGAAGGCCGCACCGTGACGACCTGATCCGCGCCTGACAGCGATCTCTCACACACCGGCGATTGCGTGCCCGCGCAATCGCCGGTCTCATCTTCCAGCCCTGCGCGCGTCCGGCGTGTTTTGCGATGTCTCAATTCGGGACCGCCGCGAAAGCGCCGCCCGTTGAGGCTCGCCGTAGCCACGCGCAATTGCCCGTAATCCACTTGGCGGCGCGGCTTCCGGCGGCATCGCGCTTGCTTTGTGACTGTGGCTTCTCCTCTGAATCCTGCGATCGACGAGGTATGCGAGCAGCGCGGCGGCGTACGCGCCGGAGCGCTCAGCTTCGCGCGATCGCCCGCGCGAATGGTACGCGGGGCCGGCCTCTTGGTGTTTGCGTTTGAGACCGCGCTTCTGCTCGCGCTTGGACTCAGTCTTCGGGATCTGACCCCAGCGCTGATCGCATTTCACGTAGCGGGAGTCAGTGCCGGTGCCGTGCTGTTTGCGCTGACCTTCGTGGAATGGGGGATGCGCCAGTGGCGGATTGCGGCATTCGCGACCTGCCTGGTTGAGATTTTGGCCGCCGCCGGTATCGCATATTTATCCGGCGACCCGGGGCGGCTGATCGTCACAATCCTTGCGATCCTGGTTGCCGCAGGCGCGTTGCTGCCGTGGAGCGGACGATGGCAGGCCGCTCTGGGCGCTTGCGCATTCGGGTCGGTCGGGCTGTTGGCGCTGGTTACGCGCGAGCCCTTCGCCGACATCTTGTGGCTGCGCGTCTCGATCGCGGTGGTTCTGGCGCAAGTGATCGTGATGATGATCGCCGGCTATCGCCGCGAGCTCGAGGCGCAAGTGGTGGTTCTGAGCGAGAGTGATCGGCGCCTGCGAATCGAGATCGCTGAGCGCGCGAAAGCCGAGCGCCGCGGAGAGCTTTCGGCGGCGATGACGCGCTCCGTATTCGAGAACCTCAATGATATAGCGATCATCGGAACCCTCACCGATCATACCTTCGCGATGGTCAACCACGCGTTCGAGACCGCATTCGGGCGTCCGCGCGCGGAGATCCTCGGACGCCCCATCAAGGACGTTGATTTCTGGGTGCACGCGCATCAGCGCGAAAGCTTCGTCGCCAAATTGGAAGCCGGGCGCATGGTTCGCGATCTTGAAGCCGAGTTTCGCCTCGCCGACGGCAGGATTATCACCGCACTGGTTTCGGGCGTGCCGCTCGAGCTCGACGGGCGTCTGTGCGGAGTCGCGATAATTCGCGACATCACCTCGATGAGCCACGCTCGTGCGAGTCTGGAGCAGACTCAAGTTCGATTGCGCGCGATCCTGGACGCGAGCCTGGACGCGATTTCGATATACAGCGAGCGTCAGCGGAAATTCACCTATGCCAATCACGGGATGTACAAAGCCCTGGGGCTCGAACCAAGCCAGGTGCTGGGCCGTTCATTCAGCGAGTTGAATATCTGGGCGGATCCGGAAACGACGCGCGAGTACGATCGTCGGCTTGAGGCTGACGGCTCCGTCCTGAACATGGAAGCGGAATTCCGGCACTCCGACGGATCTCTGGTCCCCGCGCTGATCTCGAGCGTCCGGACCGAGATCGACGGCGAGCCGTGCGTGGTCTCCTTCACCCGCGAGATCACGCTGCTCAAGCAGAAGGAACGCGACCTCGAGGCCGCGCGCGCCGAGCTGGCGCGCCAGCTCGAAGCCTTGCGCGCCAGCGAAACGCTGCTGGCGGAGAACGAGGCGAAGCTGCGGACGATCTTCGATTCCAACCGCGACTATATAGCGATCAACGGATTTCCCAAGGGCGAGTATATCGACGTCAACGACGAGTTCATTCGCGGCAGCGGCCTCACGCGCGATCAGATAATCGGACACTTCACACGCGAGCTCGGTTTCTGGACCGACGACGCGCAGCTCGCCTCGTTCATGGATCAGCTGGGCACCAAGGGCGAGGTGCGCAATTTGCCGGCCGATCTGTGGGTGTCCGGCCAGATCGTGCCGCATCTGGTCACGGGCGTGATTATCGAGCTTGGCGGAAACAAGGCGATTCTCACGATCGCGCGCGACATCTCGGATTTCCGCGCCGCGCAAGAAAGCTTGCGCCAGAGCGAAGATACTCTGCGCAAGGTGTTCGACGCGAATTTCGATTCGATCACGATCACCGATATGGCCGATGGCAACTATATAGACGTAAACGCCGCGTTCGAGCGCAACACCGGCATCTCGCGCGATACCGTTATCGGAAAGGGCTTCGCGCGCACCGGCTTGTGGGTGGATAAGGGCAGGCGCGCGGCCTTCGCCCGGGAAATTGAGGTGAATGGCTACGTGCGCGATATGGAGGCGGATTTCCGGATTCAAAACGGCCTGGTCATGAACTGCCTTATCTCCGGAGTCGTGCTCGAGTTGGCCGGCAAGCAATGTTGCCTGTCGATCACCCGCGACATCACCGCGCTCAAACGGACGGAGAAAGCGCTGGTGGCGGCGAGCGAGTCGGCGCTGCAGGCCTCGCGCGCGAAGAGCGAATTCCTTTCGAGCATGTCGCACGAGATCCGCACCCCGATGAACTCGATCCTGGGCATGGCCGACCTGCTCGCCGAGACCCAGATGACCGCCGAGCAGCGGCACTACGTGCAGAACCTGGTCAGCAACGGACACGCGCTGCTGGCGCTTTTGAGCGACATCCTGGATCTCGCGAAAGTCGAGAGCGGCCACATGACGCTCGAGAAAGCGCCGTTCGATCTGCGCGAGGTGATCGAAAAATCCGCGGAGGCGGTGGCGATCCGCGCGCACGAAAAAGGCCTCGAGCTGCTGGTGCGGATCGCGCCCGAGACCGTCACCGCGCGCGTCGGCGATTCGCTGCGCCTGCGCCAGATTCTGATCAACCTCATCGGCAACGCGATCAAATTCACCCGCTGCGGCGAGATTCTGGTCAGCGTTGAGCCCGACCACTCTTGCGCCGAGCCCGGCGCGCTGTTGTTCGCCGTGCGTGATACCGGAGTGGGAATCGCAGCCGACCAACTCGAAAGTATCTTTATGCCGTTTACCCAGGCCGACTCCTCGACCACGCGGCGCTATGGAGGCAGCGGATTGGGCCTTGCGATCGTCAGGCGTCTGGCCGCCCTGATGAACGCAACCGTGTGGGCCGAAAGCGAGCTGGAACACGGCAGCGTGTTCCATTTCTCAGCCGTGATCGAGTTGCAGCCGGGCGCCGCAGGAAGCGCAGACCGCAGCCTTGCAGGAAAGCGAGTCCTGGTCGCCGCCGAGAATGCAACACGCCGCACGATCATGCTCGAGATGCTCGAGTTGATGGGCGCGCAGTGCGTGATGGCAGAAAACGGCCCCGGCGCGGTCGCCGCGTTCGAGCATGAGCGCGCGCAAGGCCGCCTGATCGACGCGATCGTGATTGACAACCGGATGCGCCCGCTTAGCGGAATCGAAACCGCCGAGCGGATGCGCGCGCTCGGAGCGCCGGCGCGGACCATCTCGCTGATGCTCGCGTCGGACGAAATCGCGCAGATCAGGTCTCTGGCGCTGGGCTCGTGGATCGTCAAGCCGGTGGCGATGGCCGATCTTCGCGCCGCGATTCTCTTTGACGACAATCCGGCGATCGCGCGCGCGCCGATTGCCTCGCAACTGGCGATCGCCGGCGTGATCCCGATCGCGCCGTCTGCACTTATCATCAACCGCCCGCTGCGAATCATGCTGGCCGACGACTCCGCCGACAACCGGATCCTGGTGCGCGCCTATCTCAAGAACACTCCGTACCATCTCGACGAGGCCGAGAATGGCCGTGTCGCGATCGACAAGTTTGTCTCGCGCCCTTACGACGTGGTGTTGATGGACATGCAGATGCCGGAGGTCGATGGATACACGGCCACGCGTGCGATTCGCGATTGGGAGCGCGACCACAATCAGGCGCGCACTCCGATTCTGGCGCTGACCGCTTCCGCCCTCGACGAGAATCTGCATCGCACGCAGGAAGCCGGATGCGACGCGCACATCACCAAGCCGGTGCGCAAGGCCACACTGCTCGAAGCGATACATCGCGCCGTCTCGGACCCCGACGGCAAGCGGGCGGCCTGAGAGACTCAAGCCTTCCCCAAGCGTGGCGGCGCGGCCTGCGGAAACGAGATCGAATCGGTTCGCGGGAGCGCGCCGCCCGCTCCCCAGACGTTGCGCGTACCTCGCCCGCGATGCTACCAATCGCGCCAGAATAGCGATGCGCATTTCATCCATTGATTCTCATACGCGGCGAGCGGCGCTGGCTATCGCCATCGCGATCGTGATTGGAGCATCCGCGATGTCCGCGATATGCGTGCGCGCCGCGGAAGCTCCGGCGGCGGTTGACCAGTACACCAGCGCACTCGATGCGGTCATGAAATCGCATTCGCGGCAAAGCCTGCAGCCGGTGTTCGAAATCGGGATCAAATCCTCGCCCGAGGTCCAGGCGATTCTCGATACGCTCAGCGCCGACGAGCTCGCGGCGCTGAAAAAGAAGATGCCCGGAATGCAGATCGTCCGGGGCGAGACCGACGTCGTTCGTCCGAGCGCCGACTTCTTCAAAAATCTCGCACGGCGCAAAGGCACCAAAGCCGACCGCGCATTTTTTGACATCTACGCCCGCACCGAACCCGACTCGAGTCCGGATTTTCCAAGCTACGTGTCGGTGCAAGGCGCCTCCGCACGATGCACGAAATTCGACGGACCGTTGATCGTTGGTCTTTACCGGGGATGGTTGGTCTTTCGCACGCAGTATCCGGGCGACTACGCGACCGAAGCGCAGGGCGAACTGGACAGCATGGATGCGGAATTATCCGCGGGCACCTGCGCATGCGGAACTCAGCAGCAGGTTGCCGACGGCCTCGAAGCATTCGCGAAAGCATTTCCCGATCTGCCGCTGACAACGAAGGTCCGCGCCCGCGTCGATAGAATCAAGTCGGGCAGTTCGCATATCCGCTTCCAATGCCACGGCTAGCGCGCCTCCGGTCTTTCGCCCTGAAAGGGAGAGGTTAGATGAGGGACCTTATTCAGCGCGGCGCGCAGCGTCGCGCGATAAAAAAGGAAATTGCGTATTCAGCAAGCATCCCCGATCGAGCAAGGCCGCCCTCACCCGCGCGAGGCTTCGCATAGCGAAGCCTCGCGCGACCTCTCCCGGCGGGAGAGGCGCAATGACCGGTCCCCCGAGATTCCCTCTCCCTCCGGGAGAGGGCGACGCGGCGCGATGCTTGCGCTCTTTTCGCAAGCATCGTGACGCGCGGGTGAGGGCGGCCGTGCTTGATCGCGGATCCTGCGCGATACTTAGGTTCCTCTTTGTAATCGCGTGGCGCCGTGCGCCGCGCTGAATAAGGTCCCTCACCTGGCCTCTCCCTTTCAGGGCGAGGAATCAGAAAGCAGGCGAAGGAATTAAGTGAGCGGCGTGAGGTCTTTGCCGTGGGGGCCGAGGGCTTCCAGAGCCATTGTGGCGAATGCGGGCTCTTGCTGCGCCATCGCGGCGAAGACTGCATCGGCGGTCTTCGGACGCTCGACGCCGTCGAGCGCGTGGCCCAGGCGCGCGATCGCCTCGATTGCCGAGAGCGCTTGTCCGGGCGGCGGAAACGCGGAAGTGATTTTCTGGACCCGGCCCTTGAAGTTGGTGAAGCTGCCGTCGATTTCCGGATACGCGCCGATCGGCCATAGCTGATTCGCCATCTGCCCGATCTCGTTGGCGTCGGTATCCAGCACCAGCAGGTAGTCGAGCGCGCCGAAACGCCGGATGAACTCGGCCTCGCCGAGCGGCTTCACCAGGTCCGCGCGCATCGCGATCAGCATCTTGAGCTCGCCGGACGCAACCGCGTTCGAGAGTGCGTCGAGTCCGTCGCTCGGCAGACCGAGCGCGGCGAGGCCACGCGTGTTCGGATTCTTGTTGGCTCGGATCAGCAGATCGTCGTCGCCGCTTGCTCCCGGAGGCGACCAACTAAGTGTCGCGAGCCGATCGGATCCGATCGTGTCCTTGATCAGTTGCTTCAGCGCGAAGGCCTCTTCATTGGTCGCCTGCGCTCCGATCACCGCGCAGATCGCGTTCGCGCCGTATTGCTTTCCGATCTCCGTGATTCGCGCCGCAGCGCGGCGCATCGCCTCACTCCAGGTTTCGGCGACCAGCCGGTCCTTGTCCTGATAGAGCGGCGTGGTGAGACGGCTTTCGCTCTGGAGCGAGGGAAATGAGTGCCGGCCCTCGTCGCACATCCAGTAGCTGTTGACGTCGGGATTCTGGCGCGGCTTGAAGCGGTAGATACGGCCGCGATTCTGAAAGATGTCGATCGAGCATCCGCGCTCGCATCCGCCGCACACACTCGGCGTGCGATGCAGGTACCAGACGCGCATGCGGAAGCGGAATTCTTTTTCGGTGAGCGCGCCGACCGGGCAGATATCGACCACGTTGGTCGCGTACTTGTTGTTGATCGGGCGGTCGGGCCAGTGATTTATCTGGCACTGATCGCCGCGCTGGAAAATCGCGAGTTCGCTCGTCTTGGTGATCTCGTCGAAGAAGCGCGTGCAGCGCGAGCATAAGATGCAGCGCTCCTGATCGAGCATCACGCCGGAGCCGATGTCGATCGCCTTGCCCTTTTTGTTCTTCTTGCCGAGCGGAAAGCGCGACGGCTGCTGGTCGTAATCCATGTAGTAGTCTTGCAGCTTGCACTCGCCGGACTGATCGCACACCGGGCAATCGATCGGATGATTGATCAGCAGGAATTCGAGCACCGCTTTCTGCGCGGTCTTGGTGCGCTCGCTCTTGGTGTGCACCACCATCCCGTCAGCGACCTTGGTGTTGCACGCGATCTGGAGCTTGGGAGCTTTTTCGACTTCGACCAGGCACATCCTGCAATTGCCCGGCACGCTCAAGCCCGGATGATAACAGTAGTGCGGGATCTCGATGCCCGCCTGATCGGCGGCCTTGATCAGATTCAGGCCGTCGGCGACTTCGATTTCCTTGCCATCGATGGTGAGCTTCGGCATCGGCGCGCTATCCTTCCAATACTTTCGATTCCGCCGATCTTCCCACACTCAAATCAGCATTCGGCGAAACGTCGTAGGCCGGATGCGGCGGCGGCGCGAGATGGCCGTCGCGATCGCGGAACGGGCAGCGTCCGAGCCGGATGTGCTCCTCGAACTCCGGACGCCACTTCTTGATAATTCCCTTGGTCGGCATCGCGAGCGAATCCGCGAGCACGCAGATGGTGTTGCCTTCCATGTTGCTCGAAACGTTCACCAGAACCTCTAGGTCGCTGAGCTTGCCGCGCCCCGCTTCCATGTCGATGAGGACCTTTTCGATCCAGCCGCATCCTTCGCGGCACGGCGTACACTGCCCGCATGATTCGTGATGGAAGAAATGCGCGACCGTGCGGAGCACATCGACCATGCAGGTCTGATCGTCCATCACCATCACGCCCGCGGTGCCCATCAGCGAGCCCGCGGCGCGGACCGAATCAAAATCCATCGCGACTTTGACCGCTTCTTCAGCGTTGAACGGCGGGAACGACGCGCCGCCGGGAATGACCGCCTTGAGCTGGCGCCCGCCGAGCATCCCGCCGCCGACATCGTAGATCAGATCCTTCAGCGGAAAGCCCATCGGCAATTCGTAGAGTCCGGGCTTGTTGATATGGCCCGAGAGGCAGAAGAGTTTCGGCCCCGGACTTTTCTCGGGACCGATCGATTTGTACCAATCGGCTCCCTTCTTGATGATCCACGGAACGTTCGACAGCGTCTCGACGTTATTGACGACGGTGGGCGAGGCGAACGCGCCCGAGATCGCGGGGAACGGCGGGCGATTGCGCGGATAGGCGCGCTTGCCCTCGAGCGATTCGAGCAGGCCCGATTCCTCGCCGCAGATGTACGCGCCGGCGCCGCGATGCGTATAAATCTCGACGTCGAAGCCCGAGCCCATGATGTTCTTGCCGAGGTAGCCCTTGGCGCGCGCCTCAGCCATCGCGGCTTCGACGACGCGTTTTTGCAAAGTGAACTCGCCGCGGAAGTACATGTACGCGACGTGGGCATTGACCGCGCGGCACGCGATCAGAATCCCCTCGATAATCTGATGCGGATCTTTTTCGAGCTGGTAACGATTGGCAAACGTGCCGGGCTCGCTCTCGTCGGCGTTGCAGATCAGATAGACCGGCTTCTTGGAATCTTTCGGGATGAAGCTCCACTTGGTGCCGGTCGGAAAAGCGGCGCCGCCGCGTCCGCGCAGGTTCGAGTTCTTGACCTCATTGATCACGTCCTCGGGCTTCATGTCGAACAGCGCCTTGCGCAACGCCTGGTAGCCGCCGTTGTTCTCGTAAACGTCAAGGCGCGTGAGGTCAGGAATATCCAGCCAGCGAGTCAGGATCTTTTCCATTCGAGTAAGTCGCGGATGCGGCGCGGGTCAGGCCGCTTGATGCTTGGTGCTCAGGCCGAGCAGTTTCTGCTTCTCGCCCTGGATCTTGCGCTGCAACGCCATCAGGCCGTCGAGCACGCTTTCGGGTCGCGGAGGGCATCCGGGAACATAGACGTCAACCGGCACGATCTTGTCGATACCGGGAATCGTCGCGTAGTTGTCATAGAAGCCGCCCGACGACGCGCACGCGCCGAACGCCATCACCCATTTCGGCTCGGCCATCTGGTCGTAGACGCGGCGCAGGATCGGTCCCTGGCGCACGGTGACCGTGCCGATCACCATCAGCAGGTCGGCCTGGCGCGGAGTGAAGCGCGGCAGCAACGCGCCGAAGCGATCGATATCGTAGGGGGTCAGCGACAGCGACATGTACTCCATCGCGCAGCACGCGGTCGCGAAGGGATACGGAAAGATCGAAAACTTGCGCGCCCACGCGATCGCCTTGTCGAGCCGCGTCAGGACCGCCGCATCGGCGAGCAGGATCTCGTCGCCCTGGCTTCTCTGGTCCGATGCCTTAATGTCCGCCATTTATCCCTCTTCGGTTGTCTCGAAGCTACGTTCAAAGCGTAGCAAGCGCGGCTCGCGCGGGTCAACAAAACCTCAAAAATTGCTAATGCTCCGGCGCTCGTCGATGAAGCAAATCTTGCGGACGGAATCTGAAAATGGGCATGGAGGCGCCTTGAAACGGCGACGGCCGTCGAATTTCGGTGGGTTCGTTTGGTATCTTTTGACGCCGCCGAAAAATTATTCTCCTTGAGGATACTGGCGGATTCCGCTCGCTGGGTTCGTTTTATGCGCTTTTTTGGTCATCGATTTTCGGACGGTGCTACGCGGCCAGAAAAGGCTAAACACGAAGACACCAAGGAAGAGGAAGACACTAAAACACGAAGAAGATTCATTTCCGCGCGCGGCGCGCGGAAATGAATCAGGTCTTTGTGTCTTGGTGTCTTGGTGGTTGGATTGCTGACTGCGCCTGATGCTTCCATGGGATCAGTTTTGCACGGACTGGAATTGGGCATAAGGCTGAACAGTTCAGCCATGAACAAATCTGGCAAAAACCCGAACGAGTGTTAGGCTGGCATCCGCGCAAGACGAAAACGCGCAACCCCTTCTGCCGCAGGGGTTTCATGCGCATTTCTAGGCGTGCCAGAGGCCCGATTTAGGGCACGACTCGTCAAAAACCCCGTGCAGAATTTTTCGGATTTTGTGCCCCCTGGGAACGCCAATCTCCTGATTGGCGGTTTGTGCCTGCACACGCCATTCGGGAGATTGGCGTTCCCGGGCCTGCCTCAATGCAGGCTCGGCGCAGAGGCGCGCAGCGTCACATCTTCAGGACGGCGGCACCTTTGATCTGGTCGTGCTTGAGCATCGTCAGGGCGCGGGTTGCTTCGGTGAGGTCGAAGGGAATTGTGCTGGTGCGAATCGGAATCTCGCCGGCGATTTTCAGGAACTCTTCGCCGTCGGCGCGGGTGTTCGCGGTGACGCTGCGAAGCTCGCGCTCCTGAAACAGCAGGTTGTAATCGAGCTCGGGAATCGGACTCAGGTAGATTCCCGCGATTGCGAGGATGCCGCCGCGGTCGAGCGCCGCGAGCGCAGGCGCAACGAGGTTTCCTGCCGGAGCGAAGAGGATCGCGGCGTCGAGCGGCGCGGGCGGACGTTCGTCGGCGCCGCCGATCCATTCCGCGCCGAGCGACTTGGCGAGATCGCGATGCACTCCGCCGCGCGACATCACGAACACGCGGCACTTCCAATGCCTCAGCACCTGAAGCGCGAGATGCGCCGAGCCGCCGAAGCCGTAGAGGCCGACCGTCGCGCCGGGCTTGACCTCGGCGCGCTTGATTGCGCGGTAGCCGATTATTCCCGCGCATAGCAGCGGAGCGGCATCCTGGTCGGCGATCGCGGCGGGAATCGCGTAGGCGAACGCCTCGCGCACGACCGCGTACTCGGCGTATCCGCCGTCGCGGTCCCATCCGGTGAAGAGAGCGTTCGGGCAAAGATTCTCGCGTCCGCGCAGGCAATAGGCGCATGCGCCGCAGGTCTGGCGCAGCCACGCGATTCCGACGCGATCGCCGATCGCGAAGCGATGTGCTCCCGCGCCGTTTTTATCGACCACGCCGACGATTTCGTGTCCGGGGATGATTCGCGGATGCTTGCGCGCGAGGTCGCCCTCGGCGACGTGGAGATCGGTGCGGCACACGCCGCAGGCGCGGACGCGCACGCGGATCTCGCCGCTCGGCGGGTTCGGGGATCGGCGCATCGATCTGGATCAGGGGCGTCGATTCGATTGGACCGGGCCGTTCTACCGCCATCGCGCGCATGGTGTTCACCCTATCCAGATTAGCTCGGCGCGGTCCGCGACGCGCGGTTAAAAAAAGATGGGTGACCCAGCTAGGCCGCCCTCACCCACGCGTCACGGCGATTGCTGAAAAGAGCAATCGCCGCGCCGCGTCGCCCTCTCCCGGAGGGAGAGGGTTGCGTAACCAATCGGACGGGTGCACCGGTGCGCAAGGGCGAGATTCCTCGCGACCTCTGCCGCGCAACATGAAGCATACGAAACCATACAGGGCGCCTGATCGCGCTCGGAATGACACAAAGCCAGGAGAAATTGTCATTCCGAGCGCGCGTAGGCAGTGCAGATGGGGGCGTACGTATCAACTGGCGCGGCAGATTTCGCGAGGAATCTCGCCCTCACAGATCGGCACACTTTTCCGATTGGTTATGCAAAGCTCTCCCGCCGGCCCGCCGGGAGAGGGTTTCAGACCGGCGCCGGAGGCGTCAGGCGGAGAAATTTATAGCTCGAAGTCGGCTTCTTCGATTATTCGGGCGGTGCGGTAGAGGAAGCGGTTGCCGAGGACGCCGTCGATTACGCGGTGGTCGTAGGAGAGCGCTAGATACATCATGACGCGAATCGCGATCGCGTCTTCGCCGTCCACTTCGATCACTACCGGACGCTTCTTGACTTCGCCCATCCGCAGGATTCCTACTTGCGGCTGATTGATAATCGCGAAGCCGTAGAGATTTCCCTCGCGGCCCGGATTCGAGAGCGTGAAGCTGCCGCCGGCGAGATCGTCGGGGGTGATTTTCTTGTCGGCGACTTTGCGCTGGAGCGCCGCGATCTCGCGCGCGATTCCTACCACCGACATTCCCTCCGCGCGCTTGAGCACAGGAACCAGCAGGCCCTCGTCGGAATCCATCGCGATGCCCAGATTGATCTCGCGCCGGATCACGACTGAATCGCCAACCACCGAGGCGTTGATGCGCGGAAATTCCTTGAGCGCGCGGACCGTCGCCGCGGCCACCAGCGGCAGCATCGTGAGCGCGAAACCCTCGCGCGCGGCGAACGCGGCCTTGTGCTGGTCGCGCAAGCGCGAGATTCGCGTCATATCGACTTCGGCGACGGTCGGCACGTGCGGAGAATGGGTCTTCGAGAAGACCATGTGCTCGGCGATCAGCTTGCGGCGGCGCGTGAACGGCTCGACGATATCGCCCTCGCGCGGCTGATACACAGGAGGATGAAACGCGGCACCCGAGGGCGCCGCCGCGGGCGGTTGCGAGACCACAGGCTTCTGCGCCGGCGAGGTCTGGGCGGCAGCCGGAGTTGCCGCGCCGTTGGCGGCGCTCGATTGCGCGCCGCTCGGAGCGCAGGGAATCCAGGTAGCGGGTCACGTCGCGTTTGCTGACCCGTCCGCCGATTCCGGTGCCGCTCACGCGCGCGAGGTCGATGCGATGCTCCGCCGCCATCTTCATCACCACGGGCGAGTAGCGGCGATGCTCACCGTCGTCATCGGAAGGAGCCGCGGCACTCGACGCCGGCGCGGCAGGTTCCGCACGAGGCGGTGGCGGCGGCGTCGGACGAATCTCACGAACCAGCGCGGGCGCGGGTTTCGATACCGCCTTTGGCGCCGATAGAGCCGCCGTCGCTTTGGCTTCTGGAGCGGACGCGCCGGCAGCGTCGATCATCGCGAGCGCCGCGCCGACGGGAAGCGTCTGCCCTTCCTGCGCGACGATTTTCGCGATCCGTCCCGCGCCGGGAGACGGAATTTCAGTATCAACTTTGTCGGTCGAGATCTCGCATAGCGGTTGGTCTTCGGTGACGACGTCGCCTTCCTTGACCAGCCACTTCAGGATCGTTCCTTCGACGATACTCTCGCCCATCTGGGGCATCGTAACTTCAATACTCATTTCAGTAGGCCGCGAGGCTCCGGATCGCGTCGACGATCTTGTTGGTATTGGGCAGGATTGCCTCTTCGAGCGGAGGACTGAACGCGACGTGCGTGTCCATCGCGGCCAGGCGGCGCACGGGACCGTCGAGCGACTCGAACGCATGCTCGCCGATAATCGCGGCGACTTCTCCGCCGATTCCGCCGGTCAGCCGATCCTCATGGACGATCAGCACCTTGCCGGTCTTGCGCGCGGTCGCGAGGATCGCGTCGCGGTCGAGCGGCAGGAGAGTGCGCAGGTCGAGCACCTCGACCGCGAGGCCGTCTTCCTTCTCGACGATTTTCGCCGCGTCAATCGATTGCCCGAGCGTGCCGCCGTATGTGATCAGCGAAAGGTCGTCGCCGGGCTTGCGAATCTCGGCGACACCGATCGGCACGGTGAAGTCCGCGTCGGGCAGGTCTTCCTTGATACTGCGGTAGAGCCGCTTGTGCTCGAAATAGATGACGGGGTTGTTGTCGCGAATCGCGGCCTTCAGGAGGCCCTTGGCGTCATACACCGTCGCGGGTGCGACCACCTTCAAGCCGGGCACGCGGGTGAACCACGCTTCGGGATTCTGCGAATGGAACAGCGCGCCGTGGATTCCGGCGCCCGAGGGCGCCCGCACCACGAGCGGGCACTGCGCCAGGCCGCCATGGCGATAGCGTGTGGTCGCCGCCATGTTGACGATCTGATCGAACGCGCAGGAGATGAAATCGGCGAACTGCATCTCGAGCACCGGGCGCATCCCGAGCACCGCGGCGCCGATTCCCGCGCCGACGATCAGCGCCTCGGAGATCGGGGTGTCGATCACGCGCTCTTCGCCGAACGCTTCGAGCAATCCTTCGGTGGCCTTGAATGCGCCGCCGAGCTCGCCCACGTCCTCGCCCATCATGAAGACGTTTTCGTCGCGGCGCATTTCTTCCATCAGGGCGGAATTGATCGCCTTGATATAGGTCATTTCCATGGCTATTTGCCCTTGGGCGCCGAGCCGTTGTTGGGCGCGTATAAATCTTCAAGTACTTCTTCAGGTTTTGGAAACGCGCTCTGCTCGGCAAAATCGACCGCTTCCTGGACCACGCGATGCGTCCGCTCGTCCATCTGCTCGCGGATGTGCTTTAGGTCGTGGCCCTTCTTTTCCAGGAACAGCTCGTACTGCGGAATCGGGTCGCGAGTCTGCCATTCGAGCAGCTCTTCCTGATCGCGATAGAGCGCGGCGTCGTGTTCGCTGTGGCCGCGATAGCGGTAAGTCTTGCACTCGATCAGTGCGGGACCGCCGCCGGCGCGGACCTGGCCTATTACGCGCTCGCTGACTTCGAGCACCGCGAGCAGATCGTTGCCGGAGACGACGTGGCCCTTGAAGCCGTAGGCTTCCGCGCGATCGGCGACGTCTTCGATCGCCATCTGCTTTTCGAGCGGGGTCGAATAGGCGTAGCGATTATTCTCGCACACGAACAGGACCGGCAGCTTTTGCACGCCGGCGAAGTTCATCGCCTCGTGCACGTCGCCGCGCGAGGATGCGCCTTCGCCGAAAAACGCGACCGCGATATTCTTGTCGTGTTTCATCCGGAACTTGAGCGCCGCGCCGACCGCGACCGGCAGCGACGATCCCAGCATCGAGGTCGATCCGAAAATCCAGTGCTCCATGTCGCCGCCGTGGAGAAACGAATCCTTGCCGCGCGAGAGCCCGGTCTCCCTGCCCATGAGCTGCGCCATCAGGCGGCCGGGGTCGCATCCGCGGACCAAAAAGACGCCGAGGTCGCGATGCAGCGGCGCGACGAAATCGCCGTCCTTGAGCGGCGCGCAGATTCCGGTGCAGATCGCCTCCTGACCCGCGCCCGAATAGACGCCGCCCATGATTTTGTTCTGGCGATGGAGCCGCGAGACGCGCTCCTCGAACGCTCGGATGAGCTTCATCCAGTAGTAGAGCTGGAGTTCGTATTCGACTCGCGCGCCGGTTTCAGGCTGCGCGCGCGCACCCTCGGCTTGAGGCATAAGTGACGATTCTCCTCGCTACGTCGATCAGTCAAAGAGTATCGCCGAACACGCAGCGGGCCAAGCGGCTATTCGAGCGCGCAAATCCGCGCGAGCACGGCCTCGTCGAGCGCGAACATCGTGCGCGGAAGGCGCGTCGTGAGCGTGCGCCAATTCGGATCGCGCGCGAAGAGCTCGCGCAGGATCGGCGCGGCGGCGTCGAGCTGCCCCACTGACGCGAGCGCAATCGCGTGCCAGTAGCGCATCTCGGGATTGTCTCCGATCAGGCGCTCGGCGGCTTCGTACTCGAAGTTCCCCTGCGCGATCTCGCCGCGAGCAAACGCCCTGTCTGCCGCGCTCTTGTGCAGATACGCGCGGCGCACCGCGACCAGGCGGCGGAGCTCTTTCAGCGGCTCGCGATGGTCATCGACGCGCAGATCGAAGATCCTGTCCATCCACGGCCTGCCGGTCGATTGCGCGCCGACGATCAGGAGCGCCGAGGACTGCATCCCGCGGATATCGCCGCCTTCGGCCTCGGCGGCGTCCAGCGCCGCGAGCATCCGATCGACCAGCTCGCCGCGAGTATCGGCGAACACGCGCGCCATCGCGGGCCACACGGTCTCGCGCAGCATCAGATTGGCCTGCACCGAGAATTGCTCGCCGACGATATGGCCGGCAGGCTTAATCGCGAGCGCGCCGGTATGCGCCGCAACTCCGCCGTGCGCATCGACCATCGCGACTTGCCGAAGCTCGCGCAGATCGTCGGCGGCGAGCAGTCCGCGCAGTGCGTCGGGCGCGCTCTTGCCGGTGCGCATCAGCTCGAGGCCGAGCGCGCCATACGACGGCTCTCCGATAGATTGCGTCGCGACCGCGCCGACACCGGCCTCGGCCCACGTCACAACGGTGCCGACGGAGAAGTAGTGCGACTGCACCGCGACCCCCATCTGGCCGGTTGCAGGGTCGCGCGCGACGATCGAGTAGGTGTGAATCAGCGGGGCATCGGTCCGGAGCGAAAACATAAACACTTTCCTCACGCGTCGAGATTAGACAGCATCCACAGTAATTGCACGAAGCAGATGGTAGCTTTGGAACGTTCTTCAGGAGGAACGCCGATGCCGACGACTCATCCGATTCGATTTGGAATTCAGACCGGGCAGCAAAACGTGTCTTACGAAGAGATCCGCGACCTTTGGAGCAAAGCCGACGGATGGGGCTACGACTCGCTTTGGGTGTTCGATCATTTCTATCCGATCTTCGTGCCGGACCCGACCGGGCCGTGCATGGAAGGATGGACGCTGCTGTCCGCGCTCAGCCAGCATACCAAGCGCGCGCGAATCGGCGCGCTGGTCAACGGCAACACCTATCGCAACCCGTGCGTGCTGGCGAAGATGGCGGCGACGCTCGACGCGGTTTCGGAGGGACGGCTGAATCTCGGAATCGGCGCGGGATGGTACGAGCTGGAGCATCAGAGCTTCGGAATCGATTTCAAAACTATCCCCGGCCGGCTTGGCGCGCTGGATGAATCGATCAAGATCATCAAGGGGATGTTCACGCAGGAGAAGACCAGCCTCGACGGACGGCATTACAAGGTGAAGGACGCGGTCTGCAATCCGAAGCCGATCACGAAACCGCATCCGCCGATCATGGTCGGCGGACAGGGCGAGAAGACCTTGCTCAAGCTGGTCGCGCGTCATGCCGACATGTGGAACGCGTCGGGCAGCGCGGAGCGGATGGCGCATCTGGTAAACGTGATCGAGCGCCACGGCGACACCGAGGGACGCGATACCGACGAGATCGAGAAGACCGTGATGATGTGGCAATGCTACCGGGCGTCGAAAGATCGCGAGCAGTTGGTGACGCAACTGGTCGGGATGATGAGCGGGATCAAGCCCGAAGAGGCGCGCGCGCAAATCATGATCGGCGACAAGCAGGAATGCCTCGACACGATCGAGCGTTATCGCAAGGCGGGCGTGACGCATTTCATCTTCCTGCAGATGGCGCCGTACCAGGTGGACGAGGTCCAGCGCTTCGCCGAGGAAGTGATTCCCGCGGTGCGGGGAAAGTAGCGCATGGACCGGGCGGCCATCCGTTTGCATAACCAATCGAGGGCGTGCGCCGGTGCGTAAGGGCGAGATTCCTCGCGACCTCTGCCGCGCGGCATGAAGCATACGAAGCGATATATATTTTCTGATCGCGCTCGGAATGACACCAAGCCAGGAGAAATTGTCATTCCGAGCGCGCCTCGGCAATGCAGAAGGGGACGTGCGCATCACCGGGAGCGGCGGAGATCGCGAGGAATCTCGCCCTCACGCCCCGGCACGCACTCCCGAGCAGTTATGCAAGCCCTCCCAGGGAGACTCGCGAGCCTCGCGTGGTTTATCAATTCAGAAATCGGTGGCGCCCTCACACCGCTTCAGTAGCAAACTGAAACTTGTCGGTTGCCTGCATCTGGGCGATGGCTTATAAGGACCGAAGGATGGCCTTCGCAGAGCTTGCCGCTATATCTTCCGCTCGCTCGGCCGCATCGATTCGCCCGGTGCTGGATCGCGCGCTCGGCGGCGCACGCCTGTCAGAGGCCGACGCGATCGCTTTGATCGACTGCCCCGCGCGCGAGCTTGACGATCTTCTCGCCGCCGCCGGCGAGCTGCGCGACCGCGGCAAGGGCCGCGCAATCTCCTACTCGCGCAAAGTTTTTCTGCCGATCACAAACCTGTGCCGCGACCGGTGCACCTACTGCACATTTCGCAAAGATCCCGGCGACCCCGGCGCATGGACGATGATGCCCGACGAGATCGCCGAGTGGTCGCGCCGCGGGCACGAGCTCGGATGCAAGGAAGCGCTGATGTGCCTGGGCGACAAGCCCGAGGTCGCGTTCAAGGAATATCGCGCGACGCTCGACACGCTCGGCGTGCGCTCGACGATCGAGTACGTCGGCCGCGCGTGCGAGATCGCCCTGGCCGAAGGGCTGCTGCCGCATACCAATGCGGGCCTGATGACCCGCGATGAGATGGCGATGCTTAGGCCGCTCAACGCCTCGATGGGTTTGATGCTCGAATCGATCTCGCCGCGGCTGCGCGCGCGCGGCGGAGTGCATCAGGCTGCGCCCGACAAGGATCCTGCGCTCAGGATGAAGATGATCGACGAGGCCGGAGAGCTGCGAATCCCGTTCACCAGCGGAATCCTGCTCGGAATCGGCGAGACTGTCGCCGAGCGCGCGCAGAGTATCGTCGCGCTGCGCGACTCGCACGAGCGCCACGGGCATATTCAGGAAGTGATCATCCAGAATTTCCGCGCCAAGCCGGAGATCGCGATGGCCGACGCGCCCGAGCCCGAGGCGTACGAGATGGCGCGCGCGATCGCGACTGCGCGGCTGGTGCTCGGTCCGGCGATGAACGTGCAGGCGCCGCCGAATCTGTCGCCCGGCGAAATCGAACTTTTCTTACGCGCTGGAATCAACGACTGGGGTGGAATTTCGCCGCTGTCGAAAGATTATGTGAATCCCGAGGCGCCGTGGCCGCATATCGAGCGGCTCGGCGAAAGGTGCGCACGCGCGGGGTTTGAGCTCGGCGAGCGCCTGGCCGTTTACCAAGAATATATAAATGACGAATGGCTCGACCCGGCGGTCGCGACCAATGTGCGCGCGATTTGGGAACGAACCCGGAGAGCATCACCATGAATCTTGCCGAATGGCGAAACTGGGTCGATGAAATCGAGGCGACTCCGGTCGAAGCCCTGCTCGCGAAATCATCTCCGCCGGTCCGCGCTGCGCTCGAGAAGAGCCGCGCGAAGATCGAAATCACGCCGGATGAAGGACTCGTGCTCTACACCGCCGTTGGCGACGATCTGCGCGCGATGGTCAAGTGCGCGGACCTCGCGCGGGCGGAAGACGTCGGCGATGAAGTCACCTACGTCGTAAATCGCAACCTCAACTTCACCAATATCTGCTTCGTCGGATGCCAGTTCTGCGGCTTCAAGCGCCAGCGCTGGGAGTCGGACGCCTACGATCATTCCGACGCGACGATCGTGGCCAAAGTCGCCGACGCAGTCGCGCGCGGCGCCACCGAAGTCTGCATGCAGGGCGGGATAAATCCCGAGATGCCGACGTTCAAGTACCGCGACCTGCTCGACGCGATCAAAGGCGCGTTCCCCGCGATTCACGTTCACGCGTTCTCGCCGATGGAGATCATGTACGGCGCCAAGCGCACGCGGATGGAATATCCCGACTATATCGCGATGCTGCGCGATCACGGTTTGGGTTCGATTCCGGGAACCGCGGCCGAGATCCTCGACGACTCGGTGCGCGAGATCCTGTCGCACAAAAAGGTCGATGTCGCCGCGTGGGTCGATATTATCACCAGCGCGCATGCGGCCGGAGTGCCCACTACCTCGACCGTGATGTATGGGCATATCGAGACGCCGCGCCAGGTCGTGAATCACCTGAATCTGCTGCGCACGATCCAGAAACAAACCCACGGCTTCACCGAATTCGTGCCGCTGCGCTTTATCCATCAGAACACGGTGATGTTCCGCAAGGGACTGGTGAAGGAAATTCCGAGCGGCGTGCTCGACTTCCAGATGTACGCGTTCTCGCGCCTGTTCCTGCGCAGCTCTATCGACAATCTGCAGACCTCCTGGGTGAAGCTCGGGGTCGAGCTTGCCGCACTGACGCTCAAGGCCGGATGCAACGATTTCTCGGGCACGTTGATGGAGGAAAGTATCACGGCGCAGGCCGGAGGCGAGGCGGGTGAGTTCGTGCCGGTCGATCTGATCGAAGAAAAAGCGCGCGCGATGGGCCGGACCGCCGTCGAACGCAACACGCTCTACAAGAAGCTCTACGGAAAAAAGGCTCCCAATGGCGCGCGCCCGATCTCCCCTTCCCCGTCGCTCGCGGATAGTCACGCTTGCGGGGGGAGTGGGTGCTGCTAAGTTTATCCGCGGTCTGGCACGACGGATCGCGCCCGAGAATTTGGTCGTCGTCGTCAATACTGGCGACGACGATCTTTTCTATGGCCTCCACGTCTCGCCCGATATCGACACGGTGACCTATACGCTCGCTGGCGTGGTCAATCGCGCGCAGGGATGGGGCCGCGAGGATGAATCTTTCACGACGCTCGAGGCACTCGATCGCCTGTACGGACCGCATTGGTTCACCCTCGGCGATCGCGACTTCGCTACGCACATCTACCGCACCGACAGGATGCGCGCCGGTGCGCGTCTGTCGCAGGTGACGGCGGAAATCGCGCGAGCGCTGGGCGTTCGCGCGCAAGTTCTGCCGATGAGCGACGACCCGGTGCGCACGTTCGTGAAACTGCGCGGACGCGCGCCGCTCGCGTTCCAGCAGTACTTCGTGCGCGGACGCGCGCGCGGAATCGTCGAGAAGATCGAGCTGCGCGGCGCGAGCACCGCGCGTCCCCTGCCAGCCGCGATTCGGGCGATTCGTGAATCCGCGGCCGTGATCCTGGCGCCGTCGAATCCTTTTGTCTCGCTCGGCCCAATCTTCGCTCTGCGCGGCGTGCGCGAAGCGCTGCGGCGCGTTCGTTCGCGCGTCGCCGCGATCAGCCCGATCGTCGGCGGCAAAACGATCAAAGGACCTGCAGACAAGATGCTGCGCGGGCTCGGCAGCGAGGCCTCGGCGCTCGGAGTCGCGCGGCTTTATAAGGATATCGCCGGAATTTTCGTGATCGATAACGTTGATCGCGCGCTCGCGCCCGAGATCGAAAAGCTGGGGATGCGCGCGGTCGTGACCGATACGATAATGACCACTCCCGCAAAGGCTGCGCGGCTGGCCGATATAGTCCTGCGCGCGCTTCCCGTGTAGGTTATCGATTCGATGGCTTTGCCGAAGGATTCGCCGATGCGTTCGATTACACTCACCGCGATCGAAGGAATCCCGATGATCAACGCCGGCGACGATCTCGCCGCGCTGATCGGAGAGGGACTCAAGCATACCGGACTGGCGCCCGCCGCCGGCGACATTATCGTCGTGTGCCAGAAGATCGTTTCGAAGTCAGAGGGCCGCACGGTTCATCTGAACGACATCGAACCCTCGGAGTTCGCCAAATCCGTCGCCGCAAGATGGGAAAAAGACCCGCGCGCCGTCGAGCTGGTCCTGCGCCAGACGAACCGGATCGTGCGCAACGATCGCGGCGTGATTATCGTCGAGACCGGCCCCGGATGGGTCTGCGCGAACGCGGGCGTCGACGAATCCAACAGCCTCGAAACCGACAGCGCGATCCTGCTGCCGGTCGATCCCGACGCCTCGGCGCGAAAAATCCGCGCCGGTATCCGCGCGCGCTACGGCGTCGACCTCGCGGTGCTCGTAACCGACACCTTCGGCCGTCCGTGGCGCGACGGACTGACCGAGATATGCCTCGGAATCGCAGGGATGAACGCGATGCTCGATCTGCGCGGCACTAACGACCTCGCCGGCCGCGAGCTGCATCATACGGTCGTCGCGATCGCTGACGAGCTGGCTTGCGCCGCGGGCTTGCTGATGGAAAAGGCTGGAGCGATTCCGGCCGTGCTGGTGCGCGGTTACCCCTATCAACCCTTCGACGGCAGTGCGAAAATACTCATTCGACCAGCCGAAGCCGATCTCTTCCGCTAACCCGTGAAAAAAGCCAAGGCCATCGACCTCGCCAGCCGCCGCGACGCGGCCGCGTCCAATTCCGCCCGCCGCGCCGGAGTCAGTCCTGGATCAATCGTCGAAGCTGATCTCATTGCCGCCGAGGCCAAGCTCACCCGCCTGCTCGATTCCAACGAATCGCTGATCGCGGAGATTTGCCATTACCTCGTCGATGGCGGCGGCAAGCGGCTGCGCCCTACTTTCATCCTGCTGGTATATCGCGCATGCGGCGGCTCCGAGGAAAAGATCGAAGACGCAATCGACGCCGCGATCGCCCTCGAGCTGATTCATTCGGCGACGCTCCTGCACGACGACATTATCGACGGCGGCCGCCTGCGCCGCGGCAAACCGTCGGCACTCGCGCGCTATGGTTTCGCGCCGACGCTGATCGCCGGCGACTACCTGTTCTGCCGCGCCTTTGAGATCTGCGGCCGCTTCGAAGAGCACCTGGTCCGCACCGCCGCGCAGGCCTGTATCGAGCTGACGGAAGGCGAAGTGATGGAGGGGCGCCTGCGGCATAGCGCGTCGGCCAGCGTCGCCGATTATCGGCAGGTGATCGCGCGCAAGACCGCGTCGCTGTTCTACGCGGGCGGAAAAGTCGCCGCCGATCTGGCCGGGATGCGCCCCGCCGGAATCGACGCGATGGCGCGCCTGGGCCTTGCGATGGGACTCGCCTTCCAGATGATCGACGACCTGCTCGACGTCCTCGGACCGGAAGAAAAAATCGGTAAACCGGTCGGCTCCGACCTGCGCGAGGGGATTCCTTCCCTGCCGGTGGTGCTCGCGGCCGCGCGCAATCCCGAGCTCAAGCAGATGCTGCAAGACGGGGTCGAGATGTCGGGCGCCGCATTCGAGCGCGCACTCGCGATCCTGCGCGAACCCGCCTTGATCGCCGAGGCGCGCGCGATGGCCGCAGCCGAAGTCAAGATCGCGCGCGATATCCTGCGCGAGCTCCGCCCGTCGCCCTATCGCGACAGCCTGGCCGCGATTATCGACGAACAGATCGACCGCGAAGTCTGAAACCGCATTATCATACGCCGCATGGATCTGATGCGGACGGCGTAACCAACGTGCGCCTCAACGGTTGATCTGTAGTAAGCATCCAATTGTGATCAACTCGGGCGTGGAGGAATCTCGATGAGCGCCGCACACAAACATATCCGCCACGGAATCGGCAGCGTCCGTCCGTATCTGTACGGCGATCTTAAGGTGCCTGAATTGGTGAAGCATGCTTTCGGCGCCCAGGAGCTCGAACGCCTGCCGGTGGGTAACGGTTTTCATATCGAAGCCAAAATTGGCGACTCGATGATCGTGATCGAGGCCGGCGACCCGCCTCATCCCGGCGGCACACGCGCCTCGATCTATGTCTATGTCGAAGACGTGGACGCTGCCTATCGCCGCGCGCTCGAAGCCGGCGCATCGTCAATCGCGGAGCCCGCGGACAAGCCCTATCAGGAACGCGCCGCCGGCGTGAAAGACTCCTACGGCAACACCTGGTGGCTCGCTACATACACGGGCTAGGCACCTTACCTCTATAGACGTTTCACGTTGCCGACGAGCCGTCGGCATCCACTGACAAAAAAAGTGATCGTGAATATCAAGCCTCATCTATGCAAAAGCTCATCGCAATATTCGGTTTGACTTAGCAGCGAAAGAAAAGCGAAAATCATTCCATGGCAGCGGCGATTAAAGCTCCATGGATTTCTTTCCAATCCCCTGCAATTTCGCCTCTCCATATACCCTCGCCTGTCCCAGTAAACAGGTCTCAACTAGCTGATTTTGCAGGAGTTTTTCGAGGGCGGGAGCTTACTCGCAAGGCGTGGCGGCTCGCTTCGGGTATCGATGCGCTCGATGACCTGCTCGATGGCGGAATCGCGCGCGGACGGGTCAGCGAAATTATCGGACGCGCTGGCACCGGCAGGACCTCGCTCGCGACGGCGTTCGCTGCCAATGCAACCGGGAGCGGCGAGGTTATTGCCTGGATCGACGCTGCAGGCACTTTCGATCCCGCCAGTATCGCCGCGGCCGGAGTCGAACTCGCGCGCGTGCTGTGGGCTTCGATTCCGCGGGAGGCTAGCCGCATGCGCCCTGCCACTTCGCGCGAGGGACGAGTCCTCAAGGCTGCCGAGATGGTGCTCGAGGCGGGAGGCTTCGGCCTGGTTGTAATCGATTTCGGCGATATTTTTCGCGCGATCCCCGACAGCGCCGTGCTGCGTATCGCGCGTGCGGCCGAGCGCAGCGGAGCGGCCGTGATCGCGATCGCGCCGCGCAGGATTTGCGGAACCTTCGCGGCACTGAGCCTCACGATGAATCGCGCCGGCGCGTCGTTCAGCCGCATCCGTCCCGGCGCACCCACGCTCTTCGACGGGCTGCGGCTCGAACCCGTCATTACGCGCAACAAGCTCGGCGGCTCGGGCGCGCTCACGCGAATCGTCGCGGCGATTGACCCTCAGTATTGCGCGCAGCGCGTACAGAATTTCCCTCGTAATCCCCCTCTCCCTTTGGGAGAGGGCAACGCGGCGTCAAGCCGTGTGGGTGAGGGCGAATGGCCGATAGCTTTGGCCCATAGTTCCCCTTCTCCAGAGCCGCGCGAAGCGCGTACCGAAATACCCTCTCCCACCGGGAGAGGGAAACGCGCGCAGCGCGTGGGTGAGGGTGCTGCTCTGAAATTTGATCATGCTGTCGCGTCTAATCATCCAGAGCGACCTCTCCCGACGGGCGATGCCCGCCACCCTGCCCGCATCGGGGAGGGAATCAGAAAAAGCTCCGGACAGAAGAATTTTAGTCGCGCTCCGCATCCCTCCACATCTAAAGGATCCTCACCTGACCGCGTGCCAGTGGCATCTCCCTTGCCGGGCGAGGGATCAGAATCGGCGGCGGTGCGATGACGGGGATGTATCATGGCGCGTATCGCATGCATCCTGGTTCCCGATTTTCCGATCGCCGCGATCGTGCGCGCTAATCCCGCTCTCGAAGGCGCCGCTCTCGCGATCGCCGCAAACTCCGCCGCTCACGCCGAGATTGATGCCGTCTCCGCTGACGCGCGCGCGCTGGGAATCCGCGCCGGGATGACGCTGGCACAGGCGCGCGCCATCTGCTCCAGGCTGATCGTAAATGCGCCTGCGCCCGCCGCCGAGAATTCAGCGCATCAGGCGCTCGCCGACGCCGCGGAATCGATCTCGCCGATCGTCGAGCCGGGCGCATCCCGGATGCGTATGGCTCGACCTCGCGGGCCTGGGGCGGATTTTCACCAGCGAAGACGAACTCGCGATCGAGCTTCAGCGGCGCGTGCGCAAGCTCGGGATGGAAGCCGCGGTCGGAGTCGGCGCAAGCCGCGAGATTGCCGCGATGGCGGCGCGATGCGGCGGCGTTCGGGTGATCGATGCCGGACGCGAGCGCGAGTTCGTCGATTGGCTGCCGCTCGAGATGCTCGATCCCGGCGCGGAGCTCGAGGCCACGTTTTCGCGCTGGGGGATGCGCCGGCTCGGCGATTTGGCGCGCCTGGACCCGGACGCGATTGGCAGCAGGCTCGGACGCCGCGGCGTCGAGCTGGTGCGCCTTGCGCGGGGCGGGAGCTCGCGGCCGATCGTGGCGCGGCGGCGCGCGGAAATTTTTGCCGAGGCCGCCGAACTCGACTACGCGATCGACAATCTCGAGCCGCTGGGCTTCGTGATCCGCGGAGTCCTCGAACGGATCGTCGCGCGCCTTCATCTGCGCGGATTTGCCGCGGGCGATGCGATGCTCGTGCTCGGACTCGAGGACCATCGAATAGCGAGCCGCCGCGTGGCGATCACCGCGCCCACCTGCGACGTGCGTGCGATCCTGACGCTCATCAACCTTGCGCTCGAAGCCGCACCGCCCGAGGCCGCCGTCGAGACCGTTCGGCTGGAAGTCACGCCGCGCGCGCCGCGTCCCGCACAATCCGACATGTTCCTGCCGCCCGCGCCGGCGCCGGATAAGCTCGCGGCCACGATCGCGCGGCTCGCGGCATTATGCGGCCCCGGCAACGTGGGCGCGCTAAGCGCGGAGAATTCGTATCGTCCGGAGGCCATGCGCATCGAGCCGTTCGATCCGCCGCCACCGCATCCAGACGAGAACGGCGCATGCGGCAAACCGGTCGCGCAGCTTGTGATCCGCGCGCTCAGGCCCGCGCTCGAAATCGAGGTGATGCAATCGCGCGGAGGGCCCGAGTTCGTGCGCGGCCCCAACCTGGGCGCGCGCGTAGTCTCGATTGCCGGCCCATGGCGCCGCGACGGCGAATGGTGGAAGACGAATTCAAGTAACGCGCAGCCATTGAAATACCCTCTCCCCCCGGGAGGGGGCAACGCGGCGGTACGCCGCGTGGGTGAGGGCGAACCGCCGATTGTGTCCAATCACAGTTCCCCTTCCCCAGAGTCGCGCGTAGCGCGTACCGAACAACCCTCTCCCGCCGGGAGAGGGATACGCGCGCAGCGCGTGGGTGAGGGTGCTGCTCTGAGGGGTCAGGGGTTAAGTCGATCCGATACGACCACCATAACCAGTCGTCCAGAACGACCTCTCCTGGCGGGCGATGCCCGCCACCCTCCCCGCATCGGGGAGGGAATCAGAAAAAACACCGATCAGAATTTTAGTCGCGCTCCGCTTTGCTCCGCGCTGAATAAGGTCCCTCACCTGGCCTCTCCCTTACAGGGAGAGGGATCAGAATCGGGAGAGGGATCGCATGGGTTTCTGCGCGATTACTATGAGCTGGCACTTGACGATGGCGGCGTTTACCGCGTGTTCCGGGATCTTGACTCGGAGCGATGGTTTCTCGATGGCGTTTATGACTGACTATTCAACTGACTATATCGAATTGCGCGCGCGCAGTGCTTTCAGCTTTCTCGAAGGCGCGTCGACGCCCGAGGATCTCGCCACGCAGGCGGCTGAGCTTGGCTACCGCGCGATCGCGCTGGGCGATCGCGACGGACTCTACGGCGCGCCGCGATTCCATCAGGCGGCCAAGGACGCCCGAATCAAACCGATAGTCGGCGCTGAACTGACCCTCGATGACGATTCGCGTCTCTACGTATTGATTCCGGATCGCGAGCGCTACAAAAATCTCTGCCGGATGATCACCGGCTCGAAGCTGCGCGCCGCAAAGGGCGCCGGACGAATCACGCTGGATGATCTGGAACGCCACGGGCGCGGGATGATCTGCCTGGGCGGCGGCACGATGAGCCCACTCTCGCGAATGCTCATTCGAGGAGAAGACCCGCGTCCGCTTTGCGATCGGCTGGAAGGGATCTTCGGCGGGAAAAATTTTTATGTCGATCTGCAGCGCCATCTCGACCCCGATGAAGAGCGGCTGAACCGCAAGCTAGCCGCGCTCGCCGACGCCGCGCATCTTCCGATCGTCGCGACCAACGACGTATGCCACGGCGGCGCCGATCGCCGGCTGCTCGATGTCCTCACCTGTATCCGGCTCAAGACCACGCTCGAAGAAGCGGGCCGCGCGCTGTGGGTCAACAATCAGCGCCATCTGAAGCCGCCCGCGGAGATGGCCGCGATGTTCCGCGACCTGCCGGACGCGGTCGCCGCCACCCGCACGATCGCGGAGCGATGCGCCTTCACGCTGTCCGACATGGGCTATCGTTTTCCCAGCTATCCGGTTCCGCCGGGCGAGACCTCCGACAGCTATTTGCGGATACTCACCTACAAAGGCGCGCGCGACCGATGGGGCGCGAGCCTCGATGAGCGCACGCGCCACCAGCTCGAGCACGAGCTCGGGATGATCGAAAGGCTGAAGCTCGCCGGCTATTTCCTTATCGTCTGGGATATCGTCCAGTTCTGCCGCGAGAACGCGATCATGGCGCAGGGACGCGGCTCGGCGGCGAACAGCGCCGTGTGCTACGCGCTGGGAATCACGGCTATCGATGCGGTCAAGATGAAGCTGCTGTTCGAGCGCTTTCTATCCGAAGAGCGCGGCGAATGGCCGGATATCGATCTCGATCTGCCCAGCGGCGATCAGCGCGAAAAAGTCATCCAGTACGTCTATCGCCGTTACGGCGAACACGGCGCCGCGATGACCGCGAACGTGATCACCTATCGCACCAAGAGCGCGGTGCGCGAGGTCAGCAAGGCGCTGGGATTTTCTCCGGAACAAGTCGATCGGCTGGCCAAGCTCAACCAGGTCTACGAGTTCCGCGACCATTACGATGATCTCGTCGCTCTGTTCAAACGCGGCGGCATCGATGCGGAATCGCCGCGGATCAAGATGCTGGTCGATCTGGTGCGGCGGATTAAGAGCATCCCGCGCCATCTTGGACAGCATAGCGGCGGCATGGTGATCGGCGCGACGCCGCTCGACGAGATCGTCCCGCTCGAGCCGGCCGCGATGCCGGGGCGCGTGGTGGTGCAGTGGGACAAGGACGATTGCGCCGATCTGGGAATTATCAAGATCGATCTGCTCGGGCTCGGGATGCTCGCGGTGCTCGAAGAGACTATCCCGATGGTTCGCGAGCACGAGGGCGTCGAGATCGACCTCGCGCATCTGCCGCCCGACGATCCCGGCGTCTATGCGATGCTGCGGCGGGCCGACACCGTCGGCGTGTTCCAGGTCGAGAGCCGCGCGCAGATGGCGACGCTGCCGCGGATGAAGCCGAAGGAATTCTACGATCTGGTGGTCGAGGTCGCGATCATCCGGCCGGGCCCGATCGTCGGCAAGATGATGAATCCGTATCTCGATCGGCGCAACAAACGCGCGCCGGTAATCTACGCGCATCCTTCCCTTGAGCCGATCCTGAAGCGGACGCTCGGCGTCCCGCTGTTCCAGGAGCAACTGCTGCGGATCGCGATGACGGTCGGCGGCTTCACCGGCGGCGAGGCCGAGGAGCTGCGCCGCGCGATGGGGTTCAAGCGCTCGGCCGAGAGGATGGAGAAAATCGAGGCGCGGCTGCGCAGCGGGATGGCGCGCAATGGAATCACGGGCAGGGTTGCCGACGAAATCGCGCTTTCGATTTCGTCATTCGCGCTCTACGGCTTTCCGGAGTCGCACGCCGCGAGCTTCGCGCTGATCGCCTACGCGTCGGCCTATTTGAAGTATTATCATCCGGCAGCATTCTTCGCCGCGATACTCAATTGCTGGCCGATGGGCTTTTACCATCCGTCGGTGCTGGTAAAGGATGCGCAGCGGGGCGGCATGACCGTCCTGCCGATCGATGTAACCCGCTCGAACTGGAAATGCACAATCGAGCGCACGCGGCGCATACCGCCGCATGTAATTCCTCTCCCTCCTGGAAAAGGCGACGCGGCGGCACATGTATTCCCTCTCCCCCCGGGAGAGGGCAACGCGACGATACGCCGCGTGGGTGAGGGCGAACCACCGATCACATCGCTAGATAATTCCCCTTCCCGTGCGGGAAGGGGTCAGGGGTTAGGTCGATCCGATACGACCACAATCACCAGTCATCCAGAGCGACCTCTCCCGACGGGCGATGCCTGCCACCCTCCCCGCATCGGGGAGGGAATAAGAAAAAACTCTGACCAGAATTTTAATCGCGCTCCGCTACGCTCCGCGCTGAATAAGGACCCTCACCTAACCTCTCCCTTTCAGGGCGAGGGATCGGGCACGGCGGTGCGCTGCGCACTGGAAGGACCCTCACCTGGCCGCGTGCCAGTGGCACCTCCCTTACAGGAAGAGGGATCGGAACTCTGCCTGCGGATGGGGTTGCGGTATGTGACGGGGCTGCGCGAGGAGACCGGATCGCGCATCGAGCACGAACGCAGCCGCCGTCCGTTCGATTCGATTGCCGATTTCACCGCGCGCGTCGGCCCTAATCGCCGCGAGCTCGACGCGCTCGCATACGCGGGCGCGTTTGCCGCCTTCGAGATGACGCGGCGCGACGCGATATGGAACGCCGCCGCGGTCGAGCGCGATCCCTCGAGCCTGCTCTCACGCGCGAGGCCCAAGGCGGTCAAAGCGCCGCTCCCGGAAATGGCGCCGATCGAGCAGACCCTCGCCGACTATGCCGCGACCAGCCTCACGACCGGACCGCATCCGATGAGCTATCTGCGTGAGGACCTGGACGCGCAGCGCGTGCTCAGCGCAGCGAAGTTGCAGCATCTGCGGCACGGCTCGATCGTAAAAACGGCGGGCGTTGTGATCGTGCGCCAGCGTCCCGGCACTGCGAAGGGATTTCTGTTCATCACGCTGGAGGACGAAACCGGAATCTCCAATCTGATCGTCACTCCCAACCTGTTTCAGGCTAATCGGCTTTTGCTTATCAGCGCACAAATCCTGCAAGCTGAAGGTGTCTTGCAGAGAGTCGACGGCGTGACCGCGATCCGCGCGCACAAATTCGCCGAGATCAAACTCTCCGGCGCGACGCCGCCATCGCACGATTTCCACTGACCGCCGTTTCACATATTCGGCGCAACGGGGTTTAATCCATCGCAGCCGAAACAGGAAAATGGTCAGGGAGAAAATCAATGAACCGCACCGAACAAGCCGCCAAAGCCGAAGCATTTCGCGCGATGCACGATCGCTCGCGCATCCTCGTGTTGCCCAACGCGTGGGACGCCGCCAGCGCGCTGGTCTTCGAGGAGGCGGGATTCAAAGCGATCGCCACTACCAGCTCCGGCGTCGCCAACTCTCTCGGCTATCCCGACGGCCAGATGATCCCGCGCAGCGAGATGCTCTTCATGATCGGCGTAGTCGCACGCAGCGTGCAAGTTCCAGTCACCGCGGATATCGAGTCCGGCTACGCGGACGACCTCACGACGCTCAAGGAGACGATCAGGCTGGTGATTGAGGCGGGGGCGATCGGGATCAACCTGGAAGACTCGATGATCAATCGCGGCGCGCCGATCCTCGATCTCGAGACCTCGGTGGCGCGAGTTCGCGCCGCGCGCGAGGCCGCGCAGGCCGCCGGCGTGCCGATCGTGATCAACGCTCGCACCGACGTCTACCTGCACGGTATCGGCGACCGCGACGCGCGCTTCAACGACGCCGTACGCCGCGCCAACGCCTATCGCGCGGCCGGTGCGGATTCCCTGTTCGTGCCAGGCGTCCGCGACACTGCAGTTATCGGCAAACTCGCCGCGGCACTGACAGGACCGATGAATATTCTCGCCGGGCCCGGCTCGCCACCAGTTCAGGAGCTTGAAAAGCTCGGCGTCGCCCGCGTGAGCGTCGGCGGTGGACCGGCTCGCGCCGCGATCACGACCACGCGCAAGGTCGCCAAAGAACTCTTCGAGCATGGAACATACAATTCCTTCGTCGAAGGCGTGATTTCGCATCCCGACGCCAACGCGCTGATGACGCGGCATCGCGCTACTCCGGCATGAACGACGGGACTTCCGGTCTTGGCGGTCTGGCCGCCGTCGGCAACTACTGCCGCTCCGGTCACGAACGACGCCAGATCCGACGCGAGGAACAGCACCACGTTCGCCATCTCCTCGGGCTTGCCGAGCCGGCCCATCGGAATCGCCTCGCGGAAACGATCGGCGAATCCCGGCATTTCGAGCGCCGGCTGCAACAGCGGCGTGTGAATCGCGCCGGGGCAGATGCAATTGACGCGCACGCCGTCGCGCGCGTACTCGATCGCGCCGACCCGCGTGAGATTGATGACGCCCGCCTTGGCCGCGTTGTACGCCGCGATTCCGTAGTCGGCGCGCTGTCCCGAGATTGACGCCGTGTTGACGATCGCGCCAGAGCCTTGCGCGCGCATGATCGGCAGCACGCGCTTCATCGCGCGCCACACCGCTGTCAGCCCAACGTCGATCATGTAGCTCCACACGCCCTCTTCCACGTCGGCGAGCCTTCCCGACGCCTCGGTGCTGGTGCTCGCGGAGGCAGGCAGCCCGAACGCGTTGTTGTGCAGGAAATCGATTCGCCCGAAAGCCGCTTTGGTCTCCGCGACCATGCGATCGATATCCGCGGGTTTGGTGACATCGACCGTCATCGCGAGCGCCTTGCCGCTTTGCGCCGCGATCGCTTCGGCAACGTGAGTTGCGTTTTCCGTGTTGATGTCGGCGACTACGATGGTTCCGCCGCGCGCCGCGAATCCGAGCGCGGTCGCGCGTCCGATGCCCGAGCCCGCTCCGGTTACGATTCCGACCTTGCCCTCGAAGTTCATAGCGAAATTCATCAGATGATGCTCCTTCGCTTCGTCGGGTAGCATCACCGGCGGCGGTTTGTAAATCGCGCTAACGCGCGCGGCGCCGAATGCGGTATGGTTCGCCGTGATAACGGATCGAATCACGCGGGAGAATTACGATGAGACTTGCAGGCAAAGTTGCGCTGATAACCGGCGCTGGATCAGGCATGGGCCGCGCGGCCGCAACGCTGTTCGCGCGCGAGGGCGCCAAAGTCGCAGTTATCGACGTCAACGAAGCCGCGGCAAAAGAGACCGTGGCCGCGATCACCAGCGCCGGAGGCCAGGCATTCGCGATGCGCGCCGACGTGTCGAATTCCGAAGACGCGCGCGCGATGGCCGACGAGACTGTGCGCCACTTCGGCGGGCTGGACATCAACTACAACAACGCGGGTATCGAGGGCGAAGGCGGCTTCATGGCCCAGCTCAGCGAAGAGGGTTTCGACCGCGTGATCGCGATCAACCTGCGCGGCGTGTGGCTCGGGATGAAGTACGCGCTGCCGCATCTGATTAAGCGCGGCGGAGGATCGATCATCAACACCGCATCGGTCGCGGGAATCGTCGCGATCAAAGGCGCGGCGGCGTACTGTGCGGCCAAAGCCGGCGTCATCTCGCTGACTCGCGTCGCCGCGCTCGAATACGCACGCTACAATATCCGCGCCAACTGCATCTGCCCGGGCGTGATCGACACGCCGATGGTTAAGCGGGTGTCCGCGGAAGGCGGTGTGACCGCGCAGGACAATAACCGCCTCTCGCTGCTCGGGCAGAATCGGATCGCCCGACGAAATCGCGCGCACCGCGCTGTTCCTCGCCAGCGACGACGCGACTTTCGCAACCGGCGCGCCGTTCATAATCGACGGCGGATGGGTCGCGCGCTAGCGCGGGAGGTTCGCGATGGCATCACAACGGCTCGCGGGAAAAATCGCGATTGTCACCGGAGCGGCGCAGGGGATCGGCCGCGCAATCGCCACGCGTCTTGCTGATGAAGGCGCCGCCGTCGCGATTGCCGATATCCAGACCGAAGCGGCAGAACGCACCGCCGCGGAATTGCGCGCCCTCGGCGCGAAGGCGATCGCGGTCAAGCTCGACGTGACGAAGTTCGAAGACGCGGAGGCCGCCGCCACGCGCGTCGAGCGCGAACTCGGGCCGATCGACATCCTCGTGAACAACGCCGGATGGGACAAGCTCGAGCCGTTTATCGAAAGCGTGCCCGAGACCTGGGACAAGATTATCGCGATCAACTATCGCGGCGCGCTGAATTGCTGCCGCGCGATCGCGCCACGGATGAAGGCGCGCGGCTCCGGCAAGATCGTTTCGATCTCGTCCGACGCCGGACGTGTCGGCTCGACCGGCGAGGCGGTCTACGCCGGATGCAAGGCGGCGATTATCGGATTCTCGAAAACCATTGCGCGCGAGCTCGCGCGCTACCATATCAACGTCAACGTCGTGTGCCCCGGACCGACCGAAACCGCGCTGTTGCGCGACGCGATGGCGGGGCGCGAGGGCGTGCTCGAAGCGATGGCGCGCGGAATCCCGTTTCGCCGCCTCGGCAAGCCGGAAGACCTCGCCGGCGCGGTCGCGTTCTTCGCCTCGTCCGATTCGGACTACGCGACCGGCCAAGTGATCAGCATCAGCGGCGGCCTCACGATGGCGGGATAGACGCGCTTGTCAGTTTCGTCTTCCGATGCTTTACTGAACTAGCGTTCAGAACAGATCGTTAGGCCAAAGCCGCGAGGATAGACGTTGGAACACCAGACCGAAACCGGCGAACCCGTGAAATTCAACGGCCCCGACGCGCTGCCGCCCGACTACAAAGACTTGCTCGTCCGGATGCTCTCGATTCAGTCGCGAATCGAATCCGAGTACATGCTGATGCCTGAGCGCACGCTCATCAAGCCGCTCGCGCTCGCGCCGACCGCCGAGGACAAAGCCGAGTACGCCGCGTTCTGGTCCGACGAGGTCCGCCACGCGAGCTACTGGATGCGCCTGCTCGGCGAGCTCGGCGTCGTCGTCGATGACGCGTTCATGTCAACGCCGATGCCGATCTATATCTTCGAGATGCGCGACCGCGCCGAGGATTGGATCGAATACGGGCTGTTCAGCTTTTTCGCCGACCGCCAGGGCGCCTACATGGGCTACGAATGGGTAGGATGCTCCTATCATCCGCTCGCCAAAATCGCTGAGCGAGTTTACCGCGAAGAGCTCGGCCACGCGGCTTTCGGTTATCGGCTGATGCGCAGATACCTCGAGCGGGAAGGCGAGCGCGGCCGCGCGTTGCTGATCAAGCATCTCGCCAAATGGTATCCGGCCGGGCTCGACATGTTCGGCAAGTCGGGCTCGAAGCGGCAGTTCGACTACGTGAAAATGGGACTCAGGCGCCGCAGCAACGAACAGATGCGCGCCGAGTTTGAAGCCGAGGTCAACAATCTGCTGACCAAGCTCGAGATTCCAGCGCCTGATCCAACCGCCGGCCGCCGCTATCTGTGAACCGCGGGAGGGTAGCTTGCGTTCGCGCGCGTGGCGGGCAAACCTTGGACGGGAGGCATCGCGTTTGAAGAAAGCCATCGTTCAGCCCGCCGTCCGGCGCGTCGCCCGAATCAAATCGGCGTCGCGCGCGCTTGCTCCCGACCAGCGCTACGACGCCAATATCGATCATATCCTGCGCGCGGCCGCAGCAGTGTTTGCGGAGAGGAGCTTCGGCCTCGCGTCGATTCGCGATATCGCCGGACGTGCGCGAATCTCGTTCCCGCGCATCTACTACTACCTGCGCAACAAAGAGGAAATTCTGTACCTGATCTCGCGCCGCGCTTTCGAGGAATTGCTGCGCCGCGCCGAGCAAGCCGCGCGGTCGGCTCCTGGAGCCGACGCCCGGATGCGACAGTTTATCGCCGGCCATCTCGAATATCACATGAGCAATCTGGCCGAGATGAAGGTGCTGGTGCGCGAGGCCGACTCGCTCTCCGGCCGCTACCAGGCCGATATCGCAAGGCTCAAGCGCGAGTACTCGCGCCTGTGCCGCAAGCTCGTCGAGCAGCTCGCCGAAGGACGCGGCCGCGCGCTCGACCGCGAGCAGAGCCGCATCATCACCTCGCTGCTGTTCGGTGCGATGAACTGGTTTTACACCTGGTATGAACCGGCCCGCGACTTCGAGCAACGCGCGAAAATTATCGACGAGGTTTTCCTGATGGTCACCGGATCGATCGCGCACCGTTAAGAATCTGACTTATGCCTGACGGATGGACTCAATATCCGGCTGAGGACGCCGAGCGCTACGTCCGCGAAGGCTACTGGCGGCGCGAGACGATCGCGCAGGCGATAGGCGCTGCCGCGCGGCGCCACGCTGCCGAGCGCCCCGACGCGATCGCGGTCGCCGATGGGCAGCGCAAGCTCGGTTTCGCAGCGGTGCTGCGCGAGGCGGCCCGCGTTGCCGCGCTGCTCGAAAGCCGCGGCATCGTGCGCGGCGATCGAATTATCGTACAGCTTCCAAATTGCGTCGAGTTCGTGACGCTGATGCTTGCGTGCGCCGAGATCGGCGCAGTGCCGGTGATGGCGCTGCCCGCACTACGGCGCGCCGAGCTCGAGCATCTGATAACGCTCGCGAGCCCGGCTGCGATCGCGGTCGCTCCGCAGTTTCGCGGGTTCGATCATGCCGCGCTGGCGCGTGAACTGCGCGGACGCTCGGCGGACCTGCGCACTATTTTCACCACCGAACCTGCCGACGAGACCATCTCGCTCGATTCCGCGGTCGAACCACGCGGCGAGATCGGCTCGCGCGGCGGAGATCCGTTCGACCTCGCGATACTTCTGCTCTCCGGCGGAACGACAGGATTGCCGAAGCTCATTCCGCGAACTCACGCGGACTATCTGTGCGGCGCAGCGGCTGCGGCTCCCGTATGCGGAATCACGACCGAGTCGCGGGTACTGATCGCGCTGCCGGTCGAGCATCATTTTGCGCTCGGAGCGCCCGGCCTGGTGGGCGCGCTGATAACTGGCGCCACGACGATCCTTTCGGAGTCGGCGCAGGCCGCCGATATCGTACGGATCGCCGCCGTCGAAAAGGCGACGCATCTTCCATGCGTTCCCGCGCTCGCCATTTCGATTCTCTTGCTTCCCGAAAACGCGCGCGATGGTCTGGAAAATCTGCGCGTGATTACGGTCGGCGGACAACGGCTCCAGGAGCCGACTGCACGGGAGTTGCGCCGCGTGTTTCCCAATTTGCGCGTTCAGCAGGTTTTAGGGATGACCGAAGGAGTGCTGTGTTACACGCGGCTGGACGAAGGCGACGATCTTGCCTGCACGACTCAGGGACGCCCCGCGTCGCCCGGCGATGAAATTCGCGTGGTTGATCCCGACGGCAGGGAGACAACGCGTGGCGAGATCGGAGAGCTATGGTGCCGCGGACCATGTACTGTTCGCGGCTACTATCGCGCCGAGGCGGAGAATCGAATTTGCTTCACTGTGGATGGCTTCTACCGCACCGGAGATTTGGTGCGGCAGACTGCGAGCGGAAACCTCGTCGTCGCGGGCCGCATCAAGGATCAAATAAATCGCGGCGGAGAGAAGATCAGCGCCGAGGAAGTCGAGTCGCACATAATCGCGCATCCCGCCGTCATCGCGGCCGCCGTGGTCGCGATGCCCGATGCGCGGATGGGCGAGAAGGCGTGCGCGTTCGTCACGCTCGCTCCCGGCGCCGCCCTGTCGCTCGAAGGATTGGCGCGCTTTCTGGCGGAGCGCGGGCTGGCGCGCTTCAAGCTTCCCGAGCGCGTCGAGATAATCGAGGCGATGCCGCTGACCAATGTCGGAAAAATAAAAAAAGCGGAATTGAAACGCGCGATCGAAAGCCGCATCGCTGCCGAGCAGGCCGCGAACGCGGCACGCTAGCCGCGCGGTCGCGGATCTTCGCGCGGGGAGAATCCTACGATGGACGTGCAGAAGGGAATCGGCGAGCTGAACGCGCTGATCGCGCGGCTGGAGCGCAATAATCGCACGCTGAAGTCGCATCCGACGATCGAGAAAATCGAGCGCGGAGAGCTGACAATCGATCAACTGCGATGGTGGGCGACGCAGCTCTTCGTCGGCAACAAGGCGCACAACGCTAATATCCTTGGATTGATCTACGCGAAGTGCGACGACTTTCCCGCGCGCAAATCAATCGTCGAGAACTTGATCGAAGAAGAGCTGGGCCGCGTCTCCGGTGTCGGACGGTCGCACCCCGAGTTGTATCTCGAATTCGGCGAGGCGATCGGAATCCCACGCGAGCGCCTGCTCACGGCGCGGATGTCGCCCGACGCGACCGCGATGATGCACTGGATGTACTGGCTGGCCGACTCGAAGCCGTGGTACGTCACGCTGGCCGGCATCAGTCTCGGCTCCGAGCTATTCAACCCCGACGCCTACGTGCGCGTGATCGACGGACTGCGCCGCAACTATCATCTGTCAGACGACGCGCTGCTGTTTTTTTCGGTCCACGTAAAAGTTGACAAGGATCATGGCGACACCAGCGCCGGCTCGATCTTCAAAGCGATCCCCGAAAGCGCGGCACCCGAAACGCTATGGGCGGTAGAGTCGCACATCGAATTCATGCGCCGACTATGGTCGGATATAGATCCGCCCCGCGCGTAGGCCTTCCTCGCGCGCGCTGCCTGATCTCCCAGATTGAACAGAAATCCTGAGGAACGATGCGCCCTCGTATGCGCCTCTCCCTCCGGGAGAGGCCGAGGATGACTTCGCACAGCGAAGGCATCCTCGGGTGAGGGCGGCCTACCACGCCACCAACGCGTCGAAGAAACATTATGAATCGCGAGAATCGCGCAAGGACTCCCTCACCCACGCGTCACGGCGATTGCTAAACGAAAGCAATCGCCGCGCCGCGTCGCCCTCTCCCGGGGGGAGAGGGTATCTGCAGGAGATCACGAAACGGAGAGGATCTCTATACGCGTCGGAGGTCTTGCAGAATCTCCTTCAACACGCCGCGGTCGTGATCGTTATGCACTGGCATGTCGAAGCCTAAGCGGTTGATTCCGGCGAAGCGTTTCCTTATCACCGCCGCGATCTCGTCGTAGGTTCCGACCGCGGCGAAGGCGTGTACCATCTCTTCGCTTACCAGCTTCGCCATCTCGCGCCACTTCTGCTGTACCGAGAGCTTGTGCAGCTCGTCGGCGGTGTCGCCCCATCCGTCGAGCTCGAAGCTCGAACGATACGAACGCGTCGAGCCGTAGAATGCGATGGTCGATTTCGTTGTCTCGATCGCCTTCGCGAGCGCGTCGCGATCTTTCGCCGCGACCAGGAAACCGCCGCCCGAGATTTGAAAATCGGGCCACTCGGAAGCCGGGCGTCCGGATTTCTCGAAGCCCTTCTTGAGATTCGGCAGTGCGATCTGATCGATATATTTGCGCGTCACGATTCCGTGCAGGCGCACTCCGTCGCAAACTTCGCCCGCGACTTGCAGCATCCTCTCCTGCACCGCCGCGATCGCGACCGGGATGTGCGGATGCTCCTGCGGCGGAGGCGAAAAGTTCGGCGTCATCAGCGACAGGTTGTAATGCTCGCTGCGGAAGTTGAGCGGCTCGCCCGTCTGCCAGGTCTTCCAGCACGCGCGCATCGCACCGACGTAATCTTTCATCCGCTGCGCGGGCTTCGACCACGGCATCCCGAAGCGCCGCATCACATGGCCCTTCACCTGCGAGCCGATCCCCAGCATCAGACGCCCACCGCTCATGCGTTGGAGATCCCACGCGGTATAAGCGGTCGAGACAGGACTCTTGGTGAACGCGAGCGCGATCCCGGTGCCGAGCTCGATCTTTGCCGGCTCCATCGCGGCGATCGCAAGCCCGAGATATGGATCGTGCTGCGTCTCAACTGCAATCAATGAATCGTAGCCTAGCGCTTCAGCCTCGCGCACCTGTGCGCCGATCGTGGTCCAGGTCGGCTCTGGGCGCTTGTCCGCCTGCTGCATGTCGGGCGTGTACGGCGCGCCGAAATTTAGTCCGCGTTCGATTTTTATCTTGGCCATGGCGCGGTTATCGCGTCAGGGGCGCAGAGATGTCAAGAAGCGCGGGAAGAAAGACAAAACCAAGCGGCCACTAAGACACAAAGACACTAAGGTTTTTCTTTGTGCCTTCGTGTCTTTGTGGCCGATTTAGTGCTGACCGCCTTCAGCGAATCGACAGCCCCGGCGCGGGAAAGTGATGGCACATCTCGGCGACCTCGCCCGCGATTCGATTCAGCGCGGCTTCGTCGCCCGCGTGCGCGATCGCTTCGTCCATCCATTTGCCGATCAGTTTCATCTCAGGCTCGCGCATCCCGCGCGAGGTCACCGCGGGCGTGCCGAGGCGCAAGCCGCTGGGGCTGAAGGGTTTGCGCGGATCATACGGAACGGTGTTGTAGTTGCAGACGATCCCGGCGACGTCGAGCGCCTTTGCGCCCTTCTTGCCGATTACTTTCTTGTTCGTCAGATCGACCAAAATCAGATGATTGTCGGTGCCGCCCGAGACCAGCGAGAATCCGCGCGCGAGCAGTTCCTCCGCGAGCGCCTTGGCGTTGCGCACGATCTGCGCCGCGTAGTCTTTGAACGCGGGCGTCGCCGCCTCCTTGAGCGCCACGCCGATCGCGGCGGTGGTGTGGTTATGCGGCCCGCCCTGCAATCCCGGAAAGACCGCCTTGTCGATCGCGTCGGCGTGCTCGGCCTTGCACAGGATCATCGCGCCGCGCGGTCCGCGCAGCGTCTTGTGCGTCGTGGTCGTGACGACATCGGCGTACGGCAGCGGGCTCGGATGCACTCCGCCGACGACGAGGCCGGCGATATGCGCGATATCGGCGAGCATCAGCGCGCCGGTTTCTTTCGCGATCTCGGCGAACGCCTTGAAATCGATGATCCGCGGATATGCGGTCGCGCCGCAGACGATGATGCGCGGCTTCTCGCGCCGCGCGAGATCGCGCACCGCGTCGTAGTCGATCCGATGCGTCTCGCGATCGACGTTGTACTGCACCGCGCGCCAGAACGTCCCCGTGATACTGACGTTCCATCCGTGGGTCAGATGCCCGCCCATCGGCAGCGCCATCCCCATGATCGTTTCGCCAGGCTTGAGCAGCCCAAAATAGACCGCGAGATTCGCCGGCGAGCCCGAGTAGGGCTGCACGTTGGCGTGCTCGGCTCCGAACAGCGCCTTGGCGCGATTGATCACGAGTGTCTCGAGCGTATCGATATGGCGCTGGCCCTCGTAGTAGCGGCGTCCGGAATAGCCTTCGGAATATTTGTTGGTCAGGATCGAGCCTGTAGCTTCGAGCACCGCCGCCGAGGCGTAATTCTCCGACGGGATGAGGCGCACGGAATCGAATTCGTAGCGCTCTTCCTTGCGGATGATGTCGTAGATTTCGGGATCGGTTCGCTTGAGCTCTTCCACACCGCACCTCGCGCGCATTTTGCTGCCGAGAGCCTAGCGCCCGCCGCCGGTCGAGGCAAAATGGCGCGCCCGGTTACTGCAGATCGGGCGGAGTTACTTTCGCGATCCAGGCACGATAGTCGCCCGTGTATCCGATCGCCCGCTGGCGCTCTTCAACGCGGCGCAATATTGATGCGATCGCTTCCGGCGCGAGATTTTCGCGCGAGGCGAGCGCTCCCGCTATCGCCTCGCCCGCTGCGGTTGCCGCATTGCGAGCGCCCTCGGCGAGCGCGACGGTTTCGTCTGACAGGCCGAGGTAGGCCTCGGCGATCCGCGTGCCAACCTCGGTCCCGCTGTCGAGCGAGTCCTTGATATTACCCTTGCCGGTCAGCACGTTGCCGGCCGCAAAGACCGCGGTCGGTCCGTCCATCAGGAGGCCGGTTTTCTGATCGGCGTAGACGTAGGTCTCGCCCTTCTGCGCGATTCCGGGAATCGGCTCCGGGATACTGCCGATCGAGCTGATCGTCAGTGGCGCGCGCGGCGCCTCAACGCTGTCGGCGACGATTCTGACCTGCCCGTCGACAACCTCGGTAGCGCTGAACCGCACCCCCACCATCGCGCCGTTCTCCGCGATAATTCCGGTCGGGGCGCGCAGCTCCTGGAACTCGAACAGGAACTTGCGCATCGCCTTCTCGAGAATTTTCGCGCGCGCCGAGCGCATCGCCTCCGCCCGCTTGGGTGTCGCATCCGGCGCTATATCCGACAGCGGCATGTCCAAGACCCGGCGACGATAATAAAGTTTGCACGGCGCGACGCCGAGGTCAGCCCATTTGAGATTGTGCGCCGCAAGGACAGGCTCGATTCCCTCGCGCTCGATCCGCACGAGATCTTCGGAGATTCCGCGCGCCGCGAGAGCCCGCAGCGTCATCTCGATTTGCAGCACCTTGACGACGTCGATCGACGCAAGGCCTCCGCCCACCACGATCGCTCCGGGAGTCAGCTCGTAGCGTGGTCCCTTGTATCCTTTTTCGTTGTAGTGATTGAACCAGTAGATGAGCGGATTCTGATAAACCAATCCGTGATCGACGAACTGGTCGGCACCCTCTACCGGGAACGGACGGTCGCGCCACGCGCCATGAGTCAGCACGATTCCGGACAGACCCCAGCGCGTTCGCAGTTCCTCGAAATCGAGATCGCGCCCGAGCGCCGTCATCGGAACGTAGGCGATATTCGGATGGTCGAGCCGATTATCGATCTCGCCGTACTCGTCCCGGCGTTGCTTCACGTGCCATCGCGGCAGCCCATCCTCAATTTTTCCGTAGGGCCGCGGGTTCTGCTCGAAGACCACGACCAGCGCGCCGCGCTGGGCGAGAATCCGCGCGATTTCCGAGCCCGCGGTGGCGGCGCCAACCACCGCGATCACGTGCCGCGGGGTATTGTTCAATATGTCCGTCATAAGCGAAGTATCTGATTAGCGTGCTCTCGCGCGTGGCGCAACATTCGCGCGCTCGTCGGGTTAAACTGGCGCTATCTCGTTGACGGTCGTCTTCTTGTGTCGTCGTCTTGCGCACGGGGAACGTGCATGGTTTCCTGATCGGTGGCGTTGCATCATGCGATCCTCAAGATACCTGCATTCAGCTCTGGTGAGTCTGCTCTTCATGACTCTTGCCGGATGCGCCGCAGCGTATGCGCCGTACAGCGTGGCCGGCGGCGGCACCGAGGCCGCGGAGGGCGAGCAGCACGATACGCCATACCCCGCGCAGGATACCTTCGTGATGACGCAGGACGTCTTGCGCGGCGAGGGAATCCTGTTCGAGGTCAAAATGGGAGGCGAACATCTGGTCACCAATTGGCGTCCTGCCGACAAGGGCGCGGGGATGTTCGGGAGCATCGTGGGAGTCGATCCGCAGTATCGTTACGATATCGAAGTGGTACCGACCGGCGATCGCACTAGCCGGATCGTCGCGAATCTCGAGACCCAGGATATCCAGGACTCCGACCTCCCTGCATACCTGCCGAGCAAACGGCTTGATCTGTTCGGCAAGTTCGACCAGCTTGCGGCAAAGCTTCCGCCTCCCTCTCCGGTCCCACGCGAAGGCGGCGTCAATTTCGCTCTGCTGCCCGGTGAGGACTTGCCTGCGCTGGCAAAGCGGGCAACAGGCAGCGAAGACAACTGGCGGCAAATCGCAAAGGACAATGGCCTGAAATCGGGCAGCAATCTGAGCGGGATTGAAACTATTTGGGTCAGGGACGACCTGCTGCCTGCCCATAAGGGGGCTTCCACTGCGCCCTGAAGCCCACCACGCAGTCCCGAGGCGAGACCTGCGCGCTACCCAGGGATGTCCTCGAAACGCAAAGCGCGCCGCATCGCAGGGCGACGGGCGCGCTGGTATTGGCGATACTATCGGATCAGCCGTTTACGCTCGAAAACTCCGACGGGTCGTATTCAGGGCACAGCCCCGACGGGCTGACTGCCGCTACTACGGCCAGAAACTGCTCGAAGGTCATCTGCAAGTTAAGAAATCCGCCCTGGCAGAAGACCCATCCGTAGTAGTCCAGAATCTCGTCCGCAATTGCGACCGGCAGCCGCGGCAGAGTATTGACTGTTGGGAACGGACGCGGGTCGCCCGGATGCACCGAATCCCACAGCCGGGACCGCGACGCGTCCACCTCTTCATCGACGATACTGCCCTCCCGAAGCGGGATGACCTTACCGTGTGCGCTGCGACTCATAGGCATCGAAACCTCCCTCTAAGTCCTCCCCACATCCGAACTCGCACCTTGATTTTAGACCAAGCGGTCAACCGGTCAAGCGAAATCGGCATGCTGGATGGCGGATAATCCGGTTATCAACAGGGGATACGAACTTGAAACAATTTGCCGGAGTGCTGTTGCAGATCTGCTAAGTAGTTGAAATAACTATGTTTTCGACCTTACAAGCGATCATTCTCGGTGCCGTCCAGGGACTTACCGAATTCCTGCCTGTCTCCAGTTCTGCGCATCTGGTGCTGATTCCGTGGTTCTTTGGATGGCAGGATCCCGGCTTGGCCTTCGACGTAGCGCTACATCTGGGAACCTTGGTGGCACTGCTGCTCTATTACTGGCGCGACTGGGTCGAGATGGTGGCGTCGATCGTCAATGGCGACGCGGCCCGCCGCCGGCTGCTCCTTCTCCTGATAGTCGCCTCGATTCCGGGCGCGATTATCGGGCTCGCGCTCGAGAAGGAGGCCGAGACCCTGTTTCGGGAGCATATTCTGTGGATTGGGCTCGCTTTGGGCATTCTAGGCATCGCTCTTTGGCTTATAGATGAATATAGGCCGAATGAGCGGACGATGGGACAGCTCTCGGTCCTCGACGCTATCGCAATCGGGCTAAGTCAGGCTCTCGCGATCTTTCCCGGCGTATCGCGGTCGGGAGCGACGATCACGATGGCGCGGCTGCTCGGCGTTGAGCGGCAGGACGCGGCGAATTTTTCCTTCCTGATGGCGACGCCGATCATCGCGGGCGCCGGCATGGTCGAGGGCGCACAAAATCCTGCGCGCCGGAATCAATCCGCAAGTCGGATGGGGATTCATCGCCGCGACGATTTTCGGAGTCATCGCGATCGTCGGTTTGATCCGGTTCGTCAAGACGCGGACCTACATTCCTTTCGCATGGTATCGCGTCGCGCTTGCGGGCGTGGTTATCGGCGTCGTGATTGCGCGCGCCTGAAGTCGCGATGGAAGAAAAGTCGTCCCCGCCGCCGGCCGCCGCTGCGGCTCGCGCCGAGCATTTGGGCCGCGCATTCCGAATCGGCCTCGCGCTCGCAATCGTCAACACGATCATCGGCGCTTCGCAGCCCGGCCTCACGCGATGGGGCGCGGTGAACCTCGATCCTCTCCTGTTCTGCACCGGGGCGGTAGTCGTCGCGGCGGTATGCAGCGCGATCGCAATGACTCGCCAGCACGAGCTTGGGATCCTGTTCGCTCCGCGGTTCCGGATGCGGATGTTCGCGATGTCGATGGTCGGGACGGTCGCGACCAGCCTTACACTCACCTTCGGACTTACTCGAATCGACGCGATCGCAGGGACGATCCTGCTTCAGACCGAGCCGGTTTACTCGCTCGTCCTGGCGACGATCCTCGTCGGCGAGCGTCCGTCGTGGCGTCAGCTCCTGGCGACGGCGACGATCCTGCTCGGAATCGGCTCGGTGTTTGGCGCCGGCGGCGAATTTTCTCCGCTGTGGGCAGCGGTTCTGGTACTATGCACTCCGCTCTTCTGGCAAGCCTCGCATGTGATTGGGCTCAAGATGATGCCGCCGCTCGCGCCGGTTACTGTAACCGCGGGCAGGATGATATACGCGGCGTTTGCGCTGCTCGCGATGCTGTTGCTCTTGCGTCCGCACACGCTCTCGCAGCTTTCGAGCATCCCGGCACTCGCGGTAATTTTCGCCTCGGGATTTTTTATCTACTTCCTCTCCTCGCTCACCTGGTACGGCGCGATCAGCCGATTATCGCTGGCCTGGACGACCGCGCTCGTAGTGCCCGGCATCCCGATGCTCTCGATTCTGTTCGCAGTCGTATTTCTGGGCGAGAGTGCCAACCGCCGCGAGATAATCGGCGTCCTGATCGCAATCTCGGGCGTGCTGGCGCTGGTCCTCGGCGCCGATGCCCATCGCAAGCATCCAGGCGAGCCCGAGGTCGCGTATCCAGACGACGCCGAAGCCGCCGAAGCGATTCATCAACCAATCGCGTAGCGCTGTTGACGCATAAGCGATCGCCTCTGCCGCGATACCCTCTGCCTGCGGAGAGCTCTTGCGGAACTAATGCGTATCGGCGCGTGAGGGCGGATTCGTCGCGATCCCAGCCGCTCCTTAGGCCACGCTGTAATCCATGTTGCGCAGGTCGGTCAGCAGGTCCGGCCCGGTGGGGTTCCAGCCCAGCTGTTGGCGCGTCAGCGCGCTGGAGGCCGCAAGATCGATCTGGGCGAGGTTCGCCAACCAGCCGAAGTACTCCGGCGCCTCTTCCGGCGCGATCGACTCTACCGGTATCTTCAACCCCGCACCGATCACCTCGGCGATGTCGCGCAGGGCAACGCCTTCCTCGCATACGGCGTGGTAGCGCGCGCCGGCGTGGCCCTGCTCGAGCGCCTGCCGGAAAAGCCGGACGGCGTCGGAGACGTGCACTGCAGGCAAGCGGTTCTTGCCCTCGCCGACATACGCCACCCGGCCCCATTTCCGCGCTAACTGGACATGTTGTGTGATCCGCCCGAACCGGCGCGTGTCATGCACCTGCGGCAGCCGCATCACTATCACGCGCCCGCCCTTGGCGATGAGCGCGTCAGCAGCCTCCTCGGAGGCTGCGCGCGGCGACTCGGCCGAGGTGAGGTGGTCGTCGGTCTCTACAGCCGGGCCGCCGGTCTTCGACCGGACGAGGCCAGTGCCGGAGGTGATGACGAGCGGCCGGTCCGAGCCAACCAATACCTCGCCGAGCGTCTCGATGACTTTGCGGTCCTCCTCGCTGTGCTGCTTTAACTTGGAGAAGTCGTGGTTGAAGGCCGCGTGGATGACGCCGTCGGCCGCCGCTGCAGCAGTGCGCAGGCTGTCCCGGTTGTTCACGTCGCCGCGAAAGACCTCTGCCCCGGCCCGGGTGAGCAGCTCGGCGCCCGCGTCCGAACGGCTGAGCCCAACTACCTGATGGCCTGCGTTGATGAGTTCCGGGACGAGAAAGGAACCGATAAAGCCAGTTGCTCCCGTCATGAATATGCGCATGCTTGATCTCCAATTTCATTTTTGCCCGTGCCCGCAATCAGGCCCACGCCTCGCCGCTTTCTTGAGAGCGCGGCCTTACTGGTGCACTCAGAACGTGAGCAGCGCAATTGACTATCGCGTCCGCGTGATCTTAAGTGAGCGCATCACCGGCGTGCGTCTCCCGACGCGCGCGCGGCAGGCTCGAACGAAACAACACGAGGATCAATCCCATGGCGCGAATGGTCAGACACGACAAGAATTCTCCCTACGAAGTTCCCGAGGGCACCGAGCTTCCGCTCTACATCTGCGCGTGCGGACTCTCCAAGAACAAGCCCTTCTGCGACGGCACGCACAAGAAGACCCGGGACGAGAATCCCGCCGACACCTACGTTTACGATGACGCCGGCCGCGCCTGCGTGATCAAGCAGTACTAACGATCTCGTTTCTGGATCGTCCCTCTCCGAGATCGGGAGAGCTTTGCGCAACCCGTTGCGCTGGGCTGCTCACACGGCTGGCGAGATTCCTCGCGATGTGTGCCATTCGATGCGACGCGCACGATACGACAGGCATCGTCTATCTCGCTCGGAATGACACACAACATACGGAAAAGCTGTCATTCCGAGCCAGACCGAGCTACCCACAAGGCATGGGGCGGATCACGCCGCGCAGCAATGGCGGCGAGGAATCTCGCCCTCGGCGCTAGCACCGGCATTACGACGCGCGATGCTTTCTGCGCACGGTGATTGCGCGCACCAGGCGCGCCAGAATGTCGGCCGAGGTGCCGCGCAGGCTGATGTCGCATAGAGGAGTCAGCTCGGACTCGTACAGATTCACCTCGACCATCGCACCGCCGCGCTGCGCGACCTCGAGCGCGAATCCCGCCGCAGGGTAAACCGTCGCCGAGGTCCCTGCCACGACCACCAGGTCAGCGCGCGCCGAGTTCTCGGCGCATAGCTTCAGCGCATCAACTGGAATCGGCTCGCCGAACGAGACCGTGTCGCTCTTCATCAGCCCGCCGCACTCCGGGCACTTGGGCGGCAGCTCGGTAAGATCGATCTGCTCGCGGCGAAAGCGCAGCCCGCATTCAAGGCATCGCACCAGCTTCCAGTTGCCGTGAATCTCCGCCATCGCCTTTTGCCCGGCCTGCCGATGGAGGTCGTCGATATTCTGCGTGATCACAAATCGCAGGACGCCCAGATGCTCGAGTTCCGCGAGCGCGCGATGGCCCGCGTTCGGCTGCGCTTCGGACAGCGGCTTGTAGAGTTCATCATTGCGCGAGCTGAGCCGCTCTTCCCAGGCCTTTTTCGGATCGGCCAGAAAGCGCTGAAACCCGTTCATCGGCGGCTCGCCATATTTGGTCCACAAGCCGCCCGGCCCTCGAAACGGCGGGATACCGCTTTCCACCGACATCCCGGCGCCGGTCAGCGCGATCGGATACTCGGCATCGAGGATTAACTCGGCCGCACGTTCGATTTGCGCGTCGGTGGCGCTTTTTTCGTCCGCCGGTTTCATCAGTTCACCACGCACGATACGAATGTGAATGCATACGCGGCGACTCCCGCTTGCAGCGCTTTAAGCTCGAGCGCACCCGGCTCTACGGAATCATTCGCGATCAGGTTGTACATCCGCGGACGATCGACTGTCACGATCGGCCGTCCGCTCGCGGTCTTCACGTCGTCGCCGAGCGTCTGGTCCGCTCCCGCCGCGATCTCGACCTGCGCCACTGCGCCGGCCGGCGGCGCCATCACCAGGTTCACATCCTTGGAGGTATAGCGCAGCGCGATCGTCGCGTTTGGAGCCTCGGCGCGCGCCAACTCCTGCTCGACGCGCCATCGCCCGCCCAGGTACGACAGCCCTTCCGCATGCCGCCCCGGATCGGTGTAGTCCTGCGGGCGATCGCGCACGACTCCTGCGGGATTTCCGAACTGGCCGCGCGCATGGCCCAGATACATCTCGGGCGTCACGCGGTAGCATACCGCGCCGGGCTGATCCGAATCGCGCACCGGCTCCATCGGAGGCGGCAGGCTCAGAGCGGGATTCAGATCGCGCAGCGCGTTCTGGATAGCCACTTCGGATTCCTGGTAACCGCCTTCGCCGAAATGGTAGTAGCGAATCCGCCCTTTCGCATCGATCAGATATTTTGCCGGCCAGAACCGATTCGAGTAGGCGCGCCAGATCGCGTAGTCGTTGTCGAGCACGATTGGATAGTCGAGTCCGAACTCTGTCACCGCCGCTTTCACGTGCGAGCCCTCGCGCGCGAAACTGAATTCGGGCGCGTGCACGCCGACGATCACGAGGCCGTCTTTCACATAGCGCCGGTTCCATCCTTCGACATAGGGCAGCGTACGGATACAGTTGACGCAGGTGTAATCCCAGAAATCGACCAGCACGACAGCCTTGTCCCGCAGCGCTTTGATCGACACTGGACCGCCCTGAATCCACGTCCCACCGTCGAGCTCCGGCGCATAAATTGTCTCGGGAAGATTCGGCATCCTCGGCTCCTGGGAAAATCGACCCGCCGCGACCGAACCTAGCACAACCCACTCGATACGATGAAGCCGCATCTGCGACGTTGTGTGATGTCATTCCCGCGCGTGGCTGCCGCGCGAGGAATCCCTAACGAGAGGCCGCCGCATGATATGTAGACTCGGAGCATGGCCGCTCGGGATTTCTCGCCCATAGCTCGAAATGACGGTCGAGGGCTCGGCTGAGACTACGATACTGGTGCACCAAGCCGACATCCGTCATTTCGACCGGAGGGAGAAATCCCGAGGCGTTCATGCACTCACCGACGAGTTGCGTAAAGACCATGTACCGAGATCCGGGATTCCTCGCGCGGCAGCCACGCGCGGGAATGACACGACAGAATGCCGCAACAGCGAATCCGGATTGACGCGCCGCACTTGCACGCGCTAGTGAGCGTCGCATGGGCACCGGACAAATCTTGGTGGTCGCGGCCGAGTCGCGCGAGCTGCGCGAAGCGATGTACGCGATTCGCCGCCGGGTGTTTATCGAGGAGCAGCAGGTGCCCGAAGAGATCGAGCTCGACTCCGACGATGCCCGCGCTTTCCATGCGCTGGCGCTTCGCGACGGGCAGCCCGTTGGATGCGGCCGCTACGTCGAGCACGGCCCCGGCGAAATCAAGATCGGCAGGATGGCGGCGCTGCGCGAGCTTCGCGGCTCCGGAATCGGCCGCGCCGTGCTCGAATTCCTGATCGAGACCGCGCGCAATCGCGGATACACTCGCGCAATCCTGCACGCGCAACTAACCGCCGAGGGCTTTTATCTCAAGCAGGGCTTCCATCCGAAAGGCGAAGTCTTCGAAGAAGCCGGAATCCCGCACCGCGCAATGACTCGCGATCTCTAAGCACTCCCATCGCACACGCGATCTGGTTCCTCGCCCAGTAAGGGAGAGGTCAGGTGAGGTACCGAATTCAGCGCGGTGCCGAGCAACGCGCGATTATCAAAAATCTGCCCGGGCAGAATCTAAGGCGCGCGGCAAACAACGCCGCGCGCAGATCGGTCCCTCACCTGACCTCTCCCTTTCAGGGCGAGGAACCAGACTGCGGGCGAGGGATCGGAGGCAAAAGTCGAGGTCGCCGCATCCTGCGCTCTGACGCCGCAAGAAAGACTAAACACAAAGACACCAAGGAAGAGGAAGACACTAAGACACGATTAAGATTCATTTCCGCGCGCGGCGCGCGGAAATGAATCAAGTCTTTGTGTCTTTGTGTCTTGGTGGTTGGATTGATGACTGCGCCTGATGCTTCCATGGGATTGCGCAAAAGTCCCGCTTTGTGTCTTCGTGTCTTTGTGGCCGATTGATCGCCTACAGCGCGTTCATGTCGTGCAGAGTCTTCTCCGCCTGCGACGACACGCTCGGATTGGCGGTGTCGGCCAGCGCCTGGCGCAGATACTTTACCGCGTCGTCGTGGTTTCCGTTCTGCGCGAGTATCTGGCCGATCCGAAGCGCCGCGAACGTGTTCTTGGGATCGACCTCGTACGCCTTGCGATAGTACACCAGCGCGTCGCCCGTGCGCGGCGGCGAGAACGACATGTACGCCTCGCCGATATTCAGGTAGGCGCTGGTCTGGCTCGGATTGTACTTGACCAGCTTCTGATAGACCTTCACCACGTTGGCGAAGTCGGAACGCGAGTTGTAATAGAGCCCGAGATAGACATACGAATCCTCGAGCGTCGGATCGATATCGGTCGCCTGCCACAGCAGCTTCACCGCTTCGTCGCTGTTGGTCATCTTGATCGCGGCATCGACCAGAGAGCGCGCCTTGGCCTGGTTGGACGACGAATCCTGCGCCCGCGCCAACGACGGCAACGCCAGCGCGAGCGCCAACATCGCAAGGGTCATGATTTGCCGGAAGCGGAAAACTGATCGCATGGTCGGGAACGGACGCATCAGGTGCCTGCTATCGATGGTGCCATGAACCGGGCGGGTTGCAAAGCCGCGTACGCGCGGCCATTGATTATGCGGTGCCCGCCGCACGAGCGGGTGCGATACTATCTTTCCGGGGAATGCGATGCAGGAGCGACGCTTCAAGGCTAACGGACTGATTCTCAACTGCCTCGACTATGGCGGCGAGGGCAAACCGCCGATGCTGTTTTTGCACGGCGGCTCCGCGCATGCGCATTGGTGGGATTTTGTCGCGCCCGCCTTTATCGCCGACTTCCATGTCCTGGCGCTGGACCAGCGCGGCCACGGACACAGCGAGTGGCCCGAGAATTGGGAGTACGGCTCGGAGCATTACCGATCCGATCTCGAACAGGTGATCGATTCGTGGGGACTTGGCGCGCCGATCCTGATCGGACATTCGATGGGCGCGCATAACGTGCTGGTTTACGCCGCGCGCAACAGCGACAAGCTGCGCGCGATGGTCGCGATCGATACGCCGCCCGACTACACCGAGCGCGCGGTCGCTTTTCTTCGCACCTACGCGGACAAGCCGCCGCGTCGATTCGAGTCGTTCGAAGCCGCGGTCAAGAGCTTCAAAGTGCTCCCGCGCGAGACGGTTGCGCGGCCGGAGATCCTCGAGCACATCGCGCGGCATACCTACAAGCAGCTTCCCGACGGCAACTGGACTCACAAGCTCGACCGCCGCACGCTGATTCGCGAGCCGCTGGCGGTGTGGGATTCGCTGGCTCAAATCCGATGTCCCGCGCTGATCGTCAAAGTGACCAACAGCCCCGTCTTGAGCATCGAGATGGCCGAGAAGATGGTCGCGATATTGCCGCACGGGCGGCTCGCGCAAATTCCTGATTCCTATCATCATGTGATGTTCGATAATCCGAATGCGCTCATCGCGGCGCTCAAGAGTTTCGTCGCCGAATCTCGAATGAGCATGAACGAGCCGCACAGCCATATCTTCGACGCCAAGCCCCGGCTGCATTACCTCGAATGGAATCCCGCGGGGCGCGTCACCGTGATCCTCCTGCATGGAAATTCCGCCAACGCGTGGTGGTGGGAGCCGGTCGCGCGCCTGATGCCGCCCGACTTGCGCCTTCTTGCGCTCGATCAACGCGGCCACGGCGACAGCGAATGGGTGCGGCCCGCGTCATACTCGCCGCTGGATAACGCGCGCGATATCGCCGCGTTCACCGCGCACGTTGCCCGCCCGCAAGACAAGCCGATCGTTGTCGGGCACAGTATGGGTGGACTGAGCGCGCTCGCCTTCGCGCGCATTCATGGCGAACTCGCACGCGCGGTCGTCGCGATCGATGCGGCACTCACCTCGAGCAAGGGACGCGATCGTTATCTGCGGCGCCTGAAGGCGCTGCCGCTCGTGACCTATCAGGATCTCGAGACCGCGCAGGCGCGCTTCCGCCTGATGCCCGACGAGGGCGGTATTTCGCCGGAGGTCCTGCGCGAGATCGCGCATAAGAGCCTGGCGCGCACCGACGAGGGACGCTGGACGCTCAAGTTCGATCGCGAAAGTTTTTTCGGCAGCGACGGAATCGACGCGCTTGAAACTCTCAAGGCGATCACGATTCCGACTCTGCTGATTCGCGCAGAGCTGAGCCGTATCATGACGGCCGAAGCGGCGGCAGCGGCGCGTGACTCGAATCCGCAGGTGCGGATGGTCGAGATTCCGGCAGCGCATCATCACGTGATCCTCGAAAATCCCGCCGCCGTCGCGACGATCCTCGGCGAGTTCATCGCGAAGATGCCGTAGAGCCTTTTCGGAGATGGAAACAGGTACGCGCTCGGTGGGAATCGCGATTCCGCGGAAGTTCCTGCGCGTCCATTACAATGGCGCATGCTATCCGGGCGCACCCAATTTGCGCGGACTGGCGCAGGGCGCCAATTGCCAGCACTTTGCATATGAGCTGTTGCGGCATTTCGGACGCCCGGTGCCTGATCTACGCTCGAGCGATTTGTGGAGTGACACGCGCTATACGCGCCGCGTCGTAAGACTTCGTCCGCTCGACTTGATGCTGTTCAACCGGACGCGTCGCGCGTGGGGCGCGCACGTCGCGGTGTATCTCGGACACGGCCGCGCGATTCATCTGAGCAAGCAGGTCGGAACGCCGATCGTTTGGACGCTCAAAGAGTTCGCCGAGCATGAGCGATACCGGGTTTACCTCGGCGCAAAGCGCGTGATCGCGCGCGAGGAGAATTCCTCGCCGTGTTCGGAATGACCGGCGGGACGCCGGTCCTACTGACGCCAATGCCCGCCCTCTGATCCCTCGCCCTGAAAGGGAGAGGTTAGGTGAGGGACCGAGTTGCGCGGCATCGTTGTGCCGCGCCTTTAAATTCTGTTCAGCAGATTGCTTATAATCGCGCGCTGCTTCGCAGCGCACTGAATTCGGACCCTCACCTTACCTCTCCCTTTCAGGGCGAGAGATCAGACGCGGCCGCCGTCCCGGCGGCCGCTTGATCTAAACGACGCGGGAAACTCCGGGAATGCTGCGGATCGCGGCGCTCGTGCCCCAGCTCAGAAGCAGCACGCCGATGAAGACCAGTACGCCTTTGCCGATTGCCGGCAGCGCGATTTGCAGCATCGCCAACTGCAGCCACGAGACGAACATGTAGTGGATAATGTACATCCCGTATTCGTTGTCGCTCAGGCTGTCCCAAATCCATCGTTGGCGAGTGGCAAAGCGGATGAATAGTGCGAGGAAAGCGAACGAGAGCGCCGCGCACGTCACCGCGAAGACCGCGCCACCAATCACGGCCAGAACGGCTAGAGGCATTCCCGAGTGATACAGCCGGGTCATTATGGTGACGACGAAAACGATGCTCGCGAAAAATGCGATCAGTCCGAAGGTGACCCAGCGGCCCCAGTGGCGCGCGAGGTTTCCGTCGCTCGCAAGCAGTCCGCGATCGATTCCGTACACTCCCACGCCGATTCCAGCGATCAGATAAACCGCGTAATGAAACAGACGCGCGGTCTGGAACTGAAATGGTCCGATGCTGGTCCAGTAGGCCGGTCCGTAAATCCGGACCATCGGAATAAAGACCGCGGCAGAAATTGCCGCGAATAGAATAAAAAACCGAAACGGGCGCGTCTGAGCGCCCGATGTCAGTCGGCCCACGATGGCGCCAAAGTCCGGCATCACCGCGAATATCGCGGCCGCGACGAGATCGAACGCGAGCAGCAGCCAGATGAACCACGCCGGCCCTGTCGGCCAATCGCCAAATGACATCCACACATGAGCGTAACCGCGGATACCGTGGCCGCCTGCCTGCAAGTACGAGGGGTAATAGGCGATGGGGGCGACGATCGCGGCGCCGACCAGGAACGGAAGACCGAGACGAATCAGCCGATCGCGGCTGAATTTTCCCGCGCCCTTGCGCCGCAGACTGGACCATACGAAGAGTCCGGAAATAAAGAACATCAGCGACATGAAGAAGTCGTCGTTGAAACCGGTGAACAGGCTGAAGCCGGCCCAATGCGCATGCGGATCGATGATCGGGAATGCGCGCCACCACTTCACCGGATCGAGCAACGACTTCGGCAGAGGAGGCGGCGAGTCGATATACGCGAGCACCGAGTGATGCGCGAGAACCAGCACCACGAGAAATCCGCGCAGATACCCGAGCGCAAGATTGTGTGTCGGACGCGGCCCGGGTTCAGATTGAATCGGTTGATAAACGCTCGCCATCGCACTGCCCTTCGAGTGCTCGATACATATCGCGCAGGCGGGGCAGAGGGAAATCGCCGGCTGGCTAGGGCTCGGCGGATGAGGCCGCGGCGCTGGGTTGATCGGCAGGCGAGGCGAAGGCCTCTGGAGCGGCGCCGCCGCTGCCGCGCATCGAGGGCATCGCGAACTCGCGATCGAATTGCTGCTGTTGCTCGGGTGTCAGCGTCGCGCGAATCTGTGCGTAGGCCTGCATCAGCAGGGTGCGCCGCGCGCGCTGGAAATGGTTCCGCACCTGCTTCACGCGCAGCCGCGTGTCTTGCATGATCCCGAGAATCTGCTCGCGCTGGCCCGGCGTCAGATGCAGATCGCGATTCATCCGCGCCACTGCTCCCTGCCCCGGCACGCGCAGGTAGTGGTAGCGATAGGCAAGCGTGCTGATTGTGAATCCGATGAGCAAGCTCGCCGCTATCGCGAGTACAATCGGCCATGAGTTGAATTTGCCCGGCAAGGAATTTACCCGGCGAGGTCGTTGCTCAAGTCAGGCGTGTCGGATCCGAACAATTCCTGCATCGACGGTTCCTGCGGACTCGTCAGCGCTTCGCTGAGAGAACCTGCGGGAGGAGTCACTGCGAGGTATGCGCCGGTCGAGGCGGCGATGAAAATAATCACCGACGCGCACATCGCAAGCCACCTACGCGGCTCGCGGTAGTTCGCGCGCGGACTCGGCGCTGCCGCGCGCGTCACCGACCTGAGAGTGAACTCGCGCGGCTGTGCAGTGCTGCTGTCCGGAGCTTGCACCGAATGCAGGACCGGCGCAGTCATCGCAAAGGTGCGGAACGCGGCGTCGCATTTCGCGCACTCGCCAAGATGCGCGTTGATCTCGGCGCGCCGATACTCGAGCAGCTCGCGCCGCCAGTAGGCGGGAAAATCCTGCCGGGCTTCGAAACAGTTCATGAACTCCACCTGCGCGAGGCCGATTGCAGCCGCTCCGACTCGCGGCGCAACGCCTGACGGGCGCGGAAAGCTCGAATCTTCACCTTCGCCGCGCTCCAGCCCATCGTCTGCGCAATCTCGCTGACGTTCATCCCCTCGCTGTCCTTCATGATGAGGACGGTGCGATCCTCGGGCCTGAGCGTATCGAGCAGGCGATGCGCCAAGTCGTGCGCATGGCGACGCTCCTCGGCCTCAGAGACAATCTGCTCGGGCGTGGCCTCGTTCACCAGATGCATCCACTGCACCTCCATCGCGGTGAAGTCGCCGACCAACTCTTCGGGACGGCGCCGCCTGCGCCGCAATTCGTCATAGCACAGGTTGGTCACGATCGCGCGCAGCCATCCGCCAAACGGCATCTCCTTGCGATAGCTCGCAAGAGCAGTGTAGGCGCGGATGAAACATTCCTGGGTGAGGTCGCGGGCGATCTCGGGATCGGAGAAAAACCGCTGGCACAACCGCTCGACGCGTGGGCGATGCCGCGTCGCCAGCTCGGAGAATGCCGACGCCTCGCCGCCGAGCGCGTCGGCAATCAATTCTTCGTCAGGCTTGGAGACCAATCTCCACCCGAACTTCCTGCTCGCGGCGAGGCCCAGCATAGCTGTCCTCTAATACGACAGCACCGCAAAGCGGTTACAGAGCGTTTAGGTTACTCATACCTCGCGCCGCATCATCCGCTCGCGCATCAGCCGCAAGAGCCCGGCACGCGGGATCTATTTCGGCGGAGGCGGGAGCCCAGCCCGGGCGAGGTCCTCTGGAGTATCGAGATCGAGGGCAACGCCCGGGTCATCCACGTCGGTATAGACGATCCGGCTGAGCGTCGCGTTTACTACGACGCGCGCGCCCTCTGAGAGCGGAGCTGCGAGCAGTTCGGGGAAGATCGAACGATCGAAAATCGCGGGATGACCGCGGCGTCCGGCGTGGCGCGCAATCACGATCGGTCCGCGCGTGCGGCGATAGGTCTCGGCGACGGCAAGATAGGTCGTACCGGTGACCAGAGGATGGTCCGCGAGATGTACCATCGCGGCTGACGTCTCGGGCGCGAGCGCGCCCAGACCAATCTTGAGAGACGAGAGCTGCCCGTCGATGTAGTTGGGATTCTCGACGATCGTGATTCGTGCATCGCCGGGAATCGTGGCGCGGATCCTTTCGGCGTGAGCACCGAGGACGATCACGATGCGCTCGACCGCGGGCAGAATCAGCCGCAGCGTGCGCGCGATGAACGTTTCGGCTCCAGGCCCTAAGCTGAGGAGAGGTTTGGGAAATCCCATGCGGCGCGACTCGCCGGCCGCAAGCAGAATCGCATCGATACGAGGTTTACGGTCTTTGGAATTTTGGGAATTTCTGGCCACGTCAGCCGCGCGGCTGCAAACGACCGGTCTTCACGCCGAGGTTCGCCTCGTCGCGGACACCGCTGCGGCGCTCGCGAACGATCTCGGAAATAATCGATAGCGCGATTTCCTCGGGCGTCTCGGCCGCGATATCGATTCCCAGCGGCGCATGAACCTGGTCGAGCAGCTCCGGCGCAATTCCCATCGCGCCGATTCGATCCAGCGTCGCCTTGACCCGGCGGCGCGATCCGATCATCCCGATAAACGCGCCGCGACTGTGTTTTAGCGCGGTCAGGATAACGTCTTCGTCGAACGAATGGCCGCGCGTGACCGAGACCAGGTAGCAATGGCGATCGAGGTTGAGGGCTTTGACGGCGGGACCGAACGGGCGCACGACAATCTCGTCGGCGGAGGGAAAGCGCTCACGATTGGCGAAAGAGGCGCGGTCGTCTATCACTGTCACATGGAAACCCAGCATCGAGCCCAGCGCCGCGAGCGGCTGCGCGATATGACCAGCTCCGGCGATCACCAGGCGCTGCGCGCCCGACACCGGATCCAGAAACAGGCGCGGTGATCCGGTAGCTTCGATCCGCGTGACCGGATTGGCGCCGCCGTTTTCGCTGACCTCGACCAGCACCGCGGTTCCGTCGGCAGCGCGGACTCCGAGCTGCGCGATCGCGCGCGGAGCGATTTCGATCGGCACCGCCGCGGCCTCGACGGCCGGGTCGAGCACGGAGCGCGCGCCGATCTTCCCCGCCGATGCAGAATTTCCCGGATCGATCAGCGTGACCAAGGCGGCAGGACGGCTATGCGCTGCGGCGTCGTACAAGCGCCGGGCGATCTCGAGGTCGAATCCGGGCTTCCAGATATCGACGAACACGTCCATGATTCCGCCGCAGGTTCCGATTTCCTTTTGATCGAAATCTCCAGTGAGGTCGACTTCGGTGAGCCGCGCGCCGTGGCCTTCGTCGAGCAGGATCCGCGCCTTGCGGAACACTTCGGCTTCGCCGCATCCGCCGCCGATCGTGCCGAACTGGCCGTCGGTGCGGACAATCATCTTCGCGCCGATTTCGCGCGGAGTTGAGCCTCGGACATTGACCACCGTTGCGAGCGCAAACGAGGTGCCCGCTTCCAGTGTGCGAACCGCTTCGCCCCAGATTTGATCAGGACCAATCATCGTCTCTGCGTTAAAGGTATCAAAAGCGGGCGCGGCGAAAAATCCGAATGATCGCGCTACGCTTCAGTTCGGAGCGCCTAATTGGCAAGCTCGGATGCGAGCGCGTTGGCCTTTACCAGATCATCTTCGGCGGAGCGAAAATCGCCCGCGCCGATTTCCTGCTCGGCCTTGGCGTCCAGACGCTCGGCGTCGTGCAGTTTCTGGCGCTTGCCGGGGTCGGTGGGTCCTTCGCCGCGAACGTGCGCGATTTTGAGCGAGACCTCGCGCTCGAGATTGACGAGATCCGCGGGAGGCTTGGCAGTGTCCGAGCCTGCGGCGGCCGGCACGGCGCCGGCGAGCATCGCAACCAAACAAACAATCGCGAGGTCTGCAAAGACGGCTGGCTTGATCATCCGGATCGCGATTTTGCGCGAATCACCACCAAAATCCAACCCCGAGCTAGAGGATCGAATCGTTGCTGGCGCCGGGGCCTTTGTGGTCGGACGTCGCCCGGGCCTGCACTGAATTGGAGTGGGCGTTTTCGCCGATTCCGTAGCGCGCGAGCATCCGGTACAACGTCGAGCGCGAGACGCCGAGCAGGTCCGCCGCGCGGCGCCGATTTCCGTCGGTCTCTTCGAGCGAACGCATCAGGGTGCGCTTGATCACTTCATCCAAGAGCAGCGGCGCGGGTCCACCGTTGGAATTTCCCGCGTGCGGCTCCGCAGCTCCATCGAGCGCCGGAGCCGCGTGCGCATCCGCCATATCGCCGCCGACGCCGCTGCCGGCGATTTCAAGAATATGCTCGGGCAGATCCTCGGCGATCAGGCAATCGCTCTCGGACAGGATCACAGCGCTCTCGATCGCGTGAGCAAGCTCGCGCACGTTGCCCGGCCATCCGTAGGCCAACAGATAGTCCAGAGCGTGCCGATCAACAAACATCACTTCCTTACCGAAGAGCCGATTGTAATGCTCGATAAAATGCGCGACGAATGCGGAGATCGCTTCGCGGCGCTCACGCAGCGGCGGCAGAAAAACCGCCGCGGTGTTGAGACGATAATATAGATCGTCGCGGAACTGTCCCGCCTTGACCATCGCGCGCAGATCACGATTTGTCGCAGCCACCAGGCGGATATCGATCTTGTGAGTATGCGACGATCCTACCGGCTGAATCTCGCAGGTCTCAACCGCGCGCAACAGCTTGGGCTGTAGCTTCAGCGGCAATTCGCCAATCTCGTCGAGAAACAAGGTGCCGCCGTTGGCCGAGCGGAAGTAGCCAAACGAATCCTCGCGTGCGTCGGTAAACGCGCCCTTCACATGGCCGAAGAGCTGCGACTCCGCCAGTGATTCGAGCAGGTTTGCACAGTTGAAGGTCACGAAAGGTCCGTTGGGCATCGGGCCGAGCGTATGCAACGCTCGCGCGACCAACTCTTTACCGGTTCCCGACTCGCCGTAGATGAGAACCGTCGCCTTGTAAGGGCTCAGCCGCGCTATGGTTTTCAGTACTTTGCGAACCTGCGCAGAGCGGACAACCATTCCGCCGATCCGCTCCGAACCTTGCGCCAGGCGCGCCAGAGACACGCGCGGCGATTGTTCCAATTCCGAAGGGCTCAGATCGTTTTCGGCGGCCGGGCCTGAACCGTTTCCAGCTTCCGCCAATTCGAGTACAGGAGCTGCGATGTTGCGATCCGTGACCACGAAGGAAGTGTAGCAATTGGCAGGCCACGGTGATTCAAATTGCCACACCTGCGCAATGCTCACTCGTCCCGTGGTTACAGTTCAAATCGACGCCGGGTTTTTGGCGATACGCCATCGCCATGCCGCCCGCGGAGGAGACCTCTCCTTGGACACGGAGAGGAATTATACGATCGGGCGGTTATGCAGAGATACTCTATGAAAGGCGTGAATAGTCAGTTGATAGGAATGGTTAGCGGCACTGTATATATTCAACTTTCCTATGGCGTCGATGCCGATTGACGTCATCCGCGCATCAAACGTCGAGCAACTCGGCCAGCACTCGGGCGGGATGATCGCGAGGATCGACTTGATCATAGACGCGTGCGATACGGCCATCCTCGTCGAGGAGGAAGCTCACTCGGTCGGGCGACGACGCTTTGCGGTCGGCGCATGCGCCGTATGCGAGCGCGGTTTCGCGCGTGGCATCCGAGAGTAGCGGAAAGCTGAATCCATTATTCTGCGCGAATGCGGCGTTCGCTTCGATACTGTCGAAACTGACGCCGAGGATCTGGATCTCGTTCTCGTCGTAGAAGCTCTGATGATCGCGGAAACCGCGCCCCTCGACAGTGCATCCGGGAGTGCTCGCCGCTGGATAAAACCACAACAGTACTTTACGCCCGCGCAGATCGGCGTTCGAGATGATCCTGCCGTCATGAGCAGGCAGCGTGAATTCCGGCGCGCGATCGCCAACCTTGAGCATCGAAGATTCTCCTTTTTGCGCGGCGACCGGCGCCGATCAGTTCAGCATCGAGCGCAGGCGCTTGAGCGTGGCGACGCACGTCGGTTCATCGGGCTGAAACTTGAGCGCCTGTTCGAATTCTTCGATCGCAAGAGTGATCATTCCCTTGGCCTCATAGATTCGGCCGAGATTCATATGTGGGAAATGACGCGGCTCGTAGCGCGGCGCGAGCTTTGCCTTCTCGAGCCATTCGATCGCCTCTTGGAGCTCGCCTTTGGCGATCAGGTAGGCGCCGATATCGTTGTAGGGATTGCCGAACGACGGATCGACCGCGATCGCTCGCTTGCATTCAGCGATCGCGTCGTCGATTCGCCCCTGCGTGTGATACGCCCATCCGCGAAACGTGTACGCCTCGGCGGTGGGAAAGACTTCGATAGACTTTGTATAGAGGCGGATCGCACCGTCCAGATCGCGCAACTGATGATGCTGCATGCCCTCGTTCCACAGTTCGAAAGCCCGGGTTTTTGATGCGGTATCATCCATCGCGGCGCCGTGGTCCCAATACAGACCGATAGCGCGCGCCCGTCAAGCCTTTTCATTTGGTCAAGGTCTGCATGATCTGGATCATCGCGGGTCCGACGATAACGCTCATCATCGCGGGCAGGACAAACAGCACCAGCGGGAACATGATCTTTACGGTGGTCTTCTGCGCCGCTTCTTCAGCGCGCATCTTGCGCGCGGAGCGCAGCGAATCAGAGATCGAGCGCAGCGCGGGTCCAATTTGCGCGCCGATCTGTTCGCTCTGAATAAGCGTCGCGGCCAGCGGCTTCACATCCGCGACCGCGGTCCGGTCGGCGAACTGCCGCAGCGCCTGACCGAGACTCGAACCGGCGGCGAGTTCGCCCGAGACGAGCGCGAGTTCGGTACCGATTGCCTGGCCGTGCCGCTCTGCTTCCGCGCCGACGACCTTGATCGCTTCTGAGAGTCCCAGGCCGGCCTCGACGCATACCACCAGAAGATCGAGCACGTCGGAGAGCTGGCTTGCGATCGCGCGCTGGCGTTTGCGCGCCTTGCGGCCGAGGTAAAAGCTGGGAATGAATGCGCCGATACCGGCGCCTGCCACCAGCGCCATGATGACCATGACGCCCGACCGATTCGCAACGAGCGCGACTACCAGCGCGAGTATTGCGCAGGCTGCGGTCGATATAGTCCGCACGACCTGAAAAGTCCGCGCGGCGCGCGAGTGCTGAAAACCCGCCTGCATTAGCTGATGCGCAAGCTTTTCCGCTTTCGGAGAGTCGGCGGGCGGCGCGGGCAGGCGCAGCGCAACCCATCGAAAGAGCGCTCGTGACAATGAAGGATCGACCTCGCTGGGGACGGCGCCATCATTGACGCTGACGCGCATCTTGACCCCCATATCGGTAATCCGATCGTCAAGCACGCGCGGGGTGCCGAACAGCGCGGCGTACGCCGCCACCATCGCGGCGCCCATCAGCAGAATGAAGGCGAGGGTGATGTAGATTGCGGACATTTCAGAATTCCACCTTGAGAAGTTTCCGGATCGTCACGAACGCCATGATGTCGAGCACCGCGGCGACTTTGAGAATCATCTGTCCCGAGGGATCGTAAAATAGCGTGTGAACATATGCGGGCTGGATGATGCTGAAGGCGCCGAGCATCGCGATTGGCAGGCATCCGACGACCATTCCGCTCATTCGCGATTGCGCGGTCATCGCGCGGATCTGCTGATGGATTTTCTGGCGGGTGCGGACGATCTCGGAAAGTCGTCCGATAATCTGCGCGAGCGAACTACCGACCTCGGATTGAACCCGCACCGCGACCACCAGCAGGCGCAGGTCTTCGATCGGAACGCGCTCGAGCATGTCTTCGAGTGCTCGTGGCAGCGGCAATCCCAGACGCGACTGCTCGATCACCGATCGGAACTCGCTGCCGATCGGATCGCCAAATTCCGCGACCACCACCTGGAAGCCGCGCAGTAGCGAATGGCCCGCCTCGATCGACGATTTGATCAGATCGAGCGCATACGGGAGCTGCGTTGCGAAGGCCTTCAGGCGCCGCTGGCGGCGGATCCGGATATACATCAGCGGAAGGATTCCCATGCCAAAACCGAGGGCGATCGAAATCAACGGATTGCTCGAAAACGCGCTTGCGCCAACGATTCCAGCGCCGGCCAGCAAAACGATAATCAATAGAATATCGGCGACCGGCTTGTAGATACCGGCCTGCCACATCATCTGCTCGAGCTTCTGGATCAAGTTGATGCGCATCAGGCGCGCGAAGATTCGGGTGGCGGCTTCCTTGTTGCGCCGATGCCCGGTGCGGAAAATCCCGTCAGCGGAAACAGTCTTGGCCGGCGCCATCCGCCGCATGACGTTGCGCCCCAGCCACGGCAGTCCCGTGTGCCGCGCGATAACAAATCCGCCGAGCACCAGCACCATCGCAAACGCGGCCGTGGCGATTACCAGATCCATCGTTCTACGGCTGCGCCGCCTTGAACAGGCGCGCGTCGGATTTGTAACCCACCGCTTCCAGCCGCGGCGCGTAATGCGAGCGAACCCCGGTCGAGCGCAACTGTCCGGTCAGCTTGCCGTCCGCGCGCGGATCGCCGCGGACATATTCGTACAGATCCTGCATCATGATCATGTCGCCTTCCATTCCGGTAATCTCAGATACCTTCATCACTTTGCGCGTACCGTCGGAGAGGCGGCTGACGTGAAGGATCATGTTGATCGCCGACGCGATCTGCTGGCGCATCGCGCGCTGCGGGATCGATACTCCCGACAGCAGCATCATCATTTCGAAGCGCCCCAGGCATTCGCGCGTCGAGTTCGCGTGAACCGTCGCGATCGAGCCGTCATGTCCGGTGGACATCGCCTGCAGCATGTCCAGCACCTCGGCGCCACGGACCTCGCCGACGACGATCCGGTCCGGGCGCATACGCAGGCAGTTGCGCACGAGATCGCGCTGGGTAATCTCGCCCTTGCCCTCGAGATTCGGAGGGCGCGATTCCAGGCGCACCACGTGCGGCTGCTGGAGCGAAAGCTCGGCGGAATCCTCGATCGTCACGATACGTTCGTCTTCAGGCACGAACGCCGACAGGCAATTGAGCATCGTGGTCTTGCCCGAGCCGGTGCCGCCGGCGACGATCACGTTGAGTCGCGCGCGTACCACCGCGAGCAGGAACTCGACCACTTCCCAGGTGATGGATTCCTTTTCGACCAGCCCCGAAATGTCGTAGCGCTTGCGCCCGAAACGCCGGATCGACAGCGACGGACCGTCGAGCGCCAGCGGCGGAATGATCGCGTTGATACGCGAACCGTCGGGCAGGCGCGCATCGACCATCGGGGATGATTCGTCGACGCGTCGGCCGACGCGCGAAACGATTCGATCGATGATCAACATCAGATGCTGATCGTCCTGGAAGTGAACGTCAGCCGGATGCAGCTTGCCGAACCGCTCGACATAAACCTGGTCATGGCCGTTAACCAGGATGTCGGTAACGTCGTCGTCGCGCAGAAGCGGCTCCAGCGGACCCAAGCCGAGCAGCTCGTTCTTGATCTCCTCGACCAGGCGGCTGCGGTCGGCATCCGTTAGCAGGCGTCCCTCTTCGTTCAGGATCTCGCTGATCGCCGCGGTGACTTTCGCCGACATCGCGGTCGGTTCGAGCGACTCGAGCTTCGAGACGTCGATAGTTTCGAACAGGCGATTGTGAACTTTGATTTTTAGCCGGCGCGAGCCGTCAACGTGCGGGTCTTTGCGCCGTCTGACGGTTCCCCCGATAAGCGAGCTCGGCGCGGCCGCGCTGTCGGCGGCGGCGGCTCCAGAATTGGCGCTGCTTAATCGTTCTGCAAGTCTCATGACTCAAACCTCAAGCGTGGGTGACGAAAGCGGATCTTAGCCGCGCGATAAAGCCCGGGTCGGGTTCGGCCGCAGGCAGGATGACAGTCGGCACGATGCGGCGCGCGAGATCCTCGAGCGAATGCGCCAGCGGCGAAGCCGGCGCGACCTGCCAGAGATCCTTGGCGGTGACCTCGGCGCGTTCCAGCGCGCGATCGTCGGCGGGAATTCGCGCGTAGAGTTCGCGCCCGAGCGTGGTTTCGATCTGCTTGTCGGTTATCGGATGCATCGGGCGATGGCGATTTAACAGGAAGCGCGGCGCAAGCGAGGTCAGCCCCAGGCGCTCGAACAGATCGATGAACCGCCATGCGCATCGCGCCGACGTGATCGATTGCTCGAGGACGTAGAACAGATGTTCGGAGCGTTCCCACGCGGCGACCGCGTTCTCGTCGATATGATCGCCGCAATCGATAATCACGAAATCGAACAACTGCCGCATCAGATCGATCACGATACCGACGGTCACGTCGCTGACCAGCTCGCCCTCCTCGATCCGCTTGGGCGCGGCGAGCAGGTAGAGTCCGGACGGATGCTTGGTCAGCGCGGATTCGAGCTGGATCGAATCGAGTTTCCGGTCCAGGCGGATGAGCGGCAGGATCGTGACTTCAGGCTCGAGGCCGAGCACCACCGCGAGTCCTCCAGTTTGAAGATCCAGATCGATCAGCGCTACGCGCTTCTGACTGTGGCGCAACGCAAGGCCGAGGTTCGCGACCAGGGTCGTGACCCCCACTCCGCCGACGATACTGGCGAACGAGCAGACGACGCCGCCGTCGCGGCGGTCGGAGCGCCAGCGCGCTTCGCTGATTTTCAGCAGCGCGCAGGTCGCGTCGCCGGGATCGATCGGTACCAGCAACAGCTCGTCGGCGCCGGCGCGCAGCGCACGCTTCATCAACCCGGGCGAACGGGTCTGCAACAGCGCAAAAATCGCGGGGCGCGGAATCCGTCCGGCCTGGGTTTGCAGACAGCGCAGGCTCGCTTCTTCGCTGCCCGCCAGCATCACCATCAGAACGTCGGGCGCGCCGGTGGTGGGAAGCGCGCCAAGGCCGGCCTCCTCGATCTGGAGCGGAGGATCGCCCAGCGCCAAGAGCGCGGTTTTGGCGATGGCGCGGACCTCGGCGTTGTCGCCCATCAAGAACACGCGCAGCGTTCCGCGCCGGGTTTCGTTGTTTGCTCCGAGCACTGACACGAGATCCTCCTTTGCGGCAGCGGCTAGAACCGCGGCCTCGACGCGTCGGGCGGAATGATTTCGCGCGTCTTGATATCTTCGGGTGCGAGTCTGCTGCCATGCGGCAGATCGACCTGCGCGCCTTCCGGAAGCGGCGCTGACGATCTGCGGCGTCACGCTCATCACGAGGTCCGTCTCCTGGGTCGTATGCGAAGTGGTGCGGAACAGTCCGCCCAGGTACGGAACGTCGCCGAGATAAGGAACCTTGTTAACCGTCGCGATCGGGTTGTGCAGGATCAGGCCCGCGATGATCAGCGTCTGCCCGTCGCGCAGCGTCACCATCGTTTGCGCGCGGCGGGTGACGAATGCGGGCACGGTAAAGCCGAACATCGAAACACCTTCGGCAAAGTTGGGTTGCGAAACCTCGGGCTTGACGTACAGCTCGATCGTGTTGCGACCGATGACGGTGGGCAGAAAATCCACCGAGGTGCCGAACTGCTTGAACACTATCGACGTGTTGAGCGCCTGCGCGATCACGATCGGAATCTCACCGCCCGACAGGAATTTAGCCTGCTCGCCCGAGTTGGCGAGCAGATGCGGCTCGGCCAGGATCTTTGCCAGGTTGTGAGTTTCGAGAAACTGAAAAAAGCTCTGAGTCTGAACGTTCGAGTTTCCCGCCGAGATTCCGTAGGTCATGCTCGGCGACAGAACCAGTGGAATGAGCTCACCGCCGAACGGCAGCAACCCTCCGGCCGAACTGCCCTGCGGGCCCGACGAGGACAGCTGAGTCGAGGCGGTGTAGGGCGTGGCGACCGCGCCCGGCATTCCGACAATCGAGAAACCGTAGTTGGAAAGCGCGAGCGACAGGTTCACGCCCTGGTTCTCGGCGCTGGAGAGATCCAATTCGGCGACGATACAGTTGAGCATCACCTGCTGCTTGCCGCCCGTGTCGACGCGGACCTGACGCTCCTGATAATCGCCGCGATCGTCCCATACCGCCAAAGTCGTGAAGCCGGGAGTATGCGCGACAAGGTTTATCTGCGAGGGATTGATCACCTGGATATCCGCGATTTTGGAATCGGCGATCGAGACGCGGATGAGGCGGCGCTGGAAATCGAGGACGTGCGAAGTCCCCTGCATCAGGACGATCGAGTCGTCGGACATATAGTTCGGCGCGCCCGGACCTCCGGAATCTGACGGCGAGGTGTAGCCGCTCGGACCTACCGCAGGGTTGCTTCGCCAATTCCCGAGCGGAACCTCCGCGCCCGGCGAAGTTCTCGCGGCGGCCGGGGCGGGCGCAAAGCCGAAGACCTGCGAATTTGCCGTCGGTGGATGCGCGGCGCTCGCGCCTGCGATCGGCACGACCTCGCTTGGCGGCAAAGAAACCGGCGGCGCGGCGGCCAATCCCATCGACGGTGCCGACGATGACGACTGGGCCGCACGCGGGCCGGCGAGTCCCCCATTGGTCGCGTGAGGACTCTCGCCCGGTTCGAGCGGCGCTCCGGGCGTTGCGACACTGTTCACGATGACGTCATAAGCGGCTCGATTGCCGTCGGCGCGGGTGACGACGACGATCCATCGGCCGCGCTCGGCACCGAGCAAGATGAGCTTGCCCGGCATCTCCGAGTGAATTACCAGCGCGTGCGGATTTTCGATCACCTTCACCGCAGGCACGCTGCCGAGCGCCAGGTTATCGACGGTGTAGGTTTCGCCGGCCGTAATCGTGAGCGGAACCTGCGCGATAGGTTTGTCGCCGTCGGCAAAAGAGGCACGGGCTCCGGCGATCGCGATCGCCCATGCAGACGCGATCGCGACCGTCCAGAGTCCGAATCTGTTTCTGAATAATGCTCTAGACTGCATTGCTGCTCCCCTTTGGTTTCGCTTGGGTCATGGAATCGCAATCGTCTTGGGTGCGGGGACATACCCGGCTGCACGTGGATTGGACGGGGCCTCGGGCGCGTCGGACGGCGGCGCGGAATCGTCCGCGTCCGGTCCCAGAGCCCTTGCCAGCATCGGGGGCGCCATGATCGATGCGGAAGCCCGCGCCGGAGGCGCAATCGCACTGGCAGTCGGTCCTGTCGCGATGGTGGGCGATGCCGGAGGAGGCAGCGCGCGCATCATGCTCATGCTATGAGCGCCGGGCGCGGATTTGACGAACGAGACTGATTCGGCCGACTTGCCGTCGCGCATGATCTGCACGTTCAGGGTACGGATCGGCACGCGTCGTTCGCTGGGCGGCGCAACCATCGCCTGATCGGGAATATGAATGGCGGGCTGATCGAAGCTCTTCAGATCGCGCATTTCGGCGCCGTTGGTCGCGATGATCTTGCTATCGGTGTAATTGCGCATCGACAGGCGCAACTGGCCCTCGTGGCTTGCGAGCGCGAGCTTCTCCGACTGCTCGGGAGTCACCAGCAGCGTCACGACTTTGACTTCCTCGGGATCGTCGTTCTTCTTTTCGATTTCCTGTGCGACCGCAAGGACTTCGACATCCTGCAGAACCATCTTCGCGAATGACGGCTCGTCGCGGCCCGAACCCGACACCGACACGAGCACGTCAACGTGCGCACGCGGCTGTACGAAGCCCGCGATATCGCTGACTTCATCGACCGGTACGGCCATCGCCCGCATCCCGTTGGGAATCAAAAGCGGCATCACGCCGGCGGTTTTCTCGCCCATGAACAACTTGGCGGCGACAACCGGCTCGCTCGCGACGGTCTCGATTCTGACGAATGAATTGATCACCGCCTGAGGATCGGTGAAAGCGCCCGCAGGCACGCTATCGCGCTGCCATCGCGCAAGTTTGATCGCGCTCGCGTCGATTCGTTCTCCGAGATGCAGATCGCGCGTAGCGACCACGATATCCACCGTGCTCGCCAACGCCCTTTGCACCTCCGCCTCCCGCCGCTTCAGGGCTGAAAATACAATTATCGCTGCGAGGACCGCGGCCAGTCCCGCCAGAATTGCGAAAATCAATGGTCGTCTCATTTCTCCCCTCCGTTCCGCCCGCTCGCGCGGCCCGCTGGGATACGCTTCCTCTTAATGCGCCTGACTAATGGCTCATTACGATTTCGATCTGCTCCGTTGTTCTTCCGATGCGGCCCGACACCGATTTGGCCGCTCCGAGAGGCACCGTTTTGTCAGTCAGCTCAGCTTCGCGTGCCGACAGCGGGGATATGTACCCGCCGCCGGCTGCGATCTCGTGCGACGCCGCGAAGATTGTTCGCTGCGCCGCTTAGCGCTCTTACGCGCCCTTCAAGGTGTTCGTAACGTTAGTAATGATCGTGTTGATTCCACCTTCGAGGCCCTGGTAGGCGATGTAACCGGCAACCGCGATTGCGGCTATGATCAGCACGTACTCAGTCATCGTCTGACCCTTGCCTTCATGAAGTCGCACATACATTTTGGTGATCCAGTTCGTCATGAACCTGTACTTACCCTCTTCGAGCGCGTTGCTCGTTGGTTGATTCGGAATTGAGTTCCCGTTTTCAGCTTTGCCTGATGACAAGTGCAGAGGTCATGCCACGGCAAAAGACTATCGCGATGGCGGGCGCTTCCGCATTCGAATCAGGCCGCTGGTTGCGAATGAGATAACCAACGTCCGAGAGCGGGACAAAGAGGATGTGGTCTCGCGCCGGATAGTGTTTCAGATTGAAGCGAATACTAATTTCGACAAATGTAGTTTTGAATAAGATTGTATCCCGTCGCCTGTAATTTGCGGGCGCAGGCGAACAGAGGCTCCGGATGCGTATCCCAGATCGCTACCGGGAGCCCGCGACTGGATTCGAGGCATCGCGCGGGACATCGACTGCGACATCGCTCATCTGGCCGACTTTTGCCACCTGAGAATCGGCAGGATTCGAGCGCCGAAAATTGAGATTGCACTGGACCGCCCCTGCGGGTGCATAATTGGGATGTGAAGGATTTCGTCGGAAAGCGGTTCGTCGCGGGGGTCGCGCTGGCGAGCGCCCTTGCGCTACTCGCGGCGTCCGGATGCGCTCCGAGCGCACTGACTTCCGCCCGCGCTCATATGAAGGCGGGAGACTATGCGGGAGCGCGACCGGAGTTGATCGCCCTTTCGGCGCATCCCGAACAGCTTTCCGCCGCCGAGCTGCGCGAGGTCAAGGACGATTTGTGCGTTACCGACTTTACGATCGGCGCACCTTCGTTTCCCCTGGCCGAGCAGCAGCAGGCCTGCGCTCTCGCGGCATCCGAGCCGGGCAGTAGCAGCGGCCCTCTTCTGGACCGGATAAATACCGCGATCGCGCAAAACGACGCCGAGCGCGTCGAGCATGCGCTCAAGAGCGGTGATCTGGCGGGAGCGGAGTCGGCGGCTGAGGATTATGAAGCCACGCCCGGCGCAAACCCCGCGGAGGTTGCGCAGTGGTCGCAGCGGATGTGGAAGCTGGTGAACCTTCCACGCTCGCGTTCAACCCGTGCGACGAAGTCAGCCTTAAAAGGCGCGATCAGCGAGCTTCAGAAGGAAAATTCACACACCGGCCGGATGAGCGACGACAAGTTCCGCAACTGGGTGATCGAAACAGCGACCGTGGCGGGAACGCCGATGGTCGACGACCCTCAAATCAGCGACGATGGTGTATTGCACCTTGCGATCGCGGAAGGCTCTCTTCCGATCGCGGCGTTGCATCTGGACCGGTTCGCAACGATCAACGACGGGCTTGCGGCGCGATGCGGCTGCGACGCGCGGACCGATATCGGTCTTGGACGCAGCGCGTTGCCCGCGTACGTTGCTCGGCTCGATCCGGAAAATCGGCGCTCCGAAGTCTTGATCCTGATAAGCGGCGCGAGTATCGCACCGCGCATCTCGAGCCGCTGAGCGGACGGCGCGCTCTATGCGCGCGTGTCGGCAGGACGCGTATCGGCCGGCGCGGGTCCCACCGTCCCGACGATCCGTCTCCACGTCGCAACCCATCCTACCCGAACGCGCTCGAGGTAGAGAAAAACCACCGGGGTCGTGAACAGCGTCAGCATCTGGCTCACGATCAGTCCGCCGACGATCGCGATTCCCAGCGGACGGCGCAACTCCGAGCCGGTTCCGGTGCCGACCGCGAGCGGGAGTCCGCCGAGCAGCGCCGCCATCGTAGTCATCATGATCGGCCGAAAGCGCAGGATACATGCCTGGTAAATTGCGTCGCGGGCGGGTTTGCCCTCGATACGCTGCGCTTCGAGCGCGAAGTCGATCATCATGATCGCGTTTTTCTTCACGATCCCAATGAGCAGGATGATGCCGATAAGCGCGATGATCGAAAGATCGTTGTGGGTGATCTCGAGCGCGAGCAGCGCGCCGACTCCAGCCGACGGCAGCGTTGAAAGAATAGTGATTGGATGAATGTAACTCTCGTAGAGGATGCCGAGGACGATATACACCGCAAGCAGCGCCGCCGCGATCAGCATCGGCTCGTTCGCCAGCGAAGCCTGAAAGGCCTGCGCGGTTCCCTGAAAATCTCCGCTGATGCTGGCAGGCATCTTGATTTGCGCCTGGGCGTCGTTAATCAGCTCAACCGCCTCACCGAGCGAGACCCCGGGCCTCAGGTTGAACGAGATCGTAACCGAAGGGAATTGCCCCTGATGGTTCACCGCCAGCGCGGTGGTGCTGGGCTCGTAGTGGGTGAAGCTGCTGAGCGGCACTTCCTGCCCGGAAGTAGTGCGAACATAGATTTCGGAAAGCGACTCGGGGTTTTGCCAGAACTTGGGTTCGACTTCCATCACGACGAAGTACTGGTTGAGCTGCGTGTACATCGTCGAGACTTCCCGCTGCCCAAACGCGTCGTAGAGAGTGTCATCGATAAGTTGCGGCGTGATGCCGAGGCGGGACGCGGTCTTGCGATCGATCACCAGGTTGGCCGCGAGACCGCTGTTCTGCTGGTCGCTGCTCACGTCGGTCAACTGGCGAATGGTCTGCAGCTTGGCGAGCAGCAAGGGCGCGTAGTGGTTGAGCTGGCCAAGATCGTCACCTTGCAGCGTGTATTGATATTCCGCGTTCGACCTTCTGCCGCCGATAGTCAGATCCTGCGACGCTTGCAGATATAGCGTCGCACCCGCGATATGCGAGGTTTTTTTTCGGAGCCTGGTAATCACGTTCATAACACCGGTCCGGTCGCTAAGCGGCTTGAGCGTGATATACATGCGCGCGGTGTTCACCGGCGAGCCGGAATTCCCGCCGGCAAACCCAATTACATGATCGACCGCCGGATCAGCATCGAGCACCTTGACGAATTCGGTGAGCTTCTGCTGAATCGATTGAAACGAGGTGTCCTGATCGGCCAGCAGCATGCCCACCATGCGGCCGGTATCCTGTTCCGGAAAAAATCCCTTGGGGATGACGTAGAACATGTAGATGCTGAGCGCGAGGGTCGCGAAAAAGATCGCGAGCGTGAACGGCTGGTGATCCAGCACCCACTTCAGCCCTGATTCGTAGCCACTCAGCAGAGCGTTGAATCCCGTTTCGAACACGCGATAGATCCTGCCGTGGCGCTCACCGTCATGCGCCCGGAGCAGCTTCGCGCACATCATTGGCGTCGTGGTCAGCGAGAGCATCAGCGAGACCGCAATCGCGGCCGACAGGGTGACCGCGAACTCGCGGAACAGCCGTCCGACGATCCCTCCCATCACCAGGATCGGAATGAACACCGCGATTAGCGACACGCTCATCGAGATCACGGTGAAACCGATTCCCGCGGCGCCGCGGACCGCGGCCTCGTACGGCGGCACGCCCTGCTCCAGAAAACGCGAGATGTTCTCGACCACTACGATCGCGTCATCGACCACGAATCCGGTCGATATCGTCAGCGCCATCAGCGACAGATTGTCCAGACTGTAGCCGCACAGGTACATGATTCCGAAAGTGCCGAGCAGCGACAGCGGCACCACCACGCCCGGAATCATCGTGGCGCGCAGGTTGCGCAGGAACACGAACACCACCATCACCACCAGTGCGACCGAGAGCAGAAGCGTGAACTCTACGTCGTCGACCGATGCCTTGATCGTGGTCGTGCGATCCATCACGACCGTGAGCTTGATCGCCGGCGAGATCGAAGCCTGCAGCCCCGGCATCGCCTCATCCACACGCTGTACTGTTTCGATAATATTCGCGGCCGGCTGGCGAAAAATAATCAGCAGCACGGCGGGCTGGCTGTCGGACACTCCGGCGTTACGCACGTCCTGGACCGAATCGGTCACCGCTCCAAGATCGGAAAGATGCACCGCGGCGCCGTTGACGTACGAAACAATCAGCGGGGCGTATTGGCTCGCGTGCAGCAACTGGTCGGTGTCGTTGATCAGGTATGCCGAATTGCCGTTGGCCAATTCACCCTTGGGACTATTGACGTTCGCGCCCGCCAGCACCGAGCGGACCTGCTCGAGACCGATGCCGTAAGCGTTGAGTTGCGCGGGATTCAAATCAACCCGCACCGCGGGCAGCGCGCTGCCGCCGACGATCACCTGACCGACGCCGAGAACCTGGGAAAGCTTCTGCGCGAGGATCGAGGAGGCCGCGTCATACATCTCGCCGCGGGTCTTGCTGTCGGAGGTGAGCGCGATGATCAGAATTGGCGAGTCCGCCGGATTAACTTTGCGATAGGTCGGATTGGACGGCAGGTTGGTCGGAAGCTGGCTGCGCGCGGCGTTGATCGCGGCCTGCACGTCGCGCGCGGCGGCGTCGATATCGCGGTTCAGATCGAATTGCAGAACGATCGAGACCGCGCCCAGCGAGCTCGCCGAGGTCAACTGCGTCAGGCCCGCGATACGCCCGAACTGGCGCTCCAGCGGCGTCGCCACCGACGAGGCCATCGTCTCCGGGCTGGCGCCTGGAAGTTGTGCTTGCACCTGGATCGTCGGGAAATCAACCTGCGGCAGCGGTGACACCGGGAGCAACCGGAAGCCGATCAGGCCGCCGAGCGCCAGCGCGATCGTCAGCAGCGTCGTCCCGACCGAATTGCGGATGAAAACTTCGCTCACGAAGCCGAAGCTCCCACGGAGCCGGGCACCTCATCCTTGGCCGGCACCGGCGCGCCCGACAAGCGTTCAGCCAGGCGCTCGAAGGCGAGAAAGATAACCGGCGTGGTATAAAGCGTCAGGAGCTGGCTTACGAGAAGCCCGCCGACGATCGTGATGCCGAGCGGGCGGCGCAGCTCCGACCCAGTGCCGGTGCCGAGCGCGAGCGGCAACCCGCCGAGCAGCGCCGCCATCGTGGTCATCATGATTGGCCGAAAGCGCAGCAGGCACGCCTGGTAGATCGCCTCGCGCGGCGGCTTGCCATCTTTGCGCTGCGCCTCGAGCGCGAAATCGATCATCATGATCGCATTTTTCTTGACGATACCAATGAGCAGGATGATGCCGATGAGCGCGATGACGTTCAAATCTTCGCCGCAGATCATAAGCGCCACGATCGCGCCGACTCCGGCCGAGGGCAGGGTCGAAAGAATCGTGATCGGGTGGATATAACTTTCGTACAAAACCCCGAGCACGATATAGACCGTGACCAGTGCCGCCAGAATCAGGATCGGCTCGCTGGCCAACGAGGCCTGGAACGCCTGCGCAGTCCCCTGGAATGCGACCTGCACGCTCGCCGGCAACGCGATTTCCGACTCGGCCTGTTTGATCGCATCAACTGCGTCGCCGAGCGAATATCCCGGACCCACATCGAATGAGATCGTCACCGCCGGGAACTGGCCCTCGTGATTTACCACCAGCGGCGTCTGGGTTTTCGAGACTGTGGTGAAGGTGCTCAGCGGAACCTCGCCGCCACCGGTCGAAGGAAAATAGAGATCGCCGAGCGCGGGCGTATCTTGCGAAAACTCGGGCGCGACGTCGAGTATCACGTGGTACTGATTGAGCTGAGTGAAGATGGTCGAGACCTGGCGCTGGCCGTACGCGTCGTAGAGGGTGTTGTCGATTGATTGCAACGGAATCCCGAGCCGCGAAGCGGTGCTGCGATCGATATTCAGATCAACCTCGAGCCCATGGTTCTGCTGGTCGGTCGCGAGATTGGCCAACTGCGGCATAGTCTTGAGCTTCGCCATCAACCGCGTGGTCCACTCGGTCAACTCGTCGGGATTCGGATCCTCGAGGCTGTACTGATACTCGGTGCGGCTGATCCGGTCCTCGACGGTCAAATCCTGCACCGGCTGCAGGTAGAGGTCGATTCCCTGGATCTGCGAGGTCGCCTTCTGCAGACTGGCGATTACCTGGGTGATCGTTTCGGAGCGTTCGTCTTCAGGCTTGAGATTGATGAGAAAGCGTCCGCTGTTGATGGTGGTGTTGGTTCCGTCGATCCCGACGAACGAGGACAAGCTCTGCACCGACGGATCCTGCAGGATCGCCTTGGCCAGATCCTGCTGCCGCGAGGCCATCGCGGGAAACGAGATCGTCTGCGGCGCTTCGGAAATGCCCTCGATCACGCCGGTGTCCTGCACCGGGAAAAATCCCTTGGGCGCAATAATGTACAAGACAATCGTGAGCACCAGCGTCGCGATCGCGACCACCAGCGTCGCCTGCTCGTGGCGCAGCACCCAGCGCAAAGTCTTGCCGTAGAATGCGATCGTATCCTCGAAAATCTGCTCGGATTTGCGGTACAGGCGGTTCTGCTCGGTACGCGGCTTGTGGCGCAGCAGCTTCGAGCACATCATCGGCGTCAGCGTCAGCGACACGATCGCCGAGACCAGGATCGTCACCGCCAGCGTGATCGCGAACTCGCGGAACAGGCGGCCGACGATATCGCCCATGAACAACAGCGGAATCAACACCGCGATCAACGACACGGTCAGCGACACGATCGTGAATCCAATCTGCGCCGAGCCGTTGAGCGCGGCCTGCATCGGCGACTGCCCTTCTTCGATATAGCGCGAGATATTTTCGATCATGACGATCGCGTCGTCGACCACGAACCCGGTCGAGATCGTAAGCGCCATCAGCGTCAGGTTATTGAGGCTGTAGCCAAGCAGGTACATCACGCCGAAGGTGCCGACGATCGAGAGCGGGACCGCGATGCTCGGAATCACGGTGGCCGCGATATTGCGCAGGAACAGGAATATGACCATCACGACCAGCGCGACCGTCAGCATCAGCTCGAACTGCACGTCGGACACCGAAGCGCGAATCGTGATCGTGCGGTCGGTCAGAATCGAAATGTTGACCGACGACGGCAGCCCGGCCTTGAGCTGCGGCATCAGCTTTTTAATCCGATCGACGACCTCGATAATATTGGCGCCCGGCTGACGCTGCACGTTCATGATCACGGCTGGCGTGAGGTTCATCCACGCGGCCTCTTTGACGTTCTCGGCGCCGTCACTGATCGTGGCGACATCCGAAAGCCGGACCGGCGCGCCGTTCTGATACGCAATGATGAGCGGTCCGTAGTCTTTTGCGGTCAGGAGCTGATCGTTGGCGCCGATCGTGTACGCCTGGCCGGGACCGTCGAAGTTGCCCTTGGCCTCGTCAACGTTCGCCGCTGCGATAGCGGTGCGCAGGCTCTCCATGTTGAGACCATAGGAGGCAAGCGCGGTCGGATTCGCGTCGACCCGCACCGCGGGCTTCTGTCCGCCGCTGATACTCACCAACCCGACCCCGGAGAGTTGCGAGATGCGCTCGGCAAGGCGCGTATCGGCGAGGTCTTCGACTTGATCGAGCGGCAACTCGGTCGAGGTCAGAGCAAGGGTCAGAATCGGTGCGTCGGCCGGATTGGTCTTGCTGTAGATTGGAGGGTTCGGCAGATTCGCCGGCAGATAGGTCGAGGCAGCATTGATCGCGGCCTGCACCTCCTGCTCGGCAACGTCGATATCCAGATCGAGCACGAACTGCAGCGTGATAACCGAGCTTCCGAACGAACTGTTCGAGGTCATCTGGTTCAGCCCGGGCACCTGGCCGAACTGCCGCTCGAGCGGCGCGGTGACCGAAGAGGCCATCACGTCCGGACTCGCGCCGGGATAGAAGGTCAACACCTCGATCGTCGGATAATCGACCTCCGGCAGCGCCGAGACCGGCAACTGCTTATAGGCAAACATGCCGGCCAGCATGATTCCCGCCATCAGGAGCGAGGTTGCGATCGGCCGCAGAATAAAGGGCCGCGACGGATTCATTGCTGTCCGCCGTCGCTGCTGGCGTTGTTCGACGCCATCTGCACGGTCACCAGTGAGCCCGAGCGCAGCTTGTCAACTCCGTCGGTCACGACCACGTCGCCAGCTTTGAGCCCGGTGCCGATCGCGACCGTGTCGCCCTGGGTCGCGCTTATCGTCACGACCTGCTTTTGCGCGGTCTTATTGGCCGCCACCACGAAGACGTACGAGCCGCGCGCATTGCCGCGCTGTACCGCGGCGAGCGGAATCAGGATCGCATTCCTGGTGACGCCAACCAGCAAGCGTGCGTTCACAAATTGATTGGGAAACAGCATGTTATCGGTGTTCGGAAACACCGCCTTCAACACGATAGTGCCGGTAGTCTGATCGATCTCGTTGCTGAGCGTCAGCAGCGTGCCGGTCGCGAGCTTGGTCTTGAAGTCACGATCCCACGCCTCGACTGGCAGATCCGGAGTCGCCTTCATGTCGTTGATGACCAGTGGCAGATCGTCTTCCGGGATACTGAAGCGCACCGAGATCGGCTGCACCTGGGTGATCACGATTAACCCCTGGTTGACGGTGACGATATTGCCGGGGTCGATCAGGCGCAGTCCGATCCGCCCGCTGATCGGCGCCGTGACCCGGCTGTAAGTGAGCTCGAGCTTCGCGCTATCGACTGCGGCCTGGTCGCTGATGATCGAACCTTCGAACTGAGCCTCGGTCGCACGCTGATTGTCCAGGTCCTGGCGCGCGATCACACTTTCCTTGAACAGCTCTTCGTCACGCGCCAGCAGAATTTTGTTGTCGGTAAGCGAGGCCTGGTCCTTGGCCAAGGTGCCTTCAGCCTGCTCTAGCTGAACTTGATATGGACGTGGATCGATTTGGGCCAACAACTCTCCGGCCTTCACCGTCTGCCCTTCTTTGAAAGCGACACTCATGATTTGGCCCGGCACGCGCGACATCACCGTGACCGTATTAAATGGAGTCACCGATCCGATCGCAGTCAGGTAGTGATTCAAGTCGCCGGTCTTCGCGGCAACCGCCGTTACCGGCACTGGAGGCATGGCATGGGCCGCCTTTCCACCCGCGGAGCCAGGCGCGGCCCCGTTGGGCCGCGAGAGCATCAGGTATGCGACCAGCGCCAGGATCGAAAACCCCGCCAGCCACATCCACCACTTTATTCCCGTCCGCAGGTCGCGGTTGCGGATCGAGGGTTCGGGAGCGAGCGCAGGGTTCTGCAGTTTGCTCGCGGGAGTATCGGTATCCATCGTTTGCTACTCACACCTCCGGCAGTACCACCGTAAAAGCCAGGCGCTGCCACCTGCGCCTGGCGCGCGCGTCGTACCGGTCTCGACCCGGAATCCAGATCGCGGTCACGCGATCGCGAGCATCACGAGCGGCCCCGTGCACAAAACTTGGCTCGCACAATTTAGATTGTTGCAATTTCGGACCTGCAAGTCCATATTTAATCTATACGACCGAAACCAAGCCACGGTCCGCGCAGCAAGACTCGTGCGCCCGATGTGACGGACGCACGAGGGCGAAAACCGTTTCAGTCATGGCGGCCGCGCGAAAGGGAGCAGATCGCGATTGGTTCAGGAACCGCAAGCATGAAGCGACCGATTTCAGATTCGACTTCTCCAGGACCAAATGGGCGAACTTCGTCCGCGCGTGCGCGCCGCCCGCGCCGTGGCCGCCCGGCGACGCCGTTCTTGCGCGAACGAATCCTTGAGAGCGCCACGGTGCTGTTCTCCGAACATGAGTTCGAACGCGTGCTGATCGATCACGTCGCCGCGCGCGCGCATGTCGGCAAGGGCAGCGTCTATCGCCGCTTCCGCAGCAAGGAAGAATTGTATGCCGCGGTCGTGATTGCGGGTATCGACGCATTGCAGAAACAGATCCGCGCCGGACTGGCCGAAACCAACTCGAGCTACGAACAGATCACGACCTTCGTCCGCCTCGCGGTCGCTTTTTTTGGAACCGGCGCCAATTTTTCGCGCTGCTGCACGACCCGAAGGCGCTCCCGCCGGCTCAGGCCCGCGCCTACCGCGAGCAGCGCGAACGTCTGGCCCGGATGCTTTCGGAAATCTTGCGCGACGGAGTCGAGCGCCGCGTGATTCGCGCTGACCTCGATACGCGCCTCGCGGCCGAATCGGTCCTCGGAATGGTGCGAGGACTCAATCGCTACGGGCGCGAGTTCGCGACACCGGGCGTCGCGGTCGAAACGATCATCGCGATATTCTTCAATGGATGCGCGTCCAGAACTCCGACCGAATACGCGGCCGTCGCCGGCCGCTAAGCCTGGGCATCGCTGCCACTTAACGGATGCCACAGCCGCAAGCTACCGCAAGCGACTATCTGGCCGCTGAGCGCACGTTTCTCGCCTGGATTCGGACCGGCCTTGCGCTGATGGGGTTCGGTTTTGTAGTCGCGCGATTTGGCCTGTTCCTGCGCGAGATTGCGATGACCACGCACGCACAGGCGCTGGAGCCCACCGGGATGTCGCTGTGGGGTGGAATTGCGCTGCTGCTGGCCGGGGTCGCGGTCAACATCGCCGCGGCGGTGCATCACACGCGGCTCATCAGGCAGCTAAATGGTGGCGAGCATTTCGGGCGTCCATCCACGCTCGGAATCGCGATCGCTCTGGTGCTGGCGGCGATGGGTCTCGCGTTGGCCGGCTATCTTCTCCTGATGCGTTAGCGCGGCTACCCTACCGGCTCCAAACCACTACGGCTCTTGTCCGAAGATTTCTCCTCCACGATTCCTACGTGCAGATCCGCAAGGGCTGGCAAATGCCGCTTGACCTCTTGCCTGAACCGCTCGGCGATCTCCACGCAATCGTGAGCCGAGAGCGCAGCGTCCACTGCGATATCGGCTTCGGCGTGCAGGCGATGCCCCAGCCAGCGCGCGCGAGGTTGGTGCACGCCGCGAATTCCCGCAACCCGCTCACCCGCATCGTGCATCGTGGTGACCAGGTCTGGTTCCACGCCGTCAAGCAGGCGGGTGAAGACCGCGGATGCGGATTGCCAGACGATCCCCAGAATTACCACGGCAATCGCGAGACCAATAATCGGATCAGCCCTCGGAAAGCCCAGCTTGACTGCAATCGCCCCGACCGTGACCGCCAGACTCGCCAGGCCATCGATCCGCGCGTGGTAGCCGTCGGCGATCAGAGCAGCGCTGTTAATCTCGCGGCCGGCGCTGATCCGGATGACTGCGGCGGCCTCATTCGCAACGAAGCCGATCACCCCGGCAATCGCAACCGCGCCCAATGCCGCGATCTGCTGCGGCTCGATCAACCTCCGCGCCGCTTCGTACCCGGCGGCCAGCGCACTTGCGAAAATGATCGCGACAATCACGACCCCGGCCAGGTCTTCGATCCGCCCGTAGCCGTAGGTGAACCGCGCGGTCGGCTTTCGGCGCATCAGCAGGAACGCGATCCCCAGTGGAATCGCCGTGCATGCGTCGGCGGCGTTGTGAATCGTGTCCGCCAGCACCGCAACGCTGCCCGAGAGCATCACGACCGCCAGTTGCAACAAGGCGGCGATTCCCAGGACCGCTACCGACCACTTGAGCGCCACCAGTCCGCGCGCAGTGCTGGCGTAAGCCGGATCCGCGATGCCATGGACGTGCGCGTGCTTCGCGTCACGTCCATCCTCGTGCGGATGATGATGTGCGTGCAGCCCCAGCTCGTCCATCGGCTCGCCCACAAAGCGGACTTTAGTCATCCGCTCACAGATATTTGGTGATTTCCCGGAATTCGGAGAGTGAACCGCGCGCATCGCGGGGGATCGCGCCGACCGCTTCTTCGATACAGTTATCGATATGGTCCTGAATATAGACCCGCTTGGCGATCCCGAGCGCCTTCTCGACCGCGTGAAGCTGCTGGGCAACGTCCAGGCACTCACGCTTGGCTTCAATCATGTCGATGATTGTTCGGAGGTGTCCGTCGGCGCGTTTTAGACGGTTAATGATGTCGGGATGAGTCGCGTGAATCATGCCGCTCAACCTATCCCCCTGGATAGGATAATGTCAAGCCAACCCTGTTCGCGAAGTTTTTTAAGACAATCGCCGCTGACCGGAGATACCATATGGAGGGTATCCAAACTCGCTGACCAGCATGCCACCGATGGACGAAACCACCCCGCCGCTCCCGCCCCCGTCCGGCGAGGCGGGTGAATCCTTTTCGTCCTCGCCGGCGACGGCGTCCTCATCGGGAGCGGCAACTCCCCTGCTCGGCATCATCATCGCCACGGCGGTCCTCTATTTTGCGAAAGACGTGCTGATGCCGCTTGCGATGGCGGGCGTGTTGTCGGTGATCTTCAGCCCGATCGCGACTCGCCTCGAGCGTTTTATCGGCAGATTCGCCAGCTCCGCCCTGGTCGTCGCTACCGCGATAATCGCGATCGCGGTATTGGCCTATTTTCTGGCGGTCCAACTCACCGCGGTTGCGGTGAACGTAACCGACCACTCGGAAAATATCGCGGCCAAGATCAATTCGCTTCAAGGAGCTACGCCGGACTGGCTGGCAAGTATCGAGTACGGCGTAAAGAACGTCGAGCGGCGGCTTCAGCAGGCGAAGCCGGAACATAAGAAAACCCAAACCGTGGTTCAGGCACCCGCTGAGTCGTCGGCCGCCGAGCAGGTGCTGAAGCCGATCCTTCCGTTGCTGTCCGGACTCGCCCAAGTCCTGCTCGTAATCGTCTTGTTCTTTTTTCTGCTCTATGGGCGCGAAGACGTGCGCGATCGTCTCGTACGCCTTACCGCCAGGATTCGCGTCACCCTCGCCGCGGAGGCGATAGCGACTGCAGGCAGCACCGTTTCTCAGTACCTGCTGCTCTTCTCACTGGTTAATTTCGGATACGGCGTCTCGATCGGAATCGTGATGTGGCTGCTCGGACTGCCTAATCCTGCCTTCTGGGGGGCGCTGGCCTTTCTGCTGCGGTTTATCCCTTACGTCGGCGCGTTGACTTCCGCGGTATTGCCGACCGTGGTCGCGTTCGCCGTTTTTCCAGGATGGTCCCAGTGCCTCGAAGTATTTGCGGCGTTCGTGATTCTCGACCAGGTGGCGTCGCAGTTCGTCGAGCCTTTTCTGATCGGACGTGGAATTGGCCTCTCTCCGTTGGCGTTGCTGGTCTCGGCGATGTTCTGGGCGTGGCTGTGGGGGCTGCCGGGTCTGCTCCTGGCAACACCTCTGACCTCCTGCCTGAAGGTGGCGGGCGACTATATTCCCGCACTGAGTTTTCTGACCGTCCTGCTCGGCGCGGACCGGAAGCTCGAGGACTATCACGACTACTACCGCAAGCTCCTCGAGATCGATCGCGACGGAGCGCGCGCCCTGGTGGTGGAATATTGCGACGAAAACGGCCTCGAACCCACTCTTAACGACGTAATCCTTCCAGCACTGGCCCTGATGGAGCAGGAGCGTTCCGACGATCATATCAGCCCCGAGAATCAGAAATTCATTGTCGATACCACCGAAGGCCTGGTGGGAGAGCTCGGCAGCCGATTCAATCGCCCGCTTCTGATTCCGCCGCTCCGGGTGGTGGGCGTATGCGCTCCCGGCGAGCTTCATACGTTGGGGTTGAAGATTCTTTTGGAGCTCCTGCGCCAGGACGGGGTTGCCGCGACTTTTCTGGGCGACGGAAAGAGCGCCGCCGAGATCGAGGAATTCGCCAAGCGCTTTTTTCCCAATATCATTTGTATTTCATGCACCTGCACGGAGTGCATCCCGGCAACGCTCGACCTGGTCCGGTCGATCAAGTCCGCGCTGCCCAACCAGATAATCCTGGCCGGCGGCGGCGCCGCCAATGGCCATATCGCAGAGCTTCTCGCCGCAGGATGCTTCGAAGTCAGCGCAACGCTGGAACAGGCGCGCCGCACCGTCAGGCGCTACGCGTTGCAGCGCGCGAGATCACGCGTCGGCGTGCCTTCAAAGGGGCTGCCGGGTTTCACTATGAAGACCGCACCGGCTGAGGAGCCGGCCGCCGAGACCAAGGAGCCAGCCCCGGCGAGTGTAACTCAAGAACGAACCGAGGCGGAGAGCAACTGAGATGAGCTTGCGATTAGCCACTTGTTAAAACGGATGCTAGCGCGTCCGATGGTAGATAAACCCTAGAAGTTGTCGAGTTTCGCAGGAGGAGCTTATGTCACCCTTACTACTAATACTGATCTTGATTCTGATTTTCGGCGGTGGTGGCGGTTACTACGCTTATGGACCATACGGCGGCTTCGGAATCGGCGGGATCGTGATCATTATTCTGATCATATTGCTCCTGACCGGCCGTCTATAAAACACGGATCACACGGCCGGCGGCCACAGGCCAAAGAACGCCTCGCCGCCGGCCTCATATACATGCCGAATCCTGAGTTTGGGCTGATCTGTGGTCTACTCGCCCCACCCCGTAGACCAGGTCCGTAGGCGATACAGACTTCCTCGGACAGAAACGCCTCAAATTTCAAGCCGCGCTCGCTCAACCAACGGCGACAATTCCATAGAAAAAGTTTTGAACCTAAAAGGGTTTTTAAGTGAGCCGTCCGGGACTCGAACCCGGGACCCTCTGATTAAAAGTCAGATGCTCTACCTGCCTGAGCTAACGGCTCGCCGTGGAATTGCGATGTTTACAGGGATTCGGACGCATTGGAAGTCCGCGTCGCCTTCACCATCGCGCCCTGCCCCACCGGGCGCGTAAAAATTCCACGGGCTTCGCGGCTTGTCGTGGCTTGACGCGCCTCAAGCGTTTTTTGGGCGCTTACGATAGCGATGGCAGCAGCAAGTACAACTCATCAAGACACAAACGAGTCCATAAAATTTTGCCATCGCACTTGACAGGAACGTTGCGCCTCGCATATATGATTTTCCTACAACATGTAGCTCTGTCTTTGCGACAGAAAGTAGAGACTCGCGGCGGGGACACCGCGGGGGGTACATACGATGCGTCAGAGCGGGGACACGGCGGCCTCGGACACCGCGAAAATTAGTCCGGCCCATCAGCATTGCGAACCGGGAATGCCTTCGGATTGCATCAGCCTTGACGGACTCGCGCAAGGCTCCGAGCGGATCGGCGGTATGGTGGTGCGATCCGCGCAGGTTCGCAAGGTTCTCAAAACTATCGCGCGGCTCAGCCCTTACAAGGCCACCGTCCTGATCCACGGCGAATCGGGCACCGGCAAGGAGCTGGTCGCACGCGCGTTGCATACGCTCGGCCCCACGCCCAACGGACCCTTTGTCACCTTCAACTGTTCCAACCTGGTCGATTCTCTGGCCGAGTCGCAACTGTTCGGCCATGTGAAGGGTGCGTTCACCGACGCGCGCGAGGACGCGCTCGGCTATTTCCGCTCGGCCAGCGGAGGGACGCTGTTCCTCGACGAAATCGGCGAGCTGCCGCTCAAGCTGCAGCCCAAGCTCCTGCGCGCGGTCGAGAATCACGAGATCCAGCCGGTCGGCTCGACTCACAGCTACAAGGTCGATATCCGCCTGGTCGCCGCGACCAATCGCGATCTGCGCGCGATGACCAAGAGCGGCGAGTTTCGCGACGACCTGTTCTATCGGCTCAACACCGCGGCCATCTATCTGCCGCCGCTGCGCGAACGGCGCGAGGCGGTGGGCGCGTTCGTCGCTCACTTTATCGAGCACTACAATCATCTGTTCGGCAAGGCGATTACCCAGATCGAACGCCGCGCGCTCGAGGCCCTGATGGCCTATTCATGGCCCGGCAACGTGCGCGAGCTTGCTCACGCGATCGAAAGCGCGGTTATCCTGACTGAGAGCGATCGCCTGGTCGCGGAAGATCTGCCCGACCACGTTTATGAAGGCGCCAGCGCTGAAGCCTCCGAGATGCTGGCATCCTCGACGGCACCTGCCGCCGATGTGTTCGACCTTGCGCCCGCGCCCGCGGCGGCCGAGCGATCCGACAAACAGACCTGGCCCTACGCGCTCGACGCCGTGATCCGCGAGGCGTCGAAGATCGCGCTGTTGCGCGCGCTCGAAGCGACCAACGGCAACTGCCATCGCGCGGCCGAGCTGCTCGGGGTCTCGCGCTACACGGTCTATCGGATGCTGAATCGCTACGGCCTTGGTGAGGGCCGCGCCTATCGGAACCTGCGCAAGGCAACCGGTTCCGCCTGAACCGCACCGCGCTTGGATTTCATATTCACACGCCGGCATTAGGTATCTAGCCGGCGTTTTGTTTTTGGACACGCGCGCCTCCGATCTTCCACGCGGAGAGATCGCGCCCACTTAACTGCTCGAGCATCTCGACCTCCGGCCGCAGCGCCGCTCGCACGCGCGCGTCAACTTCCGGCGATGGCGGCGCGAAAGGCTCTCCGCCCTCGAAGGAGTAGCGCCACAGGGGGCTGTCCCGGATGAGCCTGGCCGCGCGATGCATCCGGCGGTCGTTCAGCCATGACCTGATGTCGCGGACCGCGCGCGCGACTTTCGGATGGCGCGGGCGCGAGGGCACCGAATGCACCCGCTCTTGCGCGGCCGGAGAATCGCTCAGCGCAAATCGCGGTGCGCCGACAAAGTCGCAGAACTGATCGACGAATCCTTGTGGATCGCGCTCGAGATCCTCATAGAACATCAGCAATACGTTGTCGCGGCCGAAGCTCGCGATCCATTCGGCCGTGTAATGGCCATAGCGGCTCGCTTCGCGGATGTCGCGGTGGCTCGCCGCCGCCTGCTCGAACTCGAGCCGGGTCCACATGTTGCGCACGATCAGCCGCCAATGCGACCACGCGCGATCGACCGGATCGCGAAAGGTGCAAATGATCTTGCAGCGCGGGATAGCGCTACGGATCCGCTCCCGCGCGGCGTCGGACGCGAAGTACAGCGGCGACATCTCGCCCATCGGCAGGCCGCGCGGGCATCCGGCGAAATATTGCAGATACCAGTCGAGGCCGCGGCCGTAAAAACGCGTGAAAAAATCGGTTTCCTTGCGGAAATCTGAAAATCCAACCCGCCCCTGCAATACCTCGTAAAGCCAGGTGGTCGCAGTGCGCGGCGGACCGACGCCGATAAAATCCGGCAGTCGCCGCAGTTCAGACGATGCCGTCACTAGTAGCGCGTTCCCGTTCTATGGACATCGGGCGCGAAGCTAACAACTCGCACCCAGCCTAACAAGCGGCTATTTCCGCTCGAAACCGTTCGTCCTGCCGCCCGACAGAGCACGCGCGACGGGACCGGGCAGATAGGTACGCGCATAGCGAAAATAATTTTTCAGCCGCCACGGATCGGTCCGCAGCGCCGCACCGAACGCGCGCCGCGCGGTCTGCTGATCGCCATGCGCGAGCGCGTGCAACCCGATATAGCCGAGGATACTGCGCGGCGCGCGCTCGCGAGCAGCCACATGCGCAAGTCCGCGCACGCCGTAGCGCCGCTGCAGCATCTCGTCGAAGATCCGCCCCGCCGCTTCCTGTCCGCCCGCCGGTTTGAGCGGCGCCGGAAACAGCGCGAAGCGCCATACTGCCAGCGGCTCATCTATATAGCTGAAGCCGCCCTGCTCGCGCGCGAGCAGCCAGAAATAAACGTCCTCGAAACTGGTCAATGCTTCGGGAAATCCGCCCGCGCGCTCGAATGCGTCGCGCCGCATCAAAACCGAGCTCGGCAGAATCGGCCACAGCCGCTCGAGCATGTCATTCAGACTGGGAACGCCGCGCGCTCCGATCAGCCGCGTGCCCATCAGTCTACCTGTACTGTCGGCGAGTTCGAGATCGGTATAGGCGAGCACGCTGGCCGCGTCCCTATCCAGCGCCGCGACCGTGCGTTCGAGAAATGCGGGGCGCCAGAGATCGTCGGCGTCGAGGAAGCCCAGATACTCGCCCGACGAGTTGGCGACACCAAAGTTGCGCGCCGCCGACGGTCCGTGGTTGCGCTGCGTCAACACGCGCACCCGCGGCTGATAGCGTTCCAGCACCGACCTCGAGTCGTCGGTCGAGCCGTCATCAACCGCGACGATCTCAAAATCCGTAAACGATTGCGCAAGAATACTGTCGAGCGCGGACCCGATCGTCGCGGCGCCGTTGTAAACCGGCACGATAACCGTAACCCGCGCACCCATCGCGGCTCTCACCGGTTCGCGCCGGCGGCCGGCGCGCCCTGTCCGCGCGAGAAAAGGGTTGCCAGCAATCGCCGGTAGTTCTTGATCCGCCCCGGCGCGTAGGCCAGCGCGCGCAGATAGCACTGTCTTGCCATCGCCGGCTCGCCCGCGGCGATCGCCTCGACGGCACAGCGCTCGAGCAGCCGCGCTCTCATGTGATGGAAGTCGCCGAGCAGTCCGCGGGCGCGTAGGCCGTAACGATTTCGCACCGCTCGCGCAAATGCTCGCGCGCCCGGGTCGCGTTCGAGCACCTTGGGAAACAGCCCGTACTCGGTCTTCGCCACCAGAACTTCGGGGATATAGAAGAACGGCCCCGTTTCTCGCAGCACCAGCCAGAAGAAGATGTCCTCGGGACCGCGCAGCGCCTGATCGAATCCGCCGCTCGCCTTAAACGCCGTCCGCCGCATCATCGCCGTGCTCGGGACGATCGGCCAGATGCGCCCGAGCAGATCCTCCATCGAGGGCGGCCGCGCGCGATCCGGCGCGACCATCGATTCGCGGACGATCTTCCCGCTCTCGTCGATAATTTCGGCATTGGTGTATACAAGCACGCATTGCGGGTTTGCGCGCAGCGCGTCCAGACATCGCTCGAACATCGCGGGCCGCAAGAGGTCGTCGGCATCGAGAAAGACTATAAATTCGCCGCTCGAAGCGCGCGCCCCCGCGTTGCGCGCAGTCGCCTGGCCGGCATTGCGCTGCGTAACCACGCGGACCCGATCGCCGTATACGCGCGCGACGTCGGCCGAGCCGTCGGTCGAGCCGTCATCGACGCAGATGATCTCGTCCGCACCGGCGCTCTGCGCGAGCACGCACTCGATAACTCTGCCGATCGTCGCGGCGCCGTTGAAGACCGGAATTATTACCGAGACTCGTGGCATCGGTCCGCCGACCTCAGGTTAACCGATCGCGCCGCTCGGCAGTTCGGCCCTTCCACGCAGTGAGATCGCGGCCCAGCATTTTTTCCAGCGCCTCGATATCGGGCAGAAGCAGTTCGTGCAGTTGCGCTTCGAGCTTCGGATCGATCGGGCCGAACTTCGCGCCACCGCCAAAGCACCATCGCCACACCCCCGCGCTTTCGAGACCGTTGATGACCGCGTACGCTTGCCGTTCTTCAAGCCAATCCATCAGATGGCGTGCGCGGCGCGCGATATGCGGATAGCGCGGCAGGTCGTCAATTGAATTGATCATTTCCGGACCGGCGCTGGGCACCGGATACCGCGCGATCCCGATAAAATCGCTCGCTCGGTCGAGAAACGCCTGCGGGTCCGCGCGCAAGTCATCGTTCAGTAGCACCAGCACTCGCTCGGCGCCAAAGCGCGATTGCCAGTCGGGCAGATGCTTCGCGTAGCGCGTAACCTCGATAATCTGCGGCACCTTTACCAGGAATTCCTCCATCGGCAGGTTGGTCTGCGTGTAATGCCGCCAGAGTTTGTACGACGAATAGATTCGCTCGGCCGGATTGCGAAACGTGCAGATGATCTTGCAGCCCGGAATATGCCGGTAAATACGCTCCGCAGCCTCGGGAAATCCGAAATACGGATTCACTTCGCCGACCGGCAGCGCGCCCGAGGCGTAGCGGAAATGGCGCGCGTACCAATCGATTCCCTTGGCGTAGTTGGTGGTGAAAAAATCGGTTTCCTTGATTCCCGCCGGAAGGTCGGCGTGGCCCTTGAGCTTCTCATGCAGCCATGTGGTTGCGGTTCGTCCCGGTCCGACCGCGATAAAGTCCGGCAGCCGCATCGCACGGGGCTCTTCCGCTTCGCGCGGTTTCATGTTTTCGCTCGCGACGCGCGAGAGACCCGTTTGCGCTCGGCACGCCGATCGGCCATCCGCGCCACCATCCGCGGCGGAAGATAGGTCCGCATCATCCGCGCCCGCACGCGCCAGTTCCACGGTTCAAGCCGCAGCGCGGCGCGAAATGCGGCCCGGGCGGCCTTCAAATTGCCGCGTTCGGTCGCCGTGATTCCCATCTGGTTCCACGCCCGTACCCACGCCCGGATTTGAATCCTGAGCGCGGACTTGATTTTTCCGCCATAGCGCTTGCGCCATTTGCGAATCAGGATGCGGCGGCCATGCTCGTATTTCCACATCCGATTGCGCGTCAGCTCCGCGCGATATTTCACCAACGCCTCGGGCACAATCCGGATCGTGCCGTGCTCGGTCGCAAGCGAGTAGAGATACGATCCTTCGCCGCCGCGCAGGCGTCCGAACGCGGCCTCATCGAAACCGCCGACGCGTTCGAAAACTCCGCGGCGGATCAGAATCGAGCTCACCTTGATTTCCGTCTTTCCCGAAACGATATCGGTAAGCCCCGGCGATACGCTTCCGGCGCGTTCGATCGAGTACTCCACGCTGGGAGTTCCGTCCTTGTCGATTGTCATCGCGCCAGCCGAAACCAGCACGCATCGCGGGTCCGCTTCGAGCACCGCGACCGTCCTCGCCAGCCGCTCGGGCATCCAGATGTCGTCGGCGTCGAGGAATGCCAGGTAGTCGCCCGACGCGGCGGCGGCACCGGCATTCTTGGCGGCAGAGATACCGCGGTTTCTCTGGCGGATGAGATTAACGCGATCGCGATACGGCTCTATCGCAACGTCGAGCGCGTCAGTCGATCCGTCATCGATCAGTATAACTTCGTAGTCTTTGAAGCTCTGCGCGAACGCGCTCTCGAGCGCCTGCCCTATCGTGTCAGCCGCGTTGTACGCCGAGATGATTACCGATACGCGCGGCATCACGGATGCGCTCTCGCGCCGCGCGCGCGATTCGGCGCGGATGCATCCACGGTCCCGGCCGGGCGCGGGCGCTTCCATGCGTCGAGGTCGCGGCCAATCAGTGCCTCGAGCTCTTCCACCTCGGGCAGGAAGTATTCGCGCAAGCGCGCTTCGGCGGCAGGATCGATCGCGCCAAACTCCTCGCCGCCCGCGAACGCGAAGCGCCAGATCCCGAGCCGCTCGAGCGCGTGGCTCGTGCGATTCCACCGATGCATCGCGAGCCAATCGCGCGCGTCGCGCGCGCTTTGCGCAAGCTTGCGGCTGCGCGGAGCCTCGGCCACGGTGTTCACGCGCTCGGACGCGGCGGCAGTGCCGCTCACTTCGACCGGCGGCGCGCCGATAAATTTGCAGATCCGATCCAGGTACGCCTGCGGATCGGCTTCCAGGTCATCGTAGAGGCAGACCAGCACCTGATCGACGCCGAAATCCTGCTGCCAGGCGGCGAGATGGAACGCGTAGCGGCTCGACTCGCGGATAATCTCGCTGCGCATGACGGTTTCCTCGAAGCCGGCCCGGGTCCATGCGTCGCGCCGCATCGTTCGATACGACGACCATGCGCGCTCGGTCGGATCGCGCAGCGAGACGACGATCCTGCACTGCGGGATCATCGCGGCAATTCGTTCGCGCGCGGCCGGTGCGCCGAAATAATTCGGATCGATTTCTCCCATCGGCGCCTCGCTCGGGCATTCGTCGAAGAATGCGAGATACCAATCGAGGCCGCGGTCGAAATTTTTAAGGAAGAAATCGGTTTCCTTGGTGGACGGCAAACCGGCCTGCCCCGTAAGCACTTTGTGCAGCCAGGTTGTTCCGGTGCGCTGAGGGCCGACCGCAATAAAATCAGGGAGCCGTCGATGCTCAGTCATGCGTTCAATCCGGGTGCGTCCACCGCGCGCGATTTCTCGCGCTCCCTCTCTCCCAACCGCCCGCGACGCTAACATCCGCCGATCGACGTATCAAGTTGTCGATCACGTAGTATCAACATGAGAGCGGCCGCCGCCAATCCGAAAATATCCACGCTGCTGATACCCCGCGGTTGCCGCTGCATCTCTGAAATTCCCTCTCCCCCCGGGAGAGGGCAAGCGGCGCGAGGCTTGCGTTTTTCGCAAGCGTCGTGACGCGCGGGTGAGGGCGACCTTGCGGAAAGCTTTCTCTATAATCGCGCGGCGCCGCGCGCCGCGCTGGATAATGACCCTCACCTAACCTCTCCCTTTCAGGGCGAGGAACCAGTCAGCGGCCGAGGAACCGGTCACCCGAGTACGTCTGCCAGCGAGGCTTCCAGGATGCTCATGCCTTCGTCCACCTGTTCGAGCGGCGCGGTCAGCGGCGCGAGAATCCGGATCACGTTCGCGTGAGTTCCGCACGACAGGATCACCAGTCCGCGCTCCGCCGCGCGCACCACCAGCCGGCGCGTCATCTCGGACGCAGGCTCGCGGGTCGCGCGATCCTTCACCAGCTCCAACGCCAGCATCGCGCCCAGCCCGCGCACATCGCCGATACATCCGAAGCGCGCGTCGTGCTGCATCTTATGCAGCCGCGCGCGAACCATCGCGCCCAGCTTCGCCGCCCGCGCGAGGATATCCTCATCGCGCATCACGTCGAGCACCGCCAGCGCCGCCGCGCATGCGACCGGATTTCCGGCGTAGGTTCCGCCGAGGCCGCCGGGCGCGACGCTATCCATCAACTTCGCCGCTCCCGTCACGGCGGAGATCGGAAAGCCGCCGCCGAGACTCTTCGCCATCGCGATCAGATCCGGCACTACGCCCGCGTGCTCGATCGCGAACATCCGCCCGGTGCGTCCGAAGCCGGTCTGCACCTCGTCGGCGATAAGCAGGATCCCGTGGCGATCGCACAGCGCGCGCAGCTCGCGCAGAAACTCCGCCGGCGCCACGTTGAAGCCGCCCTCGCCCTGGACCGGCTCGATGATAATCGCGGCGGTGCGCGCGGGCTCGAGCGAGGAATGAAATATCCCTTCGATCGCGCTCATCGACGCCGCGATGCTGCCGCCATGAAACTCGTCGGGAAATGGCGCGTGAAAAATGTCCGCCGGAAATGGTCCGAACCCGACCTTGTACGGATTCACCTTGCCGGTCAGTCCCAGCGCCATCAGCGTGCGCCCGTGGAACGCACCCTCGAAGGCGATCACACCGCTGCGTCCCGTCGCGTAGCGCGCAATTTTCACCGCGTTCTCGATCGCTTCGGCCCCGGTGGTCAGGAAGATGGTTTTTTTCGGCTCCGCTCCGGGAGCAAGCTCGTTCAGCCGCTCCGCCAGCCGCACGTAGGATTCATACGGCGTGACCTGAAAACAGGCATGAGTTAGCGTGGCGAGCTGCGCCTGCGCGGCCGCGATGACGCGCGGATGGCGATGCCCGATTCCCAGCACCGCGATTCCTCCGGCGAAATCGATATAGCGCCGCCCTTCGACGTCGCGGATCTCCGCGTTTTCGGCCGAGGCCGCAAAGATCGGCAACGACACGCTGACTCCTCTCGGCACCGCGGATTGCAGCCGCGCCCACAGGCTCGAATTAGTTTCCATACTTCGTAAGTGCGGGAAACCGGCGCCTAAATCAAGCGGCGGCGCGGCGCAACCTGCTACACCCGCCAAACAATTGACCATTGCCTCTGGGACTGTTACTTCGATGGGGTCAAGCGTCACTGTTCACGACGCTTACTGAAGGGGAGCCCGAACAATAGCCCGGATGAGCCCACAGGCGAATCACAAAAATCTCTACGAGCCGATCCCGGCGGACGAGATCAAGTACCGCGAATACAAGCTGCTACTCGGCGCGGACAAGTTCCACAAGCCCGCGTCGTTTCACAAGTTCTGGAAGATCGCGCATCACACCGCCAAAAGCCTGGGCGCGCATCTGAGCAAGATGGAGGAAGAGGAAAAGCCGACTCCGCAGATCCGCGAGGTCGTGTTCTTCGACACCCCGCATTTCAAGCTCTACAACGCGGGTTTTATCCTGCGCAAACGCACTTTCTACAAGCACGGACTGCCGGAATCCAATCACGAGCTGGTTCTGAAATTCCGCCATTCAAGCAAAACCACCGCCGCATCCGTTGACGTGCGCCCGCTCCTGCCGTGTCTCTACACGATCAAGTTCAAGGAAGAGATCCTGCTGCCCAAGGATGACTCGGTCGGAATTCGCCTGGTCTATTCGCATAACTGCGAGCTCGATACGCCCAATATCCTGCTCACGCAGAAGGTCGAGCTGATCTCGAACGCGTTTCCCGCGCTCGAGACGATCGGCGCGAATCCCAAAGCCACGATGGCGCCGGTGCATGGCGCTTCGATTGCCGAGTACCTGTTCGAGCTCGGCGTGCTCGATTTCGGCGGTCATCTTACCGCCAAGTGCAATGTCGCGGTCTGGCGGGTGCGCGATAGCGACCAGCCGCTGGTCGCCGAGTTCGCGTTTCAGCTTAAATTCGATCGGCCCGCGGCGATGCATAAGAAGCCGCGCGAACTGTCGGAGCAGTTCTACCTCGGCCTGCAGCAACGATGCTCGGACTGGATCGAACGCGGCACCACCAAGACCGCGCTGGTTTACGGATTGGGAAATGCCGCCGTCAAACACCGCGAATGAATCCGCGCCCGCGGCCAAGCGGGCCTCCTTGTTCGATCTGTTCAAGCTGTTCTTCATGGCGGGACTGGTCAGCTTTGGCGGCGGCGTGGTCGCCTACGAGCGCGAGTACGTCGTCGGCGGAGCCCAGTGGCTTACCGACGAGGATTTTCTCGCAACCCTCGAGATCTCCGAGACTCTGCCGGGTCTGAATTCGGTCAATATCGCCGTGATCGTCGGCGACAACCTGCGTGGAATTCCCGGCGCTCTCGCCGCGGTGATCGGCCTGATGGTCCCCGGCGCGATAATCGTGATGACGCTGGGCGTCCTGTGGACCAACAGCGGGCATAATCCGCGCGTCAACCAGTTCCTGCTCGGTATTGCGGCCGCGGCGGTTGGGATGCTCTCGGTCGTGACCTTGCAACTCGGACGCCGCCAGTTTACGAAACCGCTCGACCTTGCACTTATCGTGATCACCTTCGTTGCGGTCTCGATTTTCAGGGTCTCCCTGGTGTGGGTGCTGCTGATCCTCGGTCCGCTGGCAATTTTCCTTTATCGGCCGGGCTCCGGCGGATCGCTCGCACAAACCGCCGAGCTGCACATGCCGTTTCATCGCGGACCACGCCATGGAAACCTGCGGCACTAGGACGCATCGATGAGAACCCAACTGCTCAAGCTCGGCCTGGTCTTCACGATGCTCGGGATTCTCGCGGTCGGGGGCGGAACCGCGGTGTTGCCGGAAATGCAGCATGCGACGGTGCATTGGTTCAGCCTGACCGACAAGGGATTCCGCGACATCTATAGCCTCGGACAGGTTGCGCCGGGCCCGAACATGCTGATGGTGCTGGTGATCGGGTACAAGCTGATGGGCGCGCTCGGCGCCGCGGTCGTCGGCATCGCATTTTTCCTGCCCGACTGCATCCTGACTCTGTTCGCGAACCGGCTATGGGTCCATTTCGAGGGCTCGCCATGGCGCCTCTCCGTGCAGCGCGGGATGGCGCCGGTCGCGATCGGCCTGATGTGCGCGGGCACCTACGCGATCGCGCGGCTGACGATCGTGAGTCCGATCACCGGGCACATGAATCCGCTGGGCCTCGCCATCGCGATTGGCGTCGGCGCGATCCTCCTCTGGCGCCACGTAAACCCCGGCCTCCTGGTCCTCCTGTCGGGAACGATCTACATGCTGCTGACGCACTAGCGTTTCTGCGAGGTCATTCCCGCACGCGGCTACCGCGCGAAAGCTCGTCCTGAGCGAAGCCGAAGGAAATCCGGTGCTCGGCCCCTTGGCGTTTACACAACTCGCGCGTGAGTGCACGAACGCCCCGGGATTTCTCCCGCTGGTCGAAATGACGAACCTGGGCTTGGTGCACGAGTATCGTAGTCTCAACCGAGCCCACGATCGTCATTCCGAGCCCTGGGCGAGGAATCCCGAGGCGTCCATGCTCCGAGTCCGCGCCTCATGCAGTGCCCTCTCGTCCGGGCTTCCTCGCGCACAGCAGCCGCCTGATTGTCATAGTAAGCGCGAATGTTGCACAATTAACCGATCGTTCAGGGAGCTCCCGCAGGAACCGACGGAGGTTTGCTTCCGCGATGGATTTTGATCTCAACCACACTATCGCCACCCTCGAGCGCGACGGTATCGCGCTGATACGCGATTTCATTCCGCGCGAGACGCTCGCGCGCCTGCGCGACCGCATCGATGCGCTCAATTCCGCCGAACGCGCCGCGGGCGTCGGCTTTCTCGAATCCGAAGGAGCCAACCAGCGCATCTTTAACCTCGTCAACAAGGGCGAGGTGTTCGAGCAGGCCGTTCAGCAGCCCGAAGTGATGGCGATAATGCAGCAGGTCCTGAGCGGAGATTTTATCCTCTCGGGATTTTCCTCCAACACCACCGGACCGGGCGGCGAGCCGATGCTGCTGCATTCGGATTCCGGCTACGTGCCGCCGCCGCATCCGGAGGCGCCGCTGTCGGCGAACGCGATCTGGATTCTCGACGATTTCACGCTCGAAAATGGCGGCACCGAATACGTTCCGGGGTCGCATCGGATGCGGACGAATCCCGACCCGAAGATGTCCTACACCTGCGTCCCGTTGATCGCTCCGGCCGGCTCGGTCGCGATCCTGCACGGCTACACGTGGCATCGCACCGGCGCCAACGTGACCCGCGCCGGACAGCGCCGCGCGCTGTTCGCGTACTACGTGCGGCCGTTCCTGCGCGTGCAGGAGAATCATCTTGTCTCGGTGCGCGAGGAAGTATGGCATCGCGCAACGCCGCTGCTGCGCCGCCTGCTCGGTGGCGAGTTGTATCTCAACTCGATCGGATTCATGGACGGCCCTCCCGAATGGATGCGCCAAATGGCATTCCCGAAACGCAAACAAAGCGCTTTCGTCTGATCTCGATTCCTCTCCTTGCAGCGAGTAGGAAGACGGGCGGCTCGCGAGCCGCCCCCGACGAAGAAAGATTCGATTACCTATTCTATTCGTAGGGCGCGTCGAGACGCGCCCGTCTATGCCAGGCGACCATCGCGCGCGTACATGATCGTCGCGCCTCCTTCCGGAAACCCTCGCCCTCCGGGAGGTGCCACTGGCACGCGGGCGACGCGGCGCGATGCTTGCGCTTTTTTCGCAAGCATCGTGACGCTTGGGTGAGGTGGGATGGGCTGCGCGCACCTTGATGGATGAAAATAAGATGCCCTAGGGCGGCGCTTCTCAGGCAATCGACCTAACCCCTGTCCCCTTCCCGCACGGGAAGGGGCACACTGGTCGCAAGGGTTGGAGTGGGCTGGCAAATTCCCGGCGCCGCTAGCGACGCTGCGCGTGCCAGGTCGTCATCGAGGTTAGGTTTCTGACTCCCCTTCCCGCGCGGGAAGGGGTCGGGGGTTAGGTCGGTCTTTCTTGGCCTTCTCCGCAGCCAGGTTCATTTCGCGTATCGCGCCAGAGGCGCAGTGACTTTCTTGATAGGGTGCTGCTCCGCGAGCTTCCATCCTGCATCCGATTACGCTTCGCGTCGGCCGGCGAGCCGCCGGCCGCCACTGGAAGAACTCACTCACCCTACAATTACCGATTCGATGACGCGTCCATTTCATAGGGGTGCGTCGGGACGCGCCCGTCTCCGCGCGCCGCCGATCTGCGGAAAGACCATGTGGCACAGGCGTTATCCTGCGATCCCACGCTTTTCGAGTCCATCGCCGTCTCCCTAACGATCGTTCGGGTTTTTGCCAGATTTGTTCATGGCTGAACTGTTCAGCCTTATGCCCAATTCCACTTCGTGCAAAACTGATCCCATGGAAGCATCAGGCGCAGTCATCAATCCAACCACCAAGACACAAAGACACAAAGACCTGATTCATTTCCGCGCGCCGCGCGCGGAAATGAATCTTAATCGTGTCTTAGTGTCTTCCTCTTCCTTGGTGTCTTTGTGTTTAGTCTTTCTTTCTTGCGGCGTCAGAGCGCCCAAATATCGGAGTACCAAAAAGACGCCGAAAACGAACCCATTCGGCAAATTCGCCAGCGTCTTCAAGGAGTTTATTTTTTGAGCCACTAGAAAAGATACCAAACGAACCCACCGAAATTTGCGCGATTTCCAAAAACCCAAGGCCCCACCTTGTCCAGATTAGAGCATCACCCGCGCATTACCTCTGAAGTAATCGACTCCATCGCCACGAAGACTACTGTCAATTCATCACTCGTCGGATGGAGGACTCGATCATGGATAGACAACCCGCACTCAAGTCAGACGCGATCGCGCCGCGCACCCCGCACTCGCCGTTCGTCACCGCCGACGACGGCACCCAGCTCTACTTCAAGGATTGGGGCGAGGGTCGGCCGGTCGTCTTCATTTCGAGCTGGTCGGCCAACGCCGACATGTGGCAGTACCAGATGGCGCCGATGGCGGCGGCGGGTTTTCGATGCGTCGCCTACGACCGCCGCGGACACGGCCGCTCCGGCCAACCCTCGACCGGCTACGACTACGACACGCTCGCTGACGATCTCGCAGCCGTGATCAGCGATCGCGATCTGCGCGGCGCGACGCTGGTCGGACACTCGATGGCCGCCGGCGAGATCGTGCGCTACCTCTCGCGCCACGGCCACAGCCGGATTGCGCGTATCGTGCTGATTGCGCCGACCACGCCGTTTGTCCTGCAGACGCCGGATAATCCCGACGGCGTTCCCAATGCGATGTTCGAGCAGACACGCGCGCAGCTCGCCGCCGATTTTCCGCGATGGCTCGCCGACAACGCCGATCCGTTCTTCGTGCCCGAGACCTCACCCGCGATGAGGGCGTGGGTGCTCGGCCTGAGCCTCCAATGCTCACTGGTCGCGGCGCTCGGATGCAATCACGCTTTCTGCGAGACCGACTTCCGCGCCGAGCTGCCGAAAATCTCGGTTCCGACGCTCGTCATCCACGGCGACAAGGACGCCTCGACTCCGCTCGATCTCACGGGACGCCGAACCGCGAAGCTGATTCCCGGCGCCGAGTTGAAGGTCTATGAAGGCGCGCCGCACGGCCTGATGTTCACGCACATGGAGCGCCTGAGCCGCGATCTGATCGCGTTCGCCCGGAGCTGATCTCAGCCGGTCATGTCGTTAAGGCGAAAGCACTGGATGTCGCGCAACTCATGCGTTGACGTGTTTCCCTTCCCGTGCGGGAAGGGAACAAGGGTTAGGTCGAGTTCGTACGACCCCAAGTCATCGCGACAAAAGCGCGAGCATTACCCCGCACGTAATTGATGCGCGCGCGAACCGTTTCTAGATCATGACCATAACACGCAATCGCGCCGGCTGGTCCGATTGCGCAACGCAGAGAAGGAGTACAAACATGAGCAACGTCAACGAACTAATCACTTCCTACATCGCGGCGTGGAACGAACGCGACGCGCGCCGCCGCCGCGAGCTCGTCGCCAAGACCTGGAGCGACGACGGCAACTACGTCGACGCGCATCGCACCGGCACCGGCCACGACGGAGTATCCGCGATGATGGCGACGGTGCACGCGGCCTTCGGCGTCGAGTACCAGTTCCGCCTCAAGTCCGCCGACGAAGCGCATCACGAGTTCGTCCGCTTCCAGTGGGAGGCTGGCGGCACCAAGGAGGCGCCGCTGCATTTCGTCGGCACCGATATCGGTATCGTCGGCAGCGACGGCCGCTTCAAGTCGGTTATCGGCTTCACCGACGAAGCGCCCGCTCCGCCGCCGTCGCGCTAGCCATGTCTGCCAACGGCGGGAGACCGGCTGACGCGATCTCCCGCCGCGCGGCACTCGATTACCTGCAAGGTAATGGCTCAATAACCTCGCGGCTGGTACGGTTTCAGCTATGGATACCCATCAGAACGGGACCGCAATCGAGTCGGGCGCCGGACCGCTGCTTCGCCGGTGGCGCGAGTCGCGTCACCTGAGCCAGCTCGATCTCGCGCTCGAGGCCGAAGTCTCGAGCCGTCATATCAGCTTTCTCGAAACCGGCCGCGCCGCGCCCAGCCGCGAGATGCTGCTGACGCTATCCAACGTGCTCGACGTTCCGTTGCGCGAGCGCAATATCCTGTTGCTCGCGGCGGGTTACGCGCCGGTCTATCGCGAGACCAGCCTCGACGATCCGCGGATGAACCACGTGCGCGCCGCGCTCGAGATGATCCTGCGCCAGCAGGAGCCGCGCAGCGCCTTCGCATTCGATCGGCACTGGAATCTCGTGATGGGCAACGCTGCGTTCGTACGATTTCTGACCGCCGTGATGGGCGAGCCTCCTGCCGGATTCCTGCCGCTCAAGGTCGCCGCCGAGCCGCGGCTGAACCTGCTGCATCTGCTGTTCGATCCGGACGCGATCCGCAAAGTGATCGTCAATTGGGAACCGATCGCGAAATCGCTGCTCAATCAGGCTTACCGCGCCGCCGCATGGGCGCGCGACAACTCGATGCGGGAGCTCATTACGGCGATCCTGTCCTATCCCGGAGTTCCCGCCAATTGGCGCGAGCCCGACCTCGAAACTCCCGCCGCGCTGATGCTGTCGTTCGAGCTCAGGACGCCCAGCGGAAAAATCGCGCGGATGTTCAGCACGATCACAACCTTGTCCGCGCCCGAAGACGTGACCCTGCAGGAGCTGCACATCGAAGCGTTTTATCCCGCCGACAAAGAAAGCGAGTCGCTCTCAATGCTCCCGTAGTGCATGATCGCGGGATGGATCAGAATCCAGTCACGCAGGTTTTGATTGCGGGCGCCGGACCCACCGGGCTCGTGCTCGCGCTTTGGCTTACCAGGCTCGGCGTCAGGCTGCGGATTATCGACAAGACCGCGGGCGCCGCAGCTTTCTCCCGCGCACTCGGCGTGCAGGCGCGCACCCTCGAGTTCTACCGCCAGATAGGAATTGCCGACACCGCCGTCGCCAGCGGAGTAGAGGTAAAAGGCGTCAACTTCTGGGCGCGAGGAACCAAAGCCGCGCATGTGCCTCTGCATGAACTCGGCATTGGTCTCACTCCCTTTCCCTACCTTCTCGATTTTGCGCAGGACGCGCACGAGCGGCTGCTGATCGAGCATCTGGAAACCCTCGGCGTCACGGTCGAGCGCAAGACCGAGCTGGTTAGTTTCGACCAGCAACCCGGTAGCGTGCGAGCGAGGCTCAAACGTCCCGACGGTTCCGATGAAATTTGCCAGCCGGCCTATCTTGCGGGATGCGACGGCGCGAGCTCGATCGTACGCGAGACGATCGGCGCTGGTTTTCCGGGCGGAACTTACTCGCACCTGTTCTATGTCGCCGACGTTGAGGCGAGCGGCCCCGTGATCGATGACGAAGTCCACGTCGATCTGGACAAGACTGACCTGCTCGCAATCTTTCCGATGAAGGGAACGGGACATGTGCGCCTGGTCGGCCTGGTGGGCGAGCGTCGGGGACGCGGCGACCACGAGCTGACCTTCGCCGACGTCAGCGATTACGCGATCAGGCAGGTGAAGCTCGCGGTTTCAAAAATAAATTGGTTCTCGACGTATCGTGTGCATCACCGTGTTGCACAGAGCTTTCGCGCCGCGCGCGCATTCCTGCTCGGCGACGCGGCTCACATTCACAGTCCAGTAGGCGGCCAGGGGATGAACACCGGCATCGGCGACGCTATCAACCTGGCGTGGAAGCTCGCCGCCGTATTGAGCGGCCGCATCCCGGATAAAATCCTCGACAGCTACGAACTCGAGCGCATCGTCTTTGCCCGGCGGTTGGTCGCGACCACCGATCGCCTGTTCACGCTCGCGACCCAGCCGGGCTTCATCGCCGCGCAAGCGCGCACCAAGCTCTTTCCTTTTCTCCTCCCGATGCTGTTGCGCATCCCGGCGGCGCGCCGCTTCATCTTCCCGACGATCTCGCAAATCGCTCTGAACTATCGCGGAAGCCCGCTGAGCGCCGGTGTCGCCGGCACTCTGCAAGGCGGCGATCGGCTCCCGTGGATTCAGATGCCGTCGGGAGAGACCGGTCCTCAAGACAATTTCGCGCCGCTGACTTCGCTGGCGTGGCAGCTCCACGTTTACGGTGAACCGCACGGCGGCGTTACTGAAGCGTGCGCCGCACTCGCACTGCCGATCCATGTCTTCCCGTGGACCGCCGCGATGGACCAGGCTGGCGTAATGCGCTCCGCGAACTATCTCATTCGGCCCGACGGCTATATCGCGCTGGCCGATCAAAACGGCGATCCGGAACGCCTGCGCAGTTACTTCAAGCAACTCGGCTCGGCAATATCACCCCAGCGCGACCATTGAGTCCGACGCATGGCTCCCTGTCAGCAAAAGCAGAGACGGGCGGCTCGCGAGCCGCCCCCACGAAGAACAGGCGCGATCGCCTACCAGAGAACTTGACATCCGTCATTTCGACCCCTTCGACATCGCTCAGGGCAAGCTCCGAGAGAAATCCCGAGCGGCCGTGCGCCGAGTCCTCACCTCGTGCGGCGGCTTATCGTTCGGGACTTCCTTCGGCGTTGCTCAGGACAGGCTCTCGCGCGCGGCACGCGCGGGAATGACACACCAGTGCCGATCCGAAAAAAAGAAAACCGTCGGGATCGGATGATCCCGCCGGTTTCGAGTCAGATCTTGGGCGCGTTGCGTTAACGCTTATCGGCCGCCGCTGACTGCGCTTTCACCATCGAGCGCACGGTGCAGAAATCCTTGTCCACCGCGCCCATGTTGATGTACCAGCATTCGCGCTCGGGCGTGTGCTGGCCGGGCAGATAGCACATCGTCGCAATGGCCGCCTTGCACGTCAAGCGACGCTCGCGCCGACGACGAACTCGCGCTTGAACGGATAGATCGCGACCCGCGCGTCCGGGACCGGACGATCGCGATAGGCCGAGCCAGTAGAGATTGGTGCGGACACAGCTCGCCCTTGCTGATCGTACTCATCGACGTACGGCTGGAACCACACTTCGGCGTCGAGATAAACCACGTTGCGGCTTTCCAGAACGTTGGTCGATTGAACGACGCCTCTGCGCGGGGTCGCCTCGACTACATAGATGTGGCGCATCTCCCAGTCCTCAGGACAGGCCGACGAGCCGCGCGTCGGACGGGCAGGTCACTTCGGGCGAATTCTTGGCGTGCACGCACGCGAGCATCTCCTGCTCACCGAGCAACTTGTAGTTGTACTGTTCGGTCTTCGGGTTGTAGCCCGAGTAGTGATCCGGATCGAAGGCTGCCAGTGCCAGTGTTGTCGAGCTCAAGAGCGATTCATTCGAGACGGCGAACGCGGCGGGCTCCCGTCTGTCCAGGTCCAGGAATCGTCGCCGCTGGTTCGGATTGGCGTAGCGATACCGGATGAGGCCGGTGCCGCGTTCCGTCGGCCGGCGCCAGCACCGGATACAAGCGCGAACATCCACAGGCGTCCGGTGACCTTGAAATCAGGATCAGTCGGCAGCGGCTCGACCTCGGTGCGGCCCACCAGGCTGTAACCCGCATAATGGCCGACCTAGACGTCGTCGATCACGCGCTGCGGTGCCGCCAAGTTTCGGGTATATGGTTCTGGCAATCGAAGAACCGCAGATCGTAGTCATCGCTCTGGATCGGCCGGAACACGTTGTTCCAGACTGCTCTTGGTCGCGACATCCGGATCGTTCGGATCGAGCAGCGGAAATGGCTGCCCCGCCACGTATCCAATCATTGTGCGATGATCCTTGCTGAGCGTGACCTGCGACGCGTACTTCTCAGTCGCGTCTTTGTACGGCGGCGGCCAATCGATACGGCCGGTCGGAACGATATCCATTCGCATGCCCATCTGCACGCGCGCATAAACTCCCGGCGAAACCAGGTTGCGCACCACCGACGCGTTGGCGGCGGTAACGACATCACCCGGTTTGACCTGCGCCGCTGCCGGCGCAGCCACCATCGCGGTCAGTATCAGCGACGTCGCCACGCTCAGGATCTTGTTTTCCCACAAGCGAGTACACAAACGCATAAAAACCTCCGTTCCCCTACCAGAGAACTTGTTCAATAGGCGTCTCTGCCCGCGACTGCAGATCGGCGAGTATCCGGAAGATGCTCCGGCGTGACGTTGCACTAAAAGTACCGCACCCGAATCGTGTCAAAAGAATTCACTACGCCCTTCTGACACAATGTCGGTAATTTACGAATTTGTCCAGAGACTAAACGACAGATAGCCGCCGCAAGGAACCATACAAAGTGGTTCCTATTCTGCGGAGCTGCTGACCTTTAATTCGCGAAAGCGGAATGCGAGATGATCCGCAGCTTCTTCGATGGTCAGAGCTAATCATATCGAGTATCGGCGCCCAGCATATGACGGCTCTGAAGAGATCCCGTCTCTGCAGTGTTTGCGATGAGCATGGCCGCCTCCGGATTTCTCGCGCAGCGCTCGAAATGACGAATGAGGGTTCGGCTGGGATTACGATACTCATGCACCGAGCCCACATCCGTCATTTCGACCCCTTTGACGTCGCTCAGGGCAAGCTCCGGGAGAAATCCCGAGCGGCCGTGCGCCGAGTCCTCACCTCGTGCGGCGGCTTATCGTTCGGGACTTCCTTCGGCGTTGCGCAGGACAGGCTCTCACGCGGCAGCCACGCGCGGGAATGACACAGCCAGTGCCGATCCGAAAAAAATAAAACCGGCGGGATCGAGGTGATCCCGCCGGTTTCGAGTCAGGCCTTGGGAGAGTTGCGGTAACGCTTAACGGCCTCCGCTGACTGCGGCTTTCACCATCGCTTCCTGGGTGAAGAAGCTCTTGTCCACTGCGCCCATGTTGATGTACCAGCATTCGCGCTCCGGCGTTTCCATTCCGGGCAGGTAACACATCGTCACCATCGAGGATTGCACGTCGGTCGAGGCCGCACCGACCACGAACTCGCGTTTATACGGATAAATCGCGACCCTCGCATCGGGGACCGGACGATCACGGAACGCCGACCAGTAGATATGGTTGCGCCACAACTGACCCGCGCGGTCATAGGTATCGATATACGGCTGGAACCACATTTCCGAGTCTTCGTAGATGACGGTGCGGGAATCCAGTGCGCCGGAGTTGTTGACTTTCCGCGGCAGCGCTTCGATCACGTACATGTGCCGCATCTCCCAGACCTCGGGGCACGCGCTTCCGCCACCGTCGGTCGGGCAGCGCACTTCGGGCGAATGCTCCGCGCGCACGCACGCGAGCATCTGCTTCTCTCCGATGAACTTGTAGTCGTATTCCTCGGTCTTGGGATTGAAGCCTGAATAATGATCCGGATCGAAGGTTTGCGATCCCGTCGCCGAGGAGTTGATCGCTTCGTTCAAGCGACGCACGCGGCGAGATCCTGTCTCCCAAGTCCACGTGTCGTCGCCGTGATTTGGGTCCGCATAGCGCCAGCGCAAAAGGCTGGTGCCGCGCGCGTCCACCGGAGCGAGTTCTGGTCCGAGGTAGAACAGCCACAGCCGTCCGGTCTTCTTGAAGTCCGGGTCGGTCGGCAGCGGCTCGACTTCGGTGCGTCCGACTTCATCGTAGCCCGCGTAGTGGCCGAGCTGTCCGTACGCGATTTCGAAGAACGGTTTGTTGAGCCCGGTATAAACCGTGTCGCAATCGAAATAGCGCAGATCGTAATCGTCGCTGTTGATCGGACGGAACACGTTGTTCCACGCGATCTTGGTCGCGACGTACGGATCGTTCGCGTCGATCAGCGGGAACGGCTGCCCCGCCACGTAGCCGACCAGCGAGCGATGATCGGCCGACAGATCGACCTGGGCCGAGTATTTCTCGGTCGCGTCTTTGTAAGGCGGCGGCCAGTCGATCCGCTCGGTCGGAACGATCTTCATCGTCATCCCATGATCGACCTTGTAGAGCACACCCGGCGAGACGAGATTTCGGACCTTGGCCGCCTGGTCCGCGGTGATGTAATCACCTGGTTTGACCTGAGCGGCTGCCGGAGCGGCCACCATCGTCGCGAGCATCACCGAGGCCGCGGCGCTCAGGAGTGCAGTTCCCCACGTACGAGTCCCCACGAGCATAAGAACCTCCGTTCTCTTTTCAGAGAACTTTGTTTATTTGGCCTCCCTGCCCGCGACTGCAGATCCGCCATCGCTACTTCCGGACTGACCGGATGGCAACTAGTAGTCCGGCCATCGCGAAATGTCAAAAGTCCTTACCTCGGGGAATAACTCTTGATTGCGGCAGATTCGCGGGCCGGATTAAACGGCCGACACCGCGTCAGGGCGGCGGCGGCGCCTACGAAAAAAGCGCGCGCATGAATCGGTGGATTGACGCCGCTACTGAGAATTCGCACGGCGGCTTCGAGACGTTCAATGCGCGGCCGCTATCGCGCGCATCTGCAGTTTCGGAAAGCTAACGGAGGGTCGCAATCCGAGACGGCCGCTCAGCCGCGAGAGGATCTTGCGCGGCCGGAATTCCACTATCCAATCCCAGGTGTAGCTCGCCTCACTATCCTCGCGCAGATGCGCCATGACGTTATGGCCGCATGCGCGGCACAGGAGGATCGGCAGATAGCGGCCGGGGCGGAAGCGCACCAGCACGACCATCACCCTGGCCCCGACGTAGGTGACCGAACGATCGAGCAGCGGCGCGAGCGACGCTCCCGCGCGCGAGATCAGCACCTTGGCGCCGACGAACATCCGGGTCGAAGGCGCAACCTCGCCACCGATGCGCGCGTCGAAGACCTGGAGCGCAACGGGAAAACGCTCGCCCACGACTCGCGGCGAATCAAATGCGATTCCGCACGCAGCGCAGCACGGCTCGGCAAGTTCCAGCCCATGTTCGAGCAGATAGCAAGAATAGCGGCCACGCCGGGAAACTCGTGCGATCGCGCCCGCCATGGGAGCAATCGAGAGCCATCCCTTCATCGAGTCCATCGCGGCAGCCGCGGAGGTGCGCGCTCAGGAACTCTGGGTTGCGGGACGCCCGTTCCTGAGCGGGATCGCCCAATCCCAGACGTAATGCTTACGCACGTCGTCGGAGGAGATTCGCCCCATGATATTGTCGCCGCATCCGCCGCAGAATATGAAGCTCTTGCCGCCCTCGCCGACCGTGACGACGAGAGCCTTGTCGCCCGTCGGGCTTTGACTGAAACCGCCGCCGCACGCGCTGCATCCGCATTCGCTCAATAACTGGACGCGGTTGATAATCAGATAGTCATGCGCCTGAGAATTGCCCTGATCCATCGTGGTCTCCATTGCAAACTTCCAGAACATTACAAATCGCAATCAGCAGTCCCCCGACCATCGAGGACCGGGGACTGATGGTCGTCAATCGAACTAACGTGGACGCAACATAGCAAACCCCCGCTTAACATGACAATGCAAAACAGGTCACGGGCTAATCAGTCCACTCCTTCTTTTTTAGCATATTCAGAATGTGAACATCCAAGTGAGCGATGGTGGACCGGTTTTCGAGGCGCGAGCCCTTTCACGGACCGGCTCTGACACACAAATCACTGTTCAGCAGGCGTACGGAGGCTGGACGCGCGCGTAATCGCAGGGGTGCCTGGCTTGGGCGCGGAGTGGGACAAGCGATGACGCAGCGGGCGGAGCAGCGCCGCCAACTCGGCGCTGAACGTCGCAGTTTTGCTACAGATAGTGGAAAAAATTGTCTCAGAGACAACCTCAAAATGACACAAGTTGTAGACAAAAGATGAATACAATCCGGCACGAAACTCGCTCTCCCACTGATGGCGCAGCAATTCTGCTACTTTTTGTAGCAAGACAGCCGCGCGAACTACGAACGCGGAATAGGGGCCGCCTCAAGCGGAAGAGATGGGTTTTCAGTTTAACCGCAGTGTTCTTGCCGTCCTCGTCGCGTTGCTCGCCACCGTTGCCGCGCTGTTCGCAGTCACCAATTCATACGCTGGACAATATCCGGCCGAGAGTCAGCCGCAGATCGCTTCAGACGTCGAGCCGGCAGCGCTCGAGGTCTCACCGCAGGTAGTCAAGTCCGCAACCGAGGTCGTCAAGCTAGGCGCGGTGGTCGAGCGCAAATCCGGAAGGGTCACTCTCCACAATCGGAAAACGCGCCGTCAGAATCAGCCCATTACAATTTCCAACCTGACATCTTCAAACCCGGAATTTGTTCCGTCGAGCACCTGCGTGGGGCAATTGGAGCCGGGCGACCGATGCATTGTCAGCATTGCCTTTACCGCGAGTCCGACCGGAACGCACCAAGGAACGCTAACGATCTTCAGCGACGCGACCAATCCGACTGTGTCGGTACCGTTGTTCGGCCGAGTTAGAAACCTGGATCCGCGGGGACCGACATCACGGCAAACCCCCACACCATTCCCCACGTCGACGACAAGTCCGATATCCACGCCGACTCCGATTCAAACGGCAACCGCCACATTTACCGCGACCGCAACGCCGACCGCCGTAGCGACCACGACGCCGACCGTGACCGCGACGGCAACTGCAACTCGGACCAAAAAGGCAACGCCGACCGCGACCTCGACGGCAACAGCGACTTCAACTCAAACCGCAACCGCGACTCCGACAGTGTCAGCAACCCCCACAATCGCGGTAACCGCGACGGCTACACCAACTCCGACCACGACCGCTACGCCGACGGCCACGACAACGTCCACTCCAACTCGGACCGCGACTCCGACGCCGACCAGGACAGCTACTCCAACAAGGACCGCGACACCTACGATAACGGCAACTCCGACCGGCACGGCATCGCCCACCGCGACACCAACCTCCTCGATCGCATGTACCCTCTACGTGTCACCATCGGGAAGCAATTCGGGGCCAGGCAGTTCGTCGAAGCCTTTCCTAACCTTGCAAGAGGGTGTTGACGCGGCGAATCCCGGCGACACGGTCTGCGCAACCGGCACCTACACGACGGGCGTAACCTTCAACAACTCGGGAACCGCGAATGGATGGATCACGCTGGCGGCTCCGACCGCGCTCGGCGCCACGATCAGCATGAGCGGCACCAGCGCGATGGGGGTGAATATCAACGGGCAGTCCTACATCGCAGTCGAGAATCTCGAGATAACCGGGGGAATGTGGGGAATCGTCACTTCGGGCGGCGGCGCGCACTTGAAATTGACCGGCAACGAAGTCACCAGCGCCGCCGCCAGCGGAATCCAGGTCAATAACAGCGACTACATCGACATCGAACACAATATCGTCTCGGGAAACGCCTCGACCTGGTCTGGCTCGGGCTCGGGAATCTCCGTTTATGAACCGATGCAGGCGGACAGCGCGGCGGGCTACCACATTACGGTAGCGAACAACTACTCATACTCAAACCTGAATCCGCAGGGCGGGACCGACGGTAACGGGATCATTATCGACAGCGGCATCGCGACCGGTTACAGCGCAGCGGTTTTGGTCGAGAACAACGTGGGTTACGGGAACACTGGGGCCTGCGTCAAAGTGTACGATTCGACCGCGGTCACGGTCCTCAATAACACCTGCTGGGATGACTACGCCACGACGACCAATACCTACACCTGGCGCGGCGAGGTCTCGCTGGAAAACTCCAACGCAAACACGATAGCCAACAACGTGCTGGTCGCTGCACCAAGCTTGAACAGTTCCAACACCGCGATTCTCGACGGGGGCGGCTCGGACAATACGTTTGCGAACAACCTGACCTTCGACGGTACCAGCGGAGATTCCTCAGCGTCGATCTCGAGTACGAGCGACACGATAACTGCTGAGCTCTCCGGAAAAAATCCGATGCTGGTAAATCCGGCAATCAGTTTCATGCTGCAGACGGCAAGCCCCGCGATCGGCGCGGGCACGACCGCCTACGGTGTGCCGTCAACCGACATCATGGGAACAGTACGTCCCGCGAGTCCGGTCGATCTCGGCGCATTCCAGCACTAGGATTGTCCACCGATATGACCCCGGCCGGAGATCGAAAGATCTCCGACCCGGCATTTCTTACCGGGTCCTTTAGGACCTGATCGGCGAAACGCGCTCGAAAGTCTGGCCCGTCTGGGCACTTTTCCGCTCTGGCACGTGCGATGCTCCTCTTGGTTACGGACCTCATGGAGGTATTCGCGATGTTACCCTCAACAATCTTCAAACGAATGTTAGGCGCGGTCGTCGGTATCTGCGCGATTGCCGCGTTATCCTTTCCAGCTATCGCGTTCGCGCAAAACCCGAGCAACGCAGAGTCGGTACAGGCCTACGCGTCGAGTCTTGAGCCTCATCACTTCGCCTATGGTTCAGACGCGCCGGCGATACCTCCTGCGCAATCGGCGAGCATCGAGGCGCGTGCGCAGCGATTGCTCAAGGGTGAAGACGGTCCGCTGATGTATTGCGACAAGGACGGATACCGATGCGATCCGAATCCCGCGTATTACGGCGACTCGGCGTATCAGTATCAGCCGTATCCTTATTACTATTACGCGGACGGTTTCACGAATTACTCATTCCCGAACGTCCCCCTGATGGGCGGATTCTAAGTCTTTAGCGATCACGGTCAGATTCGATAACCTCCTCGATTTTGCGCGCGCCCTTGGGGTAACATCGCGCACGCTCGAGGAGGTCCCTTTTTTGCGTCCGCTGTCACGACGACATGTGAGCATCCCGTTAGATTTCTCGCGAACTTCTGGGCGGACGGTATGAGCCTATGCGAGGCGAACGGATCGAGGGCTCGTCGGCGATCGTAAGAGAGGTCCGGCCTGGCAGATAGCAGCGAGGAGGAGCATTGACGATGAACGTGGTTGAAGAGGCGCGGCGGGTTGCGGCGCGGCTTGCGGCTAATGCGGCCGAGGACGACGGGATCCGGCGGCTCAGCGACTCGACGTGGAAGCTCCTGCTGGACGGCGGTTTCCTGCGAGCGTTGCAGCCGGCCCGGTTTGGCGGCGGCGAAGTCTCTCTGGCCGAGTTCGTCGACGCGGCGATCGAGCTCTCGTGCGCGTCGCCGTCGGCTGGATGGGTCGCCGGTGTGATCGGGGTGCATCCGTGGCAGCTCGCGCTCTTCCCGGATAAGGCGCAGCGCGAGATGTGGGACAAAGATCCCACGACGATGCACTCGTCGTCGTACAACCCGACCGGCAAAGCCGAAAAAGTTGCGGGCGGATACAAGTTGTCGGGACGATGGTCGTTCTCGTCGGGATGCGATCACTGCGGCGGCGTGATGCTGGGCGCGATCTGCGGATCGCGCGAGATCGGCGGAAACCAGGTTCGCGATTTTCGCTCGTTCCTGCTGATGCGCGATCAGTACCGAATCGATGACAACTGGCATGTCGCCGGCCTCAAGGGGACCGGCAGCAAGGATATCGTCGTCGAAGAGACGTTCGTTCCCGATTATCGGACGCAGTCGCATCTCGACTACGCGACCAATGCGCCGCTGCCCGGACAAGAAGTGAATCCGGGGCCGCTCTACCGTATGCCGTGGTCGGTGGTGTTCAACATGGCGCTGGCCGCGTCGGCGCTCGGGTCCGCGCGAGGATTCGTCGATGCGTGGACGGCAGCATCGCGCGAGCGCAGGCTCATGTCAGGAGCACGGGCCGCGGACGACGCGATTCTTCAGCAGCGCCTTGCCGAAGCGGTTTGGTATCTCGATGCATCCGTCGCGCGGATGCGCGCCGACGCGAACGAGTTATGGCAGATGGCCGAGGCGCGCGAGGCGGCATCGATGCAAATCCGCGCGCAGATGCGCTGGAACATGAATCGGGGATGCGAGCTCGTTGGAAAGGCGGTCGGTGATCTGTTTCGAGCCGCGAGCGGCCGCACGATCTTTCTGGACCATCCGCTCCAGCGCCGGTTCCAGGATGTGCAAGCCGCGCTGGGACACGCCTACCTGCAGACCGATCCACTGGCGCGAGCGGTCGGAGGAATGCTGCTCGGAACCTCGAAACCAGAGATGATCCTATGATCCAGGCGCTTCGCAAAGTCGAGCGCGCGTCACTTGCGCGAAGCGTGCTTCTCATTCGCCTTCAGCACTGACGCGACCGCGTCCTCGACGCGGGTGCCCTTGAAGAACTCCGGGTTCACGTCGGTCTTCGCTCGCATCGGATTGGTGAAGACGAAGTCGCGGAAGTCGGCGGCATCGATCAAGCCGTCTTCGACCATCTCGTAGGCTTCCTCGGCCGCGTCGCGCATGTCCGGGATATCGAAGTGGCCGATATCCGAGCTGTAGATCGCGTTCAGGCGCGCGCCTATCGGATTCATCCGCGGATCAAAGGCGAGCGCCGACATCCGATCGTCGCCCTCGCATCCGAAGAAGAACTTCGGCACGAACAGATCGCCGATATCCGCCTTGCTCGCGATCGCGCATCGCGCGAATTCGTCGAGGTCGGCGGGATCCTCCGGGCTACCCCACATCAGATGGGTACGATCCTGACCCATGCGTGCGAGGATTCTCGCGCCGTACTCGCCGCCGTATTCCTGGAACAGTTGGCGCATTTGGCTGTCGTCGCGATTTGCCGGGTCGAGATGCGCCAGCGCCTCGCGGTTGCGCTTTGACCAATGCGAGATGAGATCGTTGAACAGCGCGCAGGCCCACGCTGCGCCGCCCTCCATGAACGCGAAGCGCAGGGCGGGAAAGCGCCGCGTCACTCCGCCGAGAAACAGCGCCTTGCAAATCACTTCGCCGCCGGCGGCGAAATGGCCGATATGGTTGTAAACGAAATTCGAAACCGTCGCGCGCATGCTCAGGCCTGAGGTCGGCGAATGAAAAGTTGGTGAGAGTTTGAGCTCCAGGCATTTGGCCCACACCGGATCGTAGTCGTAGGCGCTGTCGATGCAAAAGTTGTCGAACCATAACGCGTGCCGCGCCAGCTCGGGATTTTTCCGCGCGACCGCCTCGAGCGGGCGGCGCGCATACGCCGGCATCACGATCGCCTTGAAGCCCAATGTGTTCACCGCGTAGTCGAGCTCGGCGAGCGCCTCCGCAGGCGTATGCATCGGGATGATCGCGACCGGAATCAGGCGGTCGCGGTACTCGCGGAATATCTCGGATTGCATCCGGTTGAATGCGCGGCACATCGCGAGGCGCACTTCGGCGTCGTCGAAATGAATCGGAAAAAGACCGAGGCTCGGATAGATGATCGCAACGTCGAGCCCGAAGTCGTCGAGCCGGCGATAGAGCAGGCGCGGAAGCGAGCTGGTCGCGCGATCCAGAGTGTTGCGCGCGGGATGCGCCCACCAGGTCGGGCGCGGGATACGATTAGCCCGCCGCTCGTCCGGCGTCGCGCGATACCACGCGGGCTCGAGCACGAGCCGGCGGACTCGATCGGCGAGCTTCGCGCCGGCCTCGCGCTCAAGGTAATCGAACAGCGCGGGCTCGAACTCGGCGATATGTCCGTCGGAGTCGATTATCGGATGATTCAGGCGCGCGCGAATTGCCGCGGACTTGGTGAGGTTGGACTTCATCGCGGGCCCTCGTGACCCGAATAAGCCTTCGCACCAGATGTTTCAACCGTCAACGGGCGCGCCGAATGCCGGTAGCTACAGGAACATCGAGATCGTAGTCTCCACTCTGCTAGCAACTCGGGAGGACGCTGGTATGGCCGCAAACGGGAAATGGACCGCCGACGATTTGCCGGATCTGTCGGGCAAGACGGTCATTGTCACCGGCGGGAACAGCGGAATCGGGTATGAAGCGGCGCTGCAGTTTGGGCGCAAGGGCGCCGAGGTCATCCTTGCCTGCCGCAACATCGAGAAGGCGCGCGCGGCCGCGGCGCAGATCAAGGCAGCGTATCCTTCCGCGATCGTCGAGCCGATGGCGCTCGATCTGTCGAACCTCGCGTCGATTCGCGAGTTCGCGGCGGCCTTCCGCGCGCAGCATCGCACGCTGGATATTCTGGTAAACAACGCCGGCGTGATGGCGCTGCCGTACTCGCGCACCAGCGACGGCTTCGAGATGCAATTCGGCACTAATCACCTGGGCCATTTTGCGCTGACCGGCCTGCTGCTCGAACCGCTCCTCGCGGCCGGCAGCGCGCGCGTGGTCAATGTGAGCAGCGGAGCGCATCGGATGGGCACGATTCGTTTCGACGATCTGAACTGGGAGCATGGCTATTCCAAGTGGCGCGCATACGGACAGAGCAAGCTCGCCAACCTGCTGTTCACGCTCGAGCTCCAGCGGCGGATCGACGCGCACGGTGCGAAGCTCCTCGCGGTCGCGTGTCATCCGGGATACGCCGCGACCAATTTGCAGGCCGCGGGACCGCGGATGGAAGGCTCGGCATTTCTGGAATCTCTCTTCAGCGTCAGCAACCGGATCTTCGCGCAGAGCGCCGCGATGGGCGCGCTACCGACGCTTTACGCGGCGGCGGCGCCGGAAGTCCGCGGCGGAGAGTATATCGGACCGGACGGGATCGCCGAGATGTGGGGTAATCCCGCCCGCGCGAAGCGCAGCCCAGCCGCGCAGGACGGGAGCGTCGCGGCGCGGTTGTGGACCCTCTCCGAACAGATGACCGGAGTTCACTTCGACGCCCTGCCCGCTTAAGCCGCGCGCTAATCGCATCTCAGGCCGCGGGACCGCTTTCGTGGTACTCGGCGTCGATATTGACCAGCCAGGGATCGTAGCGCCGGATTCCCAGCGCGGTGCGTGCCGCGAGCATCCCGGTCGCCATCGCATGGTCCTGATTGTTGTATTTGAACATCCCTGACCGCCCGATCGGCAGCAGATTCTGAAACTGATCGAGCCACGCCTTGATTGTACTTACCTGGCTATCGCATCCGCGCTCGATTACCGGGTATGCGTTCTCGTTGCGGACCACGAACGCGTCGGCAACATCGTCGCGGCGAACGATTCCCTTGAGGTTCAGCTCGCGAATCGCTCGGTCGATCAATTCAGCATCCGGCGCGTTCCAGGTGCTATCGTTCGGAAAGGCAAAATACTCGATGGTCAGCGGCGAGAATCCTTCGCGTTCGGTCATCGCTTTCGAAAAGTTCGAGTAGTTACTAATCCGCGCCATCGCCACGTCTTTGGAATGAACGTATATCCAGTTGTCGGGGAACGGATTGCCACGCACGAGCAGATTCACACCGATATGATGCCGGTAGCGCAGCCTTGCGCACGCTTGTAGCACCTCGGCGGGCGCGGCAGGCTGCATCATTCCAATCATGTCGGTCAGCGGAGCGCTGGAAAGAAAAAATCGCCCGGTGATTTCCTCGCGGGCGCCCGTCGCGTCGGCGACGATTAGCGCGCGGACGCTCATACCGTCGCGCACGATAGCTTTGACCGAGACGCCAGTTGATACGCGAGTTCCCGCCAGGCGCAAACCCGACGCCATCTTTTCGTAGAGCTGCCCTGTCCCCAGCCGCGGGTACAGGAACTCGTCGATCAGGCTCTTAACGCGACTCTCGCGCGGCTTGAAAATCGCATTGCCAACCGCCGCGGCGAGGCTCAAGCCCTTGATCCTCTGCGAGGCCCAATCCGCGCCGATTTGCGCGCACGGTATGCCCCAGACTTTCTCGGTATAAGTCTTGAAGAATGTCTCGTACAGACGACGGCCGAATTTGTCCACGGTCCAGTCTTCGAAAGTATCTATAGTGACTTCGCCGGAAAGACGGCGCATCCGCGCCTGCAAATAGCTGGTCAGTATCGACACTCCCGAGAGTACGCCGACTCCTGCGATCGCGTTGATTGGAGTGAGTGGGTAATTGAAATAGCTATTGTCATAGAGGATTCGAGTCAGCCGAGGCACGCGCACCGCGTCCTCACCGAGGATGCTGTCGAAGAGAGCTTTGACTTCCTGATTGCGGGTGAAAAAGCGATGCGGTCCGATGTCCCAGCGGCTGCCGGCGCGCTCGATGGTGCGGGCAAGGCCGCCCACGCGGTCCAGGCGCTCGAGCACGATCGACGACGCGCCGTGCGTCGCCGCCTCGTGCGCGGCCGCCAGCCCGGCAGGTCCTCCGCCTATCACAACGATATCGGCCGTCTGTAACTCGCGTCCCACCCAATCCTCCGAGGGCGCTATAAGAGCAGATGCGGCGAATGATTGCGACGCCTGAACGCGGAGCCGGAGACTTGTTTAGAAAGCGACGCCGACGATCATCGCGGCCGCCACCACCAGCATCACGCCGGTGGAAATCCAGCCAATGACCCATTGCGGTTTCGGAAGCTGTACGCCCCCGGTCACCTTCGGATCTGTCGTCATCAGCATCATCACGATCATGATGGGTCCTGCCGAGAGGCCGTTGATGACCGCGCTCCAGTAAAGCGCCTTGATCGGATTGATCGACGTAAAATTCAGGGCGACCCCCAGAATCGTGACTGCCGCAATAGCGGCGTAAAATCTGCGCGCCTTTGGCAGCGACCGATCGAGTCCGATCGGCCAGTTGCGAATCTCAGCCATCGCATATCCGAGGGAACCGGCAAGGACCGGAATCGCAAGCAGTCCGGTGCCGATTATTCCGATGCTGAACAACAGAAAAGCAAATTCGCCCGCCAGCGGGCGCAAAGCTGAAGCGGCCTGCGCCGCAGTCTGGATATCGGTTATTCCATGAGGATGCAGCAGCGACCCGGTGTCCAGCATTATGAAAAACGCGATTGAATTCGAAAGCGCCATGCCAAAATAGGTATCTGCGCGCATGCTATGCAGTTGTGCCGGACCCTGTTCAGGCGCTCGGCGCAGCGGTTTCTCGGTGGGCGCGGCCTGTTGCTCCTGCACCTCCTGCGATGCCTGCCAGAAAAACAGATAGGGACTGATCGTGGTGCCCAATACCGCCGTCAACGCCGTCAAGTAGCCGCCCGAGAATTTGATCGAGGGAATGAACGTTCCTGTCAGAACCGCGCGCAGCGGGATTTGGATCACGAACGCGGTCGCCACGTATACGAACAACACCAGCGTGGTCCATTTGAGGACCTGCGCGAACCGCGCGTAGGGAACAACGATCTCAACGCTCAGACATACCGCGCCAAAGAGCACCGAATACAACAGCAACGGGCCACCGACGATCAAGCACAGCGCCGCCGCCATCGCGGCTATATCGGCCGCCAGATTGATCACGTTTGCGAACAGCAAGAGAACAAGCACCGAATATGAAACCCACGCTGGGTAGTGGAGCTTCATATTCCTGGCGAGCCCCGCGCCCGTCACCCTGCCGATCCACGCGCTGACTTCCTGAATCGCCGACATCAGCGGATACGTGAGCACCAAGGTCCACAGCATCGCGAACCCGAACTGGGCGCCGACCTGTGAGTATGTTGCGATGCCGCTGGGGTCGTCATCCGCGGCGCCGGTCACGAGACCCGGACCGAGCGCGCTCGCGCCGGCGACGGCGAGACCCCACAACCTCCAGATGTACGAGCGCTCTGCGGACGGAGTCCGGCGGACTTTCCGACGCGATGGATTCGATGCAGCTCGCATGTGGATGGGTAGTTTCTCTAGTCGCTGCGCTCGGATCCTATATTATTTATATGTCACCGGACGCGTCCAAGTCATAAGAAATCCGCCGAGCTTACCGGTGGCTTGATGGCATATTGTTTGCTCCATCCCGGCCGGAGGTACACGGCCATGCTCTACTACACGCTCGTGTTTCTGGTGATCTCCCTGATTGCCGGCGCTCTAGGATTCTTCGCAGTTGCAGGCGTTGCCGCGGAGATCGCGCGCGTCCTGTTCTTCCTTTTCCTCGTGCTGTTCATCGTCTCACTTATAGGCGGAAGGAGAAGGCGGCCAGTTATTTGAAATCCGCTGCGGACAAATTGAACACTATCCCTTGAGGAGAGGTTATGCCCAAGAAATCATCCAAAAAGAAATACGGCTCGAAGGCATCGAGTTCCGTAAAAAAAGCCATGCACAAAAGGAAGCGCGGCACGCTCAAATCGGGCCGTTCGGGCAAAAAGGTCACCAGCAGAAAACAAGCGGTCGCGATCGGACTTTCGGAAGCGCGCAAGAAGGGCGCAAAGGTGCCGCGCAAGAAAAGCTCCTGAACTCAAGTGGCTTGCGGGAAGCATGAAGAAATTACAGAAGAATTTCCGGAAAGTCTGCGGGAACGCGCGCGCATTCTCGTGCGATTCGCGTCCCGCTGATCCGGATTTTTTTTGCGGCAATTCCCCGAAAAACGCGCGTTATTGAAATTCAGAAACACTTTTGCGCTTCGCAAAAAACCCGGTGGCATTCACCTTGCTCGTGGGTTGAGGACGCAGATCTCAACCGAAACGCAGGGTATGCCGAGATGTTACAGTCAGAGGATTCCGCGCGTCATAGTCGAGCAGCTATCGTTCTCGCCGGTGGAGACGGAACGCGGCTTCGCTCCTTGACCAGATTTGTATGGGGCGCGGAGGTTCCCAAGCAATTCTGTCCGCTTCTCGGCGAACGGACGATGCTGGAGGAAACCCTCCTGCGCACCCACGCTGCGGTTCCTGCCGATCATACGGTGGTGGTCGTCAATCGCGCGCATCAGAGATTCTACCAGCCGCTGTTGCGCGGGATGACGCCGCATCAGGTGGTCGAGCAGCCCGGTAACCGCGGTACCGCGCCCGCGGTCTTCATTGGACTGCGCCGCCTGCTCGAACTCGGACGCGGAGCCACCGTGGCGGTCTTTCCTTCGGATCACTTCGTCGACAATACCGAGCGTTTTGCCCGGCACATCGAGAAGGCTTTCGAGGCGATCGACGAATTCCCCCAGCTATGCGTTCTGCTCGGCTCAACTCCGAACGCGCCCGAACGATCATATGGATGGCTCGAACCTGACGGACGAATCTCGTTTGACCGTCCCGACCTCCTTCGTGTGCGGCGGTTCTGGGAAAAGCCCGACGCTGAAACCGCGGCGCGTCTCTACCGGGGCGGATGCCTGTGGAACAGCTTCATCGTCGTGGCGGCCTTGCCGACGTTGCATGCGATGTTTGCGGAATACACGCCAGAACTGTTCTGCTCTTTTGGCGCCGAAATGGCCGCAGCGGTTGATGAAGAAGCCGCGGCTGAGCGGCTCTATGAGCGTCTCGAGTCGACAGGATTCTCCGAACAGATTCTGGCGCAATGCCCACCCAATCTGGCGGTAATGAAGATGGACGACCTTGAGTGGAACGACCTGGGCGAGCCGGCCAGAGTGCTGGACGTTGTCTCCTCGATGAGCCGGCGGCCGCGATGGTTCCAGAACTTCGTCTCGGGCCACAGTTTCGACGCGCTCGCGGCGGGAAAATAGCGAGCGCGCGGAACTGCGCCCGCTGCCAATCACTCGACAATCGCGACCGAAATCGGCGGCAGGATTATCGCTTCTGCCGACACCCTCATCGGCTCTTTCGACGCGAGCACGATCCCCATGGCGTGGTCGGGCGCGGCGATTGGAACACAGGCCTCGGACTCCGCGAAGTTGCAAATCACGCCGCTCGCGCCGTTGTATAACGACAGCCATTGGGCGCCTTCGTCGAACTCCACGATCATCTGATCCAGACGCAACGTAGGCCTTCGGCCGCGGCGGTAACCAATAAGCTTTCGGTACCACGCGAGTATCTCCGCATGTTCGCCATGCTTGCGTTCCTCCCACTTCAACTTTGATCGCGCGAACGTCTGCGGTGCCTGCGGATCGGGAACCTCGGCGGCAGCGCCGATGAACTGCGCGAACTCTCTGCGACGACCCTCGCGGACGGCCTGTGCCAGAGCGGGATCCCGGTGATCGGTGAAGTACTGGAATGGACTCGAGGCGTTCCATTCCTCACCTTGAAAGATCAGAGGCACAAACGGCGACGCCATCAGCAACGCCGCAGCGATCTTCAGCCTATCGGCCGAAATCAGATGACCTAGCCGCTCGCCTGCCGCGCGATTACCTATTTGATCATGGTTCTGAATGCATACGATGAAACGGTCAGCTGGAAGTGATCCGGATGGCCTGCCATGAATGCGTTTTCGATGGCGCGAATAGATACCGTCGTACACATACGGGCTCGCAAGCGCTTTGGCGACCTTCGCGAGTGATCCGAAATCCTCGTAATAGCCCGCGTGCTCACGGGTGAGGTAGGCGTGTAGAGCGTGATGGAGATCGTCGCTCCACTGCGCGTCCAGACCGTAGCCGCCAGCCTCCTGTGAAGTGACGAGTCGAGGCTGGTTGAGGTCGCTTTCCGCGATTACGAGCAACTGGCGTCCGAGTTGCACCTCAAGCGAGCGAACCTCGGTTGCGAGTTGCTCGAGCACGTGAATCGCCGACGCGTCGAAGATGGCGTGGACCGCGTCGAGGCGAAGACCGTCGACATGGTAGTCGCGCAGCCACATCAGAGCGTTGTCGCAAACCAGGCGCCTGACCTCGACACTACCAGAGTCGTCGAAATTGATCGCGTCGCCCCAGGGCGTGCGATAGCGATTAGTCAGATACGGACCGAGGGTCGGAAGAAAATTTCCGGCCGGCCCGAAGTGATTGTAAACTACGTCGAGGATGACCCCGAGCCCAATCCTGTGGCACGCATCGACGAGCCGCTTCATTCCATCCGGCCCACCGTAGGCGTGGTGGGGAGCGCAGAGATCCACGCCGTCATAGCCCCATCCGCGATCGCCAGAGAATTCGGCGACCGGCATCAACTCGAGGTAGCTGATTCCCAGGTCCTTCAGGTACTCGAGCCGATCGATCGCGGCGTCGAACGTGCCGTCCGCGGTGAAAGTACCGACGTGGCATTCATAGATTATCGCCGAGCCGAGCGGCGGCGAGCGCCATCCGTCGTCGGACCATAGGAATGCTGAATGATCGATCGGACGCGAAGAGCCCATCACCCCTTCGGGTTGGTACGGCGACCGCGGATCGGCAATCGGATCGTGGCCGTCGATACTGAAGGCATAGTCAGCGCGAGCGATAGCGTCGTCGATTTCGACCGACCACCAACCCTCCTCTTCCCGATGCAGCGGCATGCGCGTTTGTGCCGCTACCAATTCGACCGTGCGTGCGAACGGCGCCCATAGCCGCCGCGCGTTCATTGCGGGTTGGCCTCGCGCGACAGCAACGCGACCGGAAACCGGCGCAGGAGCTCCGCAACGCCGTTCAAACCCCCGGTCCACCTGTCACCGGTAAGATGATTCAGCCATTTGCCTTCCGGGAGCTCGACCGCGGCGTTGCGCCAATCACCGCCCAACTTCACGGTCAAGCGCGGGGCGAGCACGACTACTGATCCGGCGCGCACATAGGCAATCGCATGATCGGCCTGGCTGCCCCGAACGCGGAGGCGGCGGAGGTCGGCCTCGGCGCCGAACCATTCCGGGTGCTGTCGGCGAAGCGCCAGTCCTTGTTTTATCAACCACAGCTTGGGCAGACCTTCGTCGGCGCGCTCCATCACCTGCTCTGGAGTCGCGGTCCTGATTTGGCTCAGCAGTGCGCGCCGACGGTCGAAATCGACAGGACGGCGATTGTCCGGATCGACCAGTGAAAGGTCCCACAGCTCGCATCCCTGGTAGAAATCGGGGACGCCCGGCGCGGTCAGCTTGATTAGAGTCTGTGCGAGTGAGTTAACCCGACCTGGATCGCATATCCCCGCGACGAATTCCTCGACCCCGCGGCGAAACCGCGAATCGCCGTACATCCCTTCGATGAATTTTCGGAGCGCGGCTTCGTATTCCTCGTTTCGCTCCGTCCATGAGGTATGAACTTTCGCCTCGCGCGCCGCCTTTTCCGCGTACTGGATAATGCGTTCTTTCTCAATCGGCCACGCTCCGACGATCACTTGATAAAGGTGATATTCCAGGTTGCTATCGGGGAATTCGCCGCTGCGATATGCGCGGTTTATTTCCGACCATTGACGGCACGCGTTGGCCCACAGGGTCGGAATCTCAGAGAGGACGAACAGGCGCGCACGAACATCTTCACTACGCTTGGTGTCATGAGTGGACGTCGCAAGCATCGTGCGCGGCCATTTCCTGTGAATCTCGCGCGACCATCGATAGAAAGCATGTTGAGTGGTTCCGAAGGCGTCCGGATTGCCGCCAACATCATTGAGCGCGATCATCCGGTTGAAACTATAGAAGGCCGTATCCTCGAGTCCCTTCGCCATCACCGCGGCCGAGGTTTGCTGAAAGCGCATCGCAAGCTCGACGGCGGCATCATTGGCCACATGCAGCGCCAAAATCCAGGCGAGAAAGTCGAACAGGCGCGGATCGAGGTCCGGCCGATAAGATTTCGCGGCAGTGATCGTTTTCGCGATCAGGCGCTCATCCTCACGCGATACTTCGTTCGGCTCGCGCGCGTAGGTGCGGTAGACCTCCTCGCAGGCGAGCGCGGCGCGCAGTACCTCGTGTACTTCGTGACGCGAATGGTCGCGATGAAGAATGTCGGCTTCGCATACTTCCAGAAATTTGGCGGTCAGGCGGTTGATTTCGCTGCCCAGCGTGCCGCGCATCGCGAGCTGCTTCTTCGCTCGCGCGATCGACTGGAAGTCCGCGGTATCGCCGGTGAACTCGCGGTAGAACTCTGTCAGAGGTTCCGCTCCCGCGGGATCGGCAAACAGCCGGCCGGCGATATTTAAGAAATCGTAACCGGAAGTTCCGTCAATCGGCCACGACTCGCGCAAACGCTCATCGTCCGCAAGAATCTTCTCCGTAACGATCCATGCATTGGGCGCCGCCGCGCGCAGGCGCTGGAGATAGCCGATCGGATCGCGCAGGCCGTCGATATGATCGATCCTGAGGCCCGACAGACGGCCTTCGCTCACCCACTTAAGAGTCAGCGCATGGGTCGCCTCGAATACCTGCACGTTCTCCATACGCAGTCCAACCAGGGTCGAGATGTCAAAAAAGCGCCGATAGCCCAAATCGCGCGCGGCCATTCGCCAATCCGCGAGCCGATAGTTCTGCGCCTCCAGCACTTCATGCAATTGAGCGGCGTCGGAGTTGATCTGTTCGATCGCACGATCGATCGCAGTGACGATAACGGGATCGTCATGCATCAACTTCGCGAGCATCGTCACCATCAAATGACGATCGCGGTTTCGCCGCGCGATACTGGCGCGGTCGGTCGATGCCGCCGCGGGAAGCTCTGCGAAAACATCGGAGAGATATGCGAGCAAATCCGAGGAATAGATTCTGACGGCCGCGGAAAGGATCAGTCTGAGCGATCTGGGCGCGAGCGGAAAAGTGCGATTGTCGAATCCAACGACAAAATCGGCGCCTTCGCGGCCTATCTTTAGCTTGCCTGCCGCGAGCACGACGCCATATTGATCGGCGAGCACCGGCATCAGGAGGATATTGTGAATGCGATGCTCCGGCGGCTCCCAGTCGACATCGAAGTACGCCGCGTACCCACTCGACGGTCCATTTTGCAGAACATCCCACCACCACGGATTCTCGCGGCCGGTTATCGCCATGTGGTTGGGGACGATATCCAGTATCTGGCGCAAGCCGTTGCGCTCGATCGCCGCGCACATCCGCTCGAACGCGGGGGTTCCGCCCAGCTCTTCGTTGACGTGTGAATGATCAACGACGTCGTAGCCGTGAGTGCTGCCCGGCGCCGCCTGAAAGTACGGCGAGCAATACAGATAGTCAATTCCCAGTTCTTCCAGGTACGGCACGAGCTCCGCGGCCGCGTCAAATCCGAACTGGCTATTTAGCTGGATCCGGTATGTCGAAAGCGGCTCACGCAGCACGGCTCAGAACCATCAAGGATCGCGGCTCGACCACCAGCTCGCTACCCGCCGCGCAGTCATGGTCGTCGCCATTGGGAGGTTGAACCGGCTCGGCGGTGTCGATCTCGCGATGCCAGCTTTTTCCCCAGTCCTCAGCCGGCAGAGTAAACTTCACGGCCTCCCAGTGCGCATTGAAGATGAGATAAAAAGACTGATCGACGATTCGCCGCCCGTACTGGTCGGGCGTCGGGATGACCTCGCCATTCAAAAACACCGCAAGTGACTTGGCAAAGCCGTTGCCCCAATCCTCGTCGGACATGGTCTTCGCGTCCGGGCGAAACCATGCGATGTCCTCAACGTCGGAGCCGCGGATCGATCGTCCCTGAAACCATTTGCGCCGCTGAAACACCGGATGACGCTTGCGGAACGCAATCATCTTGCGGGTGAACTCAAGCAGATCCTTGTCGGCGTTCTTCCAATCCAGCCACGACAACTCGCTATCCTGGCAATAGGCATTGTTGTTGCCTTGCTGGGTGCGGCCCATCTCATCGCCCGCCAGAAGCATCGGAACTCCCAGCGACAGGAACAGGGTGGCCATGAAATCGCGCCTGAGACGCCATCTAAGTGACGCAACGCCCTCGTCCGCGCTCGGACCTTCTACACCGCAGTTCCAGGAACGATTATTGGATTCGCCGTCACGATTCTCTTCGCCATTCGCCTCGTTGTGGCGATCGTTGTAACTGACGAGGTCGGTGAGCGTGAATCCGTCGTGCGCGGTAACAAAGTTGATGCTCGCGTAGGGCCGTCTACCATTCGATTCGTAGAGATCAGAGCTGCCCGTGAGCCGCGATGCCAACTCACCCACGCTCTGATCAGCGCCGCGCCAGTAGTCGCGCACGGCGTCGCGATATTTGCCGTTCCATTCCGACCATAACACCGGGAAATTCCCGACCTGGTAACCGCCCTGCCCCAGATCCCATGGTTCCGCGATCAGCTTGATCTGCGACAGCACCGGATCCTGGTGGATGATGTCGAAGAATGCGGAGAGCCGATCGACCTCGTGCAGCTCGCGCGCCAATGCTGCTGCGAGATCGAACCGGAACCCATCGACGTGCATCTCGAGAACCCAATAGCGCAAGCTGTCCATGATCAGCCGCAGCGGTTGAGGATGACGCATGCGCAGCGTATTTCCGCATCCGGTGTAGTCCATGTAATAGCGCGGCTGATCTTCGACCAGGCGGTAGTAGGCGCCATTGTCCACGCCGCGAAAACAGATCGTGGGTCCCAACTGGTTACCCTCGGCCGTGTGGTTGTAGACGACGTCGAGGATCACCTCGATTCCGGCTGCGTGCAGAGTGCGCACCATATTCTTGAATTCGCCAACCATATCTCCAGGACCAGTACTCGAGGAGAATCGGTTGTCGGGTGCAAAGAAACCTACTGAGTTATATCCCCAGTAGTTACTCAGCCCACGCTCGACCAGCCGCCGATCTGAGACCGACTGATGAATCGGCATCAGTTCCACCGCGGTGATACCCAGCGACGCCAGATGGTCGATCGATGACGGATGAGCTATTCCGGCGTAGGTGCCGCGGAGCGTCTCGGGTATATCCGGATGCAGCTTAGTGTAGCCCTTTACGTGAAGTTCGTAGATGACGGTCTCATGCCATGGCGTGCGCAACTGAGTGTCGTTACGCCAATCGAAAAAAGGATCGACGACCACGCTCTTCGGAACGAACGCGGCGCTGTCGCGGTCGTCGCGCGAGAGATCTTCCTCGCCGCTCCCGATCGTGTAGCCGAAAAGTGCGTCGTCCCATTTGATCGTTCCGTCGACCGCCTTGGCGTACGGATCTATCAGGAGTTTCGCCGGGTTGAATCGATATCCATGTGCCGGATCGTAAGGACCGCTCACGCGATATCCATAGCGCAAGCCAGATTTCAGTCCGGGAATATAGATATGCCAGACGCTATCAGTCTTCTCGGTTATGGGTATTCGCGTAGTTTCGCGGTCGCTGCCGCTTTCCTCGAACAGACACAACTCGACCGCTTCAGCATTTTCACTGAACAGTGCGAAGTTGACTCCAGCTCCGTCCCAGTTCGCCCCCTGAGGATAAGGACCGCCGGGCATAAGCTCGTTGGTAATCATTTATACGGACTTCCTTCCCTATGGTCCGTTATGGACCCGGCACTCGCGCCAGAGGGATTGCTGGCGTCGCGTGCCGGGGCGGATTTTTCATCCAGAGCGCGAATTGAACGAATGGAGCGCTCCGGCTCGTCGTCAATGCATCGAGCTGTTCACCTGGGCGAGCGTGATCGCGTTCTTTACGTTGTGAACGCCACTCGTCTGCTGTGCCAATTCCATAGCGCGCTGAGCCACTTCGGCGCTGGGAGCGGTGCCGCTTAGAGTTACGACGCCGGCGACGGTATCGACGTGGATGTCGGTGCCCTTGGTGATCTTGTCGTCGTGCAGAGCGGTTTTGATCTTCGCCGTAATGGCAGTGTCCTTAACCGCGCGCGCGGTGCCGTGGTAGGCCTCGGTGGCCGCATCCACGGCGGAAGAACCGGCGCTTTTCATGTCGCTCGAGGCCGAAGACGGACCGTCTGATTGCGCGAATACCAGCGGTGTCGAGGACAGTGTCAGCGCGAGGACCGGCAGTGCAACTATCAGCTTGCTAATTTTCATTAGCCTCTCTCCTTGTAAGACTGAAACCGACCGATGAATGGCCGCGACAACTCGGCTCGAGCGCACGATACGGCAATCAGTCTACGCCTTGGGACTTGAACCAATGCTCGATCTCTTCGCGACGGTCTCCCGAAAGCTCCTGGATCTTCCCGACCAGGATATCGAGATTGCCCGACGCCTCTTTGAGATCGTCGTCGGTGAGCTGACCCCATTTCTTCTTCATTTGGCCGCTGAGCTGCTTCAGCTTTCCTTTGATCTGATCGCTGTTCATTGCTCTTCTCTCTCCTCGACGGGTGACCTTTTCGTCACGCTGTCCGGAGGCTAGGGAGCAATACCAAGGCCAGTGAAATAGCTTTGAAATCCAGCGAATTTCGCTGGTTAAGGCCTGAGAAATTTTTTCATACTTCAGGAGGATCGAAGACCAGACCGAGAATGCGGCAAGTAGATCGCGCAATCATGACTTCCTCGTCTGTAGAGATAACGCGCACCGCGACTCGGGCGGCGTCGCTGGAAATCAGCGCCGCATTCTGCGCATTGCGCGACTCATCCAGCTCGAGACCGAGGAAGCCGAGCCCCTCGCATATCCGCGCGCGAACCACGGGCGCCTTTTCGCCTATACCACCGGCAAATACCAGCGTATCAAGTCCGCCGAGCGCGGCCGCATAAGCTCCGATCCATTTCTTCGCCTGGTAGCAGAAGATCGCCACCGCTTCCGCGGCGCGGACGTCGCCGGCCTCGCGCGCGAGCAGCTCCCGCATATCGGAGCTGGTCTCCGAAATTCCGAGGAGACCCGACTTGTGATTCACCATCTGATCGAACTTCGACGCGGTCATCTTTTCGGTGCGCGACAGATAGAAAGCCAAACCCGGGTCCACATCGCCAGAGCGCGTGCTCATCGCAATACCCGCTGCCGGAGTTAACGCCATCGAGGTGTCGATACTTTTCCGATCGCGCACCGCTGCGAGGCTCGCGCCGCTGCCGAGATGAGCCAGGATGACGCGCCCACGAGCCTCCTTCGCGCCGGCAACGCGCTCGAGTTCCTGGATCAAATACGCATACGACAAACCATGAAAACCGTAGCGGCGAACCCCCTGTGCCTCGTAGCGGCGAGGGATCGCGAGCATCCTCGCCACGCGCGGCAGGTCGTGATGAAACTCGGTGTCGAAGCATGCGATCTGGCTCACGGCCGGAAACCGGCGCTGAAAGGCCTCCGCCAGCATGATCTCTTCGGGCAGATGCTCAGGATCGAACGAGCTAAGCTGGCGCAGCTCCCCTATCATCGCCGGCGTGATTCGCTGCGGCTCCCAATACTTTGGTCCACCGTGGACAATGCGATGTCCCACTGCTGAGAGCGCGTCGCGATCGGTCCGTTTCTGGATCCAGTCCATCAGCAAGCCCACGGCGGCCTGATGGTCCGGCGCCTTCACGTCCTTCACTACATTGTCGGACTCATTCGAACCTACGCTGAAGCTGCTCTTCGGACTCCCGATCCCTTCGATCGATCCGTGCAGAATCCGCGCGAGCGACTTGTCCGCCTTGAACAGCGCGAATTTTATACTCGACGAACCGCCGTTGACGGTCAGGATGCGTGTGCCGGAATCCTTCATCGAATACTCTCTCGTCGATCGGCGGAAGATGCCGCCCGCGTCTAGTTCGCGTTTTTACTTTCCTTGACGTCCGCGTGATACTTCCGCCGGATGTCGGCGAGGTTGACGCTCGGCTTCGGAAGCTGGATGCCGAGCCGCTCCATCGTCTCGGTGATGATTTGCGCGATAGCGAGATCGCGAAACCATTTGTGATTGGCGGGAATCACGAACCACGGCGCGTCCTCCGTGCTGCACTTGCTGATCGCATCCTCGTAGGCGGCCTCGTAGCCGTCCCAGAGCTCTCTTTCCGAGTAATCGGCCTCGCTGATCTTCCAGCGTCGGGCGCGATCGTCAAGCCGTCGTTTGAATCGCCGCAATTGCTCCTGCTTGCTGATGTGCAAGAAGAACTTAAGAATATGCGTGCCGCTGGCAACGAGCCGCCGCTCGAAATCGTTGATCTGTGGGTAGCGCTTCGACCAGACCGCTTTCGGGACCAGATCGTGAACCCGCACGACCAGCACGTCCTCGTAGTGTGAGCGGTTGAATGCCACCACCTCGCCACGTTTGGGAGTTTGCTGCTCGATCCTCCACAAGAAATCGTGCGCGAGTTCCAGCGGCGATGGCGCCTTGAAGCCGACGACGCGGCAGCCTTGCGGATTCATCGTGCCGATTACGTGCCGGATGACGCCATCCTTGCCGCCAGCATCGAGAGCCTGAAGGCAAATGAGCAGCGAGCGCTTGGATTCCGCGTAGAGCTCGAACTGCAACTGGTCCATCCGTCGCTGGAGCATCGCGATCTTCCCCAACGCGGATTTCTTGTTTTCGTGCGGATCGAAGAAATCCGGATCGAAGTCTTTCAGAGAGATCCGACTTCCCGGCGCGATGCGAAATTTCTTGCGATAGTTCATCCGTTCCGGCCCCCCGCGGTAGCTCAAGCGACACAAGCGCCACTCTCTCATAATTGCGCATGGCAGCGGCGAAACGCGATGACTAAACCGCGCGTCGGGCGCTTTTTCAGCCGATGCCGTGGAACGCGGTCGCCCGAGCTTTGAGCTCGCAATGCGAGTGTTGCTCCGCTTCCTGCGCCGATGGTACCGTGAGCGGTCGAAGCGCGCGCCTCGCGCGCGTTTGTCTTAGTAGTGCGCCGTCCCCGTCGTCTAGCTCGGCCTAGGACACCGGCCTTTCACGTCGGTAACACGGGTTCAAATCCCGTCGGGGACGCCAACCTTCCTGAGTAAATTGGCGGCTTTTTTGGTTTCACCGGCATCCGGTGTCCAATTCGGTGTCCAATTTTTCCCGAAATGGGCTCATTTCGGCGCTCGAACTTAGACATCTCGAAGTCGTCAGCCTCTGAAGAATGGATGAAGCGTCCGTAGTGTTTGAGGATGGTGGTTACAGCCACGCCGGTCTGCTCGGACAGCCAAGTAAGGCTGACTCCGTTGCTGAGCGCCACGGACATGTACGTGTCTTTTGTCGAGTAAAGATCCCGAAGAGGCGAGAGCGACAGCGCCTGCTGGGCGCTGCGGAACAGATCGTAGAAATTAGCGGCCTCGATCGGTTCTCCACGGACGTTCTTGAAAAGATATTCTCCGAGCTGAGCCTTTGGCTCGATCAGGGTTCGCAGCACCTCCACGTTTCGCCGCGTCAACCGGATTGCTCTGCGGGACCTTGAGGTCTTCGGCGGTGCTTCTGCGCCGAGATGTCGGGAGCGCTCAACTTGGATCGTCCGCGCGCTCAGATTTACGCAACTGGTTCGCACGGCTACGGCTTCAGATGGGCGCATGCCGGTAAAAAACAGCGTGTAGAGAAATGCGAAATAGGGATAATGAGGACGATTGTCGTTGAAGCCGCCAAACTTCCAGCGCTTCACCTCAAAGTACGCCAAGATTAGATCGCGTTCTTCCTCTGTGAACGGCGATGGTCCAGGGACAATCTTCTGTGGCCATCGGACTTTCGCGAAAGGAAATCCAGTCGCAATCCCGTCCTGCGCGGCATCACGAACCATGGCTCTCAAAGATCCGTCGATGGTATTCCGAATGGTCTTCTCGGAAAGCCCGCCCTTTCGCATTGTCACGCGGAGATCTTCCAAATGCGCCAGCGAAAGGTCGGGCAGAGGAACGTCGCCGAGCGCGGCCAGTATGTAGTTGCGGAAATGGCTTCTATAGTCGCGCGCCGCGGACGTGCGGACTACGGGCGGAACCATCCGGTCGATCCATTGGTCGTAATAGCGCCGAACGGTCCAGTGCGGCGGACCTGGAGTTTTCGGTGACGGCGGTGTGCCTTGGGCGGCGAGGAACTCGGCGATACGATTGCCGTTCGGAAACCACTTCAAGTAATCAAACGTGCCGGCTCGAATCTCCGCACCGATCACTTCGGCCTGGCGTTCGACCCTTTGGCGGTCCTCAGCAGTGTCGCGGAGAGCTGTTGCTTCAGCGAACTTACGAACGCAACCGGCTGGCGTTTTCCAGCGGAACCGAAATCGCAGAAGTCCCGCAGACGTGGTCTGCACGACGCAGGATCGATACTTTGCTCTCTTACGCTTCGCCATTGCTCACACGATCGCGATAGTGGGGAATCTTTTCGCTACGAGTCCGTCTGTCGGCCTCAATGAAGCCGACGATCGCCTCCCATTTGAATATCGGGCGTCTTCCCACGTGAAAGTAGTGCTCACACTCACGCAGGATTCCTTTGACCATCATGGTGCGGATAGCCTGCTCCGTCCACGGTGTCAGGGTGGAGAGCTCGCGGATCGATACGTAGGGCTTGGGTTGTGCTGCAATCTGGTCGGAAGGCATAGCAAACGAAAACGACCGGGGGTTGAAAATTACGCATAGCGCGCTTACCTGTCGTCGATCCGCATCATAGGCTCTTTCTCACGTAATTGTCAAATTCCATAATTTACTATGTACGGACGGGTCACGATTCGGTCAGCAAGCCCAAACGCAAGAGCCGGACCCGTGCGGCCTGCTCGGAGACCTGACAACGCCTCATGATTCGTTCGATCACAGAGCGCGCCAGATCTGAATCGACGGGCAGCGGCGGTTGCTTGGCCTCGCGCATCGCAATCTCACTGGCCCACACCTTCACGTCAGACCCAGGCATTAGCAGCGCGCCACCTATGTATGCCGCCTGAAACTCCATCCAGTCGTTCTGGGGAGCGGTCACGATCCCATCGCGATGGCAAGTCCATGATGGCTCGGCAGGGTTGTGGCTCGCGTCTTCTCGCCCAGATTTTCTCCACAGCGGAGCGTGAAACCAGACGTGGCCGTACTCGTGCCCAAGCGTCATCCTGAGCCGATTTTTGTAGCCTGGCTCTGAGAGGCGGCTCGAAATCAGCACCCTCGGCTTCCGGTCGGTAAAGAAATCCGTATGTCCATCTTCTTCTTCAGGAAGGTCGGCGTACATGTCGAGGTCGTCCGCATCGAACTCGATCATGCGGATAATGTCGTCGGTCGGGATCGGAAGCCTGAAGCCGCCGCAATGCTGTTCATGAAGTCCGCGATTTTCCGCTCACAGCGCTCGTCAAGCTCCTCGGCTTTGAAATAAAGACGCTTGATCGGGCGTCCGAGCGGATCGCGAAGCAGCTTCATTTTCGCTTGCCGGCCGGTTTTACTCCGAGCGCCTTGCGGAACGCGCGATAGGCGGCTTCGACCCGCGGCTGGTCGGCCTCGGTCTTCACGTCCGGAGGTTGGCGATTCGCATGAAAGTACAGCACATCGGGCGAGATGCCGACAATCTTCGCGAGCTGCTCGATCAGATGGTCGTCGGGCGGATAGCGGTGATCGTGCTCGACCGCGTTGAGGTAAGGCGGATCGACGGGCCGGCCGTCTTCACGCCTTAACCGGGCGGCAACTTCTCTCTGGGTGAGCCCCGCCTTTTTCCGAGCCTCTCTGAGGATCTGGCCAAATGTCTTCATTCCGATTGATCAGCGCGAACCATCGCCACTCGCCGTCTCCTGATTGCTGAAGGGTACAGAGTCCGCAAGAAATGTCATCGGAAATCCGAAATATAATAATTGTCTAATGCGAAGGGAATCCGCGCGCACGTCCCGCCATCGACTCTCCTCGTAGGTCCGATCAGCGGCCCGATCCGGTTCTCTAACGTTCCGTCTTTGGTGCGCGCTTGCTACGGCTCGGCTGGGTCTTTTCTGGCTGGAGTACATTGACCCGCTGACGCATCTCACGCACCATATCGACGATTTCTTCGCCAGAGACGTCGCTATCGATGCCCACGTCGAGCGGCGAGCGACGCGAGCGTTCAGGCTGAATGAGGAACACCTGGCCGTCGCGGCGTTTGACCCGTACGGCGCCCTCGCGCCGTGCTCGTTCGAGAAGAGCGTCGAACTTCTGTCGTGCTTCCGAAAATGTATAGACCGTCATAGTTGTATCTCCAATATTTTGATCCCCGCGCGGCGGCAGCGGTCACCAACCCTCTATCGAGCGAGAGCAACGCGCAGTGATGCTGCATGGCACAGACCAGGACATAGGCATCGTATGCGTAGAGATCGAAGTTCTGAGCCACTTCGAGCGACCGATCCAGTTCTATTTCTGAAAAGCGGATCGGAATCTGCCGGTACGCTTCGAGTGCGAGGCGCGCGGCGCGAAGCGTGAGCCGGCGGCGCTTGAACATGGCGGAAA
>CAVXXK010000005.1:0-91169 GCA_963765675.1 uncultured delta proteobacterium | reverse complement strand
CTTAAAATCCTCTGGAGGGGAACCTCCATGCGGGTTCGATCCCCGCCCCCGGCACTCAACACTTCGGTGAAGCGGACCCTGCTCGATGCTCCACTTCCGATGCCGGAACGCGCGCGGCACGTTGTTTACGGTTCAGAAGGCGTTGCCGCTGTTCAACGTATTCGCTGACCTTACGAATCGTACCGTGCGGTGTCGGTGTCCTTGTGTTAGAGCCTGGGGCTCGCGGCAGTCTCGGAGGCCCGCGCCAGTGCTTGCGTGTCGATATACTCCCGGATGTTCGTCAGTTTGCCATTTCGAACGGTAATGGCGAAGACCCAATGGTCCTCGAACGTCCTATTCGTGGCTTTGATTCTCCCCGTCGCGAAGCCGACGACCAGAACCCGGTCTCCCTGCGCTACGAATTCGCGGGGCTCGGTTGAAGTTTCCACCATTTCGGAAGCCTTCTGAAGCAAATCCGCCAATCCCGCGTGCCCGCGGTGCGTGCCGGCCAGCGGCCAATCCTCGCCCGGAATGATCCACTCAATATCTTCGGCAGACAGCGCTAGCAGACCTTGCTTATCGCCGCGGCCGATTGCTGCAAAAAAATCTTTCACAATCTGGACATTCTCTTCTTCTATGCTCATCGAAATCTCTCCATTTCCCTTACATCGGATCGTGTCCGATCTAATCGGATACTCTGCTGGTCAGGCCTGGCCTATCACTGTTCTTTCTTGAACATGTCCTGGAAGATCAGTTGGCCCCAAGTGCGGCCGCGTGCGTGCACCAGCGCAGCCACCCTCGTTGAGCTTTCCCAGCTTGACGGGTGCGAACCCGAGTTGTTTGGCCAAGGCCGCCACGGGACCGATCGCGTTCTCATCGTCGCTCGACAGAAAGACGACCCGGTGACCGCCCTCGACGATCGGATCGGCAGCCAGAGTGGCCGCAGGCAGGTGATTAAAACCTTTCACGAACTTAGCGCCGGTGAACGACTTCGCAACGAAGGCGGAGGACGGGAGACCGTCCAGCTCCTCAGGTGGAACTAACGCGTTCATCGCGTCGATGACCGTCTTGCCTTTCCAGCTCGGCAGGGCCTTCGCAACCTCGCGATGTTCTCCGAACGGGACCGCCAAGATGATTGTGTCGGCCTCGAGTGCATCCCGCAGCGACTTGGCGACGACCGTGGGTCCAATCGCCCGAGCCTGCGGCGCCAACGCCTCGGGCGGCCGGCGACTCGCAACGGTCACGTCGATGTTTTTACGGGCGAAGGCGTGGGCGAGGGCCTGACCTATCTTTCCGAATCCTACAATTGCGTAGCTCATAATGTTTCTCCGATCCGTGTTGATATTGATTCCTCCACCTTTCAGATGGCCGACAAGCCGCCGTCGACTGACAACTCCACCCCGTTCACGAAGCTCGAATCGTCTGAAGCAAGAAACAGCGCGACCGTCGCGATTTCCTCAGGTTGACCCATCTTTCCCCGCGGGATCAGGGACTCGAACATCTCCTTCGCCTCCTTGGTGAGAACTTCTTCCTGCATCGGTGTGGCGATCGGCCCCGGACCCAGCACGTTCACCCGGATATTCCTGCCCTTCAGTTCGTTTAGCCACGTGCGTGCGAATGAGCGCAATGCCGCCTTGCTCGCCGCATACACGCCGAAACCAGGAAAACCTTTCACCGAAGCAACTGACCCGGTCATGATGATCGATCCGCCATCGTTGAACAGCGGCAACGCCTTCTGGACCGTAAACAGCGTTCCGCGCGCATTCAGGCCGAAGGCCGCATCGAAGTGCTGCTCGGTAATCTCGCCCAGTTTGGCGGTTTCGCCCGTGCCAGCGCTCGCGAACAGGACGTCGATCTTGCCCTTTTCCCGCTTAACTGTATCGAACAGGCGGTCGAGGTCGTCGAGATTGGCCGCGTCGCCGCGCACGCCGGTCACGTTCCGGCCAATCAGCTTGACGGCCTCTCCGAGCGCCTCCTGCCTCCGGCCTGTGATAAAGACGTAGGCCCCTTCTTCGACGAAAAGCTTGGCCGTGGCGAGTGCCATGCCGGAAGTCGCGCCGGTAATCACAGCGACCTTATTCTTCAGTTTTTCCATGTGAGAGATCTCCTAACAATTGGTTGATGAAATCAGCGTCCGCGGAGCCGTTTTCGCCGAAAATGCAGGCGTTGATCTTTAGTAGTGTTTCCATCAACCAAAATGTAATATTCATTCAGTGGATAGAAAAGTTCAAAAATAAGCCCATATCCATCGAGGCATCCGATAATGACGCCGAACCCTTCGATCTCTCTTGAACAATGGCGCGCACTCGTGGCTGTCGTCGACGAAGGCGGCTATGCCTCCGCAGCCGAGTCGATACATAAGAGCCAATCGTCGGTGACGTACGCGGTGCAGCAGATCGAGAAGTTGCTGGGCGTGAAGGTGTTTCAACTCAAGGGGCGCAAGGCGATGCTCACGCCCGCGGGCCAGATGCTCTACTTGCGCGCGCGGGTTCTGCTCGATGAGGCCGCGAGCCTGGAAGGAGCCGCGCATCGTAATTCCGCTGGATGGGAGGCGGAGATCACCATCGCCGTCGAGATCGTTTTCCCGACATGGCTATTGCTCAAATGTCTCGACCGCTTCGGAAGCGAATCTCCGCATACTCGTATCGAGGTTATCGAGACCATGATCGGCGGAGCGCCTGAGGCGTTGCTGGAGCACAGGGCGGACCTTGCGCTCACGCCGCGCGTGCCGCCGGGATTCACGGGAGAGTCCCTGATGCGGCTCGCCTTTGTCCCGGTCGCGAGTCCGAACCATCCGCTGTTCAAACTCGGACGGCGCGCCACGATGAACGATCTCCGCAAGCATCGCCAACTCGTAGTGCGCGATACCAGCATCAAGCGCGACAAACGGGGCGCCTTTATCGAGGCCGAGCAACGCTGGACTGTCGGGCACATGGCGACCTCGCTCCAGGCGGCGCGAATGGGCTTCGGTTTCGCCCGGTATCCAGAAGAGAAGATCCGCGAGGAGGTTGCCGCCGGCGAGTTGAAGGTGTTGCCGCTACAAGGAGGCGGCGACATGTATGTTGAAATTTACCTCGTGCTTGCCGACCCTGAGGACGCAGGCCCCGGCGTTAAACGTCTGGCGGAAATTTTACGCGAAGACGCCCGCAACGAATCCGACAAACCTCGCTCAGGCACGCGAAAGATGAAGGCCTCTTCACCGAGGGGCCAAGCGTCTCATGCGTAGTTAGGCCGATCTTTGACGCACTTTCCCGCTTTGCCGACCCGCCACGATTAGCCGTTTCTCGTTCTCTGACGATCCGCTCGCGTATGTAAGCCGAGCAATTAAACAATTGAATAATGGTGCGTTTCGATCTCCTCGCGTCCGATTGCGTGGCGCGTCGGCTGGACGAGGAGTGGAGCATGATCAGTCAAACGTCGAGGAGGGGTGGCGCTGGTCCTGGTTTATTGACAGGCGCGCCGATGCCTTCGCGGAAGCCGGACTTGCGGATCGGCGAAAACCTCGGCGAACAGTTGCTCCCATGCAGTCTCTCAGACCGTTACGGGAAACCTTATACGCCCAGCCTGCTGATGGTGGCCGGCACCGAGGCAAAACACTCAGAGCCTTGCCGTCAAAGGTCAGATCACGCTATTGGGTGTCCTGAAGCAAAAGTCCTAAAGGAAATTCTGGACGAATCCACGCGGATTGAGTTTTGAGAGGCCACGCAGCGCGATCGTTTCCAGGACCAGTTTCGTGGGGGCTAGGCTCACCACGCGCGACTGGAACCGCTCTCCTGGTCGGCATCGTCCTGCAGGCAGGCTATCGCCAAATCTTCGAAATCACTAATGAATTTGCACGGCTGAGGTTTTTAGGAGGCGCAACGAATCGGCTGTTTGCAAAGTCAAAAAGGAAATTGCGGATTGATGAAAAAAACTGGATTCTATGTGTTGATGGCTACCTGTGTACTACTTCTAGCTTCGTGCTCTGGGTTGAATGAGTCGGCTCAGAACGTCAAATACTCGACCAAAAGTGAGGCTCCAAAAGATTGCAAGGAAATTGGCGAGGTCTCTGTCGGTTCATTCTTGCCGCATGTGACCATGGAGTCTGTAAAGAACGAGATGAGAAACAAGACCTCTGCGATGGGCGGCAATTTTTTAGTCATCGATGAGATCAAAAGCGTATCCAGTTCCACTCCGCCCATGGTCGGATCCAATGGCCTCATGATGGGTGGTGGATCTTCTTCCAGCGGCTACGCCGGCACCGGCCGCGCATATCAGTGTCCGCAAAGCTGATCCGCCATCTGCCTGGCCTGCCCCGCCGAAAATAAACGGGACCCCCGGCGCAACGCGCCGCTACGCGCAGTACCATTCCAACCCTGATCCTGTCGGACGGCTTCGACGCCGTCACACCGCCGAGTTGGGGGAAAATCGCGGCCCGAACGCTTCCCGACTCCACCGACGTGGTCATCCCGGGCGTCGGACATTTCACAACCTCCGTGTCTGAATGCGCGCGGAGAGTGATCGCCTCGTTCCTGGCCAAGCCGAACGCCCCCCGAGACGAGTTGCGTCGGTGCGTCGCGACCGCCAAGCTTTCTCCCGGCGTTCTCGATGAAAAAACCGCCAAGGCAGCCGTAGAAAAAATGCGCAAGGTAAAAGACGGCGATATTGGACAATAGGGTGGCGGGACCCGCAAGACTGAGAGGTGAGAATTCCGCTGGAAAACCCTGAGCTTTTCTGTTTCGGTGCAAGACGGTGCAGAACTGTTCAAAGAACGCTTGCGCAACAAGTCTCTGCATTCAAAAACGAGCTCAGACTTGCGTTTGCAAACGTTTGGACATCTATGCGAGTCTGAATCGGGATTTGCAACATGAAATTCTCGCTTACAGCGGATTTGAGCTTTCTTCTTTAGAGCCGCCGGAATGCCAGTGAAGAGCAAGAGCGAGACAGATCGAATTATCGAGCATGAGGACGAGCGCCTCGCAGGATCCGCCGGGATCTCGCTCCGTCTCACCCGCCGCGCCTTGCTGAAACATGTCGCGTTGCTCGCGGCGGCGTGGACGATCCATCCATGGCGAATCGGCGTGCCGTCCGCGTTCGGCCAAGGGATTGACCAATTGGCGACAACGCAGACCCTTGAAGCCTACGACGATACCCCGGCGATGACGCAGACGCTCGAAGCTTACGCCGATACGTTGATCCCGGGCGAAAAACGCTTCCCTGGGGACCGAGCGATCGCCGGCGTAGTCACAGGCGCGGGCGCGGTGCAGGGGGGCGCGATCGAGATGATGAACTTCCCTCCGGTCGGCTTCCAGCCGGTACTGCCTTTCGTTGCCCTGGGCATCAATGTGTACGCATTCCTATATGCACTGCTCAACGGGATCACACTCGATCCGACGGTACCACCTTTCGTCTCGCTCGACTTCGCGTCGCGGACCGCGCTCCTGGTCGCGATTCTCGCCGGGAACGGGGACGATCAGCGCGTGTTCTACGGGCTCGCGGCCGTTTGTTTCATCGCGTACAACACCGCGGGTTACCTCCCGACGGCGGTCGCAATCAGCGAGGGGCATCCCGGTTTGGCGGCGATCGGCTTTCCGCCCCCCAATCCCGACGGCTTGTGGCGCTTCCCCGAGTTCTCGTACCAGCGCGTCCTCGCGCGGGCGCATCCGCGCTCAAAGCGCGGCAACCCGGCATAAATCTGGAGTGACGCGATGGCGAATGAGACTACGGACGTCCTGATTATCGGGACGGGCTTCGGCGGCTCGATCCCCGGTTACTATCTCGCCGCCGGCGGCGCGAGCGTGATCATGCTCGAGCGCGGGCCGAGGTTCTCGACCGAAGATTTCACACAAAGCCTGCAGGTGGGCGGCTACACCCGCATCATTGACAGCATCGCGGGCAACGGCATCGACGTCACCGCGGGCAACTGCGTCGGCGGCTCGAGCGTCGTCTACTACGCAGCGTCGCTGCGGGCGCCGAGCTTCGTCTTCGAGCGTCGCGGCACGCTGGGCCGTCGTATCTGGCCGAAGTCGATCACCCGCCACAAGCTCGATAAGTGGTATCGCCGCGTCGAGGACGCGTTGCCGGTGAGCCGGCTGAGCTGGAACGACGTGCCATATGCCGGCGGCGTCTTCGCGGCGGCGTGCACGCGCGCGGGACACACCTGCCAGCCGGTGCCGGTCGCCGTCGACCTCACGCGTTGCACCAACTGCGACTGGATGCATACCGGCTGCATCTTCGACGCGAAGCGCTCGATGCTGCTCAACTACATCCCGGCCGCGGAGGCGTCGGGCGCCGAGATCCGCCCACTGCACGAGGTGCAATTCATCCAACCGGCCCAGACCGCCGGTTATCGCTACGCGGTATCGTATCTGCAGCTCGACCCGAACGACTACACCAAGTCGGTCGGTAGCGGCCTCATCGAGGCGAAGATAGTCATCGTCGCCGCAGGCGCGATGGGAACGCCGGTGATTCTGCAGCGCTCGGCACTGTCTCTGTGCGGCATGCCGCCGGCGGTCGGACGCTACTTCTCGGCCAACGGCGATCGGGTCACCGTGGCGGCCCTGGACGAGGATAAGGTCCACGATCTGCTCGGGCTTGAACGCGCGCCCGGTGTCGCCTACGACGCCTTCCCGATCGGCAAGCCGATCAGCGCCATGACCTTCGACTACCTCGACCCGAGCGCGCCCGAGTTCTCGCGCTTCGGCTTGCAGCAGATCTACTTTCCGCCGATAGTGAACCACCTCCCTGGCGTGGACGACCCACCGCGCTGGTTCGGCGTCGACAAGCGTGACCTCCTGTTGCGCTGGCGCTCGTGGATGACGGTCCTCGCGATGACCGAGGACGCCAACGAAGGCGTCTTCGGCCCGCCGCCCCCGACTGGCAACTTCAAGCGTGTCGGGCCGGCAGCGGTCGGCCAGCTACAGTACGACATCGCGCCGGAGACCACGCACGGCTTCGACCTGTCCGACGCGGCGAGCCGGTCAATCATGACGCTCGACGGCCTCGCCACGCTTCATCTGGTGGCGTCGACGACGAAGATCCAGTGTGCGCACCCGCTGGCGTCGTGCCGAATCGGCGACGATCCCGAGACGTCGGCGCTCGACGATCGCCACGAGCTGCGCGGCCATCCCGGCATCTTCGTCACCGACGCGTCAAGCGTACCGACCTCGCTCTGCGTGAACCCGTCGCTCACGATCGCGGCGCTCGCCGAGCGCGCGTCATCGATATTGCTGAGGCGCGCCCACAAGTACGGCGTTGCGGTCAAGCATCGCGGCGCCATCGATGCCTTTTCCTGAGGCGACGCCCCAGATATTAGTCGGATCTGAGGCGTTTCAGGCTGTCTGATTCTCCGATCACGACCAGCAGGTCATCCGGTTTGATCGGCGTTTCCGGAGCAGGAATCATCTCGAGCTGCTTATCATCGCGTTTCAATGCTACGATCCGGACGCGCGGATTCTCTCGTTCCACTGCGGAGATGGTCTTTCCTGCCGCCGGGCTTTCGCGAGAGATCTTTATCTCTTCCAAATCGACTTCGGACTCGCGGCCGGGCATCGACAGTTGCAGAAAATCCACGACCGACGGTCGCAGGATGCTGGCCGCGATTCTCAGCCCGGCCCATTGATAGGCCGCAACCACCTGGTCCGCCCCGGCCAGCTTGAGCCGACGCAACCCGGCATCAGAATCGCCGCGCGCGTAAATCAGAATCCGCGGGTTCTTTTCGCGTGCTGACAGCGTGATGTACACGTTGTCCGCGTCCGATCCGGTCGCGACGACTATGGCGCGGGCCGAACTGATGCCTGCGTTTTCGAGCACCGAGTCCTCTAGCGCCGATCCGATCACGTGCAGCACGCCGGCAGTGTCCAGGTCGGTCTGCCTCGCTGGGTTTGTCTCGATCACTGCCATCGGCACGGTGTCGCGAATCAGTTCTTCTACGACAGCGCGCCCGAAACGACCGAAGCCACAGACGATAACGTGTCCCTGGAGATTGTGAATTTTTCGATTCATCGCGCTCTTCCCGAGAAACTCTTTAAGACTCCCTTCGATGACAAGTTCCCCGATCACCGTAAACAGATAGATCGCGCTGCCGACGCCTGTGACTATCAATCCGATGGTGAAAAGACGACCAGCAGGACTCAAAGGCTTAACCTCGCCGTAACCGACGGTCGAGATGGTGATGACCGACATGTAGAAGGCGTCGAGCACCGACCAGTGCTCGATCAGCATGTAGCCGACTGCGCCGATCACAGTCATCAGCGCAACTCCGGACACCGCGAGCGCGAATCTTCGAGTTGGGGACATCCTGACGGTCTCGGCACGCATTCTACATGGTCCGGCGCTCGATGCGTGTGTCTTTCAGAGTCAAACGCTGGAGGTCGCTGGCGCCTTTCCTCACAAGGTCGCCATCCGGCCAGTTGATTTCACAATCAATCACCCCCGCTGGCTGTTTGGCACGACCGATGCTGCTTCACGATGAGGCCAAACCAAGAAAGATGGCAAACATATTCTCGAAAATACTGTGTCCAATCGACTTCGGGCGAGACTCGATGGACGCGCTTGAACTCGCTTGCGCGCTGGCGAAGCAGAATTCCGCGACGGTCTGCCTTCTGACCGTAATCGGCATACCAGCCATCGCCGCCACAGCGCTGCCGCCCGTCCCTATGTTCCCCGATCCTGAATATGAAGCAGAAACTCGCCGCCGATTGGAAACACTTGCGCACAATAAACTGGCCGGAGTTTCCTATGAGGTTTTCGTTGTGAGCGGACATCCGGCAGCGGAGATTCTCAACCTCGCCGCGGAGCGAAGCATCGACTTGATCGTAATGGGCACGCACGGCCGCAGTGGTGTCAAGCACCTGCTGCTAGGCAGCGTCGCGGAGCGAGTTGTCCGCGAATCGCCGACGCCGGTCATGACAATCCATCCGAAAGCCGCCGAATAAGGAATTGCCTGGCAGCCAGGCGGACAACGGGACCCGCGATGTACGAGACCGAATATAAATCCAAAGTAATGTCGCCGGCGGCGGCGGTGGAGTTAGTCCCGTCGCGCGGCACGCTCTCGATGGGCATGGCAATCAGTGAGCCGCCGGCCTTGTTGGCGGCGCTCGAGGATCGAGTGAAGGCCGGCAGGATCGACGAGCTTCGCGTCTACTATTCGCACTCGATCACCGCTGCCGCCTTTACGATTCTCAAGTACGAATACATGGACGTCATCAAACCGCATCCGTTTTTTCCGACTATCGTCGAACGCCTGCTCGTCGAGCGGGGCCAACAGGACAATCGGCGCGTTGTGTTTTATATGCCGGGTAATTTCAGCGCGATGCCGCGAACGCTGCAAGAAATCGGAATCGACACATTCATAGTGATGGTCGCGCCGATGGACAAGGGCGGATTTTTCAGTTGCGGCACCAACTCCGACTATACGATCCCCACCGCACGAACGGCAAAGAAACTGATCGTCGAAGTGAATCCACAGATGCCACGGGCGTTCGGCGATTCGTCGGTGCACATATCGGAAATCGCAGCCATAGTCGAAAATGAAAGCCCGCTGTTTTCAGTGCCCGACAGGCCGCTGACGCCACTGGACGAGCGGATCAGCAAGTACATCGTCGAGATGGTGCCCGACCGGGCTACGCTGCAAGTGGGAATCGGGGGCGTTCCTAATGCGGTATGCGCGGCTCTGTACGGGCACAAGGACTTGGGCATCCACACAGAACTCATGATGCCATCGTTGGCGGCGCTGATTCAGTCCGGTGCCGTGACCAACAAGTACAAAAATCTGAATCGGTACAAGAACGTATACACCCTGGCGGCTGGCGACGAGCCTTTCTACGAATTTCTCAACGACAACTCGAGCATGGAGGCCCGCCCGGTTGACTATGTGAATGATCCGAGCGTCATCGGACAGAACGATCGCGCAATCTCGATCAACGCGTTTCCTTGAGGTGGGCCTTGACGGCGAGGTCAATTCTGAAGCGATTAATGGCAAGCAATACAGCGCGCCCGGAGGCCAGTTGGATTTCGTGCGCGGAGCACAGCGATCGAGAGGCGGAAAATCGATTCTCGCCGCGTACTCGACCGCGAACAAAGGCGCTATCTCCCGCATCGTTCCCAAGATTGAAGGACCGACCACCGATCCAAGAACCGATACTCAGTACGTCGTAACCGAATACGGAGTGGCCTGCCTTACCGGCAAATCGACGGCGCAGCGCGCCGAGGCGTTGATTGCGATTGCTCATCCGGAATTTCGCGAAGGACTTCGTGTCGGCGCGCGGCAATTGGGCTACCTGTGAAGTGCTTCCCGGAGGAATCGGTATGAACGAGCTGAAGGTCCGCGATGTGATGACAGCGGATCCCACCACTCTTAAACGCAACGACAAGCTTACGCTGGCGGAAGATATCATGCGCTTGGGGCGCGTTCGCCATCTTCCGGTTGTCGATGACGACGGTGAAATGCTCGTCGGAATCGTGAGCCAGCGCGACCTCTTCCGCGACGCGCTTGCCCAGGCGCTTGGTTATGGCAAGCACGCGCAGCGGAAAATTCTGGACACTCTGTCGGTCAAAGATGTGATGGCCACCGAGGTAGTCACTACCAGCCCCGACATCTCTCTGATCGAGGCCGCACGGCTCTTGACCGAGCGGAAGATCGGCTGCCTTCCGGTTGTCGAAAATGGCCGCCTGGTCGGGATCTTGACCGAGGGTGACTTCGTCGCATTGATCGCGAAAAATCGCAATTTCAACTGAACCCGCAAAACGAACAGTGGTGCGATCGGATACAAAAATCTTGGCGCCAGTGCGTGAAAACTCTGACGCGAGTGGTGGCACGGTATTGGCTGTCGATCATCGATGAAGGCAGGCCCGAAGGAGGAAGTCTCTTATGGCTCGGCAATTTACCAGGATTCTTTGTCCGGTGGATTTCGATGACAACTCGATGCGGGCTCTCGATACCGCGGCGGATTTAGCCCGCCAGAACAACGGTACTGTCTTTGTTTTGCATGTGGTTCCGTTGATCATCGCGCCGACCGGAATGCCAGTGTACGTGGACCTCTACAAAGATCAGGAAGAGACCGCAAAGACCAAGCTGCGCGAGATCGCGCACAAGCGGCTCGCCGGGCTCAAGTACGAACTTTTGATCAGTACTGGCGAGCCAGCAGGCACCATTTTGAACGCAGAAAAGAAAATGAAAGCCGACATGGTTGTCATGGCTACGCACGGGCGGCGCGGGTTCAAGCGCTTTTTCATCGGCAGTATCGCCGAACTTGTTCTGCGCGAATCGACATGCCCGGTCCTGACCGTGCGCTGCACTCCGACTCAAAACGACTTGGTGGGCACCTGGATGACGAAGAATCCGATCACGGCGACTCCCCACGAGAAGCTCGCCTCGATCGCCGCAAAGATGCACGCGGGGAGTTTTCGAAGTGTGCTGATCGTCAGTGACGGTGCCCCGGTCGGAATCGTTACTGACCGTGATATCCGCCAGCATACCGGTTACCTTGATCAAACCGACGCGTTCAAGGCGATGAGCGAGCCGTTGGTAACTGTAACGCCGTCCACCGATATTCGGGAGGCCGCGCGTTTGCTACGCGAGCGGAAGATTGGAGCGTTGCCAGTTCTGGAAGATGGCAACCTCGCGGGAGTGATTACCACCTACGATGTGCTTGAGGCGTTGACGCGCGCTGAGCATGACAAGTCGGTCGACAGCGATGCCTGAACCGGGCGAAACGGTGAAAGCACGCGGTAAAGATGCAACAGGAATCGAAGAGCGCTTGAAGATATCGCCTGATCCAGCTTTATCGCATCGTAGTTCTGCGGTCCTGAATCGTATTGAGGTATGCAATAATTTTAGCGATCACTTCGCCGATTCCGGTATCGCCCTTTTCTCCTTGACCAAGTTCGTAGAGCCGTTCTCCCCATACCGGCATGTCACGCGTCCCATGCGCTCTGATGGTATTTCGCCCATCAATCAATTTGGCTAAACGGTGCGCGGGCAGCGGCATGCCATACTTGTCGCCGAGCATGCGTAAATTTGCCGGAGGCGTGTTCAGGCTCTTCGCTACTGGACCGTCTCCCATACCGTCTGCGCCATGGCAGGACGCGCAGTAGCGAATGAAATAGTGCTGCCCGGCGCTGACGTCACTTTCCGCCGACAGGGCAACCTGTGAAACGGCCATCACGCCAGCCAGTGCAAGCACTGATCCCAGCAGTTTCAATTTCATCGATTCACCCGACTACCCAATTTGACATGCTTACGGCGGCGACACCAAACGATTGTTTCCCAGATTCCATCTCTCCCGCCGCGTCGCCGCTCATCGCCACCAACCTCCAAGCGAGCCGCCGCTCTGCCGACGCAATCACTTCGCTCTCGCCTTCGCGTGCGGTCGTCCGATCTCGACGACGGCCAGCAGGCTGCCATCTTCATCGGACCACGAAAAATGCGCGCGTCCACCAAACGCCTTCTCGACTTCGCACGCGATCCGATGCGCGAGCTTCTGCGACGTCGTCAGGACTTCGAGCGTCTTGCCGTTCCAGTTGGTGGAGACGACCCGGCGCTCGGGCTGCGTGAATTGCGCGCGACGCTCGACGTTGGCTATTCGCGCTGAAACCGCCTCGAGACGCGAGCTATCGCCGATCGTGATCAGCACTTGGCCGTGATACTCGCCGGCCGCCGCCTGAGCACATCCCGGGCACGTCACCCACGACGCCTTGTCTATCACCTCGCGCGCCAGCCGCGGGCCACGCCGCCAGCTTTTGCCGGAGTACACAGCGCCGCATCGATCGCATATCGACGGATCGCTGAACTTCTTTTTTTGCGCGACTGGCGGGCTCTTGTCCGACCGCGACCCACGCCGATCCATGCTCCGTACAATTCCCTTGTTCATCGAAATCTCCTCGAGTTCGCCGGGCGCGAACGCGGCTCGTAGTGAACCATCTTCTTGTAGATAGCCATGACGATCCGATAAAAGCGCTCGCCGGTCGCGTCGGGATACTCTTCACGAGCGCGAGCTTTCGCACGCTCCCACGCGATCTCCTCGTCGGGCGTTCTGACTACATTTACCGGCATCTTCCGAATTCTCAGCTTCTTAGCTACTGCCATGCCAAGCCACGCTGACATTCTCAGAAGATGGAAACGCGCTCTGCCACAGGGGCTTCAAATTCAAGCGGCCAGCTTGACCAACCTATTGCACGAGTGCCCCTTCGGACGTTCATTGCATCGATAGGCGTCAGCGGTCACAAAACCGTGACGCGATCGGCCACATGGCTGGGTGGAGTTTGAGTTTTCGTCGCCTGAATTTCGGTGGCGCGTTGCTTGCTCAAGCAAAATAGTGACGAAATTCTCGTCTACCAAATGGAGAACAGGAAAATGGGAGCACTTACCACATGGAGTCCGTTTCGGGAGCTCGAAAGGATCGCGCGACGATGGGAATCGCCTTTCCCGCGTGCCTTTGAGGACATCGAGGATAACTACAACGAGGCATTCATGCCGGCGGTCGAGAGCTACGTGAAGGACGGCAACCTCGTCGTGCGCGCGGACGTGCCGGGACTCGAGCTCAAAGACCTCGACGTCTCCGTTCTGCGCAACGTCCTTACCATCAAGGGCGAACGCAAGTGCGAGAAGGAGGTCAAGAAGGAAGACTACCTGCGCCGCGAGGTCTCATACGGCTCTTTCGAGCGTCGCATGAGCCTGCCCGACGGAGCGGCCGCTGATCAGGTCAAGGCCAACTTCAAGAACGGCGTCCTCGAGATCACCGTCCCGATGGCGAAGGAAGCCACGGCCAAAAAGGTGCAGATCGAGAGTGCAAGCGAAAAGAAGGTCGATATCTCGAAGCGTTAACAACCGCGAGCCCGCACACCCTGGATGGGAGAGTAAAGATGATGCGAGAACTAAAGACCCACCAGGTGGAAGGCCGCGACACGCTTCGAGAAATGCTCTCCCGGCTGCAGGAAGAAACCCGTCGGAGGATAACAGGCCTCCGACGGGATCAGGAGCAGGAATCCGACTCAGGGCCCGCCGACCAGATGGATTCGGCAAGTACGACTGAAGAGATCGAAACTCACGCGGGGCTCATCGCGCGCGCCGAAGAAAAACTCAGGTACCTCGACGAAGCGATGACGCGACTCGAAGCGGGCAAGTACGGCCGGTGCCTCAAGTGCGGCGGCGCCATTCCGGTCCAGCGACTGATAGCGATTCCCTTCGCGTCGTACTGCATCGATTGCCAGGAAAAGCTCCATCGCGCCAGAGGCGGATGGGGAAACGGCACGACGATTGCCCCGTACGATCACCTGTGGACCGTGCCCGAAGAGATGGAAGAGCCGGTTGACCGCGATTATCGAAGCACCAATTCCGAAGAACAGTTGACCATTCGTCCTCAGGAAACGACCACGGACCGCAGCGAAGAACGCCGACCACAGCGAAAGAAACGCAGGAAATAGTCGCTCGACCCCCAGAGCCTAACGGCCGAGGTAAGCCGTTTCGAAATTCTATTGAAACGTCAGTCGCGCACTGCTTCCTTTCGCTACACTGCGATTATCTCAGCATTGCTGCTTTCGGACTCACGCGTCCGATGTCTTCACAAGCCTCGTGAGCAGTGACGAACGGCGATGACTCGCACGCTTTTTGCTCCCCTCGTCTTAAATCATGAAGGGAATCGTGATCCTCGCCTACAAGCTCTTGGTCGCAGACAAAGGCAAATACACTGCGCTGCTGGTGGGGACCACATTTTCGGTGTTCCTCATAGTGCAGATGACCTCGTCCTTCGCGGGAATCCTGACCAAGGCGTCCGCTACGGTCATTAACATTGGTGCCAGCGTCTGGGTCATGGATCCAGCGGCCCCGAATGGCATTCTCAGCAACGTTCCGATGCCGGATTATGTTTTGGATGCGGTGCGCAGTATCACCGGTGTCAAATACGCGGTGCCGCTTTATTCCGGCGCGGCGCTGGTGAGGCTGCACGACGGGACTTACCAGCCAGTCACCGTGATCGGGCTTGACGACAGCAGTCTAGTTGGCCGGCCAAAACTGTTGAAGGGAAACATCGATGACATCTTTGCGGAAAATGGCTTCGTCGTGGTCAAGGATGAAGAGTATGCCAAGCTTGAAAGCCCACAGATCGGAACAGAATTCGAGTTGAATGACTATCGTGGCGTCATCGTCGGAATCGCCACGGTCCCGACTGGAGCCTTATTTGGTACCCCGACGCTTTACACTACTTACTACAGAGCGATTCATTACATTCCGTCGATGCGTTTTACCATCTCATACATTCTGGTCGAACCAAAGTCCGCATCCGATGTCGCGCACATCAAACAACAGGTTGCGCAACTCGGCTACCTCGCGCTGACAAACCCCGAATATCAGAATGCGATTTCGAGTTACCTGAAATATAAGACCGGCATCGGCACGAATACTTTGCTGATGACGGTGATCGCTTTCATCGTAGGCCTCTCCATCTCCGGTCAGACCTTTTACACGTTCATTATTGAAAACCTCGAACACTTCGGTGCCCTCAAGGCCATGGGCGCTAAAGGGCGCGAGTTGGTCTACGTGATTATCTTTCAGGCGGGTTTTACCGCGCTCGTGGGTTACGGTCTCGGAATTGGCCTGTCGACACTCGTCATAGCTGGCGCACAACTCAGGCTTCCGGAATATGCGTCCCGTGTAACCTACTACAACCTTGGGCTGGCTCTACTGATGGTCCTGATAATCGCAGGCGTCTCCGGTTACGCAGGCGTGCGCCGGGTACTGAAAATCGAACCGTTCGAGATCTTTCGAGGCTGATATGCCCGGGGCGGCAATCGTTGCTGACAAGCTCTCGAAATGGTTCGGACACGAGGAAGCGAGAACCTACGCGGTAACAGAAGTGAGCTTCGAGGCTAATTGGGGCGAGATGCTCTACATAGTGGGACCCTCGGGAAGCGGAAAGACAACTCTGTTGAGCATGATTTCCGGAATTCTTCGACCGAGCTCCGGTTCGGTGAATATCGACAGCCGCGATCTATGGCGCCTCTCGGACGACGAACTTGCCAATTTTCGGTTGAATACAATCGGCTTCGTTTTTCAGGACTATCACCTCTTTCCGCGTCTCAGCACCGCGGAAAATGTGGCGATCCCGCTGATTCTGCAGAAGCGAAGCTGGAGCGAGGCGCTGCGAGAGTCGGCCAGGTATCTCGACATCGTGGGGTTGGCCGACAAAGCACAACTTCCGCCGACCAAGCTCAGCGGCGGCGAACAGCAGCGTGTCGCAATCGCGCGCGCGATTGTCCATCAGCCGGAGATCCTCGTCTTTGACGAACCCACCGCCTCGCTCGATGGCGAGACCGGCCGCAAGATAGTGTCCTTCGTCAAGACTGAAATTCTGACTGCAAAGCGCTGCATTCTCATCGTCACGCATGACAGCAGAATCTTTGAGTACAGCAGCCGAATTATGGAAATGGAGGACGGACGGATAACCGGCTTCCAGCAAGGGCAGGCGGTATGAGGCCCAGAATCGAGCTACTACTGGCCTCTCTCGGATTCGCAGCCGGCTTGATTGGCGCTTACCTCTACGGGCTGCATGGCGCACCGCTTGGTCCGGCATTCAGTCCGGCGGCAAACCCCTACGCCAAGGGAGTGTATGCCGAGGGCGTGGTCGAGAGCTATCAGAACAACGGCGAGAACATAAATATATTTCCGAACATATCCGGCACCATCGTCGACATTCCCGTCCACGAGGGTCAATGGGTCCGTAAGGGAACAGTTCTGATGCGCTTTGACGACTCAGTCCAAAATGCGACGACGGAAGCCGCGAAGGCCCAGGTTGCGTACGCGCATGCTCAACTCAAGAATGTGCGCGACGAACTCGCGAAGGACGAAGCCTCGTATCGCTTCGATCCTAAGTCGATAAGCAAGTACACCCTCGACGATGCGATCAACGCGGTCAAGGTGGCGGCGCGCAACCAGGAAGTCAATGTGAGGAACTATATGTTAGACAAGTCCCTGCTTGCCTGGTATACGCTCACGGCGCCGACCGACGGCAGGGTTCTGGCGATTCAGGCGGCGGTTGGCAGCTACGTAACGGCCAACCAGGGCACCTACGATACATATACCCAGGGTTTCGATCCCGTCATCGTGATAGGGCCGTCGGAAGAATACGTCAGTGTGCGCTGTTATATCGACGAGATACTAATCCACAGGCTCAAGTTGGGACCTGAGATGCAAGCCCGGATGTTCATTCGCGGAACCAACATCAGCATCCCGCTCGAATACGTGAGAGTGCAGCCTTACGTCTCGCCCAAGATTGAGCTGTCGGACGAGAGGCTCGAACGAGTCGATGTTCGGGTCTTACCGGTCATATTCCGCTTCAAAAGGTCAAAGGATCTCCCGGTCTATCCGGGTCTGCTCGTCGATGTTTACGTTGCTGAAAAATAGCTGGCCGCGGACCAGGACCGGCACGCATACCGCCCGGTTGAAATGGCTCGGCGCGATCTTGCTTTCGTGCAGTATAGGGGCTTGTGCAGTGGGACCGGATTTTGTTCGGCCCAATGGGCCGACAACTCAGCGCTATACGTACGAGGAAGAGCCCAGCGAAACGATTGCCGCGGAGGATAGAGCGCAGCGTTTCGAGCCTGGGGCGAAGATTGCTGCAGATTGGTGGCGCTTATTTGATTGTCCCAAGCTCGACGCGGTAGTCATGCAGGCCGCCGCTAACAATCCTACGCTGCAAGCCGCCCAAGCCGCCTTGCGCCAGAGCCAGGACAACCTGCAAGCCGGCTACGGGATCTTCTATCCTCAGCTAGGCGCCAGCTTTGAGCCGACACGCCAACAGTTTTCTCCTTCCCGTTTTGGCGAGAACACAGGATCTAGCACCTTCAACCTTTACACCTTCTCGACGACTGTCACCTATGTACTCGACGTATTCGGCGGTGAACGACGAACCGTCGAGAGCCTCGGCGCACAAGTAGAAGTTCAATACTATAACACCCAGGGAACCTATCTCACGTTGTCGGGAAACATTGTCAACGCTCTGATCGCGGAAGCCGCGTACAGCGCCGAGATCGAAGCGACGCAACGGATCATTGGATTTCTTGATGAGCAGACCCGAGTTACCACCGCACAAGCGGAGGCGGGCGTCGTTCCATATGCGAACTTACTCAGCATCCAGACTCAACTGGCTACAACTGAGGCTACGCTGCCGCCTCTTCTCCAGCAATTGGCACACACCAGGCACTTGCTCGCTACGTTGGCGGGCCGGGCACCTGCAGATTGGGCGCCGCCACGAGTCACGCTTGCCGACCTCAAGCTCCCTGGCGACCTGCCTGTCAGCCTGCCGTCCGAGTTGGTGCGTCAACGTCCTGATATCCTGGTGGCGGAGGCCCAGCTACATAGCGCTAGCGCTCAGATCGGCGTGGCCACCGCTAATATGTTCCCAAACTTCAATCTGACCGCCAACTACGGGTTGAACAGCACCACGCTTTCCACCCTGTTTGCGGGTAGCGCTGCTTTTTGGACCATGGGAGCCACCCTGGCTACCCCGCTGATCCAGGGACCGACCCTCTGGTACCAACGAAAGGCCGCAATCGATGCTTACCAACAGGCGTTGGCAAACTACCGACAGATCGTTCTAGCGGCCCTTGCCCAGGTCGCGGACGCTCTGGACGCCTTGCAGCATGACGCGGAGGCGCTCAAGGCACAGTCGTTGGCACTCAACGCAGCGACAGAAGCGTTGCACCTGATACAGGCAAACTATGAAGCAGGCACTGTCAACTACCTGCAAGTCTTGATCGCTGACTTTCAATACCAGCAGGCGAACCTTGGATATATCCAGGCGGCGGGTCAACGATTTCAGGATACCGCGGCGCTGTTCGTAGCGTTGGGAGGCGGATGGTGGAATACGCCTGTAGGAACTTCAGACCCAATCGGAAGCTCGTCTCGATAGACGGCGATGATCGCCGTGCGTTTACGGATCAGGAGTTCTACAGACCGTACTTTTCGATCTTCGCGTAAAGCTTCTTACGCGAGATCCGTAGCAGAGCCGCAGCCTGAACCTTGTTGCCATTGGTACTCTTGAGTGCCCGCGCGATAATCTCCCGTTCGGCCTCGGCGAAGGTGCCAATTGGCGATTCTGGTTGCGGCCGCGGTCCTTCCGACTGACAGAAAGGCTCCCCAACCCGACTCCCGGCGATGCCAACCGGAAGGTCCTGCAGCCGAATCATTGGTGAACGGCCGAAGGTGAACGCACCCTCGATCGCATTGGATAATTCTCGGACGTTACCGGGCCATGAGTACTTCATAAGCGCCGCGATCGCGTCTTCCTCGATCCCTCTGACCGGAATTCGAGGCTGGAGCTTTTCGTTGAAGTACTCTATAAAGTGCTCGACCAGAAGTGGGATATCATCCGAGCGCTCCCGCAGAGGCGAAACGTTCAGGACGCCAGCCTGTAGCCGATAATAGAGATCCTGACGAAGGTTGCCGGATCGGACAGCTTCTTCCGGATCGCGGTTCGTCGAGGCAATCAGGCGTGCATTTACCGGCGTCTCCCTGGTCGAGCCGACCGGTCGGACGCTCCGTTCCTGCACCGCGCGCAACAACTTGCTCTGCGTTTGGGGCGCCATCTCGGTAACTTCGTCGAGAAACAGCGTGCCGCCTTCGGCCGCACGAAACAGGCCCAGGTAATCGGCGTTCGCTCCGCTGAAAGCGCCCTTTCTGTATCCAAAGAGCTCGCTCTCGATCAGGTCCTTCGGAATCGCGGCGCAATTGAGCGCGACGAACGGGGCGCTGGAATCTGCGCCACATTCGTGGATCGCGCGCGCGACCAATTCCTTACCGGTCCCGCTTTCGCCGACGATCAAGATAGTGCCGCGAGTTCCTGCCGCCGCGTCGATTCGATCGTAGAGACGACGCATCGCTGCGCTGGAGCCAACCAGGCCGTGAAAGATACTGCGCTTCTCGCGCGCCACCAGAGTTGCTTGCCGTTCGAGCGCTTGTATGCGCGCGCCCGCAGTAGCTGACGCGGAGCGAAAGTACGCATCCGCCAGCAGAATCATGCGCACATGGCTCAGCTTGTCGAAGGTCGTGTAGATCTCCAGAGGCGGTGGCGGATCCTTGGGAAAGGCGGTGTAAGCACTTTCCTCGTAGAGATGCAGAGACGCGACAATTTCTGCAAACGGCACGTTGCGCTCGCACAACAGTTCGCCGGTCCGGATCGTATTGATCGCGTAGCGATCCATGTCTCCTTCGAGCAGATCCTTGGTGTTTCGCGACAGCGCGTTGAAGAACAGGTCGCGAAATTCCGGCTCTGACAGGCTTCGCGTGTCCCCGAAGTGAAGAGCGTAGAGCTGATACCAATGCTCGACGACTTCGCCGAGGTGTTCGAGCACTGAACTGAGGACAGGCTTCAGCGCCTCAAGCTCTTCGTCCCACAGTAGGTGGTAGTGGCGCGGACCACCCTCGCCGGCCAATTTCCTTTTGGGTTCGCCCTTTCCCGGTGTATCCGATAGAGACATCTATTGGAAACTGAGTCCTTTTGCTGACTAAAGCGGCGCGCAGCTTTGGCACATTTGCTGCTCCTACTAGCACTTGACGGTATCACGATTCCTGGCATATGCCACGCGGTTTTAAACCGGTTGATCGAAGGTGAACAAGGATTTGAAGGATTTGCGTCTTGCGCCAAGTTTGCTGCTTCTGTCCGATGACGAGGCGTTGGCGGACCTCGTCCGTCGGGTAGTCAATCCCCCCTGGAAGCTGGTTCAACGTGGAGCGGGCGGATTCATGACTCGCGAGGTGTTCGCACAGCCCAACGTACGTCTCGCTATACTCGACGATCAGGAAGTTGACGAAAGCGATCGTGGGCGATTGCTCGAACAATTTCGCAAACTCTTTTCAGGCGTCTCGTTGCTCTATGTCGCCGGCAATCAATCCGACGGCAACGAGAAACGGGCGCGCACGAACGGCGCCCAGTACTACGTTTGCAAGCCATTATCGCCTGAACGATTTGGGCAGGTGCTTGAATCATTCCTTTATACGCTGCAAGGCGACGGGCGATTTATGCATTCAACGGAGGCAAAATCCATGAAGACCGCGCAACGGCCGCGCGCCGACACTCCAGCCCGCATCGACGCGGGAATACGTACTCTCTCGGGGGAACTCAATCGCGAAGATTCGCAACTGCGTTCTCGGCTGCTCGATGCGGCGCTCGCCGGATTGCGTCTGGAGCGCAATCCGGAATCGTCCCCACTCAGGCTTGATGCTGCTCAGGTCTGGGCGGTTATCGAGCCAATCCTGTCTCATCACCTCGACGCAGAAGAGCGCGACTTACTGCCGTGGCTTGAACGGCAACGCGGCTTCGCACCGGCGGCTGCCCGCAAGATCCGCGCATATCACGGCCGCCTGCGAAAGCTTGTCGGCGCGATGGCTAACGCCGGCGCGGATCGTCTCACCGATGCACAGGCGCGCGAGACCGGACTGGCGTTGAGAGGACTCGCGGTCACCCTGGACGACGCAATCGATGACGAAGAGCGTCGGCTCTTTCCTTCGATTCAGAAGGCACTCTTCGCAGTCGAACATTGAAGTTAAACCGCGACGCCGCGATTGCGAACCAGAAGGTCGCCACGCGCGCCCGATGCCTGCTGACGCAGGCATCGAGTCGAAGCCCACGTCTTCGGCGACGCGCATGCAGCAGCTCTTTGAGTATTTAGTGTCCGGTTTTGGCCGCTGCGGGCTAAAACACGATGAGCGGTTTGATGACGCCGTCGAGCTTTTTGTCCATGACCTCAAAGGCCTTGTCGAGCTCGTCGAAATGGAAGGTATGGGTGGTCATTCTTGTGGGATCGACGTGTCCCGCTTGAAGGATTCTCAGCAGGCGTTCCATCCGCAATCTGCCGCCGGGACAGAGACCGGAACGAATAGTCTTTTCGGCCATGCCGACTCCCCAGTCGATTCGCGGGATAGAAACGAATTCGCCTTCTCCGTGATAGCCGACATTCGAGACTGTGCCGCCGGGCTTGGTGACGCTGACCGCGTTTTGAAAAGCCTCGCCAGCGCCCAGAGCCTCAATCGCGGAGTCGACGCCCGCACCGCCGGTCAGCTCCCTGATTTGCCCGGCCACGTCTTCGCTCGCGTGGTCGATGATCAAATCCGCTCCATAATGACGCGCCAATTTCTGCCGTGCGGGAATGGCATCGACGCCGATGATCATCCCGGCGCCACGCAGGCTCGCACCCGCAACTGCCATGAGCCCGACAGGTCCGAGAGCGAAAACCGCTACGGTGCCGCCGATCGGGATGTCAGCGTTTTCCGCGGCCATGAATCCGGTTGACATCATGTCACAACAGTACACCGCGCATTCATCGGTGACGCTGTCGGGGATGCGAGCCATGTTGGCGTCAGCGTCGTTAACATGAAAGTATTCGGCGAATACCCCGTCTTTACCGTTGGCGAATTTCCAGCCTCCCAACGGTCCTCCGGATTGTGAGGAATGGCCCGCCTGGGAAGCCATATCACTCCAATCGGGCGTGATGGCTCCCACGACCACACGGTCTCCCGGCTTGAACAGCCGGACTTCAGATCCGATTTCATGGACTACGCCGACCGCTTCGTGCCCGAGGGTCAGGTTTTCCCTTGGACCGATCGCTCCGCGCACAGTGTGTGAGTCGGATGTGCATATCAGCGCCTTGGTCGTTTTGATAATCGCGTCGCGGATGCCCGGTTTGGCGACGGGTTTATCGATGAATCCAACCCGGTTTAAGCTTTTCATGACGAACGCTTTCATGGGTGCAGTACTCCTCGGATGAGTCGAGCGCCGAATCGCAATGATGGCCGGTGTCCGGAGCTCGAGAAAGGAGACTACTTGCGAGAAGCGCCCCGCGTCGATCGGTTTAGAAATATAGTGGTGGACGCCGACGGCGCGTGCGGAGCCCATTCGCGTATCTGCCAGAGCCCAGGACAAATCAGCATAGCCGAGGATCTGGTCATCGAAGAATCAGCGTAAGTTCAGGGCGCCCTGTTGTTGAGAGCCGGTGTCGCTGAACTGAGAGACCGTCATCGCAAGAATTCTGCCAGCATCAGTTCCCTTGGGGCTATTGCAGATCGCTCGCCGCGGCGCAGGATCGATGGTGCTTTAGGAACCAACCTGTGTCAGGAGGGCTGTGCATTTAAGCGTCATAATCACGGAGCATCAGTTCTCCCCGCCCGCCCACACACTAAGGAAATGGTAATGGCACAATGATTGCCGAGATCACGAACCGGAGGCGAGTCTGCGTGACCAGTTGGCCATAGCGCTAGAGGTACAACATCCATGGACGAAAAGGATCGGTACGGGGAGAAACTTCGGCAGGCGGAGCAGGCGCGTGAGCGTCAGTGGGCCGCACAGAGAGACGAGAAGCTGCTAACGCAGCTACGCGGTCGCGCAGAGAAGCGAGCGGCGACAGATCGTCAACAGGGGGAGCCGTTGAAACTCTTTCATCGAATTCTGTGCCCGATTGATTTTGACGAGAACTCGCTGAAGGCGCTCGGCATGGCGGGCCGGTTGGCGTCTCAAAACGCCGCAGAACTTTATCTCCTTCATACATGTTCCACCGCGGGCATATCCGTTCCTGATTGGGATACGGAAGAACATTCGGCCAAACGGAGGATTAAGGAAATCGCCGACCGGCAGCTTCACGATATTCGATATGACCTGTTCGTCACGACGGGTGATGTTGCCGAAAGAGTGAACGCGGTTCAGTCAGGATTGAAGGCAGATCTGATCGTGATAGGCACGCATGGACGCCGCGGGGTTCCGCGCCTTTTCCTGGGCAGTGTCGCAGAGCGGGTGATCAGGGAAGCCGCGTGCCCGGTGCTCACGGTCAGGCAGGATAACTCGGCCCGTGACGAGATCGCTTGATCGGTTTCTGAATATGAAGCGTCATGTAAGCGCGGCTTGATCGAGATAGAAATCACCAAAATGGCGGCATTTGGCGGAAATCCCTATTTGGGCGAGGATACGATGTAGCGGCCTCAAGCGTCCATTATATGTTGGGCCGCCTGCAGCACATCCAGAAGTGCTCTTAGCAGATCGCTGGTGCTTACGATCCCGACGAGTTTGCCGTTCTCGATGACTGGTAGTCCGCCGATTTTATGCTGGAGCATCAAGCGGGTCGCATCTTCCGCCGTGATGCGTGAAGTGATCGTGATCGGATTCGGCGTCATCGCCGCACTCACTTTGGTCGAGTCGAGGTGGCCCAGATGCTGGCGAATGTCGCGCTCGGTGATAATTGCTTCGAGCTTTCCGCGATCCATAACTGGAAGCCGCCGGAAGTGTCCAGCATCCATCAGCGACTTGGCCTTGGCCAGCGTGTCGTGAGACGTTACGCAAACAGGGTTGCAAGTCATCCAGTGGGTAATGTCCATTGAGTCCTCCTCGTTGCTTCAAAATCGTCGCAAATCGCTTGCCAAAGGCAAACTGAAGATTGGCTCCGTTCGATACACTCTGAAAAAGCATCGCGTGCATCCAAAGGGCACCCGAATCGTCGCGCCGGGAGTTGTCCGAGACCCTGCCTGAGATCGGCTGGCACGACGCTGGCTATAGAGTATTGCGAGTTGTTTCAGAAACGGAGGCGTTTCAATGCCCTTTCCATTCAGGAGAATCCTGAGCCCGGTCGATTTCGACGACAGCTCTCTGGCGGCCTTAGATGTGGCAACACGGATCGCTCACCAAAATGACGGCACAATCCTGTTGCTGCACGTCGTGCCAATGGTAATTCCACCGACCGGTATGCCTGTCTATGTCGACATCTACCAGGGACAGGAGGAAGCGGCGCGGGAGAAACTGCGCGAAATTGCGACCCAGCGACTTCCGGGTATTAAGTCCGAGCAACTGACTTACATGGGCGATCCTGCTGGCGGAATCCTCAGGATTGCCAAGCGGAGCGCGGCCGACCTGATCGTAATGGCGACGCATGGGCGGCGGGGATTTTCTCGCGTCATGCTCGGCAGCGTGGCGGAAATGGTTCTTCGCGCGGCGCCATGCCCCGTGCTCTGCGTTCGCCGCGGCGAAGCGGACAAACATCTTGTCGCCAGATGGATGAGTTCTAACCCTGTGACGACTACTCCGGACGAGAAACTCTCAACCGTTCAAGCACGCATGCAAGAGGGCAATTTTCGCTGCGCGCCGGTGATCGAAAAGGGGCGTCTAGCCGGCCTTGTCAGTTATCACGACCTGTACAAATACTCATCCAGTCTGGAGCATACCGAAGTTCGGGTAGCGATGGGTGAAGATCCGGTGACGGTGTCGCCGACGACGCCGGTCCATGACGCCGCGCGAATTCTATCCGAAAGGAAAGTCGATGGCTTGCCCGTGCTGGAAGACGGTCAATTAGTCGGGATGATCACTGCCAGCGACATCCTCAGAGCGTTCCTGGAAGAGGATTGAGAGGGTTGGCGATGCCTGACGGAGGAGCCAGCGCAAGGGCGCCCACTGCGCGCCTCGTGGACGCGATGATGAGGCCGGAATTTTATCCGGATCACCCTTCACGGGTCGAATTCAGGCAAACTCATATGTCTTGTGTGTTCCTCGCGGATGAGTACGTCTACAAGATCAAGAAGCCGGTTCGGTTTGATTTTGCCGACTGTTCCACTCTCGCTACTCGCTATGCGCTCTGTCGCGAAGAGGTACGCCTGAATCGGCGTCTTGCGCGCGAAGTCTATCTCGGCGTTCTGCCAATCCTCCGCGAAGGCGAGCGCTTTGTTCTGGGCGCGGAGAGTCGCGACTTCAATCCTCAGGCACACGAGTATGCGGTCAAGATGCGGCGGCTTCCGGACAGCCGAATGCTTGACCGGTTGCTACGTTCCGGAGAAGCGAACGCCGCGATGATCGAGGCTCTTGCGAAAACCCTGGCCGCCTTTCATCGCGAGGCTTCTACCGCCGGCGGCTTGCGTTATGGGTCTGCAACGTCAGTTTGGCGCTCAGTACTCGGCAACCTCGATGAGAGCGAGCGCTTTGCGGGTTACACAGTTACCAGGCCGCAGTTCTCCGCAATCGAAGATTATCTGAAAGGCTTCATCGGAGCGCACTGGGCATTGCTGAACGATCGAGTCCGCGCGGGACGTGTGCGAGAGGGGCATGGAGACCTCAGATGCGAACACGTCTGCATGAGCAATGGAATTCAGATCTTCGATTGCGTCGAATTCAGCGAACGCCTGCGTTACGGCGACGTCGCTTCGGACATCGCATTTTTGGCGATGGACCTCGACGCGCTGGGCGCTCCGCATTTGGCCGATGAATTGATCGATACCTACGCAAAAGAATCCGGGGATGAGACGCTCGCAACCTTGACCACGTTTTACAAATGCTACCGCGCCTGCGTTCGCGGTAAAGTGGAGAGCATCAAAAGTCTTGAGGATGAAGTGCCGCCGTCGGAGCGCGAGCAGGCGCGCGAGCGCGCGCGTGCCAATTTCTCCCTGGCGTTTCGTTACGCATTGCGCGGCAGGCCGGCGCTCGTGATCGTTTGCGGGCTTGCCGGCACCGGCAAATCGACGATCAGCCGAAGACTCAGCTACCGCACCGGGTTCACTATTCTCAGCTCCGATCGTATCCGCAAGCGACTTGCGGGCTTGTCTGAAACCGCTCGCGCCAGGGCTGCTTACGGCGCCGGGATCTATTCTCCAAGTTTCGACCGGCTGACCTATGACTCTCTGCTGACAGAAGCGCGCGATTACCTATGCGATGGTTGCGGGGTCATCATCGATGCGACGTTCAAAAGACCGGAGGACCGGCGCGACGCCCTGGGCGTCGGCGCACAGGCCGGAAAACCGGTCCTGTTTGTAGAATGCCAAACGCCTGAGCGCGAAGTGTTGAGGCGGTTGCGCGAGCGTGCAACCAAGGATAGTGAGGTTTCGGATGCGACTGCGGAAATATATTTGAATCAACGCGCAGATTTCGAACCGATAACCGAGGTGCGAGCCGGTCGTCATTTGGAAGTCGACACCAGCGAAGATATTGAACCGGCCTTGGAACGGATCGAAGGCTCGCTTCGCGGCCTGTTTCAGTCGTACGCATGAAGATCGATCTGCGAGATCGATCCTCGTTCGAGATATCGGAGCAGGATTTGCGTGCGGAGGACACAATGAAAGTTGAACAAATGATGAATCGCGCGGTGAAAGCCTGTAGCCCCCAAGACTCACTTAACAAAGCAGCTCAACTTATGTGGGAGAATGTTTGTGGCGCGGTTCCGGTGGTGGATCCGCATTCCAAACCTATCGGATTCTTAACCGATCGAGACATCTGCATGGCCGCCTACACTCAAGGCAAGCCCATACACGCAATCACGGTCGAAGCCGCGATGGCTCGCGAAGTTGTTTGCTGCCAGGTCAGCGATGAACTCGACTACGCGATGCGGCTGATGGGCCAGAAGCATGTTCGCCGCCTGCCGGTGATTGGGCCGGACGGCAAACTCGTTGGAGTCCTCTCGCTGGACGATCTGGCGTATGAGGCGGGACGGCCGCTTCGTGGCGGAGTTAATTGGCAGCTACGCGATCAGGTCGCCGAGGTTTTTTTGGCGGTGTCTCGAGGTCGAATCGGCGCGCGATCTACGGCTGCGAAATAAAGGAAGTCTGGCACTCGATGAACTATTGCAAAGAAAAAGCCCCGGAAACTTGACGGATGCCAATCTTGCCGCCTTCGCGACGCAATACTCATCGTTGGAGGCTTTCTATGTATGTTGCCATCGCATCGATCCTGCGTTTTACTTCGGCATCGCTCGGAGGTGTGAATTCCTCGCCGGGTTTTTGAAGGGTTACGCCCCAGAAAGGCATCTGGATACGTGCGTGTGAAGGAATCGCCTTTCGCCCATCGATCGCATTTACCACTTCATCGAATGGAAACTTTCCGCCGTGCTCGCTCGCGAGCAAGGTCAGGTCGCTCGGCGGCGGCGTCATCGGAACCATTGTCTTGAGCTGTCCATTTCCTTTCGCGTCTTGGCCGTGGCAATCGGCACAGTAACGCTGATAATCGGCTTTCCCGGGAGGCTCAGTGGCGCTCACCGTACCGGTCGCCAATGTGAGCATCGCAGCTATGCCGATAGCGCCAGGCGCGCATATGCGGATCGCGGCTACCAAGTCGCGACCGCGCACCAGGCGAGTTGAAATTCTGCTTCGTCATGCCTTGGTTCTCCCGGCGATTGAGTCCTGCGATTCGAATCATCGTAAATCGTTTCAACAACGAGCAATTAGGTTGCCACGCCAGTCCTGATCCCCGGATGCTTAGATTCCCGGACTACCGCCGATCCAAGCGTCTCGATTGGAATCAGTCAATCCGCGTTATGGCGCGTTCGGATACATTCTCGGCAAGAGCGCCGATTTATCTTGACCGGCGCGTGATGGTGAGAAATCGGGCTATGCGATATGCAAATCGTTGCAAGGATGGCGGCATACGGATTGCTGGCCAGGAATATCAAAATGTATTCAATTCATGGTTTTGAATATCGATCGTGGAGACTGATGATACTTGCGTTCTTTCTTCTCAATTCGCGAACGTGACGAAGCGAAAAAATTCATGGTCAGAGCGGACTACGGATTGATGCCGCAAGACGTTGAGGGTGCGAACGATCTGGCCGAGCTGGCTCTGGATCTGCGCAATTGCTGGGACCACGGCGCCGACCAATTGTGGAGTCGGCTCGAACCCGAACTGTGGGCATTGACCCACAACCCGTGGGTTGTTCTGCAGACAGTCTCGCGCACGAAGCTGAAAAGCATAGCCGCCGATCCGGCGTATCGAAAAGATCTACAAAACCTTTTTGAGGTTCGCAGAAAGCGCGAGAGCGAACCTGCTTGGTTCGAGCGCACGCACGGAGACTCGGAACTTACCGCGGTCGCTTACTTCAGCATGGAATTCGGCCTCAGCGAAGCACTGCCGATCTATTCGGGCGGTCTCGGCAATGTTGCGGGCGATCAACTCAAGGCGGCAAATGATCTTGGGGTACCGGTGGTGGGTATCGGTCTGCTCTATCAGCAGGGATATTTTCGCCAATTCATCGACGCCGACGGAAACCAGACGGCCCTCAATCCATATAACGACCCGAGCCAATTACCTATTTCGCCGGTGCGAGACAAAGAGGGCGAATGGCTTCGCCTCGAAATTCGGCTGCCAGGTCAGAGGTTATGGGTGCGCACCTGGCAGGCGCAGGTCGGCCGCGTCAAGCTGTATTTGCTCGACAGCAATGATCCGGCCAATCCGCCGGCCTACCGGGGAGTCACCAGTGAGCTCTACGGCGGCGGTCCGGAATTGCGGCTCCAGCAAGAGCTGGTGCTCGGGCTCGGGGGGTGGCGCCTGTTGTGCGGCCTGGGGATAAAGCCCGAAGTCTGCCACCTCAACGAAGGCCACGCAGCCTTTGCGGTTCTTGGGCGGTCGAGCAGTTTCATGGAGGAGGCCCGGCAGCCGTTCGATGTGGCACTGGCAGTCACGCGCGCCGGAAATCTGTTTACTACGCACACGCCAGTGTCGGCCGGCTTTGATCGTTTCGCTCCCGATTTGATGGAAAAATATCTGAAATACTACACCGAGAGCCGGCTGGGCCTCAGCATGAACGAGCTGATGGCATTGGGCCGCCTGAACGCTGACGACCGCGACGAACCCTTCAATATGGCTTACCTGGCGCTTCGCGGAAGTGGAGCTGTTAATGGAGTTAGTCGCCTGCATGGAGCCGTGAGCCGCGCGATTTTCCAGCCACTATTTCCTCGATGGCCGCAAGCCGAAGTTCCAATCGATCACGTTACCAACGGGGTTCATACGCCGACTTGGGACTCGTCCCACGCGGACAAGCTATGGACCGAGGCCTGCGGCAATGAGCGTTGGCGCGGCTCAATGGAAAGCGTGGGCGAGAAAGTCTGCGATGTCTCAGATGCTGATCTGTGGTCGATGCGCGCCAACAACCGGCTCGATCTGGTCAGATATGTACGGCAACGGATGAAGGCGGAGCTTGCGCGCGATAGTTTAGAGGCGGATCTGGCACAGACTATTTTTGATCCCAATACCCTTACCATGGGGTTCGCGCGGCGTTTTACCGCATACAAACGCCCCAATCTGCTCCTGCACGATTCGCAACGACTGGTGCGAATCGTCACGAATCCTCAACGTCCGGTGCAGATCGTCGTTGCGGGCAAGGCCCATCCGCAAGATCCGCAAGGTCAAGCGATGATTCGTGCCTGGGTGCAATTTGCCAGGCGACCGGAGGTGAGCAAGCACGTAGTATTTCTGAGTGACTACGACTTGTTGCTTGCTGAGCGCCTGGTCCGCGGAATGGACCTGTGGATCAATACGCCACGCCGGCCGTGGGAGGCGTGCGGAACCAGCGGTATGAAAGTTCTGGTCAACGGTGGCCTCAACCTGTCTGAGTTGGATGGCTGGTGGGCTGAAGCATACTCCGCAGACGTTGGCTGGTCTCTGGGCGATGGAAAATTTCACGGGAATGATCCGGCATGGGACGCTGCCGAGGCTGAGCAACTCTACTCTGTGCTGGAAGGCGACGTGATCCCAACTTTTTACGACCGCAACGAAACCGGCATACCAATCGCGTGGGTATCAAAGATTCGCGAGAGCATGGCGCGTCTGACGCCGCAATTTTCCGCGAATCGAGCAGTCCGCGAGTACACCGAGCGCTATTATCTTGGTGCCGCGCGCGCTTATCGGAAACGCGCCGAAAACGGCGGCATTCTTGGCCAACAACTACGCGGTTGGCAGGAGCGGATCCGACAGCACTGGCCGGCGATTTACTTCGGCAACGTCCATGTCGAAACCTCCTCGGGCCAGCATCAATTCCACGTGCAGGTCTATCTTGACGAGCTGGACCCTGACGCGATTGAGGTGGAGCTCTATGCCGACGGATCGAACGGCAATGCACCTGTCCGACTAAAGATGGCGCGGTGCGATCAACTTGTCGGCGCAACCAAAGGATGGATTTACGCTGCACAGACGCCTGCTGCCCGCGCCGCCGAAGATTTCACTCCGCGAGTCATACCTCGCCACACCGATGCGGCGATTCCCCTCGAGGCGGCGCAAATCAAGTGGCAGCGTTGACTCCATCGTCGATGGCGGCCACGGGACTCGTGGTTCGCGTTAGAGGATCCGTGATCGATGTCGAATTCTCCGACGGCGCGTTGCCGGCCCTCAACGAGGCGCTGGTCATCGAGTGGGATGCCTCCTATCAGTTGGTTATCGAGGTAGAGGAGCATCTTGATCCGCACGCGGTGCGAGCGGTGGCGATGCAGAATACCGCCGGGCTTCAAAGGGGATGCGCGGTTCGCCGGACCGGCGGACCGATTAATGTTCCTGTCGGCGAGAAGGTGCTGGGTCGCCTGATCAATGTAGTCGGCGAACCGATTGATGCGTTGGGAGCTTTCGCGTCCGACGTTCCACGTTGGCCGATTCATCGGGCTGCGCCGGCCTTCAATCGCCAGGACTCAAGCCGCGAAGTTTTTCAGACTGGAATAAAGGTCATCGACCTGCTCGCGCCGTTGGCCAAGGGCGGAAAGGCCGGGATGTTCGGCGGTGCCGGCGTGGGCAAGACAGTTCTCATCACGGAATTGATTCGGACTACGGTCGAGAAGTACTCCGGGATCTCGGTTTTCGCTGGAATTGGCGAGCGATCGCGTGAAGGGCACGAGCTGCTGGGCGAGCTGCGCGAGTCGGACGTGCTCTCACGCACGGCGCTCGTTTTCGGGCAGATGAATGAGCCGCCCGGCGCGCGCTGGCGCGTCGGAATGACGGCGCTCACCATCGCCGAATATTTTCGCGACACCATGAGCCGCAATGTGCTGCTCCTCATGGACAATGTCTTCCGCTTCGTGCAGGCGGGGGCGGAGGTTTCAGGGATGCTGGGGCGTCTGCCCTCGCGCGTGGGCTACCAGCCTACGCTGGCAACCGAGATATCGGATTTACAGGAGCGCATTACCTCGGTGGCGGGCGCCGCTGTAACTGCCATTCAGGCAGTTTACGTACCGGCTGATGATTTCACCGATCCGGCGGTCGTGGAGATCTTTCGTCATCTCGATTCGTCGATAGTGCTTTCTCGTAACATGGCCGCCGAAGGACTTTATCCAGCGATCGATCCGCTTAATTCTGCTTCGATCCTGCTCGACCCGCGCGTCGTAGGCGAAGAGCATTACGCGCTGGCAGAAGAGGTGCGGCGGACAATCGCGCGCTATCGTGAGCTGCAGGAAATCATCTCGCTGCTCGGCGTCGAGGAGTTGAGCGCCGAGGATCGGCTCACGGTCGAACGCGCCCGCCGTCTGCAACACTTCCTCACACAGCCGTTTCTCGTGACCGAGCAGTTCACCGGTATCGTGGGAAAATCGGTGCCAATCTCGGAAACGATCAAAGGATGTCGTGCGATTCTCGGCGGCGAAGGCGACAAGTGGGCCGAGAGTTCGTTCTACATGGTCGGTGCGCTCGAGGACGCGCGCGCGAAGGAGGCCAAGTCAGGCAAGGCCTCGAGCTGAAAAAGTCCCGATGAAACTAGTCATCACCACACCCACCGCGATCGTAGTGGACGCTGACAATGTCAGCTACGTGCGCGCCGAGGATTCGACCGGAGCGTTCGGGATACAGCAGGAACACGCGGATTTCCTGACCGCACTCGCGATCAGCGTGCTGACCTGGCGTGACGCGACCGGCCTGGAACGTTGGGCAGCGGTTCGTGGCGGCGTTTTTCGTGCGCGTAACGGCAATTCCGTGGAGGTTGCGACGCGCGAGGCCGTTCTCGGCGAGAACCTCAAAGATCTTCGCGAGGTCGTTCTAGCGCACATGAAGAAAAACGCGGAAACGGAACAGGCCGCGCGGTTCGGAGCTTTGGGCCTGCAGCGCGCCGCGATTCAGAAGCTTTATCGCTATCTGCGTCCCGGCGAGCAGCGACGGGATCCGCTGGTGCGCAAACCGTGACGCCGGATGGCAAAAGTGGCGGACCTTCCGACCCGGAGGAACGCAAGCTGGTGAACGTTGTCGATCAAATCAGTGCCAGACACGAATACTGGAAACGAACCGGCGAACTGCCGCTCGGACGTGCCCTCGGGATGATGGGTAGGTTCGGATGGACCATAGTTGGTCCAACGTTACTGGGCGCTTTCATTGGCCGATGGCTGGACCGGACCTTTCACTCCGGAGTTTTCTGGAGCGCAACTCTTGTCTTCCTCGGTGCGGCGGTGGGCTTTTACATGGTCTGGAAAAGGATGCAGGCGGACGCGTGAATATCCTTGATCTGAAACTATTGGGTTGTCTCATCCTGGGAGCGGCATTCGGGGCGGCATTCTTCGGCGCGCTCGAATGGAACGTTCGCCTCTATAGCAGGAACGCCGCAACCCGGCTTGCGTCGTTCATTCACCTGACGCGATTCGTCGTCATCGCAGTAGTTTTCCTTGGATTTGCCGAATTAGGCGCCGCGCCATTGTTTTCAGCCTTGGCCGGATTTCAGTTGGTGAGGATTTTCGCCATCATTACGAAAACTGCGGTGTTAGAGGGGGTGTCGTGATCGGTTCTCCCCTCGAAGCGATGGTCGTGTTTCGCATCGGCCCGGTTCCGATTACGGGTCCTGTCGTCACGACCTGGGTGCTGATAGCGGTATTGGCTATCGCGTGCCGTCTCGCGACGCGCCGATTGAGCGCGGTACCCAATAGCGTGCAGGCGATGATTGAGACGCTCGTGGGCGCCATCGAGGAGCAGGTTCGAGGAATAGTCAATCGCGACCCAGCGCCGTTTGTGCCGCTGCTCGGCTCGCTATTCGTGTTTCTTGTCGTAGCTAATCTCTCGGGCGTCCTGCCCGGAGTTCGCGCACCTACCGCTGTGATCGAAACCCCGGCGGCATTGGCCGTAATCGTCTTTTTCTCCGTGCATGTTTTCGGCGTGAAGCAGAATGGGCTCGGAGGTTATCTCAAGGGCTATCTGAAGCCCAATCCGCTGTTGCTGCCACTCAACATACTCTCGGAATTCACCCGTTCGTTCTCGCTGATGATGAGGCTGTTCGGCAATATCATGAGTGACGAACTCGTCATCGCGATAGTAGTGGCGCTGGCTGGATTGCTGGTGCCAATTCCGTTCATGGCGTTCGAAATCCTGGTTGGCCTCGTGCAGGCCTACATATTCACGGTGCTGGCGGCGGTCTATATCGGTGGCGCAGTCGGTTCAATCGAGAAGTAGTAATGGAGGATCAGTTATGACCGTGCAGGTGATCAGCATAATTGGCGCCGTGGTGGCTGTCGCGGTCGGCTCGATCAGTCCGGCCCTCGCCGAAGGGCGCGCGATTGCGGCGGCGATGGAGGGTATCGCACGGCAGCCGGAATCGGCGGGTGCGTTGTCGCGCACGCTCTTCGTAGGCCTGGCCATGATCGAGACGATGGCCATTTACTGCCTGGTCGTGGCATTGCTGCTGCTGTTCGCCAATCCTTTCGCCGTCCGCTGATGTCTTTCAGTTGGACAACATTTGCGCTGCAGGCGATTAACTTTCTCGTCCTGGTCTGGCTGCTCAAGCGCTTCCTATTCAAGCCGGTGGGCGCGATCGTTGCCGAGCGCAAAACGGAAATCGCTCGGGTTCAGTCCGAGGCGGAAACCGCTCGCCAAAGCGCCGAAGCGGCGCGTAAGGATTTCGAGTCGCGCCAGGCTCAAATCGCGTCCGAACGGCAAGCCATTATCGATCAAGCACGTACTCAGCTTGCCGCCGAACGTGCGAATTTGATCGAAGCGGCGCGCACCGACATCGAGAAGCTGAAAGCTGCCGCCTCCAAGCGGGTGGAGGAAGAACGGGACACCGCGTCGCGTGAACTGTTCGAACGCTCGATACAAATTGCCGTCGGACTCGCGCAACGACTCTTGCAGCAGTTCTTTGCGCCGGGTCTCGACGAACTATTCCTGGAACGCGTGCTTGATCATCTGGACCATCTGGCGGCGGCTGACCGCGCAGCGTTTGCCAGCGAGTTCGGACGCGACGGCGCGCAACTGATCGTGACGACCGCATATCCGCTGAGCCCAGCGGGTGAGTCCAAATGGCGCGCGGCACTGAGTGAACGACTCGGGCATTCGCAAATCACGTTTGCCACTGACAAGGATCTGATTGCCGGCGCGGAGCTGAAGTTTCCTCATGCGGTTCTGCATTTCAGTTGGCGCGACGCTTTAGCCGACGCGCAACGGGAATTGATTCGTAATGAGCACGCTGTCTGAGAATGTGAGGCAACGGTTGGATGAAGCCGCGCGGCGCGTTGAGAATCTCATTCCCGCGCCAACGGTCGATCTGCTCGGGTGCGTCGAGAGCATCGGCGACGAGGTTGCGACGGTATCCGGCCTGCCAACGACGCGACTCAATGAGTTGCTGCTGTTCGAACGAAAAGACGGCGGCCAACCTGTAACGGGGATGGCGCTCGCGCTGGATCGCGATCTAATCGGTTGTGCCATGCTCGGCCCGGCGGAAGGAATCGCGGCGGGCAATCGCGTTCGCGGAACTCGAGCGGTCGCCAGAGTGCCGGTTGGAGAGATGCTGCTGGGGCGCGTGGTTAATCCACTCGGTATTCCGCTTGACGGCGGCGCGGAACTAAAGCTCAAAAATTTCGAACCGGTCGAAAGGGCCGCCCCGGGCATCATCGAGCGCGACCTCGTGAGCCAGGCGCTCCAGACCGGGCTGGTGGTGATCGATTCCATGCTCGCGCTTGGACGGGGCCAGCGCGAGCTGATCATCGGCGACCGCGAGACCGGCAAGACCGCGATCGCCCTCGATACGATCGTCAATCAGCGCGACTCGGGCGTTATATGCGTATACTGCGCGGTCGGGCAGAAGATCTCTTCCGTCACTCAGGTAATCGAAGCGGTCAAAGGTTACGGTGCGCCTGAGCGATGCATCTTCGTGATCGCCGCATCGGATGATCCTCCGGGGCTGCAATGGCTCGCGCCGTATGCTGCCTGCACGATGGCGGAGTATTTCAGCGAACGCGGCGGCGATGCGCTGCTCGTTATCGACGATCTCACCAGCCACGCCGTCATTTATCGGCAGCTCTCGCTGCTGTTACGGAATCCGCCCGGACGGGAAGCTTACCCGGGAGACATCTTCTATATCCATTCCCGCCTGCTCGAACGCGCGGCGAAGTTGAGCCACGAGCGCGGTGGCGGTTCGCTCACGGCGCTCCCGATTGCCGCGATCGAAGAGGGCAACATCTCGGCGTACATTCCGACCAATCTGATTTCGATTACCGACGGGCAGATCGTTCTCGAGCCCCGGCTTTTTCAGGAGGGCCAGAAGCCTGCCATCAATGTCGGAAAAAGCGTGTCGCGCGTGGGCGGCAAAACCCAGGCCCCGGCCTTGCGCAAGCTGGCGGAGAACCTGCGCCTTGAGTATACGCAGTTTCTCGAACTGGAGATTTTCACGCGCTTCGGCGGTATGGTTGACGAGCGTACGCGCCGCATCATTGAACACGGCCGCCGGATCCGCGCCGTCCTGACACAGCCGCAATTCTCGGGGTTGGCGATGCCTCATCAAGTTGCGCTGCTTCTGGCCCTCAACGAGGCGATGCTCGATCCGTTGCCCTTGAATAAGGTGACCGAACTCCGCAACTCGCTTGCGCAAAAGCTTGGCGAAACAAATGCTGCGCTGATTGAACGGATTAAATCGACCGGTGAACTCGACGACGATACACATGTGGCTCTGCGATGTCTGATGGCGGAATTGATCGCGCATCTGGGCGGCTCCGCTATCACGCAGGCTCCCACAAAATGACACTACGATGGCACGAGCACAGGACATCGCCACGCAAATCGCCTCGCTCAAGGAGTTGCTTGAGATAGTCGCGGCACTCCGTGCGATGGCCGCGGTGCAGATGCAGCAGAGCCAGCGCTCGCTCGATGCGATTCGCGATTACTCCATCATAATCCGCAGTGCAGTTGGCGAGGCAGCGATTTTGGTCCCAGACAAAGATGTTGCCTCGGTCATCAGCAGTGTGCTGAAGCCCGGCCTCGTCGTTTTCTGCTCGGAGCATGGATTTTGCGGCGCCTTCAACGAGTCCGTCATCCGTGCCGCCATAAACGCGTCCCGGACCGAGCCGAATCTCCGGTTGATCTTCGTCGGGACCCGCGGAGCGCAGCGTGCCTCCGAGTGCGGACTCGTACCCGCGCTGATACTTCCTATGGCCACTTATAGCGGGGGCGTCACCGCGACGGCCCGCCGGGTGGCGGCCGAGCTATACCGGATGTTCATCGCTGGAACGCTTACGAGCGTCGAAGCGATCTTCACTCGCGAAGCAGCTGGTCAGCACGCCGAGCTTGTCAGATTGAAACTTCTGCCGTTAGAAACGCCATCCGTCGAAAAAAATCAAAACGGGCTGCCTCCTATCGTGAACATGAAGCCGCGCCGGCTCCTCGACGAGCTGGCGGAGGAATACATGTTCGCAATCCTCGAGTCAGCCGCGATGGAATCATTCGCAAGCGAGAACGCCGCACGATTCCGCACAATGGAGGCGGCGCACGAAAATATCTCCAACAAAGCGACGGAACTTAGTCGCACCATGAACCGGATGCGTCAGGAGGCCGTCACTACCGAGATACTGGACATGATCGGAGGTTTTGAGGCGATGAAGCTCGGCTAGAGATTCACGCCTCACATTTTCGCGACATCCGTTATTTCGGTGCCTTGCCGGTACCGGACAGCGGGATCTGCTGTGGCGCTCCCTGCTCGTCGTCATTGATGATCAACTCCCCGCTCTGTGCCGCGGTATTCGTAGGACTGAAGGTCACCAGAACTTTACAGCTCTGTCCCGGCGCCAATGACGTAATGCATTGATTGGCGACCGCAAATGGCGCGACCGAGGTCTCACCGGAGATGGATACGGTAATCGCGGATTTCCTCGAGCTCGCGTTCTTGATCGTCACCTTCTTCGGCTTGCTGACCGAATTGACCTTGACCGATTTGCCGAATTTCAAGACCTTGGGCGAAATCTCGAGCTTGGCATCGACAGTAGTCGTCGGGTGCGATCGTGGAAAACGTCGTAATGCTGTCAGCAGGCAATGTATAGGTAAACGAATTGGATGATACCGGTACGCTAGCTTGTTCGGCGAGACTCAAACTCGCGGAAGTAATCCACGGAGTCAGGCTCGAAAATGCCGGAGCGTTGGTGATGGTGAATTTCTGAGATACTTCAGAACCGCTGTAGTTGGTCGCAATGATGGCCAGGGTGCTAGTGGCAGTGTTCTGGTACGCCGAGACGCTGACCTGAGGTTCTGGAAGATGCGTCGCATCTATACGGTAATATCCGGGCCGCACAAATTTGCTGTACTGCCCCATCATGTAGGCACGCTTTGCAATGCTGCCGTCTTTGGTCACTAAACCTTCGTCATCGTCGCTGCCGATGTTGATCAGCCACCAATAAAGCCATGCATTCGCATCGTCGACGGCCATCCGCTGGTCAACCACCGCCGCCCAATTGAGCGCATCTGCCATGTCATTGTGGACCCCGGCTTGGCAGAAGCTCGGTCCACCTCCAGTATAACAAGAGGCTTCTGTTTCCCAATATTTCTTGCCCGAAGGCCAGTAGGAAGGGTAGGGATCCGCGGCAATTGTATTTGTTCCGCTAAGATTGGCATCATAGTCATGCCAATTGATGCCGGCGACGTACTGAGTACAGGACGAATCGCCAGCACAGGTACTACTCAAAAAACTCGTCTCGTTGTAGCCGCTGCCCTCCGGCGCGAAAATCAGCGTGGATAACCCAGCCGACGCAAACGTGGAACCCAGATTGATCGCTACGAAAGTATCGATATCGGACGCGGTCCAGTAACAGCTATCGTAGTTAGTGCATATATTCGGCTCATTCTGGATGGATATCGCGTAGAGAGTAATGTTGTCTTCGGTTTTTAAGCTCTGGACATAATTAGCCAGCCAGGTCGCATACGCAGCATAGTCGTCAGTTACCAAAGCGCCATTGCCGCCACCGCCGGTACAGGTCGCGAGCCCGTTTGTTTTGTAGATTGCGGGCGGTGTCCAGGGAGACGAATAGACTCTTCCTCCGTTCGCAATGACCGCCTTCATATCACTAACGTACGGACCGGCGCATCCTGCGTTGACCGTCGAACAATTTCCGGAAACGTCGCCATTGTTGGGAACTTGGGTTCTCAGTAAAGACAGTCCAAGCTGCCCTGCCCCTGTCCCAAAAAAGAAGGCTTGCTGCGCCGGCGTGAACGGGCCGACCAATGTATCAGCTCCTCCAAAGCCGTCGATAATCTGGTGAGCATTCGTCCAGTTGATAACCGCCACGGTTTGCGCACACGCGCTGCTGCCAAATCCGGAGAGTAATAGGAGCAGAGCGCCTACGAGAATCGGGTACCCGCCCGCTATCCTATAAGCCCGCTCTGCCTTGCGATTCGAAGGCGTGGGAACCATGGTGGGGGGCGCAATGGCCGAGGTCATTGATTTTTCTCCGTACCTGCCCACTTTCTTCTTCCCCGGGTAAACCAGCACTAACCAGATCGGAATTTCCAATTTGAATGCCGATCAGATTCGCATCGGGTCAGACGATATGCAAATGCGATGTTCGGCGTGGACTTGACACTCAAAATCATAGTTTAATCCGTTCTTAGTGCCATAGAACCGCTTTTCAAATTCTAGACACACATTTACACATTTTATGCATAAATTTGGAAATAAAGTCAATAGTTTCGCATAGTTAGCGAGGAACAACCGGCGGCACTGGAGCGCTGCACTCGAATCCTCTCTTGGTTTCAGTGGGCCTCCTCGCCGTGCTGACCGCGGTCGTGTCTTTGTGGAGGCGCAGACCTGGTTCTGCCGAAATCGAGAATACGGGCAGTATTCGATCGCCGGTTCGAGCCCGAACGATCCTCAACCGGCGTGTCTCGTCCAACCTGGATACCCGGCCGGTGCCCACGCCTTGAGCGCGAGATTCCGGGGGGCTTTGTTGCTATGGCTGCGATCGTAGAGGAATCTGTTAACGCCAGATTATGCTGAGGGAGAAAATTTCGTGATTACTGTCCATCATCTTAACGACTCTCGGTCGCAGCGGATTTTGTGGTTGCTCGAGGAACTTGGACTCGCCTACCAGATCAAGAAGTATGAACGCGACGCGCAGACTCGCCTTGCGCCTCCGGCCTTGAAGGAGATTCATCCGCTTGGCAAATCTCCCGTTATCACCGAGGATGGACGCACGATTATCGAATCGGGCGCGATCGTCGATTATATTTTGCGCCATCATGGGGGCGGCCGCCTGCAGCCCCCCGCCAACACTCCCGCCTACGACGAGTACCAGCAATGGCTGCACTACTCGGAAGGCTCCGCGATGCTGCCGCTGATGCTAAATCTCTACGTCGCGCGTCTGGGAGAGTCCGGCGCCGCGCTGCGCCCGCGGATCGACAGCGAGATCGCGAATCATCTCGGGTACATCGAGAAGTCGCTCGCCGGCCGCCAATTTCTGGTTGGAGATAGCCTGACCGGCGCGGACATCCAGATGAGTTTTGTCGCCGAGGTAGCAGGTGCATTTGGAGTGCGCGCTGCGTACCCAAACCTCGACGCATGGATCAAGCGCCTGCACGAACGCCCCGCCTACAAGAAAGCGCTGGAACGCGGCGGCGCGTACAACCTGGGCAATTGAGCCGTCGATCGCCGCTTCGTCCTCGCACTGGCGCGCGTTGGATAGTCCCTCCCCCAATCTTCGGGGAGAGGGACTATCACAACGAGTCGATGTTTGATTCATCCTGGATGAGATCAATCTTGCTATTTGGCACTAAACGTGTATACTGAGTAATGCGGTGCGAGGGCGAGATGAATGGCGAACGAATTGAGTAGGTATTGCGTAAAGCGATCGAGCGGCGAAAGGAAATATTAACTATCCAAAATGTCGACCAAACGAAGCCAACGGCGAAATGAAAAGCCAATGATTTCAAGGCAAAAACTGCTTTCGGGGTCTTGATGGCGACCCCAAAAGATACCAAACGAACCCACCGAATTGAGCTTTATCAGCAGACCCGGATCCTGCGTGGATACTAGCTTGTCGTCAGTGCGGCGGCTCTGACAGTCCGCGAACTGGCATTCGATCATTACTCAGGACGGACTGACTACTCTAGGTTCATCGACGCTTGCGCGCTTCCATCTCGTCGAGAGTGCGCGGCCAGTCCTCATGCAGGAGGCGCGAGAGCGCGCGGTCTGCGAGCAAGCGGCCTCCGGTCTGGCATCGGGCGCAATAGTTGGTCTCGTTGTTCGCGTGGCGGATGCGCTGAACCTTGGCGCCGCATCGCGGACACGGCAAACCGTAGCGGCCGTGCACCGCCATCTCGGGGCGAAAGGCCGTAACCTTTTCGGGGAATGCGCCGGCGGATTCCGCGCGCAGGCGATCGGTCCATTCGACCAGTGTCACGCGCGTGGCGTCGTACAGCCTTGCGATCTCCGCCTCGCCGAGCTTCTGCGTCATCGCGATCGGCGAGAGTTGCGCGCGATGGAGTATCTCGTCGGAATACGCGTTGCCGATTCCGCTCAAGATGTGCGGGTCGGTAAGCGAGCGCTTGAGCGTGTGGTTTTCCGAGCGCAGCGCGGCGGCGAATTCGTCCAGGCTGGCCGCGAGCGGCTCGAGTCCGCCCGCACTAAGCGCGGCGAGCGCGGCTTCCCCGGCGATCAAGTGCAGCGAGGCGCGATGCTGCGTGCCTGCTTCCGTGAGCCAGAGCCATCCGTTGTCGAACTCAAACGCCGCGAGGATATTCCGGCCCTTTGCTTTGGGCGCGGCTGTGTCCCAATGAAGCCGCCCCGCGATCATGAGATGCAACACGAGCCATAGACCGTCGTCGAGTCCGATCGCGATTCGCTTGCCGAGCCGTCTGACTTCGCGGACTGTCTTGCCGTACGCGGCGCTAAGCGGAGGCTCGGCCGAACGCAACAAAAATGGAGATCTGACGGATGCGCGGCTCAGTGTGTGGGCACAGATTCGCTCCCGAAGCGCTTCGACGTACACGGTAATGTCAGGCAATTCCGGCATCGTGGATATTGCGCGGCGAGCGGGGCGGGGCGCACCGTTACTTCTTTGGATAGCGCGCGATCGCCTGATTGATCAGCTCGCGCGCGGCGGCGCGATCGACCCATCCATTGACCTTTACCCATTTGCCTTTTTCCAGATCTTTGTAATGGCGGAAAAAGTGATCGATCTGGTCGCGCACGATCGGCGGCATATCCGCCAGTTCGTTGATTCCGTCGAAGTATGGATTGAGTTCATCGACCGGCACCGCGAGGATTTTCTCGTCCACGCCGTTTTCGTCTTCCATCAGCAGTGCGCCAACCGGACGGCATCGGATGACCGCTCCTGGAGCCACCGGAACCTGCGAGAGCACCATCGCGTCCGCGGGGTCGCCGTCCTCGGAGAGGGTGTTCGGAATAAAGCCGTAGTTGGCCGGATAGTACATCGAGGTGTGCAGAAAGCGGTTGACGAACAGCGCGCCCGAAACCTTGTCGAGCTCGTACTTGATCGGCACTCCGCCCTGCGGAATCTCGACCACCACGTGAATTTCGTCGGGCGGGTTCCGCCCCGGCGTGATCTTGCTGACGTCCATCGCGCTGCGCTCCTTGAGGTTACCGCGATCAAGTAGAGCACGCGGCTCGCGCCCGGGCTATCGCGGGAAATCGCGCGCGGCGCTAGCATCGACGCCGCGCCATCCGCGCAAGGAACCGAGATGCCGACACATTTCACTTTTGAAAAAGACGCCGCGATCGTCACGATCACTTTCAACCGGCCCGAGAAGCGCAACCCTCTGAACGACGAGGTCATCCTCGAGCTCGAGAGCCTCATCCATAAGGTGCGCGACGACCGCGAGGTCCGCGTGCTGATCGTGACCGGCACCGGCGCGGCATTTTCCGCCGGTGCCGATCTCTCCGCGACCCGCGGCGTGACCGAACCGCGCGAGCGCGCGCGAATCACGGGCGAGACCGCGGGGCGCTTTCCGCGGCTGATTGGGCGCGCGTTCGAAGCGATTACTCATCTCGACGCGCTGACGATCGGCGCGATCAACGGCTACGCGGTCGGCGGGGGATGGTCGCTCGCGCTCGCGTTCGACTTCTGCCTGGTGGCCGAGGGCGCGGAGTTCTGGGTGCCCGAGGTCGACATGGGCGTGCCTTATCGCGGCGCTCCCGCGCAACTGATGGCGGCGCGGATGGGACCGTGGCGCGCGCGCGAGGCGATCCTCGAATGCCGCCACTACCGTGCTGAAGAGTTGCTCGCGATGGGCCTTATCAACCGCATCGTCAAGCGCGAAGAGCTGATATCCGAGGCTCGCGCGCTCGCCGGGCGTCTTGCGAAGAAGCCGGTCGCGGCAGTACAGGGCAGCAAACGCGACATCAACGCCTTCTTCTTCGGCCAGCGACTGTTCTGACGGCGCGTGGCTCCCGCTCAGTTCGCGCGCGCGGCCGGCATCGGCACGCGGCGGCGCACCTCGAGGTTGAACATCCGCGCCGCGTTGAGCCCGAGGATCTGCGCGCGCTGCTCGTCGCTCAGATGCGCCATCTGGCGTTCGATCGCCTCGGCCGAATGCGGCCACGATCCTTCATGATGCGGATAGTCGTTGGCCCACATGAAGTTGCCGCACAGGTCGTACTTCGGCGCGAGGTCGAGCCCGGGAGCGTCTTCCTGGAACGACGCGAAACCGTTGCTGCGGAAATACTCACTCGGCAGATGCTTCAGCTTTGGGAACACCCACATGTGATGCTTCTTGTACGCCTCGTCCATCGCCTGCAGCGCCCACGGAACCCATCCGATGCCCGCCTCGATCGAGGCGAAGCGCAGCTTCGGATATTTCTCGATCACGCCCGACGCGCACAGATTCGCGATCGGCTCGATCGTCGGCGCGAGCGAATGCGATACGTAGTTGATTACCGCGCCGCCGTCTTTGCGCGCCGCGCGCGGATCGCGTCCGGTCGAGACGTGGAAGGTCACGCACAGGTTCAGGTCCTGCAGCGCCGCCCACAGCGGATCGAAGATCGGCAGATTGTAGTTAGGATGGCGCGCGTCGTGCGCTCCGAAGATCGGCTTGCACGGCAGGGTGACGCCGCGAAAGCCCAGCTTGGCCACGCGCTCGACCTCGCCGACGCATCCTTCCAGGTCGCCGGTCGCGATCGAGGCCATCGGCACCATCCGGTCCCGATACGGCCCGTAGGTCTCCGCGGCCCAATCATTCCAGACGCGGCACTGCGCCGCCGCGAACTTCACGTCGGACGTCGCCCACATCATCAGTCCCTTGTTCGGAAAAATGACTTCGACATCGACGCCGTCGTGATCCAGATCGATGAGCCGCTCGGCCGGATCGGCGCCCGCCTTCGAGCGGACGTGATCCTCGCCTTCGAGGCGGTTGTCGAGCAGCCGCGAGCGCGCCCATCCTTCGGAGACCTGCCACTTGACGCCGTTCTCATCGACCTCGATTCGCGGCAGGCGCTTTGCGTATTCTTTTTCGAGCCGCTGATGCCACAAGCCGCCGGGCTCGTTGGCGTGGCAATCGGCCGAGACCATGAAGTACTTGTTGGGATCGTCTGGCCGCGCGGTGCGCTTCCATCCCTGATGCCCAGGGGTTTCGAGCCGCCAGCGGTTCGGTTGATCGATTTCGGTAAGATGCTCGCTCATCGGGGCTGTCTCCCTCGCGTGTCGATCGCGTCTGTGATCACTCTGTGCCCGATCCTAGTTCCACTGACGCCTCGGGGTAAAGACCTGCGCGCGCCGGTCCTACTGGCAAATACTCGCTTATGCTAGCATCGACGGCGCAGTCGGATTGTAATCGAGGGCGACGAGCGATGCTGAAAATCGAAAACGAAATTCCGATCAATATCGAGCCGGGCGAGAATCCGTTTCTGCGCGGAGTCTTCGGACCGATCGGACGCGAAATAACTGCTGACGCACTTGAGGTCGTCGGCGAGATTCCCGACGACTTGTCCGGCGTCTATTTGCGCAACGGACCTAATCCGATTTTTCAGCCGCGCGGCCGCTACCATTGGTTTGACGGCGACGGGATGATCCACGCGATTCATTTTGAAGGCGGCAAAGCCTCGTATCGCAACCGATGGATTCGCACTGACGGTTTTCGCACTGAGCGCGAGGCCGGGCACGCTATCTGGCCCGGACTGATGGACCGTCCCGACCCGAGCGCGCCAAAAGGCGCGGGTTCCGACGGATGGCTCAAAGATACCGCGAATACCGACGTGGTATTTCATAACGGCTACGCGCTCGCGCTCTGGTACCAGTGCGGATTGCCCTACAAGGTCGATGCGCGCACGCTCGAGACTCTGGGCGTCGAGACTTTTCGCGGCGGCCTAAAGCGTACGGTCTCCGCGCATGCGAAGGTTGATCCGGTAACCAACGAGCTATTGTTCTTTGACTATTCGACCGCCGCTCCATTCATGACCTACAACGTCGTTTCGGCGGCGGGAGAATTGACGCATCATGCGCCGATCGAGATTCCCGGCCCGCGGTTGCCGCACGATATGGCATTTACCGAAAAATACTCAGTCCTGATGGATTTGCCGCTGTTCTGGGATCCGGAACTGCTTCAGCGCGGAGTGCATAAAGTAACTTACTATCCGGAGATGCCGAGCCGCTTCGGTATCCTGCCGCGATTCGGAACCAATCGCGACGTGCGATGGTTCGAAGCGTCGCCGTGCTACATCTATCACGTGATCAATTCGTGGGAAGAAAAGGACACGGCCGGCAACGACGTGATCGTGATGGACGCGTGCCGCGTCATCCAGCCCGAGCCGGGCGCGAAGCGCGGTGAGGGCGAGTTGGCGCGGATGCGCGCGTTCCTGCGGCTCGAAGCGCAGGTATGCAGATGGCGCTTTAATCTCGGGACGGGTGAGGTAAAGGAAGAGCAGCTCGACGACACCCGCACCGAATGGCCGACGATCAATCGCGGCCGGATGGGCAGGCGCTCGCGCTACGCATACAATTCGCTGGTCCCGCACTTTGAGGGAATTGTTAAGTACGACCTCGAGCGCAACTCGACCGAGAAGTATCTATTCGGCGCGGGCCGCACCGCCAACGAATGTCCATTCGCGCCGCGCGTAGGCGCGCGCGACGAAGACGACGGTTACGTAGTAGCCTTCGTCTCCGACGTAAATGCGAAAGACTCCGGCGAAGTAGTAATCCTCGACGCAAAGGACATCGCGAAGGGTCCGTTAGCCCGCGTGAAGATTCCGCAACGCGTCCCGGTAGGCTTCCACACAATCTGGATCCCCGGCGATCAACTATTAAATTCCTCGCCCTGAAAGGGAGAGGCCAGGTGAGGGACCTTATTCAGCGCGGCGCGCAGCGCCGCGCGATTAAAGAAAGAAACGGGGTATTCAGCCGCCTCCGCGATCGAGCAAGGCCGCCCTCACCCGCGCGTCACGATGCTTGCGAAAGAAGCGCAAGCATCGCGCCGCTTGCCCTCTCCCGGAGGGCGAGGGGCAGAATAGCCTCTCCCACCGCCCGGAGAGTACAGACAATGATTGCGCCTCTCCCCCCGGGAGAGGCCGCGTGAGGCTTCGCGTTGCGAAGCCTCGCGCGGGTGAGGGCGGCCTTGCTCGATCGTGGATCGTGCTGGATGCGTAGGTTCCTTTCTCTAATCGCGCGGCGCTTTGCGCCGCGCTGAATAAGGTCCCTCACCTTACCTCTCCCATACTGGGCGAGGGATCAGACAGGGGGCGAGAGACTGCGCTGATGCGCAATAGCTACGCGAGCATCTGATGCGTTGGCGCCGTGAGCTGGGCTACCGGCACGCCGTGGGGGCAGGCGCTTGCGCAGGGTTTTGCCGTGCACGACAGACACGCGGCGGCGTTGCTCGCGAGCATCGCATATTCGGCGCGCGCGAAGCGCACGTCGCCATAGTCATTCGCATACATTCGCGTACGCATCACGTCGGCGATCGGAACGCCGTTGGGGCACGAGCTCTCGCATGCGTCGCACGCGTGGCGGCAATACGAGGTTCCATTCATCCGCGCGTAGCGCCGGAGCAGCGGCAAGTCGGCCGCCGCGGTGGCGCGCCATCCGGAGGCGCCCAGATATTCGTCGATGATCTCATTGCTGGTCATCGACACGATCAGCGCGTTCACGTTGGGATTCGAGAGCACCCATCGGAAGGCCGCGGGAGCGAATGACGCGCCGTCTTTCTCGTAGGGCCGCATGTCGTTCAGCCGCGCGCCCATCAGGGTTTTCATCACTACCACGCCGACGCCCTTGCTATGCGCCTTCTCCAGCACGCGCGGCAGATCGGGCTGGCGTGCGACGAAATCAAATCCGCCCAGGAAGTGTTGGTAGAAGCGCGGGTCCTGCCCGAAATTATAGGCCGCCAGAATCACGTCAACCTGGTTGTTGTCGATTGCGTAATCAAGGCATTCGATCAGATGCCCCGCGTGCCCCGACATCCCGACGTGGCGAATCTTTCCCTGCTTGCGCGCGTCGGCAACGAATGCGTGCCATTCGGGGTTCTTGAGCCGCTCGACATTGTTCACCGCGTGATTGAAGTAAACATCCACATAGTCAGTTTGCAGGCGCTTAAGGCTCGCTTCGAGCGCGCTCATCATTTCGCCGCGCGGAGTATCTGGCGCGGTAATCACTTTCGAGGTCAAATATACTTTGTCGCGCTTGCCCTTGAGTGCGTTTCCGATGGTAGTCTCCGATTCGCCACCGCCGTATTCATTGGCGGAATCGAAATAGTTAATCCCGGCGTCGAAAGCGTGAAGGACGATAGCTTCCTCGCCCGCGCGAAGCCGGCTCGAACCGAACGAGATGTCGGAGACTTTCATGCCGGTGTTTCCGAGCGTCACGTAGCGCCGGACTTCCGGAGGACCAGGTGGTGGAGTGCTGGCTTCCGCCGCCGCCGCAGCGAAAGGGGCGAGCGCGATACCGATTCCCGCGACCGCTCCGCGTTTGAAGAACTCACGCCGATCGAATCTATTGTCGGGCCGCTCGGTCTTCATCGAGACACCTCCGGCGCGTGATGCTTGATCGTAACTGCGTGTGCCGCCTGGGGCAATCACGTTTCGCAATGTATGAAGCGCACTATCTATTGTACAATCGCGCGTGATGAATGATCCCGGCCTGGTTCGGATTGTCGCCGAGAAGATCGCTCCGCTTGCGATTTTCAAAGACCTTGAGCCCGCGGTCCGCGACTCGATTTGCGAGCAGCTCGAATGGATAAGCCTGCCGGGAGGATGGACCTTGTTCGACGCGGGGGAGCCTGGCGACGCGATGTTTATCGTGCTCTCCGGGCGGCTGGTCGTGATCGCAAACACGGCCGAAAATGGCCAGCATGTTATCGCGCAGATCGGCGCCGGCGAGACGGTTGGCGAGATGGCGATGCTCTCGGGCGAGGTGCGCTCGGCGCGGGTCGAGGCGCTGCGCGATACGGAACTATTGCGGATGCCGAAGGGTGCGTTCGACCAGTTGATCGATTCGAGCCCCGCGGCGATGCGCTTCATGAACGGCCTTTTGGTTAGCCGCTTGCGCAACACCTCGCGCCGGCCGGCGAGCGCCGACGCGCCGCGCGCGCTTGCGATCCAGCCGCTAGGCCCCGACGTCGACGCTGCTGCATTCGCCCGCGATCTGGCCCGCGCGATTGAGGCTCGCGGGGGTAAGGCGGCCATCACGGGAGCGGCCGACGCCGGCCGCGGAACCGAATGGTTTGCGCAACTGGAAGAGGCGCACGATCTGGTCCTCTACGTCGGCGAGAGTGAGCCTACCGCATGGACCGGGCAATGCCTGCGGCAGGCCGATCGCGTGCTCGCGATCGTTCGCGCCGCGCCGGAGTCTGCCGCCGCGCGCGACAGCACTCCGATTGAGACAATGATCAAAGCGCGCCGGCACGCCGGCGTCGAGCTGGTGATCCTGCATCCGCGCGACTCACCTCGCGCCGCGCATACCGCCGCGATCGTGCAGCGCTTCCCCGAGGCCGATCATTCGCACGTGCGCGAGGGCAACGCGTCGGACCTCGCGCGGATGGCGCGGCTAATCGCGGGGCACGCGGTCGGAATCGTGCTGTCGGGCGGAGGAGCGCGCGGCTTCGCACATTTGGGTGTGATCGCGGCGCTGAACGAAGCGGGAATCGAGATCGATCTCTACGCCGGCGCGAGCATGGGCGCGATCATCGCCGCCACCGCGGCGCTCGAATGGGATCGCGAGCAGACGCTGAAGCACTTGGTGCCCGCCTTCGTCGAAAGCAACCCGCTCAGCGACTATACGATTCCAATCATCGCGCTCGCTCGCGGACGCAAAGTGTCGCGGCGGCTGCGCGAGCATTTCGGCGACGTAAATCTCGAGGAATGCTGGCGCACTCTGGTTTGCACCGCCTCGGATTTGACCACCGGGCAGGTGCGGATTTTTCGCAGCGGTCCGATCTGGAAGGCGCTGCGCGCCAGTGTTGCAATTCCAGGCGTGCTCACGCCGGTGATCGAAAACGGCCATATCCTGGTCGACGGTGGGGTGCTCAACAACATGCCAATCGACCTGATGCTGGCGATGCGCCGCGGGCCGGTCGTCGCCGTCGACGTGATGCGCGACCACGCGCTGGCCGCCGCCGCCCAGGCGCTCGAGGAATTGAGCCTTTTCAACATGCTGCGGCCCGCGCGTCGCGGTTCGCCTAATATCGTCGCATTGCTGATGCGCGCCGGAACGGTGGGCAGCGAAGCGCAGGTGCGTCATCTGCGCCCGCAGGTCGATCTGCTGATCGAGCCGCGGATCGAGCCGATGGGGATGCTCGACTGGAAGGGGTACCGGCGCGCGATCGACGAAGGCTATCGGCAAACGATCGCAATCCTCGAGCATCGCGATAACTCGTCGCTCCTGCGCTGAGCGGATTCTCAGATTGCGACGCGTCTCAGTACTAGATACTCAGCCCCTCACGCGGTTTCCGACGGGAACAGGACGCGATCGATCGCGAGCCGCTCCTGGCGCGCAGGATCGTTCTCGACCCTGCTCTTGCTATTGAAGATCATCGTCGCGCGTCCGTCGGCGGAATACTCGGGCCAGCGCGGCGCATTTCCGGTGTTCGGATTGCCGCTGCGCGCAAACGCGATCCAGCGGCTGCTCATCTCGGCCGCGAGGGCGTGAACCTCGGGACTGTCGGGCGCAAGCCGTGGCGCGAGCGGCTCGCCCGCGTGATCGAACACGAAAGTGATTTCGAGCGCGTGCGGCGATTTCATTCTGCCGCCCGCGATCGGCGTCTCCCAGTCGAAGCGGTAGAGATAAGCCGGAGCAGCACCTTGCTCACTCTTGCGCTGCGCGATTTTGCGCGAGAACGCGCCGGTCGGAAATTCGGTGCCGATCAGGAAGAAAAGTTCCGACGCGGTCGCGCCCGGATTTGCGGCGCGGAACTCCTCTATGACGCGTTCGGAATTGTCGCGCAGCAAAAACTTGACGCGGCGCTGAAGCCCCGCCTCGTCGAGGGAGAACGCTTCGCGGTCGCCGGCCAGGAACAGCGTCGTTTCGGTGCGGTTGTATCCGATCATCACCGGCACGCCGGCGGATATCGCCGGCGCTTTCGGATCGAACGGATGCTGTTCGAGCGTCTGTCTGTCGACCACCGGTGCGAAGCCTTGCCGGAATCCGACGACGCGCCGGCCGAGCTTGCGCTCGACCGCGGCCTCGGCCGCGAGAATCCGATGCACCGAGAGGTTCTGGATTTCGCCGACGCGGGCGCGGTCGAGTCCCAACTCGCCGAGCAGCATGTCGGCGGTCTCGATCGCACTATTGGTCTCGAGCATCCGAAAGCCGGGACCGCTCTGGATCACCGCGCGATGAAAGAGTCCTTTGGCCGACGGCATCGCGAGCAGAGTCGAGACCTTCGCGCCTCCTCCCGATTCGCCGAAGATCGTGACGCAACCCGGGTCGCCGCCGAACCGCGCGATATTGTCGCGGACCCACTTAAGCGCCGCGACCAGATCGAGCATCCCGACGTTGACCGACGAGGCAAACCGCTCGCCACCAACTCCCGCGATATAGCTATATCCAAGTGAGCCGAGGCGATGGTTGACGGTCACCACCACCACGTCGCCTCGACTGGCCAGCCTCTCCCCGGCGTACATCAGGGGCGAACCCGAGCTCGCCGCGAAACCGCCGCCGTGGCACCAGAACATCACGGGCCGCTTGCCGCCGTCGCCCGGTGAGGGCGTCCATACATTGAGAACAAGGCAGTCTTCGCTTTCCGCGATGCCGTCAGCATCGCCATACGCGGCGAACCCGCTACGCGGATCGACCTTGCCGCGCATCGAGGAGGGATTCTGTGGCGCGCTCGGTCCGTACTCGAACGCGTCGCGCACACCTGTCCACGCGGGCGCCGCGACCGGCGGCATGAAGCGATTCTTGCCCGCGGTCGAAGCGCCGTACGGAACTCCTCTGAAGACGCTGACATCCCCGGCGATTTTTCCGCGAACTTTGCCGCAGGTCGTTTCGACGACCGGTTGCGCCTCGCGCAGAGTAGCCGATGCCATATGGATGAGCCTCCGATGTATCGCTCAGCTACTCTTACCCGAACGCCACCGGCGCTGTCGAACCTCCTGGAGCTGCACGTATATCCAATCGAGGCGGAGCTGAAGCTTCAGATAGTCAGTGGCTGGTAAAGCAGAGATTCACAGTTTCTGTCGAGTTTGCATCTAGCTAAATTTGTTGCTGCACCCCCTCCTTTAATCCTTGCCCATGTCAGACAATGGGGGAGAAATCTGAGACGGGAAATCGGAGGCATCGCGAATGGCTGAATCACGATGGAACCTGCGGCAGCGCTATGGCGACTGGGCTCTGGTCACGGGCGCGTCTGCCGGAATCGGGCTCGAATTCGCCCGCGCGCTCGCGCGCGAGAACCTGTCCGTGGTGCTGACCGCGCGCCGCGAGGATCGGCTGAACGCGCTCGCGGCCGAGCTGCGCGATCGATACAAAATCGAGACTCGCGTCGTCGCCGCCGATCTTGCCGCCGTCGATGGCGCCGACCGGCTCGCGAGTGCGGTCGCGGATTTGCCGATCGCGATCCTCGTTAACAACGCGGGCTTCGGCTACGCGGGCCGTTTCGACAAGCTCGACACCGAGCGCCTTCGGATGATGGTCCGCGTCAACTGCGAGGTTCCGGTCGTCCTGACCAGCAGGATTCTGCCCGGGATGCTGAAGCGCGGGCGCGGCGCGGTGATTGTCGTAGGCTCGGTCGCGGGACGCCAACCGCTCCCGCTGCATGCGGTGTACAGCGCGACCAAGGGATTCGATCTGCTGTTCGGCGAGGGTCTATGGGGCGAGCTGCGCGGGACCGGCGTCGACGCGATCGTTCTCGAGCCGGGATCGACCGCGACCGAGTTTCAGCAGGTCGCGGGAGAGAGCGTCGGTCCCAACCACGGCGAGCCGCCGGAGAACGTCGTGCGGGTGACCTTCGACGCGCTGGGAAAGCATCCGTCGGTAATCTCGGGATGGTTCAACTGGGTGCGCGCAAATTTCGTGCGCCTGGCGCCGCGCTCGGTAGTCGTGAAAATCGCCAAGCGCGTCGTCGAGGGACAAACCCCTGCCGATCTGCGCTGACTATGACGAAATTTGAGCCGCAGAATACATAAGATTATCCGCGAAAGAAAAAAATACTCAGTAACTTAAATTTCATTCATAAAAAACGGAAGGTAGTTTTTTTCTCCGGCGAGGTGCAACGAAAGCTCAATCCCGAACGTCTTCTCTAGAGACCATGTGCTACCACGCCGACAGCTCGGCGTTGCAGGTTTGAAAATGAAGACGGTCGGTGTACGGGGCGGAAAACTTGCTGTCGCAGCGCTTCTGGCTGGGAGCGTTCTAATCATCGGATCGATTCCCGCGCGTGCCGGACTAGGCGGCGATGCCGCATCGGTCACGGCCGACGCCTCCGCGATGGCGGGTAAAATGTCGCCGGCGGTTTCGCAATCGGCCGCTACAACTCAGTCGGCACAGCCCGCGAAGTTCTCCACTCAATCATTTGTCACCGGCAACGGAGTCACGGTGCGCGAATATTCCGCTCGCTCCGGTCCGGTATTCGGCGTCGCATGGCAAGGGCACCGGCCGCCCGATCTGAGCGTGCTGCTGGGCTCGTATTATCCGGAATATCAAGCGGCGGCGCGGGCACATAAGGGTCCGATCGGGCTGCATCACGCTGTGATCGCGGGTCCTAATTCCGTCGTTTATCTAACCGGCCATATGGGCAACCTGACCGGCCGCGCCTACGCGCCGAGCCTGGTTCCGTCGGGCGTCGATCCCGAAGCGGTAGTGAAATGAAGAGATCGATTGCCCGGGCAGCGTTCGTGTTAGTTACCTGCTCCGCGATGATCGCGACTGCCGCGCTCGCGCAGCACGTGTCCGGAGCCGATACGGCAGCCGCGCAGACCTCCAATGCGCATCTGGCGTTTTCGCGGAAATCGATCGGATTCGGAATCGTCAAAGTCGCGACGATCAAATCGCTGACGATCAGGAACACCGGCGATATCGACGCGAACGTCACAGTGAGCGAGCCGCCTGCTCCGTTCAGCTTAGTCGCGGGTGGAGGATCGTATTCGCTGGCACCGGGCGCCGAGGAGGCTATCTCGATCGAGTTCGCTCCGACCGCCAAGGGCCCGGTGGAAGCTGAGCTCGAGGTCGATTGCAGCGGATGCAAACCCGCAAACGAATTCGAGATAGTTCATCTGCACGGCAACGCGAAGGGACCGGTCGCGACACCAACTTTCGTCGGTCCGACGCCGACCCCGTCGGGTCCTACTCCGACTCCGGGCGGTCCGACGCCGACGCCGACCGCAACGCCTTCGCCAATGACGTCTAACGCACTCCCGATGTCGGTGAACCCGGGACCTTACGGCACGGTCGATATGCCATTCGTGTCGCTGACAATCTGTGCGACGGGAAGCAGCAATTGTACGACGGTCAACAACGTACTGGTCGATACCGGATCGTTCGGATTGCGTATTTACGGATCGCAAATCAGCGGTCTGGGTATTGTTCCGAACAGCAACAAGGGTGAAGAGGTCGGCGAATGCGCGTTCTTCGGCTCTGGATCGACCTGGGGTGCGGTCTCGACCGTCGATGTAACCGTCGCGGGTGAACCCAAGATTACGATTCCGATCCAGGTGATGGACGATAACGACGCGTTCGCGTCGGCGCCGCGCGACTGCACAGAGGGAACGGAGTTGATCGCGGCGCCGGAAGACGCTGGCTTCAACGGCATTTTTGGTATCGGCCCGTACTCCAACGACGCCATTTTCACTGAGTACTTCGATTGCTCGGGTGGCGATTGCTCGCTTCTCGACAGCGCGCCCAACGGCGACATCGTTCCAAACCCGATCGCGGCATTCCCGGTTGATAACAACGGCGTGATGGTGAGCCTGCCGTCGATTTCCGCCGGCGGCGAAGCGACGGCCAGCGGCACGCTCTACTTTGGTATCGGGACCGAAAGTGACAACCAGCCGGGTTCGGTAAAGACTTTCCAGGCAAATTCCGACACCGAGAGCGAGAACTTCCTCGATATCAACACAGTCTTTAGCGGCAGCACGGCGGGCGGCTTCTTCGATACCGGCTCGAATGGATACTTCTTCAATGACAACTCAATCAAAGAATGCTCAGACGGCTCGGGATTTTACTGCCCCTCCTCGACGCTCTCTGAGAGCGCGACCAACCAGAGCGTCGGTTCGTCGGTGACGGGCGTGGTCGATTTCAACGTCGCCGACGCCAACACGCTGTTCGACACGGACGACGCCGCGTTCGACGACCTTGGCGGAACCTACGACGGCGGCAGCAGCTACGACGGCTTTGATTGGGGCCTGCCGTTTTTCTTCGGACGCTCGGTGTATATCGGCATGGCGGGCACGTCCTCGCCGCTCGGCAACGGTCCCTACACCGCCTACTAGGCATTCGCGAGCGCCGTTACTCGTGCGCTTGCGGAGGGTTGCCTTTCAGTCGATAGACGATGCCGGTCTTGGTCGTGCCTAACGAGACCCATTCGCGGCCGATTTGCTGCAGCGCGACGAAAAATCGCTTGCATCGTTCCATCGCCTTTTCGTGAAGCTCGTTTTCGCGCTTGAACTTGCACTCGTAGGAGAACTCGCCGACCAGCAGCTTGTGATCGCCTCGTTGCCGCCACAATGCGGCGTTGCACTTTGCGGTGACGCCTTTGCCGAAATCGAGCTCGCCCAGGTCCTGCAGCACTTCCTCGACGATCTCGTGGTTCACGAGCTCGATCTTTTGCGCTCCGGATTTCCTCAGCGTCGCCAATAGCGGGAACAGATTCACCAGCGTCGCCAACGATGCCGAATCGACTCCGCGCGCCTGGTTCAGGCCGAATTCCACGTTGTGAGAGAACAGCATTCGCTGGCCGCCAAGCTTGTTCTTGAGCGGCAACGCCTCGGCCTTGAACTTGATTCGATATTCGCCGCGGATATTCGGGCGTACATCGAGTTCCGCCGCGGTGTCGAAATCCGGATGGCGAAACTTGAAGACCACTTCCGGCTCGCCAATCGGAAAGCCGTCTTCATACGTGATACGCCGGCGCAGGATGAACGCGTGGTTGTAGAGCGCGAAATCCCTGGTATCCAGGAAGACCACTTCCCTGATCTTCGGTTTGAGATTCTTGAAGCCCGAGGTTGAAAAATCCACGCCGGTCTCTTCGGCCGCACGCCGCACGATCTTGGAGTAGTCGTGAAAGCTCGGCGGGGCGATGAAGCGATCGGGCTTCAGGATCAGCTTGCATTCGAGATAGTGAACCTCGTCGAGTGGATGACCGTCGCTATACGTTACCGTCTTGGGATTCGACATCCGTGGCAGGACACCCATTTTAGCGGCCATTTATCGATCCTCCGGGGAAGACAGATTCGAATACGCGTGCGCCTAAAACCCGACCTTAGTCCCATACCGTTCCCTGCCGGTCAAGGCAGATGCTGTCCGCTTCAAAGGGCGTGCAGCGCTCGCGTCGCGAGCAGGATCGCGAGCATCCCCGCCGCGGTTGCTACGCCAACCAATGGCGAATCGTGCTCCTTGGCTTCCGGCAGGAGGTCGGACGCTCCGATATACAAGAACGAGCCGGCGAAAAAGGCCAGCAGCCAGGGCAGCACTCCGTGCAGATTAAGTAGCAGCGTCGCGGTGGCGCCGAACACCGGCGCAAGCATGTCGAGCGCGAGCCAGAAGATCGCGCGCCTCAGCGGATTTTCATGCGCCAGCACCACGGTCACCGTGTTGAGGCCGTCACTCAAGTCGTGGGTGATAATTCCGAGCGCGATCAGAAGTCCGATTTGCGCGCTGGTTTGAAATCCAACTCCAATCGCGACGCCGTCGAGGAAGCTGTGGAAGACCAGCCCCGCCGCCGACATTGCGCCAAGCTCCTGCTCATGCGCTTTGGCCCGATGAACATGTTCGCGCGCCCGATGCATCGCGGTGTACCGTTCGAGCCCGAAAAAGGCGAGAAAGCCGACCGCCGCCAAGGGCATGTACGAGGCCCCGCCGTGAATCGCGAAGACTTCCGGCAGGATGTCGAACAACGCCACCGCAATTACGGCACCGGAGGAGAATCCGAGCAGGAAATGCAGCCGATCACGAAACCTGACCGCCGCCATCCCGCCGAGCCCGGTCGAGACCAACGTCACCGACGCGAGAATTATCGGCATGAATCGCATGGTGGCAGTCGCGGGCTCCATCTGAATCCATCGATGTTACCGAAAAGCAGCCGCGACTCTACAGGGGGAACGATCAAAGCGGCGGAGCTTGCGCGAGCTACAGATCGACCGGCAGCTCGAGGTACTCGCGGTAGATAAAGTCGCGATGCGCCATGAGCTGCGGCGTCATCGCGCCGAGAATCAGAGGATCGGCGCAGTCGTAAGCCTTTCGCATTCCCTGCCGCATCGGGCACAGCTCGTGGGGGAGCGGTTTGATCACTGCGGCGAACGCGGCCCAATAGATATCCAGCGCGGAGATCCGGTCGCCGATAAAGAAGCGGCTGCCGAGCGCCTGCTGACGCTCGAGGCGGCGCGCAAAGACCGCGATCATGTCCGCGCATTTTGCGGGCGCCGCTAAAGCCGCCTCCGGCGAGTAGCCGTACTTGGCTCCGAACGCGAGCGATGCATTGCGCGCGGCTTCGTCGGCGCCCGATTCTTTCAGCATCCCCTGAACAATGATCAGCCGCCGCGTCCATCCGAAGCCGTTCTCGCCAGCAAGCAGATTGCACAGGCCGAACATCAGCACGCGATCGTCGAGAGCCGCTGGAACCAGCGGCGGGTTGGGCTGCAATCGCTCGGCGAAAGTTAATCTGATCGTTCCACACGCTGCGCGGGCGTTCGTCGTTGTAAACCAGGACAGGCGTGCTCGCCTGTGCGGTCCATCGGATGAGCGGAGAGTAGTCAACTCGATCGTGGCGGACCTTGATGAAGGGAATCTTCTTGACGTGCAGGACGCCCTTGATCGCCTCGCCCCAGGGTCCCGGGATTCCCGGCGGCAGGACTACTCGCAGTCCGGGCAGGCTTCTCGCCTTTTCTATGTCGACGTATTCCGCCATCAACGATCCCTCCGCCGTGTGCGCCTAACGGGAAGATAGCATCATGAGCCATCGTTTCGCATTCCATCAAGGAGAAGTGCTTATGTACGGGCGGAAATTCGAAGAGAGGATTGCCTCGGCTTAATCTGGGCCGCAGTCTACGCCACGACCGTGACAGGCGCCATCTCGGAATGAGGTAAGATAGTAGCAACCAAAGCCCGGCCGAGGCGTCTGGTCGAGTGGAACAGGCTCGGTCGGAGGGTTAGATTTGATTATTGCGATTGGGTTCAGGACTTAAAATGGAAAATCCCGCTAATAGCCGCGCGGCCGCATCGTTTTTGGAAATCTTTACGTCCGGACGGCCGCTGGTCTATGTGCGCTCCGCGGAAGAGGATCGAGTGGGCGATCTGCTGCGCTACGTCGGGCGGCAGATGGGCGGATCGAAGCCAATTCCGGTCTGGACGTGGAGCCTGACCGAGGGGCTGTGCAGTGACGCGGCTGAAGCACAGGCTGGCGACCACGCGCTGCGCAACGCGGCGGAAGCCGGCACCTCTGATCCGCGCGAGGCGCTGGACTTTATCGCGTCGCACAACGAACCTGCGATCTTTCACCTGAAGGATTTTCACGAACCGCTGCGAAGCTCCGCGGAAGTCCGCCGCCGTATCCGCGACCTCTACCAGATCTGCCTGGACCGGCAGAAGTTCATCGTGATCACCTCGGCGGTGCGCGCAATCCCGGAAGAAGTCGAGCGGATCTTCGCCGTTATCGACCTTCTGCCGCCTGACCTGACCGAGCTGATGGAATTCCTCAGATCCGAGACCGCGCAGAACTCGCCGAACGGAAAGAAAGCAGACACCAGCGAAGAAATTCTGTACCAGCTCGCGCGAGCTTTGCAGGGACTGACGCTCGACGACGCGCGCCACGCCGTTCGCCGCGCTCTCTCGGCCGGGCACGGGCTGGGACTCGAATCGATGCCGGCGCTGCTCGAGGAAAAAGGCGTCCTGATCAAGCGCAGCGGCGTTATCGACTACGTCGCGGAGAGCACCGATATCGGAGAAATCGGCGGTCTCGAGAACCTCAAGAAGTGGCTGCTCGAGCGCCGCCGATTATTTCAGCAGCGCGACAAGTTGAGCGCCGATATCGTGCCCAAAGGCGTCCTGGTGATGGGAATCCCCGGATGCGGCAAAAGCCTGTCGGTCAGGGCGATCGCGTCGTGCTTCGAGCTCCCGCTCTACCGGATCGACATGATCGAAATTTTCTCCGGCAGGCATGGTAATCCCGAAGCGGCGTTCGTAGAGGCGTGCCGCACGCTCGAGAGCATGGCGCCCGCGATCGTGTGGTTCGACGAGATCGAGATGGGCATCACCGCCTCGGAGACCGGCAGCCAGCAGGGCCGTATTTTCGCATTCTTTCTGACGTGGATGCAGGATAAAGGCTTCCGGGCCTTGTTTGTCGCCGCGACCGCGAACCGAATCGATCTGCTCCCCGCCGAGATGATCCGCAAGGGGCGCTTCGACGAAGTCTTCTTCGTTGACCTGCCGCACGACGACGAGCGGATCTCGATTTTCAAAGTTCATCTGAGCCGCCGCAACGTCGATCCCGCGCAGTTCAACCTGCAACAGATCATCGAGTTCACCCGCGGATGGACCGGCGCCGAGATCGAGCAGTGCGTGATCTCAGCGCTGACCAAAGCGCGCCTGGCCGAGCGCGACCTGACCGAGGACGATCTGGTCAACGCGGCGGTCGGGGGAGTGCCGCTCTCGCGCTCGATGAAGGAGCAGATCAATCACATCCGGCAATGGGCCTTCCAGCGCGCTGTCCGCGCCTCGCCCGGCCCGGTTGCGCACTAAAGGGCGCGCTGGAAAATCGCCCCGATCTCGTGGCAAGCTGCGATCGGAAGGGGTTCGTTGGCATTGACCACTGCTGAAAGCATCGCAATGACCACCACGCACGGAGAGTAGATACATGGCGCAGGAAAAGCCTATCGGGCTCGCGGCCAGACCCACGCGGCCGCAGGAATTCTACGACGAGATCAAGCGGAAGTTCGCCGAGGAACGCGACCTCAGGTTGAACTATCGTCCCGACGGCACCGCGCAGTACACGTCGGACTTCAGCGGTGCGTTGTCCAAGTACGAAGTCGATCCATACGCAGGCGAGATCAAGCCGCGTGAGCCGATCAACGATACCGTCGAGGTCCTGTTTATCGGCGGCGGATTCTCGGCGCTGCTGACCTCCGCGCGGCTGCGTGAGCGTGGCGTCGAGAGCATCAGGATTGTCGAGCGCGGCGCTGACGTCGGCGGCACCTGGTATTGGAATCGCTACCCCGGCGTGGCGTGCGACGTGGTCGCGTATGACTACCTGCCGCTGCTCGACGAGCTCGACTACGTGCCGAAGGACCACTACGCCAAGGGTCCCGGAGATCTTCGCGCACTGCCAGGCGATCGCCCGAAAATACAATCTCTACGAGTTGGCGACTTTTCAGACTACCGTGACCTCGACCGTGTGGGATCCCACCGAGCAGATGTGGAACCTCACGACCGACCGTGGCGATCGGATGAAAGCGCGGTTCGTCATCTGCGCCAACGGCACTCTCTCGAAGCCGAAGCTCGCGAAGATCAAAGGCCTGGAAACGTTCAAGGGCCATTCCTTTCACACTTCGCGATGGGACTACGCCTACACCAAGCCTGATCTCTCGGGACTGGAAGACAAAGTCGTCGGCATCATCGGCACCGGAGCGACGGCGGTCCAGGCGATTCCCGGCCTCGGCGCGGCGGCCAAGGAGCTGTACGTGTTCCAGCGGACGCCGTCATCGATCGACGTTCGCGACGATTGGCCGACCGATCCCAACTGGGCGCGGAGGCTTCCTCCCGGATGGCAGACGAGACGGCGCGAACGCGCCCGGATGGCGCCGCAGCTAAGCGAAGAGCAGCGCGCCAAGCAGGCCGCGATGTCGCCCGAGGAAAAGATTCGCCGCCAGGAGAACGCGAATATCGAAGCGATGATGAAAATCCATCAGCGCATCGATTCGATTGTGAAAAACAAAGCCACCGCCGAGGCGCTCAAGCCGTGGTACATGCTGATGTGCAAGCGGCCGTGCTTTCATAACGACTACCTGCCGACCTTCAACCGGCCCAACGTTCATCTGGTGGACACGAACGGCAAGGGGATCACCGAGATCACCGAAAAGGGTCCGGTGTTCGAGGGCAAGCAGTACGAGCTCGACGTCCTGATCTACGCGACCGGCTTCGAGGTGCAGAAGACCGGCATCTACAATCAGATCAGGGGCGAGAACGGCCTCGAGCTGAACGACAAGTATCGCGAGGGTATCCGCACGCTCTTGGGAATTCATTCGCAGGGCTATCCGAATCTTTTCATCATGGGCGGCTACCAGGCTTCATTCCAATTCAACCTGACCGACATGCTGCAGGCGCAGGGCGATCATATCGCCGCGTGCATCGACTACGCGCGCCGCCACGGCTACCAGTCGCTCGATGCGACTCCGCAGGCCGAGGAATGGTGGGTCGGCGAAGTGATCGAGCATCGCGGCAAGACCAATCGCAACCAGGAATGCACTCCCGGCTACTACAACTTCGAGGGCGAGTTCCAGCGCCGTCAGGATGGCAACTACAACGGCGGCTTCTTCCAGTATTGCAACCATCTGACCGAGGTGCAGGTCCGGATGGACGAACACTTCGCCTTCACGAAGAAGTAGCTATTGCGGATTCTATGTCGCTCGACGCTCAGGAGAGACCGGCGCGACGCCGGTCCTGATGGCTCTCTCATCTTATGTCTGCCAGTGGATGCCGACGGCCCGTCGGCGACGCGAAGCGTCATTCGCATCCGCGGAAAAATAAATCGCACCCGTTTCGCTCGATACCCTCTCCCCTCCGGGAGAGGGCGACGCGGCGCGATGCTTGCGCTTTCTTCGCAAGCATCGTGACGCGTGGGTGAGGGTGCTGCTCTGATCTTTTGATCGCGCGGCGCTCGCGCCGCGCTGGAAAAGGTCCCTCACCTTACCTCTCCCTTTCAGGAGGATGTCGATTTTCTCGCAAACCCGCCGCCGTTGTGATCCTGAGCCGTAGGCGAACGATCTCCGCGAAGCGATTAGTGCAACCAACGCGACGGCTTCGCACTAATCGCTTCGCGGAGATCCTTCACAGAGCCTGCCCTGAGCAACGCCGAAAGGGGCAGCCTTCGTTCAGGATGACGGACAAGAATTCGGCATTTATCGACAGTTTCTTCAGGGCGAGGGATCAGAAAACAGACCTCCTCAACCACTAAACATTAACCGGGCGCATGTCGTAGTAGCGGTCGCCGGCGGCGAATCCTTTGGGCGCGACTTCCTGGATTCGCGCCAGATCGCTCTTCGAGAGTTTCACGCTCGCCGCCGCGGCATTTTCCTCCAGATACTTGCGGCGCTTGGTCCCCGGAATCGGCACCATGTCGTCGCCCTGCGCGAGCACCCATGCGAGCGCGAGCTGGCTCGGCGTGATTCTTTTTTCGTCAGCGATCTGTTTCAGCCGATCTACGACACCGAGATTGCGCTCGAAATTCTCGCGCTCGAACCGCGGCGAGATCCGCGCGCGCATGTCGCCGGTGCCGAACTCGTCAATCGAGCGGATCGTGGCGCTCAGCATCCCGCGCCCCAGCGGACTGAACGGAACGAACCCAATTCCGAGCTCGCGCAGGGTGGGGATCACGTCGTCCTCGTAGTCGCGCGTCCATAGCGAATATTCCGATTGCACCGCGGTGATCGGATGGACCTTCTGCGCGCGGCGGATAGTTGCGGCCGACGCCTCCGAGAGTCCCAGGTACCGCACCTTGCCCGCGCGCACGAGCTCCGCCATCGCACCTACGGTCTCTTCGATCGGTACGTTGCGGTCCACGCGATGCTGATAATAAAGATCGATATGGTCCACGCCGAGGCGCGAAAGCGATCCGTCGCAAGCTGAGCGCACGTATTCCGGGCGTCCGTTGACACTGCGCTTACCGTCGGCGAAGACGTTGCCGAACTTGGTCGCGATCTGGATCTTGCTGCGAAAGGGCTTGAGCGTTTTGCCGACCAGTTCTTCGTTGTGATGGTTCCCGTACACGTCGGCGGTGTCGAAGAAATCGATCCCGAGCTCGATTGCGCGATTCAGCGTCGCGATCGATTCATTCTCGTCAGGCGTTCCATAGCTCTGTGACATCCCCATGCATCCCAGCCCGATCGCCGACACGACCAATCCCTGCGTTCCAAGTTTGCGCTTTTCCATAAATGTTTTCTTACCACTTATGTCGGCATAATCAGAAACCGCGGACGCAGCGGTGGGGGCGCCGCGCAGGCTTGTCTCCCTTAAGGCATCGCGCCATGTATTGTAACTTGGGCGCACGAAACGGAACCGCGAATTGAAACCCCTCGCGGCTTGCTGCGAATCGCTTGAGCGTCACGAGGCGGCGTTCACTTTCATCCAACGAATTTCGAAATTGGGAGAATCAGAATGGCAAAAACCTTTGGAGCGGAATCAACTGCGGATGAAGTCCTCGAGGGCGTCAATCTTTCTGGCAAGCGCGTGCTCGTGACCGGCGTGTCGGCTGGCTTGGGCGTGGAAACCGCGCGCTCGCTGGTCGCGCACGGCGCGACGGTGGTGGGCACGGCGCGCGATCTGAACAAGGCGCGCCGCGCGCTCGCGGAAGCATTCAAGCAAAAGCCGGAGAATCAACCGATCGAGCTGGTCGAAATGGATCTCGCGTCACTCCCGAGCGTGCGCAAGGCGGCGAGCGAATTGTTGGCGCGCAACAAACCCTTCGACGTGATCATCGCAAACGCCGGCGTGATGGCGTGCCCCAAGGGCAAGACTCACGACGGTTTCGAAACGCAATTCGGAACCAATCATCTGGGGCATTTCGTATTCGTCAACCGGCTGGTGCCGTTGCTGAAACCGGGCGCGCGAATCGTGCTGCTCTCCTCGGCGGGTCATCAACAGAGCGACGTCAATATCGACGATCCAAATTTTGAGCGGACTGAGTATCAGCCGTTTACCGCGTACGGCCGCTCGAAGACCGCCAATATCCTGTACGCAGTGGCTCTCGACAGCAGGCTCAAAGGACGCGGCGTGCGCGCGACCGCATTGCATCCGGGCGGAATCCAGACCGAGCTCGGGCGGCATCTCACGCCGGAGCTTATCCAGCAACTGACGGCCAGAATAAACCAGGGTGCGAGTGGCGGAACGCCAACATTTCGTTTCAAGACGGTGCCTCAGGGCTCGGCTACGTCCGTATGGAGCGGCTTCGTCGCGCCTGCCGACGCGGTCGGCGGGCGCTACGCCGAAGATTGCCACGTGTGCGAGGTGAATGACGACGCGACCTCGCGCGTCGGGGTGCGCTCGTATGCGCTCAACCTCGCGCATGCGAACGATCTATGGCGCAAGAGCGAAGAAATGGTCGGCGAACGCTTTTCGTTCTAGCTGGTGAGATCGATGAGCGCCAGACGGGAAGTAGCAGTGCTGGTCGGGAGTCTTCGCAAGGGTTCGTATAATCGTCTGGTTGCGAAGACTCTCGCGGCGCTTGCGCCCGCGGAGCTCGGGCTCGAAATCGTCGAGATCGGATCGACGGTTCGCCGCCTGGATCGAGAAGATTCGCGCCTGAGCGACCTCCCCGGTTGCGACAGGTCACTTCATCGCCGGGAGAATTTCGCGGCCGAAGCGTTCGAGCGAGCGCCGCGCGCGCGCCGGATCGAGGCCCGGAAGCTGCATCGCAACGTTCAGCTCGGTCATCGGAACGGAATCGACAATCTCGGCCAGACGGTGGAGCACAAAATCTGGCGGCCCCAGAATACTGGTGCGTTTGAGTCGCTCCGGATCGGGGCGAATCAGCACGCTGCGACGGGTCGGCACCCGATGAGGCGCTGAGCCATTTGGCGTAGAGCTCCGCCTGGTACATCAGCGCGTCGCGCGTATCGTTCCACGCCTCGGCCTCGCTGTCGGCAACATAGACGACTCTGCTGTTGATGATGCTGTAGCGCGAGGGATCGCGTTCTTCGGCCTTTAACGCGTCGAGGTAGATGCCGATCTCGCGGCGGCCGCCTACGCACGCGAATCCCAAATCGAGTTTCGCGGCGCGCCGAATCGCTTTCGCCGTGCCCGCGCCCCAGAGCAACTCGGGATAGGGCCGGCTTGCGGGGCGCGGCAGTATCCGGACATCAGCGAACTTGAAATATTTGCCCTCAAAGCTGAAGCGCTCGCCGGTCCATGCGCGGCGCAATATTTCGAGCGTCTCCAGCGTGCGGCCAAGACGCTCGGCGCGCGGTACGCCGAAACCCGCGAACTCCTCCGCGCGGTAGCCGAGCCCGATCCCCAGGCGCAGCCGTCCGTTGGAGATCACGTCGACCACCGCCGCGTCCTCCGCCAGCCTGAGCGGATGCTGCATCGGCGCGAGCAGCACGAACGTGCCGATAGTGATCCGCTGCGTGCGCGCGGCGATCGCTGCCGCCGCCGGCATCATCGCAGGCAGATAGCCGTCGTCGGTGAAATGATGCTCGGTCAGCCAAATCGAATCGAACCCAAACGCCTCGGCGGCTTCCACTTGTCCAAGCATCTCGCGGTATAGCTCCGGGGATGGAATCGACGAGCCGGGGGGATTGCGGAAATCGAGCTGGTAACCAACCTTTATCTTGCGCATCGCGTATCGTCTCCGGCGTCACAGCGCTCCACTATCGACGTTAATTCACTATCGGTGATATAGCAGGCGACATCGGAGAGCGGGAAGGAAATGTGCAGAAATATCAAAATCCTCTTCAATTTCGATCCGCCGGTCACGTCTGAAGAGATTCGTGCTGCGTCGCTTCAGTTCGTGAGAAAAATCAGCGGCTTCAATAAACCGTCGAAGGCGAACGAAGCCACCTTCCTGACTGCGGTTGATGAAATCGCGGGGATATCGGCGCGTCTCCTTCGCTCGCTCGAAACCGCTGCACCCTTGAGAAATCGCGAAGAAGAGGCCGCAAAAGCGAAGGCTCGCGCCGCAGAAAGATTCGGAACCTGAATCAGCAGGACTCTCGCGAGCGCCAGGTCGTCAGTCCTGTATTGCGCCATCGCGCCGTTCGCTGATGTGCCAGAGCACTCCGGACGGATCGAAAACATAAGCGACCCGAAGGCCCCATGGCTGCATAGCCGGGGCGCGCGGAGGCTTAACCTTGAATTTTCCCGGCAGATCAAGCCGCTCAATGTGCGTCCACCAGGCATCAAGATCGTCAACCATGAGCTGCATCATAAAGTTTTCAGCCCAGTCCTTCTGATAATAGCGCTGAAGGATGAAACTACTGGATCCGGCCCTGAAGATCGCCACGTCTCCGTCGAGAAGTTTTTCGAAGCCTAGCGTCTCATAGAAGTTCTTCGAGAGATCAAAGTCTTTCGCCGGCATAAATGGGCGGGCGAGTTCTGTTCCGCTCGGAACTGGCGTCATCGTTGGCTCCTTCAAATCCGGACGGGTTCGGCGTTGCTACTTTGAGCAAAAATCGCCGTTGCTCCTCTGCCTTAACAATACCCGCCGTTGAGATCCAATGTCTGGCAGTCCGCCATGAAGCTGCGGGCTTTATGGAGCTTGAGGGCTACGCTGCGCGGCGTAGGCGACGCGAGCGGATAGCTGAGGAGAATCGCTTCAAGCAGAGGAGACCAAGACGATGACAGGCTCGAGCCGACAGGAGCTCTTTTCGAAACATGACGCTAATTCCTCTGTCATATTTCACTAAATTCTGAGGTCTGATGGTCACGATGTACGTAAATTTTTCATTGACTATCCGGCTCGATCCGTTAGGCTGGATTTACTTTACTCATTATCGTCACCTTTAGTCACACGGGGAGCTAAATCTATCTATTTAATGCTGCGGTATCGAAGAGCCACTGTTAACCGTGGACATACAAAGCAGTTCGGAGGTAGAGTGTGCAGCCGTAAGGCCGCTAATAGAAGTGATAGGCATTCAAAGGTATTTATAGGCGCTCTAAGCCAACGAGGTGGAGGTGGAGGTGGAAATGCCAAAATTGAAATAATCGCGCTTGGAGGAGAGGCGAAAATGAAGTTGAACTCAAACCCAAACCGCATGCATGCCGACGCGTTTTCCCATCTTCGGAACAATCTTGCTACGTGGGGTATCTCCGCCGAATTCACGGACGAAATCGTCGAGCGCAACTTAGCGGTCAATTTCGAGAAAGGCGTCTTGGTCCTGAGCGAGGGCTCGACCAATGATCTGTTCGGTTGCGTTCTCAGCGGCTTCGTCAAGGTCTATTGCTCGGTCGCTGACGGCAACCGCACATTGGTGCGCTTGGCTGGACCTGGTGAACTGATCGGCTACGCCGATTATATCGATACCAAGGCGCGACGTGCGCAGCTCTTCGAGGTGCAAAGCGCGAGCAAATGCACGGTGGCGCTGATCAACCGTGACCAAGTGGCGCGCCTGCTACGCGGCTTGGAACCTGAGGTGCTGGTGGAAATTCTGCAGGCGCTAAATACCTTCTGGTCACAGAATCTTCGTTGGTTCGCGACACTGCTCAACCTGCCTTTCTGGCAGCGCCTTGAGGTGGTGCTGAGCGATCTGGCGCTGCGGTTCGGGGTAAAGGATGCCCGCGGAACCATCCTGATTCCTGACCTCGCACATGAGGATTTGGCTGAGATGATGGGGTGCTCGAGACCAATGGTCAGCCGCCTGGTCGCAGAAATGGCCGAAGCAGGACTGCTGAGCCGCAGCGGGAAGCAATACCTTTTGCTGAACAAGTGGAACTTCGGCACAAACGGGAACCAAACACAGGTCGGAAGCCAGGTTCAGGCCGTGCCCGCCTATTCAAAGCCCGAGAGGCGGCAACCGCTCACGCAGCTTGATCCTTCACGACTTGTACGACCCTCCCGAGCCGTTGGTGCATCGGCGGCGCGTTAGGCACCGCTCGAGGAGCTTTGTCTGCAATCCGCTGAGGACGGGCGGCACGTGGTGCGGAACTGCGACAGAGGATGGCTTATGAGATCAGGTTTCTAATGACGAAGTAAGGCGTAAACCACGGTGCATCGTAGTACCGACAAGCTATACCTGCGGCCAAATATCGCAGTCGAACCGCTGATCGATCAGTGGTACGCTTGGCCGCATTTGGTCGCGCCTGCAACCTCCGCCCGCAATCTGACTGAGCGTCATCTGCGGATAATGGAGTCTTACTTAAGCAACCCAGATGGCCACGCGGCAGCGGCACGCGATCCAAACCTGGCGGGCGGCCCGTTCATGAGTTTCGAGCATGCCCGAATCGCCGAAATTTCCGCTTTGCGCGATCATACGATTGCTGCGCGGCATAATTTGATTGAGCTATCCGCCGCGATTGGCCAGCTCGATTCATTGCTGACCGATCACGCGAAAGGGTACTCGCTGGAGCCCTTGTATCGTTTAGTCCCGGCCGCGCTCCAGGGCTACGTTGAGCTCGGCTACGATCTTCAAAATCAGGCGTCGTACAGGTTTATCGAACGGCTGCTTTATGCAAGTCGATACTACGATCCGAACGGCCAGAGCTTGATGCTTTCGGCAATCAAGGACGACGGTCGGCCGTTCATTTTCAGCACCCCGCGGCTCGCCAGTCCGGATTCGATCAATTGGAGGGTGCGCTTTGCCGGCGCCGCAGTGGACGCTTTATATCGCCTCAAGTCCCAGCCGGCATCCTTCAGCGAAATTCGGGATGTGTTGGGTCTATCAGAGCATAACAACGCTATCCTGAGGTCATTCCTGACAGACGAAAAGCCCCGCAAATCTACAAGCTATAAAGGGCCCGGTGTTAGCTGGAAATATTTCGGCCATGCATGTGTCCTTATTGAAAGCAGTGACTTCTCGATTCTCACCGATCCGGCGATCGGTTACGCTTTCGACGGTGCGTCCGAGCGATTCACCTACGCAGACCTGCCTGAATCGATCGACTTTGTCCTGCTCACGCACGCGCATCAAGATCATGTCCTGCTGGAAACTTTGCTCCAGTTGCGGGACCGAATCGGGACCATCCTGGTACCTAAAAACTCGGGCGGTGCCCTTCAGGATCCTTCGCTGAAACTGATCCTTGAGGCATGCGGCTTCAAACACGTGCGCGAAATCGACGAAATGGAAACGATCGACTTAGGTTCCGGCTCCATCCAGTCAATCCCATTCACTGGTGAACACTGCGACCTTGCTATCCGAAGCAAAACCGCATGGTTGGTTCGGGGTGGCTGCCATTCGATGCTGCTATTGGCGGACTCGCGCAACCTGAGTCCCGCGCTGTATCGGAACGTGCACGATCAAATTGGCGATGTCGAGACGATGTTCATCGGCATGGAATGTGACGGCGCACCGCTAAGCTGGATCTATGGTCCGTTGCTGACCCGCCGGTTGGAACGAGCGATGGATCAGTCGCGGCGAGCCAACGCGTCAGACTACTCGAGCGCGCTTGGCCTGGTTGAGCAATTCAATTGCCGGGAGCTCTACGTATATGCGATGGGCCAGGAGCCGTGGCTCCAGTTCGTCAGCAGTATTCGCTACGACCATCTCTCCAATCCAATAGTGGAATCAGACCGGCTCCTTGCAACGGCCTGCCAACGCGGCATCGTCGCGGAGAGATTATTCGGGTGCAAGGAGAGAGTCTTGCCGAGTCGGGCAGACCGTACCCGCGTCGCTAGAGCTGGAAATGTCAGAAGCGATTTCGGAATTGAACGCGAACAGACCGCGGGCAAATTGGGGCCGTAGCGTGCGCATGGTAAAGGGTGCGGAATCGTCAGCGTCACTATCGAGGTACGGCCAATGCCGAATGGCTGACATCGGGCGGCGTACGGAAAAGAGTCATCTCGCTACGGTCCATGGATGGTTTGAGCAGCAGGCCGCTCACAACCCCGAGGCTATCGCGCTGATCCTGGGCGATGAGCAAATCACATACCGTGAGTTGAATGAGCGCGCCAATCGCCTGGCCCGCCATCTGGCCCCACAGGGCGTGCAGGCTGAAGTATTGGTCGGCGTCTGTCTGCGCCGTTCATTCGACTTAGTGGTCGCCATGCTCGCGGTACTCAAAGCCGGTGGCGCTTACGTTCCGCTTGATCCCGATTATCCCCGCAAGCGCCTTGCATTCATGCTGAGGGATACGCGCGCGCCGATCGTGATCACCGATTCCTCATGCATCGGGTCACTGCCGGATGAGCTCTCAAAGCTGTTGCTAATCGATCGCGAAGCAGCCGCGATCGGATTACGCGACGGAGCTAATCTCAATGCACGGGTCGCTGCTAACAACCTTGTCTACGTGATGTACACCTCGGGCTCGAGCGGCTCGCCCAAGGGCGTCCTGATCGAACATCGCGGCGTCATTCGCCTGGTGAAAAACACGGACTATCTATCGTTCGACGCCGGCCAGCGGTTCATGCAGTTAGCGCCAGTCTGCTTCGATGCGGCAACACTTGAAATCTGGGGACCCTTGCTGAACGGGGGCAGCCTGGTGCTCCTGCCGCCGGGGACGCCGGCGCTCGAGGATATCGCGGCGGCCATTCGCCGTTATGAAATCAGCACAGTCTGGCTTCCGGCGGGATTGTTCAATCTGATGATCGATCATCATCCAGATGCACTCTGCCGACTCAAGCAGTTAGTAACTGGCGGCGATTCGGGATCGCTTGCGCATTTTCGCACCGCGGTCGCGGCGTTGCCCGGTTGCCGGCTCGTAAATGGTTATGGCCCGACAGAGGCGACGACCTTTGCGGTGTGTCTTACTGCGCACCCGGAATATCTGGAAGGACCTTCGGTTCCAATCGGATTTCCGATCGCCGGAACCCCGGTGTGGGTGCTGGATTCCGAGTTCAATCAGGTGGCGGTGGGAGAAGTTGGAGAGCTCTACATCGGTGGTGATGGAGTCGCTCGAGGGTACTTGAACCAGGGCGATCTGACTGCGGAAAAATTTGTGGTGCCCGCCTGGGCCGCGGAGTCCTCGCAGCGCCTCTATCGCACCGGCGATCTCGTCCGGTATCGCGCCGATGGCGCCCTTGAATTTCTGGGACGCATGGACGATCAGGTCAAAATATTTGGATATCGAATCGAACCCGGTGAGATTGCCGAGACCCTGCGCCAGCATCCGGCCATCCGCGATGCCGTGGTCGTGGCGGAAAAAGATACCTGCGAGGAAAAGCGGTTGGTCGCATATGTAACGCCGCATTCGTTCCCTGCACCCGCGCAGCAAGAATTGCGCGCATTTCTTATGGAGAAGCTGCCGCACTATATGATCCCGGCGGCGTTCGTGGCGGTCGCTGAAATTCCGCTGACTCGCAATGGCAAGATCGATCGTGATGCGCTCGTGCGGCTTCGCGAAGACGCGGTGGCCTCACAATCCAATCGAGAACCCACGGGGCGGTTGAGCAAAATCGAAACGACAATCTCTTCGGTCTGGCGCGATGTCCTGCATCTGCCGGCGGTTGAGGTGGACACGAGCTTCTTCGACCTCGGTGGTGATTCGCTGCAACTGATCGAGGTCCACTCCAAACTGCAGCGCTTGCTCGCCGAAAAGTTGATAATCACGGATCTGTTTCAATACCCGACCGTTGCGACCCTCGCCGAGCATCTGAGCGGCGACAGCCAATTTTCGCCGGTCGGCAACGATCTGCAACTTCGGGCTCGGCGTCAGCGCGAAATGCTGTCGCGACGCGCGGGGTGATCCGCGGATTCAAATGATGGAGTCCAAACGGAATCGATTGCAATGAGTGACGCTCTGACTGACATCGCGATTATCGGGATGGCCGGCAGATTCCCGGGAGCTCGGGACATCAACGAGTTCTGGCGCAACCTATGCGCGGGCGTTGAATCGATCACTCACTTTGCGCCGGGGGAGCTCGAAATCGATGACGCCGCAGCGGTTTCCGGGATGCCCAACTACGTGCGCGCGCGCGCGATCATCGAGGATGCCGACAAGTTTGATGCCGCGTTCTTCGGCATTTATCCGAAAGAGGCTGAGCTGATCGACCCTCAACAGCGGATGTTTTTGGAGTGCTGCTGGCATGCGTTCGAAGATTCCGGCTATGACCCGCTGGTGTACACGGGTATTACCGCGGTGTTCGCGGGGTGCAGTTTCAATAGCTACTTCGCACAACACGTATGCTCGAATCGCGATGACATCTCTCAGTATACGGCCGGTTATCAGGTAAGTAACTTTATTACTACGCTGGGCAGCAATTTCGAATTTCTGCCGACCCGGGTCGCTTACAAACTGAACTTGCGCGGACCTGCATTCTCACTTAACTGCGGATGCTCTACTTCACTGGTCGCCGTATCGCAGGCATGTCTCAGCCTGCAGAACTATCAATGTGATATGGCGCTAGCCGGCGGCGTTTCGATCACGTTTCCGCAGAGGCGCGGCTACCTATACGAGCCGGGAGGGATGGTATCGCCCGATGGTCATTGCCGAACCTTCGACGCCGCGAGCCAGGGCACAGTTTTCGGTGATGGCGCCGCGGTGGTTCTCCTGAAACGTTTTCAGGAGGCGGTTGCCGACCGGGATCGGATCTACGCCGTGATTAAAGGATTCGGAGTAACCAACGATGGCGCCGCAAAGGTCGGCTTTACCGCACCAGGAGTCGACGGCCAGGCCAGCGCAATCGCGATGGCACATTCCGCGGCCGGCGTGGACCCGGCCTCGATCTCATATATCGAGGCGCACGGCACTGGAACTCCGCTCGGCGATCCGATTGAGATTGCCGCACTGACACAGGCCTTTCGACGTTCGACCACGCGGCGGCAGTTCTGCGCGCTGGGTACGGCAAAGACCAACGTTGGGCATCTGGACGTTGCGGCGGGAGTGACCGGGCTGATTAAGACCGCGATGTCGCTGCATCATCGGATGTTGCCGCCGACATTGCACTTCGAGAGCGCCAATCCGAAACTGAATCTGGAAGACTCGCCGTTCTATGTGAACACGGCCCTCTCGCCGTGGCAGCGCGGCACCACGCCCCTACGCGCGGGCGTGAGCGCCTTTGGAATCGGCGGCACAAACGCGCATGTAGTCATGGAAGAGGCGCCGGAAGCTCTCGCCACAAAGTCGAGGCGTGGGGCCCACCTGATATTGGTGTCCGCCAAAACCGAGGCCGCACTCAACGCGGCGACGTCGAACTTGGCCGATAGTCTGGTGGCCAATCCGACTGCTGAATTAGCCGACGTTGCATATACACTTATGATGGGCCGTCATTCTTTCGAGGCCCGTCGAATGACCGTGATTCACGACACCGCTGACGCGGTAACGGTGCTGGCAGGCGGCAGCCGACGAGTACTCACACGGATCACACCGTCTAATCGTCTCGCGGTCGCATTCATGTTCCCTGGACAGGGATCGCAATACGTTGGGATGGGGCGGCAACTATACTTCGCCGAGCCTGAGTTTCGGAAGCAAGTCGACATTTGTCTGCAGATCCTCGTCGCAGGCTCGGGACCGAATCTGAGAAATCTGTTTGATTCCAACTATACATTGCCAACCGACGAAGAAATCAACGATACTGCCATCGCGCAACCTGCGCTGTTTGTCGTCGAATACGCATTGGCGCAGCTCTGGCTTCAATTAGGTATTCGTCCACAGGCAATGATCGGCCATAGCATTGGCGAATTCGTCGCAGCATGCATGGCAGGTGTTTTTTCTCTCGAGGACGCGCTTAAGCTGGTCGCCGGGCGCGGCGCCTTGATGCACGACCTTCCTCGGGGAGCGATGCTATCGGTCCGACTGAGCGAGGATGATGTCGCGCGCTTTATCGGTCCCGCTGCGAACCTCGCGGCGGTCAATGGTCCATCACTCACCGTGGTCGCGGGGCCCTGCGAAGCGATCGCGGAACTGGAGCAGCGGCTTGGGAGCGAGGGAATCGTCTGCCAGCGGCTGCGGACCTCTCACGCGTTCCATTCGAGCATGATGGATACGGCTCGGGAGCCCTTCCTCCGGTTACTGGATCCGGTGCGGATAAGTATTCCCGAGATTCCGTTTTTATCGAGTGTGACTGGCGACTGGATTACGGCGCGTGAAGCGACCGATCCGGAATACTGGGCGAATCATCTTCGGCTACCGGTGCGATTCTCAATCGGCGCAGCCAAACTGCGGGCCGAAGACTTCGCCCTGCTGGAAGTCGGGCCGGGCAACACTCTGTCGGTGCTCGCGCGACAGCATCAGGCGAACAATCCTGATCAACTCGTGATTGCGTCGATGCCCGGTCGTAACGGTCAGCAAACCGAAGAGGAATCGGTGCTGAACGCTCTCGGCCAACTCTGGCTGCACGGGGCTCAACCCAACTGGTCGCAAATCTATGCGGGCGACTCGCGGCGCAGGGTTTCGCTGCCGCTCTACCCGTTCGAACGCAAGCGGTTTTGGTGCGGCCCGCGACCCGCCGCGCGAAACGCGGACACACTTGCGGGCCAAGAAGATTCATCCCGGACCAGCTCAACCGAAAAATCTGGTTCTGATCTTGAGAGCTACAAGGCTTCCCTCCATGCATCTGTTAATGGGCAGCGACCCGAAGATGCGCGCGCGGCCGGTAGTTCAGAAGGTACGGCGATCCAGTCGCCCCGACTGGAGACTCGCAAGGCACGAATCCTGTCGAGGCTGGAATGTATTTTCGAGGATTTGTCGGGTCTCAGACTCGGCGACGCAGCCAGCGGGGTTACTTTTCTCGAATTCGGATTCGATTCGCTATTTTTGACCCAGGTCTCGCAAATGTTGCACGCCGAGTTTGGCCTGAAGATCACGTTCAGACAACTACTCGATCAACTGGCTACTCTCGACGCGCTGGCCGCCTACCTTGATGAGAAACTGCCGCCACAAGCTCTACCCTCAGGGGCTTCGGATATTGCCGAACTAGAAAGCTCGCGTTCCGAACACCAATTGCCGTGCTCTAATGAAGCTGGGCCAGCGGGCGGAACTCGCGCAGCGACGCGCCCTGCAGATGCGGCTGTTGCGTCTGCTGGAGGCGGCCCGGATCTTCAGCTTCTATTCAAAACCCAACTTCAGACGCTTTCGGACCTGATGGCGAAACAGTTGGAGGTTCTCAGGAACACGGAAACCAAGGCATTCGTCGCGGTGCCTGACCAGATCACAGACCCGAGAACTGTCCATGTAGCCACTGCGCAACGAGAACCTGTGGACGGATTGAACGGCTCCGCGGCCGTCAAACTACACGGACCTACTCCGAGAAAATTTATTCCATTCGTACCGGTTGAAGCAGGGAAAGCCCGGGAGCTAACTCCTCTTCAATCACAACATCTGCGCGCACTCGTGGAGAGTTACAGCAGGAAGACCGCAGGCTCCAAGCGGCTGACACAGCAGCATCGGAGCCACCTGGCTGACCCTCGAGTCGCCGCGGGATTTCGCCTGCAGTGGAAGGAAATCGTTTACCCGATCGTGACCGTTCGTTCCAGCGGCTCGAAGCTCTGGGACGTTGACGGGAATGAGTATATCGACTTGGTAAACGGATACGGCCCTATCATGTTTGGCCATGCGCCGGATTTCGTCAATCGGGCGATTCGCGAACAGCTCGATCATGGCTATGAGACCGGACCGCAATCGCCGTTAGCCGGCAAGGTCGCTGATCTTATCTGCGACATGACCGGGATGGAGCGTGTAACCTTCTGCAATACCGGATCGGAAGCGGTGACCGCGGCGTTACGGGTGGCACGCACTATCACAGCCCGTAGCAAGATAGTCCTCTTTACGGGCGCCTATCACGGAATGTTCGACGAAGTAGTGGTCAAGGGCGTCAACGGTCCAAATGGGCCGCGCTCACTGCCCGTGGCGCCCGGCATTCCGCGCGAAAAAGTTGAGAACGTAATCGTCCTTGACTACGGCACGCCCGAAGCTCTGCGCTACATCGAAGCTCACGCAGGCGAACTCGCGGCGGTTCTGGTTGAGCCAGTTCAGAGCCGCCATCCCGCGCTGCAGCCGATCGACTTTCTGAAGGAGGTCAGACGTATCACGCGGCAATCAGGAACCGCGCTCATCTTCGATGAAGTAGTTACAGGGTTTCGGGTGCATCGCGGAGGCTGTCAGGCGCTGTTCGGAATCAAGGCCGACCTCGCGATTTACGGAAAGGTTCTGGGTGGCGGACTGCCAATTGGCGTCCTTGCTGGCACAAGCGCCTTTATGGACGCGCTCGACGGTGGAACGTGGAACTACGGCGACAATTCATATCCTGAGACGGGCGTGACGTTCTTCGCAGGAACATTCGTGCGACATCCACTCGCCCTGGCCGCGGCATTTGCAGTACTCAATCACTTAAACACCGCGGGACCTGAACTATGGGAGCACCTCGCGAATAAAACCACGCACATGGCCGATGCCTTGAATGCATTGTTTGAAGAGCGGGAGGTTCAGGCGCATGTTGATACCTTCGGATCAATTGCGTATTTCACGCTACCTGCTGAACTGATCCATGCAGGCCTGCTGTACTATTATTTGCGCGCACGCGGAGTACATATTCAAGAAGGGTTTCCTCTGTTTCTGACCACCGCGCACAGCGACGAAGATATCGCGCGGGTGATTCAGGCGTTCAGGGAGTCCGTGCTCGAGATCCAGGCTGCGGGATTCCTGCCGGCTCCGCACTCGGAGCCCATGGAACTGCCGCGCAATGGCTCCGTTTCGCACCTGAATGGCAACGGCATTACTCCGGAGCCACCCGAACCTGGATTGACTTCGATCAAGGAGAACACGCACACGGTTCCAGTGCGGCAGGCGCCCTTGACTGAATCACAAAAGGAGATTTGGCTCTCCGCAAAGCTCAGTGAACAAGCGTCGTGTTGTTACAACGAATCGTTCACTTTGAAGCTACGCGGCAATCTCGACGTAGCAGCATTTCTCGCAGCCGTCGACAGGGTAGTTGCCCGGCACGAGGCGCTGAGGGCGAAATTCGACGCTAACGGCGAATACCAACAATTCGTGCCCGACCCCAAGCTTGTAATTCCGATTGTGGATTTGACACCGCTTGACGGTCAATCACGCGAAAAGCGGCTGGCACAATTCATTGCCGATGATGCAAGATCGCCCTTCGATCTCGAACGCGGTCCGCTGGTCCGCGCAAATCTCATAGTAGTCAGACCCGGCGAGTATCGTTTTATATTCACCGCGCATCATATCGTGTGTGACGGATGGTCGACAAATATAATTCTTGACGAAGTTCGCCGACTCTACAATGCGGCGTGCGCGGGACGCTCATACGAGCTTCCAGAGCCGATGACTTTCGGCGCATACGCGGAGTCGCAAGCGAAGCACTTCCAGAGCTCCAACCTTTCCGCTCTAGAGACCTATTGGCAGGAGCAGTTCAGCACGCTTCCGGCTTTTCTCGAGTTGCCTCTGGATCGGCCACGACCCGCCACCAGATCCTATGAGGGAGCTACCTGTCGTCTGCGGATTCCGGCGGAATCTTATCGAGATATCAAACTGGCCGGCGCGCAGCAAAAATGCACGCTATTTGTCATGTTACTGGCCGCATTTCAGATTCTACTGAGCCGCCTCAGCGGGCAGGAAGACATTGTTATCGGAATTCCCGCTGCCGGACAGGCGGCACTCGACGGCGAGAGCCTGGTTGGTCATTGTGTCAATTTTCTGCCATTGCGCGGCGAGGTCGTGAATAGTCTTTCAGCAGCGCAATATCTCGCTCAGGTAAGACGTACCCTCCTCGATGCGTACGAACATCAGAACTATACTTATGGCCGTTTGATTCGAAAGCTGCCGATCAAGCGCGATCCGAGTCGGTTGCCACTGACGGAGGTTCAATTCAACCTCGAGCGAATGGGTTCCGGCATCGAGTTTTCCGGACTCGAGCTGACGATCGAGCCAAATGCCAAATCGTTCGTCAATCAGGACCTATTTCTGAACATCATTGAGTCGGCCGACGGCCTGATGCTCGACTGCGACTACAATACCGGCCTGTTCGACCAAGCAACGATAGAGCGTTGGTTGGGGCACTACGCTACTTTGTTGGGAGCGATGAGCGCTGATCCGAATCAGAGGATCTCCTCGCTGCCATTGCTATCGACCGCCGAGCATCAGCGCATCATCGCCAGTTGGAATGATACTCAGGCCGAGTTTCCGACCGAACGCTGCGTCCATCAGCTTTTCGAGGCTCAGGCCCAGCGCACTCCCGACGCGGTGGCGGTGGTGTACGAGGGCCGGCAATTAACATACTTCGAACTGAATCACCGTGCCGATCAACTAGCGCGGCATTTGCAGAAACTCGGCGTCGGTGTCGGAATGCTGGTCGGGGTATTTGTCGAACGGTCGCTGGACATGGTCACGGCTTTGCTCGGCGTCCTCAAAACTGGTGCCGCGTATGTACCGATGGACCCGACCTATCCTGCAGAACGCATCTCCTTCGTGCTCGAAGACGCGAAGGTCCCGATATTATTGACGCAGGAGAGTCTGGCTCGTAGCGTGCCGCCGGGCTCCAGACGGGTTCTTTACCTGGATAGTCATTGGAGCGCGATTACGCGAGAAGACAGCGAAAACGATCCGAGGCCCACGGTCAGTTCCGAAGACCTTGCGTATGTCATATATACCTCGGGCTCGACGGGTAAACCCAAGGGCGTCGAGATTCCGCACCGTGCGGTCGTCAATCTCTTACACTCGATGAGCAAGACCCCCGGTCTCGGCTGCCACGATACGTTGCTCGCGGTCACTACGCTCTCGTTCGACATCGCGGCGCTGGAAATATTCCTGCCCCTTACGGTCGGAGCGAAAATGGTCATTGCGAGTCGTGCGGAGGCGTCCGATGGCAGTCAGCTCCTCGCTCGCCTGCGCCAGTCCGGCGCAACGGCAATCCAGGCAACCCCAGTTACGTTCGCACTCCTGATCGAAGCAGGATGGGCGGAACGTTCTACGCTTAAGGTTTTGTGTGGCGGCGAGGCCCTATCCCGCGAGCTGGCAACCCAGTTGTTGGAGCGGACGAGTTCCGTTTGGAATATGTACGGTCCGACCGAAACTACGATTTGGTCGTCCGCGATCCGAGTTGAACCTGGACCGGGTCCTGTGCCAATTGGATTCCCGATCGATAATACGCAGTTCTATGTGCTCGACCAAGCTGGGCAGCTCGCTCCGATAGGATGTGATGGCGAATTGTATATCGGCGGTGCCGGCGTCGCGCGCGGATATCTTCACCAGCAGGCGCTGACCTCGGAGAAGTTTATCCGAGATCCATTCCGGGTCGACGGAAATGAGCGCCTGTATCGGACGGGTGACCGGGTTCGGCGGCTGACCGACGGTACTCTTGAGTTTGTGGGCAGGTTCGACAATCAGGTGAAGCTGCGCGGTTTCCGCATCGAACTCGGAGAGATTGAATCGGCGCTGGCTAAGCATCCGGGAGTGACCGGTGCCGCGGTAATTCTTCGTGAGGACACCCCTGGCGACCGGAGACTGGTTGCCTATGTGGTCTCCAATCAGCAGGCGCTGACCGTTACAGCAGTCCGCGAATTTCTGATCGGGAAGCTGCCCGACTATATGCTGCCATCCGCAGTGGTGCGTCTGGACTCGATGCCACTTACGCCGAACGGAAAACTCGACCGGTGTGCGCTCCCAGCTCCGGCCACGGTTCAATTCTCGCGCAGTCATGAGTTTGTCGGTCCACGGACCGCCTCTGAGAGAACGCTGGCAGAGATCTGGGCCGAGATTCTTCACTTGGAGAGGGTCGGAATCCGGGACGATCTATTCGAATTGGGCGCAGACTCTCTGCACATCTTTCAAATCGCAGCGCGTGCAACCAGGGCAGGCATGCGCGTAGCTGCGCCGTTGTTTTTTAAGTACAGGACGATCGAAGGGTTGCTTGCGCACGCCGAAAACGAAAATCAAAACGGGACTACCATCCCGATGCCAGCCATCGTTCCAGTTTCTCGCGCAAAGTATAGGTTAAGCCAAACGATAGTACCGGATCAGAAGGTTGGCTCCTCATGAGCCTAACAATCCAGTATGAGGTTCGTTTATGAGCAGTGATGCGACGAATCTCGATCACGGAGATACCTACGTCCTGCCCGCATCGCTCGCACAGGAACGTTTCTGGGCATTGGACCGCCTAAGTCCGGGCAATCCGGCATGGAATCTCGCTGTGCGGTTTGCACTTCGGGGACCGCTCGATCCGGCCATACTCGAGCGCTCTCTACAAGGAATCGTCCAGCGCCACGAGGTCCTGCGAACCAATCTCGCGACCGTCGATGGGCGCGTATCTCAGATCATCGCTCCTTCGATGGCGGTGACGCTATCCATGGAAGACCTCCGACACCTCCCTGAAGCTCAGCGCGCCGACACGGTTGACCGCCGTTGCCTCGAGGCAGCACATCAGCACTTCGATTTGGCTGCCGGACCTCTGCTGCGGGCCCGTCTTCTGCAGGCCGGCGATTGCGACTATGTGATGACTCTCACGATTCATCACTCGATTGCTGACTACTGGTCGATCGGCGTCATCGCAAAGGAACTTGCAGAATTCTACACGGCATATTCCCACCGTCTGGAGCCGCACCTTGCTCCACTTACGATTCAGTACGGTGACTATGCAATCTGGCAACACAACCATTTGCAGGATGCACAAGTAAAAAATGATCTTTCTTACTGGAGAACACAGCTAACACAACTTCCCGTTGCGACCTTTCCTACGGACCGTCCAAGATCTGAACGTCCAACCTACAATTCCGCGATCGTATCGACGCTGCTTCCAATGGAACTCAGTGACTCCCTTGGTCATATAGCTAATCAAGAAGGTGCCACGTTTTTCCAGATTACAGCGGCCGCCCTCGCCATCCTCGTGTTTCACTACACGCGGCAAACAAGCTTCGGAGTGTCCACGCAAGTAGCGGGACGCGATAGCCTGGACCTCGAGCCGCTGGTCGGATTATTTATCAACACGGTGATTCTCCGGTTCGATGTTTCCGGCGATCCAAGCTTTTGCGAATTGCTGCGCCGCGTACAAAAGACTGCAACCGAATCGCTTGTGAACCAGAACCTTCGCTTTGAACAATTGCTTGCCGAGGTTCAGCCTCAAGTTTATCCGAGCCATCATGGCCTTTGTCCGCTGAACTTCATTTGCGAGCGCGACGCGGTCATACCGCTGGAGTTTTCAGGGATCACGCTGACCACAATACCCTCGAAATCGCAGGGCGCGCCCTACGAACTGAATATTTTCCTGGTGATGCGCACAGAGGGGTGGCGTCTCTCGTGCGAATACAATACTGATCTATTCGAACCTAGCACTATCGGCGGATTGCTCGATAACTATCGCGGTACGCTCGAGCGCGTCGCAGGAAATCCAGATCAGCGGATCTCAGAACTTCAGCTGGCGCTGGTTCCAGCGAAGTCGGAAACAGCTACTGATCTCCCGGCGACGCGAACGAGCGCAATTCTAGATGGTCTGTTAGCTCCGAATCGCGGAACGTCCGACTCGTTAGACGCCTCTTCTTGTGGCACAGCACTCAACGCCTCTGATGGGACGGAGTCGCCCGCGTCTGATAGCTACGCCCTTCCGATCACTATCAACCAGCAGCGCTTTTGGCTTTTCGAGCAGTTGATGCCGGGTAATCCGATGCTCAATATGCCGGCAGTGCTCAGGGTCAGTGGTACCTTGGACCCGACTGTGCTTCGCCGATGTCTTACGGATCTGGTGAAGCGTCACGAGATGCTGCGGACCACTTTTTCCGTGTTGAACGACGAACCGATGCAAGTGATTCACCCGCCCTACGACGCGAGCTTAGAAGTGGTGGATCTCCGAATCGCCTCCGAGACCGAGCGAGAATCTAGGGCGCAAGAATTGATTCGTGAGGAGGCAGTTCGGCCATTTAATCTCGCGCAAGGTCCAATTTTTCGCGCGGGACTTATCCAGCTGGAGGAGCGCGAGCACATCTTGATGCTCACGATGCCCCATATAGTTTGCGACGGATGGACCAGCGGAATCGTGGTTCGCGAATTGACCACGCTCTACGACGCATACTCACAGGGTTTGGCTTCGCCGCTTTCTGATTCCGTTCTCCAGTACGCGGACTTTTCGCACTGGCAGAGCGAGTGGCTCAAAAATGCCGACTTTGAACCGTACCTCAGCTACTGGAAAAAGCAGCTTCAAGGCCGGCTACCATTGCTCGATCTGCCGGGCGACCGACCGCTTCGGCCAGCACTCGTATCCCGAGGTGCGACCGAAACCGTCCACATAGCCGGAGCTTCTGTCGTTGCTGTGAAGGACTTCTGTAAACGCGAGGAGATCACGACCTTCATGCTCTTCTTGGCGATCTTCAAGTTGATGCTGAAACGCTATACCGGACAGGAAGATATTTTAGTAGGTTCGCCCGTGTCGGGCCGGACAGATGACGCCGAGAGCATCGTTGGATCCTTCGCGTATCCGATAAGCCTGCGGACCAGCCTTCACGGAAATCCTTCTTTCAGCGAGTTGGTGCATCGCATCAGAGAGGTGACTCTAGAAGCGTTGGCTCATAAGGACTTACCGTTTCGCTATCTGGTCGACGAGCTACAGGTCGAGCAGATACAAGGCCGCAATCCGTTGTTCCAATTCTATTTCTTTCATCAGGTCGCCTTTTTGCAGACCATACAGACTCAGGAGTGTCGTTGGACTCCGATCACGTGGCATTGCTCTGGAACCGAATTCGATCTCCATTTAGCAACGTTTGAGCGCGACGGAGAGATCGTTGCGCGATTGGAATATAAGCCCGATTTGTTTGACGCGAGCACGGCTCGGAGAATGCTCGGCCATTTTCAACAGATCATAGACTGCGTTCTCTGCGACCCGGAGCAGCGGATCAATCAAATTCCGATTCTGACTACTGACGAGTCCGAGATGATTTCCCGCGCCGGTCTCGGCGCCGCAACGGCGAAGCACGAGCCGGCGCTCAGTCGGATTGAATCGTTCGCTCGTCAAAAGTCTGAAGCAGTAGCGATAATATCCGGCAATGAGACTTTAACCTACGGGCAACTTGATCATCGTGCGAGTCAACTCGCGAGCCGGCTAGTTAAAGTGGATTTGGCTCCGAGCCGAACAATCGCGATTTGTAGTGACTATTTGCCAGATCTAGTGATTGGCATGCTGGCGGCCGGCAAGGCCGGTGCCGCGTTTATGCTGTTGCCCGCGGATGATTCGAAAAATGCCGGTGTGGGCGCGTTGAACGAGCATGGCATCAAGGCGGTCATCACTTGCAGAAGGTGGCGAAAACTTTTTCGCCGACGCGGGCTGCAAGTGGTGTGTGTCGATGAAACGCACGTGAACGCGGAGTGTGCCGCACTGAGAACGTCGTCCAAAGAGGACGGCGCGCGTACGGCGATCATTCAGTTGGTATCGTCGACGTCGAGCGACTCAAAGCTAGCACAAGTCAGCCAGCGCGCGTTTGATGTCCGCGCATGGACGGGCGTCGAGACCTACGGTTTGCGCGCAGAGGATCGAATCGCATTGATTAACTCGACGCCTGCTGTTGAGCTTGTGTTCTCATCGCTGATTGCTGGCGCCACGATCGTTTTTGTACCTTCGACCGTATTGGAGTCAGACGCGCGTTATCGGCAGTTCGTTGAAGGACATCGATGCAGTGTGCTGATCCTGCCGACTCGATTCTGGCAGCGCATGATATTGCGCGGTGGGAAAGAGAGACGTGATTTTCCGCAATGCGTTCAGAAGATTGTCCTTTATGGTGACAGACCGTCGAAACTCGCGGTGGCTGCATTTCAACGCGTCGCGCGAGGACAGATTCGTCTGCTCGTGTCGTACGGAGGCGTTGAAGTGTCGCACCATGCGGCGATCTTTGAAGCGCGGAGCGAGGGCAGAGTTGAAGATCAGGCCCTGACTCTGGGCGTTCCATCGCCAGGGTTCGCGATTCGATTGCTCGACGAGAATATGCAGCCGGTGCCCGCGGGCGTGCCGGCGATGATATGTATCGCAGGGCCGGAACTCGCGAGCGGCTACCTGGGCGACGAGAAATCTACTGCGGCGAGTTTTCGATTTTCCAAAGCGCTCAATGGAACGTGGTTCAGGACGGGCGAACTGGGGCGTTATTTGTCCGACGGCAAAATCGACGTTTTAGGTCCGTCCAGCCGACACGTCAATATTGGCGGCTTCCGGACCCACGTGGGCGAGTTGGAAGCGGCCCTGATGCTCGAACCGTCGCTGTCGGAAGTCCTAGCGGTGCCATGTGGGCGGGCCTCGGAATGCCAGCAGGTTGAAGTCTACGCAGTGGTTGATGCCCGGATTGCCTTTTCGAAGCCCTTAAGCGAACTAGAGGTGCGATTGAAGAAACGAGTAGCCGAATCTTTTCCAGATGGTCCTCAAGTCTCTCAGTTCCGATTCGTAGACTCGCTGCCGATAGATGTGGATGGCCACGTAAGTCGATCTGCATTGGCTACAGAAGATGCAATCGACAGCGAGCGCACTCACCTGCCCAAGGCACATCGCGATTCGCTCGAAGCGGAGCTGATCGAAATCTGGGAGGAGGTTCTCGGGGTCCGACAAATCAGGGTTACTGACAACTTCTTTCATCTCGGCGGTCATTCGCTACTTGCTATGCGGCTGTTCTCGAGGATCAATCAGCGTTGGGGGACCAAGTTGCCCCTATCCACACTGCTTGATACACCGAGCATCCAGGGGCTCGCTGAAATCTTGCGCCAGGATGGATGGAGGCCGCCGTCGTCGTCACTGGTAGCAATCCGGCACAGTGGTTCGCTCCCGCCGCTATACATAATCTCCGGCCTTGGCGGAAACGTAATTCGCTTTAATGACTTGACGCGCTACCTTCACCCGGACCGTCCCTTGTTTGCCTTGCAGCCACCGGGTCTGGACGGGTCGCAACCATATCTGACTCGTCTGGAAGATATGGCGGCGCACTATATTCGCGAAATCAAGACAAAGCAGCCGTCAGGTCCTTACTATCTAGCCGGGTATTCGTTCGGCGGCCTCGTTACTTTTGAAATGGGGCGCCAATTAATACAGCAAGGAGACACTATTGGTCTTTTGGCCCTGCTAGATTCTCCCGAATGGCACTACCACTGGCAGTCACTCAAATCGATGGACGCGAGGGCGAAGATCGGATCGCTACCGGTCGCGGATCGGCATGGTGCTGCGCGGCCCGGGGCGATGGCAGTATGCGCGCACGGCCGTGAAGAAGCGGGTCACTAAAATCATTTATGAAGTCTACCGTGCGTTGGGACGGACCGTTCCGCAACATATTGGAACTATGCATGACATCAACGCCTTCGCTGCCGCTCACTATACGCCTCAGTTATATCCGGGACACTTGACTCTTTTGCGCACGCGTCCGGATTCCCAGGTAAGCATAAAGGACTATCAGTTAGGCTGGGGCGGACTCGCCTCGGGAGGCGTCGAGGTGCACGAGGTACCCGGCGATCACGACGACATGACCTCCGGTCCCAATGCCCAAGCCCTTGCGCAAAAGCTGGAGTTTTGCATGGTTGGCCAACTTCCTTCTCGATCCGAGCTTCCGGCGGCGCTCGGCTCGGTCCAACATTTCGGTCTTCAAGCTGGACAGACAGACAATCTGGGTAAGTCCGGCGGTCCGATGCGGCGGCTTGCGCAGTCACATCGATAATAGCAATGGCAAAGTTAGCAAGTTCGCTTCTCCAGTCGCGCGCGGTTCGTTCGTTGGTCAACGCCCTTGAAGAAAGGCTACCTCCCCTACGCGCGTGGCATCGATTTGAGTACGAACAGCATTTTGGTCATGAGTGTCCGAAGGCACGAATGTTTGCCGGAGTATATGACAGCTTTGAGACGGCGCGAAACGCCATTCCGGTTGGTTCCAGAGTTGGACACGACCATCCGGAGGTGGCCAACCGCCACACTTCCGAAATAGATCAGCTTTGGCCTAGTGACTATCCAATTCTCTATTGGCTTTCCCCACTTCTCAAAGAAAATTCAACAGTGTTCGACTTCGGAGGCAATGTCGGTATTTCTTTCTACTCATTTCACAAATACCTCGAATACCCGGCTGGGATGGTTTGGCGCGTCTGTGAAGTTCCTGCGACCGCGATTTACGGACGCAAACTGGCGGAGCAGATGAAGACGCATGGGTTGTGTTTTACGACCGAGATTCAAGACGGTTCAGGCGCGGACGTTCTTTTTGCGTCGGGCTCGCTTCAGTTTCTGGAGGTTCCGTTGTGGCGCTCGCTATCAAAAATGCCTTCGAAACCCCGACACCTTCTGATCAATCGAACTCCGTTATGCGAGGGCCGTTCTTTTGCGACGCTGCACAATTTGGGTCCGGCTATTTGTGTGTACCAAATATACGGCCGGACCGCTTTCATTAGAGCTTTCGAAGAACTTGGATATTCTTTAATCGACAGCTGGGAAACACCGGAATTTTCCTGCATCATCCCGTTTCACCCCGAACGCACCGTCAAGGCCTATTCCGGAATGTACTTTCGGAACGATAGCGAAGGATCGCCAGCGTCCATCTGAAATGCTGTCAGGCAGGAGTTACTGTCTGGTCTCACTTTTCGCTCCTCGATCGCCCGCATATGGATTCGATACCGAATGAAAGCGGCTTGCCGCGACTTCCTGATTTCATCGGAGTAGGTCCAATTCGAACGGCGACAACCTGGCTGCACGAACAACTAAAGAATCAGGTCGGCCTTCCTCTAAGCAAAGAAAGCCGATTCTTCGATTTGTACTACGATCGATCGCTGACTTGGTATGCTGGCTATTTTCGCAACTGCCCGGCCGGTCGGCGAATCGGTGAGTTTTGTCCTACTTATTTTCACCGTCAAGACGTACTAGATCGGATCGCTCGCGATCTTCCTCATTGCAAAATAATCGTTACACTGCGCAACCCGGTCGACCGGGCATACTCGCAGTATAAGATGCTGCGGCATTGTGCGTATCTCGGTGATGTTACGTTCGAGCAAGCCCTGGTCTTGAATCCTGCGATGATCGACGGCAGCCGGTACGCCTCGCACCTGGCACGGTGGCTGAAGCGTTTCGAAACCGGACAGGTGTTAGTCTGTTTATATGACGATCTCTGTGCCAATGAAGGAGCTTTTTTGGACCGGATTTGTGATTTCATAGAAGTACCGCACGTTCAACCGCTCCCACTCGACGATGTGACCATAAATTCGTTTGAGTCAGCCCCTAAAAGCGTGCTTCTCGCGCGGCTTGCACTGAAGGTCAGGTGGACGCTTCAGAATCGCGAGTATTACCGAACGATCGATCTTCTCGTCCGAAGCGGTTTTTTTGAGTTTTGCCGCGGAGGGGGCGAGAAATTTGCTCCAGTTGGCCCGGATACAAGGAAACATCTTGCCGATCTGTTGCGATCCGAGGTTGAAGCTCTCGAAAAGCTTATAGAGCGCGATCTATCGGCCTGGAAGTAGCCTCGCCGCCTGTCGCCCAGGAACGGAACACTTTGAATGGCTTGGCAAGTATTGAAGCACCACGGACAACCGAGACCTTAAGGGCGTCGCGCAGCGAGGAGTTGTCGGGCGATAACGGAGTCACGCCAAGCCGCCGCAAGTAATAGTTTGCGCGGTATTTATCGGCCCGATAGGTATCTTTGAACTGAAAGTTCACACTCAGGGTAACCGAGATATCGTCTCCATTTTGGACCCAGTGCGGCGCGTTCACCGGAACGTGGACGCCGTCGCCCGGCCGCAGATGAAATACTCTCGCACGGTGCTGGTATCGAGCTTTATATTTTGCCGCGTTGTTGTCAGCCGCCCAAAAACGCTCCAGCTCTTCCTCGGGCAGAACTTCGCGATCATTCTGATCGAAGACATAGAGCATCTTTTCTCCTCGAACTTGGAGGATAAAGTTGCATTCTCGATCGATATGGTAAGTCGTGATGCGTGCGGGAGACGTGATGAATACGATCGCGTTTTGTACGCGCATCTTCCGGGGCCATTCGCCGCCACCAGCATCTCTGAGTTCCGTCATACATTGTTCAAGCAATGCCCGGTAACGAGGGTCGAGGTCGGCTCGCCGAAGAATAATCCAAGCCCTCGATTCGCCAATATTTCTGATAACGTCTTCAATCGTTAGCGGCGGGCGCGGGGTCTGGTCCCATCGCTGGTCAACCCGATCCACCGCGACGTCGAAATAGACCTCGCCCGGGATAGCCTCGAGTCGCAGGGCGAGTTCGACCAAACGATCGAGTTGCAGCAGGGGATCGTGGGCAAGATTATGGTGTAGCAGAAATGGTTCGCGGTTGAAGGCCTTGGCAAAAGTTGCCGGAGCCAGATCCAAAAGCCTTATGGCTGATTGATTGTCATTGGTCAGGGTGCCGGACGCTGTTTGTGGTCTGTACAGTCGCAATCTTCTAGCCGCTTATTCGATCCTGCTCCAAGCCTAGCGCTTTCCGGGCGGCCTACAACTGCCGAGCGGTGTTTCACGACTGGCCTGACACTATCGGACGGTCCTTTTTAGCTCGTACACGAGCGCTTTCCGTGAATCTTGCCACTGCGCGTCGAGTCCATCGTTGAGGTTCGAGCCGAAGATTCCTACCGAGACTCGGTGGCGCAGGAGCGGGCCCGTCCGACGTCTCTGTAGATTGACACCCCATTAAGCTGGGAAAAACCGGAAATTGGATTCGATTTCAGGCTCGGTCTAATCGGCTGAAGGCGAAAAAACAGGTGCTGCTCTGGCCGGTGGCGGAGAGGGAGGGATTCGAACCCTCGGTACCGGTTACCCAGTACGCCAGATTAGCAATCTACTTCCGGCCCGCGAACACTAGGACCTTAGCAAGACTCCTTGAGACAGAAAACCCTTGCGGCAGTGCGACTTGCCGCATCCGGGCTGGTCGAGAAGTGTCTCATCGAGTCTCGCCAGATCTTGTTCAGTCCGGGAAGTTTTCCCCACCCTGTGCCCACCCGGCTCGCTTTTCTGACAAACCGCAGGAGAGAGTTCTATGAACTCGAATCCCTACGTCGAAGCCCGTCGCGAATGGGACGAGCGTTACGCCGATCTCGTTCTCGGCAAGCGCAACTGGCAGATCGCCGCCGGAGGACTGCTGTTGCTGAGCCTGATTCTTGCCGCCGGAGTTGTCTGGCAGAGCACCCGCAGCCGGTTCATCCCATACGTGGTCGAGGTCGACAAGCTCGGCTATGGGCTTACCGTTCCCAAACCTCTCATTCCGAGCACGGATCCGGCGCTCGTCGATCGGATGGAGCGCTACGAGGTTGCCAGCTTCATCCGCAATTCGCGCTCAGTGAGCAGCGACCCCAGCGCCGAGCAGCACATGCTCAACGACATGCTGGCGCATGCGAAAGGTGCGGCTGACAAATACCTCGACGAGTACTTCCACTCCGACAACTTCGCGCACAATCCCTTCAAGAAGGCTGAACAGCAAACGGTCTCCGTCCAGATCGATTCCATCCTCGAGCTGTCCGCGCACAGTTTCCAAGTGAGATGGACGGAGCAGGCACGCGACCGCACGGGCGCAACGCTTGACGCTACCAACGCATTGGGAAGCGGCGCTTCAAACGCAAATTTCACCGCCCAGGCTCCGACGATGCGATCGTAAGCAATCCGCTGGGATTTTACGTGACGCAGATCAGCTGGGCCGAACAGCAGAGCTAGGAATCCGACGGAGGGAGGTCAGTTCGATGAAGCGTATTGGCACCGCGGGCATTTTGGCTTTGGCGCTGACGGTCGGAGGGTGTTCGGCACAACAAGGACACCAGAATCAATCTCAAGCCGCGAACGTAGCGCCAATCGAGCCTGAAGCCGCACCGCAGTCCGAAGCGACGCCCAAGCCTATCACCGGGGCGGAACTGCTCGCACAGCAGCCCTCGGAGGTTCGGGCAGCGTACAAGGACCACGATCAGAACGGCCAGTGGGCGACGTACAAGACGCCACGATACGTACTCTATCCCTTCAGCCAAGGGCCCGATCCCATAGTCGATTGCGAACCGCTACGAACCACCGACCTGCAACTACAAGCGGGTGAGACCATCACCGACGTTGCGATGGGCGATACGGAGCGATGGATGGCGACGCCGGCATCGTCTGGCGACCCGACAAACCCGACGCCTCACCTCGCCGTGAAGCCCCAGGCGCCAGCGATTGCGACGAATCTGACCATCTACACGACGAAGCATATCTACCACCTGCAGCTACGATCGCGCGGCGGCCACGCCATGCAGGAGGTTGAGTTCTACTACCCAGACGATCTTCTGGAGGCGATGCGTAAAGCCGATGAGGCCGCGGCGCAAAGCACAACAGTTGCGGCAGCAGATCCATCGACGAGTCCGAGCGAGATCAGGCCGATCGCTTCCGTCGATCCGCGTCACCTCAATTTCGATTACGACGTCTCCGGTCCACAAGTTCCGTGGAAGCCAATCAGGGCCTTCGACGATGGAACCCATGTGTTCATCCAGATGCCCAATGGCATGCGTTCCAGCGACGCGCCCGCGTTGCTGGTCGCGGCGGGCAGCGGAAGCCAGATGGTGAATTACCGCGTCCGCGGCGAGTACTACGTCGTCGATCGCCTCTTCGGTCAGGCAGTAATGGTTTCCGGAGTTGGCCGACAGCAGGACCGCGTGACGATCCAGTACGCGGGCAACGCGAGGTAGGGGCCATGTCCGAGATCGAGGAAAGCAAGCAGCGTCCGGAAGTCGATGAGACCAAGCGGCAGCAGGACGAAGAGAAGATCCGCAACGAGGCGGCCCACGACTCAATGGCAGGCTGGCCGCCACAGCAGTGGGGCTCATGGTCGGGCTGGTGATCTTGCCCACGTTGGCTGTGCAGTCATCCGGTCCGGGCGCGCAACCTGCGGGTCGTAATGGCACAGACGATACCGCGTCGAACAAGAGCGAAGTTCAGGACCTCATCGCTCACGCTGGCGATCCGACGCCTGCCGCATTCCCTGCGCCTGCGACGGAGCCCCCACCCATGGTCATCCCGAGAGAGCAAACCTCGGCGCCGACGGTCCCGCGCCAACCGAGCAGGTACGCGGAATGGGCGCAGGACAAGTACATGAAGGCCTTAGAGGCGCCCGAGATGGTTTCCGCATTCCACAGTGGTGCGGCGCTCCAGATCCCGAGCATGACTCAGACGGGGAATGGAGATGCGAACAACGCGCTCGCGTTAAACAGTTTCCAGTCCTCGAACGACTCGTCCTCGTCGGTGAGACTTCATCCGCCCGCATCGCAGTACACCGTGATGACCGGCAGCGTGATTCCTGCGGTGTTGATCAGCGGGATCAATTCCGACCTACCTGGACCGATCGTCGCGCAGGTCAGCCAGAACGTTTACGACAGCGCTGGCGGACGATCACTGCTCATCCCCCAAGGCAGCAGGCTGATTGGTTCGTATCGAAGTGCAGCAGGCCACGGACAGAGCCGCGTCCAGATTCAGTGGCAGCGCCTAATCTTTCCGAACACCACGAGCATGGACATTCCGCAGATGCCGGGAACCGACGAGGCCGGATACGCGGGCTTCACCGATCAGGTGAACAACCACTACATGCGCACCTTCGGCACGGCAGCGCTCATGAGTCTGATCAGCGCAGGACAGGCGGTGGGACAGATGGCGGCGTTCGGCGGCGGCATGGGCGGACCACCGGTTACTACCAACCAAACCAGTGGGCCATGGCATCGCAGATGGCGGGCTGGTCCGCGAGTTCGCAATTCGGTTCCGTTGGGCAGCAGGCGATCGAGCAGGGAATGAGTACTGGCCCGACATTGGAGATCCGACCGGGCTACCAGTTCAACGTGATGGTGACCGAGGACTTCGTCTTTCCGGTCCGTACAAGGGCTGAGTCGTACACAAAACATACAAGCACTTGTGCACGAAACGTACACAGTTGGTCTCGAAAGGAGAGCGGCAATGGGAGTTCTGAAAAAGAAAAGAGGAACGGACCGAGACCGTCACCATACG
>CAVXXK010000004.1:0-293997 GCA_963765675.1 uncultured delta proteobacterium | reverse complement strand
TTATCGCGCAGATGCTGCATGATCAGCATTTCGCCGAGGGCCTGAGCGACCAGGTGTTGAAGCTGTACTCGGGCTACCGCGCGATGCTGGTGGAGTTGATTACGCGCGGGCAGGAGCGAAACTTGTGCGCGCGCCGCTTCACGCCGGAATCGGCGGCGGGATTTCTTCTCTCGGCGCTCAACGGCATTTTGATCGAGCATCTGTTTCTGCAGAACCGTCCGCTCGATCCCGAGACCGCGGTCGCGATGGTCGCGGGATGGCTGTTTCAAGACGAAACCAAGACCGACACTGCCGGCGGCAAAGCCGTCGCCTGAACTTTTCCCGATTCCTGGGGAGTGCTGATTGATATGCGGATGCCACTCAAGCAACTGATCGATCTTGGCCGCTACATGCGATCGAAGAAGCGCAGCGGCGAAAAATATTTTCCTCTAGTGCTGATGCTCGAGCCGCTGCATGCGTGCAATCTCGCCTGCGTCGGATGCGGTCGGATCGTCGAGTATAAAGATTCGATTCGCGACATGATGCCGTTGGAAGACGCGCTCGCCTCGGCGCAGGAGTGCGGCGCTCCGCTGGTTTCGATCTGCGGCGGCGAGCCGCTGATGTATAAGCATATCGTGCCGCTGACCAAGGGTCTTATCGAAGACCAGAAGCGCCACGTGATGATCTGCACCAACGCGATTTTGCTCGAGCGCTTCGTCAAGCAGGTCGCGCCTTCTCCTTACCTGAGCTTCAACCTGCATCTGGACGGGATGCGCGCCACCAACGATCGCGTGACCGATCGCGTGGGCCACTTCGATATCGTGATCAAGATGGTCAAGATGCTCAAGGACAAGGGCTACCGCGTCCAGACCAACACGACGGTCTTCCGCGAGACCACGGCCGACGAGCTCGAAGAGATGGTCAAGTATCTGGGCAGCCTTGGCGTCGACGGGATGCTGCTGAGCCCGGGCTATCATTACCAGGTGCTGACCAACGACGACCTGTACCTGCAAGGCGACGAGAGCGTCGCGAAGTTCCGCAAGGTGCGCGATCTCTCGCACGATTACAACATCATCAACACGCCGATCTATCTCGATTTCCTGGTCGGCGAGCACGATCTGACGTGCAGTCCGTGGACTACCGTCACGCGCAATCCGCGCGGATGGAAAGGTCCTTGCTACCTGATCACCAACGGACACTACCAGAGCTTCGCCGAGATGCACGAAAAGACCGATTGGGAGTTCTACCGAACCCGCCAGGATATCCGCTGCAAAGACTGCAAGATGCATTCGGGTTTCGAAGGCACGGTCGCGATGGAGTTCGGCAAGAATCTGAAGGATTCGTGGCGGATGGTTCGGCACTACGTGGCCTGACGCGAAAACTGATGCGACGCGCGCGCCAGAGGACGCGCGTCGCTTAGGACGCGCTCGCGGATCGATTCGCGTCCTTCTTGCTCGCACGATTCCGGAAACAACGTGTTTGATCTCAACCGCTATCTGATAGAGCGCGCCGAACTGGTTCAAAATGCGCTCGACGACGCGGTCCTTCAATGCGACGGCGCCGACGGGCGCCTGTTCGAGGCGATGCGCTATAGCCTTCTCGGGGGCGGCAAGCGCCTGCGCCCGATCCTGGCGTCTAGCAGCGTGCGAGGCGGTCGGCGGCGCGCCCGAGGCGGCGCTCGGACTCGCCTGCGCGGTCGAGATGATCCACACCTACTCGCTGATCCACGACGATCTGCCGTGCATGGACAACGACGATCTGCGCCACGGTCGTCCGACTAATCACAAGGTTTATGGCGACGCGATCGCGACGCTGGCAGGCGACGCGCTCGTGACCGACGCATTCAAAATTCTCGCGCGCTCCGCCTTGGCCGGCGTGCCGGTCGAGCGGGTGCTGGCGACCGTCGCCGAGCTAAGCGAAGCCGCGGGCTCGGCCGGGATGGTCGGCGGCCAGGTGATCGACATCCTGAGCGAGCGCAAACGGCTCGCGCTCGCCGAGCTCAAGCTTTTGCACAGCAAGAAGACCGGCGCGATATTCCGCGCGTCGATACTGGGCGGTGCCCGCCTCGGCGGTGCAACCGACGCGGAGCTCGAAGCGCTCGACGAGTACGCACGCGCGCTCGGCCTCGCGTTCCAGGTCGTGGACGATCTCCTGGATATCGAAGCCACGACCGAACAGATGGGCAAGCGCACCGGCAAGGACGAAGCCGCCGGCAAGAATACGTTTCCCGCACTTCTGGGGCTCGAGGAATCGCACGGCTTCGCACGCGAGCTCGAACGGCGCGCGCACGACGCGCTGGCTTCGTTCGGCGCGCGTGCCCAGGCGCTGCGCGAGATCGCGACTTTTGTCGTGGAGCGAGGGCGATGAGCCAAGCCGCCGCTGCGATTCCCGCCTATCGGAAGCATCCGCGCCAGGCGATGCTGCTCGCGCCGGGCACGATCGAGCTGCGCGATTTCGCGCCGCCGTCTCCGGGACCCGGAGAGATCCTGCTCCAGGTTCGATGTGCGCTAAGCTGCGGCACCGATCTCAAGACCTGGCGCCGGGGGCATCCGCTATGGAAATTTCCGATGCCCTTCGGCCACGAGTTCTCAGGCGTCGTCGCCGAAGTCGGCGCGGGGGTTGATACGTTCAAGCCCGGCGACGAAGTGATGGCGGCGCCGACCGCGCCCTGTGGTGCATGCTTCTTCTGCGCGCGCGGTCAGGAAAATCTGTGCGAAGGTGCTCTTGGGCGGATGTTCCATGGGGCGTACGCCGACCTGATCCTGCTGCCGGCGCATATCGTCGCGCGCAACACGTTTATCAAGCCTGCTGAGCTTCCGTTCGAGGAAGCCGCGCTGCTCGAGCCGCTGGCGTGCGTCGTTCATGCGCAGGCGATGGCGCATCCGGAAAAATTCGAGACCGCGATGATTATCGGCGCTGGCGCCTTCGGGATGCTGCATATGCTCGCGCTGCGCGCCGCCGGACTGCGCGAGATCGCGGTCGCGGGACGAGGAGCGGTGCGCCTAAAATGGGCCGCCGAGCTTGGCGCCGACCGCGTGATCGACGTTGATCATCAAGACGCCGCGGCGGAAGCCGCAAAGCTCTGCGGCGGCGTTGGTCCCGACCTCGTAATCGAATGCACAGGGCAGCCCGTCGGATGGGCGGACGCGTTCGCGCGCGTGCGGCGCGGAGGCCGCGTGGTATTCTTCGGTGGCTGCGCGCCGGGCACGGCGCTCAGCGTCGATACGCGGCGGATGCACTACGACAACCTGACCCTGCTCGCACCGTTCCACTACCGCCCGCGCGACGTGCGCGCCGCTTATGAGATGCTCGCGCGGCGCGATGCGGGCTTTGGCGCCGTGATCAACTCGCGCCGCAGCCTCGCCGAGTTGGGCGACGTGTTCCCGATGCTGGATCGCGGCGAGGCGCTCAAATGCGCGGTGATTCCCTAAACCTTCGCGCGGAAAACCGCTCGGTCCCGAATGTTCGCTGAGATACCATCAGAGTAATAACCAATCATGAGCCAAATCGCCGAAACTGACAGCCACGCCGAACTGCCCGCTGCCGGACCGCATGACGAGTTCGCCGCAAAGATCGATTACACGATCGATCGCGCGCAGCGATCTCTTGTCGCGCTTCAGCATCCCGAGGGCTACTGGCACGGCGCACTCGAAGCCAACGGCGAGATGAACGCCGAGTTCATCATCTTCAGTCACTTCATGGAAAGCGTCGATATCGAGCTCGAAGCCAAGCTGAAAAAGCATCTGCTCGACACCCAGAACTCCGACGGGAGCTGGAGCCTGTACGCCGGCGGCGAAGGCTATCTGTCGAGCACGATCGAGGCGTACTTCGCGCTGAAGCTGGCTGGAATGCGTGCCGGTGACGAACCGCTGTTACAATCGCGGCGCTGGATTCTGTCCAAGGGCGGAATCGAAAAGTGCGGCACGCTCGCGCGATTCTACCTGGCCGCGATGGGTCAGGTGCCTTGGGAAGCGACCGCCGCAATGCCGGTAGAGTTGGCTTTGTTTCCAAATTGGTTCCCGTTCAACATGTACGAGCTGGCCTCGTGGGCGCGCGGAACCGTGTTCGGCCTGATGGTTCTGCAGGCGACGAAGCCGGTCGTGAAAATATCGTTTCAGGAAAGTATCCTCGAACTTTACATCCAGCCGCCTCATTTCACCTATTTCAAGCAGCCGCCGGCGACGAAATTCCTGTCGCTGCGCAAGGCCTTCAACGCAACCGACGGCGGGCTACGATTTTTCAGTCGCCACGCACCGGCCGGCTTGCGCGCCCGCGCGTTGCGCAAGGCCGAAACCTGGATTCTGGAGCATCAGGAGGCCAACGGCTCGTGGGGCGGAATCGAGCCGTGCTACCTGCTCTCGGCGATGGCGCTCAAGTCGCTGGGCTACAAGAACGATCATCCGGTATTGCGCAAAGCGCTGGAGGCCAGCCGCGAGCTGATATGGGACTTCGGCGATCGCGCGCTCTACATGCCGTGCGTCTCGCCCAACTGGGACAGTGCGCTCGCGGCCAAGGCGCTGCTCGACTCAGGCACACCGGCCAACGATCCGGCGCTGCTTAAGTGCGTGGACTGGTTTATCGATCATCAGATTTTCCAGAAAGGTGACTGGTCGATAAAGCGCCCGAATCTGGAACCGGGAGGATGGGCATTCGAGTTTTTCAATAACTGCTACCCCGACGTCGACGACTCGGCGGTGATCCTCGCGGTGATGGCGGAAGCGGGCGCGAGCGACGCGACCAAACGCGAGCACGCGATTCGCGCCGGCGCCAATTGGGTCATGGGGATGCAATCGAAGGACGGTGGATTTGCCGCCTTCGATGCCGACAACGATTCGCACTGGCTCAACTCGTTGCCGCTCGCGGATGTCGAAGCGGTCACCGATCCTTCCTGCGCCGACCTGACCGGCCGCGTGCTCGAGATGATGGGCGCGGTCGGCTATAAGGCGGACCATCCAGTTGCCCGCCGCGCAATCGAGTGGCTCAAGAAAAACCAGTCGGCCGACGGCGCATGGTGGGGGCGCTGGGGCGTCGCCTATATCTACGGAACTTTCTCGGCGCTCTCGGGCCTGCAGGCGATCGGCTACGACATGAATCAGGCGTGGGTTCGCCGCGCCGTCGATTGGCTGAAGTCGAAGCAGAACTCCGACGGCGGATGGGGCGAAAGCCCGCTCGCCGACAAGGATCCCGCGTGGCGCGGTCGCGGTTCCAGTTGCGCATCGCAGACGGCGTGGGCGATGATCGGCCTGATTGCAGGCGAAGCCGCGGTATCCGAATCCGTGATGCGCGGCGCGCAGTGGCTCACAGAGCGGCAGAACGACGTTGGCGGATGGGATGAAAACGAATCCACCGGCAACGGCTTTCCCAACCATTTTTATCTTCGCTACTTCATGTACGCGCATTACTTTCCGTTGATGGCGCTCGGACGCCTGCGCAAGCGTCTGGCTGCGGCGCGCTGAGCGAGCGATGACGATGAAGGCGATTTCACTTCTTGGATCAACCGGATCGGTCGGCGTCACCACGCTCGACGTGGTCGGGCGAAATTCCGATCGGTTCCGCGTCGTCGCGATGGCGGCGGGGCGCAACCTTGATTTGTTCGTCGATCAGATAAATCGCTTTCAACCGGAACTCGTTTCAGTGGCGACCGCCGAACTCGCGAGCGATCTGCGGGCGCGCCTTGACGGCCCGAAGCCCGAGATCATGCACGGGCTCGAGGGCGCCACAGCCGTGGCGACGCATCGCGATGCGAAGCTCGTAATGTCGGCGCTGGTCGGCGCGCTCGGGCTTCGTCCAACGCTTGCCGCGATCAAGGCGGGCAAAGACATCGCGTTTGCCAACAAGGAAGTGCTGGTGATCGCGGGCGAGCTGGTGACGCGCGCCGTGCGCGAGGCGGGCGTGCGCCTGCTGCCTGTAGATAGCGAGCACAACGCGATCTTCCAGTGCCTCGAAGGCCGCGGACGCGAGTCGCTCAAGCGAATCATACTGACCGCGTCGGGCGGTCCGTTCCGCGAGCTTGCGGCGGACCGATTTGCCGCGATCACGATCGAGCAGGCGCTAAATCATCCGACCTGGCGAATGGGCAGCAAGATCACGATCGATTCCGCGACCCTGATGAACAAGGGGCTCGAAGTGATCGAGGCGCGATGGCTGTTTGACGTCACGCGCGAGCAGGTCTCGGTCGTGATTCATCCGCAGAGCGTGATTCATTCGATGGTCGAGATGATCGACGGCTCCGTGATCGCCGAGATGGCGGTGCCGGACATGGCGATTCCGGTCGCGTACGCTCTGGCCTACCCGGAGCGGCTGGCGCTGCCGCATCTGAAGACGCTTTCGCTGGTCGAATGCTCGCGTCTGACTTTCGAGGAACCCGATCTCGTTCGCTTTCCCTGCCTGCGTTTGGCGTTCGACGCGCTCTCGGCGGGAGCGACAATGCCGGCCTGCCTGAATGCGGCCAACGAGGAGCTGGTCGCGGGATTTCTTGCGGGGCGCGTGCGCTTCGTCGATATTCCGCAGCAGATCGAAGCGATCATGGCGCGTCATCCAAATTCGCCCGCGCACACTCTGGAAGATCTCCTCGAAACCGATTCGTGGGCGCGATCGCAGGCGCGAGAATTTATCGATCGGCGCACTGCCGCCTGACGGATGAAGGATCGACCGATGGATGCATTCCGGGGAATGGCGAGCGACGCGCGCGGCGCGATGAACGCGGGAGGCGCTCCTGGTATCGCGCCCGCGGCGCCGGAGTGCTCGATCGACGAGGCCTACGCATTCTGCGGAAAGCTCGCGAAATCGCACTACGAAAATTTCACCGTCGCGTCGTGGCTGATGCCGCGCGCGATGCGCAAGCATATGCACGCGATCTATGCGTACGCGCGGATCGCCGACGACTTCGCCGACGAAGAGCACGACCTCGCCAAGATCGACGGATGGGAGCGCGAACTCGATCTCGCCTACGCCGGCACGCCGCGGCATCGCGTGTTCGTCGCGCTGGCGGACACTGCCGCCAAGTTTTCGATCCCCAAGGCGCCGTTCGCCGATCTGCTAATCGCGTTTCGCTCCGACGTGAACTTCAAGGGCTTCGAGACATTAGATGATTTGCTCGGCTATTGCCGCTACTCGGCCAACCCCGTCGGGCGTCTCGTGCTCTACCTGTTCGGTTACGCTGACGCGGAGCGCCAGCGGCTGTCGGACCTGGTGTGCAGCGGCTTGCAGCTCGCGAACTTCTGGCAGGACGTGTCGGTCGATCTCAAAAAGGGGCGGGTCTATTTTCCGCGCCGTGACCTGGCTGCGAACGAGCTCACCGAACAGGATCTGCGTCACGGCGTTGCCACCAAGCGTTTCATCGATCTGATGAAGCACGAGGTTGATATCGCGCGAGCGATGCTGGGCGAGGGTGGAGCAGGACTCGCGCGGATAGTTGATCGGCGCCTGCGCCGCGACATCCTGATGTTCGCGGGCGGCGGCCTCGCAATTTTGCGGGCGATTGAAAGCGCGGGTTACGACGTGCTGCGCGCGCGCCCAAAGCTGAAGAAACTCGACTACGTGAAGCTCGGAATAAATGCGTTGCGGGGGCGGCTGGATGGATTCTAATCGCGCGATACCTGTGCTCGACGGACACTGCGAGGCGTCTCTTCTGGCGGACTACGAGCGCTGCGCCGAGGTTACCCGGCGCTCGAGCTCGAACTTTTATTACGCGTTCATGCTGTTGCCGATCGAGCGGCGGCGCGCCTTGCACGCGGTCTATGCGTTCTGCCGTTTCGTCGATGATATCGCCGACGACGAATCAATCCGCGAGCCTGCGATGCTGTTGCAGCGCTGGCGCGATGAGCTGGACCGCGTGTACGCCGGAACCCCGACCCGCGCGATATCGCGCGCACTCACCGACGCGATCGCGCGTTTTTCAATTCCGCGCGCCTACTTTGACGATTTCATCTCCGGCATGGAGATGGATCTGTCGCGCAAACGATACGCGACCTTCGAGGAACTCCGGCTCTACTGTTACCGCGCGGCGTCGGTGGTCGGGCTTATGTGTATTGAAGTGTTTGGATACAGCAATCCCGCCGCGAAGGTTTACGCCGAGAATCTTGGCATCGCGTTCCAGCTCACCAACATTTTGCGCGACGTCAAGGAAGACGCGGGCCGCGGGCGGATATATCTGCCGCTCGAAGATCTCGAGCGGTTCGGCGTGACCGAGGACGAAATTCTGCGCGGAGTTTATAATGACTCGTTTGTCCGGCTGATGGAGTTCGAAGCGATTCGCGCGCGCGAGTATTACGAGGCTGCCGAGCGCGCGCTCCCCGACGAAGATCGCTCGACGCTCCTGACCGCGGAGGCGATGCGCCTCATCTACGGCTCGCTGCTGCGACTGATTGTCAGCTCGAACTACCGTGTGCTCGACCGGCGGCTCAGCCTGTCGGCGCCGCGCAAGCTCTACCTGGTGGGACGCGCGTGGGCGAGTTCGCGTCTGGGAGCGCTGCGCGGCTAGAATCGCACGGTAGATGATCGAATCCAAAGATGTCGTGGTGATCGGCGCCGGGTTCGCCGGACTGAGCGCCGGCGTAGCGCTCGCCGAACGCGGTTTTCGCGTCGCGGTGCTCGAGCGTAAGCCCGCGCTCGGCGGACGCGCCTACTCGTTCGAGGATCCCGATACTGGCGACTTCGTCGATAATGGGCAGCATGTCCTGATGGGCTGCTACACCGAGGCGCTCGACTTTCTGCGCAAGATCGGTTCGGCGGACAAGCTCGTGTTCCAGCGCGATCTCGAAATCGAGATGCTCGCGGCGCCCGGGCGCAGCGCGACACTGCGCACCGCGCGGCTTCCCGGTCCTCTGCACATGAGCGCGGCGCTGATGCGCTATGCGCATCTGAGCTTGCGCGAACGGCTCGCCGTCGTGCGCGGAGGACTCAAGATGCTCACGATGCGGCGCCGAGAGCATCGCGCGCTCGAAATGATGACGGTTGCCGATTTGATGACGACGCTCGGGCAGAGCGAAAACGCGCGCCGCGCGTTCTGGTACCCGCTCTCGGTTGCGACGCTCAACGACGAACCCGAAGTATCCTCGGCGGCGCTCCTGGCCGAAGTTTTGAAGCGCGCATTCTTTTCGCGGCGCAAGGATTCTGCGTTCGTCTATTCGCGCGTCGGCCTCTCTGACCTCTACTGCACCGGCGCGCGCGAGTTTATCGAGCGCGCGGGCGGAGTGGTCGCCACGCACTCGATCGTAGAGGGGATCGAAACCGGCGAGGACGGGCAGGCAGTGCGTGTTCGCCTGCGCGATGGGCGCAGGCTGGGCGCTGCGAATTTCATCTCCGCCGCGGCGCCGAATAATCTGCTGCGGATGCTGCCAGAAGGCGCGGTCGCCGACCCGTTCTTTGCGCGTCTGGCCGAGCTTGGAACCTCGCCCATAATCTGCGTGCACGTGTGGCTCGATCGCGAAGTCACGCGCTCCGCGTTCGTCGGATTTATCGGCACGGCCACCCAGTGGCTCTTCAACAAGCGGAGGATCTTCGAACGCCACGGCGAACGCCATCCGGGATACCTGAGCTTCGTGATCAGCGGCGCGCGCAAGCTGGTCGATCAACCGAACGAGGAAATCCTCGACCTGGTGATGAGCGATCTCGCCGCTATGATTCCGGCCGCGCGCGGCGCAAAGGCTCTGAAAGCGATCGTACTTAAGGAAAAGCAGGCGACGATGGCGCCGGAGCCGCGCTCATATCAATTACGTCCCAAGGCGAAGACCCCGATCGCGAATTTGTTCCTGGCGGGCGACTGGGTGCAGACCGGGCTTCCCGCGACGATCGAAAGCGCGGTGATCTCCGGACGCGCCGCCGCCGCCGCGGTAGTCGCCCGCGCCGAGGCCGCAGCGGGTAATTCGTGATGGCGCCGCGGCTCGCCCTCGTTACCGGTGCGAACGGCTTCGTGGGTTGCCACGTGGTGCGCGCGCTGGTCGCGCGCGGAGACCGGGTGCGCGCCCTGGTGCGCGAGAAAGCCGACACCGCCGCACTCGCGGGGCTCGGTATCGAGCAGGCGCGCGGAGATCTGCGCGATCGCGCCGCAATCGCGCGAGCGGTCGCGGATTGCGAGGAGGTCTATCATGTGGCCGCCGACTACCGCCTGTGGGTGCTCGATCCGGCGGCGATGTACGCAAGCAACGTCGACGGCACACGCAACGTGATCGAGACGGCGCACGCGGCCGGCGCGAAACGGATCGTTTACACCGGCACTGTCGGCACGCTCGGAATTCCTCACGGCGGCGAGGGCACGGAGGAAACTCCGGTGACGCTCGCGGACATGCCGGGGCCGTATAAGCGCTCGAAGTTTATGGCCGAACAAGTCGCGCTCGAAGCGGCGCGCGCCGGAGCGCCGGTGGTGATCGTGAATCCCTCGACGCCGATCGGCGCGCTCGATTTGAAGCCCACTCCCACCGGCCGAATCATATGTGATTTCCTTAACCGCCGGATGCCGGCGTACATGGACACGGGACTGAACCTCGTCGATGTGGAAGACTGCGCGCGCGGTCATCTGCTCGCGGCCGAGCGCGGCAGGATCGGTGAGAAATACATTCTCGGCGGCGAGAACCTGACTCTACAGCAGATCCTCGAGCATCTGGCGCGCCTGTCCGGCCTGCGCGCGCCGCGTGTCCGGATTCCTTATGCGCTCGCTTTCGGATTCGCGCTTGGCGCGGAGGCAGTCGCGCGCTCGCTGACGCATCGCGCGCCGCGCGCGAGCCTGACCGAGGTGCGGATGGCGCGCAAGCGGATGTTTTTCGACTCGGCGAAGGCGCGCCGCGAGCTTGGCTACGAGCCAGGACCGGTTGACGCGGCGCTCGCGCGCGCGATCGAGTTTTTCCGCAAAACCGGCGCGAGCAGGAACGCCGCGTAGAGGCGCTCGATGCATCTGCTCGCCGGCACGATCGCGTTGCGCCCGTACGTATTCGTCTTCCTGGCGAGCTTTCTGTTTATCTCGATCGTGAACTTCGGCGTGCGCACGACGATCCTGTTCGCGATCCTGACTTACATCGTGGCGCTCGCGTGCGAGTGGTCCTCGGTGCACAACGGATTTCCCTTCGGCCTGTACCACTATCTCGACGCGACGCGCGGCCGCGAGATATGGATTTTCGGCGTGCCGTTCTTTGACTCGCTGTCGTTTACCTTTCTCGGCTTTGCCAGTTACACCGTCGCGCTGCTGCTGTGCTCGCCGCTTTATCGCAGCGGCTGGGACCTACGGATTCTCGATACGTGGAAAATCCGGCGCGCGCCGCGCGTGTGGTTGATGGCGGCGCTATTCATGGTGATGATCGACATGATCGTCGATCCGCTGAGCGTGCGCGGCAGCCAATGGTTCCTCGGCAAAATCTTCTGGTACGATCCCCCGGGGCCGCACTTCGGCGTGCCGATCAGCAACTACCTCGGATGGTATTTCGTCGCGGCGATCACGATTTCGATTTTCCTGGCGCTCGACGCGACGCTGAACCGTGGCGCAAAGAAACCGGCCGGCATGCTCGAGACGCTGCCCTCGCGTGCACTGCTCGGACCCGCGCTCTATCTTGGAATCGTAGCGTTCGGAATCACGATGCTATTCAAGATTGGCGCGACGAATGTCGCGTGGGCGAGTGTGTTCATATATCTCCCGTTCCTGACGCTAGCGATGCATGTTCTGACGCGCGCCGATTCGTACGGCGGCGCCGCGGAGATCGAGCATCACCTTACGGACTTTCCCTACGAGCGCGGCCTGCCGGCTTGGCGCTATGCGTCACGATCGCTTCCAGAGCGGCCGCCAGTGAACGCGTCGCACGGTTGAGACTCTGCATCATCCGGGGCAGACGCGTGACCACGCTCGGATTGTGGAACAGGAAATTCGCCGCATGGAGCGGACGTACCTCGCCGTTTTCGTCCATCATCTCCGCGCCGAAAATTTCGTCATCGACGGAGTCCATCACCGCCCGCGCCACCGCAAACCGGAGATTGCGGGCGCGAGCCTCGAGCACAAGCGCGGCGGTTTCCATATCAACCGCGATCGCGCCGGTGTTCCGGAGCATCGCGCGTTTGTCGGCGCTCGTGCCGAGCACGCGATTCGAGGTCAGGAGCGCGCCGGTTGAATAGCTGATGCCCGCGGTGCGCAGGCAGCGGCCGAGCTCATTCAGGAGAGCGTCGTCGATAGCCGCGACTTGCTCGCTGGCGCCAGTCTCGGTGCGGCTCGACAGAATTCGATCCGGAACGATCAGGTCGCCCGCGCCAAGCCCGCTCGATAACGCGCCCGCCACGCCCGTTCCGAGAACGAGCTCGGGGTTGGGAAAAAGATCGAACGCGCGGCGCGCGGCTGTTTCGGTGCGAGCAAATCCGATTCCAGTTGCAATGCCGATAATTTCAGTCGAGCCGAGTTGCGCGCGAAATCCGCGCAGACGCGTATCGCCAAGTGCGCGGCGTGATTTCAGGCGCCGTTTGAGCGGAGCCAGCTCGCGCGCGAAGGCGTAAAAGAGAAGAATCAAAGGGGACGTTCCTGTGTGATACCGGCGGCTCTTGAGCGGGCCGCCGGATAGACGCAAAATTGCGCGGTCATGGGCATCGGTCAAGTATCGACAAGCTTTCTCCGCCCGGTTCCGATTGGCAAGCCTGCGTGAAGCAACTCATCGTAAATGGCGATGACTTCGGTCTCTCCGCCGAGGTCAACGCCGGTATCGTCCAGGCGCATCGCGAGGGAATCCTTACCAGCACCAGCCTGATGGTCGCTGAAGAGGCGAGCGCCGCCGCCGCGAGCATCGCGCGCGAGAACCCGGGCCTCGACGTAGGCTTGCATGTCGTCGTGTGCCGCGGGCGCAGCGTTCTCGCGCCGGAGAAACTTGGTAGCGTGGTCGATGCCGCCGGCCGTTTCCCGCAGAATCCGGAATGGGCGGGGATGCGATGGTTCTTCGACCGGAAGACGCGCTCCGGTCTGGCGGCAGAGATTCGCGCACAGGTCGAGAAGCATCTGGAACTCGTTGGACGCCTCGATCATATTGACGGTCATCTGAATTTCCACGTGCATCCGGTGATCGCCGATATCGTGGTCGAGCTCGCGTCCGAGTACAAGGTCGGATCGATCCGCCTCCCGCGCGAGAAGGTTCTGAGCACGCTGCGGCTGCGGCGCGATCATGCGCCGCGCAAGCTCTTCGAGGCGGTGATATTCCGCTCGCTCTCGCGCCGCACGCGCCGGATGATCCGCGAGCGCGGAATCAAATCGACCGATTGGCTCTACGGGCTGCATCAGAGCGGCCATCTGAGCGAGGATTATATTTTGCGCTTGATCGAGCGCCTGCGCGACGGCACGACCGAGCTGTATTTCCATCCGGCGGCCGATATCGGCGGCACGCCGCCCGCGGCAGCCGCGCAGCTCGAAGTCGAAATCCTGACCAGTCCCAAAGTTCGCGCCGCGCTCGATACGCACGGCGTGCGCCTCACCACGTTCCGGGAACTCGCTCCGGCTCAGGCTTGAGTTACGATCTCGCCGCTCAGCGGCGCGATAGTTTCTCTCGCGTGTCGAAAAAGTTTGACGTAGTCTAAGCCATCGCGGGAGATCAGCCCGCGCACGATTGGATTTTTCACCTCGCACAGGAAGGACGACTTCAATGCACGATCAGGAAGGCGCGCCGCGGACCCCGTCGATCCAGGATTACCGGCTGCCGAAAAACGTTACGCCGCGACGCTACGAACTCAGGCTCGAACCCGACCTCAACGCCTTCACCTTCAAGGGCGAGGAGTCGGTTGCGATTACTGTCAACGAAGCGGCGCGCGCAATCGTGCTCAACGCGCTCGAACTCGAGATCGATTCGGCTACCGCTGAGCGCGGCGCGAAGTCACTCAAGGCGATGGTCGAGCTAGAGCCCGCGCGCGAGCGAGCGCACCTGCGTTTCGGCGAGGAGCTTGCCCCCGGCGAATGGACCCTCAAGATCGTCTTTCGCGGCGTGCTCAACGACAAGCTGCACGGCTTCTATCGCAGCCAGTACGTTGACGCGAACGGCCGTGCGCACACGGTCGCATCGACGCAGTTCGAATCCACCGACGCGCGGCGCGCATTCCCGTGCTGGGACGAGCCCGAGCTCAAGGCGAGCTACAAGATTACGCTGATAATCGATGAGAACCTGGCCGCGATCTCGAACGGCGGCCAGCAAAGCGAACGTAAAATCGCGGCTGGCAAGAAAGAGATCGTCTTCAAAGAGACGATCAAGATGTCCACCTACCTTGTCGCGTTTATCGTCGGCGAATTCGAGGCGACTGCTCCGGTCGACGCGGGCACTCCCTTGCGCGTGGTCCACGTTCCCGGCAAAGCGGGACTCACGAGCTGGGCCGAGCAGATCGGAGCGTATTCGCTTAAATATTTCGCCGACTATTACGGGCTCAAGTATGCGGGCGACAAGCTCGATTTGATCGCCATTCCCGACTTCGCTTCCGGTGCGATGGAGAACCTCGGCGCGATCACGTTCCGCGAGACTGCGCTGCTGGCCGACGAGAAAACCGCCTCGCGCGCGGAGCTCGAGCGCGTGGCCGACGTCGTCTCGCATGAAAACGCGCACATGTGGTTTGGCGATCTGGTCACGATGCGCTGGTGGAACGGAATCTGGCTGAACGAGGCGTTCGCGACCTTCATGGAGATGCTCGCGGTCAACGCGTGGAAGCCCGAGTGGAAAAGATGGGACAGCTTTTCGGTCTCGCGCGCGGCGGCGATGGCGATCGACGGGCTGCGCAGCACTCGTCCGATTGAATTTCCGGTGCTGAGTCCCGAAGAATGCCGCGCGATGTTCGATATCCTGACGTATGAGAAGGGCGCGGCGGTGTTGCGGATGCTCGAGCAATATCTGCGCCCGGAAGTTTTTCGTGACGGGATTCGTCTGTATCTGAAGAAGCATCAGTTCGCCAACACCGAGACCAGCGATCTGTGGGACGCACTCGAAGAAGCGTCCAAGGAACCCGCGCGCAAGATGATGGACTCCTGGATCTTCCAGCCGGGATTTCCAATTGTCGACGCCGCGTCGGAAAAAGGCGGCAGCGCGATCAAGCTTTCGCAGCGTCGTTTCTATTATCTGCACGAAGAGTCGAGTCAGCTCTGGCACGTGCCGGTGATGATTCGCGCGAAGACCGCCAAGGGCATCGTCGCGAAAAAAGTCTTGCTCAGCGAACGCGAAACGATCGTCGAGATGGGCGGGAAAGTCGAGTGGGCGCTGCTCAACGAAGGAGGACACGGATTTTATCGCGTGCATTATGCGCCGGAAATGCTGGTGGCTCTGACACGCAACCTTGGCGAGCTTGCACCGATCGAGCGCTTCGGGCTGGTCAGCGACACGTGGGCCGCGACGGTTGCCGGGATGGGTCCGCTGAGCGAATTTCTCAAGATGGCGCGTTTGTTCACTGACGAGGTTGATCTGAACGTGTGGCGCGCGCTGCTCGGCGCTTTCAATTACCTGGACATGATCGCGTCGGACGCGGACCGACCCGCGCTCGCGGCCGTCGTGCGCGCGATTGTGGGTCCCGCGGCGAAGCGCCTCGGATGGGAAGCCAAGCCGGGCGAGAGCGAGCTTACCCGCCAGCTTCGGGGAGTTTTGATCGGCGCGCTCGGGACGATCGGCGACGATCGCGAGACTCAGCAACGCGCAGCCGCGCTCTATGCGCGCTTCGAGGACAATCCGGAAGCGGCCGATCGCGATCTGGTCCCGCCGCTGGTCGCGATTCTTGCCCACGCCGGCGACGCGAAGCGCTATGAGGAGTTTTCACGCAAGTTCAAATCCGCGCGCACTCCGCAGGAGGAGCAGCGCTACCTGTTCTCGCTCACCGGATTTCGCGAGCCAAAGTTGCTCGAGAAAACGATGGCGATGTCGCTCGACGGGCAGGTGCGCACGCAAAACGCTCCCTACCTGATGCACTCGCTGTTGCTCAACCCGGCGTCGCGCTACGAGGCGTGGGAGTTTATCCGGCGCAACTGGGAAGAGATGGCGAAGAAGTACCCCGACAATGCGCTGCCGCGGATGTGCGAGGCGGTTGTGGCGCTGCTCGATCGCGAGGACGACGTGAAAGCGTTCTTCGCGACGCATCGCGTGCGGCTGGGAGCGAAGATCATTGACCAGCACCTGGAGAGGCTGAGCGTCGCGGTAGGGTTCAGAAATCGCGAGGGCGCGAAACTCGCGGCCACGCTTAAGGGCTGACCGCTACGATCCGGTTCTCGCCCTTCCTTCTTATTCCTCGCCCTGAAAGGGAGAGGTTAGGTGAGGGTCCGAATTCAGCGCGGCGCGTAGCGCCGCGCGATTACAAAGAAAGCTCTGAGCATGGCCGCCCTCACCCGCGCGTCACGATGCTTGCGAAAAGGAATCGCAAGCATCGCGCCGCGCCGCCCTCTCCCGGAGGGAGAGGGCATCTACAAGCGGTCAAACTGCGAGTAGGCCCCTGCCGGGGACGTGATTGATCTCCAGTCGGATACCGTCGGGATCTTCGAACAGGACGGAGTAATAGCCGGGCGCCCACAACCCTTCTTCCGGCGGATGTACGATCTTCGCGCCGAGGGTTTTCAGGAATTCGTAGGCTTCGTCGATATCCTTGCGCTCGCGGGCGCGAAAGCACACGTGATGCAGCCCCACGCGGTATTGCTCGAAATGCTCCTTTGAGTGTTTCGCATCGGCCTTGTGGATGCCGACGCCGGTGCGGCCCGCCGACGCAATAGAATTGCGAGTCGGTCTTGCGGACCACAAACTTGAGCCCCAGAAACGGCAGCAGCTTTTCGTAGAACGGCACGCAAGCCTCGTAGTTGCTGACCGTCAGCATCACATGCGCCATCCCGTTTACTTCCATCGCGTGCGCCTCCTGTGATCTGAAGTAATGCTTTAACTTTGCATCGCGGCTTCAGTGCGCATGCATTCGCCGGCCGTCGGGCTGCTGATGCCCCAGGATCGGATGCGGGCGATAAGGCTTTTCGAGCGCTGACAACTCGTCCGCGGTGAGCTTGATGTCAACCGCGTCGATCGCTTCCTTCAGATGTTTCATCTTGGTCGCGCCGATAATCGGGGCGGTGACGCCGGGTGCGTGAAGAATCCACGCGCACGCGATCTGCGAGGGCGTTACTCCGCGCGACTTGGCGAGCTTCTCGACCTCGCTCAGCACCTGGAAGTCGGCTTCGCTGAAATACATCATCTTGGCGAAATCGTCGGATTTTGCGCGCGCGGTGTCGCCGCTCTTCTGCGCGTTGCGATTTCCCGCCAGGAAGCCGCGTGCGAGCGGACTCCATGGAATCAGGCCGACGCCCTGATCGATGCACAGCGGGTTCATCTCGCGTTCTTCCTCGCGATAGACCAGGTTGTAATGATTCTGCATCGAGACGAAGCGATGCCATCCGTTCTGCGCTTGCAGGTTGAGCGCCTTCTGGAACTGCCAGGCCGCCATCGAGCTGGCGCCGAGATAGCGCACTTTTCCGGCGCGCACCAGGGAGTCGAGCGCCTCGAGAGTCTCTTCGAGCGGAGTGGTAAAGTCGTAGCGATGGATTTGATACAGATCGATGTAGTCCATCTTCAGGCGCTTCAGAGAGGCGTCGCACGATTCGAGAATATGCTTGCGAGAGAGGCCGCTGCGGTTCGGGCCAGACGCCATCTGTCCGTGGACTTTGGTCGCGAGCACGATATCTTCGCGCTTACCCATCTCGCCGAGCCATTTGCCGGTGATCTCTTCGCTCACGCCGACCGAGTACACGTTGGCGGTATCGAAGAAGTTGATTCCTGCTTCCAGCGCGGCGGCGAAATGCTCGCGCGCTTCATCAACGGTTAGCACCCAATCGCGCCACTGCTTGGAGCCGTAGCTCATGCATCCAAGACAGATGCGCGACACCGTGAGTCCGGTTCTGCCGAGTTTTGCGTGCTGCATGATTCCCATATTCGGAGAGAATTCTCTCTTCCGCCTTTCCGATTGATTTTGAACGTAGGTTCAAAGCCCAAAGTCCAGCGCGTGGCGCTGGTTGTCAATAGAAAGGCGGTCGAGGATTCGTAGTGCGAGGCGGAAGGAATTAAAATGTCTTCAGGGTGGGGCGGGTTTGGCGACCGCGCGGCGATGGAGGCGCAAATCGTAGGCGTGGTCGTGTGCGAAGCGCTCGCGGATGACGGCCAGGAGCACGCCATCGACGATCGCGACCACGATGATCGTAGCCAGGGTCAGATTACGGAGCAGTTGCCGCCAGTTGCGTTTGCGCATCGAATGGCACCGGCAACGCGAGTATAGCGCTGTCCGCACATCGCCGCAGCAGGTATTTCCCTAGCATTACAGACCGAATAACATTGCACGCGCGCGCGAAAATCAGCGAGCCGAGTTAGTGAGCGAATAGGTGAAGAGTATGCGGGTTTTATTCGTGCATCCCAGTCCGCTGATGTACAGCGAGATTTATCTGCGCCTGGAACCGCTTGGGATGGAGCGGGTGGCAGCGGCAGTGCGCGCGGCCGGACACGACGTTCGGATTATCGATCTCCAGGTTTTTCAGCATCACGATCTCTACCGCGAGTTCGACGATTTTCGTCCCCGCGCGATCGGCTTTTCGCTCAACTATTTGGCGAACGTACCCGAGGTGATCGATCTGGCAAAGGCGATCAAGCACCGCGATCCGAATTGTTTCGTGTTCGCGGGTGGCCACAGCGGATCGTTCGTGGCGAACGAGATTATCGAGCATGCGGAGGGTGCGATCGATTGCGTGTTGCGTGGCGAAGGCGAGACCAGCGCGCAGATACTCATGGAAGCGATCGACAGCGGCGCCGACGCGGTTGCAAAGGTGCCAGGCGCATTCACCGAGCGCGGCACCGGACCGGCGCCGATCATGATCGACGACCTGGACAAGTTTTTTCCGGCGAGAGACCTGAGCCGCAGACGCAACAAATATTTCATCGGCGTGCTCGACCCGTGCGCGTCGATCGAGTTCACGCGCGGATGCCCGTGGGATTGCTCGTTTTGCAGCGCGTGGACCTTTTATGGCCGCAGTTACCGAAAATCGACTGCGGAAGCCGCGGCCGAGGACATGGCGTCGATCAAGGAACCCAACGTGTTCATCGTGGATGACGTCGCATTCATCCATCCGGAACACGGTTACGCGATCGGCCACGAGCTGGAAAGGCGCAAGATCAAAAAACAGTACTACCTCGAGACGCGCGCCGACGTTCTGCTCCGCAGTCAGGAAGTCTTCGAGTATTGGCGGCGCCTTGGGCTCGAGTACATGTTCCTGGGGTTAGAAGCGATCGATGAAGAAGGGCTGAAGGCGCATCGCAAGCGCTCGTCGCTCGACACCAACAACAAAGCGCTCGAGGTCGCACGCAAGATCGGCGTGACCGTCGCGATCAATCTGATCGCCGACCCTTCATGGGACGAGCGCCGCTTCGAGATTATCCGCGAATGGGCGATGAGCATTCCCGAGATCGTGCATCTGACCGTCGCGACGCCGTACCCGGGCACCGAGTTGTGGCTCACGGAGGCGCGCAAGCTCACGACGCTCGACTACCGCCTCTACGATATCCAGCACGCGGTTCTGCCGACCAAGCTGCCGCTGCTGAAATTTTATCAGGAGCTGGTCAAGACGCAGGGCGTCCTGAACCGCAAGCATCTGGGCTTCAGCGTGCTCAAGGACGTCGCGTCGATCGCCGGACGCCTGTTGATGCACGGACAGACGAACTTCGTGAAGATGCTGTGGAAGTTCAACAAGGTTTATAATCCGGAGCGCCAGTTCCAGGAGCATCAGCGGCCAGTCCACTACCAGATGAAGCCGCCGGCGGCGCATATCGAGCATCCGGACCGCGCGGCGCTATATATCCATCCGGCACAAAAGACGGTGCACGGTCAGCGTCCGGTGGAGACGCCGGCCGGCGGCCGCTAAGCTGCGCGAAGTGAAGCTGTTGGCGATTCGATAAATCAATCGCCGGAAAATTTCGGAGTGCGCTTGGCCAGGAACGCCGAGATTCCTTCGCGCGCGTCCTTGGTCCTTGATCTCGAAGAGAGCCACTCGGTCTCGCGCGACATCTGTGTTTCAAGCGTGTTGTGCGCGCTGGCGAGGAGCAGGCGCTTGACGCCGCCGTAGGCTCCCGTGGGACCGGCCGCCAGCTCTGTCGCCATCGCGGTTGCAGCGGCGACGGCCTCGCCGTCCGGGACGACGCGGGTGACGATACCCAGGCTATGCGCCTCATCGGCGCTCAGGATCGGATTCAAGATTGCCAATTCGGCTGCTCTTTTGTAGCCAACGATTCGCGGCAGAAAGTAGGTCGACGAACCGTCGGGAGTTAGTGCGGCCTTGGTGTAAGCCATCGTGAATTTTGCGGACTTTTCCGCGATCACGAAATCGCAGGCGCATGCGATGCTGAATCCGGCGCCTGCCGCGCTGCCGTGAACGGCGGCGATAATTGGCGAGCTCATGTGTGCGAAGGTAGCGACCGCGCGATGCAGGAAATGCGTCACGCGCTCGAGGTAGCCTGGCAATTGTGCGGGCGGCTGAGCGTTGAAATCCTTCAGGTCGCCGCCCGCGCAGAAGAATCTGCCTTCGCCGCGCAGCACTACTGCGCGGATTTCGGGATCTTCGGCGCAGATTCGAATCGCGTCGCAGAAGTCGCGCGCCAGATCGAGATTTATCGCGTTAGCCGACGCGGGGCGGTTGAATGCCACGTCGGCGACGCCGCCATTTTTCTCGAACAGGAGATTTATGTATTCGGACGCCACGTTTGATTCCTCTGGCTACGATGCGATGTGCGCGCGAATCATCGATTCCATCCGCGATACCAATCCGCGATCGCGCTGCCGATTTCGTGCGGTGAATCTTCCTGGATAAAGTGGATGCCGCTGACCGTGACCTCGCGCTGATTCGGCCATTGGCGGCAGAATTCGCGCTGCGCGCCGGTCAGAATCGCGCCCGGGTCGGCGTTGATGAACAGCTTGGGAATAGGGCTTGCGGCAAGCCACTTCGCGTACGCCTCCGCGATCGCGACCACGTCGGCGGGTTCGCCCTCGATCGGGATCTCGCGCGGCCATGTCAGAGTAGGGCGGCGCGACTCGCCCGGTTCGATGAACGGCTTGCGATAGACGTCCATCTCCGCGCTGCTCAGCTTGCGCTTAACGCTGCCCGGCAGAATCCGTTCGACGAAGATATTTCGCTTGAGAATCAGATCGTCGCCCGCCGGACTGCGCAGTGCCTTGAACACCTCGACCGCCGCCTGGGACCATTCCGCCCATGTGATCGGACGCACGATCGCTTCCATGTACGCGATTCCCGCAGCGCGCTCCGGATGACGCCGCGCCCAATCGAAGCCCAGTGCCGATCCCCAATCGTGCACCACCAGCGTGAGCGGACCTTCGGGGAGAATGCGATCAAGGAGAGCGTCGAGGTGCAGCGCATGATCGGCAAAGCGATATTTTCCGGTCGAAGACTTCCCCGAAGCGCCCATCCCTATCAAGTCCGGCGCGATGCAGCGCGCAAGCGGCGTCAGATGCGGGATGACGTTGCGCCAGAGGTACGACGAAGTGGGATTGCCGTGCAGGAAAACGATCGGAGCGCCGTTGCCCGCATCCGCGTATGACATCGAGGTGCCAAGCAGTTCAACGCGATGGCGAGGATGTGGATCAGAAGCGGAAATTTCAATGGTGCTCATAGCTGATTCGAGAAATACGAGCTTCGTCCGCGCGGCGCAAGCGCGGCGCGTGTGCTGCGCGAGACTAAAAGTAAACTCGGCGCAAGGCCGCCCTCACCCACGCGTCACGATGCTTGCGAAAAAAACCGCAAGCATCGCGCCGCGTCGCCCTCTCCCGGAGGGGGAGGGACAGACAAGAGGACGCGTCCCGCTCCGGCGTGGCAGTAGCACGTCTCTGGGCGGAATCGGTTCAGCAGATTATCGCGTCAGTCGTCGATGTTTAGTTTCTTGCGCGCCTGCTCGCTCATCATGTGCGGCGTCCATGGGGGATCCCAAACGATCTCGACGGTCGCGTCGTCGCATCCGGGCAGGCCCAGAAGCTTGTCCTGAATTTCCTGCGTGATCATCGCGCCCATGTGGCATCCGGGCGCGGTAAGCGTCATCACGACGTTGATCACTCCGCCGGACAGCGCGACGCCGTAAACGAGTCCCAGGTCAACGACATTGACCGGAATTTCGGGGTCGTAGCATTCGCGCAGGACCTCGTACACGTCGGCTTCGGTAATTTCTATGGCGGCGGAATTATCCATCTGGCAGGGTGTATTATATAAGAAGCGTGATACGCCTGATATGGCGCGAAAAGAGAGTTTAGCGATGGCCGACCCAGAGACCGACAAGGAAGAGCTTTACGATCAGGCGATCGACCTGTTCGCCGACGACAAATTTGACGAGGCGATCGCGATGTACGAGCGCGCGCTGGAGATCGATCCGAAATTCACCGACGCGGTCCACGGACTCGCGATGTGCTATCAGGCCAAGGGCGACACGGATTCGGCGATCGAGGTGACCAAGCGCCACATCGCGGCCGACCCGGAGGATATCCTGGCATTCACGAACCTCAGCATGTTCTATCAAAAGAAGGGAATGATCGCCGAGGCGGAAACCGCTGGCGCCGAAGCGCGGCGGCTCGACTGGAAACGCCAACTGCGCGAAGGCAAACCGAAATCCTGAACTGGCCGCGAAGGGATCCGAAGGGTATCCAATGAGACTGAAGGACAAAGTCGTTCTGATCACCGGCGGAGGCTCCGGTCTGGGCCGCGAAATGGGACTGACCTTCGCGCGCGAGGGCGCGAAGATCGCGGTCAACGACATTCGTCCTGAATCGGCGCAAAACGTCGCGACCGAAATCGAGCGCGCGGGTGGCAAGGCCCGCCCGATGGTCGCGGACGTCTCCTCGAGCGCGGCGGTCAAGAAGATGTTCGCGGAGTTCGTCGCGGCCTTCGGCACGATCGATATCCTGATCAACAACGCTGGAATAGGACGCACGCGCGAAACCAGCGAGTTCACAGGTCTGCAGGATCTGGCCGACGAAGATTGGCACAAGATGATCTCGACGCATCTCTACTCGACGTTCTATTGCACGCGCGAGGCGTTGAAGCTGATGATCCCGAAGAAATCGGGCCGCATCATCAACCTCGGCTCGATCGCGGGCACTACGGGCCTCGGCGGCGCGGTCGCGTACTCGGCAGCGAAGGGCGGCATCATCTCGTTCACCAAGGCGCTGGCTAAAGAAGTCGTCGGTCATGGAATCCTGGTCAATTGCATCGCCCCCGGCTTCATCGAAACTCCGATGACCGCGCCGATCACCGGCGAGATGAAGCAGTCGATTACGCAGCTCACGCCCATCGGCCGCTTCGGTGAGCCGCGCGATATCGCCTGCGCTGCGTTGTTTCTCGCCTCGGACGAATCGAATTTCATGGTCGGGCAAGTCGTCAGTCCCAACGGCGGCTATGTGATCTAGACGATGTGCAGCAGGCCGCGGGAGCCTTGGTAATTTAATTCGCTCTGCGCGTGACTCATGCCCATCCGAGCTGCCGGTGTTCTGATTCCGCTCTTCTCGCTTCGTACCCGCGACGATCTGGGGCGCGGCGAGATTATGGATCTGCCCGCGATGATTGATTTCGCGCGCAGCGCCGGCCTGCGAATTATCCAACTGCTTCCGCTCGATGAAGGCGCACCGGGAGAGACCAGTCCCTACAGCGCGATGAGCGTGCTCGCGATCGACCCGGTGTACATCACCGCGCGAGAACTGGGCGGTGTCGGACGCGTATCGATCGCGCGGGCGCAAGCGGCGGTCGGTGGCGGACGCGTCGTCCCGCGTGCGGTTTCACGGCCGGTCCGGCTGGCGCTGCTCCAGCGCGCTTACCGTGCGTCGCGGGTGCGCGGAGGATCCGGGTTTGGCGACGAGTTCACGGTCTTCGCCGATCGCAATCGCGACTGGCTCGAAAACTATGCGCTCTTTCGCGCGCTCAAGGATCGCTTCAACTGGTCGGCGTGGGATACCTGGCCCGAAGATTTGGCCCGGCGCGATCCTTCCGCGCTCGATGCGGCGCGGCGCGAACTCGCAAATTCGATCGCGATGTACTCATGGTGGCAGTTCGTTGCTGATCGGCAATGGGCCGCCGCGCGCGCGTATGCGCATCGAGCGGGCGTACAGCTGGGCGGCGACCTGGCGTTCTCTCCCGCGCGCGACAGCGCCGAGGTCTGGGCGAACCAGGAGATGTTCGATCTCGATCGCACCGTTGGCGCTCCGCCGGATGGATTCAATCAGCGCGGACAACGATGGGGTCTGCCGCTGCCGCGATGGCATGCGATGCGCGAGGACGGGTTTCGCCTGTGGCGAACGCGCGCGCGCCGCGCGGGCGCGATGTTCGATCTCGTGCGTATCGACCACGTCGTCGGAATCTATCGGACGTTCTCGTTCGGCGCCGATCCGGATGCCGACGGTTCTTTCAGCCCGACCGAGGAGCGCGATCAGGTTGCGCAGGGCGAAGAGATCATGCGCGCGCTGCGCGAAGCGGTGGGGGAGTGTGAAATCGTTGCCGAAGATCTCGGCTCGGTGCCGCAATGGGTTCGCGATTCACTGACCCGGCTGGGAGTTCCCGGCTACAAGGTGATGCAATGGGAGCGCGAACAGTGGGGTGGCCCCGACGAGCGCTTCAAGCGCCCATCCACCTATCCCGAGCTTTCGCTTGCGACGACCGGAACGCATGACACCGAGACGCTGACGGTATGGTGGCGCGAGCAGCCCATATCTGAGCGCGAGAAACTCTGCGCGGCGCTCGGCATCGCGGGCCGCGCAAATCCGCGGCGCGATCGGCTGGACGAAAGCGCGCTCGACGCGATTATCGAGACGCTATACGCCTCGCCCGCGCGCTACGTGATCCTGCCGATACAGGACCTGTTCGGATGGAACGCGCGGATAAACCGTCCCGGCACCGTCAGCGAAACGAACTGGACCTACCGGCTCCCGCTGACGATCGCCAAGCTCGCCGACAACCCGGCGATCAAGGCTCGCCTCGCGCGCCTGCACGCTATTGCTGATCGCACTGGAAGGATTCCCTAAGCCTCGCGCAGCGAGTCGACGACGCCCATTCTTGCGGCCCGCCAAGCGGGCAGAATTCCGCCGAGCGCGCCGATAACCGCGGCTACGACGAGGCCCGTGACGAATGCGGAAGGGGCGAGGCGGAACGAGAAAATGAAAGTCGCGACGTTCATCAAGCGGCTCTCGAGACCGGTTCCATAGGCGACCGCTACGCCGAGAATCTCACCCGCGATACCGCCTGCGAGGCCCAGCGCAGTGCTCTCGAGAATAAAGCTCAGCAGGATACTTCCGCGGCTGAAGCCGAGCGCACGCAGCACGCCGACCTCACGCGAGCGACGCGCAACCGCGGCGTACATCGTGTTCATGCCCCCGAACATCGCGCCGACCGCGAGAATCAGCGCGACGATGATTCCCATGTTGCGCAACTTGTCGGCGAGTTGCGACTCGGCCGCGTAAAACTGCGCCTCCGGCATCGCGTCGAGATCGAGCCGCGCGTCGTGGGTCAGCGCCGCCTTGAACCTCGCCGCCATCGCCGGCCGCAGGGTCACATGCATCGAAGAGTAGATACCGCCCATATGTACGTCCTGCTCGAGCAGGTCCAGGTCGGTCCAAACCTCGGACTCTCTCGCGCTGCCGTCGTCCGAAAAGATCCCGACAATCGCCCAATCATGACGCCCGAAGTGCAGATTCCGCGGTGGCGCCAGGGCCGGAAATCGTGCGGCCAGGCGGCGCCCGACAATCATCTCGGTTTTGCCCGCGACCGGCATCCGTCCGCTGACAATTCGAATTCCGCGATGCACCTTGAACGCGATCGGATAGACGCCGCGCAGAAAAGTGAAGGAGCTCGCGTCGATCGGCGCGTCGGGCGCTGGATTGAACGCGGTGACCGTTTCGGGTGAGATGAGCGGCGCGCCCGCCGCGTCGGCCGCTATCTCCGGTCGCGTGCGGATGATCTCATACTGCTCGCGCGTGATGCTGCTGGAGGGTTCGGCCGTCACCCCGCGGCTCAGCACGATCCAGTCCTGCGCCTCGCCTTCTCCGGTCATCGTCGAGCGCAGTCCGGCGACGAAGCCCAGCAGCAGGAACAGGATCATCACGACCAGCGCGATTCCCAGCGCGGTCATCGCACTGGTCGCGCGCCGCACCATCAGGCTTCGCAGATTGTAGCGGATTGGGATCATCGGCGGGCGCGCGGAGGATCGCGGTGCGGCGTCATCCGACCTGCCGCAGCGCAATTGCCGGAGGCGTGCGGACCGCCGCGATCACCGGAATAGCACCGCTCAAGATTCCTACCGCGATTGCGACGCCTATCGCTTGTGCGGCGCCACCGGGCGTAACCCACAACGCGCTCATGCGCCCGATGGCGCCCATCGTGGTGCCGCCCCGGAAGAACACCAGCGCGCCGCCCGCGCCGAGTACTCCGCCGATCACGCCGAGCGCAGCGCACTCGCCGAGCAGCATCGTTGCGATCGCGCGGCGCCCGAAGCCGAGCGTGCGCATCACGCCGACCTCGTTCATTCGCTCACGCACCGTCATCGCGGTTGAGTTCGCCGCGATCAGCAGCACGGTCAGCACCACCACGACGCACAGGCTCAGCACGATGCCGCGCACGTTGCCGAGGATCGAGAGGCCGCCGGCAAGAGCGTCGCTCTCGGTTACGGTGCGCGTCTCGAAATCGGAGTTGTGGAAGGTCGAATCGATTTCGCGGATAAGCGGCGCGACATTTTCCGCACGGTCGACTCTGACGACCAGGGTCATCGCGAGGTCCGGATTCGGCAGGCCTGCCGCGCGCGTCGCCTCTTCAAGATAATCCCGCCGGAACGCGAACACGTTCGGGTAACGCCTCGATGGCATCTCGCCCAAAAGCACGAATGTGAGCTTGAGATGGCCCGCACCGACTCCCCGCAACGTGACCTCCTGGCCCGGGTGCCAATGATACTTGCTCATGAGCACGTGCCCGGCGAATGCTCCGCGGCGCTCTCGGGTGAACGCGCGTCGCGCCTCTCCGGTCAGATCGTAGTCGGGAAAGACGTCCGCAATTTCGAGCCCCTCTCCGACGGCGAGAATCTGATCGCTCACGTCCTGGTAGGTCGCCGGCCATTCCTTGATCGCGACGCACGCGGCGGCGCCTGGAATCTCGCGGATCTGATCGCAGTAGCGCGCCGGCATCCCATAGAGCGGCAGGTTGCGGTTGATCACGATCAAGCGCAGCGTTGCCGAGGCGTCGTGCACGATGCGGTCCATCGATCCGGGCACCGACACCAGCACCAGGTAGACGAACGTCGCCAGCGCGATCGTCAGCGAAGTCAGTATCGTGCGCCGGAGGCTGCGGCGCATGTTTCGCGCGATAAGTCTGAGCAGATACAACCCGTCCCCCATCCGAGTCGCGATCGAAATAAGCATTGACCGCGCTGCCGTGCTACGGCCCCATCCGCCGAGGTATCGGCGTGCGCGCTCCGAACCTGACACTTGGAGTACCTTACCCGCGCGACATGATCTAATACCTGCGCAACGGGCCTAATTCAAATCCTCCATTGTTAGAGTGAACGGGCTTTGACTATAACCATTCAGGGAATGGAGGTGCGCACGATGGGTCCGTTAACCGGTATCAAGATTCTCGACCTCAGCATGGTCGTCGCCGGGCCGTTCTGCACCATGATACTTGGCGATCTTGGCGCCGACGTGATCAAGATCGAGCCGCCCGAAGGCGAGGTCACCCGCGTCGTAGTTGCGCAGCAGCGCGGCGGAGTGCCGGTCGGAATCCTCAACTGGAACCGCAACAAACGCGCGATGGTGCTGGACCTCAAGCGTCCCGGCGCCGCCGAGGTGTTCCTCCGGATGGCCGAGCATGCCGATGTTGTCGTGCAGAACGTGCGACCGGGCGTGGTCGATCGGCTGGGGGTTGGCTACGAAGCCGTCGCCGCGCGCAATCCTAAAATCGTCTATTGCTCGATGGCCGGGTACGGCTTCAAGGGACCGTATCGCGACAAGCCCGCCTACGATCCGATCATCCAGGGCATGGCCGGCGTGATGGCGACGCAGCGTACGCAGGGACGTCCGCGCGCGGTCAAGAACATCATTGCCGACAAGGTCACCGCGATGACCGCGGCGATCGCAATCCTTGCGGCGCTCAACGAGGCGCGCAACGGCAAGGGCCAGCATATCGAGCTCGCGATGATCGACGCGGTCGCCTACTACCTGATGGGCGACACGATGGCGCGGCACACGCTGTTGCCGCACAAGCCCGGTGTGCCGCCCGCGATGGGCACGCTCGATCCGTTCAAGACCGCCGACGGCTACATTACGATTGCGCCGCTGACCGACAAGCATTGGACCTCGATGCTGGAAGCGATCGGGCGTCAGGAATTGTTCCAAGGCGACCAGCCACGGCCAGAGCGCGTCAAGCGCGCGATCAAGGCGCTCATCGATATCTTTCCGACCGAGACCTCGGCCTATTGGCTCGAGCGGATCGAAAAAGCGGACGTTCCATGCGGCCCCGTCAACGATTTCGACACGATTTGGACCGACCCGCAATTTGTCGTCAATGAGACCTTCGTCGAGTACGACCATCCGCAGGCCGGGCGGGTACGCGGCGTGCGCTCGCCCGCGCGTTTTTCAAAATCGAAGACAGAATTTTGGCGCCACGCGCCCGGGCTCGGGCAGGATACCGATGACATTCTGAAAGATTTCGGATTCGGCGCCGACGAAGTCGCGCGGCTGCGCGCCGATCACGTGGTGAACTAGAGCCCACGTGCCTGCCGGTACTCGCCGCCGGTTCGACGCAACTTCTCTCTTGGCGGTAGCGTTGTGCGCTTGCGCACTCGTTTATGTGACAGCATGGATACGGATTCTTCCCCAGCGCGCGATCCACACGGATTTTTCCCAGTTCTATGTATCCGCGCTGCTGATGCGGACTCATCGGGATACCTACAACACAGACATCCATTTAGTCGGTGCGTCTCTGGGCCTCGATACGGCCAATATCGACCAGGCGAACTACCCACCGACGTTTCTCATGATCTTCGAGCCGTTAACTCTTCTTCGGCCGCGCGCCGCATTCTGGAGCTGGGCGGCAATAAACATTGTTGCATTAGCTATTGCGCTGTGGATGCTACTTTGGCCAGTCGCGAAGTATGGAACGCGATTGATAGTGAGTATGGTTGCGCTCGCGCTCATCTATCCTCCCGTTACCAATCACTTTTACTATAGCCAGAGCAAAATTGTTCTGCTCCTGATGCTGACCGGGATGATGCTTGCGCTTGAGCACCGTCACGAGCTCATTGCAGGCATGCTCCTGGCGATAGCTACGCTGTGGTTGATGTTCCCGATTGCATTGTTCGGGTACCTGATTTTGTCCCGTCGATGGCATGCCGTCTGTTGGGCTGTGGTCGGAATCATCGTTCTGGCTGGATTGACCATACTCGTAGCGGGTGTTGCGAATACAGTTAACTGGAGGAATGGAATTGGAGTAATTACCAATTCCGCCTGGTATAGCCAGTCCACCAATGTCGCGATCGGTTCATTCGTATCGCGAATGTTCTGGGACGTGTTCGGTTCTGACCTCGGACCGCGACTGGAGGTGGTCCGCCGAGTATCAAGTGCGTGTTCGCAAATTGCCATTCTCGGGTTAGCATGCATTCCTGTTCTGAGAAGCGGACGGCGCGGCGATCCGGATTCGCGGATGTTTTGCCTCTGGGTAGTAGCCTGCGTACTCGCTTCGCCGACGGCGTGGATTTACAACATGGTGCTGTTGCTGATCCCATTTTCACGGATCTCGCTGGCCTCCGCCGCTGGAACGATTCGGCGCGCGGCCGGCAATTTCGCAAAACTTAGCTACGCGCTGATGTTTTTGGTTTGCCCGACCGGATGCGTTCATTATGTCGGATCGTTTTTCTATCCGCTGGCGATGCGTACCGGATGGCCAATCTTTGGCGTGGCAACGGAGGGCGCGGTGATCTCCCTGATGCTGGCGTTCGTCGCCGTCTTTTTGTTCGCGGTCGAGCCGGGGGTTTCGGAAGGAGAAGGATTGGGCAGCATCAGATAGGGCGGGCCGGGCGCGGCGACTAATCGGTAGTTCTGCGCGATCGCCGCGCGCAGATCCTTCCAAAAAAATGGACGGCCGCGAAATTCGCGCCGGAGCCCGTCGGCGTCGAGCGCGAACGCCGCGATTTGATGACCCCGAATCCGCGCGAGTAGTGGCGAATCATCAAAGCTCCCCCGCGAGCGCATCGAGCCCAGGACCATCAGGTCGATCCATTCGAGGTTCCTGCGCGGATCGACAAGACAGAGGTCGGCGTTGTCGGTGAGAATCGGACCGTCGATCGCGCCAAGCCGCGCGAGCGCGCGCGAGTTCCACGGTTCGAGCGTGATCGCGCCGCATCGGAGCGACGGCCGGAACGCCGCTGCAAGCGTCATCCCACGAATCGCCGGCGCCATCACGAGGTACCCGCCCAGGAGCCCTATCGCGAGCGCCGCCGCGACGCCGGCGCCGATTACCAAACGCATCTCGCGCGTGCGTTCGAGGATCATGTCGATTCCATTTGCCGCGACAATCGCGACGGCCGCTAGCGACGGAATGAAGTAGTACGCGTTGCTGCCCCATCGTATCGAGGACAGGAAATTCTCCGCGAGCGCGGCGCCGAGATAGCACAGCATCAGGCGGTCCGTTGTTCTGCCGCGGAGGAGCGCGACGCCTGCCAGCATGATCAGCGCCGGATTGCCTCCAATAAGGATCGCGATCCACAAAATAGCCGCGCGGATGTCGTATCGGCTAACTCCGAGCGCTCCGAACGTGTTGAGCCAGTACCACGGAAAGATGGTCGCGAGAATTGCGATTCCCGCGAGGACGATCGCAAGCCAGATCGCGCCCAGCGTTAATGCGCGGCGCCTCTCGCCCGAAAGCCAGCAGCAAAGAACCGCTGCGACGATTCCGGCGACACGGCCCTGCTTGATGAAAAATGTGATCGCGAACATCGCCAGCGCGGGAATCGACAGCCCGGACGCAAATGCCGCAAGGCCGCCCAGCTCGCAGGCGAGCGCTGCAGTATCGACGCGATAGTCAGAACCCCAGCGCTGGATTATCGGCGCGACGAGAAAGCTCAACGCCGCGAGGATCGCCGCGGATGCGCTCGCTCCAGTCTTGCGCGCAAGGATGAAGATCAGCGCGCTCGCCGCGAGCGTTGCGGCGATCGTGATTATCCTGCCCGCCTCGAGCGCCGCCATCGCGCCGCTCCCGAAGCTCGGTGCGAGTATCGCGGTGAGCCACGGCACGACAGGTCCGTACACCAGCGGGATATAAGGGGGATGCCGAAAATCGCGGTACAGCGCGACCCCGCGCACGTAGAGATCGACTCGCACCGCAAGCTGCGCCGGTCCGTAGTCGCCTGTAACCGGCGCGCCGGCGCGGCAAATCCATCCCTGGAGCGTGCGCGCCGCCGGCAACAGCATCGCGACGACGGCGACTATCGCCGCAGGCGCTTTGCGCATGGTTCCCCCTTTTTTACCGGACCGCAGCCACGTGAACGCCGCACCGCCCGGTTGCCGTGGAATCTATGCGATATGTCTGCCGGATGCATCCACCGTCCGGTTCTGCCAAACTTTCGCGGGGAGACTCGTTGCGCGGCCGTGCGGATAGATTCATTGCGTAAAGATGCGATCGGACTTGCGCTTGCGCTGATGCTCGCGGGATGCGCTCCCGCCGCTCAACAGGCCGCCGCGCCGGCGCCCTCCGCCGCACCGACTCCGATCGCGCATCATCAGGCGATCGGCACTCATTCGCCGTACGCGATAACCGCGGGTGCCGACGGCAATATCTGGTACACCGAGTACCAGGGCGACGGAGTAGGGCGAATCACGCCCGCCGGATCGATCGCGCGCTACAAGATCGACTCGCGCGGATTTGCCGAAAGGATCGTCTCCGGTCCCGACGGCGCGATCTGGTTCACCGACACCGCTGGAAATCGCATCGGCCGCATGGACTACAACGAGCGCGTTACCTACGTGCAGCTCCCCAGGGAAGGCAGCGGCCCGACCGGCATAACGACCGGACCTGATGGCAATTTGTGGTTCACCGAACATTCCGGCAACCGCATCGGGCGCCTGAGCCCTGCGGGCGCGCTCGCGGAATTCGACCTGCCGCAAGGCTCCGGTCCCGCGCAGATCGTTAGCGGCAGCGACGGCAACCTTTGGTTCGTCGAGGATCGCGGAAATCGAATCGGCAAATCGACTCCCGCGGGAAAGATTACCGAGTATGCCGTCCAGACGCGCGGCGCGAAGCCCGGATGGCTGACGGTGGGAGCCGACGGCAACATCTGGTTCACGGAGCTCGCCGCCGACAAGGTCGGCAAGATCACTCCCTATGGCGCGATCACCGAGTATCCACTTCCCGACGCCGGCGTTCCGCTCTCGATCGCTTCAGGAGCGGACAAGAACTTGTGGATCACGATGGTTCACGCGCCCGTCATTTACCGCGTGAGCACCTCGGCCGAGATCACCGCGTTTCATCTTCATCCGAACACGGTCCCCGGGTTTCATCACCGCCGGCCCCGACGGCAACCTGTGGTTCGCCGAGCCCAACGGAAAGATCGCCAAGATGAGCACCGACGGGCAGATCACCCAGTTCGTCGTCGCGCGAGTCGACCAGCGCTAGCGCCTGCCGTTCGCTGTTCGGGCGCGGCGGTTTTGCGCTATAAGCGCCGCTAGAAGCACACTGACGGGAACCGAAACCATCAAGCAGTTTGGATTCCTAGTCCAAGAGGGAGATTCGCACACATGGGCAAACTAGATGGAAAAGTGGCGGCGATCACCGGCGGCGGCCGTGGCATCGGCCGCGGTATCGCCAAGCTGTTCGCAAAGCACGGCGCACAAGTGGTTGTTAACGATCTCGGCGTCACGGTCGCGGGAGAAGCAACTACCGTCTCGCCCGCCGACGACGTGGTCAAGGAAATCAAGGCTGCGGGCGGCACCGCCGTCACCAACCACATGGATATCGCGACCGTCGAGGGCGGCGAGGGCCTGGTAAATCAGGCGATCAAGGAGTTCGGCAAGCTCGACATCCTGGTCAATGTCGCCGGCATCCTGCGCGACCGGATGATCTTCAACATGAGCGAAAAGGAATGGGACGACGTGATCCGCGTGCATCTGAAGGGCCACTACTGCACGATACGTCCTGCGTCGGCGCACATGCGTGAGCACAAGTTCGGCAGGATCATCAATTTCTCTTCCAACTCTGCCCTCGGCAGCCCGGGCCAGCCCAACTACGCCGCCGCAAAGGCGGGAATCTTGGGCCTGACCTACAGCTCGGCCAACGCGCTGAGCAAATATGGAATCACCGTCAATGCGATCATGCCGGGCGCCGCCACGCGCATGACCGATACCATTCCTGCGGGCCGGATGCCTGGCGCGACGGGGCTGCCCGCCAGCGAGAGCGCCGAAGGCACTCCGCGCGACCCGGCCAACGTCGCGCCGATCGTGCTGTTCCTCGCGAGCGACGCGGGCGCCGGCGTTACCGGGCAATGTTTCGGCGCGTCAGGCTACCGAATCATGCGCTACCGGCACATCGTTCCCGACAAGATTCTCTACAACAACGGCCCCTGGGACATCGACGAATTGTTCGACCGCCTAAAGAGCACGCTGTTGACGGATTTAGGCACCCCAAGAATGTAGCGGGAGTTTTTCGCAATCACTCTGAGTACGCCCTCTCCCTTCGGGAGAGGGCGGCGCGGCGCGATGCTTGCGATTCCCTTTCGCAAGCATCGTGACGCGTGGGTGAGGGCGGCCTTCCTCGATCGCGGATCCCTTCAATCCCGAGGCGCCGCCATGCCGTGCTGCGACAAAAACGTCGTCACGCGCGAGGCGTACGCGTCCGGAGCCTCGAAGATCGCATTGCCATGCCCGTCTGCCGGGACAATCCATAGCTCCGCGCCGGAAGACTTGGCAGCGTCACGGATCGCTTGCGCATCGGCGACCGACACGATCTTGTCGCCGCGATTCTGGATCACCAGCAGCGCCGCACCTCCGAGCTTGCGTGCCGCGCTGGCCGGATCGATTCGCCACAGCGAATGCCCCATCAGAAGCCCGGCTTCCATCATCACGGTCTGCGAGAACGCCGGATTCAGTCCCGCGATCGACGGTGTTGCACGGAACATCGCGGCCAGATTGCGATAGGCACTGTCCGCGACAATCGCGCTGAACACCGGATGCTCCGCCTGCGCGAGGAGAATCGCGGCGGCGCCTTCGGAAATTCCAATCCCCGCGATATTCGCAAATCCGCGCCGCTTCAGGTTGTCTGCCGCAGCCAGGACCTCCGCCCGCTCGCGCCAGCCCCATCCCGTTCCGCTCTTCGCATTGTCGCCGCTTCCGATCGCGAGCATCGGATAACCTGCCGCGTGCAGAAACTTCATGTACGGCAGCATCTCGCGCCGATCTCCGCCCGCGGCCGGCATCAGCAGCACCGCCATCGGCAATTTTCCCGCGACGAACCATCCTTCGACCGGCGGGTAGTCGTCGACCGGAATCGTTACGCTCTGGAACTGCGCCCCTAACGCCGCCAGCGGATTGACTGGCGCCGCCGCGTCGGCAATCGGCGCATGCGGGCCGTACACATCCGTATGCCCGTCCTCGATAAACGGCGGATACGCGAGCCGGTACGCCACCAGGCTCGATCCGCCGAGCCACAGAATCGCGACGGTGCCGATCATCGCGGTGCCGATCCATCCGAAGCTCCGCGCGTTGCGTTTCACGTCTTCCGGACGCGGTCCCTCGGGACGATTTAATGCTCCAGCCATCCGGGTATCGTGTCGTGATATCGCGCGCGGTAGCAAGCGTGGGTTGTCCAGAACGCCGCGGCTCCATATGCTGCTTGGCGGACCCGGGGATTGACTGCGATATATTTCACGCGCGCCAAGAGCGAGTGCCAATGACTGACTGGCAACCCGATCTCTATAATCGCTTCCGTCGTTACCGGGCGGAGCCGTTCGAGCATGTTCTCGATCGTCTTTCGATCACGGCGGACGACACGATCGCCGACCTCGGGTGCGGCCCCGGCGACAACACGGTCGAGCTCGCGCGCCGTCTCGCGAGCGGCCGGGCGCGCGGAATCGATCTCTCGCCCGCGATGATCGCGGCGGCCGAGAAGCTTCGTGCCGGACTTCCGGACGATTTGCGTGCGCGGCTCGCTTTCGCGGTGGGAGATATCGCGCAACTCGACGATGCGGGCGCCTACTCGATCGTCTTTTCCAGCGCGGCCCTGCAATGGCTGCGCGACCATCGCGCGGTTCTCTCGCGATGGTTCCGCGCGCTTGCGCCCGGCGGCAGGATGGTCGTGCAGATGCCGGCCAATGAATCAGAGACTGCCAAGCTCGATCTGTCGAAGATGGTTCGCGAGCCGCGATGGTCGGCGCTGCTCGAACCTGTTGATCGCCCATTCTTCGAAATTCCGCCGCCCGAATACTACCGGCGTCTCATGGGCGAAATCGGCTTTGCCGAGGTCGATTGCTACTACCACACCTTCCATCATCCGATGAATTCGCCTGGTGAAGTGGCGCAATGGTACCGCTCGACCGGGCTGCGTCCTTTCCTCGACGCGCTTCCCGCTGACCGTCACGAAGAATTTCTGAACGCATACGGTGAGCGCCTCGAGCGCGCGTACGGAACTTCGGGTCCGATGACGTTTGATTTCAAGCGGCTGTTTCTTTGGGGCCGCCGCCCATCCGTCTGACATGGCACGCGGCATCATAACTCCGGCTCTCGTTGCGCATGGCGGCGCCGGCGCGATCCCACGCGGAGGCGCGACGGATCAGACTGAGCGCAAGCGCGCGATGCTCGAGGCGGTCCGCCGCGGCGCCGATATCCTGCGCGACGGCGGCAGCGCACTCGACGCGGTCGCCGCCACGATTATCGCGCTCGAAGATAATCCTCTGTTCAACGCCGGAACCGGCTCGCTCTTGACCAACGACGGAACGGTCGAGATGGACGCCTCTGTCATGGTTGCCGGCGACGCGACCGAGCCGGGCCAGGAAGCTCCGGCCGCGATGCGCGCGGGAATCGGAAGCGGTGCCGGACGAATCTCCGCCGGCGCGGTCGCCGCGGTGGGACGCGTGCGCAACCCGATCCTGCTCGCGCGCGCCGTGATGGAGAATACTCACCACGTGCTGATGGTCGGCGCAAGGCGCCGAGCGGGTGGCGCGCCGCGCGGGCGTGCCAATGTGCTCGAATGAGGATCTGATAACCGCTCGCGCGCGCGAGCGATGGCGCGCGTCGCAGCAGAAGGTGCAGCTCGGAATCTCGGGCCACGGCACGGTAGGCGCCGTCGCGATCGACGCGCGCGGCAGTATCGCAGCCGCAACCTCGACCGGCGGAGTCCCCGGAAAAATCCCCGGCCGTGTTGGCGACTCCGCGATCATCGGAGCAGGCACCTACGCCGATTTTGCCGGCGGCGCGTCGGCCACTGGGTACGGCGAGGCGATCATCCTGACCGGCCTCTGCCGCGAGGCCGTCCGCTCGCTCGGCAGCAATCCCCCGATGATCGTCGCGTGCCGCGCGATTACTGACCTGCTCAGCGGTGCCAACGCCGACGGCGGAATCATCCTGGTCGATCGCCGCGGACGAGTCGGCTTCGCGCACAACGCTTCGATGCAGGTGGGCATCTACGAAGCCACGACCGGCATTCGCCATCTATGGCCCGACCCGGCGCCGGCGAAAAAGGCCCCGTCTTCATCGTCGCGCCGGATCAAATCCTCATCGCGGAAATGAGCGCCAATCCGTCCCAGCCCGGCGCGTCTGCCGCAGATCGCACCGGTCGCCCCGCGCTTTGGCTCACCGCTGCTGCCGCAATTGTCGCGCTCGTGGTGCTCGGACAAGGCATCACGGCGCCATTCCAGAAGGACGCGGAACCGCAATCCGCCCAGTGGGTTCAGTCGGTCGCGCGCGGGCATCTGATGGCACCGCGCGACTACTACGGTTACCTGGTCGAAAAACCTCTCCTCTATTACTGGCTCTCCGGCGCCGCGACGCGCCTCATGGGCGGAAACGCGACTGAGGTCAGCGCGCGACTCGTCCCGCTGCTCGCTGGGACCGCGCTCGCGATTGAAGTGCTGCTATGGACCGCGGAAAACCTGGGCGCGGCCGAGGGATGGCTCGCGTTTCTGTTCCTGATTGCCACCTACGGATACTCGTCGCGCGCGACACTCGCGCTGACCGACATGCTGATGACGTTCCTGGTCATCAGCACGCTGTTGATTCTGTATCCGCAACTCGATGGGCCTGCGTCGCGCGCGAGAACCGTCGCCGCGATCGTGGTCCTGCAACTCGCCGTGCTGACCAAGGGGCCGATCGCCGCGATTCTCGCCGGCCTCGCCGTTGTGGCCTACCTCGCGATTACCGGAAGAAACCCGCTCGTACTTTTGCGCGAGCGATGGATTTGGATTCTTGCGATCGCGGTTACGGTGATGACTGTCGGATGGTACTGGCTATGGTTCACGCTCGGGACGTGGAAGATTTTCCCGATCTTCATGACCGAGAATTTCGGCCATTTCCTGCCGGCGAAATATGGCGGCACCGGCGAGGCTGCACGTCCGATCTGGTATATCGTGGCGCGCCTGGTCGGCGGCGCGATGCCCATAGTCCTGCTGCTGCCGGCCGCGATTGCGGGGTTCATGACCGGAGAAATTGGCGCCGCGCGTCGCAGGCCGCTCGCCTTTGCGGCGAGTCTCGCGATCGCGGTGATCGTGTTTTTCTCTATCGCGAGCGCCAAGCGCGACGATTACATTTTGCCCGCACTGCCCGGAGTCGCGATTCTATGCGCCTGCGTCTTCATGCTGAACGAGCCCACCGCCGGCCGCGCGCGCTGGGCGCTGCGCCTGCGTATCGCCGCGGTAATCGCGATCGCCCTCGCGATGCTCGCGGCGCTGGCCGCGGGTATCGTGCTCGCGATCACGCACGCGCACGTTGGCTTTCACCTGCAATCGAGCGACGCCGACGAGCTGGCATTGTATGTCCACGGATTTGCGACGATGCGTCTTGGCTATCTGATATTCGCTCTCGCGGTTATCGCCGGAGCGATCGCGGCTGGCGTCGGCCTCGTGCGCCGCAATTCGATCCTTGCGGGCGCCGCGGCCGGACTTCTGACGCTATCCGGATCGATGCTCGCAAACGCCATTTTGAGGCCGTCGCTCGCGTGGGAGCGCAGCGCAAAGACCTTCGCGTTCATAGTCCACGAGCAAATCGGCGCCGCGCCAATCTTTGTCGTACACGATCCGATCTACGATTTCTCGTTCTACTACGGAACCGACGCGCCTCCCCTGATGGGCCGTCACCGCCAGGCTCCTCCGCCGGGCGTCCAATCCTACCTGGTAGCCAACGACACCGAACGCAACGCGCTCGCCCCGCAATATCGCGACCGGCTGAAGCTCGTCGTCAAATCCCACCTAATAGCCCACGACGGGCCTCTCGCACTGTATGCGATCGCACCCGAGCCTCTGCACTGAGTTTGCCCGTTCCTGGGGGAATCGGTAGATAGAGATCATGGCCGACCAGATCGAAAAAGCTGAACGCGCCGTTAGCGTCCTGATACGGCTCGGTATCGCCGCGATTCTGCCGCTGTGGGCGCTCATCATGATCGTTCTCGGGCTCGAATACCGATCGGTCTGGTGGATCGGAACCGGGGTCGTCGTCGGTGCGGTCGGCCTGCTATTCCTCGCCGGAAGCCCGCTCGCCGATCTGATCATGAAAGATCGCTAACGCTCGATGCCGATTTTTGAATATCAATGCGCGCGATGCGGTAGGATTAGCTCGCATGTCGTGCTGAATCCGAAAAAACGCGAGCGGCGCGCCTGCCCCGGATGCGGCTCGACCAAGCTCCGGCGCGTGATGTCGTCATTCGCGATGCACGAGAGTGAGTCGTCGCGGCTCGACAATTTTGACGCCTCCAAGCCGCGCGACGAAAGCTTCTATCGCGACGCACGCAACGTCGGGCTGTGGGCGAAGAAGCGCGCCCGGCAGATGGGCGTCGACCTCGGGCCGAAATTTGACGCCACCGTCGAAAAAGCGCGCAGCGGCAAATTAATCAAAGAAATGGAATGACCTGGCGGATTAGGGATTGCGGCAGTCCCGCGCCGCGTTGATAATGCGCATCGCGGTCCGCATCGTGCACTCGCGATGCGCCCGATGTGATAGAATTCATAGTAGGCCGACCAACTGAGGACTCGAGACTGATGAGCGACGAGAAAGACCGGCTGGGCGACAAGTTTCACGATGTGGAAGCGGCGCGCGAATCCGAATGGGCGCGCAAACGCGACCAGGAGCTGCTTGAGAAAATGCGCGCGCGGGCCAGCGCGGCGCTCAAATGCCCCAAGTGCAGCAGCCCCCTGGTCGAGCACGAGAAGGACGCGATCTCGATGCAGGCGTGTCCCAATGGTCACGGCGCTTGGCTGGATGCGCAAGTATTGGAAAACCTAATGAAATCGAGCAAATAGCAGCCTTTCTGGACTCGATGGCCGCTCCCGAGCTACTGTTATAAAGAAGAAATGCTTAAGCATCGCGAGTCTTGCGAAAAGTGATGCTTCTTGACAGTTCGATCCGCGCCAACTAATTGAGGAGTCGGTAATCGACCCATGTATCTGAGCTTCAGCGTGCCACTTGCTCTGACCCTGATTGGGATCGGATTTGTCGCGCTAATGTTCGGTCTGCAGAAGCTGCTTGCCCCCAACAATCCTTATGCGCGCAAGCTAATTCCCTATGAGTGCGGAGAGCCGCCGACCGGCCGCGCCTGGATTAACTTCAATGTCCGTTTCTACCTGATCGCGCTAATCTTCGTCGTCTTCGAGGTCGAGGTCGCCTTCGTCTATCCGATCGCGACCGTCTATCTCGATTGGGTCCGCAATGGCGCGCGGCTCGCGGCGCTCAGCGAGATTCTGATTTTCCTGCTGATCCTGTTCGTCGGCCTGGCCTACGTCTGGGTCAAACACGATCTCGAATGGATCAAGAAGGTTCCTGAATAGGAACTGGGACGATAATTAGTTATGTCGTTGCTCAACACTCTTCCGGACTACGTGCTCACGACCAAAACCGATGAGCTGCTCAACTGGATGCGCAAATCGAGCATCTGGTACATGCTGTTCGGCCTCGCCTGCTGCGCGATCGAGCTGATGCACACAGGCGGCCCGCGCGCCGATATCGAGCGTTTTGGCGCCACGCCGCGCGCCTCCGCCCGCCAGTCCGATCTGATGATCGTTGCCGGCACGCTGACGCTCAAGATGGCGCTGCGCACGCGCCTGCTCTACGACCAGATGCCCGACCCGAAATACGTCATCTCGATGGGCTCGTGCGCGAGCTGCGGTGGCCTGTTCCAGCTCGCCTACTCGGTCTGCGACGGCGTCGACAAGATCCTTCCTGTCGACGTGTACGTCCCCGGATGTCCGCCGCGGCCCGAGGCGCTGACCGAAGGCCTGCTCAAGCTGCAAGAGAAGATCATGACCGAACGCTGGCTGTCGCGCGGCGGCGCCAAGAGCGCCAATCATGAGGATGTGACTGCGGCCTGAGGATGGAAGCGCTCGCGATATATCAGCGGTTGACGGATCAGTTCGGCAACAAGATTCTGGAAACCGTTACGCAGAAGCTGGATTCATTCTGCGTCGTCGATCCCTCCGCGATCGTCGAGGTCGGCAGTTTCCTGCGCGACGATCCGGCGCTTGCGATGGATTGCCTCTCCAATCAGAGCGGCGTCGATTACAAAGATCGCATCGAGGTGGTCTATCACTTCTTTTCCTACAAGCATCGCCATGGCGCCGTGCTGAAGGTAAAGTTGCCGCGCGAAAATCCTGTCGTCCACACGCTCGAGAATTTGTGGGCCTCGGCCAACTGGATGGAGCGCGAGATTTTCGATCTGCTCGGCGTCACCTTCGAGGGCCATAGCGATATGCGCCGCATCCTGCTGCCCGAGGATTGGGAAGGCTTTCCGTTGCGCAAGGATTTCGTCGAGCCGCTCGAATACCACGGCATCTCAACCGTCCGCGAAAGCCCGATTATCCGGCTCGACCCGAAGGCCAAATGAGCACCCTGCGCACAGAAGAAATGACCCTCAACATGGGCCCGCAGCATCCTTCGACCCACGGGGTTCTGCGATTCGTAGTGCGCGCTGACGGCGAGGTAATGCGAGAGGCGGTGCCCGACGTCGGCTACCTGCATCGCTCGATCGAGAAGATCGCGGAGAAGGTCGGCTACCACGGCTTCATGCCCTACACCGATCGCGTCGATTACGTCTGCGCGATGTTCACCAATCAGGGCTGGGGCATGGCCTGCGAGCGGCTCGCCAATATCGAGGTTCCCAAGCGCGGCGAGTATTGCCGCGTAATCGCCGCCGAGTTCAACCGCCTCGCCTCGCATCTGCTCTCGGTTGGAACGATGGCGATGGATATTGGGGCGATGACGCCGTTCACGCACGCGATTCGCGAGCGAGAAATGATCAACGATCTGATCGAAGAGCTATGCGGCGCGCGCCTGACTTTCAACTACATGCGAATTGGCGGCGTCGCGTTCGATCTGCCGCCCGGATGGCGCGAGAAGGCGCTCGCCTACCTCGACCACTTCGATCCGATCCTCGAGGAATATAACGCCCTCATCTCGTACAACAAGATTTATATCGAGCGGCTCGCCAACGTCGGCGTGATCACGCTCGAAGAGGCGATCAACTACAACCTGGTCGGCCCGAATCTGCGCGCGTGCGGTTTCAAATTCGATGTCCGCAAGGACATTCCCTATTCGGTCTACCCCGATTTCGAGTTCGACGTTCCCGTCGGCAGCGGGCAGTGGGGCAAGCTCGGCGACGCGATGGATCGCTACATGGTGCGGATTCGCGAGATGGCCGAGTCCTCGAAGATCCTGCGTCAGGCGCTGAAGCAGTTGCCCGCCGGTTCTGTGCTGGCCAAAGTGCCGCGCAATTTCAAACCTCCCGCGGGCGAGTGCCAGATTCGCGTCGAGTCCGCGCGCGGCGACATGGGATGGTACGTCGTCAGCGACGGCACTGCTTATCCGTGGCGCGTGCACGTGCGCACTGGATCGTTCGCCGCGATGGGTATCACGCAGAAGCTGAGCCGCGGCCTGATGATAGCTGACTTGGTGACGCTGATCGCGAGCCTCGACGTTATCGCGCCAGAGATCGATCGCTAGACCATGAAGACGCTGGTTCAATATCTGATCGCCTCCGGCACGTTCGGCAAGAATCCGCCGTACGATCTCGTCGCCGCGATCGCGGTGTTCGTGCTGAGCGCCGTTGTGTTTCTGGGCGTCGCGTTTCCTTTCGCCGGAATTGTGAGCTGGGTCGAGCGCCGGGTATGGGCGCGCATCCAGTCGCGCGTCGGCCCCAATCGCGTCGGTCCCAACGGGTTCCTGCAGTGGCTCGCCGACGGCGTCAAGCACGTGTGCAAGGAAGATATCGTCCCGACCGATGCCGACCCGCATCTGTTCAAGATGGCGCCGTACCTGGTCGTGCTCGCGTTCGTGTTGCCGTGGGCGGTGATGCCGTTTTCGTCGTCGCTGATTCTGGCCGACCTGAACGTCGGAATCCTGTACATGACTTCGGTCACCGCTCTGACCGTGGTCGGCGTGCTGATGGCGGGATGGGCGTCGAACGACAAATGGTCGCTGATCGGCGGAATCCGCTCGGCCGCGCAGATCGTCAGCTATGAGATTCCCGCCGGCCTCTCGATCTTTCCGATCGTGCTGATGACCGGCACGCTCTCAATGCAGGGGATAATCCAGGCGCAGGGCTGGGCGCCGATGCATTGGTTCCTGTTCGCGAATCCGTTCACGTTTGTCGCGGCCAATATCCTGTTCATCTCCGCGCTGGCCGAGGGCAACCGCACTCCGTTCGATCTGCCCGAGGCCGAGTCAGAGCTCGTCGCCGGCTTCGCGACCGAGTACAGCGGGATGCGCTACCTGTTTTTCTTCATGGCGGAGTGGGGCAACCTGTTCATCATCGGCGCGATCATCACGACGCTGTTCCTCGGCGGATGGCAATTCCCGCACATCACGAAGAACGTCGTCGTAATGAACGTCCTGCAACTCATCACGTTCAATGTCAAAGTGCTGTTCCTGGTGTTCGTATCGATGTGGGTGCGCGGAACCTTGCCGCGTGTGCGGATCGATCAGCTCATGACGCTGTGCTGGAAATATTTCGTGCCGATCGCGTTCGTTGACATGATCGGCACCGCGATCTGGGTCGCGGTCTGGCCCGAGGGCAATTCGTGGGCGGGCTATATCATGCTCGCCGCCGGAATTGTGGTCGCGATCTTGTTCATCCAGCGGGTCGTGTACTACGCAAAACGTTCGCGGATGCAGTTGTATTATAATCCGACGATTTAGCGCCGGAATTCGAGTTTCAGATCGACTGAGAAAAAACCATGGGTGCGTTTGGCTCCTACGTTGACAATATAAAAGACGCCGTCACCACGATCTTCGAAGGGATGGCGGTCACGGCCTCGCATTTCGTGCGCAAGCCGTACACCGTGCAGTATCCGGATCGCACCGATATCCGCGTGCAGGACACGCTGCCGTTCCGCTATCGCGGAATCCTGGAAGTCGATCTCGAAATCTGCACCGGATGCCTCGCGTGCGAGCGCGCCTGCCCGATCGATTGTATCGTAATCGCGGTCGAGAAAGATCCCGCCACCCGCGGCATGATCATCTCGCAGTTCGATATCGATATCGCCAAGTGCATGTTCTGCGGACTGTGCAGCGAGCCGTGCCCGACCGGATCGATTCATCACACGACCGAATTCGAGGGCGCGGATTTCTCGCTCGAGAGCCTCATGCGCCGCTTCATCAAGGAGCCGATTCACGCCTACAAGGCCAAGAAGGGTCCCGAGACCGATCCGCGTCTCGCGCCGATTCTGAGCCGCGGGATGCATTATCTCGACGAATGGGCGCAGCCGGGCGGTGCCAAGCCCGCAGAGGAGACTGAGACCGAGGAGTCCTAGCCCGCGGATGCTCACGTCCGCGCCGCCAAGGAGCGAGGGGCGCCCATGCTCGAGACCGTAATCTTCTACGTACTTGCCGCGCTGACGGTGGGCTCCGCCGCGATCGTCGCGTTTTCGCACAATATCGTCTACTCGACCTTCGCGCTGCTCGGCGCATTCATGGGCGTGGTCGGAATTTACATCCTGCTCGCGGCGGATTTTGTCGCGATGGTGCAGCTCCTCGTTTATGTCGGCGGAATTCTGGTGCTGACGATTTTCGCGGTGATGCTCACGCAGGGCATCGCCGACGTGACGATCTCGAATCGCACGGTCGGCACCGTCCCCGCGCTGGTGACCACGGTGATCGCCGGCGCCGTGATGCTCTATGCGATCGCGCACACCACCTGGCATCAGGCCGCCGTCCACATCACCGCGCCCACGACCTACGGGATCGGCAACGCGTTTTTGGGAGAGTACGTGCTGCCGTTCGAGGTCGCGTCGCTGGTGCTGTTAGCCGCTTTGATCGGCGCGATCGTGATTTCGCGCCACGAAGCGCGGGAGTAACGGAGGCCCGGGGACTTAAATGGGCGGGGGAATCGGGCTCGATCATTTTTTGATCCTGAGCCTAATCGTATTCGCACTCGGGATGTTCTGCGTGCTGACGCGGCGCAACGCGATCGGCATCCTGATGGGCGTCGAGTTGATCCTCAACTCGGCCAATATCAATTATCTCGCGTTCGCGTTCTATGGCGGCGGCAAGTACGACGGCCAGATTTTCGCGATCTTCGTGATCATGCTCGCCGCCGCCGAGGCGGTAATCGGTCTCGCCGTGGTTTTGGCGATCTACCAGAACTTCAGGACCATCGATGTCGGTGCGACCGAAAACCTCAGCGGATAGCGCCGGAGCAGGGCGTGCGAAGCTCGTCGCGCGGATTCGCGCGACGTATCGATTTTCCTTTTCGGCGGATCGGTTTTCTGCTTATATCAGCCGCGTGCCCGAACGCGGTGGGGATTGCGGCGATGGCGGCGTGGGTGGATTTGCTTCCTGCCGGCCTCTGAACCCGGACCTTGCGTGAAAGCGGACCTTGCGTGAAAGCGAATCTTGATTGATGGATCACCCGGTAAGCATAACGGTTGCGCGCTACATTATCCTGCTGCCGCTAATCGGCGCGACGATAAATTTTCTGCTCGGCGCGTGGCTGCAAAAAAACTTCGGCAAACGCGCAATCACCGCCGTCGGATGCGGCGTAATCATCCTCGCCTTTATCCTTGCCGTGCGGACCTTCTTCGCGATGCTCGCGCTCGCGCCCGAATCCCGCTTTATGCTCGATAGCGTGTGGCCGTGGATCCATTACGGCGGCCTCGATCTCGATATCGCCTTCTGGCTCGACCCGCTCTCGATGATCATGACGCTGATCATCACCGGCGTCGGCGGCCTGATCCACATCTATTCCACCGGCTACATGCACGACGACGACGCCTACTGGCGCTTCTTCGGATGGCTCAACCTGTTCACCTTCGCGATGCTGATCCTCGTGCTCGCCGACAACCTGTGGCTGATGTTCGTCGGATGGGAGGGCGTGGGACTGTGCTCCTTCGCGCTGATCGGCTTCTGGTACAAGGTTTACGCGAACACCACCGCCGGCAATAAGGCGTTTATCGTCAATCGTATCGGCGATCTCGCTTTCGTAGTCGCACTCTACGCGCTGTTCGCTTCGCTCGGCGCGGTTGGCCATCCGACTCTCGTCACGCGCGAGATCGCCAAGTACGCGCCGCTTCTGGCCGGGATGCACGGCTACCTCGGCATGACGATGGTCACCTTCGTCACGCTGCTGATGTTCGCCGGAGCGACCGGAAAATCCGCGCAGATTCCGCTCTACGTCTGGCTGCCCGACGCGATGGCCGGCCCGACCCCCGTCAGCGCCCTGATTCACGCGGCGACGATGGTCACCGCGGGCATCTACATGATCGCGCGCATGAATTTCCTGTTCGTGATGGCGCCGGCGACGATGACTGTGGTCGCGGTGATTGGCGGCCTGACGGCGTTCTTCGCCGCGACTGTCGGAATCGCGCAAAACGACATCAAGAAAGTTCTCGCCTACTCGACCGTCTCGCAGCTCGGCTACATGATGGCGGCGGTCGGAGTCGGCGCGTTCGCCGCGGGCGTGTTCCACCTGATGACGCACGCATTCTTCAAAGCCTGTCTCTTCCTCGGCGCCGGCTCGGTCATCCATTCGATGGGCGGTGAGCAGGATATGCGCCAGATGGGCGGCCTGCGCCATCACATGCCGATCACCTTCCTGACCTTCCTGGCCGCAACCCTCGCGATCTCGGGCGTGCCTCCGTTCGCCGGCTTCATGTCAAAAGACGAGATCATCTGGCAGGCGTTCGCCCACGGTCATATCGCGGTGTGGCTGCTCCTGCTGGTCGGCGCGGGGATCACCGTCTTCTACATGTTCCGCCAGGTCTATATGACCTTCTTCGGAGATTTTCGCGGCACCCACGAGCAGCAGCATCACCTGCACGAATCACCGCCCTCGATGGTGTACGTGCTGATCGTGCTTGGCTTGCTTTCGGTCTTCGGCGGACTGGTCAAGATTCCCGATTTCATCGCGAGCTTCAAACCGTTCGAGGATTTTCTCGATCCCGTCTTCGCCTCCCCGCTGACCGTGCAACTAACCCACGCCGGTATCCATAGTCATGGCACCGAGGCCGCGCTCGGCCTCGTGACCTTCTCGATGGTCGTGATCGGATGGTTGCTCGCAGACCTGATGTACCGGCAGAAGCGGCTCGATCCCGCGCGTTTCAGCACCGCGCTTGGCGGCGAGCCTTACAAGTGGATCGAGAACAAGTACTACGTCGACGAGCTTTACGATTTCACGGTCGTGGGCCCATACATGGCGCTCACGCGCGCGCTCGCATGGTTCGATTCCAATATTATCGACGGAATCGTGAACCTGGCTGCCACGCTCACGGTTCTGGGTGCGTGGATGTCGGGCCTGTTCGATAGCTACATCGTCGATGGACTCGTGAACGCGGCGTCGCTGGTCACGCTCGATGTCGGCAGCCGCCTGCGCAGGCTTCAGACCGGTTCGATCAATGGTTACCTATACGGAATTTTGGCCGCGGTGATGGTGATTCTGCTGGCGCGCGCGATGCTGCGCGTGTGAGCGGGCCGCGCGGGGAAACGCAGTAGCGGAAAAGTTGGTTAGCCGGCAAGAGCCTTTCTGAACAAGAGCACTATTCAAAATGAGCCATCCTCTCACACTGATCACGTTCGTTCCCTTAATCGGAGCGGTAATTATCCTGGCCTTGCCGAAGGCGATGAGCAGCAGCTTCAGGTGGATTGCCGCGGTCGCCGCCGGCGTGCAGCTCGCGATCGCGATTTGGCTCTATCGCGCCTTCGACACCACCACCACCGCCGCTCAATTCGTCGACAAGTTCAACTGGATGCCCTCGTATCACATCACCTACTTCATGGGGGTTGACGGGATCAGCATCTCGATGGTGCTGCTGACGGCGCTCATCTGCTTTATCTCCGTGTTCGCAAGCTTCGGGATCAACCGCGCCGAGAAGGCCTATTACGCGCTGCTCTTGATGCTCGACGCCGGGATGATGGGCGTCTTCGTCTCGCTGGATTTTTTCCTGTTCTACATTTTCTGGGAAGTGATGCTGCTGCCGATGTACTTCCTGATCGGCGTGTGGGGCGGTCCGCGGCGCGAGTACGCCGCGATCAAGTTCTTCCTCTACACCCTGCTCGGCTCCGTGCTGATCCTGCTGGCGATGCTGGGGCTGTATTTCTACGGCGCGCAGAACACCTTCGACATGACGGTGCTCGCGGCCAACGCCTCGCACTACTCGATCGCTTTCCAGCGCGTCGCATGGATCGCGCTGTTCATCGGCTTCGCGATCAAGATTCCCGCCTTCCCGTTCCACACCTGGCTGCCCGACGCGCACGTCGAAGCACCGACCGCGATCTCCGTGATCCTCGCAGGCGTGCTGCTCAAGATGGGCACCTACGGAATCCTGCGCGTCAACTTCGCGATTCTGCCCGCCGCGACCCACGAGCTCGCGTGGCTGTTCCTCGGCGTGATCGGCACGATCAATATCGTTTACGGCGCGATGTGCGCGATGGCGCAGACCGACTACAAGAAGCTCATCGCCTATTCGTCGATCAGCCACATGGGCTACGTGATGCTCGGAATCGCGTCGTTCACCGCCGCGGGAATCGACGGCGCCGTCCTCCAGATGTTCAATCACGGCACTATCACGGCGATGCTCTTCATCCTGGTCGGCGTGATTTACGATCGCGCGCATCATCGCGAGATCGCGGGCTTCGGCGGCCTTGCGCAGCAGATGCCGATCTACGCCGCCTTCACCGGCTTCGCGTTCTTCGCCGGGATGGGCCTGCCCGGAATGTCGGCGTTCATTTCCGAAGTGCTGGTCCTGATCGGCGCGTGGCAGACCTATCCGATTATGACGGTGTTCGCCGCTGCGACCGCGATCCTGACCGCCGGCTACCTGCTCTGGACCTATCAGCGAATCTACCTCGGGCCGTTCAACGAAAAGTACAAGGGCTTCGCCGACCTCTCGCTGCGCGAGGCGTTCACCCTCGTGCCGCTCGCGATCATCGTGCTGATCCTCGGCGTCTATCCGCATGCGGTGCTGGGCCTGCTCAATAGCTCGCTCACGCATCTGAACCAGGTGGTGCTGTCAACGCCGGTCTCCGCGATTGCGCTCTGGCATTGATGGCAACTGACGGACTGATGGGATGATGCGCTGATGGACCTCGGCAATTACGCGAGCCTGATTCACTTTGCGCCCGAGCTGGTGCTCGCCGGCGGAATTCTGCTGCTGGTGATCCTGGATCTGCTGATGGCGGATAAGCGCCGGCTCGGCGATATCGCGCTGCTCATCACTGTTGTCGCGCTGCTGCTGATCGCGCTCGAGCCAATCACCCCGGGTGCGTGGCTGTTCCATCGGATGCTGGTATTCGATTCGTTCGCGATTTTTTTCCGCGCGCTGATCGCGCTGGCCGCGATCGTCGCGGTCTGGATGTCGATCGGATCGGAAGAAGTCCGCGGATGCGATCAGGGCGAGTACTACGCGATTCTGCTGGCGAGCACGTTCGCAATGTTCCTGATGGCGGAGTCGGCGAATCTGCTGATGGCGTATCTCGCGCTCGAATTCGTCTCGCTGACTTCCTATATCCTGACCGGATTTCTGAAACACAACCGCCGCTCGCTCGAAGCCGCGCTGAAATACCTGATCTACGGCGGCGTCGCCTCGGGCACGATGATCTACGGGATGAGCTGGATTTTCGGAATCACCGGCTCGCTCGATTTCAACGTGATCAACCGCGCGCTGACGAGCCCCGGACATATCCCGGTCCTCGCGGTGTTTATCTCGCTCGTGCTGATCCTGGCCGGGATGGGCTACAAAGTCGCGTCGGTGCCGTTTCACATGTGGGCGCCCGACGTCTACCAGGGCGCGCCGATTCCGATAACGACCTTCCTCGCGATCGGCTCGAAGGCCGCGGGATTCGCGCTGCTGACGCGATTTTTCTATCCCGCCCTGTCGTCGATGACCGCGGCCGGCAATTGGCAGGCGCTCACGGGCGTCGATTGGCCCGAACTGCTGCTCTTCATCTGCATGATCACGATGACGCTCGGCAACCTGGCCGCGCTGCAGCAGACCAACATGAAGCGCCTGCTCGCGTACTCCTCGATCGCGCAGGCCGGCTACGCGCTGATGGGTTTCGTCGTGCTGTCGAACGACGGAATCCGCGCGATGCTGTTCTACCTCTTTGCCTACTACGTGATGGACGCGGGCGCGTTCCTGGTGGTGATGATCGTCGCCAACTCGACCGGCCGTGAAGATATCGGCGCCTACCGCGGCCTCGCCTGGCGCGGCGGAATCGTACCTGCGGTCGCGCTGACAATCTTCCTCTTCTCTCTAACCGGAATCCCTCTAACGATAGGATTCATCGGCAAGTTCTATCTGTTCGCCGCGGTAATCAAGGGCAAGTTCTACTGGCTGGCGCTGGTCGGAGTTCTGAACGCGGTAGTCTCGCTTTATTACTACATGGGCCCGATCAAGACGATGTTCCTGGACACCCCCAATGGCGACGAAGGCACTGTTACATTTGATTTCTGGAACTACGGCCTGATGGGCGTCCTCGCCTGCGCGACGATCATTCTCGGAATCTACTGGGCTCCAGTAATGTCCTTCGCGACCCGCTCCCTGCACTTCTTCACCGGCCCCGTCTGAAATCTCTCCGAGCCCATCTTTCTGATCTCACGCTGAGCCATCGCCCTGAAAGGGAGGTGCCACGTGTTCCGGCCGCCCGCCTTCGATGATTAGCGCTAGTTCTCTAACGCGTGATAGGGTCACGCGCATGAAAATTCCATCCCTCGCGAAGTCTGCTCCTCTGGCCGTGGCCATGTTGCTCGTCTTCGGTAATCCAGTACTCGCCGCCGAAGTAAAACCCGGCGAAACTATCACTCAGGCAAACGCTGCGGAGGTCCAGACTCTCGTGAGCCCCGGCACTTACCAGGCGGTGACCAAGGGGATGCAGATGCATATCGTCGCGCCGGGACGAATCGAATGGCCGCCTCCCTATCAGATTGCGACCGAGAAGTACTCGCCGCAAGTGCGCCTAGGGCCGGACCGCCGCACGATTATCGGTTACGTCGCGGGGCAGCCGTTTCCGCTGCTCGATCCAAACGATCCCGACGTTGCGACCAAGATCATGTGGAACTCGAACTTCAAGCCGATCGCGACCGACGATTTCGATCTGCGCTATTTCGAGTGCCAGGTCTCGCGTTTCAATCCCGGCGGCGCTCAGAATCTGATCACCTTCACGGAGACCGGACACCTCGCCGGCTACTACGATATCGGCCGCACCGAAGTCGAGCCGCTGCCCGCCGATCCTGATTTCAAAACCACAGGTATCTGGTGGCGCGCCGCCGCGTATCCAACTATCGCGCCCGCGGAAGATCGCGGCAGCGGCGGGATGCGCTATCGCTACTGGGACCCCGACAAAGGCGACGACGCGTGGGCCTTTCTGTCGGGCAGTCGGCGTATCCGCCGCGTCAACGAGACGATTCTGACCTCGTCGCCGGGGCTATCGACCTGGGATCCCGATCATGCGGGCGGCTTCAACGCCAAGCCGCAGGAATACAACTACAAGTTTCTGGGCGAGCGCGAGATGCTCGCGTGCGTCCACGCGCAGAATTCGCCGGCGCATCCGTGCCCGACCGACGGCGGCGCGACTTCATGTCCCGACGATTGGGAGATGCGGCACATGTACATCGTCGAGATAACCCCGCGTCCGGAGCGGACCAGCCAGATCCTGCAATCCAAGACGATCGCCTACGTCGATGGCGAAGCGTGGCTCAATCCGTACATGGACAGCTACGACACCAGGGGCGAGTTGTGGAAAACGCAGATTTATCTTTTCACTTATCGCGATCGTCCGATTCCTGAAGCCAAGGTCGCGATTTATCCCTTCAAGCGCGAGTTCAACGTCGCAGCCTCGAGCGCTGACTTGCAATCCGGGATGGTGACGACCTGTTATCTGCCCGGCCCCGACACGCCCGAGCGCGAATGCTGGTATATCAACATGGGCGCGGTCGATAAGGAGTTCCTGAGCACCGAGGCGATGGCGAAAGCCGGCCACTAGCGCTTCGCACAGGAGCGGGACTCGCGTCAATTGCGCTTGTGGGTGGTGGCGCCGGTGAGTCCGGCGATCACGAACGCGACGGCCAGCTCTTCGGCCGCGCGGCGTGATGCGCGGCCGGTGCCGACGGCGCGCCCAATCGAGTCCGACAGGCTCAAGACCATCGTGGTGAGTATCTCCGCATCCGCGCGCGAGGGCTTTAGCGCGGTTCGAATATGCCGCGTCCATAGCTCGAAAAACGGCCCCAGGCGCGCGCGCACATTCTTGCGCAACCGCCGCCCGCTCAGCCGATTCTGCAGGATCGCGATCAGCGCGCCGCGATCGTCGACGATATCAAGGTAGGTCGATATCGCGGCGCGCACCCGCTCCTCGAACGGTGCCTCCGCGTCCATCGCGTCGCCGACCCTGCGGTACATCGAGGCGATTTCCTGATCGAATAGCGCCAGCGCGACTTCTTCCGAGTTCTCGAAGTAGGCGTAGCCGAGTCCCTTGCTGACGCCGGCGTGCGCGGCCAGCGATTCCATCGTGAGCGCCTCGAAGCCTTCCTTCACGATGATCCGTGCCGCCGCCTGCAGCAGATGCGCACGGCGGGCGGCCGCAGGCATCCGCGCGGGAGCCTGGCGTTCCGCGGACCTGACGGCAGATTTTTCGGCGGCGGTCACATGAGTCATCGCAAGGACCTTCCCGCCAGATTGCGCATAATCTTCCGGTTGACGCCAGTTGACGGTAGCGTCAATTCAAACTAGATTTCACCCGAGCGCAACCCTGGACGATCAGTGTGCGCATTATAGTCGAGGGAACCAGCAATGCCCTACGCCCAAGGCCGGACTTTTTACGACGCCGACAGCCATCTGATGGAGCTGAGCGAATGGCTCCCGAAGTACGCCGACCCCGGCATCCGCGAACGGATCCGCCCGCTCTATCTGGGCGGAGCGGGCGCCAAAGCCGCGGAACTTATCGCGCAGGCCAAGGCGCGCGCCGCCGATCCGCGCGCGACCGTCAAGCTCGAAGAAAACGTGATGACGCCCAAGGGATGGCTCGCGCTGGGCGCATTCGATCCGGCCGAGCGCAGCCGCGCGCTCGATCTGATCGGCGTGGATAGGCAGCTCGTATTCCCGACCTTCGCCTTTTCCCAGTTTCTCGGTAGCGACGCGGAGCTTCTGTGGGGCGGCACGCGTGCACTCAACCGCGCGATCGCGGACTTCTGCTCCGTTGACCGCCGCCTGATTGCGGTTGGCTCGGTCCCGTGGGGCGAGCGTACCTGCGCGGAGGCCGAAGCCGCGCTCGACGCTGGGTGCGGCGCGATGCTGGTGAACTCGATGCCGGGCGCCAAGTCGCCGACGCATCCTGATTTTCATCCGCTGTGGGCGATGCTCCAGGAGCGCGGGATTCCGTTCATGCTGCACATCGGTGGAGGCGGCCGCGCGCTGCGCCGGGCATTCAACGACAACGGACTCGCGCCGACCACCGATTGGCTGGGCGGCGGCGAGAACGTGCGCGCGAAAGACTACATGGTGATCCACCAGACGCCCGAACAATTCCTGGCCTGCATGGTGCTCGACGGAATCTTCGAGAAATTCCCGAAACTGCAGGGCGGCGTAATCGAGCAGGGCGCGATGTACCTGCCCGCGCTGCTGCGCCGCCTCGATATCTGTCAGCAGAGTTTTCGCAAGACCGAACCGGCGCTGAACCTGCCGCTCAAAGCGTCGGATTACCTGCGCCGGCAGGTGAAGTTCACCCCTTTTCCGAACGAGCCGGTGGGCTGGATCATCGAGAATTCAGGCCCCGAGATGCTGCTGTTCTCGACCGATTATCCGCATCCGGAGGGGACCAAAGATCCAATCGGCCGCTTCGAGGCGACGATGGGCCAGGTCAGTGAGCAAGCGAAAGAGCGGTTCTATAGCCGCAACTTCGCCGAAATGATGGGTGACACCGCATGACTTGAGATCACCGCGACGATCTCGGGTTGGGGGGAAACCCTAAGCGATGCGGGCGAGGTTAATTCCTCGCCCGCATCTTAATTTCACGCTAATTTCAATCTAATCGACTGGCATTCTACTTGATCGCGAGCGCGTTGGGCGGCGAGCCGACTCCGCCGGGCACATTGAGCGGCGCCGAGGTCAGGAAAAATTCGTACACGCCGTCAGCCGCGCAGTCTTCCGCCAGCGGCTCGAGATTCCACATCTCGCCGATTGGCATTCCGAAGAACGCCAGCATGTGAAAATGCAGGAACTCCTGGTCGCCCGATTTCGGCAGCGCTTCGAGCGCGGGTGAATCAGATGCGACCGCGGCCAGGTGATGCTCCCAGAGCCATCGCGCGACGCGCTGGCTGCCCTCGATTCCCGGCACGACCGTTTCGCGCGCGAGTTCCTCTTTGAGCTCGGTGCTGGCGCCCAGGTAGAACTTGGTCCATCCGATGCGAATCAGCAGGATATCGCCGGCACGCAGAGGCGATTTCTGTGCAGTGAGCGTCGCCTCCAGATCTTCGAGCGGAATCGACTCCGCCTTGGTGTAATCGATCGACTTGCCCACCTTCGCGTAATGCCTGCCGATATCGGCCAGCACCCCGCGTCCCGCGATTCCGCGCCGCGCGAGATTGTCGATGCCAAGCCGCGTGCCGCCGCGCCCGGTCATCTCATTGTCGGGGATTCCGTTATACGCGCCATGCACCGGATGCTTCACGTGCGCGAGCGCGTCCCATTGCGAGGACGCCTGCGGATAGAAGTTGTCGAGATAATCGTCGAGTACGAAATTCGTCGGCGGGGGGAATTCTTTCACCGTATGGCGATGCGCCTGGCGGGTGAACAGGGGAGGATTGGGAATGTCAATCGGCAGGTTGAGCGCGAAGACTTTGCCGGTCCGGATCGACTCCGCCGCGGCGCGCACTCGGCCGGGCGTCAGCAGGTTGATAGTCCCGACCTCGTCGCGATCGCCGAACACGCCCCACGCGGAGCCCTCTGGAGCTCCTGCCCGCACCGGAAGCTCGTCGTAGCTCGGGATCCTCGGTTCGGGGGGCGATGCAGGCCTGGCCGCCGGCCGCGGCGACGCAGCAGCTCGCGCCACCGGCCTCGCTGCCACGGCTTTCTTCTTAGGCGCCGGCTTGGGAGTTGGCTTTCGCGCCGGCTTGGCGCGGACCTTTACCTTGACCTGTTTCTTTTTAGGCTTGGGGGCAGCCTTTTTCGATTTTGCCTTTGCCACTTTCATCCTCCTGGGGTCGCGCGACCGGATATTTGTCCTTCTCAATAACAGAGCGGGTGTTAATCTCAAGGGTAGCGAGAATATTCTCGGTATATTCGGAGTTTAGGCTTGTTAGGCAGATACGCGGATGATAGTTTAGTCGTTTGCTCCTTGCTCCAAACTCGGGGCTAGAAACCATAAGGAGGACTGCGCGCTTTGAGGCGCTACGAAACAATTTTTATTCTTCGCCCCGACCAGGGCGAGCCCCAAATCAAGGATACTATCAAGCGCTTCTCGACTATCGTCTCCCAGGGCGGGGGCGAGGTGGTCGAGAACGAGGAGTGGGGGTCGCGCGAGCTTGCCTACCGGATCAAGGGCGAGCGCCGCGGCTACTACGTCCGCCTCGATTACCTTTCGGATGGCGCCGTGATGAACGAAGTCGAGCGCAACCTAAAGTTGTCCGACACCGTTCTGCGCTATCTCTCGGTGCTGGTGGACGATAATGCCGACGCGGCCAAGGTGCGCGAGGAGATCGAGACGCGCAACCAGCGTATCGCCGAGGCTCGTGCCGCGGCCGAAGCGCGGGCCGCAGCATATGCAGCACAGCAGGCCGAACGCGAGCGCCAGCAGGAAACGCCGGACGCGCCAGAGGAAATCATGGCCGAGGCGGAGGATCCAACCGCTATCGACCCCGAGGGCGGTGGCGACCAGAATTGAGCTTACGGGCCGCGTGACGCGCACCCCGGAGCTTCGGGTCACCCCGGCCGGCACACCCGTTTTGAACTTCAGTGTCGAGTGTGCCGAGCCAGCCGAAAAGCTGTGCCTCGAAGTGGTGATGACGGGGGAAGCGGCGCGCGAGATTGCCGCTGAGCTCAAGCGCGGCGCCGTCGTCGCGGTTTCGGGGCGGCTCAGGGCCGCGGCGTCGCGAGCGATAGGGACGGCGGGAATCGAGGTAGTCGCAAGCCGAATCGAGGCTCGCGCACAGGCATAACAACCGCCGGAATCGGGATCATCCTGACGCCGGCTGCGAAATAGTAATTAAGGAATCGCAATGGCAGACGATAGAATGGATCAAGGCGGCGACCGGCCGCGCAACGACGAAGGCTCGCGCGGTGGCGGGCGCGGTCCGCGTCCCGACGGAGATCGCGGCGGTGAGCGCGGTGGCGACGGACGCGGCGGGATGCGCCGGCGGCCGGGCGGACGGCGCAAGGTATGCCGCTTCTGCGCCGACAAGACATTGAAGGTCGATTACAAGGACGTGCGCACGCTCGGCAGCTTTATCACCGAAGGCGGCAAGATTGTTCCCAGCCGCACCTCGGGCAATTGCGCCAAGCATCAGCGCCAGCTCGCGATCGCGATCAAACGCGCGCGCGTGCTCGCGCTGCTCCCGTTCTCGACCCTGGGAGTCTGACGGAGCATCAGTGACGCGCAAGGAAATAATCGGCAGGGAAATAATCCCGATGACCCGGGCGTGCGCCCTGGCCGCGGTGCTGTTTCTCGCCGGCGGCCTCATCCCGTTTTTCGGCGCTTTCGCGATGTTGTTGGCGCCGCTGCCGATCCTGCTCTATGCCGTCGGCCGCGCGCGCGCCGAACTGCGCGTCGCGATTTCAGTCGTGGTGGTCGCCGTGCTGATCGCGATCGTTGGCGGACTTGAGGGCGCGGGCGGCTATCTGCTGAGCCTCGGCCTGGCGACGGTGGTGATGGCCTGGACGCTCGAGCGGCGCCGTCCGTTCGAGATGATCGTGATCGCAGGCGCGGGGACGATGCTGGTCGTCGGCGCGATCGCGGCGCTTGCGATGTTCGGTACTCCGGCCGGGATTGCGAACGCGGTCCAGGCGCAACTCGCGGCAGGGATGGCGCACGGACAGGAGATGTACCGCGCGATGGGGATGCCCAACGCGCTCCCGGCGGACACGCAGGCGGAACTCCTCTCCGTGATCATGCGAATTTCTCCAGCGCTCGCCGCGATGCTGGCGGGGTTCGCGATATTAGTAAATCTGCGCCTGTTCTGGCGCTGGGGTGGCAAGAACAAACTCGCCTATCCGCTGTTCGCCGATCTGTCCAAATGGTCGGCGCCGGAATGGCTCATCTGGGGCCTGATCGCGACCGGGTTCGGAATGCTGGCTCCTATCCATGCGATCGGCGATATCGCACTCAACGGGTTCCTGCTGTTCGCGGCGATCTACTTCTGCCAGGGGCTCGCGATCATGGGGTTTTATTTCCAGTCGTTGTCGGTGCCGGTGATCGTCCGCGGCGTAATTTATTTCATCACGATCGTTCAGCCGGTAGTGGCAGCGGTGGTTTGCGTAGCCGGAGTTTTCGATATGTGGATCGACTTCCGGCGGCTCAAGCCGCCGCGTCAGGAAGCCGGCAACTACGGGGATTTTCTCTAAAAGAGGGCGCGCGAGCGAGGCGCTAACAAGCTATGAATGTGCAACTGATTCTCAACGAAGACGTTCCCAATCTCGGCCGCACCGGCGACGTGGTCAAGGTCCGCGCCGGCTTTGCACGCAACTACCTGCTGCCGCGCGCGCTCGCTGTCGAGGCGAACCCCAGGAACCTGCGCGCCTTCGAGCATCAGAAGGCCACCGCGATGGTCAAGCGCGAGCGGCAGAAGACCCTCTCGATGACGATCAAGGAGAAGATCGAGGCGATCGTCCTCGAAATCAAGGCGCGCGCCGGAGAGGAAGGCAAGCTGTTCGGCTCGGTCACCAATATTGATATTGAACGCGCGCTGCGCGCCCGGGGCTTCGACCTCCAGCGGCGCAAGATCATCCTTCCCGAGCCGATCAAGGCGCTCGGCGATTTCACGGTCCCGATCAAGCTCGACGCGGAGGTTGAGGCGAGCTTGAAGTTACAGGTTGCGGCGGAATGAGGCTTTGCCCGATATGATCAAACTCTACGACTTCCTGTCCTGCCCTTATGGCCAGAAGGTGCGAATCGTGCTGGCCGAAAAGAGTCTCACCTACGACCTCGTGACGGTCGATCTCGCCGGCGGAGAGCATCGCAAGCAGGAATTCCTGCGGCTCAACCCGTTCGGCCGCGTGCCGGTACTGGTGGACGACGACACCACGATTTACGATTCGACGATCATCAACGAGTATCTCGAGGACGAATATCCCGAGCCTCCGGTTCTGCCCGCCGTTGGCGCGAGCGCACTGCGCTCGCGCGCGCGCACCTTCGAGGACTTTGCCGACACTTCCTTTACCCCGCAGGTCGGCCAGTTGATTTCAGAGGTAGCCAAGCCCGAGGGCGAACGCGACCAGAACCGGATCCAACGGCTGCATCAGGGGGTCGAGCGCGTGCTCATCTACCTCGAGCAGCAACTCCAGGGACAGCAATTCCTGGCGGGAGAATTTTCGGTCGCCGATATCGCGTTCGCGCCGCGCCTGCTGGTGCTGCCGCATCTTGGCATCGACACGATCGGCAATCATGCGCAGGTCGATGCGTGGCTGAAGCGGATGCTCGAGCGGCCCAGTATCCGCAATCTGGCCGGTCTCGAAGCCGATCCGGTCGCGACCGGCTGACCGCGCAAGGGCGATCCTGCGACTAATGATTCGTCGCCGGCCAGATTCGCCGTTTCACATGACGCTCTGACCGTTTGATCAGGCTTGATCAGTAATCGCGCTTTGGGTTATTACTCGCCCGAGTGCTCGATCCCGCTATCCAGTACCTGGTCGCGATTGCGCTTGCGGCGATCTTCGCCGGATCCGCGGCCGCGAAGTTCGTCGACCTCGATCTGTTCGAGGGCGCGGTCGCGAATTATCGTCTCGTCCCGGGCTGGCTCGAGAGGCCGATCGCGTGGGCAGTGCCGCTTTGCGAATCGGCCTGCGCCGCAGGAATTTTGTTTACCTCGACGCGAGCTGCCGCCGCTGCCGCCCTGATGATTCTACTCGGAGTCTTCTGTGGCGCGATCGCAGTCAACCTCGTCCGAGGACGGCGCGATATCGATTGCGGATGCTTCGGCCCGGCGCTCCGCCAGGAGCTGGGCGGGTCGCTCCTGGTGCGCAATCTAGTTTTGATAGCCGCCGCTCTCCTGCTCGAGCTTCCGAACGCTCCGCGCGCGCTCGAACCGGTCGATTTTGTGACGATCGCGTGCGGCGCCGTCACGCTGGTTATGCTGTATTTAAGCGCCAATTACGCGATCGCCAACGCACCGCGAACGCGCGCTCTTGAGATGCTTTGAGATGTCGCACGCACTCCTCATATCGCAGGTCGTGCTGTGGATCCTGATGATCGTGATGGCGGGATTGCAGCTCGCGCTCTTGCGCCAGATCGGCGTGCTGCACGAGCGGGTCGCGCCGATGGGCGCGCTCACGATCGATAAAGGTCCCAAGGAAGGCGAGGCCGCGCCGATTTTCGAGCTTGCCGATCTGCGCCGCCGTCCGGTGATGATTGGCGGTCCGAACGCACGCGGACTCGGCACACTGCTGTTTTTTCTTTCGCCGACCTGTCCGGTGTGCAAGAAGATGTTGCCGATTCTGAAGTCCTTCAATGCCTCGGGCGGACAGGCGCTGCAAATTTTTCTCGCCAGCGACGGCGAGCGCGAAGAGCACGAGCGCTTCGTCGCCGCGCAAAACCTGGGCGAGTTTCCCTATGTGCTTTCGCAGGAGCTCGGGATGACCTATCGCGTCGCCAAACTGCCATACGCCGTGTTGATCGATGAGGCGGGAATCGTGCGCGCCAAGGGCCTTATCAACACGCGCGAGCATCTGGAGAGCTTGCTCGAAGCCAAGGAACGCGGGGTCGCGTCAATCCAGGAATATCTGCACGCGGCGCATCAGCACGCGCGTCCGACCTCCACGCCGTCGAGATGAAGCCGGGGAGAAATCGGTGGTCAATCCTGATCGCAATTCTGCTGATGCTGCCGCTCGGTGGAACGGCGCGCGCCTCGGGCGCGAGTGTGTTCGCGGCGAATTGCGCTGTCTGCCACCAGAACAACGGGAGGGGCGTTCCGGAAACCTACCCGTCGCTCGCCGGCACCGTCGGCAACTACGTTCGTACGCAGGCCGGCCGCGCATACCTGGTGCAGGTGGTGTCGTTCGGGATGACCGGAACGATCGAGTCGGACGGCACCGAATACAATGGGTTAATGCAGCCGTGGACGCAGCTCAGCGACGCGGATGTCGCGGCGGTGCTGAACTATATCCTCACGACCTTCAATCCGAAGATTTTGCCCGCCGATTTCAAACCCTACACCGCCGCCGAAGTAAAGCATCTGCGCGCGACGCATCTGAGCTTCGATCAAGTGCGCGCCGAGCGCGAGACGATCGTGAAGCCGGCAGGCGTCGCCGCCAGTGCGCCGTCCGCGATGAAGGCGCATTAGCGATGCGCCGCGCTCTGGCGATCCTGACGGTCGCGGCGATATTTGCAGCGCCGCTTTTGGCGCGCGCGGAATCCCCGGCGGAGCTGTACACGCTCAACTGCTGGGGATGTCACGGTGCGGGAGCGAAGGGAATTCCGGGCACGGTGCCGCGCCTTGCGCATTCGATGGGATATTTTCTGAGGATTCCGGAGGGACGCGCGTACCTGGTGCAGGTGCCGGGAGTCGAAAATTCTGCGCTCGACGATGCGCAGACCGCAACGATCCTCAATTGGATGCTCGATACGTTCAGCCGCGCCGAGCTGCCGCCGGATTTCAAGCCCTACACCGCCGCCGAGGTGAAGGCCTATCGCGCACATCGGCTCCAGAGCGTGATCGACACGCGGCGCGCGCTGGCGAAAGAGCTTGCCGCGAAGGGCTGCATCATCGCGGCGATGGGGCCGCCCGCACCGTAACAGTTGCGGTGGAATTATCGATGACGAAATTTCCAGAAAACTTCTTGTGGGGCACTGCTACCGCCGCCCATCAGGTCGAAGGCGGCAACTCGAACAGCGATTGCTGGCTGCTCGAACATGTGAAGCCTACTCCGTTCGTCGAACCGTCCGGCGACGCCTGCGACCAGTATCATCTCTACCGCGACGATATCTCGCTGCTGGCGGGGCTCGGCTTCAACTCGTATCGCTTCAGTATCGAATGGGCGCGCGTCGAGCCTGAGCCGGGCGAATTCTCAGCCGCCGCGCTCGAGCATTACCGGCGCGTCCTCGCCACCTGCCATGAGCATCGCATCGCGCCGATGGTGACGCTGCATCACTTCACCAGCCCGCGATGGATCGCGGCGCAGGGTGGGTGGGAAGCTGCCGATACTGCAGAGCTTTTCGCGCGCTATTGCGAGCGCGTCGCTCGCGAGCTGGGCGACTTGATCTCGTCCGCATGCACGATCAACGAGCTTAACTCGGTGCAGATGCTGCAGACGACCGGCCTTATCGCGCCGGATGAGAAAATAGCGCGTTCGCGATTGCGCGGGGCCGCGGCTTGGGCGGCTGGAGTCGCGCCCGAGGGATTTTCCGCGTTCCCATTCTGCACCCGGACGATCTGCCTCGACGTGATGCTGCGAGGGCATCGCTTGGGCGCGCAGGCGTTGCGCTCGGGACGCGGCAAGTTCCCGATCGGGATGACGGTTGCGATGGAAGAATATGAGGCGGCGCCCGGCGGCGAGGCGCTGCTCGACGCGGCGCTGGCGGCCGAGAGGCCTTTCCTTGAAGCCGCGCGCGCCGACGATTTTATCGGCGTTCAGAACTACACGCGACAGCGCCTTGGCCCGAAGGGGCGGCTTGCTCCGGAACCCGGCGCCGAACTGACCCTGATGGGCTACGAATTCCGGCCGCAAGCGCTTTCGGCCGCGATTCGGCGCGCGGCTGCCGCAGCGCCGAAGGTTCCGATAATCGTGACCGAAAACGGAATCGCGGCGGGCGACGATTCGAGACGGGTCGCGTTTATCGATGGCGCGCTCGACGGGGTTCTCGGATGTATCCGTGACGGGATCGACGTGCGGGGATTTTTCTACTGGTCGATGCTGGACAACTACGAATGGCTATTGGGTTACCGGCCGACTTTCGGCCTGATTGCGGTCGATCGCGCGACGCAGCGCCGAATCGTGCATCCAAGCGCGGAGCATCTGGGGCGAATCGCGCGCGCAAACGCGGTCGATTCCGTCCAATGAAGCATAATAGTAACTGAGTAATAACAGGAGCAGCCAATGAGTACACAGGAACGTTATCAACTGCCGCTCGAAGCCTTGGAATGGGCGGTGCCGAGCAAGTTCGACTCCGCCTTCAAGTGGGAATACCAGGACGGCAGCGAATCGCTGCGCCGCCTGTACGAGAAGGGCAAGAACCTGCAATGGAACGCGACCAACCGGATCGACTGGTCGCAGAATCTTGATCCCGAAAACCCGGAAGAGATGCCGGACGAGGCGCTTTCGATCTTCGGTTCGGAAGTCTGGAACCGGATGAACGCCAAGGAGCGCGCCGAGCTGCGCCGCCACGATCAGGCCAATAACCTGTCGCAGTTTCTGCATGGAGAGCAGGGCGCGCTGATCTGCACCGCGAAGATCGTCCAGCAGGTGCCCAATATCGACGCCAAGTTTTATGCTGCCACCCAGGTGATCGATGAGGCGCGCCACGTCGAGGTTTATTCGCGCCTGCTGCACGAGAAATTCGACATCGTGTACCCGATCACGCCGCCACTGAAGTCGTTGCTCGAAGGAATCATCAGCGATTCGCGATGGGATATGACCTACCTCGGGATGCAGGTGCTGATCGAGGGACTGGCGCTGGCCGCCTTTGCCGGAATTCGCGACATGGCGAAGAATCCGCTCGCCGCCGCGGTCAATGCCTACGTGATGCAAGACGAAGCGCGTCACGTCGCTTTCGGACGCCTGGCGCTGCGCGAGTATTATCCGCATCTCAGCCACAAGGAGCGCGACGAGCGCGAGGAGTTCGTGGTCGAGGCGTGCTACACGATGCGCGATCGATTCAACTCGCAGGATGTCTACGAGCGGCTGGGGCTGCCGGTCAAGGAATGTATCGAATGGGAGGAAAACTCCGAGGGAATGCAGCAGTTCCGCGCGGGATTGTTCACCCGGATCGTCCCGGCGATAAAGGATATCGGCCTATGGGGCCCAAAGGTGCAGAAGGCTTACGCGGATATGAATGTGCTCTCGTTCGCGGACATCGATTCGGCGGCGCTGAGCGCTGAAGACGAACGCGTCGCGATCGAGTTTGACAAGCGCCGCAATACCGTCTGAGCCTGACGGAGGTTACTGAGTGGGAGCCTTGGCAGACGCCGCTGCGGCGGGGCTCACGTAGTCCTGGAGCCATATGAGGCGGCCGCCCGCGGGATGTACCGTCGTGCCGAGCGCCTGGCAGGATTGCGTATCGCCCGACTTGCACGCGGCCTGCGCCGCGGCGAGCTGCGAATCAACGCGCCAGAAGCTGGGGTCCGGCCACGAGGTCTGCATGTCGGTACATGCGGCCTTGTTGCCTGCCGTGCACAGGGGCTGCAGTTGCGAATAGATGACCGCGAGCGATTGGCATACGTGCTGATCGCCGCGGTCGCATTTTTTCGCGGCCAGCGCCTGGCACGAGGGCATGTCACCGGACTGGCACTTGATGGTGGTCTTCGAGTCCGCAGGGCTGACGCAATCAATCTCGCCAGCGTTGCACTGTTTTAAGATTTCCGCCTTCTCGGCGGCCTCGGGCGACTGATGCCAGCATCCGGCAGCGGCAATTGCCGCAAGAAAAATCAGCCCGCTCATCGCGCGCCGCGTGATCCAGATTCGCTCCATGTAGATTTGATCGCCTGCACCGCGCCGGATTTCAAGATGCGCCCTGAAATCTACCCTTGCCCCGGCTGGCACATCACCTTGCGGTGGATGGCGGTTTACGGGAGATTGTCGGGTGGCGCGCCGGGCGCATCGCGTTCGATTCCAAGTCGGATTGGGGGCAAAGCAGATCGGCCGCGAAACCATCATCAGGACTATTCTATAGATGCGATTGCGATTGATGTTGAACAACGGCCGTAGAATCTCAATAGGCGCGATTGCGATTGTGCTCGCCTCCGCTCCGGCTTTCGCCCAGACTTCCCCGACGCCGATTCCCGGACCCATGCTGCCGCCGGGGGTTCGCTTCGCCCCACCACTCCATCCGCTTCCTCCCACACTACGGCGTCACGATGAACCCGAAGAGCCACCGGTGCCACAATTCCCGCCGACGCCCGCCCAGCTCAAATTCGCCGACGCTTATGTCAAGGCGGTGAATGACGGCGACTGCCGGCGCGCTTCGCAAGCTGATCGCGCCGAAGGCGCTTGCCTGCTTCAACAAGAAGAACGAGATTTTTCTCAACGAATGGATCGAGCGTCAGTTGCGCGATCAGATTCCGCCATCGTACAAGATTACGATCGAAGAGCTCGATGCCTCCGACATGGGTAAGAGCAAACTATTCACATTGCCGGTCATGCCGACTCATCAGTTGGACATCAGTACTACGCTTAACGACCGCGCGGTCACGATCGGCCGGCCAATCGCCTATCAGGATGGAGAGTGGTACGAAATCGCGCCGTGCCCGACCGATCTGGGGCTGCGCCATTCGATACAGCGCCAGCAGCATTTCACCGAGCAGCAGAAGCAGGCGGCGAAGCTTTACACTTCGCTCTCGCCGGCCTTCAAGAAAAAGCTTTACCAAATGCTGGCCAACAACCAGATGGCGCAGGCGTGCAGGGAGACCAGTGCTCAATTGAAGGTTGACGTGCCAACCGGATGCCGCGTCGCGCAGGTCCTTTTGACCGCGATGGACGAGGCGCTCGCCAAGGAAGGTGCGTCAGCACCTTCGGCCATTATCAAGGAAGGTGCGTCAGCGCCTAAAGGAGCCGGACACCATTGAAGCTCGGACTGCATCTTCCCCAGATCGGCGCCGCGCACGAAAAGCTCGCCGCGGATATCGCCCGAATTGCCCGGCGGGCAGAGGACGCGGGTTACGCTTCGTTGTGGGTCAGCGATCATTTGCTGACGCCCGCCGCCGGCGCATCGATCTCGGCGGTCGAGATCATGGAGCCGATCGTCACGCTCGCGTACGCCGCCGCGGTGACGAAGACCATCCGGCTCGGGACCAGCGTGATCGTGGTGCCGTATCGCGGCGCGATTCATCTTGCCAAGGAACTCGCGACGCTGGATTTGCTCTCGGGCGGCCGCGTGATCGCGGGTCTGGCCAGCGGATGGCTGGAGCAGGAGTTTCGCGCACTTGGCGCTCCGTACGAGCGCCGCGGAGCATACACCGACGAGGCGATAGCCCTGATGCGCGCGTGCTGGGCCGGCGAAACGCCGGAGTTCGCGGGTGAGTTTTTCAAGCTCTCGGGAATGCGTTTCGGTCCGCGCCCGAGTGCCGGAAGCAATCCCGCTCTGGATCGGCGGAATCAGCCGCCGCGCAATTCGCCGCGCGATCGAGCTGGGCGACGGATGGCATGGCACGCGGATGAAACCCGAGCAGGTCGCCGTGCGTCTCGAATGGCTGCGCGAGGGAGCAGCGCGTATCGGGCGCGATCTGAAGGGCTTCGCGCTGTCGCATCGCGTGTATATCGGCTTCGCCGACAAATGGACCGAGACCGGAGGCTACGTCGAGGGAATCCTCGCGCCGCCGGCCGAGCTTGCGAAATACCTCAACCGCTACGCGGAGCTCGGAATCGGCGAGCTGCTCATCACGCCGCTTGCGGGTCCGCGCGCGCTCGACGCATTCCTCGATCGGTTTGATCGCGAGGTTCGTCCCGCCGTTGGCTGAGTCTTTGACGCGCGTTGTTGACTATCATTGTTCATTGATGGCTTGTTCTCATCTGGTTGAGACTCTATACTGCCGCCTATTGCGTCGTACTAAGACGAAGAAGGAATCATTGAGCCGATCCTTCCCGACCCATGTGTTGTAAACGCAGCTTGATCGCAGTACAGGCGCTATGGCGGGGATAGCCGAATTCAACTCTTCGGGGATCGCGCAGAACCGCCGAAGCATCCGCTACATTGGCATCACCGAAGAGCCGCTGGTCAAAGGGGCCCTTCGAGCCAAAATATCAATATACTTCCTACGGAGTATTGCTGCGCAGCGAGATTCCCCTGGGGCTACAACTGGGAAATCAAGCTGGCGACGCGACTATCGAGATTCGCAGCGAACCCGCAAGCTTCTTCACCCGGGCGATTCGCGGCGCGAGCTTCGATGAGAATCGCCAGGATTGGTATCGATACGCCGGCCTCGAGGATCTTTCCAGCTATGCGCGCTGGGAAGGGTTGGGAGAATTTCTTGTTTCGAGTGACGGCCGCCGTGTGCATTGCCGCAAGTTCCGCGGTGCGCACACCGAATCCTTCCAGGTATATTTGCTGCAGCGGGCGCTCTCGTTTGCATTGGTCAAGCAGGGGCTTGAGCCTCTGCACGCTACCGCTGTGGTGGTAAACGGACAGGCGATCGCGTTTCTCGGCGACTCGGGTTTCGGCAAATCGACTCTCGCTGCCTGTTTCATCGCGGACGGTCATGAGTTGGTTACCGACGACCTCCTGGTGCTGCGGCGGAGTGCCTCTGGGCTGCGGGCCTATCCGGGTCCGCCGCGCATCAAGTTGTTTCCTGCGATGGCTTCCCGTTTCCTGGGAGACCAGGCCGCCGGAGTACCGATGAACCCGCAAACCAAGAAATTGGTGCTGCCACTGCTTCCCGAGCAGCTTTGCTCTGAGCCGGTGCCGCTCAAAGCGATTTACGTGATCCAGTCGCCGCGCGAGTCGCGGCGCAAACAGAGTCTTCGGCTGATTGCGCTCGACCCGCGCCAGGCCTTTCTGGAACTCCTGAGGAACACCTACAACCACCTGCACCTGACTCCCGACCGGCTTCAGCGCCACTTCACCCAGGTTTCCAACCTGGCCAACACGGTGCGATTCATGAAGCTGTGCCATTCGCGCGTGGCCGTAGACCTGCCTGCGGTGCGCGATGCGATCCTGGCCGACGTTCGCGGCACCTCCGAGGAAGCGGCATGCGGCGCTTGAAGCGTTTTGCCGCGATGCCTGCGAGCGAGCGCCGTCTGCTGATCCGCGCGCTCGTCTATGTCGGCGCGGTCCGGACAGGATTGTGGATTCTGCCGCTTCGCGTCGTTCGCGCGAAGATTCTTGGATTCCGCAATTCCTCGCGCGGCGAATTCTCTGTGAATGAGATTGTCCGGGCGGTAACAATCGCGAGCCGCTATGTTCCAGCCGCTTCGTGTCTTACCCAGGCGCTCGCCGCCCAGGCGCTGCTCGCGCGCTCGAACCATCGCTCGCGTATCGAGATTGGAATCGCCAAGGAGGGAGGACTATTCGCCGCTCATGCCTGGCTGGTATGTGGCGAGCGAATTGTTCTCGGGGGACCTGACGTGGCCGGCTACGCGCCACTCATGGGCTGGGAGGTAAATGGCTAATGGCAATATCGTTCACGAATCGGGTGACCACTTCTCCTGACGTGATGTATCGAACCGTCGGCGATGAGGCCGTGATCCTAAACCTCAAGACCGAGCTTTATCTTGGCCTCGACCCCGTCGGCACCCGGATGTGGGAGCTGCTGACCAAGTCGGCTTCGATCGACGAGGCTTTCGGCGCTTTGCTCGCCGAGTATGAAGTCGAGTCCGCCAAACTCCGCACCGACTTGGAAGAGTTTATCGGCAAGCTCCTCGAGCAGGGATTGGTCGAAATATCGCCGCGCCCATCCGCCGGTGGCATGGCCTCAGCCGAATAGCCTTCCATGAGTGGAATCGCCGGGATTGTAAATCTCGATGGCGCGCCCATCGACGCCGCAATACTACGGCGGATGACGGATTCGCTGGCCTTTCGCGGCCCCGACGCGCAGAACACCTGGATCGACCGGCAGGCGGGCCTGGGCCATGCGCTCCTAAAGACCACCGACGAGGCCGAGCATGAACATCAGCCGCTGAGCCTCGACGGCAAGATATGGATCGTCGCCGACGCCCGTATCGACGCGCAGAGCGATCTGATCGCGGGCCTCAAATCGAAGGGCCATGAGGTTGCGCGCGGTGTCCCCGACGTCGAGCTGATCCTGCGCGCCTATCAGGCCTGGGGTGAGGGCTGCGTCGAACACCTGCTCGGCGATTTTGCCTTTGCCATTTGGGATGCGCCGCGAAAGCGCCTGTTTTGCGCGCGGGACCATTTGGGCGTCAAGCCGTTTTTCTATGCGCAGATCCGGCCAAACGGTTGTCATCAGCAACACTCTCGATACGGTGAGGATTCATCCGGCGATCACCGATCGGCTGAACGATCTGGCCATCGGCGATTTCCTGCTATTCGGTTTCAACCAGGAATTTGGAACGACGGTCTACGCCGATATCCAGCGACTGCCGCCAGCACACACGGCCTCGTGGTCGCCGGAGGGATTCGCGCTCAAGCGCTACTGGACCCTGCCGATCGACGAGCCAATTTACTACCGCCGAAGCTCCGACTACATCGAACGATTCCGCGAGTTGCTGAACACCGCCGTCGAGGATCGGCTGCGGACCAACCCGCTAGTCGTCTTCATGAGCGGAGGCCTTGACTCGACCGCGCTAGCCGCGACGGCCTGTTCGTTATTTCGCAAGCAGGGCAGAGATTTCGAGGTGCATGCGTTTACGTCGGTTTTTGACGATTACAGCGACGACCGCCGTTACGCAACAATGGTTGCCGAACGCCTCAAAATTCCGATTCATTTTCGAGTCGGCGGCGGTGACGATTCGGTTGACCCGAACTGGAACCGGACTTCCATCCATACTCCTGAACCTATCCCAAGCCCTTTGAATCTGACTAAGAATTTGGCTTGGTACAAACAGGTTTCTTCCTATAGCCGCGTATTCTTCTTTGGCGAAGGCTCTGATAACGCGCTGATTTACGAGTGGAGGCCCTATTTGAAGTTTCTGCTCGGCCGTGGATGGTATTTGCGCGCTCTGAGCGATATTTGCGGGCATGTCATAGCCCATCGCAGGATCCCACTTCTGCTTTCCATCCCGAAAATGATTCGGGAACGATTTGACCCGGACTATAAGCTTCCATCATTCCCCCCGTGGTTGAATCCTGAATTCGAGTCCCGCTACGGTTTGCGCGTGCGGTGGAAAGAGCAGCGTGCCAGGCAGACAAGAGTGAGGTCGCTACATCCGATTCGCCCGGACGCATACGAATCTTTCACCGGGCCTTTTTGGCAAGTTCTCTTTGAAGCGCTGGACTCCGGGAGTACCAAGGCAGCGCTCGAGGCCCGGCTCCCCTTCGTGGATCTGCGCCTGCTTCGCTACATGCTGGCGGTTCCGGCTATGCCTTGGTGCCGGATCAAGCACTTACAACGTCAAGCAATGCGAGGAATTCTGCCTGAGCCGGTCCGGCGTCGGCCCAAGTCGACCCCGCGAGGCGATTCGGAATGGGACGTTCTGAGAGGGTCAATGCTCCCCGACCTGGCGTGTGTCGGGCAAATCCGGGCGTATGTACTCCCGGAGCGGATTCCGAAATCGGTAGATCCGGACCGAATCTCTTTTCGCAGGGACCTTGCTCCCCGGGCACTAGATTGCTGGTTTCAGAACTGATACATATCCTCGGCGAAAACGGGAGGAATAAAACTGTGGAAAAGCGCAACTCGGGTGAACTCGTGCGGACCAAGAAGGCTTACACGCCGCCGAAGCTCGAAACCTACGGCAATCTGCGCACCGTCACGGAAGCCAACACTCCCTCCTACACTAGGCGCGACACCCCTCCTGCTCAGCCCTATAATCATTCATAGCTCGGTCATTTTCCCTCCGATGCGGATGTGCGGCAGTAGGAGGTTCGAAGGGAGACAATGCCCTCCTCTCGTTTCTTTCGGAACCTTGGTCTGTTTGTCGCCGAAGACTTCCTGAGCGCGGATTCATGTTCCGCCCTGCGATCAGAAATGGACGCCTCAGCATTCGAAAAGGCGACCGTGATCAGGGACGGACAGGAGGGATTCCTGGACGAGGAGTCGCGCAAGGTACTCGTCGCGCGCGTGGGGAAAGAGACGCAGCGTTCGGTTCGAGAGCGGCTCCGCGGCGTCAAACAAAGCCTGGAAGAGCACTTTCGCGTCTCACTGAACAGCAAATGCCAAGGACCGGATTTCCTCATCTACCAGGCAGGAGGATTTTATCGTCCGCACCGTGACGCCAGCGAGCAGTCACCGGATCACATCAGAGCGCGGCGAGTTTCGGTAGTTGTATTTCTGAACCCCCAATCACAGGAACCAGCGCCAGAGGTCTTTGGCGGCGGCGGCCTGATGCTTTACGAACTCATGGATGGACCGGAATGGTCGAAGTGCGCCTTCACGCTCGATCCCTCACCGGGGCTTCTGGTGGCGTTCCGATCGGACACGCTGCATGAGGCTCAACCCGTAAGCTTCGGAAAACGGTACGTGATCGTGACTTGGTTTACGCAGGCAGAAGAAGACCGCCCGGAAGCTCCGCTGACCGGGAGCGAAGTATCGAAACCTGTGTCTTAAGCGGTCAGTCGGTCGAGGGCACGGTCCACGGCTTGGTGCTAATCGCGAGGCCGGGCCGTTTGTCGTATTTCCACTTGGCGCAAGGTCCATTCTGATCGACGTAATGCAAGAAGACTTGCGCCTGGTGGTCGCCCTCGAATGGCTCACGCCAATGCTCGCATTCCATCCCGCGGTACAGCACGGCGTCACCTGCTTTCAGTGAAACTGCGCTGCGCCCATTGGGACCCGCGATCCAAATCGGCCAGGGCATTGGCGCCGAATAGCCCAGGCAGAGCGTGATGCTGATTTCGCACGAGGGCCGGTCTTTGTGGATCTTCAGAATGTCTCCGGGCTTGTAAACGCGGAAATAGGCGTAGGTCGGGAAAAGGCGCAAGCCGGAGGCCGCTTCTACCGCGGGCAGAAGGTCACTCAGCATGCCGTCCATGACCCAATCGCCGGACCCGGCTGGCGTTCCCGGAACCTGCTCATCTCCGGGACGCATGAATCCCCGCTGCTCCATTTTACGGACGTAGCGGTAAGTAAATGAAAGCTGAGGATCAGACAGCCACCCTCGAAGCACAACATAGCGATCGCGGCTGAAACGTGCGCAAGCATCCATACTCAAACCTCAGAATGCCGCTGCATAGTCAGCAAAGCAATCGGATCGTCCGTGTCAAGAAAGTCAATACATCTCTCGCGCGTTAGGGGAAAATGAACCCGGCTCCCGAGCACGCCAAAAAAAATCGACCTTACCCCCGACCCCTTCCCGCACGGGAAGGGGAGTCAGGCACTGCGCCGATCGAGTTTGAGGGTCGGCGCGCAGCGAATTTCCGGCACTGGTTCTTTTCAAACTGATCCAGTGCCGAATTTCCCTCCCCGTGCGGGGAAGGTGGCGCCGAAGCCGTCGGGAGAGGTCGGTCTTTTCTTCGCGCTCTCACGAACGCGAAACCGTTTCATGTTCGAACGCTTCGAGCTTCGAGGAGTGCATCCGACCTAACCCCCGACCCCTTCCCGCACGGGAAGGGGAGTCAGGCACTGTGCCGATCGCGTTTGAGGGTCGGCGCGCACCGAATTTCCCTCCCTCGTGCGGGAAGGAGGCTGTCGATTTTCTCGCAGACGCTCAATTGGCGTCATCCTGAACCCTTCGGCGCAGCTCAGGGCAGGCTCCGTGAAGGATCTCCGCGAAGCGATTAGTGCAACCCTTCTGGGCCATTCGCACTAATCGCTTCGCGGAGATCCTTCACGGAGCCTGCCCTGAGCTGCGCCGAAGGGTTCAGGATGACGGAAAAGAACTCGCCATTTATCGACACCCTCGGAAGGGGACAGGGGTTAGGTCTATTGCCTGAGAATCAGCTTCGGCCCAGCGCATTGCCTTTCATCCATCAAGGTGCGCGCGCAGCCCATTCCAACTCATCACCTAGCGGCCGATGAATCGTCTGCTGTACTTGACCGCTAAGCGCATCGGCCGGAACAGGTAATATAGCCAGTACAAGCCCGGCGGCAGCTTGAGCGCGCGGTACTCGGCCTCGGTCGGCTGGCAAACCATTCCGGCGATCAGCCGCATCCGGTGCTGGCTCTGTTCAAAAGCTCGAGCAGGGAATCGCACAGCCTCCAGGGCAGAAATGGGACCATCGGCGCGAAGCCGCTCCCGCGCCGCCTCAACTAAAGCTCGGGTGCGCGCATCGGTATCCGCCAACTCGAGCGCTGCCCGCGGGAGGTCCACGCCCAACAGATCCGATGCCAGTAGAAGACCCAGCGAGAGCATCCGCGATGTATCGGTCCGGCGCGCATGCGCAAAAACCTCGGGCCAGCTGAGGTCGGGCTCCACTTGGATCAGCCGAGCCGTATCGCAGAGCCATCCCAACCTTTCCCACGAGTGCTTTGTTCCGTGCGCGCACAGAAACAACAACAGATGTTCGGGCGCGAGGGTCAGTGCGTGACCGGAGCCCCACGATACCGGGCGCAGCTTTCCCCAGAGCTCAGCCTCATCGAACAAGGCCGGATAATACGTTGGAAGCAGTTGCCAGTGGAGGTCAATCTTCAAGGCGCCTGTAGGACCGCTGAAAGAAAGCTCGCCGTTCAGGTCGCGGAGGTAAGCTCCATCGTCAGACCAGTGCTGAACGGATGTCAGACGGTAGCGGGCAGCCAGCATCGCGCGTATGGCGCACAGCGCGTCGCGCGGATGGACGAGCAGATCGAGATCGGAGGACGTTTTAAGTGCCTCGTCTCCGTATAGCGCAACGCCCAGCACTGGCCCTTTGAGAGAAATTACGCCGATAGCCTGTTGTTCAAACAAATCCAGCAGCTTGAGCAGTTCCGCGCTCAGGGTCAGGTTGAACCGGGCCGCCTCGATCGCGATGTCTCTGAGTTCTGGGTTTGGGCAGGAATGGCATAGAAACGCTGTGACCGCATGACGATCGGCGAGGCGCAGGATTTCGCTCCAATCCAGCCGTTCCGGCGAAGGAAGAAGCGAATCCGGCCGAAAGAATCGCCGAACCGCGGCGAGCAAAAAATCAAACTCGCGTGTCTGCCGCGGCGGCTTTCCCTGGCGCTGATCCTTTTCCACTGCGCGGAATTGTTCCTTAAAGAAATCCGACTTGAACCGCACCAGCCTACGCTGTAGGTTCGGGCCGCGCGAGTTCTTGATAGCGGCGCACGCGATGAAGGCCGAGACACATTACGGAAAAGACGGGACCGAACCTTCCCTGACGCAGGAGGGCGATGTCTGGCTCGATGAGTCTCGCGTTCCACATAGCATTTGCGTGTCATTCCCGCGCGTGGCTGCCGCGCGAGGAATCCCGATTCTTTGGCGGTGCCTGCGCTTGGCGAGCCGGTTGCCACTGACGGCATCAGCAATCGTGGACGATCGCATATATCAACCAAACAGATGATTGCGCCGCTCTATTTTTTTATCGAACGCGTTCTCACATCGATTCACAATGGCGCTACTGCTCTGATTCAAGGCTTGTCTCTGGGGGTCTTAAGCAACCGGGCATTGGAGCGGCTAACAGAGTATCGATATTCGATACACTCGGCTCCGTATTCTGATGAGTCGTACTTGAACTCCGGCCTTTTCCTCTGGGAGCGAGAGGCGATTCGGCGTTATTTCCCGGCGGGTCGCCGAATACTGGTGGCCGCCGCCGGCGCGGGCCGAGAGATGATCGCTTTGGCAAATGGCGGATTCATGGTTGACGGATTCGATTGTTGTGCGCCCCTGGTTGAAGCAGGCCGCAATGAATTGAGGAAACATGGCATCGAGGCGAAACTGGAATATGCACCGTCCTCGACCGTGCCGGCATTTGGCAGCGATTACGACGCCGTCCTGGTCGGCTTTTCCGGCTACATGTATATACCGGGCAGATCCCGCAGAATCCGTTTTCTTCGAGACTTGCGAAATCGCTTGAGTCCGGGCGCACCGGTGATGGTCTCCTTTACCGAAGGTCTTCCCGGAAGGCGGCGCGTCTGGACGGCCAGGATCGGGAGCGCCATTCGCCGAGTTCGGCGAGCCGAACCTGTCGAGCAAGGGGACTGGCTCAAGGACGGATTCCAACATCACTTTGACCGGCAACAGATCGATTCGGAGATGAGTGAAGCCGGGATAGATCTGATGTATTATGGCGGAGGGACTTGTTATGGCCATGCAGTGGGGATGGTTCGATCGAATATCTAGTTCAGTAGCCAACATGGCATTCCTGTTATTGATAATGCCCGTCAGGAGCTTGCTCATCGGTCTTCGTCCTACGCACCTATGAGCCGCGCTGCTATCGTTGTCCGCACGGCGAACCGTCCGGAAATCCTCAACCGCTGCATCGAGCAAGCCGTTGACGGATGCAGCGTCGCTCGGGACGCCTTCTGGGTGATCCTCGACGACTCTTCTCCAGAGCACCGTGGTCCCACCCGTGAGATAGCGCAGTTCTGGAAGGGGTTCGGATTACGGCTGGCCTGCGTGGATAAGACCGTTGAGCAGGAGATCGCGGAATCCCTCCCGGAAGCTGCGTTGCGCAGTTCCTTCGCGCATCTGGTGGCAAGGCGCTCCGCCAGCCCGACCGAAGGTGGACGAAACCTTGCGCTCGTCACGGGTCTTTCGCTCAATCCTGATGTGCTTTTCTTGGTCGATGACGACATGGTCGTTCGCCATGAGGAGAATTGTTTTTTTCACTGGTGCGTAAACCTCCAAGGCGCCGATAGCTTTGTTGCTACACCCAGGAACCTTGGCATAAGCGACATGGCGTATCTCAGTCGATTGGTCGCGGTTCTGAAACGAGACGAATGGGAGCAGTTCGTGTCGGATACCGGCCTGTCGGCGAATCCGAAGTCATGGTACTCGCCATCAAACCCGCTGTGGAAAACCGGAAAAAATACGAGCGACGAAACCTCCGCGGCGACGACCGTAAGAGAACTCCTGGATGGTCAACTCATAGCTCTCCGCGATAAGGGAATAGAGTGGGTCCCGTTTCCAGACGAGTACAACGCGGACTTGAACTGGAGCTTCCTGCAGGCAGCTTTCTATGGAACGGCCCTTCTGGAGGCCAGCGGAATGAATGTGCAACATCTGCCGCCGCGCATCGGACACCCAAGCGCGGAAGCGATCATCTCGGAGCTTGTCGGCACGGCGATCACGCGCGCACTTCGAGAGATCAAGCCTCGTGGTGAACAGCTTATGAGTACCCTGGCGAACCGCCTGCCTGAGGTCTTTCGCGCCGAACTCAAATGCGAATTGTTGCCGTTCCTGGCGGTGGAACAAGCGATACGCGCCCGCCTCACGAGATGCGCAAACAACGCCTATGCCCGTGCGGCACTATCGAAGATCCAAGCCACACTTGCGGACGCCGCCGAACAGTTGAAGTCCGTTGACGCTCGGCAGCTCGCTTGCGAATGGCTCAACGACTTTGCCGATCGTCACAACATGTTCCTGGAGCTGCGTCGAAACGAGGCGGTCCAGTCGCACATCCGCCGAATACTTTTCGGCGCCAGCGTCTGACTGAGCGCCGCCGCGCAATCAACCTGGAGTAAATTACCTCGGTGGCTTCAGAACTCCCGGACAAGAAACGAATAGACGAACTTCCCGCGCAAGCAAAGACGGCGGCGCAGGAGGACCAGGATTACCGCTCCGCGAGTATCGAGGAGGCGCGGAAATTGGATGCCGGGGCGCGGCATTATCGCGCTTACGTCGGCAGTCCCAAGGCGTACGACGTGACCGCTGCGACGCAGTTCGCGCTGATGGTTGCGCTGGGGCTGCGCGAAGGTCACACGCTGCTGGACATCGGCTGCGGATCGCTATGCGGGGGACGCCTGTTCATTCCCTATCTGCTTCCCGGCGGATATTTCGGCATCGAGCCGCAGGCCTGGCTGGTCGAGGACGGGATCAATCTTGAAGTCGGTGAGGAGCTGCGCCGCCTGAAGCGGCCGGCGTTCCTGTATGTCGACGATTTCTCGCTGACCGCGTTCAATGTGCCCTTCGACTTCATGCTGGCGCAGTCGGTGCTGACTCATGTGTCGCAAGCGCAGCTTGATCGCTGTCTGTCGCAGGCGAAGCTCGCGCTGAAGCCTGAGGGGCTGTTTGCCGCGAGTTTCTTCTCCAACGGCCACGACACCTACAACGGCGACGATTGGATCTACCCGGGATTCGCTCCGTATCCGGTAAAGTTTGTGATTGAGAAAGCGCGGCAGCATGGCCTGATCGGATATCCGCTGATCTGGAGGAATGGCTATGATCACTACTGGATGGTCTTTGCCCACCAGGCGCATGCCGGAAAAGTTTCGTGGTTGGGAGATGTGAGCGGCGAGCAGCGAATGCTCCGCATCCTCGAGTTGGCGCAAGAGCTGGATAGCGCACGCGTCAAGCTCGCGAAGACCAGGGACCAGCTGAAAGAAGCCAATTTGGAACTGTCGAAATTGCGCGGTGACAAGCGCTCCCCTGATGACCGAAGCTGACGCAGCGGCCGCAGAGCTTTCGCGCCCGGCATCGCCGATCGCGCCGGCTGCCGCGCGCGAGCCGCTGGCGCGAGAGTCGGGCCGCGCGCGAATGATTCCCGCACTCATCGGATTGGGACGGGCGCTGATTCGCGAGGCGCGCTGGCGCGCGGCCGGCGCGCTTGCGCTGATGATCGCGTTCTCGCTGACCGAAGGGATCGGCGTGCTACTGCTCTTCCCGCTGCTGCAAGTCGCGGGGCTCGACCTGACGCATCAGGGCGAGGCCGGCCGCTTCGCGCGCGCGGTGACCAACGCGTTCGCGGTGTTCGGGCTTTATCCTTCGCTTCCGATCCTGCTTGCGATCTTCGTGATCCTGATCGCGGCGCGCACGCTTCTCGGACGGATCCAGAGCGACGCGATGTTTATCGTCGAGCAGCGCTTCGAGACGACCTTGCGGCTCGACTTGTACCGCGCGATCTCGCGCGCGAGTTGGCTCTACCTGGTCCGCAGCCGCAGCTCGGACTTCACCCACGCGCTCTCCGCGGAATTGGCGCGGACCGGGATGGCCGCATTCGAGATGATGACGCTTACGGCCGACCTGATTCTGACGGCGCTTTATCTGGCGATCGCGCTGCGGCTTGCGCCCGCGATGACGCTGCTGGTGGTCGGATGCGGGATCGCGCTGATCGCGGCGATGCGGGGCCGCACGCGCGAGATTCATCAGGCGGGCGAGGATATTTCCGAGTCGATGAATTCCCTGTTCGCCGCGATGACGGAGCATCTTGAAAATCTCAAGCTGGCCAAGGCCTACGGCGCCGAGGATCGCAACTATGCGATGTTTACGGCTCTGACGCGCAAGGTCGAAGGCGCCAATATAACGGCCCAGCGCCGCCAGACCGCGGCCGCGGCGTGGTTCGAGCTGGGATCGGCGATCATCCTGGGTGCCGTGCTCTATTTCGCGATCGGATGGCTTGCGGTTCCGCCCGCGGCGATCCTGATTCTGCTGCTATTGTTCGCGCGCGTGATGCCGCGCTTTCAATCCGCTTTGCAGCACTGGCACTCGATCATCAATTCGGCGCCTTCCTTCCTCAATTTGATCGCGATGCGATCGCACTTTGCGGACGAGCTTGAACTGGCTGCTCCGACGGGCCGCGCGCCCGAGCTGCGCCGGGAAATCCGGCTGGAGAGCGTGAATTTCGCTTATATACCCCAGGCGCCTGCGTTGCGCGGCGTGAACCTCACGATTCCGGCCGGACAGATCGTCGCGATTGTCGGGCCGTCAGGCGCCGGCAAGAGCACCATCGCGGATTTGGTGATGGGGCTCATAACGCCGGACTCCGGATGCCTGATGATCGACGGTGTGCCGCTTGAAGCGGGCGAGTTGCGCCGATGGCGCGAACAGATCGGCTACGCCGCGTCGGATACGTTTTTGTTCCACGATACGATTCGCGCCAACCTGCTCTGGGCGCGTCCCGACGCCTCCGATGACGACCTGCGCGGAGCACTCGCCGCCGCTGCCGCGAGCGATTTCGTTGCCGCGATGCCCTTGGGACTCGACACGATAGTCGGCGATCGCGGCGTCACGCTTTCGCAGGGAGAGCGCCAGCGCCTGGCGCTCGCTCGCGCGTGGCTCAGGCGTCCGCGCGTTTTGATTCTGGACGAAGCGTCCAACAGCCTCGACTCCGAAACCGAGGCGCGCGTCCTCGGCGAGATCACACGGCGCCGCGGCGCGGTGACGGCGCTGATAATCGCGCATCGCCTCTCGACGATCCGATGCGCCGATCTGATCTACGTGATCGAAAGCGGGAGCATAGTGGAGCAGGGCACCTGGACCTCGCTCATTTCGCGCTCTGACGGAAAGTTTCGCGCGCTATGCGACGCGCAGACGCTGACTGCGTAAGAGATCAGGCGGCCACTAAGACACCAAGACACGAAGAAGAAGCGGGTCTTCCTTCGGGAAAGACCCGCTCTTTCATCTCTTTGTGTCTTAGTGTCTTTGTGGCCGCTTGATTCGATCAGTGACGAAATCCGGAGGTCACTTCGAAGGAGAGGACAGGATAGTGCTCGTTGACGAGCTTCAGGAGATCCCAAGGTGGACCTGCCAACTCGGGCCGTGTCCACGTGATTTCGTACCAGAGCCTGACATGCATTGCGTCGTCGCCACGGCTTTGGCGGCGGAATTGGGCGTTGTAACCCTCCGGGATGATCAAGTTTTCCAGATCGTAGGCTGATGCAGCGCTGACGTCCGCGTTGATTACCAGCATCGCGCGGCGCTCGCGCGGAATTCGGATGTCGAGCCACTTTAGGGTCCACAACGTGATGACGGCTAATATCGTCGCCGCGATCCCGAGATCCAGTTGGCCGCCGCCGAAACAAAGCCCGATCACCGTGGTCACCCACAGCGTCGCCGCCGTGGTCACCCCGCTGACGAGATCGCCGCGTTTCAAAATCGTCCCGCCGCCGATAAAACCGACGCCGGTCAGAATGCCGAGCGGCATACGCATCAGGTCCATGACGCCATACGAGTCGGCTGTCTTCCCGCCGACAGAAAGCAGGACATTGGCCTGGATCATCGCAACCGACGCGGCCAGCGCCACCAGGATCGTGGTCCTGAGACCGGCGGCTTGTCCCCGCACGCCCCGGTCGAAACCGATTACCGCGCCGGCCACCATCGTGAGGACGAGGCGAAGCACAATATCTTGCCAACTGGGATGCAGGGGCATGTTCATCTGCGTCAGCCGTCCTGGTCAGGCGATCTTTTGCGCCGGTGCGATGCGAGAGGGGGGACTTGAACCCCCACGCCTTGCGGCACTGGATCCTAAGTCCAGCGCGTCTGCCGTTCCGCCACTCTCGCAGAGACTGTCAAACTATTTGAAGAGCGCCGTATTTAGAAGTGAGGAGATTTCCCACCATTGACCCGCATCCGGCTTGGTCTCGCTCCTCGAGCTTAAGTCAAAGATGAGGAGAGCTGCTCGATGCGCGGGAAGCCAGGTAAATTCGTCGGGTCTATATGAGTGCCGTGGACGCGGTTTTCAGGTTTGGTTGGTTGTGACAGCTAACACGTTTCGGAAGTCTCATATAGATACCACAGTCGGCCATTGCGGAATCGCATCATAAGAAGCAGAGGATTGTCATACTCAAGGTCGGGCGTGGCGTACGGAGCTTCCCGTTTCGCAGCTTCGATCTGTTCTTTCGTTCGCCGGATCTTGACGTGATAGCTGTAGACCAAAAGGTCCGAGCGAGTAGTCGAAGGCGGACCAAGAATTTTGACTACCTCGGACGGGGTTAGGCCGAGGCCCAACCCCGAAAGCGTTTTGACGTGCTCGTTTACCAACTTGGAGGAGACACAGCTATCTGATCCGAGGAAAGATGGCCCGTCTTCGAATAGATAAAACGATTCGTTGCACTCCCCTTCTTCGAAGATCAGCTTGGTGTGTCCGGAATTCTCGGCAGGCTTGTAACAGACTTGGAATCTCCCCGTTGACGCGTCGCCACGTTCTATAACCGTAGCCCGGCCGAGCGTGTGGATGATCTTTTGCGGCCAGTTCAGCGAATATCCCCATACGCTGATTCCGAGAAGCTGGAAATTCTGGCGGTCGGGTTGAACGGCCAAGAACTTTTCCTGTAGATTTCCGTCACTTTGCTCAGCAATCTCGGACCACCAGTCCGAGTTGTCAGAAAGGTAGACATCGCTGAGATCGCCAAATCGGCCGGAGTATTCATCCGCACGCAGGTTTTCGGGATCGCCGTAACTCTACCGGACGAAGAGCAGCAAAAACAGCGCCATCGCGACGGCCGACCCGACAATCAAACGGCAGCACGACTTGAACAACTGCTCCCCCTCTGAGACGAGGTCCACAGGCGAACTCACTCTATCATTGCTCAGCGCGAACGCATTTTTCGATCTACCTCAAAAGACGCGGTTCTCTCAGAGCTTGATCCAATCCGCCGGAATCAGATCTTTGGCGTCGAAGTAACCGTCCATCAGATTGCCGTCGCGCCGCGTATGGAAGCGCACGCTCGGATCGACGTGCCCACCCGCGAACCAGTGCGCCGGTGCGATCACTTTCTTCTGCGCGCGCCCGTCGAGCCATGCTCCCCACCACGACATCGAGGAGTTGGCGATTATATGTCCCCGGCACCAGGACATCAGGATTAGATCCTCGATGTCGCTAAGTGCTTCGATATATACGAAACGCTCCTCGCCGAACCTTGCACGGCACCATCCAGGGTCGTCGGAAAAGACCACGAACCTGGTGTCCGGGCTGAACTGCCCGAACGCGCGTGCGTAGTAATCGGTGGCGCTCAAATCGACGAAGTTTGGATTGCCGACGTAATCACCTCGCCGCACGTGGACCGAGCAGGTGTCGGGGGCAAGGAGATCGGCGAAATGCTGCTCGAGCATCGCCGCCAGTTTCGGATGCGGCTGAAAGTAGCCGCGAATCTCGTCCGCGCAATGCTTGAAGTAGAGCTCCGATTGAAAATATCCGTACAGCTCAGTCGGGCGATCGATCACGATCTCCTGATAAGCGAAGCTGGTCTCGCGCCGTCGGCGAGCGCGCGGACGAAAGGAAGATTGCGGAAACGGATTTGCAAAGTGGCGCGCGTAATCCCAAGACGGCAGCAAAAATGGGCAAGCGTTTTTTCGCGCGATCCCAATCGTCGCGGCAATCTGGAAAATTTGATTGCCGAGCCGCCCGAGCAGTCCCAGGAAACGGAACGTCACCAGCTTGTTGCCCCGCCGCACCGGCATAAACGTATCGCCGAGCTTCGTTCGCAGACCGCGCCTGGCGGCGGTTGCGTCAAACTTGGTTGCTGCAGCCACGACTATCGGCAGGCCTCGAGGCTGACAGTGCGCGGCGTCTTGAGTTCAAGGAGGGCTGGACGCTTTGCACGCGTGGCAGGAATCGGTTTCATCACGGCGGGCATCGAGGTCACGAGATTATAATAAACGCTCCATTCCTTGTGCTATGCGACGCGGGCGGGGGCACTCGCGGCACAGGTACCCCGCATGATACGCTGGGGGGATGCACATTCGGGAAATCTCCGCTCTTACAAGGCTCAGACATTTCGCATCGGTGCTGAAAATCGTCCGACGATCAGCCACAGCCGCACTCGCAGCGGGTGCGTTGATTGCTATGGCAGCGGCGTCGCCTGTCCTCGCGGGACAACCAGGTCCGGTGGTGGCGACGGTAGGTGGCCATAAAATAACGCAGGCGCAGGTAGACGAAAAAATCAAACCGCAGATGGCTGCGCTTGACGGCAAGATTTACGATCTCAAGCATGAAGCGATCGAATCGCTCGCCGACGACTTCCTGCTCGAACAGGCCGCCGCGAAAGAGCATCTGAGCGTTGATGAATACGTCAAGAAACACGTCATCGATCCGACCCCAAAAGTAACCGACGCCGAAGCGAAGAAGTACTTCGACACCCACAAGGGCACCAGCACCGTTACCTATGCTCAAATCAAGGATCGGTTGCTCTCCCTGATGCAGAATCAGCGAGATTCAGAGCAACGCGACAAGCTTCTGGCCGGACTGCGAAAGGCCGAGCCGCTCAAGATCCTGCTCAAACCGCCGCGGACTGAGGTCGCCAGCGCGGGCCGTCCCGCTCTTGGCCCCGCCGATGCCCCGGTCACGATCGTCGAATTCTCGGATTTCCAGTGCCCCTTCTGCGAGCGCGCCGAGCCGACCGTGAAGCAGGTGATTCAGAAATACGGCGACAAGGTGCGCTTGGTGTATATCGATTTTCCACTGCCGATGCATAGCCATGCGCTCGACGCCGCCAAAGCCGCGCAATGCGCGGACCAGCAGGGCAAATTCTGGCCCTATCACGATCAGCTTTTTGCCAATCAGTCGAAGCTCGCACCGGCCGACCTGAAGGCGACCGCGAAGAAGGTCGGTCTGGACACCACGAAATTCGACGCGTGCTTCGATCAGGCGAAGACCGAGGCTACGGTACAGCGCGAACTCGAACAGGGTCGGGCGCTCGGAATCGACGGCACGCCGACCTTCTATGTGGACGGGCGCCAACTCGTCGGTGCGCAACCGATAGACGAATTCTCCAATGTGATCGACGAGGAGCTGGCCACCAAAGGCGCTGGGGGTCCGAAAGAGGCGCGCGCGAACTGACTCAAAACGGACATCGCGTCCGGTTTAAGCACACTTGACGGTTTTGTCGGGCTGCGCTATTCACCACGGTAGGGGGGCATGTCAGATCGGCGAATTACCTGCGCAAAATTATCATGGCTTCCAGAGTTTCCGCGCGGCCGACATCTGAACTTGGCGCCGACCCTCCGCGCTTCAAATACCGCGCGCGTCCGGAACAGCGCTTGACCCAGGCAGAGAAAGCCGCCGAGTCGCGCCGCCGCGTGCTCGACGCGGCCCTGTCATGCCTGATCGATCGCGGCTACTCGAATACCACCACGCTCGAAATCGCCAGTCGCGCGGGCCTTTCGCGCGGCTCGCAGCTTTATCATTTCCCGAAGAAGGATGCGCTTCTGACCAGCGCGGTCGAGTACCTGATCGAGCTGCGCATCGCCGAGTTCCAGCAGACCGTCGCGGGCCTGCCCAAGGGCGCGGACCTGTGGACCGCGGCTATGGCGGCGTTCTGGGAGGCATGGAACGGTCCGCTGTTTTTCGCCTGGCTCGAGCTCGCGGTCGCCGCCCGCACCGACCCTGCGCTGCACAAGTCGGTCAGCGCGCTCAACAAGCGCACCAACGACTACCTGCATCGCGCGCTTCAGCAGATCTTCAAGCCCGCGCCCGAAATGCGCCAGCGCTTCGAGCTGATCTCATGGACGATCTTTTTTATTTTTGGCTCGATGGCGCTTGAAAAGAGTATCGGCGATTTCGACCGTGTAGACGAGATTCTGCGCGTGATCGAGTCGCTCGGCCGCACCCTCAGCGAGCCCGCGAAAACCGCGTCGCGAAAGCAGAAGTGAGCATCGCCAAAAATGGGCATCACAACTCGCCAGAAACGCACGGCAAAACCTACCGACCGTTTAATCGGTAGCTCGCGGCGAGCTTGCAACTATCGCTTCTTTGACCGTAACATCGGTGACAGATAATTCTCGCCGCAATACCGTAGGGACGACTATCCAAATGCCAATCAGCTTTCCTTCGACCGACTATTTCGAGGCCCTTAAGGGCAAGATGACGGCGCAGCAGGAAAAGTTTCGCCGCCTCGGCTTTATCGACACCACCTTCGGCGTTCGCGTTGGACAAAACGGGAAGGCGCGCAACTTCGTGCTCGAGTTCGAGGTCTTCGATCTCAAGAATGTGCATGAGGTTGACGCGATCGATCTGAAGAAGGTCGATTTCATGATCGAAGGCGACGCCAAAATCTGGCGCGAGATGATCGAGAATATCCATCGCCACGGCGAGGCCGACTCTTCGCACGATCTGAACACGCTCGCGCATTTCGGCGAGCAGTTGAAGATCGTCTATGACGACCCCGACGGGCACGACAAGCTCTACCGTTTCATGGAGTCGATCCAGAAATTTTTCGACCTCTCGAGTCAGGTCGAAGTCAGCTTCAATTGAGCGTCAAAGTCGCAAACCCTGCCCGGAGGCGCGGTTAACATGGCTTATCTTTCAACCACCAATTATCTCGAAGACAAGGACTTCATCGACAAGTGGCTCTACACGATCCGCACCGGAGAGATGGATCTGTCCTGGATGAAGGCCGCGACCGAAAAGATCAAGCCACATGAAGCCAACCCGCGCCGGGGACTGACCTATCGTGACATCGACCTCGGCAGCTACGGCTTTACCGATGTGCCCGAAAAGGTCCGCGGTAACCGCTCCTACGCTCCGCGCGGTGCGGAGATTCCGGCAGGCGTTCCTGACGCGCAGCCGTGGGTCTCGCGCAAGAGCGAGGTCTGGGCCTTCAACACCGAAAGCTATTACGAAGAAGCGGTCAGCCGCCAATGGAACGTCACCACGGACATCCCATGGGAGCGACTCGACGGCGTCGAGCTGCCGGAAACGATCGGCAAGGCGCTCTCGCAGCTCATGACCTTCCTGACCGAAGTCGAGATGATCGCGACCGATACGCCGGCGATGTGGCTGCCGCGGCTCAATCCGGATTTTATCGAGGTCAAGGCGTTTATCGCCACGCAGGCGTCGGACGAAGCGCGCCACACCGAGGCGTTTCGCAAGCGTGCGCTGACGACAGGATGGGGCCTCATGAAGGCGAGCCCCGTCAACGAGATGGCGCTGAAGCATCTGCGCGACGCCGACTCGTTCAGCGAGATGTCGGTGGCGCTGCACCTGGTGGCCGAGGGCAACGTGCTGACGCTGTTCCGCTTCAGCGAGTATCTGTCGCCGACCGACGTGGACAAGCGCATCTTCCGCCTTGTGATGCAGGATGAAGCGCGTCACGTCGGTTACGGAATGCAGCATTTCAAATACGTTCTCGAGAACTTTCCCGAAAAGCGCGAGGTGCTGCATGCGCATCTCGATGAAGCCGAGAACATCTCGTTCGCCGGCTCGGCCGCGACCGAGCTGACCGAGTCGTTCATCATCCTGGCGGGTGGCGGGCTCAAGAGAGAGAACATCGAGGAAGGCATCAAGATCACCACCAAGTTCAATCTGAAGCAGATGGAAGAGCATTTCGAGCGGCTGGATAAATGCGGAATGCCGGAACGCAAGGGACGCTCGAAGCTTTTCCAGATGTATGAAATGGGCAGGGCAGCGGCCGAAGCGGCCGGAATCAAGCTCTGAGGTTTATCCACGTGGCATTTTACGCCGACAAGGACTACACGGTCGATGAGACGGTGCTCGAAGCCGCCAACCAGGTGATGGCGGGAAATTTGACGCTGTTCTGGTATGACGCGAAAACCGAAAAAGTCAAAGGCAAGCCCTCCGATCCTCGCCGCGGCCTGACCTACCAGGATCTCGATCTCGGCAGCTACGGCTACACCGACATCCCCGAGAACGTGCGCACCAGCCAATCGATGGTCGCGCGCGGCAGTGAGAAGTGGGGCAACCTGCCCGACATGGGCTATGTCGTCAACCGCAAGTCCGACGTCTGGTCCGACAACGTCACCGAGCTGTACGAGGAAGACAAGGCGCGCCGCTGGACGCCGGCCGTGGACGTTCCATGGAGCCTGCTCGAAAAGAATCCGCTGCATCCGCCGCTCGAGGCCGCGGTCGCTCAGCTCTGCACTTTCCTGCAGGAGTGCTCGCTGGTCTCCATGGATTTCGCGTCGCGATGGGTTCCGCTGGTCAATCAGGATTTCATCGAGCAGAAAAGCTGGATGTGCGCGCAGATGTTCAATTGGGCGCGCCTCAACGAGGCGTTCCGCAAGCGCGCGCTCTACGGTGGCGGCGGACTCGGACGCGCCAGCGTCTCGGGCGAGCAAGGCCTGAAGGAATGGCTGTGGGCCGACTCGTATCCGAAGGGCTCGCTCTCGATTAACCTGTCGCTTGGCGGGATAGTACTCGCGATCTGCCGCCACGTGGCCGCGTTCGCACCGAGCAAGACCGATCGCGCGCTGATGGGCTATGCGATGCAGGATACCGCGCGCCAGACCGCCTATGGCTCGGGACAGCTACGCTACTTTCTGAAGCATCGCCCGGGCGAGCACTCCGCGATGCAGGAATATGTCGATGAGAGCGAGCATGTGATGCTCGCGCTTTTGGGCAGCCCCGAGCTGCTTGAGCCATTGATCATAATTTCCGGCGGCGGCTTGGAGCAACATCAGGTTAAAGCTGGCCGGGAAGCCGCGGCCAAATTTATGCGCCTGGTCTCGCACGAATATCTGGAGCGCCTGGAAGCGGCTGGCCTGAATCATAGCCGCAAGCGCAGCCGAATCGCCCAGGTGGTAGAAAGAATCACCGCGTAGGCGTCGGATCCGCTTCCATGGAGAAACTGGAGAGGAATCAGACAGCGGAAACTGACCAAACGAAGCCACTAAGTATTTGATTTTACACGATTCTGGGTCAGCAGATCGCGACCATCCCGCCATTCTCGACGAACCGCTGAGCCCTCGTTCTTTTTTCGTCTTTGCGGCGCTGCTACTCTGGTCGCCATGCCTGACAAATCAATTCCAGCATCCCCGACCGGCGGGGCGGCGCCGGATAGTTCCGATTTGCCGGACGAATCCGCCGACGACCCTGACGGACCCGCCGCCGTCGAGGCGGCCCTGCGTGAGCTTGCTCCTGCGCCGCGATCTGCCAAGGATAGCGCGCGGCGCGGGCGAATAGGGCGCCTGTTTCCCAACACTCCCCTGTGGCGATTCTTGAGCTACGTGCGTCCGCATGCGTGGCTGGTCGCGGGCGGCGCGATGATGGGCGTGCTGAAGTTCACGTTGCCGTTGATGTTTCCGCTCGCGTTCAAATACGTGATCGACGTGCTGCTGGTTCCGCAGCCGAAGATGGATCACATCAACAGCTTGATCGACCGCGGATGCGTCAGTTTTGCCGCGGTGCTGCATCTTGGGACCGGCGCGATTCCCAAGCTCGAAGCGCTGACTGCCGCGATGTTCGTGATCTTCTTGGTGCAGGCGATCGCGACCTACTTCCGCAACTACTGGGCGAGCATGGCGGGTCATCGTCTGATTTTCGATCTGCGCTACGCGCTGTTCATCCACATGCAGCGCCTGTCGCATTCGTTTTTCGACCGCAACGCGTCAGGGGGAATCGTCTCGCGCTTCATCTCGGATATCGCGAGCGCGCAAAACTTCGTCGGCTCCGGGATGATCAACACCTGGATGGACGCGGCGTCGCTGGGCGCGGTGCTCTACTTGATGTTCAAGCTGGACGTGCGCCTGGCCTGGATCTCGCTCATCATCGTGCCGTTTTACGTCGCCGTGATCCGCCTCCTCTCCCCGCGCATCAAGGAGGCGAGCCACGACTTGCAGGAAACTCTAGAGGAATTTTCCGGCGAGCTGCAGGAACGGGTCGCCGGCGTGGCGACGGTGAAATCATTCGCGCGCGAAAAAGAAGAGGCGCATCGGTTCTACAACCGCACCACCGAGCTCTACGATCTTACGATTCGCAACGTCCGGCTTGCCTCGACCCACCAGATGTTCGGCGAGTTAATCGGCCGTTGCGCACCGCTGATTGTCATCTGGGCGGGCGCGATCTTCATCCTGCACCACCACATGACGGTCGGAACGATGGTGGCGTTCTTCGGATTTCTCGGCTCGCTGTATCTGCCGCTGCAGCGCTACTCGGAGCTGTCGATTATCGTCGCGACCTCGCTCGCCGCGATCGAGCGTATCTTCAAATTCTTCGACGAGACTCCCGAAGTGAAAGATCCGCCGGGCGCAAAAACCCTGACCGTCGGCCGCGGCGACGTGTTGATCGATCATCTGACTTTCGCCTATCAGCCCTACGAAGGCGGCGCGCCGCGCACCGTCCTGCACGACATCAACCTGCGCGTGGCCGCTGGCACCACAGTCGCGTTGGTCGGACGCTCGGGAGCGGGCAAAACGACGCTCGCGGGGCTGCTGCCGCGTTTCTACGAAGCGTCGGCGGGCCGGATCGAGATCGACGGCGTCGATATCTCGACGGTGACGCTCAAGTCGCTGCGCGATTCGATCGGGATCGTGCCGCAGGACGCGGTGCTGTTCAGCGCCTCGATTCGCGAAAATGTTCTCTACGGCCGTCCTTCGGCGAACGACGCCGAGGTGTGGCGCGCGCTCGAGCAGGCCAATATCCGCGAGTTCGTCGAGTCTCTGCCCGACAAGCTCGACACGGTGATCGGCGAAGGGGGAGTTCGTCCTTCGACCGGCCAGCGCCAGCGGCTTGCGCTCGCGCGCGTGTTCCTGAAAAATCCCCCGATCCTGATTCTCGACGAGGCGACCTCGGGCCTCGATTCCGAGGTCGAAAATCTGATCCACGATGCCGTGCGCCGACTGATGAAGGGGCGCACCTCGTTCCTGATCGCACACCGGCTCGCAAGCGCGGTGGACTCCGACGTGATCGTCGTGCTGGACCAGGGTAAGTTGGTCGAGATGGGTACCCACGCGGAGCTTTTGCGCAACGCCAGCGTGTACGCGCAGCTCTTCAACGAACAGGCGCGCAAGCTCCGGGTCGATACCCGCACCCAGCGCCGCCCGGGCGCGCTGGTGCTGGCCGAGCGCGATTAGTTATTCTGAACTTGGCGAACTGACTAGCCTTGAGGTAGGAAGAGCACCTGATGCCGTCCACCAAGAAATCCTCAGCCGCTCAATCTGGAACCAGGATCGCAGCCGGCATGCGCACGCTCGCGGTCGATATCGGCGGTACCGGAATAAAGGCCGAAACCCTCGACGCTCGCGGCAAGCCTGTGAACGAGCGGCAGCGGATCCCTACTCCGAAGCAGGCGACGCCGCGCGAAGTGATCGCAATCGTGAAAAAGCTCGGCAAGATGTGCGCGTCGTTCGATCGCGTCTCCGTGGGATTTCCGGGCGTGGTTAAGGACGGCGTAATCTACACCGCCGCCAACCTCGGCAAAGGATGGAAGGGGTTCAAGCTCGCCGAGGGCCTGCGCAAGAAGCTGCGCGCGCCCGTGCGTGTCGCCAACGATGCCGACGTGCAGGGCCTCGGCAGCGTGAGCGGCAAGGGCGTCGAGCTGGTAATCACGCTTGGCACCGGAGTCGGCTCGGTGATTTTCGTCGACGGGCACCGAATCCATCTCGAAGCGGGGCATCATCCTTTTCACAAGGGCAAGACCTACGAGGACGAGTTGGGCGACAAGGCGTTCAAGAAGAAAGGCAAAAAGAAATGGAACAAGCTGCTCGCCGAGGCGATCGGCGATCTGGCGCGGATGTTCAACTATGATCGGCTCTATATCGGAGGCGGCAACGCCAGGCACATCACGATAAAGCTCCCCGCGAACGTCAAGATAGTAAGTAATCTCGAGGGCCTGCTCGGCGGAATCAAGCTCTGGGAAGAATCCGGTCGCGCGGAAGCAAGGTGAGTTGATCTAAAATGCATTTAAATGAGTAATAGAGTCGAGTCTTTAGGTTAGGCGGAGGAATCCCATGTCGGTTGTCGACACGAGCGCACTAGGAGTTGGCGAGCGTCTTCCTGGATGGAAGGATCGCACTTTCAGCAGTGAGAAGATGACCTTTGCTCATTTCACTTTCACCGCGGGTGCGGCGATCCATGAGCATTGCCACTCCAATGAGGAAGTGTGGACTGTTCTCGAAGGCGAACTGCAGGTGACGGTTGGCGGCGATACGATCATGGCGACGCCCGGCCTGGTCGCAATCGTTCCACCAAATGCCGCGCATTCGATACGGGCTATCACCGATGGAAAGGCGATCGTCACCGACTCACCTGTTCGGATTGATCGTAGCGGAGGCCGCCGCGGCGTCGTTGCCGTCGATTTCGATAGTCCGGTCTCGCTACCTGGGAACGCAACTAACGCACCGATCGAGATTCCATTTACGCTGCGCAACTGGGGCAAGACCCGGGTCGTCGTCAGAGGTCTGACGCTCGAGGCCGCGATGGCTCCCGCGCTACCATCGGCGAGTACTACTCAAATACCAGGCGGCGAGTTAACTGAGTATTGCGTGCTCGAACCGGGTGCACGCCGCGCTGAGACATTCCCATTTGCGGAACTGACTAAGCGGCACTTCGAAGACCTTCGCAGCGGCGCCGCGATCTTCTATCTCAGAGGAGTCGTCCTATACGATGACGACTTCGGCGATCGGCAGCATCGCACGTTCTGCGTGGTTTACGACCGCGAAGCGTTTGACCGTAAAGGCGGCTTTGTCGCTCTGGACAGGCCCGGCTACAACTACGGAACTTAGATCGCCGCGATCAACCGGCGGCCTCGGCCTTCATCGTCGCTTCGAGCGCGCCGATTCGATCGATTTCGACGCGCACCTTGTCGCCCTCCACCAGCCATCGCGGCGGTTTTGACGCCGCGCCGACTCCGCCCGGCGTGCCGGTGAAGAGGATGTCGCCCGGCTCGAGCGTCATTGCCTGGGTCAAATGCGCGATCTCGTCGAACACGCCAAAGACCAGGTTCTTCGTGTTCGAGTTCTGCCGCACCTCGCCGTTGACCAGGCATCGGATGCCGAGGGTATGCGGATCGCCCAGCTCATCGGCCGTGACGATCCACGGGCCGATCGGCGCATGCGTGTCGAATGATTTACCGATGGACCATTGCCCGCTGCGCATCTGCCAGTCGCGCACCGACACGTCGTTGCCGGCCATGTAGCCAAACACCACTTCGGCCGCGCGTTCTCTTGAGACGTGCTTGCAATGCTTGCCGATGACCACGACCAGCTCCGCTTCGTAGTCGATCAGCTTCGAGGCTCTAGGCAGCAGTATCGGATCATACGGTCCGTTGATCGAGGTCACCGCCTTCGTGAACCAGGTCTGATGCTGCGGCGTAGGCAGCCCGCTTTCCTTGATATGATCGGCGTAGTTCAGTCCGATCGCGAAAATCTTGCCGGGACGAGGAACTGGCGCAAGCAGATGCACCGACGCGAGCGGCGCGTCGGCGGGCAATTTCTCCGCCAGCTCGCGAACGCGAGGAGCGATGCGATCCCATTCGGTGATAAGGCCAATCATCCCGCTCGGTAATCCCGCGAGATGCTTCCCCAGATCGATCACTCCGTCATTCTTGACAACGCCGAGTTTCGTTGTGCCTGCGTGGGAGTATGTAACCAGTTTCATTTGTTCTCTTCCTAGGTACGCTGCTATTTTCGCAATAGTCAATCGCCACGCATTGGAGGGGGCGGCGGTCCCCACTGCACGCCCATCATTTCGGTCATAGAGGTGCGGCGCGATCCCCAATCCGCACTCAGCAGGTCGCCGTCGGTCCAATGCTCGACAGTATGTCCCCACGGATCGCGCCAGTAGTCAAATATCTGGCTCCCCAGAACGTGACGTCCTACGCCCCACTGGTGACGCCGCTGCTTCGCTTCGAGCCACGCGTTGCCTTTCATCAGGTCGTCGTAGTCCGCAACTTCGAAGGCCGCGTGATTGAACGCGGGCTTGCCCCTCCCGATCAGAAAGAGCGTGTGATGGTCGCTCGGGGTGGCTCCGCGATCGCATCGCAGAAACGCTCCAAACACGGCGGAAGGCTGGTCGTCGGGAAAAATCTCGTCCGAAGTAATCAACCCGAAATGTGTTTTGTACCAGGCTTCCGTCTGGCGAAAGTCGCTGACGTTGAACACGCAGTGGCCGAGCCGCTTGACGTGCGCGGGTCCGTGCCCGAGTCGCTTGAGCGCATTCAGCCGGAGAGTTTCGTATGAATTGTTGCTGATCCCGATGCGCGGCACGACGATCGGCGCGGTCTGCTCGCGCCCGGCGACGACTTCGACCGCGAATCCGTCCGGCGCGGTCAACTTAACGACCTTACCGCCCCCCGGCCCTTCGAGCGGTTCTATTGCGGCGCCGTCGGCGTGCGCTATCGTTTCGAGGTCGGCGAGCGACGCCGCCTCGAAAGCGACCCCTGCGAAGCCTGCCTCGCCCCGATGCGTCACATGCAGGAACGGATCACCGTCGGTCCCGCGCATGTAAAGAGCGTCCTTCGTACGGTCCGCGCGCACCATCCCGAAATCGACCAGGAACTCCTCCATAGCGTCGAGGTCGGGCGCGCGAAATCGAACGAACGCGACATCTTGAACTTTGATTCCCATCAGCGCCTCCAGCGTCAGCCTGCGGGGACAACTTACACCGGAAAGACGGTTGAGGGTTAGCGGACGGGATGCACCAACAAAGAGGCCGCGCGCGCCGCTCAGTTGGCTCGCCGAATGCTGAGGCTCTCTCCGCAGATCGTATCCTCTTTCTCATTTTCGATTAAGCAGTTACAACCGCGGTAACAGCCGCGATGGAGAGATGCTGATATGCCGAAGATGAAATTTGGTTACATGCTCGACTTCCGGAATCCTGAATCGTCGCATATGGATTTCGGGACCTTCTATTCCGCGATGTTCCGGCAGATCGAGTTTCTCGAAAAAGCCGGCTTCGAGTCGCTGTGGGTCACCGAGCATCACTTCGTCGATGACGGCTACCTGTCCTCGGTGATGCCGATGCTCGCGGCGATCGCGGCGCGCACCACGCGGATCGCGCTCGGCACCTATGTTTTGCTCGCGCCGTTTTATCATCCACTGCGGTTGGCCGAGGACGCCGCAATGATCGACGTCATCTCCAACGGCCGCCTGCGCCTGGGAATCGGGATGGGCTACCGCGACGAAGAATTCGACGGTTTGCAAGTCTCGAAAAAGCATCGGCTCAGCCGCACGCTCGAAACGATCGAGATCATGCGCCGCGCGTGGACCGGTGAACGTTTCAGCTTTGAGGGCCAGCACTTTCAGTTTCACGACGTGCGTGTGCTGCCGCGCCCCAAAAGCCAGCCGCATCCGGAGCTGCTGTGGGGCGGGATGACCACCACGGCGATCCAGCGCGGCGCGCGGCTCGGTTTGTCATTTGCCTGCAACCTCGGACGTCATCAGGTCGAGATCTATCGCGAGGAGCTGCGCAGCCTCGGCAAAGACCCCGACGCCTTTAGCATCGTCAACAGTCGTATCGTTTACGTCGCCGACAGCGCCGAGCGGGCGTGGGCGGATATCGAGCCGGCCGCGATGTATCAGGCGGCGCTCTATGGAAAATGGCTTTCGGCCGCGAATCCCGGCCAGCGATGGATCCAGCCCGACGCGAATCAGCTCAAGCAGAGCAGCATCATCGGACCGCCAGAGATCGTGAAGGATCGTCTTGCCGAGGTGATTTCGACCAGCGGTGCGACGGAGATCATCCTGATCACACAGCTACCGGGCCTCGCGCCGGAGAAGGCGATGCGCTCGCTCGAGCGCTTCGCACGCGAAGTGCTGCCTGCCCTTTCGAGTTGACGCTCTCGCGGGTGGGCGAGGTATGCTAGCGCGATGACGAACGTGGATTACCAGGTGGAAGACTCCGTCGGTCTGATCCGATTGGGCCGGCCGGAGAAGCTCAACGCGTTCACCTTCGAGATGATCGCCGAAATCCGCAAGGCAGCCGACATGGCGGCTGCCGACGAGCGCGTCGTCGGCATCGTTGTGACGGGAGCGGGCCGTGCGTTTTGCGCAGGCCTCGATACCGGCGATCTGACGCGCTCGGCGTCGGGCACGGCGCGGGAAGCCGAACCTGCTGCCAACGTTTCGGAGGACGAATTGCCTGCGCTGTTCAGCCATCTGCTGCGAATTCCGAAACCTGTTATCGCCGCGGTCAATGGCGTTGCCGCGGGCGGCGGCTTTGTGCTTGCGATGATGTGCGACTTGCGTTTCGCGGCCGCCGGCGCGAGCTTCACAACCGCATTCTCGAAGCGCGGGCTGATCGCGGAGCACGGCACGAGTTGGATTCTGCCGCGGCTGGTCGGGCTCAACCGTGCGCTCGATCTGCTCTGGAGTGCGCGCCGAATCGACGCGGCCGAGGCGCTCCGAATCGGTTTCGTCGATCGCGTGGTGCCCAACGAAAAGCTTCTCGACGACGCAAAGGCCTACATCCGCGACCTCGCGGCGAATGTATCGCCCCGTTCAATCGCGGTGATGAAGTCGCAGATTTATCGCCATTCGTCGCTCGCGCTCGAGCCGGCAATTCGCGACGCGGATCGCCTGACGCACGAGTCGCTGGCGCATCCGGATGCGACCGAGGGCGTGAAATCGTTCGTCGAGCGGCGGCCGCCGCGCTTCGCGCGATTGAAAGGAGAAGAAATATGAGCGACCCGCACTTCAAGACAATTCTGTTCGAGAAGACCGGACCGCTCGCCACGCTGACGATGAATCGTCCCGAGCGGATGAACGGCATGACCGGCCTGATGGTGCATGAAGCGCGCGAGGCGCTGACCCGCGCCGCCGACGATACTGAGATCCGCGTGCTGGTGCTGACGGGCGCGGGCAAGGCTTTCTGCCCCGGCGCGGATCTAAACGTCGTCGTGTCGTCCGGCGAGAATCGCGCGCAGAATTCGGACGGCGACGGTTCCGGGCCGCGCGACTATCACGTCTCGACGCTCCTGCATGAGATGCCCGCTGTCACGATCGCGGCGATCAACGGTGCGTGCGCCGGCGCGGCGTTCGGATGGGCGTGCGCATGCGACTTTCGCTTTGCCGCCGAGTCGGCTCGGTTCAATGTCGCGTTCCTCGACGTGGGCGTGGCGGGCGACATGGGCGGTCCATGGACATTGCCGCGGATCGTAGGCGCGGCGCGCGCCCGCGAATTGTATTTCATGCCGGGAAAATTCGACGCCGCCGAAGCGTTGCGGATTGGACTGATCACGCGCATGTTTCCCGACCAATCTTTTCGCGCGGAGATTAGCGCGATCGTCGAGCGGCTGACCGCGGCAGCGCCGATTGCGTTGCGCACGATGAAGTCGAACTTCGTCGAAGCCGAGCGGACGAATCTCAGAACTTATATCGACCTGGAAACCGCGCGCCACATACCGATGTTCGCCACCCACGACACGCAAGAGGCATTCGCCGCGAAGGTCGAAAAGCGCAAACCACGATTCGAAGGCCGTTAGCCGGAGGAGGATTTCATATGTGGCTCCGTATGCGCCAGTTGGCATTGGTCGCGAACAAGTTGGCTCCGGTGGTTGACGATTTGCACGCGGTGTTCGGCCTCGAAGTAGGGCATCGCGACCCCGGCGTCAAAGTTTTCGGGCTCGAGAACGCGTTGCTCCCGGTCGGCAGCCAGTTTATCGAGGTGGTCGCTCCGATTAAGGAAAACACCGCCGGGGGCCGCTACCTGGAACGGCGTCGCGGCGACGGCGGTTACATGTGTATCCTGCAATGCGACGAGCATGCACCGCGCAAGCGCCGTGCCGCCGAGCTCGGCATCCGCAAGGCGCTCGAGGATGACTCCGCCGAGTACAGCATCATGCAGCTCCATCCGCGCGACACCGGCGGTACGTTTCTGGAGATCGACTATCAAAAGGGCGGTGAAGCTCCTGACGGCCCGTGGGCTCCGGCCGGACGCAACTGGAAGCCGGCAGTGCGGACCGACGTCGTCCGCGCGATCGCGGCCGCCGAAATTCAATCACCCGAGCCTGCGGCGCTGGCCGAGCGATGGGCTCAAATCCTGGAGCGGCCGCTCACTCGCGACACGCACGGCAACCCCGCGATTCGTCTCGATATCGGAACGATCCGCTTCGTCAAGGAAACCGACGGACGTGGCGAGGGCCTCGGCGGGATCGATTTGGTCGTCGTCGATCGGCCGCGTCTGCTCGCGAGCGCGAAGAAACGCGGCAGCCTCGTCGCGAACGATATCGTGATGATCGGCGGCGTCCGCTTCGGCCTGGTTGACGCATAAGACTGGGCGTTTTCGGCCTCGAGAAGTCAAGGCTGCATAAGGTCGCCTTGTCGACGCGCTCGTACGCGATCGTCTAGTCGCCGTCTCCCGATTCATAACGTCGACAATCTACTCGCGATTGCGGTGCCCCAGAGCACTCAAACCGCAATCGCCCCAGAGATGTGCTTGCCGCGAAGCTGAATACATTCTTACTCTAAAGATGAACGATTCTTATGAGGAACTAACGGAGACATCATTGTGAAACACTCTTTGAAGACTGCAGCTTTGTCCTTGGGCATCGCGGTGCTGTTCGGAAGCGTCGGCGTCGTATTCGCTGACAGTTCCGACACCACGAGCACGAGCGAAACCACAACCTCGGCGCCGGCCGCCGTCGTGGCATATCCCGCGCCGGTGGTGGTTGCACCTGCTCCCGTGGTCGTGGCGCCGGCTGTCGAGGCTCCAACCACAACTACCGAACATTCGTCGTCATCGTCGAACGGCGCGCCGATGGGCAACTCGAGCGAGCATTCGTCGAGCACTACCACTAACTACTAGAAGAGTCTTTCACTTCGGATGCGGCAGACCTGCCCGATGCGAATCAACGTCGCGTCGCGGGCTGCCGCACGGTCCTCGCTTTCATCCACTGATCCAGTATCGATCGAATTGGGCTTTCCACACCCGCGCATTCGAACTCGGGCGTAGTGGAAATTGCCTGTCGCATGCTAATCGAGAGGGATGAAGCGGAAGTCCGATTCGGCGAACGACATCGCCATATTTGGCGGCAGCGGCAGTCCCAAGTTGACCCAGAAGATTTGTGAGTACTTGAACCTGCGGCCGGGCGCCGGCGAAGTGCTGCGTTTCTCGGACGGGAACCTGTTTGTGCGGGTCAAAGAAAACGTGCGCGGGCGCGACGTCTATCTGGTTCAATCGACGGTCTTTCCCACCAACGATAATTTCATGGAACTGCTTTTCTGGATCGACGCGTTCAGGCGCGCCAGTGCCGAGTCGGTCACTGTTGTGATGCCCTATTTCAGCTACGCGAAGGGCGACAAGAAGGACGAACCGCGGGTTTCAATTCGAGCACGAGTCTGCGCTGACGCGATCGCGGTGGCCGGAGCGGATAGGGTGGTGACGCTGGACCTGCACGCGCCGCAAATCCAGGGCTTCTTCCATATTCCGGTCGATGATCTCTACGCGCTGCCGGTACTCGGCAAGGAAATCAAACGCATGAAGTTGCGGGACCTCGTCGTGGTCTCGCCCGACACCGGCTTCGCAAAGCAGGCGCGCAAGTTTGCGTCGTTCCTGGGCACCTCCATCGCTATCGCAGACAAAGAACGCAAGGCGCACGATGAACGCGCCGAGATCCTCGAGATCATCGGCGACGTGGAAAGCAAGACCGCGCTGCTGGTCGATGACTTCACGATCTCGATGGGCACGCTTGTCGATGCGGCCGAGAAGCTCGTCGAACGCGGGGCGAAAGCCGTCTACGCCGCGGTCTCTCACGGGGTCTTCAGCCAAGGCTCGATGGAAAGGCTCGACGCCAGTCCGATAAAGCGTCTGCTAGTGACCGATTCGATCGAAACCCAGCCTGTCGCGCTATCGAAGAAGGTCGAGGTTGTTTCGGTGGCGCCGCTTTTCGGTGAGGCGATCAAGCGTATCCACAACCGCGAGAGCATCAGCGTACTATTCAAAGCGTGAGGAGAAACTGGCAGCTTCGGTCGCGAGAATCTCGCATGAGGCGTAGTGCGCGCTTGCTCAGGTTGATCGGGACGCTGGCGATTCTATCCGACGCCGGAATCTTTCTCGGCGCGTCAGCCAGCGCTGGGTTGTGATGTCGCGCGCGGGCAGACGATCGCGCTGCGCGAAACGATGAGTTACATGACGATGATGTTCCTGCACGTCGTCGATGTCGGCGACTGGAACTGCCGCATCACGTCATCCGACGAGTTGATTTGCCAGGAGCACGAGTTGGCGAAATGCGGCCCCGCCAAGTGGATGCAAGCTCCCTGGTTCCGCGGCAGCGGCAGCGTCACCGCCAGGCGCGCCGGCGAAAGAAACTCCCGGCCGTCATGTGGCGTCGGGGCGTCGGTGATCGAAGCGCGATTGCTCGCGAGAGTCTCCGCGGAGTAAAGAAGCCACAGGGACCTCCGGCGCCGGCGCGTGGGCGCGTAATTCGGACAAGGAGCTCGGGCTATGGCGGAACGGCGACGAAAATTCTGGGGATGGGGCTACGAAGACCAGGGTCCCACTCCCGAGCAGCAAAAGCATATGGCGGAGCGGATGGCGAAACGCTTCGGCCTGGACGAGTTGACCTTGACGCCGCCTCCAACCGAAAAGGAATTAAGTCTTCGCGCTCCACGGGTGCAACCTCCCGATTCGCTCAAAGAAATCTGCTCGACCGGCACACACGATCGCGCGGGCCATAGCTACGGCAAAGGATCGCGCGATATTATCCGCGCGTTTCGCCGATACTATCCAAACCCGATTGATGTGGTGGCGTTTCCGCGCGATGAGAAGGACATCGTGAGGATCCTCGAATGGTGCGACGGCGCGAAGATCGCCGCATCGCCATATGGCGGCGGATCGTCTGTAGTCGGAGGCGTCGAGGCTCCGAGCAAGGGCGACTATCGTGGCGCGGTGTCGATCGATCTGACCCATCTGAATCGTGTGCTCGAAGTCGATAAGGCTTCGCGCGCCGCACGTATCCAGGGCGGCGTACTCGGACCTCATCTGGAAGCGCAGCTCAAGCCGCACGGCCTCACGCTGCGCCATTATCCGCAGTCATTCGAGTTCTCTTCTCTAGGCGGATGGATCGCGACGCGCTCGGGCGGACACTACGCGACCAACTACACGCACATAGATGACTTCGTCGAATCGACCCGTGTCATCACGCCGACCGGCATCATCGAGTCGCGGCGCCTGCCGGGCTCGGGCGCGGGGCCAAGTCCCGACCGCATGTTCATCGGCTCGGAAGGAATCCTGGGCATCATCACCGAGGCATGGATGCGCTTGCAGGATCGCCCGAAGTTTCGGATCGGCGCGTCGGTGCCGTTTCCGAGTTTCTTTGCCGCCGCAAAGGCTGTCCGGCAGATTGGTCAGGCGGGATTGTTTCCTGCGAACTGCCGCGTGCTTGATGAGGGCGAGGCGCTCAACGCCGGCGCCGCCAACGGCGACGAGGCGGTGATGGTGCTGGCGTTCGAATCCGGAGACCATCCGCTCGAACCGTGGATGAAACGAGCGCTCGAATGCTGCGCCGATCACGGCGGCAAGATTCCCAAAGAGGAAATCAAGACGCGCACCGATCAGGAGGCGACGCACGAAGGCGCCGCGGGCGCATGGCGCAACGCGTTTCTCAACGCTCCGTATCTTATGGACACGGTCGCGGCGATGGGGATGGTGAGCGACACGTTCGAGACCTCGATCACGTGGGATCGCTTCGAGGATTTTCACTTGCAGGTGATCGAATGCGCGCGCGACGCGATGAAGCGCATCTGCGGCAAGGGCAGCGTGACCTGCCGCTTCACCCACGTTTATCCTGACGGGCCTGCGCCGTACTACACATTCCTGGGGCCGGGGAAAAAAGACTCACAACTGGAGCAGCGCGATGCCGTCAAGCAGGCGGCCTCCGATCTATTGATAAAGCTCGGCGGCACGATCACGCATCATCACGCGGTCGGACGCGATCACCGTCCGTGGTACGACCTCCAGCGGCCTGACGGTTTCGCGAATGCGTTGCGCGCGGCAAAGAAGGCGCTCGACCCGCGGGGCATCCTGAATCCAGGCGTGCTGATTGATCCATAGTCGGGCCGACTCGAAAAGGAATTCAAATGACGATTCCATGCGGCATCTCAATTCCGCAAACCTTCGACAAAACTCCGGTTAATCTCGAACTCATTCGAGCATTCGCCCCCAGGGCCGAAGCGCTCGGATACGACAGTTTGTGGGTTCAAGAGCAGATGATCGGTGAGATTTCGGCGCTGGAGCCGGTGACGCTCTTGACCTACGTTGCGGCGCTGACTTCGCGAGTTCGCCTCGGCTCAGCGGTGTTGCTGACCGTGATCCGTAACCCGGTGGAATTAGCCAAGACTCTGTCCACGCTGGATCAACTCAGCAAAGGACGGCTGATTCTGGGCGTTGGTATCGGCGGTCCGACCACGCCGCACGAGATTTTCGGAGTGCCCCGCGAGCGCCGACCGCGCCGTTTCGTCGAAGGACTGCAAGTCCTGAAGGCGTTATGGACCGAGCCAAAGGCCTCGGTGAGCGGAGAATTCTGGAAATTTGAAAACGTGGCGATGGAACCCAAGCCGATGCAGAAGCCGCGTCCTCCGATCTGGTTTGGCGCTCGCACCGAACTCGGCCTGAAGCGCGCGGTCCGGCATGGTGACGGATGGATGGGGCCGGGATCATCGTCGTCGGCCGAATTCGTCCAACACGTTGAGTGGCTGCGCCGCCTGCTGGACGATGCCGGGCGCGATCCCAAGACCTTCCCCGTCTCAAAGCGAGTTTACATCGCGGTCGATGATGATCGGGCGCGCGCGGAGCGTCGCTTACGAGAGTGGTTCGGCGCCCGCTACCGCAATGCTGATATGGCTCCTCGCGTCTCGATTTACGGCAGCCGTGCGGAATGTATCGACAAATTGCGGGAACTGGTGCGCGCCGGTGCGCAGCGTCTTTTGCTGGATCCAGTTTTTGATCATGTGGAGCATATGGAGTTGCTGGCGCGCGATGTGGTCCCGAATCTCTGAATCGACGGCAGCCGGGCAGGAAAGGCGACCATGACACCGCATACGCTTCTGCCGACGATGGTGGTCGGAAGCTATCCGCAACCGGACTGGCTCATCGATCGCGAGAAGCTGAGCCACTTCGTTCCGCGCATCCGCGTTCCGGAATTATGGCGCATTCCCGAGCGATGGCTTGAGCAGGCGCAGGACGACGCCACGATCGTCGCGATCCGCGACATGGAGCGCGCGGGCGTCGATATCATCAGTGATGGCGAGATTCGGCGCGAGAGCTATTCCAATAAATTTTCGAACGCGCTGGCGGGACTCGATCGTGAGAAAGAAGGCAAGCTGACTTTCGTCAACGCGGGCCGCACGGTTACGGTCGCGGTGCCGCTTTTCTCCGGACCCGTGCGCCGTCTTGCGCCGGTTGAGGTTCGCGATGTCGCGTTTCTGCGCGCGCACACCGATCGCACAATCAAGATTACACTGCCGGGACCGTTCACGATGTCGGAGCAATCGGAGACGCGCCACCATCGCGATCGCGAGACGCTGGCGATGGAACTCGCCGCGGCAGTCAACGAAGAAGTGAAAGACCTGTTCGCAGCGGGCGCCGATATTGTGCAGCTCGACGAGCCATGGATGCAGCGTTTTCCCGAGCGTGCAAAACAGTATGGCGTCAAGATGGTGAATCGCGCGCTCGAGGGAATCACTGGCACCACCGCGATTCACATTTGTTTCGGCTACGCGGCGGTGGTTCCGCAGAAACCGTCGAGCTATTCATTCCTGGCGGAACTCGAAGGCAGTGTCGTGAAACAGGTGTCGATCGAGACCGCGCAGCCGCGGCTCGACCTCGCGGTCCTGCGCGAGCTTCCGAGCAAGACGATGATCGTGGGCGTGCTCGACCTCGGGGACAAAAATATCGAGACGCCTGATGTCGTAGCGGCGCGGATCGAGGCCGCACTGAAGCACGTCGCCGCTGAGCGTCTGATGGTCGCGCCCGACTGCGGGATGAAGTATCTGCCGCGGGAAGTCGCGTTCGGCAAACTTAAAGCGATGGTTGAAGGTGCGAAAATTGTTCGCGCCCGGCTCGGCTAATCAATTTTCTCGATCGGAGGATAAGGCTATGGCGAAATTTGACGAGATAAAAGGCTCATGCTTCTGCGGGGCGAATCAATTCGCAATCACGCAACCGGCGGTCGATAGCCATCATTGCCACTGCTCGGTTTGCCGCCGCCTGCAGGGCGCCGCCTTTGTGACACTTTCGATTTTTCCGAAAGCCGGCTTCCGATGGACCAAGGGCGGCGATCTTCAGAGCTTCAGCAGCTCGGACAAGGTGCATCGCAACCGATGCAAGAACTGCGGCTCGCCGCTAACGATCAATCTCGACGCGCTGCCCGATTTGATCGCGGTCAGCCGCGCATGTATCGATCCCGCCGCCAACACCGGTCATCCCGCCGAGAGCGAGCGGCACGCTTTCTGGCCGGATAGAGTGCCGTGGCTCGTCCTGAACGACAACTTGCGCAAGGCACAGGGCTTCGACAAGTGAGGGTGATTCGTGCGCATAGTCGGCAAACAAGAATGAGGAACCCGCGATGAAGATTGGCGCCTTCTACGAACTCCAGCTCCCGCGGCCGTGGACATCTGACTCCGAGCATCAACTGTTCAAGCAGGCGCTCGAGCAGGTCGAGCTCGCCGACCGCATTGGATACGACTACGTCTGGGCGACGGAGCATCACTTTCTCGAGGAGTACGCGCACTCTTCCGCGCCTGAGATTTTTCTCGCCGCGTGCGCAGCCCGCACCAGGAACGTCAGGATCGGGCACGGTATCGTGCAGATGCCGCCGTACATCAATCATCCCGCGCGCGTCGCCGAGCGAATCGCGACGCTCGATCTTATCAGCGACGGACGATGCGACTTCGGCACCGGCGAAGGTGCGTGCGAGGTCGAGCTCGGCGGCTTCACCGTCGCCCAGGAAGACAAGCGCACGCAGTGGCTCGAAGGCCTGCAGACCGTTACCCGGATGCTGGTCGAAGAACCGTTCATGGGCTTCGAGGGAAAATTCGTCAATGCCCCCGTCCGCAATGTAGTGCCGAAGCCGCTGCAGAAACCGCATCCCCCTTTGTGGCTCGCGTGCTCGCGGCGCGAGACGATCCTGCTTGCCGCGCGGCTCGGGCTCGGCGCGTTGACTTTCGCGTTCGTGTCGCCGGAGGAATCGCGCCAATGGGTGCACGACTATTACGCGACGATCGAGAACGAATGCGAGCCCGTCGGTTACGCGATCAATCCAAACATCGCGATGGCGTGTCCATTCCTGTGCGATCGCGATGAAACCCTCGTGCGCGGCATGGCTAAAGAGAACCACGGCTTTTTCATGTATGGACTCGGCCACTACGCGTTTTTCGGACAGCACGAGCCGGGCAAGACTAACCTGTGGCAGAGCTATAAGAATCAGACGGTGAAGCCGGTGATCGATGATCCGCTCGCTTCGGGATCGCAGGCGCAGAACTGCGTCGGCACGCCCGATCAGATCCGCGCTGCGCTGCAAGGCTTCGAGGATTCCGGCGTCGACCAGGTGCTGTTCCTGTCGCAGGCGGGCAGGATTCCGCACGAATTGCTGAGTTCCTCGATCGAGTTGTTCGGCCGCGAAGTGCTACCCGAGATAAAAGAGCGTGACGCGCGGCGCAAGCGCGAGAAAGCGGCCCTGGTCGCGCGGCTCTCCGAAAAAGCAATGAAGCGTAAGCCGAGGATAGAATTTCCCGCCGGACTGCCCACGATGGTCCGCGCCGCGGGACATCATTGATCCAGGAGCATCGCCGTGGGCAAATACGAAACCCGTTTCGCCTCGCTCGGCAATTTTGAAAAGGGCGGCGTCGAGGTCATCAACGACGACCCTCGCAACTACGCCTTCTCGAACGTATTCGAGGTGGCGTCGAAGTCGCGTCCGTACGAGAAGGTCGCGGTCGGGCAGAACGTCGAGTACGTGCTCGAGGCGATTCGCGCCGAAGGCACCTCGGAATGGCGCATCGCGGCGCACGACGAGTTCGCGCTGACGATGGACGGCGAAGTCGAAGTGCGACTCCTCAAGCCTGACGACAATTCGCTGGTGCCGGATGGCCAGCAGGGCTCGATCGCGCTGGAAGGACCGCCGGCCGGCCGCAGGATGGGAACGATCAAGACCCGCCGCGGCCATATGGCTCTCTTGCCCGCGGGCGCCGCTTACCAATTTCACGCTGAACGCCCCGCGGTAATCCTGATGCAGACAATGAAGGGCGTGGATACGATCGAGCGATGGGCCGAGATCTGCCAGGCGCGCAAGTGACCAGAGAAAACATCATGGCAAACTCACAAAACGATTCGGCTAACGCGCAGGGCTACCGCAGCTTCTCTCTCGGGAGCTTCAAATTCTCGCGCGATGAGTACTTCGTGCACATCGAATGGCCCAAGGGTCGCCACCTGATGGCCGCCGACGCGTTCCTGCGCGCGTTGCAGCGCGATGTGGCGTGGGGATTTTTCTACGGCACCGTGAATTTTGATGCCGTCATCGCGACACAGAATCACTACGGCACCGTCGATCTTTCCGCGGGGCGGTTCAATGCTGCCTACCGTGAAGCGAAAACTGATTTTGCGGAGACATTCGATAGCGAAAAAATCAAAGCGCTGTTTGCCGCGATGCTCGATGACTGGACCAACGAAGGCTTCGATCCATTCGCAAGCCCGACCGAAACCGGAAGTGCGTTCGGACCCGAAGCATGGAAACAATCGCGCGGCGATCGGCCGCCATCGCGTCACCGCCAAGCGGATGGTCAATGTTCCGGACGACGAACAACTGCGCAGTGACCAGAATGGATTCACCGTGAATCGCCAATTCGCCGACGTCGCGCAGGACGAACCGGAAATCAGCGCGGAGCCCGGATTCGAGAACGAGGTTCGCGCGTTCAACCTCGCGGCGTATCTTTCGCGTTCGGACGTGACCTGGAATCCGAGCGTCGTTTCGGTTTGCAAGCATAGCCTGATGTGTCCGACGACCGAGGAGTATGTGCTGCCGATAATCCACGGCAACGATCGGGTGGAATGGTTCGTCCAGTTCAGCGACGAGATCCACTGGGAGGTCGAAGATGGTGCAACCGGCGCGCCGCGCGCCAAGGTCGTGATGAAGCCGGGCGACGTTGCCGCGATGCCCGCCGATATTCGCCATCGCGGGTACTCGCCCAAGCGCTCGATGCTGCTGGTGTGGGAGAACGCATCGCCCGATATCCCGGAGAAAATCGCGAGCGGGAAACTTCCGCTCCGTCCGGTGAAATTCTGATACGCGCGCCCGCTGATCCGGCGCTCACGATTCTGGCAGCACGAAATCGAACTCGATCGAATCGGGACGGCGGCCGTCCGCGTGATGATAGTCAACGACCAGCGACGGCCGCGATCCAAACACCGCATCCGAGTCCAGATACTTATCGCCGGCGATATATAGCGCGGTGGTAAGGGTCTCAAACCCGGGCGCAGATACTATGAAATGTATGTGCGCAGGCCGAAACGGATGCCGCCCGAGCGAGCGGAGCATTCGACCTACGGGACCGTCGTGGGGCACCGGATAGCTTGCGGGCTTGATCGTGCGAAACTCGAAGCGGCCCTGAGTGTCGGTGCGAAAGCGCGCGCGCAGATTGATTTCCGGCTGTCCTGCATCCTGGACGTCATAAAGACCGTTTGGTGCCGCTTGCCACACGTCGAGCACGGCGCCCGGAATCGTTGTGCCTTCGCTCGAAAGAACCCGTCCCCGGATTGTCAGCGGTTCCCCCGCGGTGCCGTTCGAGATATCCGAACCCAGCGCAAGCTCGGGCGCTCCGTTGCGATAGAACGGTCCGAGCAAGCTCGATTCCGTCGTGCGATTCGATTCGCCCTGATGATGCATCAGATCAACCAATGCACTTAGCCCGAGCGTGTCCGAAAGCAGAATGAATTCCTGGCGCTTGTCGTCAGTGATATGGCCAGCCGCCGTGAGAAACTTGATTCCCGCATTCCATTCCTCGGGGGTGAGCTGCACGTCGCGCGCAAATTGATGGAGATGATCGATGAGCGATTGCATCACCTGCTTGAGGCGGGGATTGGGAACGTCCGCGATACGGCTGCGGACGACCTCGGTGATCGTGTACTCGGTCAGTTTGTCGGCTGCCATGATTGAAGGATATCAAACCGCCCGCGCGGCGGCATTGTCCGCGCTTGACATTCCAGGGAGATTCGGGTTATCCGATGAGCACGCTCAAAACTGAGCGTGCTCAGAATGCCTGCATCGACCACTATACTTATTCCGGCCAGCAAGCGTGATCGCCGCAAGGAAGCCGCTCTCGGCCGGGTCGAGCGCAACAAGCTCGACAAACTCAACCGGATCAAGCGCGCCGCTCGCGCGCTCTTCGCCCGCAAAGGCTTCGAGCTGACCACCACCCGGGAAATCGCGCAGGCGGCGGATGTTGGAGCCGGCACCGTGTTCCTGCACGCGGGCAGCAAGCAGGATTTGCTGGTCATGATCTTCCGCGAGGAAGCGGGGCGAGCAGTCGATGCGGCATTCAAGACCATGACCGAGCGGCGCCTGATCGATCAACTTCTGCGCGTGTTTGGCGCCCTGATCGCTCATCACGAGCGCAACATCGGTCTCGCGCGCGTCTTCGTCAAGGAACTGCCCTTCGTCGACGACGAGCGGCACGGACGCGCGGCCTTCATGGCTGATTTGTTCAGGCGGATGGCGGCACTGATCGATCGCGCGCAGGCACGCGGCGAATTGCGCGCGGGAATTCCGTCTCACCGTCTTGCGAAGAATCTGTTCGCGCTCTATTTCGCGTGTCTTCATGAATGGCTTGGAGCGGGAGTGGTCACGCCGGAAGAACGTGACGCGGTGCTCCGCGCTTCTTTGGAATTGCACCTCGAGGGATTTCGTCCTTCAGGAGAAAAATAGATGGCCGCACGAACGGGAAAAGAATTTCTGCAGGGACTGAAGAGCCCGCGCGAGGTCTGGGTCGGAGGCGAAAAAGTCCGTGACGTCGCGTCGCATCCGGCGTTTGCCGGCGCCGCCGCCACGCTCGCTGAGGTCTTCGATCTGCAGCACCAGGCGGCGGATGTCTGCCTGATGCCGGATCCGGAGACCCGCGAGCCGATCAACCTGAGCCACATGATTCCCCGCTCGAAGGCGGACCTCGAACGGCGGCATCGCGCTTTGCAATTGACGGCGGAATTCACCGTCGGCCTGATGGGCCGCACGCCCGACTATATGAACGTCACCTTCGCCGGATTCGCCGGACGCGCGGACGAATGGGCGATCAACGCCAATGAACAAGGCGCCGCCAACCTGGTCGCATACCAGAAATTTCTGGCGCGCAAAGATATCGCGCTGACCCACACCATCGTCCAGCCGACGATCGACAAATCCTGGGGCGACGCGCCGGTGGCCGGCAACGATGTCGCATTGCGAAAGGTTGAAGATACCTCGCGCGGGATCGTCGTGAATGGCGCGCGGATCCTCGCGACGCTTGCGCCGTTTGCGGATGAAATTGCGGTCTATCCCGCGGTGCCGCTGCCCGAGGGCGCCGACGCTTACGCGCTGTCGTTCTGTATTCCGACGGGCACGCCGGGACTCAAGCTGCTGTGCCGCGACAGTTGCTCGAGCGGCCGCAGCAGCTTCGACCATCCGCTCTCCAGCCGCTTCGACGAGCAGGACGCATTCGTGATCTTCGACAACGTGGAAGTGCCGCGCGACCGCATTTTCATCAATGCGAACTGGATGGCCTACAACACCGTGATGACGACGGGCTGGTACCCGAACATCATGCAGCAGACGATGATCCGCGCGCAGACCAAGCTTGAGTTCGCATACGGGCTGGGCTGCGCGATGGCGGAGATCATCAACGACAAGTCGCCTGCAACCTCGCAGATGCTCGGCGAAATTTGGACCTACGCCGAGTTCGCGCGCGCCGCCGTTCATAGCGCGGAAATCGACGCGTTCGAGTACGGCAACGGGGTATGGTTCCCCAACGGCGGTCCGCTCGCGGCGCTGCGCGCCGCATTGCCGGCATGGTTTCCGCGCGTCGGCGAGATTCTCACCCTGATCGGCTCGCACAACCTGCTCGCGACTCCTGCCGAGACGCAGTTCGATGATCCGGGGCTCCGCGATTTGGTGAACCGCTATTTGCGCGGCGCCAAGGGAGTCTCCGCGCGCGACCGCGCGCGCATCTTCCGGCTCGCGTGGGATTTCACCGGCAGCGCGCTGGCCGGACGCAATGAATTGTACGAACGCTTCTACCTCGCTTCCGGAGCTCGCAACTACGCGCTCGCGCATACGCTTGCGCCGCGCGAGCGCGGCAAACGCCTGGTGAATCAACTGCTTGGGCTGGAACCTCGAGAGGCTTCCGGCGAGACAGGCGATGAAAAGAAGGTGATGGGTTTGCCGCGAGCGGCTGCCGAATGGGTGCGAAAATAATAAATTTCGACTATGGTCAGAATTGACTTCAGTCATGGACGGCTGCAAGCCAGAGTTTAATCGTTCTTTTCTCGACACAGCTTGAAACCTTCGGAGGTTTTGAAATGGCAAGTAGCAAAGTAGCGGGAGTGGAAGTTTCAACCGCGCACTTTATTGACGGCAAGCGGGTCGAGTCGAAACGCACCTTTCAGACCTGCTCGCCCATCAACGGCAAGCATCTGGGCGACGTGAGTGCGGGCGGCGCCGAGGAGATCGATGCGGCAGTGGCGGCGGCGCGCCGCGCGTTTCCGAAATGGGCGGCGCTGGGACCCGAGGGGCGGCATCCGATTCTGAGCCGCTTCGCCAAGGCGATTCACGATCACGCCAAGGAGATCGCCGCAGTCGAGACCGAGGACAACGGGTCGCTCCTGATAGGCAACGCGACGCGGATGGTTCCGCGCGCGGCGCTCAATATCCAGTTCTTCGCCGATCGGGCGCGCAAGCTGAACGACGAGATGATCGATTCGCCGGAGGTCGTCAACCAGGTTCGCTTCGATCCCGCCGGTGTCGCCGCACTGATCACGCCGTGGAACGGTCCGTTCATGCTGACGACCTGGAAAGTCGGTCCGTGCCTCGCCGCTGGCGATACCGCCGTGGTCAAGCCGCCGGAGTGGGCGCCGCTCACCTGCTCGATGATGGCCGACCTCGCGACCGAAGCGGGAATACCGCCCGGCGTCCTCAACGTCGTGCAAGGAATCGGCGAGGAGGCGGGCGCGGCGCTCGCCGCGCATCCCGACATCGATCGGCTGAGCTTCACCGGCTCGACCGACACCGCGCGACTGATTGGCGCATCGACGGCGCGCTCGATAACCGCGACGAGCTTTGAGCTCGGCGGCAAGTCGCCGTTCATCGTGTGTGCCGATGCCGACCTGGATGCGGCGGCGCAGACCGCCGCGGGGCAGTATTTCAACGCGGGTCAGGTATGCCTTGCGGGTACGCGAATTCTGGTCGACGCGAAAGTCGCGGACCAGTTTCAGTCGAAATTCCGCGCCGCAGCCTCGCAGATGACGGTCGGCGATCCGCGCGAGAAGACCACTCGTATCGGGCCGCTAATCACGCCTGAGCACTACCAGCGGGTCGAAGGCTTCGTAGATCGCGCGCTCAAGGCCGGCGTCAAGCCGCTCTGGGGTGGGCATCGCCACAGCGCTGGCGAACTTTATTTCGAGCCGACCCTGCTCGAGGGCGTATCGCAGGAGCAGGAGATTGTGCAGCGCGAGGTGTTCGGGCCGGTCCTCACGTGGCAGACCTTCCGCGACGAAGACGAAGCGATGAAGCTGGCCAACGGCACCAACTACGGACTCGCCGCCGTCATCTTCAGCAAGAATGAGGAACGTGCGATGCGTCTGGCGCGTCAGGTCGTCGCCGGCACTGTGTGGGTGAATTGCTTTTTCGTGCGCGAGCTGGCCGCACCGTTCGGTGGCAGCCGCAACTCGGGTATCGGCCGCGAGGGCGGCAACTGGAGCTTTGATTTCTACTGTGACGTGAAGAATATCGCGGCGATGAAAGGGTCGTTTGCCTGAAAACTCCTAAATGGGTAACGAACAAAGCAGCCGGAGAAAATGAAAATGAGCGTTCTTGACGGACCAAAAGAGGAATGGCGGCGGATTCTCCACGAAGGGCAGCCGAAGTGGGTCAGGCCGGTCGGCGACCGTCTGGTGCTCGGCGATGGCCGCAACGTCGCCGATGCTGAAGCGACCTACTTGCCGCCCTGCGATCCGACCAAGATTCTATGCATTCATTTGAACTACGATTCGCGCCGGATCGAGTTTCGCGCTCCGGAGATTCCAACGCCGACCTATTTTCAAAAGCCGACCACCGCGCTCAACAGTCATCGTGGAACTTTGCTCCGGCCCGCCGGGCACAAGTTTCTGAACTACGAAGGCGAAGTCGGAGTTATCATAGGCAAGCCGATGCGGAATGTCGGACGCGCTGAAGCATGGGACTACATAGCGGGATTCGCGCCGGCCAACGATGTCGGATGTCAGGACTATCGGGAGACTGATGCGGGTTCGATGCTGCGGGTGAAAGGTCAGGACGGTTTCTGCCCGATTGGACCGGGATTAGTCAGTGGGGTCGATATACGCAAATCGACGTTGCGTACATACATCAACGGCAAGATGGTCCAGGAAGGCGCGATCAGCGAGATGATCTTTCCGATCGACTACATCCTGGCTGACCTTAGCCGCTTCATCACGCTGCTGCCCGGCGACATTATTCTTTCCGGCACGCCCAGGAATTCGCGGCCGATGAATATCGGTGATCTGGTCGAAGTCGAAGTGACCGGCCTCGGGCGGCTTTCGAATCGGGTTGCCGAAGCGCCGGCGCCAGCGCATAAGGTAGGTCATCAGCCGACCGACACTGACGCGGTCCGCCGAGTCGCGCTCGGCTCTGATTGGGTGCGCACTGATCCAAAGTGATCTGGAACGACCGAAAAACCTTGCAGCAGAAGCGGTCGCTGAACTAGATATCGCCCATGGAGGCAAGAACATGATTCAGGTAACAGAGCTCGGATACATCGGCTTCGGGGTGAAAGACCTCGAGGCGTGGAAAAAGTTTGCCGCCGACGTTCTCGGTTTGGAAGTCGTCGACGATGGCGAAAGGGACCGCTGCTACCTGCGCATGGATTACTGGCATCATCGAATCGCTCTTCATTCCGATCCGTCCGACGACTTGATGTATCTCGGCTTCCGGGTGGCCGGGGGCGAAGAATTCCGCGAGATGCAAAACCAGTTAAAGGAGGCCGGGATCAAGTTCACCGTCGGTTCCGAAGACGAGGCCTCCGAGCGTCACGTGCTTGAAATTATGAAGCTGGATGACCCCGACGGTAACCCGATCGAAATCTTTCATGGGCCGCACCTGCAGTTCGCCAAGCCCTTTCATCCGGCCAGAGGTATGCACGGCAGGTTCAAGACCGGCGCCGGAGGCCTCGGACACTGCATTATTCGTGAGAAAGATCCTCAAGCGGCGTATCGTTTCTATACGCAACTCGGGATGCGTGGAGGAGTCGAATATAAAATCAAAATGGGCCAGCATACAGTCGCGCTCACTTTCATGCATTGCAACGATCGCGATCATACCGTCGCTTTCGGGCTCGCCGGCCCGGAGAAGCGCTTTAATCACTTGATGATCGAAGTGGACAATCTCGACGACGTTGGGCTGACGCATGATATCGTTCGCCGCGAGAAGATTCCCGTGAATATCACGCCCGGTAAACATTCGAACGATCATATGTATTCGTTCTACTTCCGGACACCGTCTGGATGGATGCTGGAATACGGATGGGGCGCGCGTCCGGCTACCTATCAGTCCGAATACTATTCCGAAGATGTTTACGGCCACATGCCCGAAGCTGGCGGGTTCGGGCCGCCACCCAAAGAATCTCGCTGATGGCAATCTCCGAGCACGTCGTCAAAACCAACCGGCACACGACATTCTATCTAGCCGCCGGGCCGGAGGATGGACCACTCATAATCTTCGCTCACGGATGGCCCGAGCTGTCGATCAGTTGGCGTCATCAATTGCCCGCGCTGGCGGCGCTTGGCTTTCGCACGATCGCGCCGGACATGCGCGGATACGGCCGGTCTACAGTCTACAATCGTCATAGTGACTATGCGCAGGAACATATCGTGCGCGATATGATCGATCTCATCGACCACGATCGGCCGGGACAAAGCAGTGTGGGTCGGCCACGACTGGGGCAGCCCCGTGGTATGGAATATTGCGAGCCATCATCCGGAACGATGTAGCGCCGTCGCGAGCCTGTGCGTTCCGTACTTCACGCTGGAACGCGGACTCGATCACGCGTTGACGCTAGTCGACCGCGAGCTTTATCCCGAGAAGGAATTTCCCAATGGGCAATGGGACTACATGCGCCATTACGAGGAGAACTTTGCCGTGGCGATAGCGCCGATGGACGCGAACCCGCGCAACTTCGTGAAGCTCGCGTTGCGCAAGGGCGATCCTGCCGGCGAAGGCAAACCTGCCATCACCGCTTCGGCTCGCCGCAACCAGGGCATGCTTGGGGGCGCGTTGCGCGATGTTCCTCGCGACGGCGACGTCCTCACCGAAGAGGATCTCTGCGCCTACGCCTCGGCGCTCGAGCGCAACGGTTTCTTCGGACCATCCTCGTGGTACATGAATCATTCCGCGAACGCGGAATACTCAAAGACGGCGCGCAATGGCGGCTACCTCGAAATGCCGGCGTTGTTCCTCAATGCACGCTATGACTATGTCTGCGAGTGCACGCATTCACGGCTGGCCGAGCCGATGCGCAGCTTTTGCCCCAATCTGACTGAACAGACTATTCGCTCGGGTCACTGGATGGCGCAGGAGAGACCGCTCGAAGTCAATGCCGCGCTGACGAAGTGGCTTGCAACTGCGGTTCCGGGCGTATGGCCCGAAGCGAAGTGACCGATACCCAAACAAGTAACTATTGGCGATTCAGCAGGTGATACGCGTCGTTGTATCGCTGAAGCCGCCAATTCCCTTGATCGAAACACCATTCGGTCAGCGAAGTATTCTCGGGCTCAAGCCGTGCGCTGGTCCCGGGCCGCGGGATGCCGAAAGTCGCCAGGATTGAGACGACGATGAATCCGGCGTGCGTGACCGCGACCACCGTCTGATCGCTGAATCGCTCCGCCAATCGGTCCATTTTCAGGCGAACGCGGTTCAGGTATTGGGTCCAGCTCTCGCCGCCGGGAGCGAAGAGCCGATCCGGATGCTCGATCAGGTTGAACTCGCCGTGTCTCGATCGGTACTCCTCGCGTGTGATGCCGTCGGCCACGCCCGTATCTATCTCCGTCAACGCGGGATCTTCCTCAATCTCGCGCACTGGTAGACTGTGTATCAGCCTTTCCGCGGTCTGACGTGCTCGGAGCACCGGACTGCTGAGCAGCGCGGCGCAGTCGCGAATTTCGCCCGCAATACGAAACCGCTCGGCCAACATCTCTGCCTGCCGAACGCCACGATCGGTCAACCCCTCGCAGCTCCGGACACCAGCAATAATCTCGCGTTTCTGAATACGAGATTCTCCGTGCCGGATCAGGATCAGGCGCATTGGTATTCGTCCAGGGCGTTCATCGTTCGTCCGAATAGGAAAACCGCTGGCATTTACCGACTCACTCCTGCTGCGTCAAGAACGGCTTGAACGTCAGTTACCCAGACCAGTTTCTGACTCTTGAAATGTTCGAGCACGCGTCGCAATGCCGCGGCACCATCAGGGGTTCCAAACACGAAAGGATGGATACCGATCGCGACGACAGTTGCTTCACGATCTGGATCGATCTCAGCCTCTTTGATCAATTCAGTTACGTAATCAATCCACAGCCGCTCTATATCACTCGCGTTCTTCAATCGCTCAAAATACTGCCCCATGTCGACTGTGACTGTCGGATAAGGAATCAAGACCTGAGGTCCTGATTTGGTGACAAGGCGAGACAGGATATCGGAGTCCATCGCGTCGAGCGAGTAGGTAATTCCCTCCGCTCTGGTTGCGGTAAACGTATCGGCATTCGGGTATACACTCGGACTGCTCCATCCACGCGGCCTCATACCCGTTTCTTTCTCTACTATATCCAGTGTCCGATGAATATATGCCTGCTGAGCGGCGAGGCCGTCCCGGAGAGGTAGTAGGTCCGTCGAATTATTGATTCCATGGGCGATGATAGGTGCCTTAGGGACCAGGGAACGGAACTGTCGCCACACGTGGGGGTTCTGTTTGGGAAAGAGTGCATTGAGAGCAATGCTCAGCGGTAGACCTTGTTCATTAAAGACTCTGCCGACGCGCGGAAGGCCCCAATTTATTGCATATTGACGAAATGCTTCATTCACAACGTCTGGCTGTCGCGTTATCGTATCCGGCCTGAGGTCCGGCCCTTGTCCATGACCCCACACTTCAACATACAGGATGAAGCAGACCGCAACTTTCTTCCCTTCCGGCCATGCTTTTACGTGAATAGCTTCCCGCGGCAAGCCGGTTATCCAGTCGTCGCTACTTTCGCTGCTTGCAGGATTTACCAAAATGAGTAAACAGATGAGCGCGACGGCGATCGCGACGGCACAACGCAACCGACTGCGATTGTGGTTCTCCGTAGGCCTTCGTTCAATCAGGATCTTCATATCGCGTCGTTCTTCATAGTTGGCTCAGTGAGGTTATCGATACGAGTTCTCACTGCTGATAGAGCAGTAGTGCTAGAGACTAGTGCGTGTATCTACTTGACGGCTTAATATAGCAATACTTTACGTCGACCTCATTGTGCGGTCAACGCTAGCTAATGAGTTCATTAGAAGTTGACATCTGTCTACCAGCGGAGCTAGTTGTACGGCGACAATAACTTAATAACAAGCTGGACGGAGATTTGAATGAGGCGTATTGCCCGCTCGCTTTCGATGATTGCCCTCGCCGCGCTGATTGCTGTGGCGGCGATCGTAACGGTCACCGCCGGCCCCGCGCTCGCGGCAGACACGCTTATCGTGACTCATCGCATCCCGGCGACGCTGGCGCTCAAGGCGGTTGGTGAGGCGGTCAAGGTCTGCGCGGCCGGGGGTTATACCGAAAGCGCCGTGCTGGTGGACGCAGGGGGCAATCAGCAGGCATGCTTGCGTGGAGACGGCGCGGGGCTGGCAACACTGGAGAACGCCGACCACAAGGCCTACACAGCGGTCGCCTACAAGGTCGATACCAGCGCTCTCGTAGCGAAGGCCAAGAGCGGGGCGGAGATGTCGCCGGCGCTCAATCGGTTACCCCGGCTGATTCTGGCGCCGGGCGGCGTCGTGATCGTGTTCAACCACGAGATTATCGGCGCGATCGGTGCTTCGGGATCTCCCTTCGGCGCAAAGGACGAAGCCTGTGCCCGCGCCGGTGCGGCGACGATTGCCGACAGTCTGAAATAGGAATCAGTCGTGAAGCCGGAACAGTCGCGCCGATAGCCGGGATGCTATACTTGGTTTATAGACAAACCTTGGAGGGGTGGCCGAGTGGTTGAAGGCACCGGTCTTGAAAATCGGCAGCGGCTAGCGTCGCTCGTGGGTTCGAATCCCACCCCCTCCGCCATCGAAACCTTTGCGACGCCGTTAGCGCGAGGGAGAAATTCAGATGCCGACTAGTGCTGAGACTGAAAGGGAAGCGTGGCTCGCTAAAGTTATCGAAGCGCCGCTCGAGCCCGCGCTGCCGATTATCGATCCGCATCATCATCTTTGGGACCATCCGGGCAGCCGCTTCCTGCTCGACGAAATTCTGCACGACACTAGCTCCGGCCATCGCGTGCTCGCGACCGTGTTCGTCGAATGCATGTCGATGTACCGCGCCGACGGCGACCCGGCGATGAAGCCGGTCGGCGAGACCGAGTTCGTCAATGGCATCGCCGCGCAGAGTGCGAGCGGCGGATATGGAGACACCCGAATCGCGGCGGGGATAGTCGGCTTCGCCGACTTGAGCCTCGGCGCGGCGGTTGAGCCTGTATTGCGCGCGCACCTTGCGGCGGCGCCCGCGCGATTTCGCGGAATCCGCCACGCCGGAGGTTTTGACGCGTCGCCCGAGATTCGCAACTCCCACACCAATCCTCCTGTCGGCCTGTACAAGTTGCCGCGCTTTCGCGAAGGCTTCGCTCAGCTAGCGAAGCTCGGGCTCGTGTTCGATGCGTGGCAATACCATCCTCAGATGCCGGAACTGACGGACTTGGCGAGAGCGTTTCCCGACACGAAGATTGTTCTGGATCACTTCGGCGGTCCGCTTGGACTCGGTCCCTACGAAGGCCACCGCCGCGAGGTCTTCGATCAATGGAAGCGCGACATCGCTGAGCTTGCGCGATGCTCCAACGTGGTCGTCAAGCTCGGCGGTATCAACATGCCGGTCAACGGATTTGGATGGCACAAGCGGCCATCGCCGGCGACCTCAGATGAACTCGTGGCGGCGACGCGCGACTACTATCTCCACACGATCGATCGATTCGGTCCGTCGCGATGCATGTTCGAGAGCAATTTTCCGGTGGATCGCGCCTCGTGCTCGTACCTGGTGCTGTGGAACGCGTTCAAGAAGATCGCGGCAGGGTTCAGCACCGCTGACAAGGCGTGGATGTTCCATCGCACTGCCGCGGAGACCTATCGAATCGCAGTTCCTTCCTCTGAGCGAGCACGCTAGCCGAGATTTCGCACGGTCTGCTACTCTGACAAGTGGACTCGCACATCCTGCGCGCGAGCACGGAGGAATCATGGCGGACATGAATGATTTTAATCGGAAGGTGATCGAGGAATTTCGCGCCAACGGCGGAAAGGTCGGCGGTCCGTTCGCGGGCGCTTCGATGATCCTGCTGACGACCAAGGGCGCCAAGAGCGGCAAGACCTACACGACCCCGCTGGTCTATACGCGCGACGGCGATCGGCTCGTAATAATCGCGTCCAAGGCGGGAGCGCCCAAGAATCCCGACTGGTACCACAATCTGGTCGCGAACTCCGTCATCACGGTCGAAGTCGGGACCGAAAAGTTTCAGGCGCGAGCGCACGTGACCTCGGGAGCCGAGCGCGAGCGTCTGTTCAACGCGCAAGCGGCGCAGATGCCGCAATTCAATGAATATCGGCAAAAGACCAAGCGCGAGATTCCGGTGTTCACGCTCGAACGCATCGCGTAGCGCGGCGCTCATTCATTCGCACAAGACGTACAGAGGAGACCGGGATGGAGACCTCACCGAAACGCGCAGGATTCGCGCCCGATCGGCTCGATCGAATTACCGATCACCTGAACCGCAACTATATTGAGTCCGGGAAAATCTCCGGATGCCAGACGCTCGTCGCGCGCCACGGCCACGTCGCCTACTTCAAGTCGATGGGCATGGCGGATCGCGAGCGCAAAACGCCGATGGCCGACGACACGATCTTTCGCCTCTACTCGATGTCGAAGCCGATTACCTCGGTCGCGCTGATGAGCCTCTACGAGCAGGGGTATTTCCAGCTCAATGATCCGGTCTCGCGATTTATTCCGGAATGGCGCGATCACAAGGTCTGGATTTCCGGCGAGGGCGCCGCGATGGAGACGGCCGTTCCTGCGCGTCCGATGACGATGCGCCACGTGCTTAGCCATCAGGGCGGCCTGACTTACGGCGCGACCAATCATCCTGTCGATCGCGCCTACCGCGCGGCAGGAGTAAACCGTGCCGAGGGCGAGACGCTCGCGAGCTTCGTCCACAAGCTCGCAAAAGTGCCGCTGCGTTATACTCCCGGTGAGCAGTGGATGTACTCGTTCTCGACCGACGTGTGCGGTTACTTGGTCGAAGCGATTTCGGGCAAGCGGTTCGATCAGTATTTGCAGGATACGATTTTCGATCCGCTCGGCATGGCCGACACCGCGTTCTCGGTCGCACCGAAGAACGCCGGCCGCTTCGCCGCGAATTACGAACGCAAACCCGACAAGACTCTCAAGCTGATCGACGATCCTGAACGCAGCGCATATCTCAGGCAGCCCTCGTTCTTCTCGGGCGGTGGCGGACTCACCGGCACCACCGCCGACTACCTCCGCTTCTGCGAGATGCTCCGGCGCGGCGGAGAGCTCGACGGCGCGCGTATCCTCGGCTCGCGCACGATCGACCTGATGCGGCAGAATCATTTGGCTGGCGGCAAAGACCTGACCCAGATGGCGGCGGGAGATTTTTCCGAGACCGCGTACGAAGGCGTGGGCTTCGGACTCGGCTTCGCGATGACGCTCGGGCAGGTCGCGCACGGCGCGCTGGGTGAGGGCGACTACTACTGGGGCGGCGCCGCCTCGACCATCTTCTGGGTCGATCCGAAGGAAGACCTGGTCGTGATCTTCATGACCCAGCTCATGCCCTCGGGAACCTTTAACTTCCGCGGCCAGTTACGCAACATAATTTATTCCGCGATCGTCGATTGACCCGCGGTCCGCGCCGCGAGGATGATCAATGAAGAAGACGATCCGGCAGGAGACCGTATGAAAGCGACCAAACAGCTTCACGACGCAGGCCAAAGCCTGTGGCTCGATAACATCACGCGCGCGCTGCTCACCAGCGGCGGACTTAAACGCTACATCGACGAGTTTTCGGTCACCGGCCTTACCTCCAATCCGACCATCTTCGACCAGGCGATCAAAAACGGCGGTGATTACGATTCCGCGATCGCGAAAAAGAACGCCGCCGGACGCCACGGCGAGGAACTGTTCTTCGATCTCGCGCTTGAAGATCTCACCGGCGCGGCCGATCTGTTCCGCCCGGTGCACGAGCACACCAACCGCGTGGACGGATGGGTCTCGCTCGAGGTTTCCCCGAAACTCGCGTACGACACCGCCAGCACGGTGAAGGCCGCCAAAGATCTTTTCGCCCGCGCAGCGCGCCCCAATCTGTTCATCAAGATTCCCGGCACGCGCGAAGGTCTGCCTGCGATCGAGGAAGCAATCTTCGCCGGCGTCTCGATCAACGTCACCCTGCTGTTCTCGCGCGAGCAGTATGTCGCCGCCGCCGAGGCGTACCTGCGCGGAATCGAGCGCCGCGTCGCCGCTGGCCTCAATCCGTTCGTCGGCTCGGTCGCATCGGTGTTCATCAGTCGATGGGATGTCGCCGTCGCGCAGAAGGTCCCGCCTGCGATGCGCGATAGGCTCGGAATTGCGATTGCGAAGCGCACCTACAAGGCTTATCGCGATCTGCTCGACAGCGACCGATGGCTGCGGCTCGCGAACCTTGGTGCGCGCGCGCAGCGTTTGCTGTGGGCAAGCACCGGCACCAAGGATCCCAAATCGTCGGACATTCTGTACGTCAAAGCTCTCGCCTCGCCGCATACTGTTAACACGATTCCGGAAAAGACTTTGCACGCGATGGCGGATCACGGTGAAGTCGGTGCGATGCTCTCGCGCGACGGCGGCGACGCCGAACGCGAACTCGCCGAGTTCACGAAAGCGGGTATCGATATCGACGCTCTGGCTGAGCAGCTTCAGAAAGAAGGCGCCGCGTCGTTCGTCAAGTCCTGGGATGACCTGTTGTCATGCATCAAGGACAAGAGCGCCGCGATCAAAAAGGCAAGCTGAGCGATGGCGACCGCCGTATCCGCGAAAATTGTGCCGTTAACCGAACGTCCCGCGTGGAAGGCGCTCGCCGAGCACTATCGCAAGATTCGCAGCGTCCATCTGCGGACGATGTTCAAAGATGATCCGGGCCGCGCCGAACGCTTCACGCTCGACGCCGTTGGCCTTCACGCCGATTATTCGAAGCATCGCATCACCGACGAGACTGTCCGACTGCTGCTCGCGCTCGCCGAGCAGTCGGGACTTCGTTCGCGAATCGACGCGATGTTCTCGGGCGAGAAAATCAATGTGACCGAAAAACGCGCGGTGCTGCACGTCGCGCTGCGCGCGCCGCGTGGTGCCTCGATCACCGTCGACGGCGAGAACGTCGTGCCGGCAGTTCACGCGGTCCTCGATAGGATGTCCGACTTTTCGAATCGGGTGCGCAGCGGCGCCTGGCTCGGCCACACCGGCAAACGCATCCGCAACGTGATCAATATCGGCATCGGTGGTTCGGATCTCGGCCCGGTGATGGCGTACGAGGCGCTGCGCCATTACAGCGACCGCAACCTGACGATGCGCTTTGTCTCGAACGTCGATGGAACCGATTTCGCCGAGGCCACACGCGACCTCGACGCCGCCGAGACCCTGTTCATCATCTCGTCCAAGACTTTCACCACGCTCGAGACGATGACCAACGCGCATACCGCGCGCGACTGGAGCCTGCGGGCACTCGGCGACGAGAAGGCGATCGCGAAGCACTTCGTGGCGGTCTCGACCAATGCCGAGGGTGTCGCGAAGTTCGGAATCGACACCGCCAATATGTTCGGCTTCTGGGACTGGGTGGGCGGACGCTATTCGATGGACTCGGCGATTGGGCTTTCGACGATGATCGCGGTCGGTCCGGAGAATTTTCTCGCGATGCTGTCCGGGTTCCACGCGGTCGACGAGCATTTCCGCACCGCGCCATTTGAAAAAAACCTGCCGGCACTGATGGGCTTGCTCGCCGTTTGGTACAACGATTTCTTCGACGCGCAAACCGTCGGCGTATTTCCTTATGAGCAATATCTGAAACGCTTTCCCGCCTACCTGCAGCAGCTCACGATGGAATCAAATGGCAAGCACGTCACGCTCGACGGCGCCACAGTTAACTACCAGACCGGTCCAATCTACTGGGGCGAGCCCGGCACCAACGGGCAGCACTCGTTCTATCAACTGATCCATCAGGGCACGAAACTCATTCCCTGCGACTTCATCGGATTCTACCGCACGCTCAATCCGCTCGGACGTCATCATGATTTGCTGATGGCCAACGTATTCGCACAAGCCGAGGCGCTTGCGTTCGGCAAAACTGCCGAAGAGGTGAAGGCCGAAGGCACTCCCGATTGGCTGGTGCCGCATCGCGTGTTCGAGGGCAATCGTCCTTCGACCACGATTCTCGCCGAAAAGCTTACTCCAGAAACCCTCGGCAAACTGGTCGCGATCTATGAGCACAGCGTATTCACGCAGGGGACGGTCTGGAGTATCGACTCGTTCGATCAATGGGGAGTCGAGCTGGGCAAGGTACTCGCGCAGAAAATCGTCCCCGAGTTGGAGAGCGATTCGGCGCTCAAGCACGACAGCTCGACCAACGCGTTGATTACCAAGTACCGCGCGAACCGGGCGAAGAGTAAGTAGCAACTCGTCTATTCACGGCTCGAGGACGCAGCTCTCGATCTCGTCGTGTGCAGTGTCCGTATCAATCGGGTTCAAATGCGGATGCCCGTCGAGAATGCCCCACGCGTATTCCTCTTTGATATAGTAATTTCGTGGCTCCGCTAATATCTCAACCTGGTCGAAACTTTCGCTCCCCGCAACGGTGCACGTGACCTTGCCCGCCGGAACAATAAACGCGTGATAGCCTCCCGGGCCGATTTCCGCGCTCTCGCCGCCGCAAGTCACAGCAGGCCGCAACAACGATCCGGCGTAGTTGTACGGTCGATACACATAAATCACGGCGTGATTCGGCGGAAATTCCACCTTCTCGAACGGCTGACCTTGTACGGCGCAACCCGCCGCCGGCAGCATCGCGATGCAAAGCATCCACAATCTAGTGCGACGATTCATGGTGCTGCCGGAGCGTTCGCCAGGTTCCTTGATTCGGCGAGCGCGCCCGCCAGCCGATTCCTGTCGAAAGCCAGTTCCGTGTCGATCTTATCCCGCACCTCGGCGCGCGCGTCACGCTCGAGTTCCGCGTGGGTGGGTTCCGAATAAATAGTATAGGATCGTGAGACCAGCGCTTTGGCCGTATAGTACCCGATTACCGTGTCTCGATTTGAGATGGACAGGGTAGCGAATGCAGTAACGTCATAGGTGCCGAGCGTTCCGCCCAAATAGGTAGTCGGAGCGAGCGCCGTCAGCCAGAGCGGCGTGTGATGCTCGTCGTGAGTTAGCTCTTCGCGGTACGAAAATCGAATCGGAGAAGTATCTGACAATGACATCGCTACCGCCTGCGGAATCTCGGTCGGATCGCCCTCGACTAAGCGTCCCTGAAACGGCAACGCTTCGACAGTCGGCGGGACCGGTGGTGGCTCGACGACGGTAGCCTGTTCCGCCGCACAGCCGTACACGAGGATAGCCAGTACGAGAGCGGAGATTCGCGGCGCTCGCCGCGCACGGTGAATATACTCAGCCACGGTCATTCGGCACTCACGTGTTGTTACCTGGAGCGCCGCCAGTCGAAATGCTATTGACCGCTCCACGCGAGCCGTTCCGCGCGGTACGGATCATCCTCGACTCGGCATTGATTGTCGAAAATCATAGTTGCGCGACGCTCGGGCGAGTAATGGGGCCAATCCGGCAGCCCGCCATGATTTGGATTTCCCGTGCGCGCGAACGCGAGCCACGCCGTGCTCATCTTTTCACCCAACGCGAAACGCGTCGGTGCCTCACCGGCCAGGTTCGAGGTGCGGAGCGTATCGAACACGAATGGAATTTCGAGCGCGTGGGGAGATTTGAGCCTGCCCTCGAGCACCGGCGTCTCCCAAGTGAACATGTAGACGAAGACCGGCGCGCCGTTCTGCGCGACCTTGCGATCCGCGATGACGAGCGACGGGATGCGCATCGACTGGTCGGTTGCGATCGCGAGCACAATATCGCGCGGCGAGTCCGACGGCCGCGCGCTCCGGTACGACGCGATAATCGAGTCGGCGCGGTCGCCCACGAACATCGCGACGCGCGAGCGCATCGCGGCATCGTCCATCCCGTCGAGCCACGGCGCAAATCCGAAGAAGAGCGTCATTTCGTCTTTGTTGGTTCCGATCATCAGCGGTATGCGAGCAGAAATCGCCGGCGCGACGGGTGCGAATGGGCCGCCTGGCAGATGTTTCCCATCGACGACAGGATTAAACCCGACCCTGCGCCGGTTCGCGAACGACATCATGCTGACGCGCCTTAACAGCGCCGCTTGCGCCTTTGCGATGCGCTCAGCGGGGGTCGCGCGCAGCTCTGCAGCTTGTGCGGGTGTGAGTCCTAACTCGGACAAAAGCTGGCGCGCGGTTTCGCTCGCATCGTCGCGGCTCGCCATCTCCACCGCCGGTCCGCTCTGGATGATCGCTTTATGGAATAATCCGTGCGCCTCCGGCATCGCCATCAGGACGCACACTTTGGCGCCGCCGCCCGACTCCCCGAAGATCGTGACGTTGCCGGCATCGCCGCCGAAGTTCGCGATATTGTCACGCACCCATTCGAGCGCCGCGACGATATCGAGCATCCCGGCGTTGCCTGACGAATCGAACTCGGCGCCGGCGATATCCGCCAGGTGCGTATAGCCGAATGCGCCCAGGCGATGGTTGATCGTCACGACGACCACGTCGCCCTTGCGTGCCAGATTGGTGCCGTCATACCACGGCGCGGACCCGGAGCCAGCGATGAACGCGCCGCCGTGGCACCAGAACATCACCGGGCGTTTGCGGCCGTCGGCGAGCGCGGGCGTCCACACGTTGAGGACCAGGCAGTCCTCGCTCATCGGTTGAGGCTCGACGCTGCCAAATAGTTTCAGCAGCGCGGGAGGCAGTGCGAACGCGTTGTCGTCCTGCATCGCGCGCGCGCCGAACTTCAGTGCGTCGCGCACTCCCGCCCACGGCGCCGCTTTCAGCGGAGGCTTGAACCGATTCGCACCAATCGGCGGCGCGGCGTACGGGATTCCCTTGAAGATGTTGACGCCCTGGTCAACCGTCCCGCGAATTTTTCCTGAGGTCGTATCAGCGACAACATGCTCTGCCATCGATCTTTCTCCTGCGCGACGTATCCAGCATAGCTAACTTCGCCGCGTGAGCGCGAAGGGACGCTCAGCCGCCCGAGGCTTTCAGCCGCTCGCGCGCGAGCGCGAAGATGTGCCAGTTGCCGGTGGTCCAGGTGAGCGTCAGCTTGCACGCGCTGATTTTCCATCCGGCGGAGGTGCGGACGAACTGATTGGTATAGTAGCCGCCCATCGTCTGCGTGCTGTCGCCCTTGTCATTGGGAAGATAGTGCTGCGCCTGCACGTATGCGACGCACAGGGCTCGGTCGCCGTCGACGGTGATGACATGATTCGTGATCATGTGCTGAGTCGCGGCGAGTCCGCTGACCGTTCGGCGCGCCGACTCGGTCCACCGATCGGCGCTGACGGTGCGCGGCGGGCCGGGGAACAGCGAAGTGAAGTCCACCTCGACTTCATCGGCAAAGCAGGAGCGGAATGCGGTCCAGTCGCGGAAATCCAGGCCGGTCGCGTAGCGCAATTGAACGTCGCTTATCTCGGATCGATCGAGCAGCAGTTTAAGCCGGGCGTCTTCCATCGTGCGGGCCTCCGTTGGGTTCGTTTTCCCAACTTACACCAGATGGACGCGCTAGCGAGTGGGCGCTGCAAGCCCCAGCGCGGCGCGCAGCTTCGGCTTCAGCAGATGCACCAGCTCGGCTTCCCAGCAGATGTAATTATCGGGGATATCGAGCACGACGACCTTCTCGGCGTGCGCGGAGCCAAAGCGCTCCAGGATGAAGCGGCGATGCGCTTCCTCCATTACGCAGATCACGTCGGCCTCTTCGATCAATTCCGAATTGACCGGATTCTTAGCCCACGGCTCGGTGCCGGCCGACGTCACCCACATCGGCGCGCACATCTCCGCCACCAGCATCGCTGCGGTCGGGCTGCGATCCTTGTTGCCCGTGCAGATCATCAGAACTTTTTTCATGGCGATCGAAATCCTAGCAGCGAAATCCCGCCCGATGGAATGAGCCGGCGGGATCACTTCGGCGGGCTGGCGTTTGCCCATTCGAGAGCGTACACGCGATGCGCGCCGGTCAGGCCTTTGAGTTCGAGGTCGCGTCCGGCATCGAAAATCAGATCGCCGGCGCTCACGGTCAGCTCTCTGAGCGTTGCCGAGACCAGAATTTCGCCGCCGCGCGCGCGTGCGCCAATTCGCGATGCGACGATTACCGTCTTGCCGTAAAAATCGCCGGTCTCTTTTATCGCTTCGCCAGTGTGCGCACCGATCGACACGCGGATCGGTGCGTCGCGATGCTTCTCCGAGTAGGCCGAGCACGCGCGCTGAATCGCGATCGCGCAATTGAGCGCGCGGCGCGCGCTGGGAAAGGCGACCATGAATCCGTCACCCATCGATTTTACTTCGAACCCCTGATGCTCCTTAATCTTTTCGCGGACGATCGCGTTATGCTCGCGCAGCCACGCTTGAGCGCGGACATCGCCCAGGCGCTCGGTGGTGCCGGTGGAATCCTCGATATCGGTGAACATGATCGTGACGGTGCCGTCGGGACCGGCGTCGGCGCGAGGAGCGGGGCCGGTCAGTTCGCGCAGATTTTCCTTGAGCGCGATCATCCCGAGCGATTCGGCTGTCGCCAGTGCAAGCTCCGCGAGCTCGAGGGCGCGCTCGCGGTCGCCGGGCTGGTCGCGCGCGAGCAGCATCGCGGCGAATTCGTAGCGCGTGCGCGCGACCCAGGCGCTGGCGCCCATTGCGAGATTGAAGCGCAGCGCGGCCTCAAAATGACGCTCGGCCTGGTCCAGCTCACCAATCGTCGCCGCCAGCATCGCGAGGTAGTGCGCGACCGAGCCGTAGCAAACGTGGATATCGAGCACGGCGTTGCGGCCGGCGTACGGTTCGAGCAACTGGTACAGCATCCGCGCGCGCGGTGCGTCGCCTAGGTACGCGCACACTTCCGTCAGCAGCACCATCGTCGCGTACCCGCTCATGTCGCGCGGCATCGCGGCGAAGTTGCCGGCGGCCAGCTCCTCGAAACTCGCGCGCGCTTCGGCGCGGCGGCCGGTCTGCGAGTATAGAAAAGCGATCGCGCAGCGCCTGAGCGCCGAGCCCGGAGTTCGCGCCAGACCGGCGCGCAGGACGGGCTCGAGCTCCGCGAGCCGGCCTTGTTCGCGCCGCAGGATTAGCAATTGCGAATTCACCGCCGCGCGAAACGGACCCAGTCGCCGCTCCAGGCGCATCGCGACTTCCAGCGTCTTGACTCCCAGCCGTTCGGCCTCGTCGAAGCGCCCGTCCATCAGGGCGCGCGTCGCGCGAATCAGCTCCTCGTATCCGAGGTCCTGGCGCAGCTCGGCTGCGAGGCGCGAGTACTCCGCGATCTCCCGATCGACCGCTGGAATATCCCCGGCTTCGAGCAGGTCGGCGAAGCGCATGTAGTGCGCGCCGAGACCCCAGACCCGGAGCGCCCAGCGCCGATTTCCGGTCTGCCCCGCCAGCGCGATTATTTCGCTCGCGATCGCCAGGCGCTCTTCGAGATTGTCAGGCTCCCACACCGCCGTGTGGCGCGCATACAGAACGTACAGCAGGGTTGCCGGGTCGCCGGAGCGCCGCGCGATCTCGACGGCCTGGCGCGAAAGCTCGGCGCGGCGCGAGTCGTGCGCCCAGAAATATTCGACTGACATCCGCGCCAGGATCATCGCGTGCAGCGCGGAATCGGACGCGCCAAGAGCATCGCGCGCCTGCTCCAGCATCGTGATCAGATCGCGATCGGCGCGATCCGGGGTTGACGGCGGCATCCCGAATCCCAATGCCGCGCGCGCCATATCTTCTGCGCTGCCGATTTGCCGCGCACTCGCTGACGCGCGTGCGAAGGCAGTCCGCGCGCGATCGAACAACCCCGCGCCGTAGAGCGCCTCGCCCAGGTTCAAGAGCATCTCGCAGCGCAACCGCTCCGCGTCGGGATGCCCGAGTTCGAGCGCGGAGATTGCCATCTCGTACATCCGCACTGCTTCTTCATAGGCGAGCATCGCCTGCGCGTGTTGCGCCGCCTGGCGTGTGTACGCAATCGCCTTGTCGAGAGGGCCTGCCGGCAGCGCGGCGGCGTAATGATACGCGAGCTTGGCGAGCTGCGGCTCGAGGTTCGAGTGATGCAGCGTTTCGAGGGTTTGTGCGATCCGCAGATGCAGCTCGCGCGCGGCTGTTTTGCCCAGATCGGCGTAGAGGGTCTCGGGAATCAGAGCATGGCTGAAGCGGTAGCCGCCCATGTGATCGTGTCGCGTCGTAACCAGGCCTCCTGCCTCGGCCTCGTCAAGCGCGGCCAGCAGCGACTCGATCGGCATCGCGCATGCTTCGCGAATTGTGGCGAGGTCGAACTCGCGTCCCGCGACCGCCGCGACGCCGAGTGCATCGCGCGCAGTTTGCGAGACCATCGCGACCCGGCGCAGGATCGCGGCGCGGACTCCATCGGGAATGCGGAACGCCGACGGACTTTTGGTGCCTCTGCCCGGACCTTCGGCCGCCAACAGACGGACAATCTCGCTTAAGAAAAATGGATTGCCTTCCGTGACCTTGCGCAGCTCCGCAACCAGCGACGCATCGGGCGCGCTCGGCATGCGTGATTCGACGAAGACCGCAACCTCGGGTGCCGTCAGGCCGGTGAGCACCATGGTTGAGCCTTCGCGGCGCAGGGCCGCCAGCGACTCGGCCCGTTTCGGATCGAGCCGCAGCTCGTTTTCGCGATAGGTGACGACCAGCAGCAGCGGGAGTCGGCGCACGCTGCGGGCGACAAACCGGAGCAGCAGCAGCGATGCGGGATCGGCGTCGTGCGCGTCATCGAAAACGATCAGCAGCGGACGCTCGCGCGCAATCGCGCCGATCAGAGTCGCGATCGAATCAAACAGGCGAAAGCGTTGATCGGCGGGCTCGTCGGAACCCATCCCGGTTGCCCGCGGCGCGGGCGCCAGACCGGCGGAGGAGGGTGCGGAGGCGGCCAACTCCGGTATCAGCGCCGTCAACTGTGCCGTGCGATCGCCAAGTATCGCGTCGACCGAATTGCGATCACGCCCCCGCACCAGCGTGCGCAGAATCTCCGTCCATGGCCAGTACGCGGGCGCGCCGCTATCTTCCGAACATCGGCCCCACGCGACTTGCGCGCCGCACGCGGCCGCTTCAGTCGAGATCTCGTCGGCGAGCGCGGTCTTGCCGATACCCGGTTCGCCGCCGAGCATCAGTAAGCTGCCGCGACCCGCTATCGCGTCGGCCAGCGCGGTGCGCACCTCGATCAGTTCGGGCGTCCGCCCGATAAGCCTGGAGCCCGGATTAGTCATTTCACCGCGACGCGCCGAATTGCGCGCGTGATGCGGAGACTGGTTCGTTTGGAGATTGTTACGCGGAACCGCCCATCGCTCTGACCATTTTTTCCATTAAGATGGCCAGTTTGGTCACTTGCTCGTTGTTTTTGCGCAGCAGCTTTATCAGCTCATCCATTTGCTTGGCGTAACGGGTGCGCTCTTTCGCGTCCATTACACTGATTAACGCAGCGGGCATAATCGTTTCCTCCGAGAGCAGCTTGTGACCGGCTCGTTTTTCGTGCGGGCGAGTCAGTCGGACCGATTCGCGCTCCGCAGATTACGATCTAACATCCGCACGCTTGCCGCAATGCTCGCGCGCGGCCGCAAGACGCAACCGTGCCCGCGCGGACGAAATTTAGTCCGCGCGGGCAAGTCACATGTGTGTGGGGAGGGGGGAGGATCTGGTCGAGGGGAAGGGCGTGCGTCGTGCTCGAGGTCTATTTCTTCAAGGCATCACCCGCAAGCGCCCTTGGTCATCACTCACAGCGGAGCGGTAGCTCAGCTGTTGTTCGAAGAAGATGATGCACGGACTTTCAGGTGATTGCTCACGTGATCAACTCCGGAGACGCCCTTTGCGATCTGCTCGGCCTCTTGCGACACGGCAGCGCTGGGAACATGTCCGGTCAAATAGACCACGGCGGACTTGGTCTTGACGTGAATATGGGCATGCTCGGTTTCGGAGTTCTTATCCAACTCCATCTTCACCTTTGCCGTCAGGCCAGTGTCGCCGACCGCAGTCGCGGTGGTGTTGTATGCGCCCTTGGCCGCGTTCTCGGTGTCAGTTCCAGCATTCTTCATGGTCTGGGTCATGCCGGTTGACGCACTGGCGTTCGGAGCACCGGCGTCTTGCGCGAAAGCTGGTCCGGAAAGCGAGAGCCCAAACGCCATCGCCGGAATAATCGCGAGATATCCAAATGATCGCTTCATGCTTAGTTCTCCTCCAATGACGCCGGCGCTAATGCGCGGCGATTGGTTTGGGGAATAACAGCAATAGCGGGGCCACGGATTTGTCTAATGAAGATGCGCCCAATCCCAAAAAAACGCTTGTCGCGGTGAGCAAATATTTCACACTTACAGTGCTTCGCCGCCTGATCGTTCGAGACAGACGCGAAGTCACTCCGCCCGATGCGTTGCTGGAGCCTGCTCGGCCAAAGTCAGGTTATGTGCGCTATTGACCAGGCTTACATGCGTGAACGCTTGCGGGAAGTTTCCGACCTGCCGGTTCAGCCGGGGATCGTATTCTTCCGAGAGCAGGCCCACGTCGTTGCGCAGCGCAAGCAAACGCTCGAAGATCTCACGCGCCTCGCTGTAGCGGCCGGTCAGCGCAAGATTATCGACTAACCAGAAGGTGCAGGCCAGAAACGCGCCTTCGCCGGGCGGAAGCCCGTCCACACCCGTTTCGGTCTGATAGCGGCTGACCAGGCCGTCGTGTACCAGCTCGCGCTGGATGGCGGCGATAGTCCCGATCACGCGCGGATCTTTGGCGGGGAGAAATCCGACCAGCGGGATCATCAGCAGCGACGCGTCGAGCGCCTTCGAGCCATAATATTGCACGAAGGCGTTGCGCTCGGTGTTGAAGCCGCGGGTGCACGCGTCGCGATGAATCTCGTCGCGCATCGCGCGCCATTTCTCGACCGGACCCTCGGCTTTAAAACGCTCGACCGCCTTGACCGCGCGATCGGCCGCGACCCACGCCATCACCTTGGAATGGGTGAAATCGCGGCGCGGTCCGCGCACTTCCCAGATTCCGCTGTCGGGCTGACGCCATCCGCTCTCGAGGAAATCCATCAGCGCCAGCTGCACGCGCCATGCTTCATTCTGTGGAGCGATTCCGTATTTCATCGACACGTGCATCGAGTCCATCACTTCGCCATACACGTCGAGCTGAAGCTGATCATCTGCGGCATTGCCCACCCGCACCGGGCTGCTGTTCTCGTACCCGGACAACCACGGCAGCTCGAACTCCTGAAGCATCCGTTCGCCCGCGATTCCGTACATGATGCGGGTGTCCTGCGGATGTCCGGCGACCGCGCGCACCAGCCACTCGCGCCATTCGATCGCCTCTTGCGTATAGCCGGAGATCAACAGCGCGTAGAGTGTCAGCGTCGCGTCACGCAGCCAGCAGTACCTGTAGTCCCAGTTGCGTTGACCCCCGATACATTCGGGGAGCGAGGTCGTCACCGCCGCGACCATCCCGCCGGTGCGCTGATGGGTCAATGCCTTGAGCGTGATGAGCGACCGCAGGACCGCGTCGCGCCACGGCCCGATACCGGTGAATTTTGCGGACCATTCCTGCCAGAACTTTTCGGTCTCCGTGAGCATCCTCAATGGATGACGCGTTCCCGGTTCATGATCGTTCGAGGGATACCACGTCAGCGAGAAGGGGATGTTCTGGCCCTCGACGACGTTGAAGGAACCGACAGAAGTGAAATCCTTTCCATGCAGCCGCGCAGAAGTTCTAATCCGCACGGCGTTGGGTCCCGCGACGGCGCGCAGACCGAAATCGTGGCCGGTGACCCACGGGATCGTCCGCCCGTAGTCGAATCTGAGCGCAAGGTCGGTGTGCATGCGCACGTGTCCGCGCACTCCGCGAACAATCCTGGTCAAATCGACGCGATCGCGATGCTCCGCGATCGGCATGAAGTCGACGACCTGCGCGACCCCGTCTTTGGTCTCGAACTCGGTTTCGAGCACCAGAGTCGAGTCGCGGTAACGCCGCCGCACCGCGCTCGTTTCCCCCTCGGGTGCGATTAGCCAGCGGCCATTGTCAGGGCCGCCCAACAGCGCGGCGAAGCACGCGCCGGAATCGAACCGCGGCATACATAGCCAATCGATCGATCCGTCGCGTCCGACCAACGCGGCCGTGTGAGTATTTCCGATGAGTGCGTAGTCTTCGATCTTGGAGCTCATAAGGTTAAGTACCATGTAGATGTTACACGGATATCGCGGCGAATGCGCCAATTCGCGCGCTGATCAAATTTTTTTATGGCGCCGTGCCAAATGCGCGAGCGATAATAAAGCAGCAGGGGTATCCATATGCTGAATTGCCGATGGAGCTTCAGTCCCTCATGCTGCGCACCTCGCGTATCGCGCCCGCATCGACAAATTCCCTCACTCAGCTCCCAGATACTGCCAGCGCGCCATGCGCTGACGACCGCGGCAGGAGCCTTCGTGGCGCTGCTTGCAATGGCCGTGAGCCTGAGCGCCTGCGCGTCGACCGCGAGGCCTGACCAGCGGCGTTTCTTCCGCCCCGAGTACGGACTTGAAACGCACGGGCGCAAAACCTGGTTCGATCATCTGGTGGAAGTCGATCCGGGCGGAATAAAAACCGAGATTGCGTCCAACTACGACAGCGATGCGCCGCAACGAATCGCGGTGCTTCCGTTCACCGATTGGGGCAGCGCCAACTACGTCGTTGACAAGATTCCGCTGACGCATCGCGACGCAACCGAGCGCGAGAACTGGGCCTGGACCGATGCGAATCGGATGCGCCGGGCTGTAACTGGCTATCTGGCCGAACGGGAATTCGTGGAAGCGAATCTATTTCAAGTTGATGCAGTCCTGAAAGAACATGGAATCGACGACGAGAAAAAGCTCGACCAGGTGCCGCCACAAACGCTGGGCAAATGGCTCGGCGTCGACGCGGTGATTTACGGAAGAATAACCCATTACGAGGCCTACTACGCGGGCCTGATCTCAGCATGGCAGGTCAGCGCAGACGTGAAGATGGTTTCGACCCAGGACGGAGAGCAGCTCTTCGCGGCCCAGGGGAGCCGCTATGACGTCAACCTGCAGCCAGCGTGGGACCCGATTGATATCGCGATAAATTCGGCGATGGGCCTGCTGCAATTACGCGACATCGAGTTGGCGCGCTCAGAGGAAGACGACGCGCGCGAAATCGTGCTACGGATTCCGCGTTCGCAGCGCCTCGAGCGCAATCTGATCGAAGAAGCCGATGGAGGAAACCTGCAATTCGCCTCCCACGAAACCATCCCTGCAGCCGATTCAGAGGTGCGAGTGACTACAAGTGAGTAATAGCGCCGGGCGCCCTGACCAGGGCGCCGCAGCAAAGACTCATTTCGCACCGGAGCGCGCGATAAGCGCGCTGACGACCTCGAGGTCGATTGGTTTTGCGAGCACGTCGACTACCAGTTTGCGCCGCGGATCGAGCCGGCCAACTTCACTGCTCCATCCAGTGACCAATAGAACCTGAGTGCCGGGCGCGATCTCCGCCGTCTTTTCGGCGATCTCCCAGCCGTTGAGGCCGGGCATCCCGATATCGCAGATAACGAAATCGAAGTGCGTACCATCGCGCAGATGGCGCAGTCCTTCGTACCCGTTCATCGCCGTCGCGACGAAGTAGCCCTTGCCCTCCAGCGCCTCGCCCAGCGCGTCCAGATTGTCTCGGTCGTCGTCGATTATCAGGACCCGCAAGCGGCCGTCCGATGACGCGCTGCCGTTTCCGTCGTGTCCCGTGTCGGCTGGACGAACAGAAGTCCGATGCGCGGCCTCGGCAATGGGAACTGACAGGAGGATCACTGCATTAGTGTCGCTGCGATCTTCAACCCGAAGGCTGGCGCCGAGACGCGCGATCAAGCCCGACTGCGCAAGTGAGCGCGAGATCTCGCCCGCCTCGAAAATCGAACTGTCGATCGATCGATTCCAGCCATCCCCGCCCGGCGTGGTCAATGGATGCGGCTCGATCGCAATAGTCAGACGGGTTGAGTTGGCTGATGCGTTGATCATCACCGCTCCGCCCGACGGCATCGTGTCGCAAATGCTCAGCAGCAGCCGTTCAAGCGCGTCGCCGAGATCTTCCGCGACGATCGTCATCGGTTCGAACGCGGCTATTTCCAGATCGACGTGAAACACGCGATCTTTCACCGGATAGCGCTGACGCAACTGGCCACGCACGTGCTCGACTGCGGCGCGAATGGATTCCGATGGATCAATCGGTCCAGTCATCGGGGACTCGGCGCCCTGGCCTTTCTGCACGTGCTTGGTGACGTCGCTGGCGTCGCCTAGCAGGCGCCGGAGCCGGTCGATATTTTCAATCTGAGCGGGCACCGCCGAACGCATCGCTTCAAGCCGTAGCGCCATCGCGTTCAGGATATTGTTCAGATCGTGCGCCAGCGCCGACGACTGCAAACGTCCCTGACGGGCAACCCCGGTTGGCGATACCGCTTCGCGCATGCGCAGGACCTCGCTGCGCAGTCGCATCGTTTCGGTGATGTCAGTCAGAACGCAGGTGAAGCGCGTACCGGGGCGCCATCGCGAATGCTCTTTGCGGATGGTCATTGCGACCCACAGGATGCTGCCGTCGCGGCGCACGCGGATGCCCTCTTCGGAGAAACTGCCCAGCTCCGATGCGACACGAAGCGCCTCGCCGGGCCGGTCGCGCATCAATTCTTGCGGAAGGTAGAGCAGGCTGAAGGAGCGCCCGACTATATCTTCGCCGCGGTACCCGGTCATGCGCGTGGCGCCCTCGCTCCAGCCGGTAATTTTCCCGGCTCGGTCGAGGGTCAGAATTGCGGAGTCTTTTATCGACAGCGAGAATTTTTCGAACAGGTCGGAGCGCGACCAGCCGCTTGCAAAATCGGCGATCCTGCCGCCCAAGCGCGTCGTCTCTCGGGCGATTTGCCGTATTCCGGCGCGCAATGATTGCCGTCGCATCGCAGTTTCACCGGATGCCACAGACGCGGAGCTGGATCGTGCTTGAAAGGCCGTCTAAGACGCAGCGACGCCGCCCCAGCCAGAGGGGAGAGCGGCTTTCCGCCGCAGCATAAAAAAATTTCACGATTCCTGGTGCGTGTCCGAGAAGCCGTGAATAAACGCGGATCCGCGCAGGCATATCGGAAGATAGAGCACTACCTGTGCCATCAAGAAACGCATAGGCACGAAGAATCACCGCTGGTCATCGCGCGCGTCCGCTATAAATTCCGGCCCCCAGCAGCACGATGCCAATGACGATCGCACCGATACTCACCTGGACCGGAATAACGTGTGTAGTCTGCTGCGTGCTCTGGACCGAAAGGTTGCCCAGCTTGGCGACCTGATGAGTGTCTTGCGTGGTGAAAAACGGCATCGCCATCCCAATGATGCCGAGCAGCAGCAGCACCGCTCCGAGACCGGCAAGTGGTTTCATAGAGATCTCCCAGGCGCCGCCTATGCGGCGTTGTCGTTCGATTCGTGATGGCTCGCCGAGCGCATAGCGAACCGAGTGAGCAGGTACCCGGCCAGGATCGCGGCGGCGCCGCTGATCGCAAGCGACTGCCACCACGGCAGCCATTCATGCAGGAGCATGATCAGCGCCGCCAGCAGAGTCACTCCGCCCGCGAGCATCACAAACCCCGCGATCAGGCCCGCGACCACGCGATCGGTAAGATCGGAAAAAATCGGGATGAGCGAATTGCGGAACAGCTCGATCTCTACGCGAATCACATGCGTCAGATCGCTGATAACCCGTTCGGCCAGTTCGGGCCAGGTTATCTCTCCCGGTGGCTGGCGGTGGACCGGATCTTCTCGTGGAGAACTCATCGCGGCTCGCCATCCGGCAAAGATTTGGGCGAGCGACCGGAAGTGCCGGCCAGCACGATCGCGGTTCCCGCCACCATCAGACCGAGCGCGAGAAAACTCTCGTCGACGGCGCCGAGCAGAAAGCCCGCCGCGCCCGCGGCGCACAGCACTGGCATCGAGTAGCGTTCGATCAATTTTTCAGGCTGAAGCTGATCGCCGACGGCTTCGGCCCTTTCGTTCACTTCCGTCAGGGTCCGATGAAGCCGTCTCTTTGCCTGTGCCAGCTCTGTTTCGAGTCGATCTGTATCGTTTGCCATTGTTCTCACCCAATCCGGCGATCGCGTCCATCACCAGTTTTGGCGCCGCGAACCGTATTGCCGACACGAGCATCAATCGGCCAATCCAGGTGTTCAGGCCGCCGCCCAGAACGAATCCCGCTCCGGCGGCTATGCCGACCGCGGCCAGCGGATTTTCTCTGATTCTGTCCGCCAGAGCGGATTTATCGAATACCAGGACCGTCGACTCGTCTTGCGACTCCATTGTGTTCGGGCCTTACGCCGAAATCCGGCGGATGATTTGAGCGGCGACGTATCCGACCAGAAATGCTCCGGCGACCGCCAAAAGCGGCTCGCGCTTTACGAAATCGAGCAAGCCTTCGCCGGCTTGGCTCGCGTATTCGAGCGATTTCTCACCGTACTCGCGCACGTTCTCGTAACCGTCCTCGAGCGCCTCGCGGCCGGCCTTGCGCGCCTTCTCGAACGCCTCGGATCCAGCGGCGATGCCGTCTTCGAGCTTGTTGTCCACCATTTTAATCGAACCTCCTGAGGGCGATGCTTGAAATTCAAAAGATTGGCCGCGCCAGCGTCAAGGGCGCCGCGCGTTGGAGACGAAAGACGGAGCAATATCGTTGCCATCGAACCGAACCAAAAATTGCCGCATTATCGAAGCTTTGTTAAGATCGATTCCGGATCGTGTAAAAACGAAACGCCGCGTACCCAGTCGCGTCGATGACAACCTGTTCTTTACGGAACACAGGTAAAGTGCTCTGTTGTCTAAAGTGATCCAGCAAAACAGTCGCTAACTGGAAATTGACCGATCGCAAGACCTCGAGCCTCGGCTCGAAAAGCTCGGATTAACATGAACCGCTTGCGCGGACGATTCCTGGTTGCGTTCCTGCTCCTGCAACTGATCCCGACCATCGCGATCGCGATGTTCTCGCTCTCCTACACGATCAAAAACGTCGTCAACGGTATCGCCGATTCCGGCAATCTGATGACCGAGCAGATCTACCAGCAGATCCGCACGACCCTTGAGACCTCGCACACCGATCCCACGACCGCGCTCAAGAGCAACGCCGCGCTCAAATCTCTGCTCGCATCCACCCAGGCATTCGGATGGGCTGTCGTGCGGGCGCGCGTGCTCGACGCGCAGGGCGTCGTGATGGTGGCGCCAGATGACGAAGACGGCGGCAAACCGCAGCGCCCTCTGCTTTCGATGAACGTGCTGCAAGATAAGCTTTCGAGCTGGTGGCCGCTGCCGGCGCTCCACGCGTTGTCGGTCGAGCGGGAATACGCGATCACGCGGTCGATCGAGATCGCAGGCAAGCCATTCGCATCCGTCTCTGTGACCATCACGACCGTGCTTATCGCCGCGCAGGCACGCAGGCTTGCGCTGGTGTTCGCAGCGTTTATTGCGGTTGATCTGGTCGCGGTTACCCTGGCCGCGATTCTCCTGCGCAACCTGATGTTCCAGGGCTTCAGCCTTATCGCCGCCGGCCTTGGCCGTTCCGATGAAGCGCGCTCGATCGTTGGCGCCGGCAACGACCTGGGCGGCCTTGCCGATCGCTTCAAACGCCTGTCGCGCCAGGTCCACTCCGAATCCGGCCGCTGGGAGACCAAGCCGAGCCACGCGTTCGAGATGATTCGATCGATTCGCGACGGCGTGATCCTGCTCGACGGCGACGGCATCCTGCTGTTCGCCAACCCGGAGGCGCACCAGGTCCTGGGAATTCCGCGCACCGGGAGCGCGGAAGGACGGCTGCTGAGCGTGCTCCTGCGCAAGAACCATCCGCTGGTCCTGATGGCGGAGGCGGCGATCGAGTCTGGCGCGGAGGCGCACGACGTTCCGATCAAGGCCGACCATCCGGATTCCGAGCGCGCCTCGATGCTGGTGTCGTTCTTCCGGCTCGGCAGCAGCCGCAGTCCGATGGGCCTGCTGCTGGTGTTGCGCGACATGAACGCGGTTCACGAGCTCGAAACCGTGGTGGAATTTTCGAGCCGGCTGGCCCGCCTCGGCGCACTGATCTCCGGCGTCGCGCATCAATTGCGTAGCCCGCTCCAATCGATGAGCCTGCGCATCGGGCTCTTGCGCGACGACGCCGCTGCGGGCCGCGACATCGGCCGCCATCTCGATCATCTGCGCAACGACGTACGCCGGCTCGATCAATCGGTCGAAGCGATGCTGCGCTTTATGCGTCCGGCCGAGCTCAAGTTGAGCGAGTTCAATCCGAACGACCTGCTGACCGAGTTGAGCTCGACAGTCAAACCCGGCGGTAACGTGACGGTGGCGTTGCGGCTGGATCCCGAACTACCCTCTATTCGTGCTGATCGCGCGATGGTGTCGGAGGCGCTTGCAAACCTGATCCAGAATGCGGTACAGGCGATGCCGAACGGCGGATCAGTAACGCTGCTCAGCACCGCGCGCAACGGAATAGTCGAGCTCGAGATTTCAGATCTTGGCGAAGGAATTCCGCCGGACAAAATGGAACAGATATTCGACCTGTACTACACAACCAAACGCGAAGGTAACGGACTTGGACTGCCGCTCGCCCTGCGCGCGATCGAATTGAACCAAGGGACGATTGAGATTGCATCCACAGTCGGTGAAGGAACCGCCTGCACCGTCAAATTTCCGGTCGCGGCCGACGCGTCCCGGCTCTCGATCGATCCGCGCGATTAGTATCAGCCGGGGCATCGAAACATTGCGCATCACCATCGCCTTTCTTGGCGCGGCAATCCTGACGGTCACGATCGCCGCGTGCGCCACCTGGCAGCCGTTCTATCAGCCGCCGGCAGCCACAGTCACACCCGACCCCGCGTCGTCGCGAGCTGCATTGCCGACGCCGACTGCGGCTCCCTCGCCGTCCGCGACACCCACTCCTACCGCGCGGCTCAAAGATCCGGCGGCGTTAAGAGCGGCGCCGAGGCCCGCGCTGATCACGGACTCAACTCCGGGGCAACGCGATGCCGCCGCGAAATCGGTGGGAGAGGCGAGCGCTACGATCGGAAGAATCGATCGAAACCGCCTGGACGACGCCGATGCCGAGAGCTATGACCTTGCGGCGAACTTGCTCACAAGCGCGCGCAAGTCTCTGGACGAAAAGCAGTACGAGGCTGCTACCAGCCTCGCGCACAAAGCCTCTATCCTTCTCGGTACGATCGAGGTTCGCTGATCGGCTCGGGCGGACCGTGCAACCCGCTTTCGCGGGGTGTATAGTTTCTCCACATACGGTAAATTTTTCCGGCCCCGTCTAACTTTGCTCAATGGGTTGCTAGTCTTTCTTCCGGTATGACAATTGCGCTTTTCTCCGGACGAGGTTCAGCAATGGCACATCCAACTCGAATCCTGGTCGCAGAAGACGACACTTCTACGCATGAGACCTGGCGCGAGTCGCTGACCACTTGGGGTTACACCGTCGAAGTCGCCGAAGACGGCGTGCGTGCGCTCGAGTTGATCAAGACCTTCAACCCGCATCTTCTGCTGGCCGACGTCAAGATGCCGCGCAAGAACGGCATCGAGCTCCTGCGCGACATCCGCGAGATGGGCGTCAATCTGCCGACCATCATGATTTCCGGGGAAGGCGATATTCCCGAAGCGGTCGAGGCGATTAAGCTCGGCGCACTCGACTATCTGCGCAAGCCCGTCGATCCGCCGCATCTGCGCCAGATGCTCCGCACGCTGGCCGATAGTATCGAGGTCCGCGAAGAGAACCTCGCGCTGCGCCGCCGCCTGGCCGAGGTCGGCGAGCTCGGTCCGCTCTACGGCCGCTCGCCCGCGATGCGCAAAGTGCTGGCCGCGATCGAGCGCGTCGCGCAGTCGGCGGCCTCAGTCGTAATTTCGGGCGAAAGCGGCACCGGTAAAGAGCTGGTCGCGCGGACGATCCACGAGATGTCGCCGCGGCGCGGCGCCGCATATGTCGGCGTCAACTGCGCCGCGATTCCAGAGACCCTGATGGAGAGCGAGCTGTTCGGCCACGAGCGCGGCGCATTCACCGGCGCCGATCGCAGGCGCGAAGGATGCTTCGAGCTGGCCAACGGCGGAACACTCTTGCTCGACGAGATCACCGAGATGAAACCCGAGCTGCAGGCCAAGCTGCTCCGAGTGATCGAGGAACAGCGGATGCGCCGTCTTGGCGGCTCCGCCGAAATTCCGCTCGACGTGCGCGTGCTCGCGGCCTCGAACCGGGATATCGAGCAGGCGGTGCGCGACAACAAGCTGCGCGAGGATTTGTTCTATCGGCTGAACGTCTTCTCGATTCGGCTGCCGCCGCTGCGCGAGCGCTCGGACGACCTGCCGCTGCTGATCGATTCGTTCGTTGCGCACTACGCCGAGCGCAACAACAAGCAGATCGCGGGCGTCGATGAAGAGTGCCTCGCCGCGCTGCGATCGCATCCGTGGCCCGGCAACGTCCGCCAACTGCGCAACGTGATCGAGCGCGCGATGATCGTCTGCGACGGCCGCATGATCGGCCTGCACGATCTGCCCGAGGAGTTCCGCTCCGCCTCGCAGAGCGACAGCGGATTCTTCAAGGTTCGCTTGGGCTCCTCGCTCGACGAGGTCGAGCGCGAGATCATTTCGCGCACGATCGAATTCACCGGCGGCAACAAAACCCGCGCCGCCCAAGTCCTCGGCGTGAGCGCCAAGACCCTTTACAACAAACTGGATCGTTACTCACAGGAAAACTGACCGGTGGAGGATTATTCAATACTCTTTTCAATCCGCTCTCCCACCGGGAGAGGGTGAAGCGGCGCGAGGCTTGCGTTTTTCTCGCAAGCGTCGTGACGCGCGGGTGAGGGCGCACGACTACAATCCCACGATCCATCCGAGCATGAAAAAATTTCCAGCAATGCGTTTCTCTCGATCCAATAATCCCCACGAATTCCGATGGCTCAGCTTTTGCTCCCCTTGCTCCTAACTTTTACCAGTTTCCGGCAGCACGATCCTGAAATCGGCAAATAGTCAGATGGAGAACCAACAATGAAACGACGCGCCTTTCCGATCCTGCTTCTGGCGATTACCCTCGCAGGACCCGCGATTCTGTCCGGATGCTCCGATCAACAGACCACCACCACCACCGTTCAGCCGGCCGACCCCGACGCGCCCGCCGGCACCACCAGCACGACAACCACCACGACCAACGAACCTGACAGCGTAGTCGGCTCGACCCTGAACGCCGTGGGCACGATTATCCTCTTCCCGTTTCGCCTGATCGGCGATGCACTTGGCCTGATCTTCTAATCGCTGCCGGCCGTGCGCCTAGAGCCTGATCACGTCGACGTTCGGATGGTCCAGCAGCAGGAACGCGAGCATGTAGTCGCGCATATGCCGCGTCAGCAGGAAATTCGAACGCACATGATTGTGGCCATTGCGCCCCAGTTGCCGCGCGAATTCCGGCTCGGATAGCAACTGCTTTATCCAGAAAGCGGTACCTTCGATCGTGTGGGTCAGGATGCCCGAATACTTGTGCGTGATTTGAAGTGGAATGCCGCCCGCCGCACCCGCAATGACCGGCTTCGATTTCCATAGCGCCTCGGAGACCGTCAATCCGAATCCTTCCTTCAGCGATTTCTGGATCACCACCGCCGACGCGCTCTGGATCGCGTTGACCTCGATATGCGAGGTCGGCGGAAGATCCAGGATATGCACGTCAACGTCAGTGCCCGCGCGCTCACGCACCTCGCGCAGAACCTCCGCGCCTTCGGGGTCGTCGCTGGCGCCTCCTCCCGCGAGCACGAGTTGGCAATCCACCCGGCGCCGCGCGAGCTGCCACGCCTCGAGCACTCCGAGCGGATCCTTCAGCCGATCGAAGCGCGAGATCTGCGTCACCATCGGCTTGTCGCTGCGAATCCCGAGCCTGGTCAGGATCGCGTCGATCTCGGTGCGGCTGAGCTCGCGGTTCTTGTCCGCCAGCGGATCGATCGATGGCGAGATCAGGATCTGCGGAATCGGCAGTGCGCGGGTGAACTGCGGCGCCGAGAACACGCTCAGATCAAACTGCCGCACCATCGGTTCGATAAATTCCCACGCTCCCGGCGCCGGCGCCGACAGGTCGATATGGCATCGCCAGATCCATTTCCCGCCAATCGCGCCGCGGTTGCGCACCAGCCCCGCGGGTTGCGGATCGTGGATGAACATGATGTCGCCGTTCAGGTTGAGCCGCTCGAGGTTGGACTTCGTGGTCAGGTCGAAGACGCCCTGGTCCTCGGCCGTAAAGATGTGCGGAGTACCATGCAGCGCGTTGTGCAGATGCTTGGTCAGGGCGAAAAAATCCTGGGTGCCTTCGACCACTTCCCATTGCGCGTTGATCCCGACTTCTCCAAGAAGCGGAATCAACCGCTGCAGTATCTCCGCCACTCCGCCGCCGCTGCGGGTCGAGTTGACGTTCACCACTTTTTTTCCCGCCAGCCGCGCGCCGAGCACCGTCAGCTCCTGCACCACGCCCTCGCCGACGATCGGTATATATTCGGAAAGCTTTGCGCCCATTTCAGTTGCCCAATCGCTGTTCGACCAGGGTGATCATCCTGCGCCGCAGCCCTTCTTCGGTGTAGGTGTATGGATCGAGCGTCCGCAGCGACTCGGCCAGCGCTTTCTCTCCGAGCTGTCCTTCGACCCACGCCGCGAAATCATTGTCGCCCGTTTCCAGCCGCAGCCGCGCGTCGAACATGTGATAGGAGATCGCGCTCAGCGAGGCATAGGTCAGCGCGTTGCGAAACTCGCGCAAGTCGGCGGCGCGCACCCCCGTCGGCATCACGAACGATACCGATCGCATAAAGTGAAACTCCTGTCCCCGCGGCGCGGCCCGAACCTCGCTGTTGCGTTCCAGCGACGCCTCGATGACTCTGACCAGCGCCTCGCGCAGTTCATGGATCGTCGAGAATCGCATCACGTCGATCGACGCCAGCTCCTCGCCCAGCCGCGCGTCGAGCAGGATGTTCGACACCCAGTACGCGAAATCGTTGGGCGGCTCCGGCGAAAGGTGTTGATGCTGCACCAGAAAATGGTGAGTGTGATGATAGATCACGGAGCCGGGCACGCTGCGCAGGTTCTCGGCCATCTCGGCCAGGTCCTGCGCTTTGCGTCCGGTCAGCAGGGTCAAATTGAGGCGCGAGCAAAACTCGAACGGTTGCTTCGCGGTGGTGAGGTTCTTGCTCTCGTTCATTGCTGATTTTCCATTAACGCGGGTTTCAAGAATTGTGATACGTCTTTCAGGCTATCCAGGAATCCGCTCCTCGAAGTATTGCATCCGCGCTTGCGCCGCGCTTGCCTGCATGGCGATCGCGCTCGCCGTTGTCGCAGGATGCGGCCGCACCGAGGCTGCGCGCGGCCAACTGAATCTCGCGCTGGCAGTCTTTCCGTCGGAGGCCGCGCGCTACGCTGATTTCGTCTCTCCCTTCGAGGCCGCTCATCATGTCCGTATCAATATCGTCGCACAATCCTACGGCGATATCCTGCAGGCCCTGCGCGTTCAGGCCCGCGGACGCCGCGGATCGCTCGATTTGGTCGAGCTCGACCTTGCGATGCTCGGCGAGGCGCGCTCGAATGCCGCCGTGCTCGACGGCCTCGTGCCGCCTTCCGCACATTCTCTATTCTCCGAAGCGGCATGGGCCGCGGCAACCGAAAATCATCACATATATTTCATTCCGCATCGCTTGATGTGGCAGGCGATGATCTATAATCGGATCGAAGTTCCCGATCCGCCGCGCACCTGGGACGATCTCGCGCGCTTCGCCCGCGCTCATCCGGGCAAGCTCGCGCTGAAGGCTGCGCGTTACGAGGGCGCCGCCTGCGACGCGATGGCGTTCGTGTGGAGTGCGGGGGGCAGCGAATGCGATCCCGATTCGAGCGGCTCGCTTCGCGCGTTAGATTTCCTGCATCTCCTCGCGCCGGATCTGAACGACGAATCCGCCGTGTTCCGCGAAATGTCGGTGCTCGAGGCGCAGGCCCGCGGCACCGTGTGGATTCATTTTAACTGGCCCTTCGCGATCGGATACTTGAAGTCCAAGGGCCTCGCTCCCGAGGTCGACCTGAGCGCGCCAATCCCCGCCGGTCCCGACGGGATGGCGACGCCTCTGGGCGGCGGCTACCTTGCGATTCCGGTTTCCGCGCCGCATCCGGAGCTCGCGCGCGCATTCCTTGCCTGGTTGCTCACGCCTGAGGTGCAGGCTCGCCTGAGCAGTGAGCTCGGATGGTACGGCTCAGTCCCGCCAGCCGCGGGCAGCGAGGACGCGAAACTCTACGCGGGTTTCACCGCGATGCGCGATCACGTGCGCGCGCGTCCCGTCCTCGACTGCTATCCACAACTGAGTAATCGATGGCAACAAGCGATTCGCGAAGTATTGCTGCGCGGAACCGCTCCTGCAGCCGCTCTCGCCACTATACTCAGTCCGTCAACAGATACTGTTTCGGTTGGCGAATCTAGTGAGTCGCGATGCTGCGCGGGACTCGAACAATGAACGCGCGCGCACGAAATCTCAGGACCGCTTTCGTCGTGATTCCGGCGGTCTTCATGCTCGCCACGCTGGTGCTCCCGGCTCTCGGCGGTCTGGTCGGCTCGTTCGACTATCGCGGCCCCTCGCTAAGGAATTATTCGGTGCTGGCGCATGATCCGATGTTCTGGCGGGCGCTGCTCGACAACCTGGTCCTTCCGATCGCGAGCCTTATCCTCGAACTCGCGATCGGACTCGGACTCGCGCTGATGCTCACGGCGCGCAAGCGGCGCTCTCCGATCGTCGAAGTCGCCGCGATTCTGCCGTTCGCAATTCCAGAAATCGTCATCCTGACGATCGCGCGCTACCTGCTGATGCCGCGGGGATACTTAAACGGCGCGCTCGAGGCGTTCGGAATGCATGGCGTAGCGTGGCTCTCGCCGCGCGGCTCGCTCGCGATGCTCTCGGTCGCGGTGGTCGACGCGTGGCACGTCACGCCGATCGTGATGCTGATGCTGATGGCGGGCTTGCAGACGATTCCGCGCGAGCTCTACGAAGCCGCGCAACTCGACGGCGCCGGCAGGCTCGCTGCCTTCCGCTACGTGACGCTGCCGATGCTTGCGCCGGCGATCGTCGGAGCGACGGTGCTGCGCGGAATCGACGCGCTCAGAATTTTCTCGACCGTGCTGGTGCTGACCGGGCCGGAGGCGGTTCCCGTCCTGTCCACTTACTCATACGGGCAGTGGAGCGACGCGCAGGCGCCGAGAGTCGCGATGGCGGCCGCGATGGTGCTGGCGCTGGTGGTGACGATCTTCGCGCTCGGCGGGAGCGGTCGCCGCGCGCAGGTGGTCGTCGGATGAAGGAGCGAGAGCATGAGCACGGCCACGCGCAGCGAACCTACCGCTCTCGCGGCGGTGCGAATCGGCGGTCAGCGCGCTCGTGATCGCCGCCGCTGTCGTGCCGCTCTACCTGCTCGCCAAGCAGGCGCTGACACCCGAGCTCGAGACGTTCGTGTGGCCGCCCGCGTGGATTCCGCGTCATCTGACGCTCGAGCATTTTGTGACCGTCTTCGCGGTCGGTGAGTTGCGCGGCGCGATCGTGCGCAGCCTCGCTGTCGGCGTGATCTCCGCGGCCGGCGCAACCGCGCTCGGCGCGATGCTCGCGTATGCGATGGCGCGTGGAACGGCGGCGCGCAGCGCGGGCTTCGGCGCGGTCTCGGGCGTGCGCCTGCTTCCGATGATCGCGGTCGCGATTCCGGCCGGGATTATGCTCGCGTCGATCGGCCTCTACGATATCCCGAGCGCGCTCGGCCTTGCGATTATCCATTGCGCGATCGCGATTCCGACCGCCGCGCTCACACTCTACGCCGCCTTCGTCGCGGTGCCGCGCGAAATCGAAGAAGCCGCGTGGCTCGACGGCGCGTCGCCTGCGCGCGTGTTCCTGACGATCGATCTGCCTATAGTGCGCGGCGCGCTCTCAGCGGCGTTCGTGCTCTGCTTCATCCTGAGCTGGGACGAGTTCGGCTTCGCGCTGCTGCTCCAGCAGACTAATCGCACGCTCCCGCCTTTGCTTTATTACTATACGGTCTTCGGTAACGTCGGACCGGCCAGCGCGCTGGCGCTCCTGATGATGATCCCGGCGGTGTGCGTCGTGATCGCACTCGGCCCGACGCTGCGCACCGCGTTGGTAACGGGAGGATCGCGCTAGAGCGAAAGCCCGATGCACGCGCTCACGATCAAAAACTTGACCCGCGTGTTTGCCGCCGGCGGCGGCGTGCGCGACGTGTCGCTGACCGTCGCAAGCGGCGAGTTCCTGGTGCTGCTGGGGCCGTCGGGATGCGGCAAAAGCACGCTGCTCAGGCTGATCGCTGGACTCGACGAGCCCGACTCCGGCGCGATCGAATTTGCGGACGCGGCCGATTCTCACCGAGCGCGAATCGCGATGGTGTTTCAGAATTTCGCGCTCTATCCGCATATGAGCGCGTTCGGGAATATCGCGTTCCCGCTGCGGCTCGGAAAAGTTCCGTCCGCGGAGATCGATCGCCGGGTGAAGGATGCTGCCGCGAAGGCCGGCCTGACGGTCGGACTGGAACGCCGCCCCGCCGAGCTCTCCGGCGGCGAGCAACAGCGCGTCGCGCTCGCACGCGCGCTCGTGCGCGAGCCTGAAATCGTCTTGATGGACGAAGCGCTCGCGAGCCTCGACGCCCGCTTGCGCGCGTCCCTGCGAATCGAACTGAAAAACCTGCAACGCGCGACGGGCCGCACGTTCGTCTACGTCACGCACGACCAGGTCGAAGCGTTAGCGCTGGCCGATCGGATGGCGGTGATGCGGGCGGGACGAATCGAGCAGATGGGTCCTCCCGAGGAAATCTTCAATCGTCCCGAAACCGAATTCGTCGCGTCGTTCGTAGGCGATCCGGCGATGAATCTATTCGACGCCCGCAAAGCCGGGGAGGGCGCATTAGAAATCGGGGGCGTCCGCTATCCAATCAACCTACCGGCAAACGCCCCGCAGTCGCTGCGCGCAGGAATCCGTCCCGCCGATCTGTCACCGGACGAAACCGCCGGAGCGCTGGCAATCGATATCGCGGTAGCCAGCGTAGAGTTCTCCGGCGCTTCGTTCATAGTCCGCGGCACGCTGGCGCACGGCGGAGAAACTCCGATCTGCGCGGTAACTTCCCGCCGCATCGAAGCCGGCCAGACGCATCGTTTCTACTTGCCGTCGAAGAAACTCCATTTGTTCGACGCCTCCACCGGCCGCCGTATCCCCGTCTGATCCCTCGCCCTGAAAGGGAGAGGTTAGGTGAGGGACCTTAGTCAGCGCGGCGCGCAGCGACGCGCGATTAAAGAGGATCCGCGATGGAGCAAGGCCGCCCTCACCCGCGCGTCACGGCGATTGCTGAAAGAAGCAATCGCCGCGCCGCTTGCCCTCTCCCGGCGGGAGAGGGTTTTCGGAGCCGTCGCGCCGTCAGCGTGCCAGTCGTACTTTGCCGAACGAGAGGTTTTCTGAAATCGACACTCTCTGTCCGCCTTCCGCGTGGAAGGCTCGGATATACCCTCTCCCGGAGGAGACCTTTGCATAACCTTCCTGAGCGCTGAGATACCCTCTCCTTGTCCAAGGAGAGGGATCAAGGGAGAGGTCGGCTCGCGGTGTTGACTGACTTTCGGCGTACGAGCACGAAACCCTTGTGGCACAGTGCGAAGAGTGGACTGCTCTGCGCTCTACCGGCGCGTGCCTGACCAGATCACGTTGCCGATGATCGCGATCGTCTCGGGCGCCGCTACTACCGGCTCGTATGCTGGATTGTCGCACTTGATGATCAACTTGCCGTCGGGACGGCGCTGCAACCTGCGCACCGCAAGCTCGTCCGCATGGCGCAGCACGTAAATCGCGTCGCGCCGAAAGCGCGGCTCTCCCAAATCCACTATCGCGAGGTCGGTCGCGTTCAGCGTCGGCGCCATCGTGTCGCCCGCGATCTCGAGCAGCAGCAGATTGCGCGGCTCGGCATGCAGCCGCGTTCGCACCCATTCGCTGCTGAGCGCCAGACTGTCCACGATCTGATCGTTCATCAGTCCTTGCTTGCCGCGCGCGCCGCCTCGAGCGTCGAAACGCGGCATGAACGTGTATCCTTCTCCGAGCGCGCGCGGCGCCGCCGCCCCTCTGCGCGCGGCCGCGCCGCGCCCGGTCGCGAGCCATTCGACCGAGACGCGGGCCGCGCGCGAAAGCCCCACCAGGTTGGACAGATTTGGCTGTCCGTCCCCCTGCAGCCACTTGTAAATCGCGTTGTTGGACACGCCGATCGCGCGCGCCAGCGCGGCCACCGAACCGAACTTGGCCAGCACCTGGGCCAGGCGGGATCGGAATTCGGCGTCTTCGTGTGTAAACACTTTGTGTTGACTAATATCCACCATCTGTGGAATAGCTGTTTTTGGCATGGGGATGACAGGCAAAGCAAGCTTTGGATTGGATGCGCCCGCCGATTATCCACAACCCTTCCCCTGCATCGACTCGCTCGACCTGCCGCTGATGTTCGCGGAGTCCGAAGTTCTTTCGCACGGCCGCCTTCACGTCCGAGCCTCGCGGCGAATGCCGTCTGGAAGTCCACATGCTCCAGCAGGACCATCGCGGCCGCCACGTCCGGTCCGCGGACCGGATGACCAAGTGCCTGTGGTGCCGCGCGCCAGTGCGGTACGGTGTCGCGACGAGGCGTCGCGGTCTCTGTCCCCTGTGCATCGCCGAAGTCGCGGAGCTCAAATGGCGCGTGGTGTACGATCGCGATCGTGGGATCGGTTCGATCCCGCCGAATCTGCGCGCCGCGTACAGCCTGTGAGAGCCGCCGGACATAGTAGCAGGCTGTTCCAGCTACTTGCCCGCGTTGCTCGCGTGCCCGCGCATGAGGGCTACATCCTGAGCCGCGAGTCGCTGATTAGGGATATCACGCGGGTGATCGGGATGAAGGCGACGTCGCATCTGGCGCGCGATTTCGGCGGACGGCGGGTTTATATTCCGAACAAAGTTTCGTCGAGTGATCAGATCACGCGATCGATCGGAATCGGCGCGGCCGCGCGGCTTGCGCGTTCGTTTGGCGGCGACCGCGTGATGATTCCGGCTCATCCCGACCGCGTGCTGCGCCGCGCGCAGATAATTGCGCTACGCACAGCGGGCGTCAGCGTGTCCAGAATCGCGAGAACATTAGGCTGCACGGAGAGGTATGTCTATAAAGTATTATCGGGCAAAAAACCGGTCTGAACTGCTCGGCCTTACGAAACTTTTGCGTTTGCGCTAAACTGTACTTCCTGGCGGCTCCGATCCACGCCGCCCAAACGCCCGCGTTGCCCGCAGTGAGTCTTGCAGTGGACGACGCATCTGGCCTCCCGGAATCGCTGACCGAATCCTATTCGCCCGAGTTTGTCGCCGCGGTAAACCGCGTCCTTGGCGACGAGGGCGGCATCGAAACCGCACCCGACGATCCGGGCGGAATCACCCGCTTTGGAATTTCCGCGCGCGAGTACCCGACGCTCGACATCGCGAATCTGACCCGTGCCGACGCGATCGCGATTTACTATCGCGACTACTGGCGTCCGTTCGGTTTCGACGCGGCGCCCGGCGCGATCGCCGCCAAGATTTTCGATCTGGCGGTAAATATCGGGCCGGCCCATGCGATCGGATGCCTGCAGCGAGCGCTGCGCGCGGTCGGCCGCCGCGTGACTGAAGACAACGTCCTCGGACCGGAAACCGCTGCCGCCGCGCACGCGGCCGAGCCTCTGGCCCTGATGGCGGCGACGCGCTCGGAAGCCGCCGGTTACTACCGCGTGATGGCTGCGTTCGCGCGCGACGCGGGTCCGGACGGCGACCAGGAATTTCTGGCCGGATGGCTCAATCGAGCCTACGAATAAACGCCCGCATCAACGACCGTCGCACGACGGAGGTTTCCGATGACTGATGCACTGAAGATGACCGCGTTGGCGGCCGGCGTGATCGCGCTCGCCGGCGGATTCGCGCTCGGCACGCTGTTCGGCCGCAAGCTGGTCGCCGACCTGGTCGCGATGGTTACGGCGCTCGATTCGCGTCTGACCTCGGTCGAGTCCGCGGTGGCGAGCACCGCTGCGGCGGCGCCCGCAACGGCGGCGGTAACGCGGCATAGCGCCGCGATCGAGCATCATGCGCAAGCGACCGAGAAACTCGCAAACGCGATCCAGTCGAGCGCGGCGGCGGCCGCAAAGCCCGCGGCGGCGAAGTAGGGCGCGATCGCGATGCCTGCCTTACTGGCACTTTTCGCGGCGAATTGGCGGCCGCTCGCTCTTCTGGCGGTGCTCGGCGCAGTGGCTCTGGGAGCCGTCGTGCTGATTCACGAGCGCGACTCGGCGCGCAAAGAGGCTACCGCGTTTCAATCACAACTCGCCACCGCTCAGGCCGAGAACGCCGCCTGCCAGAGCGCGGTCGCCCAGCAGAACGCGGCGGTCGAGGCGATACGCGCGTCGGCACAGAGCGTCGCACAGGCGGCCGACACGCGCGAAGCCAACCTCGCCGCTCAAGCGTCCGCCGGGATGGAAAAGGCCGGCGCGCAGGCCGCGCAGATCGCGCAAGCGGCGGTCCCGTCCGGATGCGACGCGGCGATCAAGTGGGGCAACGCGCAGGCGCGGGAGTTAGGCCAATGGTAAAGCGGCGCAGATTGATCGCGATGTGGATTGCGGCGGCGATCGGCGGATGCGCGCGTGCGGCGGCGCCGATCGCAGTGCCGATGAAAGTCAGCGTCCCGATTCCCGAGCCGGTGTATTGCGCCGCGGCAGCGCCGCCGCGGCCCGCGCTCCGGATCGCGAGCCTTACGCCGGACTCCGCGCCGGCCGACACGATTCGCGCCTACGCCGCGTCGGTGGTGGTCCTGAAGGCCGCGGTGGTCGAGCGCGATCAGTTGCTGCGGGCCTGCGCCGCTCCGCCGGCGCAAGGGAAGCATCCCGGTGAAATTTCTCAGTGACATCCTCACGGGCAAGGACAATCTCACCTACGACGCGGCGCGGGTCGTCGGTGTCTTGGGCGCATTATCCTACATCGTGTTCTGGTGTATCCAGGTCGGGATCACGCGCCATTTCGGCGCCTCCGACGCCGACGCCTATGGGCGCGGGCTGGGGGTCGTGATGCTGGCGATGGCGGGTGCGTGCGCGATCAAACGAACCACCGAACCCGATCCCGCCGAGCTGAACGACGAGCGGCGGCTCGCCGATGGCCGCGGCGAAATTCGTCCAGACGGCCGTCCCGAAAATCGCCCGGATGACCGCGCCGACAACCGCGGCGGTGTCAGGTGAGCTGGGACGCGGTGGCGGCCTTCCTGACCGCGGGATTAACCCTGGCGGGCCTGAACGTGGGCACGGTGCGCTGGATTCTCGAGCGCCATCAGCAAGCCGTGCTGCGCGACTCGGCCCGCTGGAGCGAAATTGAGCGCGGACTTTACGAACTGCGCGCGTCTCTCCCGCTCGAATACGTCAGGCGCGAGGACTGGATCAGGTTCAGCGCCACGCTCGACGCGAAGCTCGACGCCATGCGCGAAGAGATGCGCCAGGAAATCGCGACTCTGAAGGAAAGACTCTATGGCTGATGCAATCGACCTCGAACAAAAGCAGCGCGAGGAAGCCCGCTGGCGGATTTTGCGGGTGGTGGATGCCGGACGTCCAAGCGTGGTGTCGGAACAGATCATCTGGCGCGTGTTGATCGATATCCGGCTGCCGTTTTCACTCAACGCGGTTCGCCGCGAGCTAAGCTACCTCGCCGACCTCGATCTGATCGAGCTCGAGGGCCAGGACACCGGCACCTGGTTCGCTCGGCTCACCGCGCGCGGCGTCGACATGGTCGAGTACAACCAGGCGGCGCCGGCCGGCGTCGCCCGTCCGCGCAAGTACTGGTAATCGGCGATGGCTAAAAACAGCACGGACGAGAATCACGAGAAAAAAAGGGCCGGCAAAGAGAAAGGGGCCGAAGCGAAATCTCACGACGATTCAAAAGATTTCGCGGAACAACTCGAAGCAGTGCGGCTCTCGATCGCAGAGGCGCGCGTGATCGCCGAGGAAACCGCAGGCGACGATGAAACGATGGAGCGCGCACTAGCTCGGATGGTGCAAACGCATCTGTTCACGATCATGCAGAAGATGCTCAACGCGAAGCGTAAAGGAACAAATTCGCCTGATATCCACGCGATCGCCAGAACCATCTGTGCGGTGAGCAAGCAGGGGATCGAGACGGAACGATGGCGCGTCGAGGCCGGATCGCGCGTGAACGCCGGCGTTGACGCGGCGGCGGCGCGAGTCGAGGAAGCGCGCGAATCCGGGCTCACGCCGGACGCGGCCGAGAAGATTCGCAGCGCGCTGCTCGAAATCAAGCTCTGATGAGGCCGCGAGCGTATCGCGAGGAGCCTTGCGATGAATGAAGGTCTGAATCCGCACCGCCCGAGCGTCGAGGAACGGATCGCGTCGTTCGCGCGGACCGCGAATATCCTGGCGGCCTTCGCGCGCGTGGGCGCATCTGTTCGCGCACGCACGAATGCGCTTGCCGAAGTGCTGCATGCGCTCGAAGTTCCCGCGCGCGCAAAGTCCTCGCAAAGCGCCGCTTCAGCCGCTGAGGCGATAGGTCCGCAAGAGCGCGGCGTCACCTCGATGCTGCGCAGCGCTCGGCCTCTGGCATCGGTTCTCGCGGCCGGACGCGCGCAGCACGCACCGATCGTCGCAGGGCAAAGTGATCGCACTCGCTCAGAGGGTGAAAGCCCGGAGCGCCGATCGCCCTCGCCGCGAGCGGCGATGACGCGCGCGCTCGCCGCTGTGCGTGCAGGCAATATCGCGGTCGCTCGCGTGCGGCAACTCACGTTGCGCGCGAACCTGCAATCCGATTCGCAGCAGAGCGGCCGCGCAGCGGGCGGCAGCGCAATCTCCGAACCCGACATATCGTCCGCGCCGCGAGCGCTCAATCTCGCCGCGGTACTGACGGCGAGCGGCGTCGCGCGCCGTACAATCGCGGCCGACCGGCAATCTGAGACCCTGCGATGGCTTCTGAAGCCATCGAGCCTGGTGCGCGATATCGCGGCGCGACGCGCACCCGCGAAACCGCCAGCGCGATCGCGATGCTGCCAGCGCGAATCCGTCGCGTGCTCGCAAGCTTGCGCGCACCGCCTTCCGCTGACGAATTCTCGTTGCGCGCGGACCTCGCAAATTCGTCGCGCGAGCGAGTGCGAGATTTTGGTGCGTCCGGCAGGAACCGAAGCGCGAACGTGGCCGCGCCGATCACGATCAACTCGTCGCCGTCGATCACGGTCAATCTGCCTCCCGGAGCCACTGCTCCCGGCGAGAGCGGGATCTCGCGCGCGGTCGCGCAGGCGCTCGAAGAGCACGCCGAGAGACTCTACGAGATGATGCGGCAAGTGGGCGCGTTCAGAGAGCGCACGGAATTTTGATGGAGACTGAAATGAACGATGGATTGTCGATTCTCCTGCCCTATCAGCGGCGATGGATTGCCGATCGCGCGCAGGTGAAAGTCGCCGAGAAGTCGCGGCGTATCGGGCTCACCTGGACCGAGGCCGCCGATCGCGCGCTCGGCGCCGCAGTCGCGGGACGCGGCGGGATGGACGGCTGGTACATCGGCTACAACAAGGACATGGCGCTCGAATTCGTCGAGACGGCCGCGATGTGGGCGCGGCGATTCGACAAGGCGGCGCGCGCGATCGAGGAGATCGCCGTCACCGACGAAGCGCGCGACATCCTTGCCTACCGGATTCGCTTCGCGTCGGGGCACAAGATCGTCGCGCTGTCGTCGCGTCCGTCGAATCTGCGCGGCAAGCAGGGCTGCGCCGTGATCGACGAGGCCGCCTTTCACGATGATCTGGCGGGCCTTTTGAAAGCCGCGCTCGCGTTTACGATGTGGGGTGGGCTGGTGCGGATCATCTCGACCCACAACGGCGCCGCCAACGCGTTCAATCAGCTCGTGTGCGACGTCCGCGCCGGACGCCTGCCGTATTCGATCCATCGCGTGACCCTCGACGACGCGCTCGCGCAGGGACTGTACCGAAAGATCTGCGAGACGCTGGGGCGCGAATGGTCGCCCGAGGGCGAGGCGGACTGGCGGCGCGAGATCTTCGAGCTCTACGCCGACAATGCCGGCGAGGAGCTGATGTGCATCCCGCGCGCGTCGGCGGGAACGTTCCTGAGTGCGCTTGCGATCGAATCGCGGATGCGCGAGGGAATTCCGGTGCTCCGATGGTCGGTCGCCGACGATTTTGCGTTCAAGCCGGAGGAGGTTCGGTGCTCGGAGACCGAGGCGTGGTGCGAAGATCGTCTCGCGTCGGCTCTGGGAGCGCTCGACAGCGCGTCGGCAACTTGCTTCGGCGAGGATTTCGGACGCTCGGGCGATCTGACTGTAATCTGGGTGATGCAGATTGCGCCGGACCTTACTCGCCGAACCGCGATGGTGGTGGAGCTGCGCAATCTTCCGTTTCGGCAGCAGGAACAGATTCTATTCTACCTGGCAGACCGTCTGCCGAGGTTTATCGCCGGCGCGATGGACGCGCGGGGTAACGGCCAGTACCTCGCCGAGACCGCGGCGCAGCGCTACGGAGCGCGGATCGCGCAGGTGATGCTCTCGGCCGAGTGGTACCGCGAGAATATGCCGCGCTACAAGGCGGCGTTCGAGGACGGCGCGATCGAGCTGCCGCGCGACGCCGATATTCTGGCCGACCATCGCGCGATCGTGGTCGAGCAGGGAATCGCGAAGGTCGGCGACGCGCGCGCTCGCGGCTCGGACGGGATGCCGCGGCATGGAGACTCCGCGGTCGCGGCGGCGCTCGCGTTCGCGGCCTCGCGAATGGAGGTGGCGGAGATTGCCTATACGCCGGTGCGCGGGGCTGCGCCGGTTCGGTTTGGGGAGGGGGCTTGGTGAAGGAGATTGCAGAGCAGCGCCCACGCCCTCACCCGCGCGTCACGATGCTTGCGAAAAAGAATCGCAAGCATCGCGCCGCTTGCCCTCTCCCGGAGGGAGAGGGTATCGGCAGAAGCTATTAGCTAATTTGAGTGATTAGTTAATTAATATAATCGACTGAGGGTTGAATGAGTATTTATTGGGAATGGCGGTGCGAAGCTTGTGGGTATCAGTTTTTGCTTACCACTATGCGGCTGCCCGAGCCGTGCCATCTTTGCGGCGCTGGATGGTTCCGCAAAGTAGGTGAATCCGACCGCAAACATCAGGAGGCGGCCTCATGAAGCTTTACGACGCGTATGGGCGCGAGGTCGAGACCGAGAGCCTGCGCTCGGAACAGGCGGCGCCGACGATGGCGGGAATCCGCAATATCTTCTCCGTGATGCATCCGTCGGTCGGGCTCACGCCCGGAGCGGCTCGCGTCAATTCTGCGCGAGGCGGAGTTCGGTGATCCGTTTCTCTATCTCGAACTCGCCGAGGAGATGGAAGAAAAGGACCTGCACTACCTGGCGGTGCTCGGCACGCGCAAGCAGGCGGTCGCTGGCCTCGAGCTGATCGTGCGCGCAGCGTCGTCTTCGGCCGAGGATCAGCGCGCGGCCGCGATGATTCGCGAGCTCCTGCTCGGAGGAGCGCTGTCGATCGATTCGGCGCTGGTGGATATCCTCGACGCGATCGGGAAAGGTTTCTCAGCGACCGAAATAATCTGGGATCGCTCTGGACGCGAATGGTTTCCGCGCGAACTCAAGTGGCGCGACCCGCGCTGGTTCATGTTCGACTGGATTTCCGGCAACGAGCTGCTGGTCCGCACGCTGAAAGAGCAGACCATGACCAGTGCGTCGGCGACAACGACATCGAGCGACGGCGGAAAGACACCGCACTTCGCAGGTGGCGGACTGGCGGGTAGTCTGCGCGACGGAATCCAGCCGATGACGGCGCCGCTGGCTCCGTTCAAGTTCATTACTCACTTCTCGAAGGCGAAGGCCGGTCTGCCGATTCGCGGCGGACTCGCGCGCGCGGCGGGATGGTCGTACCTGTTCAAGAACTACATACTGAAAGACTGGGTGACGTTCACGGAAGTCTTCGGGCAGCCGCTGCGAGTCGGCAAGTATCATCCGGGCGCGACTGAGATCGACAAGCAGACGCTCTTGCGGGCGGTCGCGAATATCGGCACCGACGCGGCTGCGATAATCCCCGAGTCGATGATGATCGAATTCACCGAAGCGCGGCAGGGCGGAAGCTCGGAGCTCTACCGCTCGTTCTGCGAGTACCTGGACGCGCAGGTCTCGAAGGCGGTGCTTGGCCAGACGCTGACGACTGAGATGTCGTCGTCGGGCGGATCGCGCGCGGCGGCCGAGGTTCACGACGCGGTGCGGCGCGATATTTTGGTGGCGGATGCGCGCCGGCTGGGCGAGACGCTCGGTCGCGACCTGGTACGGCCGATCGTCGATCTGAATCTCGGTCCGATGCGCCAATACCCAAAGCTGGTGCTGGGACTGCCGGACGATCAGGACGCCAAGGAGTTCGCCGATATCGTCGGGGCGATGGCGGATCGCGGTCTGCGCGTCTCGCAAAAAGCGGTGCTCGACAAGCTGGGTCTGCCTGAGGCGGCAGCCGGCGACGCAATACTCAGTCCCGCGCGTTCGGGAGAGCGGAGCTCGAATTAAGATGTGCCTCGGTCCGGGCGGGTTGGTGAGTAACGGCCGGGATCACGGCTTGAATGATTGCTTGAGCTTCGTACGCAAGGCGCGGCGACGATGTTTCAAATTCAGAAACAGGTCGTCGTAGATCAGTTTGCGCGCGGAAAAGGACGCTCCGGCGAGCGCTGCCGAATCAACTGGGCCCTGGGCGCGGTAACGATAGACCTGGATGCCGTTCCACCAGGTTGGATGATGATTTCCCGGCGTGCGCAGATTGAGTATCAATTCGAAGCCGGGCACCTGGCGCGCGATTAGTGCGTCGGCGGAACGGGCGGCGCGTTTGTTGGTATCGTCGATAATGACTATTGCGTCATCGGCCAGATGCGGTATTGCGAGGCGAAGTCCGTCGTACTGATCCTCGAAGGAATGGCCGCCGTCGTAGAAATAGGCGCCGATTTTCGCCGGCCGCCACGGCGCTTCGGTCATGAACTTGCGGAAATCGAGATCGCGGAACTCGACCTGGCCCGGCTGCGTGAATTGCGCCAGCACTCCTTCGAGCGCTTCGGCGGCGCCGTCGAACTGGGAGAAGTTATCGCACGCGTATATCCGCGCGTCGGGATTTCCGGTCGCCGCGCCGACCAGGCTCGCGCCTTTGTAGCATCCGACCTCGACATACACCTCGCTGTCGCCGAGCGAGGCGACGGCGAGATTGAGCAGCTTGAGCTTGTTCTCGGTCGCCATCCCGGGCACGCGCGACAGGACCTCGGAAAGGTCGCGCGTGGCGGGATTGCGCGACTTCTCGAGGAGGCGAGGATCGCCGAACTCCGGCCATTCGGAGTGGCATCGCTGGATGAATCTGTCGAAGCGCATCGCGGATATAAATCGCCCGCCCGATCAATAGTACATTCCGGGACCGATCCATCCCATTCCGCCGTAAGGATTGAACATCTCGGTCTGCAATTCCATCTGTTCTTCCTGGCTGGCCTCGAGGTTTTCGCGCGCGTCCTCGTTTTCCTTGCGCTGCCATTTCTGCTGCAGGCGCATCTGCTCGTATTTCTGGTAGTTCTCTTCGGTGCCGAGGTAGAGGCATTTGCAATACTGCGGATCCGCCATCCAGTAGTGCAGCTTACCCTTGCGGCCGACGTAGTAGGACACGGTCAGCGGTGGCAGCGTGGAGAGCTGCTCCTGGCGCTGCGGCGTATCGGCGGGCAGCATCGCAAAGCCCGCGGCGGCCAGCATCGGCTCGAGCTGTTGCGAACGCTGCTGGGGTGTTGGCTTGTCGGATTGCGAGAGCGCGGCGCATCCGCCGAGCGCCAGCGCAAGCGCGAAGACGGCTGCGGAGCGGGCGGCACGGCGATGGAGTGGGGCGTCATTCATTAGTTAGTTCCGCATTAGTCAGTCTCGGAGCAGCATTACTCAGTCGTGATTTGTGCATCCTGCGCGCCCTCATCCGCGCGTCACGATGCTTGCGAAAGAAACGCAAGCATCGCGCCGCTTTCCCTCTCCCGGAGGGAGAGGGCATCTGAAGAGCGGTCGCTTTCAGAACCGCAAACGCCGCCCAACCATCTGCGTTGTTTATTTCCGTCCGCCGACTTATTCGCCGCCGCCTACCGCTTTGCCCGACGAATCGAACACGGTCAGGGCGCCAGCTCCGTCGGCGTTGAGCGTCAGCGTCGCGCGCGTGACGCCGTTGGTGCCGAGCAGCGCGAGCCCCGGCAGTCCGTCCGGAGTCACGTCGAGTCCGATGCGCGAGCCATTGGCGTCACCGAGCCTCAGCGTCGGCGAGCCATCGGACGCGACCTCGATCGAGGCGCGGGTGCGGCCCTGATTATCCTCGAGCACCAATCCGGGCTGGCCGGCCGAGGTCGCGCCAAAGCCCGCAACCGTTCGGCCGTCGGGATTGAAGAAGCGCAGCCGCGAGGTATGGTTCGACAGAGCCAGCTCGATCCGGGTCTGGCCGGTCGGGCTGTAGATCGCAAGGCCGGGTGCGCCGTTGTGTGCGACGCCGATGCCGGCGCGGATGTGATGCTGGTCGTCGAAGAGCGCGAGCTGCGCGACGCCTTGCGGGTTGACGCCGAGTTCGCCGCGGGTGCGGCCGGCGTCGTCGACCAGGACGAATTTGCGCGCCGTCATCGATTTCGGCGTGCCGGCGGCGTCAAGCGTCGCCGCGTTCATCAGATATCCACCGACAGCACCACCGATCATCGCGGCGGCGGTTACCGTCGCGAAGATGCCAAGTCGCTCCTTGATGCTCATGTTTGCGGTCTCCTTTCGAGCGCCGAATCAATAGTTAGGCGCACTGTAGCATCGCGCCGCCAAGTCGTTAAAGCCACAAAAGAGAGACGGCAGATTACGTAATCTGGGAGACAAATCAAGCGGGAGCATGGTCTGTCGTGATCCAGCGCGGGCCGGGGGATCGGCACACGCTCCTATTCTAATTCACCAGAATTTTGTTCATAATGCGCTTATACGGGCGATGTCGCGCTGGTTGGCCAGCTAGCGGTCAGGCGCGAGATCAAAAAAGGGGGGCGCGATGGCAAGTGCGCGGACTATCGTCCGGCGCAGATCCTGCTATGCCTTCGCGGCGGTGATCGCTGCGGGCGCGATGGCCGCGCTTGTCGCGATTGCCGGCGATCAGCAGGTCGCGAGCCTGGTTTTCGGCCAGGCTGATTTCTACAAAAACGCACCCAACTTTGTCGATGGCACCGGGATGGCGGCGCCGAGCGCGGTCGCGATCGATACCTCCGCCTCGCCCAATCACGTCTGGGTCGCTGATACCGCGAACAACCGCGTGCTCGGATGGGACGATGCGGGCGGATTCGTCAGCGGAGCGGCGGCGGATATCGTGATCGGGCAACCTGACTTCCTGTCGTCGGCGCCAAATCAGGGCGGTGCGCCGGGCGCGGGCACGCTCTCGGCTCCTGCAGGAGTTGGCGTGGATCGCTCGGGCAATCTCTACGTCGCCGACAGCGGGAATAATCGGGTGACGGTGTTCGGCGCCCCGCTCGCGGGATTCAATGGTACTCCAATCGCCGGCGCAGTGGCCGCAGCCGTGTTCGGTCAAGGCGGAAATTTTCAATCCAGCGCTGGATGCGCGAGTGGTCAGGTCTCGGCGGCGACGCTGTGCCGGCCCGAGGGTCTCGCGCTCGATAGCGCCGGCAATCTGTTCGTCGTCGATGCGGGTGATAATCGCGTGACAGTTTACTTCACGCCATTTTCGGGCGGTCGCGTAACGCAACCCATCAGCACGGCGGCGAGTCTTATTTTCGGGCAGAGCGTCGCGAGCGGAGCGGCCTGCAACCAGGGCTCGAGCGCGACCGCGTCCACGCTATGCTTCGACATCGGAGGCGCGCCCTTCGGCAGCGTCGGGCTTGCGCTCGATGGTACCGGAGATCTGTTCGTCGCCGACACCGGAAACGACCGCGCGCTCGAATACACCGGACCCTTCGGCGCGAAGGGGCGCAACTCGACCGCGGCAAATCTGGTTTTCGCGGGCACCGAGGTCGTGAGCGAACCGTCCGGGATCGCCGTCGATGGCGCAGGGAATCTATATATCGGATGGAATCAAGGTGACGAGATCCTGATCTACGAAAAGGCGGTTACCTTATCGAACACGACGGCGAACCTCACCATCGGACTGAGCGAAGAAAATCCGAGTTCCACGAGCCTGTCCGGCCCGGGCGGCCTTGCGATCGACGGCGCCGGCAATCTCTATGCGGCTGATACCGGCAATAATCGTGTGCTCGAGTTCAACGAGGGAAGCTCGTTCCCGACCGCGTCGGCGAGCGGCGAGCTCGGGCAACCGGATTTTGCGCACGGCGCGATAAATCGTGTCGACGGCGCCGGACTCGACGCTCCCGGCGGCGTCGCGATCGCAGTCGCGGGCGCGCAGACCGCGGTCTACCTCGCCGACACGAAGAATAATCGCGTACTGGGATGGATCGGTCCGTCGGCCCCTGCCAGCGGTACGGCCGATATCGTGATTGGGCAGAGCGATTTCATTTCGTCGAGGCCCAACGCAGGCGTGGCGGAAAGTGATACGACCCTTTCCGCACCGGAGGGCGCGGCGACCGACTCGAGCGGCAACCTGTTCGTCGCGGATTCAGGCAACAACCGCGTGCTCGAGTTCGCGGCGCCGGCGGCGGCCTGCGGTCCTTATCCGTGCGTCGATTCGGCTCCAGCAATCAGGGTCTTCGGCACCTGCGGCAGCTTCGAGGCGAGCGCGTGCACTCCTCCCGGGTCGGTGAGCGCGTCGTCGCTGCTCGGTCCCTCCGCGGTCGCGTTCGATCGCGCTGGCGACTTGTTTATCTCGGATAGCGGTAACTCGCGCGTGCTCGAATTCCCACCGCCATTCGTCGCGGCGCCTGCTGCGATACGCGTGTTCGGACAGAGCGGCAATTTCACCACTAATCAATGCAACGGCGGAGGCTTGAGCACGGCGCTCACGCTATGCGCTCCCGGCGCGGTCGCGGCCGACATCGCGGGCGATCTGTTTATCGCCGACATGGAAAACAATCGCGCGCTCGAGTTCACGGCGCCTTTTTCGGCCGCGCCTCAAGCGAGCGTCGTGTTTGGGCAAAACGGCAGTTTTACCTCGAGTATCGCAAATGCCGGAGGTGCGTCGGCCTCGACGTTGGACGCGCCTGCGGCGGTCGCGCTCGACCCTCGTGGCAATCTGTATATCGTCGATTCCGGCAACAGCCGCGTGCTCGAGTTTGCTCCGCCATATCCTGCCGCGCCCGCCGCGATCGCGGTGTTCGGACAGAGCTCGATGAGCGCGATTGGCTCCAACCAGGGCGCCGCGCCGGATGATCTCGACGGCCTGGGTCCCGATAGCCTCTGGGCGCCGGGCGCGCTCGCCCTCGACAGCGCCGACAATCTCTACGTCGCCGACAGCGGGAATAATCGGGTCCTGATGTATCCGGACCCACCGTCCTCGCCGACGCCGACCGTGACCGCGACGCCGACATTCACGCCGACCCCGTCGGCGACCCTATCCGCCACTCCCATCGCGACTGCGACCGTATCGCCGACGCCGACCGCGACCGCCTCCCCGACGGACACCGCCACCACGACACCGACCGCGACGCCGACGGCCGTCGCGGAGCGAATCACGATCAAACCGCTGCGCGTGAATTTTGGGAAGGTCAAGCTCGGCGTTGCACGCGTCAGACAAGTGAAGGTGATCAACAAAAAGTCGAAGCACTCAGTCGCGGTGATAATCGAAAGCGTTGACCCGGCGCCGGCTCCTTTCACGGTCGCAAATCAGTGCCCCCGAGTGCTCGCTGCCGGAGCGAATTGCTCGATCGACGTGACCTTCGCGCCACAGTCGGCGGGCCGCGTCGAGGCCTCGATCGCGATTTCCGACAACGCCGAAGGTTCGCCCCGATCGGTCGAACTGTCGGGAATCGGGAAGTGACACGGCGGTCTAAGCGTTTATCACCGGGATTGATCCGGATTCGCACTGAAACGGCGAAAGGCCTGGGAGCAATCCGGGCCTTCGCTTTTCGCGATCCAGCTACATCACATGAGAGGCCGTGCGATGCACCGTCAGCGCGTAGCGCGGGCCCTTGCGCACGAGGTGCACCGGAGCGCCGAAGGCCGCGGACAGCGTCTTCGAGTTGAGCACTCGCGCGCGCGGACCGGCGGCGAGCACGCGCCCCTTGCGCAGCACGAGCACGTGCGAGAATGCGGGCGTGATCTCTTCGACATGATGCGTCACCAGAATCATCGCGGGCGCCGCGCGCCTGCCGCGCCATCCGCTCGATGAATTGCAGGAAATGCTCGCGTGCGACCGGATCGAGGCCCGCGCACGGTTCGTCGAGGATCAGGAGCCGCGGCGCGGCCATCAGCGCGCGCCCGATCAGCACGCGCTGGCGCTCACCCTGCGACAGATAGCCCCACGGGCGCTCTGCGAGCGCGTGCGCCTCGACCCGGCGCAGAATCGTGGCGGCGGCGCGGCGGTCGCGCGGCGCGGCGTCGCCCCAATAGCCGATCATCGCGAATTTGCCTGAGAGCACGGCGTCGAGCGCGGTTTCGTTCTCCGGCATGAGCTGCTGGATCGATGAGCTGACCATCCCGATCCGGGTGCGCAGCTCGCGCCAGTCGGAGCGGCCGAAGGTCTCGACCAGGACGCGGATCGTTCCGCGCGTCGGCGGCAGGTATCCGGTCAGCGCGCGGAGCATCGAGGTTTTTCCCGAGCCATTGGCGCCCAGGATCGCCCAGTTCTGCCCGCGGTCGACGCGCCAGTCGATACCGCGCAGGATCGCGGCCTCGCGCTCGATTACCAGCCCCGAAACTTCAATTATCGGATCAGATTTTTTCATCGCGATCGAACCGCAGACTACACAGATCGAGCCATCCGGGCATCCCCCGCGGCCGGCGGTCCTACTGGCTCTGAGCCCGCTTCTGCCAGTGGATGCCGACGGCTCGTCGGGCGACGCGAAGCGTCGTCTGCACGCCGGCGCAATGCCGAAAAACCGGTTTTGTAAGTAGGATTTTGACACGTCCATTTTGGCCAGGTCGCACGCGCGCACCTCGAAAAAGGCGCTCCATCATCCTTCGGGAAGTCCCACTGCCACAACGGCTTCGCCGTTTTTGCGGGCTTTTTCAGCCGCTCGTTTTTCTCCCTAACAGTCGTTCGGGTTTTTGCCAGATTTGTTCATGGCTGAACTGTTCAGCCTTATTTATTTTTTTGATTCGCCGCAAAATGCCTCTCGATGGGCAAACACCTCCAGACACGCGCCGGTGGTGACCGCAGATTGGACGCAGGCAAACTGAACCGTCCTTCCGCGGTCGATACCGCCGGCGCGCCCGCCGCTCCCGCGAATCCGGGCGGGCAGGACGCAGTGGCGCCCGACTGGATCGAGCTTCTGCCGGCGGGAGTCTTCAACGGCCGCGACGGCCGCGGCCCGTTCCGGGTCGAAGATGCCGCGGACGTGATTGCTGCGTCTCGCGCATTGGCGATGGCTGCCGGGCTGCCGATCGACTACGACCACGCGACCGACTTCGGCGCTCCCGCGGGACGGCCTGCGCCCGCAGCCGGATGGATTGTCGAGTTTGCGGTCCGCGCAGGCGCCGTATGGGGCCGCGTCGAATGGACCGCGCGCGCGGCGGCCGCGATCGCCGCGCGCGAGTATCGCTACGTCTCGCCGGTGTTCCAGTTCGATCCGGCAAGCGGCCGCGTGACTCGGCTGCTGCGCGCGGGATTGACCAACAATCCAAATCTTTACCTGACCGCAATCGCCGCGGCGGCAACCCACGCCGCGAGCCCAGAGGAAAGCATGATGGAAGAGTTCCTGAACAAGCTGCGGGAGATCCTGGGCCTTGATCCCGGCGCGGCGCCTGAGCAGGTGCTTGCCGCCGTGCGCGATCTCGCCGGGGACAACGATGACAACGACGGCAATGACGACAGCGGCGCGGGCGGCGACGCGGCGGCGGCCAACACCCGCGTGCTCGACCCCGCGCGCTTCGTCGCGATCGCGGAGTTCCAGAAGGCGCTCACCGAGCTCAATGCGATGCGCGCGGAACGCGCGCGCGACCGCGCCGCGCAGGCGGTTGACGAAGCGACGCGCGCCGGCAAGCTCGTCCCGGCGCAGCGCGAATGGGCTATAGCCTACTGCGCCGCCGATCCCGCCGGCTTCAGCTCCTTCGTCGCGCGCCAGCCCGCGATTCTGGGTGCGGCATCGGGCTTCGACAACGAGCCCCCGATGGCCCCAGGAGCATCCGGGGCACGCACCTCGCTCGGCGCGACCGAGCTCGCGATCTGCTCGCAACTGGGCGTCAGCGCGGCCGATTTCGTCCGGCGCAAAAACGGACGCGCGGATTTCCTGAGCCTGCTTTCGCCCGGCGGCGACCGCTAACAGCAAGGAGCATGTGCAGACATGGCTGGATTGACTAATTCACGCAACACGCCCGAGCTTTCCGACGACGGCCGGATGCGCGTGTTCGGCGTCGAAGCGAACACCAACGTGTACCTGGGCGGGATGCTCGCGATCGACGCCAATGGCTACGCGGTGCCGGCATCGGCCACCACTACGACCGCCAACGCGCTCAAGATCGTCGGACGCGCCGAGAACGTCGTAAACGGGATTCCCGGAGAGAACGCGATCAACAATCCCGGCACGGCCGGCGCGATCTCGGTTAAGGCGCGCAAGGGCGTGTTCCTCTACGACCAGGACAACTCGATCACGATCGCGGACCTGGGCGCGATCTGCTTCGCGCTCGACGATCACACCCTCACCGCCACCGACCGCGCAAGCGGCGCGAGCGTGCAGCAATACGCCGCCGCGGGCGAAGTGGTCGCGCTCGATCCGAGCGGGCAGGTGTGGGTCGATTTCTGGCATCAGGCGTCCGCCGCCGCGTAACCGAGCGTCAGCCGCAAGAGGAATTGCAATCATGGAAATCAGCGCCGCCAATCTGACCGCATTGTTCACCGGCTTCGACGTGGTCTTTCAGCGCGGATTCGAGAAGCCGCCCTCCTACTACGAGCAAATCGCGAGCGTGGTGCGTTCCGGCTCGCGCCAGACCACCTATCCGTGGCTCGGCCGCACGACCAGGTTTCGCGAATGGCTCGGCGACCGCGTCGTCCAGGCGCTCGAAGCGCATACCTACACGATCGTGAACCGCAACTTTGAAGACACGGTCGCGATCGATCGCAACGATATCGAGGACGATACCTACGGCGTCTATGAGCCGATCATCGAGCAGCTCGGCTGGGACACCAAGATGCATCCCGACATGCTGCTGTTCTCGATGCTCAAAACCGCGGTGGCTACTCCCAGTGCCGTGACTGGCTATGACGGTCAGCCGTTCTTTTCCGCAGCGCATCCCGTGGGACTACTCAATCAGTCGGGCGGTACCACGGCGGCCAATATCAACACCTCGGGCACCGGAGATTACTGGTTCCTGGTCGACGCGTCGCGCGCGATTCGTCCGTTTATCTTCCAGCTGCGCCGCGAATACGCGGTCACACGGATGAGCGCGATGACGGACGAAGCGGTCTTCAACCGGCGCGAGTTCCGCTACGGTGTTGATGGACGCGCGAACACCGGCGTCGGGCTGTGGCAGCTCGCATACGCCAGCAATACCGATCTGAGTAATCCCGCCAACTACGGCGCGGTCCGGGCCGCGATGCGATCGTTCACCACCGACGGCGGCGCGCCGTTCGGAGCGCTCTCGGGCCGCGCAGGAGTGTTCCTGGTCGTCCCGCCGTCGCTCGAAGAAGTCGCTCGCCAATTACTCAATTCCGAATTCATGGCCGGCACCGGCGCAAGCGCAAGCGTCGCGACTACCAACATCTGGCGCAACAGCGCGGACCTGATCGTCAGCGAGTATCTGGCGTAATCATGACGCGATTGACTGCATATTCTCCCTGCGCCCGCGCGGTGATTCCTCCTCCCGCCGCGCTGGCTTCGTCCATGACCCCCGCAGGTCTTGGCCTCGCGCCGAGCCTGCGGGGGCGCTCAAACGCGAACGCATCAAGCAGAGGTATCCGGGCGTGAGTTACGCGGAGCCACAGGACATTATCAATCGCTATCCGAATCGCGATCTGGTTCAGCTCACCAATGAGGATCCGGCCGCGACCACCGTCAACACCGATTCGCTTACTCAGGCGCTCGACGACGCGTCGGCGGAGATCGACAGCTACCTCGAGGCGCGTTTCGCGCTGCCGCTCAGCGATCCGCCGCAGGTGCTGAACCGGCTCGCGTCGGATATCGCGATGTACCGGCTGCAGGCGCTGCGGCCGCTGCACGATCTCGCGGACGCGCGGCGCCGCTACGACGACGCGATCGCGATGCTGACCAAAGTCAGCGCGGGCGAGCTGACACTCGGCCTTGCGCCCGACAACGCCGAGCCTCCGGTCGCGGGCGCGGCCGAAGAGGTCACCGGCCCCCGGCGCGTGTTCAGCCGCGGCCGGCTCAAGGGGTACTAGGCGATGGCTGCGATGCTGGATACGCCGTGGAACGGCGAGACCTTCACTGCGCCGACCGCGATCGATATCGCGACGATCGAAGTTGCTATCGTCGCGCAAATTGCGGCGCAGGTCGCGGGAATCGAGGTCGCTCACTATCCCGATCAGCCCGAGTCCTACCGGCTGACGCATCGCGTCGGCGCCGCGCTGGTGCAGTATCTTGGTTCCAAATACGGCGTGATGCTCGACACGTCGGCGATTATCCAGGAACGGTTGATGGAGTTCGGTGTGACTATCATGATGCGCGACCTCGGATGGAGCTATGGCGCGGAGCCTAGCGGCCCGAGTCCCGGCGCATACTCAGTAATCGAAGCGGTTCGCGCGGCGCTGACCGGATTCCGCATCCCCGGATGCCGCCAGATCTATCCGCGATCCGAAAAGTTCGTCGAGCGCGACAAACAGGGCGGGGTGTGGATTTATAGAACCACTTTCGAGCTCTCGACGGTCGCGGTCCAATCGTCATCGGCGCCGAACTTTCCACTTTTCATTCGCGGCGTCGCGATGGAAGAAAGCGGGCAGAGCCAGGTCACGCTCGCGCCGGCGCCGTTTACCTTCAGCCCGGCGGGAACGATCCAGCTCCCCAACGGCAACCTCTCCGCGGTGGTCGTCACCGCGCCGGGCGGCGCGGTGTTGAGTCTCGGAACCGATTACTCACTCGACGCGGTAAACGGAATTATTACCGCGCTCGCGGGCGGCGCGGTCTCCACCGGTGAGACGGTACAGGTCGGCTATACCTTCGCAGACCAGGTGATCGCGGCGGCCGATGAAACCGTGCCCACGAACTAATTGAATTCGCGGGGCAGCGTCCCCGCGCGAGGTAACAGGACATGTCAGCAAGCTTCCTGCACGGGGTCGAAGTGATCGAAGTTACTACTGGGCCGAATCCGGTCACCGTCGTCAAGTCCGCCGTGATTGGACTGATCGGTACCGCGCCATCGTGGGCGGTAGCCGCGCCCTCCGTCGCACCCGCGATTAATTCTCCGACATTGGTCAGCTCGGCGCTCGACGCCGCGAACTTCGGCCCGCTCATCCAGGGATATACGATTCCCTATGCGCTCGCGGCAATCCAGGAGCAGGGAGCGGGCCAGGCGATTGTCGTCAACGTATTCGACCCGACGCGCCACTTCACCGCGATCACGGCGCAGGCGATGAGCTTCCCGGCATCCGGCGCCCAGGCGCTGAATCTGGGACATATGGGCGTCAGCGCGGTAGTAGTAAAGAACCAGGCGGGCTCGACGACCTACGTCCTTGGGACTGACTATTCGCTCGATGCCGTCAACGGTGTTATCACCGCCCTCGCGGGCGGCGCGCTGACCGCCGGAGAGGCGGTAACCGTCTCGTTCAATTACGCCGATCCGACCAAGGTCCTCGACGCGGACATAATCGGAGCGGTGACCAGCGGGGTCTACACCGGTATCCAGGCGCTGCAGACTACATACGGCACAATGGGTTTCTTCGCGAAGCTGCTCGCCGCTCCCGGCTACGCGCAGAACGAGGACGTCGCCAGCGCGCTCGCGGTGATGGCGAATACGATCCGCGCGATGGCGCTGATCGATTCTGCACCCTCGACTCCCGTAGCCACGGCGCTCGCGAATCGGGGCGTGTCGGGTAACGCGTTCGATACATCGTCGAGCCGCGTGATCCTTTGCTATCCGCAGCAGCAGTTTTCCGACACCGGGCTGGTGCCGACGGGAGTGACGCTGACTTCCGCCGGTACGCCGATTCCCACGCCGTATTCCGGAACATCGGTCGGACCGTATTCGCAATGGGTGGCGGGCGCGATCGCGGCCAAGGACCTTTCGAATGGCTATTGGTGGTCGCCTTCCAATACCGAGGTCGAGGGAATTCTGGGGCCCGACGTAAGCATCTACTCTTCGATTCTCGATCCGCTATCGGACTCGAACAACCTGAACGCGCAAGGGATCGTCACCGTGTTCAACGCGTACGGAACCGGGCTGCGGGTATGGGGTAATCGCTCGGCGGCGTATCCGACCGACATCGCGCCGGACAATTTTATCAACGTGCGGCGCACGATGGACGTGATCGAGGAGTCGATTCAGCTCTCGATGCTCCAGTTTATCGACCAGCCGATCTCGAACGCGCTGATCACGGCGATCCTCGCGAGCGTCAACGCCTTCATCCGCAGCCTGATCCAGCGCGGCGCGCTGGTCGCGGGCTCGGCCAGTTACGATCCCGCGGAGAATCCCGCGAACCAGGTCGCCGCCGGGCAGTTGGTCTTCGACATCGACGTGATGCCGCCGCCGCCGGCCGAGCGGCTCACGTTCCAGAGCTATATCGACTCGACCCTGCTGTCGCAGCTCGGTCAGACCAGCCCGCAAACCACGACCGCCTCCGCGACCGCGTAGGAGTATCGGCGGATGAATATCCAGATCAATTCACTGACTAATGCGAATATCTATATCGACGGCGTCGGTCTGCTCGGCCGCGCTGAGGAAATCCAGATTGCGCATCCCAAGCACAAGATGATCGACTACAAGGGCCTCGGGATGGCCGGTACCGCGGAGTTGTGGGCAGGAGTGGCCAAGCTCGAGTCGAAGATCAAGTGGGCGTCGTTTGACGCCGAGGCGCTGACCTTCGCCGCGAGCCCGTTTACCGCGCATTCGTTCCAGACGCGCGGCAACCTGGAACAGTATACGAGCCAGGGGCGCAGCGCCGAATTGCCTGTCGTCTACCTGATGACGGGAGTGTTCAAGGACGCCGGCGCGCCTGCATTCAAGCAGCATCAGATGGTCGAGACGACTTCCGCAGTGAGTATTTATCACGCGGAACTCTACGTCGCGGGCGTACAGATTTATCTTTACGACGTGTTCGCAAACCTTTACGTGGTCGGCGGAGTCGATCAGCTTTCCGATTTCCGCAGCAACCTGGGCGGCTGAGGCGCTCGACAGGGCCGCCAACGACAAGCGAGGTGAGCGATGGCCGAAGAAATGCGAGTGAACGGTGTTGTAATCGGAATGAGTGGCGACGCGGCCGGCGGCGAGTCGCACGCGTTCGAGCTGCCCTCCGGCAAGCAGGCTATCGTGCGCAAGGGCTACGGGCGCGATCTGATGCGGGCGCAGCGTGCGGCGGGCGGCGACGATCCGAACGCGGTGGTGTTTGCGCTGGTCGCAGAGCTGGCAGAGATCGCGGGACGGAAGATCGTTTACGAAGACGTGCTCGCGATGGAGCTGGCCGACGTGCTGGCATTGCAGGCCGAGGTGATCGGCGAAAATTTTCAGCTCCCTCCGCCGCCGGATTCGCGGGACTTGTCCGATTCGGATTTCCGCTAGCCGAACTGCGGGCGATGGATTTTGCGGAACTCGAATACTGGACCCGCGCGGTCCGCGATTATCGGCGCGCAATCGCCGGCGGCGGAGGGGAGGCGGAACTGGACGTAGAATGACCGCGAATCGAAAAAGGACGTAGCCAGATGAGTGGGCGATTATTTGTTGGCAATCTGAGTTTTCGGCTGAGCGACGACGAGCTGCGCGAAGCGTTCGCGAAAGTAGGTATCGTCGAGCGCGCGGAGGTCGTGCGCGATCGTTTCGACGGGCGCTCGCGGGGATTCGGTTTCGTCGAAATGGCGCGGGTCGAGGACGCCGCGGCGGCGATTGAAGATCTCAACGGCGCCGAGCTCGCGGGCCGTCCGATGCGGGTGGAAGCGGCCACCTCGGTCCGGCGCGACAATCAGGGCGGCGGAGCGGCCGCGCGCGCCGACTGACGAGTGCATTGTGGCTATTCGGAGAAAGTACAGTGTTTGCTGAACTCGGCACAATCCAGTTTGAGGTGGTCGGCTCGCCGGAGGGGATCGAGTCCGAGCGCGGCTATGTTTACGCCGAGCAGCGGGTAATCGAAGCGCAGCCGCGGCTCCAGTGGACGGGAGACAGCCTCGAGCGGCTGTCGTTCGACCTGTTGCTGCACGCCTCACTCGCAAATCCCGAACTTCAGGCGGTTGCCCTGCGCGCTGCCGCCGAGACTCATCAGGCGATGCCGCTGGTGCTCGGCAACGGAACTCTGCGCGGCTACTTTGTGATCGAGACGATCACGACGCGCGCGGCGCAGCTCGACGCAGGCGGCGCTCCGATCGCGCTTCGCCTGCGGCTCGGGCTCAAGCAGTGGCCGCTCGATTCGCTGCTCGATCCAGGAGCTGCAGGCCTGCTCAACTTCGCGCCGCTGGGCCTCCTATCCAGCTCAAGCACCGCGAGCGCGCCAGCCGCGTCGCTATCACCGATCGGGCTTAGCGCTCTGCTCGGAAATCCGCCGCCTTCGGCGCCGGCCACCTCCGATCCAGCAGCCGGGTGACATCTCGACCGCGGCAATCACGCGGAGCGTGGCGCGATGACGGCGACGCAGTATATCGCGCATGTCACGCGCGCGGGCGAACGCTGGGACCTGCTCGCGTGGAGGTTTTATGGCGACGCGACGCGCTTCAATCCGATCATCATGGCTAATCCGCTGGTGGCGATTGAACCGGTGTTCGAGGCCGGAATAGTGATCCAGGTTCCAGTTCTAAGTGCGAGCAACTCGCACAACACTGATCTGCCGCCATGGAAGACCGCGTCGTCCTCGAGCGCGGCGGGTACCATGTCATGAGCGCAGCTATTTCATACTCAGTCCGTTCGCCTCAGTGGATACTCAATTACGCGGGAGTGAATATCTCGGGTGAGATTTCCGCGATGGTGCGAGCGATCAGTTATGTCGATCGGCTCGGCGCGAGGTCCGGCGAACTGTGCGTTGAGGTGGAAGATCACGCGCAGCGCTGGCAGGGGCCGTGGTATCCGGCGCTCGGCGACGGTATCGAGGCCTTGCTCGGATACAGTGGCGGTCAGCTCCTCGAGTGCGGAGCGTTTCAGGTCGATGATCTGCAATTGTCGGGGCCGCCCGACGTATTTCGGCTGCGATGCCTGGCGGCGTATGTGACTCCCGCGATGCGCACGCGCAACAGTGCCGCGTACGAGGGGCAGACGCTGCTCGCGATCGCCGCGACGATCGCGGGCAAGTATGGACTTGGGTTGGTGAGCGCGCCCGAGGTCGAGGACGTAGCATTCGCGCGCGTGACCCAACGCGACGAAACCGATCTCGAATTCCTGTGGCGGCTTGCAGACGAATTTGGCTACGACTTCACGATTCGCGGATCGCAAATGGTATTTTACGCGCACGCAATACTGCAGGCGTCGCTGCCGATCGCGACGATCGTACGCAGCGGCCTCGAGCGCTTCGAGTTTCGCAACCGCACTCGGCGAATATATTCGGCGGCGTCAGCAGCATATTTCGATCCCTCCGGCAAACAACTCATCGCGCAGAGCGCATCGGCAGTTACCGCAGCGCCGACCGGCGACACGCTCAAGATAATCGCGCGATGCGAGAATGCGGCGCAGGCGGGACTGCGCGCGAGCGCCGCGCTGAATCGCAATAACCAGTCGTTCTTCAGCGCGCGGCTGGCCGGTCCCGGGAATCCTGCGCTCTCAGCGGGATGCAACGTGCTGCTTTCAGGATGGGGAATGCTCGACGGGATTTATCTGATCGAAACCGCGCGGCATTTGATCAGTCGCGAGCGAGGCTACACGACCGAACTCGAAGCGCTGCGCAGCGTGTGAGGTAGGCGATGTTGCATCATGAGGATCGCCGCGCGACGGCACCCGGTTTGTTCCGGGTCGGGATTGTGCAGGAGCAGGACACGGCGCTCGCTCGCGTGCGGGTCACGTTCGCCGACTATGATCAGATGCGGAGTTGGTGGCTGCCAATCGTCGTGCCCAAGAGTCAGAACGACAAGGCTTACTGGATTCCAGACCTCGGCGAGCAAGTTGTCTGCCTGATGGACGCGCACGACGAGGCGGGCGCGGTCCTCGGCGCGATCTATTCATCGGCCGACACGACGCCAGTCAGCAGCGCCGACAAGTGGCATCTCGGGTTTAAGGACGGCGCCTCGTTTGAGTACGATCGCGCGGCGCACGTACTGAGTCTTCAGTTTGGCGACGGTGCATCGATCAAGTACGACGGCGGCGCGCACGCGCTCACGATTGCGTTGCCGACCGGCGCCACCTTGACGATCGGCGCGGGCGCCGCCTCGATCGCGATCGACGCGGAGGGGAACGCGCAGTTAACCTCGCTGGCGCAGATTCGCCTCGGAGCAGGGCAGTTGAAAGGCGTCGCGCGCCTGGGCGACCAGGTAACTTGTCCCGCGGGGCTTGGGTCGATCACCAGCGCGAGCCTGATCGTGGAGGCGGAGTAGGATGAGCGCGGGCGCAGTCACACTCGCCGATATCACGTCGGCGGATTGGTCGCTCAAGCTCGGCGCGATCGGGCAAGTGGTGCAAGGCGTCGCCGATGTCGACCAGTGCGTTGCCATCATCCTCACCACGCCGCTCGGCAGCGATCCGCTGCGACCCACATTCGGCTGCGATATCTGGCGCTACATCGATCATCCGATGTCCCAGTCGCTGCCCGCGATCGTTCGAGAGGTGACCGCCGCGCTGAGCCTGTGGGAACCGCGCATCACGCTGGTAAATGTCACCGCGGTTCCAGTGCTCGATACGACTACTCAGTCGGGGGCGCATTTGGAAGTGAGCGTCACGTGGCAACTCAACCTGTCCGGGGCGCCCAGCACAGGATCAAACACTACTACGACCACTACCGTCTCGCTTGGCGCGTCGGCGCAGTGAACGGCAAGGATATATACTGATGGCAGCAGGAATCCCGTCGCTTCCGCCCCCGGTATTCGTCGATGATTCGGACGGGCTCGATCCGAATCTCGTGCTTGCCGATATGATCGCGGAGTTTGAGGCGGCCGCCGACCGCACTTTGCAGCCCGCCCAGGTTGAGCGTCTTCTGATCAACCTCTATGCGTACCGCGAATCCCTGGTCCGCAACGCAATTCAGTACGCCGCGCAACAAAACCTTCTTGCCTTCGCGATATTTCCGATGATCGACTATTTGGGCCAGCTCGTGGGTGTGGCCCGGCTTGCCGCCCAGAGCGCGACAACGACGCTCGAATTCACGCTCTCAAGCGTGCTGACGGTCGCGATCACGATCGCCGAGGGTACGCTCGCCGGTACCAGCGATGGGCAATACTCATTCGCGACAACCGCGGCGCTGGTTATTCCCGCGGGCGCGCTTTCGGGCACGGTGGGCGCGTCGGCGGTCCAACCGGGATCGGGCGCGAATGGCTACCTGGTGGGTCAAGTCAACGCACTACTCAGTCCGAGCGCGACAATTGCAAGTGTCAGCAATACCACAGTCACCGCGGGCGGCTCGTCGCCGGAAACCGATGACCATCTGCGCTCGCGTATCCAGGCGGCGCCGAACCAGTTCAGCGTGGCAGGTCCAGCAGGAGCGTACAGATTTTTTGCATTGGGAGTCGATCCGTCAATCGTCGACGCGTTGGTGATCAGTCCGGCGCCGGGGCAGGTCAATGTATATATCCTCACCGGGCCGATAACCGTCCAGCCGCAAAGCGCGCCAAACGCTGCCGGAGTTGCGGGAGCGCCGCTGCTCGAGAAGGTTTCCGCCACACTCAGCGCCGATGCGGTACGTCCGTTGACTGACACGGTCAACGTGCTCGCGGTAACCGAAATCGATTACCAGATTACCGCGACTGTGACGCTGTACTCGGACGCTGATCCGAATACGACCATGACCGCCGTGAACAACGCCGCGGTGCAATACGCGCTGGGACTCGCCGCGAAGATTCAGCGCGATATCGTGCCGAGCCAGGTGGTCGCGGCGCTTTCGGTAGCGGGCGTTTACGAAATTACGCTCACAGAGCCTGCATATACTCAGTTAGCAGCGGGACAATGGGCGAACTGCACCGCAATATCGTTGACGTCCGCCACATCGACTGAACATTCGTGAGGGAAGTGATCCAAAACATGAAGGCACGAGCGCGCCAAGAAAAGGATCACAGGGGCGCGCGGCGCGCGGCTATGATCCATTCGTCTGGTGTCTTAATGTCTTTGGCTTCCCTTATGTCCTGGTGTTCCTCTTTATCCGGAGCGCATGATGGCTGAGTTATCCGCATCACCGTCGATCAACGACACTCGGACTCAGGCATTGCTCGTGCTGATTGAGCGTCTGTCGGCGCTCGATCTGACGCCGCTGTTGATCTATCGAATCGATTCGGTAGTGGACGGCGCGCTGGTCTTTCTTGCGTGGCAGTTCGATATTCTGTCGCCGCTATGGCAGCTCGCAGCTCCGGTCGGACTGAGTATAGATACGCTGACCGATATCGATTCGCTTACCGATATCGATACGCTGTCCGGTCCTGACTCGGCGGCCGGCGAAGTCGCACCGAATGCGGCGACGGAACGCGAACTGTTGAAGCTAGCTATCGCGCTGCATCGCGAGCGTGGAACACCGGCGGCGATCAAGCAGGCGTTGTCGTCACTTGGATGGACCGATGTAATAATTCAAGAAGGTGAGGCGAGCTGGGGCGGAACCGCATATCCGAGTTCCGAGGGATGGGCGGTATTCCGGGTTCTGATAAGTCTTGGCACGGACGCGCCGGTGCCCGCGGGTTCGGCGCAAAGCGCAATTGCGGCGATCAATTTTTTTCAGCCCGCGCGCGCGTGGCTGGATTCGCTGTGGTTTGTAATCGCGCCGGTTCGAGACGCCGCGCCGACGCCGGATGACAGCATTACCCTTGGCGGTATCGCCGAATATCAAATCGACGCGGCACCGCAGCCGTCCGACGCGCAACTTTTCGTCGCGATCACCACGCCGTCCTACACTGACGGCTACGGTCCGATCGCGCCAATATACAACGCACACTACGTGCATAGCGGAATCACCTACGGCGCGAATGAACCGGTTGTCGCTGATCCCGCGCTAATCGTAAACGGCGTCGCAACGCTCAATGGAGGTTGAAATGAATAGGCCTTGCGGAACGGTGATGGTGCGGGTGTTCGGGCGCGGCGAATTGATTTACCAGGATCAGGGGCGAAACCTGTTCGTGAACGCCGGACTGCCTGCTTTGGCGGCGCTGCTCGGCGGGGACACGACCGGCGAGTTCTGCTCGGTGGTGGGTTTCGGCACGGGCTCGAATGCGCCAACGGTGAATGATCTCGGACTTACCGCACCGGCGTATTACAAACCGGTCGACGCTCATTCGGAGGACGGTAACGGAAGCGTCACGTTTAACTGGAGCCTGACTACGGCGGATACCGGCGCGCAGGGGATCACGATCCAGGAGATCGCACTGTTCGCGAATCATACCGGAGTTGGAGTTCCGGGGGGCAACGCGCCCACGCCGATTCTCGCGCGCAAAACTCTGAGCCCGATAGTATTCACCGCCGGGATGTCGCTTGCGGGAACCTGGACACTGACTTTCTGAGGAGTTCGGCGAAAGATTCGAACGATGCGCGATCCCGGCGCAGTGGAAGAGCGGGCGTCACGACAAGAGGACATACATGGCCACGCTAATAGACAGTCCGGAATTTACCGCTAATGAAATTTACGAAATCCAGGCGACGGATTCAGTTGAAGGCGCCGCTTCAGGCGCCAGCTTCAGCGGAATTGGACTGAGTAATCAGCCTCATCAGCAGCTGGCGAACCGGACTGCCTATCTGTACGGACGCCAGAACACCAACATTGCGAACATCGGGATTCTGCAGTCGTTCATGGCTGGCTTCACGGGTTCTCTTCGGGCCAATGGCTATCTGACGATCCCGATCACGGATATCAGCCGGGGCGCGGTCGCGGCGCTTATTCAGTGGGGATATTTCCCGCTGAGCGATCAAAAGATTCCAAACGACGAAGAGTTCAACGTCACCTGGCCGATAACCTTTCCCAATGCGATATTGCTCCCGCCGCTCGCGACCAACGTCTACGCGAGCACCAGCGGGTTCAACACGGTGGCCAGCGTCGTGACATACAGCCGCACCGGAGCCACCTTCGTGCTGGATGTTCCGGGCGGCACTTCGCTTGGCCCCACCGGCGAACGGAGCAATGGCTTTTCGTGGCTGGCGATAGGGTTCTGAGCAAGTGAGAATACTGATGAAGCAGATACTTCGTGCGTTGGCGGCCACGATGATATTCGGTTTGGCGATCGCAGCCGCTCCCGCGGGCACAGTGGCGCAGAATCTTCCGCCGTCGGGCGCTTATCAGCCGATCCCGGACTTCTCGGGCACCAATGCGGGGCTGTTGTTTCGCGAGGCGATCAACGATCGATTCTCGGGTGCACAGCCGATCTCACCCAGCTTCGTGAGTCTGAGTTTTGCGAATCTGCCTGCGGAGCAGGACGGCACGATGTTTTACTGTGTCGATTGCCAGAAGGTCAGTCCTTGCACCGGCGGTGGTTCGGGCGCATGGGCTTTGGGCCAGAACGGCGGGTGGAGTTGCGCCTCCAGCGCGAGCAGTCTTTCGATGGGCGGCGACGTGACGGGAGTCTCGAGCGCGAGCACGGTCAACACAGTCGAAGGTGGAAAGACTCCGGTAATCACCAGCGGCGTCAATGCTGCGAGCGGAACCGGCACGCCGGCGGCGCTCAACGGATTCAATATCGCGGGCGTTCTCGATCTGACTAATCCGGCATACGGCGTGGTCTGCTCGGACTCGACGGTAAGCTGCACGACGACGGCCAGCTCCACTACGGTCGTTTGCGGCGGGATCGGATCGAGCGATTTCAAGGTCGGCCAGTACGTCAAACTCGACGCCGCGGGAGCATCGAACACTATCACAACTCCGACCATTTCGAGCGTCACTGATGACGGTTATATCTACAACTTTTTTCCGTACGTCCAGGCCGATTATCCGATCCCCGGCTCGACCGTCACAGCGAACGGCAACTGCATGACCGATGACGGGACGCCGAACAACTCGAACCCGTCGTGTTCAACAACTTATTGCTACAGCGTTCAGAATATCGGTCAGACGGGGATCGGCTCGGGCTTAAATGGAATGCGCTCGGCGGCGAGTGCGCCGGTTTGCGACTCGACCGGGCCGGCAACGCTCTCGGTGATGACGGGCATCATCGTGACCTGGTCGGTCGACGCGAACACGGCCGGGACGATTATCCGGCGCTGTACCGGCGCTTCCTGCACTCCATCGAGTATCTATGCGATCGTCGGGCTCAATCAAACGCGCGCACCGTATACTAGCTACCAATACCGGGACAATGGGTTTCCATATGGGATCGATGAGCAGGCCAGCACCAGCGCGGTAGCGTCAGACCTCGATGCGAAGATCACGGCGATCAGCGGGAGCAATGTTACGTTGTCGGTAGCGCCATCGCAGACCATCTCCGGTGGGACGACGATGCGACATGACAATTCACCGGCGATACAAGCCGCAGTGAACGCATCGTATCTGTTTACCGGGACGGCCCCGAACTACAGTCAGGTTTATCTACCGGCGTGCGCGACGCACTACGATATGTCGCAGGCAGTGAGTTTTTGGGGAACCGCACAGGCCGGAATTACCGGTGCGTCGCGCGCTCCGAACGGAGGGGTTTCAAACACGCAGCTCAGGTGGGACGGACCTCCGGGCGGCCTCATGTTCAATATGAACTATGCCGCCAATACGACGATCGAGAATCTCGGGGTCGAGGGACAAGTAGGCAACACTCCGGGAACCATGATCGATGAGAATAACTATCCGACCAGTAGCCCATCGCAGTCGAATGCCGGTCCGGGGGCTCCGGCCAGCAATGCGACGGTTCCGACAACGCCCACCGCGCTCAGAGTCCGTCACGTGGAATGTGGGGAGGTCGGCACCTGTGTGAATCTGGGCGGACTGTCTAACGACGAAAACGCGATCTTCGACGACCTTCAATGCTCGGCGCCCAACGGCATCGGTGGCCAGATCTGTGTCTATTCCAATTCGCAAGAAACCTACAATGAGGTTTTTTACAACACGGGGTGCCTCTTACGAGACTATTGCTTTGACTTCGACAATATCGGCTCGTTCGTAATGATGAATACCAGCGCCGAAGCCCCAGGGATACTCTATAAGATCGGCTCAATTGGAACCTATGGAAAGACAGAAGGTGGCCAGGAAGAATCAGCGCAGATGTTCCTATATGCTACTCCGTATTATGGCCTAATGAACATATCCGATTGGCGAGTCGCTTCCGGAAGCGGACCGTGGGGAGCGATCATAGCCAATGGCGGTGCCGCGACTTATCTGAACATGTTCTTTGAGCCGGACTCGACGACCACCAGCTTCAATATCGCATTGACTAATCCTCAAGCTAACGGGTCCACGTTCATCACTTCGCAGTTTGGTCAGCCGCTGAGCAACCATGGAAACTCTCGTGGCACGCTTCCGGCAACGCCGGGTCTTATTCCGATTGAATCTGTGAACGGAGGTGCGATCCCCGAGTTCAACTGCATCAACTGCACAGTAGCCGGCCAGAGCGTTCCGCCGATCGTCTCGACGGAGCCGAATCAGGCGACAGTATTCAATTCCGCGCCGACCTTGACCTCGCTGTCAGGCACTTCCGGCACGGCGTCCTGCTCGATGTCGATGCAGGGGACGCTCAAGACGGCGACTTGCTATTTGAATGCATACCAGGAGACCGGCAGCGCACAGACCTTCACGTTTCCGACCGCGTTTTCTGCGGCACCCAATCTGCTCGCGAGTTGCGGGAGCTACAATCCGACGGCGACAGCGTCGGTGCTGACGCTGCCGGCGAACGCCTCGATGATGGCGGAGACCTGCAACGTCACCGCGATCGGGCAGTAGAGAACGAGACTCGCGCCGCATGAGTAGCGGAACTCAAGGGTCGGTGCGATCCCGTCGGAGCGCATCGACCACGCGGTCCATCGCCATTCCCAGCGAGCCCTTGACCAGCAGCACGTCGCCGGAGCGGAGGACACCGCGCACAATTCGAGCGGCATCGTCGCTATCGGCGGCGTCGAGTAGATCGCATCCGCTCGAGGTTAGACGCGCCAGCGCGGCGCGCATCTCGGGTCCGACCGCGACGATGACCGCCGCGCCGGAGTCGGCGGCGTGGCGAAGCGCCGCGTCGTGCGAAGCGGGCGCGAGTGCCCCGAGCTCGAGCATATCTCCGAGCGCGAGCACCAGGCGCGCGCCACGTGCGGCGGCGATCTCGCGCGCGGTTTCGATCGCGATGCGCATCGAGGGCGGCTGGGCGTTGTAGCTGTCGTCGAGGACCAGCGCTCCGCCGATTTCAAGCGGCACCATCCTACGCGCGATCGGTTTTGCGGCGGCGAACACCGCGCCAATCGCTTCAAGCTGATCGGCGGTGATCGGCGTGGGACTGATTGCCGCGACCGCGGCCAAAGCGGCGGCGCAGTTAAGTGCGGCGGCGGCGCCGAGCATATGAATCTCTGCGTTCAGGATTGGATTCGCGCCGGTGGTGAGCAGGGCGGGATTCAGTTGGAGCGTGATTCGGGCTCGGCCATCGCTCAGCGCCGCGCGGTTCACCACGCGTACGTCGGCGCCGCGCGCCACGCCGAACGAAATCGCGCGCAACTCTGCTGGAAGCCTCTTTAGTAGAATCGCGTCGTCCGCGGGAATGACAGCGGTGCGGCGCGTGGCGGCGAATATCGAAGCTTCCTCGTCGGCGATCTCCTCGAGCGTGCCCAACCCCTCGCTATGTTCGATCGCGACGTTCAGCACCGCGGCCGCGTCGGGCTGGACAATCGCGCCGAGCCGCGCGATCTCGCCGCGCGTGTTGGTGCCGCATTCGAGGACCGCGGCGCGATGCTCGGTCGTGAGCATGAATATCGTCATCGGAACGCCGATCAGATTATTGAGATTGCCGGGCGTAGCCAGCGTTGCACCGAAGATGACGCGGGCCGCTGCGGCGGTGAGCTCCTTGGTGGTGGTCTTTCCGGCGGCGCCGCCGATCGTGACGACCGGGAGATTCTGTGCGGCGCGGATGCGCGCGAGATGAGCGCGTGCGAGGCGGCCGAGCGCGTCGAGTGTGTCAGTGACCTCGATCGAGGCGAGCGCATCTATCGCGCGGCCGGTTTCGACGATCGTGGCGGCGGCGCCGCGCTCGGCGGCACGCGCAAGATATGCATGGCCGTCGGCCTCGCCGCGCAGCGCGACGAAGATCGCGCCCGGTTCGAGCGAGCGGGTGTCGATGCTGACGCTCGAAGCACGGCGCTCCGGGTCGGCGCCGCGCAGGACTCCGCCGACCGCGGCGGCGGCCTCGCCCAGGGTGAAGGCGCAATGATTCGGCGGAATCGGAGTCGCCATGATCGGACATTTTGCCGGAATCGGCCGCGATGTCCTATCCGCCGAGTTCGCGGCAATCGCGGCGGCCGCGGGCTTGACAACTGCGCGGCGGGCGGCGAGCCTCGTGGCATCCGAAGTTGACGAGGGAGCCTTATAAGAGATGGCATCGGGGCAATCAGCGCTGGTCGGCGTGGTGCTGGGCAGCAAAAGCGACTGGGAATTCATGGCGGCGGCGGCCGAGGTCATGACAGAACTTAAAGTACCGCATGAGGTTCGGGTGCTGTCGGCGCATCGCACGCCCGAGCAGACGCTCGAGTATGCGGGCGCGGCGGCGGGACGCGGAATCTGCGTGCTGATCGGCGCGGCGGGCGGAGCGGCGGCGCTGCCCGGGGTGCTGGCGGCGAAAACGATTCTGCCGGTGATCGGAGTGCCGATGCCGGGATGGGCGCTCAACGGAATCGATGCGCTGCTCGCGATCGCGCAGATGCCCAAAGGCGTGCCTGTTGCCACGATGGCGATCGGCAAACCGGGAGCGGCCAACGCCGGACTTTACGCGGCGCAGATAATCGCGCTTGGGGATCGCGAGCTGGCTGAGCGCCTGGTTGCATGGCGCGCGGCGCGGGCGAAAGAGATCCTCGATCAGAAGCTGCCGTAGCGCGGCGATCAAAACCTCGCGCGCCAGATGATAGGATCAGGTGCGATGCGTAAAAACGAGATCGACACGCCCGCGCTGATCCTCGACCTCGACGTAGCCGAGGCGAATATCGCCGCGATGGCGGAATATTTTCGCGCGCGTCCGCAGAAACTCCGGCCGCACTTCAAGACTCCCAAGACGCCTGAAATAGCGCGGCGCCAGCTTGCCGCGGGCGCGATCGGAATCACGGTGGCGAAGGTCGGCGAGGCCGAGGTGCTGGCACGCGCGGGCCTCGGGCCGATTCTGCTCGCGAATCAGATCGCGGGAGCGCAAAAGATCGATCGCTTTTTCGCAGTCGCGCGGCAGGTGGAAATCATCGCGACGGTCGAGAGCGAATTCAACGTCCGCGAGCTCGAGCAGGGCGCCGAGCGCGCGGGCCGCGGCGCCGACGTGATAATCGAAGTCGACACGGGGATGCATCGATGCGGCGCCGAGTCTCCCGAAGAAACGATCGCGCTCGCGCGGCGGATCACGCGCGGACCGCTGCGCTATCGCGGAGTCATGGGATACGAAGGGCACGCGGTGCTGATTGCCGATCGCGAAAAACGCGAGGCCACGGCGCGCGAGGCGTTGACTGTGCTGAGCCGGCACGTTGCGGCGCTGCGCGCGGCGGGACTTGCGCCGGAGATCGTGAGCGCGGGAGGGACCGGCACTTACGACATCGCGGGCTCGTGGCCGGAAGTCACGGAGGTGCAGGCGGGCTCGTATGTTTTCATGGACGGCACCTACCGGTTCGTGCGGCCGGACCTCGGGCAGCCGGCGCTGAGTCTTTTGACGACGGTGATTTCGCGGCGCGGCGAGCGCGCGATTACCGACGCCGGGATGAAAGCGCTGACCAATGAATTTGGTCCGCCGCGGGGAAAATTTCTGCCGATCAAAGTCGAGCGATTGTCGGAGGAGCACGGACATGTGGCGGCCGGACACAGCGAGCTTGCGGCGGGGATGAAGCTCGAGCTGATTCCGAGCCACGGCGATACGACGATCAATCTGCACAGCGAATATTACGTGGTGCGCGGCGACGAAGTGATCGCGATTTGGCCGATCGAAGCGGCGCGGGCTTACCGATAGGGAAGGGCGGTGATGAAGCGGTCGATAGGCAAAGCCGGTGCGTCGATCCTGTTTGCGATAGCGGCGACTGTGGCGAGCGGCGGAGCTCGCGCAATCGCGGCGGACGTGAAGACGCTCGGGCGGCTGGATATCGCGCGGGGCGCGCCGGTGATGGCGATCTGCACCGACTCGACTGTGCAGAACGTGCTGAGCGGCGATCTGAGCACGCATCGGGGCAACGGCGCGCCGGTGGTCGTGACGGTGACGCTCAGCGTGCACGTGCTATCGCCCGGGGTTTCGCTGCAGGATGTTTCGCCGGGCGATCCGTCGGTGGCCGGGATGCTCAAGGATCTGGGCGCCGAGGTTCCGGCGGTCGGCAATGCTGGCGACACCACGCCGGATCCGTACGCGATCGAAGCGGAGCGCCAGAATATGGCGCCGGACGATCCGACGACGGCGCAGTTTCGCCAGTACCAGACTTTCAAGAACGGGATTCAGAGCAACCCGGAGACGTATAACGGCCTGCCCGCGAACAAGATTTACGACACCGCAATTATCGCGCGCGCGACCGTTTCAGGATCGCAGAGCGAGCTCAAGGTGGTAGCGGTGGCGCATCCGGGCGACGATATCCGCACGGCGAAGAAGCTGGTGGCGGAAGAGATCGCGAATTCGATCCTGCACTGAAAGTAGAGCTTCGCGTAACCACTCGGAAGGAGTGCGCCTATGCGAAAGGGCGAGATTTCCTTCGGCCCTGCTCAGGACAGGCTCTCGCGGCATCTGCCGCGCAGCATGGAGCAAACGAACCGATAACACCTTGTCCGATCGCGCTCGGAATGACACAAAACCAGGACAAATTGTCATTCCGAGCGCGCATAGGCAATGCAGATGGCGACGTGCGCATCACTTGGAGCGGCGGGGATCGCGAGGAATCTCGCCCTCACGCACCGGCACGCACTACTCTGATTGGTTATGCAAAGCTCTCCTGAGAGAGCGGATGCTAGTTGTCGTCTGATTGCGCGGGTGCTTCGGGGGACGGGACGGCAGCGGCGGGCGACTGCGGCGTGATCACGGTCTTGAATGGAATTCCCGACGACTGCGCTTGCGGAGTGTTATCGGCGTCTGCGCCCGGGGCGGAAGCGGCCGGCGACGCGAGCGGCGACGCGGTGCTGCCGCCGGCCATGCCGCGCGCGCTGCTGATGAGCGTGTCGCGGCGCAGATAGACCGCGATGGCGAGGATCACCAGCGCCGCAATCAACAAGGCGGTCGCGACCGGGCGGCCGCGCGGCGGCTTGCGCTCGCGCGTGCTGGTGACCATCGAAATCGGCTCGGCGATCCGCGCGGAAGGATTGTTCTCGGCACGCTGCACGTCGCGCACGAAACGCGAGGCGACTTCTTCCGGGTCGAGGCCGACATAGGTCGCGTAGCGGCGCAGGAACGGCAGCAGGTATAGCTCATCGGAGACGGTCGCGTAGTCGTCGCTTTCGATCGCGCGGACGTAGTGCGCGGGGATCCGGGTTTCGGCAACGACTTGCTCAGGAGTGAAGCCGCGGCTCTTGCGCGCCTCGGTCAGGTATTGGCCGAGGGTCGCGTCGGCGGCGGCCGGCCCGAACGGCTTTGCGGAAGATTCGGGTTTCTCGTCAGCCACCACTCACCTGCTCATCCACATCGTACTGCCGTTTCCAGGCCACGCTTTGCCCGTCACTGGTTTGTCCTGCGTGCGCCGACATAGGGCGCGAAACCGCCGGACTGGACTTTGAGAAGATTCTGGCGCGCCGACTTCACGTAGTCAGGTTCAGGCGTGCCGGCGTAGCCGGCGCCTGCGCTGCCGTATTTGATCGCGTCCTGCCAATTATGCTGCTGAAACGAGAGCATCCCCATGTAGTCGTAGGCCATCGAGTAGGTCGGGTAGTAGTTGATCGCGCGCTGGAAATCGTCGGCCGCCGCGATCATCTGGCCGGCTTGATATTCCTTGACTCCGCGCTGGGTGAAGATCTGCGCGGCGAGCTGCTTGAGGGTCTGGCTGTCGGGATCGTGTCCGAGTGCGGCCTGGATATCATTGGCGGCTTCATCGTAGCGCCCCGCGGCATATGCGGACTGCGCCTGATCCTGCGCGACCGGAGCGCAGGACGCAGCCGCGACGGCGATTGCGGCGAAGATCAGGAGGGTCAGCGGATACTTCATGTTCGATTCCCTGGGCCCCAGCGTTTCTGCCAGCCAAATAACTACAGACCGCCCGCAGGGATTCCAAGTGCCCCCCGGTGGTCGGTTCCGCGCCCCTTGTCTGATCCCTCGCCCAGTATGGGAGAGGTAAGGTGAGGGTCATTTTTCAGCGCGACGCGACAGCGACGCGCGATTCAAAAGAATTATGGTCGCGCATTAGCGCGACTCAATACTAAAGGACCCTCACCTGGCCTCTCCCTTACAGGGCGAGGGACCAGACGCGGGCGAGGGATGCGATGGAGGTCCGTTGAAGAGGGCGAGTTTTTTGCCTTCGCAGGCGATCACCGTCGGTTTCGGATTCGGCAGAGTTTTCAGAATTTCGGGCAGGTCTTTTTCGTTCGCGATCAGCACGAAGCATTGTGAATGCGTCCACATTTCTTTGAGCCGCGTCGCCGTGCCGATAAATTCGTTGTGCTGTTCGGACGGGTCGGCGAATTCGCCGAGCTCGCCCCAGTACTGCACCGGCATCTCGCGCGTCCCGGTATAGAAGGGCAACGCCTGCACATAATGATGATACGAGCCGAGGACGCATCCGGGGGCCAGATAGGGCGCGATCCCTCGTGCGAGTTCGCGGTAGCTGACAACTGGAGCCGCGGCGGTGCGAGCGCGCTCGGCGATTCCGATCGTCAGCAGCATCGCGAGCGCCATCGGTACGATTGCCAATGCAGCTCGGGCGGCATTGCGGGCGAGGAGGTACGCCGCAATCGCGCCCGCCGCGAGTACGGCGGCGATCATCGCGCCATCGAGCGCGAGGCCACGCGGCAGCCGATGCGCCTCGAAGTAGAAGCCGATGGAGGCGGCGAGGGCGGCGCAGATATTCACGATCGCGAAGGGTCGCATCCACGCGACTGCCCGGTCGCGGGAGATTTGAGAGATACGCGTGAGACCATAGCCGGCGAGAATCGCCAGCGGCGGAAGCGCGGGCAGGATATACGAGCCGAGCTTCGAGCGCGGAATCGAAAAGAACATCACGATCGCCGCGAACCAGATGACGAGCAGATTCGATCGCGAGCGGAGCGGGTTCTCTTTCGAGCGGCTGATCTCAATCCATCCGAGCGGCGCGAAAAATATCCATGGCCACGCGCCGCCGATGACGACCGGAATGAAGAACCACGGACCCCATCCGTGCTCCTGCGAGCTGGTGAAGCGTTCGATGTGCTCGTGGATGAAAAAGAATTCAAGAAAGCCGGGGTTGCGATGCTCGGCCAGGATGAACCACGGCATCACGATCGCGAGATAGATGATCGCGCAGGAGACGAACGGGATGCGCCGCAGCTCGCGCGCGCGGTGCTCGACCAGCATCCAGACCAGCGCGATCGCGCCGCCCAGCACGAGCGCGACCGGACCTTTGCTGAGCGTGCCGAGTGCGAGCATCGCGGCCGCGAGCCACATCCAGTACCGCCCGGCGCCGGAGCCGAAATCGGGCGCGCGCGAGGCGGCGAGAAATGCGCCGATCGCGGCGGTCAAGAAAAATGCGAGCGCCGGATCGAGCGTCGCAAAGCGCGCGAATGCGAACACCAGCGGTGACAGTGCGAGCGCCAGCGCGGCGAGAAGTCCCGCAGCCGCGCCAAACATCGCGTCGCCGATCGCGCAAGCGAGTGCGACCTCGCCGACGGTGAAAAGCGCGGCGGGAAGCCGCACGGCGAACTCAGTCGGACCGAGAATCCGGATCGCTCCGGCTTCCGCCCAATAAACCAGCGGAGGCTTCTCGAAATAGCGGATATAGTCATCGCGCGGCGTCACGAGGTCGCCGGAAATCGCCATCTCGCGCGCGATCTCGGCGTAACGCCCCTCGTCCGGTTCCCATAGTGCGGGACGCCCGAGTCCGGGCAGGTAGAGAATCGCGGCAACGATCGCGGCAAGCGCGATTCGACCTGCTCGGGAACGCGGTATCATGATCCTTGCAGTGTTAAGGCGCAGCGTCGCGTCGTCAACCTCAAGCGAGCACTAAGAGTTCAAGCGGCCACTAAGACACGAAGACACTAAGCAGAAGATTTCTTCTTTGTGCCTTCGTGTCTTGGCGGCCGGTTGGTGTCTTTAACCTCGGGCGTGCGTTTGCCACAATGGCCGTTTAGTGGCCGCAAGCCAAATAAGTTCGTTTCGCGACACTCCCGCGCGGAGAGCGCCGCAGGCCGGGATGGTCTCGATTGTGATCCCGGTGTTCAACGAGTCGGGCAACCTGGGCGCGTCTTTGGACGCGCCTGTTGCCGGTGCTCGAGGGGCTTTCGCGACCGTGGGAAGCGGTATTTATCGACGACGGATCGATCGATGATTCGCTGGTGATCCTGCGCGAGATCGCCGCGGCGCAGGCGGGCCGTGTGCGCGTGGTGGAGCTGGCGCGCAACTTCGGGCAGCATGCCGCGATCCTCGCGGGGTTCAGGCAAGTGCGGGGCGAAGTGATCGTGACGCTCGATGCGGACCTGCAAAATCCGCCCGAAGAGATTCCGCGGTTGCTCGCCGCGATCGACGCGGGCAACGACGTGGTCGGCGGATGGCGCGAGGAACGGCAGGACGAGAGCTGGCGCAAGTACGCGTCACGGATGCACAACCGCCTGACCTCGGTGATCGTCGGCGTGCCGATGCATGATTACGGATGCATGCTGCGCGCGTACCGGCGGCATATCGTCGATACGGTAGTCGATTGCGATGAGAAGGCGGCGTTCGTGCCGGCGCTGGCGAACTCGTTCGCCAAGCGGGTGACGGAAATCCGCGTGGCGCACGCCGAGCGCGCCGAGGGCAAATCGAAATACAATCTTCTGCGGCTCGCGACGCTGAGCCTCAACCTGATCACCGGATTCTCGCTGTTGCCGATCCAGGCGCTGAGCTTCGCGGGAATCGGAATTTTCGTGCTCGATGCAATCCTGGTTGCGGTTCTGATTCTGCATCGGTTGATCTTCGGACCGCAGCAGGAAGGCGCGTTGTGGTCGCTGTTCGCGATCCTGTTTCTGTTCGTCGGCTTCCAGTTCCTTGCGTTCGGCCTGATCGGCGAATACGTGGGCAGAATTTATATCGAGGTGCGCCGCCGTCCGACTTACATCGTGCGCGGCGTGCATGGTGATCGTGATGAACATGCCGATCGCCAGGACGGCCACCAGGACAACGCGCGCCAAGATCGCGGATAAGTTGTGAGTGCGCGCTCCGATCTCGCGGTCAAGGACGCCGTGTGCGTCGTGTTCGCTTACCACGAGATGGGGTACGCGTGCCTGGCGGAGCTGATCGAGCTCGGGGCGCCGATTGCGGCGCTGTTTTCTCATCGCGACGATCCTCACGAGGAAATCTGGTGGCGCTCGTGCGCGGAGCTGGCGGCGCGGCACAATATCGCGGTGCACTATCCCGACAAGATCGACGCCGAATGGACCGCGAAGATCGCGGCGATGCGCCCGGCGATCATCTACTCGTTTTCCTTTAGGCATCTGATCGCGGAAGACGTGCTCGCGCTCGCGCCGATGGGCGCGTACAATCTGCATCCTTCGCCGCTGCCGCGTTACCGCGGACGCGCCCCCGTCAACTGGATGCTTGCCAACGGCGAGCGCGAAGCGGGCGTGACGCTGCATCACATGGTCGCGCGCGCCGACGCGGGCGATATCGTCGCGCAGAAAACCGTCGCGATTGACGACGCCGACACGGCGCTCACGCTCTATCGCAAGCTGGTGCCGGTGGGCGCCGCGATCGTGCGCGAATATCATCCGCAGATCGTTGCGGGAACCGCGCCGCGAACGCCGCAGGACCTCGCCGCCGGAAGTTACTTCGGGCGGAGGCGGCCGGAAGACGGAAGGATCGACTGGCGATGGCCGGCGCGCCGAGTCACGAATCTCGTCCGCGCAGTGACGCATCCCTATCCCGGTGCATTCTGCTACCTTGGCGATCGCAAGCTGTTCATCTGGAGCGCGCGAATCGCAAACGAGAACGGATCGCGCGGCGAGCCCGGCGAGATAATCGGCGAGGACGCCGGCGGCGCGCTCGAAGTCGCGGCGGGCGAGGGCAGCGTGCTCGTCCTCCGTGCGCAGTTCGAAGGCGGCACGGAAGGCGCGGCGCGAAATGTTGCCGCCGCGAATTTGCTCGAAGGATCGGTCGTATTGCGCTCGGACGCGCCAGGCGTCGCCAGTTGATGCGCGGCTGATCGGGATTCGGATTGTGCGATGGAAGTGGCGCTCAAGATCGACGTAGATACGCATCAGGGCCTGGGGCAGGGCGTGCCGCGGATGGCCGCGATGCTCGAGCGCGAAGGAATCGCGGCGAGTTTTTACATCTCGATGGGACCGGACAACTCTGGGCGCGCGATCGTGCGCGTGCTCAAGAATCGCGGTTTCCTGAAAAAGATGTTCCGGACCAAAGCGGTCTCGATGTACGGCCTGCGAACGGTTCTTTCCGGGACAATTCTTCCCGCGCGTCCGATCGCGCTCGCATATCCTGCCGTAATGCGCGATCTGCGCGCGCGCGGCTTCGAGGTCGGCGTGCATGGCTACGACCATGTGCGATGGCAGGATCGGATCGACGCGATCGGAGACATCGGGGTGCGGGCGGAACTGCACGACGCGTTCGAGGCGTTCCGCGCAATCATGGGCGAGTCTGCGAAGGGATTCGCGGCGCCGGGATGGCGCACCAACGACGCCGCCTCGCTCGCGCTCGAAGCGGAGAATCTCGAGTACCGCAGCGACACGCGCGGGCGTTATCCATTTCGATGCGCGATCGGCGACAAGATCCTCGCGACGCCGGAGATCCCGACTACGCTGCCGACGCTCGATGAAGTAATGGGTCGCCCCGGGCTCTCCGACGACGCGGCGGTGATGCGTTACTACCTCGAACAGTTCACGTCCGACGCGCTGAATGTGCATACGGTTCACGCCGAGACCGAAGGGATGGGGCATCTCGAGAGCTTTTGCGTGATGCTGCGCGCGCTCAAGGAGCGCGGCGCGAAGTTCGTCGCGATGCGGGAGGTCGCGTCGCGGCTCAATCGCACCGAGCTGCCGATCTGCGAGATCGTGCGCATCGAGCTGCCGGGCCGCGCGGGTTGGGTAGCGGGGCAGGGGCCCGATCGATCGCAGTAGGGCCGTCGTCCCGCCGGCCGTCGCCCGCTTCGAGCGAGAAGCTGCCGTGCACGCGACAGCAGAGCAGCACCCTCACCCACGCCCTCTCCCGGAGGGAGAGGGTATAGGATGAAGCGAGAACTGCGCTCTCGCTATCTGGATTGTGGCGTGCGATAAATTTTGGATCGCCAATGCTGGCACTCGCGCGGGATGGCGCGGCTCGACCAGCTTCAGGAGGAACACGAAATTGAAAGATCCATTCAGCGTCGAAGGGAAAGTCACCATCGTCACCGGCGGCGGAACGGGAATCGGCGAATCGATCGCCAAAGAATTCGCGAGCCGCGGCGCGCCGGTGCTGATCGCGAGCCGCAAGGTCGAGAACCTCGAGAAGGTGCGCGACGAGATTCGCAAAGCCGGCGGCAAGTGCGAGATGGCGCAATGCGACGTGCGCGAACCCGAGCAGTGCGACGCGATGGTCGCGGCGGCGGTCAAGCATTTCGGACGCCTCGACGTGCTGATCAACAATCACGGCGCGAGTATCGCGAGCTCGACGCTCGATCTTAAGCCCAACGGATGGCGCGCGGTGGTCGGGATCAACCTCGACGGTGCGTTCTTCTGCTCGAAGGCGGCGGCGCGCCAGTTTATCGCGCAGAAATCTCCCGGCTCGATCATCAATATCTCTTCGACCGCTGGAATCGAGGGCTCCGCGCACATGCTGCCCTATTCTGCGGCCAAGGCCGGCGTGATCACTCTGACGATCTCGCACGCGAGCGAATGGGGCGACAAGGGAATCCGGGTCAACTGTATCGCGCCCGGTCCGATCGACACGGTAGGCGCCGCGCCGCGGGTGTGGCCGAATCCGAAAGTGAAACAGGCGGTCGCGAGATCGCGCGCCCTCGGACGTTTCGGCACGGTCGAGGAGATTGCCTTCCCGTGCATCTTCCTCGCGTCCGATGCGTCGAGCTACATGACCGGGTCGCTGTTGGTAATCGACGGCGGAACCTCCCCGCGGATGGCGGAGTGAGCGTCGCGGCGCGCGGTTTGCTCGTATTAATCGGCAACGTATGCCGATGCACAGGGCGAGATTCCTCGCGATTCGCGCAATGCCACTTCATCCTACGACCGCGTGATGCCCGGCTCGCGCGCTCGGAATGACACTGTGCGAAAGATTTGTGTCATTCCGAGCGCGAGCAGGCGACGGGTATCGTCTTGTGCAGGTCAAGTCTCGCGGCAGATGCCGCGAGGAATCTCGCCAGTCGCGCTAGCAGCCAGATGGAATGGCCTGCGGCTGACCGCGCGAAGATCCTGCGGGCGTTCGCTCTAGTCGAACGCTTGCGGGTCGCACTTCAGGGCGAGCTGGCGCAGATCGCTTTCGTGATCGACGTCCTCGGTCGCCATCGTGCCGAGCGTGTCGGCGATCTCCTGATCGATCGCCTCCCAATGCATCGCGCACAGCCGTAGCCCCGCCGCGATCGCCGAGAGCATCGCCAGGTCGCCGCCCAGCCGCTCCCAGTCGTTCGAGCCCTCGCGCTGCTGATCCTCGGGCGGGCGCGGCCACATCTCGCGATCGGAAAGGATGTTGCGCAGGATTTTGAAATGCGCCGCTTCCTTTTCCGCCAGTGTTTTCAGGTCCGCCGCCATCGACGGATAGGTGCATCGTGCGGCGTGCCTTCCAAGCCGCGCGATCAGCTCCTCTTTGCGCCCTGCGAGGCCGGCCAATTCGTCAGCCACGCGTTTTTCCGCTGATCCGGATGATCTGAACTTCGAGAAGAATCCCATCGCTGATGCCATTGTCCCCCGCGTGCCGTTCTATCAAGTCGTCCTGTTACTTGCGGCGTGGTCATTAGGTAGCGGATCGCGGGCCGGGTCATCAAGATGGCGGATCGCCGGGGTCCGGCGGCAGCAGCATCCGCACCAGGAACGACTCGCGCCGGAAGAAGCCCATCGTGTGATACGAATCGCCCAGGCGCAGCAGCGCGTAATCGAGATAGTGCACCAGCTCATGCATCAGGGTGCGCACGAAGGTGCGCGGCCGGACGACGTCGTGGCGCTGCGCGGTGCGCATCCACAGGACGATATGCGCGGGCGTGCGCGAACGCGCGTCGAAGGGATAGAACAGGCCGTGCAATTCGCCGCGCTGATTTCGCGGACGGACGCTGCGCACCTCGACCGCGAGCGGCATCACGGCGGCCATCCGGCAGACCTCGATCGCGACGGCGCGAGTGGCTTCCGCAATGGCGACCGATCCGCCCGATTCGAGCGCGCGCCCCAGGGCGGCGACGGCGTCGAGCGCGGAGGCGGTCGGCTCGAAATCGAACTTGCCGATCTCATCGCTGCGCAGGTAGGCGCGCTGCGCCAGCGGCGGCATCCGGTAGAAAAATGCGGGCAGCTTGCGTTCGGTGGACGGCGGCTTTTTCGCGGTCGGCATTGCGAGTGCGGGAGCGCCTTTGCGCGCGCCGTCCGCTTTCGTATCATCTCCAAATCTCTACCGCGTTTGCGAGAGGGCGCTGTCATGGAACTGAAGTCGATACCGATCGCCAAGCCTTCCGAGGACGTCAACGTGATTGTCGGGCAGTCGCATTTTATCAAGACGGTCGAGGATCTGTTCGAGGCGCTGGTGCAGGCGGTCCCGCAAATTCGCTTTGGTGTCGCGTTCAACGAGGCTTCTGGTCCCCGCCTCGTGCGGCACACCGGCACTGACGAGGCCCTCGAGCGCGCGGCGACCGAGGCGGCGCGCGCGATCGGCGCGGGACACGTCTTCGTCGTGATGCTCGGCAACGCGTTTCCGGTGAACGTGCTGAATCCGATCAAATCGGTCGCCGAGGTCTGCACGATCTTCTGCGCGAGCGCCAACCCGGTGCGGATCATCATTGCCGAAGAAGCGGGCGCGCGCGGCGTCGTAGGAGTGATCGACGGCGAGCCGCCCAAAGGCGTCGAGAGCGAGGCGGATCAGAAAGGATCGCCACGCGATGCTCCGCCGATTCGGCTACAAACAGTAGGTGCTTCGGAACTGGCGCGCGATTCCGGTATGATCGCGATGCTGCTTCCGATGAACAACATTCAAACCGTTGAAAAGCTCGTCGTCGATGTTCTCGCGGACAATCTTACCGATAGCTATTCGACCAAGCCTCATTACTGCTCGCCCGAGTTCAATAATGTCGTAGCTGCTGGGGCTTCCGAGCTTTCGGGCTCGACGCTCTGCTGCGCTCAGCTTGGTCTCGGGCTGCTGCTGACTGCGGAAGTCGGCGGCAAACGCCACAAGCTGCTCTTCGATGCGGGTCCGGACGGCGCGGTGCTGCTCGCCAACGCGCGAAACCTCGGCGTGTCGCTCCGCCAGGTCGAAGCCGTCGCGATTTCGCATGGCCATTGGGATCACATGGGAGGCGTGCTGCCGGCGATCGACGAGATTGTAAATGGCCGCAGGACGCGCAGCGTCGCCTGCCACGTGAATCCAGGGATGTTCGTGGAGCGTGGCGCGCGGCTGAGCACCGGCGAGGTCGCGCCCTTTCAAAAGGTCCCCTCGCTACAGCAGCTCTCGGCGCATGGCGTCGAAGTCGTCAACAATAGCGCTCCGCGACTGTTGCTGGACGAATTCTTCTACCTGAGCGGTGAGATTCCGCGCATCACGAGCTTCGAAAAGGGGCGCGCCGATCATCTGTGCCGCGATAGCATCAATGAACCGTGGCGTGCCGATCCGCTGATAATGGATGAGCGTTATCTTGCTGTTCATGTGGGCGGGAAGGGAATGGTCGTTTTCAGCGCTTGCTCGCACGCGGGAATCGTCAACGTGCTACTCGACGTACGAAAGCAGTTTCCCGCCGTTCCTATCTACGCGGCGTTCGGCGGCCTGCATCTTGGCGGCGCAGCGATGGAGAAACTGATTCCCGATACGGTCGCGGGTCTGCGGCAGTTCGGGTGCGCGCAAATAATCCCGGCGCATTGCAGCGGATGGCGCGCGCTGCGGGCGCTCGCGAATGAGTTTGGCGAAGGAGTAGTCAGTCAATCGGCGGTGGGGAATAGGTACTCATTTTGATGCCCTGTTCTCGTTGCGCGAGCGCCAGAGCAGAGAGCGGAGCAGCACCCTCACCCACGCGTCACGGCGATTGCTGAATAAAGCAATCGCCGCGCCGTGTTGCCCTCTCCCGGAGGGAGAGGGTATTCGCTAGCGTCGGGTGGGAAACGCGAGGTGGTTGTGGCCAAGGTTGATGACAGGCGGGGCGGGAAGAGCCGCAAGAAGCGCGAATGGCGGATCGCCGGATGGCGCGTGCGGACCATCGCCGGCGCGGCGTTCCTGCTCATCACCTTCGCCACCGGGTTCTACCTCGCGCAACTCTACGGCGAAATCTCCGCGATGATCGAACAGCGCCGCGAGGCGCTCAGCAGCGCAATCTATTCCGCACCCGCGATGATTCGTCCCGGCGACGATATCGTCCGCACCGGCCTTATCGATCGCCTGAGTCATCTGAGCTACACGCAGACCGCGTCTCCTGCGTCACCCGGCGAGTACTCGCGCGCGCCGGGCCTGATCACGATCTACACGCGCTCGTTCACTGTCGCGGGAACTGACTATCCCGGCGCGATCGTGCGCGTCGCGCTCAGCGGTATTCGCGTCTCGAACGTGATCGATTCGTTCGGCGTGTCCCAGCGCTCGGTCGCGCTCGAGCCCGAGGTGATCGGGCGGCTGTTGCCGGGCGCTCCGGCCGAGCGCGTCGAGGTCGCGCTGGGCGCGTTGCCGCCGTACCTGGTGAACGGCCTGATCGCGACCGAGGACCGATGGTTCTACTACCATCCGGGGATCGATCCGATTCGCGTGATCGAAGCCGCGTTGGTCGATCTCAGGTCGCATCATTTGGCGCAGGGCGCAAGCACGCTGACGCAGCAGCTCGCGCGCACTTTTATGGATCGGCATGAGCGCAGCTTCAGCCGCAAGTTCCGCGAGCTCGCGGTCGCGATCGTGCTCGAGATGCGGCTGGGCAAGCGCGAAATCCTCGAACGCTATATCAATGACGTTCCGATGGGCTCGTACGACGGCACGCCGATCGAGGGCCTGTCGCAGGCCGCGCGATATTTGTTCAATCGCGACCTGCGCGAGGTCACGCCGGCCGAGGCCGCGACCCTGATCGGAATGATTCAGGCGCCGAGTCTCTACGATCCGCGGCGGCATCCGGAGAACTGCCTCGCGCGACGCAATATCGTCCTCGGCGTGATGAAAAATGCGGGCGTGATCGACGCGGCCGCGTACCAGCGCGCGCTCGCGGAGCCGATCGACGTGACCAAGCCGCCCGGACTGCGCCGCGCGCCATACTTTACCGACTATGTAACAAGTTTCGTCGACAAGATTCCGGGGCTTAACGGGCATCTCCAAGGGCTCAAGGTTTACACGACGCTAGACCCCGAGATGCAAGCGTATGCGCAGGAGGCGATCGAGCAAAACCTGGCGCAGCTCGAGAAATCGCACAGCCGGCTGCGGCGCGCCGACAAGACCAAACAGCTCGAAAGCTCGATGGTCGTGCTCGACGCGTCGGATGGCGCGATTCGCGCGATGGTCGGCGGACGCGATTATTCGTCGAGCCAGTTCAACCGCGCCGCGATGGCCCAGCGCCAGCCCGGCTCGGCGTTCAAGCCGATTGTCTATCTGGCCGCGCTCGATCCCTCGCGTGCGCCGTTCTCTCCCGCGATGACGCTGGCGACCGTCCTGCCCGATCGCCCCATGACCTTCGGAAGCTGGACGCCCGTCAACTACGAGCGCACCTACCAGGGGCAGGTCACGGTCGCGCAGGCGCTGTTCGAGTCGCTCAACGTGCCGACGGCGTGGGTCGGCAACCAGCTCGGTCCCGCGCGCATCGTGCAGACCGCGCACGAGCTGGGAATCCACGAAGAGCTGCCGGCGGTGCTGCCGATCTCGATCGGCGCGGACGAAACCACGCTGCTCGAACTGGTCGGCGCATACCAGGTGTTTGCGAATTCGGGCGCGCAGGATCCGCCGTACGCGGTTCAGGCGGTCGTCGATGCGGCGGGGCACGTGATCTTTCATCATGAGGACGACGAGAATCGCGTCATCAATCCTTCGGTCGCGTATCTGATTACCGGCGCGCTCGAACAGGTGTTGCGTTACGGCACCGGCGCGTCAGCGCGGAGGATGGGACTGAAATTTCCCGCGGCGGGCAAGACCGGCACCACCCAGGATTATCATGACGGATATTTCATCGGGTACACGCCCGACCTCGTGTGCGGCGTCTGGGTCGGCTTCGACGAGCCGCAGAGTCTCGGGATGCCGGGCGCCAGCGCCGCTCTGCCGGCATGGGTGAATTTCATGACTCACGCGGTGCCGGACGATTCACCGGATTTCGCCGAGCCCTCGGGAATCGTGATGGCCACGATCGATCCGCAAAGCGGCGGCCTTGCGACCCCTGCGTGTCCGCGCGCGATCGCGCTGCCGTTTCTGATCGGCACCGCTCCGACCACCACGGCATGTGGCGGCGCAGGAGTCCTCGCCTCGTTACCCGCGGCGCTCGGCGGCACACCAAATCCTCCCAGCCGCCCCGACGCTCCTGGAGCGATCCAGCCGATCCCAAGCGCGAGTCCATCGCCCGGCGGAATCAGAGGATTCTTTCATAGACTGTTTCATTGATAATTGAACAGGGCCGGCGTCCCGCCGGTCCTGGTCAGGACAAAGCTATCCTGGAGCGGTCACTTCTATGGACATGCGGGCTTGGCCGGACATTCCGCTACCGGTCTGAGGATCGGTCGGCGGTTGTGCGACTCCGTTACCGTCTATCGCACGGATACTCACTATGTATTTGCCCGGAGCGGGCGCCAAGTGGTATTTCCAGACGGTCCATACATACGGCGAGTGATTACTTACCAACACGGCGTCGCGCCACGAGACGCCATTGTCAATCGAAGCTTGCACACGCTTGATTCCTGACGGTCCCGCGAGCGCCCATCCGTAGATATCGGCCGGGCCGGACACTTTCGCACTGCGATCGAACAGGGAAAGCATCCCTCCTTCGACGTGTGGCGAGAAAAATCCCGAATTGACCTTGCGCCACGCGGTATTGCTCCATCGGCGCGCTTCCCAATAGCCAGTCTCAGGATGATCGACGAACTCGAGCTCGGTAATCCATTTCGGCTGCTTCATCCCATACTTCCCCGGAATGAAGATTCGCACCGGAAACCCATGATCGGGTGGCAGCGGCACGCCGTTCATCATCCAGGGCAGGAAGTTCTCGTCGCGCAGCAGTTCGTCAACCGGAAGACCGGTGTAGTAGCCGTCGGCCGCGCGCATCACAACCCAGACCGCGCGCCGATTGACGCGCGCGCGCTCCAGGAGCGGGCGCAGCCGCACGCCGCGCCATCGGGCGTTGCTGATCAGGCTGCCGTCGGGAGGGTTGCCGATACATTCGAGCGTGAGAGTTTCGTCGATCTGAGGCAGCGATTTGATCTGCGCGTACGAAAGCTCGAAGGGATTTGCTACTAACCCCTTGATACTGAGCCGCCATGCGGCAGGATCGACCGGCGGCGTGCTGGAGTATGTAGTGATGTAGAATTTCGAATTTGGAGTTGGACCACCGAATTTCGCCGCCGCAGCAGCGTTTGCGCGAACGAGTCTATCCATTCCGCCGATACCCGCGATGATGATCGCGGCGCCGCTCATGCCGACGAATTCTCGCCGCGTCAGTCGGTTCGCCGGAGATTTGATTTTGGGCGGATCATTCATACCTGAGCCAACTGGCTAATCGATTTTATTCCAGGGGATCGGGATCTCCGTCCGAATCGGAAGAATCGTAATCGGAGTCGGCCGTAGCCTCGGCCGGCGTGATCGATTCTACTTCGGCGCCGGCGGAGATATCGGCGAGGCGGCGGGCGACAATGATGAAGGCCGAGTGCGCGACCATCCGGAAAAACGGTCGCACGCTCATCCCTTTGACCTGCCAATGGCGCAGCAGCGTCTCGAAGGTCTCGACTTCGCCGAAGTCAGCGCGCGCCTGAATCGCGTCAACGGTGTCTTTGATCTGTAGCGCCGTCGGAACGTAGCAGACGAGCACGCCGCCGGGGCGCAACGCGCGCGCCGCGACTTCCAGCGCGCGGCTCGGCTCGGGCAGATCGAGGAACATCCGATCGACGCCGGTCTCGTCGAAGCCGTCGTACAGATCGCGCAGCTTGAGCGTCCAGTTGGGAGCATCGCCGAAGTAGGCGGCGACGTTGCGCCGCGCGATGGCCGCGAAATCCTCGCGAATTTCATACGAGATGACCCGGCCCGCAGGCCCGACCGCGCGCAGGAGCGCGATAGTCAATGCGCCGGCGCCGGTGCCGCCTTCGACGACAGTCGCGCCGGGAAATACGTCGCCCCAGATGAGCAGCGGCCCGGTGTCTTTCGGATAGATGACCTGCGCGGCGCGCGGCAGCAGGGGAATCAGATCGGCGTAGGTCGGGCGCAGGACGACAAAGGTCTCGCCGGTTGAGAATTTCACTCGCGAGCCTTCGTCGATGCCGAAAATCGTGTCCGCGGCAAGCTCTCCGCGAATCAGAATTTTCTTGCCTGCGTGCAGCGTCTTCAGGTAGCGGCGCCCTTTGCGGTCGATAAAGATCACAGCGTCGCCGGCTTTGAGTTGTGAATCCAAGATGAATTAACGCATATGCGCAGCGATGCGCTCGTGCAATGGTAGCGGGCATCACGGCAGGCGCTGTCAGCCTAGCCTTTCGGTGGGTTCGTTTCGCCTCGGACAAATCATCCGAGAAGCGACGCTTGATATTGGGCGGGGACAGCGATGACAATCAGTCAAAGGGGACGTCATATGAGCCGACAGAATATCGTCGCTCTGCTTCGTCTTATTGGATCACTGACGATTGCGGCGATAATCGTGCGCTTTGCGGGCCTCGCGACGGCGCAGGACGCGGCGCCCGTCGCGGCCGCGTCGCCATCTCAACCACGATGTCCTGCCGCGTGGTCGGGCGCTAAGGACAAGCCGGGTCCGGACGCCGTCGCCGCACTCAGCGCACAACCAGATCTGGCAAGCTCGCTCGACGCTTATCACGTCAAAGACCGGGTGCTCGCGGTCGATATCGATTTGTCCAAACCGGTTGCCACGCTCGATTTGGTGGCGGATAACTCCGGCGACGTCGGGTTCGTCCGAAGCAGCGTGCCGAAGACAATCGAGAACGTGCCGACCGAAGTTACCGAGAGCAAACCGTACGACAGATTCCTGCCTTACATGCTGCGCGTTCGCGGGTTAAACAGGGCGCCGAATCCGCCGCTGCCGGCCGGATGCCCTCCGATCAAGGATAGCGATTCGCGACCAGACCTTGACGTAGTGCGAGCGATGGCTGCGCGAATCGATTTCCTGGCCGCCGAGCCGAATTGGTTCCCGTCGGGCGATACCGCGGTGATCGAAGGAGTCGGAATAGATATGGAGGGACAAACCTCGGCGCTGGATGTGACCGTCGATGACGGGACGGACAAGGGAGTCAAAGAGCTCGCCTACGTAAAGAGCCGCATTCCCGATTCTTTCGAAGGCGTCCCGGTCGAGGCTAGCGTGATCGACGTCGTCGATTTGACCGGCGACGCCGGTGTCTTTGGAGGGGCGGCGTCCGATGGGCATTACGCCTATCCCGCGCAGAAGTGACGGTGTTTCTGATGTGTCATTCCCGCGCGCGTGGCGTGCATTCGGGCATGGTCACGATAAAGCGTTCGAGACAGGAGGACCTATGGGAATCGCGCTGATCACAGGATGCAGTTCTGGGATCGGCAAGCTCAGCGCGCTTGAGTTCGCTCGCCGGGGGCATCGCGTGTACGCCTCGATGCGCACGCTCGAAAACGCTGGCTATCTGCGCGCCGAGGCGCAGGCGGAGCAGCTCACGATCGAGACTGTCCAGCTCGATGTGACCGACACCGCTTCGGTCAAGGATGCCATTGCGCAGATCCTCGAGCGCGAGGGCCGGATCGATATTCTCGTGAACAACGCGGGCTTCGGCAGTGCTGGACCGGTCGAGGATTACGACGACAACGATATCCGGCACGTCTTCGAGACTAATTTTTTCGGTGCCGTGCAGGTTACGCGCGCGGTGCTCCCCGCGATGAGAGCGCAGCGGTCGGGGACGATCGTTATGGTCAGCTCGATCTCGGGAGTGCGCACGTTTCCGTTCATGGCGGTCTACTCGGCGAGCAAGTTCGCGCTCGAGGCGATCAGCAACGGTCTTCGCTACGAGCTGCGGCCGTTCGGGATCCGCGTCGTGCTTATCGAGCCGGGGAATTTCAAGACGCGGGCCGGCGCGAACATGCATTATCCCAAGCGTTTGCGGCAGGGGGTCAAGGGCCTGACGCGCGATCCGCTCTACGCGCGGATTATCGAGCATCGGATAAAGACTGGCGCAGAGCTCGCGCTTGGCGACGCGAACGATGTCGCGCGGGTGATCGTCGACGCGGCATCGGCGGAGAATCCGCAAGAGCGGTACCTCGTCGGCGGTGACGCGCGAGAACTCGCGGCGCTAAGCCCCGAGGACTTCGAGCGGATGATCGACGAGTCGATGAAGCTGCCCGAATGAAGGGTTATAGAGCGCGAAGAGGTTGCATCCGGTGTAGCTCGGAGCATGACCGCCTCGGGATTTCTCGCCCAAGGCTCGAAATGACGAATGGGAACGCGGCGCTTTGGAATCGGGGCGTTCTCACGATCGCAGCGCCTCAACGTATGGGACGAGGCTGGATTTCTCGAAACGGGGCTTTCGTGTACAATGTGGTGTTTCGTCGCCTCCGCGTTTCGCGGGGCAGGCAATCAATCCTGAGGACGGCTCAAATTCGCTATGGCTGAAAAGAAAGCAAAGACCGCGGAAAAAAGTGGCGAGGCCCAGCACAAGCATCTGTGTCCCAACTGCGGCGCCGAGAGCAAGGTGACCAAGTTCGCGGGCTACGGCCGCAAGGGCTTCTACCTCGTATGCGAAAAGGCTTGCGGATACATCGGCAAGACCCGCTGAGGACTTGACGATGGGCAGAGCGCGTAAACGAAAAACCTCGAAGCGCGATAAGTACGCGAGCTTCTCCGAATCCGCCGACGAAGCCGAGGAAGATGCCGATCTTCCCAAGGACGAAGCCGGCCGGCGCAAGATCAAGCGCCAATACGCCGAGCTCCTCGGGATCCGGATCGAAAAGCTGCGCGGACGAATCCTCAATCGCGAGCGAATCAACAAGACTATCGAGGGCATCTACTTCATCTGCTCCGGATGCATGAAGGTGTGCCATTCGCTCGACGACGGCCTGACCGAGGATCCCGCAAATCTGAACAACCTCTGCGGCGCATGCAGCAAGCTCCAGGCTCAGGCCGCTGCGCATGCCGCCAAAGAAGCCGCCGCAACTCCTGTCCGGCCCGCGCGCCCCTCGCGTGCGCGTAAGAAGCGCGCTGCGGCGAGCTGAGTGTGGGTGTTGTTCACGAGCAAGGGAACAGCTAAACAACTGCGATGTCCTTTCAACTGATCCGTCCCGATATCAATCTCGATTTCGTCGGGAAACGCCATTTCTTCGTAATTCTTTCGACCGCGATCAATATCGCGGCCGTGCTGATGTTGATCTTCGTCGGACTCAACTACGGCGTCGATTTCGTGGGCGGCAGCGTGGTGCAGGTGCAGTTCGACAAGGCCACCACCGCCAACACGATTCGTGACTCGCTCAGGCCGATGGGATTCGGCGAGATAACCGTGCAGGATTTCGGCGCGTCGGCGGGGCATACCTACCTGCTGCGGTTTGAGAAAGTCGCCAATATCGGAAGCCTTGGTCCGAAGCTCGAGGGCCAGCTCTCGAAGACCTACGGGCCCAACGTCGCCAAGGTGGTGCGCGTAGAGAGCGTGGGCGCCAAGGTCGGAGGCGATCTGCGCCGGCGCGGGTTCCTGGCGGTGGTGTTCGCGACTATTTTCATGGGCGTATTTATCGCCTTCCAGTTTCGCCATACGAGTTGGAGCTTCGGGGCCGGCGCGGTTATCGCGCTGGTGCATGACGTCCTGGTCGTGTCGCTCGCGCTGGTGATCAGTCAGTTCCAATTCGATCTGACTACACTGGCGGCGCTGCTCACGGTTATCGGCTATTCGGTGCATGACACCGTAATCGTGTCGGACCGGATTCGCGAGGACGCGGCCAAGCGCCGGCGCGAGCCGATCGCGACGATCATGAATCGCGCGATCAACGAGACGCTGTCGCGCACTCTGCTCACCTCGGGCACCGCGATTGTGGTGTTGATCGCGCTGCTCGCGTTCGGAGGGCCGATTCTGCGTCCTTCGGCATTCACGCTGCTGGTCGGGTTTATCACCGGCACCTATTCCTCGATCTATATCGCGGGCCCGGTCGTGCTCTTCTGGGAGGGGCATCATCGCGTGGGTTCGTTGTCTTCTCGCGCAGCTTAAGGCGAGCGGGCGGCGCGTCCGGCGAACATCGCGCCGAGAAATCGCCAGGTGGAAATTGCGTTGAAGACCGGCCGCGGACCGTACCGGCTCATCGAGGCCGCGCCGGCCGTGCGCTCAAAAGGCGCGATCGTGCTGACGCTCGCGCTCGAGAGCGCAAACGGAATCGAGCGGGTCGCCCTCAAATGCGCGGTCGCTCAAGAACTCGCGACGGGCGATGATCCCCCGGCGATCCTCGCGCGGCTGGCGCCGTGGATCGAGCGCGAGTTCGAGATGACGCGCGAAGCGGCACTAAAATCGATCCGTAGCGAGCGCAGGATGCACGAGATCTTCTTCGACGCGGCCAATCGCGGTCCCTTCTGACCAGGCGCCGCACGGTTTTCCTGCCGCTGCCGGTACCGACTACAATCGTATGCGATGATCGAAGCGATTCTGTGGGACAACGACGGGGTTCTGGTCGACACCGAGAGCCTTTTCTTCGCCGCGACCCGTGACACGCTGGCGCGCGCGGAGATCATCGTCACGCGTGAGCTGTATATCGACCACGTGCTCCGCAGCGGCCGCAACCTGTTCGACGGCCTGTTGTCGCGAGGATGGAGCACTGCCGAGATCGCCGCGCTGCGTAAAGAGCGCGACGCTCTCTACGCCGAAGAGCTACGGCGCGCGAATCTTCTTATCGCAGGAGCAGCCGAGACGGTGCGGATGCTGGCGCCGCGTTATCGGATGGCAATCGTGACCAGCTCGCTGCGCACGCATCTGGATCTGGGGCATCGCCAAAGCGGAATTCTGTCCCTTTTCGAGACCGTGATTGCGCGTGAGGACTACGAAAAATCGAAGCCAAGTCCCGAGCCCTATCTGACGGCGATGAGGCGCTTGAAGCTCGCGCCGGAGCGTTGCATCGCGGTCGAGGATTCGGAGCGCGGGCTTACCGCGGCGTTGGCCGCCGGTCTGCGCTGCATTATCGCGCCCAATGAGTTAACCCGCGGCGGCGCGTTTGACGCCGCCGCCAGTATCCTGCCTGATATAAGGGCGTTGCCGCGCGTGTTGGCGCTGATGCAGGGAGAGTCATGATGAAGCAGCCCGAAATTCGTCCCGCTCGCGAGTCTGACATTCCCGAACTGGCGCGACTCGTCGCAGGACTTGCGGCGTATGAAGAAGCGCTGGACGAACGCGCACGGTTTGATTGGGACTCGATTCGCCAGGCGCCCGAATGGATGCGCGCCGTTCTGGCACGGGAGCATCATGCAGTCTGGGTTGCCGACGCGGGCGACGGCCATCTCGCGGGTCATCTGTGGGTGAGGCTGCGCCGCCGTCACGAGGGCGAGCGTCCGGCAGAGATCGGTTATATCAGCCAGGCTTTTCTGGAAGAGAGCTACCGCGGACGCGGCCTGATGAAACCGATGCTCGCGGAGGCCTTCGACTGGTTTCGCGCCAAGGGAATCGACCGGATCACATTGAGCGTGCTGCATCGCAACTGGCTCGGCGCCGAGGCGTGGCATCGCCTGGGTTTTTCCGCGTGGCGCGAGGAGCGCATGATGTTTCTGAAGCCGCGTCCGGAGTGATTCCGCGGCTTTCTCTCCGAGCGATTTTTTTCAATTTCTTCCGATGGGTCACCGATCGCCGCACCTGTGCGGCCGATCGGTTCGGACACGGCAATATCTGCCCGCGATATGTTCGTCTCTGGGCACGTCGGTGTGACCATCTTCGGCTTATCGTGCAACAGTTGCTTGCGGTGCGCTATTGCGGATACGGAATGACGCCGAACTGAACGGTTTCTTGCCTACAACTACATGAAAGGATGTTCTGCGATCGCGGGCAATGCCGGGATTTCCTCGCCCACGGCGGGGGACGTGGCCAATATTTCGGCGACATTTTCCCGCTCCGCGTTACCGCGAGATATTCCTGCGGCGATTAGTCATTTAGTGCGAGATGAGACTGACTATTGCACGTTTGCGGGTGGCAGAAAAAATATATTACTCAGTTCCACTAAATCCGCTTTTTATACTTGACTTCGATCGCTCACCTCTCTATCGTGCGCTGCGACTCGCGGGCGATCTTCAATACCTACTCGCTCGAAATACTAACTCGTGAACGCGTTTCGGCTGCTCCGTCGGCGATTTGATCGGCGTGTACGCCAGGATGATCGCGACGGGCGCCTTTGCGCTCGTGTATGCGCGCGGTGACGCGGGGGTAGGAGAAATGGATTCAAAAGCTTTTGTTGCGGCGTTGATCGTGGTCGGGGTTTTGGCTGTGGGTGTCGCGGATGCGAATGCGCAAGTGACACCGGTGATTGCCTCTTGCAGCTATTACGCGGCGTTGACGGGCTCCGATGGTTCGCCGGGTACGCAATCCTCGCCGTTCCGTACGATTCAGCATTCCGTCAATTCTTTAGGCTCGAGCGGCGGGACAGTATGTATCGAGGATGCCGGTCCTTATGCTGAAGCGGTAACGCTGTCGAATTCGGGAACCGCCGCCAAGTGGCTCACAATTCGCGGTATCGCGACTGCTCGCGCAGAAATTTTGCCACCGAGCGACGGTTCCTTCGCGATCAATATCAATTCACAATCCTACGTCGCGATCGAGCACGTTCAGACCAACGGCGGAGAGATTGGAATCGTGACCTCGGGCGGGGGAAGCCATTGGTACGTGAATGATGACGAAGTCGAGAATGCGATCGGAAGCGGCGTTCAATTGAACAACGGCGACTATCTGACGATCGTGGGAAGCCTGGTCCATAATAACGCTGTAACCTGGAGCTCCGATGGTTCCGGCATATCGGTTTACGAACCGACTCAACTCGATAGCGGCGCTGGAACGCATGTCTATATCGGCGCGAATTTCGTCTACGACAATTCCAATCCTCCGGGCGGATCTGATGGCAATGGAATAATACTCGATTCGTTTTCCGATTCCGGATTTGCCGCGTCGTCGCTGATTGAGAACAATGTCGGCTATGGCAACGCAGGCGCCTGCGTCAAGGTTTACTCCAATGGCGGCGCGCCGATCCTGGTGCGAAATAATACCTGCTTCAAGGATCAGCAGCTCTCAGGGCCGTACACGTGGCGCGGTGAGGTATCTCTGGAATATACGGGCGGCGTGACCACCGTGAACAACATCCTCTGGTTCGACCCGACGTCCGATTCGAGCAATTCGGCCTACCTCGATGGAGGCAGTTCAGGTCCGGCCAACGTGGCGGTATCGAACCTGTTGTACGGAGGGTCCGGCTCATCGAATCCCGACCTTGTGAGTCCGCCATCCAACATGCGCCTGCAGGCTGACAGCCCCGCGATTAGCGCCGGATCAGTCGCCTATGGCATCCCGGCGCTCGATATCACGGGCGCTGCAAGATTGACCAGCTCGGTTGATATAGGGGCATATGCCTATGGCGCTGCCTCCCCCACCGCAACTCCAATCGGGAATGCGTCCGGGACCCCGACTCCACTTCCTACGGCAACTGCGACTCAAACGTCCACCCCGACGCCAACCCTGACACCAACGCCGAATCCGACACCGACGCCTTCCGGGCATAGACATAGGCATCGGAGCTAGGCGCTGGAGAACGCGTCCGAAAGCCTTCCGGGCCGGTTAAGGGACTGCGGCCGTCAGACGACGCGCCGCAGTCCCTTGCCGATGCCGTGCCCTGCGCTGACCTCTTGGATAGGTGCTATTTACCTTGACAGATCAACGCATTTATCTTATCTAGACTCAGTGGGTCGGGTATTGGTGAGGCGGTGCGACGGTTGACCGAAGCTCTCGCGATGCTTATAGTGGACTCAGCAGGTCCACTAATTGGATCACCGATTTCGCGAGACGCGAATCCGATAGAGCATCCTCGATGGCGGGGCTGATGGTTAAGACTCCCATATACATGGACAATCACGCGACCACGCCGTGCGATCGCAGGGTGCTGGACGCGATGCTGCCGTATTTCACCGAGAAGTTCGGCAACGCTGCCAGCCGCAACCACAGCTTCGGCTGGGAAGCGGAAGAGGGCGTCTTTAAGGCGCGCGAGCAGATTGCGACCCTCGTCGGCGCGAAGTCGAAGGAAATTATCTTCACTAGCGGCGCGACCGAGTCCGACAATCTGGCGATCAAGGGCGTGCTCGAGTTCTACAAGGATAAGGGCAACCACATCATCACCTGCGTCACTGAGCACAAGGCGGTGCTCGACAGTTGCCGCGCGCTCGAGCGCCAGGGCAAAGCGACGGTGACCTACCTTCCGGTAGACAAATACGGAATGGTCGATCCCGACGCGGTGCGCCGCGCGATCACCGACAAGACTGTGCTCATCTCGATCATGTACGCCAACAACGAGATCGGCACGATTCATCCGGTGCGCGAGATCGGCAAGATCGCCAAAGAAAAAGGCATCGTGTTTCATTGCGACGCGGTGCAGGCGGTCGGCAAGATTCCGGTGGACGTGGAAAAAGACGGGATCGACCTGCTCGCGATGAGCGGGCATAAAATTTACGGCCCCAAGGGAGTCGGCGCGCTCTACGTCCGCTCGAAAGGACCGCGCGTGCGGCTTAGCCCGATTATCGACGGCGGAGGGCATGAGCGCGGGATGCGCTCGGGCACGCTCAACGTCACCGGAATCGTCGGGTTCGGCGCGGCGTGCGAAATCTCTGGCAAGGAGATGGCCGACGAGGCCGTCCGCCTGACCGGACTCCGAAACCGGCTCCAGGCGGGCATCTTTGAGCGGCTGGACGAAGTCTATCTGAATGGGCATCCGACCGAGCGGCTGCCGGGTAATCTCAACATCAGCTTCGCGTACGTCGAGGGTGAGTCGCTGCTGATGGGAATCAGCGATATCGCGGTGAGCTCGGGCTCGGCCTGCACCTCGGCGACGCTGGAGCCCTCGTACGTGATTCGCGCGCTCGGAATCAACGAGGAGCTGGCGCATAGCTCGATCCGGTTTGGAATCGGCCGCTTCAACACTGCCGACGAAGTCGATTACGTGTCGGACCGGGTGAGCAAAGAGGTCAAGCGGCTGCGCGAGATGTCGCCGCTGTACGAGATGGCGAAAGACGGAATCGATCTCAAGTCAGTGCAGTGGAAATCGTAAGCAGCGCGGAGAAAAATCATGGCATATTCAGACAAGGTTCTCGATCACTATAACAATCCGCGCAATGTCGGCAGCTTCGCCAAGGACGACCTGAGTGTCGGCACTGGCGTGGTCGGCGCGCCCGAGTGCGGCGACGTGATGAAGCTGCAGCTCAAGATCAGCGACGACGGCGTAATCGAAGACGCGAAGTTCAAGACCTTCGGATGCGGCAGCGCGATCGCGAGTTCGAGCTACGTGACCGAGCTGGTCAAGGGCAAGAAGATCGACGAAGCGATGGCGATCAAGAACACCGTCATCGTGAAAGAACTCAATCTGCCTCCGGTCAAGATTCATTGTTCGGTGCTGGCTGAAGACGCGATCAAGGCAGCAATCACCGATTGGAAGAAGCGCAAGGGCCACGCCGAAGCGCCGGCAGAAAAGGCGAATCAGGGCTGACGGCTGAGGTTTCGCACGATGATTTCGCTGTCTGAAAACGCGGTCCACAAGATCAAGACTCTGGTCGCCGACAAGGGCGCCGAGGCCGGACTGCGCGTAAAAGTTGTCGGCGGCGGATGCTCGGGGCTGTCGTACCGGATGGAAATCGACGCGGCCAAAGAGCGCGACAAGATTTTCGAGCGCGACGGCGCCAAACTGATCGTGGACAAGAAGAGTTTTCTCTATCTCAACGGTTCCGAGCTCGACTACGCCGAGGAGCTGATGGCCTCGGGTTTTCGGGTGGTCAATCCAAACGCCAAACGAAGTTGCGGATGTGGCGAGTCGTTCGTGGTATGAACGAGGGGATGCGGCGGCGTAACGATGATCGAATGCCCGTCATGCGGACGGCGGCAAGAGCCCCGGCTGATTTGCGAAAGCTGTTCGACGCCGCTCGGCGTTGAACTCGACTGCTTCGCTGCGCTCGGGCTGCCCAAAAAGCTCGCGATCGAGCCGGGTGCGCTTGAACGCGTTTATCACGATCTGAGCCGCCAGATTCATCCCGACCGATTCGCGCAGGCCCCCGTGCGCGCGCGCGACGCGAGCCTGCGCTCGACCGCGCTTCTGACCCGCAGCTACCGCACCTTGCGCGAGCCGGTCACGCGCGGACTCTACTGGCTCGAAATGCGCGGCGAGAAGCTCTCCGACGACAACAAGCAGGTGCCGCCGGAAATCGCCGAGACTGTATTCGATGTCCAGGAGCAGCTCGCGACCCTGCGTGAGGCGGTCCGCAGCGACCCTGCCCGCGCTCAGGTGCTGGCCGACGACCTCGAGGCGCGGCGCGCGGCGCTAATGAATGTCATGAATGACTACCAGATCGCATTGCGCGGAAATTTCGTGCTGTGGGATCTCGGCCGCTCGAACGCAAAAGAATTGGCCACTGAGCTTAAACTGATTCTCTCGAATATTGCCTATCTGCACACGCTTCTGCGCGATGTCGATTTCGGTCTCGGGAATTTGAAGGCGGCCTGAAGCGATGGCGCAAATACTTGGAATCGATCTCGGCACCACCAATAGCCTGATCGCGCGGATGGTAGGCGGCGAGCCGCGCGTGATCGCCGATCCCGCATCCGGCGCGGCGCTGTTGCCCTCGGTCGTCGCGATCGCGCCCGACGGCGCGGTGCATACGGGAGCGCACGCGATCGAGCTCGAGCCGCACTTCACTACCGAGAAAGACGGAACGGTCAGCGCGGTCGGGTTTTCCGGCGGCGAGTACGGCGCGGTTATCCGCTCGGTCAAACGCTACATGGGCTTGGGCGGCGCCGACGTCGCGCCGGAGGATCGCGCACGCTATGCGTTCGCCGATCTGTCGGGTCCGGTAGTTCGCTTCCAGGTCGGCAAACGCACGCTCACCCCTCCGCAAATCTCGGCCGAGATCCTGCGCGCGCTAAAGGAACGCGCCGAACGCGCGACTGGCGAGACGGTCGATCGTGTGGTTATCACCGTGCCCGCGTACTTCAACGACGGGCAGCGCCAGGCGACCAAGGACGCGGGGCGCTTGGCGGGTCTGGAAGTCGTGCGGCTGGTAAACGAACCCACCGCGGCGTCGCTCGCCTACGGACTCGGCAAGCTCGCGGAGGGCAACGTCGCGGTTTACGACTTTGGTGGCGGCACTTTCGACATTTCGATTTTGAGCATCAAGCAGGGAATCTTCGAGGTCCTTGCCACCAACGGCGATACGCATCTCGGCGGCGACGATATCGACCGCGCGATCGTCGAATGGATGCTGGCCGGGCTGCCCGATGAAGTTATTCGCGACCGCCACGTATGGAACAGCGCGCGCAGCGCCGCCGAGGCGGCGAAACAGCGCCTGACCGACGCGTCGGACCACAGAGATCACGCTCGATCTGCGGGGGAATCGCGTCAAGAAGACTCTCACGCGCTCCGAGCTCGAAAAAATCGCGGAGCCTCTGGTCGCGCGCACGCTCGAGCGCTGCAAGATGGCGCTCAAGGACGCGAAGCTTTCGGCCGCCGACATCAATGCGATCGTTCTGGTCGGAGGATCGACGCGGATGCCGATCGTGCGCGAGCGGGTGCGCGATCTCTTCGGCCGCGAGCCGCTGTGCTCGATCGATCCCGATGAAGTTGTCGCGCTCGGCGCAGCGATCCAGGCCAGCGTCCTGATGGGCAAGCAGGGCGACATGCTGCTGCTCGACGTGGTGCCGCTGTCGCTCGGAATCGAGACGATGGGCGGCGTGATGGAGCGGCTGATTCATCGCAACACCACAATTCCGACCAGCGTGACCGAGATGTTCACCACCGCGGTGGACAATCAAACGCACGTCGATGTCCACGTGGTGCAGGGCGAGCGCGAGCTTGCGGCCGACTGCCGCAGCCTTGCGCGGTTCAAGCTCGGACCAATTGATCCACAGCCTGCCGGTTTACCCCGTATCGCCGTCACTTTCCTCATCGATGCAAACGGGATACTAAATGTCAGCGCCCGCGACGAGCGCACTGGCCGCGAGCATTCGGTTGACGTCAAGCCCTCGTACGGTCTGAACGACGAGGAGATCGAACGGATGCTCGAGGAGGCGATCGATCTCGGCGAGCAGGATCTGGAGCAGCGGCTCTTGATCGTGGCTCGCAACGACGCCGAGCAAATCCTGGCGGCACTTGGAAAACAGCTCGGTGAGTATTCGCATCTGATCGATGCCGGAGAGCGCGCGCGGTTGGCGGCGGTGGCGGAGAAGCTGGAGGCGGCGCGTATCGGACAGGATCGCGAGCTCATCTCAAATCTGGTCGAAGAGTTGAACGAGCTAAGCACGCCGTTCGCGGGCCGGATCATGGACGCAGCGATCAAGCTGGCGCTCGAGAAGAAGTCAGTCGAGCAGATGTCGTAGCCGCGGAGGATGAAGACATGGCGATGGAACTGAAATGGGATCAGGCCGAAGAACTGGCCGAAGTGCTCGCCGAGAATCATCCGGGGCTGAATCCGCTCGACGCGCGGTTCGTAGATCTACGGCAATGGGTAATTGATCTGGACGAATTCGGCGACGATCCGCAGGGATCGACTGAAGCGAAGCTGGAAGCAATCCAGATGGCGTGGAACGAAATTTACCAGGAACAGAACGAAGACGAGTGAATAGACGCGCGGGGACGAGCGTCTGAATAAATCGAGGAGGTGTGGGGTGGTGGAAGCAGCAAGTGAAGGCTTGAGGACGGACAAGGGAGAGAAGATGCAGGAGAAGGAGACACTTGACGAAAAGCTGCCGGGGCTGTTCGAACCCGACACGCTGTTGCCGATCCAGTATTTCGAGGCGATGCGCAAAAAGCATCTGCTCGAGGGCGAAAAGCGGCTCATCCTGAGCGTGCTCGAAGACGCGATCGAGTGCTTCATGAAGTGCATCGACTCGGCCACGAACAAGGGCCAACGGCTGTTCCGCGAAGCCGACGAATGGATCGGCCACGAGGACAAGCGCTGGGTCTTCTCGTTCGACAATGTCTGCGACATGCTCGATATCAATCCTGAGTACATGCGGATCGGGCTGCGCAAGTGGAAAGAGAAGAAGATCGTCGCCATTGAGCGCCGGCGCCTGGCGCTCGAGGCCGAAGCGGCGTACGCGCTGGCGAATCCCGCGCCGGTGATGGCCGAGTTGCCGCAGGCTGCGACCGTGGCGCCTACGCCGGTAGCCAAACTGGCTCCCAAAGCGGTCCAGACGGCGGCGTCGAATCACCATAAGCGCGTGCATCGCGTCCACGCGTCGCACAGCGCGCCGGCCTCGAAGCTACGCAAAGCCCGCGCCTGACGGGCGCGAACGAGGTTCGATAATCCCGCGTCGCAACGGCGACGCGGAACAAAGCAGGGCGGTCCTGTAAGGGACCGCCTTTGCGTTTTTCATGCAATGGCCTCATGCGCCGGATGCCTTGCGCGGGATCCAGGCGCGCAATGACCTACATCGCGGCAGTACCGATCGGTTTGAAGTAGATGATTGTGCCGGTGAGGCCGCCGTGAGGTTTCAGTGCATAGCCGGGAATGAGGCCGACTCGGTGATAGCCGATGCGCTCGTATAGTCCAGCCGCGCCGCCGTCGTCGGCGGTGTCGAGGACCAGGAGCGTGCGGCCGCGCTCGACGGCGATGCGCTCGGCCTCGAGCATCAGGCTTCGCGCGACACCGCGGCCGCGATGGCTGACGCGCGTCATCAGTTTGCCGATCTCGGCGCGATGCGGTTGGTTCGGCGGCATCGCGAGGTCCAGCGTCACCGTGCCGATCAGATTATCGCCTTCCCATGCGCCCAGCACCACGCGTCCGCCTGACGCCGCGCGATCAAGCGAATCTTTCCAGAAGTCCGCCGCGACGCTCCGCGCCAGCGGGTGCATGAAGTGGACCGAGCCGCCATTTGCCACCACTTCGATCAGGATGTCAGCCAGAGCTGCGATGACTTCGGGATTGTCCGCGAGCGGGGCAAGATGTGCGGCTGAGGTCATCGTCTAGCTCCTGGAGACTGCGACGAATAAGTGCAGGCATTCGGCGACTCGCCCGCGAATGTAGTAGCGTTTGCCGGTGGCCCGCAAGGGAAGGGCTGCGATGTTGCACCTGGCTGCAGCCGCGCCTAGGGTCGTAAGTCCGCGATGCCGCTGCGTACTAAAATTGAATGTCCCGAATGCGAGGCCGACCTGATCGTCAAGCGCGGCGGTGTATGCCCCAATTGCGGCGCGCAGATTACCGCGCACGTCGCGCGCGTGCAGAAGCGCGAGCGGCGCATTGAGCAGGTGGTCGCGATAGTGGCGACCGCTCTGGTGCTCGGGCTGTTCCTGGTGACCAGTGGAGTGAGCCTGCTTGAGGGAATCGCGGTATACGCGGGCGTAGGCGCCGCGATGTATTACATCGCGCGGCGCACTTTCGTCTAGATCGCGTTTACGAAATCAGATTCTCTCCTTACCGTCCGTTCATTACCATCACGTAACGAAATTCTTGTCACGATTTTTCGACCTGCGGCGTCTAACAGGCAGGAGGTTGGAAATCATGAAAACCAAGATGACTATTCTGGCGGCACTGTTTGGATTCGCGATGTTCGCGGCACCCGCCGTTGCCTCCGCTCATCCGCGACCTGCCTGGCGCCGCGCCGAGTTGGCCCAGCGCTTCGAGACAATGGGTCCGGCGCAACGCTACTGGTTCCTGCGGGAGCATCCGTATCTCGCACGGCATCGCTGGGAGCTCAGTCAGCCCTACGCGTATCGCAACGGATATGTGCCACCGGTCTACTATCGTTATTAAGTCCGACCGTTTGTGAAGCGCGAGCAGGGGCGTCCGTGATGCACGGGCGCCCTGTTTGTCTGGCGGCCGAATGTGAACGAAACGCAATGAAAACCGATAATGACCAATCGTTAAACCCCTTTCGGGCCACGAGGACCGACTCGGTCGAGGCCGACGAACAGGCGACAGCGAAAGTCGCAGGAGGAATGGACAGTTTTTGTTTGCTGCCCGATGGCATCGTTGATGCTCTCTTATAAATGGCGGAGGAAGACGAAAGTGAAATCCAAATCGCGATTTTTCGCAGCTCTGATCGCAATCTCAATAATGGCAGCGCCTATCGCCGCCAATGCTAAAACCCGTCGCGACGCCGAAGCGCGCGCCGCGGCCTCGCGCAATTCACCGGTCGCTCCACGGTTCAATACCGCGCGCGCGATGGCGCAGCGCAATCCGGTGCGTAACTTCCAGGCGCGCGAAAATGGCCGCAATTTGGCCTTCCAGCATCACGGCAACTGGGAGCGCAACGCGGCGCGGGTGCGCGCTGACAACCGCCTGAATCAATACGCGTATCAGCCGCGCGGCTATTACAACGGCTACAGCCCGTACTACGGATACGACAACTACGCCGCTCCGATGCCGATCGCGAACAACTGCGAGTCGGCGGTTATCCATCCGCATACGCGGAGCCGGGTTACGGATATGGCCAGTCCGCATACGCTATGGCCAATCCGGCTACGGCAGGCCGGCGCTGATGGCGTATCGCGGTCGATTGCTTGCGCAGAAGGCCAGTCTCGAGCGGCAGCTCAACTCGGGGTCCAACTTCCTCGAATATCCATACCTGCATGAGCAGCTCTCAGAGGTGAACAAGAAACTGGGCGACGTGAACTCGAAGCTCGGGATCGCCGGCGGCGGATATGCGATGGGGCGCGGCGGTTACGGGTACGAGGGCTATCAGCAGGCGAGCCCGCTCGCGGCGTTGATGGGCATGGGCGGCAATGGCGGCTACAACGGATACGGCGGCTACGACGGGAACAATGGCTACAACGGTTACGGAGCGAACCCGTACTACGGACAGCAGGGCGGTCTTATGTCAGCGCTGCCGCTGCTCGGCAACTTTATCCACTAAGCGCGAAAGCAATCCCGGAGACTTAAGGCGTGCGCCAGCGCCTAAACTCCGGTCCCGGCGCCCGGCTCCCTCCCAGCCGGGCGCTTCTTTTTTCAGCGTGGAATGCTGATCGACCAGGCCGACTTACGCCAGGCGTCGCCCAGGCGCTCGATCGCACGCAGCACGTTTGCCCGGCGCTCGTCGGGAGATTTTGCGAACGACGAGAACTGGAGCGCGCTCGCGGTTATTCCCGCGCGTTCATAATCGCGCAGTCGCTTCGCACATTTCTCCGGCGTGCCGAAGACAAAAATCTTTTCGACCATCCCGTCCGGAATCGATTCGAGCGCCTTCTTACGATCGCCGGCTGCCCACGCGTCGAATGCGATTCCCGCCTCTTTCTCGTAACCGATCTCCTTGAAGAACTTGTTGTATTGCGGAACGGTGACGTAGGCGGTGAGCGCGCGCCGGAACATCGCGCGAACGGTCGCTTCGTCTTCATCGACGGCGCAGATGATCCGGCATGCGACGTCGAGCTTTGCGGGATCCTTGCCGGCCGTACGCATCGCGTTGCGCGTCTCGTCGAGCATCGGGGGCAGAGTTTCGGGTGTGATGAAATTGACGATCACGCCGTCGCCGATTTCGCCCGCGATCCGTAGCATCTGCGCGCCTTGTGCTCCGATATAGATCGGCGGCGGATTGTCGAACGGAATATCGAGCCGGAAGCCGTTCAGTTTGATCATCTTGCCGGCCATTGTGACTTTCTCGCCGCGAAAGATCGCTCGCAGCGCCTCGACCGTCTCCCGGATCATCGTGACCGGCTTGCGAAACGGCACGTTCATCCAGTTCTCCATGATATTCGGCGTCGAGATGCCGAGACCCAGCACGAAGCGCCCGCCGGAGAGCAGTTGCGTGGTGATCGCGGACATCGCGATCAGCGCCGGAGGCCGGCTAAACACGGGTACGATTGCGCTGCCAAAATGCATCTTGTCCGAAAGCATCGCGGCGGCGGTGATCGGCGAGAATGCGTCGGTCGAGAATGATTCGTACGACCACGCCTCGGTGTAACCACAGCGGTCGGCGGTCCGTACAAGGTCCTTGAAATGGGTATTCGAAAACGGATCGAACGGGATCGTGATTCCAAGCTTCATCATGATGAGTATTTCTCCAGCGCCTCGAATCTAGCGCACGCCGCGGCCGATCTGAAACCAATAAACGATCGTTCAATTAAGCGCTGCGAGCGGCGCCGGTAGAGGCGGAGAGATTAAGCACCTCGGCCAGATGCATCGGGCGGCGTCCGGGACACAGATGGCGAATCTGCGTGCGGCACGAAAAGCCGTCGGCGATGATGATCGCGGCGTTGGGGCTATCGCGAATCGTCGGGGCGAGCACGCGCTCTCCGGCCGCGCGCGACACGGAATAGTGTTCGGCGCTGTAGCCGAAAGCACCCGCCATCCCGCAGCATCCTGCGTCGAGGACATTGAGCTTGAGGCCGCCCACCCGCGCGAGAATCGAGGTCTCTGCGCCGACTCCCGCGAGCGCCTGCTGATGGCAGTGTCCGTGCAGTAGGGCGGTTGCGCCGAGCGCTGGCGGCACGAAGTTGGGAGCCTCGCGTGCCAGAAATTCGGCTAGAAGCATCGAGCGCTCGGCTAGCGCGGCGGCGCGCGCGTCACTCGGAAACATCGACGGCAGCTCGTCGCGAAATGTCAGGATACAGCTCGGTTCAAGGCCGATAACTGGAGTGCCGCGCGCGGCCGCCGGCGCGAGAACGTCGAGCACGCGCGCGAGATAGCGCTTGGCGCGATCGAGCATCCCCTGGTCGTAGAGCGGGCGCCCGCAGCATACGTCGCGTGCGGGAATCGAGACGCGAAAGCCGGCGCGTTCGAGGACCTCGACCGCGGCGATCGCGACATTGGGTTCGAAGAAATTGTTGAAGGTGTCTGGGAACAGAATCACCTCGCGCGCATCAGCGGCTGAAGCTTTTGCAGGTCGGCGCGACGCGAACCACGATCGGAAGGTGCTCGGCGCGAAGCGCGGCAGCTCGCGCCCGCGATGGATTCCCAGCGCGCGGCGCGCGAGCGCTCCGGTTACGGGTGCGTTCGCGAGCGCGTTGACGAGGTGCGGAGCGATCTCCGCGATGCGCGCGAACTCGTGCATCCGTCCAAAAAAATGTGCGGCGAGCGGGCGGCGATGCTCGGCGTAGTAGTGCGAAAAAAATTCCGCGCGATACGCTGCCATATCGATCGACGACGGGCACTCGCCCTTGCATGCTTTGCACGCGAGGCACAGGTCGAGGGCCTCTTTGAGCGCGGGGTCGGTGAAGCCGCCGGGGAGAGTGTCGCCTGCCAGCGCCTCGAGAATTATTCGCGCGCGACCGCGCGTCGAATGCTTCTCCTCGCGCGTCGCCATATACGACGGGCACATCGCGCCGGCGTCGGTCTTGCGGCATTTTCCGATTCCGACGCACTTGAGCGCCGCGCCGGCGAGGCCGCCTTCACTCGCGAAGTCGAAGTGCGTCGCGACGGCGCGCGGGTTCCATCCAGCGCCCTGCTTGAGATGCGAATCGAGCGGATGCGGATCGACGATCACACCGGGATTCATCCGCGAGTCGGGATCGAACGCGTGCTTGAAGTCGCGGAAGGCGTCGATCAGATCGCGCGGATACATCGCCGGCAGAAGTTCGGAGCGCGCAATTCCGTCGCCATGCTCGCCGGAGAGCGAGCCGCCGAGTTCGGCGACGATCGTGGCGAGATCTTCCATTGCGGCGCGGAACACGCGCACGCCGGCGTCGCTCGCGAGGTCGAAGCTGATTCGCGCGTGAACGCATCCTTCGCCGAAATGGCCGTAGTAGGTCGCGGCGATAAGCCGGTGCTTCTGGAGCATCGCGTCGAAGCGGCGCAGGTACTCACCGAGCTTCGCCGGTGCGACGGCCGCGTCTTCCGCGCCGGGCCAAGTGCGAGGACGGCCGGCGATATAGGCGCTCGAGCCGAGGCCGGACTCGCGGATTTTCCACACGGCCGATTGCTCGCCGGCGTCGGTCAGAAGCGCCGCGCCGGTTGACGTGGCGATTCGGCGCGCCTCGGCGAGCATGCTCTCGGCGCGGCCGCGCGCTTCGTCCGCCGATCCTCCGCCGAGCTCGACGACCAGGAAGGCGCGTCCGTCGGGCAGGAACTTTACCCCCGGCATTTTCTTCTGGCGCGCGAAATCGGGCAGATTCTGATCGAAGCCTTCGAGCGCCTCGGGCCGATGCGCCAGCATCCACGGCATCTGGTCGGCGGCGGTGAACACGTCGTCGAAACCGAGCACCAGCACCGCGACATTTTTGGGACGCGGCACGACGCGCAGCGTGGCGGCGGTCGTGATTGCGCAAGTGCCCTCGGAGCCGACGATTGCGCGCGCGAGGTTGAAGCCGCGCTCGGGCAGAAGCTCGTCGAGGTTGTAGCCGGAAACGCGGCGCGGGATTTGCGGATAGTGCGCACGAACCGAATCGGCGTTGCGATCGCGTATCGCGAGCATCGCGCGGACGAGCGCCGCTGTGCGATCGCCGCCCGCGAGCGTCGAGGCGATTGCGGCGTCGTCCATCGCGCCCCGGAGTTTCAATTCGGTGCCGTCGTAGAGAATCGCGTCGAGCGCTTCGAGATTATCGACGGTCTTGCCGTACGCGGCGGAGTGCGCGCCGCAGGAGTTATTGCCGATCATCCCGCCGATCGTGCATCGATCCTTGGTCGAGGGATCGGGTGCGAAGAACAAGCCGTGCGGCGCGAGCGCGGCATTCAGGTCGCTCTGCACGACGCCGGGCTCGACGACGGCGCGTCCGCGCGCGGCGTCGATCGCGATGATTCGGTTCATGTACTTCGAAAAATCCAGCACCAGTGCCGCGTTGGCGGCCTGCCCGCCGAGGCTGGTGCCGCCTCCGCGCGCGAGGATCGGTATCCTGTTCTCGCGCGCGATTGTGAGCGCGGCGCCGATATCGCCGTTGTGGCGCGGGACGATCACGCCGATTGGAATCTGGCGGTAGTTCGACGCGTCGGTCGAGTAGGCGGCGAGCGTGCCGATATCGAAGCGCACGTCGCCCTCGATGGACGAGGCGAGCTTGCGTTCGAGCGCTTTGGTCGCGGGCGTCATCGCGGTCTTAAGTCTATCGCGACGACGCACCGCGCGAACATCGGGGCGCTGCTAGAGATCGAGATCCTTCAAGCCCGTGCGCGGAGCGCCGACCAGCGCGGCCATGTTGCCCTCGGGCGCCTCATTCTCGTGCATCAACTGATGGCTATGGCCGATATCTTCGAACTTGAAAGTCTGGGCGAGGCACGGATCGATCTTGCGATCGATCACGAGCTGATTGAACGCGTACGACTGCTCGTCGTTGGCGAAATGCGATCCCTGGAGCCGCTTCTGGCGCATCCAGAGGTAGCGCAAATCGGCGACCGCGTTGTAGCCGGTCGTGCCCGCGCAAATTACCACCATCCCGCCGGTGTCGCAGACGAAGATCGAGGTCGGGACCGTGTCTTCACCCGGATGCTCGAAGACGATTTTCGGATTTCTGCGCTCGCCGACGATATCCCAAATCGCCTTGCCGAAGCTGCGGCACTCGGAGGCCCATTTGTTGTACGCGGCGGTGTCGGTCCAATGCGGCATCATGCCCCAATGGGAAAACTTTTTGCGGTTGATGCATCCCTTGGCGCCGAGCTTCATGCAAAAGTCGAACTTCTTGTCGCTGCCGACGACGCCGACCGGGATGCCGCCCTCGGCCTTGACGATCTGTATCGCCATTGAGCCAAGGCCGCCCGACGCGCCCCAGATCAGCACGACGTCGTTTTTGTGCACGACGTTGGGCTGCCATCCCATCAGCATGCGGTAGGTCGTCGCGCCGACCAGCGTCGGCGCCGCGGCTTCCTCCCACGTCAGGTGAGGCGCCTTGAGCATGCACTGATGCGCCTGCACGCGCGTGAACTGCGCGAAGCTGCCGAAGTTGGTTTCGTAGCCCCAGATTTTGTACGACGGATCGTACATCGGATCTTCGTTGTTGCGCACCGCGGGGCAATCGCGATCCCAGGTGCCGCAATGAATCACTACGCGGTCGCCGAGCTTGACGCTCTTAACGTCCTTGCCGAGTGCGTACACGATTCCCGAGGCGTCGCTGCCGCCGACATGGAAATCGTGATGGTCGTACTTGGATTTGTTGCGCGCCGCGATCACGTCGATCGGGCTGCCCAGCGCGGCCCACACGTTATTGCGATTGATGCCGGCCGCCATCACGTAGACCAGCACCTCGTCGGGGCGCAGCTCGGGCACCGCGATTTTTTCGATCTTGAACGCGTGCTTCGGATGCCCGAAGCGATCCGCGCGAATCACCTGCGCGTACATGTGCGACGGAATGTGTCCGAGCGGTGGCACTTCGCCGATTTCGTAAATTTCCTTGTGGCTCATATCCCTTAAGTTTACCGTCTGCGTGTCGGCCCGTCCTTTCGGTTTGCGAGTCCAACCCCAGAAGGAGATCCGAAGTCATGGGGGCGAACAGAATACGTATATGTTTGGCGCGCCTTTGACAACCGGTAGCCGTACACTCGTTAGGCGGGGGTGCGCCCAGCCTCGATCATATCGGTTGACGCGTAGGGCGCAATTCCATAAAAAAAACCAACGCGCCACGCTCGGTCAGGCAGGTCAAAGCCCGGCGTGGCCATCCGCATACAGGCCCGCGCGCGCGGAAAATATAGCGTACGACAGAATTTGAGGGAGCCAAAAGCCAGACCCATATGGCGGTGCGCAAAATCGAGCACGGACACTACTTCGAGGATTTCGAAGTCGGTCATCTGTACAAGCATCATTGGGGCCGCACGATCACAGACGGCGACAATTCTTTCTTTTCGTCGGTCACGATGAATGCCAACCCTATCTACTTCAACGCCGAGTATGCCAAGTCCCTGGGCTACAAGGGCGTGGTCGTAAATCATCTGCTGGTGATGAACGTCGTGTTCGGACTCTCGGTCGAGGACCTGAGCGAACGCGCGATCGCGCATCTCGGCTACGAAGGGATGAAGTATCTCGCGACGGTCTATCCGGGTGATACTCTCACCTCGGAGTCGCTGGTGGTCTCCAAGCGCGACAGCTCGCGTCCCGATCGCGGAATCGTGAAGTTTCGCACCACAGGATACAACCAGCGCGGCGAAAAGGTGCTCGAGTACGAGCGTCCGGTTTTGATTCGCAAGCGCAACGTCAAGGCAGAGTAGGTTACAACGATGGCGCTGGTTACGCCCGAACATGAAGAGATTCGCCGCTCGGTGCGCGAATTCGTCGATGCCGAGGTCAAGCCGATCGCGAACGACCTCGATCGCGAGAACAAGGAAATCCCCGAGCACATCCTGAAGAAGATGGCCGAGCTCGGCTACTTCGGCGTCATTTTTCCGGTCGACGACGGCGGACTCGGACTCGATTACATCTCGATGGCGATAGTCACCGAGGAACTCTCGCGCGGATGGCTTTCGGTCGGCTCGGTGATGACTCGCAACATCATCACCGGCACGCTGATCAGCGCCAACGGCACGCCCGATCAGAAAAAGCGCTTCCTGCCGAAAATTGCGCGCGGCGAAATTCTCACGGCTGCCGCTTTCACCGAGCCTGATTCGGGTAGCGACACCGCGTCGTTCAAAACCCGCGCGGTCAAAGAGGGCGACGGCTATCTGATCAAAGGCTCGAAGATGTGGTGCACGTTCGCAAATCGCGCACACATGCTGACCGTAATGACTCGCACCGATCCTGACCTGACCAAGCGTCACAAGGGACTCTCGCTGATCCTCTACGAGAAGGAGCCGGGCGATAACTTCGCGCCTCCGCAGCTAACCGGCTCGCCGATTCCAACGATCGGCTACCACGGTATGCGCTCGCTACGCGCTGCAGTTCGATGACGCATACGCGCCGGCGGCAAATCTCATCGGCGGGCAGGAGGGGCGCGGATTCTATCAACTGATGGCCAGTTACGAGGCTGCGCGGATCCAGACCGCGGCGCGCGGCGTCGGCGTGGCGCAGGCCGCGTTCGAGACCGCGGTCAAATACGCGAAGCAGCGCACGCAGTTCGGGCAGCCGATCGGAGACTTCCAGGTCATTCGGCACAAGCTCGCGCACATGGCGGTCGAGATCGAAGCCGGTCGCCAGCTTTGCTACTTCGCCGCGTCGCAGAAAGATACCGGGAAGCGATGCGATTACGAGGCCGGCCTCGCCAAGGCATTTGCCGCCGAGATGGCCGAGCGCGTGACGCGCGAGGCGATGCAGGTGCATGGCGGCTATGGCTACTCGATGGAGTTCGAGGCGCAGCGCTTCTGGCGCGACGCGCGGGTGCTGTCGATCTTCGAGGGCACCAGCGAAATCCAGTACGAGGTCATCGGCCGGCGTATCATGGAGCAGAACTAGGTAATCGCAATGAGTATCACCGGCGACAATAGCTACTACGAAGACTTCGTCGTGGGCGACACGCTGGAGCATCAGCGCGGCCGCACTATCACCGAGGCGGACAATCATATTTTCACCTCGATGGTCATGAACACGGCCGAGCTGCACTTCAACCAGAACATGGTCGACAAGGATCCGAAGACCTTCTACAACGGGCGGCGCGTAGTGTACGGCGGCGTCGTGCTCGCATTCACGGTAGGGCTCGCGTCTGAGGATACCAGCGAGAACGCGATCGCCGAAGTTGAGATGGATAACGGGAAGCATACCAATCCTGTTTTCCACGGCGACACAATCTACGCGCGTTCGACCGTGCTCGAAAAACGCGACTCCGATCGTCCCAATGCCGGGCTGGTGAAGTTCAAGCTCGAAGGTTTCAAGCCTGACGGCACGGTGGTGGTCGAGATCGATCGCACGGTACTGGTTAAAAAGAAGTCGCACTATCTAAAGAATGCCTGAAGCGCGACTGAGTATTCGCGCGCACGGATTTCCCGCAGGAGTGGAATTACATGTACGTATTGGACAACGGCACCCGTTTCGTCATCCCGCGCACCGAGATGACCTATCCCGGCCACAGTATGAAGCTGCATCAGAACGCGGCCGATCCGGTTAAGTCTCCGGTCGATCATGTGATGGCGGATTTCGAGGACGCCTGCCCCTATGAGTTCAAAGGGCCCAAGAGCCGTGCCGTAATGGTCGAGGCGCTGACCACGCTCGATTTCGGAAAGAAGGTGGTGACGGTCCGCCCGAACAATATCCACTCGAAGTTTTTCAAAGAGGACATGGAAGCGATCATGCTCGGTGCTCCGAACCGCTTCCACGGCATCATGCTGCCCAAGACCCGCGGCCCCGAGGAGATCAAGCAGGTCGCGAAGCTGCTCGACGATCTGGAAAAGCGTGGCGGATGGAAGTATCGCGTGCAGATCGAGTCACTGATCGAAACGCCGCACGCGCTGGTCCACGCCTACGACATCGCGATGGCGTCGGATCGGATGGCGGGGTTGGTTTTCGGGATCGCGGATTTCGCGGCGAACCTGGGAATTCGCGATATCGTCGAGAATCAGAACATCAACTTTTTGTATTCCAAGCAGGCGGTTGTGGTCGCCGCGAAGGCCGCCGGTCTCCACGCGGTGGACAACGTTTTTCTGCGCCTGTGGAAGAACACCGACGCACCCGAGCGTATCGCGCAACTGAAGGACGAGCTGCGTGCGAAGAACGTGGGCGCGGCGAACCTCGGGATGGACGGTACGTGGGTGATTCATCCGCAGCAGGCCGAAATCGCCAATGCCTGCTTCACGCCGACTGCCGAGCAGGTCGAGGATGCACGCCGCGTGATCAAGCTCTATCACGAGAAGGGTGGCGGCTCGATGGCGGATCCCAAAACCGGCGAGATGATCGACGAAGCAACGATCAAGATCGCGCTGATGGATCTCGCAAAAGGCGCCCAAGCCGGTCTGGTGAGCGACGCAGAGCTGCGCGAATGGTCCGCCAAGAGCCGCGACATTACAGGCTACGACATCCTCGAACTCATGCGCCGCGTCGCGTAAGGTCTCCACGCGCTCACGCGCGCGACCGCGAATGTGTTATTGATCGGCGTAAATCCACATACGGGAGATGCCGCCGATGCCGTCCAAGAATCTGATTGCCGATAGTCCGCGCGATGCGGGACTCGATAACGCGAAGGTCGATGCTCTGTTCGAGCGCGCACAGCGCGAAATAAAGGAAGGGCTACTGCCCTCCGTACAGATCGCGATCGCGCGCAACGGAAAAATCGGCGCGATGCGCACATTCGGGCACGCGGTTCAGGGCGGAGTGGACAAGCCCGCTACCAACGACACGCTCTTCACGATTTTCTCCTGCACCAAGGCGATCATGTCCGCCGCCGCATGGATTCTTATCGGCGAGGGCAAACTGAATCCTGCAGACCGCGTTTCGGCGATCATCCCCGAGTTCGCGAGCAACGGCAAAGAAGCGATCACCGTCGAGCAGGTGCTGCTCCACGTCGGCGGCTTTCCGAACGCTCCGTATCCGCAGGACGAATGGCTCGATCGCAAGAAGCGGGTCGAGCGTTTCGCGAAGTGGCGGCTCGAATGGCCCGTGGGCAGCAAGTTCGAATACCATCCGACTTCCGGTTTCTGGGTGATCGCGGAAATAATCGAGCGGCGTACCGGCAAAGACTTTCGCGAATTCGTGCGCGAGCGGATTGCGCTGCCGCTCGGAATACCGGAGATGCGTGTCGGGCTGCCGCGTGAATCCCACAACCGCGTTGCCGAGCTTTGCTATGTCGGTGAAGCGATGACCGACGCGGAGCGCAAGAAGCTTGGACTGCCGGAGATGCCAGAGACGGAAGTCACCGAGGAGGCGATTCTTGGATTCAACCGCGCCAATGTCCGCGAGGCGGGCGTGCCGGGCGGCGGCGGAATCATGACGGCGGGCGATCTAGCGCTCTTCTACCAGGGCCTGTTGCATAATCGCGATACCAAGGGCGCGCCCATCTGGAAGCCGGAAGCGCTGAAGGATGCGCTGCGCGTGCGCTCGGGCGACTACAAGGATCCGATCTTCGGCGTGCCGGTAAATCGCGCGCTCGGAGTGGTGATCGCGGGCGGAGACGGACGCGCAAATTATCGCGGCTTCGGCAGGACCAACTCTGCGCTCGCATTCGGCCACGGCGGCGCGGGCGGACAAATCGGATGGGCTGATCCGGCGACGGGAATTTCGATCGGATACTGCACCAACGGTTTCGATCGCAACGACGTGCGCCAGGCGCGGCGCGGCACTGCGATCTCAAGCCTCGCGGCGGTATGCGCGGGGTAGGGCGCGATGCTCACCATTCGGAAAGCTAATAACCGCGGCCATACGCTGCTCGACTGGCTCGATAGCTGGCACACCTTTTCGTTCGGAGATTATTACGATCCGGCGGCGATGGGATTCTCCGTGCTGCGCGTGATCAACGACGACCTCGTTGCAGCGCGCGGCGGCTTCCCGACTCATCCGCACAACAACATGGAGATCGTGACCTGGGTGCTGTCCGGCGCGCTCGAGCATCGCGATAGCATGGGCAACGGCTCCGTCATCCGTCCCGGCGACGCGCAGCGCATGACGGCAGGGACGGGAGTCACGCACAGCGAGTTCAACGCGTCGAAGGCGGAGCCGGTGCATCTTCTGCAAATGTGGTTGCTTCCCGATCGGCGCGGTCTCGCTCCCGGCTACGAGCAGCGCAACTTCGCCGAAGCCGAGCGCCGCGGCAGGATGCGCCTCGTCGCGTCGCCCGACGGCGCGGACGGATCGGTCACGATTCATCAGGACGCGCGGCTGTATGACGGAGTTCTGAACGCAGGCGAGCCGATCGCGCATCCGCTGGACGGCAAGCGCAAGGGTTGGCTCCACGTCGCGCGCGGCGCAATCAAAGCAAATGACGCGGCGCTCACGGCGGGCGACGGCGCGGCGATCGAAAACGAATCGGCGCTTAAGCTCGCAGCATCCGAGCAATCGGAAGTGCTGCTGTTCGATTTGCCCTAACCGACAGACATTGGTGGGGCGGAAGCGAGAGTGCGAAAGATTATTCTGTGAATGGATTCTTCAGCACAATCGTCGCTTCGCGATCGGCGCCGACTCCGACCATCGCGATCTGCACGCCAACCAGCTCCGCAATTCGATCGATATAGCGCCGCGTGGTAGCCGGCAGCTCGGAGAGTTGCCGCACGCTGGCAATATGCTCGTTCCATCCGGGGAGCTCTTCGAAGATCGGCTTCGCTACTTCGATCGAATGCCGTCCCAGCGGGACCGTCTCGTAGCGCTTGCCCTTGTAGGTATAGCCGACGCAGATTTTTAGCGGATCGATTCCCGTCAGCACGTCGAGCTTGGTGACCGCCAATCCCCACAGCCCGTTGACCCGGGCGGAGAGCCGTCCGAGCACCGCGTCGTACCATCCGATGCGCCGCGGCCTGCCGGTGGCGCTGCCGAATTCGCCGCCCTCTTCGCGCAGCGAGTCGGCGAGGTAGCCTGAAATCTCGGTCGGGAACGGTCCCGCGCCGACGCGTGTCGTGTAGCCCTTGCTGATTCCGAGCACGGCGTCGAGCGCGCCGGGTCCGAGCCCCGTGCCGGCGAATGCGCCGCTCGCAACGCAGTTCGACGAGGTCACGTAGGGGTATGTGCCATGATCGATATCGAGCATCGTGCCGTGCGCGCCTTCGAACAGAACGCGCTTGCCCGCCGAGATCGCCGATGCCAGGTACTCACCGGTGTCGCACAGATAGGGCAGCAGACGGCGGCGCTCGCGCTTCATCACTTCGAGAATCTGCGCGCCGTTAACGGGCTTGGCCTTCAGCACCGCCTTCAGATACGCGTTCTTCTCGGTGACGTTGCGGCGCAAGCGGTCGGCGAAGAGCTTGAAGTTGAGCAGATCGTCGAAGCGCAGCCCCACGCGCGCCATCTTGTCTTCGTAGGTCGGACCGATGCCGAATCCTGTGGTGCCGATCGCGCGTTTGCCGGCGCGGATCTCGCGTGCGCGGTCGATCGCGCGATGATACGGCATCACCATGTGCGCTTCGTAGCTGAGCTTCAGGTTCTTGCCGTCGAAGCCGCGGCGTTTTTTCAGATCGTCGATCTCGCCGAGCAGCGCCACCGGATCGACCACCGCGCCGTTACCGATCACGCAGGTCTTGCCCGGATGCAGCGCGCCCGCGGGCACCAGGCGCAGGATGAACTTCTCGCCGTCGACGACGATCGTGTGCGCCGCGTTGTTGCCGCCCTGGAAGCGGACGACGATATCGGCGTCGCGGGCGAGCAGATCGATAATCTTGCCCTTGCCCTCGTCGCCCCATTGCGTGCCGACTACGGCTACTGTGTTCATCGAATTCCCCCGCGCGCACGCGCGCGCGCCGCGCATCCTTACGAGAGATGCGCCAGTCGCGATTGATTCGTCCCTTCAGAGCTTAAGCAGCGTCGCCGACGTGATGGCTGCGACCGTCTTGAGTTTTTCGAGCACCGCGGCCGGCACGGCGCCATCAACTTCGATCAGGCTGAGCGCGGTTCCGCCGACGCGGTCGCGTCCGAGCTCCAGTCCGGCAATATTGATTCCCGATTCTCCCAAGAGCGTGCCAACCGCGCCGACCACTCCGGGAACGTCGCGATTATGCAGCATCAGGAAGTAGCCTTCGGGAACCGCTTCGACACGGTAGCCGTCGATCCGCGTCAGGCGCATCGCGCGATTCCCCAGCACCGCGCCCGATACGTCGTGCTCGCCCGCGTCGGTGCGCACCGTCACGGACAGGGTGTTGAGATAATCGGTGACTTCGCGCGAGCGCGTTTCCGCGATTCGGATGCCGCGCTCGGTGGCGATATACGGCGCGTTGACGACGTTCAGTTCCTCGTCGAGAAATCCGGTCATCAACCCCTTGAGGACCGCGGCGGTGATCGCGTCGGGTTTGAGATTCGCGGCCTCGCCGCCGAACGCCACGGTCACGCCGGTCGGCGCATCCGTGATCAATTGCGCGACCAGGCGTCCGAGCTTTTCGCCGAGCATAAGATGAGGCCCGAGAATTTCGAGCTCCTTGGGTGTGACCGCGGGAATATTCACCGCGTTGCGAATCGTGCCGTCGATCAGGAAATCCGCGACCTGCTGCGCGATATCGACCGAGACCTGGACTTGCGCTTCGTCGGTGGCGGCGCCGAGATGCGGCGTCGCGATCACTGCGTCGAGCTTAAGCAGCGGATGCTCGCGCGGCGGAGGCTCCTCGACGAACACGTCGAGCGCGGCGCCCGCGACTTTGCCGGATGTAATCGCGTCGGCGAGCGCCTGTTCGTCGATAATCCCGCCGCGCGCGCAATTGATCACGCGCACGCCCTTTTTCATCTTCGCGAACGCTGCCGCATCGACGAGCCCGCGCGTGTCGTCGGTCAGCGGCGTGTGCACGGTGATAAAATCGGCGCGGGTGAACAGCTCGTCCAGGCTGACGAGCTCGATCCCAAGGCGCGCGGCGGCATCGGCGGTGAGGATCGGGTCGTAGCCGATAACTTTCATCTTGAGGCCGGCGCCGCGGTCGGCGACGATCCGTCCGATATTTCCGAGTCCGACGACGCCAAGCGTCTTGTTGCAAATCTCAGCACCGGTGAATTTCGTGCGTTCCCATTTCCCCGCGCGCAGCGAGGCGTTGGCGGCCGGAATATGCCGCGCCATCGCCATCATCATCGAGATCGCGTGCTCGGCGGTCGTGACGCTGTTGCCGAGCGGACTGTTCATCACCACGATTCCGCGCCGCGTCGCCGGCGGAATATCGACATTATCGACGCCGACGCCCGCGCGCCCGATGACGCGCAACCGCGTCGCGTGGTCGATTATTTCCTTGGTGACTTTGGTCCCGCTGCGAATCAGCAGCGCGTCGTAGTCGCCGATAATCGCGGCCAGCTCGGCGGACTTAAGCCCCGTCTTGATGTCGAATTTGAGTTGAGGATAGCGCTTGAGAACCTCGATTCCCTGAGGTGCCAGCGTATCGCTAAGCAGGACGCGGAAGCTTTCCGCCATGTTCGCTTCAGATGCTCCGTGCGATTCGTGATTGGACCGCCGCGACGCCCGCGCCGGTCCGGAATTCGTAGCCAAGATTTGCGAGTCCAGCTTCGAGCGCGCTTATCGCGATCAGCATATCGAACGGCGTCAGATGACCCATATGCCCGATTCGCACCAGCTTGCCTTTCATCTGATCCTGCCCGCCCTGCACTGCGACGCCGAGCACGTCGCGCATGTATTTCACCAGCTTGCCGCTATCGAAGCCGTCGGGGACGATTAGCCCGGTGACTCCAGGAGCGGGACTGTCAGGCGCGATAAGCTTGAGCCCCAGCGCGAGCCCCGCCTCGCGCGTCGCGAGCGCCATCGCGGCGTGGCGCGCGAACACTCGCGGCAGAGTCTCCGCGTGCAGCAGCTCCATCGACTTGTTGAGTCCGAAGATGAGGCCGACCGCCGGCGTGAACGCGGTGGTATGCTCATCGCGTTGCGCCTTCAGTTCCTTTGGAAGATCGAAATAAAATTTCGGCGTCTGGTTTTTTTTCGCCGCGTCGATTCCGCGCTCCGACAGCACGACGATCCCGAGTCCCGGCGGCAGCATTATCGCCTTCTGGCTTCCGGTGATGAACGCGTCGACGCCCCATTCGTCCATCTTCTGCTCGAACACGCCGACCGACGTGATCCCGTCGACGATCAGCATCGCGCCGCGCCGCCGGGTCACTTCGCCGATCGCGCCGATTGGATGAATCGCGCAGGTCGAGGTCTCGCTCGCCTGTACCAGCACTGCCTTGGATTCCGGATGCGCCTTCAGCGCGTCGTCAACCTGCTCGGGACGCACGGCGCGGCCCCATTCGACTTTGATCTCGTGCGGGATCATCCCGAACGCCGCAAGGATCTTGCCCCAGCGCTCGCCGAATTTGCCGCCATTGACGTAAATCGCATGGTCGCCTGGCGCGAGCAGATTGATTACCGACGCCTCCATCGCGCCGGTCCCCGACGACGACAGGAGGATCGGCTCTTGCGCGGTCCCGAACAGCGGCTTCAGCCGCTCGCGAGCCTGGTCCAGCGTCGCGCTGAACGCGGGCGTACGATGATGGATGATCGGCTGCGCCATCTCGAGCAGCACTTCGGGCGGCACGGAGACGGGGCCGGGCGTGAACAGATATTTCTTTGATGGTGTCACAACTATTTCTCGACCGGACGCGGGCAAGACCGTCGGAGGGCGCGCGTGGCATCGATCCGGCTCACGCGCGGTCCAGCAAAAAAAAGCCTGGTGTCCGCAGGCGCGGATCGCCAGACCCCGAATGCCACCCCGATTTCGCGCCCGGGACGTCCCGAGCCCCCGTCCTATCTATTTGGATAACGGAGCGTTTCCGGAGAGTCAAGTTTGAGCGCGAGCGTTGCAAAACGTTTCCTCACAGGAGCCCATGCGTTGAAAAGGCGCGCCGCTGATGATTTAACCGATATTTCAACCGATACCGATGGAATGCGATGCCGATAGAACATGAAACGCGTGACGGTGCGCTGGTCTGGATCCGCAATCCTGTGACCGGGGTCATCTCCTACGTTGTTGACGTGCGCGCGAAGAGCTTCGCGTTCACCCTCGGCCGCGACGCCGGCAGCGTGGCTCACGCTGCGCCGCTTAGCGCCGAGCAGGTCAGCCGCGCAACCGCCAATTGTCCCTTCTGTCCGGGCAACGAGGCGCTCACTACCGGCGAGATTTTCCGCGTGACGCCGGCGGAGATGGCTGAATGGAGCGGAGCCGCGGCGCGCGGCGGCGACGGATGGGTGGTGCGCGTGTTCAACAATCTTTTTCCGCGCATCCCGGCCGAGCTGACCGGAAATCGCAACGAATCGTATATCGTGGTCGAGGATCCGCGCCATTTTATCGACAATGACAATCCGCACACGCGCAGCGAATTGACCTTTACCGGCGCGCTCGGCGAGGAGCATTTCTTTCATCTGCTGCAAGCCGACGTGCGCGTGATGCGCCTGGCGCGGGAGAATCGCGCGGTGCGCGCGGTCGTGATCCGCAAGAACCAGGGACGCGAGTCAGGCGCCTCGCAACCGCATTTGCATCAGCAGATCCTGGGATCGCCGGAGCCGTTTCCGGCGGTCGCGGCGGAGGCGCGCGCGGAGCGCGAAACGCCCGGGCTGTTCGAGGAGATTATCAACCTGATGGACCGCCTCGGCCTGACGATCGAGAATCGCGGCAATATCATCAGCTACGCGAGTCCGATCGGCGCGTTTCCGCGCAGCTACGACGTCGTGATGCATCAATTTCGCGACGCGCAGCTTCCGGAATTGTCCACCGAGGAACTGCGCGAGTTCTCGGGCGCGATCTACCGGATTCTCGCGCTGATGGGTCCGCTGCCGCTCGACTACGAGATTCACCAGGGCGAGGGGCTGCCGCTCCATGCGCATATCAATGCGCGGATGTATCCGTACTCGAACGTCGCCGGAACCTTGAACCTGCCGAGCACCTTGCTCGCGAACACCGCCGCGATCAGGGAAGCACTCGGACGCCGCCGCTGAGCCTGCCCTCTACTCAGCTTTCCACGCGGGTTTGCGCTTCTCCAGGAACGCGCGCACCCCTTCCTTGGCGTCCTTGCTCTGGCGAACATCGCGCGCCAGGCGATTGAGGTCGTCGTGCCACGCGTCGAAGGTTTCGGTCATGCACCGGCGCACCGTCGATTTCATCGCGCGCAGCGACAGCGGAGCATTGTCGGCAATCTTCTCGGCCAGCGCGGTCGTGACTTCGCCCAGCTTCGCGTCGGGCACCACTTCGTGGACCATCGCCATGTGCCGTGCGCGTTCCGCCTCGATAAGCTCGGCGGTGTAGAGGATCCACGCGGTATTCGCCGAGCCGCAAATCTCGATCAGCTTGCGCGTGAAATCGTACGGCACCATAAGGCCGACGCGCCCGAGCGTCATGCCGAGCCTGGCGTTGGCGCTCGCGATCCGCAGATCGCAATGCAGCGCCAGCTCGAGCCCTCCGGCAAGAGCCGCACCGTGCACCGCGGCGATCGTCGGGACCGGGAAGCGCTCGAGGCGGCCGAAGACAAATTCGAGCGAGGTCGGATTGTGTCCGCCCTCGGCCTCGTCAACTTCTTTCAGATCGATTCCCGCGCAGAAGCTCGAGCCCTCGCCGCGCAGGAGCAGCGCGCGGATTTCCTTGTCGTTTTCGAACTGGGCGAGCGCTGCGTTGAGCGCCTCGATCAGCGGCTGATTAAGCGCATTGCGCTTCTCCGGACGATTCAAGGTCAGAACCGCATAATTCGCCTGACGCGTTATCTTAAGAACTTCCTCAGCCATGTAGATCGCTCCTGAATGTAGAAAAGGTGTCCGCCGGCGGAAGCATCGCACGCAACTTGTATGTCTTCAAGTTCCCTGAATACGCGCCCGCCTCTGATACCCTCTCCCACCGGGAGAGGGTGGCGCGGCGCGATGCTTGCAATTCTTTTTCGCAAGCATCGTGACGCGCGGGTGAGGGTGCTGCTCTGCTCTTCTAATCGCGCGTCGCTAGCGCGCCGCCCTGAAATCGCTCACGCGACGATGCTTAGCATCTTGTCCTTGATGAAGATGAACTTGCGCGGAGGTTTGCCGCCCAGATGCTTTGTTACCGCTTCGCTTTGCAGCGCGAGCGCCTTTACTTCGTCTTCTCGCGCTCCCGCAGCGACTTGCAGCCGCTCGCGCACCTTTCCGTTGACCTGCACCACGACGGTCACCGTCTCTTCGCGAGCGAGCGCGGGATCGAACACCGGCCAGCGCTCGCGATGCACCGAATCCTCATGCCCGAGCGCGCGCCATAGCTCCTCGCCGATGTACGGCGCCATCGGCGCGAGCATAACGACGAACGACTCGACGACGAATCGATTCATCTGCTCGGGTTCGAGCTTCGCAACATAGTTGAGATGCTCCATCAACGCGGCGAGCCCGGTGTTGAAGCGCATCTGCTCGAGATGTTCGGTTACAATTCCGAGCGTCTTGTGCGCGCGATGAAAGGTCTCGTCCGAAGGAGCGCCCTGAGGACATCCGGCCTCGACGTAGCGCCGTACCCACGACCACACGCGGATCAGAAAGCGCTCGGTGCCGGCCACACCGCTCTCGTTCCACTTGGTGTCCTCGTCGAACGGCCCCATGAACAGCTCCCAGAGCCGGAGCGCGTCCGCGCCGTACTTTTCGATCATCGCATCGGGCGTGACGACGTTGCCCTTCGATTTGGACATCCGCTGGCCGTCGGCGGCCCACACCACGCCCTGGTTGCGCAGCTTGGGAAAAGGCTCCTGGAACGAGATCAGCTCCGCGTCGAACATCACCTTGGTCCACATCCGCGCGTATAGAAGGTGCATGACGGCGTGCTCTGCACCGCCGACGTAAAGATCGACGGGCAGCCAGTAGTCGACCGCCGCGCGATCGAACGGCGCGCGATCCTCATGCGGTGACGCGAAGCGCAGAAAATACCACGACGAGCACGCGAAGCCGTCCAGCGTGTCGGTCTCGCGCTCCGCCGGTCCGCCGCATCGCGGACAAGTCGTGTTGACGAACTCCGGCACGTTGGCGAGCGGCGAACGCCCCGTTCCCGACGGCTGATAGTCCTTCATTGCGGGCAGAAGCACGGGCAGTTGATCCTCAGGCACTGGAACGATCCCGCATTCGGCCTTGCAATAAACGATCGGAATCGGGCATCCCCAGTAACGCTGCCGCGAGATCAGCCAATCGCGCATCCGGTAGCTGATAGTAGGACTGCCGATTCGGCCCCGCTCTGCGAAGTCACACACCGCGCGAATCGCGTCGACCGTCGTCTTGCCATCAAGGAAGCCGGAGTTGACCGCGACGCCGTGCTCCGTGAACGCGCGATCTTTCGGCGGCGCCGACCCGTCGGCAGGCGCGGTGACGCGCGGAATCTCGAGGCCGTACTTCGTCGCGAACTCGAAGTCGCGTTGATCCTCTCCGGGCGCGGCCATTATCGCGCCGGTGCCGTAGCCCATCAGCACGTAATCCGCGATCCAGATCGGAATGTCTTTTTTCGTGAAAACATTGTGCGCGTACGCGCCGGTGAAGACCCCGGTTTTCTCCTTGACGGTGGAAAGCCGCTCGATCTCGCTCTGGCGACGCGCCTCGGATGCGTACTGCTCGACCGCCGAGCGTTGCGCATCGGTCGTGATCTGCGCGACCAGCGGATGCTCTGGCGCGAGCACCATGAACGACACGCCAAACACGGTGTCGGGCCGCGTGGTGAAGAAGCGCACTTCTTTGCCCTGATGCCCGGCCACAGGGAAAGCGAGTTCCGCGCCCTCGCTGCGGCCGATCCAGTTGCGCTGCATCAGCTTAATCGGCTCGGGCCAATCGATCTCGTCCAGGTCCTCGAGCAAGCGGTCAGCGTAGTCGGTGATCTTGATGTACCACTGCTCGAGATCTTTCTTGGTCACCGGGTTGTCCGGATGCCGCCAACAGCATCCGTTGACCACCTGCTCGTTGGCCAGGATCGTGCGGCACTTGTCGCACCACCATTGCGATCCCGTCGCGCGGTACGCGAGTCCGCGCTTCAGCAGCATCAGGAAGAACCACTGCGTCCATCGGTAGTACTCGGGCGACGACGAATTGATCTCGCGTGACCAGTCGTAGGCGCATCCGGAGATCGTGAGCTGGCGCTTGAAGTTCGCGGCATAGCGCGGAACGGTTTCAGTCGGATGCGCACCGCGCAGGAGCGCTTCGTTTTCCGCCGGCAATCCGAACGCGTCCCATCCCATCGGATGCAGCACGTTGAACCCGGTCATCCTTTTGTAGCGGCCGATCACGTCGCACGGGACGTAATTGTGCAGATGCCCGACGCTCAGCCCGTTGCCGGAAGGGTAGGGGAACATCTCGAGCACGTAGAACTTCGGCCGCCCGGGAGCGTCGCTCGTGCGATAAAGATCGGCGCGCTCCCACTCGGCCTGCCAGAAGGGTTCGATTCGTTTTGGGTCGTAACGTTCGTCCATTGCGTGATGCTGCGTCTCCGGCAGCAAGTTCAAGAAGTCTATCGTGCGCAGACCTCCGGATAAACTGCTGCGTCATCGCCGCGCGATAAGGGCTCAGCAGACCTTACGTTTCCCTTGACAATCGAAAGGCGATCGTCGTTTTTGGGGCGACAAAATTTTTGTCAAGGCTATTCAGCCTTATCTTATTTGGCGCGGTGTGCGATCATTGTGATGCGTGCCGGACGCCGCCGCGAGATTTGCTCCGACGAAAAGCGAGTCTATGAAAAAAGTAAAACGAACTGGTGTTTCTGGATCAAAAGCCCTTGGTTTTGCTGGATAATCTAAAATGCCAACCACCAAAATCGCCTAAACGAACCCACGGCTACCGAACGCTCGTTAGGCTCGACTTGACGCGCGAGCAGGCGCGCGCTATTCGCTGATCAACCAAATCCTTGAACGAATGGTATGGAAGTGGCTCAAACTCTATCGATCGTAACCGACTCGAGCGTCGACCTGCCGGCCGGCGAAATCAGCCGGCTCGGAATCGAGGTTGCGCCGATTCAGGTCGCATTCTCGACCGAGTATTTCCGCGACGACACGCTCGCTCGCGGCGAGTTCTATCGCCGATTGCCGGGCGAACCGCGATTGCCGGTCATCGCGGCCGCGATGCCGGCGGATTTTCTCGCGGCGTTTCGCAAGGCGCACGAGCGCGGCCAGCAGATCCTTTGCCTGATCAATCCTTTCGAATCGTGCTCGACCTACACTGCCGCGTACGCAGCGGCGGTCGTCGCCAAGCGCGACAGCCAGATCGCCGTCGAGGTGCTGAACACCGGCCGCGCGCTCACCGCGCTCGGCGCGATCTGTATCGAAGCGGCCGAGATGGCGATGCGCGGCGCTACGCTGGCCGAAACCGTCGCAGCGATCGAAGAAGCGACCCCGCAGATCGATACCTTTCTCGCTCCCGCGACGACCGAATTTCTGCAGCGCGACGGCCGGATCTCGATTTACGAAATGAACGTCGGAAGCCTCAAGGGCACCGTGCCGCTGATCCGAATCTGGGGCCGGGTTGCGGTCGTGGACAAGTCGAAAACCCAGGCGGAAAATATCGAGAAGATGCTCGCGCGCGCGGAGGCCGAGCTCTCCGGCGCGGAGGCGACCGTCGTGGTAGCGCACGGCGCGAATCCCGGCGGCGCGGCCAAGCTCGCCGAGTTGGCGAAAGCGCGTCTCAGGTGCAAGCGTATCGTCACCACCGAGCTCGGACCCTCGGCGGGCGCATACTGCGGACCGGGAGTAGTGGGGCTCGGATGGTGTCCGAGCCTGGTGAAGCTCAACTGATTGCAGCGTCGGATCTACTCGGAGTACGGATATGAAATTCGGAATCTTCTACGAACATTCGGTGCAGAAGCCGTGGACCCGCCAGTCCGAGTTGCGCGCTTATCAGCAGGCGCTCGAACAGATAGAGCTTGCCGACGAGCTCGGCTTCGACCAGGTCTGGGAAGTCGAGCATCATTTTCTCGAGGAGTATTCGCATTCATCCGCGCCCGAGGTTTTCCTCGCTGCCGCCGCGGCCCGCACCAAGCGCATCCGGATCGGCCAGGGAATCGCGGTATGCCTGCCGCCGATGAATCATCCGGCCCGAATCGCGGAACGCGCTGCCGCGCTCGATTTGATTTCCAACGGCCGTCTCGAATTCGGCACCGGACGCTCAGCCACCTGGACCGAGGTCGGCGCGTTCGGAATCGATCCGGATGCAACCAAAGAAATGTGGGACGAAGTAATCCGCGCGATCCCGCGGATGTGGACCGAGGACGAGTTCGAGTGGAACGGCAAGTACTTCAAGATGCCCCCGCGCAACGTGCTGCCCAAGCCGATCCAGGATCCGCATCCTCCTATGTGGGTCGCGGTCTCGTCGCCCGAGACCGCCGTGCAAGCGGCCGAGCGCGGAATTGGGATGCTGGGCGTGACGCTCGGAACGCCGGCCGATTACAAGCGCCTCGTATCCGACTACCGGCGTATCATCAAACATTGCGATCCGGTCGGCAAATTCGTGAACAACCAGGTCAACGCCGCGAGCTGGATGTATTGCGGCGAAGACGAGAATGAGGCGCGCGCGGTCGGCGGCGGCGCGGCGTTCAATTTCTTTCGCACCGCGGCGCATCTGGTCGGCCTCGGCGGGATCTATCCGTCGCATGCGTACACTGCTCAGGCCAATGCGACCGCGCTGCTCAGCCAGGCGGAAATCCAGTCGCTGCGCGAAGGCTTTCCGGTCGGCACGCCCGAGCAGATCGTTGAGAATCTGCGCTACTGGGAAGAAGTCGGCGTCGAGCGCGTGGTCTGCATGATCAACTTCGACCAGCAGATACCGCATCCGAAGGTGCTGGCGAGCCTCGAGCGCTTCGCGAAATACGTGATGCCGGAATTTGCCGAGGGCAAGCAGAACTCGAAACGCGACGAGAAGTCCAAGCGCGGCCCCGAAGCTCCGCCGATGCCCGCGTGATCAGTCGCGCAAATCGAAGTTGAACAAGAACTTGAGGAATACGATCAGTGCCTGACGAAGGACTCGCCCGCCACGAACAATATCGAGTCGCGCTGCCTGCGGAGCGCGCCGCCTATCCCGCACTGCCGTGGAAGTGCGCGAACGCGACGATGCTCAATGTCTATTTCGAGGTGCGCAAGGCTCCGTTGCTCGAGCGCATGCCGCCCGAGTTCTGCCGCACCACGCCGACCTACTGCCGCCTGACGATTATTGATAACCGCGACTCTCCTGTCGGACCGTTCCGCGACGCGACGCTCGGACTAGGCTCGCGCCTCAACATGATGCCGGCGGTCTTCGTCGCGGCCTCAATCACCGACAGCCCACAGGCGCTGAGCGCGGGACTATGGGAGCGCAGCTATCCGAACGTTCTCGGCAAGATCGATTTCGAAGCGAGTGTCGGACGCGCTCACGCGATCGTCAGCGACGCGAAAGGCCCGCTGCTCGAAATCGAGATGCCGCAGTTGCAGACGATCGAGCCGAGCCGGCTCGCCTACGATCATGCCGACGGCTTTCGCACCCTTCCCGATGGCAAGACGGAGCTAACGGTGATCGGACCCGAGATGACGATCGAGCGCGCGGCGATTTGCAAGAACGCGATGATCACCTATCCGGCTGAGCGTCCCGACTCGCCGTGGCAGATCCTCGATTGCCGCAACGTAGTGAGCGCGCAGCTCGTCCGCGGCCCCCGCGAGTTTAAGAAGGGCCATCCTCCGCGCTGATCTTTTGATTATTCCCTCTCCCCCCGGGAGAGGGCGACGCGGCGCGGTGTTTGCGTTTTTTTCGCAAGTATCGTGACGCGTGGGTGAGGGCGGCCTTCCGAGAGCTTTCTTTTTAATCGCACGTCGCTGACGCGCCGCGCTGAATAAGGTCCCTCACCTGACCGTGTGCCAGTGCATCTCCCTGTCAGGGCGAGGAATTATTTCTTGCGCGCGATCGTGAGGCCGTCCGCAAGCGGAAGCAGCACCGCTTCGACCCGATCGTCGTGCGCGATGAAATCGTTCAACTGCCGAATCGCCTTGGTGTCTTCGGTCTGATTGGCGTTATCGATCACCGCGCCGTTCCACAGCACGTTGTCGATCAGGATCAGTCCGTCGCGCCGCATCCGCTTCAGGATCTCTTCGTAGTAGACCCGGTAGCTCGACTTGTCGGCGTCGATAAACGCGAAGTCGAAACTATGCGATGCCGGCAGGGCGCGCAGCGTCTCTGCCGCGGGCCCAAGCTTCAACGTGATCTTTTTCGCGACCCCCGCCTTCTCCCAATAGCGCCGCGCGACGCTGGTCCACTGCTCGCTCACGTCGCAGCACAGCAGACGGCCGTCGGCGGGCAGGGCGCGCGCCACGCACAGGGAGCTGTAGCCGGTGAACGTCCCGACCTCGACGGCGGATTTGGCGCCGATCGATTTCGCGAGGATTCCCATGAAAGTGCCCTGTTCCGGCGCGATCTCCATCATGCTTATGGGTCCGAGCTTTTTGGTCTCCTCGGAAAGCTCGCGCCGGATCGGATCGGTGCTGTGCCCGTGTTCGACCGCGTATTCGTAGAGTTCGGGAGAGAGCGTTGTGAACTTGTTTAATACCGCCATGGCGCCAAGGATTGCACCTTGCGGGGCGGCTGAAAAGGCAGAGCGCGCGGGTTTCCGCGCGCCCTGATTGCTTACGATGCGGCCGAAAAACTGCGGATTACTTGCCGCCCAGGTACGCGAAATCGCCGTGCTCGTTCACGGTGAGCGTGCCGGTGAAGATCGAATGGCGATGAGTCCCGGTCGAGATCTTGTAGATCAGATCCTGCTTGCCGACCTCGAAGAATGCGCCGTCGCCGCCAAGCTCATAAAGTTTCTCGTTCTCGTCGGAGTCGGTCGCGCCGATGAACATCGTGCCGTCCGCCGTGAGGACAGGGTCGCCCAGCGATTCGAGCTCGGTTCCAAAAGGAGTGAGCTGTCCGCGCTGGAGCCGGAGGTCGAGCCGCTGATGCGACAGGCGAAAGACCGCGGGCTCGCGAACGCATCCTGCGAGCACTGCCGTCGTGCCGTCGGTCATCAGGCCCGGACGTCCCGGCGACAGATAGGTCACAGGACCTTCGGGAGTGAGAGTGCCGGTCGGCAGAATTCGCGCCATCTCACCACCGCTGTACAGGAACAGCGCCGCCCCGGTTGAGGTCTTGGCCGTGAACGCGGCCAACGTCCCCTGCGCCGAGGGCAGTGCGGCGGGAAGTCCGAACGGGCGCGCATAGCGGATATGGTTCGGACCGTATTCGCCCTCGACCGCGAGTTCGTTGATGCCGCCGGTGCGGGAGGCAATGAGCAGCGACTGGAGATGCGTGATCGGTGCTCCGTGGGCGTCGGTTTTGGCCGCCGAATAGTTGGTGAGCCATGCGTTGAACACGACCTCGCCGCTGTTGCCCATCTGCGGGCTGCCGAAGCTGAGCACGGCGATTTCATGTCCCTGCGCGGTTTTGCTTCCCAACCGGGCAAGGCAAGTCAGGGTTCCGTGCGTGTCCAGCACCAGCGCGTCGGACTTGGCCGGAAGGTTCGCCATGAACGCGATGTCCCCGTCCGCATCGGCGACGGGATATGGATCACCGTTGAGCTCGGGCGCGCAATCTTTCGAGGGTTTGAGATCGACCGCGCGCGTGACGCGATAGACCGGCGATCGATCAGGATCACCGGTGAAGATTGCCCAGTGGGCCTTGCCGTTCTTGGCCGTTGTCTCGGCGCCGAACAACACGCGTCCGTCGGCCATCATCGAGGGCACGCCGACTTCGGTGAAATTGCCACCGTCGGGTGAGGGCAGGCCGACCTCCGTCACCAGGACTGATTTGCCCGAGCTGTCGCTGGCGTAGAGAGCCTCGGAGTTTTCGGTTGCGAGGCCCGCGCTCTCACCTTGCAAGGTCAGCGAAACCGCGTGCGCATAACCGGCCGAGGCAAGCATCACTGCAAGCGCAAGCGCCGGGATAAACCCGCGTAGTTTCATTGCGATGTCCCCCGTCCGTGAATCAGTTTCACCTGTCCACCAATGCAGTAATTCTTATACTCGCGCCACGCTCAAATACGCAACCGGAAGCTGGCGCAGGCGTCGCCGGTGATATGGTCCGAGCCGCCGGAGCTAGTATAGCATCCTCGCTTAAGCTTGCCGCCGGGAAGGAGACTCGCGATGACCGAATCGCACATCATGTTTCGCTCAGACAACCTGATCCTCGAAGGATTGCTCGCGCGGCCCGAGCGCGCCGGCGCATCGCCGGGCGCCGTGATTTGTCATCCGCATCCGATGTATGGCGGCTCGATGAACAATAACGTGGTCGAGGCGATCCTCGCCGCGATGTGGCGGCGCGGATATGCGACGGTGCGCTTTAACTTCCGCGGCGTCGGCGCGAGCGAGGGTGAGTACGACGGCGGGGAAGGCGAAGCATCGGACGCGCGCGCTGCGGTGGAATTCCTTGCCGCGCAGCCCGATATCGAGCCGGGTACGATCGCGCTGGCGGGATATTCCTTCGGTGCGGCAATCGCGCTTCGCGCAGGGCTCTGCGATTCGCGCGTCGCGCGTGTGATCGCGGTCGCATTGCCGGTCGCTGCGATGGATTCGGGAATCAACTCGGCGGCGGGCAAGCCGGTGCTGCTCGTCTCGGGAGATCGCGACACTTATTCGCCGATCCCGGCGCTTGAAAAGACGCTGGAAAAACTCGGAGCCGCCGCGACGCTCAAGGTGATCGCCGGCGCCGATCATTTCTTCGGCGGCTATGAGCCCGCTTTGGCCGGCGAGATTGAGGGTGCGCTCGCGGGCGGCTGATCGTCAGGAGGCGGGGCGTGCAGGGAGGCTTCCCAGATCGCGTAGAAGGGATCGTCGGGGTTCGCCTTGGCGATCTCGATGATCCGCGCGATGGTTTTTTTCACGTCGCCATTGTCGATTCGATTGAGCGCGGCGAAATTGTCCAGGTCGTGAAAATAAATCAGATAGTTAACCATCACGGCGTTGTTTAGCGGCTGCTGGTCGAGGTTGAAACGCTCGAGGCCGTACAGACTGGGCGCCAGCGCCGCATAATCGGACTTGATCGCCGCGAAGGCGGCCACGCGCTCTTTCAGAATTTCGTCCCGCGAAGCGCCGCTGGTGTAGATTTTCAGCAGACGCGCCTGTTCAGTCAGCAGAAACCGGGAAAACTTCAAGTTACTGTTTAAGATTGCGCGCGCCTCGATCGCCGCTGGAGACGCCGCGCCTTCGGTTGCGGTGAAGAACTCGACCGCGCCGCGATCTCCTACCCAGTTGGCCGCCGATTCGTCGAACATCGCGTCGCCGGCAAGGTAGTACGTGCGATGAAACAGCTCGTGGATCAGCACGCCGGCCAACTCGACGCGATCGAGCTTGAGCAGGTTCGTCAGCACGGGATCATCGAAGAAGCCGAGACTCGAGAACGCGACCGCCGGTCGAACCATGGTGTCGTACCCGTTCGCCTCCATCCGCTCGGCCTCGGCGTCGGCGTCGGCTTGCTGGAAGTAGCCGCGATAGGGAACCGCGCCTACGATCGGAAACCACCACGTGTGCGGATCGAGCGAGTCCTGCTCGGCCGCCATCACGACGTAAACAATTGCGTTCTGATCGACCGGCGCGATCGTCTCGTAGGCGCCGCCGACGTTCATGCCAAGCTGGTCCGCGGCGAACTGGCGGACCTTGAGGACGGTCTCGAGTTTCTCGCGCACCTCAGGAGTCAGGTCGCCTTGCGCGAGCTCGCTGGAAATGGGTTTGCGATTCCACAGGATACGGCCGCCTTCGTACGCGGCGCGCGCGAGGTAGCCGACGTTGCATCCGCCAAGCGCGATCGCCGTGGCAGCCATCAGCGCGGCCGAGACGATCGCCTGCAGCCGCGTGCGCGACGAGGACCTAACCGGTGACCTCACTCGATGCCTCGGCCGCGGCGGCATACTGAAGTTCGAACAGGCGGTAGTACAGGCCGCGCTGGGCGAGCAGTTCGTCGTGGGTGCCGCTCTCGCGGACGACGCCGTTTGCGAGCACGAGAATGCGGTCGGCGCGCTCGATTGTTGAAAGCCGATGCGCGATCACGACGGCGGTGCGGTCGGCGAGCAGTTCGCCCAGCGCGAGCTGGATGAGGCGCTCGGTCTCGCTGTCCACGCTCGAGGTCGCCTCGTCCATCACCAGGATGCGCGGGTTGTAGGCGAGAGCGCGCGCGAACGAGAGCAACTGGCGCTGGCCCGCGGAGAGGTTCGCACCGCGTTCGCGAATCTGCTCGCCGAGTCCCGCGGGCAAGCGCTCGACAAAGCGGATCGCCTGCGCGCGTTTGAGCGCGTCGCGCACCGCGTCTTCGCCCAGCTCACTCAGTCCGAGGCGAATGTTTTCCATCACGTCGCCGGCGAACAGGAACACGTCCTGCTGCACCAGGCCGATCGTGCGGCGCAGCGCGTGCAAGTCCCATTCGCGCACGTCGACGCCGTCCACCAGGATGCGCCCGCGCTTCACGTCGTAGAAGCGGTTAAGCAGTTTGATGATCGTGGTCTTGCCCGATCCCGTCGGGCCGACGATCGCGATCTTCTGTCCAGGATCGACGGTGAAGCTTACGTCCTTCAAGATCGGCTCGCCCTCGCGATACTCGAAGTCGACGTGGTCGAACACGATCGATCCGCGCGAGACGGTGGGCAGCCTTGGCGTCTCGGGGCTCGAAATTACGCGCGGCTCTTCCATCAGTTGCTCGATTCGCTCGACCGCCGCCAGCGCGGATTGCAGCGTGGTGTACTTGTTCGAAATTTCGCGCAGCGGCATGAAGAACTGCTGCGCGTACTGCATGAACGCGATCAGCGTGCCGAGAGTGATAACGCTGCGTAGCACCTGCCCGCCGCCTTCCCACAGGATGACCGCGACGGTGATCGAGGCGACGGTATCGACCGCGGAGAACAGGCCCGTCTCGTAAATGTTCGCCGCGATCTGCGCGTCGCGCGAGCGCACGTTCAGCACGTCAAACTCGTCGCGGCTGGTGCGCTCGCGAGTGAAGAGCTGAATCACGACCATTCCGGCCAGCGACTCGGACAGGTACGCATTCACCTGCGCCAGGCGTTCGCGGATCTGGCGGTAAACCACTCGCGCGCGCACCCGGAACATATTGATGAACAGCAAGAGCGGCGGAATCGCGATCATCGCCCACAGCGCCAGGCGCGGACTCTTGAGCCACATGATCACGACGATTCCGGACATCGTCATCACGTCGACGAACATCGTGAGCGATCCCTGCGCGAACATCTCGTTGATCGCGTCGATATCGGTGGTCATGCGGCTGACCAGGCGTCCGACCGGGGTGCGATCGAAAAACGACATCGGCAGGTGCTCGACGTGATTGAACACCGCCAGGCGCAGGTCCGACAGCGAATACTGCGCGACCATCACGGTCAGATAGAACTGCCCATAGAACGTCGCGAACTCGCCGGCGACCAGCGCCATATAGATTGCGCCCATCTTGAGCAGGCTCGCGCCTCCGGTCGCGGCGAAGATCGCGGCCAGCCACGCCGGGGGAGCGACATGGCGATGCTGCAAAAAGATATCGACAATTAGTTGGATGATATACGGCTGCGAGAGCGCGAATGCCGAGTTGAGCGGCATCAGGATAACCGACAAAAAGAACAGCCCGCGATACGGGCGCACGTAGGTCCAGACGAACCTGATGAGCGCGAAGTCGCGCGCGCGTCCGAGCTGCTTTTCTTCGCTGGTCTGCATCGCTAATACTGCGCCAGCTCTTCTTCCATCAGCTGGCGATGGAACAGCTCGGCATAGGTTCCGCGCCGCGCCATCAACTCGGCGTGAGTTCCGCGCTCGGCGATCTGGCCGTCTTCGAGCACGATAATCTCGTCGGCGTCGCGCACGGTCGAGGCGCGATGCGCGACCACGATCGTCGTGCGTCCGACCACGCTCTGCTCGAGGCTATGGAGGACGGACTTCTCGGTCTCGGTGTCCACACTCGAGAGCGCGTCGTCCAGCACCACAACGCCGGGCCGGTAGGTGAGCAGCCTCGCGATCGTGGTGCGCTGCTTTTGTCCGCCGGACAGCGCCATTCCGCGCTCGCCGACGATCGTGTCGAGTCCGTGCGGCAGAGTAGCGATGTCCGGCTCGAGTCCGGCGATTCGCGCGGCCTCGCGAATTTCGTCCTCGGTTGCGTCGGGCCGTCCGAACGCGATATTGCGCGCCATCGTGTCAGAGAACAGCACCGGCTCCTGCGGCACGACGCCGAGCGTCTTGCGCAGCGAGTGCAGCGGAATTTCGCGGATATCTTTTCCATCGAGCAGGATCCGGCCGCTGGTCGGCTCGAACTGCCGCGTCAGCAGCTTGATCATCGTCGATTTTCCCGATCCGGTGCGTCCGACGATCGCGAGCTTGCCGCCCGCGGGAACCGTGACCGACACGTCCCTCAGCGCGTAGTCGTAATGATGCCCGTTGGACGTGGAGCCGTTGGATTCCGCGACCGCGCCTTCGATTTTGTCGCGCAAAAAATAACTGAACGAAACGTGATCCCACTGGATCGCGCCGCGCACTTCGAGCCGCACCCCGCCGTCGTCGAGCTCGCCTGGCTGCGGCGGCTCAGAGAATACTTCGTTCAGGCGTTCCATCGCTGCTTTCGCGCGCTGATAGATCGAGATCATCCATCCGAGCGAGGTGACCGGCCACGCGAGGCGTCCGAGATATCCCATGAACGCAACCAGGTCGCCGATCTCGAGAATTCCGCGCGTCACCAACGACCCGCCGTAAATCAGCACCACCATTACGGCGAACGCCGACGTGCCGCGAATCATCGGGAACATCGCGCCGCGCAGGCGCGCCAGCGCAAGCCCGAGATCGTTGTAGTCGTCGTTAGCCTTGCGGAAGAGGGTGGCCTCGTGATCCTCGAGCGCGTAGGCCTTGACCACGTGAATTCCGGCCAGGCTCTCCTGCACTTTCGACTCGATTCCGCCGAGTCCCTGCTGCACCCGCAGATTGCGCACCATCAGCGAGCGCGAGAGCCGTTTGATCCCGATCATCAGCAGGATGTACGGCGCGATCACTGCGATCGTCAGGCGCACGCTCACCGCCAGCATGAAGGAGAGCGCGAAGAAGGTCGTCGCGGGCGCGTCGGCGAACGTCACCACGCCCATCCCGACCATCATCCGCACGGCGGTGAGATCGTTGACCAGCCGCGACATCAGGTCGCCGATCTTGTGGCGATCGTAGAACACCGGGCCGAGATGCGTCAGATGAACGAACAGGTCGTTGCGCAGATCGTACTCGATATCGCGGCCGGTGTTGAAAATCGTAAAGCGCGACAGCCAGCGCGCGGTCCCGCCGATAAGCGCGGTGACGCAAAGCATCAGCACGATTCGGCCGAGCGTCTCGTGCGCGGGGAGCCCCAGGCGCTCGAGCGTGGCGAAGGTCATCGCGTGATGGAACTGGATCGACTTGATCGCGGCGCCGCTCAAGTAGGCCACGGTCATGCCGCACGCCGAGGCGATGAGCGTGCAAAGCATCCCGAAGCCGTACCAGGCCGAGTAGCGGCGAACGTAAAGCAGAAGGCGTTTCATGGAGCCGTGCCTAACTTATCAGGATTGCGGCCCGAGAGAAGTGACCGTGGTCGCCGGTTCCGGTCATCGCAAAATTGTGGTGCGCGGTCGCACAGCCGCACGCTCACCCGCGCGGCACGGGCGCATTTCACCGAGGGTGGCTGTCGTGGATTCGGCGCTCGTACATTTTTGCGTACTTGAGGAATACATAGAACGCCGCCGTCATCGCGGCGTAGAGGCCGCGGCCGCCGTCGCGGAAACCGCCCCGTAGGATGTAGAAATTGAAAAAGCGCCAGATCGGATTCGCGATCATCTTGATCGGCGTGAACGCGTTCGGCTGATGCTCCAGCGCGGCGCGGGTGCTGAAGCGGTTGATCGTCGCGACGTGATCGGCAACGTCACGATAGCTGAAATGCAGGATCGGCGCGGCGAGCTTGCCGACCTCTCCTTCGACCACCACTTTGTCGTGCGGGTCGCGCCCGTCGATATGCCCGCGCGCGCGCCGGAAGAGCCGTACGGGAGTATCGGGATAAATTCCGTGCGGATAATAGTGATCGAGATGATACAAAATCCGCTGGATGCGGTAGCCGTCTTTCGCCGAGGGCGCCGCGATCGTCCGCAGAATCTCCTCGCCCAGGTCATGCGTGGCCTGCTCGTCGGCGTCCATCAGCAGGACCCAGTCGCCGGTCGCGCGATCGAGCGCCATCTGCTTCTGCATCACGTAATTGGTGAACTCGTGCTGATAGACCTGAGCGCCCGCTGCGCGCGCGATCTCGACCGTGCGATCGTCGGAGAACGAATCGAGGACGATCTTCTCGGTGCAGAACCACGCGCTCGCGAGGCACTGGCCGATGAGTGTCTGCTCGTTTTTCGTGATCGTGATGAGCGAGATTTTCGGTGAATCGCCCATTGATATCGCCGCGCTCGCGTCAGTTGCGCGCGGCGTCGATGCTCTCGATCACTTTCGCCGCGATTTCCTTGAACGCGCCGCTGACCGCGTGGCCCGGATTCACCGCGACGATCGGGCTCGCGGTATCTCCGCCTTCGCGCAGCTCGCGGGTTATCGGAATCTCGCCCAGGAATGGCACGCCCAGCTCGGCCGCGTAGCGCGCACCGCCGCCGTGCGAAAAAATCTCGTGGCGCTTGCCGCACTTGCGGCACAGGTAGTAGCTCATGTTCTCGACCACGCCGAGCACGGGAACATTGACCTCGCGAAACATCTCGACCCCGCGCTTCACGTCGACCAGCGCGATCTCCTGCGGCGTCGTGACGACTACTCCGCCGTCGAGCTCGACCCGCTGCGTGATCGTCAGTTGCGCGTCGCCGGTGCCGGGAGGCAGATCGAGGACCAGGCAATCGAGCTCGCCCCATTCGACGTTGAACAGAAATTCGGTCTCGAGTTTCGTGACCATCGGCCCGCGCCAGATCACGGCGGTTTCGTCGTTGATGAACAGCGCCATCGAGACGTAGCGGATGCCGAAGCGCTCCAGCGGAATGATCCGCCGTTCCGGCGTCAGCGTGACCGCCTTTTCGGCTCCGACCATCATCGCGATCGAGGGTCCGTAGACGTCGGCGTCCATCAGACCGACGCGCCATCCGAGCGCGCGCATCGCGAGCGCCAGATTCACCGCGACCGTGGATTTGCCGACCCCGCCCTTGCCGCTCGCGACCGCGACGATATGCGCGACCCCCGGGATACTGCGGCGCGCCATCGTATGCTGCGGACGCGCCTTGGCGTCGGGAGCGGGTTGCTCGAGCCGTACTTCGATGGCGGCAGGCACGCCGGGCATCGCGCGAATCGTGCGCTTCACCTCGTCGGTGATCTGCTGCACGATCTCGGGCTTCGCCGACGGAGCGGCGACGACGACCGTAACAGCGGCGGATGCGACCTCGATATCCTTGATAATTCCGAACGACACGATATCGCGCGTGAAGCCAGGATATTTGACTTTCTTTAGTTCGGCGAGAATCTCGTTAGGACTGGGCATCTGGATGCGCTCTCGGCGCGAGGCTTGAGGCTCCGGTATCGGTCGATACTAAATTCAACTACTCATGTTATCATTCCCCGGTATTCCCCGCGACAATCGCGGGCCGCGCCATCTGGAGTGACGATGTGAGCGCAGATCGAGAATCGAAAACGCAATTTCCGCGAGTCGTAGTCTCCGGCGCGGCGCTCGATACTCACGCGGCGCGAGTCACCACGACTGCGGCCGCCGAACTCGCGACCGGGTTAGCCGCGATGCTCTCGCGGCCGGTGGACGTCGCTCACAACGCCGCGCTTGGCTCCAACCGGATGCGGATCGAGCTCGACGCGCCGCGTGGCGGCGATCCAGCGGATCCATTCGCGGACGAAGCGCTTGCGGGAGACTCGTTCGCGATCGCGCGTGCGGATAGTTCCGCGATCGCGGTCGCCGCGGGCAGTACGCGCGGACTGATTCACGTGGCCGCCGATATGCTCGAGCATCTCGGCGCGCGTTTCGCACCCGGCGCGAGCCCGCAGTATCCGCGGATCGATGCCGACGCGCTCCGCGCGATTACTCCGTATCGGGTCATGCCTTCGTTTTCGCGCCGGGCATTTGTTTCCGACATCATGACCTGGAACTACGGCTTCGCCGATCGGCTCGAGCTGCATCTGCGTCACGACCGCGAATTCATTCCGTGGCTGGGCCGGCGCGGGGTCAACGCGTTTTCATACATCAGGCACGCGCACGACACTCGGCTCAAAATTGACGAAATCCAGCCCCTGTTCGAGGCTTACGGAATATCGCAAGAGTACGGCGGGCACGTCCTGCAGATTCTGCTCCCGCGCGAGCGCTTCCAGAGCGACCCTGCGATGTTTCCGGCGGGCGACGACGGCTCCAGGATGGCGCGCGGCAATCTGTGCGTGTCGAATCCCGCCGCGCTGGAACTGGTGCGCGAAGGCGCGCTCAAGTACGTGGGCGATTATCCGGAGAACGAGCTCCTGCACATCTGGGGCGCCGACGTGTCGAAGGGTGCGTGGTGCCGATGCGGCAGTTGCCGCGAACTGGCACCGCAGTTGCAGTATATGGATGTCGTCAACGCTGTCGCCGAGTCGCTTGCCGAACGCGGCGCCGTCGCTCCGCCGGTTGCGTATCTTGCGTATCACGACACGCTTGAGCCGCATCCGGGACTGCGTCCTCTTTCTAACGTATGGTTCGAATGGGCGCCGCGCGAAAGGTGCTACTCGCACGCGATCGACGATCCCGCTTGCGAGATCAACCCGCCGCTTTTCGATTCCCTCAAGCGCTATCTCGAAATCTTCGACGGCCGCGCACATGTCTTCGAGTATTATGCCGACGCGATATTGTTCGGCGGACTCGCGTTTGCGACTCCGGGCGTCGTCGCACGCGATCTGCGCGCCTATCATGCTCTTGGAATCACCAGCATCTCGTGCCTGACCTTCGGCGCGTTCAGCGCGCTCGCCTATCCGGTCAATCTTGAGACGTTTGTGCGATGCGCCCGCGATGTCGCTTTCGAGCCCGCCGCCGCGATTTCTGACACTGCACTCGGACGGCATCCGCGATGCGCCCCCGAGCTCGACGCTGCCTATCGCGCGGTCGAGCGCGCTTCGCTCCTGTCGCTCGATTTTGCTGATGTGATGAGCCTGCAGATGTCCGCCGAAAAGGGCCGGCGCAAACGCGGTGAGCTGAAAAGTGCCGCGCGCGCGTTTCAGGATGCGATCGCCGCGGCCGAATCGATCTCTCGCTTGGGAGGGAACCCGCTGGCCCGCGCGGAGCAGCAACTTTGGACCTATAGCGCAGAGGTGCTCGACGGCCTGTCGGTCTATCTTGAGGCAAAGCAAATGACCGGTGGCGAACGTGCTCGAATGGGCGACGCGGCGATCGCGCAAATCGTCGACGCGGTACAGCACGTCCGCGAAATCGATCTCGAGATCAAAGGAACCTGGGGCGCGTACGACCTCGAATGGATTCGCAAGCTGTGGATCGCCGGATTGAAACGCGGACTCGAGGAAAGGGCGCGCGCGCACGAGGAGATCTTCTGATGGACAGTGGCTATCAAATTCCCGAAGAGCTTGCAGCTCTGCGCGACCAGGTCCGCCGGATCGTCCGCGACGAGATTATCCCGATCGAGGCCAAGTGCGATCCTGACGCGCCCGAAATTCCCGAAGACGATTACTGGCGGATCGCAAAGAAGGTCCAAGCCGCCGGAATGTGGTGCATGGGCGCGCCCAAGGAATACGGCGGCCAGGGACTCAACACCTTCGAGATGTGCGTGCTGACCGAGGAGATGGCGCAGCATCGCATGGGACTCTACAATCCGGGCGCGGGAGTGTTCGGGCGCACGCCGCCGCCGGTCATCTGGGCGGGCAATAAAGATCAACTCCAGAAATACGCCGCTGGAACGATCAAGAACGCGTGGTACACCTTCTTCGCGGTCACCGAACCTTCCGGCGGCTCCGACCCCGCCGGCGCGATCCAATGCCGCGCGGTGCGCAAGGGCGATACCTACGTCATCAACGGCACCAAGATTTTTATTTCTCATGCGCATGAAGCGGAGTGGGGCGTCGTCTTCACCCGCACCGATCCCAAGGCCGGACGCGCCGGAATCACCGCGTTCATTATCAAGAAGGGCCAGCCCGGATTCACGGCGCGCCCGATCCGTACGCTGCGCACCTCCGCCGTTCCTAATGAAGTCTCGTTCGAGGATTGCGTGGTGCCCGTCGAGCAGCGGCTAGGCGAGGAGGGGCAGGGACTCAACCTCGCGCTCGATCTTCTGACGCGCCTGCGCTTTCCATACTCGGCGTGTAACGTCGGCGTCGGTGTGGCAGCGCTGAAGATGGCGATCGAGCATTCCAAAACTCGCAGTACCTTCGGCGAATTGCTCTCGAAGCGGCAGGCGATTCAGTGGATGCTCGCAGATTCGGAGGTCGAGCTGCGCGCGGCACGGTGGCTCACGTGGGACGGCGCGTGGAAAGCCGTCCGCGGCGAGGATTTCCGCACCGAGGCCTCGATCGCGAAACTCTATTCGAGCGAAGTGCTGGGCCGCGTGATCGATCGCGCGGTGCAGATTCACGGCGGCTACGGCGTGAGCAAGGAATTTCCGCTCGAACGATGGTACCGCGAGGCGCGCATCCGGCGTATCGGCGAAGGTCCGTCCGAGGTCCATCGGATGGTCATCGCGCGCACGCTGCTCCGCTAGGACGTATTCAAATGGCAGCTAGGGACAAGACTCTTCCGCTCGACGGAATTCGCGTGATCGATTTCGGCCAGGTTTACGCCGCGCCGTACTGCACGATGCAGCTGGCTTACCTCGGTGCCGAGGTGATCAAGATCGAGCCGCCTGTGACCGGCGAGGTTCTGCGCCGCCCCGATTCTCCCGGCGGTGTCGGCTACTCATTCCTGATGCTCAATGCGCAGAAAAAATCCGTCACGCTAAATCTCAAGAAAAAGCGCGCGCAGGAGATCGCGCTCGAGTTACTGGAAGATGCCGACGTGCTGGTCGAAAATTTTCTCGACGGCGTGATGGCGTCGTTCGGTCTCGCGTATGAGCAAATCAAGGATCGTTGTCCGCGTCTGATTTATGCTTCGGGAAAAGGTTACGGCTCGGACAGCCGATGGGCCAAGCTCGGCTCGATGGACAATACGATCCAGGCTTCGTCGGGCTTTATCAGCGTCACCGGATTTCCCGATGCGAAGGTCAAAACCTCGGCGACTTTTATTGACATGGGCACCGGCAGCCACCTGGTGAGCGGAATTCTCGCCGCATTGATTCAGCGCGGCAAAACCGGACGCGGGCAGAAGGTCGAAGTTGCCATGCTCGACGTCGCGATCCCCGCGTTGACCAGTGCCACCGCACCCGCGTTGCAGGGGATGAAGTTCAAGCGTCTGGGCAATCGTCATTGGGGCGCGTGTCCGACAAATATCTATCCCACCAGCGACAGCGAGATTTTGATCTTCTGCCTGACCGAGGCGCACTGGCGCACGATCGCGAAGCTGATGGAGCGCGAAGATCTTCTCGCCGATCCGCGCTATGCAAACCATGCTACCCGTCTGCGAATCGCCGACGAGGTCGATGCTCTGGTCGCGGGATGGACCGCGAAGCATGAACGCGACGCGTTGATCACGACTCTCATCGAAACGGGCGTGCCCTGCGCTCCCGTGCGCAACGTCGAGGAAGTGATCGCCGATCCTGAAACAGCGATGCGCGGGATGCTGGTCGATAGCAACTATCCCACTCGCGGCGCGATTCGTGTCTCCGGGTCGCCGGTGAAACTCTCCGACGCTCCTCAGCCTAAAAGCGACACTCTGCGCCGTCCGCCACAGCTTGGGGAGCACACGGTGGAAGTCCTTGAGTCGATAGGGATAAGTGCTCAGGAGATAGCGCAGTTGCGCGCCGCCGGAGTGATCTGAACCGCGACGCGGCTTCGTTTGTCATTGTTTCGATTAATCGTTCTCAACGCGCCTGCTTTCATTGTAGTTCGTCAATACCGGCCCCAGACGCGAAATGCCGCGGCGCAGGAATTCCGCGTGGTGATGATTATAGCTTGCTGTCACCAAACTTGGCTCTCTGTGAATTTGTAGTCTCAGCACCGACATTCATGTAAATAGGAAGCATGGCAAATCAAAGGGGGATGCGCCATGCCGAGGATCGAGAGGCCATCGCGCTCGAACCGGCGGCATCAGAGCGCGCCGAACTCGAACTCGCGCCGCGCGAGCATGCCGTCGCGTCGTTCGTGATGACGCGCGCGGCGCAGCGCTCGTGGGAGATTATCAATCGTGCGATCGCCGGCCCGCACGGTGCGATGTTCTGGATCATCGGTCCGACGGGTTGTGGCAAAACCCACTTCCTGAATTATGTGCTCGCGCTCGAGAGCCGCGCGGCAACTCCCGTGCCCGAGCCGGGACGCCATCTGGTTTGCGGCTTCGAGTTGGCGGGCCGGATTCTTGGCAGCGAGATCGAAGGATATCTGCTGGATACGCTGGCCGAGCAGATTGGCGCCGAACGCGAAACCCTGGCGCTATGGCGCGAGCTTGGCGGTGCGGACGCGGTCTCGCTGGCGATGGAACTTGCGCGGCGCACGGGTGTGCGCGCGATAACAATCGCGATCGATTTCAGCGCTTCGGACGCCGAGGCGGGCGCAGCATACTTTCGCGCGCTCGCGAATCTTGCGCGTACCTGCTCGATCGTGCGGTTGACGATAATCGGCGCGAGCCGCGCTCCCGCGCCCGACGGAGCGATCGGTCTTGCGGTGATGCCGGAGAATCGCGACGAGCTGATGCGAGTCGCAATCGCGCGCTCCCGCGCCGTCGGAGAAGACGTTGCGGAGTTGATTCACGAGCTCTACGCCGGCGTTGATCTGCTGGGTCTTGATCCGCTCGCGATTTTTCCGTTTCATCCGCTGACGGTTCGCGCGTTGGGTGCGCTCGCCGAGCCTCCCGGAACCGTCGGTATTGCGACGCGCCTTGCGCGCGAGGCGATCGCCTCGGAGCTTGAGGGCGGCGGCGCCGCGCATCCGCGTCTTCTCTACTGTGCCGATCTGATGGAAAACGCCGCGATCAAACGCCGGGTGGAGGCTCGCCTGGGCGACGCGGGCCGCGCTGCACTGGTGACGGCGACTGGCGCGCTCGCGGCGTTTCATGGCAACGAGCGGCTGCTTGCGCGTGAAATCGTGCGCGCGATTGTCGTCGAATCCGCGCTCGGCGGCACAATACCGCTGCGGCTCGCAGACCTCGAAGCTCGCGTGCCGATGCTCGCGGCCGGGGCGGGCGTATCCGGGACCGTGCTCGCGGATATTTGCCGCCGTCTCGAGGGCCGCACCGCGCGCGTGATTCACGCGGACCAGTCCGGCGCGATCGTGTTCGATCCCGCCGCTGCGCTCGTGCCTGAGGCTATCCGCTTCAACGCGGCGATCGCGCTCGCCCGCCGCTTCGATCCGTCGCTCGAGCTTACGCATGACGCGGTGTCGGTGCGCACGGAAATCGCCTCGCTTGGCGAAGCTCTTGCCTGCTCGGTTGAGGCGGCGGCCCGCACGCGGGAGACGCTTGCCGCCGCTTTCGCGGAAGCAAAGCTCGCGATTCCCGCCGAACAGATCAAGACTCTCGACGATTACGCCGCGCTGGCAGCGGGCGGCGCTGAGAGCCTGATCGATATCGGCGCCGATCCCGCGCGGAGCGAAGCGGCGCTGCAGATCGTATCCTCATACGAACGGCTAGAAGCCACGGCCGAGATTTTGCCGCGAATGCGCGTGATGCGCGAGTTCGTGGAGGCGACGGGCTTGCGGATCCCCGCAGAAGAAGAGCCCGCGCATGATCCGCGTATCACCGCGCTCGAAACCGAATGCCACCTGCTGCTCGCCGAACTCGCTCCGCGGATGCTCGGTGGCGCCCCGCGTGGACTCGACGCGCTCGAGGCGCGCTTTCAGAAATTCAGGTGGACCTACGTTCAGCTCTACCGCGCGTTTCACGGCGCCTGGAAAGCCGCGATGGAGCGCGACGCGCTGACCGCCGAGGACGCGCGCCGGCGCCTGGAGGCGCTGGTGAAGCTCGACGTGATCGGCGCGCTTGGTCCCGCACTGGGGCCCAGCTTCGCGATGCGGACCGCGGCGCTCCTGCGCCGCGTGAACCGATGCGACCGCGACGCGCCGCAGCACCTCGAGGTCACGCCGCGATGCGCAGGATGCGGCTATCTGCTCGGAACCTTGTCGCCGCGTGCCGAGTTGGAGGATCTGGTCGAGCGCCTGGACCGTGCTCTTCACGCGAAGCTCGCTGCTCTGTCTCAAAGCGCGATCGCCCGGCTGATTCGGGAGCACGACCGGGCGCATCGCCTCGACGGGCTCCTCAAGATTATCCAGGCCGCGCAAACCGACGCTCTCGCCCGCGTGCTCGACGACAAGCTCGCGCGCTACCTCGCGCGTCTGTTGGATGAAAATCTCGACACAGGCGACGAGGTTAGAGCGGAAGTCCCGTCTCCTTCCACCGCCGGGTCAGGACTGCGGGCTGCGCGCAGACGCGATCGCGGCTGACGGCTAACTCAATTGAAATTGGAAAAAATCGGGAACAGTTCGCTCAAAGCTCAGGACTGAATCACCGTGTGCTTCTTCGGCTGGCCCGGCGGAAACGCGCTTGAGCGCCGGGTTCGCGGCTTGACGCCCGCCCGATCGAGCACCTTGAAGTAGGCGTTGCGCACGATCTCAAGGCCCCACAGGAGCCCGAGTCCCAACAGGACACCGACGCCGCGCGCGACTTCTTTCAGGAAATTGCCGGGCGGCAGGCGCTCATGATCGAGCTTATCGATCCTGACCTCGGGCTTGTTCTGGGGCGGTTGAGAATCAATTTCCATTACGATCCAACCTAAGCGTCAAGTCGCCGCGGATCAACCGTAACCGTGGCGCGATAGAATCAAACGGGCGCCGGGAATCCCGGCGCCCGCGCTATCCAGCCAAATCCATCTCCGCGGTCAGTGCGCTGGAGGAGGCGGTGGTGGTGGCAGTGGCGGAGGAGGCGGCGGCAGCGTCGTCGCGCCTGAAGATTCCGCAGCCGGCGACCCTTCCTCCGGCGGCAGGGTCAGCGTCACGTTGTCGAACCGCGCCTGCGAATCGTCGCTCGCCCACAGACCGATGCGCCCCTTCGCAATCTTGCTGTCGTCGAAATCGTAGATCATCTTGTTGTCGTCGTAGCACATGAAATGTCCGCCCTGGGCGACGACTTTGATCTTGTACCAGGTGTCTTTGTCGGTCGGCACAACGGTCTGCTTTAACACCTCGAATTTTCCGCCGCTTATCCGCGAGAGCTGGAAATAATCGCTCGGGCATCCGGCCGAGAGCACGTAAAAATCGTTTTTGTCGACGTAGCGAAAGATGATTCCGCCAGAGCAATCGAAGCGTCCCCCCGCCGACTTAAATGACGCCTCAAGGGTGAAGTCTGAGTATTCGGTCGGATCAGTGAGTACCGTCATCGGATAGTACTGCAGCGCGCTCAACAGCGACTGCATCATCCGTCCCGGTGGCAACCCATAGGTGTTAGGCTGGCTCGGCGCGCTCGGATCGGGAATGACCTGCCAGTCGCCGACCACCGGAGTCCATTCGGCGGCCGGGCCGCCCGCCTTGTCTTGGTCGAAATTCCACGCCTTGACCTCCGGCGTCGCAGTCGCGGTCGGAGTAACGGTCGGCGTCGCCGTCGGTTCAACCTTCCTTTTGGCTCTCGACCACGCGGCCTGACTCGTGAGGGTCATCGTGAACGCAACTCCCGCCGCGACCACGACGGCGCTCCTCAACCAAGCTTTCCCTGTCATCTTCAATCCTCTCTTCGCCTGCGTGTTCGAGGCGAAATCAATCCGGTTTATGCGATGAGGTAATCGGCGCGAGTTTCGCTAATGAATGGCGGTCGTGTCAAGAAAGAATTCACGATAAGAATTTCGTCGCACCCGCGGCCGATCGCGTCGGCGCAGTTGGATCGCCCAGGTAGTAAATTCGCTGAATACTATTTCGCTTTCTTTTCGCCATCGATATTTTTGGGCGAATAGTCACTTTCGTGATGCGGTGTATCCAATTTACTTGACTGTAGTGGTGAAGAGTGGGAGATTGTGGGCGATTCGGGAGGAGCAGGGGTGTTCAGCGGGCGGTTCGACCATGCGATCGATGAAAAGGGACGCGTCAGTATCCCGGCGCGATTCCGTGAAGTGCTCGCGCGCGAAGAGCACGATCGCCTGTTCATCACCAATAATTTCTACAACCGCGAACGATGCCTCGATGTTTATCCTCCGGTTGAATGGGAGCAGTTGCTGGCCAAAGTCGCGACCCGCAATCGCTTCGATCCATCCATACAGAAATTCGAAACGTTTTACATCGGGGGCGCGCACGAGGTTCCGGTCGATCGGCAGGGACGTATCCTGATTCCGACCCGGCTGCGCGAGTTCGCCGGTCTCGCGCGCGAGGTCACGTTCTCCGCGCTGCGCGATCATTTTCAGTTGTGGGACAAGGCGGTGCTCGAGGGGGTGCTCCGTGCCAATGAGGCGGAGCTCCAGGATCCGGCTTTTTACGAAAAGCTCGATTTGTAGACGATGAGTTTGGCGGTGAAACACAACGACGGCGCGGCGGTCCGGAGGCATGTGCCGGTGATGGTGGCGGAGGTGCGCGACTTGGTTGCCGCGCACGGGCCGCGCGTCGTCGTTGATGTGACGCTCGGGATGGCAGGTCATGCCGAGGCGATCCTCGCCGCGACCGACGCGCGTGTCGTCGGGATCGATCGCGACGCCGACGCGCTCGCGGCCGCGCGCGAGCGGCTTGCGCCGTTCGGCGATCGCGTGATCCTGCGCCAGGCCGATTTCGCCGATCTCGCGCGAGTGCTCGGCGAGTGCGGATTTGAGCGCGTGGACGCGATCGTCGCCGATCTCGGGATGTCGAGCTTCGCGCTTGACGATCCGGAGCGCGGCTTCAGCTTTCGCCTCGACGGTCCGCTGGACATGCGGATGGATCGGACACAGGGGATTCGCGCCTATGATCTCGTGAACGAGGAAACGGAAGCCGATCTGGCCAATATCATTTTCAATTTCGGCGAAGAGCGCGCCTCGCGCAGAATCGCGCGTGCGATCGTCGAGGAACGCCGCCGCCGTCCGCTCGAAACCACCGCCGAGCTGCGCGCCGTGGTCGAGCGCGCAATCGGGCCGCATCGCCGCAGCGGAGCGCATCCGGCGACGCGCACTTTCCAGGCGCTGCGAATCGCGGTCAACCGCGAGATGGAAAGCCTGGCCGCGCTGCTCGCCGACGCGCCGGGCCTGCTGGCAGTTCGCGGCCGGATGGTCGTGCTCGCGTACCACTCGCTCGAAGATCGCGCGGTCAAGGAATGCTTTCGCGAGCTCAAACGCTCGGGCGAGTATTCCGCGATCACCGGCAAAGTAGTGAAGCCGCAGCGCTCTGAGATCGCCAACAATCCGCGCGCGCGCAGCGCACGCCTGCGCTGTATTGAGAGGATCGCGCAATGAGCCGCCGCGTGCGTCCCGCAAATCCGCCGTCTCCGATCCTCGCCGGAATCCTGATGATCGCGGTGGCGGCTCTCGGTTTCACCACTCTGATGATTCGGCTCGAAGCTACGCGCGAGGGCTACCGGCTCTCCGCGTTGCGCGAAGATATCGCGGGACTCGAGGATCAGAACCGCACGCTGCGGCTCAAGGCCGCCCAGCTTGCGTCGCACGAGCGGTTGCGCGCGCTAGCGCCGAAGTACCATCTGGCACCGCCCGCCAATGGACAGGTGGTGATGCTGCCATGAACGTATCGTTCAAACAGCGCCGCGCGCGCGTGGGCTGGCTGACGCTGGTGCTGGCGTCGCTATTTGTGATGGCGGTGATGCGCCTGGTGGTGCTGGTCGAGTTCGACGGTCCGCGCCTGGTCTCGCTCGCGAAAAGTGAGCATACCGGCGAAACCGAACTTGCCGCGGTGCGCGGGCCGATCGTCGATCGCAACGGAGAGCCGCTCGCGCTTTCCGCCGAGACGCGCTCGGTCTATGCGCGGCCGCATCGCGTGCTCGATACGACGACCGCGCACGAGCGCGCCAAGCTCGCGGCAGCTCTCGGGCTCAGCGCGAGCGAGCTCGAAGCCAAGCTCGCCAAACCTTCTCCCTTCGTGTGGCTGGTGCGGCGGGTGTCGGTGGACAAGGCCCAGGCGGCCGAGGCTCTCGGAATCGAGGGCGTCGGCGCGCTCAGCGAATACAAACGCTTTTATCCGGAGAGCAACCTGGCCGCGGCGGTGGTCGGGCTTGCGGGGATGGACGGCCAGGGGCTCTCCGGCCTCGAACTCGAATACAACAAATTGATTCGCGGGGAGCCGGTCGAGCTGAGCTTCTACCACGACGCGTTGGGGCATCCGATTTTCGACAGCCCGCTAGAGCTCAAGACGCCGGAACCGGGCGCGCAACTCGAACTTACGATCGATTCATCGGTCCAGTCGCTGGCCGAGACCGAGCTCGCAGCCGAGGTGCAGCAAAGCGGCGCCAAGCGCGGCGCGGCGATCGTGCTCGATCCCTTTACCGGCGAAGTTATCGCGATGGCGAATATCGGCGCCGACCCCGCCAGCGTGCACGATCGTTTGCATAACGCCGCGGTGCAGGACGCGTTCGAGCCGGGCTCGACGATGAAAGGAATTCTCGCTTCGGTTGCGCTTTCCGACGGAGCGATCACGCTCGACAAGCAGATTTATTGCGAAGAGGGCCACTGGACGATCGACCATCGCACGATCCACGATGACAGCAAGCATGGCATGCTCGACCTCGCCGGAATTATCGAGGTTTCGTCCAATATCGGCGCCGCGAAAATCGCGCTCGGGCTTGGCGCGGAGCGCTACTACCAGGGCATGCGCGCGTTCGGAATTGGACTGCGCACCGGGATCGATCTGCCGGCCGAGGCGAGCGGGATGGTGATGAATCCTTCGACGTGGAAGGAGATCGATCTCGCAAATCATGGCTTCGGACAGGGCGTTTCGGTGACGCCGATCGAGCTTGCGACCGCGTACGCGGCGATCGCCAACGGCGGACTGATCGTGCGCCCCTATGTGGTGAAGACAGCGTACGACGCGCAGGGCAATGTGATTTTGCGCCATACGCCGCAGGTGATGCGCCGCGTGATCTCGCCCGAGGTTGCGCATACGATGAATCTCCTTCTGCGCAATGTCGTAAACGGTCCCAATGGCACCGCGCATCGTGCCAAGGTTGACGGCTTTATCGTCGCGGGCAAGACCGGCACCGCGCAGATGGTGAATCCGGCGGGAGGCTACTATCAGAATCGGCACGTGTCCTCGTTCGTCGGGTTTCTTCCCGCCGACGATCCGCGCCTGCTGATCCTCGTCGTGCTCTACGACGTCGGGCATGGCCATTTTGGCGGACTCTATGCGGCGCCGGCGTTCAGCGAGATCGCTTCAGGCGCGGTGCGCGATCTGAATATCACCGCGCCCGGCGGCAACTACGATGTAGCCGGGATGGTCCCGATGCCGGCGGCTGGAAAGAACGATTCGCGCCTGGCCGACGTTTCAGCACCCGACGCCGGCGACGAGATTCCCGCGCTGACGGGAACCGGCTCGCCGACGACTCCGAACTTCTCCGGGATGAGCCTGCGGCGCGCGCTGATGGTCGCGCGCAAAATCGGCGTGACGCTTGAAGTGCGGGGTAGCGGTTACGTGATCGCACAGGATCCCGCGCCTCGCGCTCCGCTGAGCCATGCGGGAATCAAGCTGACGCTCGCGCCGATTCAGCCGGACAAAATTGCGGCCGCTGAAACTGGCGTCATCCGCACCAGCGGGGTCGCGCCGGGGGGCGGGATGTGAGGCTCGACGAGCTACTCGAGGGACTCGATGGACGGATTGAGGGCGATGGGGCGGTGGAAATTTCGGGACTCAGCTATGACTCGCGCGCGGTGGCTGCCGGCCATCTGTTTTTTTCCCTCGCGCGCGACCCGGAACGCCGCCGCGCGAACGTAAATGACGCATTAAACCGCGGTGCACGGGCGATTGTGGTGGGTGGTGGTGGTGAGGACGCCCGTCCCGCGGTGACCGTTGTCGAGAGCGCGCGGCCGCGCCTGCTGATGGGCGCGGCCGCGTCGCGTTTTTTCCGCGCGCCGAGCGAGCACCTCGATCTGATCGGAATCACCGGAACGAGCGGCAAGACCACGACGACCTATCTGCTCGCGTCGATCCTTGAAGCTGCCGGACATCCGGCGGGGATTATCGGCACCGTCGGAACTTTCATCCGCCAGACCAAAATTTCGAGCGGACTCACGACGCCTGAGTCGATCGATATCGAGTCCGCACTTGCGCGGATGGAGCACGAAGGCGTGCGGTACGTCGCCGCGGAAATTTCCTCGATGGGGATCGCCGGAGGGCGGGTGGACGCGCTCAACTTCCGCGCCGCAGTCTTCACTAACCTGGGCCGCGACCATCTTGATGATCACGGCACGATGGAAAACTACTTCGCCGCCAAGCTGCGCCTGTTCACCGAGATTCTTCCGCGCAGCCGCCGCGGCGATCTCTTCGCGGTCGCGCGCGGCGACGATCCGTACGGCCAGCGCGTGCTCGCCGCCGTGCAGACGCGCAAGATCAGCTTCGGACTCGCTCCGAGCCTCGACGTTTATCCACAGGGCTACTCAGCCGGTGCGGACGGAATTCGTGCGACAATCCTTGCGCTCGGCAAAAAAATCGAGTTTACTTCGCCGCTCGTCGGCGAATTCAACCTGATCAACATTCTTGGGGCCTCCGCCGTGTCGGTGGCCCTGGGCATCGAACCTGAGGCGGTGGCGGAAGGTGTGCGGCGATGCCCAGGGGCCCCCGGCAGGATGGAGGCGGTGCCCGCGCGCGCTGGAGTTCTGGTGCTGGTCGATTATGCGCACAAACCCGAAGCGCTCGAGGCCGTGCTTGGCACGGCGCGCAAGTTCACCCGCGGGCGAGTGATCTGCGTATTCGGATGCGGCGGCGACCGCGACCGCGGCAAGCGTCCGCTCATGGGCGCACTCGCCGCGCGCCTGGCGGATCTTCCGATCATCACCTCGGATAATCCGCGCAGCGAAGATCCGAGCGCGATCATCGCAGCGATCGAGGCCGGACTTCGCGACGCATTGAAAGAGACTGGCGCTCGCGCGAAGAGCTATCGCGTCGAGCCCGACCGTCGCGCCGCGATCGCACTCGCGCTCAGCATTGCCGAGCCGGGCGACACCGTGATCGTCGCGGGCAAAGGCCACGAGAACTATCAGTTGGTCGGCGATCGCGTGCTCGCCTTCGATGATCGCGTCGTGATCGGCGAGATTGCACGGGAGCATCGCTACCGGACAGATTGAGACGCGATGCTGTATCTGCTGCTCTATCGCCTGCACACCCATTTCCAAGGCTTCAACGTCCTTCGCTATGAAACCTTTCGCTCGGTGCTGGCGGGGCTGACGGCGCTTGCGATTTCGCTCGCGATGGGACCGTGGCTGATCGATCGCTTTCGCGCCGCGCATTTCGGGCAGACGATCCGCGACGTCGTTCCGCAAAGCCATCAGAAGAAGGCCGGCACTCCGACCATGGGCGGCTTGCTGATCCTGACCGCGACGCTGGCCGCCACGCTGCTACTGGCCAATATCACCAATGCCTACGTCTGGATCGTCATCTTTGTCACCGCGAGCTTCGGCGCGATCGGGTTTAGCGACGATTATCTGAAGCTCAAGCGCGGCAAGGGCTTGGGGCTCAGCGAATCGGCGAAGCTCGGCGGCACATTCGGTTGCGCGCTGATCGCCTCAGTGTTTCTGTTCGCGGTGCTGAAATTTCCCACCACCCTCACCATCCCGTTCGCGAAAAACCTGCATCCCGATTGGGGCCCGATCTTCTATATCCCGTTCGCGATGCTGGTGATCGCCGGATGCTCGCACGCGGTGAATTTTACCGACGGGCTCGACGGCCTTGCGATTGGCCCGGTCATGACCACCGCATTCACCTACTGGGTTTTCAGTTACGTCGCCGGCAACCTGAAATTCGCTACCTACCTGCAAATCCCGCACGTCGTGGGCGCAGGCGAGGTCGCGATCTTCTGCGCGTCCCTGATCGCGGCATCGCTCGGCTTCCTCTGGTTCAACGCCTACCCTGCCTCGATGATCATGGGCGACGTAGGCGCGCTATCGCTCGGCGGAGCGCTTGGGATGGTCGCGGTGCTGTGCAAGCAGGAGCTCGCGCTGGTGATGGCGGGCGGAGTGTTCGTGATCGAAGCCGCGTCGGTGATTATTCAGCGCTACTACTTCAAGTGGACCGGCGGCAAACGCTTTTTCCGGATGGCGCCGATACATCATCATTTTGAGCTGAGCGGATGGCCCGAAACGGTGGTGGTGGTGCGTTTCTGGATTATCTCGATCGTGTGCGCGTTGGTGGCGCTCTCGACGCTGAAACTTCGCTGACTCTATTAACTGCGGCGCTTATACTCGAACGATGATGAAACTCGCGGGCAAAACGGTGATGGTTGTCGGGCTGGCGACGACCGGAATCGCGGCGGCGAAATTTCTGTCGGCCCACGGGGCGCATCTGATCCTCACCGATCGCAGATCCGATATCGACCGCACGCAACTTCCGCCGGGACAATTGAAACTCGGCGCGGAGAATACGGCCTGGCTCGACGGAGTCGATCTCATCGTCGCCAGTCCTGGAGCCGCGCTCGATTCTCCGCTGCTCGCGGCGGCGGCCAAGCGCAAGATCGAGATTATCGGTGAGGTCGAGCTCGCGTCGCGGTTCCTCTCCGCGCCGATCGCGGCGATCACCGGCACTAACGGCAAGAGCACCGTGACCGTTCTGCTCGGCGCGATTCTGAAAGCCGCCGGAATGCATCCGTTTGTCGGCGGAAACCTGCAACCTCCGCTCATCACCGCCGTCGGCGGCATCTACGACGCGATCGTCGCCGAGGTCTCGAGCTTTCAGCTCGAATCGACCGTGCATTTCAAGCCCAAGGTCGGTGTCTATCTTAATCTCACCGACGATCATTTCGATCGCTACCGCGATCTCGCCCAGTACGGGGTCGCAAAGGCGCGGATGTTCGAAAATCAGGACGGCGGTGACTGGGCGGTTCTCAATCGCGACGATCCTAATGTCTGGGAGCTCGCGAAGTCGGTGCGCGCGCGAGTGTTCTCTTTCGGCTTCGTCGCCACCGGACATGTGCCGGGCATCTGGCACGAAAACCGTTCGCTGATCTTCGACATGGGCTCGCGCCGCGGCCAAATCAGTATCGCGGGGTTCAAGCTTCCGGGCGAGCACAACGTCTCCAACGCGATGGCCGCGGCGGCCGCTGCCCTTGCGATGTACGTGGACGAGAACGTGATCGAACATGTGCTGAGCCTGTTCGCGGGCTTGCCGCATCGCCTCGAATTCGTGCGCGAGCGCGATGGCGTGCGATGGATCGACGATTCGAAAGGCACCAACGTCGGCGCAGTAGTCGAGGCGATTGGAGCAATCACGGCGCCGATCATTTTGATCGCGGGCGGGGTCGATAAGGGCGGCGACTACAGCCCGCTCATCGCGCCGATGGGGCGCAAGGTCAGCCGCGCGATTCTGATCGGCGCGGCGCGGGAGCAGATGCGCGCGGCGCTGACCGGCGCGTGCGAGATCGAACTGGTTACGACTCTGGCGGAGGCGGTCGAACGGGCGGCGCGGGTGGCGCGAAAAGGCGATACGGTTTTGCTGTCGCCGGCGTGCTCGAGTTTCGATCAGTTCAAGGACTATGCAGAGCGCGGAGAGTTATTTCAAAAGCTGGTTCGGGCGCTTTGAGGCGGTCGAATACCGGCGTCCCGACCCGTGGCTATGGCTGCCGGCGGCGGCGCTGATTTTGTTCGGCCTGCTGATGGTGCTGAACACGACCTATTTTCTTGGCCTCGAAAAGACCGGCGACGCGTTTCATTTTTTCAAGCTCCATCTGGTGCATATCGTCGCTGGATTCCTCGTGCTCATAATGCTCTCGCAGTTCTCGATCGTTGGGTTGCGCCGCCTTGTGATGCCGCTCGCCATCATTTCAGTCGTGATGTTACTCGCGGTCTATCTGCCGCATCTGGGCCTGGTGCGTGGCGGCGCGCGGCGCTGGCTGAGGATCGGTCCGGTCGTTCTCGAGCCGTCCGAGATAGTGAAATTCGCGCTGGTTTTTTTTCTCGCCGACTTTTTGAGCCGCCGCCAGGATCGCCTGCGCGATTTTATGCGCGGCCCCGCGCCAGCCTTCGCAATCGTCGGCGCGCTCGCGATAATTCTGCTCAAGCAACCCGACTTCGGCTCGACCGTGATGATCTCGGTGATCCTGTTCGTGATGCTCTATGCGGCGGGCGCCGAGGCGAAGCATCTGGGCGCTGCTGGAGCGATCGCGCTGGTGGGTCTGGTGGTGCAGATGTGCGCGAAGTCGTATCGGATGCGCCGCCTGACCGCGTTTCTCGATCCATGGCAGGTCGCGCGCGGCGCGGGCTTTCAGTTGATCCAATCGTTCATCGCACTCGGCGCAGGCGGATTGCGCGGAGTAGGACTCGGCGCGGGCCGCCAAAAAATGTTCTACCTGCCGCAGTCGCACACCGACTTCATTTTCGCCGTGGTCGGCGAGGAGTTTGGAATTATCGGCGCGTGTATCGTGATCGCGCTGTTCTGCACGATCCTGTTCCGCGGGATGCGCATTGCGCACGACGAGCCCGACCCGTTCGCAAGTCTGCTCGCGGTCGGGCTGACCTCGCTGCTCTCGCTGCAAGCGCTGATCAACATGGCGGTCGTAATTGGAATGATTCCGACCAAGGGATTGCCGCTGCCGTTTTTGAGTTACGGCGGCACCGCGATCATGATGGCGATGGCGGCACTCGGCGCGCTGCTCGCGCTCGGCAGACGGCCCGCAGTCCGATGAAAAAAATTGCCGCGAGAAATATCGGATGAGGTTGATCATCGCCGGCGGAGGCACCGGAGGCCATCTTTTCCCCGCCGTCGCGGTCGGCGAGGAGATAATCCGCCAGCGTCCGGACGCGGAGGTTTTGTACGTCGGCACCCTCAACGGCTTCGAGGCCCGATGGCTGCCCAATAGCGGCTACCGCTTCGAGCTTTTGAACGTCCACGGGATTCGCGGTCATGGCGCCGCCGCGCGGCTGCGCGCCCTCGCTGAGTTCGCGCGCGCGATCGGACAGGCGCGGGTGCTGGTCAAACGAGTCCGCCCGCATCTGGTCGTATGCGTGGGCGGCTATGCGTCGGCGCCGGTCGGGGTCGCAGCGGCGCTCGCGCGGGTGCCGATCGTGATGCTCGAGCAGAACGTGCTGCCGGGGCTCGCCAACCGGATCCTGAAGCGCTTTGCGAGCAAAATCTGCATCAGCTTTCCCGACAGCCGCGCCTATTTTCCCCAGTCCAAAATTGAGCTGACCGGCAACCCGGTGCGCTATAATCCGCGCACGGATCGGCTTCCAATCCAAGGTCGTCCGGCTCAAATCCTTGTTTTAGGCGCCTCGACCGGCGCGCATCGCCTCAATATTGGAGTCCTAGAGGCTTTCAAAATCTGGGGAAAAGGTGTTATAAAGCTGAAGGTCATACATCAGACTGGGGAGGCGGACGTTGAGGTGGTGCGGCAGGCTTACCGTGAGCTTCCGTTTGAGGCGGAAGTAGTTCCGTTTATACAAGACATGCCCAGCGCGCTCGCGGCGGCCGACCTGGTCGTCGCGCGCAGTGGCGGCGGCACCGTCACCGATATTGCGCTTGCCGCCCGGGCGGCGATTTTTGTGCCGTATCCGTTTCATCGTGATATGCAGCAGCTTCATAACGCCCGCGTGATCGAAAAACTCGAAGGCGCAATTATCGTCAAAGACGACGAGCGCCTCGCGGAAAATCTCGCGCGCGAAATGAAAGCCCTCCTCGCCGATCCCGCGCGCCTCGTCGCGATGGGCACACGCGCCAATGGCGCGGTCTTTCCCGACGCCGCCGCGCGCGTCGCGCGGGTTTGCTTCAGCACCGCACGGGTGGAGAACTAGAACGGATGGATACCGCGCTCACATCGGGATTCCTCGCGCCTAAACGCCGGCTTCATTTCATCGGAATCGGCGGCGCCGGGATGAGCGGAATCGCTGAGCTCTCGCTGAGCCTGGGCTTCGCGGTCAGCGGATGCGATCTCGCGGAGAGCGTCGCGACCGCGCGGCTCCAGTCGCTCGGCGCGCAAATCGAGATCGGGCATCATCCGTCGCATCTGCGCGCGCCGCTCGACGCGGTCGTGATTTCGTCCGCGATAAAATTTTCGAATCCTGAAGTCGCGCGCGCCCGCGATCTCAAGATTCCGGTACTCCCGCGCGCCGAGATGCTGGGTGAGCTTCTGCGGATGGTAAAGCTCGGAGTCGCGGTTGCGGGCACTCACGGTAAAACCACGACTACCGCGCTGGTCGCCCTGATCATGGAAGAGGCTGGCCTCGACCCGACGGTCGCGATCGGCGGAAACCTGCGCAACACTGGCAGCAACGTGCGCCTCGGACGCGGCGATTACATGGTTGCCGAAGCCGACGAGAGCGACGCGTCGTTCCTGTTGCTGCTTCCGACAATCGCGATTGTGACCAATATCGATCCTGAGCATCTGGATCACTACGGCTCGATGGACCGCCTGCGTGAGGCTTTCGCGAGCTTCATCAATCGCGTGCCGTTCTATGGGCGCGCGATTTTGGGAATCGACAGCGCCAATGTCCGCGCGATGCTGGCGCAGGTGCGCAAGCCGGTCATCACCTACGGTGTCGCGGCGGATGCCGACCTGCGCGCCGAGCACGTCGTGATCGATGGCCTCTCGACGCGTTTCGAGGTGATCTTCAAGGGCACCGCGCTTGGGACGGTCACGCTGCCGACTCCGGGGATGCACGTCGCGCTGAACTCGCTGGCCGCGATTGCAGTCGCGATCGAGCTCGGAATCGACTTTGACATTGCCGCGCGTGCGCTCGCGAAGTTCGGCGGAATCGGCCGCCGCTTCGAGATCAAGGGCGAGAGCAACGGCCGGATCGTGCTCGACGACTACGCGCATCATCCGGCCGAGGTTCGCGCAACTCTCGCCGCGGCGCGCGCAGGATTCAAGCGCCGGGTCGTCGCGGTGTTCCAGCCGCATCGCTATACCAGGATGCGCGATCTGTTCGACGAATTTCTGACCGCCTTCGATGACGCCGGCGCGCTCTATATTCTCGACATCTATGCGGCCGGCGAGGACCCGATTCCCGGTGTTTCTTCGCGCCGCCTGTATGAGGCGATTCGCGCGCGTGGCCATCTCGAGGTTCATTACCTGACCCGCGAGCTCGAACCTGCTCGTGAAGTCGCCGACGCGTCGCGCTCCGGCGATTTGATCGTCACGCTCGGCGCGGGCGATATCTACAAACTCGGCGACCGGATTCTCGGCGCGCTCGCAAACGAGGCCAAGCCGTATGAGCATGCTTGAGCGCGATCTGCACGAGCGTTTCGGCGCGCGCCTCAAGACCTCGCGCCCGCTCGCCGATCTGACCTCGTTCAGAATCGGCGGACCTGCCGATCTCTACCTCGCAGTCGAGACCGAAACCGAGCTCGGCCACGCGATGGCGTCGGCCTATCGCAGCGGCACGCCTGCCTTCTGTCTCGGCGCTGGAACCAATCTCCTCGTGAGCGACCGCGGAGTGCGCGGGCTCGTTGTCAGCCTCGGCGAGGGGTTTCGCAAAGTCGAGATCGATCGCACGCACGTCATCTCAGGCGCGGCGGTTGATTTCGGCGTGCTGGTCGAGGCCGTCGTCGAGCGAAGTCTTGGCGGACTCGAGTTCGGCGAAGGCATTCCGGGAACCGTAGGCGGCGGACTGGTGATGAATGCCGGCGCATTCGGCGGTGAGATCGCGAAGGTCGTGACTATCGTTCATGGCGTGACACGCGCAGGTGTCTCGCGCGACCTGACCAGGGACGAAATCAACTTCGCGTATCGGCGCACAAATCTTCCGGCCGGATTCGTAATCACCCGCGTCGAGTTCGAGCTCGTCCCCGGCGATCGCGATTCCCTGCGCGCGCGCGTAACCGACCTGCACGACAAGCGGGCGGCGCGCCAGCCGCGCGGAGTTCCCAACGCCGGATCGATCTTCAAAAATCCGCCCGGAACGTTTGCGGGACGGCTGCTCGAAGGCGCAGGCTTAAAGGGTCTGCGCGTCGGCGGCGCGGCGTTCTCGGATCAGCATGCGAATTTTATCGTCAATCTTGGCGGTGCGCGCGCGGAGGAAGTGCGCGCCCTGATGGAGCTGGCGCGAAACCGGGTCAAGGAGCAAAGCGGCGTCTGGCTCGAGCCGGAGGTCAAGCTGGTCGGCGACTGGTAAGTCGCGCGCGGCAAGCGGTGGTGTGGTGGCGGAGCGGAGAAAAGGAAAAGAGGCGGCAGGATGGAACCCACGGATGGTGGGTATCGTCCTGTGCGCTTTTTTTGTTCTTGGCGTGATGACCGGGTTCAGCGCTCCGGGGCGCGCGCTCACGCTCCGCTGCTCGAATTTCTTCTCTGGATATTCGGCACGGCTCGATCATGCGGCCGCACCCGCAAGTCCGTTCCTGCAGTGGCTGCGCGATGCCGCACGCTCGATCGAAAATCAGGTCGGCCTCGCGAGTGTGCCAGTCGTCAAGCTCGCAGGAATCAGGCAGGGCGGGGCGATCGCGATGGTCGAGCGGCACGACGGCTTTTACGCTCTGTTCTCCGACGGAGCGCTCGAAGGGCCGGTCTCACCCAACGGAGAAGGCGACCTGCCGATTCTGAGCGGCGACCGGGTCGAGAACTCGCGCGGAGTCGAGCTGGTCGGATACGCCGCGACGATGGTCCGCGCGGAAGCCGAGTTGTCGCATCTGGTCTCGGAGATGAGCGTCGATAACGACGGGGTTGCGGCGCTCTATCTGGACGGAGCGCGCACCGAGGTTTTGATCGATCTCGACAACGCGCCAGCCGAAATCAAGCGCGCGAATGAAGTGTTGGGGCAATGGCGCGGACGGGAGCGCATGATCGCCGCGCTGGATATGACGATGCCCGACGAAGCTGTCGTTCGACTGGCCGCCGCCGACGCGCCTGCCGAGCATCGCCGTGGCTCCGTGCGCAAGGTGTCGGTTCATTCGCGTAGTTCAGCCGCGGTTTTGAGGAGTCGCTGAAGCGATGAGGAACCTGCTCACAGGATTGGATATCGGCACGAGCAAGGTCTGCGCTCTCGTCGCGGAGGCGAGCCCGGAGGGCGATATCGCCGTGCTCGGCCACGGAGTCGCGCCATGCACGGGGCTGCGTAAAGGTGTTGTGGTTAATATCGAAGCGACGGTCGAGGCGATTCGCGCGGCGCTCGACGAGGCGGAAAAAACCTCTGGTTTGCGAATTGGCGCGGTGGTCGCCGGCGTCGCCGGTCCGCATATCCGCGGGCTCAACAGCCACGGAATCGTCGCGGTGCGCGGCGGAGAGGTCGGGCCGCGCGATGTCGAGCGCGTGATCGATGCTGCTCGCGCAGTCGCGATTCCGCTCGATCGCCAGGTTCTGCATATCCTGCCTCAGCAGTTTGCGGTCGATGATCAGGACGGCGTGCGCGAGCCGATCGGAATGGCGGGTGTGCGGCTGGAGGCGCGAATCCACATTGTCACCGCCGCGCAGAGCTACGGCCAGAACCTGACCAAGTGCTGCGAGCGCGCGGGAATCACGCCGTCCGAAATGGTGTTCGAGCCGCTCGCGTCGGCGGAAGCCGCGCTGTTTCCAGAAGAGCGCGAACTCGGCGTCGCGCTGATCGATATCGGCGGCGGCACCACCGATATTATCGTGTTCCACGCCGGCGCCGTGATGCATACCGCCGTGCTGCCGCTCGGCGGAAATCATCTGACCAGCGATATCGCGGCGGGAATCCGCACGCCGATCGCGGAGGCCGAGAAGCTCAAGATCGCGTTCGGCGCGGCGACTCAGCAGGTCGTGCGGCGCGACGAGATGGTGCAGGTGCCGGGCGTCGGCGGACGCGAGCCGAAAGCGATCGCGCGCCGGATGCTGACCGACATCATCGAGCCGCGGATGGAAGAGATTCTCGCGATGGCGCAGCGCGAAATCATGCGCTCGGGCGTGGCCGACAGCCTCGCCTCGGGAATCGTGCTGGTCGGCGGCACTTCGCTGCTCGAAGGCACACAGGAATTGGCGGAACGGATATTTGGAGTTCCGGTCCGCCGCGGGCTTCCGATCAATCTCAAAGGGATGCCCGAGGAATTGATGAAACCGATGTACACCACCGCGGCGGGCCTGATCTTGTGTCAGGGAACCGCGCGCGGTGTGAACGGCGTGGCCGGACGCTACGGGCGATGGGGCCGATTGCGCAGCCGCCTGAGCGACTGGGTGAGAGATTTCTTTTGAGACGCCGGCGAAAGAAAAACTTGAGTGGACAGCAAACTTTGCCTGTAGGTGGTGGAGGAGGTTCGCACATGATTGAGTTGGTGAGTAACCCCGATTTGGGCGCACGCATAAAGGTGATCGGCGCCGGCGGATGCGGTGGCAACGCGGTCAATCATATGATCGCGAATGGCGTCCGTGCGGTCGATTTTATCGCCGTCAACACCGATTCGCAGGCGCTCCAGAACAATCACGCGCCTCTGAAACTTCAGATCGGCGAAACCCTGACCCGCGGTCGCGGCGCGGGCGGCAATCCCGAGATCGGCCGCAAGGCCGCGCTTGAGGACGAAGAGCGAATCCGCGGCGAGCTGGCCGACGCCGAGATGGTTTTCGTCACCGCCGGGATGGGCGGCGGCACCGGCACCGGCTCCGCGCCCGTAATCGCGCGAATCGCGCGCGAGCTTGGCGCGTTGACCGTGGGCGTCGTCACCAAGCCGTTTCAGTTCGAGGCGCGCAAGCGGATGGCGCAGGCTGAAGAGGGTCTTCGCGAGCTGAAGAACTCGGTCGATACGCTGATCACGATTCCGAATCAGCGCCTGCTCTCGGTCGCCAATCGCAACACCTCCCTGCGCGAGGCGTTTGCCAAGGCCGACGACGTTCTGCTGCAGGCGGTCAAGGGAATCTCCGAGCTGGTCACGGTTCACGGCCTCATCAATCTCGATTTCGCCGACGTGCGATCGATCATGTCGGAGATGGGGATGGCGATGATGGGCGCGGCGACGGCCTCGGGCGAGAATCGCGCGGTCGAAGCGGCGCAGCGCGCGATCTCAAGTCCGTTGCTCGAAGATGTTTCGATCAAGGGCGCGCGCGGATTGTTGATCAACGTGACCGGCGGTCCCGAGATGTCGCTGTACGAGGTCAACGAAGCCGCGAGCCTGATCCAGGAAGAGGCCGACGAAGATGCGAACATCATCTTCGGCGCTGTGGTCGATGAAAAAGCCGGCAACGAAATTCGAGTGACGGTCATCGCGACCGGGTTCGGCGAGAAGGAGCTTCCGTTCTCGAAGTACTCGCCCTCGGGAGCACCGATCACCACGCCGATCGCGGCGGCCTCGACGCGCCCGGTCGATCCTGCCGAAATTCGTCCAACGCCCGCGCCGGCACCCGCGCAGATGTCAGGACAGGTGCGCCAGTTCCCCGGCGGAAAGCCAGTGCGCAGGATGGGACTGATCGTCGATGACAGCAGTCTGGATATTCCGGCGTTCAAGCGCCGCGGCGCAGCCGAAGGCAGCGCCGGTGCGGAGCGCCTCGAGCCGAATGCATTGCTCGACGGCGACGACAAGCTCGACGTGCCAACTTTTCTGCGTAAGCACATCGATTAGGGCAGACGCGGCAGGGATCTGCTTTCAGGCGGGCGGGCCGCCCGCCACCACTGACCACTTACCTCTACTGCCTCTTATTTCTGCCAGTGGTGGCCGACGGCTCGTCGGCCGACGCGAAGCGTCATGTTTCGAAGGGATCGCAGAGCAGCAGCCTCACCTCTCCAGGCGGGGAGCTCTGCGTAACTAATCGGAGGACCGCGCCTGTACGCCAAGGCGAGATTCCTCGCGACCTCCGCCGCGCACAGCTGAGCCGACGAAGCGGTAAAAGTCGTCTGATCGCGCTCGGAATGAAACAAAACCAGCGAAAATTGTCATTCCGAGCGCGGATCGGCAACGCAGATGGGTACGTGCGCATTACCTGGAACGGCGACCGTCGCGAGGAATCTCGCCCTCACGCGCTGGCCGCAATCGCGAGAGCAGGAATCATGCACGATGCGCGCGATCATCGTCACGCAGTGACGGGCGCGTCGCGACGCGCCCCTACGAATTGATCTGGTTTTCGTGGGGCGGCTCGAGAGCCGCCAGCTTGCGATGAGCTCGAGACGCGCCTCAGCGAGGGCTATCAGAGAGCGCGGCCAATAATTCCTGATGCTTGTCGCGCAGGGGCTTGGGCATCGTCGGGCCGATCTTGTCGAAGAATTCTGCCGCCGAGGCGAGCTCGATCTTCCATTCTTCCGGTTTGATCGCCAGGTCCTCGCGCAACTGGTCGGCCGAAATCTCGAGGCCGCGGATATCGAGGTCCGCGATTTTCGGCACGCCTCCGACTGGTGTTCTGTCCGCGCTGACGCGTCCGTCGATCCTATCGAGCATCCACTTGAGCACGCGCAGGTTGTCGCCGAAGCCGGGCCACAGGAAGTTGCCTTCCTTGTCCTTGCGGAACCAATTGACCATAAAAATCTTTGGCGGATGCTTGATCGATTTTTCCATCTCGAGCCAATGCCCGAAATAATCGCCCATGTTGTAGCCGCAGAACGGCAGCATCGCCATCGGATCGCGACGGACCACGCCGACCGCTCCTGCGGCGGCCGCGGTGGTCTCCGAGCCCATCGTCGCGCCCATGTACACGCCGTGTGCCCAGCTTTCGGATTCGAGCACGAGAGGAGTGGTGGTCGCGCGGCGTCCGCCGAACACGATCGCGGAAATCGGAACCCCTTTAGGATCGTTGGCGTGCGGCGAGAGCGCCGGATTGTTGGTCATCGGAGTGGTGAAGCGGCTGTTCGGATGCGCCGCCTTCTCCTTCGATGACTTGTTCCACGGCCGTCCCTGCCAATCGAGCAATCCTTCCGGCGGCGGCGCGTCGGTTCCTTCCCACCACACGTCGCCGTCCGGAGTCATCGCGACGTTGGTGAAGATCGAATCATGTCCGAGCATCTTCATCGCGTTTGGATTCGAGTGCGAATTGGTGCCGGGAGCGACGCCGAAGTAGCCGTTCTCGGGATTGACCGCCCATAGGCGTCCGTCGTCGCCGACCCGCAGCCATGCGATATCGTCGCCGACCGTGAAGACCTTCCATCCGGCGAACGCCGGCGGCGGCGTCAGCATCGCGAGGTTGGTCTTTCCGCACGCGCTTGGAAACGCCGCGGCGACGTAGGTGGTCTCGCCCTTGGGATTCTGAATTCCGAGGATCAGCATGTGCTCAGCGAGCCAGCCCTCGCGCCGTCCCTGGACACTGGCGATTCTGAGCGCAAAGCATTTCTTGCTGAGCAGCGCGTTGCCGCCGTAGCCCGAACCGACCGACCAGATCGCATTGTCCTGCGGGAAATGGCAGATGAGGCGGCGCTCGGGATTGACGTCAAGCGTGCAATGGACGCCGCGACAGAAGTTGTCGCTCGCGCCCAGCATCTCAAGCGCGGGCGCGCCCATCCGCGTCATGATTCGCAGGTTCAACGCGACGTAAACGCTGTCGGTAATCTCGACTCCGACCTTGGCGAACGGAGAGCCGAGCGGTCCCATCACGTACGGGATCACGTACATCGTGCGTCCACGCATCGAGCCTTTAAGCCATCCGCGCAGTTTCGCGTAGGTCTCCGCCGGGTCGGCCCAGTAGTTGGTCGGGCCGGCGTCTTTTTTTTCGGGCGAGCAAATCAGCGTGAGTTGCTCGGTGCGCGCGACGTCATTCGGATTCGAGCGATGCAGATAGCTTTCGGGTTTTTTCCTGGGGTTGAGCGGAATCAGCGTACCGGAAGCCACCGCGACCTCGGTCAGACGGCGGCGTTCCGCCTCGGAGCCGTTGCACCATACGATCTGATCGGGAGTAACAAGCTGGGCTATCTCTGCGGCCCAATCGATTAAGGCCCGGCTTTTGGTTGGTGCGGAATTCGCGTCGAGGTTTTGCGTCACTTGCATCAAGCTCCGTCAGAAGAGATCCGTCGCACGCCCCCACTATCCAAATTACGGCTAGCGTGGGTAACCAAATTGTAACATTTAGCGGTGCTAATAGTCCAGTGTCGTAATATCGTCTATAAGCCCTGCTTCATCATGTCGAACCGGCGGTCGAGGCGCTCGTGCCGGAAACGCGAACGGCGCCCGCTCGCGCGGACGCCGTTCTTTCAAACCTTATTCAGCGAGGCTTACATCGTGTTGCCGCTGGTCCCCGCTTTAGCCATCGCGTCCGGATCGAAGAAGCTCCGATCCACCGCGCCCATGTTGATATACCAGCATTCCCGCTCTGGCGTGTCGCGGCCCGGCAGATAGCACATCGTATGCTCGCCTGCCTGGATATCCATCGCGAGCGCGCCCACGACGAACGAGCGCTTGAATGGATAGATCGCAACGCGCGCGTCGGGGACCGGCCGATCGCGGTAGGCCAGCCAGTAGATGAAGCCCTGGAACAGCCGGCCGCTACGATCGTACACGTCGATATATGGCGCGAACCACATCTCGGAGTCCATGAACACCACGTCTTTGGATCCAAGATAGCCCTGCAGTTTGCTGCGGTCGGGAGTCGCTTCGACGACATACACGTGGCGCATCTCCCATGCTTCCGGACACGCGGAGCCGCCGCCGTCAGTGGTGCAGCGTTCTTCCGGAGAGTGCTCGGCATGCGCGGTCGCCAGCATCGACTTCTCGCCCAGGAATTTATACTGGAACCATTCGACCTTGGGATTGAAACCGCCATAGTGGTCAGGATTCCATGCGCCGAGTCCACTGGGATTGCTCAGGATCGCCTCGTTCAGGCGGCGCAGCCTGCGCGCACCGGGCGTCCAGGTCCATTCGTCGTCGCCACGCCTCGGATCCTCGAAGCGGTAACGGATAATTCCCACGCCGCGATCGGTGGCGGGCGCCAGCACCGGATATAGCGCGAACAACCACATCCGGTTGGTCTTCTTGAAATCCGGATCGGTCGGCAGCGGATCAACCTCGGTCCGGCCAATCTCGTCATAGCCCGCATAGTGGCCGACCTGGGTATCGTTCAAGAGAAAGACTGGCTTGTTGCGGCCGACGTACACGTCTTCGCAGTCGAAGAACCGCAGGTCGTAGTCATCGCTGCTGATCGGGCGGAACTGCTCGTTCCAGATGATCTTGGTCGCCACTTCGGGATCGTTCGGATCAATCAGAGGAAACGGCTGGCCCGCGACGTAGCCGACCATCGACTTATGGTCGCTCGACAAGCGCACCTGTGCCGAGTACTTCTCGGTCGCATCTTTGTACGGCGGCGGCCAGTCGATCCGCTCGGCGGGAATGATCTTCATCGTCATCCCGTGCAGCACGGCGTCGTAGGCGCCGAGCGACAAGAGTCCATTGACCCTGGACGCGTTGTTGTAAGTGATAAAATCCCCCGGCTTAACCTGTGCGTGTGCAGGGGCCGAGAAGGCGACCGCGATGATCATCCCCACAATCACCGCTGGACATTTGAGAACCCGCCAATCCATAAGGACCTCCACGTACGAGTTCCCGGTCATCAGAAGAACTGCGGGAGACCGGTCTATATCGGCCGGCGTACGGCAACCCCAACTAATGCCGCGCGGCGGCCTATCTTATGTAGCCTGAGTCGGCAAGATAATCTGGCGCCACGCAAAAAACAAACGCTCTAGATCAATTGATCCAGAGCGTCTGACTAGATTGGCTACGGCGGTTCAGAATTTTGTGGATCGCAGCGGGCGGCGGTGCGGCAGGCACCCCTTCCTTAATCCTCCCCCGTGTCGAACAACGGGGGAGGAAAAGAGACTCAGTATGCGGCGCTCTTGCGGGTCGATTCGACCAGCCGCTGGATTTCCGCTTCGGTGAATCCAGCCAGCAGCCGCGCTTCGCGCGCAATCGTCAGCATCATGCCGTCGTCGATCTTCAGATCCTCGGCTGCGCGGCGTCCGCCGCGGAAGTTGAAAACTTCATCGACGGTCTCCTGGAAGGCCTGCGCGCGAGCGAGCCGCTCGGGGTCGCCCTCGGTCAGCTTGCGCATCCACTTCGAGCCCATCCGGACGTGAGTGATCTCGTCGGCCAGCACGTAGTCGATCGCGCGCTCGATCACCTCGTCGCCGTTGCGCTGCGCGATTCGGATCAGTTGATCGAACACGTCGCAGGCAAGCCCCTCGAGGCCGCGATTAATTCCCGCCACGCGCGCCGCCGGGTCCTCCGCCTGCGTGCATCGCCACAGGATCTCGGTCTCGACGTAGTCGCCCATCTTGCCGCCCATGTAGTTGAGCAGGCGTTCGAAAATTTCCGCGTGACGCGATTCGTCCCAAACCTGACGCGCCATGTCGAGCTGAAATTCCCACGGCGCATCGGGAAAATCGAACAGGGTGCGTCCCGCCGCCTCCATCGCCTGGAACTCGCCGGTCATGATTCCATGCATTCGCGAGCGCAGCGCTTCCTCGTCGAAGGGCAGCGGACGGCTGTCGAGTCCCTGCTCTTCCTGGATCTCCCGCACCTGCTTTCCGCGCATCAGGACGATATGGTCCGGCCGTGCAAGGCGATCAACCGGGATGCATCTTTCCATGGCGTAAATCCTCTTCCAGATTCTAGTAGGCCGAGCTCTTGCCGAAGCCTTTGACCAGCCGTTCGAGTTCTTCTTCGGTAAAACCGGCCAGCAGCCGCGCTTCGCGCGCAATTATGATGCCCTGGTCGATCTCTATATCTTTGCCGTTGACGTGCTGCATGATCTTGCTGGCCTTGTCCACGGTGGTGCGCGTGCCGGCGAAGTTGAACAAGTCGTCGATACTGTTCTGGAAGTCCTGCGCCTTCTTGTAGCGCTCGGGGTCGCCCTCGGTCAGCTTGCGCATCCAGCGCGAGCCCATCCGCACGTGGGTGATCTCGTCGGCCAGCACATAATCGACCGAGCGCTCGATCACCTCGTCACCCATCTTCTGCGCCAGGCGGATAAGCTGCTCGAACACGTCGCAGGCGAGTCCCTCGAGTCCGCGATTGATTCCCGCGACGCGCGCAGCGGGATCCTCGGCCTGCGTGCATGACCACAGCACTTCGCTCTCCGGAAATTCGCCGTAGAACGAGCCCGCGTAGTCCAGCAGCTTCATGTAGATCTCGGCGTGGCGAGATTCGTCCCACACCTGGCGCGCCATGTCGAGCTGAAACTCCCATGGCGAGTCGGGAAAGTCGAACAGCGTGCGGCCCGCGGCCTCCATCGCCTGGAACTCTCCAGCGCAGATTCCGTGCAGACGAGCCTTGAGGAAATCATCTTCATACGGCATCGCGCCGTTGGGCGTCAGCCCCTGTTCGGTGCGGGCACGCCGCGAGCGCTCGGCTGGAACCAGAATGTGATCTTCGGGACGCGCGAGCTTATCGACCGCTATCATTCGTTCCATGATCGTTCTCCCGGCTCTTCTCTATTCTATCGGGTCCATGCCGACCGCACTTCGGTCAGGTTGTTTGCGTCGCGAATCGTCCAACGCCCGCGGTCTTCGCCTAGCCGGAATTGAAGCGTGAAAGGCTTCGTGGCGCGGCCGGTCAGGCGAGCCTTGGTGTACCAATGCTTGGCGATCCTCGCCTGTCCGATAATCGTGACTTTATCATACGTATCCGGTTTGACCGAGTCCGCGATCTTGAGCATCGCTTCGCGCGCCTGCTCGTCCGACGCCTTTTCGATCTCGTCGCGCCGCCCTGCGATGAGCGCGCTAAGAATCGCGTCCGCGGCGGCGATCATCGACTTCGGTGGCTCGACGATCTTCGCGATGGGCTGCGGGCCCATCACGTTCGCGCGATTTCCCAAATCAGCCATTCGAGTTGCCCTCGCGTTCAACCGTATAATGCTGGATGTCGCTCCACGGCGACGGCTTGGTGCTGATATCTTCGGCTCCTGCGATTACCCAGGTCTCGTCTTCAGTCTGTTTCCATCGCACCAGCAGCTTGGCGATTCCCTTGCGTCCGGTGAGCCTGCAGCTTCGAAATAAACTGGCCGCCGATCTTCGCCAGCGCGAGCGTCTCGAAATTATCGAACGGGCGCATCGGCGCGATCGTGGCAGTCGCCTCGCGGTAGCTCTCGCGTGCTGAGTCGGCGAGATAGGTATCAGCCTCGGCGATGCCGGCCAGCAGCGCCTTGCCGTGCGCGATAATCCGATCGTCGAGTACGGGGACGTTCATCTTAACTGCGGCCGAACTTTCTCGGCGCCTCCTTCTCGGCCTCGAAGCCGGTGACTCCGCCCGAGGCCGCGAGCAGTTCTTCCAGATGCGATTGCCACTGCGCGGCGCGGCGATGCTTCTCCGGCGAATCGAGGAGATCGCGCAGCAGCACGAGCCCCTTTTCGACGTGCGCGCTTTCTTCTTCGAGCATCCGCTCGAGGATCCGGATCGTCGGCGGCTCATAAACCGGGTTCGCGGCGCTGATCAGCGCGCTGTAATGCGAAATCAGATGCGGCTTCAGCACGCGGTAGATTCCGGTCAGCCGCTCGATGGTCTCTTCCCACTGTTCCTTGTCTTCGATCTCCTGCATGAAGGTGACGAAGTTTTCATTGGCCGGCTTCGAGACCTGTGCCTGCGCGCGCAGCTCCGGCAACCGTTTGCCGAGCGCGTCGGTATGGAGCGCGTCTTCGTAAACCTGCCGCGCCATCTCGAGCTTCACCGGAACTTCCGGCGTGATCGCGATCCATCCCGCCATCATCCGCATCATCCGTTCTTCGGCGTAGCGGTAGTTCATGATCTGGTTGACGCTTTCGCGGACGCTGTAAACGCCGTCGAGCGTGCGCCGGTCGTAGAATGCCATCGTCTATGACTCCTCGAGTTGCCGAAGCTCGGGCGCGTGATGCCGTCCCGCCGGCTTCGGACTTGAAGCCGCAAAAAAGCGGCCTTCGATTATCCCGGCGATCTCGCGCCAGTAGGTTTCCTTGTCGATTCCCGCCAGCGCTTTTCCGCCGGTCGCCCATCCGGCGCACAGCATGTGGATGATATGCACGGCGCTGTTCAGGTTCTCAAAGTGGATCACGCCGGCGGCGCGTCCACGTTCGAGCACTTCTCCAACCGCCTTGAAATAGCGATCGCTCACCGCGCTCATCGCGGGGCGGTAGCGCGGCCGCCGCGCCAGGTAGCGCCCCTCGTGATGCAGCACGTTGAACGCGTCGCGATAGCGATCGATCACGTCGAGAATCGTGCGCATCATCGCGATCAGCTCGCGCCGCGGATCGTCACCGCCACGCTCGCGAATTATCGGCAGCGCGTCGATCAGCTCCGCGACCATGGACTCGCCGATCAGGAGCAGGATTTCGTCCTTGCCCTGCAGATAGACATAGATCGATCCCGCCGCGATCCCGGCCTCGAGGGCGAACTCTTTAACTGAGGCCTCGTGAAAAGATTTCCGTTCCAGCACCCGGCAAGCGGCCAAAAAAATCTGCCGCCGCCGCTGTTTAACCAGCGCGTCATCGTGGGGAACAGATCGAAGAGCTTCAGCCATCGGAGTCATGCGCGGCGCAAAGAAAAAGGACCGTAGCAGCGCGCCATTCACTGCGTGGACTCTATTGAATGAACGTTCATTTGTCAACCTTTGTGGCAAGTATCCCTTGACTGTATAAATCGAATGGGTTATGTTTAACCCATGTCGCGAACAAATCGAAAGAGTCCAACGCGTTGCCCGTCGTCGGATTCGTCCTATTCTCTCATGGAGTTCATGACGGACTTTCCCGACGATGAAGTCTGCCTGCAATGGCTTTGGAAAAACCGTTTGTCGCCAGACGGCGAGCACGCGCATTGCCCAAAGTGCAAGGCAACTCGCGCGTTCGCTCGTTATGCGACTAAACAGCAACGCCAATCGTGGACGTGTCAGGCGTGCGGCTATCACCTGCATCCGACTGCGGGAACGATCTTCCACAAGTCGGCCACTTCGCTGCATCTCTGGTTTTACGGAATGTACTTGATGACAAGCACCCGATGCGGCATCTCCGCGAAACAGCTAGGCCGTGAGATTGGCGTTACCTACAAATGCGCGTGGCGCATCTTCAATCGCCTGCGCACGCTCTTTGACGATGACGGATCACCAATGTCTGGGCTCGTCGAAATCGACGAAATTGTATGTCGGCGGCAAAGAAGCTAACAAGCACCTGAACAAGCGCTCGAAGCATCCGCATATGTCAAAGACTCCGGTAATGGGCATGGTTCAGCGCAAGTCGGGCGACAAACACGCCAAGGTAGTGGCGTCGGTTCTGCCGCTGCCATGGAAGGGTTATATCCTGCCGCCGATTCGCGAGCACGTGATGCGCGCCACTGTGATCTTTACGGACGAAGCGCCGGTTTACGATTCATTGCGATCGATGGGATATGAACATGGGCGCGTGCATCACACACAAAAGGTTTACGTGAGCGGGGCAGCGCACGTAAATACGCTGGAAGGATTCTGGTCGCTCGCGAAGCGCGGAATCTCAGGCGTCTATCACAATCTCTCTGCGAAGTTTTTGCAGAACGACTTGAACGAGTACGCTTGGCGCTACAACCACAAAGACGATCCGCGCGGGCATTTCATGGCTTTGCTTTCCCGCGTCGCTTCACGCGCCGACTTCCGCGATTCGGCGCGACAGTAGCGTGTCTGTAGAGTTCGGAAAAAATCGCCACGCGTCGGAATCGGAATATCAATTCGGTCGGCAGGTTTCGGTGCGAGCGTGTTTTGCGTCAATTGCTTCTCGTCAGGTGCCATCAACAAACATCCCAGTCCAATCTAATCCCCCCGCAAGATGCGGTCCGCCCATGCGTGCATCTTCCAGCATCGTTGAGATCGCGCTAACTGCGTGACCGAAAGCGACTTCGGCTTCGTTCGGAGAAAGTTCCTTGAGTTCTAAGTCTGCATGTGCGAGCGAGTCGCGATAGATCCGGCAAAACTGCCGTAAAGTTGGAGTGATCAACCCTAAAAGACCAGGATCATCTCTGCCGTTCCAATTCCTTAGGATGTCCTCAAACTCGCCTGCGATCTGTGCAAGTGTTCTATCGCGGGTCTCATTGTTTTTTGCGGTAATCTTCTGCGACTGACCTTTTACCAATTCGTAGTATCGTCGCGCGACATCTTCAACGGCTCGCGCCATGTGATAGCCACTGGCCGTAAAACGATGAAATGCTAAGCATGCGCCTGCTTCCTGCATGTTATCGCGCGCGAATTCGGAGAGACCTTCGCGATCGTCTTCCGGAAGAACTTCCTCAATGTGCTGAAGCAGCACGTCGGCCGCGTAACCGCGCTTCTTTTCCAGTACATAAATGTAGAGTTGCTCGATATCGATCGACAACGCAGAGTCGAAGTGCTCCAAAAGAGGCTTGAACAATTTTTTCCAGACTTCAAACGCTGAGCGATCCCTCTTGAAGTGTTCTTGGCTTTCGGGATCTGAGACGACCGTGGCAAAATCAACAATCCGTTCCATGGCCTCGACGGCTTTGTTAAGACCCTCTTTTCGACCCTGTTCGACAGCATTCCTCATTATGATAATGAGTGTTGCCAGATTTCCAAAAAACTTTTCCGGTGTTTGGTCGGTTGGCAATTCGCGCATTGCTTGCGTCATACCGATAGGAAGCAAAAAACGCGGATCATAGCGTTTCACGGCGAAGCACTGTCCCCCAAGTTCGTATAATTGCGCAAGTAGGAGACTCAAACCAAATCCTACACCATCATTATAACGAGGTTCATCTGTCGTTTCTGCAGTCATGGGATACTTACCACCTTTGTCAACTTTGCGATGAACCCCGAGATGAGGCTTCGTGTCGGCTGACGAGCCGTCGGCCACCACTGGCAGAAGGGAAAGCCAATCCTGGGGAAGGGCAAGTATAGACATGAAGCGCGCCAGGTATCGTTGGAATTAGGGATTGCGCGCTGGCTGCCGCGCGCGAGCAACACCGGATTTGGAGCCGAGCGTCTTTCCTGCCTGCTCCTCTGTTCGCTGCCAGTGGTGGCCGACGGCTCGTCGGCCGACGCGAAGCGTCATGATCTCCAGGTGCGCGGGAATGACGCCTGGAGCGAAAACTCTCAATGACCTCACTCCGCGCCTGAGGATCTCCGCACCAGCACCTCCACGAGGATTACCAGCGACGCGATAATGCAGAGCCATCCGAACCAGTCGCCCAAGCGGGAGTAGGGCGTCGTCCCCGGACCTAGAGGAATGTCGGCGACGACCATCGCGGGGTCCGCGGCGAAGGTCGAGCTCGAAGCTAGCGTGCGGCCGTATGCGTCGTGCGCGGTGACGAATCCGGTCTTCGCCGAGCGTGCCATCGCGAAGCCGTTCTCAACTCCGCGCACCGTGGCCATCCGCTCATGCATCACGGCGTTCGGCCCGACCCAATCCCACGCCGGGACGAACATCACGGTAGTGTCTCTGGCGCCGTAGCTGCGAATGAACCACGGGTAATCGAGGTCCTTGCAGATCGCGACGCCGGTCTTGCCCCACGGCGCGTCCATCACGTCGATCCGATCGCCGGACTGGTACCCGGCCTCGAAGCCCGTCACAAAGTAATGTTTGTGATACTCGCCGACGAATGCGCCATCGGGCGAAAAGGTCCATGCGGCATTTATCTTGGCCCCATTTATCTTGGTCGCACTGCTGTTCGGCGCGCTTCCGATTTCGTTGACTCCTGCGATTAGCCATACGTGCGACGAGCTCGCGGCGCTCGAGAGGATCTTTTGCAGCGCCGCGCGATCTTCGGCGGTCACCCCCACGATCTTCTCCGGAAGAACCACCACCTGCGCGCCTTGCGCCGCTGCTTTCGGGATTTGGCTCGCATAGAAGGTGAGCAGGTCCGCCGCCTTGCTCTCGTCGGTGGTGCGCGAATATCGAATCTCATGATCGCTCGCGATCATCGCTACGCGCACCGTCGGCCGATTCGGCGCCGTCGCGAGCCGCGCAAATCCGAAAACCAGCGCTGCGCCAAAAATCCCGAGCGCAACCGCCGTCGGCGCGCGCCACGGCCTGCCGCCCTCCAGTCGATACCACGCAAATGCAATCCCCGATGCGGGCAGCGTCATCGCGAATACGATTCCCCATATTCCCGTGATCGACGCGAGTTGCAGGAGCGCGAGGAACTCGTCCATCCGGTAGGCGGGGTCGGCCCAGGTTCCATCGTGGGTGGTTCGCGAAAAGACGAAGCTCAACGCGGCGTAGAGGATCGGGAAAACCAGCGCCGCACCGGCATTGCTCCATCGCCGGGCCGCGGCGCGTGCGATCAAAACCAGTCCGCTGACGATCAGCGACAACGAAGCGTATGCGGTTACGAAAAAAAGGTCGAAAGAAAAAATGATTCCGCGCTCCACAGCCCGAAGCTCCCGACGAAGATCGGGATAAAAGCGCAGAGCAGGGCGCGCGATCGCGACGGCGCCGCAAAAGCCGCCGCCAGCATCGGCATCGGTGCGAACAGCGCGAACGGCCACAGATCGATAAATCGAATCGCAATGAAGTAGCAGACCGCCGAAACCGCGATGCACACGCCCGAGCCAAGCGGCGTGGAAAGAAACGGCGTGAGTTGATGAGCTCCCGTGTCGGCGCTCGTTCCAGTCTCAGTAGTCACCGCGATAGCACTCCTATAGTTGCTAGCGCTGGCATCTTCCTTTAGCGCGGGGCCCGCGTCCATAATGAAAAGTTGGCGAGCGGGGCCAATTCCGAATCGTAGTTCTGTCTGTAGGAGAAAGTAGATGCCGCAGTCAGCCATCACTGTGAATGCCCTGTGGGATGACGAGGCCAAGGTTTACGTCGCGAGCAGCGACGATGTGCCCGGTCTTGTCACCGAAGCCCCGGATCTGGAGACCCTGATGCGCAAGCTGCGCATTATGGTTCCCGAGCTTCTGGAAGCCAATAATCTCCTGCCGAAGCGAAACGCGGAAGAAATCCCGCTCGAGCTCATCGCGCACTATTCGGAACGCCTTCGCCCGCAACCCGCGTGATCAGTCCGGATATCTAAGAGCTTTATTCGCCTCCAAATAAAGCGAGCTGCGGGTCCCGTTAAAACATCTGAGCATCCTCTGGATGTCAAAGAGCTTCACGCCGGAACTAAAACGGATCCTGACCAACTCCGATCCCAAATGCTATTTTGTTCGGCAGGGACGGGGTGACCACGAGATTTGGCACAGCCCGATCTCCAATCGCACATTCACGGTGGACAATAAAATCCTGTCCCGTCATACCGCTAATGCGGTGCTGAAACAGGCAGGACTTCCCAAGGCGTTCTGATTCAGCAAGAGCATTTCGATCTGCCGGCACGCTCGCCAGCGGGATTCTCGCCGAGATCATCGGACTGCGGGCGACGCTCGCGATCGGCGCGAGCGCGAACCTGGTCGCCGCCGGATGGCTCGCAATCTCTCCAATCCGCGATCTAGCTGACGTGAACGTATCAAGCTCTTATGCTGCGCCCGCTTCTTGATTATCCCTCTCCCAATCACTGTTTTTAGGGAGAGGGAATTCAGCACCTAAGCAATAAAGGTCCCTCTTGACTCGATTAATCGGGACTCCGTGATCCCACATTTCGAACAAAATTATAAGGCTGAACAGTTCAACCTTATGCTTGATTCTTTAATCTGCGAAAATAGTCCCCGCGATGCGCTACGCAGACAAACCGCGGTCGGTCGAATTACGCACTTTCGAGTGTCGGCCGCGGCGCCGCCTGGCGAAGGAATAATCGGTCAGAGAGCAGGGCAAAGCAACGACGAAAACTCGCCAAAATTTACTCAAACGAACCCAATTGAATTCGATAGGAAAGCCAATGTTTTACTGGCAGATCTTGACAGTTTCGCAAATAGCGAAAATGCCACATTAACGAACCCAATGAGAAAGTTATCGTCGATTGTGCGGCTCGGCTATGATTCAATCTTCGAGGTTCCCTCTGATGCCTGAAAATCCGGTCAAGTTCATCAAGGAAACCTCGATTGACCGATTCTTCAACCAAAGCTTTGGATTTTTGATCCGCCTCGGAATCGGCTTTGCGCACAACTATTTGCTCATCACCAGAGGCCGCAAAACCGGACGCGATTATTCGACGCCGGTCAACGTCCTCGAGATGAACGGGCGTCGCTACCTGGTCGCGAGCCGCGGCGAAACCGGATGGGTCCGCAACGCGCGCACCGCAGGCTCGGTGATTTTGAAAAAGGGCGCCAAGCAGTGGACCTGCAAAGTGCGCGAGCTGCCGGAGGCCGAGCGGCCGCCGGTCATCAAAGAGTTCCTCGATCGATTCGCCTCCTCGGTTCAGCGCTTCTACACGATTCGCGCCGGCGCTCCGGTCGAGGACTTCCTCGCCATCGCCGCCAGCAATCCGGTCTTCGAGCTCAGCGCGTAGAGCACGCGCGTGCAGATGAGTATTCCAACCGAGGCCGCTCCGCCGCTTTCATCCGAACCGCTTTCCGACCCGCTTCCGGAAATCTACGATACCGCCGAGAACCGGAACCGCGTGCGCGCCACCGTGTGGATACTGGTCGCGATGCTTGCGTATCAGGGCTACACCGCGGCGATCGTCTCGATCGCATCGCCGTGGATCGCGAAGAGTTTCACGCTCAGTGAATCAGCACTGGCGCGAGTCTTCGCATGGCTGGCGCTGGCGGCTCTAGGCTCGATGGTGTTGTCGCGGATGGTGGATCGAACCGGACGCCGCCGCGTTCTGATCTGGTCGTCAATCGTAATTCCGCTTGCTGCATTAGGCGCGGCCGCCTCGACCAGTCTGGTGATGTTCGTCAGTTGCGCGATCGTGATGAACGCATTCCTGGGTGCGGCCGCCGCCTCGGCGATCGTGATCCTTGCCGAGGTCCTGCCTATCGCTCGGCGCGCGAGCGGCCAGAGCTGGGCAGGAATCGCCGGCGCCGCCGGCAGCGGATTTTGTGTCTTCCTGATGCCGATCGTCACCTCGACCGGAATCTCGTGGCGATGGCTCCTGGTGCTGGCGGGAGCGGGTCTTGCGATTGCGCCGATGGTCTCGCGAATCAAGGAGAGCGAGCGATGGGCGATCGTCGCGAGCGAGGGCGCCGCCGACCGCAGCCGTTTCTACGACGTCTTCACCCCGCTCTATCGCAAGCGCTCGATCACGCTGATCGTCTGCACTCTGCTGGCTGCGATCTCGAGTGAGGGCGTCAACTCGTGGGCCTACTTCCACGCGGTCTCGACGGTCGGACTGTCACCCACGATCGCGAGCGCGCTCACGATCATCAGCGGGGGCTTCGGGATGCTCGGGTTTCCAATCGGCGCATGGGCCGCGGAGCGCTTCGGCCGCGTGCCGACGATAGTGGTCTCAGGCCTCGCGGTTTCAACTCTGGCACTCGGCTACTTCTGGGGGCCGCCGCTGCATTTCGCGCATCCCGCGCTATGGCTCGGCTTCGCGTTCCTCATTCTCAACACCTGCGCGAACGCATTGATGGTCGCGTCGAACGCCGCGTTCACGGAACTCTTTCCGACTGCGCTGCGCGCGACGATAATCGGATGGTTCGCGCTGGTCAGCGCGGGCGGCGCGCTCGCGGCCGAGGCGACGATCTCGGTCCTCGCCCCGAGCTTCGGCGGAATCGCCGGCGTCACCGGATGGCTAAGCCTGCTCGGCATTCCCGCCGCGATCGCGATCGGCCTGTTGATCGATGAGACCCGCGGCCTGCCGCTGGAGGCCGCCGCGAAAGAAGAAGCCTTCCGCGCCAATGCATGAGCAGGGCGCATGCGCCGCAGACCGCGCGTGTCCCCGCCGCGCTTTGTTCATGTCATTCCCGCGCGTGGCTGCCGCGCGAGGAATCCCGATCGAAGGGCCGCTGCACGTGATGTCGGCTTGAAGCGTGGCCGCCTCGGGATTTCTCGCGCAGCGCTCGAAATGACAATGGGGGCGATGCAGATCGAATGAAGATGCTCATTGAAATAGTGGCGCGGGCGTCTCGCCCGTGGACGACGGCGGGCCGCCGGCCCGCCCACCAATGAGATCGATCGCCGTGACCTACACAACTTCGAGCGCAGTCTCGACGAATTCCTTTTTCGCGTCGTCCCATGCGAAGGCTGCCGCGCGCACGAACTTGCCTGACCGGATCGACATCACTACGTAGGCCGTGTCGGGATAGTCCGGCTCCGACGGATCGAACGAGCACGCCGCCGCGCGATCGGTCGGGGAGAAATACGCGTCGTGATCGGGATGCGAATGATACACGATCTTGAGCGCGAGCTTTCGGCGATCGACCTCGTTCATCACCGCCAGATGCTCCTTCGGCTCCATCAGAAATGCAGTCCGCGCGTCGCGCACAAATGTCTCCGGATCCTCGGCATGCTTTCGATTCTGGATATTGGTGATCGGACGGACCTCCTCAATCGCCGTGCCTCCGATGATGAAGCCGCAGCATTCGTATGGAAACTCGCGCTCGCCCTGCGCGATGATCGCGTCGAGACAGGAGCGCGTGATTGTTGCCCGCTTCATTTTTCCTCCGTCGCCAATTGGGCCGCGCGCCGGCGTTCAGCGCCATGAATCATCCGCACCATCGCGAGGTTCATCGGGACGCCGATTCCGTGCCGCGCCGCAAGCTCGACGATCTTGCCGCTCAGCGAATCGATATCGGTGCGCCCGCGCCGCTTCAAATCCGAAAGCATTGTGGGACGATGGCTGGCGGTCGCGGGAATCAAGCGCTCGTAAAATGCCGCGCGATAGTCCGCGGCGCCGGCAAACGGCATCCGCACGCCAGCGCGCGCGGCGACCGCGAACGCCTCTTCGATAAGATCATCCATGATCGCGCGCAGGTCGGCGTCGGCCGCGAGCGCTCCATAAGTCGTCTCGAACAACGCGCCGAGCGGGTTGAGCGCTACGTTATATACGAGCTTGGTCCAGATGATCGGCATGATATCGGCGCATCCGAGCGCCGGCACGCCTGCTGCATCGATCATCGCGGCGATCTCTGTCGCGCGCGCTACGAGCGCGGGTGCGGCCTCGCGATGCTGCTGCGGGTCGGGGCCGATCGCGACCGGATCGGCGAACACCGTCACATGCGCGGCCCCCGGATGCGGAATTTCGGCGCCGAAAATCACGCGCGCGCCGAGCACTCGCGAAATCGAAAAGCGTTCGGCGAGCGCCTCGATATTCCCGAGCCCATTTTGCATCGACACGATGAATCCGTCGTCCGCAAGCCGATCCGAAATCGCGTCGGCGATCGACGCCGTGTCGTAAGGCTTCACGGTGCAAAGGATCAGATCATAGCGGCCGTCGAGTTGCGCGGGATCGGTGGCAAGCTCGAGGCCGCGCGCACGCGACTCGCCGAGCAGTCCGGTAACGTGCAATCCGTCGCGCGCGATCGCATCCAAATGAGCGGGGCGACCAAGCATCGTGACGCGATGCCCCGCCAGATGCAGCCGCGCGCCGACTACCGAGCCGATCGCGCCCGCACCGGCAATAAGAATTCGCCGTGCAGCCATCGCGGTGAAGTTACGATCCGCCAGCGCGCCAGACAATCGGGGCGATCGCGAATTTTCCGGCGCTTGCCGAGCCCGCGTTGATGCGGCTACATACCGTGCCATGGAACGCACTTCCGTACGCCTCGGCGGGCTCGAGCTTTCGAGCTCGATCATGAACGCTTCGGGGCCGCGCTCGGCCGAGCGCGGCGAGATCTACGAGCTCGCGGCGGTGCATCGCGGAGCGATCGTTTTCAAGTCGTGCAACCTTGCGGGACTCGAGACGCCGGACAATCTGAAGAACGCCGGTGTCGAGCACTTTGCCGCGCTGGCAGGTGAGCTCGCGCCGCGCGGCAAGAAGATCATCGCGAGTATCGTCGGCACCAGCGAGGAGGAATTTATCGCGGTCGCGAAGCGCCTCGATCGAGCGGGCGTGGCGATCCTGGAGCTCAACTTGGCCGACGACTACGTGCTGCGCGCGCTCGCGCCGTTTGCATCTCTCGAGCGCGCCAAGTCGCTGATCGGGCGAGTGCGCGGCGAAGTCGGATGCGTGCTAGCGGTCAAACTGCCGTCTGCGACCGGATTTTCGGCGCGCGCGATCGCGGACCTGCTGAAGGCGATGCGTGTGGCGATCGCCGTATGCCAGAACGATCTGCCAAAAGACCTCGAAGTCGATATCGCGACCGGGATCGCCAAGGGACCCGAACGCGCGCTCTCCCATGCGCGTTCGATCTATCGGGAAAGCGAGGGCCTGCTCGACATTGTCGCAGTGGGCGGAATCAACACGGGCCGCGACGCATATATCGCGCATCTGGCGGGCGCCAAAGCGGTGCAGGTCGGCTCCGCGCTGATCAAGGAAGGAGCGGGCGCGCTCGGCCGAATCGATCGCGAGCTCGACGCGCTCCTCGCCGAACACGGCAAGCATTCCGTCACCGAGATCGTAGGCCTGCTAAGTTTCGAGCGCTGGTCATAAACTCGCGTCGGCGCGGCCGGCCGGACTTGCTGGTGCGGTAGGTCGAAATCCTGCGCTAGGGGTGCGATTTCGCGCTGAAACCTGACGAAGCCCATCGTTTGAACTTGGGAGCGGTACCATTGAGCGGGGAGCTACGCGCAACTCGGATCGCAGTCCCTACGCTGGATGCGCTCGCGCCAATCGTTGATCCAGTTCTTCGAGGCTCGCCAGAAACCAGACCTGGTTGCCGCGGTTTGATTCATTGACGAAGGCTTGCAAAGAGGAGCTTTCGGCCAGGTATTGCGAAATATCACCAACGATCGCGAGACGCAGCCGGCAATTAACGAGCTTCTGAATGATCGCACCGGCGACGCCGGTCTTCAGCCGGAAGAAGTCAGCGTCAAGATTCTCGGCGCGAATCACGATCAAGGCGACGTGATGCTCAAATGCGGCGCCGACGAGGTCCGCCGCATCGCGATCCGTTCGCAGCCGCGCGCCCTCGGGAGTGCACTCCAGCACGCGCATCCCCCGGAGCTCACAAGATCGCAAGATCATCGCGGTAAACCGTTTTCAACGCAAGGAAATCCTGGCGCTCCCGGCGCTGCATCGCAGATCTCGTGCGATGGATGCGTCAGCTATTCCGATCGTGCGTCCAGCCCACCGCTATGGCAGGCAGACGTCATGCCCTAGCTCGAGACAGGCTTGCGCTGGAGTGAGCGTCGGACTTGCAAGGCCAACCACTTCCGTCACGCTGTTGTCATATTGGTTCGCTATCCAAAGATTTCCCGAGGCATCGTCCGCGATAAAAAGCTGGCCACGGTACGACTCCCAAGGCCCGAAGTTGTAACCTACTGCGTAAGATGCTGCCGCGTAGAGTTCGCTCACGCTATTGCCAGTCTGATTGGTTACCCAGACGTTGGCAGCGGGATCGATAACGAGCGAGCTTGGACCCTGGAGGCCAACACCAAAGCTATTTGTGTTATTGAAGTTCGCGCCGGCGCAGCTCGCCGCAGAGCAGCCTGCACCGAGCTCGCTTATGCTGCTGCCGGTGAGATTTGCCACCCACAAGTTGCCAGTGGGATCGAGGTCAATCTCGACCGGGCCGTTAAACACCGCGCCGGGAGCACCGGTATTCGAATTGTTGAAGTTCGAGCCGGTGCAACTCGCGCTGGAGCATCCTGCCGGCAACTCGCTCACGCTATTGCTGGCGTAGTTCACGACCCAGACATTCCCGGCCGAATCGGGAATCAGCGAGATGGGATTGCTGAACAGTGCCCCGGGAGTGCCGGTGTTCGAATTGCTAAAATTTGTCCCGGTACAGCTCGCGCTGGAGCATCCCGCGAGCAACTCACTGACGCTGTTACCCAGAAAGTTCGTAACCCAGATATTGCCCGCGGAGTCGAGCACAAGCTGAGAGGGTTGGTTGAGCGCCGCGGCCGCAGGGGCAAAACTTGAACCACTGGTATATGCGCTCGCCGCGGTCAATTCACTCACGCTGTTGCCGGCCAGGTTCGCCACCCACAGGTTACCCTGCATGTCGAAGGCGAGGGACAGTGGGAAGTTCAGGTTTGCCCCGCTCGGCGCGAAATTGAGTCCATCAGTATAACCGCCCGCGGCTGTTAGTTCGCTTACGCTGTTGCCGGCTGCGTTCGCCAGCCAGACGTTACCGGCCGAGTCCAGCGCGAGCGCGTAGGGAGAATTCAACCCCGCGTCAGACGGCGCATAGTTGAGCTCAGCCACCCAACTTACCGGCGCCGATTCCAGCCCCCCGGCGAAAGGCGGACTGGCAGGCACAAGCCCGAACAGGGTGCCGGCGTTGTTGATCGGATTGCGCGCGATGTCCAGCGCCGCTTGCAGCGTGGTCGTGGGCGCAATGCCGCCCGGAGGGGTCGCCGCGGTGAACAGACTCTGACAGCCGCTCGAACCTGAGCCCGACGAATTCACGCATCCGGCGAGGATGTTTGCGAAGGAGTAGAGCGTCGCGGTCGGCGACGTGAATCCTCCAGGAAACGAGGTGGGCGCGAGCCCGGTACTCAAATCGATGAAGTTCGAGGTCGCCACGGTTTGAGCATTGTTGAGCCCGGTCTGGTTGGTCGAAGAAGTCCCGACGTTCTGACCGGATGAATCCATGAATTGATTCAGCGTCCACGCAGCGGCAACGGTGGTCGCCTCGTTGATCACCACCGAGTGCGCAAAGTTGCCGCAGGAGCCGATAGCCGCGATCAGCGCGATTGCTGGATTGGCGCTGCTCTGACCGCTGATCGTGCCTCCGGCCGACACCAGGTAGATCTGTTGCGATAGGCCGGTAGTCTGGCACGTGACCGTAGGAAAGTTGAAGCTACCGTCTGATCCCGAGCTGGTCTGCGCGAGCTGGGCGGCTCCCACGCCGTAGCCGGTGGCTCCTGCCTGATAAAGGGTTATCACGGCGCCGCTGATTGGGCTGCCGACGGAAGGCGCGCCCCCGTAAGAGAATCCAGTGATGCCGGGTACGGGCGTAGGCGTGGCCGTTGGGGTGGGCGTGGGAGTCGGCGTGCGGTGGTGCCGCGGGCTCGAGCTCGATCCGCCACCGCATCCCATGATGAACGAAAAGATCAACAGCAACACTGAGATCAGCCAACGCTTCGGGTGATAGTTACGTGACATCGCTAGCATTCTCTCGTTCATCTCGCCCCCAAGTATCTGTTATTGCCAGAGTTCGCAGGTTAAATAGCCGTCTGTAGTCGCGAAGTCATCTATCACGATAAATGCGTTTAATAAATACATTTAGTTTAAAAACTTGCCGATTCACTTGAAAGTTGTCGTTGTTTCGGATTTATTCGAGCCGTCGATTACTTTCTGCTTGAAATGAGCGCGCTCGATGTAAGGAGGGGCGGCAGTGTGCATGACATCTCGAATTCATAAACCCGGTAGATTGGCGTTCTTGTTCGCGAGCCTGCTGCTGTTGGTGACGATCTTTTCCGGACGCGCTCTGGCTATGACGTGTAATGGCGGGAAGTTGACCTCGGGCGATGCGACGACGGATCTCCAGGTGACGGGTCCTTGCGAAGTGACCGCCGGCACCTACACGTTTCACAACGTGAACATCTACAGCACGGACCCGGGGGTCACTCCGGGCGGGACCCTGACCTTCGATGATGCGAAAATCGATTTTTACGCGGAAAATATCATCGTCGAGAACTTTGGCAGCCTGATCGCAGGGGCACCGAACCCGATTGGTACGGCCGGTGGAGCGCTGACGATTCACCTATGGGGTGCGGCCGCCGATCCGGGCGCCACTTGCGTATCGGCAAATTGTGGCGTTCCCAGTACGATCTGGGGCTCCAACCCGCGCACGATGCCGCCGATGCTGCGGCCGACCGCCGATTGCGCTTCTAACACGCTACCCGGCGACGTCGACGACTGCTTCTATTCCTACGAGGCCCTCGACCCGGCGGATCAGACCAGTAATCCGACCGCGTATTTCGGGCACAAGGTTCTGGCGTTGTCCTACGGCGGCACACTGCAACTCTTCGGGAAGAAGGGCGCATCATACGCTGGCCAACCCGGCGCTTGTGTGGAAACCGGCCCGGACGCTGATAACTCGTGCACCGGAACGAGTTGGGTCCGGCTGCAGGGCAGTGTAAAGCCCAAGCCACCAGCATGATTGTCACTGGTAAGGTGGATTGGCAGCAGAACGATAATATCGTCATCACCTCGACCGATTATTTGCCGGGTCATGCGGAGCAGTTGGTTATCAGCAAACCGCCGGAAGCCGATGGCACTAACACGCTGATCACATTTACCAACGCCGCTCCGGGCGTCACCGGCCTCCAATGGCCGCATAACGGCGAGATGCTCGACCTGTCCAATACAACCTACCCGGGAATCTCACGTCTTGGGCTGAACGTCAGCTCCGCCGACACTCGCGCGGCGGTTGGACTGTTGACGCATAGCATCCGCATCATTTCCGAGGGCGATACAGCGCCCGTAGCGCCTAATTACACGACCACCTTCCCCGCGCCGCCGACCGACGGCTCGACCGGCTATTTTTTCGGCGGTCACACTATCGTGCGCCAGGGCTTTCAGAGCTACCAGGTGCAGGGCGTCGAATTTTATCATCTGGGCCAGGGTGGAGAGATCATGCATTATCCGGTGCACTTCCACATGGCGCGGCAGACGCCACAAGGTAAAACGGCGCCGATAACCTACGTGAAGGACAGTTCGGTATGGGACTCGATGACGCGCTGGATGGTTATTCACGCGACCCAGGGTGTCAGGCTGGCGCGTAACGTGGGTTATGCATCCATCGGTCACGGTTATTATTTGGAGGACGGAACCGAGACCGGCAACCAACTGTACGCCAACCTGGGGGTCCTTGCGCGTGGCGCAGTCGCTAACGCCCAAAATCCGCGCCGGATCCCGGGCATCCTGACTGCTACCGACAAGAGTTGTACGGCTCACGATAAGACCTGCGCTATCGGCTACGACAACTTCCCGTACTACTCGGACTCGAACCATCCCGCGGTGTTCTGGATGATGAACGGGATGAACGACTTCGAGTACAACATGGCCGCAGGCGCGGGCACTTGCGGCGCCTGCTACTGGTTCGTGCCCGGCGCCGTTAGCGGTCATCTCGCAGACCGAGAAATGGTACGGTTATGCCGGCGAACAATTGGGCAGCCAACCCGGCACCAATCCGCCCTTCACCGACCGTGCGGGAACAACCCCGCTCGAGACTTTCATCGGCAACTCGTGCAGCTCGGCGATGGAAGCGTTCATGGAGATCGGCAACAGCGCCGTGTGCAACGGCGTCAACCAGATGGATCCGGCCAAGCTCGTATCCCATACCTCCACCCTACAGATGCTGCCGTCGACGCAAGCGACGCAAAATTTTCCAATTCCGGTTCCCGGTAACGATACCTATTGGCCCAGGGTGTCAGGCGGCGGACGGTTGGCCACACGCTGCGCGGACGCAGATACGGGCAAAACTAATCCGGATTGTACTTCGGTCGCGATCTGCAGCGATGGGACCAAGGGAAACTGCGATGTCGTCGTGCTCGACCAGTTCGTCACCAACTTTAACTGGGCGCAGAATAACTTCTCGGCGATCTGGGTACGCCCATTCTGGTCATTGGTGATTGACAGCGAAATCGGCGATGTGCAGGGTGGCGGGCTGAATTTCGTGACCAGCGGCGACTACAGCAAATCTTCGGTGATCAGCGGCTTCTGGGCACTGGCGCGCAAAACCGCCTTCGTCGGCGGCAGCCAATGGCAGAATCCGAAAAGCGATCTTTCCGACAATCCGTATGCCTCGAACGCGGGTCCTTTTAACCCATTCGTCAGCAAGGACGGCCTTTCCACAGGGTTGAAGTGCGCACCAGACATCAACAATAACGCCAACAATTCATACTGTCTGTCGCAGAGCGATGGCGTCAGCATGCAGCTCACTAACTTTGGGGGGTTTCAACGCCTGTTCAGCGTTTACGACGGTCCGACCTACCAGGATTCCGACGCCTATATCAACATCCATCCGACCTACCTGACCAAGGATGGCACCATCACTGGCGCCGTGCTGAAGTCGGGGAACGACCTATGTAAACCGACCGACGTCACGGGCAATCCTTGTCAACAGGCCGGTTTCATGAATGGCGCCCTCGGCGGTCTGCGGGCTTATCGCGCGCCGAACGGAAAGGCCGACGACGACCGCTGCTTCCTGCCCAACGCGGCAATCGGATGGAAGCAGCCCAACGGGTTTTATTATGCCCCGGCGTTTCATTCCACCAACCTCTTCTTCAACGGGGTCGATATCCGCCATTTCGTCACTGAGCCGCTGTTCAAGGGCGGCCTGTTGAGTTTCGACACCAATCTTGACGCGACGAAAAAGGAGTGGTGCTCCTGGAATGATAATTATTTCGCCGGCTTCACCGACGTCGATCGGGAGACTGTGCTCAACGATGACGACGGCAGCTTGACCGGACTGGCGGGCCCCGTTTCAACGGCAATGGGCCCAACCGCTACCCCAACGCCGGGACCGAATGAAACGATCTCGGTCAATCAGGAGAAGTTCTTCGACGCACCAGTCGAAACCACGGAATGCGGTACCGACCTGGCGGCGGCTAACAGAGACAGCGATTCGAAGTGTCCGCCAGCGACCGCGAAGACCAGCCCCTACGAATACGTAACCGCGGCGCTTTATCCTGAATGCGCGCTGTCCGTTCCGCTTCCCCCTCCGAATCAGCCAGCGCCACCCTTAACGCAATGCGAGGATCAAAACTGGGGTAGCACTTGCAGCAATCCGCCAAAGTCGGGGGTTGGCTCCGGCGCTTGCGTCGGGGTACCGCTGTATCGCCAGCTACTCACATCCAAGGAATCTGCGGGGCAGGAACAAGCAAAACGGATGATGGGCCAAAACACGTTCCAGCGCAGCGGCCTGACGGTCAACCACGGTGTGTATTACGTCGACACGACGGTCTCAAAGGACACTCAAACGAAGGCGGGAGCCGAAAGCGTCAATGTTTTTGTACCCGGCGGAATCTATGACCTGTTTTTTGTTTATTCTCAGCCGGATACCAAGCAGACATACGAATTTTATGTCGGTAAGAATATTCCCGAGTCGAGCGGCAAGACCTTCGCGCAAACGAACGTAAAGTTTGGCTACGTTGATATCAGCACCGCGAAGTACAAATTCGCCGCGGCAAACGGCGGTGCGTTGCCGACCGGCTGGACCAGTAAATACAATCCCAGCAACGGAATTCTTACTCTGACAACCAACATGGCGGGACTGGCCAGCGACTACAATTTCAATACTATAGTTCCCGGCTCAAAGCCCGCGGTGACTCTCGGTCAGCAACAGTGCGAACCGCCGACGATGTGTCAATGGATTTCGGGCGGGGGCAGCGGTACATGCCAGTGCAACCCCGCCAGCCCATATTTCTCATTGTGCAGTCAGAAGAATCCCTATGGCGAGACGGTTTGTGATTGGTCGGTCAAGGACCTCGACTGCGGAGCACGTGGATGTCCATCGTTCCAAGTCACCTTTCCCTCGAGCACTTATTTCGCGGCCAACGATAAGAATGAGCGGCCAACTCCAGTGAAGTTCGGCTCCAAGGAAGATCCGTCGGGGTTCGACTGGAACGTAAACTACAATCTCGTTGGCGCCGCCATCTCAGGTTCGCAGTGTAACTATACGATGCAGCCTGGGAATTTGCTCTGCCAGAAGATGAACCGATAGTAGAGCACGGCCAATCAGCTAGCGAGCCGGCTCTCTCTGCCTGCGACGAACCAGGCAAATGTCAGCTCCCCGGTTTCGGCGGAAACACCGAAGCCGGGGAGCTCAAGGAATTCGCCGAGACCGCACGTCGAAATTCTGCGGCAGGCACTACGCGCTCGTCTCACGCGGTTCTCGGATCGGTGAACGACGGTTCAGGGCGCGAATCCATTTATCCGCCGGGAACGCTCGTATAGACGCAACCAGTGCTCGCACTGGGCGCGAGACTCCGCCCAGACCGTGAACCTCATATTTTGGCGTCCCCGACGGGATTTGAACCACCTGGAGATCAGAAAAAACCTCAATGATTTT
>CAVXXK010000003.1:0-602135 GCA_963765675.1 uncultured delta proteobacterium | reverse complement strand
TGTGCATCCTTATAACTGGCACTGGTTAGAATCTACGGCGCCGGTGAAACGCTCAACAATGGCACGCACGAGGTCGATGTCTGCCGCTGGGCGCTTGGCGTCGACTACCCGAAGCGGATTACTTCGTCAGGAGGCAGATACCAGTTTAAAGACGACTGGCAATTCTCTGACACGCTCGTTACCAGTTCGAGTATGAAGACACAATGATTTCCTGGGAGGGCAAGAGCTGCCAGGGAATGAAGTATTTCGGCCGCGGTCGTGGTTCGACCATTATGGGAACCATTGGCACGGTTCTGGTCGATCGCGATGGCTACGAGATATACGACCTCAAAGGCAACAAGACGAGCGAATTCAAGACCGGGGGCACGACCGAATCTTCCGATCTACTCGGCCGCGATTCCATGACAGACGCTCACTTCGCGAACTTCATCGCGGGAATCCGCAAAGGCGAGAAGCTCAATTCTCCGGTTTCCGTCGGCAACGTCGCTGTTACGCTGCTGCAGCTTTCCAACGTCGCGTGGGAGGTCGACCGGGAATCGGATATCGACACGAAGAACGGACGGATTCAGGGCGACCCGGAAGCGATGAAGATGTGGGGACGCGAGTACGAGAAGGGCTGGGCACCGCATGTCTAAGGAAAGCGCTTTTTCTCGTCGCGATTTCGTTTTCTCCAGTGCACTGGTCGCCGGAGCGTGCATTGCTCCAAGCGACGTTTTAGCGCTGGCTCACGAACGGACATCATCTGACGCGGCAACTCCGATTCGCTTGGGCCTCGCCAGCTACACCTTCCGCAACTTCAGTCGTTCGCAACTGATCGGCTTTATAAGGCGACTCAATGTGTTCACCTTGAATGCGAAGGACATCGGGATGATGTACATATGGATCCTCCGCAAGAGGAGGCTGCTTTTGCGGACTATGCCGCGGAGGGCATCAAGCTTCACGCTGCCGGCGCCATTTATTTCGCGAAGGACGAAGATGCGGACATACGGACTAAGTTCGAGGCGCAAATCCAAACAGCGCGCGCGATGCTCCGGCGCGCGGACTCTTGAAGCCCTCGCGCAGCAGTGCAACCAGGCCTAACGCTCGCGCCGCGTACAGGATTACGCCGAGCAGCGCGAGCATCACGACTCGATCGAAGATGCGCGGGAACGGAATCCTGAATCCCGCGCGGGCGACCGCGAGCGCCGCGAATGGCGCGATAATCACGGCGGCGAGGAGCCCGATTACCAGCGCGATCGCGAATTTTGCGGTGAACGATTTCGGCATCAACTATTTTGTGCGCATCGGCGCGCTGCCCATCGGATCGATCTGCGGCTCGATCGCGATTTCGACGGGGCACACGCGCGCGGGCATCCGGACGATCTGGACTACCGCGTCGGCGATATCGTCGGGCGTGAGCATCACGGTGCGGTCGAGCCGTTTGTTGGCCGGAATCAGCGCGGTATCGACCAGGCCCGGCACGATTACCGAGATCTTGATTGAGCGGTTGCGCAGCTCGGCGAACGCTGCGTGCGTGAATGCGACCAGCCCGGCCTTTGCGCCGGCGTAAACCGCCTCTCCGGCGGGAGTTCTTTTCGCGGCGGCCGACGCGATGTTGATGATGGTACCGCCGCCCTGGTGGGTCATCGGCTCGACCGCCATCCGCGCAATCTCGATCGGCGCGCGCAGATTAACCGCGAGGATTCGATCGACATCGTCGTCGCTCATCTTCGCGAGCGCGGTCCGCGCCGGCGCCCATCCAGCATTGTTGACGATTACGTCGATACGCCCATAGTGTTCCATCGCGGTCGAGACCAGCGCGGACGGCGCCTCTGACTGCGCGAGATCAAGCAGCACGATAAGCGAACGCTCGGGTGTGAGCTTGGTCAGGCTGCGGGTTTCCGCCAGCTCTTCGCGCGTGCGCGCGACCAGGCATAGGGCGTAGCCCTCGCGCGCAAGAGCTAGCGCGATCGCGCGGCCGATTCCGCGGCCGGCGCCAGTAACGATCGCGACCTTGTCTGGATTCGATTCGCCCATGCGCGTGTTCACTGCGGACCGCCGCGCAAAGATGCTTGCGATATGCGGCGGAGTTGCACAGACTGACTATCATAAATCGCGGCCGCGTGCGGGAACCCTCCCGAGCGGCAAAAGGGGGGCGAATCGTCGCCGCTGAATAACAGATGAACCCGCAAGTCTTTCGCGAATATGATATTCGCGGAATCGTCGAAACCGACTTCGACGATCAATTCGTTCGCGACCTCGGCCGCGCGTACGCGACGGTCCTTTCCCGCGCCGGCAAGCGCACTATCACGCTTGGGCGCGATTGCCGCCTGTCGTCGCCCTCGCTGCACGATCGCCTGCTCGAAGGCCTGCTGCCGGCCGGGATCAACGTGGTCGATATCGGCGTCGTGCCGACTCCGCTGCTCTATTTTTCGGTGCTGCACTGGAAGATGGACGGCGGCGCGATGATCACCGGCAGCCACAATGCGGCGGAATACAACGGGTTCAAGCTCGGGGTCGGGCCGACGACGATTTTTGGCGAGGAAATTCAAAACGTCCGCAAAATTATCGAGTCGCGCGACTACGTGAAGAACGCCGCGCCCGGCAAGCTCTCCGAAAAACCAATTATCCCCGAGTACAACGATTTCATTCTCGGCCAGTTCAAACTCCGCAAGGGCATGAAGGTCGCGGTTGACGGCGGCAACGGATGCGGCGGGGTGATCGCGGCGCCGCTGATGAAACGGCTCGGCCTCGAGGTCAAGGAATTGTTCATCGAGATGGACGGACGCTTTCCGAATCATCATCCCGATCCGACCGTCGAAGAGAACATGCGTTTTCTGAAGGCCGCGGTGAAGGAGCAAGGCTCGGAAATCGGAATCGCCTACGACGGCGACGCCGACCGCGTCGGCGCGATCGATGAGAACGGCCGTATCGTCTGGGGCGACGAGCTGATGGTCGCGTTCTCGCGCGCGATTCTGAAAACCAATCCGGGCGCGGCGATAATCGGCGACGTGAAATGCTCCAAGCGCATGTACGACGATATCGCGCGCAACGGCGGCCGTCCGATCATGTGGAAGACCGGCCATTCGCTGATCAAGAGCAAGCTCAAGGCTGAGCACGCGGCGCTCGCGGGCGAGATGAGCGGGCACATGTTTTTCGCCGACCGCTATTTCGGCTTCGACGACGCGATCTACGCCTCGTTCCGGCTGCTGGAAATCGTGAGCAATGAACGCCGCGGCCTGGGCGCGATCCTCGCCAACCTTCCCAGGAGCACCTTCACTCCCGAGATTCGCCTCGACTGTCCCGACGACCGCAAGTTCGAGGTCGTGCGCCGCGCTGCCGAATACTTTCGCGGCAAGTACGACACGATCGATATCGACGGCGTGCGCGTGAATTTTCCCGACGGATGGGGCCTCGTGCGCGCCTCGAATACGCAGCCCGCGCTGGTGATGCGGTTTGAGGCCGACAACGCGACGCGGATGAACGAAATTCGCGCGCTGTTCGAAAACAAGCTCAAGGAACTGGGCGCGATTTAGCAAAGTGCGGAAAACTTCCATGCTACTACAACGGCTTCCGCACTCTGCGAAGAACGCTGGCTGCAACTCTTCCGAGTGATGGCTTCGCGGCGAGTGATGGCTCCGCGCGCTGCGCTCTCGGCGCTCATCATCGCGGGCGGCCGCGGCACCCGGCTGTGGCCCGCCAGCCGCGAGCATCAGCCGAAGCCGCTCTTTTCCGCCGACGGCAAACTCTCGCTGCTCGAAGCGACGATCGCGCGGCTTCATCCGCTGGTCGCGCGCGAGCGGATTTTCGTGCTCGTCGCAGCGGCCCACGCTGGCGCGTTTCGCCGTGCGCTCAAGGGACTCGTCCCGGCGCGAAATCTGATCGTCGAGCCGGCGGCGCGAGGCACCGCGGTTGCGATCGCCTACGGGATGGCGGCGATTGAGCGCCGCGCCGGTGCGGGGACCGTCGCCGTGATGCCTGCCGATCACATTATCGAGCCCGCCGCCGGATTCCGCGCGACGCTCGCCGCGGCGGGGGAGCTCGCATCGTCAATGCACTCGATCGTCGTGATTGGAATTGTGCCGACTCGTCCCGAGTCCGGATTTGGCTACCAGAAAATCGGCGCGACGATCGGCGCAGGGTTCAAGGTCGATCAATTTATCGAAAAACCTCCGCTGGCGCGCGCGCGAAAGATGGTTCGCTCGGGCAAGTATCTGTGGAACGCCGGGATGTTCGTGATGGACTCGCGCACGCTCGATTCCGAGCTCCGTGCGCATAGCCCCGCACTCGCGAAGGCAGCGAAGGCGCTCGCCGCGATGCCGCGCGCAAAGTTCGCGCGCGCCTACAAGAAGCTAAAGTTCGACGCGTTTGATCGCGAGGTGGTCGAGCGCAGCCGCAACGTGATGGGCGTGCGCGCGCGTTTCGGATGGCACGACGTCGGCTCGTGGGAAGGGCTGCGTCAGGCGGTGGGCGGCGAAAGCGCCAGCGTAACCCGCGGCAATGTGCTCGCGCTCGATTCCGAGCGCATTCTCGCGCATTCTGATTCGCGCCTGATGGTAATTTTCGGCGTGAACGATCTGATCGCGGTAGACACCGGCGACGCAATCCTGATCGCGCATCGCGAAAAATCCGACGCGCTCCGCCGCGTAACCGACGCCTTGGCAACTCCCGCGCTGCGCAAATATCTGTAACCCTAGCGGATATCTACCGGCGGCGCGTAGATGGGCGCGTCCCGACGCGCCCCTACGAATCGACCGGACGCACGATTTTCGTAGGGTCGGCTCGCGAGCCGCCCGTCCGGGCTGGTCCGCGCAATTACTGACCTCTCGCTAAACGACTCACGCCGTGCGATATAATCCGGAGTGCGGGGGAAGCTCTTGAAGGGATTTGTTCCGACGCCAAGCGAAACGGTTGATCTAATGGTCAGCCGTCTGTTTCGCGACCGGTATCCCTCGCGTGAGTCCACGGTTTTGGATCCGGGGTGCGGAACGGGAGCCTTCATAGAAGGCCTGCTTCGATGGTGCGAACGTAATCGCAACCCAATCCCGCATATCGTAGGAATTGATTCGAATCCGCAACATACGATCGCGGCGGGGCGCCAGTTTGCTGGTCGGCGCGAGGTTGAGATTCGTTACGGCGATTTTCTTGACGGGGGTTCGGACGAGCAATTCGATTTTGTGATCGGAAACCCACCGTACGTCTCGATTTTGGAGCTCTCCGAGGACGAGAAAGCCCGATACAGATCCCGATATATCGCGGCGCAGGGCAGGTTCGATCTCTATCTTTTGTTCTTTGAACAGGCATTGCGGCGCATGAGCGCGGGCGGGCGATTGGTATTCATCACTCCGGAAAAGTACCTATACGTCGAGACGGCAAGGCCTCTTCGAAAAATCATAAGGCAATGGGATGTTGAAGAGATAAACCTTCTCGATGAGGCGACGTTCGGACCGCTCGTGACCTATCCGACAGTCACGACATTAACCAAGCGGCCCTACGCACGACATACGGTGGTGATTTCACGAACGGGCTCCGCAAAGCGAACCTCTCTGCCGACGGGAGGTGTCTCATGGATATCGGTCATCGGCGGAGGGTCAAGAGACGAAGGCGGAGTCGCGCTCGGTGATCTCTGCACACGAATAAGTGCAGGCGTCGCAACCGGCGCCGACCAAGTGTTCGTGAAGCGAATCAGCGAAATTGCTCCGCAGCTAAATAAGTTTGGTTACCCGACTATTGCGGGCAGGGAACTGGGAGCGAACAATCCGACCCTAAAGACGTCTCGCGTGATGTTGATCCCGTATTCACGCCGAGGAGTCTTGCTTGCGCAAAGTGATTTGGGCTCGCTGGGTCGATATTTGGAGCATCCTGATATTCGCCGCACGCTTATGGCACGCAGCTGCGTGACGAGAAAACCCTGGTACGCATTCCACGAGACGCCGCCGCTGTCCGAGATTCGGCGTCCCAAGATTTTGTGCAAGGATATTACTGCGCGTCCAGAATTCTGGGCTGATCGTGACGGCGAGATCGTTCCCCGGCATTCCGTATATTATATTGTGCCGCGAAATCCCGAGGCGGTAGGCAACTTATGTGATTATCTCAATTCGGAGATTGCTCGTGAGTGGCTATCCCGAAACTGTCAGCGTGCGGCAACTGGTTTTTTGCGGCTTCAGAGCAGCATATTGAAGCGGCTTCCCGTGCCGCGTGATCTCGCGCTGCGAGCGACGGCCGGTTCTGTCGAGGCCAACGCCGCGCAAACTGGACATCTTGGCCGGCGAGGTGCAGCCTCACCTCTGAATCGCGCGTTTGAGTTTGCTAGATGACGACGGCCTTCGACGACGCTGTCGATCAAATAAGACAGAGCGCTATCACTCTCACCGCCGCCCACTGCATTCCGACATAGTAAGTCGGCGAATCGCTAAAGACCTTCGAGAGAATTGCGAGGCGATTCGAGCGGATGTCGCCTCAGGGCGGGTTAAGGAGTGGATCAACGCGCGCACGCCAGGCGCGCGAGGGCGCAAGGTCGATCTACTCATTGGTGAGCCGAACGCGAAAGGGAAACCCAATCTACACAAGCTCCGAATCTGCGTCGAGAACAAGTCAGTTTGGACCGCGCATCGGAACACCACCAGCCGCTACGACGATCTCAATGATGTTCTTCAAGTCTTGCACCGTGCGAAGTCTGAAGCCGTGCTCGTCGCGACCGTAATGATCGGTGTTGCGCCTCGCGTTCTGAATATCGCCGACAACGTGACGAAAAAGTATAAGAAGCAACGAGCAAGGTTCAATTCTGAGATTGTTTCGAAGCTTAGTTCTGGCGATCAGAAGCTTTGGGAAGAGTTTGACTACGCGATCAGCGAAAACAAGCGTGCCGACGCCCGTACAGCGATCGAAAAGTTCCGTTCGCTCCCGACTCGTCCGCTCGGGCAAACTCACGTACTCGGCTACGACTCGGTGCTGATCGTTCCTGACAGAGCTGCGCCCCAGTCTTAAATGCAATCCTTGATTCTGCGGTTGATGCCGGTGGACTGGCAGCGCGGAAGCCTGGGAAGGTATCGCCGGCAAGTTCACCCCTAAAGGCATATTCTCAGTCGGCGGCAGCAAGGAGACCGCTTACGCCGTTTATTCTGCGCTCAATGATCCGAATTCAGTTGGCTATAGAAGAATTCGTCACCTAGCCATAGGCCATCTGCTATGAGCACCGCGTTGGTCCGGGCATACGCGGGAAGCTGCGAGGCGCATTTGATTCAGGAGCCGGAGTGGCAATTGCTCCAGCTCTTTTTTTGGCAGGGCTTCGCATCGGGGCTTGTCCCGTCGGCGCGGGTCGTGGTACGGCAAAAGCGTAGCTGAATTCCGTTATCGAGAGGAAAAACTAAATGGCCGACAAGAGTATCGTTGGGCGCACTGGCAAGCCGTTCAAAATGCCCATCGAATGGAGCAAGGTGCGCGAGTTCGCGCGCGCTATCAAAGATCCCAGCGCCGAATATTTCGACCCCGAGGTCGCCAAGAAACAGCTCGGCGGTATCCCGGTGCCGGTCACCTTTCTGCAGACCAGCGCGTTCTGGACCGACGATAGTTCGAACCCCGGCTTCGGTGGCTTCGATCTGCGCCGGATTCTGCATGGCGAGCAGGAGTTCGAACTCCTCAAGCCGATCTTCGTCGGCGACGTGCTGACCGGCGTGAGCAAGATCGCCGATGTCCTCGAGAAAGAAGGCGGCCGCGGCGGCAAGATGACCCTGCTGGTCAGCGAGACCGAGTACACCAATCAGCGCGGAGAGAAAGTCGCGATCGCGCGCTCGACGCTGATCGAAACCGGACAGGCGGTAAAGGCCTGACGGCGCCTCGGCGTCTTAAAATCGGAGAAAAAATTATGGCAGCTAAATTGAAATTCGACAGTATCAAGGTCGGCGACGAAATTCCGGCATACGTGGTCAACGGCGTGACCCGGCCCGATTTTGTCCGCTATGCGGGCGCGTCGGGCGATTTCGTGCCGCTGCATTACGATCAGACCTTCGTCGAGGCCGCCGGAATCCCGACCGTGTTCGCGCAGGGGATGTTCACCGCGGGGCTGCTCTCGAAGGCGCTGACGGATTGGGCGGGTATCGGCAGCGTGCGCAATTTCAAAGTTCGTTTCGCGACCCGGGTATGGCCCGGCGACGTGGTGACCTGCACCGGCAAGGTCACGGGCAAGAGCGAAAAGAACGGCGAGAAGCTGATCGAGGGCGATCTGGTCGTGCTCAATCAAAAGGGCGAGCCAGCTATTCGCGGATCGTTCCGCGCGGCGGCATCCTGAGCAGATCGCACTGGCGTCTCCGAAATAACTCTGTTGATTGCCGATGGCCAGCGGCCTTTTTGTGCTGGTCCGCGTGCGCTAAATTTCGAGTATAATCTACTTCGATGGGTGAACCTCGTTACGTCATAATTCACGGCCATTTTTATCAGCCGCCGCGCGAAAGTCCGTGGACCGGACTTATCAGTCCCGAGCCCGGAGCCGCGCCGTTTCCGAACTGGAACGAGCGGATTCTCTCCGAGTCGTACACCGCCAATGCCCACGCGCATACGATGGAGGGCACGGTTGTCCACGTCCGCAACAATTACGAGTCGATGGACTTCGACGTCGGACCGACGCTCGCGCTATGGCTGCAAACTCATGGCAAGGCAGCGTACCGCGCGATGCTCCGGGGCGACATGCTCTCTCGCGAGCGCAACGAAGGACACGGCAACGCGATCTCGCAGTCTTACAACCATTCGATTCTGCCCCTGCTCACGTCGCGCAGCCGCAACTTGCAGATCGCTTGGGGCGTCGAGGATTTCGTCTATCGCTTCGGACGCCGCCCCGTCGGGATGTGGCTGCCGGAGTGCGCGGTCGATGAAGAAACGCTCGAAGCGATTGCCGACGCGGGCTTGAAGTTCGTCATCCTTGCGCCGCAGCAGGGGAAATATGCCGGCCAGGAAGCCGACACCCGCGCGGCCGGGCCGTTCCAATGGCAAAGCGGCGCGCGCAAGGTCGCGATCTTTCGCTTCGACCGCGAGATGTCGGGGACGATCTCGTTTGGTGAAGGACTCGATGACGGCGCACGTCTGTCCGAATGGATCGCAGCCACTGCGCTCGCGCTGCCCGAGGGAGCGGCGCTGATGCTTGCGACCGACGGTGAGACCTTCGGGCATCATAAGAAGACCGGAGCCGCCGAGCTCGCACGCGCCTTCCTGATGCTCTCGCGGCGCGACGACGTGGTCGTCGTCAACTGCGAGCGCTATCTGGCCGAACACGGCGCGCGCGGAAGCTTCACGATCGACGCGCCGAGTGCGTGGAGCTGCGCGCACGGCGTCGAAAGGTGGCGCTCGGACTGCGGATGCCGCATGAATCAGAAAACCTCGCAGGAGTGGCGTGCGCCGCTCCGGGACGCGATGGATTTCGTCATCAATCACGTCCACGCGGTTTACGATCGCTTCGCCCCGGGCCTGGTGAAGGATCCGCAAGGCGCGCTCACTGCTTCGATCCGCCTGATGATCGATTCGAATCCTGCCGTGCACGAGGAATTTTTCACCCGCTTCAAAATTGCGGGTGAAGTGACGCGCGAGCGGCTGATGCGGCTGTTCGAGATGGTTCGCGCGGGTGAGGCGACGCTCACCAGTTGCGCGTGGTTCTTCGACGATTTTGGCGGACCCGAAGGACGCGTCGTGCTGCGATGGGCCGCGCGCGCGGTCGAGCTGGCCGCGGAGGTCGCGCCCAGTATCGAGACCGAGCTGCTCGAGCGGCTGCGCGAAATCCATTCGAATCGCCACGAAGTCGGCGACGCGGCCACATTATATTTGAGTCTGAAAACGCGCGAGGCGCGCGGGAGGGTTTAGCCGTGGCGTCTGCTCCTAAAGGCGATCCGAAGGCCGATCCGAAAACCGAGATCGAGTCCACCCTTAACGAATCGCGCAAGTTCGAGCCGGCTGCCGAGTTCGCCGCGCACGCGCAGATCAAGAATCTCACTGAATACGACGCGCTATGCGCCCGCGCCGCCGCCGATCCGGAAGCGTTCTGGGGCGAATGCGCGAAGAATCTCGATTGGTTCACGCCTTTCAACAAAGTCCTGGAGTGGAAGTTTCCAAACGCGAAATGGTTCCTCGGCGGAAAAATCAACGCCGCCTACAATTGCCTCGACCGCCATCTGAGCGGCGCGAACCGCAACAAGGCCGCGATCATCTTCGAGGGCGAGCCCGGCGACTCGCGCGTGCTGACCTATCAGATGCTCGCCGACGAGGTCGCGCGCGCCGCCAACGCGCTCAAGGAGCTGGGCGTCAAGGACGGTGACCGCGTCGCGATCTACATGCCGCTGGTGCCCGAGGCGGCGATCGCGATGCTCGCGTGCGCGCGAATCGGCGCGATCCATTCGGTGGTCTTCGGAGGATTCTCGGCCGAGGCGCTCGCCGATCGAATCAACGACGCCGAGGCGAAGGTGTGCATCACCGCCGACGCCGGATGGCGCCGCGGCGCGCATGTCGAGCTCAAGCGCAACGTCGATGAAGCGCTCAAAAAGTGTCCCTCGATCGAAAAGGTGATCGTGCTCAAGCGCGCCGCAATCAATATCGCGATGAAACGGGGACGCGACCTCTGGTGGGACGAAATTGTTTCCCGGCAGAGCCCCAACTGCCCGGCCGCCGTGCTCGACTCGGAGCATCCGCTCTACACGCTCTATACTTCCGGCACGACCGGCAAACCGAAAGGCGTCGTCCATGTGACCGGCGGCTATCTGACTCACGTCCTGATGACGATGAAGTGGGTCTTCGATCTCAAACCCAACGATATCTACTGGTGCACCGCCGATATCGGATGGGTTACCGGCCACAGTTACACCGTCTACGGACCGCTGGCCGCGGGCGCGACCGTGATGATGTACGAAGGCGCGCCGAACCATCCGGAGAACGACCGCTTCTGGCAGATAATCGAAAAATACCGCGTCAGTATCCTCTACACCGCGCCCACCGCGATTCGCACCTTTATCAAGTGGGGCGATTCGTGGGTGAAGAAGCACGACCTTTCGAGCCTGCGGCTGCTCGGCTCGGTCGGTGAGCCGATCAATCCTGAAGCCTGGATGTGGTATCGCAAGGTGATAGGCGGCGAGCGATGCCCGATCGTCGATACGTGGTGGCAGACCGAGACCGGCGGAATCATGATCAGTCCCGTTCCCGGCGCGATCGCGACGAAGCCCGGCTCCGCCACGCGTCCGCTGCCGGGAATCGCGGCGGAGGTCGTCACCCCCGAGGGCAAACCGGTCGGCGCGAATCAGGGCGGACTGCTGGTGGTCAAGCGGCCGTGGCCCGGCATGCTGCGCACGATCTTCCGCGATCCAGAACGGTACAAAAGTCAGTACTTCAGCCAGATCGACGGATGCTATTTCACCGGCGACGGCGCGCGCCGCGACGCGGATGGATACTTCTGGATCATGGGACGCGTCGACGACGTGATCAACGTCTCGGGGCATCGCCTCGGAACCATGGAAGTCGAAAGCGCGCTGGTCTCGCACGCAACCGTCGCCGAAGCGGCATGCGTCGGACGTCCCGACGACATGAAGGGGCAGGCTGTTGTCGCGTTCGTGACGCTCGAAGGCGGCCGCCACGGCGACGACAAGCTAAAGGAAGAGCTGCGCATGCACGTCGTCAAGGAGATTGGCGCGCTCGCGCGTCCCGACGATATTCGCTTCACCGAGGCGCTGCCGAAAACCCGCAGTGGCAAGATCATGCGCCGTCTCCTGCGCCAAATCGCAGCGGGCGACAAGACTCTCGGCGACACGAGCACGCTCGAAGATCTCTCAGTCCTCGCCAAACTCCGCGACGACGACGACTGATCTTCCGCTTCGCTATGAATCTGAAATCCCCTCTCCCACCGGGAGAGGGCGGCGTGGCGCGAGGCTTGCGCTTGTTTCGCAAGCATCGTGACGCGCGGGTGAGGGCGGCCATCCTCAATCGCTCTTTTGCGCCGGGTTCGTCGGCCGACGTCCGGTCGGCCCACGAACCCACCGAAAATGCCCGACACAAAAAAATCCAAAGCACCATTTTGCACGGAATCAGGCGCGTCGCGTACATAACCATCTTCTCGCATCGGTCCCGTTACGGACCTGAAAAGACCGCGCCAGCAAGGCCGCCCTCACCCGCGCGTCACGGCGATTGCCAAAAAGAGCAATCGCCGCGCCGCTTGCGCTCTCCCGGAGGGAGAGGGGATCTTACCGCTCGCCCCGAAGGGATTAGGACCAACGCGCCCGTCCGCTTCTTGCCGCGCGGGCGCGGGCGAGGTATCCTATGCGTCGTGAGTGGGCCTGTGCCCACTTTTTTGTTGGTGTCGGCGACGGTTCCGGTAAATTCGAGCGGGTCCATATCCGCCCCAGGGAGGCATCCGCGATGCTCGTGCTGACGCCACATCCGGTTGCCGCGAAGATCGCGGAGCTGCTGGAGCCGCATATCGAGCGGCAGGGCTATGAGCTGGTCGCGGTCGAGTATCGGCACGGCACGCGAAGCTCGCTGGTGCGGCTCTTGGTGGATAAGCCGGGTGGCGGCATCGGACTGGACGACTTGGAGAAGCTGAGTCCGGTCCTGAGCGATTTGCTCGACGTGTACGATCCGGTGGCGGAGCGCTACACGCTGGAGGTCGCGTCGCCGGGGCTTAACCGGCCGCTTCGCAAGCTCGAGCACTTCGAGGCGGTGCGCGGAGGACGCGTCAATATCCGGACGCATCAGGCGCGCGACGGACAGAAGTCGTTTACCGGCAGGCTGGCCGAAGTGAGCGAGTCCGGAATCGAGTTGGACGACGAAATCAGCCATCGCCGGGTCGTGATTGGCTTCGGCGAGATGGCGAAGGCGAATTTCGAGTACGATTTTGACGAACGCAAGAAAAAAGCCTGACGAAATGCGCCGCGCGAATCGAACCATGCGATTCGGCTGGTGCTGTGGCGCGCGGAATGCCGTGCGCCCCGGGGAGGCGGTATGCAGGTCGATCTGAACCGGGTTATCGAGCAAGTCTCGAAGGAAAAGGGAATCGATAAGACGATCGTGATCAACGCGGTCGAGGAGATGATGCATTCTGCGGCGCGGCGCACTTTCGGCGCCGAGCGCAATATCGAGTCGCGCTTCAACACCGAGCTCGGCGAGATCGAGCTGTTCGAGATCAAGACCGTGGTCGAGACCGTCGCCAATCCTTCCGCTGAGGCCACGATCGTCGAAGCGCGCGCGAAATATGATCCCGAAGCCGAAGTCGGCGACGAAATTCTGATCAAGCTCGACACCGCGACGATGGGCCGGATCGCGGCGCAGGCGGCCAAGCAAAACCTCATCCAGCATATCCGCGACGCCGAGCGCAAACAGATCTTCAACGAGTTCAAGGATCGCAAGGGCGAGATCGTCTCCGGAATCGTGCAGCGCTTCGAGCGCAAGAACATGATTGTCAACCTGGGACGCACCGAGGCGATCCTGCCCGAGAAAGAGCAGATCCCGCACGAGCGCTATCGCCAGGGCGATCGGATTCGCGCGCTGATCCTCGACGTCGACCTCTCCGAAAAGGGCCTCGCGATAATCCTGTCGCGCACCTCGAACGATTTCCTGATCGGTCTGTTCGCGCAGGAAGTGCCGGAAATCTACGAAGGTATCGTCGAGATTCGCCAGTGCGCACGCGAGCCCGGCGGTCGCGCCAAGGTCGCCGTCTACTCCAAGGACTCCGACGTCGACCCGGTCGGCGCCTGCGTAGGAATGAAAGGCACGCGCGTGCAATCGGTCGTGCAGGAGCTGCGCGGCGAGAAGATCGATATCGTGCCGTGGACCGACGATCAGGCCGAGCTGGTTTGCCGCGCGCTCGCACCGGCAAAAGTCTCCAAGGTGGTGATCGACGAGGACGAACACGCGATGGAGGTGATCGTCCCCGACGACCAGCTCTCGCTCGCGATCGGCAAGCGCGGCCAGAACGTCCGGCTGGCGCATCGCCTGACCCAGTGGAAGCTCGACGTGCGCAGCGAGGCCGAGGCCGAAGAAGAGGCGCGGTCTGCGCGCGCGTCGCTGAACGCGATTCCGGGAATCGGCGATATCAACGCCGAGTTGCTGTTCCAGTGGGGCTATAGGTCGGCCGAGCAGCTTTCCGAAGCCGATGAAAATAATTTCGAGGTCGAGGGTATCAGCCCCGAGCGCGCGCAGCAGATTATCGCCGCCGCGCGAAACCATGTCGCCGAGAAACGCAAGGTAGAAGAGGCGCGCGCCGAGGCCGAGGCTGAAGCCGATCGCGTCCGCGCCGCGGCCGCCGCTGAAGCTGCCGTCGAAGCGGCGACTCACGGCGCTGAAAAGGATGAAGCGCCGGCGCCGGCCGATGCCGAAGGGAAGTCATAGCCCCGTCCGCACCTGCCTCGGATGCATGCGGCACGAGGCGCAATCCGCGATGCTGCGGATTGCGATTCGCGACGGTCAGGCGGTGCTGGACGAGGACGGAAACATAGCGGGACGCGGCGGTTATTTGCATCGGAGTCCCGAATGCCTCGAGCGCTTCGTCAAGTCGAAGGTCAGGCAGTTCAAATCGCTGCGCAGCGGGATCGATCGGGATCAACGGATGCGGATCGCACAATCGATTCGCACGCGACTGGATAGAGAAGCATCGCTCGAATAGAATAGCCAAGATGGCGCGAAAGCGGATCAAAACTCTGGCGTTGGAATGGGGCGTTTCCGTAGAGGACGTACTCCAAAGCAGCGTACGGCTGCGCCTTGGGCATACGCACTCGGAATCGAGCCTGCTGGCTCCCGAGGAAGCCGACAAAATAAAGGCCGACCTCGACGAGCAGGCGCATCGCGCCGCGCTTCTCAGGCGCGAAACCGTGGTCGAGACCAGCGCTGGAAAAATCGTCGAGAAGCGGCTCAATGCCACCGTGATGCGCCGGCGGCATTCCGAGACCGCTCCCGGAGCCGCGCCGCAGGATCAGCCATTCAATTTCGACGTTGACAACAAATCTGAAGACACCTTCGTAGCGCCATTTATTGAAGAAGCGCCCGCCCCAATAGTCGAAACTCCAGTCCTGTTTGATACCGAGCCTGCGCCGAGCCTCAATGCTGGCGCTGCGGCCGAAGCACCCGCGGTGGAAGTCGCCGCGATGGCCGACGATCACGCGACCGAAGACGATAGCGGGCAGTCACTCGCGCCGATTACGCAAGCCGAAGAGCTTCAGCAGGAATTCAAACCAGAAGCTCCCACGACCACCGAACCTCCGCCGAGAGTCGAGCCGCCTCGCGCTCCGATTGCCGAGACCCGTCCCGGACGCAACGGCGGTCCAACGGTAGTCGTGACCCGGCCGTCAACGCAGGTTAGCGATCGGGGGGCGATCAATCTCACCAAGGGTGTTCAGGGCGGTCCGACCCTCGACGACGGCCAGCGCGGACCCAAGGTCCTCGGCAAGATCGATCTGCGGCCCAAGGCTCCCGTGCGTCCGGCCTCGCCGCCGACGCGACCCGGGCAACCTCCGCGTCCGGGAGCTCCGAGCCGCTTCGGCGCGACTCCGCAGCAGCAACCCGTACCTCCGGATCCCGGCGCTCAGCCAGGAGATACCGGCAAGCCGGGAGCGCGCGGCGTCAAGAAACGCAAGGTCGTCAAGAAGGGCACGGTTGACTTCACGGCCGAGCGCGAGATGCGCGGACTGCGAGTGCCCAAGAAGCGGCGCGCGCTGCCGGGCAAGGAACAGCGCAAGACCGAAATCACGACCCCCAAAGCCTCCAAGCGCGTGGTCCGGATTACCGAAGGCGTCACCGTCGGCGACCTCGGCCGCAACATGGGCGTGAAGGCCGGCGAGTTGATCAAGAAGCTGATGGAGATGGGCCAGATGGCCACGCTCAATCAGACCCTCGACGTCGATACCGCGACGCTGCTTGCCGGCGAATTTGGCTACAGCGTAGAGAACGTCGCGTTCGACGTCGAACAGGCGATCGAAGATATCGAAGAGACCGAGCCGGGCGAGGCGCTGCCGCGTCCTCCGGTGGTCACCGTGATGGGCCACGTCGATCACGGCAAGACCTCGCTGCTCGACGCGATCCGGCATACCAGCGTCACCGCAAAAGAATTTGGCGGAATCACCCAGCATATCGGCGCGTACATGGTCACCGCCAATGGCCGCGCGATCACATTTGTCGATACTCCCGGCCATGAGGCGTTCACCTCGATGCGCGCGCGCGGCGCAAAGGTCACCGATATCGTCGTGCTGGTGGTCGCGGCGAACGAAGGCGTGATGCCGCAGACGATCGAGGCGATCAATCACGCCAAGGCCGCCAAGGTTCCGATAATCGTTGCGATCAACAAGATCGATCTACCCGACGCCAACCTCGACCGCACCAAGCAGCGGCTGACCGAGCAGGGCCTGATTGCCGAAGACTACGGCGGTGACACGATCACCGTGCCGGTTTCCGCCCGCACCGGAGAAGGAATTGAGAAGCTGCTCGAGATGATTCTGCTGCAGGCCGACGTGATGGAGTTGAAGGCCACTCGCGACCGCGCGGCGCGGGGCACCGTGGTCGAATCGGAGCTTGATCGCGGCCGCGGCCCGGTCGCCACCGTGCTGATCCAGGAAGGCACTCTCCATCAGGGCGACGCTTTCGTCTGCGGCGTCAGCTTCGGCCGCGTGCGCGCGATGCTTGATCATCAGGGACAGCGCCTGACCGAAGCCGGCCCCTCTACTCCAGTCGAAATTTTCGGGCTCTCCAGCGTGCCGGAACCCGGCACCGCGTTCGTCGCCGTGACCGAGGAGTCCAAGGCGCGCCAGGTCGCCGAGTATCGCCGCTCCAAGCAGCGCGAAGGCGAGCTTGCCAAGACCAGCCGAATCTCGCTCGAAGATTTGAGCCAGCGGATGGCGGCCGGCGAGGTCAAGGAACTCAAGGTAATCGTCAAGGGCGACGTGCAGGGCTCGGTCGAAGCGGTCACCGACGCTCTGACCCGGATGTCCACCGGTGAGGTCAAGCTCGAAGTCATTCACAGCTCCGCCGGAGCGATTTCGGAGACCGACATCACGCTGGCGGCCGCTTCCAAAGCGGTCGTGATCGGATTTAACATCCGCCCAGAGCCCAAGGCCGCGCAGGTCGCCGAGAAAGAGGGCGTCGACGTTCGCCTCTACACCGTGATCTACGAGGCGATCAACGACATGCGCGAGGCGATGGAAGGATTGCTCGCGCCGACTTACCGCGAAAAATCGCTCGGCCGCGCCGAAGTGCGCAAGACCTTCACCGTCCCCGGCGCAACGATTGCCGGCTCGATGGTGGTGGACGGCAAGATCACCCGCAGCGGACGCGCGCGACTGGTGCGCGACGGCCGCGTGGTCTGGGAAGGCAGGATCGCCTCGCTCAAGCGCTTCAAGGACGACGCTCGCGAAGTCCTGACCGGTTACGAGTGCGGTATCGGACTCGAGAACTTCAACGACGTCAAGCCGGGCGACGTGATCGAAGCCTTCGAGATGGAAGCGGTCCTGCGTAAGCTCGCTCCGGTCGCGCCTGCCGCGCGTGGACAGGCGGGGGCCGAGAAGCAGCTGCAGCCCTGAGGCCGGATCGTTCGTCTTGCGCGGGCGCGAGCTAACGGGCCGCGCGTGATGCGGGGAGGGGGCGACACTTATGGTGGTCGGAGTTTTGCGCCTCACGCTCTTTCTGCCTGAGAATCATTCACTCAAGGGCAAACGGCAGGTGCTGCGCGCGATCAAGGCTCGCGTGCAGAACAAGTTCAACGTCTCGATCGCGGAATCCGACGGCCACGATTTGTGGCAACGCGCCGAACTCGGCATCTGCCAGGTCGGCAGCGACCGTCCGTTCGTCGATCACGCTCTGCGCGAGGTGGTGAACTTTATCGACTCGCTCGGACTTGCGCCGCTCGGCGAAGAGCGGCTCGAAATTATCAATTGCTAGGAATTCGTCTGGAGAGACTCAAGTGAGCGAAGCACGACGGCCCGAACGGGTGGCGGAGATGATCCTGCGCGAGCTGTCCGCCCTGCTGATGCGCGATCTGCGCGACCCGCGCCTGCGCGGCGTCACGCTCACGCAGGTCACGATGGCCGACGACCTGCGCCACGGCCGGGTGTACTTCTCGCATCTGGAAGGCTCGGCGCGCGCGCCCGCCGCGATCGCCGGCTTCAAGAGCGCGAGTGGATTTATCCGCCGCGAGATGGGCCGCGTCCTCGGCCTCCGCTACACGCCCGAGCTAGATTTCGAATTCGACCCCGGCCTCGAACGCGCCGCGCGGATCGAAGTCCTATTGAGAGAATCCCGCTCCCGCCAGTAGCCACGCGTATGACGATTCTGATCCCTCTCCCCAAAAGGGGGATGTCGATTTTCTCGCCAATGCCCCCAGGATGACGGACAAGAATTCGGCATTTATCGACAGCCTCCCAAAGGGCGACGGATCAGGCAACGCGCGACCCTTGTGTTCTCGACGGAAAAGTTCTAATCCATTGAATCGTAGCCTACTAAACGGTCGGTTTGTCCTGAACGATCGTTTAGCTCGAGCACCTCTCCGGTCGCGAAATTGTTTCGGGAGATGCCCGAGTTCTCGAATGCGCCGGCGGATCACGGAAGGAATGCCGGATCCTCTTTTTTGCCGGGTTTCCCCCACCCCAACCCCAGCAGGGGAGCCGGTCGCGATGCGTGCGTGGCCGGCTCTCCACTCTCTTGGCGATGCGCTCGCTCTTACGCGGCTGCGAATCGTCCGCTATCCTCGAGACTTCCCCGAGACTTCCCGATGGACGCGGTAATTCTTCTCGACAAGCCCGCCGGAATCACCTCGGCCGAGGCCGTCCGCCGAATCAAGCGATTCGTCAAGCCCGCGCGCGTGGGCCATCTCGGCACGCTCGATCCGTTCGCGACCGGCCTTCTGCCGATCATGATCGGCGAAGCGACCAAGCTCGCCCCGTTCCTTGAAGGCGGCGACAAGGAATATGTCGGCACGATCAAGCTCGGCGTTGAGACAGATACCCTCGATCGCGATGGCCAGGTTATCCGCACTGCGCCAGTCCCCGCGCTCACGCCCGCGCGAATCGGCGAAGTAGCGGCGGAGTTCATCGGCACGATCACGCAGACGCCGCCGATCTTCTCCGCGATCAAGCGCGAAGGCGTGCCGATGTACAAGCTCGCGCGCAAGAATATCGATATCGCGCCGCCGCCACCCCGCGGGGTCGAGATAAAATCGCTCGCGCTCGAAGCCTCCGGATGCGACCGGATCAACTTCGTCGTCGTATGCTCGCCCGGCACCTACATCCGCTCACTCGCCCGCGATATCGGCGTGGCGCTCGGCACGGCGGCGTATCTGGACGAATTGCGCCGCACCCGCACGAGCCATTTTCAGATCGCCGATGCAGTTGGCCTCGACATCGTCGTCGCCGCGCTCGAGGCAGGTGATACCGCCGCGCTCAAGACCCTCTCTCTTCGCGACGCCGTCGGCGCGATGCCGGAGGCCACGGTCGATTCCGCCGCCGAACGCCGCCTGCGCAACGGTGATTCGAGCGTGCTCGACATGATGGCGCCGGTAGCGTCCGGCTATTTCAAGGTGATTTCCGAACCCGGCGCGCTCATCGCAATCGCCCGAGCGACCTCGCGCGTAACAGCGGTAATCGAGCGAATCTTCAACTCGTGATCGGCTCTTGTCACGCGCGCAGCTGCCGCACGACGAATCCCGTGCTCGGCCGTGGTCTTCGCGCCATCTGCGGACGAGTGCATGAGCGCATCGGGATTTCTCCCGGTGGTCGAAATGACGATTGGGGGCCCGGCTGAGACTACGATACCCATGCTTCAAGCCCACATCCGTCATTTCGACCGAAGGGAGAAATCCCGAGGCGGCCATGCTCCGCATCCACGCCTCGTGCAGCGGCCCTTTGCTCGGGACTCCTCGCACGCGGCAGCCACTCGCGCGGCGACGACAGCCCAGCCTGGCAATGGTCTCGCCTTTACTCATGGGCGCGGCTTTGTTAGTTTCCTCGGATTAACAAAGGAACAAAAGGGAAAGAAAGAACTCCGAATGCCCCTCCAGGTCGCCAAGAAAAAGGAAATTATCCAGGCCAACGCCCGGTCCACCACCGACAGCGGTTCTCCCGAAGTGCAGGTCGCACTCCTGTCCGCACGGATCGAGCAGCTGACCGCGCATCTCGGCACGCACACGAAGGATCATCATTCGCGCCGGGGTCTGCTTCGGATCGTCGGCCAGCGCCGCCGATTGCTGGATTACCTCCATTCGCGCGACTTCGCCCGATACAAAGGGCTGATCGAGAAACTCGGCATCCGGAGATAGGCCGCATCATTTGGCCGCGCCGCCCGCATTTTTCTCCGGGCAGACGCGGGCCCCGACCAGCCGCCCGGCCAGTCGGTGTGCGTACCATCGATGGTGCCCGGCGGGAATATCGCCCGCAGTCGTCCGCGGCCCCGTGCCTCCCTCAGGTGTCATTACATGTCCCACAAACTAGAGATTGAATTTGCCGGGCGGCAGTTGTCGCTCGAAACCGGCCGTCTCGCCAAACAGGCGCACGGCTCCGTGCTCGCCCAATATGGCGATACCGTGGTGCTCGCGACCGCGACCTCGGAGTACAAGAGCCGCGACAAGATCGATTTCCTGCCGCTCACCGTTGATTACGTCGAAAAGACCTTCGCCGCCGGTAAGATTCCCGGCGGATTCTTCAAGCGCGAAGGCCGCGCCTCGGAAAAAGAAGTCCTCACCTCGCGCCTGATCGACCGCGCGATGCGCCCGCTGTTTCCCAAGGGCTACGACAAGGAAACCCAGATTATCGTGACCGTGCTCAGTGCCGATTACGATAACGATACCGATGCGCTCGCGCTGATCGCCGCCTCGGCCGCGCTCCAGGTCTCCGATATCCCGCACGACGGACCCGTTGCCGCGGTGCGGATGGGGCGGATCGGCGGCAAGATTACCGTCAGCCCGAAGATCGGCGAGCTCGAAGAAAGCGATTTCTCGCTGATGGTCGCGGGCAAGCCCGATTCGATCGTGATGCTCGAAGGCGGCGCGCAGATCGTCGAGGAAGACGCAATCGTCGAGGCGCTGTTCACGGCGCACGAGGCGATGCGTCCGCTGTTCGAGATCCAGGAACAGCTCCGCGAGGTCGCCGGCAAGCCCAAGCGCGAGTTCAAGGTCAAGACGATGGACGCGGCGCTGTTCGATGCGGTGCAAAACCACGTCGGCGACGGAATTGGAAAAGCGTTCGCGACCGCCGGCAAAAAGGAACGCAACACCGCGGTGTACGGAATAATCGACGGCGCGGTGGCCGCTCTGGCCGAACAGTTTCCAAATCGCGCGGGCGAGCTCGAAGAGGCGTGCGACAAGATCGTGCGCCAGCATGTGCGCTCCGAGATTCTCGACCATCACAAGCGAATCGACGATCGCAAGCCGACCGATATCCGGCCGCTGAGCGCGCAAGTCAAGGCGCTCCCGCGCACCCACGGCTCCGCGATTTTCAGCCGCGGCGAGACCCAGGTGCTCGCGACGGTCACGCTCGGGACCTCGTCCGACGAGCAGAAGATCGACGCGCTGCTGGGCGAGCGCTTCAAGAAATTTTTGCTCCACTACAATTTCCCTCCGTTCTCGACCGGCGAGGTCAAGTTCCTGCGCGCGCCTTCCAGACGCGATATCGGACACGGCGCGCTGGCGGAGCGGGCGCTGTCGCCGATTCTCCCCGATGAGAGCGATTTCCCCTACACGATTCGCGTCGTGTCGGAGGTGCTCGAATCCAACGGCAGCTCCTCGATGGCCACGGTGTGCGGCGGAAGCCTTGCGCTCATGGACGCGGGCGTGCCGATCAAGGCGCCAGTCGCGGGAATCGCGATGGGCCTGGTGAAGGAGGGCGACAAGGTCGCCGTCCTGACCGACATCCTGGGCGACGAGGATCACTTCGGCGACATGGACTTCAAGGTCGCGGGCACCGCAACCGGCGTCACCGCGATCCAGATGGACAACAAGGCCGGCGGAATCACGCGTGACGTTCTGCGCCAGGCGCTCTACCAGGCCCGCGACGCGCGGGTGTTCATCCTCGGCGTGATGCAGAAGGCGATCGCGGAGCCGCGCAAGGATCTTTCCGCCTACGCACCGCGGATCGTCACGATCAAGATCAAGCCCGACAAGATTCGCGAAGTGATCGGTCCGGGCGGCAAGGTGATTCGCGGCCTGGTCGAGGAAACCGGCTGCAAGATCGATATCGAGGACGACGGCACCGTGCTTATCGCCTCGAGCGACGGCGCCGCGATGGAAAAAGCGATCAGTGCGATCCAGGCGATCTGCGCCGAGCCCGAAATCGGCAAGATCTATGACGGCGTGGTGCGCAAGATCGTCGAGTTCGGCGCGTTCGTCGAAATCATGCCCGGCACCGACGGCTTGCTGCATATCTCGCAAATCTCGAACGAGCGAATCCGCCGCGTCGAGGACGTGCTGCACGAGGGCGACGAGATCAAGGTCAAGGTCCTCGACGTCGATCGCAGCGGCAAGATTCGGCTCTCGATGCGCGAAGCCGAGCAGGACGCCAAGAAGTAGGCGCCGGCCGCGATGGTATCACGCAGCGTTCTGTCCAACGGCGTTCGGGTTCTGTCCGAGGCGATGCCGCAGATGGTGTCGTCAACTATCGGCATCTGGGTTGAGAATGGTTCGCGCTACGAGACTCCGGCCGAAAGCGGGGTCTCGCACTTTATCGAGCATCTGCTGTTCAAGGGCACGAAAAAACGCACCGCCGCGCAAATCGCCGAAGAGATGGACAACGTCGGCGGCGTGCTCAACGCGTTCACCGGCAAGGAATACACCTGCTACTACGCCAAGGTGCTGGGCGAAGACCTGCCGATGACGATCGATCTGCTCGCGGATATTTTCCTCGAATCGATTTTCGACTCCGAGGAAATCGATCGCGAGCGGCAGGTCGTGCTGCAGGAAATCTCGCAGGCCGAAGACACTCCCGACGATTTCATCCACGACCTGTTCACGCTGAAATTCTGGGAAGGGCATCCGCTGTCGCTCCCGATTTTCGGCTCGGTCGCGTCCGTCAACAAAATCGATCGGGGGCTTTTGCGCTCGTTCATGGCCGAGCGCTACCGCGCGCATCGCGTGTTTATCGCCGCCGCCGGCCAGGTCGATCACGATCGACTGGTGCGCGATTGCGAGCGCCTGTTCAGCGTGATCAAGGGCGACGGGATGACCGAAAAGATCGCGCCGCCCGTCGATCGCCGGTTCGTGCTCTATCACGAAAAGAAACTCGAACAGGCTCACATCTGTATCGGCGGTCCCGGCCTCAGCCAGGGCGCCGAGCTGCGCTACGCGAGCTACCTGCTCAACACCGCTTTGGGCGGTGGGATGTCGTCACGCCTGTTCCAGGAAGTGCGCGAGAAGCGCGGCCGGGTTTACAGCATCTACTCGTTCATGTCGTCGTTTGCCGATTGTGGTTACTTCGGAATCTACGCCGGCACCAATCCTGAGTGGGTCGACGAGGTTCTGGAAGTCACGATGCGCGAGGTTCGCAAGGTCGCGCGTGACGGGCTCGTGCCCGCCGAGCTCGCGCGCTGCAAGAGCCAGCTCAAGGGCAACATGCTGCTCGGCCTCGAAGGCACCGAGAGCAGGATGAATCGCCTCGCGCGCAACGAAATATATTTCCGCCGCGAAATCCCGGTCGCAGAACTAGCCGCCGGAATCGACGCCGTCACCAACGACCAGATCGTCGAGCTCGCCGCCGCCTGGTTCCAACCCGAAAAAATGGCGATGATCCTGCTAGGCGACCTGAAAGGCAAAAAACTCGACCAATCCGTATTTTCCGCCCTAGCGTAAGTCAGAAGGCGGGCGGCCACTAAGACACGAAGACACGAAGAAGAATTTTTTCTGAAAGAGAAAAATCCTTCTTCCTTAGTGTCTTCGTGTCTTAGTGGCCGCCTGCTCTGTTCGCCGGCAGCGCAGGTCGGTGTACGGACGGAGTTTGCAGATACCCTCTCCCACCGGGAGAGGGCAAGCGGCGCGGCGATTGCTTTTTTCAGCAATCGCCGTGACGCGCGGGTGAGGGCGGCCTTGCTGAGAGTTCTTTTTTGGCGCGCGTCGCTCTCTGCCATTCGAGGGGACGCACACCTCCGCGTTCCTTCGCGATTCGGATGATCGCCCACTCGGCAGGAGCAGGAGAATGATCATTTGGCGGTGGCATCGTGCATCGCTCCGTAACGAGATGGTTTTTTATCAATCGCGCGCGTGAGCGTACGGCGGCGATGCATCTCGCCGCTGATCTGTGCTTAACTTCTGCCGATGGACTCGCCGGCAAACGTGACGATCAAGGTGAAGCGGTTGCGCCCCTCGGCTGCGACTCCCGCCTATCAGAGCGCGCATGCCGCCGGGATGGATCTCGTCGCCGATCTCTTCGCGACAATTCTAATCGCGCCGCGCGAGCGCCGCCCGATCCCGACCGGAATCGCGCTCGAAATTCCTCCCGGCTACGAGGGTCAGGTGCGTCCGCGCAGCGGCCGCGCACTGTCGGATGGTCTGACGCTCATTAACACGCCCGGCACGATCGATGCCGACTTTCGCGGCGAGGTGAAGGTGCTGATCGTCAACCTGGGCGAGCGTCCGATCGAGATTCATCCCGGCGACCGGATCGCGCAACTCATCATCGCGCCGGTGATCCGCGCGGAGATCGTCGAGGTCGATGATCTAGGCGACACCGCGCGGGGCCCCGGCGGCTTCGGCCATACGGGCCGGTAGTTCTCCGGCAATCGCGCTAATCCTGACTACGTACAAATACGTATTGGCGGGGCGGTCCGATCTGATTGCTACTGTGCGTTTTAAATCGTTAAAATCCGCCCCTTGCCGATTATCGGGTCAATATCGGCGGGCGATTTCGCCGCCATGCGAATCTACGCGAGGAAGCTCGCGCTGCTTGGCCTGATCGTGTTTTCGGCGGTGTACTCGCAAGCGTGCGATCCCTGCCCAAGCTGCAAGAGCAAGAAACCTCCGGTCACTCCGACCGCCACGCCGAGTATAATTCCTACAGCAACCGTAACCCCGACCGGCGTTCCGACCCCGACCGCCACGGCGACCGCAACCGCAACGCCGACGCCGACTGCCACGCCGACTTGCGTGGTCGGCGTCCCTCCAACCACCGGATCGTTGCTCGTGAGCGACAGCGGCAATCAACGAGTTCTCGAGTTCCTGCCGCCATTCACCACAGGGATGAGCGCGAGCGTGGTCTTTGGCCAGCCCAACTTCACCAGCTCGGGCCAGAACGTGACGCAGAACGGGATGGGAAATCCCGAAGCCACCGCATACGATCAGTTCGGCAATCTATGGTCGGGAGATTTCTATTTTGGCCGCGTGATCGATTTTGTGCCGCCATTCAGCAACGGGATGAACGCCACTACCGTAGTCGGTCAGGCGAATTTCACCACTAATGGCGGTTCCAGCGGCATACCCGCATCGCAGAGCAATATGAACAACGTGGTCGGAGTGGCGTTCGACGCGGCCTGCAATTTGTGGGCGAGCGACTTCGACAACAATCGCATCCTTGGATTCGCACCGCCATTCAGCGACGGGATGAACGCGAGCCTGGTGATCGGTCAGACTGATTTTACTTCCACCGGCGGTGCCACCACGGCCAGCAACTTCAATCTGCCGCAGTTCTTCACTTTTGATCCGTCCGGCAATCTTTGGGTTGCCGACTACTCTAACAATCGGGTGCTCGAATTCACCACACCGCTATCCACCGGAGAGAGTGCGAGCCTGGTCATCGGCCAGACCAACTTTGTTTCGGGCGGAGGCGGCACGACGCAGAGCACGCTCGCGGCGCCGTTCGGCGTGGCCTTCGATCCTGATGGTGACCTGTGGGTGGCGGATTCAGCGAATAACCGGGCACTCGAGTTCGTGCCGCCATTCTCAAACGGCATGAACGCAAGCGTCGTCATCGGGCAGCAGAACTTCACCAGCTCGAATTCCGCAACCACTCAGAACGGACTCGCGAGCGCCTCGGATGTGCGGTTCGATAGCGCCGGGAATCTCTACGTCGCCGACCCCAACAACAACCGTGTGCTCATCTATAATCCGATCGTTGGAGGGCCGAAGTTCACCAACGGGATGAACGCCAGCGTCGTGATCGGACAGCCGAATTTCACCACTTCGACGGCCAACACTACCGTCAACGGATTCACCGGACCGCTGGGCGTCACGATCGGTCCCTGAATTACGAAGACCCGGGAGGCCTGCGGTACCACCGCATCGGTGCTCCGCGCCAAGCCGTGAGACTTGATTCCCGTCTCACGCCCTTACTCGGCGGCCGGATCTGCGCTAAAGTGTTTGAGTGAAGCAACTGCTTCCAACTCGGTCTGTAACGTATCCAAAAATCGCGCGCATCATCTCGCGGCTCCGCCATCGAAGCGATAATTGGGAAGTTTGTTTCGCAGATTGCGAAATTTACCAAACGAACCCAATTAGTTCTGAATTATCTGGCTCATATTTAGGAACTATTTCGATAGGTTACGAGCCATTTGCCTATTCATTAGGCAAAGATTTGACCGACCGAAAAAGCTCTTTTCGAGGCCTTGCGAAGCCATGAGCATCGCCAAGCAGGCTGCGGAAGAAGCCTTGATGGCGGTCACGCCGATCGACGGACGCTATCGCGCGCGCACTGCGGCGCTGCAGAATTACTTCAGCGAATTTGCGCTTATCCGCTATCGCGTCCGGGTCGAAATCGAATGGTACCTGTCGCTCGCCGCGAGCCCTGCATTCATGGCGCTCGCGTCGATTCCGGCCGCATCAGTTGCGAAGCTGCGCGCGATCTACGCGGACTTCTCGCTCGCCGATGCCGCACGCGTCAAAGCGCTCGAGGCCGAGACCAATCACGACGTCAAAGCGGTCGAGTATTTCGTCAAGGAAAAAGTCGCAGCGCTCGATGCGAAGCTGCCAGTCGAGATCGTGCACTTCGCCTGCACCAGCGAGGACATCAACAACCTCGCCTACGCGCTCATCCTGAAGGAATTTTCCGAGCATGAGCTGACTCCACGAATCGAAAAAACTCTCGCGGCGATTGCGTCGATCGCGCATCGCTACAAGGCGCTGGCGATGCTGGCGCGGACGCACGGGCAAGAGGCCTCGCCAACCACGGTCGGCAAGGAGATCGCGATTTTCGCGGCTCGGCTCGAGCGCCAACTCGCGCAGCTTCGCCGCCAGGAGTATCTCGGCAAGATCAACGGCGCGGTGGGCAACTTCAACGCGCACCGGTTCGCCGCGCCCGCGCTCGACTGGATCGATCATTCGCGCCGCTTCGTCGAAGCGCAGGGGCTCACCTGGAATCCGCTGACGACGCAGATCGAGAGCCACGACTTTATCGCCGAGATGTTCGCGATCATGGTCCGGCTCGACACGATCCTGCTCGGATTCTGCCGCGACATGTGGAGCTACATCTCGATCGGCTACTTCGCGCAGAAGGCGGTCAAGGGCGAAACCGGCAGCTCGACCATGCCGCACAAGATCAACCCGATCGATTTCGAGAACTGCGAGGGTAACCTGGGAATCGCGAGCGCCCTGTTCGAGCATCTGGGGACCAAGCTGCCGATCTCGCGATGGCAGCGCGATCTGACCGACTCGACCGCGCTGCGCGCGATCGGCACCGCATTCGGTCATGTCGTCGTGGCGCTCGCCGCCCTCGAGCGCGGGCTTGCGAGAGTCGAGGTCAACGAGCGCCGAATCGCTGAGGACCTCGACGCGGAGCAGGCATGGGAAGTCGTGGCCGAGGCGATTCAAACTCTCATGCGGGCGCGCGGGATGCCGCGGCCCTACGAGATGCTCAAGGAACTGACGCGCGGGCGTCCCGTCAGCCGCAAGCTGATCGAGGAATTTATCGCGACGCTCCCGCTCGATGAATCCGCGCGCGCCGCGCTGCGCGCCCTGTCGCCGCGCAGCTACGTCGGCCTGGCCGAGGAGCTGGTCGAGCGCTTCGCCCCCGGCGGTGGTGACTCGCCCAAGACGCGAGCGCGATGACCCCCAGCGTCGCAATCGGCGCGGCGCTGTGAATACAAGTTTGGTTTGTGGATAGATCGCGCGAAGCTTTTGTTGTTCAAGCCGGCGTGGTCAGATAGTTGAAAGACAAATACACATTAGGAGACAGGAATTTGGAATCCACTCCGCAGCGCGGCGAGCAGTTTTACGAGGGCAAGGCGAAGAAGCTTTACGCGACTTCGAACCCCGACCTCATCATCCAGTATTTCAAAGACGACGCGACCGCCTTCAACGCCAAGAAGCGCGGCACGATCGAAGACAAGGGCGTGATGAACAACCGGATGTCCGAGTTGTTCTTCACGATGCTCGAGAAGCAGGGCGTCAAGACGCATTTCGTCCGCCGCCTCGACGATCGCCAGATGCTGTGCAAGCGGCTCGATATCGTGCCGGTCGAAACCGTCGTGCGCAATATCGTTGCCGGTTCACTCGCCAAGCGACTCGGCCGCCAGGAGGGCGAGACGCTGAAGCATCCGTTCGTCGAGTATTATTACAAGTCCGACCCGCTCGATGATCCGCTGATCTATCCCGAGCACGCGATCGCGTTCGGATGGGCGACGGAGGCCGAGCTCACGGAAATCAAAAAACAGGCGTTGCGCATCAATGAGCTCCTGACGAGCTTCCTCGACGAGCGCGGCGTGCTGCTGGTCGATTTCAAGCTCGAATTCGGGCGGCATCATGGACAGATCCTGCTCGGCGACGAAATCTGTCCCGACACCTGCCGCTTCTGGGACAAGGCGACGCGCCAGAAGCTCGACAAGGATCGCTTCCGCCGTGACCTGGGCGGCGTCGAAGAGGCCTACCACGAAATGCTCCGCCGAGTGGAAGCATGACCGGCCGGGAACGCCAATCTCCCGATTGGCGTCCTCATGATCTATGCGAGATGCTCCGCGGGGTAGAAGGATGATCGAACGGTCTGAGGCAGTCGGCCATAGTCCCCCTTTCCCGTGCGGGAAGGGGGCAGGGGTTAGGTCGGGTTAGGGCGGCATAACCGAGGAATCGCGTGCAGGTAAAGGTCTTCATCACGCCGCGCAAGGGAATCCTTGATCCGCAAGGGCGCGTCGTCGAGCAGTCGCTCAAGACGCTCGGCTTCCCCGAGGTCTCCGGCGTCAAGGTCGGGAAATATATCGTGCTCGACGTCGCGGCAAAAAACGCCGCCGCCGCGCGCGAGGAAACCCGCCGGATGTGCGAGCGGCTGCTCGCGAATCCGAATATCGAGGATTTCACCTTCGAGGTCGAAGGCGAATGAAGTGGGGCGTCGTCAGGTTCCCCGGTTCGCTCGACGACAGTGACGCCCTCTATGCTCTCGTGGAAGTGATGGGGCAGGAGGCCGCGATCCTGTGGCACAAGGACACGTCGCTCGGCGGCGCCGAGTGCGTCCTGCTGCCGGGAGGCTTCAGCTACGGCGACTATCTGCGCACCGGCGCGATCGCGCGCTTTTCTCCGATCATGAAGAGCGTCGAGAAATTTGCCGCCGACGGCGGGCTGGTGATCGGCACGTGCAACGGCTTCCAGATTCTGTGCGAAGCGCATCTGCTGCCCGGCGCGCTAACGCGCAACCGCTCACTTTCCTTTATCTGCCAGCAGGTCCATGTGCGGGTTGAAAACGCGAAGACTCCGTTTACTCGCGCGACTCGCCAGGGCGACGTGCTCAATCTGCCGATCAAGCACGGCGAGGGACTCTACGTCGCGCCGGAAGATGAACTGCGCCAGATGGAAGAGCGCGGGCAGATAATTCTGCGCTACTGCGGCGCCGATGGCATCGAGAGCGACGCCGCGAATCCCAACGGCTCGATGCGCGCGATCGCCGGCGTCGCCAACGAGCGCTTCAATGTCTTCGGCCTGATGCCGCATCCCGAGCACGCGGTCGAAGCGATGCTCGGTGGCACCGACGGCCGCAAGATTTTTCAATCGATCGCAGAGCACGCATGACGACGCCTGTCGCATTGCCCGGCGAGCCTCGAGTCGATCTCGAGCAGGCTCGCGCGCACGGCCTTTCTCCCGAGGAGTTCGAGCGCGTCAAACAAATCCTCGGACGTGTCGCGACCTTTACCGAGTTGGGTGTCTTCTCGGTCATGTGGTCGGAGCACTGTTCGTACAAATCGTCGCGAAAATATCTGCGCACGCTCCCGCAGAAGAGCGAGCTCGTTGTGCAGGGCGGACCGGGCGAGAATGCTGGCGCGATCGACCTCGGCGACGGATGGGTCGCCGTGTTCAAAATCGAAAGCCATAACCATCCTTCGTACGTCGAGCCGTATCAGGGCGCGGCGACCGGCGTCGGCGGAATCCTGCGCGACATTTTCACGATGGGCGCGCGGCCTGTAGCCTCGATGAACTCGCTGAAATTCGGATCGTTCGATCATCCGCGGACCGGCTACCTGCTCGGCGGCGTGGTCGGCGGAATCGGCGGCTACGGCAACTGCGTCGGAGTGCCGACCGTCGCGGGCGAGGTGATGTTCGACGCGGCGTACAACGGCAATATCCTGGTCAACGCTTTCTCGCTCGGACTCGCGCGCGCCGGAGGGTTATGGAGCGCGAAGGCGCGCGGCGTCGGCAATCCGGTCCTGTACGTCGGCTCGGCGACCGGCCGCGACGGAATTCACGGCGCGTCGCTGCTCGCCTCGGCCGAGTTCGACGCCGAGAGCGAATCCAAGCGGCCTACGGTGCAGGTCGGCGATCCGTTCACCGAAAAGCTGCTGATCGAGGCCTGTCTCGAAGCCGGCAAGACCGGCGCGATCGTAGCGATTCAGGACATGGGCGCGGCGGGACTGACCTCGTCGTCCTCCGAGATGGCGGCGCGCGGCGGACTCGGGATCGATCTCGATCTCGACAAGGTTCCGCTGCGCGAGCAGAGCCTGACCCCGTATGAAATTCTGCTCTCGGAATCGCAGGAGCGGATGTTGATCGTCGCCGAGCGCGGACGCGAAGCCGAGTTGCAGGCGGTGTTCGAGAAATGGGATCTGCACGCGGTCGTAATTGGCGAAATCACCGCCGACCGTCGATGGCGTGCGCGATGGCGCGGACAAGTCGTCGCCGATATTCCGGCCGGCGCGCTCGCCGACGACGCTCCGGTTTACGATCGCCCCGCGCATCCGCCGAAATCTCCGCAAAAGAATCCCGCGCGTAACCGCCGCGACGATCCCACGCCCGCGGCGGCGCTGCGAGCGATGCTCTCGAATCCGAACATCGGGTCGAAAAGATGGGTCTATCGCCAGTACGATTCGATCGTGCAGAGCAATACGGTGCGCGGGCCGGGCGGTGACGCGGCGGTGTTGCGGATCAAAGGATCGCGGCGCGCGATCGCGCTCACGGTCGATTCAAATCCTCGCGCGTGCGCGCTCGATCCCTACGCCGGCGCGGTCGCGACCGTGATCGAGGCGGCGCGCAATGTCGCATGCGTCGGCGCGCGACCGGTCGGAATCACGAATTGCCTCAACTACGGAAATCCCGAGCGGCCCGAGATCATGTGGCAATTCGCCGAGGGCGTGCGCGGCCTCGGCGACGCGGCGCGCGCGATCGGAGCGCCCGTCGTGAGCGGCAACGTGAGTTTCTACAACGAGACCGAAGGCCGCGCGATTCCGCCGACTCCGACGATCGCGGTAGTCGGCTTGCTCACCGACGTCGCGCATCACGTCACCTCGCATTTCAAGCGCGCCGGCGATGCGATTCTGATCGTCCGCACGGTGCGGCCGTCGCTCGCCGCGTCGGAGTACGCCGCGATGTACGGCGACAGCGACGAGGCGCTCAGTCCGATCGATCTGGCGCGCGAAAATGCCCTGCTCGAAGGGCTGGTTGAATGCGCTGACCACGGGTTGATAAGATCATGTCACGACGCAGCCGAAGGCGGGCTCGCGGTGGCGATCGCGGAAGCCTGTTTCAATCCCGAGGCGAGGCTGGGCGCTGAGCTTGATCTGTCGGCGCACGGCTTGGCCGATACGGTGGAATTGTTTGGAGAAGGACCTTCGACCGTAGTGATCTCCGCCGCACCGCAACAAGTCGCGGCGGTGACGCGGATATTCTCGGGCCGCCGATTGCCGGTGTATCAAGCCGGACGCGTGCTTGCTGAACCGCGGCTCGCACTCCCGCCAGCCGTGAACGAGAACATAAACGAGTTGTACGAGCTTTACGAAGCCGCAATTCCCCGGAGGCTAGCCAGCCATGACTGACGACGGCGCGGTGATAGTCGAGGAATCGAAACTCGACGCCTTCCACGACGAGTGCGGCGTCTTCGGCGTGTACGGCCATCCTGAGGCCGCCAACCTGGCGTACTTGGGGCTGTATGCGCTGCAGCATCGCGGGCAGGAGTCGGCCGGAATCGTTTCCTCCAACGGCAAGGCGTTAATCTCGCATCGCGGGATGGGCCTGGTCGCGGACGTGTTCAATTCCGGCATTATCGCTGAGCTCGAAGGCACCAGCGCAATCGGCCACAACCGCTATTCGACGACGGGATCGAGCTCGCTCAAGAACTGCCAGCCGATCGTGGTCGAATACTCCAAAGGCGGCCTCGCGGTCGCGCACAACGGCAATATCGTCAACTTCGAGGAGCTGCGCGAGCAGCTCGAAGCGGGCGGCACGATTTTCTATTCGTCGTCGGACAGCGAAATCGTGATTCATCTGATCGCGGCCTCGCGCGCGGCCACGCTGCCCGAAAAATTGATCGAGGCGCTGGCGCAGGTGCGCGGTGCGTACTCCCTGGTGTTGCTGACGGAGAAAAGCCTGATCGCGGTGCGCGATCCTCACGGCTTTCGGCCGCTGGTGCTGGGCACGCTCAACGGCGCGACCATCGTCAGCTCGGAGACCTGCGCGCTCGACCTGGTCCGCGCCGAGTACGTGCGCGAGATCGAGCCGGGCGAGATGGTGATCGTCGACGAAAACGGCCTGCGCTCGATGCGCCCGTTCGCTCCCGCCGGACCCAAGCGATGCATCTTCGAGTATGTTTACTTTGCGCGGCCCGACAGCCTGCTCTACGGCCGCAATGTCTATTCGGTGCGCAAGCAGCAGGGCAGGGCGCTCGCGCGCGAGTGTCCCGCCGAGGCCGACCTGGTCGTGCCGGTGCCCGACTCGGGCACCGCGGCCGCACTCGGCTATGCTGAAGAATCGAAGATCCCGTTCGAGATGGCGCTGGTCCGAAGCCATTACGTCGGCCGGACGTTTATCGAGCCGCGCCAGTCGATCCGGCACTTCGGCGTCAAGATCAAATTCAACCCGGTCGCAGAGCTGCTGCGCGGCAGGCGAATCGTGCTGATCGAGGATTCGCTGGTGCGCGGAACCACGCTGCGCAAGGTGATCCCGATGCTGCGGCAGGCGGGCGCGCGCGAAGTCCACATGCGAATCGCGGCGCCGCCCACGACCAACTCGTGCTTCTACGGAATCGACACGCCGACCCGCGAAGAGCTGCTCGCGTCGTCGCACTCGGTCGAGGAGATCCGGCGATGGATCGGCGCCGACTCGCTCGGCTACCTGAGCTGGGAAGGACTGTACTCGTTCGTCGGCAACGGAAATCGCGAGGGCTACTGCGACGCCTGCTTCACCGGGAAATATCCGGTCGAGATACCGGCCGGAGGCTCTCCGCATCAGTTGCATCTGTTCGACGCCGCCGACCGCGGCGAGATGCTCGCCGCCGCCCGCCGCTAGATTCCCGGCGGACCAACACCGTCACGACGTCTGCGCGCGCACGTTCAGCCATCTTAGAGCAGCGAAGATCGCGAGCGCCACGATCACCACCACTGCGGCGACCGGCTGCGCGGCGTCGAGGCCGAAGCCCTCGAAGCGATCGTAGATCAGCACCGGCGCCGTCATCGGATAGTACGCCAGCACCACCACCGCGCCGAACTCGCTGAGCGCCCGCGCCCACATCATGACCGCGCCCGAGACGATCGACGGCCGCGCCAGCGGAATCGTGACGCCAAAAAAGACCGCCCACGGACCGCGCCCGAGCGTGCGCGCAACGCCTTCGAGCCGCGGATCGACGGCGGCAAAGCCGTCGCGCGCGGCGTTGATCAGAAACGGCGCCGAGACGAACAGCATCGCGATCACGATTCCCGGAATTGCGCCGGCGAAATGGATTCCCATCATCGAAAACGTGTGCCCGACAAAAAAGCCGCGTCCGAATACGAACAGTAGCGCGATTCCGGCGATCGGATGCGGAATCACCACCGGCAGATCGATCAGCCCCTCGACCAGCGGCTTGCCCGCAAAGCTATGCCGCGCGAGCAGGAAGCCGAGCGGAAGTCCGATGAGCGCTCCGAGCGCGGTCGCCCACGTTGCCGCGAGCACGCTGAGTCCGATCGCGCTCATGACCTCGGGGTCGGCAAAGGAATTGAGCAGACCGCGCGGATTGCTCGTCACCACGAGCTTGACCAGCGGCCCTACCAGGAACATCAGCGCGATTCCGGCGCCGATCGAGAACAGCGCGGTGCGGCTTCCCGCAGTTCCGGGCCACGGCGAGCGATATGCTTGCGTACTCATCGAGTCGCGACGATAGATCACCAGGCACCTTGTTTGCGATACCTTGGCGTGAACTGGAGACCGTAGGTAAGATGGCATCGCGCGATCGCGATTAAGGAGAATCACTCATGAGAAAATCAGCATTGGGCGGTGCGATGCTCGCGACCGCCGTCGCCTTGATGTTCACCGGCAGCGCGATGGCGGCCGACAGCGCTGGATCGGGAACGGCGCCGGCGCAAGTGAAATGCGTAGGCGGCAATGCGTGCAAGGGCCAGAGCGCGTGCAAAACCGCCTCGAGCGGATGCGCTGGTCAGAACTCCTGTAAGGGCAAAGGCTACGTGATGACTTCGAGCGCGCAGCAGTGCGTGAAGCAGGGTGGCCACGCCGCCAAGGCGGACTAGAACTCGCTCGACGTCGTGTAGCCGGCTTGGCTTTATGTTTCAGCGCGAGGATTTTCCGTTTCTGGGCTTCGGGGTTGGTCTGCGCCGGCCGCATTATGTGCATATTCTGAAGCGACATCCCGCGATCGACTGGTTCGAAGTCATTTCGGAAAACTTCATGGTTGCCGGCGGCCGTCCGCTCGAGGTCCTCGACGCCGTGTGCGCGCACTACCCGGTCGTGATGCACGGAGTGTCGATGTCGATCGGCTCGACCGACCCGCTTGATCTCCCATATCTTCGCGGCCTGCGCGCCCTCGCCCGCCGCACCCCGCCCGCATGGATATCGGACCATCTATGCTGGAGCGGCGTGGGCGGGCATCGCCTGCACGACCTGCTGCCGCTTCCGCATAACGAGGAAACGGTGCGCCACGTAGCCGCGCGAATCCGCCGAGTGCAGGACATCCTGGGTCGCTACATACTGATCGAGAACGTGTCGCGCTATCTTACGTTTCGCGACTCGACGATGACCGAGTGGGAATTCATCCGCGCGGTCGCCGAGGAAGCCGACTGCGGAATTCTGCTCGATATCAACAATATATTTGTAAATGCATTCAACCATCGCTTCCGCGCTGAAGTGTATATTGACTCGATACCGTCCGAGCGGGTCGTGCAATTTCATCTCGCCGGCCACAGTGACCACGGCGACTACCTGCTCGACACGCATGACTATCCGATCCGCGATGAGGTGTGGATGCTATACGAGCGCGCGGTTCGCCGCTTCGGCGCGGTATCAACCTTGATCGAATGGGACGATAACATCCCGGCGTTCCCGGTGCTGGCCGCCGCCGCTGAGCGTGCGCGTCGTATCTACGAATCCGCGCATACCAAATCCGCGACGATTCATGCCGCTCCAGCTTAAGAACACTCAAGCTCTCCTCTATCGGCTTATCGCGGTGCCCGGCGGCGTAGCGGAAGGTCTCGAGCACGAGCGCGGCGTTGCGCGCGGCGGACTCGACGCGGTGATCGGCGGCGATCCGCGCATGACGGCCGTCGAGCGACTGGATATCTACGCCAATATGTACTTCTTTCGCCTGTTGGAGGTCCTCAAAGAGGATTTCCCGGCGGTCGCCGCGGCGCTCGGAGAAGACAATTTTCACAATCTCGTGACTGGATATCTGACTGAGTATCCGCCAACTGAGGCGTCGGTGTTCTGGGTGGGGAAATATCTCGCAGATTGTCTGCGTATGCATCCGATTCGCCGCGAGTATCCTTATATCGCGGATCTTGCCGCGCTCGAGCGCGCGATCGTCGAGGTCTTCTGCGCTCGCGATACTGTGCCTCTCGACGCCGAAACGATGCGCGCGATCACGCCCGAAGCGTGGACGAGCGTACGGATGCGTGCGATCGCGGCATTGCAGGTGCTCGAAACGCAGTGGCAAGTCGCGCTCGCACTGCGCACGTTCGTGGCCGGAAGAAAGCTCAAGGCGCCCGCGCGAGGTCTGAGCACGATCCTGGTTTGGCGGCGCGAGGCGAAAGTCCTTTTTCGCGAGCTGGACGCTTGCGAAGCGCGTGCGATCGCGAAGCTTCGGCGCGGCGCGACATTCGGCGCAATCTGCGCGGCCTTCGCCGGCAAGACACCGGAGCATGATCCGGTTGCCGCGATCAATGCGATGCTCGCGCGATGGCTGCGCGACGGGATTGTCGCCGATGCTCATTCTGCGCGCACCGGTGCTAAGCTTGACGCGCGGGGGCGCCGACGCACCGCGCGAGATTCATGAACGGCACGGGGATAACGATCGAGCGCGTTGCCACGCGCGATGGATGCGAGGAATTTGCGCGCCTGCCGTATCATGTTTACGCGGCGCGCGAAGCATGGTGGCCGCCCGATATTCAGAGCGAGATCGACATGATCACGCGCCGCACGCATTTCGCGGCCTACCTCGATCTGGAAGCATTTTGCGCGCGCCGGCGCGGGCGGATGGTCGCGCGGGTCAGTGCGGTCGTTAATCGCCGCTATATCGAACACTGGGGCGAGCAGCTCGGACAGCTAATCCATTTTGAAGCCTACGAGGGCGAAGAGGATGCCGCCGTTGCGATGCTCGAAGCCGCGGCGGAGTCTCTCGGCGCACGCGGGATGAAAGCGGCGCGCAGCGGCTTCGCCGCGTTCCTTGATTATCCATACGCCGTCGACGGATACGGGCGGCTGCCTTCCTTTCTGCTCCGCGGCAATCCGCCGTATTACCATCGATGCTTCAAACGCGCGGGCTTCGAAACGGAGAAAGGGCAGACCGATTACACAGCCGAGTTGAGTCCCGAGCTGCTCGAGCGCTATCGCCGATCGGTTGCGGCAGCCGCCGCGGCAGGCGTCACGATCAAGAGCTGGCGCGAGTTCGGATTTCTTGCCGCGATCGACGCCTGGACCGAAGTGACTAATGCCGCTTTCGCGCGTCATTGGGGATGGAATCCCGTCACCAAGACGGAAGTGCGCCCGATGCTGATGTCGCTGTGGGAAAGCCCGGCGGCCGACCTTTCGATGCTGGCCGAGATTGACGATGAAGCGGTCGGCGCGGTGTTCTCGGTGCCGGATTTGAGTCCGATGCTCGCGCAGGTCAGGCGCGGCGTCCGCCTGGAGCCGCATCGCGGCGGCGGCACGCGCGGCGCGCTGATCAATATCGGCGTGAAGGAAAGCGCGCGCGGCCGCGGAATCGCAACTGCGATGGCGTCGCGCTCGTACCTCAAGATGGCGGAGCAGCGGATGCGCTACGCCGGCTACACTCTCGTGCTCGACGACAACTGGGCCTCGCGCCGAACGGCGGAGAGCCTGGGCGCGCATATCTCGGGAAATTTTGTCACCTACCGCCGCAATCTCTGAGCGAAGTCCGCGATGCTGAGCATGCGCCTACTGATCTTATTCATCCACGTGACCGCGGTGATCGTCGCGCTCGGCGGTTCTCTCTTCAGCACCTTTGCGCTCACTCCGATCCTGGCCGGAGAGCTCGAGCCCGCCGCGCGAGTCAAAGTAGTGCGGCGTGTCGTTCGGCGCCTGGGCGTGATCGTACTGAGCGCGCTTGTGATCCTGGTCGCAACCGGGATGCTCAACGTGCTGTATATCGGCGCGATAAGCGTCCTGCTTGCGATCAAGCTGGTCCTGGTCGTGATCGTGATCGGTCTTGCGATTTATCAGTACGCAAATCTCGGTGCGCGAATCTGGCGCGTCTCGGAAAACGGCCCCGCGCCCGATCTGCCTCCTCTGCTGGCGCGCTTCCGCCGCGTGGGTCTCACGCAGGGGATGATCGTGCTCCTTATCGTCTACCTGTCGCTGGGACTGACCCGCGTCGCGGGACCGATCGCGATCGGATGAAGCCGGCCTACCAAAGATGGCTGCGATGGCTCACCATCATCGCATTGGTGGCCGGAATCATCTCGACGTTGAGCTACGGCAGCGGCGCCCACCTGGTTGTCCGATACATGGATCCTCCGCTCGGACGATGGTGGAACGAGCACGAATTTGCGCTGATGATCTTTGCGGCGGCCGCGCTGGGAATGCTCATCGCGATTCGAATTGGCGCGCGACTGCTCGACGACGCCGCGCTGCGCGGCCGCACTGCGGCGATTTCCGTGATCGCCGGCGTGATCGTGCTGATCCCGCTCGCGCGGCTCGGCGCGGCACTCGGCCAGCTCGGATGGACGGGAGCGAATTCGTTTGACACCTATGCGATGAGTTCGATCGTTGACAAGCTTCTGATCGCGGGCGTTTACTTTCTTAAGGTACTTTTCTTCGGGCTCATAGCCGGACTCGCGATATTCGCGATCGTCGCGATGGCGGTCTCGATTGCCGCTCCCGCGCCGCGCGAGGCTCCTCAATGAAATCGAAATCCGGAAAAGACAAAGATCCGCGCAAGCTGCCATTGAGTCGCCGATCCTTCCTGAAGGGCGCCGCGCTTACCAGCGCCGGCGCTGTTGCTGCCGTCGCCACGCTCGGTCATCTCACGCACGCCCAGGCGTCCGCGCCAGCACTTCCCGAAGGCGCCGCGGAACAACTCGGTCCCGGACCGGTCGATATCGAGCTCAAAATAAATGGCGCCACTCACCACCTCGCGGTCGAGCCGCGCGTGACCCTGGTCCGCGCCCTGCGCGAGCATCTGGGGATGACCGGCACCAAGCTGGTCTGCGATCGCGGATCGTGTGGCGCCTGCACTGTTCATCTCGACGGGCAGCCGGTCACGTCCTGCATGATGCTGGCGGTCGACGCGCGCGGCCACGAGGTCACGACGATCGAAGGACTCGGAAATCCTGACCGGATGCATCCGGTGCAGGACGCGTTCGTGCACGCCGACGCGATGCAGTGCGGATTCTGCACGCCGGGGATGGTGATGTCGATCGCGGCGGCGCTCAAGCAAAATCCCGCCGCCGAACTGGACACGATCCGTCAATCGGTCGCGGGAAATATCTGCCGCTGCGGAACTTATCCTCATGTGTTCGCGGCCGCGCTCCACGTCGCGCGCACCAACGGCGGCGCGAAGGGGAGTGCGTGATGTCGCGGCGCGTGACGGTGAATCTCGGAATCCCTCAGGCGCCGCGCGAGGTCACCGTCGTGATTCCCGACGACGAGCCGACCCCGTGGCAGCTCGGCGACAAATTCACAATCGTCGGCGTAGAAACTCCTCGGGTTGATGGCCCCGCCAAAGCCACCGGCACCGCGCATTACACCTACGATATCGCCCTCCCTGGGATGCTCTACGGCGCGATTCTGCGAAGCCCCTATCCTCGAGCGCACGTGAAGAGCGTCGATCTTTCTGCCGCGAAGCGCCTTGCCGGAGTGCGCGCCGCGCTTCAGGTCACTGAGGGTGAGCTTCGCTTTGCCGGACAAGAGGTCGCCGCCGTCGCCGCCACCAGTTCCGATATCGCTGCCGACGCGATTCGCCTGATCAAGGTGGACTACGACCCGCTGCCGTTCGTCGTCGAGATGGACGCCGCGGCCGCCGCCGGCGCGCCGAGCGTATTCAGCGGCTCGAACGTGGGTGCCGCAAAAACCTCGAGCGAGGGCGACGTCGAGCATGGACTCTCGCAGGCTGCGAATCGAATCGAGGCAACCTACACGACTCCGGTGCAGACGCACGTCTCGCTCGAAACGCACGGCGCGGTCGCCCAATTCGACGGTGGCGCGCTCACGGTATGGTGCTCGACGCAGGGCGTGTTCTCAGTGCGCGACGACCTTGCGGTCCTGTTCAATCTTGCGCCCGACAAGGTCCGCGTGATCAGCGAGTATCTCGGCGGCGGCTTCGGATCGAAATTCGGCGCGACCCCGGACATTGTGATTGCCGCACGCCTCGCCAAAGAATCGGGAGCGCCGGTCAAGCTGATGCTGCCCCGCGGCGACGAGCATCTGGCGACGGGAAATCGTCCCTGCTCCGAGCAGAAAGTCCGCATGGGCACCGATGCGAAAGGCAAGCTGGTCGCTATCGATCTCGTACAGCGCGGCAGCGGCGGAATCGGCGGCGGATCGGGTAGCTCAGGTCCATTCAAGCTGGTCTATCCATGTGCTAACGTTCGCACTTCCGAAACCAACGTCTATATGAACACCGGCCCGTCGTCGCCGATGCGAGCGCCCGGATGGCCGCAGGGCACGTTCGCGCTGGAAATGGCGATGGACGAAATGGCGCGCAAGGCCGGGATCGATCGGCTGGAGTTCCGCCGCGCGAACAATATCAATCCTGTCCGCGCGATCGAGCTCGAACTCGGCGCGCGCGCCTTTGGATGGACCCCAGACAGCGCAGCGCGAAAAGACGGCGCCGCGAAAAAATCCGGCGGCCCCCTCCGCCGCGGAACCGGCGTCGCGTGCGCCGCATGGCACGCGCTCGGAGCCTCGGGGCCGGAAGCGCTAGCGATCGCGCATCGCGATGGCCGCGTCGAGATTCGCTGCGGCACGCAGGATATCGGCACCGGCACCCGGACCGCGCTCGCCGTCGTTGCGGCCGAGGAGCTCGGCCTCCCGATCGCACAGATTTCCACCGAGATCGGCGACACGCGCTATCCGTTCTCGCTGCCGTCGGGCGGCAGCATGAGCTCGCCCTCGAACACGCCCGCGATCCGCCAGGCCGCGGCGCATCTGAAGGACAAGCTGTTCAAGATGGCGGCGCCGATGCTCGGGGCGGAACCATCGGACCTCGAAGCGCGCGACGGCACAATTCGCGTGCGCTTCGATCCGTCAAGAAAAGTCGCGTTCAAAGATCTGTGCCGCCGTATTCCCGGCGATTCAATTTCCGCCGGCGGCGACCGGATTCCGAACTACGCCTCTTATCGGCCCGATCAGGCCGGATGCCAATTCGCCGAGGTCGAAGTCGATACCGAGACCGGTGTGGTGCGCGTCAAGCGCGTGGTCGCGGTGCATGATGCGGGCACAATTATCGATCCAATGACCTCGCGCAGCCAGATCAATGGCGGCGTGCTGATGGGAATCGGATTTGCGCTGTTTGAAGACCGCCGGATGGACCCGAATCTCGGCCTGATGATGAATCCGACCATGGACGATTACAAAATGGTCGGCTCGCTCGACGTTCCGCGAATCGACGTGATGTTCCTCGACGTGATGAATGGCGGTACCAACACCGGCGTGCTCGGAATCGGCGAGGTTGCGCACGTCGCGAGCGCCGCTGCCGTCGCGTGCGCGGTCAGCGACGCGGTGGGCGCTCCGATGCGCGAGTTGCCGCTGACGCCCGACAAAATTCTCGCCGCGGTAGGGCATGCGTGATGAACAAGTTCACGATCGTCACACCTGCCGATCTTGCGCACGCGAGCGCGATGCTCGCCGCGCCGAATCACGGAGCGATAGCCGGCGGAGTCGACGTCGTCGATCTGATGAAGCAGGACATCGCCAGTCCCACCACGCTGGTCAATCTGAAGGGTTTGCCGGAGCTTGAAGGAATTAAGTTTCAGCCTGACGGTTCGATGCGCCTGGGAGCGCTGGTGAAACTGCACGAGGTCGCGACCAATCCCGAAATTCAAAAACGTTTCACCGCGATCTCCGACGCTGCCGGCGAAGCGGCCACGCCGCAGATTCGCAACCTCGGCACCGTCGGCGGAAATCTGTTGCAGCGTCCGCGATGCTGGTATTTCCGCAATCCGCTGACGGTCTGCCTCAAAAAAGGCGGCGACAAGTGCTACTCGATCGGCGGGCTCAATCGCTATCACGCGATCCTCGGCGGCGGCCCGTCGTATATCGTGCATCCCTCGAACCTCGCGCCCGCGCTGGTCGCGTTCGGTGCGAGCGCGCGAATAGCAGGGCCTGCGGGCGAGCGCACAGTCGCGCTCGAGAAATTCTTCACGCTGCCCGAAGTCGATCCGAAGCGCGAAAATGATTTGCGCGCCGGCGAGATAATCACCGAGGTTATCGTGCCCGCGCCTGCGTCCGGCACTCGCAGCACCTACCTTGAAGTGCGCGAGAAGCAGAGCTTCGACTGGCCGCTGGCGAGCGTCGCGGTCGTGATAGTTCCAAACGGCAAATCGGTTCGCGACGCGCGGATCGTGATGGGCGCCGTCGCTCCGATTCCGTGGCGCGCGCCGGATGCCGAGAAAGCGATCATCGGCGCTCCGCTGGACGCCGCACGCGCGCGCGCCGCCGCCGACGCTGCCCTTGCGACGGCACAGCCGATGTCGGATAACGCCTACAAGGTCACGATCGCGAAGGTGATTGTGCGCCGCGCAATCCTGGCCGCAGGCGGAGTCGCGGAGGTGTAAGCACGATGGCTACCGCAATAGCGACGCACCAATTCTGCGGACTGCTCCGCACCAAGACTGCGTACTATCGCACTCCCGAGGGCGCGCGGATGTTTGATCCCGACAGCACCACCGCGTGCTATACCTGCCTGAACACTCAGCGTCCGTACGGACCCGACGGCGAGCCTGCCGATACAGACTCCTGCGGCCCGGGCCGCGGATGCTATGAAGAGGAGCAATAGAGATGGGCGCAGCACAAGCCGAGCAACTGGGACCGGTCGCGACTCGCACGCTTTTTGAGAACGACGACGTGCGCGTGTGGGAGATGGATCTGCAGCCGGGCGAGGTCTGCGGGCTGCATCACCATACGCTCGACTACGTGCTGTTCATCCTGTCGAGCGCGTCGGTCGGCGCGCTGCGCCGCGGCGAGAATCCTCCGGGCGGGAAGCCGCGCGGCCTTCCGCTGCACGCGCGTGCGACCTACTTCGTGCCGGCCGGCGGTATCGAGAGCGCGCACAACGTCGGCACCACGCGCTTTCATGAAGCGCTGTTCGAGCTCAAGCGGCCCGCAAAGCGCGGCGCCGAGCGCCTGGGCTTCGTCGGATGCGAAGCGGTTGCGGGGCGCGAGCCGGAACCGGGAACGATCACGATTCTCGACAACGACCGCGTCCGCGTCAGCGAAATCACGCTCGCTCCCGGCGCGGAGAGCGCGATGCGCCGCTACTCGCACGACGCGGTCGCCTACGTCGCCGAGGGCGGCGAGCTCGAAGTCGTCGAGCGCGCCGACGCCGGGCGCGACAGCGCGCAGCGCACCGCCATGCCGGCGGGGAGCGTCGCGTGGTATCCGCGCGGGGCAGGGCGCAAATTCCACAACTCCGGCGCGGGCCGCATCCGGCAGGTGCTGGTTGAATTGAAGTGACCTGGTGGAATTAAAGTGACACTTTAGTTTTTGAGAGACCGCTGCGCGCGTAGGTACGGCGACGCACGCCGTTCATCACCCAACCTTCATCCATTCTGGCGGCTGATGATTTTCTCGCAGACGCTCCGTTGGTGTCATCCTGAGCCGCAGGCGAAGGATGACGGAAAAGAACTCGCCATTTATCGACACCCTCTTGTGGGCGAGGGACCAGACGCGGGCGAGGGCGCAACTCGACCCTAACGATCGTTAGATTTTTTGCCAGATTTGTTCATGGCTGAACTGTTCAGCCTTTATGCGGATTCCCATTTCATGCAATAATGTCCATGTGGAACCGCGTCACCAAAATCTGAATCTTGTGATTCGGAAAACGCGAACCAACCCGTTTGTTTCCGGCCGAGAGATGACTGGATTCGCATTTCGCGCGAACCCCGAACGAACTAATCGAGCTGACAAAATTATTCAGCGTCTACCAGCTATTCCAATTTTCCTTCAACCGAAAATCGCCCAAACGAACCCACCATTATAACGGCGTTTCGATTAGCAAATTACTCAAACACGATCGTTCTGTTGCGATGCGTCAGAACCTGCTTGCGAAGATGCGCCCGCACCGCCTTGGCCAGCACCATCACCTCCAGGTCCTTCCCTTTGCGCGTCAGGTCGGCGACCGTGTCGCGATGCGTGATCGCGGTCGTCGCCTGCGCGATGATCGGCCCGGCGTCGAGCTCTTCGGTTACGTAATGCGCTGTCGCGCCGATCAGCTTCACTCCTCGCTCGCGCGCCTGCTGATACGGACGCGAGCCCGCGAACGCCGGCAGGAAGCTGTGATGGATATTGACGATCGGCTTTTGCCATCCGCGCAGAAAATCGCCCGACAGCACCTGCATGTATCGCGCGAGCACCACCGTGTCGGCGCGCAGCTCCGCAAGCCGCGCCAGCAGCGCAGTCTCGGCCGCGGCCTTCGCGCCCTTCGCGACCGGAATAACCTCGAACGGCACGTTGAATGGACGCGCCAGCGGCTCGAGGTCGGGATGGTTACTGATCACCCCGACGATCTCCGCGTCGAGCTCGCCCGCGTGATGCCGGCTCAGCAGATCGATCATGCAGTGCCCGAGCCGCGACACCATGATCACCATGCGGTCCTGCCGCGCTGCGTCGTGCAGATGCCATCGCAGTTGCTCCCATGGCAACAACTTCGGAAGCGACGCTTTCAGATCGTGCGCGAGGTCCGCGATCGGACGTTTCAGGCTCTCGAAATGAATCCGCCAAAAGAAGTGGCCGTCCTCGTCGTCGCTGTATTGATCCGACGTGATGATGTTGCAATCGAGCGCGAACAGATGCCCGGCCACGCTGGCGATAATTCCCGGGCGGTCGATGCATGCGATGAGCAAAGTAGCTTTGGCGGCGGCCATCGTGATCCTCGATATAGTGTCGCGAACAATTGTAATGTCGCGATACGCCGGCGCACAATCCGTTGATCTGCCCCACCCAGGAGCAATCGGTATGAAAGCCACGACAACGGCCCGGCCAATCAAAAATCCGATCAACCTCGCGAAGAGTCCTGTGCATTTCACTCCCACCGGATCGATCGAGCCGGTCGTCCAACGAGGTCCCGCTCATCCTGGTGTCGAAGGCATCCATGCCGCCTGCTGTATTTCACTCCGGGGCGCAGCCAGGTCCGCTGGAAACGCAGGTAATACGCAAACTTGATGAATCGGAATGCGCCCACTTCCGGAGTCTTGTTCGTCGTCGCGACCCCGATCGGAAATCCCGAGGATCTTTCGCCGCGCGCGCTGCGCGTTCTCGCCGAGGCCGATCGCGTCGCGTGCGAGGATACCCGCCGCACCGGGGCGATGCTCGCCGCGCATCAGATTCGGCGCCCGATGCTCTCGTACTTCGAGCACAACGAGGCGCAGCGCACGCCCGAGATCGTGGCGCACCTGCGTGACGGCGAAAAGATCGCACTCGTGACCGACGCCGGCACTCCCGCGATCTCCGATCCCGGTTACCGATTAGTACGCGCAGCGCTCGACGCCGGAGTCGCGGTGCGCGCGGTGCCGGGTCCGTCGGCCGCAATCGCGGCACTATCGATCGCGGGAGTCGCGACCAACCGATTCGCGTTCGAAGGCTTCTTGCCCTCGCGCGGTGCCGCGCGCCGGAAGCATCTCGAGTCGCTCGCCCGCGAACCTCGCACCCTCGTGTTCTACGAGGCTGGCCGCCGTCTTGGCGAGACTCTCGCCGCGATGACGGCGGCGCTCGGCGAGCATCGCGAGGCCGCCGTCGTTCGCGAGATCACGAAGACCTACGAAGAGACGATTCGCGGCAACCTCGGCGACCTCGCGCGGCGCTTCGGCGAGACTCCCGCCCTCGGCGAGATCACGATCGTCGTCGCAGGAGCGGACGAGAGCATTGAGAGCGATGGCTCCGCGGTCACAATCGAGATGCTGCAAGCCGAGGGCGTGAGCCTCAAACAGGCGAGCGCGATAATCGCAAAGCTGACCGGCCAGAGCCGCCGCGAGATCTACCAGCAGGCGATCAAAAACCGCAACGATCCGGATAAGGACCACGAATAGTGGAGCCTCACTCGCGCAAACCCGTCTTGCAGTCATCGGCGCGGTAGGCTTCAATGCCGCGAGGAACCCGTTTCATAGCGATGGCGACGAACCGAAAAGAGGCTCCCGCGCGTGATGCCGCGCCGCGGCCGCTCAAGGCGCTGGTTATCCACGGCCCCAATCTGAATCTGCTCGGCACGCGCGAGCCTGAGATTTATGGATCGGCCACGCTCAAAGATATCGACCGCGAGCTCAAGCGCCTCGGAACCGAGCTTGGAATCGCGGTGACCAGCTATCAATCGAACTCGGAAGGCGCACTCGTCGATCGGATCCAGCAAGCGCGCGGCCATGCCGACGTGATATTGATCAATCCTGGCGCCTACACGCACACCAGCGTCGCTATTCGCGACGCGCTCAGCGCCGTGGCGCTGCCGACCGTGGAAGTGCATCTGTCCAACGTTTACCGGCGCGAGCGCTTTCGTCATCGCTCGATGATCGCCGATATCGCCGTGGCGAGAATTATGGGCTTTGGCGCATCCGGCTATTACCTGGCATTGCGCGCCGCGCGCGAGCTGGCGCCGGCCGCGCCGCAAACTCGATGAAACCTGGTGCCAATTCGGGAGTGGGGATGGAAGTTCGCGAGATCAAGGCTCTGATAATACTGATGAATGATTACGGGCTGGTCGAGCTCGAAATCGAAGACAAGAAGGGCAAGGTTCGCCTGGTCCGTGCGGCTGCTCCTGGCGACGCCGTCGCGCCCGCGATGCCTCCGCCCGCTGCGCCCGCGCGCGCTCCTGCCGCGGCACCGTCAGCATCTGCCCGACCAGCTCCGGCCGCTCCGCGCAGCGGAGGACCGATCGCCGTGCCGATCGAACTCGCGCCGAATCAGGTGCTGGTCGAAAGCCCGATGGTCGGAACCTTCTATCGCTCACCGTCGCCCGACTCCGACCCCTTCGTCAACGAAGGCGACTCGGTGCGCAAAGGCCAGACCGTCTGTATTATTGAAGCAATGAAGATGATGAATGAGGTCGAAGCGCCTGCCGGCGGCCGCGTGGTCAAGATCATCGCCGACAATGGGCAGGCGATCGAGTATGGACAGCCGCTGATGGTTATCGAGGCGGGCTGAGCATCGCGATGTTCAAGAAGCTGCTGGTCGCAAATCGCGGCACGATCGCAATCCGGATTATTCGCGCCTGCCGCGAGCTTGGAATTCCGACGGTCGCGGTCTTTTCGACTGCCGACAAGGACGCGCTGCACGTCCGGATGGCGGATGAGTCGGTCTGTATCGGTCCGCCCGCCGCTGAAGACAGCTATCTCAATATCCCGTCGATTCTGAGCGCCGCGCTGACCTACGGCGCCGATGCGCTCCATCCGGGCTACGGCTTCCTGTCCGAGAACGGAGATTTCGCCGAGGCCTGCCAGCGCTCGGGCCTGCAATTCGTCGGACCGCGCGCGCGCCATATCCGCCTGATGGGCGACAAGCCTCGCGCGCGCCGGATCATGAAGCGCGCCGGCGTTCCCGTCCTGCCCGGCAGCGACGGCAAAGGCGTCACCGAAGTCAAAGACGCGCTCGCCGACGGCGCCCGGCTCGGCTTTCCGGTCCTGATCAAGGCCGCGGCCGGAGGCGGAGGCAAGGGCATGCGTATCGCGCGCGATCGCGGCGAGCTCGAGCGCCTGTTCCCGATCGCGCGCGGCGAAAGCGAAGCCGCCTTCAGCTCGCGCACGATGTACCTCGAAAAATATCTCGAACGCGCGCGCCACGTCGAATTTCAGATTCTCGCCGACAGCCATCGCAACGTGATCCATCTCGGCGAACGCGACTGCTCGATCCAGCGGCGTCATCAGAAGGTGATCGAGGAATCGCCGTGCCCGGTCCTGACCGCGCGGATGCGCGAAAAGATGGGCAAGGCCGCCGTCCGCGCCGCCGAGGTCGTGGGCTACTCGAATGTCGGCACGGTCGAATTTCTGCTCGCGCCGGACGGCCAGTTTTATTTCATCGAGATGAACACGCGTATCCAGGTCGAGCACGGCGTCACCGAGATGGTGACCTCGACCGACCTGGTGAAGGAAAGTATCCGGATGGCGATGGGCGAGGCGCTGGGAATCAAGCAGCGCAGCGTCGTCTTCAAGGGTGCCGCGATGGAGTTTCGGATTTACGCCGAGGACCCGGAACGCCATATCCCGTCGCCGGGCGTGGTCTCGAATCATCATCCGCCCGGCGGACTCGGCGTGCGCGTCGAAACCGCGCTATATGACGGCTACCGAGTGCCGGTGCAGTACGATCCGCTGGTGGCCAAGCTGATCGTCCATGCGGACACGCGCGCGCTCGCGATTGCGCGGGCGAAGGCGGCGTTGCGCGAGTACGTGATCGACGGAATCAAGACCAACATCCCGCTGCATTTGAAGATTCTGCACGACCCCGATTTTATCCGCGGCGATTTCGCGACCGATTTTCTCACCCGCTATATGCCGGCCGCCGCCCACGACGCCGACGCTCGCGCCGTCGCCGCCGAGAAGGCCTCTTGATCTCCGCCGCGCAGCTTCCGGAGCGAACCATGCGCCGATTTTTTCTTGCCCTGCTGATCTGCTTTATCTCGATAGGCACCGCACGCGCCCAGTCGCCCGATATCCCCGGCGCCAACGCCGCGCCTCCGGGACCTCAGCCCAAAGCCGAGGTCGAAAATCCGCTGTTCGATTTCGGCTCGGCGCTCGAAGGCACGATGGTCAAGCATACGTTCAGGATCAAGAACGCGGGCAAGGGCGAGCTCCTGATTCGCGGAGTCAAAACCTCGTGCGGATGCACCGCCGCGACGCCGGACAAAAACCATCTCGCTCCCGGCGAAGAGACCAACATCGACGTCGGCTTCGACACCCACTTTCAGAAAGGCCATCAGATTCGTACCATCACCGCCTTCACCAATGATCCCGATGTCCCGCAGGCGGTGATGACGATGCAGGGAATCGTCAAGCAGCAGGTCTCCGCCACACCCTCGCAAGTTTCGTTTGGGACTGTGCGCAAGGGAACCGAGGTCACCCAGGACGTGACGATCGACGACCTGACCGCGCGCAAGGGCTTCGAGGTCGGACCGGTCACCAATTCCAATTCGTCGATAAAGGTGGTGCAAGCGCCGCGCACCGACAAGAAGCCCGGCGCGATTCTTCATGTGACGCTGGAAAAGACGATGCCGGCCGGCAGCTTCGACGACACGATTAAGGTCGTGACCAACCGCGTGCCGATTCAGATCGACGTATTCGGAACGATCAGCGGCGACCTGACCGCCGATCCCGCGCAGGTCTCATTCGGAATCGCGCCGAAGGGTCAGGACGTAGTCCGCCTGATCGCGCTCAAGAACATCGGCCCGCGCGACGTCAAGATCCTGGACGTCAAAAGCTCGGAACCGACCGTCGGCGTAACCTATGCGCCGGTAACTCCAGGCAAGGAATACAAAATCACGGTGACGCTAAACCGCGGCGCCCCGGAGGGCCAGCTCCGCGGCCAGATAACGATCAAAACCGACGACCCCGACCAACCGTCGATCACCGTCCCGTTCTACGCAATAGTCGGCCAACCCCGCTTGTAGCTATATCGCTGATTCCTCCCCCGTTGTCCGACACGGGGGAGGATTAAAGGAGGGGGTGCAGCGCCCGAGATCGTTCCGCCTTGTCTCAGGGTCCTGTTCGCTCGTATATTCAATTAGAGATGACGGCTGTGCGCCGCATCGGGAAAGCGGCCGCTCAAGCCCACTTCATGGCCTGGACGGAAACATACAATCCGATCACGTGGCTGCGGCAAAAGATTGCCGACGCCGCCGTCGCGATTCTTACCAAGCCGCTCAAAAGCTACGATCTCCACGCGCCCAACGATCTCGCGAGCTTGCGCCGCCATATCCGCAAGGGCGACGTCATCCTGGTCGAGGGCAACGAGCGTATCAGCCAGTGCATCAAGTACCTGACCCAGAGCTCGTGGTCGCATTCGGCACTCTACGTCGGCGATGAACCGCTGCGGCGCAATCCGCAGGCGCGCGCCGAGTATGTGAAGCTCTACGGCGACGACGCCGAATTCCTGCTGGTCGAGGCGCTGGTCGAGTCGGGCGTGGTGTTGTCGCCGCTCAGCCGCTACCGCGATTTCAACATCCGCATATGCCGTCCCTACAATTTGTCGGCGCAGGATCTCAGCGCGGTGATGGACGAGGCGATCGCCAACGTCGGCGACCAGTACGACATCAAGAACGCGGTCGACCTCGCGCGCTATTTCCTGCCGGTCAGCCTGATCCCGGCGCGCTTTCGCCGCCAGGCGCTGCACTTCGGCAGCGGCGAGCCGACCCGCGTTATCTGCTCGAGCCTGATCGCGTCATGCTTCGCGCGGGTGCGGTTCCCGATCGTGCCGCGCTACGAGCAGTTGCCCGACGGAACCCCCGCGGCGGCTCCCCGGCAGGGCAGGCTGTGGCCGGTAATCCGGCGCCGGCGGACCGCGCCGCTGCCGGCGGGGGTGTTTCATTCGGTTCCGCCGTGGCTGGTAACGCCGCGGGATTTCGACTTGTCGCCCTATTTCGAGATCGTCAAGTTCAATATCATCGAGAACATGCGTTTCGACTACCACAAGATCCTGTGGGCCGAGGAATTGACGCCGGTCCAGATCAAGAAGGGCGCCTGATACGCAATTTCCGCAAGCGGGGGAGCAACCTTGAGCGACGAACGGGAAAACAGCGCGGGCAGGCGCGAAGAACTCGAAAAGACCATCGCGAAGATTTTGCATCGCCACTGCAACTTCGGCTGGGCCAACTATTATATTCCGAGCGAGAAGTTCCCAAGCCTGATCGAAGAACTGGTGGAGCTCCTGAGTCCCGGCGGGCAGGTAGCGCACCAGGAGCTGGTGGAGTTTTTTCTCGAGATGCAGCGCTCGCCCTCGATGCAGGATCGCGTGGCAAAGCTCCAACGCGACTACGCGGTTTATCGGCGGGGATAGTCCATCAGGTCGCAGCCGCGATCGAGGAAGGCCGCCCTCACCCGCGCGTCACGGCGATTGCTGAAAAAAGCAATCGCCGCGCCGCTTGCCCTCTCCCGGAGGGAGAGGGGCAGACGACGATTGCGCCTCTCCCTTCGGGAGAGGTCGCTAGAGGCTTCGCTGCGCGAAGCCTCCAGCGGGTGAGGGCGGCCTTGCTCGATCGCGGCTGGTGCTTGAATACTCTCTCAGTGGCCTTGCAGGATCTCGCGCCGATCCCGCCCTAATGCATCTCGGCCTTTAGCGCGGTTAACTCTCTGGCCTGCGCCGCCGCCTCCTCCACCAACTGGCCCGGGAATCGATCCTGCAACGGACTCAGCATCGAGCCGAACTGCACGATTCGATGCGCCATCCGCGCGATCGCTCCGAACGGCGGCGGCACCAGCTCGGCCGCGTCGCGAAATTCCAGCAGCGCGGGAGTGTCCCATCCAAGCAGCCCGGTGATGAACATATAGACCGGCAGCGATCCGAACAGGCACAGCAGCACGACCAGCCATGCGCTTCCGGCGTGTCCGGGTCCGCGAAAAACCGCGATCGCGAATTCGTGCAGTACTACATAGTTCCCAAACGCCGCCAGGATCGGATTGACTAGCGTCTGCCAGACGCTGATCGACGGCCACGCGATCAGGTAGCCCATCAGCGGCCACGCCAGCGCCGACTTCATGATCGACGACAGGATGAACGCGTAGAACACGCCGTCGAATCCGTACCATTTGATCAGATACCACGACAGGATGACGCGCCCGACGTTTTCCACCAGCGCGGTCATCGTGAACAGTCCCGTGCGTCCGACTCCCTGGAACACCTGATCCGGCATCCGGGTCGTGAAGTCGAACACGCGCCACACATGCATCAGCATCATGACGCCCGCCGCGCGCACGAACTGCGGCGGCAGCAGTCCGTTCACGAAAATGTCCGAGAACGCGACAAATGCTCCGCCCAGCATCGAGGTGACGATTATTCCCCACCGCAAACCCTGGTCGAGGTAGCGCCGCGTCAGAAACATCATCGCCTGCGAATAGCTCTCCGAGATCGACGGCATCAGCGTGGTGAAGATGTAGGCGCCGGTCTCGAGGTAGGCGAAGGTCAGCGAGTAAGTCAGGATCCAGATTTCGTTGAGCTCGAGGAAATTCGGAATCAGGATTCCCATGATGACCGGGACCAGCGCCCACGAGGTCGCGGCCAGCACCTGCCCGCCGGTCAGCTTGATTCCGTAGATGAGCGATTTGCGGACCGTGTCGCGATCGAAGTGCGCAAGGAAGATCGTGATCAGCCGAAAACCCATCTTGTCGTAGAACACCGCGCAGAACGCGCCCATCAAGAGGTTCGCGATCACGCCGCCGATCGCGAAGCCGAACACCACGCCCATCCCTTCGCCGAACACCGGATGCACCAGTCCCCAGTGCCGCCCGTAGACGCCGCAGGTGAGCTGCACGAACGGATTGAGCACGTAGGTTAGGACGATCAGCAACTGCGCGTAGTCGAAGCGTTGCAGCGCGCGGAACAGGTTCGAGAAAATCGCGATGAAGCCCGGGAACTGGATGAGCGTGTGCAGGATCACGAACCACGTCAGAAACGCCATCGCGGTGTGCGGCATCCAGATCGCGGCGATAAGTCCGAGCGCCGTGATTTGGAACATCCCCGCCATCGCATGAAACCAGATGAAGAATTGCGCGTAGCTGATCGCGCGGCCGGGTTCTTTCACCCGGTATTCGGCGAAATATTTCACCATCGCCTGCCCGGTCCCGAGATCGAGCAGCGTAAAGAAGAACAGCATGAATTGGGTGACGGCGGCCCACGCGCCGCGCGCCTCGAGGAATGGATTGACGAAGTTGCGCTCGATGTAAAACGTCACGATGAAGTTGAACGGGATCATGACAATCAGCGCGAGCAGATAGTTGAAGAAGAAGCCGGAGAGCGGGCGATGGAACCCGACTTTCTCCCATCGCGGGTCGCCGCGGTTCGGCGCAGTCTCGGCTGCGATCGGCACCGCCGCCGCAGCGCCGAGCGAGGCTGGCTGCGGTGCCGAGGATTGCTTTGCCGGCAGATAAAAATGGTCGAGCTGCTCGGGATGCCTCAGGCTGTAGCGGCGCACGATGATGTAGCAGATCACGAATGCGGCGAACATCGTCGAGAAGATCACGCCGAGCCAGATGATCTGCTGCGTGTCCGGCACCGGCGATCCGATCCATGACCCGTACGGCGCCGCGGCGACGCCCGCCGACGATCGCGACATGTCGTAGAGGAGCCAGTTGAAGTAGGCCCAGCGCTGGAAATCGTAATTCTGCGCACCCGCGATCCCGCCGAGCAGCTTGCGATAGCTCGCGATCCGCGCGCGCTGGTCGCCCTGCCGGAGCCATACGTTGAGCACGTAGATCGTCCCGGCACCCGACTTCATCTCGATCAGGATCGGAGTATGCGCGCGCACCGGATCCTTGCCGCTGGTCGCAACCAGGACGGTCGCGGCCGGCGTCGTGGCGAGGAGCGAGCGCTCGTGCACCCGCACCGCGGACTTCCAGCTCACGTTGGTTGCAAGCGGATTCGACGCCGGGCCTGTGTAAACGATTATCGCGGCGAGTTTCTCGATCTCTTGCGCGTGCGTCGGTCCGGTGGGCACATCCACCGTCCCCGTCTGCGTGATCGCTCCTCCGGTCAGAGCCCCCAACGCGGCAGGATCGGTATTCGGCCCTGTGACGATGACCACACCCATGCCGGCCGCCACTCTCGCCTTGAGCGCGTCGAGCGCAGGACCGGGAGCGGGCAGGGCGTCGTCGAAGACCGCGGCTTGCGCATCGGCCAGATCGCTCACGCGATGTGTCGACGGGTCGAGCCTCAGGCGATCGAGCACAAGGTTTTCGGTCCCGCTGAAATAGATCTTGAATGCGGACGCCTGCGCCGCGATCGCGGCGGCGGGAGTGGAAATCGCCGCGAGCATCGCGCACGCCAGCGCGAGAATTATTTTCGGAACGGAACTGAATGCACTTCGATGATGCACGCGCGGCGCATCGACGATGCGGGGCAACAAGCGCTCGATTCGGATTATTTTCAAAAATTACTCCCCACGCGAATCATCCGCGTCGATAGCCCGCGTTCCATTCGGCGGACGGCCGTTGTCCAGCAATCCTGATGCCGCCGGATTCTTTATTGCGCGGGCATCGATTTTCTGCGAATCCCGGCGCTCAACTGCGCAGCGGCTTCGCTGCATGCAGTCGAAGCGTCCCCGCGCCGGCGCCGATTCCGTCCTCTGGTCCCCGATCGTCAACTAGAATTTGGCGCGAGTTGATACTACAAGACTTGCAAGCGCCGTTAAAAATTCAATCTTACGGCTGTAAGGGGCTCGCCGCCCGGTTGCAGCACGGGAGGTCCACGATGGACGCGATAGAGGCGATCAATTCGCGCAAGGTGCAACGGGCATTCGCGCCCAAAGCGGTCGATGACGACAAGCTAAACAAAATCGTCGAGGCCGGACGCCATGCGATGAGCGCGCGCAACCTGCAGCCGTGGCAATTCGTGGTGATTCGCGATCGCACCCGCCTCAAAGAGATCGGCGCGCTCTGCAGCACCGGCAAATTTGTCGCCGACGCTCCGAGCGCGGTTGTCGTGCTGAAGGATCTCGGCAACACGCGATGGGCCGACGTCGATTGCGCGCAGGCCGTGCAGAACATGGCCAACGCCGGATGGGCGCTCGGGCTGGGGACCTGCTGGGTCGGCAATTTCGACGCCGCGAAGATCGGCCCGCTCATCGATCTGCCCGCGGGATGGGGCATCTTCACGATTCTGCCATTCGGCTACCCCGACGCGACGCGCCCGCCCGAGGCGCGTCCGCTGAAACCGCGCAGTGCGATGGTGCATCATGAACGGGTCGGAAAGCCGCAAGCCTGATCAACCGCGCCGAGCGAGCCGCATCGTTATCTGCTAGAATTGCGATTGAAGATTCAAAGGTGAATTCCCATGCCGATAAAAGAGCAACCGCCGCGCGACGCGAATGAGACGCTCAAGCGCAATCCCGAAGCGATCTACCTCGACGTGCGCACCGAGGGCGAGTTTGCGCAGGGTCATCCCGCGGGCGCGATCAATATTCCGGTCGTGTTCATCAAAGGTCCCGGCCAGATGCAGTTAAATCCCGATTTTCTCGAAATCGCGGAAAAAATTCTGCCGAAAAATAAAACCCTCGTCGTCGGCTGCCAGGCCGGCGGACGCTCGATGCGCGCGTGCGAGATGCTCGAGGATGCCGGCTATGCCGATCTGACCAATGTCACCGGCGGCTTCGGCGGACAGCGCGATCAATCCGGCACGGTGGTCGTTCCGGGATGGCGCGACAGCGGACTGCCGGTCTCGACCGATCTTGGCGACGCGTCGTACGAAGCAATCCGCAAAAAGGCGAATATCTAATGGCTATTCGGCTCAACCGAATCTACACCCGCACCGGCGACAAGGGCACGACCGCTCTCGTCGGCGGCCGCCGCGTGCCGAAAGAGCACGGACGCATCAACGCCTACGGCACGATCGACGAGCTCAACTCGATCATCGGAATCGTGCGGACCTATCTGCCCGGATACGTGTCCCGGCTCGGTGCGGATGGCGTCTGGTACGCCGAAATGTTGCGCCGGATTCAGAACGAGTTGTTCGACGTCGGCAGCGAACTGGCTACTCCGCACGACGGCGAGTACGAGGGGATGTATCGGATGAGCGCGCTCGAAATCGATCTCCTCGAAAACGAGATGGATCGGATGGAGAAAGTGCTCGAGCCGCTCAAATCCTTCACGCTCCCGGGCGGCGGCGTGTTGAACGCATTTCTGCATCAGGCACGTACTGTATGCCGTCGTGCGGAGCGGGTGCTGTGGACCCTCCAGCGCGAGGAACCGATCAACGAGCAGTTAATCATCTACGTGAATCGGCTGAGCGATCATCTTTTCGTGCAATCGCGATGGGTCGCGCACAAGCTCGGCGAGTCCGAGTTCCTGTGGGATCGTGGCCTGCGGCTGGACGATCCCGAAATCAAGGCCGCGCGGCGCAGAGCCGCGATGAAACGACACGCCGCGCGCAGCGGTGCCGCGAAATCCTGAATCCCCGGAGATCGGTCATGGAAGCGGAAAATCGACTCTATCTTCGCCAGGCGCAAATCGGTCCGATGGCGAATTTCGTTTATATAGTGGGTGACAAAGTCGCCAAGAAAGCGGCAGTAGTGGATCCCGCCTGGGACGTCGCCAAAATCTGCAATTTCGTCGAGCGCGAAGGGTACGAACTGGATAAAATTCTGATTACTCACTACCATCCGGATCATCTGGGTGGAAAGATGATGGGGCAGAGTATCGAAGGCGTGGCAGAGATGCTGGAGCGGGTAAAGGCGAAAGTATATCTCAACAAGCACGAAGCGGAAGGCGCAAAAAAGGTCGCGGGCCTTTCCGACAGCGATATAGTAAAGGTCGAAGCCGGCGATACGTTCAAGGTCGGCGAGATCGAGGTGAAGTTTCTCCATACTCCCGGCCATACTCCCGGCTCGCAATGCTTTCTGGCCGAGGGAAATCTGATTTCTGGCGATACTTTATTCGTGAATTCGTGCGGGCGCGTCGATCTGCCGGGCTCAGACCCCGAGGCGATGTACCATAGCCTGAATACTACATTGAAGTCGCTCGATGACGCGACCGTAGTATTTCCCGGCCATGCCTATTCCTCGGAATCAAGTACTACGATCGCCGACCAGAAGCGTCACAATATGTATATGCGATTCACGACCCTCGACGACTTCCTCGACGCGATGGGCTATTCCCGGCGCTAGGATTGGAGACACCGAGTAACCACGATTGGCGAGGTGGCCAGTGGCGAGCCGTAAAAGCCTTTTGAAACGAATATCCATCGACCCGAAAGTGTGTTTTGGAAAACCGTGCATCAGAGGTCATCGGATCTGGGTCTCGCTTATTCTGGACCTTCTCGCCAGTGGTGAGTCCAAAGAAGGGATCCGAAATGAGTATCCGGGGCTGGATAACGCCGATATCGATGCCTGCATCGCATATGGAGCGGAAATGTCTCGAGAACGGTTCGTCGAAATTCCTACCCATCCCCGGCATTGAAACTCAAGCTCGACGAGAATTTGGCTCCGCGCCTGGCGATTCCGTTGCGAGCGGCAGGACATGACGTCTCGACGGTTAGCGAACAGACCATGAGCGGCGCCTCGGACAGCGATCTGATCGAGCGATGCCGTCGTGAGCGCAGAGCAATAGTGACGCTCGACTTGGGCTTTGCGAATCCACTGACCTATCGCCCGTCGCGCTATCACGGAATAGCGGTTCTTCGTCTGCCGCGGCATCCGTCGGCTCGCGCCCTTCACGATCTGATAAGCACGCTTCGATCCGCGCTGGGCAAAGAACGACTGGACGGCAAGCTCTGGATAGTTGAGATCGGAAGGGTTCGGGTTTACCAACCGAACGAGAACTAAGCTCCTTGCGAGCGGCTAATGCCAAAAGAAAATCGACACAACCTGAGCGCGGAGATCGAAAAGCTGCGCGAGCAACTGAATCATCATAGTTATCGCTACCACGTACTCGACGATCCGGAGATCTCCGACGCCGAGTACGACGCAATGATGCGCCGACTCGAGGCGCTCGAGCGCGAGCATCCGGAGCTCGTGACGCCGGATTCGCCAACTCAGCGCGTGGGGGCGGCGCCGAGCGAGAGATTCGCGCCGATTAAGCATCGCCGGCCGATGATGTCGCTTGCCAACGCGATGAATGCGGACGAGATGCGCGAGTTCGACAAACGCATCAAGCGCCTGCTCAAGACCGACGACGACATCGAGTATGTCGCCGAGGTCAAGCTCGACGGCCTGGGAATCGAGCTGGTGTACGAGGACGGGAAGCTCGCGACCGCGGCGACTCGCGGCGACGGCGAGACCGGCGAGGACGTCACCGCCAACATCAAGACGATCAAATCGGTGCCGCTGCGGCTTCGCAAACCCGATGACGGCAAGATACCGAAGCTGCTCGAGGTGCGAGGCGAGGTGATCTTTCCGACCAGGGCGTTCGCGAAGCTCAATGCCGACCGCGAGGCGCGCGGCGAGCCGGTGTTCGCAAATCCGCGCAACGCGGCGGCCGGATCGCTACGCCAGCTCGATCCGAAAATCACCGCGTCGCGTCCGCTCGATATTTTTCTCTATGCGCCCGGCGTGATCGAAGGCGTGAGCTTCGAGTCGCAGTGGGAGTTCCTGCAGGGAATCAAAGCGCTCGGACTGCGCACTAATCCGGAGTCGAAGGTCTGTCACAACCTCGACGAAGTGCTGGACTATTGGAACGCGCTGACGGAGAAGCGCCACTCGCTTCCGCACGACGCCGACGGCGTCGTCGCCAAGGTCAATTCCTACGCGCTCCAGGCGCAGCTTGGCGAGGTCTCGCGCGCGCCGCGATGGGCGATCGCGTACAAGTTCAAGGCCCAGCAGGCTGAGACCGTGGTCGAGAAGATCGACGTCCAGGTCGGACGGATCGGAGCGCTGACTCCGGTTGCGAAGCTCGCGCCGGTCGCGCTGGCCGGCGTCACGATCTCGAACGCCTCCCTGCACAACCTCGACGAGATTCGGCGCAAGGATATCCGCGAGCGCGATACCGTGCTGATCGAGCGCGCCGGCGACGTGATTCCGTACGTGGTGCGCGTCACCAAGCCGGGCAAGCCGCGCGCGCATGAGTTCACGATGCCGCTGAAGTGCCCCGAATGCGGAGCCGCGGTCGTGCACGAGGAGGGCGAGGTCGGCTATTTCTGCGTCAATGCGAACTGCCCGATGCGGATGCGCGAGTCGATTCGCCATTTCGCGTCGAAGGCGTGCCTCGATATCGAAGGCCTCGGCGACAAGCTGGTCGCGCAGCTTATCGAAGCTGGACTGGTTCGCGAGCTTGACGACATCTTCAATCTAACCAAGGAGCAGCTCTCGGGGCTCGAGCGGATGGCCGACAAGAGCGCGCAGAACGTGCTCGACGCGATCGCCGCCGCGCGCAAGACTTCGCTCGAGCGCGTGGTCAATGGCCTCGGCATCCGCCAGGTCGGCGAGCATACCGCCCGCCAGCTCGCGCTGCGTTTCAAATCACTCGAAAAGATCAGCGCCGCGAGCGAGGACGAGCTGCGAGGGGTGCGCGACATCGGTCCCGAGGTCGCACGCAGCGTGCGCGAGTATTTCGACGAGCCACGAAACATGCACGCCGTGCGCCGTCTGGAAAAACTTCTCGAGATCGAAGCGCCCGCCGAACCCTCGGGACGCGGCGCATTGCGCGACAAGAGCTTCGTGCTGACCGGCACGCTCGAATCGATGAGCCGCGACGACGCCGAGCGCCGAATCATGGCCGTCGGCGGCCGCGTGACCGGCTCGGTCAGCCGCAAGACCGATTTCGTGGTCGCAGGCAGCGAGCCGGGCTCGAAGCTCAAGAAGGCGCACGACCTGGGCGTCCGCGTCCTCGACGAGAAAGGCCTCCTCGCGCTGCTTGCCGAAGGTTAAGGGATTTCGCGATGGCGGCACGGGCGCGGATGCGGCTGATTGTTACCGGACGGGTGCAGGGCGTCGGCTTCCGCTGGGCTGCCGTCGCCGAGGCCCAGCGGCACGGGCTTGCGGGATGGGCGCGAAACCTGGCGGGCGGAGGCGTTGAAATTGTCGCCGAAGGGGATAAGGATGGATTGGACAAGCTTGCGGCGTGGGCGCATCAGGGGCCGCGGTTCGCGAGTGTGAGTTCAGTGGAGCAGGAGTGGATGGAGTGGAGCGGAGAGCTCGCCGGGTTTGAAATCAGATAAGCAACCCCCTCTTTCACGAAATCCTAACATTAGATATACTTTAGTTCCGCGCATACGATTGAGCTTTTGTTCCGCATGTAACCCAACAATGTCTTCATCACCACGATTGTCAGCGTAAGGAGATTGGACCGAGATGGCTGTACCACCTGAGGCCGCCGGACAGATTACGGACTCCCCGAGTCAGCGCCGTTCCGGTGACGCCAAGAAGCCTCTTCAGCGCAAAGACCGCGTCGTCATCCGCTTCGTCGGAGATTCCGGCGACGGGATGCAGTTGACCGGGATGCAGTTCACGACCGAGTCGGCGTTTGCCGGCAACGATATCGCGACGCTGCCGGATTTCCCGGCCGAGATCCGCGCCCCTGCGGGTACGCTCGCCGGAGTCAGCGGATTTCAGCTCAACTTTTCCAGCAATCAGATCTTTACCGCCGGCGACGAGCCCGACGTGCTGGTCGCGATGAATCCGGCCGCGCTCAAGGCCAACCTCGAAGACCTGCCGCCCAACGGCCTGCTAATCGTCGATCGCGAGGCGTTCAGCGCCGCGAACCTGAAGCGCGCCGGCTACACCGATAATCCTCTCACAGACCATTCGCTCGACAAGTACCAGGTCATCCAGGTTGACGTGACCAAGCTCACCACGCTCGCTGTGCATGGGCTCGGACTCAACAACCGTGCCGTGTTCCGCAGCCGCAATATGTTCGTGCTGGGGATGCTCTCGTGGCTGTATCAGCGCCCGACCCAGAGCACGATCGAGTATATCGAGAGCAAGTTCAAGAAGAATCCCGAGATCATCGAGGCGAACATCCGCGTCTTCAAGGCCGGCTTCAATTACGGCGAGACCACGGAGATGTTCACCTCGTCGTACGAGGTTCCCGCCGCGCAGATCGCTCCGGGCCTCTACCGCAATATCACGGGCAACACAGCGACCGCGCTGGGATTTGTCGCGGCGGCGGTGAAATCGAATCGTCCGCTGTTCCTCGGATCATACCCAATTACGCCGGCCAGCGACGTTCTGCATGAACTCGCGACCTTCAAGAATTTCCCGGTCTATACGTTCCAGGCCGAGGACGAGATTGCCGGCGTGTGCTCCGCGATCGGAGCCTCATTCGGCGGCGCGATCGCGATCACCACGACCTCGGGCCCCGGCATGAATCTCAAGGCAGAGGCCGTCGGTCTGGCGGTGAAGGTCGAGCTGCCGCTCGTGATTACCGACATCCAGCGCGCGGGTCCTTCGACCGGGATGCCGACCAAGCCGGAGCAGGCCGACTTGCTGCAGGCGATGTACGGACGTCACGGCGAGTCGCCGATTCCGATCATCGCCGCGTCGACTCCCGCCGATTGTTTCGATTGCGCGTACGAGGCGGTTCGAATCGCGGTCAAGTACATGACGCCTGTGATCCTGCTCACCGACGGACAGCTCGCCAACGGCGCCGAGCCGTGGTTGCTGCCGAAGGTTGAGGATCTTGGCGCCGATCAAAGTTGAGTTCGAAACCGACCCGGTCGGATTTCTGCCGTACTCGCGCGACGACCAGACGCTCGCGCGTCCGTGGGCGATTCCCGGCACTCCGGGACTCGAGCATCGGCTCGGCGGAATCACCGGCGAGAACCTGACCGGCAACATCAGTTACTCGCCCGCAAATCACGAGCTGATGATCCGCACGCGCGCGCGCAAGGTCGCGGGGATCACGCAGGACATTCCGCCGACTGAAATCTTCGGCGACGCGAACGGCGGCGACCTGGTCGTGCTCGGATGGGGTTCCACCTTCGGTCCGATTCGCGAGGCCGTCAAGCAGGTGCGAGAGAAGGGCAAGAAGGTCTCGCACATCCATCTGCGCTACCTGAATCCGCTGCCGCGCGATCTGGCTGCCAAGCTGCGCCAATTCAAGACCGTGATGATCGCCGAAATGAACATGGGCCATTTGCTGAAGATGGTTCGCGCCGATTACCTGATCGACGCGGTCGGCTTCAACAAGATCCAGGGCCGTCCGTTCAAGGTCAGCGAAATCGTCACCCGCATCAACCGCGTATTGGAGGGCTGAGGACCAATGGCTACCGCATTTACCCGCAAGGATTTCGAATCCGACCAGGAAGTAAGATGGTGTCCTGGATGCGGTGACTACGCGATCCTGGCGCAGGTTCAAAAGACGATGCCCGAGTTCGGCATCGCGCCGCACAACACGGTCTTCATCTCGGGCATCGGATGCTCGAGCCGCTTTCCGTACTACATGAACACCTACGGCTTTCACACGATTCACGGACGCGCGCCAGCGATCGCGACCGGTCTCAAGGTTACGCGGCCGGACCTCGACGTGTGGGTCGTCACCGGCGACGGCGACGGCCTCTCGATCGGTGGCAACCATCTGATCCACGCGCTGCGCCGCAATATCGACCTCAAGATTCTGCTCTTCAACAACCGTATCTACGGATTGACCAAGGGCCAGTACTCGCCGACGTCCGAAGTGGGCAAGGTGACCAAGTCAACTCCCGCGGGTTCGGTGGATTTTCCCTTCAACCCGATCACGGTCGCGCTCGGCGCACATGCGACTTTCGTCGCGCGCGCGATCGACGTCGAGCAGAAGCATCTGGGCGAGATGCTCAAGCGCGCGCATGCGCATCGCGGCGCGTCGTTCATCGAGATTCTGCAGAACTGCAATATCTTCAACGACGGCGCTTTCAACGAGGTCAGCGACAAGGCGATCAAAGCCGAGCATCAGTTGATCCTCGAGAATGGCAAGCCGCTGCTCTTCGGCAAGGAACGCAACAAGGGCATCAAGATGAACGGGATGCGGCCCGAGGTCGTGACGCTGGGCGAAAATGGCATCAGCGAAAAAGACATCGTGGTCCACGACGAAACCAATCTCTCGCTCGCCTTCATGCTCGGAAATTTCGAGGCGCCGATGCCGACGCCGGTCGGAGTCTTCTACGCGGTTTCGCGTCCGACCTACGACGGCGCGATCAACAAGCAGCTCGAAGACGCCAAGGCCAAGCAGGGCCCAGGCAATCTGACCGAGCTCCTGAATCGCGGCGACACCTGGACCGTCAACTAGCTCGCGAGATTACTTACATGATCGAAAAAAGAGGCCCGCTAAATCGGGCCTCTTTCTTTTCTGCGGTTTGCGCGTAGCCTCTAGGGCGACGGCCTATAACGATGGAGACGCGAATCATGGAATCTCGCGGGATGCCTGCTTCGAGCGCTGCGATCCTGGGCGCGCTGGTTGCGATCGGGCTTGCGCTGGGCGGCTATTTTATCGAGCAGGGGTTTCTGTCTGCGCGCGGACGCGACCGCTATGTGACGGTCCGCGGATTGGTCGAGCGGCCGGTCAAAGCCGACGTGGCGGTGTGGAACATCTCATACACCGCCACCAGCGACGACGTGATCAAGGCAAATACTGAAATCGTTCGTGACGCGAAGCTCGTCACTGCGTTTGCGCATCAGCATGGCTTCACGGACGCCGAGATCGAAATAGTCCCCGCAAAGGTCACCGACACCGAGCAGTTCGGCGCCACGCAAAATCGCAGCAACGGGCGCTATCTGGTCAAGGGCGGCATTCAGATCCGCTCGGGCAATGTCGATCGCGTTGCGCAGACCGGTCAACTCACCGGTGATCTCATCAGCCAGGGAATCGTGCTCAACCTCGAACCCGACAACGGCATCGCCAATCCTGCCTACTATTTTACCAACCTCGATTCGATCCGGCCCGCGATGCTGGCGGAGGCGACCAAGAGCGCGCGCGCCGTCGCGCAGCAGTTCGCCAACGATTCGAACAGCAAGCTCGGCCCGATCCGGCGCGCCAATCAGGGCGTGTTCGAGATTCTTCCGCGTGACGCTTCCGGCTCGCAGAGCGGCTTCGACGAAGCGCGCTCGATCGACAAGAAGGTGCGTCTGGTTTCGACGATCGATTACTACTTGGAAGAGTGATCGCTAGAAGCTGGTGCGCTTGAAAAACCGCTCCGGGATTAACTTCACGATTCCCATGATCGGGCGCCAGAACCACGGTACGTACACGACCTCAGCCTTGCGCTGGTACGCGGCGTAAATCGCGTTCGCGGCTTTCTCGGGAGAGACGGTGAGGAGAGTTCCCTCGCGACCCCACGTCATCCGCGTGTCGACCGTGCCGAGCTTGACCGTCATCACGTGGACGCCCGCGCGCGTGAGCCGTCCGCGCAGTCCCTGGGTAAAAGTATGCAGCCCGCCCTTGGCCGCGCCGTACACATAATTTTTCGCGCGGCCGCGATCTCCGGCGACCGAGCCGATCACAATCATGAAGCCGTGCTTCTGTTGTTCGAGAATGCGTCCCGGCGAGCGTCATCAGGCTGACCGCGCCGGTGAAGTTCTGATGCAGCGTCGCCAGCGCGGCGTCAGGATCGATCTGCGCCGCGTCTTCGTCGCCGAGCGTGCCGAAGCAAAGCACGACGCCGTCCATGCCGCCGAGCTCGTCGGTCGCGCGGCGGATGAAATCGGTATGCGAGGCGAAATCGGCCGCGTCGAATGCGCCTGACAGCGCGACCGCTCCCGTGCGTACCGATAGGTCGCTTGCGATTCTCGCTGCCTCGCCCGCGTCGCGCGCGGCTAAATAAACCGCGTCGCCGTCCGCGGCAAAGCGCATCGCGAGGATTCGCGCGATCGGGCTGGTCGCACCTAAGACGATTACCTTGGCCATGGCTCTGGAAGCGCCTGTGCGCCTACGTGGGCAGCATCCCGATACGCCGCGCGAGGCTCGAGGAAAACCGGTTATTCGGATCGGCGGCTGTCTTGATCTGTTGCCATCGCGGGAGGTTCGGGTACATCTCGCGAAACGTCTCCGGGCGCATCCTCGCGTCCTTCGCGAGGTAGACGCGGCCTCCGCGCGCTAGCACCATCGCGTCAAGCCGGTCGAGAAATTCCATCAAACCTTCCGCGACTGGAAAATCCAGCGCAAGTGTATAACCCGGCATCGGAAAGGAGAGCATCCCTTCCTGCGCGCCGAACTTCTTGAGGACGCTCAGAAACGATCCGCGCCGGCTCGCGCTGATCGCTTCCAGAGTCTCGATCAACCCCGCGCGGCTCTCGGCCTCGGGCCATACGCACTGGTACTGGACGAATCCGCGCTTGCCGTAGATTCGGTACCAGTCATGAATCGAATCGAGCGGAAAGAAAAAACTCTGATAGTCGAAACGCGCGCGGCCAGCCTTGCGGCGATGAATCGCGTACAGACCGTCGTTGAACGTTCTAACCGTGAGCGCGCTCAGCGCGAAGTTCGGCAGATCGAACGGCACGGCGGGATGGAACTTCGGCTTGATCGCAAACGGATCCTGGCGCATCGCGGGCGCAAGAGCGTCGCGCGTCGCGAAATTTGCGGCGTTCAGGATCGAGCGCCCAAGCCGCCCTTTAGTGGTCGCGCAATCGATCCACGCAACCGAGTTGCCGTATTGGCCGTCGGTGCGCTCGAACGCCTCGAGCGCCGCGTCCAGGTTCTCCGCACGAATCACTTCGCCTTCCAGCCACGCACTCTCGATACGACTGAGCCGCAGCTCCGCTTCGAGAATCACGCCGGTCAGGCCCATCCCTCCGACAGTAGCCCAGAACAGGTCGGCGTTTTCTTCGCGCGAGCATCGCCGAATCTCGCCCGACGCAAGCATCAGGATGAAGCTGGTGATGTGGCTCGCGAATGAGGAGTCGCGATGATGGCTCTTGCCGTGGATATCTGCCGCGATCGATCCGCCGAGCGTGACGTAGCGCGTGCCCGGCACTACCGGCGGAAAAAATCCGCGCGGCAGGAACACATCGATGATCTCATCGAGCGTGACCCCCGCCTCCGCTCGCAGCGTCGCGCTGTCTGGATCGAAGGAGAGCATCCTCCCGAGCCGGGTCACATCGACGACCCGATTGTCGCCGTTCACCGCGGCGTCGCCATACGCGCGCCCGGCGCCGCGTGCGATAAGCGAGGTCGAGTTTGATGCGACGATTTCCGCCAGCTCGGAGAATTTCTCGGGCCGGTAGAGATCGCATTCGAGCGCTCCGTAACGGCCCCATCCGGAGAGCATCGCGCGCTTCGGTCGCGCGGAGAAGTTCGCGTTCGGAACAGTCTGAATCGGCGCGGCACTCATCGACGCTCAAGGCTAACAGGAAGAATCGTCGCTCGAAACGGGGTCGTTCGCCCGTTTGCCGTGAACGCGCTGAGCATGATTGATAAGATCGGCAAACAGCGGAGGAACCATATGTCCTGGCAACCGGAAGTCGATGAAATTCGCCGCCGCCTCGAGCTCTCGAAGCAGATGGGCGGCGCCGACAATATCAAGCGCCAACACGACGGCGGCAAGCTCACGGTGCGCGAACGGATCGAGCGATTGCTCGATCACGGATCGTTTCACGAATACGGCGCGCTGGCGGGCGCACCCAAGTATGAGGGCGATACTCTGATCGAGTTCCTGCCGGCCAACTTTGTCGGCGGAACCGGAAGAATCAGCGGACGGCGCGTCGTGGTCGCGGGAGACGACTTCACCGTGCGCGGTGGCGCCGCGGACGCGTCGATCGGCAACAAGCGGGGATACGCAGAGCTGATCGCGCACGAGCTGCGCATGCCGATTGTGCGATTGATCGACGGCACCGGAGGCGGCGGCAGCGTGCGCACGTTCGAGACGATGAAAAGGACCTACGTCCCTGCGGTCGCCGGATTCAACATCATGATGCAGCTCATGTCCGAAGTCCCTGTGGTGGCGGGATGCATGGGCTCGGTTGCGGGAATTGGCGCGGCGCGGGTGGCGGCATCGCATTTTGCGGTGATGATAAAAGGCTCGAGCCAGCTCTTTGTCGCCGGACCTCCGGTGGTGAAGTGGGGAACCGGCGAGAATCTGGACAAGGAACAGCTCGGCGGATCTGACATCCATGCGCACGAGAGCGGGGCGGTGGACAACGAGGCCGAAAGCGAGGAGGACGCCTTCGACCAGATTCGCCGTTTCCTGTCCTATCTGCCGCAGAGCGTATGGCAGGCGCCGCCGCGGACTACGCCGCTCGACGATCCGCATCGCCGCGAGGACGAGCTCATCAGCATCGTGCCGCGCAACCGCAGGCAAGGTTATGACGCGCGCAGGATTCTCGAGCTGGTGATGGATCGCGATTCAGTTTTCGAGATGACCCCGTACTTTGGACCGTCGCTGGTCACCGCGTTCGCGCGCCTGGACGGCTATCCGGTCGGCGTGATGGCGGGAGACCCATTCGCGATCGGTGGATCGCTCGACGCGGCGGCGTCAGACAAGATGGTCAAGTTCATCGACCTGTGCGACACGTTTCATCTGCCGATCGTGAACTTCGTCGATCAGCCGGGCTTTATGATCGGTCGCGAAGCCGAGCGCGAGGGAACCATCCGGCACGGCGTGCGCGCGATGTGCGCGGTGTACCAGACGATCACGCCATGGGTCGCGATTATAGTGCGCAAAGCGTTCGGCGTCGCCGGCGGCGCGCACGGAATCACCAGCGGACTCAATCTGCGCTATGCGTGGCCATCGGCGGATTGGGGATCACTGCCGATCGAGGGCGGCATTGAGGCGGCGTACAAGCGCGATCTTGCGGCCTCGAAGGATCCGGAAAAACTGCGCAGAGAACTCGAAGAGAAGTTCAACGCCGTGCGTTCGCCGATTCGCACTGCGGAGGCATTCGGAATCGAGGAGATAATCGATCCTCGCGACACGCGTCCGATCCTGGTCGATTGGGTGCACCAGGCATATGAGATTGTGCCAACCCAGCTGGGAATCCGCACTCGCACGATGCGCCCGTAGCCGCGATCCGATCAGTCCCTCTCCCAATAAGTTTGGGAGAGGGTGGCGCGCGTTGCGCGCGACGGGTGAGGGACCGACAGAGAAAACTCTCCTGCTTGTTTCGGCATACGCACCAAGTTTGTCCAAAGCACCAGAATTCGGATTCCGCAAGCGCGCACAGAATGTCGCAGCGCGCGGTCGCAGATTTTTATTTCTGCCGGTCCCTCACCCCGCGCGTCACGGCGATTGCTGAAAAGAGCAATCGCCGCGCCACGCACCCTCTCCCAATCTGGGAGAGGGACATTCCGCACAGGGGCAATACTTACTGTGCCGCGGTTGCGGTTGCTTCTGTTTCGGCGGTCTCGGCGGCCTCTTGATGAATGCCGCGCGTGATGAGCAGGGCTACGATGTAGATCGCCATTCCCACGATGCTCACCTTGATCCATGCCTGCCATCCGAATTCCTTGGCGACCCACAGGGTCAGCGGCGCCGACAGTCCCGCCCACGCGCGCGCGACCAATCCGAAGAACGCCCATCCCGTCGCCTGCAGCGCCGGCGACACTTCCTCGAGCGTCTCGGAGAAGTGCGCGGCCCACGGCACATAGCCGATCGCAAGGAAGCCGCCCAGCACCGCCGCGACAATCGCCATCTCGCCGCGCGGCAGACCAGTGCCTGTGAAGCTCGGAATCCACCACGCGAGCAGTCCGATACTGAGTGCGGCGCCGATAATCGCGATCGGTTTGCGGATTTGCAGGCGGTCGGAGATAAATCCGGTGGCGATCAGGATCGCCAGGTTGCAAAACCAGAAGTTCGAGTTCATCGCGGCCGCTTCGGCCGGTGGATATTTGAACGCCTGCGTGAACATCAGCGGACCGAACGCGGTGATCGCGAAATACAGCGTCAAATTGGCGTTCATCCCGACGACCAGGATCCAGATCTCCGGATGCTTCAGCAGACGCCGGAAGGCGTCGTTGGTGCTCGAGGGCAATTCGGCCGCCTTCAGCTTGACCCCGCGCGCCTCCATCGAGGCGATCTCGGTGCGGAAAATCTGCAAGCGCAGATCGGTGCTCAAGTCCTTCAGCCACAGCACGATCGGCAGGAACATCGCGAGGCCCAGAAATCCCGTGATCCAGATCTGCGATTGCCAGGTGTGGTAGATCGGCAGCGTCCACGCCGCGATCTTGTTGGCCAGGAAGTTCGCGCCGACCGGCCCGATCGTCAAAAGGCCAAATGCCAGCGCGCGATCGACGCGCGGCGACATGTCGCGCATCAACGCCGCGCCAGCACCGGCCATCGTGCCCGCGACGACGCTCATCAGCGTGCGGATGATAATGAATGAAACGATATTGGTGATGAACAGGTTGCAGAACACCAGCACCACGGTCAGGCCAAGGCAGATGTCGATCAGGATCACGCGGCCGTAGCGGTCAGCGAGCGGTCCGCCGAAGAACGCCGAGATTCCGGAAATCAGAACCGCAAAAGTGATGAAGTAGCCGTACCCGACCTGGCTCATGTGCAGGAACGGCAGCAGCAGCGAGAGAATCGGCGCGAGCTGGAATTCGTACGACGCGAGAATCGTCGCGATCACCGTGAGCCCGAGCAGGCTCCATCGATGCGCCCCGCGCGGATACTCGAGCAATGTGCGCGCGGCGACGATACCGCTCATCCTGCTGTCATTACCCAAGCGCAGTTTCTCCAGCCGCTCTTTTCGCCTGATCGATTCCGGCAGCGTGGTCCCCAGACCGCTGCCGATGCCCCCCTTCTACAGCCATCGGGCCGCGCAACTCAAGCGCGCAATTTGCGCCAATACTGGCGGACCGCGCTTGCGCCTGCTATGACGCCGGTATCTCGACGACTTTCGGAAAGGACGGCGCCGCTGGCGCATGAGCATGGACATAAAAAGCCCCGCGGTTGGCAAGGTGCTGAGGCTCACGGTGGATATGGGCGCGCAGGTTGCGCGCGGCGACGAAGTGATGGTGATCGAGTCGATGAAGGTCGAGATTCCGATCAAGGCGCCGGCCACGGGACGGCTACGCGAGTTCCGCGTCAAGGCCGGCGATCAGATTCAGCGCGGTCTGGTGCTCGCCGTGATCGAGGGCTGAACGCGCCGATCGCAGAATTTATTTTTCCGGTACAGAGCTCGTGCGGCTCCCCCATCGCTCCCAGTTGATCACGTCGAGGGCGGGCTTGCGCTCGGGCCGCGCCCATCTGCCTTTGGGATAGCCCATCGGAATCATCGCCGCGTTCGAGTACTCGGCCGGCACGCCAAGCCGCTCGTCGATCTCGGCGCCATGCATCTGATGCAGCCCGGTGATCGAGGTGCCGAGGCCGTAGGCGCGCGCCGCGAGGCACAGATTCTGGATTGCGGGAAAGATCGCGTTGAGCATCGGCTGCCCCCTGCGCCTCGCGTCGTTGTATTTCTTGACGCAGCAGAAGATCATCACCGGTGCTTCGCCGACGTGCTCGGCCAGATAGCGTGCCGAGCGCAGAATTCGTCCCTGCGGACTTTGCGGATCGTTCGCGACGATCTCCCGCGCCCGCGGCGTGAAGTAGACTTCCCACGCCTTCAAGTAGCGCTCCGCAACGAAGGCTTTGGTTTCCGCATCGCGCACCACGACGAAGATCCACGGCTGCCGGTTACTGCCGCTGGGGCCCATCGTCGCCGCTTCGATCACCTTGACGATCAATTCGGGCGCGACCGGATCGGGTTTCAGCCGGCGCATCGAACGAGTCGTATAAATTGCTTCGAAAAGATCGAATTCCTGTTGTCCGAACATAACGGCGAAAATATCAGGTTTCGCAGGCGCTGCAATGGAGGTTCCCCAATTGAGCGCGGTGCGGTAAATTTTGACCCGTTGGAATCGATCAACCCAGGAGGCTCATCGTGCCCGAAGTTATTCTGCATCAGTATGTGAATTCGCCGTTCTCGGAAAAAATCCGCAAAATTCTCGCGTACAAAAAGATCGGCTGGCGCGCCGTCGAGCAGCCAGTGATCATGCCGAAGCCCAAGCTCGTTCCGCTGACGGGCGGCTACCGGCGAATTCCGGTCCTCCAGATCGGCGCCGACGTGTGGTGCGATACCGGCATCATCATCCGCAAACTCGAGGAGCTTCATCCCGAGCCCTCGCTATATCCGCGCGGGATGGAAGCCGCGTGCAACGCGCTCAATATGTGGGCGGACCGGCGCATCTTCTGGTCCACCACGCCGGTGATCTTCGAGAAGCTCGCCGCAGTGGTGCCGAAGGAATTTATCGAAGATCGCAGCAAGATGATGCAGGGCGCCGATTTTGCGCAGATCGGAAAGGCCGCGCCCGACGCGCTCAACCAACTGCGTGCGTTCCTGCAGATCCTCGACGGCTCTCTCGCCTCGCAGCCGTATATTCTTGGCGATCGCTTCAGCCTCGCCGACGCCGCTTGCTTCCATCCGGTGTGGTTCCTGCGCGCGGAGCCGACCGCGTTCTCGCACGCGCAGAAGTTTCCGAATCTGATGCGATGGTTCGAGCGGATCGACGCAATGGGTTACGGTGCGATGACTCCGATGGACCCGGACGAAGCGCTCAAAATCGCAAAGGCTGCCAATCCCGCCACGCAGCCGAATTCCGACCCCGCCGATCCGAGCGGCCTGAAGACAGGGGCGCGCGTTGCGGTAACTCCGGACGACTACGCATTTGATCCGGTGGCAGGGACAGTGGCGCTCAACACGATTCAGGAGATCGCGATCGAGCGGGAGGATCCCGCGGTCGGACGCGTCGTAAATCACTTTCCCAAGATCGGTTTCCGCGTTTCCGCCGCGTAGGCGGCTTTTGAATGTCGCCGGCGGAACGTGCCGAAACATAAGCGATACGGGCCAGAGCTGCTCAATATAGACCGACAGAGATTAGTCTATCCGTAAATAGCTAGTGAGTATTACTGACTATCTATAATAGGTATATAATCGACTACTAGGTAAGATCGCAGCGTAGTTAGGGCAAAAGGGGGCCCGTGATTACGTTGCGATTATCGCGCGCGCGCCGGCTTGCGCCTGCCGGATTGATTCTCGCCGCGCTCCTGGCAGGGGCGGCGATGATGCCGGCGGCGGCGCCCGGCGCGCGCCGCGACACGGCACGTTATCAGAAGGCGCGCCGGCTCGAGGCACGCCGCGAATTCCTTGCCGCGAAACGGGGACATCAATTCGGAACGCCGCGCGGCGCATATCTGCGAGCGGTCGCCATGATGCGCCAGCAAGAGATGGCGCAAGCGCAGGTGGCGAACGCCGCTGAGATTCCTGCGCTGTCGCAGACCACCTCCTGGAGCTTTACTGGACCGCAGCCGGTGGACGCGGAAGTCGCTACGTTCGGCGGAGTCGCGATTGGCTCGCCGCTGCCGAATGCGACCGGACGCGTGACTGCGATTATAGCCGATCCGACGGTGAGCGGACGGCTGTTCGTTGGCACGGCGGCGGGTGGAGTGTGGATGCGTCCGAATGCGAGCGCGGCGTTCACGCCGATCTTCGATGCGGAGCCGACGCTGTCGGTCGGATCGATGGCGCTCGACCCGACCACGACGCCGAATCCTACATTGTACGTCGCGACGGGCGAGGGCGACGGCTCGAACGATTCCTATTATGGCGAAGGGATTTTCGTATCATCTGACCTCGGCGGCTCGTGGAGCCAGCTTGGCGCGGCTAATTTCGACGACGCCTCGATCGGCGGTATTGCGGTCGACACTACGCAGAGCCCGCGGACTATCTATGCGGCCGTGACTTACGGATCGAGCGCCAATCGCGCGCAGGCCGGATGGATCGAAACGCAATGGAGCCAGATGGGAGTCTGGCGGTCGACCGACGGAGGAAATTCCTGGCTTACGTATCCGCTCGGCACCTTCGGCACTTGCACCTACTTCACGAATCAGCCGTGCCCCGTCACCCAGGTGGTGATCGATCCGGCGGCGCCAGCAAACGTCTATGCGGCGGTGCAATGGACCGGAGTGTTTCACTCGTCAGACTCCGGCCTGAGCTGGAGCCAGATTACCTTCCCGGGTTTCGCGGGAGCGATCGGGCGCTCGAGTATCGCCGCTGATTCGGGAATCGTCTATGCGATGCTCGGCGCGGCCGACGGAATCGAGTACGCGGGCTTCTACAAATCCTCCGACGGTGGCGCCACCTGGACCGCGGAGAGCGTTCCGAGCGCGAGCCTTGGCGACGGCGTGGTGCTCGACGGTACCGCGGCTGACAATGTCTCCGACTCGATTTTTGGCCAGGCCCTTGCGATCGATCCGGCGGACTCGAGCGGCGCTACCGTCGTGTTCGGTGGAGTTGGAATCTATCGATCGACCAACTCGGGCGCCGCGTGGACTTTCCTTGCACAGAACGGCGGAACCCATTCCGATCAGCATGCGGTCGCCTTCGATCCGGCGAGCGCGCACAGCTTTTATCTTGGCAACGACGGCGGCGTGTTTCATTTTGCCTCGCCCGGTGGCTCCTGGAGCGGACTGAACTCTTCGATCGGCGCCGAGGAGGTTCAATCCGTGGGGCCGCATCCGACCAACAACTCGCTGGTGCTCGCAGGGATGTCCGACAACGGAACCGGGCTGGGTAACAGCTCGATGCCGCTGGCGGCAGCATGGGGGCAAGTCGATACGCTCGACGGCGCGTTCGCGATTTTCGATCCGGCCAATCCATCGCTCGCGTACCACGTCTTCGCTACGACGAGCGCCGGCCCCGCGATCGCGCAATCGACCGACGGAGGAACCTCGTGGACCTCGGCCGGCCCGACCCGGGCGTTGCGTGCGGCGCTTGCGTCCAACGGCGACCGGGGCGCGGGGCTTTATCCTCCGCTCGCGGCCGATCCCGAGCAGCAGGGCAGGGTGATGTTCGGAGCGCACTCGGTTTACGTTTCGAGCGACAGCGGCAACACTTGGGCGGCGGAGACCACGCAGGATTTGACCGGAGGATGCGGCGACGGGAATTGCGCGCTCGAGGATCTCGAGATCGCGCCGTCGGACGACACCAAGGCATACGCCCTCGCGATGGAAACCGATACAACCTTCACTCCGACGCCGTTTCGCCTGATGACAACCTCTGACGCCAACGTGCAGGTGACCGGAGACAATCCCGAGGGCGCGACCTGGAAGGACGTGACCGCGAATCTTTCACCGCTGGTGCTGCCGCGTTACACGCAGGCCACCGGTATTGCGATCGATCCGGGAGATTCCGCAACCGCCTATCTCTCCGTGTCGGGATTCACCGCCAGCCACCCAGATGGGGCACGTCTTCGTGACGCACGACTTCGGCGTGACGTGGGCGCAGGTGGACGGCAATCCACTCAACCAGATTCCGCCGCCCACAAACGCGTTGCCCGATATTCCGGTGCTCCGGATTCTGGTGGATGGCACCGATAGCACCGGCAACACGATTCTTGCCGGGACCGATATCGGTATTTTTCGAAGCATCGACGGCGGCGCGGATTGGACGCCGTATAATCTCGGCGCGGTTCCGGCGGTGCCGGTGTTCGATCTCGAACAGAATCAGAATGGGATGATCTTTGCCGGCACGTTTGGACGCGGCGTTTTCGAGATCGCCGGCGCCAACGTCAGCAGCAGCCCGACGGCAACCCCCACGCCAACTCCGGCGGCCACACCGACCAATATCGGGACGGCGACGGCGACGAGAACACCGCCCCCGACCGCGACTCCAACGCGCACCGCGACACGCACGGCCACGCCGACCGCGACGGTCACTGCGAGCCCGACCGCGACTACAACGTCAACTGCAACACCCACTGTGGCGCCGACGCCAACTGCTACGCGAACTCCCACGCCGACGGCGACGCCTACGCCGGTAACGTCGACGCTCAAGCTTGACGCCGAAACGCTTGAATTTCGGCAAGGAAGCGGTAGGGACTTCGGGCGGGCGCGGGGAAAACCAAAAACCTGACGGTCGTCAATCCTCGCGGCGCGACGATCGCGATCGAGAGCGCATCGGTAACCGGCGATTTCGCGATCATCGTGGGCGCGAGCACTTGCGCCTCGACGCTCGCCGCCCACCAGCGATGCAAATATACGATCTCGTTTGCTCCGACGGCAGTTGGAAAACGCGCCGGCACCTTCACGATTCGAAGCAACGGCAAGAGCAGCACGCTTTCCGCGGCGCTGGCCGGCACCGGCAAGTAGAGCAGCCTACTGCTGATTCATCGCGCGGTACTCGTCAGCGAGAATTCCCATCACGATCGTGTCGCAATAGCTTCCCTTGTGGAAGCGCTCCTTGCGCAGCACGCCCTCGCGTTTGAAGCCGCACTTCTCGTACGATGCGATCGCGCGCTGATTGAAATCGTAAACGTGCAGCCACAGGCGATGCAGATTGAGCTTGTCGAATCCGATTCGCATCAGCACGCGCATCGCGTCGCTCCCGTAACCTCGGCCCCAGTAGCTCTTGTCGCCGATGACAATTCCGACTCCGGCGGCGCGGTTGTGCCAGTTGATCGCATGGAAGGCGACGCCGCCCAGATATTTACGGTCCGCGAGCGTCTCGATAACGAACGACTGGTCCGCCGATGACGGCACACGTCCGGCCGAGGCTTCGATGAATTTCATCTCCGCGATCGACGATTGCGGGAGCGCCAGGATCTCGCCGCCGAGGAATTGGGTCACTTCCTCGTCGTTGATCCACTTCATGACCGCGTCCAGATCGGTTCTCTCGTAGCCGCGAAGCCTGACCAGCTTTCCTTCCATCGGAGCTCTTCCTTGCGCGCCGTGCGCGTCTTTCGCAAACAAAAAGGGCAGCCAGGTCGGGCTGCCCTTTTTCCGCTTTTTCAAACCCGCGCGTTCAATAACCTTTGGGCAGCCCCAGAACGCGTTCGCCTATGATATTATGCTGAATCTCACTGGTGCCGCCGGCGATAGTCAGTGCGCGCGACGCCAGCATCCGGTACGACCACTTGCCCTTGTCGACCGCGAACGGCGCCTTGAACTCCATCTGCGAGTAGGGCCCGAGCAACTCCATCGCGAACTTGTTCATCTTTAGATTAAGCTCGCTGGCGCCGAGCTTGAGCACCGATCCTTCCGGGCCCGGCGGAAGTCCCTTGAGCCGCCGCGTCAGTTGGCGATAGCCGGTGTATTTGAGCCCGAGCGCCTCCGACGCGAATGCGCCGATCTTCTGCCGGACGCTCGAATGCTCCCACGCGCTGCGGCCGTTCAGTTGCACCGCGCGCGCGAGATGCGCGAGATCCTTCACCTCGCCGAGCATGTCGCGTCCGCCGCCGATTCCGGACCGCTCGAACATCAGCGTGGTGATCGCGACCTGCCATCCCTGGTTCTTTTCGCCGACCAGGTTTTTCTTCGGGACTTTTACGTCCTCGAAAAACACTTCGTTGAAATTCGCGTCGCCCGTGATCTGCACCAGCGGACGAACGGTCACGCCGGGCGAGTGCATATCGACGATGATATAGCTGATTCCCTTGTGCTTGGGCGCGCTCGGATCGGTGCGGGTCAGCAGGATGCAGTAATCCGCGTGATGCGCGTCGGAAGTCCAGACCTTCTGGCCGTTGACGATAAAGTAGTCACCCTCTTCGACGGCTTTAGTCTGCAGCGACGCGACGTCGGAGCCCGAGCCCGGCTCAGAATAGCCCTGGCACCAGATTTCCTCGCCCGACAGGATCTTCGGAACGTAGCGCTTCTTCTGTTCTTCGGTGCCCCAGTGGATCAGGGTGGGACCGACCAACATGATGCCGAGTCCGTTGACGAGCTGCGGCGTGTTGGCCTTGTTCATCTCCTCGTTGTAGATGAGCTGCTGTGTGATGGTTGCGCCGCGCCCGCCGTATTCCTTTGGCCAACTGATTCCGACCCAGCCGCCCTCGTGCATCTTCTTGTGCCATTGCAACCGATGCTTCCAGTCGTCGCCGCCCGACTCGCTCATCGGACCGAGGTCCTCATCAGGACTGTGCTCGCGCTTGGGCGCGTTGGCTTTGAGCCACGAGCGCAGTGTCTGGCGGAACGACTCATCCTCGGCGCTGAATTTGAAATCCATCTGATGAAGACCTCCGATCGCGGTCCCAGCGAATCGTAACCTGGCCGCGCGAGCGGCGTCGGCCGGTTAAGGACCTAACGGATGTTATATAAGCCTCGCGCTGAAAGCGGCGCAAGCTACGGCAAATCGCCCGACGGCGCGCCGCCGCCGCGAAAAGTCATTTCGCCGTGCCGATCTCTGCGCGATGATCACCGTCGCCAGCGGCAATTCCCAGATGCCGCCGCACCATCGAAGCGAGTTCTCGCGCCGCCGCGTCGCCGCTGCGCTCGAGCTCGCGCAGGGCGCCACGCTGATCTTCGAGTGGGCGATTCTGCCCGAGCTTGAACTTGCCCTCGATTCGATCGATCTGAATCTCGAAGCCCACGATCGCTTCGGTGAGCTTGGCGCGGAACTCCACCGGCAGGAGTCCGGGCCACGGCCGCGCTTGCGGCGCTTCGTAGATCGCGATCATCCGGTCAAGCAGACCGGCCACCCACGCGGCATCGTCTATGATCCTCATCTTTCCATACACATGCACCGCGGCGTAGTTCCAGGTCGGTACCGCGGGAGAATTCGCGTACCAGCTGGGCGAGATATACGAATGCGGCCCGCCGAAAATCACGAGGCACTGTCCACTTCGCTCGAGTGCGCGCCAATGCTGGTTTGCGCGCGCAAAGTGGCCGGCGAGCGACGCATTTGCGCCGCCGGCATGATTGAGCGCCAGTGGAACGTGCGAAGCGAGCATGTCATCCGCACTGTTCGACACGATCGTGGCGAAGCTGTGCGCCTGGATAAATTCGTGCAGTGTGCGCGTCTCGGTTATCTCGAAGGGTTTCGGAATGTACATTTCTTCCTCCTTCCATCAATCGACGAGGCTACTTGGCGCCCGCCGATCTGCGCCGATAAACCTCCAGGTCCGCCCGTTCCATCTGGCGATCGGGCAAGCGCGGCGTCTCGAATCCGAACTTGCGATAGAGTCCGTGCGCGTCGCGCGTCGCCAGCGTCCAGCGCCGCAGTCCTTGCAGATGAGGATGCGCGAGCACGGCCGTCATCAGGGCTTTCGAGAGTCCGCGTCCGCGATACTCCTCGAGCACGAACACGTCGGCGACGTACGCGAAGGTCGCATAGTCCGTCACCACTCGCGCGAGACCGATTTGCGCATCGCCGTCATAGAGACCGAAGCAGAGCGAGTTCTTGAGCGCCCGCGCGACGACCTCGCGCGGAATCTCGGCGGCCCAATAGCTGCCGGTCAGGAACCGGTGGATCACGTTAAGGTCGAGTCGAGAGACGTCGGTTGTAATCAGAAATTCGCCGACACGCTGCTCCAACGGCGCGCCGTCGTGGGCGAGACCGAGAGCGCGCTCGTCAGGCGTGCGGTATTCGAAGACGTGCCGACGGCATTTCAATCGAGCGGTCCATCCGCGGATCGGCGATCGGGGTCGATGCGGCGAGCGTCAGGGGAATCACGCCGGCCCAGAACGGCAGAGCATAGTCGGCCTCGTCATCGATCGGACCGCCGGTGCGAATCTTTGCCGAGGTCTCTTCGATCGGCAATTCCAAAATGAGTGTACCACTGATTTCCTTCTCGTTGGGTGCGCGCGTGCCGGCCCATCTTCCGGGTGCGACGTGCTCGACCAGCGCGCGCATCGCGGCGAGCTTGCGTTCTCGATCATCGACCCGCTGGGCACGGCCGAAGATCACGGCAGAGCGGTAATTTACCGAATGATGAAACGCGGAGCGCGCGAGCACCAGCCCGTCAATCATAGTCACGGTCACGCAGATCTCGGCGCCTTCGGCTGCGGTGCGGAGCATGTGGCTTGCGGCCGAGCCGTGCAGGAACAGGCGATCCTCGATCCGCGCATGCAGTGTCGGCAGGACCGAAGGAGCGCCGCCGGCGACGAAGCCTACGTGGCAGACCAGTGCTCGGTCGAGGATCGAGTGGATAACCTCGAGGTCGTAGGCGGCGCGTTTGGCCATCCGTTTGACGGTGGTTCGGGGCGTGCGGCGCGGCTCTTCCATTTCCGGGTTCCTTTGTATAATATGTAACAGTACAAACTAATGAACGTATCAGTACATTATCAGATCAAAGGAAAATCAGGCAACCAGATCGCCGCCAGCGTCGAGGACGCGATTCGCGCCGGACGCCTGAAAGTCAACGACCGTTTGCCGCCCATCCGCGGGCTCGCGAACCGCCTCGGCGTCAGCCCCACCACCGTGGCCGCCGCCTACCAAACTCTGCGCGTGCGCGGCCTCGTGCGCGGCAGCGGCAGGCGCGGCACGGCGGTCAACCACCGGCCCGCGCTGGCGATACCGTCGGCTCCGGCAACGCCGGCGGGAGTGCGCGACCTCGCCAACGGGAACCCCGACCCCGCGATGCTTCCGTCGCTCAAGGACGCGCTCGCGCGAATTGAAGGCGGGCAGTTGCTCTATGGCGGCGAAGCGAATCGCGCCGATCTGCTGCGCATTGCGGCGCGGCAATTCGCGGCTGACGGGATCGGCGCGAAGGCGATCGCGATCTTGAGCGGCGCGATGGACGCGCTCGAGCGGATTCTCGCGGCCCATCTGCGCCCGGGCGATATCGTCGGAGTCGAGGATCCGAGCTACAGTGGCACGCTCGATTTGATCGCAGCACTCGGCTACGTTGCCGAGCCGATTGCGATGGACGAGTTCGGGGCCACGCCCGCCGCGGTTGCGGCTGCGCTGCGCGCGGGCGCGCAGGCGATGGTCCTCACGCCGCGCGCGCAGAACCCTACCGGCGCCGCGTTTGACCGCCGCCGCGCGCGCGAACTCGCGGAGATACTCGCTGGCCACCCCGAGGTGCTGATCGTCGAGGACGATTTCGCCGGCGCGGTCTCCGGCGTGCCCGCGGTTTCCGCGATCGATCCGCGGCGCGAACGGTGGGCGGTTATCCGCTCGGTCTCCAAAGCGCTCGGTCCCGATTTGAGAATCGCCTTTGCCACCGGAGACGCGCTGACAATCGCGCGCGTCGAAGGGATGCAGCGGCTCGGCCCGCGATGGGTCAGTCACGTGCTGCAGGAACTGCTCGCCGTGATGTGGTCCGACCCGAAGATCACGAAGCTGGTCCGCCGCGCCGCCGATACCTATAGCGAGCGCCGCCATGCGTTGATCGACGCGCTCGCGGAGCATGGAATCAAGGCGCAGGGACGCTCGGGCTTGAACGTATGGATTCCGGTGCAGGACGAATCGGGCGCAATCCAGTCGCTTGCCGCGTCAAAGTGGGCGCTCCGTGCGGGTGAGCGCTTCCGGATTCGCGCCGCGCCGGGAATCCGCGCGACGGTCGCGGCGCTCGCGGTCGAAGATGCTCCGCGCCTCGCGCGCGATATCGCATCGGCGATCGCGCCTGGCTCCCTCGCCAGCGCGGTGTAGAAGAGGGAACGAAGATTTCGCGCTTGCGCCGAGCGTCCGGCAAAAAGGGCGGTCCAAAGACCGCCCGAAATCTTCTCAAATCGAACTAGCTTACGATCCCTTCGGCAGCCCGAGCACTCGCTCGCCGATGATGTTGTGCTGGATCTGATTGGTGCCGGCGTAGATTGTCGGTCCGCGCGCGGACAACATCCGGAATGACCACTTGCCCTTGTCGACCGAGAACGGCGCGCCGAACTCGAGCTGGCTGTACGGCCCGAGGAGTTCCATCGCAAACAGCGCGATGCGCAGTCCGAGCTCGGTGCTGCACAGCTTCATCATCGAGCCTTCCGGCCCCGGCGGCATCCCCTTTAGCTGGCGCGTCAACTGGCGATAGCCGGTGTACTTGAGCGCGAGGGCGTCGGCCGCGAACTCCGCCGCTTTCTGGCGCACGCTCGAATCGTCCCACGCGGTTGCGCCGTTACGCGGAAGCCGCTTGGCCAGATCGACCAGCTCCTGAACCTCGCCGAGCGCGTTTTCGCCGCCGCCACCGCCGCGCTCGAACATCAGCGTGGTCATCGCGACTTGCCATCCGTTGTTCAGCTCGCCGACGATATTCTTGCGCGGCACGCGCACGTCTTCGAAAAATACTTCGTTGAACCCCTTGCCGCCGGTGATTTGGACCAGCGGACGCACCGTGATTCCGGGGCTATGCATATCGACCAGCAGGTAGCTGATCCCCTTATGCTTCGGCGCGGAGGGATCGGTGCGCACCAGCAGGAAAATCATGTCCGCATGCTGCGCCATCGAGGTCCACACTTTCTGTCCGTTGACGACGAAGTCGTCGCCGTCCTCGACCGCGCGCGTCTGCAATCCGGCAAGGTCGGAGCCCGCGCCCGGTTCGGAATAGCCTTGGCACCAGACTTCTTCGCCCTTCTGGATTTTCGGCAGATGATTCTGTTTCTGCGCTTCGGTTCCCCAATGCATCAGCGTCGGGCCGAGCAGGCTGATGCCCATGCCGATGAACGGTTCGTTGAGGCCCAGGCGCGAAAGCTCCTCGCGAAAGATGAGCCGCTGCATCACGCTGGCTCCGCGTCCGCCGTACTGCTTGGGCCAATTGACCGCCACCCAGCCGCCCTCGTTGAGCTTCTTATGCCAGCGCACGCGCGCTTCCCACTCGCCTTCGCCCTCGTTGGCCATGATATTGCTCGGCGCGGGAGCGAACTTTTTGTTGGCTTCGAGCCAGGTGCGCAACTCGCTGCGAAAGGCTTCGTCTTCAGGCGTGTAATTGAAATCCATGCGTGATCATTCCTCTTGATGCAGTCTTCCTGCAACCCAGCGAGGTCTCAACCCTTTGGCAGGCCGAGGACGCGTTCGCCGATTATATTGTGCTGAATCTGATTGGTACCGGCCGCGATTGTACCGCCGCGCGCCGCGAGCATCCGGAATGACCACTTGCCGTGATCGATAGCCATCGGCGCGTGATACTCGAATTGCGAGTACGGCCCGAGCAGCTCCATCGCAAAGAGCTGCATGCGCAGATTAAGCTCCGTGCCGCACAGCTTCATCATCGAGCCCTCCGGTCCCGGCGGCATCCCCTTGAGCCGCCGCGTGAGCTGCCGATAGCCGGTGTACTTGAGCGCGTAAGCCTCGCACGCGAACTCTGAGATTTTCTGGCGCACGCCGGCGTCGTCCCACGCGGTCTTCCCATCGCGCGGAAGCTTCTTGGCAAGATTGACCAGCTCGCGCACCTGGAACATCGCGCCGCGATCTCCGCCGCCGCCCGATCGCTCGAACATCAGCGTCGTGATCGCGACCTGCCATCCGGCGTTCTTCTCGCCGACCAGATTTTTCTTCGGCACGCGCACGTCTTCGAAAAAAACTTCGTTGAAACCGCGGCCGCCGGTGATCTGCACCAGTGGACGCACGGTCACTCCCGGAGATTTCATATCGACCAGCAGATAGCTGATACCCTTGTGCTTCGGCGCTGCGGGATCGGTCCGCGTCAGCAGGAAAATCCAGTCCGCGTGCTGCGCCGCCGAGGTCCATACCTTCTGCCCGTTGACGACGTAGTCGTCGCCGTCTTCGACCGCGCGGGTCTGCAGCGACGCGAGGTCCGAGCCCGAGCCGGGCTCCGAATATCCCTGGCACCAGATTTCCTCGGCCTTCAGGATCTTCGGAATATGTTGCTGCTTCTGCTCGTCGGTGCCCCAATGAATCAGCGTCGGCCCGAGCAGGCTGATGCCCATTCCGATCATCGGCGCGGCGAGCCCCGCGCGCGCGAGCTCCTCGTTGTAGATGATCGTCTGCATCACGCTCAGGCTGCGCCCGCCGTATTCCTTGGGCCAATTGACGGCGAGCCAGCGTCCCTCGCTGAGTTTTTTGGCCCAGCGCACTTGCGCGTCCCATCCGCTGCCGCCTTCATCGCCCATCACTTCGGCGCGATGCGGTGCGAACTGCTTGTTCGCTTCGAGCCACGCGCGGAATTCGGTGCGGAAGTTCTCGTCTTCAGCGCTGTAATTGAAATCCATGATCCCCTCCTGAGGCGGCGAATTTGCGTGTCACCTGCCCCGGATTTGAGTGGTTCCCCGCCAATAGAAATCGCATACATCGGGCTCATTCGCCAAGAGTCTCTGAACCGTCGGTCAATGGTGTCATTCCCGCGCGCGTGGCTGCCGCGCGCGAGGAATCCCGAACGACGGGCCGCCGCATCCAGCGAGGCTCGGAGCATGGCCGCCTCGGGATTCCTCGCCCAGGGCTCGGAATGACGGTTGGGGGCTCGGCTGAAGCCGGCATCTGTCATTTCGATAGCACGCGAATGATCCACGGTACGAACGTCACGCTGATCTTCAAACGCACCAGCAAGCGAAGAGATGTTCAGACAGACCGTCGGCGAGTTTGACTTCATTTTGGCGATCGCGGAAAGTCGGGGCATAACCGCCATGGAGCTCAAAATCGAACTGCCTGCTGACGTCTTTGACGATCAGTTTCCGGAAGCTGATTTTCGCGCGCGCGTGCGCGAACTCGCGATTCTCGACCTGGTGCGATCGAAGCGGCTGCATGAGCATGAAGCGCTCGAGATGCTCGAAATCGGGCGGCGCGATCTTGTCGCCAAGATGAAAGAGCAGGGCTTCGCGCCGACCGAGGATCTCTTCAACGAGATCAGCGGCGCACTCGACAAGGCGATCGCCGCGCGGCGCAAGCCCGGCGCTGATCAAGGCAAAACCCGGAGGTAAAACCGCGATGCGCCTGCTGCACACGATGATCAGAGTGGCGAACCTGGACGAATCGCTCGACTTCTACTGCAACAAGCTCGGAATGAAGCTCTTGCGCAAGAATGATTTTCCCGGCGGCGAGTTCACGCTCGCCTTCGTTGGCTACGGTGAGGAGCGCGACCAGACCGTCGTCGAGCTGACCTACAACTGGGGTACCTCGAAATACGAAATCGGCAGCGCGTTTGGGCATCTCGCGATCGGCGTCGACGATATCTACCAGACTTGCACCGATCTGAAAGCGAAGGGCGTCAAGGTCGTGCGCGAGCCCGGTCCGATGAAGCACGGCAGCACGCCGATCGCGTTTATCGAAGATCCGACCGGGTACAAAATCGAGCTGATCGAGCAAAAACGCGCTGCCGCATAAGACGCCTGCGGAGGATTCACAGATGAAAGCCGCGGTCTTCAAACAGCTCAATCAAATGGCGGTGATCGACGTTCCCGCGCCGAAAGCGGGCGCTGGTGAAGTCGTCTTGAAGGTTCACAACTGCGGTATCTGCGGCTCCGACCTGCACGCCGTGCAATACGGGATGGGGCTTCGGCCCGACACTGTGATGGGCCACGAGTTTTGCGGAGAGATCCACGAGCTCGGCGCAGGCGTGACCGGCTTTAAGAAGGGCGAGCGTGTGACCGCGCTGCCGTTCATCTCCTGCGGCGAATGCGAGCGATGCCGCCGCGACGACGGGATGCATTGCGAGCGCATCCGCGGCCTCGGGCTTGGGCAACTGCCGGGAGGCTATGCGGAATTCGTGATGTGCGGCGCGTCGAGCCTGCTGAGGCTCCCCGACAACGTGAGTTCCCGCGAGGGCGCTCTGGTCGAGCCGCTCTCGGTCGGACTGCATGGAGTCAATCGCGCGAATCTTCAGCCGGGGATGGGCGTGGTCGTGATGGGCGCGGGACCGATCGGACTTTCGGCGACCATCTGGGCCGCCGCCAAAGGCGCGAAGGTCGTCGTCTCGGAGCTCGCGATGGGACGCAAAGATCTCGCGCTGAAACTCGGCGCGGCGGCGGTGGTCAATCCGAAAGAGGAAAGTCCCGCCAGGAAAGTCGCCGAGCTCACCGGGCGCCTGCCCGACGTGGTCTTCGAATGTATCGGCGTCAAAACCACGCTCAGCTCCGCGATCGACATGGTAGGGCTTCACGGCCGCGTCGTCATTCTTGGGGCGTGCATGGAGCCCGACCAGATCACTCCGCTGACCTGCCTGTTCAAGGAAGTCGGCCTCGAATTTATCGTTGGATACAACCGCGCCGAGTTCAACGAAACTATCGCGGCGATCGCTTCGGGAAAGATCGATCCGAAACCGATGATCACCGACGTGGTCGCGGTCGAGAAAGTTCCCGAAATGTTCGAGGCGCTGAGAAACCCCGGTGCGCGCGCCAAGGTGCTGGTCGAGTTCGCGCACTAGAACGCAGGTCGCAGGATGCAGGAAAAATTCGACGCGCTCGTCGCGGGAGCCACCGACTCGATGAAGCGCAACTTCCTGCCGGGATGCGCGATCGGAGTAATCGCGGACGGGCAGGAATTCAGCGCGGGGCTTGGCGTTACCAGCGTCGATAATCCGCTGCCGGTCGATGCCGACACGCTGTTCCAAATCGGCTCGACCACCAAGACCTTTACCGCGACCGCGATCATGCGGCTGGTCGAGATGGGCAAGCTCGATCTCGACGAACCGATTCGCACCTACCTGCCCGATTTCGAGGTGCGCGATCCGGAAGTCACCGCGCGCGCGACCACCCGGCATCTGCTGACCCACGTCGGCGGATGGGTCGGCGATTTCTTCGACGACACGGGCGATGGCGACGACGCGCTTGCGATTTACGTGCGCAAGATGGCGGAGCTTCCTCAGCTCACGCCGCTGGGCGCGGTATGGTCCTACAACAACTCCGCGTTCTCTCTGGCGGGACACGTAATCGCCGCTGTGACTGGCAAGACCTATGAAGCGGCGATGCTGGAGCTGGTGCTGAAGCCGCTCGGACTCAACCGCTCGTATTTCTTTCCCTCATTCGTGATGCTCAAGCGGTTCGCGGTCGGCCATGCGGTCGTCAAGGACAAGGCATATGTACTGAGGCCCTGGCCGATACCGCGATCGGCGTGGCCGGCAGGAGGGATTGCGGCGTCGGCGAAGGACCAGCTTCGCTACGCGCGGTTCCATCTCGGCGACGGCACTGCGGACGACGGCACTCGCGTGCTCGCGCCCGAGACGATGGCGGCGATGCAGACACCGGTGTGTGACGGCGCGCTCGACACGAAAATGGGATTGTCGTGGATGATCCAGGAGATGGGCGGCGTCCGTCTCGTGCTTCACGGCGGCGGAACGCTCGGCCAGCTCTCGGCCTTCATGATCGCGCCCGAGCGTAAATTCGCGCTCGTGATGCTGACCAATGCCGGGAGCGGCACCTTGGTGATTAACGAAACGACCAAGCTCGCGCTCGAACTATTCCTGGACGCGAAGATTCAGGTCCCGGCGCCGATCGAGAAACCGGAGGCTGAGCTTGCCGAATACGCCGGCCGCTATGACTCCGTTCTCGATGCGGTCGAGCTCAAAGTTGCCGACGGTCACCTGGTGATGCAGGTCACTCCCCACGGCGGCTTTCCGACGCGCGACGCGCCGGCAGGACCGCCGCCCCCGCCGACGCGGCTCAAGTTCACTGCGCTCGATCGTGTCGCTGCGATCGATCCGCCGTTCATCGGCGCGCAAGCCGAATTTCTGCGCAACCGCGACGGCGAAATCGAATGGTTCCGATACGGCCGCATCCATCGGCGGGAATAGGGTATCGAGGTCAACTCGGGATCAGTGCTTGCCATAGTCGAGCGGCACGCCTTTGCGCGACGCAAGGATGTACGCTTCGAGCGCGCGCAGATTCGGGTCGTTGGGGTCGAGCGTCTTGCCCTTGACCGGATTCTCGATGCACCAGTCGATCATGTCGCGCAGCAGCGCGACTTTTTGTAGCTGCTCCTGGTACTTCGGGTAGGTCTCGGGATGAGTATTCGCGGCGTTGGGATGGCACATGTCGCAGCTCACGCCGATGGTGCTGCCGAGCAACTTGCTGGAATGGAATATCTCACTGCCGCGCGCGACGAAGGCGTCGGTCTCGGCCTTCCACACTTTATAATCGCGATCGTGAAAGCTCGCGTAGGTATCGCCCTGCTGGCTCTTGAGCTTGGCGCCTTGTTCCGCCGCCCCGGGGCCGCCGATATTCTTTGACGCGTTGCCGGAGGCAGACGCCGCGGGCTCCGCCGTGCCGGGCGCCGGCTGGTCGCCCGCTTGCGCCATCTGCCATTTCTCGTCCGGATGCTTTCGCTGCCACTCGGCCATCAGCTTGCCGGTGACGGCGAGCGCCTGCGCATGTGACATCGGCTGCCCGGGCTTGAGGCCGGTAACCTCTGTGTGAGTCACCCCGTCGCATAACTCGACGACGATGCCGCCCGCCGTCGCCTGTGGCACTGAATGAGTCGGCGCAGATTGCGCGTAAGCCGCGCGAGTGTGAGGATAAATTGTCCATGCGCCGATTATCACGCCGCCAGCAAGCGCACTGAGTATCGCAGTAGTAATCAGTTTGGATTGAGCTTTCATCATCCCCTCTCAGTAGCTCGCAAACTGCGGCGCGGGCGGACGATCAACCTTGCCGCCCGAGGTCAGGTAACTCGCCTTCACCGTGACCGGATTGCGATCCCACAAATTGTAGATGGTATCGACCAGGCCGTCGGCGCGCGCGTCGAACTGGCCGTCGCCGCATCCGTCGAACTGATCGAACGGATCGGCGCGGTTCATCTGGATCGTCAGCGGCGGCAACCCCTCCGGTGCGTAGGGCCACGGCCACGCCGTCGAGAGCATCCCGTAGAAGCTGATGTTTCCGATCTGATTGAACAACATCTGATGCGTATGCCCATGGATCACGGTGACCTTGTTGTACGGCTTCAGGATCGCCTGCACCTGGTCGGCGTCTTCGGTCCAGAAATTCCAGTTGCGATAATATTTGTAGAGCGGCGAGTGCGAGAACACGAGAATCGGCGTGGTGACGGGAACGTTCGCCAGATTTTTCTTGAGCCATTCGCGCTGCGCCGCGCCGACCTGGAAGCGCCCCTGGATTCCGTTGTCAAGACCGGCGACGGTCTGCATCCGCTCTTCCGGCGTCATCTTGCGCGCGGTCCAGAAATCGTTCTCGTACACGCTCTGCAGGACCACGACGTGCACCCCCTTCCAGTCAAACGAGTAAGTCGGCGGCCCGAACAGCTCCTGCCACTTCACGCCCAGGTCGAGGAACCAGTCATGCTCGCCGACCATCATCTTCACCGGCGCCTTGAGACCGCTCAAGATTTGCTTGCCGAGTTCGAGCTGCGCCGCGCTGCCGAGCTGCGCCAGGTCGCCGCCGTAGAGTACGAAGTCGGGTTGCGGATCGAGCGCGTTGACGTCATCGACCGCCTTGACGATCGCGCGCACGAAGCGCTGATTGAGCGTCCGCTCGTATAGGTGCGCGTCCGAGATATACGCGAAGCGAAAGGGCAGGGCGCCCTGCGCGCCGGCACTGTCCCATCCTTTTGTGACGGCGGCGTTGGCGACCTCGACCAGCTGGAACGTATGCGGTGGCATCAGGCCCTTGGCCATCACCGCGCCCATCGTTGCGGCGGTGATTTTCAGGAACGTGCGCCGGTCGCAGTTGCGCAGCGCCTTCATCACGCGCTCGCGATCTTCGTAAAATTTTGTCTCGATACTCTTGTGCCGGATTGCCATGGTCTTGTCCTCTCCCGCCGATGAAACGACGAATGCGCGATACTCGCGTACCCTCAGTCTCCGCCAAGCTGCGCGGGACTTTCCTGCATCGCGGCCTCGCCCGGTCCGATATCCCCAAATGGCCCCGCGAAGCCCGGACCGTCGCGTCCGATCTGTCCCATCGCCGCGGCGGTGTCGCGCTGCGGCCGTGTGGTCCTCGACTCTTTGAATTGGCGCTCGTACTCGGCCTTGGCTTGCTCCATGTAGCTCTTGCTGGTGAGCGAGAGCAGGAACGCCGCGAGGTCGTCCTCCTGCTTTTCGCTGAGGCCGAGCGGCGTGATCCCGCCGTCGAGGAACGGATTGGGTACGCCGCCCTTGTTGTAGTGATCGAGCGTGTCCCAGATCGTCTTCTGCGATCCATCGTGGAAGTACGGCTCGGTGACGTACAGATTGCGCAGGTCCATGGTCCTGAAAGAGCCGATATCGTGCGGCTGTTTGGTCACCAGGAAGCGTCCGAGCTGGCTCATGTCGGTCGAGATCGCGAGCCGATCGATCTGCTGCACGCCTCCGCCACCGCTGGCAAGCAGTGCGAGCGCCTCGCGCGCGTGCGGAACGAACTGCGCGTCGTGCGCCGACACGCCGATATTGTGAAAGCGATCGTCGGTGAAGGTTGGCCGGGTCGGATTCCATCCGTGGCACGACATGCAGCGTCCCTGCCCGTTGAAGATCGCCCATCCGCGCTGTTGCTGCGCGGTGAGTGCGCTCGCGTCTCCCGCCATGAAGTGATCGAACGGCGAGTCGAAGGCGATTTGCGTGCGCTCGTACGCGGCGATCGCGCGCTCCATGTTCACGTAGCTGGGCGCCGCGCCGAAAACCTGCTGAAAACCTTGTCGGTAGTCAGGAATCGAATTGAGCTTGTTCACTACGGTTTGCTGATCCGGGTTCCCCATCTCGATCGGATTCAGGATCGGTTGCCCGGCCTGATCTTCCAGCGTCGGCGCGCGCCCGTCCCAGAACTGCTCGATATTGAACATCGCATCGAGGACGGTGGGCGCGTTGCGCTGGCCGAACTTGCCATGCACGCCCATCGCGGTTGGCAACTGATCGGTGAAACCCTTGTCAGGGTCGTGGCAGTTGGCGCACGCGACCGTGTTGTCCACCGAGATCCGCGGGTCGAAAAACAGATCCTTGCCCAGTGCGACTTTGGCCGCGCTTTGCGGATTATCGGCCGGCGAGCTCCATTGATAGAGCAGGGCGGGAAAGCCGGTCTGGTCTGCCGATTTGGGTTCGGCCGACGCTCCCGGTTTCGGCGGCGGCATCGTGGCCCGCGCCACATTCCCGGCAGCGATCGCGATTGCCGCTATGCCGGTGGCTGTCGCGATGAATACCCTCGCGGACAGGTTGAAAGCTCTTGCAGGCATCGCGCACCTCCCGTGAGTTGACATTTCAACCCGCGCCAATCGCTTTCCGGCCGGACTCCGCTGCCCGGTGTCAAACTACATCTGAACTTAGATCAATATAGTTACCACGCAAAATTTATTTTTCGAGCGAAAATACTCGCCAGGCGCTACAGCGCGAGGAATTTTGCGAGCGCCGAGGATGCCTCCGGCTCGGCGAGTGACGGCGCGTGACCTACGCCCGGAACTTCGACGATCGTTACTCCCGTGTGGGTCGTGCTCATCTGGGCCGCTGTGCGCTGCGACAGGATGTCGCTGTCGGCGCCGCGGATCACCAGGACCGGGCAGGTGATGCGTGCAAACGGCACCCAGAGATCAGGGCGTTGCTGTGCCGTCGCGCCGCGTATTGGACGCCGAATCGTCGGATCGATCTTCCATCCCAGTCCGCCGCCGTCCAGAGGCTTGACCGACCACTTTACCGACTCCCGCAGCTCCGCTTCCGGCACCTTGGCGTTTGTTGGATAGGTCTTGCGATAGTATTCCGCCACCTCGCCGATGTCGTTGAAGCGTTCCGGCGCGACGCCCATGTAGGCACCGATTCGCGCGGCGCCCGCCGGGTCGATGTCCGGCCCAATATCGTTCAGCACCAGCCGCTCGACCCGCTCCGGCCATCCTCCTGCGTACATCATCGAGATGATCCCGCCCATCGAGGTGCCGACCAGCGTGACGCGCGCGATTCCCAGTCGCTCGAGGATCGCCGCCAGGTCCTCGACGTAATTCTTCGGCAGATACTCGGTCGGCGGACCCCACGCGCTGTCGCCGCGTCCGCGCACATCGACTGAGAGCACGTGATACCGCTGCGCCAGGCGTGGAGCGATCTGATCGAAGTTGTGCGCGTTGCCCGAGAGGCCGTGAATGCATACCAGCCACGGGCGGCCGTCGCCGCCGAAATCGAGATAATGCAGCCGCAGCCCCTTGACCTCGATAAATTTATCGGCCGGATTAACCTGCGCCGCCGGGTTTGCCATCGCTTGCTACCTCAAAAGATTCGCAGCTTCATGCGTTCTGCGACTGAGCGATCTGATACAGCTTCTCGGGCACGATAATCAATCGCCGACCCTCGCGCAGAATAATTCCGTCACGCTCGAACTCGATCAGCTGTTCGGTTATTCGCTGGCGCGACGCGCCCACCAGCTCCGCCAGGTCGGCGTGCGTCAGCTTGAGCGTCAAGAGCGTCCCGCGCGAGTCGCGCACTCCGAACTTGGTCGCGAGCTCGAGCAGCGCGCCCGCCAACCGCTCGCGCAATCCCAGTCCGACGAAGTTCGCGTACCGCAGCAGCATCGACCACCATCGTCCGACCGTCATCTCCAGAGTGCGCGACAGACCCTCGAGTGGAACTCCCAGCACCGTTTCGACGAATACCTGCGGCTTGATGGCACCGACCGTGCAATCAGAGAAGGCGTCGCATCGAAATGGGCGGGTGGTTTCGGGCAGCAGCGAAGACGCGCCAAAGACCTCGCCCGGACCGACCAGTCCGACCAGCACGCGTTCATTGGCTTTAAGGAAAGAAAGCTTGGCAACGCCGGAGATAAGCACGTAAACGCGGCTCGAAGCCTCGCCCTCGTAGAAGATACTGTCGCCGCGCTTGATGCGTATCGAAGCGGCATTTGCCGCCAGAATCGTTAGCTGCCCGGCATCGAGCCAGGCGAAGTTCTTGAGCTTATGCAGGGCCTTGGGGTCAAGCGGATGTTCCAGCGCCACGGGCGAAAACTAGCACACGAGGTCGGTAATTGTCGCCGTTGCGACAGTTCGCGTGCATTTGCGTATTAGATTTCATGGTTTTGTCGCAGACCGGACAAACTTAAGTAACTCTAATGGTTGTACTATCTGAATTATCAGATATTCTACTGAAACCGAAAGTTGACAAACACCGAAGGAACCATTCCGGGGAGAATCTATCAGATGAGCACCAGGCCGCAGATTAAAGACGCATCCACGACGCTGCCGGCAACGATGCCCGCCGCGATGCGCAGCATCGTCGATATCGCAGAAGCGATCATGATCGACCTGCCGATTGCGGCAACTATGCGCCTACTCGCCCGCACCGATGAGCGCGAGCTCAACGAAGCGGGATGGAAAGCGTACGACGCGATCGTCAAAGTCGCCAACGACGCTACCAGCCGCGTCTATACCAATTCCGCATTCGGCCGCGTCGCCTCGGGAGCGATGGAATTTGCGGTCAGGGCGCAGCGCCTGAACGCCGCGCTGTCGAACGCGATCTTCGCCAACCTGTGGCCCGCGATCGGCCTGCCGACCGCGAACGATGTCGCCGCGATGCGCGAGGAAGTCACCGCGTTGCGCGCGGACCTCGCCGACGCACGCGCGGTCAGCGCCGCGCGCGTTATCGAGACCACCACCCCGGTGCATCCGCGCGAGCTGCGCGACAACCCGCGTTTCGATGTCGAAGCCGCGATCATGTCAACCGCGGGCCGCTTCCAGCGTCCGCTCTACACCGGAATGGCGATGCCCAAAGGGCGCGAGATCGCCGAGATGAAGGCCAATGTCAGCAATTAGTTCAATTGCCGGCTTCTGGATGGAAGGGGCGTTGCGCACCCTCGACGCGTTCACGACCGGTTTCGGCCAGGCAAGCAACGACCCTCCGACCGCAACGCCCTATACCGTCATCTACGAGGGCGGCAAGGTCCGCCTGCGCCACTACGCTGCCGCCGGCACGGCGCATCACACGCCGGTCCTGCTGATTTATTCGCTGATCAAACGACCGTTTATCCTCGATCTGATGCAAGGGCGCAGCGTGGTCGAGAATCTCACGCGCCAGGGGTTCGACGTTTACATGATCGACTGGATTCCACCGGTCGCCGCCGACAAGAATCGCGGCTTCCACGAATACGTTGACGAGGATATCGCCAACGCGGTGCGCGCGGTGCAGATCCATCGCGGGGTCGAGAAGGTCTCGATCATCGGCTACTGCTTCGGCGGATTACTCGCGCTGCTCTATGCCGCCCTGCATCCGCAGAACGTCAAAAACCTGGTCACGCTGACGCTGCCGCTCGACATGAGCACGCGCGACCTGCCGATCGATTTCATGTCACGGATGCTATCCGAAACCGGCGCGAAGATGCTGGTCGATACCTACGGCAACGTCCCGCCGTGGATGATCTTCTCGTTCTTCAACACGCTCGCGCCGACGCATCACCTGATCGACAAGTTCGTCGGCGCCCATCGCAGCACCGCGCGCCGCGGCTACCTGGATATGTTTCGCCTGTTCGAAAAATGGCTGCATAGCGACGTTGCATTTGCCGGAAAGATCTTCCTCGAGACCAACAATGATCTTGGAATCCACAACGCTCTGATGAAAGGGACAATGAAAGTCGGCGGCGTGACCGTCGATCTGAAAAAAGTCGTCGCCTCGGTGATGAACGTGATCGGCGACAACGACGATATCGTCAATCCCAAGTCGAGCGAGGCGCTGCCCGATCTGATCGGCAGCCAGGATAAACAAAATTTCCATTATCCGACCGGCCACATGGGCGCCGCCGTTTCGAGTGACGCGCTGAAAAATTTGTGGCCCGCGATCGGCGGATGGCTGACTGACCGCGACGCACCAGTAAGTTAACGGAGAAAATCCAACAAAATTGTCGCGTCCGCGACCAACGCAAACGGGCGTGGCGTCAATTGATGCTTAGATTGTAAAGAACCCCGGCCGTAGATGCCGGACCTTGGAGGACAATGACAGTGGCAGAAGAGAAAGCAAGCACGATGAGCTTCGAGAGTATCGCAAAGGCCGGCCGCGAGTATTTCAGTCTCGAAGGCGCCAAGAAGTTCGCCGCCTGGTACATCGAGACCAGCGAGAAGATCGCCAACGACGCGCTCGACATGCAGGCACGCGCGACGAGCTGGGCCAAAGAGACTCCGCTCGCCCCAGTCTTCGCGGCGCAGCACGAGCTCGGCCGCAAATTCGTAGAGCGTTCAGCCGAAGCCGCCCGCACCATCTGGCGCCTCAACTAACTCCTCGACCTGATCCCCTTACCCCAGAAATTCGGCGCGCCGAGCCCCCCCCCGGCTCGCGCGCCGAATGATTTCCTCCCTCCTCAACTCGACTTCCTGCTAATTCCCTCTCCCCCGGGAGCGGGCGACGCGGCGCGTCTGAAATACCCTCTCCCTCCGGGAGAGGGTAACGCGGCGCGATGCTTGCGATGTTTTTCGCAAGCATCGTGACGCGTGGGTGAGGGTGCTACTCCGCTCTTTTTATTGCGCACTGCTCCCGCGCGACGTTCATAGACTAGACTGGCCTTACATTAACCCGAGAAATGGTTGCGACAGCCGCGCCTTTGGCGAGGTGATATGAATTGACCATGCCATAGACCCACACAACCCCTGCAAGAACGAGAAAGACAAGACCGAAAAGCGAGAAGACGCCCGCGCCAGCGGAGGCGCTACTTCCAGCAGCGAGGATTCCGCCGATGAGAAGCAAATATCCAAACGCCAGAAAACACGGATACAGGAACATCAACAATATACCTTTGGCAATTCGTCCGGCGTAGATGTGACCCAGACCGCACCAGAAGAACGATAGAACCGCTGCAAGTCCAGCATTGGCACTTGAAGTTGCTATGTACTGCACCTGCGGTTCTGGGAAAGCGGTCCGGACCTCAGCGTGACGGATAGCTCTGAGAGCGGTGCCGCATTTCGTGCAGAATGCCGCCCCAGTTCTGTTCGATGCCCCACAGTTTTGACAAAAGATTCCTGATAATGGTTGTACTGTCGTAGGGGAAAGCGGTGACTGCACGGTATCTGCATCGCCGATTAGGATCGTTTGGTCGTGAGCGTTTGTCGCACCTCGGTAGGTGAACCCGACCGAACCAATCCGAACACTCTGTCCGTCATAAAGCGCAGATTCTGTCACCCTCATTCCGTTCACGAAGGTGCCATTCGAGCTGCCGAAATCTCTGATTCGCGCGATGCCCCCTTGAACGAAGATTTCTGCGTGAGAACGAGACACGGAAGCGTCGTTTAAGACTACGCTGTTGGTCGAGTCACGGCCTATTCGCAGCGACTGACTTTGGTCAAGAGGAAACTGCCTGCCCGCAGCGTCAATCAGCCATCCATAGACAGACATTTATCACCCCCCTCTAGCGTGACAAATCGTACTAGATCGCTGTAACACAACCGCTGGAAGCCGGCAATTTTTCCACTTAGATTGATCGTAGCTAACGCTCGGGTTGTCGCGCGCGTCAGCCAGGCAATCCCAAACGTTTGATATTCTGATTTCCTCTTCCCGACGATTCCACCTGTCGGCTACTCTCTATTTTCGCCTCCCTGCTAAGTGGCACAGGCTTCAGCCTGTGTTCTTGCGTTTCCGCCCATACCCTCTCCCTCCGGGAGAGGGCGACGCGGCGCGATGCTTGCGTTTTTTTTCGCAAGCATCGTGACGCGTGGGTGAGGGTGCCTTTTCTGATCCCTCGCCCTGAAAGGGAGAGGTTAGGTGAGGGACCGATCTGCGCGCGGCATCGTTTGCCGCGCGCCTAAAATTCTGCCAGGCAGATTTTTTATAATCGCGCGTCGCTTGCGCGCCGCGCTGAATTCGGACCCTCACCTAACCTCTCCCTTCCAGGGCGAGGGATAAAACTGGACACAGCATTGTAAACTATTTGTGGACAAATTATAAGGCTGAACAGTTCAGCCTTATTTAACTCCGCCTTCTATGCGATCATCGCGATCGTGAGTCACTCGGAGAAAAACCTATGGATTTCAGCCGGAAGCAAAATAATAGCGAAAGAAGAAAACGAACTGTCATTCTCTGAGAAGAAAACCTTGATCTTCCTGACTAATCTTGATCCGGGATCACCAAAATCACCGAAACGAACCCACCGATCGCCGGATGTTCGCCATCCGCCGATGCTCACGAATCTCCGCGCTTTACGCCTCGATACCGACGGCGCTACTATCGCGCCTCGGCTCGCCGCTTCAATACCGATCGTTTAAGGAGTTCACCCAAGTGCCTACACGCGACTTCGCACAATCGAAAGACGGCCTCAAAATTCGCTACGAGATTCGCGGCTCGGGCGCGCCGCTCGCGCTGATCATGGGCTTCAGCGGCTCCGGCCGCTCGTGGGGCGAGCCCTTCCTGAAGCTTCTGGCCGAGCGCTTCCGCATCTTCATGATCGATAATCGCGGCACCGGCGAAAGCGACAAGCCCGACCGCCCGTGGAAGCTTTCTGACATGGCCGACGATGTCGCATGCGTGCTCGATCACGCGGGCACTGCCGACCTCGCATATCTACGGAATCTCGATGGGAGGGATGATCGCGCAGGAATATGCCCTCGCGTATCCGGCGCGCGTCAAAGGCCTGGTCCTCGGATGCACCAATTGCGGTGCGGCGCATTCGCCGCAGGCAAAACCGGAAAATATCGCGAAGCTGATGCCGCAGCCCGGAATGGATCCGCTCGAGGCCGCGAAACTCGCGTTCTCGGTCGCGTGCGGGAGCGCATTTCTGAATTCGGCGGCAGGACAGAAGACTCTCGCCGAGCGGATGGCTGAGTCGGCGGATTATCCGATCACGCCGACGCGCACCTACATGCGTCAGGGCGAGGCGATCGGCGGCTTCGACAGCTTCGCGCGGCTGGCGCAGATCAAGGCGCCGACGATGGTCATCCACGGCGACGACGATAATATCGTGCCGGTCGCTAACGCCGAGATTCTGCACAAAGGTATCGCCGGATCGAAGCTCAAGATTCTTTCCGCCGCCGGTCATATGTTCTTTTGGGAACAGGCGGAGAACTCCGCAAAATTTCCCGGCGACTTTCTGGCCGCGGTGAAGTAGCAGAAATCTCTACGAGGGCATCCGCGATGGCATCATACGAAACCGTTATCTACGAAAACGTCGAAGGCAAAATCTGGCGGCTCACGCTCAACCGCCCCGAGAAGCTCAACGCGCTCTCGCAGAAGCTGCTCAAGGAACTCGAACTCGTGATGGACGAGTACGAGGCCAATCCCGAAGCGAGCGTGCTGATCATCCGCGGCGCGGGCCGCGCGTTCTCTGCCGGATACGATCTGCAGGGCACGCAGCATCCGGGCTCGACCTTCACCGTCACCAATGATCGCCTCGGACTGCACAAAACCATCGAGCGATGGCAACGCCTGTGGGCGATTTCCAAACCAACCATCGCGCAGGTGCACGGCTACTGCCTCGCCGGTGGCACTGAGTTTATCGGCCACTGCGATATCGTCTTCGCGAGCGAGGACGCGCAGTTCGGCCATCCCGCGGGCCGCTCGCTCGGAATCCTGCCGACGCTCTCGATGTGGCCGGTGCTGATGGGTCCGCGCAAGACCAAGGAATATCTGTTCACCGGCGATTACATGGGCGCCAAAGAAGCGCTCGAGTGGCATCTGGTCAATCGCATCTTCCCGAAAGACAAGCTCGAGGAGGAGACTCTTGCCTACGCGCGGCGGGTCGCGATGGTTCCGGCCGAGCTGCTGATGCTGCACAAGGCCGCCGTCAATCGCTATCTCGACATCCTTGGGATTCGCGCCGCCGAACAATCCTCCGCCGATATCGACGTGATCGCGCATCAGACCGACACCGTGAAGGCGTGGATGAAAGCCTCGCGCGAGAAGGGCCTCAAGTCCGCGCTGACCGAGCGCGACCGCCCATTCGCAAAGAAAGGATAGTTGCGGGAGCTAAGTAGACGCGGCTAAAGTCGCGCTTGGAATTACGAATCCCCAAACCGGCGCAGATCGCGAATTCAGCCGGCCACGTCGAGCCTGGCGATAAAGTGCAAAGAGCGTTCGAATATCCATTTGGCGGGCAATGGATAAAGACCAAGCCCGGACTTCCAGACACCAATCTTCATCTCCAGAAATTTAAACGATTCGAGCCATTGCGCCTTGGTCCAATAGTTATATGGAAGTGAGACGCCGTGTTTCTCGTTGCCTATTCGGTCCATGAATCGGAGGGTTACTCCGGCGCAAAATCCCTCCAACGTATGATCTTTTATGATCACTGCCCGGCGCGTGACGCGCCTGGCTTCGCGCAGTAATTCCATCGGGTCATTGGCGTGATGCAACACGTCCACTAACATCACTGTATCCACAGCCCGGTCCTCGCATGGGATCGTTCTGCCATCAAATTGTTCAACCGGGATGTGTGTATGTTCCCGCACGATCGTCTCGATTCCGCGCACCTCAATGTCCGGCCTTCGTTGCGCGATGAGCGAAGCAAGTAATCCATCGCCCGAGCCTACGTCCAGTATCCGGGCATCCGCCGGGATAATTTCCACTAGATTATCGCGCAGCACCCGGACTCGCCGTGTGTGAACATAGTCGGAATGGAAGCGCTCGATCCGTCTCATCGCCGTCGCAATCCGAGAATGCTTACAAAGAAGCTCGACAATACAGTTTGAAACCCGAGCGCGGTCAGCGTTGCTCCGGGAATAACCCAGCGCATGGTGATCGAATAGTTCAAACGGCCGAAGTCGGCCACGCGCCACTGATTCAGAGCTTCCGCCATCAGCGCGAGACCGATCAGCGTGGCAGCGATCGCGACCGCCAGGCCGCGCTCAAGATTTACGAAATCAAAGAAGCGGCTAAGGCGCGGATCCTCCGGTATCAGACCCTCGCCTATCGCAAACGTCTTGGTGAAGATCGCAAACAGGATCGCTTGATAGCCACACAGGATCGCCACGCTCGCGAACAACAATGTATGCACGTCGAGCCTGATCCGTCCGATTTCGACTCCGGGCAGCGCCAGGCAGTAGCCGAGTATTCCAAGCAGGATCAAAGCGGCGCCTGGAATCAGAAATAGCCATCGCGGACTGTAGATCAAAAAAAAGCGCAGCGTGCGCCAACCGTCACGAAAGGTCTTGAGATGCGGCGCGTGTTGCTTTCGACCATCCGGATGCAAGGTAATAGGCACTTCAGCGATCCGCAGTCCGAACAGGCTGGCTTTGATGATCATTTCGGTTGCAAATTCCATCCCGGTGCATTGCTGATCCAGCCGATCGTACGCATCTTTACGAAAGCCGCGCATGCCGCAGTACACGTCGTGGACCGGCGCCTGAAACCATCGCCGCGCCATCAACGAAAAGAGCGGGTTTCCCCACCAACGATGCAACAATGGCATCGCATGGGGCAGGACCGTGCCGCCGCCCGAAGGCAATCGGCATCCTTGCACGAGATCGGGGCCTTCGCGCAGTTTTTCCACGAAGCGCGGTATTTGCTCAAAATCGTAACTCGCGTCGGCATCGCCCATGACGATGAACTTGCCCCGTGCGGCGCTGATACCGCCCATCAGCGCGCTGCCGTAGCCGCGTTCCGCGACTCGCACGAGCCGGGCGCCACTCTTTTGCGCGATTTCGATCGAGCCATCGGTGCTTCCGTTGTCGGCGACTATGACCTCGCCCTCGATACCCGCCGCGCGCATCGCATGTTGCGCCTTTTCGATGCATTCGTTGAGGGTATCGGCCTCGTTCAGACAGGGGATAACCACGCTTAACTCGACCTGGGCTTGGGCCGGCTCTGGGTCATCAACCATTGGATATCCTGATCGGAGAGCGTTTCATTGACTTGAATCATGCGTGAGGACATTTAACGGTTTCGCGCCCCGCCCGACAAGCTGACGGCTACGAGACTCAGCGCAGGAGCATTCATCGCGCGTCGCGAGTCTCGCACTTCCGGCTCAAGGCCACGCGTCTGATATCGATTTCGAATACATCTGCGGCAATTGCAATGTTCCCGGAATTGCGATCGCCATACCAAGTGCAATCAGTACGATGCCGGCAACCATTGTTCGGCGGCGCGCGGTTCGCAGCATCTGCACCGCCGCGACCGCGAGCCACGGCAGAAACGGAACCCAATAGCGCGGGCCGTAGCAATATCCCGGACCGAAACGCGTCATCGCCATCAGGACTAAATACAGTATAAGCGGCCACGCCATCCGCCGCAGCATCGCGGAATCCATCTCGAATCGATCGTAGGCATGCGCGATCGCGAACGCCGCAAGGATCGTCCACGGTGCGAAAATCACCAATCCATGTTCGGGATGGAACATGGTTACTTCAAAGGAATCCAGATAGTGCGCGATTTGCCATTCACCTACCCCCGCGATCACCGGGGTTCCGGCCAGCCAGTAGTTGAACCCCATCAGCGCGGCCGCGCTGACAGCAAGCGTGACCGCCATCGCGATCGTATCGCGCCAGCGCCGCTCGCGGATCGTTTCGATCAGGAATCCCGCGCCGACCACGGCAAATGACGGCTTAATGATCGCCGCAGCCGCCGCGAGCAGCGCGGCTATAATCGGTCTGTCATCGTTCCAAGCAAGGAGCGCCAGCGCCAGACACACACCGATCGTCGTCTCGGCGAAATAATCCTTGCAGTATGGCAGCCATGGACTCGCCAGGAGCAACACTCCCGCCGCCACGAGCGCGGGGGTGCGGCGAAAACCTCCGCGCCGCGCCATCAGATAGGTCGCGACTATACCGATCCAACCGATAAGCGCCAGCACCAGTCCAACTTCCGGCTCGACCTGCGCGGGTGCCGGATGAAACGGCGCAATCGCGAGCGCAAGCAAAGCTGGAAATGCGACCGGATGAGCGGGAACCTCGTACACGTCCGGACTTGGGCGAAACTCGTTGTTCGGGTTGCGAATCGCCGCCCATCCTGCGACCGGGAAACCCCAGGGGGCATGATGCCCCGTGCGCCGATTGACGACGATCGTATGATGATCCGGCAACCCGTGGCGAAACCGCTTTCCTGCGTCGAAGCCGCCTTCCGCGGCCCGGGCGTACGCGTGTTGCACCTCAAGACTGTGATCGAACAAGATGGAGTTGACGATGATAAGGTAGTGCGGGCCATCACCCGAGATCGCCTCGCGCGCGACGATTTGGAACCCGCGGTGGTGATCGTACTCGACCTGCGTGATTCCCCAGATAAAGAGCAAAGCGAGGCCCGCGGCCAGCACCGGGATCAGATGGGGCCGCCACCGTGTCATGAGCGCCCAAAACCGCGTCAGTGCGCGGTTGCCGCGGGTGTTGATGGTTTGCGGCTCGGCAGCCTGCGCCTCGGTCTCTATATTGATGTTTTTCCTCCGGCGGTTGTTCGGTTGCGGCGGTTGACCCTATTCATCAAATTGAGCCATAGAAATCAATGCCTAGAAAATCTGCTGGATATCGGCTCGCGATAGGCGCTGGATTGCCGGTCCCGGAGTATTGCTGATGGCGTCGCCTGCGACTGTTGCGAAGACGAGCCGGTTTTTCAACCGCTGGTACGGGCGCGTGTTCTCGCGCAATCCGTACCCGCTCTATCGCTTTCTGCGCAAACGGTTTCCGGTTTTGCGGACCCCGATCGGCTTCTGGATGATCACGCGCTACGCCGACGCGTACAACGTCCTGCGCGATCGCCGCGTCTACTCGTTCGATCTGAGCACGATCGATAATTTTCCGCACGACGACGGTTTGCGCTCGATGCAGACGCTCTTGCGGCCTGCGCTTCAGTTCCGAGTTCCGCCGGACCACACCCGCCTGCGCAGGGTGCTGGGCAAAGCTTTTTCACCCGCGAACCTGGAGGCGATGCGCCCGCGGGTGCAGAAAATCGCCGACCGCCTGCTCGACGCGGTGCACGAGCGCGGCACCATGGAGGTGGTCGCGGACCTGGCGTTTCCACTTCCGGTCGCGGTGCTGGCCGACTTGATGGGCGTGCCCGAGCGTGACTTTCCGCTGCTGAGCGCGTGGGTGCGGTCGCTCGGCGAATCGATGGATCCCTCCGGGAGCGCCAACGATCACGGCGCCGGCGTGCGCGACGCGATTGCGTCGGCCAAGCGCTATTTCGCCGAGCTCGCGGCCGAGCGCCGCAAAAATCCCGGCGAGGATCTGCTGAGCCTGCTCAACGCCGGCGAGGAGCGCGGCGAAATCGTAAGCGAAGACGAACTCGTCTCCAATGCGATCTTTACCCTGGTCGCCGGCCACGAAACCACCATGAACATGCTCGCCAACGGCACGCTGGCCCTCCTGCGTAATCCTGATGGCGCGGACCGCCTGCGGCGCGATCCGACCTTAATCGATTCCGCTGTTGATGAAATCCTGCGCTACGAGAGTCCGTCGCAGGTAACGGTCCGCACCGCGACGGAACCGATCGAGGTTGGCGGCCGGACCGTCCCGCCCGGGGAGCACATCGTTGTGATCATGGGCGCGGCAAATCGCGACCCTGAGCGTTTTCCCGATCCGGATCGTTTCGACATCGCCCGGCCCGACAACAACCACCTCGCCTTCGCCGGCGGGATTCATCGATGCATCGGCGAGCCGCTCGCGAAGCTCGAGGGCCGCGTCACGTTCGAAACTCTTCTGCGCCGGATGCCGAAGCTAAGACTCGCGGGACAGGACTACCGATGGCGCCGCACGATGGTGATGCGAGGCCTCGAGCGTCTGCCAGTAGAGTTCTAAACCCGCAATCAGCCGCGGGCGTGGCGCGCCGCAAGCCGTGCGACCAGCGCTGGATGCGGCCGGATCGGCGCGGTCTTGAAAAACGGCCGCACATGCTCCTCGAGCATCGCGTCAACGACCTTCGCATACGCGGGGTCGCCGCATAGATTGTGATCCTCCGCCGGGTCGTCAATCTGGTCGAAGAGCTGTCCCGCTTCGAGCGTGTCTTCGAACACGACCAGCTTGTAGCGATCCGCAAGGAACATCGCAAAACCATAATTCTCGCTCACGAGCGCTCTCATCGCCGCCGGCGAAGCGCCGTCGCGAATTGCTGGCAGCAGAGAGTTCGCGCCGCTGTCCTCGATCGCGCCTGCGCCCGCGATATCGCGCACGGTTGCCGACAGATCCATCAACTGCACGCGCTCCCGCACGACGCGCGCAGGCGCCGCGCCCGGCGGCCGCACGATCATCGGCACCCGCACCGACGGCTCGTAGAAGACCATCTTCATCAGCATCCGATGTTCGCCCATCATCTCGCCGTGATCGCTCGTATAGATGACCCAGGTGTTGTCGAGCATCTTTCTGCGCGCGAGCGCGGCGATGATCGCGCCCAGTCCGGCGTCGATCACGGAGACATTCGCGTAGTACGCACGTCGCAGTGCGACGATCGCCGCTTCGGTCATCGTCGCCGAATCGCTATGCGCGAGAAACGCGTTCAGGAACAGCTTGAACGGACCGGCGGCCGGAACCGCGGGGCGTTCGAGCGAGCGCGGCATCGGAATTTCCGCGTCGCGATACTGATCGACCGCCTCGCGCGGGGCATCCCACGGATTGTGCGGTCCGGGAAATCCCACCCACAGGAAGAACGGCGCGCGCCCCGCGTAGCTGTCGATCCAATCCGCCGCGCGCCGGCCGTGCCACGCGTCGGGATAGTCCTCGAGTGCGAGCGGACACGGATCCGCCTGCCACGCAGGCGTGCCCGCACGATTGCCCGACAGCCGCGTGCTCGCGATGAACTCGCGATAGGTTTCGAGCAGTCCGCGCTCGCGCAGATAATCGGTGTACGGAGTGTCATAGGTGCGCGACGCGAGCTTGCCGACGGTCTCGATCGGTTCGTCGAAGCCATACGCGCTCATCAGCTCGCGCATCGCGGCGGTGGAGCGCTCCTGGCGCTGGCCGTGCGGCCACAGATGCATCTTGCCGATCTCCACGGTGTGATAGCCCGCGTCGCGGAGGCTGTTCAGAAAAGTCGGCGTGCCGTCCGCGACCTGCGACGAATTTTCGAACACGCCATGGTCGCGCACGAAGCGCTCGGTCAGCACCGACGCGCGCGCCGGCATGCACAGCGGGCCCTGGCAGTACGCGCGCTCGAAGCGCACGCCCTCGCGCGCGAGCTGGTCGATATGCGGAGTTTTGATCACCGGATCGCCGGCGCATCCGAGCATGTCGGCGCGATGCTGATCCGCCATGACGAGTACGATATTCGGCCGCTCGCTCATCGCGATGCCTCAGTCGACTTTCCGGTGCGCCGCGAAAAATTTGCAGATCAGATCGGTGCCGTCGAGCTTGTTGCTCGCCTCGCCGACCCATCGCGCGGGCAGAACCTGCGGGCTGCCCGGCCATACGTGGCCGAGACCGTCAACCGTGTAGAACTTGAGCACGGTGCCGCCCGCACATGGACCGTACGAGATTCCCTTCACGCCACCGCTGTCGCGCACGGTCGCCGCGCTGCTCGGGCACTTGAGCATCGTGTGCCACGCATTGATCGATTGCGCGATGGGAGGCTTGGAACTGGTTCCCCACGGCGTGGTCGCCGCGCCACCGGCCAGAGGGTTCAGCGGATCGGCGGTGCCGATGATGTAGAGCATCGAGACCGGCGCCGCGAGCGTCGCCGGGCCCAATCGATATTGGCCCGAGACCGGCGCGATCGCCGCGAGGCGTCCTGCCAGCTTCACCCCGAGCGTCAGCGTCATGCTGGCGCCGCTGGAAAAGCCGGTAACGTAGATGCGCCGCGAATCAATCCGGTACTGGCTCGACAGGCGTGTGATTAACGCGTCGATAAATCCGACGTCATCGACCCGGTGATGCGCGGTATCCGCGGTTGCGGTCTGGCCAAGATCGTTCCACGCGCTTGGATTGGTCCGGAAGCTCTCCGGCTCAGACGGCCGGATCGGCAGAGCGTCGGGTCCCGCAACGATAAAGCCATCGCGGTCGGACGCCGCGACCCAGCCCTCGCGCGTGAGCGTTCGCGTACCGGAACCTCCGGCGCCATGCAGCGCGATCACGAGCGCCGCGGGAGTTTTGCCGTCGTAGCGAGAAGGAACGTGCAGCGCGTACGTGCGCTCAAAGCCTCCGAATTGAAAACTGCTCGAGGTTACAGGCTCGGCGGCGTGCGAGAGCGGCGCCAGCGCCAGCATCAAAATGATCGCGGCGATCGCCGTCGATGAAACAGTAAGACGATTTTGGATTCTCATCTTTCCTTCCCCCTTGGGCGGTCGCCGGCGAAATCGATCGCATCCAGATGCTCGCCGCTAGATCGCGCGGGTCAGCGGCGTGATGCCTTCGATCGCTTCGGCCTGGCTCGTCTGCGCGATCGCGCCGGCGTCGCGCAGTTGCTCGAGGTTGTGCTGATGGCTTGCGCGATCGATCCGGTAGAAGCCCAGCACTGCGATCGCGATCGCGCTGCACGCCGCCGTGATTGGAACATAGATCAAAACCAGATGGCGCAAAATCAGCGGATCGACGTGGCCCTGCACCGCATTCTGCGGAAAATGCACGAACGAGAGCAGCAATCCCGAAACAAAAGTACCGCCGCCCGAAACCACCTTCTGCAACAGCCCGTTGGCCGCGAACAGCAGCCCCTCGGAGCGCTGCCCCGTGTGCACCGCGATATCCTCGACCACGTCCGCCATCATCGAGGACACGATGATGAAGCCCATGATGCCGAGTGTGTCACGGACGACCCCGTCCACCACCAGCGCCGCGATGAGCGCGAACGAATGGGCCGGTGGCATCAGGCCGATGAGTTTCAGCGGAATCGGAATCACGCTCGCGACCAGCGAGATCGCGAACAGCGTGATCATCGCGCGCTTCTTGCCCATCCACTTCGAGACCATCGGCGCCAGCGTGACCCCCAGAAGCGCCGAGAAAAAACCGAACGCGACCAGGTAGGAAATTTCCTTCGAGGTCAGCTCCCAGAAATAGGTCGTGATGTAGAGGCCGAGGCCGCTGGAAAGTCCGCCCGCGATCGCTGAAATGATCCCTGCGATCATCAGCGCCAGGAACGAGCGGTTCGATAACGTCGTCATGATTTCCCGAATGTTTCCGGAGAAGCTCCCGGCCACTCGCGGCGGAGTTTTGATATCGATCCCGCGGCCCTGCGTGCCCACGCAGGTGATCAGGATCGTGATGAACATGACGATCGAGGCGACCAGGCCCCAGCGCGCGTAGCCCACCCTGTCGAGCACGCCTAGCGTGTGAGTTGCGTCCTGGCGCAGAAAAACCCGGAACGCCAATATCGCCATCGCGGTGCCGCCGATCATCCCGAAGAAGAAGCGGTAGCTGAGCAAGCTGGTGCGCTCGTCGTAGTCCGGCGTCAGCTCGGGCGCGAGCGCGGAGCTGGGAATCTCGTACAGGCTGACGAGCAGCCGCACCGAAATCAGCAGCGTGATCAGGTACGCGAACATCGCCCCCTTGCTCCATCCGTGCGGCGGGTTCCACAGAAAATAGAACGCGACCGCCAGCGGCAGCGCGGAGGCGTACATGAACGGATGCCGCCGGCCCAGCCGCGAGCGAAAATGATCGGACCATTGTCCCACGATCGGATCGAAGATCGCGTCGAATACCAGCGCGATCATGATCGCAGCTCCGACCCACGGCGCCGGCAGCCCGACCACCTGGTTGAAAAACAGCAACAGCAGCGATCCGAGCGCCACGGTCTCGACCCCGAACGCGATCGAGCCGACTCCGTAGAAGGTTTTGATCGCAAAGCCGAGGCGCGGTCCTTCGAGCGGCGGTTGAGCTACCGGCTGGGTGGAAATTGCGGTTGCCATTTATGCACTCCTGCGAGTGGCGCGGTCAAAGAGGTTCACCAGTTCGCGCGCGTACGCGTCGAGATCAAGCTTTGGATCGGCTATCAACTGTGGCGAGATCGCGTCGATCGCAGCGATCCGGATAGTGATCGCCATCACGCGGGTGGAGAACTCGCGGAACTCGCCGCTGCGCTGTCCGCGGCGCAGAAGCCGCTCGAGCCCCGAGATCAATCGCTCGTCGGAGTGCGCGTCGCTGCGTTCGATAGGCTGGCCCGGCCGCGCATTCTTGTAAATTTCCGACAGCGCGGCCAGATGCATCCGATGCGTGCCCAGGAATTCGAGGTTGCTCTCGATATATTTGCGCAGGATCGCGCGCGCCGAGGTCTCGGCCATGAGTCGCGGGCGCATGAAGGCCTCGCCGGCGGAATAAACCTCGTCGACGATCTGCCGGATCAGTTCGGCCTTGCTTTTGAAGTGATAAGAGATAACGCCCTTGCTGATGCCGGCGCGTCGCGCGATCTGCGCCAGCGACGCGCGCGCGTATCCGAGGGTGGCGATGGTCTCGATCGCGCATTCGATGATCTGCGCGCGCCGCGCGGTTTCGATGAAGGAGCGCCGGTCGGAGTCGGGTTCAATTTCTGGCCGCATGGTCAAAATATTGAACGCCTGGCCAAATTGTGTCAAGGGGACAAAATGCCAATCCATCCGAAACCCCCTCTCCCTCCGGGAAAGGGCAACGCGGCGTGATGCTTGCGTTTCTTTCGCAAGTATCGTGACGCGTAGGTGAGGGCGGCCTTGCTCCGCATCTTCATTTAATCGCGCATCGCTGCGCGCCGCGCTGAAAAATGTCCCTCACCTAACCTCTCCCCTTCAGGGCGAGGCAGCAGCGGGCGAGGGATCGGACATCAACGCGCGTGACCTTTTGCGGTGACGGGCGTTTATATGAATAGGTAAGCACATGGCGCGGGCTAGGGCGGCAATTTTGACGGACGACTCGGAAGAGCGGCAGATGATCTCGGCCGCGCAGACCGATCCAAGCCGTTTCGCCTGCCTGTACGAGGAGAATTTTCCCCGCGTCTATGCGTACGTTGCGCGACGGGTTCACGAGCGCGCAGAAGTGGAAGATCTCACCGCGGACGTTTTTCATCGCGCGCTCGAGAATCTCGGCCGCTACCAGTGGCGCGGCGTACCATTCGCGGCGTGGCTCTGCCGGATTGCCGCCAACGCGATCGCCGATCGAGCAGCGCGTGCGGCTCGCGCGCGCGGCTACCATCCTGACGACGCGGAACCCGAGCCGCCGCCCGAGGAACTCGAGCATCGCGCGCGCCTGTTTAAGATGGTCGACGAACTCGCCGACGACCAGCGCCGCGTGATCAAGATGCGTTTTGCCGAGCAGAAGAGTATCGCGCAGATAGCAGGCGCGCTCGGCCGCAGCGAAGGCGCGATCAAGCAGCTTCAATTCCGCGCATTGCACAATCTGAGGAAACGGATTGGTGACTCCAATGGCTAAACGCACGAGCCTGTCGGAACAACTCGATATGGCCGTGGAGGCCATAATGTCCAGCCCGGATGACCCACACGTGAAGCTCGATCCGAAAGTCGCAGCGCTGATGCGTATTGCCTCTGAGCTGCGCGATCTTCCACGCCACGAGTTCAGGGCGCGCCTGAAGCGCGAGCTAGCGGCAAAGTCCGGCGCGCCGTCGTTGACGCCCGCGATCACGCGGGAATTCACCGAGGCGCAGATCTACGCGATCCTCGGCGATATCGAGCACCGTCCTCCATTCTTCCCGCACGACATCGGCGCCGCGCTCGACGGGCTGCCCGATTCCTCGATGCGTTTCCTCCAGCCCGTGAATGAGACGACGCTGGTCGCGTCGTACGCGCGCACGCCTACGCACTGGGAGCGCCATCCGGGCGGCAACGAGATGCTGTATATCGTCGACGGGGCCGCCGAGGTCGTCACGCTGACCGACGCGGGTCCGGTAACATCGTTTGCGGACAAGGGATCGATTTTCATCTGTCCCCGCGGATTGTGGCATCGCCAGATCCCACGTCCTTTCGTTTCCGAACTCTCGCTCACACCGGGCGCAGGCACCGAAGGTTCGGACTTGTCCGATCCTCGTGTAGTGGGCGCCCCTCCGATGTCGCCCGACGCGGCGCGGGTTGCTCCGCCAAGTGCGGGCGCTGCGATTCCCTCCTACGACGTGAGCGCGGCCGCCGCCCGGGCGACCCCGCTCGCGATCACCGAGCAGACCACCGCGGAGGAAGCCAACGCGGCATACCTGCATCTGGCCGATCTCGATCGGCTGAGGCTCGGCGTGATGCGCTTCTCGGGACGAACGCCGTGGGAGCGGCATCCCGATGGCGACGAGTTGCTCTATGCGCTCGACGGCGAAGCCGAGCTGACAGCGATGACCGACGATGGTCCTGTTACGCGCACGATTCGCGCGGGGGACGCGTTCGTGTGCCCGCGCGGCATATGGCATCGCCAGCTCCCGAAGACGTGGGTGACGATCCTGTACTGCACGCCGAACAAGACGGACGAGGTTTCATTCGCCGACGATCCGCGCGCGGGGTGATTCGGCGCGTAACAAAAACTCTGCTACTCAAGGAGACTACGATGGGATCAGTAAAACGCAGGCCCGATGGATTTCACGCTGCGACGCCGTTCTTGTACGTTGCCGACGCGCGCAAGCTGATCGATTTCGTGACGCGCGTTTTCGGCGGCGCCGAGACCCGCTATCACGATCTGGGCAACGGACACGTTCACGCCGAATTCCGGATCGGCGACTCGATGTTCATGGTTGGGCAGACCGAGCCCGCGCCGGCCTCGATCTACTTGTACGTCGATGACGTCGATGCGACCTACTCGCGCGCGATTGCTGCCGGTGCGAAATCAGTCGAGGCGCCAACCGACAAGCCGTACGGCGATCGCAACGCGTGGGTAGTCGATCCATGCGGCATCACCTGGTTCATCGCCGCGCATATCGAGGACGTGAGCGAACAGGAAATCGACAACCGGATGACCGCGCGTAAGTGAGGCGAGAAACCGTGTAGCCGTGCTATAAGATTGATGCGGCCGCTGCGCCGCGGCGATCAAACATTCATAGCAAGGACCAGGTGAATCATGCTCGAAGCAGGAAGCGCATTTCCGAATTTCTCACTGCCCAACCAGGACGGCAAAACCGTAAAACTCGGCGACTTCGCCGGCAAATGGCTGGTGGTCTATTTCTATCCCAAGGACGACACGCCGGGATGCACGATCCAGGGCAAGTCGTTCACCGCGTCGAAGGCTGACTTCGACAAGGCGGGCATCACGGTGCTGGGTGTCAGCGCCGACGACGTGACCTCGCACAAGAACTTCTGCAACAAGTTCAGCTTCACGATCGATCTGCTGGCCGATCCCAAATCAGATCTGATGAAGGCGTGCGGAATCAACCAGGCGGAATGGAACAACATGAAGTTCTGGGAGCGTTCGAGCTTCGTTATCGATCCCAAGGGCGTCGTACGGAAATCCTACGCTAAAGTGAATCCGCAGGGCCACGAAAAAGTCCTGCTCGATGATATCAAGGCGCTAAAGGGCAACTAGCCCGCGCGCGGGGTGAGGCCGAAGGCGTCGGCGAGTAGTTCGTAGGAGTGCCTGCGCGCCTGATGATCGTGTACCACCGTCACGATCATTATCTCGTCGATGTGCAACTCCTCGGCGATACGCGCGAGCTCGTCGTGCAGATGCTTCGCGTCGCCGACGAAGACGCGTGGCCATTCGCCGGTGTCGTTGGGCAGCCGCCCGTATGTTGATCCGATCTGCGTCAGCGCCCGCTCTGGCGTCGGAATCGGACCGCGTCCTCCGCCCTGGCGCAGGCGCTGCGCCCACGCGCGCACGCTCGAATAAAGGCGATGCGCCTGCTCGTCAGTGTCCGCGCAGATCGCGCCGAGCGCTAGGATCGTCTGCCCGGCGAGCGCGCCGCCGCTGCGGTTGACGTGGTCGCGATAGTATTCGATCGCCTTGCGCGTATGCGTCGGATCGATGAAGTGCGCGAATGCGTACGGCACGCCGAATTGCGCCGCGGCCGCAGCGCTCCACATGCTCGAACCGAGCAACCATACTTCAGGCGCGTCAGGCATCGCGGGTGAAACCGCGATCTCGCGGAACGGATGCTCGTCGGGAAAGCTGGCGGAGAGAAACGCCATCAGCTCCGCCATCTGTTGCGGGAAATCGTCGGGCATCGGGCTGCGGGTCCGCTCGCGCCGGAGCGCAAACGTATCCAGCGGACTGCCGCCAGGAGCGCGTCCGATTCCGAGATCGATCCGGCCGGGATACAGCGCATGCAGCATCCGGAAAACCTCAGCGACTTTGAGCGAACTGTAATGCGGCAGCATCACGCCGCCCGAACCGACGCGGATGTGCGTGGTCTCTGCCGCGACGCGCGAGATCAAGACCTCAGGCGCGGAGCTGGCGAACGATCCGGTCGCGTGGTGCTCGGCGATCCAGTAGCGCTCGTAGCCCAGGCGATCGGCGAGTCGCGCCAGATCAATCGTGTTGCGCAGCGCGTCGGCGGGTGTGAAGCCCTCCGGCACGGGACATTGATCCACAATCGATAGCTTCACGCCTGATCTTCCTTCGCAGCCATAGACGCAATATCTCTTCACTTAGCAGATTATCATGTTCGAATCGCTGGCAAGGCGCGCTCGCGACGTGCGATTAAAAAAGATCCGCGATGGAGCAAGGCCCGCCCTCACCCGCGCGTCACGGCGATTGCTGAAAGAAGCAATCGCCGCGCCGCTTGCCCTCTCCCGGAGGGAGAGGGCATCGGCAGGAGCTGTGCGCCTGCGCTCGAATTACTGACTGGAGCGGGTCGCTCGGTTCCTTGGGTCTTGCCATGTTGTTGCTAGAATAGATCGGTGTGCCGCTCGCGGCGGCGCGCGCGTATCCCGATGGCAACTGAAGCTGCGCATCCCAAGATCCTGCCGCCTCCGCCGACCGGTGTCCGGCTCGCGCCAGGCAAATGGCTGGTCGCGTCGTCGGTGATGGTCGGCACCTTCCTGTCAGTGATGGACGCGACGGTGGTCAACGTCGCGATGCCGCACATGATGGGCACCTTCGGCCAAGACCTGCTGACGATCACCTGGGTCTCGACCGCATACTCGATCGCCGAGATCATCATGATCACGATGGCGGCGTGGCTGACGACCCTGCTCGGGCGCAAGCGGCTGTTCCTCGCGTCGATGTTTGTTTTCATCGTCGGCTCGGTATTGGCAGGCACCTCGAAGACCCTGATCCAGATGATCGTGTATCGCGTGCTGCAGGGAATCGGCGGCGGAAGCCTGATGCCGTGCTCTCAGGCGATCGCGCGCGAGTCGTTTCCTCCGGCCGAGCAGGGGATGGCGATGGCGATCTTCAGCATGGGCGTGATCCTGGCGCCCGCGGTTGGTCCGGTGGTCGGAGGATGGCTGGTCGATAACTACGGCTGGCAGGCCGTGTTTTATATCAATGTGCCGATCTGCATCGTTGGCCTGCTGATGGTGAGCGCGTTCGTTTTCGATCCGCCATATCTGAAGCGCGGAATTTTGAAGATCGACTGGGGCGGAATCGCGCTCTTAACCATCGGGCTGACCGCGACGCAGATTGTGCTCGAGCGCGGCGAAGAGGTCGATTGGTTCGCGAGCCGCTGGATCGTTGTCGGAGCGATTATCGCGGGAACCGCGCTGTTATCTCTGGTCATCTGGGAGCTCAAGCATTCCGAGCCGGTCATCAATTTTCGCCTGACGCGCAACGTGCCCTTCACCGTCGGCACCAGCATCGGAGTTCTGGTCGGCTTCGCGCTCTATGGGTCGTCTTTCCTGCTCCCGCAGTTCACTGAAGATCTCCTCAACTACCCCGCCTATCAGGCGGGGCTGGTGCTGATGCCGCGTGCAATCGCGATGATGCTGGTGATGCCGATTGTCGGACGGCTCTACAATATCCTGAGTCCGCGCATCCTGGTGGGATTCGGAATCGCACTGCTGGTGATCTCGTACTGGCAATTGGGACACTTCTCGTTGCGGGTGGGCTTCTGGTCCTTTGCCCCGATCCTGGTGATGAGCGGAGTCGGGATGGGCGCCGCGATGGTCACGACCAGCACGGTCACGCTCAACACTATTCCGCGGGCGCTGATGACTTCGGCTTCGAGCCTGACCACTCTCATGCGCCGGGTTTCGGGAAACGTGGCGTACGCATTGCTCGCAACGCTGGTCGCGCGGCGCACGCAGTATCATCGCTCAGTGCTGGTAAGCGGGATCGACGCGACCAACCCGGCGTTTCGCTCGACCGACCGGAGCTTTCGCGGATTTCTCGCGAGTAACGGCTACCATGCAGCGCCCAGCCAGCGCCGCGATATGGCGATGCTCAATTCGATCATCAACGGCCAGAGCACGATGATGGCGTACAACGATTGCTTCTGGCTCATGGTCCCGATGCTTCTCGCTACCATACCACTGTTGCTGCTGCTTCCGCGCCGCGGCGTTCCGGACGATTCCGAAGGCGCAGAGCCGATGCATTGAACTGGATTCGTGACCGGCGCAAATATGCTCGGATGAGTTGAGCGGTGATCTGCGCGCCGGCCCGACCTTAAATCCAGGATGAACGTCGAGACCAAACCGGATCCGATCGAAGCATCCGCCGCGGCGTTCGCCGCTGCCCCCAGCGCCACAGAGCCGCCCGATGGCGGAATACTCGGACTCGCGTGGCTCAACCGCGACCTCGCTTGGCTGTTCGTCTTGCGCGTGCTGCGCAGCATCTCGCAAGGCTATCTCGGGATCATCCTGCCGCTGTACCTGGTCGCCCTCGGCTACGGCGCGGTGGCGCTCGGGATACTGCTGGGATTCTCAGCGGTCGCAGCCGCGGGAATCTCGATGTCGGTCGGGATGCTCGCCGACCGCTTCGGGCGCAAGAACTGCTTGATGGCGATTTCGGTGATGCTCGGGAGTGGCGCAATCGCGTTCGCATTCGCCGGCAGCTTTACCTGGATCGTTATCTTTGCCTCGATTGGATCGATCGGTCGCGGCGGAGCGCTGGCCGGCGGCGCGTGGGGCCCCTTCTATCCAGCGGTTCAGGCGCTGGTCGCCGAACGCACCACCGACTACAACCGCACTCGTGTCTTCGGCGCGTTCTCGTTTGTAGGCGTGATGGCGGCCGCGGCCGGCACCTTGCTCGCCGGCCTGCCGTCGGTGCTGCATCACGCGGCCGCGATGCCGGAGCTCGAAACCTATCGCATCCTGTTCGTCTTCGCGGGCGTGCTCGGCTTTGCGATGGCGTTCGCGGTAATCCCGGTGCATGAGGATCACGCCGCCGCTCGCCATGCGCAAAAGGTCGCGGCTTCCGCCGCCGTGGCCTCCAATACTCCGGGCCTGCGGCTGGGGCTGTCGCCCCGGTCGTGGCAACTCATCATCCGCTTCATGATCACCAACGCGACCAACGGACTCGCGATCGGGATGCTCGGGCCGTTCGTGGTGTACTGGTTTTACCGGCGCTTCGGCGTCGGCTCAGCGGAGCTCGCGGAGGCGTTTTTCGTGCTCAATATACTAAGCGCGATTCCGTATTTGATGGCGGGGCGAATCGCGCTGATGCTTGGGTCGGTGCGCTCGATCGTCTGGACGCGCGGAATCTCGACCGCGCTGCTGTTCATGGTCGTGCTGATGCCGACGTTCGTGTGGGCGGTTGCGCTTTACGGAATCCGTGCGATCTTCAACATGCTCTCGATTCCGGTGCGGCAGTCCTACCTGATGGGAGTGATTCCGCCGGCTGAGCGCTCGAGCGCGTCGGGCTTCGCGAACTTTCCCTCGCAAGTGATGTCGGCGGTCGGGCCGTATATCGCGGGCCTGTTCATGGAGCATCTATACCTGTCGCTGCCGCTCGAGTTCGCCGCCGTGATGCAGGGGCTCAACACATTTCTCTACTGGCTGTTCTTCCGCAAGGTCCTGCCGCCCGAGGAGATCGTGAACGACAGCAATTAGCGGCGCGATTGATACTTCGGCGGCGCATCGGCGCTTTGATCGCGTGGGGGTTTGAGTTAATCAATTGCAGGAACTTTGATGGAGCAGTCACCGAGCGCCCTACGCCCCCTTCGCTTCGCAACCGAAGAATCGCCACTTGCCGCGACCGAACCCGCGATCGATCTATCGATCGTCGCGCCGATGCGCAACGAGGCGGGAAATCTAGAAGAGTTTATCGCGCGAGTGCTCGGCGTGATCGACAAAATCGGCGTCACCTACGAACTGATCTGTATCAACGACGGCAGCACCGATGACACCCTGCCAATGCTGCTGGCTCTCCGGGAGCGCAACTCAGCAATCAAGATCATAAATTTTTCACGTAATTTTGGAAAGGACGTCGCGCTCAGCGCGGGACTCGACTACGCGAGCGGACGCGCGGTAGTGCCGATCGATTCCGACCTCCAGGATCCGCCTGAGTTGATCGAGCAGATGGTCGCCAAGTGGCGCGAAGGTTTTGACGTCGTTTACGCGACCCGCGCTTCGCGCCGCGGCGAAAGCCTCGCCAAGCGTCTTACCGCGAGTCTCTTTTATAAAATCTATCACCGCGTCAGCGAGGTCCCGGTTCCACGCGACACCGGAGACTTTCGCCTGCTCGACCGCCGCGTGGTCGAGGTTCTGGTGCGCCTGCCCGAGCGCAGCCGTTTCATGAAGGGACTATTCGCCTGGGTTGGCTTCAGGCAGACCGCGATCGTGTATCATCGGCCACCGCGCCATGCGGGCCACGCCAACTGGAGCTACTGGAGGCTCTGGAACTTCGCGATCGACGCGGTCACCTCGTTCAGCTTCCTACCGCTCAAGATCTGGAGCTACCTTGGGGTGATCGTTTCTCTGTTCGCGTTTCTCTACGCCACCTTCTTGGCGATTCTCAAACTCGGGAAGGGAATCGACGTGCCAGGTTATACGTCGCTAATGGTGGTGGTGCTGTTCTTCGGCGGAATTCAATTGATTACTTTGGGCGTGATCGGCGAATACCTTGGGCGCGTGTACACGGAGGTCAAGGGACGCCCGCTTTACCTGGTCCGCGACGCCTGGGGGTTCGACGATCAGCGTCGCGACTTCTGACGCTGTGGAAGTGCTTCACGATTGGCAAGACCTGGCGAAATATCCGGTAACGATCGAACGGCGGCTTGGTGGAGCAAGGAATGGATCGCGGTCTCGCTGATCTCGCTCATTTTTGGATTCGCGTTCTGCTATCCGATGTTTGGGCATTTCGGCCAGGTGACGCTCTCGCTGGACTGGTCGCGCGGGATGGATTGGTCATGGTCGGACTGGCGCACGATCGCGCACTTTCACCAGTTTCCGTTCTGGAATCCATACAAATGCGGCGGTATGCCTTCGCTGGCGAACCCGCAATCGGATTTCCTGTCGCCATTTTTGCTGTTGCGGATATTCTTCGGTCCTTTCGCCGGACTCGAGTTGGAAGTACCCCTGCATTTGAGCGTGGCGTTCGCCGGCGCCTACGTCCTCGCGCGGACAGTGAGTTGTAAGCCGATCGCAGCGGCTGCTGCCGCGATCGTCTTCGCCGGCAGCTCGTGGCTGCCATTGCATGCGGCGGCCGGTCACGAGATGCATCTGGCCGGCGCCTACCTGCCGTGGGTGTGCGCCTTCACTTGGATGGGAATTCAACGACGCAGCGCTGCTTGGGCGGCGCTCGCCGGTTTGTTCGTCGCCGTGTGCTGCTATGAAGGTGCGATGTACGAGGTTCTGCAACTGGCTATCTTTGTCGCGGTCATCGGCGCCGCGGCGTGTGTGATGGAATGGTCGCCGCGGCCAATGTTTATAGCGGCGATCGTTGGAATATTTTTTGTGGGGTTTGCTGCGTTTAAGCTTTTCCCCGCGATCGTCTTGATGCACGCGCATCCGCGGCTCGGGTACCTAAGCGAAGAGAGTCTCTATAAGACACTCCTGTCGATCTTCTCGCGCAAACAGGATTTTGCCGGTCCTTGGGGCGAAGGTGGTTTCTGGGAGCACGGAGCGTATATCGGGGCTGTGTTCGCATTTCTGGGACTGGCAGGCTTAATCAAATATCCGGCGCGAGCGCTGCCCTGGGCCGCCGCTGCGCTGATTTTCTTTCTGCTCGGTATGGGCGGAACCTCACCTTATTCTCTGTATGTTCTGCTGCATCGGTTGCCCGGCTTTGAATCAACCTACGCTCCGTTTCGATTCCTGATTCCATTCGTGCTTGCCTTTGCGGTCTTGTCCGCGCTCGGAACCGAATACATACTCGAGCGCCGAAGGTGGGCGGCGCTCGCTTTACTGGCGGTGGGACTGATCGACGCCATTCTAGTCTCGCCGGGCAGCCTCGCCGAGCCCTTCACCGGGGGAAAAATTACTACTCCCGCGTATTCAACAGACTTTCGCCAATACTACGATTCATCTCCTTCGAATATTGGCATGCTCCCTCTAAATTTGGCCAATCTCGGTGCGGCCAATTGTTACGAGACGAACTTCTGGGATGTCAGTGACACTCAGGTGCGGGGATACAACCAGGCGGGTTATCGCGGCGAGCAATACCTTTTGCTGCCCGGTAGCGTACGACTATTAAAATGGACGCCTGAGAAATTGCAGTTCGAGGTCAACACGCGCAGCGCGAACGTACTGGTAATCAACCAGAATTATTACAAAGGATGGCGGATTCGTGACGGCGCGGCTACAATCGACACTAATCGCCCGGTGCTCTCGGTAACCATACCGGCGGGAAGCCAAAAGCTTACGATCGTTTATCGCGCGCCCTGGGCAATTCTTGGTATATGGATATTTGCGCTTACCAGCGCGGTCACGGTAATTCTATTTTGGCGACAGCGGTATCGGAATAGCGCGAAGGAATCGTGAAGGTTTCGCAGCGGCAGAATTGTTTTGTGCGGAGTGCTTCATTGATGTGTCGCTCAATCACCGCCGAGACTCGGGTATAGGGCAAGCGGAGCGGCCACGGGCCGGTAAAGTTCCAGGCGCGAATCTGCTAGATTGTGCGGCGACGTGGAACAGGCATACGCACGACTAGTCCGCCGGTCCGACGCGGATGCGGTAAGGCGGGATCCCGGTCGGAGCGCCGCGCTGGACGCGCAGTTCTTTGCAACCGCGCGCGGGTTTTTGATCTTCGCAATTGCGGCGATCGCAGTCTTTGCGCCAAATTTCCTGAGCCAGAACCGGACCTCGAATTTTCTGATCTATATCGCGGCGGCGCTCGCGTTGGCCGGGTTTGCGATTGTTCGCGGAGCCGAGAGCGATGCCGGTGGCCCGATGCTTGTCCGGATCCGCTCGGTGCTGTCGTCCGAAGGATGGGCCGGCGTCGCGGTATTCATCGCGTTCCTGGCGTTCTACGCGGTTACGATGTATCCGCCGTCGCCGTTCAACGAGCAAGTGCGTCAGGCGGTCGCGTTTATCCACGGCCATACCTATATCGACGCACCGCAGTCATTCCTCGAGCACGTGCAGATCGGGCAGTACAGCTACGCGCTGCATCCTCCGCTACCGGCGATCATGCTGATGCCGTTTACGGCGATCTGGGGGATGGACACCAACCAGACGGAATTTTCGGTCGTAGTCGGCGCCGTCGCAATCGCGCTTGCGTGGATCTTGCTCGGACGATTTCGGCTTACCCTCAATTCGCGCGTATGGCTGACCCTCTTCTTCGGGCTGGGAAACGTGCTGTGGTACGAGACCACGCTCGGCACCACCTGGGCGCTGCCGATGAACACCTCGATCATCTTCACGCTGCTCGCCCTGATCGAGCTCTTCGGCGAGGCGCGTCCGCTATGGGTGGGAATTTGGGCGGCGATCGCGACGCTCGGCAGATATGACCTGGCACTCGTAGCGCCGGTGTATGCGATTTTGTTGCTGGCCAAAGGCCGCACCTTCGCTGAAATTCTCGAGATGATTCCGGGCTACCTGGCGGTGGGAGTGATCTTCGTTGGATTGAACGAAGCGCGCTTCGGCAGCTTCTTTGATCAGGGTGTGATGCTCACCGGCCCCAAGGGCGCAGCGGTTTTTTCGCTGCGCTATCTGCCTGGCAATCTGTACACGGTGCTGTTCATGGCGCCCACGGTAAATAGTAACTTTCCCTATATTCATCCGGTTTTCTCGGGTCAGGCGCTCACGCTGACCAGTCCCGCCTTCGTGCTTGCGCTAAGGCCGAGCTTTAAACGATTGACTATTGCGATGATGGGGCTGGCTGCGGTGCTGGTCTCGATACCCAGTCTGCTCTGCTATGCGAATGGTTTTGCCCAGTTCGGAACTCGTCATTATATCCCGGCTTTTCCGTTTCTGCTCGTGATGATGGCGATCGGGATGCCGCGCCGGACCGATCAGCTCACAAAAATCCTGATTTGCGTATCGATCTTTCTGGTCGCCTTCGGCATCTGGCAAATACACATCTGGGGGCTGAACGGCCCATAGGTTTTCTTGCAGCCCGTTTTGTACTGAGGTTTATTCAGCGCGCCCGTTCCAAATGTTTCGGCGGCCATCGCGATGCCGCGAAAGCCTTCTGGTTACGGAACCCTGACGAATACTGATTCGCCTATACCTTCAATCAGGCTCAGGTGCCCGCGGTCGAGATGATTCTCGCAAACTGAACGCGCCTTGGCTGCATAGCGGAACTCGGCCTGCAAGCGATGATGCGCGCCGGCGAATACCAGCAGGGTTAACGTCGTTGGCTGCGGCGTCGTGACGCGGCTTCGATCAGGACCGTTACAGTTGTGTTATGGCCGAACCAGCAAGGAGTCTTTATTTGCGCTCAAAAATGCCAAGGCGAGCCCTCTTACGTTCCGACATACACTTAGGCAAGCTATATCCGTCCGAAAGCCGACAACGGCATCGGGCGCGCGGATCAGCGCATGCATGAGATTCTGAAACCCGAGCATATCGCCGACGTCCTCGCGACCTGGGGTTATCTCGGCATCTTCGTCTGCGTGTTCGTCGGGAACCTTGGAGTTCCCGTGCCCGAGGAGACCGTCCTGCTCGCCGCGGGATTTTTAGCCGGACGGGGAATTCTTGACCTGCGATGCGTCTACCTGGCGACGATCGCCAGCGCGGTCGCGGGCGATTGCTGCGGATTCATCCTCGGGCGCACCGGGGGACAGCGGTTGCTCGTCCGCCTGGCCGCAAATTTCAGTTTCGCGCGCCAGCGTTACGATCGTTTGCAGATTTTCTTCCAGACGCACGGCGCCAAGGCGGTCTTCATGGCCCGCTTCATCGCGGGCGTGCGCTTCATGGCCGGTCCGATGGCGGGTGCGGCGGGGATGCCGTTTTTCCGCTTCCTCGGATGGAACGTGTTGGGGGCATTGGTCTGGTGTACGCTTATCAGCACGGTAGGTTATCTGGTTGGCGATGAACTCTATCACGCGCTTCATGTCGCGCACCTCGCTTCACTATGGGTCACGCTTGCGGTCCTGTTGGTGGTGGGTGCTTTCGCATTCATGTGGTGGCGTGAACGACATCAGCCGGTTGCGCCGCCCGAAGTTTAGCCGCAAGTTTCGTCCGAGGCTTAGCGCCGCACTCGCGATAGCCGCGGTCGCCGTGATGGCGATCGCGCCTGGATGCAAATCCGCACCGGCGTTGCGGCTGCACTATCTGCCCGGCTTCGTGCCCGGCTCTGAGCGGATTTTTGGTCCGGTGCGAATCGCGGTGCTGCCGCCTGATGGCGCTATCGCGACAGGGCGGGTGCGCGTCGGCGGAGTCTATTCGGCCGATGGAACGGTCGAGCGTTCGTTCTATGCCGAGGATCTCGGCGGTGTGGTTAGCGCCGCTGTGATCCGCGCGCTCGCCGACGCGGGGCTGAAACCGGTCGCGAGCGGACCGCTCAGGCGCGGCGCGGCTTCGCTGCCGGTCGGCATCGACTATGTGCTCGCGACCTCGATCGAACTTGCGTCGATCAACCAGCGCTTTGGCACCGAGCAAACCGTGCACGGCCAGTATTTCGAGATGAAGGCGAAGGTGCGAATCAAGTTCACGCTCTCCTCGCGCGCGAATCCCGATCTCTATACAGGCGAAATTCTCGGGGCTGAAAACGAGCCGCCCGCACCCGTCGGCGGCGAAGTCTTTCTGCCGCTCGAGACGGACCCGGGAGAATCGATGTCGGTAGCGCTCTCGCGCGCGGTCGGCGCCCTGATGCTGCAAAGCGGCTTCCGCACCGCGCTACCGCAAGCGTCGCAGCAGAGTCCCGGATAACTCGCCCGCTGTTTCTGATCCCTCGCCCTGAAAGGGAGAGGTTAGGCGAGGGTCCGAATTCAGCGCGGCGCGTGGCGCCGCGCGATTAGAAGAAAATTCTGCGCAAGGCCGCCCTCACCCGCGCGTCACGGCGATTGCTAAGGGAAGCAATCGCCGCGCCGCGCCGCCCTCTCCCGGTGGGAGAGGGTATCAGCACAAGATCATCTCGCCGGCATTCATCATTCGATTTCTTGTTGGACTCCGAGGGCTGTCGGTCCTACGATGATGCGGTATGCAGAGCTCTGCCTCGAAGGACACAGCGCGCACGGCTGAGCTGATCGCACGCGCTCAGCGGGCGCGCAACATGAAGATACTGGCCGAGCGAGATCTCGAGCGATATCTGCGGGAGTGAAGCTTATCGCTCCGAGGTGGCTATTTTCTCTTGCGGTCTTCCTCTCGTTTGCGGAGTTCTACCCGGCGGATCTTCCCGCTGACCGTCTTCGGCAGCTCGTCGACGAACTCGATCTCGCGCGGGTACTTGTACGGCGCGGTGATGCGCTTGACGTGCTCCTGCAGCTCGCGGGCGAGCGCGTCGGATTTGCGCGCTTCCGCGTTGAGCCGCACGAACGCCTTCACGATCGAGCCGCGATCGGCGTCGGGACTCGCCACCACCGCCGACTCGATCACCGCCGGATGCTCCAGCAGCGCGCTCTCGACCTCGAACGGGCCGATACGGTAGCCGGCTGAGATGATCACGTCGTCGGCGCGTCCGACGAACCACAGGTATCCGTCCGCATCGCGTGTCGCGTGGTCTCCGGTCAAATAGTAATCGCCCTGAAAAACTGCGGCGGTCTCGGCGGGGTTCTTCCAGTACTCCAGGAATAGCGAGGGCGGGCGCTCGGGCGCGACGCGCACCGCTATCTGCCCGACCTCGCCGTCTTTTACTTCGCGCAAGTCTTCATCGACGACGTGCACGTCGTGCCCGGGAAACGGCAGGCCCATCGAGCCCGGCTTTACTTCCATCCCGGGCATGTTCGCCACCAGGATGATCGTTTCGGTCTGTCCGTAACCGTCGTGAATCACATGCCCGAGCTGATCTTTCCAGACCTCGATCACTTCCGGGTTGAGCGGCTCGCCGGCTCCGGTGCAATGGCGCAGTTTCGGAAACTGATATTTGGACAGATCCTCCTTGATCAGCATCCGATACTCAGTCGGCGGGGCGCAGAAAGTAGTGATGTTATAGCGCGCGAGCAACTCGAGCTCGCGTTTGGGCTCGAAGCGGCCGTTGTACATGAAGGTCGTGACCCCGTTCATCCACGGCCCGAACAGCACTCCGTACGCGGCTTTGGCCCATCCGGTGTCGGATGTCGTCCAGTGGACGCCGTCCGCCGCCACGTCCAGCCAGTTTCGGCCGGTATACTGATGGCTCCAGGTGTAGGCATGGCTATGCAGGACGGCTTTGGGTTCGCGAGTAGTGCCGGAAGTGTAATAGCAAATTGCGGGGTCGCTCGCGCGAGTAGCTATTGGCTTGTAATCCGGTGACGCTTGCTGCATCAGCTCGGGTAATCCCTGCCATCCCGAACGCGAGCTCCCGGTGATCAGAAAATGATTCAAGCCCGGGCATTGACCGCGCAGCTCCGCGACCATCGAGGCGTTTTCAGTGGAGGCAATAATCGCGCGTGCGCCGGAATGATTCGCGCGATAGATCAAGATCCTTCTCCCGCAGCATCGAGGTGCACGGAATCACGATCGCGCCCATCTTTAGCGCGCCGATATACGCCGCCTGCCACATCGTGATGCGTGGCAGCACCAGCAGGATCGGATCGCCGCGGCGCAGGCCCGAGGCCTCGAGCACGCCCGCGATCTGATTGGATTGCGCGCGCATATTCGCGTAGGTCAGGCGCGCGCGTTTGCCGTCCTGATCCTCCCACAACAGCGCGGTCCGGTTGGGATCGCCCGCGAAGTGATCGACGATCGCTCCGAAATTGAAATGCTCGGGCACGCTCCACTTGAAGTCGCGATGCCGCGCGTGATGACGGTCGGCTGAGTCGCTCATAAGAGTTTGCTCCCGCGCCCGGCGCTTGCGCCCGGAGCCTGCGAGCGTTTGGCCGCGGCGCGAATATATTTGACCGAGACCGGCGACAAATCGTCGCGTTCGACGCGCACGTCGATAATCGCAAACGAGCGCGAGCGATGCGCCGACGCAAGCGCGCGGCGGAGCTGCGCCAGCGTGCGCGCCTCGAAACCCGCGCCGCCAAAATCGCGCGCAAGCTTCGCATACGGCCACGGCGGCAGGTCGAGCAGCTCACGCCGCTCGACGATTGGCCGGAAGATGCCCCAGCCGCCATTGTTGATGATCACCACGATCGGATTGATGCCCATCATCGGTGCGTGCGAGATTTCCGGACCGGTCATCTGAAAGCCGCCGTCGCCGCACAGCACGATCGGCCGCATCCCTCCGCCCATCTGCGCGCCCATCGCGGCCGGCACCGCAAATCCCATCGAGGCGTAAAACCCCTGCGCCAGGTAGGTGCTGTGATGCGGCACGCGCACGTCGAGTCCGCCGAACAGCATGTCGCCCGACTCGGTGACGACGAGGTAGTTTTTGTGCGTGGCGAGAAACTGGTTGACCGCGACCAAAATCTGCGCAACGCGAATCTGCCTGTTCTCCGCCTTCGAGACGTCGCCAAGGTTGTCGGCGTAGGCGACCCGCTCCTCGTGATGGCGCAGCTTCTGGTGCAGCATCGCGCGCACGAAATCGCGCACGCCCACATCGATATAGGTGTGGTACTTCACGTCCACCTTGCGATCGACCGCCCATACCGACTGGTCCTGGATCACGCGCGGCGGACGATTACCGAAATTCATGTCCGTCTTGAGGCACCCGAGGTTGAGCACAAAGTCAGCCTCGTCCATCCGCTCGACGATCGGCGCGGGACTGATCGGCCCCACGTGCACGCCCATGTATTGCGGATGGTCCATCGGGAAGGCGCCCTTGCCAAGCACCGTGGTGCACACTGGCGCGCCCATCTTTTCAGCCAGCTCGACCAACTCGTGCGCGGCCTTGTAGCGATGAATCTCGATTCCCGCGATCACGACCGGGTGGCGGCTCGCGTTGAACATCTCGGCGGCCTCGCGCGCGGCTTCCTCGACCTTGCGCGAATCCGATTCGCTGAAGTGCAGATGGCCGTCCCACTCGATCAGCTCTTCGGGCACTTCGATCACCCGATCGACCATGTCGCGATGAATCTCGACGTAGCCGGGTCGCTGCTCGGCCCAGATGGCGCGGACCACCGCGTGCAGCTCCCGCGCCGCGGTGTTTGGATCGGTCAGCACGCGCGACGCGCACGTGACCTCCTGGTAGATGCGATGCTGCGATTCGATCTCGCGGGCCTGATGATGGATAAGCGTGCCGAGCTTGCGCTCTTCTTCGCCGGGACCGCCGGAGAAGATCAGAATCGGCACGCGCTCGGAGAACGATCCCGCCACCGGGTTGACCATGTTGTGGCCGCCCGCGCCGTAGGTGACGCACGCGACCCCGATCTTGCCGGTTGCGCGCGCGTATCCGTCGGCCGCGAACCCGATTCCCGGCTCGTGCGAGAGCGTGACGATCCTGATGCCGTGGCGCTTGCCCAGAGCGAAGAACAATTTGAGCGCGAGATCGCCCGGGATTCCGAAAATCGTATCGACGCCGATTTTGCGCAGGTATGCGACCAGAAAGTCGCCCAGTGTCATGTGCCGTTTCAACCCGCGAGCCTCCTTTCCTACGCCAGCCGCCGCGTATTGTACCAGAAAATCGGCGCGGTCCCGGTCCGTAATTGATGGCATCTTGGGGGCGCGCGTGTGCTAAAGTAGCGCCTGTGGGGATCTTCTAGATGTTCCGGCAATTCCTGCGCATGCAATTTCTGTCGCCGATGACGGTCGGCAGATTCTTTGCTTTCCTGCCTCAGTTCGTGCGCGTGTTCTGGCGCCTGATGGCCGATTCGCGCGTCCCGCTATTGCCCAAGACGGTGCCGGTGCTCGCTTTCCTCCTGATGCTGACGCCGCCCGCGCTCGAGCTGGACTTTATCCCGCTCATCGGCGAGCTTGACTGGATCCTGGTGGCCTTCGCCGCCCTCAAACTGTTCGTCTGGCTGTGCCCGCCCGATCTCGTTCGCGAGCACGTTAGCCGGATCGCACGGGGCGAGTAACCGCACTTCGAGTAGCCAGACACCCTGATGCGTCCGAGAACAATTCTCTTCGGTATTGCCGCGATAATAATCGCCGCACTCGTCGTTCTGTCCATAGCCGATACCTTCTTTGTTGACCTGTTGTGGTTCAGTGCCCTGGGCTTCGAGCAGGTGTTTGCGATCGAGGTAACCGCCGAAGTCCTGATTTTTCTCGGGGTATGGCTGGTGGCGTTCGTCGTGATTGCGGCCAGTGGTCTGGTTGCGGTCGCGCTCAGCCGCGATCGTGAGCGGCTGCACGTCGTGCGCCGGCCCGACCAGATGACCGAGGTCAATCTTCCCGAGCTGATCCGCGCGCTCGGCGAACGCGTGCCGTGGAAAACGATCGTCGTGATCGGCGCGGCCGTGCTCGCAATTCTCGCTGCGCAGGGCGAGGCCGCGAGCTGGGACATCTACCTCAAGTCGTTTTACGGCGTTCCCTTTGGCGTGACTGAAAAGGCCTTTGGCAATGACGTCGGCTTCTATGTCTTCACGCTGCCGCTGCTCGAGGATTTCCGCGACCTGTTCCTGCTCATAATTTTCCTGGCGGGCGCGGCCGCCGTCGCGGTCTATTGGGTGCGCGGCGCGCTGGATTTCCGTGAATCGCCGCCGCGAGTCGCACCGGGCGCGGCCGCGCATCTCTCGGTCATCCTGGGATTCTTTTTCGTCCAGCGCGCGATGAGCTATTGGCTGGCGCGTTTCGGACTTTTGCTTCACACCAACGGCGTGGTCTTCGGCCTGCGCTACGTCGACTCGATTCTGTGGCGTCCGGGCCTGTGGCTGCTGGTGCTGCTGTCGATCATAGCGGCGGTGATCTGTTTTTCGAATTTCAGCGCAAAGGGGCTGCGCCGCCCCGTGATCGCGGCGGTGATCGTGTTCGCTCCTGCTCTGATTCTGAATTTTCTCCAGCCGGTGCTCGAGCGCCTGATCGTCAAACCCGACGAATTGCACGTCGAGCGTCCGTACCTGGAGCAGAACATCGAGATGACCCGGCGGGCCTACAAGCTTGACGGCGTCGACGTGAAACCCTTCGGCGGCAAGGGCGCGCTCACGATGACCTCGATTCAGGAGGACGCGCCGACGATCAAGAATATCCGCCTGTGGGATCCGCGTCCGCTGCTCGCGACCTACCGCCAGCTCCAGGAAATCCGGCTCTACTACGACTTCAAGGACGTCGACATCGACCGCTACAATATCCAAAACAACTACACCGAAGTGCTGCTCTCCGCGCGCGAGTTGAACGTCGCGCAGCTTCCCGACAACGCGCAAACCTGGATCAACCAGCATCTGAAATTCACCCACGGCGCCGGCATAGCGATGAGCCCGGTGAACTCGAAAGATTCCGAAGGCCTGCCGATTTTCTACGTCAAGGATATTCCCGCGAGTTCGAACGTGGGGCTCAAGATCGATCAGCCCGGAATATACTTTGGCGAAGAGCCGGATAACTACTGCGTCGTCGATGCGTCCACACCCGAGTTTGATTATGCCAGCGGGACCGCCAACGTGTTCGCGTATTACAAAGGTTCGGGCGGAGTGCCGATCGCGGGGTTCTGGCGCCGGCTGCTGTTCAGCTTCATGTTCCGCGACATCAATCTGCTGGTGACCCGGACGATCGTCGATAAGAGCAGAATCATGATCCGGCGCAATCTTGTCACCCGGATCTCATATATCGCCCCGTTCCTGCATCTGGACCGCGATCCGTATCCAGTCCTGCACGACGGGCATGTCGTCTGGATCGTCGATGCATACACGGTGAGCGATCATTATCCCTACTCCCAGCGCAACGGCGACGGGATCAACTACATCCGCAATTCGGTCAAGGTTGTGGTCGACGCGTATTCTGGCAAGACGGACTTTTACGTGTCGGATCCCGACGACCCGATAATCAAGACCTGGGAGAAAATCTTCCCCGATCTGTTCAAGCCGCTTGATTCGATGCCGGCGGATTTGCACGCGCATATCCGTTATCCGGAAGACCTGTTCCTAATCCAGGCCGACATTTACAGCACCTACCATATGACCGACCCGCAGGTGTTCTATAACCGCGAAGATCTGTGGGGATTCCCGCGCGAGAACTTCGGCGGAGAGACCGTGCCGATGCAGCCCTACTATGTGATCATGCGGCTGCCGGGCGAGTCCCACGCCGAGTACATCCTGATGCTGCCGATGGTGCCGCAGGGGCGCGACAACATGATTTCGTGGCTGGCCGCGCGATGCGACGGCGCCGACTACGGGCATCTGTTCGAGTATTCGTTCTCGAAGGACAAGCTCTTCTACGGTCCGTACCAGATCCAGGCGCGTATCAATCAGAACCCCTACATCTCGCGCGAGCTGGCGCTGTGGAATCAGATGGGCTCGAAGGTCGTGCTCGGCAATCTGCTGGTGATCCCGGTTCAGGATTCCCTGCTCTACGTCGAGCCGCTCTATATCCGCGCCGAGAACGGACAGCTCCCAGAGCTGCAACGCGTGATCGCGTCGTACAGCGACCGGGTCGTGATGGGCGAGACCTTGGATTCCACGATGCACGCGCTGTTTGGTCCGGAGCCGGTTTCGATGGAGCCACCAACCGTCACGACAGTTGGCGCCGCGGCGCCTGCCGCTCCGGCTGCCGCCGCGAAAGCTCCGCCGCCGCCGCCGCCGCCACCGTCGGCTGCCATGGGTGACGCACCGTCGGATTATTCGCGCGCGCTCGACGCGCTCAAGTCGGGAGACTGGACCGAATTCGGACAGCGGATGGATCGTCTCGGACGGGATCTGGGCAAGACGCCCGCGACGAATCATTAGATGTAGTCGCGGTACGATAATCGCTCCGCCAGAAAAGGGGATGGCGTGCGCGAAGCTAAACCACTGCATGAAGTTCGTCGCGCGGCGAGCGCCGCGGCGCAAAGCGCAAAACAAGCCGCACAGCTTTGCGCGGCGATCACCAAAATAGCCGAACTGGGCCGAACTGCGCTCGGCGCCAGCGCATGCGCCGTCGCATGGGACGCTCCCGGCGGCGCCGCCGACATCGCCGCTGCGGCAACCGCGTCAGGCGATGCGGCAAGCGGCGCACAGATCGCTCTGGCTGCGTTCGCTCACCGGACCGGCGGCACCGCGCAGGAAATTCGCGCAACAGAAATTGCGCCGGGCGTAATCGGCCTTGCGCTTCGCGAAGGAGTTATCGCCGTGCGGGTCGGGCTCGCGCATCCGAAGGACTCCGCCCGCGCGGTTCCAAAAACTCAAGCGATACTTGAACTCGTCGCGCGTGCCGCGCTCGCCGCGGTCGCAGGCGCGGAGAGCGCGAACTTGCGCGGCTTCTGGCGCAATCGTGGCGCCGCGGTTCTCGCTCGCGGTGCGAAAATAGAGGCGACCGGCGCCGCGCGCGAAGCCGAGCGCGAGGCTTTGGAACGCGCGATCCGGGAAATCGCGGCGCTGGACGGAGCGGGGCGCATGGCCGCGATGGGCGAAGCGGTGGCGCGCGCGCTCGGATGCGCCCGGTGGCTGGTCGCCGCGCCGAGCGACGGCGCGCTGCGAGTTGTAGCGGCATCCCGCACGGTTGCGCCGCCGCGCGAGCTCGCGGAGTCCTCGGCGATCGCCGAATGCGCGCGCACCGGCAGGACGTTCACGCGCGTGTCCGATTCCGCCGCGCCGCGCGCGATGCCCGAAGACAAAATTTTCGGCGGAGCGTGGATCGTATTTTCCTCGGGACCTGCCGTGATCGGACTTGGCGAAGGCGATATCGCGGCTCCCGGGTTTCGCGCGCGAGCCGAAGCTTTCGGCGCGCGGCTCGCACCGCTTATGCGCGCATGGGTCGCCGAAGACGCGCTCGAAGGATACCGCGCGCTGGTCAGCCGCATGGCGCTCAGGATGTACGCCGCGATCGACGACGAGCGCTCGCGAATCGCCCGCGACCTGCACGACGACCAGGCGCAGTTGCTCGCGGCGGCGCAGATCGCGCTCGAAGGCGGCACCGAAGAAGCGCGAAGCCTGTTCCGGCAAATCTCGCAGGAGCTGCGTGCGCGTATCCGCGAGCTCAAGCCGCCCGCGCTCGGGCGCGTCACGCTGGCCGATGCGCTCCAGTCCGAGGCCGGGCGGATGCGGCAGCAGGGAATCGAGGTTCATCTGCTGGCTGCAAAGGGCGCCGCGCGAATCTCGCCCGCGGTGCAGCGGCTATGCTGGCAGGTCGCGCGCGAGGCGCTGGCCAACGTCGCGCGCCATTCGGGAGCGAGCAACGTCGAAGTCGCGGTCGAGCGCGACGAACACTGTGCGCGCGTGATCGTGCGCGACAACGGCCGCGGGATACCGGCGCGATCGGACACGCTCGCCACGGCGGGTCTTGGCGGTATTCGCGAGCGGCTCGAACTGATGGGCGGGAAGCTCGAAATTGAGTCGGGTCCCTCGGGCACTGTGCTGCGCGCGGAAATTCCGGAGCCCGCATGAGCGATCAACACGGACCAATCCGCGTCCTGCTCGTCGACGACCATCGCATCTTTCGCGAGGCGCTGCGGCTCGTACTCGAACCCGAATGCGAGATCGTCGGCGAGGCCGCCAGCGGCGAGGCCGCGATCCAGCTCGCCGAGCGATTGCATCCGCACGTCGTGGTGCTGGATCTCGGGATGCCGGGTCTCGGCGGCCTCGCGGCGGTCCATCGCATTGCGCGCGATTGTCCCGCCAGCAAGGTGCTGGTGCTGAGCCAGTACGACGACGAGGAATATGTGATCGAGGCTCTTGGCGAGGCGGGCGCCGCCGGATACCTGGTGAAGACCGACGCTTCCAGCGAACTCGTGGCCGCGGTGCGCGCGGTGCATTCGGGGCGGCGCTACCTGAGTCCCTCGGTCGCGCCGATCGTGCTCGGACGCCTGCGCCATCCGCTCCCGCCCGGAGAGAAGGGTGGCCCGCGCCTCACCCGCCGCGAGCGCGAGGTCCTGCGCCTCATCGGCGACGGCGCCACCACCAAGGACATCGCGCAGCGCCTGGGCATCAGCCCCAAGACCGCGCAGGTGCATCGCGAGAACTTGAAGCAGAAACTCGACCTCCGCTCGACCGCCGCGATCGTGCGCTACGCGATCAAGCACAAGCTCATCCGCCTCGATTGATCGCTTCGTTTCCTGAACGATTGTAGTTTGTCATTCCCGCGCGTGGCTGCCGCGCGAGGAATCTCCGACGAGAGAGCACAGCATGATACGCGGACTCGGAGCATGGACGCCTCGGGATTCCTCGCCCTGGGCTCGGAATGACGATCGCGGGCTCGGCTGAGACTACGATACTCATGCACCAAACCCACATCCGTCATTTCGACCGAAGGGAGAAATCCCGAGGCGTCCGTGCTCCGAGCCCGCGTCTGAGGCAACGGCCTTTCGTCCGGGATCCCTCGCGCGCAGCGATCTACTGAACGATCGTTCGGGGAGGCTTTGACTAACCCCCATGCCCGGATGCTAGATTATCGTGCAGTCGGTCTGAACTATCGTTCAGAGGAGGGTTCCGCGATGAAACGTACAGGAGTTCATCATCTTGGCCTGGCCACGCTCGATATCGACCGCACGGTCGAGTTCTATACGCAGAAACTCGGATGGGAAATCGCGTGGGCCGACGTGATCGAGACCCAGGGCGGCGGCAAGATCAAGCATGTCTTCATGAACACCGGCGACGGCTCGATGGTCGCGTTCATGTGTCCCGAAAAAGTTCCCGGCATCCCGACCGAATGGGCCACCGACATCAACAGCGCGCAGGGATTGCCGAGCGGCTTCTATCATTTCGCCTTCAACTGCGACACGGTCCAGGAGCTCGAGGCCAAGCGCGCGACACTGATCGAGCGCGGCGTCGATGTAACCGCGGTGGTTGACCACGAATGGTGCCGGTCGATCTATTTTCGCGATCCCAATGGATTGCTGCTCGAGTTCTGCACCACGGTGCGCGAGTTTAATGCCGACGACAAGATCATGAAGCATCATGATCAGCCGGGCCCGATGGTCGAAGATCCTACTGAGGCGAAAAAGGTGATGAAGTTCCTGATGAGCACCGAGCGCCCGCCGGGCACGCATCATCCTATATGATCACGCGCTCGATTTAGAGTTTGCACAGGGCGGCCGAAGCGGGCCGCCCTTTTTTTTCGCGTACGGATGACTGATACTCGGCTGACTACAATCCGACTTGGGAGAAACCTCATGGCTGAGATGGATCTTTTTGAAGCGATGTATTCCGCGCGCGCGCTGCGCAGGTTCAAACCCGATCCCGTGCCCGACGAGGTGCTGACCAAAGTCCTCGACGCCGCGATTCGCGCGCCCTCGGGCAGCAACGAGCAGTCGTGGCTGTTCGTCGTGGTCAAGGACGCGGCGCAGCGCAAGAAGCTCGGCGACATCTACCGCAAGGGCGGCGATATCCTGTTCGCGCTCTATGCGAATCGCACCAAGCCGGAGCACATGGCGCAATCGACCTTCGACAAGCTGATGGCCGCGGCGACCTACCTGGTCAACCACATGGCCGACGCTCCGGTCCTGCTGGTCGCGTGCCTCAAGCAGACCGCGCCCTCGGGACCTCCGCCGAAGCTGCCGCCCGAGATCCTCGACAAGATGCGCGGGATGGTGCGGATGAGCGGCTCGAGCATCTACCCCGCCGTGCAGAACATCATCCTCGCCTGCCGCGCGCTCGGGCTTGGCACCTGCCTCACGACGATTCACGCGTTCTATGAAGATGAGGTCCGCGCCGTGCTCGGTCTTCCGCCCGAGGTGGCGACCTACGCGCTGATGCCGATCGGCTATCCCAGCGACAAGTTCGGCCCGATAAAGCGCCGCCCAGTGAGCGAGGTAGTATGCCTCGATCGCTACGGCAACGCCTGGAAGTGAGTCCTGGCCTTTTCTGAAATTCCCTCTCGCTCCGGGGAGGTGCCACCGTCACTTGGGCGACGCAAGCTTTGCCGATACCCTCTCCCTCCGGGAGGTGCCATGGGCACGCGGGCGGCGCGGCGTCTCTGAGATTCCCTCTCCCTCCGGGAGAGGGCAAGCGGCGCGGCGATTGCTTCTTTCAGCAATCGCCGTGACGCGCGGGTGAGGGCGGCCATGCTCAGAGCTTTCTTTGTTAATCGCGCCTTCTGGTACCTCGCCCTTTCAGGGCGAGGGATCAGGCGACGGACGACGGGTCATCCATTCTCCTTCGCCAAGTCGGCGCGGACTTTTGCGGCGGCGGACTCGACCGCTTGATGCTGCCGCATCAGCGCGGCGAGCTTCGCGGGATCGCGAGCGCCCGCCAAGCGGTACTCGTCCGCGTTGCGGACGAAGCTCTGGTAGGCGTCGAGCATCGCGTCGAAGTCGCGATACGAGGCGCGTGCGGAGTCGCGCGTCGTCGTCGCGGAGAGGCCGCGCGCCTTCTTCAGCGCGTAATAAAATTCGCCCATCTCTTCCGACGAGACCTGCCGGTTCTCGATCATGAAGCCCGCGTTGCAGTAGTCGGCGAGCTTGTCCGCGAGCTGGGAGATCAGATCCGTATTCGCGGAGAGTTCCTTGCGGTAGTTTGATGAATAGCACGCCGCCGCGCACAGAATCGCGGCGGCGGCGAGCAAAAAGAGCGCGGGCCGGTAAAGCCCGGCCCGCTTGCCATCAGTCATTTGTTTGCCCGATCGTGATTGCGCTCGCCGCGTCCGATGATCGAATCCTCACGCAAGGTTCTGCTTGAAGAATGCGATCGTCTTGGCGAACGCCTCCTTGGCGTGCTGCGGATGATGCGACGGGCGGTCGTCGCACATGAAGCCGTGATCGGCGTCGGGATAGAACACGACCTCGGCCGGCTTGCCGGATTTCTTGAGCGCGTCGCGGAACGCGTCGACTTCCGTGATCGGAATGAACGCGTCCTTGCCGCCGAAGAACGCCAGCACCGGACCCTTAAGTCCCTCGACATATGCGATCGGCGGCGTCACGCCCGCCTGGCGCGAGGTCACCATCCCGCCGCCATAGTACGGCGCGGTCGCCTTGACGTCGGGATTGCGGCACGCGGTCAGAAAGCTCACGCGTCCGCCCATGCAGAAGCCGACGGTTCCGAAGGCGGGCTTCACGTCCTTCTGCGTCTTGAGAAAATTTATCGACGCGGTCATATCGGCGACGATCTGATCGTCGTTAATCGATCCCATCAGGCGAAACGCGCTCGGCAGATCATTGTACGCGACCACGTTGTTGGGCTGGCGAAAATAGAGGTTCGGCGATATCGCGACGAAGCCCTCGGCCGCGAAGCGGTTGGTGATGCTCTTGATATGGGCGTTGAGCCCGAACGCTTCCATCACCACTACCAGCGCGGGGTAGGGTCCGCCCGACGCGGGCCGCGCCAGATGCGCCGGCATCTTCTCGGCGCCCGTCGTCACCATTACTTCCTGTGACACAACTTCCATTATCCTTGACCTCCTGAGGGTGAACCCGCGCGCACCGGTTTGATCTGCGCACACGCAGGCTCGCGAACTTTCTCGCACACATCGCCGCGATCCTCAAGCGACGCGGTCGCGCGATGCGTCTCGCTTCCGCCTGCGGACAGCCTGTACGATACCGCCGATCTTTGGCTTGCGTAAAATGATTCCGCTTCGCGATAGTGCCGCGCCGCGCCGCCTGACTCCGGTGAACTCGGCGTTGATCGTCGCCAACCTGGCGGTTTTCATCTACGAGCTGACGCTCGGGCCGGACGCGATCGGATTCCTCGCGCGCTTCGCGATGGTTCCGGTGCGCGTGTCCGATGCGGCCGCGGCGCTCGCGCATCCGCAGGCCGCCGCGCCGCTTGCGACACTCGCGGCGCCGCTCGCGACGATTCTCTCCTCGATGTTCCTGCATGGCGGCGTCTGGCATATCGCCGGCAACATGCTCTACCTGTTCATCTTCGGCGCGGCGGTGGAATACCGGCTGGGATCGCGGCGCTACCTGGCTTTCTATTTCGCTTCGGGAATCGCCGCCGCGATCGCGACTGTCGCGATGGCGCCCGCGTCGATCGTTCCTGTGATTGGAGCGTCGGGCGCGATCGCGGGCGTGCTCGGCGCGTATTTCATTCTCTATCCGCGCGGCCGAATCCTCACCGTGCTGCCGATTTTCTTCTATCTCATGAGAATCGAAATTCCGGCCGCGATTTACCTGCTGGTGTGGTTCGGAGTTCAGCTCTATGCCGGAATCGCAGCGGGTTCGCATGGCGCGATCGCCGGTGGAGTGGCGTGGTGGGCGCATGTCGGTGGATTCTTGTTCGGGATGCTCGTCGGACCGATGCTGGCGCGCAAAAAGCCGCGCCGCCGCGCCGGACAACGGCTGTCGATACGCGGTGGATAACCTCTTCACAAGCTCGGGACATCGTGTTGATCTGACAAAAGTCACTTGATGGCGCCGGCGGGTTCGCGCATAATCGCGCCCCTTACATATGCTCGCGCGCGTCGGAGGTGGTGGTGTGGCAGACGGTGCGGATGACATCCTGCGGCGCGTTCCGCCGCAAAATCTTGAAGCCGAACAATCGGTGCTCGGCGCGATCCTGCTCGATAACGACGCGATCAATTTCGCGCTCGAAACCATCACGCCGGAAGATTTCTACCGCGAGTCGCATCGCGAGATCTTCCGCGCGATGGCGGAGCTGTCGGACCATAGCCAGCCGGTCGACGCGATCACGCTGACCGACGCGCTGCGCAACCGCGGCAAGCTCGAGATGATCGGCGGCGCCGGGTATATCGCGGAGCTGGCGTCGATCGTGCCGACGGCGGCGAACGTCGCGCACTACGCGCGAATCGTCCGCGAGAAATCCGTCCTGCGAAGCCTCGCGTCGATCGCGACCGAGATCGCGTCGGGCGCTTACGACGCGCCCGCCAACGTCGAGGAGTTCCTCGACTCCGCCGAGCATCGCGTGTTCGAGATCTCCGAGCGCCGCATCAAGCCCGCGTTCTTCGGGATGCGCGAGCTGACCGTCGGCGCGATCAAGATGGTCGAGCGGCTGTACGAGCGCAAAGAGATGGTGACCGGAGTGCCGACCGGGTTTCACGATCTCGATCGAATCACGGCGGGCTTCCAGCCTTCGGACCTGATCATCATCGCGGCGCGCCCCTCGATGGGAAAGAGCGCGCTCGCGCTCAACATCGCGGCCAACGCGGCGATCCACTCGGACAAGCCGGTGGGAGTCGCGTTCTTCTCGCTCGAAATGTCGAAGGAGCAACTGGTGCTGCGGCTGCTCACCTCGGAGGCGCGGGTCGACAGCTCGAAGGTCCGCACCGGGTTTATCCGCAAGGAGGATTTTCCGAAGCTGATCGAAGCGGCGGATCGACTGAGCGCGTCGAACATCGTGATCGATGATTCGTCGGACATCTCGCCGATCACGCTCAAGGCCAAGTGCCGCCGCTTGATGCGCGACAAGAACAACAACCTGGGCCTGATCATCGTGGACTACATGCAACTGATGCGCTCGTCGCGGCCGGGCGAGTCGCGCGAAAAGGAAATTTCGGAAATCTCGCGCTCGCTCAAGGCGCTCGCCAAGGAGCTGCGGGTGCCGGTGGTCGCGCTGTCGCAGTTGAACCGCGCGGTCGAGACGCGGCCCGAGCGCCGCCCGCTGCTCGCGGACTTGCGCGAGTCGGGCGCGATCGAGCAGGACGCCGACGTAATAGGATTCATCTACCGCGACGAGATGTATCATCGCGACACCAAAGAGCCGGGCGTCGCCGAGATCATCATCGCCAAGCAGCGCAACGGCCCGACCGACACGGCGAAGCTGACCTACCTGAACCAGTACACGCGCTTCGAGAACTACAGCCCGGTAGCCGACGTGTTCGAAGACTCGGGCAGCTAGTCGGCGCGGTCCTTGAGATCTCCGATGTCGAAGATGAAGGCCGCAGGCAACTTGAATGCTCGGCGGTGGGTTAGTTTGAGCCCAAGTGTCATTCCCGCGCGCGTGGCTGCCGCGTGCGAGGAATCCCGAGGCGCACTTGCACTCACCCGCCAGTGGCGGACGGTCGGCGAATAAGAACGGGATTTCCTTCGGCAGGCTCAGGACAGGCTCTCCTGCGGCAGCCACGCGCGGGAATGACACTCATGGAACAGAACACGTGCAGCAGCGGCCCGCGAATGACGGCCGCCGTAAAACTGACCCTGCCGAATGCTCTTGGACCTTGCACGCGCCGCTGCGGACAGAGCAGTGCCTTTGATTTTTTGATATTAGGGCGTTTTGCGGTGGGTTCGTTTGGTATCTTTTCCAGGTGGCTAAAAAAATAAATCCCTTGAAAATGCTGGCGAAATTGGCTTCGTATGGCTTCGTTTGGTGACTTTTCGGTACCTCAATTTCAGCCACTTTTTCGCGCAGTTGGCGGACGCCCGACGGCCAAGGAAAGACCCACGAAGAGGCGCCGCAGGAGCTGCGGCAGACCTCGACTTGGCTAGTCTAGCGCATGACGCACATAACCACAAGGTGTCACGATTAGCAGACTCTCTGTGGACGGAGGCGGCCCGTACGGATTGGGCGACCTTGGCCTTGCGTCGCCGATGGTACTCGCCGCACTTGCGGCAGAGGAAGTGGAGCTGAAGCGCGCGTAAGCCGTAAGAACCATTCCAATGATTCCCACAGGAGCCCTCAGGAACTTGCTATGAACAATTACGAACGATGGGTAGTTGGATTGACGTCAGTGATCGCTCTCGTTACCAGTGTCTACGCTGCCTTCGCGTATAAACAATGGTCTGAGATGCATAACCAATCTGGTACTCTGGCTAAGCAACTTGAGGAGTCCGAGGCCGTCCAGCGAGCACACTTGGTAATCGAGGATTTTGATATTGGCTCTACCTCTAGTCCGAATAACAGCATGACAAATCGGATCAGCTTTAAATTGAGAAATGTCGGTACTACCGTTGCTGAGGAGATAAACGTGAGGTTCTTCGAAGGCATACCGGCCGGTACACCCGATATCGCGGAGCTGTCGTTTAACGCCTTCGTCCGGCGCGTACAACCAATTCAAAGCGGATGGAATCTGGCTGCCGGCGACACGCGGCTCATCAGTGGTGCCGGAACCATCACCACGTCCGATTACTGGAACAAACAATTCGAGGCGGCGGTAGCGTATCGCGATATCTTCGGAAGGGTTTGGAAGGTTGCGGATTGTATCTCGTATGACGCCACTGTTAAGCACTTCTCGCGCTGTCCCTATGCTCGTCACCACGATTAAGATCACGAGTAAAACCAAAACACCACTCCACTAAACTGGCGAACAAGCTGGAAGTCGTCGTTCATACCTCCCTACTTAGACGAAAAAGCTGGTCTATCAGAGCCAGCTTGACTAGACCCTTCGCAGGAATTGAGTTCGCATATTCGCCGAACAGTTCGGGCCTTTGACAAATCCGGTAGAAAAGACTTGACGATCGGTAGGGTGTGGCGCTAACGCGGAGCCGGGCTGCTCAACTTGTGGGCGTAGCTTTGCGTGTTTCAGGGCGGCGGCTTCGGTGACGTTGGCGCGAGCCAGGATAGGAGGGCGGGGGTTGTGCGGGTTTTGGATAGGATGGCGAAGGCTCGCAGGCCGTCGGTGAAGTAGGGGTCGCCCGTGAGGTTGTGGCGTGGAGACGTCGCGGGGGCTGGGTCGACGCCGGGAGCGAAGCCCAGGCGGGAGACGCGGCGGGAGGCGAGGAGATCGTCGAGAACGTAGTCGCGGGCTTCGTCGACGTTGGGATCGATCTGATGCGTCGTCAGGTTCCAGGTTTTTAGCGTGAAGCGCACGCCGATATCGCGGCTGACTTGGCCGATCCAGACTGGTTGGCCGGCGTAGCGAATCTTGGTGCTCCAGAGCCGCAGATGCAGGCGCTGGTTGAGGTTCGCGCGGGCGCGTTGGAGCGCGAAATCCTCCACGCGTCCGCCGAGATAGAGCGGGCTCACCGGGGAGTAGCGGTATTGCGACTCGAGCAGAAAGGCCTTCGCGGTTTTCCACGAAGTGCCGAGCGTGATCGACTCAGTCTCGTCCCACGTGGAGAGGCATTCCTGGATGCAAGCGCGGTCGCCCACAAGAACCAGATTGAGCGGGTCACCGTCGATGGTCCCGAGCGCGTTGCTCGTCGATCGCGGCTGCCGCTCAATCCAGGCTTGAAGGGCGGCCTCGTCGAGGTCCTTGGTGTCGGCGGACGGTTCCGTTTCGTGTGCCGGCTCGAGCAGGGCCAGTCCCGGCACTTCGATTGTGAACTGGCAGTCGATGGTGTGGCTGCGGCCGAGCATCCGTAGGTCGATTCGTTTCACGCCTTCGTCCAGCCGGGTGAAGAGGAAACCGCTTAGCGTTTTCCCGGGTTCGATCACCCCGGTTGGGAATCCCGAGGTGCGAAAGAGATCGTTCATGCGGCAATTCGCGCGGCGAGCGGAAAAAAGTTTCAGCGGGATTAGCGGCAGGAGCGGAAGGAACAGCCATCCGAGCACCCCGAACGCTACGAGACGAGTGCCCATGCGAAAATGTGCGAGGCGCGCAGCCTCGAGCGGAGTGTAGTAGTCGGGGTCTAGCTGGATCCGATCCAGCCACAACGATTCTCCGCCGCCATTTACTACTTGCAGCCAGACCGCCTGCAGATGGTGGCGCGCCAGCCGAACGCCGAAAATCCGCTCGCTCTCGCGGTCGCTCGGCACCGCGACGGTGATCGCAACCTCACCCTCGCGGCGAGTCTCGGCCCGCTCCAGAAACGAACGCTCGTCGGGATGCGGCGCGTAATCGATAGTCAACCATCGGCGCGGCGAGAAGACTCGCTCGGACATCCACTTTGGCTTCATCCGGGACGCCCGCGGGAATCTCGAACTCGTCGTTCATTGAATATCGAGCGGAGCATAGACCAACTCGCCGCCATCGATAACGAACGTCTGGCCGGTGGCGTAGGCTCCGGCGGGACTCGCGAGATACAGCGCGATGCCTGCGATCTCGTTCGGCTCGCCGATGCGCTTTAGCGGATTTGGATAGCGGCCGCTCTTCTCGACCATCTTGACCAGCGGCTCGGCCAGCTCGGTTCGCACCAGGCCGGGCGCGATACAGTTCACGCGAATCTGATCGGCAGCCCATTCCTTGGCGCACACCTGCATCATCGTCACCATCGCGCCCTTGCTGATGGAATAGCTCCCCAATCCGAACGACGGGCGCAGGCATTCGTTCGAGGTGATGTGGATGATCGATCCGCCGCCACGTTTCTTCATATGCGGATGGCACAGTTTGGAAACCATGAAGGCCGCCTTCAGGTTCACGCGCATCACGAGGTCCCATCCGGCGCTGGTGGATTTGGTTATCGGAGCATATTTTTCGGCCGCCGCGGCGCCATAGACGAGGATATCGACGCCGCCGAGCGCCGCGACGGTTTCGTCGACGATGCGCGCCCACTGATCCTCGTGCGACATATCCGCGCTGAGCGCGACGCATCGGCGTCCGGTCGCCTCGATTTCGTGGCGAGTCGCTTCGAGTGCCTCGCGGCCGCGCGCGGCGATCGCGATATCGGCGCCGTGTTCCGCGAACGCGCGCGCGATCGATCGGCAAATGCCTTTGGAGCCGCCGGTGATAAGCGCGACTTTGCCCTCGAGTGAAAGGTTTACTTCAGACATGAGATCCTCCTGGCGCGATTCGCGAAGTTTCTCGCCGTCAAGATTCGTTCAGGTCGTCCGGCGCGCCGCCGACGGCGGCGCGCACTTACTTCAGCGCGGAAAACGAGGTCGGCATCAGGATGCTGTTGGTGATCGAAGCGACGATCGGGCCGTCGGCTTCTGATTTGGCGCGCGCCTCGATCCATTCGGGATCGGCGGCGAAGGCGGCGAACTTCTTGTCGCGATCGGCCAGCGATTCCCATTGCAGCATGTAAACCAGATCGGAGCTCGACTCACCGATCGCGACCGTCCAGTAGCCGACCTGCTTGATGCCGTGCTTCTCGAACAACCGGCAGGTGATGGTATCGAAGCGTTTAATGATTGCGGGCAAGCGGCCCGGGACGCAGTGATATACGCGCAGCTCATAAATCATCCGAGTCTATTCCTCCAGAAAGTGATTGATTCGGAACTTCTCATGCCGCCAACTCGTCGAGCAACCCTTATCGAACCTTCCGCGATGTGCTACAATGACGCACATGAAATCGGTCGGGATTCGAATGCTGCAACAGAACGCCGCCGCGATCGTACGCGAGGTCAGCCGTGGAGTTGCGGTCGAAGTAACCGAGCGCGGACGGCCCGTCGCTCGACTGGTCCCGCTGGCCGCAAAGGACACGATCGGCTTGCTTGAGAGCGTCGGCAGCTTGCGGCGCGCGCGCAAGGATCTGGAGGATCTCGGCGAGCCGCTGCCGGTCCCCAAGGGACAGGAACCTGCGTCGCGACGTCTTGCCCGCATGCGCAGGCACGAACGCTGAGCAGGCAATACGGCGCGATGATCTATCTCGACTCGTCCGCAATTGTAAAATTGGTCGTGCGCGAGCCTGAATCGCGGGCGCTTGGCAGCTTCGTCAGGAGCCATCGCGATCGAATCTCGTGCTCGCTGGCAAGAACCGAGGTGCCCCGCGCCGTTCGTCACTTGGGACCCGCGGTCCTGCGCAGAGCGCGAGTGGTCCTTGATCGGATTCATCTCATCCGTGTGGACGATTCTCTGCTGGATACGGCGGCGACGCTCGACGCGCGCGTGCTGCGATCGCTGGACGCGATACACCTTGCGGCGGCGCAACGGGTTGCCGCCGAGCTGGAAGTCCTGGTTACGTATGACCAGCGCATGGCGCAGGCTGCGGCCGCGCTGGGATTCGTGGTTCAGGCGCCGCGTTGATCGTATCCGGGCGGCCGGGTAGAGCCGCGCGCTGGTCATGTTTTCATGCAGCGCGAAAGCATCTAGTGCGCGGTGTAGCCGCCGTCCACCACCAGCTCGGAGCCGGTGACGAAGGAGGCTTCGTCGCTGGCAAGAAAGACTGCGCACCATCCGACCTCCTCGGGCTTGGCGGCGCGTTTGAGCGGGGTCGCATCGATCAACGGCTGCAACTCTTCCCTGGTCGCGACACCAAGCATCGGGGTGAGGATGATTCCTGGATGAATCGAGTTGACGCGGATCTTGTCAGCGGCGTACTGGACCGCGGCGGATTTGGATAGCAGGCGAACCGCGCCCTTGGTGCCGTGATATGCAGTGGATCCGGCGGAGCCGACCAATCCGTAGATCGAGGAGATGTTGATAATCGAGCCGGCGCCGCGCTTGCGCATCGCGGGAACGGCGGACTTCATCCCCAGCCATACGCCCTTCTGGTTGATGTTGACGACGGAATCCCACTCCTCTTCGCTGGTTTCCTCGACGCCCTTCACGTTTGCGATTCCGGCATTATTGACCAGGATGTCGAGGCCGCCAAACTCGCGCTCGCAAGTCTCGACCGCGGCACGCCAATCGGCGGCACGGGTAACGTCGAGATGAACCGCAATGGCGGACTTCGAGTTACCGGCGGCGTTGATTTGAGCGGCGGTCTTGCGGCACAGGTCGTCGAGCACGTCGGCGATTACGACCTTGGCGCCTTCGCCAACGAACAGGCGCGCTTCAGCGGCACCTTGTCCTCGCGCGCCGCCGGAAATCAAAGCGACTTTGCCTTTGAGCCGTTCCATAGGATTTGTCCTCGTGAGTTCGCCGCTAATTGTCTCCGCCCGATTTTTCCGGTTCGGCGTGCGATGGCGGCGTGTCGGCGTCTGTTTCGGTCGCGGGAGATTCCGGCGCGGCGGTGTCTTCGGGATGGGTCTCGATGCTTTCGACCTTTCCGGTTTCGGTCTGCTCGACCGCGCGTTCGATTTCCTGGAATTCCTTCAGGTCGGGCAGGCTCTCGAGGTCCTTGAGGCCGAACACTTCCAGGAACTCGGGCGTGGTCGCGTACATCATCGGCCGCCCCGGCGCTTCCTTGCGGCCCGCGATTTTGACCAGGCGCCGTTCGAGCAGCGTTTCGAGCACGCCGCCCGTATCGACGCCGCGCAACTGCTCGATTTCGGGGCGCGTGATCGGCTGGCGATACGCGATGATCGCAACCGTTTCGAGCAGCGGGCGGCTGAGGCGCGGCGGCCGCGCCGCGAGCAGGCGGCGCACGTACTGCGCGTGCTCCTTCGGCGTGCGAAGCTGAAAGCCTCCGGCGACTTCTTCGATCGCGAGGCCGCGGTTGTTCGCGGAGTACTCGGCGCCGAGCGTCGCGAGCGAACTCTGGATCTCCGCTTTGGGCACGCCTTCGAGTACCGCGGCGATCCGCGTAATCGAGAGCGGTTCGCCAGCCGCGAACAGCAGGCTTTCAAGAATTGATTTGAGACGTTCCTCTTCCACCTGATTCTACCATCCGAACTTTTATGCTGATTGTCCGGCCGCCGCGGCGCGGCGCTCGAGCATGATCGGTCCGAAGCGATCGTCCTGCGAGGCCGCGATCTCGCCGCGCCGGATCAGTTCGAGCAGCGCCATGAAGGTCGCGATCACCATCGGCCGGTCGCGCAGATCGGCGAACAGCGCGGTGAATTCGATTCTGCGTCCGCTTTCGAGCGCGGCGAGAATTGCCGGGATGCACTGCGCGACCGGTATATCGCGCAGCACGATTCCGCGCGGGGTCGCGTCGGCGATTCGCTTCAGCACCGCGCCCATCGCCTCGACCAGATCGAAGATCGACACGGTGAAGCGGGGCGCATCGGCGTCCGCGTCGGGAACCGGCTCGCCCGGAGCAGCGAAGACGTCGCGCCCGAGGATCGCGCGCTCGCCGAGCTTCTCCGCCGCCTCGCGATAGCGCTGATATTCGAGCAGGCGCGCGACGAGGTCGCGCTTTAAGTCCTCGGCCTCTTCGGCGTCGGCCAGCTCCGGATGCGGCAGCATCGAGAACGACTTGATCAGCAAGAGCGTCGCCGCCATCACCAGGTACTCGCCCGCGACGTCGAGATTGAGCTGGTCCAGGAGCTCGAGGTAGGCGAGGTACTGTTCGGTGATGACGCTTGCGGTGACGTCGTGCGGATCAAGCTCGGCGCGTTTGAGCAGATGCAGCAGCAGGTCGAGCGGCCCCTCGTAGATGGGCAGCTTGAAGCGCGGCGAGCCGTCGGCTTCGAGGCGCGGAGCGGTGGTCGAATCGTCGCTCAAAGCTGCACCATCCAGGAAATCGCATACATCGCGGCGCTCATGATCGGGTCAATCGCGGCGTCAATCCAATGGGTATATAGGAGCAGCAGCAGGATAAGAAAGCCATAGCGCTCGGTCCGTGCATACAGGCGCGCGGCGCCGATCGGCAGGATCGAGAACAGCACGCGTCCGCCGTCGAGCGGCAACAGCGGAAACAGATTGAACACGCCCAGCTCGACGTTGACGATCACCGAAGCTCGCAGCATCATCGCGAGCGGCCGCACGATTTCGAGACTGCCGGGACTATACAGGCGATCAAGCAGCGCGCGCAGCAGGAGGCCGCTTGCGATCGCGAGCACGAAATTGGTCAGCGGTCCGGCGGCCGCGACTTTCAGCATCCCGCTTCGTCCTCCGCGCAGCACGCGAAAATCGACCGGCACCGGCTTCGCGTAACCGAGCACCGGCAATCCGAACAGGTACAACGCGAACGGCAGGATAATCGTGCCGAACAAATCTACGTGCGAGATGGGGTTGAGCGTCAGGCGTCCCGCGCGCAACGCCGTGTCGTCGCCAAGATAGAGCGCGACCACGCCGTGCATCACCTCGTGCGCGATGATCGCGAAAATTATCGGCAGCGCGACGATACAGATGGTCGCGATCGTTCCGTTCAGATCGCCCAAATCAGTCGCTGCCTTTTGCGGCCTGCTCGCGGGTGGCGCGCGGATGGAAAGTGCGATGCACTTTGCGCAGATGCGAGCGCGTCAGATGGGTATAGATCTGCGTGGTCGAGATATCGCTATGCCCGAGCATCTCCTGCACGGCACGCAGGTCGGCGCCGCCTTCGAGCAGATGGGTCGCGAACGAATGGCGCAGCGTGTGCGGACTGATCCACGCGGTGCGCGGGTCGCCAGCCGCCCACTGCTTGAGCGCCTTGAAAAATCCCTGCCGGGTCATCGCGCGTCCAAGGCGCGTGACGAACACGGCGTTGGTCCGGCGCATCGCGGCGCTGCGTTTGCGCTTTCCCTCCGACGCTTGCCGCAGCTCGGCGTCGCGGCGTTTCAAATAGGCGGCCAGAGCGCGCGTGGCGGCGCCGCCGATCGGAACGAGCCGCTCCTTCGAGCCTTTGCCGAACGCGGCGATCACGCCCTCGCGCAGATTTATCTGCGTCATCTGCATATTCACCAGCTCCGAGACGCGCAGGCCGCATCCGTACGCCATCTCGAGCATCGCGCGGTCGCGCAGGCCGCGCGTGGTCGAGGTATCGATCGCATCGATCAGCATCTCGACGTCGCGCCGGGTGAGCGTGCGTGGAAGCTTTCGCGGATGAGCCCGCAGCTTTACCGACGGGGCAGGGTCGCGTTCGATAATCTTGCGATCGACCATTTCGCGCGCGAGTCCGTGGATACTCGCCAGATGCCGGCGCTGGGTCGCGACCGCGTAGCGCGCGCCCAGGTCTTCGAGGTAGGCGGTAATCAGCGCCGCGTCCAGATTTTTCGGCTCGGCGCCGCGCCGATCGCAGAAATCATGAAAGTCGCGCAGGTCGCGCGAGTAAGCCTCGAGCGAATGGCGCGCGAGACCGCGCTCGGCCGCCTGCCGATCCAGATGCGCGTCGATCAATTCGTTCCACGCGAGATCGCTCAAGGCGTGCCGCTCCCTTGCGCGGGATTTTCGGCCAGCCGCGCCTCGAGCGTCTCCTTGAGCAGGCGCATCCGCGCGAGGTCGGTGATCTTTTCGCCGTCGCTATCGCTCACGTAAAAAACGTCGAGTGCCTGGTCGGCATTGGTCGAGATGCGCGCCAGATGAATCCGCATCCCGAGCTCGAACAGCGTGTGCGTGATCGTGAAAAGAAGCCCGACGCGGTCCTGGGTGAACACGTCGAGCACGGTGAACTGCTCCGAGGTGCGATTGTCGAGGGTGACTTCGGTCGCGACGCGGCGGGTGAAGCGGCGTCCGGCATCTTTCACATGGTGAGCAGCCGCGACGATCTGCGCGATATCCTGCTCGCCGGTGATTGCGCGTTCGAGGTCGCGCTGCACGCGCTGCCAGCGGTCTTCCTCCATCGCCATCACGCCTGCGCCCATCAGATGCGACACGCGGAACACGTCGAGCGCAATTCCGCCCGCGCGGGTGGTGATTCGCGCGGAGAGGATGTTGAGATTATTCGCGGTGAGCGCGCCCGCGATCATCGAGAACAGTCCGGGCCGGTCGCGCGTCACCACGATAAATTCGCTGAATTCGAGATCCGGAAAATGGCGATTGCGCGTGACCACGGGCCGGTCGCCGAGCGCGCGCATCAGATCAAAATGCAGCGCGATGTCGTTTTCCGGGACGGTGAAGAAATAGCGCTCGGGCATCTCGTCGAGGAACGCCTCGATCTCCTCTTTGGGCGCGCCAGACGGCGCGAGCTGCTCGCGCACCGAGTTCTTTACCGTTGCCAGCCGCCGCGCGGGATCGACAGCCTCGCGATCGCGCTGCTCCATCAGTTTGAGCGCGCGCATGTAGAGATCGGAGAGCAGCATGTCGCGCCAGTTGTTGTAAACCTTGGGCGCGACCGCGCGCATGTCGGCGTAGGTCAAGAGGTACAGCGCCTTCAGGCGATCGATTGAACCGGCCTGCCGCGCGAATTCGTCCACCGTGCGCTGGTCGTCGATATCTCCTTTCTGCGCGACCTGCGACATCATCAGATGGTTGCGCACCAGGAACACCACCAGATCGATTTCCTCGGGGTCGAGTCCCAAGCGGTTCGAGACCTCGGCGGTGAGAGTCGCGCCGAGCTCGTGATGGTCATGGCCATGGCCCTTGCCGATGTCGTGCAGGAGCAGCGCAAGGAAAACCAGCGGCAGGCAATCCAGCTCGCGCGCGACTTCGGTCAGCAGAGGAGTCGCGTCCTTGAACTCTCCGGCGCGCAGGCGCTCGAGCTCGCGCACGGCGGCGAGTGAATGACGATCGACGGTATAGATGTGGTAAAGGTCGTGCAGCACGCGCGCGTAGAGATTTCCGAACTCGGGGATGATCGCGCCCAGCACGCCCGCGCGATGCATCGCCTCGAGCGTGTCGGCGACGCGTCCGCGATGCGACAGAATCTGCATCAAGGCTTTGCCGGTCGCCGGGTTATGGCGCATCGCGTCGTCGATCAAACCCAGGTTGTCGCGCACGAGCTGGTAGGCGCTGCCCGAGAGCTCGACGTCCTGCGCCTGGCAGTCGGCGTAGATCGCGATCAGGTTAAGCGGATCTTCTTTGAACAGATCCGGGTCGCCGATCGCGAGCAGCTTCTGCTGCACCAGCACGCCGGGCCGAATTTGCCTGACGGGAGTGCGGCGCAGAAAGCCGCGCGCCGCGGGACCCTCGACCACTCGCGCGATCAGCCCCTCGGCGAATTGATAGATCGTGCTCGCATGCTGGTAGTACGCGCGCATCAGCGCCGAGCCCGCGGTCTGCCCGTCGAGCGGCGCCATTCCGAGCATTGGCTCGATTCGCTCCTGCATCTCGAAGGTCAGCTGATCGAAATGGCGATGGTTGATGAAGTGCAGCGAGTTGCGCACGCGCCACAGGAAATCGCGCGCCTCAACGACGCTGGCGCGCTCGTCGTCGGTGATGACCGCCTTTTGCACCAGCTCTTCGAGCGAATGAACCTTGTACTTGACCTTCGCCAGCCACATCGCGGTGTGAAGATCGCGTAGGCCGCCTTCGCCTTCCTTGAGCTGCGGCTCGAGCAGGTAGATCGAGTCGCCGTACTTCGCGTGGCGTTCGCGGCTCTCTTCGAGCTTGGCTTTGAAAAACTTCTGCTGGTTGCGGTTCAGCACTTCGGCGATTAGGAGCTTGTCGAGATCGGCGTAGAGTTTCTCGTCGCCGCCCAGATAGCGCGCGTCGAGCAGCGCGGTTTTTTCTTTCAGATCGTCGTTGGCCAGGCGCACGCATTCGCGCGCGGTGCGCACGCCGTGTCCGACGACCAGGCCCGCGTCCCACATCGCGTGCAGAATGATCTCGGTTACGATCTCGACGTACGGGCCGCGCTTGTAATCGTGCAGGAACAGAAGATCGACGTCGGATTGCGGATTGAGCTCGCTTCGGCCGTAACCGCCGCGCGCGACGATCGCGATTCGCTGGTGGAGCTTGGGAAAGCGGCGGCCATGCTCGGCGTCGGCATAGCGATACAGCGCGCGCAGCAGATCGTCCATTGCCGCGGTGTAGAGCCGCACGATCTCGCCGCCGCTGGCGCCCTTGAAATGAATCTCGCCCAGCTCCTCGCGGACAGAGGCCACGTAGGCGCGCGCGGTCGCACCGGGAGTGCGCGTGGCTTCGAACTCGCGCAGCAAAAAATCTTCGCCGCGCGGAGCGGGCCGGCGCGCCGCCTCCGAGGTTCGGATACCGCCGCTCACAGATTGCCCACGGCGGCGTCGGCCTTGAGGTAATGGACGATCGCGTCGGCGATACCGTCGGCGAGGGTTTGCTGATACCGCGCCGACGTGAGGCGCTGCGCTTCGCCTTCATTGGACAGGAACCCGCACTCGATCAGCACCGACGGCATCTGCGCGCCGACCAATATGTAGAACGGACCCATCTTGGCTCCCAATGCGTTCACGTCGATTCCAAATTCCGCGTTCAAATCCGCCACCGCCTGCGCATCGATCATCCGCGCAAGCGACGCCGCCTCCGTCGCCTTATACTGCTGGCGCAGGTCGGTCAGGATGTAGTTTAAGTTGGGCTCGGCGGGCGCGCCATAGCCGCGCGCGGCTTGCGAATTCTCCATCCGCGCCAGGCGGATCGTCGCACGGTCGGTGGTGTTGTTCAGATAGTAGACCTCGATTCCGGTGGTCGCGAGATTCGGGCTCGAATTCAGATGGATCGAGACGAACAGATCGGCGTCCGCGTCGTTGGCGATTTTCGTCCGCCCGCCGAGCGGGATGAAGACGTCGGTCGTGCGCGTCATCGCGGCGTTGATTCCGCGCGCCTCGAGGGCGCTCGCAACCCGGGTCGCGATTTCCAGCGCAAGCGTCTTCTCCTGAATTCCACTGGCCGAGCTGGTGCCCGGATCGTAGCCGCCGTGGCCGGGATCGATCATCACCAGCGGATGCCCCCGCACGCGCTGGTGATCCTGCGCCACGCCGATTATTGGCGCCGACGGCGGCGCGACCTCGCGCGCGACGGGGATCGGCGCGTGCCGCAGCGCTGAAAGTCGGACAGGCGAGGGCGCGTCGTGCGGCTCGCGCATCGCCAGCAGCGCTCCGGCGAGGTTCGGCACGGCGCCGGCCGGAGCGACTCGCAGGACAATCTGATGCGGCCAGCGCGCGATCGCGTAGTCGATCTTTCCGTCAACCTCGAGCACGATCCGCGCGGCGCCGTCGCCGGTATCGAGGACCCGCAGCGCAGTGATTGGCTTGACCTCGAGGCCGTAGACCGGCCGCGGCGGAACTTGCGAGCGGGTGCGCGGAAGATCGATCCAGAGCTCCTGCCCGTGCGCACTGAGGTTCCATTTGGGCGCGACGCCGGCAAATCCAAAGCGCAACTCGGACACGGCTCCGCTCCTTGTGATCGTTGCGGAATTGAGCGTGGCGGAATTGATCGAAGCGCGCGCGGCCTGCGCGCCAAGGATCGCCAAAATCCCCGCAACAACTGCGAGTGCCGCAACCCTCGTGTCCGCGCGCGATCTTCTTCCGCTCCTCACCACCGCCGCCTCCGCATGATCCTTCGGGCGTCAGGTGCCGTCTTTCTTGAGCCGCGCGCGTATCGCGGCGAGCAGGTTTAGCGCATCGACGGGAGTCAGCCGATCGATCTCGAGGGCACGCAATTCGTCCACAACGCGGCTCTCAGTTGGCGCGAACAAGCCGAGCTGCGGGGTTGCGCGCTCGGCGCTGCGTTCGTGCGCCAGGCGCACGCCGCCGGTTTCATCGAGCTCGCCTTGCTCGAGATTGGAGAGGATTTCGCGGGCGCGAGCGATGATCGAGTTGGGTAGCCCGGCCAGTCGCGCGACTTCAATTCCATAGCTGCGCGAGGCCGGCTGCTCGATCACCCGGCGCAGAAACAGCACCTCGCCACCCCACTCGCGCACCGCCATGCTCAAATTCTTCACTCGCGGACGCTCGCGCGCAAGATCGGTCAGCTCATGGAAATGAGTAGCGAACAGCACCTTGGCGCGCGCCGAATCGTGCAGGTATTCGGCGACCGCCCACGCGATCGCAAGGCCGTCGAAGGTGCTGGTGCCGCGCCCGACCTCGTCGAGCAGCAAGAGGCTCCGATCGGTCAGGCCTCCGAGCAGCCGCGCGGTCTCGCTCATTTCCACCATGAAGGTCGATTCGCCGCGGCGCAGCTCGTCGCGCGCGCCGATTCGGGTCATCACCGAATCGACGATTCCGATCGAGGCCTCGGTAGCCGGCACGAAGCTCCCGAGATGCGCCATGATCACGATGAGAGCGACCTGACGCAGGTAGGTCGACTTGCCCGCCATGTTCGGTCCGGTGATCAGCAGGAGCTGGCGCGTGTCGGGGTCGGCGTCGAGGTCGTTGGGCACGAACTCGCCCGCGCGCATCCCGGCTTCGAGAACAGGATGCCGTCCGTCGCGGATCCGGATCCGGCGCGAGGAATTCATCACCGGGCGCACGTAGCCGCGCCGTCGCGCCACTTTCGCCAGCGAGGCGAGCGCGTCGAACTCACCGATCGCGCGCGCCGCCGCCATGATTTCCGCGCTATGCGATTGCAGGTCGCGCAGCAGGCCGGTGAAAAGTTGCAGCTCTAGTTCCTTGAGCCCGCTCTCGGCCGAGAGAATCTTGCGCTCGAGTTCCTTGAGCGCCGCGGTGGTGTAGCGTTCACCGGTTGCGATCGTCTGCTTGCGTTCGTAGTCGGCCGGCACGCGCTCGATGTGAGTCTTGGTGACCTCGATATAGTAACCGAACACGTTGTTGTAGCGGACCTTGAGCGAGGCGATTCCTGTGCGTTCGCGCTCCGAGACTTCGAGTCGCGCCAGAACCTCGCGCGCGCCCGACGACAGCCCGCGCAGCTCGTCAACCTCGGCGCTGTAGCCGGCGCGAATCAAATTGCCGTCGCGCGGATTGACGGGAGGCTCGTCGCTGAGGGTCGCGTCGATCAGGGCAGCGAGCGCGGGATCGGGCGCGATCCGCGCCGCCAGGTCGCGAATCAGCGAGCTGCTTCGCTCGCGCATCCATTCACGAAGAGATGCCGCCGCATCGAGCGCCCGCGCCAGGTGAACACAATCGCGCGGTGACGCGCGCATCGCGCCGAGCCGTCCGGCGAGCCGCTCGAGGTCGCCGATTCGCTTGAGCGCGCTTTCGACCGCGCCGCCAAGGTCGGCGTCGAACAGCTCGGCGACCGCGTCATGCCGATCCGCGATCGCGCGCGGCGAGAGCATCGGGTAGACGATCCAGTTCGCGAGCGTGCGCGCACCGGGAGCGGTCACGGTCTCGTCGAGGATCGAGAGCAGTGAGCCGCGGCGCGCGCCGTCGCTCGAGGCGGTCAGCTCGAGATGCCGCCGCGTGGTTTCATCGACCATCATGTATTCGGCGGCCTGATAAACCGTCGGCGGCGCCAGATGCGCGAGATTATGACCGAAGTTGCGTTCCAGATAGATCAGAGCGGCGCCCGCGGCGAGGACGATCGGTTCGTCGAGTGCGGCGGCCGCTCCGAAACGCGCGGTCAACGCGGCTTTCGCCTCGGCCACCGCGTCGGAATCAAGTGCGGTGACAGGCGCACCGAGCTCTTCAAGGATTACTTTAAGTTCTGGATCGCCCGCGAAAAAGACGATTTCCCGCGGCGCCAGCCGCGCCAGCTCTTCGGCCAGTCCATGCCGGTTACCGATTCGCGCCGCGACAAACTCTCCGGTCGAAACATCGACCGCCGCGATCGCAAATCCACCAGTCGTAGCCGCTCCCTCGGCGACACCTCCGCGCGGCGCGGCGTTCTTGATCATACCCTCTCCCTCCGGGAGAGGGCGGCGCGGCGAATCGCCGCGCGGGTGAGGGCGGCCTTCCTCCATAGGAGCGTCTGGAGCGCTGTCGCGCACGACCGCAACCAGATAATTCTTCTCGCCTGAGACCAGCACCGTCTCCTCGCCGACGGTGCCGGGCGTGATCACGCGCACGATCTGCCGCGTCATGATTCCGCGCGGCTTGCCGTCGGCGCCCTTGTCCTGCGCGCCCTGCTCGCAAATCGCGACCTTGTGGCCGGCCTTGATCAGCTTGGCGATGTACGGCTCGGCCGCGTGGTAGGGAACACCGCACAGCGGCACGCCGTCTTTCGATCGCGAGGTGAGCTGGATATCGAGCACGCGCGCGCCGACCTCGGCGTCCTCGAAGAACATCTCGTAAAAATCGCCCAGGCGAAAAAACAGGATCGCGTCGGGCACTCGCTGCTTGACGCTTAAGTACTGCGCAATAAGAGGTGTCTGCTTGACCGTCACGATAATACTTCGCGTGCGAGAATATCCGCCCCGGAGCGTGCGGGCAAAGCGCGCGTCACTCGGCCAGGGGAAGCTTCGCCGTTTCGCGCATCGTGAGCACGACGATCGCGGAAATCGCGGCGGCGGCCATCAGGTATATCGGCGGCGCGAACTCGTCATGCGTGCGCGCGATCAGGTAGGTCGCCACCATCGGCGCCGTCCCGCCCAGCACCGCCATGCACAGGTTGTGGCTGATCGCGACGCCGACGCATCGCACGCTCGCGGGAAACGCCTCGGCGGCGGCAGCCGCCGACACGCCTTCGAACATCGCAATGATCATCGCAAAGCCCATTTGTCCGGCCAGAGGAACCGAGAGCCGCGGATGCCACAGGAGATGGAACAGCGGACGCGCGAAGAGCAGCACGCCGAGAGCAGCGCCGAACGCAAGCGGCTTGCGCCCAAAGCGATCGGACAGAGCGCCCGCGATCGGCAGCGCGATTATCGCGGCCGCCATCCCCAGCGTGTTGATCGCCATCGCGTGTCCTTTGGACAGCCCGACGATCTCCGTCAGATAGGTCGTCGCGTACACGAACATCAGGTAGAAGCCGACCGCGTCGAGCGCTTTGAAGCTCGTAACCTGGAGGATTGTGGGCCAATGCGCGCGCAGAACCTGGCCTAGCGGAGGCGGGGCAGCGTGTGCGATCGTGGCGCCCACGCGCAGTTCGCGGCGCATCAGATATCCGGCCACGCCGATCGAGATTCCAGCCAGAAACGGGATCCGCCATCCCCACTGATGCAGCGCCGCCGAGGGCATCAGCGCCGCCACGATTCCTCCCACCGCCGAACCGAGCAGCACGCCGCCGAATGCGCCCGCGGCGCCGAACGCGCCGATTCTTCCGCGGCGATCACTCGGCGCTCGCTCGACCATGAACACGACCGAGGTGGTGTATTCGCCGCCGACCGACAAGCCCTGCACCAGGCGCAGGACCACCATCGCGACCGTTGCAGTGACGCCGATCTGGCTGTAGCTCGGAAGCAGTCCGATGAAAAAAGTCGGGATCGCCATCGCAAGCACCGAGAGGGTGAGCGCGTACTCGCGCCCCTTGCGGTCGCCCATATGGCCGAAGATCAGCGCTCCGAACGGGCGCATCAGAAAGCCGGCCGCGAATACGGCGAACGCCTCCATCAGCGAGGTGGTGCGGCTATGCGAGGGAAAAAAGTTCTGCCCGATCGATTCGGCAAAAAATCCGTAAACCGAAAAGTCGTACCACTCGAGGATGTTCCCCGCCATCCCGGCGATAATCGTTGTGCGCTGCGAGTGCGATTTTTCGATTTGCTCCACCAGCGAGCCCCCCAATTCGCGCAAGCGAAAGCGCGCCCGCCCAAGGATACCGACTGCCGCCCCGTGCGTCACGTACCCCCGCGCTCGGCGCCTCCGAAGCAAGTAGCAGACGCCGGCGACATCTGATGAGGCGTTGCACTTTGCTACTCAGGCTCGGATGGACTACGATCCCAAAGTTGAGCACATCCCTCTGAGCGTTCGTTCGCCCGGATTCGGGAGCGGACATCCCGCCGACGACGATTGACACCAGAGCAAAACCATACAGGAGAAGTTCGCTATGGCAGCATCACTTTCCATTGAATCCGCCGCGCGTGGCGCGAAAAATCCCGCCGCTCTCCAATTTCTCAAAAGCGGCCCCAAAAAGCTTCTGATCGGCGGCAAATGGGTACCGGCGAAGTCCGGCAAGACCTTCGAAACCCTCAACCCCGCCAATGAGGAAGTCCTTGCTATTGTCGCCGAGGGCGACAAGGCCGACGTTGACGAGGCGGTCAAGAATGCGCGTAAGGCCCTCGAGCAGGGCAAGTGGGGCACGATGGGACCGCATCAGCGGACGCGCTTCCTGCTCAAGATCGCCGACCTGATTGAACAGAACGCCGAGGAACTCGCCGAGCTCGAGACGCTCGACAACGGCAAGGCGATCTTCGAGTCCAAGAATATCGATATCCCCGGCGCGGCCGAGACCTTTCGCTACTACGCCGGATGGGCTTCGAAGATCTACGGCGAGACCAATCCGTCCGATCCCGACATGTTCAGCTTCACGCTGCGCGAGCCGGTCGGCGTATGCGGCCAGATCATCCCGTGGAACTTCCCGCTCTTGATGGCGAGCTGGAAAATCGCCCCCGCGCTCGCATGCGGCAACGTCGTGATCTTAAAGCCCGCCGAGCAGACGCCGCTCACCGCGCTGCGCCTGGGCGAGTTGATCCTCGAAGCCGGACTCCCCGAGAGCGTGGTGCAGATCATCACCGGATTCGGACCCGGCGCCGGCAGCTCGATCGCCGAGCATCCTGATATCGACAAGGTTGCGTTCACCGGATCGACCGAAGTCGGCAAGCTGATCCTGAAAGCCTCAGCAGGAAACCTGAAGCACGTGTCGCTCGAGCTCGGCGGCAAGTCGCCCAACATCATTTTCCCCGACGCAGACATGAAGGCGGCCGCGTTCGGCTCGATGCTCGGCATCTTCATGAACCAGGGACAGGTATGCTGCGCCGGCTCGCGCGTGTTCGTGCAGGAATCGATGTACGATCAGTTCACCGACACGCTCTCGCAGATGGCCAAGGGACTGACCCTCGGCAACGGGCTCGATCCTGCCACCCGGATGGGACCGCTCGTATCCAAGGAACAGCACGATCGCGTTATGGGCTACCTCAAGACCGGCAAGGATGAGGGCGCCAAGGCGATGACCGGCGGAGCAGCCGGACCGCAAGAGCGCGGCTACTTTGTGCAGCCGACAGTCTTCTCGGGTGTGAACAACGGGATGAAGATTGCGCGCGAAGAAATCTTTGGACCGGTCGCCTCGGCGATTCCGTTCAAGGACGAAGCCGACGTGGTCTTTCAGGGCAACGACACCACCTACGGACTCGCCGCCGCGGTGTGGACCAAAGACTTGAGCCGCGCACACAAGGTCGCGCGCGCACTCAAGGCCGGCACCGTTTGGATCAACACCTACGGGATGATCGACCCGATGGGTTCGTTCGGCGGCTACAAGCAGTCAGGGTTTGGGCGCGAACTCGGCAAGCATGCGCTCGAGCTCTACACCCAGATCAAGCAGGTCTACACCAAGCTCTAGCTTGAAAAGAACGTTCTGACAGAAAGGCGTCCGCGAGGGCGCCTTTCTTTTTGCTGATTTATTTATGTTTATTGTGTTTTGAGATGGTTTAATAGATGATAACCAGCTCTGATTACGCGCTTTCGTTCCTGCTCGCATCGGGTTATAAGTGCTCGTGTAATGTTTTGACCATGAATGAAACCAGCGGCGTAAAATTGTGACCGAAAGCTTAAGCATCCATTAGACTTAAGAGACGGCATCCACGATGGCGACGGAGAAGGACGGCGACCTTATCGAAGCGATGATCTCGCCGCGTGTTTCGCGCCGGGTGCAGAGCGCCGTCGCGTCCGCGCTCAAGGAATCGGTCGCGCTCGACGCTGATGCGCCCGCATCCGAGCGCACCGAGCAGCCCGCGTCCACGCCGCCCGAAGCGAGGCCGGCGCCGCCCAAGGCTCCCAAGGTTCTGGATATAGAAGGCCGCCTCGACGTTCGCCCTATCGGCACGACGCAAGGTTTCAAGGAGCTTCACGCTCTGCACAAGCGCACCTGGGACATGCTCAATGTGCATCAGAAGCGCGTGACGATGATCCTGTGGCCGCTCGCGTTTCATTTCGGCCTCTATCACCTGAAGCCGGGGCAGGAGAAAAAACGGCCGCCCCTGGTAGCCGCGTTCTGGGCGCGATGCCTTGCGGACGCGCCGCTCACGCTGGGGCATCTGTATCCGCCACAGATTTTTAAGGGGATCTATTCCGAGGATGTGTGGGAGTTCGGCGGGATGGTGGTCGATCCGACCTTTCAGGGCAAAGGCTTGATGCGCGCGCTCTCGGATACGGCGAAGCTGTTTCTGTTTTCGCGCCGACCGAAACTGATCATTACCAACCCGGTCGAGCCGCTCTATGAACTGTACAAGCAACTCGGGCTCAAGACGGTGGGCAAGGCGCCGGTCAAATATCCGTACGTAGACAACGCGAACGTATGGTTGATGTACGGCGACTTTGACGAGCTGGCCAAGCCCTACTTTATGTAGAGAAATCCTACTTCTACTATGGCTGCTTGCCCGGCGGAGGTTTGGCCGCGCCCGCGGCGATTGCAGTCGCGCCCTGCAGAATCCGCGAACCCATACTGATGATCGCGTCGGTGACGCCAGGGAACAGCGACGCGAGCTTCTCCGCCACTGCCGCACCGGGAGGAACGTCAACCTCGGTCAGGCCAAAGGTTGCGGCCGCAAGAATCGCCCACGTGACCCATCGCGCGGGCATCGCCATCATGGTCGGCAGCCCCTTGAGTGACTCCGAGCTCTTCTGCGCAATCCGCGCCATCGGGGTGTCGATCACTCCCGGCATCACCAGCGAGACATGAACCCCAGAGCCGAAGAGCTCGACGCGCAGCGCCTCGGTCAGTCCGACTAGCGCAAACTTGGTCGCGCTGTAACCGCCAAGCGGACTAACACCTCGCCGGCCTGCCAGCGATGCGACGTTGACGATATTGCCGGCTTTGGCGCGCCGCATGATCGGCAGGACGGCATGCATCGCGTGGACCGCACCGTACAGATTGGTCGTCATCATGCGCTCAAGATCTTCCGGCCGCATCTGCTCGACCGGGTCGGGGATCAGAACGCCGGCCGAGTTGATCAGAACGTCAACGCCGCCGAACGCGTCGCGGGCCTGCTCGATCGCCCAGAACACCCGCGCGCGATCGGTCACGTCGCATTGCAGCGCGAGCGCCTTGCCTCCCGCCTTGATGATCTTTGCGGCGAGCTCTTCAAGCGGCGGCGTGCGCCGGGCGAGCAGCGCGACGTTGGCGCCTTGCTCACCGAAGGCAAGTGCGACGTCAGCGCCGATTCCGCTCGACGCTCCGGTCACGACGATCGATTTGCCGCGAAAGTATCCGCCGACTGGTCGTTTCGATGCCTGGTCGTTCATTGCTGCCTCTCCCCGGCCCGGCTTGGCCGCGTTTAGCACCGGTGTCTGACGGGCGAATTGTGCGCCGATACCATGAGTCGCGGCAAACGCATCTCGCATCGCATTATAGGGCGATCATACGATGGTTAAGTTAAGGGCTGGAACGGCGGAGGGTCAGCAGACATGAAGACAGGTGCTGTACTGAAGGAAATCGCGGCGGCAGGCGCGCTGCTCGCGTCATATCCGCTCGACCGAATCGCGCGCAATGCGCCCGCGATAGTATGCGCCGCGCCCGGAGAGCCGGTGATCCTGATTCACGGCTACGGCGGCGGGCGCTCGAACCTGCTCGCGCTCGCGTCTTATCTGCGTCTTTCAGGGATGGACAATATTTCCTACTTCGAGTATCCGCGCAGCCAGACGATCACATCGTCGGCAATGAAGCTCTCCGCGATGGTCGATGAAATCGCGCCCGGCGGGGCGCATCTGGTGGGGCACAGCCTTGGCGGAAGTATCGCGCGCTTGTACGCGCTAACCGCGCGGCGGGGAGCGGTGCGTTCGATCGTGACACTGGGTTCGCCGTACCTGTTTGGCCAGTGGGCGCAGAGCGAGCTCGCGATCTTCGGCGACGAAGATCCGATAGTGCCCGCGCCGGCCGGAATCATCGCGAAAAGCATGCCGTTCGGGCGCCGGATCGTGCTCGAGGGCGCGGGCCATTTGGTCCTTGCGTTTCTGCCCGAGGCGCTGCGCCTGGTCGCAACCGAGCTGCGCGCAAATCGCGTCTCGAATTAAATTCTTCCGATGAGTTCGAGTGGCGAAATCCCCCGCTCGGCGATTGTGCTGGCCGGCGGACGAAGCTCGCGGATGGGCCAGCAGAAGGCCACGTTGCGATTCGGCGATTCGACGCTGCTCGAGCGGACCATCGTCGAGCTCGGCAAATTCTTCGACGACATCGTAGTTGTCGCAGCCGCGGATGCCGCCGGAGCGCCGCTCGCGATACCGCGCAATGCGAGGGTTATCCGCGACGATCGCGAATACGCGGGTCCTGTACTCGCACTCGCGCGCGGTCTTGACGCTGCTCGCGCCGACGCGGCGTTTGCCTGCTCGTGCGATCTGCCGATGCTCGACGCGCGCGTCGCCGTCGGACTCCTGGCGATGCTGCCCGGCTACGAAGCGGTGATTCCATTCGTGGGTGAGAGACTCCAGCCGCTCCACGCGGCTTATCGACGACACGCCGCCGCCGCCGCGTTGCGCGCGATGTCTGGGCGAGGAGAGAACCGACTAAGCACGATCGCAGATGTAGTGCGGACGCGGCGAGTCGTCGAGGATGAGCTTCGCGCCCGCGACCCCAAGCTGCTGAGCTTCGTCAACGTCAACACCCCCGCCGATTACGCCCGCGCTCTTCGGCTCGCGGCGTCAACCTCGCGGCGTTGAGTGGAGCCCACTCTGTTGTCATTGCCGCGCGTGGCCGCCGGGTGAATCCCGTACGAGAGGTCACAGTATGAAGCGTGGACTCGGAGCATGGACGCCCCGAGATTCCTCGCCTATGGCTCGGAATGACGGATGGGGCTCAACTGAGGCTACGATCTTGATGCGTCAAGCCTACATCCGTCATTTCGACCGAAGGGAGAAATCCCGAGGCGTTCATGCTCCGAGTACACACTGCATGCAGCGGCCTCCGTCCGGGATTCGTCGCGCGCGGCAGCCACGCGCACGGGAATGACACAAACGGGCGAACTGCGCGAAGATTGACGCAGCTTTCTGCACAAATAGCGAGTTGGCCAGGCACGCGCAGGTTGCGCGCGGACGCGGGTTGCGCGACAACTGGGCAGACGCGCGGTCGAACGGGCCACTGAATTATTTGCGCCGCGCGAGGAGCCACCGTGTCACCTAACCATCGCGATCGCAAAGGTTCGCAATTGATTCTGCCCGGTGGCCCCGAGCCCGAAGACGAGACGCCGGGGCTGGACGAGCAGATCGTCGAAATGGTTTCGCAGCAGGCGCTGCAACTGGTCGCGACCAATATCGCCGTTGCGGCGCTGGCCGGCGAAGTCGCCAAGCTCTCCGGCGATGCTCCCGCATTTGCCGAGCGTCTGAAAAAGTCCAGCCATGCGATTCTTGCCGCGATGCCGATGCCGGGGGACGAGCCCGAACTGATCAGCATGTTCCGCGATACAGTCAGAGACAATCTTGCGCTGATTTTCGAGATGCTCCGGAGCACCGATCGCGAGTAGCGCGCGGCGCGCCTCACTTCGGCTGCCAGCGCAGGATTGGGCGGCGCGCGGCCTCGGCTTCATCGACGCGCGAGAGTTTCAGCGAGTGCGGCGCGGTCTTCACCAGGTCGGGATCGTTCAGCGCCTCGATGTAAATTCGCTCCATTGTCGCGACGAACGCGTCGAGCACTTCCTTGGTCTCGGTTTCAGTCGGCTCGATCATCAGAGCTCCATGCACGACCAGCGGAAAATAGATGGTCGGCGGATGCACGCCGAAGTCGAGCAGGCGTTTGGCGATTTCGAGCGTCGAAACGCCGGTGCGCTTTTCCAGATCGTGCTCGAGCACGCATTCGTGCATCGAGGGTTCCACCGAGGCCGCGGGAAAATGATCTTCAAGGCGCTTGCGCAAATAATTCGCGCCCAGGATCGCGAGCCGACTCGCCTGCGCGAGCCCGTCTCCGCCCAGCGCCAGGATGTAGGTGTACGCGCGCACCAGCATCCCGAAGTTCCCGTGAAACGAGCGCATCCGTCCAATTGAGTCGGGACGCTTGCTGTCGAGAGTCCATCCGAGGGCGGTCTTCTTTAATCGCGGCACTGGCAGGAACGGTTCGAGCGCACGCGTGACGCCGATCGGTCCTGCGCCCGGACCGCCGCCGCCGTGCGGAGTCGAGAAGGTCTTGTGCAGATTTAACTGCACGATATCTGCCCCCATGTGACCGGGCTTCGCGACGCCCATCAGCGCGTTCATGTTCGCGCCGTCCATGTAAAGCAACGCGCCTTTGTCGTGCAACGCGGCCGCGATCTCGGCGATCTGCGGCTCGAAAATTCCAAGCGTGTTCGGATTCGTGACCATCATGGCCGCGGTGTCGCTATCGACCAGGCGGCGCACTTCCGACGCTTCGATAAAGTCGCGGCTGTTCGACTTTGCGACCACGACTTCATATCCAGCGAGCGTACAACTGGCGGGATTGGTGCCGTGCGCGGTGTCGGGGATGATCACCTTGCGCCGCGACTCACCGCGCTTTCGATGGTACGCGCGCGCACATAAGAGGCCTGTTAACTCGCCTTGCGCGCCGGCCGCTGGATGCAGCGATATCGCGTCCATCCCGGTGATCTCGGCGAGCGCGGCTTCCAGGCGCGCCATCAACTCGAGCGCGCCCTGGGCCAGATGCGCGGGCGCGAGCGGATGCAGACTAGCGAAACCGCCGAGCGCCGCCATTTCGTCATTGATCACGGGGTTGTACTTCATCGTGCATGAGCCGAGCGGATAGAACTGGAGCGCCTGAGCGAAGTTGAGCTGCGACAGGCGCAGAAAATGGCGCATCACCTGCGGCTCGCTGAGCTCGGGGAATCCGGGCAGATCGTCGCGGCAGAGTTCGGGGCCGAGGATCTCCGCTCCTGATCGCTCGCCAGCGGCGCGCGGGGCGAGGTCGGCGCCGCTGCGGCCGTCGGAGGAGAGCTCGAAGATGAGCGGCGTGCCGACAGGTTGAGTATCGGCATCGCGCGCCGCGTCAGCAGCATCGTGGATCGGAATGATTCGCGAGATTTTTCCGGCCGTCGCCATCAGCGCTTCTCCGTCTGTACTTCTTGTAACGCGTGCGCGAGCGCGTCGAACTCGGCGCGATGGTTCATTTCGGTCACGGCGATCAACAGACCGTCGGGAATCTCGGGATAGTCCGGAGCGAGCGCGACGCCGGCGAGAATCCGCTTGCGCTCGGCGGCTTCCAGAGCGGCCGCTGGACGCGGCGCGGCGATCGTAAACTCGTTGAAGAACTGGCCGCTGAAGCGTCTGCGGATTCCGCGTGAGGCGAATGCGTCGGCTGCCGCGTGGGCGAGCTCGACATTGCGCTCCGCAAGCTCGCGCAATCCGCTCCTGCCCATTTGCGAAAGATAGACCGCGGCGGCGAGCGCGCAGAGCGAATGATTGGTGCAGATGTTCGAAGTTGCGCGTTCGCGGCGAATATGTTGTTCGCGGGTCGAGAGTGTCAGGCAGAAGGCGCGCCGCCCGTCGCGATCGCGAGTCTGTCCGACCAGCCGTCCCGGCATCTGGCGCAGATGCGCGGTGTGCGCGGCCATGAAGCCCAAGCCGGGTCCGCCGAATTGAAGTGCGAGGCCAAAGCTCTGGCCCTCGCCAACCACGATATCGGCTCCCAGCTCTCCGGGCGGCTTCAGCAGACCGAGTGCAAGACCTTCGGCGGTCGCGGAGATCATCATCGCTCCGGCGCGATGCATTATATCGGCGGCGGCGCGCAGTGGCTCAATCACGCCGAACGCATTCGGATAGCCGAGCACTGCGCAGAGGAGCGCGTCGCCTGCGATCGCCTCGAGCGCGGAGAGATCGATCGCGCCGGATGCGTCGTCAAACGGGATCTCGATGATCTCGATTCCATCGAGCGCGCTCAGATAAGTGCGAATGGTCGCTCGGTAGTCGGGCCACAGCGCGCGCGACAGCGCGACGACACGACGCTTCGGCATTACGCGCCTTGCCATCAGGACAGCCTCGGCGGCGGCCGACGCGCCGTCGTACATGCTGGCGTTGGCGACGTCCATCGCGGTGAGCTGGGTGATGAGCGTCTGGAATTCGAAAATCGCCTGCGTCGTGCCCTGGCTGGCCTCGGCCTGATAGGGCGTGTAGCTGGTCGCGAATTCAGCGCGTGCTGTGATCGCGCGGACCGCGGCGGGAACGTAATGGCGATAGTAGCCCGCGCCGAGAAAGCTCGCGTAGCCGCTCGCGCCCGCGTTCATCGCTGCGAGCGCGGAGAGCTCGGCGGCAACCTCGGCCTCGCCGCGGCCGGGCGCGAGGTTGATCGCGGCGCGGTCGCGCAGGATCTCCGGCACATGCGCGATTAGTGCGTCGAGGCTCGGCGCGCCAATCGTCTTCAGCATCGCGGCGATATCCGCCTCGGTCTGCGGCAGGAATCTCATCAAGATAACCTTGCTTCCTTTTTCATAAACGTCCGTCGGTAAAACGGAATGGGTACGCGTGTCGCCGCGACTCGGCGGTTGCGTATTTCGACTTCCAGCGCGCCGGTGTTCGTGCTTTGCGGATGAATCTCGCCAGTCGTGAGATAGCCCATCGCGATCGGGCGGTCGATTGTCGGCGCAAACGTGCCGCTGGTCACGGCTCCCGCTTCGCGGCCTCCGGAAAAAAGCTTGTAACCCTGGCGTGCGATGCTGCGGCCGTCGTCGGTGCGCAGACCGACAAGGCGCTTGGCCGGACCGCGCTCGCGCTGAGCGCGCAGGGCGGCGGCGCCAGCGAAATCGCGCTCGAGCTTTACGAAGATTCCGAGCCCTGCTTCGAGCGGCGAGGTCTCACGATCCAGTTCGTGACCATAGAGCGGGAGTCCGGCTTCGAGCCGCAGGGTGTCGCGCGCGCCGAGGCCGCAAGGCAGTGCGCCGACGTTCAGCCCCGCGTCGAGGAGCGCCTGGAATAGGTCGGTCGCATCGCCCGGCGCGGTGAAGAACTCGAATCCGTCCTCGCCGGTATATCCGGTGCGCGCCGCGATGCATTTCGCGCCGGCGATCGAGCCTTGCGCCACGCCGAAGCGCGGAACCTCAGCGAGAGGAAAATTCGCGAGCGGCGCTGACAGCGCGACAGCCTGCGGTCCCTGAATCGCAACCAGTGCGGTCTCATCGCTAAGGTCGCGAAACTCAGCTCCCTTGGTATTGAGCGCGAGGATCGCCTCGCGATCGGCCTCGATATTCGAGGCATTGACGCACAGCATGTAATGCTCGTCGCCGAGGCGATAGACGATCAGATCATCGATCGTGCCGCCGTCGTCGGCGCACATGATCGTGTACTGCGCCTGGCCGATGCGCAGGCGCGCGGCCGAATTGGTAAACGCGCGCTCCAGCAAGTCGAGTGCGCGCGGACCGCGCAGTTCGAATTCGCCCATGTGGCTCAAGTCGAAGATTCCCGCCGCCGCGCGCACCGCGCGATGCTCCTCGATGATCCCGGCATAGCTGACCGGCATCTCGAAACCACCGAAAACCGTCATCCGAGCGTGGAGTTTCTGGTGGAGGGGAAAAAGTGCGGTGCGCATCGGCGCGTTCATCTGGCGATAATTTAACAGAGCGCAAGATAACCAACGAGACAACCCGCGCGGGTCTGCCCACAGCGGACCGTTTATCCACAGCGGCTTGCCCCGCTTGGCGGCGTGCTATATTCGAGTGAATCGCCGAGTGAATCGCTAATGACCACGGTAATCATGGACGGACGCGCGCTGCGGGCGCATCTGATGCCCGAACTCAGGCGGCATGCGGCTGAATTGGCGGAGCGTCATCGCGTGGTGCCGAAGCTGGTCACGATCCTGGTCGGCAACGATCCCGCGTCGCATCAATACGTACGCAACAAGATCAAGATGGCGTCGGAGCTGGGCTTTTCCGCCAACATCCTGAGAATCGCCGGTGCCGAAGCGACCACTGACGGCCTGCTCGAGGTTATCGACGGGATCAACCGCGACCCGGAGACGACAGGCGTCCTGATTCAGCTTCCGGTTCCCGAACGGGTGGATCGCTTCCGGCTGTTTGACGCGATCGCGCCACTGAAAGATCTCGACGGCGTCGGCGCCGCGAGCGTCAGCGGCTTCTACCGCGGACAATGGGGAACCTTCGTGCCGTGCACGCCGCGCGGGATCCTCACCTTTCTGGATTATTACAAAGTACCGGTCGATGGAGCGCGCGCGACAGTGATCGGACGCAGCGATATCGCGGGCAAGCCTGCGGCGCTGATCCTGGGTGGCAGGCTGCGCAACGCGACCGTGACCTGGTGCCATCGGCATACGAAAGATCTCGGGGCGATCTGCCGCGAGGCAGATATCCTCGTCTCGTGCGTCGGCGCAGACGTTGGCCGCAGCTTCCTGATCACCGCGGACATGGTGAAACCTGGCGCATGCGTGATCGACGTCGGCTTCCGGCGGGTCGGCCCTGGCAAGTTCGCGGGCGACGTCGATTTCGAAGCAGTCAAGAAAGTCGCCGGATGGATTACGCTCAATCCCGGCGGGACCGGACCGATGACCGTGGTCGCGCTGATGCAGAATCTAGTCGACGCGGCCCGCTACCAGCTCGGACTGGCGCGCGCGGCTTACTCAATCTAAGCCGGGCTTTGATCCGTTACCGGAATTCCCCTAGTTTGACGCTGGCCCGTGGCTAACGGGAATCTGGAATGGACCGGAAGCCCCCCAAGAGAACTGATTCCCAACCAGAAGCGCATCGCACGCTGAGCGAGGTTATTATCGGCCCCGCTCGCGACGTGCGCGATCCCGGAATCTTTCACTCGCTGTCATTGATCGCGTTTCTGGCGTGGGTCGGCCTTGGGTCCGACGGTCTGAGCTCGTCGTGCTACGGACCCGAGGAAGCGTTTCTTGCGCTCGGGCCGCATCAGTATCTGGCGATATTCCTTGCGCTGATGACGGCGCTGACGGTGTTCGTCATCTCGGCCTCGTACTCGCAGACGATCGATCTGTTCCCGACCGGCGGCGGCGGATACCTGGTCGCGACCAAGCTGCTTGGCCCGTATGCCGGGGTGGTCTCGGGATGCGCGCTGGTGATCGACTACGTGCTGACGATCTCGGTTTCGATCGCGAGCGGCGCCGACGCGATCTTCAGTTTCCTGCCGCCCGATCTCCTGTGGCTCAAATTCTGGGTCTGCATCCTGGTGGTTGTCCTGATGGTCGGGATGAATCTGCGCGGGGTGAAAGAATCGGTGCTATCGCTGGTGCCGATCTTCCTCGCGTTCGTCGTGATGCATTTATGGCTGGTCGGGTACGCGCTGCTCTCGAGGGCTGGGCAGTTACCCATGATCATGCACGGCGCGATCGCGGAGACCCGGCACGGTTTCGACGCGCTGGGATTTTTCGCGATGGCGGCGATCTTCTTCCGCGCCTACAGCATGGGCGCGGGAACCTACACCGGGATCGAGGCGGTCAGCAATGGACTGCCGATTTTGCGCGAGCCGCGCACAGTGACCGGCAAACGCACGATGCTGTACATGGCATTCTCGCTAGCGTTTATCGCCGGCGGAATATTGATTGGCTATCTGCTCGAACATGTCGAGCCGCAGCGCGGAATGACGCTCAACGCAGTGATGTTTCAGCATATCGCGGGGGGCTGGAAGCTCGGCGGCTTCGGGGTCGGCACGCCGATTATCACGTTCGCGCTTCTGACCGAGGGCGCGCTGCTGTTCGTGGCCGCGCAGACTGGGTTTATCGACGGTCCGCGGGTTCTGTCTACGATGGCGATCGACCGATGGCTGCCGAGGCGCTTCGCGAACTTGAGCGGACGGCTGGTTACGCAGGACGGCGTGATCGCGATGGGCGTGGCGGCGATCCTTATTCTTACCGGCACCCACGCGCGAGTCGGAATCCTGGTGATCCTGTACGCGATCAACGTGTTCGTGACCTTCACCCTGTCGCAACTCGGGATGAGCGTGCACTGGTGGCGTGAGCGCAAGAGCGATCCGAAGTGGCGCCGACGGTTGTGTATCAATGGGATCGGATGCCTGTTCACGTTTGCGATCCTGCTGCTGACTCTGACGCTCAAGTTCTTCGAAGGCGGATGGGTTACGGTGTTGATAACCGGCGCGCTGATCTCGATCTGTTACGCGGTGCATAGCTACTACGCCCGGGTCCGAAAGGCGGTCGAGCAGCTCGAGACCCAAATTCTTCCGCAGCTTTACCAGATCGAAAAGAAACAACCCGCGCCGTACGATCCCGACGCACCCACGGCCGCGATCCTGGTCAACGGATTCAACGGCCTCGGGCTCGCGTCGCTGCTGACGATTACGCGCCTGTTTCACGATCAGTTCCGCAACGTCGTCTTCGTTTCGGTGGGCGAGGTTGATTCGGCGCTGCTCAAGGGTCCCGAAGAGGTCAAGGCGCTAGAACAAAGAATTGCCGAAGACTTGCAGGAGTATTGCCGCTTCGCCGGCGATCTGGGACTGCATCCGGAGCTGCGCTCGGCGATCGGTCCCGACGTGGTGCTCGAGCTGCGCCGCCTATGCCTTGAGATCGCGCACGAGTTCACGCAGGTCGTGTATTTCGCGGGTAAGCTCGTATTTACCGATGAACTCGAGCGATTCGGCGAACGTTTTCTTAACAACCATACCTCGTTGGATATTCAAAGCTGGCTACAACTCTACGGACTGAGCCTGGTAATAGTGCCGATCCGCATAGGCGGTCCAACGCTCGATTTGCCGCCGGCTGTGCCATCGGTGCCCGCGAAGCCGTAGGCTTTATCCTGGCGCTGGGCTCGCCGGGACGATCCGGAACAGCATCATCCGTTCGCCGCGCAACCTTAGCGTCGAGGTGAATTGCGCCGGGTCGGGCAGCTCCGCCCGCGCGCCCGCGTCGTCCATCCAGGTGACGAGCCATGCGCCTCCTGCGCGCGCCACAGCACTCTGGATCTCCGCGCGCGCGGCGGCAGGATCATATGGAGGGATCGTCAGGCGAGGGTTCGCGCCGTGAAAGTAGTAATCGAACGGAAGCGAATAGTAGCCGCGCGGAAAACCCGGATTGGCGGCTTTTGGAGCCGCACCCGGAGTGACGAAGCCGGACTCGAAGAAGATCGGTTGGTCTGGACGATCCGCATCCGCCACCATCCGCGCGGCCGCGCCCCACGGCTGATTGACCAATCGAATCGAGAGCGCGGTGGCAAGCATCAGGGCGGTGACGGCCACCACCGCGACATTGCGCACCCACGATCCGGCCATTGCGAGCAATCCTGCGGCGAGGACCGGAAGCATCGCGAGCGATGGCGATACGTACCGAATCTGGAACATCGGCCGTACCGCTATCGATCCGGCGGAAAACGCGAGAATCGGGAGCGCGATCCAAAGCAGGCAGAACCGCAACGGTTCGTCACCGGCTTCGATCGCGCGGCCGAAAACCATCCACAGCGTGATTGCGATAGCGCCACCTGCCACGATCAGCTTCGTCGCGATGGAATAGTGATAAGCCGGCCCGATCCAGTCGAGCCAGTGTCCGGCGATCAGCACCCGGCTCTGAGCGCTCGCGATGGGAAGGTATGGAGCGAAGAGCAGAGCGGCGCCGGCGAGCCCCAGCCACGGTGCAATACGCCGCCGCCCGCACGTGAAATCGCGGATTAGAATTGCGGCCTCAGCGGCCAGAATCGCGACGCCGCCGAGGTGGGTGTAGATGACCGCCGCACCGCTTACCGCGCAGGCGAGCGTCCATCCGATACTTGAACGCTCGCGCGTGCGGCGAAGCGCATACACATGCGCCAGCGCGAAAGCGATCAGCATCGTGTACATCCGCGCCCGGTACGAAAACACCGTGGCCAACGGATTAAACGCCCACATCGCGGCTGCGCCGGCGCCCGCGGCGTCGTCGAACAGATCGCGTCCGAGCGCGAAGATCATCGCGATCGCGCCGAGGCCGAAAACCACCGACATCGCGCGCAGCCCAGCCTCGTGCGCGCCAAAAATCATCGTCCAGTAGTGCAGGACGATGTAATAGAGAAGCTGCTTGCCGGGATCGTCGGCGATCGGGATATGAATGATCGCGCCAACGCCAGGGCGCGTCGCCGCGTAAGCGCTGTACGCCTCGCTTGCGCCGAGCGGGTCTCGGCCCAGATGGAACGAATAGAAAATCGCGGCGACGGCAAACACCGCGCCGAAGATCTCGACCGGCTGCGCCGCCGCGCCCGGCCATCGCCGAGCGCGATCCTTTTCCGCCGCCATCCGCACCTCTCTCGAAGCGCAATATACCGGAAACTCCACGCACGATCTTCACACGGTATAAACAGCCGAGCATGCCGATCGCCGCGCACGCTTGACTGGGCCGTATCGGACTGGCCTTACTGGCCGAAGTCATGTCGGAATTTCTTGAGTCGGTTCCTGACGGCGTCGTCCGGCCGGGGGACGCGCTCACTTTGCCGCCGATCACGCGGATGCGAGCGGAAGTGTGGGCGCTCGCCTGGCCGGTAATCATCTCGTTCGCGCTCGATTCGATCCTCGGATTGGCGGCGATGCTGATGGTTGGTCGGCTGGGCGCGGAGGCGGTCGGCGCAGTCGGGCTGGCGACGCAGATCCTGGGCGCCGTGCGTGCGGGAATCGCGGCGGTCGGCACCGGCGCAGTGGCGCTGGTCGCGCGATGCATCGGTGCGAACGATCGCGACAACGCGGAAGAGGCCATGAAGCAGGCGGTGATTTTCGGAGTCGCCGTCTCAACGATCATCGCGATCCCGGTAATCGTATTCGCCACGCCGCTCATGGCGCTGTTCCAGGTCAAAGGCCAGATGGCCGCGATGGGCGCGCGCTATCTGCAAGTCGTGATGCTCGCGGAGCCGTTTCAGGGCGTGTTTCTTATGTGTACGGCGTCACTGCGCGGCGCGGGAGATACGCGCACACCGCTTTGGATCGGCGGGATCATCGACGTGCTCGCGATCATCCTGAATTACGTTTTGATCTTCGGGAAGTTCGGATTTCCGAAAATGGGCGTTGACGGCTCCGCGGTCGCGACGCTCATCGCAATCGCGATCGGCGGGGTGTTGTTTTTCTGGGCGCTGTCGCTCGATGGAATGGTGCTCAATTTCCGTTGGCGCAAGCTGTGGCCGGACTTTGGGCTTGGATGGCGCATTCTGCGAGTTGGTAATCCGGCGGCGATCGAGCAGCTCGTCATTCAATTCGGGTTTGTCGCCTACGTCGCGTTTATCGCGAGCTATGGTGACAAGGAAGTCGCCGCGTATTTTATCGGCGTCCGAATACTGGCGCTTTCGTTCCTGCCGGGCTTCGGATTTTCCGCCGCGGCGGCGACGCTGGTTGGGCAGGGTCTGGGCGCGGGCGACAGTGAATTCTCGCGCAAGGCTGGATGGACCTCGGTGGTGATGGCGATTGTGCTGATGTCTGCGATGGGTCTGTTGTTCGTCATTTTTGCATGGCAGATCGCGGCGCTCTTCATCGCGGACCGCCAGGTAATCGCTTACACCGTAGCGTTTATGTATGCGCTAGCGGCGGCACAGCCGCTGATGGCGATCGACTGGACGGTCACCGGTGCGTTGCGCGGCGCGGGCGACTCTCAGTTTCCGCTTTACGGATCGCTGGCGGGGTTCTATGGGATGCGCCTGTTCCTGACCATCCTGATCGCGTGGCATCACGGCCCGATTATCTGGATCTGGTGGTCGTTGCTCGCGGATTACATCGTGCGCTCGACGCTCAAGACGTGGCGTTTCAGGACCGGCAAATGGGCGACGATCGAGGTTTGAGCGCCGCACCCCGGCGCCGCCTGTTCGCATCCGCATGGCGCGCGCCTTTACGCGCCCCGCGAGGCGCGCAATCCTTGGCTCCGTGAGTGACCCGGAACATGGCGCGCAGATGGTAGAAGGGACGCTCGACCATCTGCTCTACGTAAACGATTCGACCGGCTACGGAGTCGCGGTTGTGAAGGCCTACGCCGGCTCCGGCGATACCCGGACGATCACGATGGTCGGCAACCTGGCAGGGTTGGAAATCGGCTCGGGAATTCGCGCGCACGGCTCGTTCGAAAAGCATCCGCGTTATGGCGAGCAGTTCAAGGTAACGGAGTTCGAGACGGTGCGCCCGGCCAGCGTGGGCGCGCTGGAGCTGTATCTATCCAAGGAAATTCCGGGAGTGGGGCCGGAGCTCGCGCGCCGGATCGCGACGCACTTCGGCGAAAGCCTGCCGGAGATTCTCGACAACACTCCGCATCGGGTGCGCGAGGTAAACGGCGTCGGTCCCGTGGTTGCGGCGCGAATCGTGACGGCGTGGCGCGACGCCTCCGGGCTCCGCGAGTTGAGCGTGTTTCTGCGCGGGCACGGAATCGGCGCATCGCACGCGCGGCGTATCCACAAGCAATACGGCAAGGACTCGCTCGCGGTCGTGCGCCGCGATCCTTACATCCTGGCCCGAACGATTCACGGTATCGGTTTTCGCACCGCCGACTCGATCGCCGAGAAACTCGGCATCCCGCGCAACTCCGTCCAGCGCGCGCGCGCCGCGATCGTCTATTTGCTCGAGCGCATGAGCGATGACGGCCACGTCTATGCGCCGCGCGAATACCTGGAACAGCAGTTCGCCTCGGGCCTCGAAATGGACGCCGAGCTGGTGCCGCAGGCGCTGGATCTGCTGGTCGAATCGGGCGAAGTCTTTGTCGAGCAGACGAGCGATCACACCGCGGTCTATCTTGCGCGCCTGCACGACGCCGAAGTGACTATCGCCGAGCGGCTGCGCACGCTCACTGCGGGCCGCCCGATGAGTGCCGCCGTGGCCGAGCGCGCGCTCGTGACGGCGTCGACGGCCGAAGGGATCGCGCTGTCGTTCGAGCAGGTGCGCGCGATCAAGACCGCCTTGTCGAGCGCGGTCACTGTAATCACCGGCGGCCCCGGAACCGGCAAGACCACTATTCTTCGCCAGCTTCTTCTCGCGCTTGGCGACGCAGGACTCAAGGCTACTCTGGCCGCTCCCACAGGGAGAGCGGCGAAACGGCTCCAGGAGGCGACGGGACGCGAAGCGAAGACAATCCATCGCGTGCTCGAGTACGCGCCCGAGACGGGTTCGTTTGTGCGCGGCAAGGATTTTCCGTTGCGCACGAACTACTTGATCGTCGATGAAGCCTCGATGATGGATATCGAGCTGGCGGCGAGCCTGGTCTCAGCGCTGTTGCCCAACTGCTCGCTGCTGTTGGTCGGCGATCGCGATCAGCTTCCGTCGGTCGGGCCCGGCAGCGTGCTGAAGGACGTGATCGCGTCAGGCCTGGTGCCGGTGGTCGAGCTGCGCGAGGTTTACCGCCAGGCGCGCGAGAGCCAGATCGTCGCCAACGCGCACAAGCTCAATCGCGGATGGTTTCCCGATATCTCGAACGCGCCCGAGGGAGATTTCTTTTTTTTCGAGCGCGCCGCGCCTGAGGAAGTTCTGGCGACGATCAAGCAGCTCGTTCAGCAGCGGCTGGTGGGGCGTTTCGGAATCAAGGATCCGCGCGAGATCCAGGTGCTGACGCCGATGAATCGCGGACCGCTCGGGACGCATACGCTCAATCGCGAGCTGCAAGCGCTGCTCAATCCTGTCGGGCACGAGCTCCGCGTGGGTGACAGGATTCTGCGCGAGGGCGATCGTGTAATTCAGCTCCGCAATAACTACGACAAGGGCGTGTTCAACGGATCGATTGGCCGCGTGATGACGATCGATACTCAGAAAGGGCGCGTGACGGCCGCGTTTGAAGAGACGCACGCCGAGTATGACCAGGCCGAGCTGGACGAGGTCGGGCTTGCGTACGCGATCTCGGTCCACAAGAGCCAGGGCAGCCAATATCCGGCGGTGATCATGCCGATTCATCCGCAGCACTATCTGATGCTGCGGCGCAACCTGCTCTATACCGCAATCACGCGCGCCGAGCGCGTTTGCGTACTGGTCGGGACCAAGGCTGCGCTGCAGCAGGCGGTCCGCAACCAGGACGAGCGCAAGCGCCTGAGCCATCTTGCCGACCGCCTGCGTATTGACTGAGCTTGTTGACTGCTTGTGAATGCAGGTTTAACATCTTTCGAGTCATCAGACCATCAGTCAGCTAAGAGATACATTGATAGGGAGCAAGATGAAACGGAAAGTAAAGTGGAGCCTATTTGCGCTAGTGGCATCTGCCGCGCTGCTGAACAGCTCATGCGCAACCCTTATCCACGGAGCAGGACTCACGTCCGTTTGCAGTCAACACCGAGCCGCCCGGTGCCACGGTAGCGGTCGGTGGACAGCAGATCGTCACTCCCGCCGAAATAACCCTCGATCGAAATCGCAATTACCAGGTGATCGCCACTAAGGAATGGCTATGATCCACGGCCACCTCAACTATCCAATCCAGATTCTCGTGGGTAACTGTTCTCGACGTGGTATTGATTTTTCCCTGGGTTATCGACTCTTGTTGCCGGCTGCGGCCTACACCTTGTCGCCAGATACCGTTAGTTTGGTACTGGCGCCCAGAGTCGCCGGTTACGGCAACGCCCGCAAGCGCTGCGCCGACGCCTGCGCCGCAGGGATAAGATCGATCTCAGCGCACGATCATCGCGGCATCGAGTCCCACAGATCGCAGTGATGAATCCGCGCGAAGTTTGATTCGTATCCGATCGCTCCAGGAGCCAGCGACAGGACTCGCGGATCTTTCGCGCTATAGCGGGTCCATTGTGGCGAGCCGCCGGGATTGCCGGACGTGATGAATCCGATCCAATAGCCCATCATCGCGTCGGAGAGCTTTTGCTGCGCCGCTGATGCATCGCCATTCGCCGCGACGCCGCCGAATACGTATTGAATCTCCGAGCTGTGAAATGCGCCGAGCGGAAACGGTGTATTGCGGAAAAAGTACGGCGGCGCGTGAGTATCATTGAATTCATACTGATAGACGGGCACCTGGCTGGAGAGAATCGCCCCGGCTTTGACTATCTGGCAACTGAAAATCGCATCACCAAAACCTGCGGCGGCGGCCAGTATCGGCGAGGAATAGTTCGCCAGCGGATACGCAGCCAGCACTCGAGCCGCATCGTTGCCGAATCGTTCGTGTACGTCAGCTTCGAATTTCTGCGCTGTGATCGGTTTGGCGAACACAAGGAACAAGGTTCCCTCGTCGCGATTCGAGCCGTTCAGCACCGGGACCTTGTTGAAGTGTCCCGAGGCAAGCGCGTCGACCGGCTGGCTCGGGATAAGGTGGCCATCCATGACCGGTTCCCAAACCGGGCTGCCCGCGGTGAGCGGATTCGCCGGGATCGCGCTCAACACTTGCTCCGCAGGTTTCGAGCGCATGCATCCGGCGACATCCGATGTCTTGTCGCATCCGAGTTTGGCCGCGAACTCGTCGCCGCGGGTCTCCGCCTCGGCGAGCGTGCGGGTGTGAAGGAATGGACCGCTCTCGAGGATCGCGCGCTCAAAGAGTCCGGCCGCCGCGGGCGAGACGAGATGCAGTCCAATGCTGATCGCGCCGGCCGACTCGCCCGCGACCGTGACTTTGCCTGGATCGCCGCCGAAGGCCGCGATGTTGTCCTTGACCCAGCGAAGCGCCGCCTGTTGATCGAGCAAGCCGTAGTTGCCGGAGGGATGGTCCGCGGAATCGAGGCTGCGGTTCGCCAGAAAACCGAAAGGTCCGAGCCGATAATTTATCGTGACGACGATCAGGTTGCCCTTGGCCGCGAGCTTGCTGCCGTTGTAGGTGGCCCCGGTGCCGGAGATGAAGGTTCCGCCGTGAATCCAGACCATCACGGGAAGCCGGGTGCCGGCAGGATTGGGCGTGTAGATATTGAGATAAAGGCAATCCTCGGAGCCTCCGGGACCGCCGTGGCGAAAACTTATTTGCATGCAAGAATTGCCGGCGCGCGAAGCGTCGAGCGTGTCGGTCCAGCTCGTGTGCGCCTCGGGCGGTTGCCAGCGCAAATTGCCGACGGGAGGAGCAGCGTATGGAATGCCAAGAAACACGCGCACGTTTCCATCGACGGTGCCGCGGACCGCGCCCGCACGCGTCTTCACAATCGTCGCGCTGGAATCCGGCGCGGCTGCACGCGCAGGATGCGCGAAGATCAGAGCCGCCACCGCGCAAGCGACGACAGCCGCGATCCAACCGGTACCGCGTGCCGAACGCTGAGCCTCGCCAGTCCGCGCCAGATGATCGTTCGTATAGCTAGTGCAATACATCTTCATGCTCTCTCCACTCAGCGGGTGAACAGCTCATTGGAAATGTCCATAGACCAGCGCCAGGCCGATGATCACGCCGAGAACTACCCCGACAAACAGTTGTGCGCCGAGTGCGCGCCACGCCGAGAAGCGGTTGACCTCGCCAACGCATTTCAGTTCGACGACCAGGCCCCAAAGCCCGAGTGCTCCGCTTAAGACCGCGAGTCCGGGCGGAAACGAGAATTTTCCCGGCGCGAGCGCGTGCGGTGTGACGATTCCCGCCAGTATCGCGATCACGCCGAGACCGGTCGCGACGATTCCCGGGATACTCGCCCACGCGATCGCGGCGCGCGTCTGCACCACTGTCGCAACGCCGCCGAACAGGTGGCAGGCCGCGGTGATTATCCATCCAGCGATGTACAGTCCGACGATTCCCCAGATGGCGTACAGTACTACTTTCACCGCAACCAGAAACGGCCACAGCGCCGACATCGTGTGCGGTCCGGACATGGCGGAAAGCCACGAACCTTCGAGCCCGCTGAGTGCGCCGCTGAGGGCGGCCAGCGCGAGCACTGAGCGGCGCGGATCGAGATCGACGATTTGGCGGATAGTATCGCGTGGAGCGATCCAGATTCTGAAAAACGGCGCGACCGCATCTTCAGTTTGAGCCATACCTTTCTCCGCCGTGGTCCACGCGCGATCGGGCCACGGTAGCATCGCCCGCGACGACAATACATCGCGCGGCGACTTTAGCCGCGAGCCATTTGACACTACTCGGGGCCGCGCTTAGCCTCGCGGCATCTTATCCGGGTGGTGCCGTCAATTTTTGACATGGAGGATGATTCGATGAAGAAGCTGGCAAGCATTGTGACGATCCTGCCGTTTGTGGCGTTGATCTTTTCGACTGCGGCATGCGTCCGTATCTCGTCGAGTTCAATTGCAAATTCCGAGAAGCTAGTGCCCGGTAACAGTGTCACCGCACAAGCGAGCGATATGGGATTTTTGGAACTGGTCGCACCGATGGGATTGACCTCGGCCGCGAACTCCAACCTGTCGGCGCAATGCCCGTCGGGCAAGTTTACCGACGCGACCACCGAACTGAGCGTGCGCGATTTCCTGGCGATCGTGCAGATGTATCAGATTGATGTGACCGCGGTCTGCCAGTAGCATCCGCCGTCTGCAAGTTCACAGCGGGCTCGTCCGCGCGCATCGTTCGAAGTTGCGCGGCGGACGGGCCCGTTTCCTTTTATGCATTAGAAGTGTCAGGCGAAAACTGAAGTTTCTGTAACCGTTCATCGCGCGCCGCCGTCTTCTACTGCGGGACGGGGTGACACCCAATCAATAACCAGCTCGGGCGTATAGGCCGACGCTTAGAGCACAATCTGCAACCGAGGAGAGGGGTAATGCGTAAATCTGTATCGATAATGGTAGCGGGCGCGGTGATTGCCGCGATGGCGGGATTCGGCGGGATCGCGATGGCGAAGCATTCGAGCCCGGGCGGCGAGTTCAATCTCCAGATTAGCGGCTTTGAGATGATCACGAATAGCTCGGTAGCCACGCACGTCGATCTGAAGGGCCGCGGCACGATTCTGTCCGATCCAACCGGCGCTCTCAGCGGCGGCGCGCTGACGATCTCCGCCGTAAATGGTGCGGTCCCGGAAGGCTCGCCAGTCGGCAGCCTATGTACCGGCACGGCGACCGGCCAAATCAGCAAGGGCTCGAGCGACGTCTACACAATGACGTTTGACTATGCCGACGGCGCGAACTCGGGCCAGTGCCTGTCGCAGAATCTGACCCTGACCTGCACGCGCGCAGTGAATCCCGCCGGGCTGGCGCTCGACCTGGCGGCCGGCAGCTATGATTGCGTGGTCACGGGCGTAAGCGAAGTGAGCGCGAGCGACACCACAATCGACGCTTCGTCAGTCGGAATCCACTTCGGCTCGCACGCGGCGGTGAACTAGCGCCCAATCATCTTCTCTTTACGCTTCGGTGGCGCCGCGGAATCTTCGCGATTCACGCGGCGTCACCTTAGATTCCCGCTCGAGCATTCCTTCATGCGGGCGAATCCTTCGCGCTCATACGTACAACTGCGTATTGCCGCGATTGTGCGGACATCTCTAATCTCGCTGATGCTCATCGTTTAACGCTTCATAGAGCGACTCCACGCTGAACTGCTTGCTGCTGAGGGGAAGCTCATGTAGTCGCGGAGGGCGGAATGCGCTCGAACCTTCGTTTCGCTAAATTGAAAAGCTCCGTGGTGGCCGCGCTTGCGTTCGTGATGATTTGCATCGCGGAGTTACCCGCGTTGTTCAGCTCTCGGGTGGCGGGCATCGCGCCTCTCGAATCGAAAGCCGCTCCCGCCCGCGCGGTTGCGCAAACCAGGCGCGTCAGCCGTCCGCTCGGCTTCGAGCCCAATCGCGGGCAGAGCGCCTCGCAAGTGCGCTTTCTCGCCCGCACTTCCGCGTACAACCTGTTCCTCACCGACCGCGGCGCGGTGATCTCGATGACCGAGCGCGCGCCACGGTCCGCGCCTGTGCCGCACGCGAGTTTCAATAAGAACGCGACGGGTGACTCGGTGTGGATCGAGATGCGCGGCGGATCGAGTCATCCGCAGATGGCGGCGGTCGAGCAACTGCCCGGTCATATCAACTATTTGATCGGGAGGGATCGCTCTGGCTGGCATCAGAACGTACCCATCTATGGGCGTGTCATCGAGCATGACGTGTGGAAGGGCATCGACCTCGCATGGCGCGGCAATCAGCGGCGGCTCGAATGCGATCTAGTCGTCGCTCCCGAAGCTGATCCTTCGGAGATCTCGCTAGGGTTCAGAGGGGAGCGCGCCCTTTCGGTGGACGCGGACGGCAACCTGGTGATCGACGCGGGAGGGCGCAAGATCAAGCTGCTCAAGCCGGTGGTGTATCAGCAGGACGGCGCAGTGCGGCGCGAGATCGCTGGCGGCTACGCGCTCGCCGACGGGCTGGGTGGCGAAAAGCGCGTCAATTTCGTGCTCGCGCCGTATGATCGCTCGCGTCAACTGGTGATCGATCCGACCGTCGAGCAGGTATACTCGACCTTTTTTGGCGGCAGCGGCAACGACGAGGCCTACGGCATCGCGGTCGATAACAGCGGCAGCGCCTATCTGGCCGGAAAACAGTTGTCGGATAATTTTCCGGGTCAGCCGGTGGGGTCGTCGACGCCGAGCGGCGCGTCTAACGCGTTTGTCACTAAGTTCGCTCCCGGCGGCCAGAGCCTCGTCTATTCCGACATAATCGGCGGCGCTGGCAGCACGGCCGCAAGCGCGATCGCGGTGGATCCGGTCAGTGGCGTCGCCTATGTCGCCGGATCGGGCGAGGTTGGCAATTTCCCGCAAACCACGAACTCGCTGCCCGGCATCGGCTGCGTCGCGGTGGGGGACGGCACACAGGCCTTTGTTGTCGAGCTGAGCGCGGACGGCAGCTCGATAGACTTCTCCGGCTGCTTCGGCGGCCTCAACAAAGATGGCGGCGAGAGGAATGCGCCGCTCGGCATCGCGCTCGACACCCAGGACAACGTCTATCTCGCCGGCGTGACCAGCTCGCCGACCTTCACCGTCACCGGCAATGCAGTCGAGCCGAACGCCCTGGGAAGCCTGCCCAATTACTTCGACGGCTTCGTGGTGAAGATCGATCCGTCCAGCGGAGAGCTGGTCTATTCCACCTATCTCGGCGGTAGCAGCAGCGCGTCAGCAGGGTTGAACGCCTACGAGTCGGTCCTTGAAAACGAAATTACCGCGGTCGGCGACTTCTCCCAGTCAATTGCGGTCGATTCGAGCGGCAACATGTACGTCGGCGGTTCCGCGTCGTCTTCCAGCAACTATCCGGTGGTGAACGCGATGTTCAGCAGCAACCGCGAGACCACTGACGGCATCGGCGGCTACACCGGAGTAATCACGAAGATTTGCTCGGACGGCAGCTTCGGCAGTCCGAAAGGCAGCGCCTGCCCCGACGGATCGATGCCATACTCGACCTACTTCGGCGGAAGCACCGCCGACAACTCGAGCGCGACCGACGCCATCAACGCGATCGCGGTTGATTCATCGGGCCACGCCTTCGTAACCGGCTATACGAGCGCGCCCGATTTCCCGACCCAGAATCCATACCAGCAATACGTGACCGGCGGCGACGCCTTTGTCACCGAGTTCAGCGCCGACGGCCAATCGCTTGATCTATTCCACCCTGTTCGGCGGGCAGGGCAATTGTGGAGCGAACGCATGGTCGCTCGCGCTCAGTCCGATTGGTAACGCGGTTTTCGGCGGTGCCGAAGGAGACATCTGCACCAGTTGGCCCCCGGTTAACGCGTACCGCTCGACGCCCTATTCGGCCCTGGACTCCAACGCCGGCATCGCGGAGCTCGCGCCAGACGGTCAGTCGGTCGAGTTCTCAACCTACTATGGCGAGGGTTCGATCGTGGCGATCGCGGTCGATCCGGAGGGCCGCATCTATCTCGCCAACGACAGCCCCGGCGCCGATGCCTTTCCCACGGTGGCGGCTTACCAGACGACCGCCGCGAATATCGGCGTGGCCGAGCTCGGCTTCGGCAGTCCGCTGCCGACCACCACGCCCGGGCCGACTCGCACGCCGACTCCTTCCGCAACGCCGACGCTCACCGCGACGCCGACGCTGACCGCGACCCGAACCTCCACCGCGACACCAACCAAAACGGCCACGGCGACTGCGACTCCCACCAGGAGCGCGACCCCGACCAGAACCGCTACCGCGACGCCGACCTCGACTCCCTCGCCGCTGCCGAAGCAGCTCAAAGTGAGTCCGGCCGCGGTGGATCTCGGAAAATTTGCAGTAACCACCTGCGCGCCTCCAAAAACCGTCACCCTTACCAACCCCGCATCGCAGGGCGCGCCGGTCACGGTCAGCTCTTATGTACCTGGTGAAGATCTCGGTCAAGTCGGCGGCAATCTATACGTCGGCGTCTCAGGTACAACTTGCGGTCAATGCGCTACAACGCCCGCGCCTTCTGATAGACAGCCTCCTTGCAACCTGGTGCCATTTACGATCGCGCCGGGCGCGAGCTGCAAGATTGCGACGCAGGTGTGCCCGATAGGATTGCAATTGGGGGCGATTAACAACCACGTGCAAATTAATAACAACGCCGCTGGTGCGCCACAGATTGTCTCGGTAACGGCCAATACCTACGCCGAACATATCACCCTCAAGCCGCAGTCGCTCAGTTTCGGCAAAGAGGAGGTCGGCGCGTCCAGTGCAACCAAGATTGTCACGCTCCATTACCCGACGCCGCAACCCAGCAGCTTAACGATCTTCCAGGTCCAAATTGACGCCGCGACCCTCAGCGGTGACTTCAGCTTCGATCCGGCTACGACGACTTGCCATACGGGGATCAAAGGGATCGGGCCAGGTCAGGGGTACGTTCCTGTCGGCACGAGTTGTACTTTGGGTATCATCTTCAAACCGACCGTCGCAGGAACCTTAACCGGTACGCTCTCCATCTCCGATAATGCAGCAGTGGATCAGTCAGGAGGAACTCCAGGTGAATCGACTATCGATTTGAAGGGCACCGGCGTTGCGGCCCGAAACCGGTAAGTGCTCACTCCAAACCGAGCCTGCCCGGGCCTTGCGGCGCGTGGCGCTGGAAGGTAATGGATGCTGAAATCATCCTTCATTCAGCAGGGCGGGTTAATCCACGATGGCGGAGCCGATCGGAAAGCTCGATCATATCGGGATCGCGGTTAAAAGCGTCGCCGAGGCGCGCAAGTTCTACGAGGGCGTGCTCGGCGCGAGATTCATGTACGAGGCCGAAAGTGACAAGGCCGGTTACAAGCTCGCCGAGTTCGATCTGAACGGACTCACGATCGAGCTGCTCGAACCGCTCGGCGCGGATTCATTCCTGCACAAGTTCCTCGCCACGCGCGGCGAGGGGATGCATCACCTGACCTTCAACGTCCCCGACACGAAAGCCAAGGTCACGCAGTTCGTTCAACAAGGCGTGCGCGTCGTCGATCAAACCGAGTGGTCGCCGTCGTCATACGAGGCGTTCATCTCGCCGCGTTCCTCGCACGGAGTGCTGATCCAGCTCGGCAACGGATATCCCACGCTGTCGAACGATCCGCACTGGTTCGAGAAAAAGTAGCGTCGGTCATCCGATCAACCCCGGATTCGCGCCGCCGTCGATCGTGATATTGGCGCCGTGGATAAACGCGGCGCGCGGCGACGCGAGGAAAACGATCAGGTCGGCAACCTCCTGCGCCTCGCCCGGACGCCCGAGCGGCGTCATCCGCGAATAGACCTCCTTGATATCGCGGCCGTGCGCCGCGCGCTCCGAGAACAGCCGCAGCCGCTCGGTCAGGATCGGTCCCGGATTGACTCCCACCACGCGCACGCGATGCTTCGCGCCCTCGTCGGCCAGCGCCTTGGTGAAATGATTGAGCGCGGCGTTGGCCGCGCCGCCGACCATGTAGCCCGCAGTCGGACGCAGACCACCGGTGCCGATCACGTTGACGATCGCGCCGGCGCGGTTCGCCGCCATCAGCGGCATCACCTCGCGCGCCATCCGCACGTAGCCGAAGAACTTGAGCTCGAAGTCGGCGTGCCAATCGTCGTCGGAAATCTTTTGAAACTCTCCCGGACGCGCGCTGCCGGCGTTGTTCACCAGGATGTCGATGCGGCCGAACTCGTCGATGCATCGCTTGACCACGCGGCGGATGTCGTCGTGGATTGTGAGGTCCGCGGCGACCGGCACGACGCGTGCTCCTTCGGTCTGGCGCGCAAGCGCGACAGTCTCTTCGAGCGCCTCTTTGCCGCGCGCGCAGACCACCACGGCGGCGCCTTCCGCCGCCAGCGTCAGCGCGGTCGCGCGTCCGATACCTTTGCTCCCGCCGGTCACCAGCGCGATCTTTCCTGCCAGTTCGAGATTCATCGTCGTATTCCTCGTTAGCGTCGAGCGTCGCATCGCGGCTCGCCGAGCGTCAAGCCGCGCGCCGACGGCGGCTTAACACGGCGTCCCGTATCTGGCACGATTGCACCACATTCGAACGGCAACCCTGAGATGAAGGAAATTGTAGTTTCGTGCCTAAGCGCCGCAATCGAGCGGGCGCGCTCGAAAGGCCGGCTTGCGTCCGCTCCCTCGACGATCGGAGTCGAAGCGCCGAAGGATTCCACGCACGGCGATATCGCGTCGAACGTCGCGATGACGATGGCGCGGGCCGAGGGCAAACCGCCGCGCACGATCGCGGCGGCGATCAAGGACGCGCTCGAGCTGCCGCCGGAAATTGTGGAGGTCGGAATAGCGGGTCCGGGGTTCATCAACTTCCGGATGGCGCCGGCGTACTGGCACGGCGAGATCCGGCGCGCGGTGCGCGAGGGCGCGGCTTACTTTCGTCCGCGCAAGTGGGAGCTTCGTCCCGGTGCCGGCGATCGCGTGCAGGTCGAATTTCTCTCCGCGAATCCGACCGGTCCGGTAACCGTCGGGCACGGGCGCAATGCCGTGCTGGGCGATACGATCGCGCGGCTGTTCGAGGCGGCAGGCTTCAACGTGACGCGCGAATATTATTTCAACGACGCCGGCCGTCAGATGAAGCTGCTCGCCGAGTCGGTGCGCGTGCGCTATCTGCAGGAGCTGGGTATCGACGCGGCGCTTCCGGAAGACGGCTACCAGGGCGAGTATATTCGCGATATCGCAAAGGAGTTGCGTGCCCGCGACGGCGACCGGCTGCACGAGAGCGGGGACCGCGAGATTTTTCGCGCCGCGGCGATCAAGGCGATCTTCGCGGATATCCTCCACACCTGCGAGCGGCTCGCGATCCGCTTCGACGTTTACACGAACGACGTTGACCTGATTAAAGCCGGCCGAATCGGAAAGGTGCTCGAAGAATTGCGCGCGCGCGATCTGATCACCGAACGCGATGGCGCGGTATGGCTGCGCGGCGCAGCCGCTCGGATTGCCCAAGGACGAAGTCCTGGTGCGCTCGGGACCGGACCGCGAGCCTACTTACCGCACGGCCGATATCGCCTACCACATCGAAAAGCTCGAACGCCGCTTCGATCTGATCGTGGACGTGTTTGGCGCGGACCATCTTGCCGAGCACAAGGAAGTGATCGCGGCGGTCAAGGCGCTTGGCCATGACGCGACACCGATCCGCGCTATCATCTACCAGTTCGTGACGCTGACGCGCGGCGGCGAGAAGATCAAAATGTCCACGCGCAAGGCGACCTACGTCACGCTGGACGAGCTTATCGACGAGGTTGGCGCCGACGTGGTGCGGTTCTTTTTCCTGTTCCGCAAATCCGACAGCCAGCTCGATTTCGATCTCGAGCTCGCCAAAAAACAGGCGCCGGAGAATCCGGTCTTTTATGTGCAATACGCACACGCGCGCCTGGCAAGCATTTTCCGCGAAGGCGAAAAATCGGGCCTCGCGCTTCCCGCCGACACCGCGGCGGTCGATCTCGCGCTGCTCTCGGACGAGGAACTCGATCTCGCTAAACGCGCGGTCGGGATGCCGGAGGTGATGACCGGCGCGGCCGAAGCGCTCGAGCCGCATCGCATCTCGTTCTACCTGCTCGAGCTCGCCGGCGAATTCCATCGCTATTACAACAAGCCCGCGAATCGTATAATTGGACCCGATCGCGAGCTCAGCCTTGCACGGCTTTATCTGGCCGGACTGGTGCGGACCGCGATCGCGGCGGGGTTGGGGATCCTCGGTGTCAGCGCACCGGAGCGGATGTGAGGCGGCGATGCGATTCGAAATCAGGGCGGGCGGCGCAGTTCTAATTCTAGTGGGGCTTCTGGGACTCTCGGGCGCGGTGTTTGCGCTTGGGCTGATCGCGGGCTACGAAATGGCGCGGCAGAATAACGCCGACACGACTCAGGTCGCGTCGGTTTTCCCGGTGCCGACGCCGCCCGCGCTCGAGCCTACTCCGACTGCGGCGGCGCCTGAGGCGGAGCGCTCTCCGGCGGCCGCGCCGAGCGTCGCGGCGATCGCGCCCGCGATGCATCCGAAGTCTTTCGCACCCGAAGCGGTCAGGACTCCGGCCGCGCGCATGCCCGAGCTGGCGCATCCGATGGCGGCTGCGAGCCCGCGCACGGTCGCCAATGCCGAGCCGTCGCCGGCGCTACGCAGGCATCAGTTCAATATCCAGATCGATGCCGTGATGGATCGCGCGGGCGCCGACGACATGACGCGGCGGCTGAAGGCACTCGGCTTTCCGTCCACCGAAACCGCGACGAACCTGAACGGGCAGACGTGGTATCGCGTGAGCGTCGGTCCATATGCCACTCAGGAAGAGGCGCAGGCCGCGCAGGAAAAACTGCATCAGCAGTATCGCGCGACCTACAATGGGCGCTGACGGCGCGGTGCGCTAAGAGTCGTCCCGGACGGCAGCCTGACGGATCGCATTCAGGACAAATACGAAGTGGCGCGGATCGGATACGTGCTCGAGCAGGCTGACGCGTTTCAGGACCCTGAGCTCGGCGGCGGTAACTTTGTGCCGCATCAGCAGCGCGCGATTCGAGGAGAATCGTCGCCACGAATCGTCAACTCGCTTGATACCGCCGGGTTGTTCGAGAAAACCCGCCAGGAATCGCGCATCCGGATGCGCCAGGAACAGCAGTTCGCGAGGATTGAGCCCGAGCGTGGTTGAGATCCGCCGAAGCAGCGTGAGCGACGGCCTGCGTTTGCCGCTCTCGATATACGCGATGTGGCTTGGCTTGACGCGGATAGCACGGGCAAGCTCGCGCTGCGTCATTTCCATCGCGACGCGCGCCTCTTTCACCACCACCCCGAGCGTTCGCTTGGTCATATTCCGTACTCGTTGAGTAAGGTTGCCCGCAATTTGGCCACATGTATTATGCCCGCCAAATAGCTTAGGTTTTCAGTTGCGGCGAATTGCGCTTCGAACTCGAAATCCAACACCGATCGAACATATGACTGAGCGCGTAACAGCAACAGGTTAAGGTCCGGGTCGACGGGGCCCGTTTGCGGAGCAACCAAACAGCGTAGTGGCAGCCGAGCTCGGATATCCGGCTAGAGCCAGTACCATATCGGCGACGATCTCTCGCGGATCATCAAGATGGTCTTGATAATTCGTACTGAAATTCGAACTGCTAAGGTCGCATTTCGCGTCAAATATACGGTTTGTCAGATGGTGACCCATCTCGTGCCAGAACGCGGCTGCAACAGCGACAGGGTGATTTGCCGAATTTATGCATATAAGAGGGCGGCCCAAGATCTCTCGATCATGAACATAGAATCCCCGTAAGGCCCGACCTTTGACGCCATCAAAGGGCTCAGCGTGCAAGAGAGCGCCCAGGCGGGCAGCTATCGCGGCTAATCGAGACAGATCGGTGATTCCGAAAATCTCCTGATTTAAGGTCGGCAACACCTTTCGCAAATCATCGAAGATTCCCACTAGTTGGCGCCTATCCAGCTGTTTTGCGACAGCCACCCGATAGTCGAGCTTGGAAAAAGAACGGAAGTATTTCGCTTGCGCACTCAAGTCAGATCGCTGGCCGGTAGCGTGCGCGTCTTTAACTATCTCACGAATCAGGCCGTTGAGATTCCGCGTTGTCGTATTCAAGGCCATACGTCCGTAACCTACGCCGTCGCGATGGTACTCCTGTCAACAATCGGTTAGCAACATTTGAGAACCTGACATAGTCCTGCTTCTGGGCAGCTTGCTCTACCGTTCAGTCAGCATCCTAGCGCTAGAAACTTTGCTCACGCGGAATCGATAGAAACCCCGTGCTCAAGCCAAGCTGTTCGATCGATAGAACGCTTGGAACGGCTGAAGTGTCTGATCTTCAATTTGTGTTATTGGCAGGTTGCGCATGCTGCCATACACAAAATTCACCAATCGTCAGCAAAAAATATCCGCCTGTGTGACGCAGCGGAGGTATCGCTTTTGTTCCGAGTTAACCTTGGACGGCGGTTGTCCGGCACTCCCGGAGGTCATCTGGGACCGGTTCATTAGCCAACCGCGATGCCTCAGTGCGCGCGCACCACCGATCCTTCCGGGCGGCCCGCAGCTTCGTCCTGACAACAAATCGGAAATAAAAAGGGCAACTGCCCAAAACGGGTGAATTGCGATGGAACTACGTCTTTTAACTACTGAATTGGAACGAGAAATCTTTGCAAAGTGTCTCATACAAGCGCGGGCGACGCGCGGTGTCAGATGGAGCGAAACTTCCCGGTCGCGGCTCGGAACGGCTCACTTGCGCTACGGAAGTCTGTACGCCTTGTTCGAGAGCGAAGGCGACGCCATCGAACGAATGCTTGGAGGTTTCATATCGCACGACCTCGCGACGCTTCCGCCGAGTCTGTCAAAGCCGGACCTGAGTCATCTCCCTCCACAGTCGGTCATCGAGGGGGGCGAGTTATGGTCGTTGTCCACTGGAGTCGGGACGATTGCTCGCCATCTAGCGGCCGCAGTTGCAGGTATCGTTCAAGCGAAAGCAATCCTGCTCTACCCGATGTTTCGGCCAGTGGATCTCAGCATCTCCTACGCACAGCTCAATTTCGTCAATGCCTGCGAACCGTTGCTGTGGCCCTACGCTGAAACGGTGGACGGCGAAGAAATCTGGACACAGCCCATGATCCTCCAGGGCGAGAAGCTCGAGGAGTACATACGGTCCGGATTCGAATTCCTGTTCAAAAACCGCGAGGGACGGCAAGTGCTGCGATTCGATCGGCCGGCGCCCGTGCCCGCACCAACGCGCGAGATCCAAGAGCCATCGCGAGAAGGGAGTGCAGCCGTGTCGGCCGTGCCCGCGTTGAATCGCGCTAATGGCAATGGAGCCGCGTCGCCCCACGGTGCGCGGCAGTGAATTCGTGAATGAGGAGTTATGACTATGATCAACAACTATTCAGAACAATCAGTCTCAAGCAATTCGCATTTCGAAAGCCTGTACCGGACCGTGCCCGACTGGCGGGAATTGCTCGCCGCGGTCAAAGCTGGGCACGCCGAGTTCGTGGACCTGCTCGCCGATACCGGCCTTCTCGACAGGTTTGGAGTCACCACCAGCACGGTTCATCGCTACGACGAAGTCGAGGTGCACGCCTTTATCCTCGCGATCGTGTCGTCGGGCCGATGGGAGGAAATCCAGGCGAAATCCTTTCTGACCTATGCGTCGCATTGGATCGACGATTTCTTCGACAGCCCGAAGAAGGTGCGCGACCCCGATCAGTTGCTGAACGATCGGGGCGATATTCGGCGCGCGCTCGCGAATATGGGACCTGTAGGGCAGGTTGGGTTTGCGATGGCCAATCGGGTTCGCTATCCCGCCGCGGTGTACAAAAGCCTACACCGGATGTTGTATGGCGGCCTGGTGCAGCGTTCGCTCGATCACGAAACCAGGCGAGTCCTCGTCGAAGAGTACTACTCCGTCGCGACAAGCTTCGTGGATGCGCGCCTGGCCGCGCAGATCCATCGCCTGCAGCCGCAGGTGTATTGGACGACCAACAAGACCGTGCAGGAGTTGCTCTTCGCCGCCGAGGACACGATCGACTTCAATACCGCGGAGGTATGGAACCTCATATACGGTCCCGCGCTGTACTATCAGGATGCCGATGAAGAGCGCGCATCGGGCGAGTTGAACTTCGATGAAGGTGAAGCGCCGAGGTTGCAGAAGATGATCGAGATGATTCGGCTCGGCGCGCGCCATCTGGCGCCGAGGTCATCGAGAAACCGGCTCAACATGTTGCAGCTCGAATTCGTTGCCCGCGCAATCCCGAATCTGCCGGCCGAAGTCGTCGGCGCCTATCGCGAAATATGGGAAGCGCCTGCGATTCCGTCCTGCGCCGCCGTTGAGGCGGACGAGGAGGTGCAACAGCGAGGATGAACTTTCTCGCAGCAGTACGCGCGCCGTGCCCGGATTGACAACCGGGCGCGGCGCGTGGATACTCAGTTGGTAATGAACCGCTGCACTATCGGCAAGGCTTGGGCGGACTGGCGCTGGAACGTCGTCGCACTCGCCTGCGCGCCGGTTTTGTAGCAGATCGAACAAAACCAGAATCTTAAAAGGGCCGCGGGCGAAAACCGGCGGCCCTTTTTCTTTATCTGCCGGGAGACGCAACGCGAACGCGGTGCAGGAGAGAGGCATGATGCTTCAACCGAGTGAGCGCGAATTTGAAGAGCTGAAACGCCAGGGCTACAACCTGATCCCGGTGGCGCGCGAGATTGCCGCGGATCTCGAGACTCCCGTCTCCGCCTTCCTCAAGGTCGCGCGCGGCGACTACTCGTTCCTGCTCGAGAGCGTTCGCGGCGGAGAGAAGTGGGGCCGCTACACCTTTCTGGGCACGGAGCCCTCGATGGTCATTCGGGCGCGCGCCGGTCGCATGGATATCATCCGGCCGGGCCGCGGCGTCGAGGTGCGCTCGATTACTAACTCATTCGACGAGCTGCGCCAGGAAGTCGCGCGCTTTCGCGCGCCCGAGCTGCCCGGAAATCCGCGCTTCTTCGGCGGAGCGGTCGGATTTCTCGCCTATGACATCGTGCGCTGCTTCGAGCGGATTCCCGAAACCGCCAACGACGACCTGGGCGTGCCCGATCTCTACATGATGTTCACCGATACGATGCTGATGTTCGACAACGTGCGCCAGACTTTGCGGATCATCGCGAACGTTCCGGTGGATGAATTTCAGTCGACGCGCGCGGCGTATCAGAGCGCGCAGATAAAGATCGACGAGATGGTCGCGCGGCTCAAAGCGCCAGTGGTCCCGCCGCGGCTCGAAGGCGCCGCGTCAGCAGCAGCCAACGACGCCACGATCACCTCGAATCTCACGCGCGAGGCCTACATGGCGACGGTCTCCGCCGCCAAGGAATACATCGTGGCCGGCGATATAATCCAGGTGGTTCCGTCGCAGCGCTTCGAGGCTCCGCTGACCGCGCATCCGTTCAACATTTACCGCAGCCTGCGCGCGATCAATCCGTCGCCCTACATGTTCTATCTCCGCCTCGGCGACCATACCCTCGTTGGCGCGTCGCCCGAAGTGATGGTGCGAGTCGAGGGGCGCGAAGTTACCTTGCGCCCGATCGCCGGCACCCGTCCGCGCGGAAAGACTGACGAGGAAGATCGCGCGATGGAGACCGAGCTGCTGGCCGATCCCAAGGAGCGCGCCGAGCATGTGATGCTGGTAGACCTCGGGCGCAACGACGTCGGCCGGGTTTCGGAGATCGGCTCGGTCAAGGTCACCGAGTACATGGTGGTCGAGCGCTATTCGCACGTGATGCATATCGTATCCAACGTGATCGGAAAGCTGCGCGAGGAGTGCGACGCGTTCGATGCGTTCCGCGCGACCTTTCCGCAGGGCACCGTGTCGGGAGCGCCGAAAATCCGCGCGATGCAGATAATCGACGAGCTCGAGAACACTCGCCGCGGCGTCTATGCCGGCGCGGTCGGATATTTCAGCTACACCGGCAATACTGACACCGCGATCGCGTTGCGCACGCTGCTAATCAAAAATAACCGGGTTTACATCCAGGCCGGCGGCGGCGTGGTCGCCGATTCCGATCCCGCCGCCGAGTTCGAGGAGTCGGTCAACAAGGCGCGCGCGATGGTCCGTGCGCTGCAAGCGGCGCGCGAGTTCGAGACCGCCCCGGGCGCGAGGTAAACCGCGATGCCGGATCATAAAATCAATCTCCTGATGATCGATAACTACGATTCGTTTACCTATAACCTGGTGCAATATCTCGGCGAGCTAGGCGCGGGCGTGACGGTCAAGCGCAACGACGCGATCGATGTGGCGGGCGCGCGCGCGATGCGTCCCGACGCGATCGTAATCTCGCCCGGCCCGTGTACGCCCAAAGAGGCGGGCATCTCGCTCGCGATTGTGCGCGAGCTCGGCGGCGAAGTCCCGATTCTCGGCGTCTGCCTCGGCATGCAATGTATCGGCGACGCATTCGGCGGCAAAGTGGCCCGCGCGGGACGCCTGATGCACGGCAAAACGTCGCCGGTCATTCACGACGGCCGCACGATCTTCGCCGGGCTTCCGCAGAAGTTCGACGCGATGCGCTATCATTCGCTGATTGTCGAGACTGAATCGTTGCCCGATTGCCTCGAGGTCAGCGCGCGCACCGCCGAGAATGAACTGATGGGAATACGGCACAAGACTTTGCGCGTCGAGGGCGTGCAGTTTCATCCCGAGTCGATCGGCACGCCGGAGGGAAAGCATCTGCTCGCAAATTTCCTGGAAGGACTTTGTCGATGAAGACGAGCGATCTGCGCCACGCCTTCGATGCGGTTATCGCCGGCCGCTCGCTAGAGGCTGCGGACGCCGAGCGCGCGTTCGCGGAAATTCTCGATGGTGGCGACGCCGCGCCCGACGCGTTGGTCGCGGCGTTTCTGATCGCGCTCAAGCTCAAGGGCGAATCCGCAGGCGAACTGATCGGAGCGGCGCGCGCGATGCGCTCGCGAGCGCGCGCCCTCGACCTCGGCGACAATTTGATCGACGTAGTCGGAACAGGCGGCGACGGCGCGGGGACATTCAACATCTCGACCGGGGCCGCGATTGTCGCGGCCGCGGCTGGAGTCGCGGTCGCCAAGCACGGTAATCGTGCGATCACGGGAACAGTAGGCGCCGCCGACTTGCTCGAGCATCTGGGCGTGAATATCGATCCGGGTCCCAAGGTTCTCGCGCGATGCGTGCGGGAGGCGGCCATCTGCTTCATCCTCGCGCCCGCGTATCATCCGGTGATGGCGCGGCTGGCGCCGCTGCGACGCACCCTGGCGACGCGCACGATTTTCAATCTGCTCGGCCCGCTCAGCAATCCTGCCGATCCAAATCGCGCGTTGATCGGAGTAGGGGATAGCAAGCTGCTTCGCCCGATGGCCGAGGCGATCGCGGCGCTCGGCGCGGTCCACGCGATCGTGGTGTCGGGCTGCGATGGCTTGGATGAGATTTCACTCTCGGCGCCGACGATGGTCGCCGAGGTTCGCGTGGACCACGAAATCCGCGAGTACGAAATCGCGCCCGAGGACTTTGGCGTCGCGCGCGCCGCCCTCAATTCTATCGGTGCTGAGGGCGCCGCCGCCTCCGCGGAAATGCTGCGCGCCGCGCTATCGGGCAACAGCGGGCCGGCGAGCGACGTGTTGGCGCTCAATGCGGGCGCGGCGATTCATATCGGTGGCGCAGCGAGTTCGATCGGCGAGGGCGTACATATTGCGCGCGAGGTGATCAATTCCCGCCGCGCCCTGGCTACAATCGACAAACTGGTTCGCACGAGCGGCGGCGAACCCGAGAAGCATCGGCGATGAGCTCGATACTCGATAAAATATTCGCGGCCAAGCGGGAGGAAGTAGCGGCGGTTCGCGCTCGCGTTCCGCTCGAGACCGTGCGAGCCGCCGCCGAGAGGGCGTCCACACCGCGCGATTTCGTTGCCGCGCTGCGGGCGAAGCGTCCGGCGATCATCGCCGAGATCAAACGCGCCTCGCCGAGCAAGGGCGATATTTCGCCCGACCTCGATCCGGCCGCGGTCGCGCGCGAATACGCGGCCGGCGGCGCGGCCTGCCTCTCGGTTCTTACCGACGTCCATTTCAAGGGCTCGATTCTCGATCTGCGCGCCGCTCGCGCCGCCGTTGCTCTCCCGATTCTGCGCAAAGATTTCATTTTCGATCCGTACCAGGTGTACGAAGCGCGGGCGGCCGGCGCGGACTGTATCCTGCTAATCGTCGCGATGCTTTCGGAGCCCGAGCTGCGCGAGCTTCACGTGCTTGCGGCTTCACTCGGCCTCGCCGCGTTGGTCGAGGTCCACGACGCGCGCGAGATGGATGATGCGGCGCGGATCGGCGCCCGCCTCGTCGGAATCAACAACCGCGATTTGCACAGCTTCGTGACCGATATCGCCGTCACCGAGCGACTGCTGGCGGATTATCACGGCGACGCGCTGATAGTTTCGGAAAGCGGTATCGACAGTCCGGCCGATATTCGCCGTCTCGACGCCGCGGGCGCGCGGGCTTTTCTGATCGGCGAAAATCTGTTGCGCGGCGATTCGCCTCGCGCGCGCCTGAGCGCGCTAACGCATGCGCTCAGCGAACGGAGCGATGCGTGATGACGGTGCGGATAAAAATTTGCGGCGTCACCCGCGTCGAGGACGCGACGGCTGCGATCAACGCGGGTGCCGATATGATCGGGATAAATTTCTATGCGCCGAGTCCGCGTTCGATCGATCTGGAACGCGCGCTCGCGATTCGCGCCGCGATCGGCCGCCACGCGATTTTGGTCGGCGTCTTCGTCAACGCGAGCTCGCGCGTTTATCGAAGAGCGCCGTGCCGCGCTCGCGCTCGACATGCTCCAGTTTCACGGTGATGAAGACGCGGAGGCGCTTTCAGGATGGCCGGTCCCGGTCATTCGCGCGATCCGCCTGCGCGCCGGCGACGCGGCCGCAGCTCTGGCGCAAGTTCGCGCGGACTTCGCGCTGCTCGATTCGTTTCATCCATCGCTCTACGGCGGCACCGGAGTCGCGCGCCCGTTCGACGAGCTTGCGGACTCGATTTGTCGCGCGTGATTATCTCGGGAGGATTGGCCCCGGAGAACGCGCGCGCCGCGGCGGCCCTCTTACCGTTTGCGCTCGATTGCGCCAGCGGCGTCGAATCGGCGCCGGGCGAAAAAGATCACTCTAAACTGAGGAGCTTCATCGCAAATGCCCGCATCTCCTGACACTCACGGCCACTTCGGCGAATTCGGCGGAAAGTTTGTCGCCGAAACCCTGATGCCCGCGCTGTTCGAGCTCGAACAGGCCTACAAGGAGGCGCGGCGCGATCCGAAATTTCACGCCGAGCTGGAAAAATATTCGCGCGAGTATATCGGTCGTCCGACGCCGCTGTTCTTCTGCGCGAACCTGACTGCGAAACTGGGCGGCGCGAAAATTTATCTCAAGCGCGAGGACCTGTGCCACACCGGCGCGCACAAAGCCAACAACGCTCTCGGCCAGGCGCTCCTCGCGGTGCGCATGAAGAAGCAGCGCATCAGCGCCGAGACCGGAGCCGGCCAGCACGGCGTTGCGACGGCGACTTTCGCGGCGTTGTTCCAGCGCTCGTGCGAGGTCTTCATGGGCTCAGTCGACGTCGAGCGTCAGGCGCTCAACGTCTTTCGCATGAAGCTGCTGGGCGCGAAAGTCCACGCGGTTGATTCCGGAACCAAGAGCCTTAAAGACGCGATGAGCGAAGCGCTGCGCGATTGGACCGCGACCGTGCGCGACACCTATTACCTGATCGGCATCGGCCGCTGGACCGCATCCCTACCCGATGATCGTGCGTGACTTCCAGACCGTGATCGGACGCGAGGCGCGCAAGCAGATCGTCAAGCACGAAGGACGTCTGCCCGATGTTCTCATCGCCTGCGTCAATGGAGGCTCCAATGCGATCGGGCTGATGCATCCGTTTATCAAGGACAAGAACGTGCGGATGATCTTCGTCGAGGCTGGCGGGCTTGGCCTCAACGGTCCCAGCCACGCTGCGACGCTGACCAGCGGCACGCCGGGCGTCCTGCACGGGAACCGCACGTTGCTCCTGCAGGATGAGCTCGGCCAGATTCGCGATACGCATTCGATCGCGGCGGGACTTGATTACCCGGGCGTCGGTCCCGAGCTCGCGCATCTGAAGGACATCGGCCGCGCGGAGTATGCTGCCGTTACAGATGCGGAGGCGCTCGACGCGTTTCGGCTCCTGTCCGAGACCGAGGGAATTATTCCCGCGCTCGAAAGCTCGCATGCAGTCGCCTACACCGCCAAGCTCGCGCCGACGCTTCCCAAAGAGCAGGTGATTATCGTCAACCTGTCGGGACGCGGCGACAAGGATATGAGCACCGTCGCGCGCGCTCTCGGCGTGTCACTCAGGGAGGTCGCATAATGGCGCGTCATCCGAAAAGAATCGCGGCCAAGTTCCGCGAGCTTCGCGCGCGCGGCGAGGCCGCGCTGATTCCGTTTATCGTAGCCGGTGATCCTGACATGGAAACCACGCAGCGCCTGGTGCTTGAACTCGAACGCCGCGGCGCGGACCTGATCGAGCTCGGCGTGCCGTTTTCCGATCCAATGGCCGACGGGCCCGCCAATCAGCGCGCGATCGCTCGCGGACTCAAGACCGGCGCGTCGCTCGCCGCGATACTCGCGATGGTTTCGGAGCTGCGCAAAGAAACCGAAATTCCGATCATCCTGTTCGGCTACTACAATCCATACATGCACTACGGATGCGAGCAGCTCGCGCGCGACGCTGCCAGCGCCGGAGTGGACGGGATCCTGGCGGTCGATCTTCCGCCCGAGGAAAGCGCGCCGCTCGCGAAACCCGTGCGGGCCAATGGCCTCGAGCTGATCTATCTGCTCGCGCCGACGACGCCGCTCGAGCGCAATCGCAAAATTACCGCGCGCGCCAGCGGCTTTCTCTATTACGTATCGGTAACGGGCGTGACCGGCGCGCGTGCTCATTTGCCCGACGACCTCGCCGAGCACATAAGCGCGCTGCGCCAGGTCACCGATTTGCCGATCGGTGTGGGCTTCGGCATCTCGACGCCCGAGCAGGCCGCACGCGTGGCTTCGTTTGCCGACGCGGTCGTGGTCGGAAGCGCGATCTCGATGCTGGCGGAACAGCACGGACAAAACGGAATGATCAGCGCGATCGGCGATCTCGTCGGCGCGATGAAAACTGCGATGCGCGGTGCGCGCGGCGTCTCGGCAAACACCGGCGCGTCGAAGTAGAGTAGGGCGTATGGCCAGCCAAGAAATCGAACCCATCGTCGAATCGCAATCCTCGCCGCCGGCCGCCGCGCCGGCGCAAACTCCGAGCGACGACATCTGGAGCAAGTGTCCGACCTGCAAGGAAATCTCGTTCCGCAAGGAAGTCGAGCGTAACCTGAACGTCTGTCCCAAGTGCGGGCATCATTTTCGCCTCACTGTCAGCCAGCGCCTCTCGATCACTGTCGATCGCGGGAGCTGGCACGAGATGTTCGCCGACCTGGCGATCGGCGATCCGCTTGGGTTCGTCGATTCCAAGCCGTATCCGAAACGGATGCGGCAGGCGCGCGAGGCGAGCGGACGCAACGATGCGGTCGTGGTCGGCATCGGTAGAATCGAGGATCGCCCGGTCGCAATCGGCGTGATGGACTTCGAGTTCATGGGCGGCAGCATGGGCGTGGTGGTGGGCGAGAAGCTCGCGCGGCTGTTCAACCTCGCGACGCGCCGCGGGCTGCCCGTGATCGTGTTCTGCGCCTCCGGCGGCGCGCGGATGCAGGAGGGAGCGCTCTCGCTGATGCAGATGGCGAAAGTCTCGACCGCGATCGCCCGCCTGCGCGACGCGCGGCTGCCGTACCTGTCGGTGCTCTGCGATCCGACGACCGGAGGCGTCGCCGCGTCATTCGCGATGCTCGGTGACCTGAACCTTGCCGAGCCTGACGCGCTCATCGGCTTTGCCGGCCGGCGCGTGACCCGGCAGACCTCCAATCAGGAGCTGCCCGAGAATTTTCAGCGCTCAGAATTTCTAATCGCGCACGGCATGCTCGACGCGATCGTCCCCCGCCATCAGATGCGCTTCACCCTCGCCCGCCTGCTCGCGATTCTCACGCGCCCGAAAGCAATCAGGAGCGGACGAAAGTAACGCTTGCGATTATTCGGTTCGGCGTGAGCGGCGCAGGCGACTGGGACGCGCTTCGAACTGAGGCGTTTTCGCGCTATCACCGATGAGCTTCATCAGCTCCGCCAGTCCTCGCTCCAACTGGGGGTCGCGACCGGCGGCGTAGTCGTGCGGCGGATACTCGACCTCGATATCCGGATCAACGCCGCGATTCTCGACGCCCCAACCGACGTCGTCGAACCAGAACGCGAATTCCGGCTGCGTAGTCATTCCGCCGTCAGCCAGCAGATGGCGCGGCCAGATTCCGATCACGCCGCCCCAAGTCCGTTTGCCGATGAGGGGACCGAGCTTCAGCATCTTGAATCCGTGCGAGAAAATGTCGCCGTCGCTGCCGGCGTGCTGGTTTGTAAGCGCGACCATCGGGCCAGCCGGAGAGTCCTGCGGCCACGGCTCGACGCCAAACCATCGGCTCTGATTATACGCCCGCCGCTTGCGTGCGAGCTTCTCGAGCAACAGCGGGCTCACGTGACCGCCGCGATTGTAGCGCACGTCGATCACCAGGCCCTCCTGATCCAGCTCGACGAGAAAGAGGCGGTGAAACTCCGCGTAACCCCACGGCCCCATGTCGGGAATGTGGACGTAGCCGCATCGCCCGCCGCTATTCTCATGAACCCAGGCGCGATTTTTCTCGACCCACTCGCGGTAGCGGATCAGCGTGTCGTCGGCGCTCGTCTTCACGAGCACGTTGCGCGGCGCTCCTCCGGGTTGGTCGGCGACCGTCAGCACGATCTCGGCGCTCGCCTGATGTACCAGCAACTGAGCTGGCGAGACCTCACGCGTCACGGCCTGATTGTTCACCGCGATAATCGCCGCTCCGGCCGCGAGATTGACCCCGGGCCGCATGAGCGGCGGAGGATTGCGCGAGTCCGACGGATCGCCGCGCACGATATGCGTGATCTGCCACGCGGAGGCGCTCTCACTCCACGAAATGTCCGCGCCGAGGAAGCCGACCGGGTATGCCGGCGGCCTCCGGAAATCTCCGCCATACGCGTAGGCATGGCTCGCGCCCAGCTCTCCTTGCATCTCCCAGAGCAGGTCCTCGAACTCACTCCGGCTGCCGACCCGGTCCACCAGCGGCAGGTACTGATCGTGGATCGCTTTCCAATCGACCTCGGCCATGTCCTCGATCCAGTACTGCTCGCGCTGCATCCGCCACGCCTCGCGATACATCTGCCGCCACTCGGCGGGCGGATCGATCGAGATTTTGACGCGCTTCAGATCGATCCATCCGCTCTTGCGGCCCGGTTCCTCTTTCACCGCTTCGGCATCAGGCTTCGCGGAAGTCTTGATGGCCCGCAGGCGGTTGCCTGCGCGATACACCAGCCGCTCGCGATCCAAACTTAAAGCAAAACTTGTGATTCCATCGACCCAGGTTTCGAGCTGCCTGGTCTCGAAATCGAAGACTTCGAGCTTAGCCTTGGCTTCCGGTGCCTCGGTCGGAGCGAGGATCGAAGGATTGTCCAGGCTGCCCTCGACCGGTAGCGAGGTGAAAATCACCTTGCCCTTGAGTGCGCCGATCTGTTCGTAGATTCCCTCCGGCACCGGGAATGCTTCGATTCGGTCCTCGATCCCGTCGAAATCGATCGTGACTTCCGCGACCTCGCGTGGTTTCCGGGCGAGAGTGGGCGTGAAACGCGATCCAACTTCTTTGCGCAACGCGACGGCGTACGGACGCATCGCTTTGGGAAACCCCAGATCGAAATGCAGCTTGTCGTACACCGGATTGAATTCACGCGCGCCGAGAAAATACAGGTACGCGCCCTCCGGATCGAACACCGGTGCAAAGTCCTCGCGTACCGGCTGCGTGACGTTGAACGTCGCGCCGTCTTCGATCCTGCAGATCCGGATTATCGTCGCGCGCCTGCTGGGCGCCCAGTTGTAGGTGATAAAACGCCCGTCGGGTGAGAAGTTGAAGTTGCCCATATGCGCGTGCCGGTTGCGATCAAGCACCCGTATCGAACCTGCCGCAAAATCCGCGAGGACCAACTCATTGCGCACCGTCGTGAACGCGACTTGATCAACTCGTGGAGAGGCCTTCAGCCGGACCACGCGCGAGATCTCGGGACCGCGCAAATACTCGGTCGCCGCGGGTTCGTCGACGCGATGGATCGCGAGGGCTTCGTCGCCGTCGGCGTCATACACGCTGACGATGCGCTTCCCGTCATGCAGCCAGGTCGCCAGGCGATGACGCCCCGCGGCGGGTTCGCCGATCTGCCGGACAGGTCCTTCCCAATTGCCGAGCACGGCGATCTTGCCGCGTGAGGTGATCGCGATCGATTCCTCGCTTGGATGCGGCGCGTACGATTCCAGATATTTCGCCGCGTCGATAAATTTGCGGTTACGCTGCGTTCGCGCGCTGCGATATTCGATTTCGATCTTCTGCGCAGCGTGGCCCGATTGGGGGTCGAGCACGAACAGATCCGCACCAGCCTGATAGACGATGCGGTGCCCGTCGCTCGCGGCGTTGCGCGCATAGAAGTCGTCGTGATCGGTATGCTGGCGCAAGTCTTTGCCGTCCGGCGTGCAGGAATAGATATTGCCTATCCCCTCGTGATCGGAGATGAAGTAAATTCGCGTACCGATCCACAGCGGCCGCGACGGATTTCCTTCGAGTGTGATCGAGCCGCCGCCATTCGCCCGCGCCGTCTCGATCGATCCACAAGTCGCCCGCGGTTCCGCCGCGGTAGCGTTTCCAATAGGCCGCTTCGCTTGCCAGCCGCGCCAGCACCGCTCCGCGGCCGTCGGGCGCGATCGAGAAATACTCCGCGGGGCCAAGATTCAAAGCGATCGAAGCGCCGTGCTCATGCGAGACAAGGCGCAGATTGAACGTAAGAAACGGCTGCTCCTCGATACTCGTGTAAATGATGTGATTCGGCAGCCGATGGTTCGGCGGGGTCCATCCGATCACGCGGCTGAACTTGCCCGAGTAGGTGAGACGCCGAGCAGGACCGCCGTCGGCAGGCATCACGTAGACTTGGGAAACGCCTTCCTCGCTCGAGCTGAACGCGATCTGTTTTCCGTCGTGGGAGACCGCTGGATACGACGCCGCGCCGAGACCGCTCGTGAGCCGCCGCGCAACTCCGCCGCCAGCGGCGACCGTCCACAGATCGTCTTCGCTCACGAAATAGACTTTGTCGCCGCTGATCGCGGGATGATGATAGTAGCCGTGATCGTTCATTGGCACTCCTGGCGCGGGCGCAGGTTTATGTGTGTGGAAGTATCTGCGTGCGGAGCCTTTCTTCTATATGATCTCGTGCCTGACGTAGCGCAAGCGTCGATGTAGTTGCGGCGCGCGGCGTTGCATGGAGCCGTGGGTGGCAGTAGGAAATTAGTAACACTGAGAAATTGCAAACACCGCTGGCCGGATGCGGCATGCTCGCGCTCGGTCCGGACGACATCATCACCGGAGGAGTCGTACCTTGCCTGAATTCAAAAGATCGCTGCCAATTCCAACGCCCGAAACCCTGCATTTCTGGGAGGGCACGCGCCACGGCGAGCTGCGCCTGCAGCGCTGCGACGAATGCCGTCACGTCTATTTTCCTCCGCGCCCGTTCTGCCCGAAGTGCGCCTCGCGCAAGGTTTCGATCTTCAAGGCAAGCGGTCGCGCGAAACTCTATAGCTACGTGATCAATCATCGACCTGCGCCCGGCTTCACTCCGCCCTATGCGATCGCGGTTGTCGAACTGGCCGAAGGTCCGCGCATGATGACCAACATCATCGGGTGCGCGCAGACGCCCGCGGCCCTCGTGCTCGACATGCCGCTCGAAGCGGTGTTCGAGAAGCAGACCGAAGACATCACGCTGGCGCTTTTCAAACCCGTGGGAGCCTGACATGAAACGCAAATCCGTAGCGGTGGTCGGGGCGGCCGAGACGACCGAAATGGGGCTCATCCCGAATCTTTCACAAATCCAACTGCATGCTGACGCCGCGCTCAACACGCTGGCTGACGCCGGTCTCAAACCCTCTGATATCGATGGCGTCGCGACCGCAGGCGAATCCCCGACCGCGATCGCGCACTATCTCGGAATCACGCCGAGCTGGGTGGACGGCACCTCGGTCGGCGGATGCTCTTTCATGATTCACGTGCGGCATGCCGCCGCTGCGATCAACGAGGGACTGTGCTCGACGGTGCTGATCACCCACGGCGAAAGCGGGCGCTCGCATATCGGGACGGGCAGGCGCGGTGGTTCACCCGCGAGCCTCTCAGGACAATTCGAAGCGCCGTTCGGCACGATGGGACCACCTACGGTCTTTACGATTCCCGTGCTGCGCTACATGAAAACCTATGGCGTCAGCGAAGAGCAGCTCGCGATGGTCGCGGTCATACAGCGCGAATGGGCCGGCAGAAATCCGCGCGCGTCATTTCGCGATCCGATCACGGTCGCGGACGTGCTGAACTCGCGGATGATCGCCTATCCATTTCGCCTGCTTATGTGCTGCCTCGTCACCGACGGCGGCGGTGCATTGATCCTGACCTCGGCGAAGCGCGCCAAAGACTTCCCGCGCAAGCCGATTTACATTCTCGGCACCGGCGAGAGCGTCGAGACGCCGATGATCTCGCAGATGGAAGACTTCACGACCTCGAAGGCGTTTCGGGTTTCGGGAAAGAAGGCGTTCGATGAGGCGGGAATCACGCACAAGGATGTCGATCACCTGATGATCTACGACGCCTTCGCGCATCTGCCGCTTTACGGTCTCGAGGATCTCGGCTTCTGCAAGCCCGGCGAGGCGGGCGCATTCATCCAGGACCGCAACACGGCGCCAGGCGGAGTGCTTCCGCTCAACACCAACGGCGGCGGACTTAGCTACATGCACTCCGGGATGTACGGGATGTACGCGATGCAGGAGAGTATCCGTCAGTTGCGCGGAGTCGCGCCCGCGCAGGTACCGAACGCGAAGATCTCGATCGCGCACGGCGTCGGCGGGATGTTCGCGGCGGCAGGTACGATCGTATTCAGCAACCAGGCGCCGTGAGCGCGGCGATTCTTCCTAGAGTCATGCACGCGCTATAAAATCCGTCCAGTGATGGAAGCACGGCTCAGCAAGACTATCGATTGGCTCTACTCGCTCCAGTCGCGCGGCGAGATCTACAAACTCGAGCGGATGGAAGCGGCGCTCGCGCTGATCGGCGATCCGCACCGGCGCATCCGCGCGATCCATATCGCCGGCACCAAGGGAAAAGGCTCTGTCGCCGCGATGGTTGACGCGGTCCTGCGCGCGGCCGGAATCCGCACCGGCCTCTACACCAAGCCGCATCTCGTGAATTTGTCCGAACGAACCCGAATCGACGGCGGCGAGATGCCGCCCGCGCGGCTGCTCGGCTATATCGAAAGCCTGCGCGCGGTCTACGAGCGGGCAGGCTTGGCGCTGACCTTCTTCGAGTTCACCGTCGCCATGATGTTCCTGTATTTCGCCGAGGAGCGGGTCGAGCTTGCCGTGATCGAAACCGGGCTCGGCGGACGGCTCGACTCGACCAACGTCGTGATGCCGATCCTGAGCGTGATCACGCCGATTGGCTTCGATCACATGGAATATCTCGGCTACACGATTCCCGCGATTGCGGCGGAAAAGGGCGGGATCATCAAGCCCGAAGTTCCGGTCGTAATCGGTGCGCGCGACCATGAAGCGCGCGCCACGTTGGGTTCGATAGCCGCCCAACGCAAAAGCGCGGTGCGCATGATCGATCGCGATTTCTCGTTCCACTCGCACGCGCCGGCGCATCGCCTCGATTACAGCGGGATGGCGCTCGAGTTTAAGGACGTCGAGCTCGGTTTGGCCGGCCCCTTCCAGCACGAGAACGCCGCGATCGCGCTCGCCACGATCGAGGCGCTCGGCGCGCAGGGAATCGCGATCGGCGAAGACGCGATCCGCCGCGGCCTGCGCGAGGTCCAGTGGCCCGGGCGATTCGATATCGTGCAGCGCGAGCCCACGGTGATTCTCGACTGCGCGCACAACGAGCTTGCGATCTCCGCGCTATTGGAAACTATCAGCGTAGAGCTCGGCCCGGAGATCCGTCCGCGGCTGGTCTTCGGATGCCTTGCGAGCAAGCAATGGGAGCGGATGGCCGCGATGCTTGCGCCGCGCGTGAGCGACGTCACGCTGACGCGGGCGCGATGGAAAAATCCAATCGAGCCTGAGACTCTGTTGCCGAATTTCGCCCGCCACGCACCCACCCGGATCGCCGCCGACCCGCTCGACGCTATCGAGCGAGTAGTCCGCGAAACCGCGTCGCCACAAATCGTGCTGGTAACAGGCTCCGTGTACCTGATCGGCGAAGTCTATCCCTACTTTCTCGAGAAGACCGGCAGACGAGCATTATTCCCGGAAGCGAACGCCTAGAAATAGAGCAGCACGAGATCTGCTGCGATCCATAGAATCACGCACACCAGCAGAGGTTTGTCGCCGATCAGCAGGCGGGCGGGGTCGCCGCCTTCGTTGCGCTCGTCGATCAGGTACAGGTAACGCAGGATCCCGAAGGCGACGAACGGAACCGTCAGATAAAGATGGCTCGTGCCCAGCTTCGTCTCGACCTCTGCCGAGGCGGTGTAGATCATGTAGCTGACCAGGGTCGCGCCCGCGACGATCGAGATCATCTGATCGACCAGCCGCACGCTGTACTGCGCCAGTGCACCGCGATGCGCCGTCGCGCCGTCGCCGAGCGCGATCAGCTCGTGACGCCGCCGCCCGAGCACCAGCAGCAACGCCAGAACGAAGGTGATGAACGCGAGCCAGGGCGATACGTACACTCCGATCGCGACGCCGCCCGCGAACGCGCGCAGCACGAATCCGATCGCGACCGCGATCACGTCGATGACAACCTCGCGCTTGGCCCACGTCGAGTAGACGAACTGCAGCGCGAGGTACAAAATCGCCACGCCGGCGAACCCGCGGCCGAGCGAGAGCGCGATAACCGCCGCGATGACTCCGAGCACGATCGCGAACCGCACCGCCTCGCTTACCTCGATATCGCCGCACGCCAGCGGACGATCGCGCTTCTCGGGATTCAGCCGATCGGCCTCGCGGTCAGCGATATCGTTGATGATGTAGGCGAGTACTCGAGAGCGCGCAGAATCCTACCGTCGCCGCCGCCGCCATCGCGGCGTATCTGAACTCGAACAGGCGCTGGCTGAAGACCAACGCGGCGAGCACGAGACCGTTCTTGATCCATTGATATGGCCGCGCGAGCGCGATCAGCGCCGCTATTTTTCCGCGGCTCGTCGCCTTTCCTTCCGCACCCACTACGTCTGCCGCGCGGTCCATCGGTGTCTTTTGTATAGGCGCGTGCTCGGGCGGCGCAAGCCGGTCTCTTCGCAAACGCGGCCTCGCGTGCCCGGTTTTGCAGGGCAGTCTTAAAACCGCTCAAGGGGTCTTATGACCTTCAGTCCCTTATTTGACATATTTTACTACTAATAGTAGAGTTATCCCATCCAAACGCGTCCGGTGGTTAACGATATGACGCAGCGCGAATTCGAATCACGGGTCAAGGGTGTTCCCCGAGCTGCGCGCCGATACCTGAACAGAGGGCGCGTGCGCCAGGCGGCTCAGCTCCTGTTCGGCGCTGCCTTGGTGTCTGTGCTGCTCGCTAACGGCGACGGGTTGCTCCCAGTCCAGAGCACGCCGGTTTCAGAAAAGACGGCGCAAGCGCCCGCGATTAACGCTTTTGGCGCGCGTCATATGCATGCGGCGCGGGGAATCGTCAAACATTCGGGAGTCGCCTCCGAATCTCCGGTTAAGCGGGGCGCCGATTTTGATGTGGACGGATTTTTTGCCCACGCATTGAACGAAGCGCTTACGCGGATGCGAGTCATTTTCGACACCGCATCGGCTCCCCAGATACAAGCGAGCGCGGATGATCTGATCGACCAGGCCGTTGCCGCGGAGCACGCTCTCGCGGCGACCGTGGATTCTCTGTTGCCATCCTCCTCCGACGCTCCCGCTGTGAGTTTGAATTCCAATCTTCCGCTGCTGGCCGGTGCGGGGGCATTCGCCGCGCTGGTCGCACTATGTTTTGGCGCAGCGATTTTCGTTAGCGCAAGAATTTCGCGCGGTTCACGAGTCCGCGCGTTCCGCTATGGAGCCCGGCGATACTGAGGCGTCTGGGAGAGGACGCGGAAGCTTAGGTCCTCGCGCCGGCGCGAGCATGCGGCGGCGCGAGGCCCGATCCGCGCAAGCTCTTCTCTTTCGCCGCGCTTGACGGGCAGACCCAAACCGGAAAGAAAATAGCGGTCATGAGCACCGAACTTCCGCGCAATCCTGGCGAAGCCGTGGCCGAAAAGACCGGTCCGAATGCGACCGTCGATCTAAACGGTCTCGCCCGCTTCATCATCGACCGCAAACTCGGCGATCCCTCAGGCCTTCGATGCGAGAATATCTCGTTCGGACATTCCAACGAGGTTCATCTGGTCCACTTCGCCGGCAACTCGTGGGCTCTCAGGCGCCCGCCGCGCGGACCCTTGCTGCCCACCGCGCACGACGTGATGCGCGAGTATCGGGTACTGAAGGCGCTACAGAATACCGTCGTGCCGGTGCCGCGTGTGTACGCCGGATGCGACGCCGCGTCGTACATCGGCGCGCCGTTCTATCTGATGGAGTACATGCGCGGCGAGGTAATTCGCGCCGACGGAAAGCATTTCGCCAACACCCCGGAATTGCGCCGCAAGGTCAGCGAGGGGATGGTCGATCTGTTGATCGCGCTCCAGTCGGTTGATTGGCGAAAGGCGGGCCTTGAGGGTTTCGGGCGTCCCGACGGCTACCTCGAGCGCCAGCTAAAGCGCTGGGTCGATCAGCTCGAGCGCACGCTGCCGTATACCCGTCCGCTTCCGGTGATGGAGAAAGTCCGCGATTGGCTGCGTGATCGATTGCCGGCCTCGCCGCCGGCGACGATCGTGCACGGCGATTTCAAGCTCGACAACGTGATGTGGGATCCGCGCAAAGCGCAGGTGCTCGCGGTGTTCGACTGGGAGATGTCGACGATCGGAGATCCGCTCGCGGACTTCGGCTGGATGCTGACCTACTGGCCGGATCCGGCCGACGCAAACTCCCGCAGCGCGATCGTTTCGAGCATGGCGGCGGAGGACGGATGGCTTCCGCGGCGCGAGATGATCGCGCGCTACGAAAGCAAAACCGGCCGCACCATGAGCGACTTCGCCTTCTACCAGGCTTTTGCGATCTTCAAGCTCGCGATCATCATGGAGGGCAGCTACTCGCGCTTCGTGCGCGGGCAGGCTGACGATCCCCTCTTCGCCGGACTGGTCGAGCGGGTGCCGGCGCTGGCGGATGCGGCCTGGTCGGTGTGCAATTCATCGCACCGTTGAGCGCGCACGCTGCTATAGTTACGGCATGAGCCATTCGATCGTTCTGTCCGTGATCGCCGCGATAATCGGAATCATCGCGGGCGCGATCGTGCTGATCGTCGCGCTCGGAATCCTGGCCTACATCATCCTCGCGATCGGAAAAGTGCTGAGCGCTTTTCACGACCTGTTCAGCAGCGTACCGGCCCGCGAATTTCGCTAGCCATAGGAGTATCGATGCCGGACTCGGAGCTGTTTCTCGAACTCGCGAGATTTGTCGAACGCGTGGCCGCAATCGCTCGCACCGGGCTTGCCTTTAAGCCCGACGGCTACGACTCCGAGCGCTACGAGGAGCTGCTGCACGAGGCCGCGCATCTGAGCGCGGTGATTGCACACGGCAGCGCGTCCGACGCGGACGCAATCCGCAAGCGATGGCGCGACGACGTGATCGGCGGCTACGACGGTTACGTCACGCCCGGCGTCGGATGCGGCGCGATCGCGTTCAACACGCGCGGCGAACTCCTGATGATGCAGCGCCCGACCGGCAAGTGGTGGTATCCAGGCGGCTTTTGCGACGTGGGATTGTCTCCCGCCGAGAACGTCGCCAAGGAAGCGCGCGAGGAGACTGGCCTTATCGTCAGGCCCGAGCGTTTGATGGCGGTTATTGACAGCCGCAAGTTCGGCTCACCGCGCAGGCACATCTACTCGATGCTGTTTTACTGCACGATCGAAGGCGGGGAGTTGCGCCCGAGTCCGCTCGAGGCGCTCGACGCGCGATTCTTCGCGCTCGACAATCTGCCGCGCGAGTTGCATCGCGAGGATCTCCGATGGGTCGCGCTCGCGCGCGAATTTCACTTCGAGGGCCGCGTTGAGCCGTACTTCGATTCGATTTAGATTGTCGAGGCTCGCAGCGCGACGCGGCTCGCGACGACAAAAGCGGTCAGCGCAAAGACGATCGTTATCGCCACGGAAAAATCGATTGCGGGCAGCCGTGTAATCATCCCCGGCTCGCCCAGGTAGAGGCCCTGCCGCAGCGCCGACATCCCGTAGGTCAAAGGATTCAGGCGCATCGTCCAGGCCAGAATCGCCGGGGCGCCTTCGGCCGGGAAGAATGCGCCCGACAGAATCCAGATCGGCAGCAGAATCAAATTCATGATCGCGTGAAAGCCCTGCGTCGAGTCGATCCGCCACGCGATGATGAGTCCCATGCAGGTGAGCGTGAACGCGATCAGCGCCATCATCGCGGTCGCAAAGAGTACCGCCGCGAGGCTCAAATGGATTCCCGCGAACGGCGCGAGGATCAAAAAAATGATTCCCTGCATCAACGCAAGCGTCGTCCCGCCAAGCGCCTGCCCGAGAACCACCGTGACCCGCGAGATCGGAGCAACCAGCACGCCCTGCAGGAAACCCTCGTGCCGATCCTCGACCGTGGAGATGGTCGCGAAGATCGCGGTGAACAGCAGCACCATCACGATCACGCCGGGATAAAAATATTGCGCGTAGTTCATTCCCGCCGGCATCCCGCTCGGCTTGAACGACGCCTTGAGTCCCGCGCCGAGCAGCAGCCAGAAAACGAGCGGTTGCAGAAGGCCGCCGGTGAGACGGCTCCGCTGGCGCACGAAGCGCGAGATCTCGCGCCACCATAAAGTTCCGGCTTGCAGAAAAATTTCCATCGCGCGGCTACGCTTCCTCTTCCGCAGCGGGTTCCGCGAAAAATTGATGCCCGGTCAGATGCACGAACACATCTTCGAGGGTTGGTTTGCCGAACGACACAGAATCGATCTCGTCGCCGAATGCCTCGACCACTTCACGCACCAGCTCGTGTCCGCGCGGACGCTCAATACGCACCGTTCCGTCGACGATCTGGCTCCTGAGCTTGAGCCGCTGGAGCAGCTTGCGCTGCAACGCCTCCGGTGCCGCGCCGCGAATCACCACCACGTCGCCGCCGACTCGCGCCTTGAGCTCTCCGGGCGGCGCCATCGCGACCAGCCGCCCGCCGTCGAGGATCGCGATCCGATCGCAGCGCTCCGCTTCTTCGAGGTAATGCGTCGTCAGCACGACGGTCACGCCGTCGCGATCGCGCAGATGGCCGAGATAGTTTGAAAACTCGCGCCGCGCCGCCGGGTCGAGGCCAGTGCTCGGCTCATCGAGGAGCAGCAGTTCGGGCTTATGCAACAGCGACTTGGCGAGCTCAACACGGCGCTGCAAACCGCCCGAAAGCGTCTCGACGCGATCGTTCGCGCGCGCCCCGAGCCCGAGCCTGCTCAGCGCCGCCGCCGCGTCCTCGCGCAGCTTGCGTCCCCAGATTCCGTACAGGCGCCCATGATGCGCTAGATTCTCCGCGACGGTCAGCTTCCCGTCCAAGCTCGGATGCTGAAACACGACGCCAAGCCGCCGCCGCACCGCGATCGTGTTGTCGGCCAGATCATGCCCCAGCATCAGGGCGCGTCCGGCCTGAATCGGCACCAGGGTCGAGAGCAGCTTGAACAGCGTGGTTTTGCCGCCGCCGTTGGGTCCCAGGAATCCGAAAATTTCGCCGCGCGCGATCGAGAACGACACGTCGGTCAGCGCGGCGCGTGCACCATAGTTGAAGCCGAGCGCGCTCGCCTCGATCGCGGGCGCCGCAACCGCGCGTTCAGCGACCCTCGCGGCGACGGGATTTGCAGCTTGTATTGAACTCATCGCAAAACGTCTGAAGTTCGATTATCACGCGCGGCGCACGCGCTCGCAATCGCACGCAGGCGTTTTGTGTTACGGATCGCCGAAGCCCGCGGGACGCGAGCCTTCCTCGGGCAGCCCGACCTCCGCGCGATGCCATCCGTCCTGGAACGCGGTCGAGCGTTGCTCGCCGGTGCCGTGGCCGCCGTGCGCACCCACAAAATCGTCGCCGGTGAGCTGGTAGTATTTCGTGATTTCATCGGGATCGAGGCGGCGGATTCCGAGCCTTTCCATCGTGTAGCCCGCGAACTGATCGGCCGCGAGCTCCTTGCTCTCCTGCGGCACATATTGATTGCTCGGCGCGAAGTCGTCGTGCTGGAGATGGCCTTCCTCGTGCGCGAAAATCGCGTAAAGCATCGGCGAGCGCGCGTCGCCGGTGGTAATATTCATCCAGTTGCCGAGCAACGCCGACAGGAACTGGCGGTTGTAGAAGATGCATCCGTTGCTGTTCGCGTGCGGCGACATTTCGGCCACCGATTCATAAACCGGATAGCTGGTGCCGTACATATCGTTGAGCTGCGCGACGATCGACTTGTAGGGCTCGGTCGCGGGACGCGCCCGCTCTCCGCACGCGTCGATCACGCCGTCGCTCGCCGCAGGGGCCGCGTCCTCAGTCGTCCTCGAAGCGGCGCCCAGCGTCTTCTGATCGGGATGGCGCTCGATCACCTGCCAATCGTCCTGCGCGCGCGCGAACCGCGCTGATCCGCCGATAGCGCACAGCGCCAGCGCGAGACTTGCGCATCCACAAGCAATCAGGCGGGTGGGATTTGCCATCTGATGTCCTTTGCGATCCTGCGGACGGCGCGTCAGTCATCAAGTCCGTCGCCGCATCTCGCACTACTATTTGTATTACACCGCGCCAAACGGAGAAACGGGGTCCGATTCGCGGGCTTCACGCCGACGCATCGAGCATCGCGGGCAGGCACTTCGCGGAATCGAAGAACTCGCACGCAAGCGACCGCGCCGCGTCGCTATGCGCCGGGTAGTCGGCGTCGATCCCGCGCACGGCCTCGATCGCGCCGGCCATATCGGTAAAGGAAATCAGTCCGCGTCGGCAGGCAACGCGCTCGCTGAATCCGGTCTCTTCCGCGATCACCGGGCGCCCGCTCGCGAGGTAGCACACGCTCCGATCGCTGAACCATCCGGTGCGAAGTTCGCGGTAGATCGGCTTGGGGCACAGGATCTCGGCGCGCGAGCGGCGGATATAGCCGCGATAATCTTCAGGGTTAGCCGCGACCGCATGCGGCTCGACGATCGTCCATCCGCCGGCCTTAAGCGTCGCGCGATCTGCCGCCGGATCGTCGTCGCCAATATTCGCCGCCAGCTCGAACGCGCGTCCGCTGAGACGCGGCAGTTCCGCGTAGCGCAGGTACGCGGTGCGCTTCGACGCGCTGAGCGTCCGGCCCTCGTACGGCAGCTCCTCCCACGTCCACTGCGTAATCGACGTGATCGGCGCGCTCGCTGGCGGCGCCGCCGACCGCTCCCAGAGCGGCAGATAGACAAACGGCAGGAAAGGGCGCCATCGAACTCCCGAGCGTAGGGACCTCGCAATCGGAATCGTGAATCTTCGCGCCGACAGTCAGGAACGCGTCGTGGCGATTTATCCCGAGGTCCCAGGCGAGCGCCGAGACCTGCAGATGGCCGGGGTCGGTGTCGATCAGAACGCGGCGGCGAAAGCGCGACAACAGCGGCTCGCGAATCGCGCAGCTAAGGCTCCAGAGCAAATCGGCGTCGGCGATCCGGCGCGAGATTTCCGCGCGCGTCATCCCGAACGCTTCGGCGCGCTCAAGGTCCTGAATGTCGGGATTTTCGAGCAGCAGAATCGCGCAGCAATTCTCGAGATCGTAGGCACGGATTCGCGTAAAGAAATCGCGGATCAGCGCAAGATCGCGCGCGCGGTCGCCGCTGGCTTTCAGAAGCTCGAGCCAGAACACCTGATGCCCCAGCGCGCGCAGCCCGAGCGGATATTGCAGGAACCACGACCAATGCCCTCCGCCGGGCGGGTAAGAGGCGAGCGAGCCGTTGCCTAAAGCGATAAGCATTGCGTGCGTTCGATGATCTGTAATCGATGCATCGTGATAGCGAAAGCCGTTAGCGATCGTTGCCCGGCCCGTGCGCGTCGGCTAATCGTTGAGCAACGCGCCAAGCCCCGTTAGCTCAGATGGATAGAGCACAGGATTCCTAATCCTGGGGCCGTGGGTTCGAATCCCGCACGGGGCACTCAGTTTTCCCGGAATGCGAAGGCGCTTCGCGCGGGGTCGGCTGTAGAAGAGATCTTAACTGGAGCCGCCCCGTCACCTGTCGAACAAACTGTCCAGCAATCGGAGGGGGCAGTCTGTTAGAGTCGCGAGCTGTTGCAAAGAGCATCGTTCTCGCCGGGGTGATCCCGGCGGAGCTATGGAATAAGGTGGGAATACGGCTTATTCCAAAGTTACGAACGAAGCACCCCAACTCTCGAAGTTAGGTTCTCTTTAGAGTTCGAGTCCGGTCAAGCCGCGAATGTCCTGCGCGAAATTCAGCAGGCGCTCTCGGTCCGGATCTCGCCATCTTGTCTTCGCGAAGAGATAGACAACCGATCTCATCGATGATCAACGGCCGATAGGCGTTGACTGCTCTTCGGACGCGGTGCAAGTACTTTGTTCAGGCGGTCTCGGCGCCTGACGAGGTCGGCCAGGGTGTAGCGATCGAGGGTGCTGAAGAAGCTGTCGCACGCCTCCGCGATCGCGTCCGCCAGGCCGCAAATATTCGCGATCACGCAACGGTTTCGCTCGACATCAAAGCATTCGACCGGCTTAAGCGGCCCCTCCGTGTAGCGCACGACCTCGCCGACGTTGATTTGTCCGGGATCGCGCGCCAGCTCGATTCCACCGCCCTTGCCGCGATGGCTTTTTATGAATCCGCCGCGAGCAAGGTTGTGTACGACCTTGACCAGATGGTTGCGCGAGATGTCGTAACGCTCCGCGATTTCCGAGATGTTGGCGATGCGGTCGCGCCGAATGGCGAGATACATCAGGACCCGCAGCGAATAATCTGTGTAATACGTGAGTTGCATGAGCTAGATTTCAAAGGCTTGGATAAGTGACAAAAGCTCCCTCTCTTCAACCGGGCTGAACACCTTCTCCATAAGAGGATATAGGACTGCTTCCTCTTTGCGGTAGTGGTTCCGAAAAACGGCCATCGGCTCTACCGGCTGATCGAACGCCTGCAGAATTGACGCGCAGTCCTTCGTCAAGCGAAGTTTATCGAATTGATCCAGCAGGCGCGCAATCTCGCGGTGCTGCGACCGCATCGCGGCAGTGAGGTTGCCATCATCTCTTCTCGTTTGCGCTTCGAGCAGCGGAAACAACACGACTTCTTCGATGTCGATGTAGCGTCTAAGTCCCAATGACAATTCGCCCAAGCGGCGATGAACAGTCTCGATCTGACAGAGTTCGACCGCAGATTCGAACTCACGCCAGAGTGTGTGCAGTCGGTGATGATCAGCGCTCATGACAGTTGCAACCGTCGGTTGTGCTCCCTGCGCCGGCTTGGCCAGCATCACCCGCCATACGAGCGGGCCGCGTTCGAGTGGCCACCAATAAAAGCCCGCGCCGAAACGATCCCGCAATTCGCAGAAGAGCAGAGCGAGCCGGCGTCGGGCCGAAATCTCAAAGGCGCCGCCGGCCGCGATGCCGTCAAAGGTTTCGAGCGCTTGTGCGCGTTCGCACCCGGAGAGTGCACCTAAATCGATCACCGGACACTCGCGAATCATGTTTTTTATGCTGACGGAGCGGCTCGATGTTTTTTCTTGAAGCATTGCTCTTGACCTTCGTATCAATAGATGTATATTAAATACATCTTACGACCGCGTCTCGTCAAGCCGGCAAATCGAGCTTGGCGAGCCAAGGTTGGAAAAGGAGACTTGGTCATGAGCACGCTCTCTGAAGCCATCCGAAAACATCATCGATCATTGGCTAAGACTCTGCAGGCGCACGCGCGAGGGGTCGGCGGTGGCGAGCCGCAGACTGAGCGCGATGCGTTCGTGGCGTTTCTGAAGGGGGATCTGTTGCCGCATGCGCGCGGCGAGGAGCGTCACCTCTACTCGACGATCGACAGACTGGTTCGGGAGCACGGAAAACCGACCGCGACCATGATGATCGACCATGAGTCCATCAACGACTACGTCACGAAGATTGAGCTGATGACGGACCGGCTTGAGAACTTTGGTGATAACGAACGGCCGCGGCTGCTGCGCGAATTGCGGGAACTTTCGCTTCAGTTGGACGCGATCTTTCAACTTCATCTGGCCAAGGAAGAGCGCGTCTATTTGCCACTGATCGAAAAATATCTCGATGAGGCGCATCAGCGCCAATTATTGGAAGCGATTCACGAATCATCCGAGGAGGAAAAGAAAATGCCGAATGACCGTCCATTAGACGTGCGCAACGTCGCACCGCGGGAACGCCACACCCTCATCTTCGACACCTATCTGGGACTGAAGCCTGGTGAGGCGTTCATTCTGATCAATGACCACGACCCGCGGCCGCTCTACTATCAATTCGAAGCGGAACATACGGGTCAGTTCTCCTGGAATTACCTGGAGGAGGGGCCTGAGGTCTGGCGAGTTCGGGTCGGGCGCCACGCCTGAGACACGAGCAGTACCGCGCCGCGCGATGATCGGAAACTCGCGCGCGAAGGACACTGACAATATGCTGAGTGAAAGCGACATCCTGCTGGCCTTGCGAGGAGTTAACGATCCCGAGGTTGGAGTCAACATCGTGGATCTCGGGCTCATATACAGCACCGAGGTCCTTGGCAACAAGGTGCGTATCGCGATGACAATGACTACGCCCGCGTGTCCGATGCATTCTTATCTCACCGAAGAGGTACGCGAAGCGATTATAAGCCAGCACGAGGAGGTCGAGGACGTAAATGTCGAATTGGTCTGGGATCCACCGTGGTCGCCCCAGATGATCTCCGAAAAGGGAAAGCGCCAGTTGGGGTGGTCCTGAGTATGGGTCGCGTGGAGGTCGCACCATGAATCAGATGACCGAAACGATCCAAGGCCGCCATCAGGAAATCTTGAGCGGTCTGAATGCGTTGAGCAGAGCCGTCGTGGCAGATGCAGAGGGCGTCCATAGCCTTCAGCTAATAGGATTTCTGCGACACAAACTTCTACCTCACATGCGCAGCGAAGAGCATCATCTCTACGATTTGGTTGACAGGCTCGTTGCCACGCAAAGCCTGGGCGTGACCGCAACCATGGTCAAAGATCATCAGTTTGTAGAGAGTCAAATTGATTCAATCGACGAGTGCCTAAGAACAGCAAGGCTCGACAGTCCGCAAGATCCGGAAAGCCTGGTGCTTCATCGAAAGCTTGACACTCTGCTGGCCCGATTAGATGCGATATTGAGGTCGCATTTGCAGAGTGAAGAAGATGTCTACCTGGCAATGATCAGGCACAGCGCGTCCCACGAAATTGAGAGCGAAATTCAGCGCCGCATGCAAAGCGTGTACGGCGAGGGGAAGACAAGCACCTCCCCCGATCGATGACGCGTGCTAAGGGGCAGCTCATGAATTCGGTAACGGAATTGCTCGCTACTTGCGTCTTAACTCACGTGACGACGTGTGCATCATCTGGAGGATGAGTGGAGGGATGAAATGGCGACCAATGACACACTGTCAACGTCCGACCCCCGTTTATACTCGGCCGGTGAAGTCCTAAACAGCGGAGTCGCGATTCGTATACGCGCCATCCGCTCCGACGATAAGACCCGACTGCTCGAACACTTTGCTGGGCTGAGTGCTAGCGCACGTTATTTCCGTTTCTTCGGCTGCAAGCGGTACCTCACCGCCGAAGACCTCGCACGGTACACGGAACTCGACTTCGTTAGCCATGTCGGCCTGGCGGCCGTAGTGGAGCACGCCGGAACCGAGCGCTTCATCGGCGTTGGCCGCTATGCCCGTAAGGATTCCTCGCGAGCGGAAGTAGCGTTAGCGGTACTGGACGAATTCCAGGGTAATGGGGTTGGACCATTGTTGATTCGGCATCTCGGCCACATCGCTCACCGCGGCGGCATTACTCAGTTCGAAGCCGACGTTCGGGGCGACAACAGCCGAATGCTCGCGGTCCTACACAAAAGCGGATGCATCCTTCATCACGCGAACGGCGCCGGCATCGTCCACTTTAACCTGCAATGTCCGGAGCTGTCGGCGTCGCCGCCAGAACCACAAGGAGGCACGTATGCCGTGGGTCATAACGAGGCTTTGCATTGATTGCCTGGACACCGGATGCGTCAGCGTCTGTCCGGTCGATTGCATCTATGAACCGCTCGAACCCGGAAAAGACGGGCTGCCGAATCAGCTCTATATCAATCCGGATGAATGCATCGACTGCGGCGCCTGTGAACCCGAGTGTCCGTGGCAAGCAATTTACGAGGAGCCGGCGGTGCCCGAGTTGTTTAATGACGATATCGCGCTAAATGCCAAAACAGTTACCGAGGCGAATCGTTTTCGGGTCAAGCTGTACGAGGAAAAGCCGAGCCCCAGTCCCGAAGAGATTGAGGAAAACAAACACAAGTGGGGTCTCGGTTGAGGCTTTTTACTGTTCGCAAACCCAGGCGCGCGTGAAAGCGATTGTCACTCGGTTGATCCGAAGAATAAGAGAACACGGACAGACGGAAGCGCGGAGAGCAACGAAATGGCAGAACACACTCACGAATGGCTGTGCCAGCAGATCGTCGATAACACCGGCGACGCGATCATTTTTGGAGATACCGAGGGCACGGTGCGCCTGTGGAACGCCGGCGCGGAAAAATGTTTGGGTTTCGCTCCGAAGAGATTGTCGGGAAGTCGATGGACTTCATTATCCCCGAAAATCTCAGGGAACGGCACTGGGAGGGGTACGATCAGACGATGAAAACCGGGCGAACCCAATATAGTCGAAGCTTGCTGGCAGTACCGGCGATCCGCAAGGACGGAACACGCATCTCCGTCGAGTTTACGATCGCTCTGATCCGCGACGATGACGGAAAGCTATTGGGTCCGGCGGCGATTTTCCGTGACGTTACGGCACGGTGGAATCAGGACAAGGACCTCCGCAAGCGTCTGGCGGCTCTTGAAGCGGAAGCGGCCAAACTCACGGGCTCGGCGAAGCGTGCTTCGTAAAGGAGAAAAGAGTCATGGACATCACACAAATCCCACCGAACTGGGCGGAGGTCGTCAGATCGCTCATAGCCGCCCCAGATGACCCGTGGCTCGAGCAACGAGCGCTGCTGCGATGGGCTGATGATGGCGGTCGCTGGGTGGACGCAAGCGATCGAGCAGTTCAAGAGGCACGGATATGACTGAAAAGAGCAAGAGGCAAGCGCTTCGCCCGTCCGCGGGTGGAATGGTGTCGTTCAAGATCTCAGACGAGGCTGCCCGCCTCATAACGAAGCCGCAATGGTCGTCGGAAGAGCGTGTGGCGATGAGTCTGGTCAAGGACGACAAGCTCAACATTCTGTTGATGGTGCTCAAGAAGGGAGCGCGGCTCGCTGAACATCGGACCAAGGGACCGATCGCTATTCAGGTGCTATCCGGCCAAGTTCGTTTTTCCGCTGGAAGCGAACACGTGGATCTTTCATCTGGAAGCATGGCGGCGCTTGATCGCGAAGTTGTTCACGAGCTCGAAGCGCTCGAGGAAAGCACCGTTCTCCTGACAACGGCGATTGGCTGATCCATGCGTCATGCGATCACGCAGCTCTGTATAGATTGCCCTGGATAGTTCGGAGCACGGGCAAGAATCTGGGCGACCGTACAGACGACGTGAGTAAGAGCCATGACTCCTGCCAATAAGCCCGCACCATCTGTTCATCGAACTTCAAGCGCTCGCATACCGGCGGTGCGCGCGACGTTGAAATATGAACGTTTGCCGCTTCTCGCGTTATCGATTCTTGCGTTACTCGCAGCGCTATGGGCCGGGCTTCAGCGTTTGGGATGGGAACTGCCGGAGATTCAACCCGGACTCTCTTTAACGCACGGCCCGCTCATGGTCTGCGGATTTCTCGGCACGCTGATAAGCCTCGAACGCGCGGTGGCGCTTGGTAAAGGTTGGAGCTATGGCGCACCCATATTGAGCGGCGCCGGCGCGCTCGCTCTGATAGTCGGGATTGGTGATCCGGTTGGTCCGTTGCTCATCACCATCGGAAGCGCCGGTCTCATCGCAAACTTCGTCGCGATCCTCCGTCGCCAGACTGCCCTGTTCACGGTCACGATGGCTTTGGGCGCCGGCGCATGGTTCGTCGGCAACTGTCTGTGGCTCGCCGGCCTGCCGATCATCGAGATGTTCTTCTGGTGGACCGGATTCCTGGTCCTGACGATTGTCGGGGAACGGCTGGAATTGAGTAGGCTCACCGGACTCGGCGAGCGAGGTCGCCTGCCCTTCGTCGCGAGCGCGGGTTTGTTCCTGATCGGACTTGCCATCGCTTTACCCTCACCCGCGTTTGGATTTCGTCTTGCGGGTCTGGGAATGCTCGCAATGGCGCTGTGGCTGGCACGCTACGATCTCGCGCGCAGAACCGTAAGGCAGAAAGGACTCACGCGCTATATCGCGGTCAACCTGCTTGCGGGCTATTTCTGGCTTGGGGTTGGCGGATTGGCGTGGCTGTGGTTCGGCAATGATCTGACGACCTTTCACTACGATGTGATGCTCCACACGGTTTTTCTTGGCTTCGTATTCTCGATGATTTTTGCTCATGCGCCAATCATCTTCCCGTCCGTGACAGGGCGAGCGGTGCCCTATCACAGCACGTTCTATGTTCATTCGGTGATTCTGCATCTTTCGCTTCTCGTGCGGATCGCCGGCGATTTATCGACGTCGTACGTCGCTTACAAATGGGGCGGCTTGTTCAATGTGATCGCAATTCTTGTCTTTGTAGGAAGCACCGCTCAGGCGATTGCTTCGGGAACAACGCCGATTCGCGCGTTCAAACAGGGAGCTGTGCGCGAGACTAGTGGGTGAAGTCGTGATGCCGAACGAGACAGAACCATTCGCGTGCGAGCAGATAGAAATTGCGGAGCGCGACTGGCTTGCCTGCGGTCTCCTTTGGGTAGTGGTCGCCACCCTCGCACTCGGACCTTTTGGTCTGGCGGCGCGCGTGGGGCGCGGCCTGTTCGTCCTCATGCTCATCGTGCACACGACCGAGGCATTGTATATGTCGATTCGCGCCGGGCGCCTGGGGCTGGGAGCGCGAGCCTGGTTTCTAAGGACGATAGTGTTGGGCTCGCTCGCGCTCGTGAGATTCGAAACTCATATCAGCCTAGCAACCAGACGGAGGTCGATTCAGTGAACTACAGATGGTTCGTCCTTGCGCTCGTGGTGCACCTGATTGCGGTGGTTGTCTGGATTGGTGGTATCGCGGCAGTCACGACGGTGATGTTTCCTACGATGCGCAAGCTCGAGTCGAACGAACAGAAGGCCTGGATGTTCGCGCAGGTTGAAAATCGCTTCCGCCCACAGGCAAGGATCGCATGGCTAATCGTCGGCTTAAGCGGGATCTATATGGTCTACTCGCTCCACGCCTGGGCGTGGTTTATCGCGGCCCGTTTCTGGTGGATGGATGCGATGGTCGCGTTATGGCTACTGTTTGGCCTGATGCTGTTCCTCGTCGAGCCGCTCGTCGTCGGACCGCGGCTGGAGCAAGAGTTTGTCGATGCGCCGGCTAAAGCTCTCGCGAGAATCGAAACTTTGCACTGGGTTATTCTCGTGCTGAGCTTGTTGGTAATCGCCGCCGTCGTAGCTGGCGTCCACGGGTGGGTATGATGGTTCCCATCATAACTGGGTTGAAAAAAGATATCGCGCAACCGGCAGTATGCGTTCATACTTAGAGAAGTTAACGAGCCCCGAATGGCGTTCCTGCGGCCCACTTTGCGAATTCATAGCGTGCGAGGCTCCACGAACAATCGCACTTTTGCCACTCACGGAGCAGTGGGCGGGCATCCCGGTCAGATTGAATGAATATAACTAAAGGAGAATAGGAACGTTGAAAAATTTGAATGTTCGCTTACTCGCACTGGTTGTGGTGATTGGAATCTTCGCGCTGGTGAACGGACCGCGACTGGCTAATGCTGCGGGCAAGACGGTGGTAGTCACGATGACGGATGAACCGCCTAGGTATGTTCCCGCAAAGCTCACGATCAAGGTGGGCACAACCGTTGAGTGGAAAAATACCGGCAAAGCACTTCACGACGTGACGACGGACGCTTCTTTGGCGCAAAACAAGAGTGACGTTGCTCTGCCGCCCGGCGCCAAGCCCTTCGATTCAGGCTTTATGGCACCCGGGGCAAGTTGGAGCTATACCGTCACCGTTCCCGGCCACTACGTTTACGTTTGCATACCCCACGAAAAAGACCGAATGATCGGAGAACTCACCGTGACGAAATAGTCGGTCCGCGGAAGGCGCGGCCATGAAACAAGTATTTCTTCGGGCAGATTTTGCCACAGTTGATGGCATTCTGATCGGCGGATGCTCCTCCACATGGCGCAAGAATACCGATCCGTCCGGGATGTGTCGGAGGTTACAACGATGACATTAGCTATTTCGCGGCGGGAACTTTTCCGCGTGATGGGCGTCGGCGCGGCGTTGGTTGGCTTTGGTGCCACCGGCGCAGTAGCGGCATCGAACAGTGAACCATCCGGCGCCAGCCCGCATTCTGCTCCACTTTCCGCTTCCGCGTCCTCTCCGACCGCCAGAGGCGTCGTAGCCGATCCCACTCGGGTCCCACCACCGATCAAGCGGAGCCATCCAACTCATCACGAGATAACTCTTGAGGCTCGCGAAGTTGACGCTGAGATCGAGCCGGGCGCGAAATTTTCCTACATGACTTTCGATGGCCAAGTCCCCGGGCCAATGATTCGAGTGCGACGCGGCGATACGGTCACGCTGACGTTGCGCAACAATCCACACAGCACCACATGGCACTCCATCGATCTCCATGCAGTGTACGGCCCGGGCGGCGGCGCCGATCCGTTGACGGTGCTGCCCGGTAAGAGCAAGACCATCACCTTCAAAGCAATGTATCCGGGCGGCTTTACCTACCACTGTGCCGTGCCCGGCGACATGGATGTCCATATCGCACGCGGAATGTACGGAATGATCGTGGTGGAACCCGAAGAAGGACTCCCTAACGTCGATCATGAGTTCTATCTTGGCCAGAACGAGACTTATACGAAACAGATGCCTGGTAGTCCGGGGCCGCGGGATTTCGACTCCGCGCGCTTGCTCCAGGAGCAGGCAACCTACGTGATGTTCAACGGCGCCTTTCAGGCGTTGACTGCCAAACGCTTCGGTGCGATGCAGGCCAAGGTCGGCGAAACCGTCCGGGTTTTCATGGTTAATGGCGGGCCAAACCTGCTCTCCAGCCTCCATCCCGTCGGGAACATATGGTCACGTGTTTGGCTTCTGGGGCAATTCGTGATGCCGCCGATGCGGTTCCTGCAGAGCGTTCCGGTGCCGCCCGGAAATTCAATAGTCGCGGAATTGGATCTTCCGGTACCACAAACAATCAAACTCGTCGATCATGCGATGACCCGCGCCATTAACAAAGGTGCGATGGCTGAAATCGAAGTGACTGGGCCGGCGAATCCCGACGTCTTCAAGTCATAACGCCAGACCTTTTTCAAAATCCTCTTCAGCACCGAGAGGTTCATTCTAACACCAAAACGCTGGAGGTTCAGATTCCGGCTGGAGGATGTAAAAGACTATGAATCCAGAGCTTAGAATTGAGATTTCTGATCTTGGGGAAGCGAAGCAGCGACACGAGATTTTCTTCGCCTTCGAGCGACTCGCTGCTGGCCAAACTCTTGAACTTGTATTTAGCGTGCCGGCGGAGCGGAAATGCTTAGCCGAGCTTCAGGATCGCTACGGCCAGGGTTTCGATTGGTGGCCACTCGGCAACAGAGCCCATGCGTCTTCGGTGCTCGTTGCGAGGCGCACCACGGAGCCACGCACGATCAGCGCTTTTCTCGGTGACGATCATCATCGTCTAACCGAACGCTGGGACGCATTCGTAGAGGCCGTAAAGGTCTGCGAACAGTCGTATGAGAACTTGTTCATTGCAGAAAAGGGTCATCGCATGTCGACGATCGATGGGCTTTCGCAATTCATATTCGGGTTGCGCCGACACATCCGAATGGAAGAGGATTATTTTTTTCCGCTTTTCGAGAATCGAAGCCGAACCCCTCCAGGTTCGGGACCAACGGCCGTAATGCGCGCGGAACATCAGAAGATCGAAGCAGTGCTAAGAGAACTCGACAAGCTTTTCGGCGGAGGCGACTGCGCCAATATCATTCAAGCTCTCGAAGTTGGTCCGGTTCATCCGTCGGAGTTATTCCACAATCATGACGCCAAGGAAGAGGCCATGCTTTACCCAATGGCGGATCGACTGTTCACGCAGAAGGAAAAAGACGATCTCTGTCTTAAGATGCAGACCGTCTGATCGAATCTTGCGAAGGCGCAACCGGGTGTCGTTGGGCAATCTCTCTCGAATGCAGCCGCGAGTTACGCGAGCACGTCACTGCAACTCGGGTGATTCGCGTAACCGCCGATAGTTTAGTTCGTGGCGCGGGGTTTCGACCGCGTGGCCACGGCAGCAGTTAATTTCTTGGCGTGCTCACCATGCATAAGTGGTAGGCTGGAAAGATACCGCCGGGAAATCGCACACCAGCAGGCTTGACGTTTCGGCTGTTCGACCGCTCTACCCGCATCCGCTGCGCGACGATGACGATCCCGCCAGCCTTCCGGCTTGAAGGAGACACCAATGGCAGGTCAAGACGATATTGATCAGCTTGCGATCAACACGATCCGCACCTTATCGATAGACGGAGTTCAGAAAGCGAACTCCGGGCATCCGGGAATGCCGATGGGTGCTGCGACGATGGCGTACGTACTTTGGACTCGCCACCTCAGCCACAACCCGAAGAACCCCGCGTGGCCAGATCGCGATCGGTTTGTGCTATCCGCCGGCCACGCGAGCATGCTGCTTTACAGCGTGCTGTTTTTGACCGGGTACGACCTCAGCATGGACGACATCAAACAGTTCCGGCAGTGGGGAAGCCGCACACCGGGCCATCCCGAGCACGAGACCACGCGTGGCGTCGAGGTCACCACGGGGCCGCTCGGTCAGGGGGTGGCAAACGGCGTTGGATTGGCAATGGCGGAACGGTGGTTGGCGGCGACCTTCAATCGGCAAGCCGATTCTGTGGTGAACCACCACACCTACGTGCTCGCGAGCGACGGCGACATGATGGAAGGAGTCGCGGCCGAGGCCGCCTCGCTCGCTGGTGCTCTGCGGCTCGGCCGGCTGATCATGCTCTACGACTCGAACCTGATCACTCTGTCGGCGACGACCAATATCACGTTTTCCGAGGACGTGGCTGCGCGCTTCCAGGCATACGGCTGGCATGTGCAGCAGATCGACGGCCAGGATTCCGCGGCCGTGGACGCGGCGCTAACCGCAGCTCGAGCCGTCGAAGATCGACCGTCGTTGATCGTGGGACGCACCCATATCGGATACGGCAGTCCGCACAAACAGGACACGTGGCATGCGCATGGTGAACCGCTCGGCGTCGAGGAAGTGCGGTTGACCAAGGATGCGCTCGGATGGCCGGAAGATCGCACGTTTTACGTGCCGGAGGAGGCGCTCAGCGAGTTTCGAAAAGCTGTCGAGCGCGGCGCGGAGCTTGAAGCCACGTGGAATCAGCGATTGAACGATTACCGTGGTGCCCATCCCGACTTGGCAAAGAAGCTTACCCAGGCGCTCGCCGGCGAGCTTCCCCAGGGATGGGAAGAAAATCTCCCGGCCTTCACTCCCGCCGACGGAGAGATGGCGACCCGCGACGCCGGGGGCAAGGTGATCAATGCGCTCGCCCGTGTAGTACCGAACCTGGTCGGCGGGTCGGGAGATCTCGATCCTTCGACACGCACCGCGATGACCGGATGCGGTGACTTCGAGTGTCCTGCTGTCGATGAGTCCGGCAAGGTGCCGCCCACGCAGGGAACGGCGGGTGGAATTTGGGGTTACGCGGGCCGGAACATTCACTTTGGCCTGCGCGAGCATGCGATGGCCGCGATCATCACAGGCATGGCACTACACGGCGGGATCTTGCCGTTTGGAGCCACCTTTCTTTCATTCTCCGATTATATGAGGCCGGCAATTCGGCTGGCGGCTTTGAGCAAAGCGCGAGTGATTTATGTATGGACCCACGACAGCATCGCGCTCGGCGAGGATGGTCCGACCCATCAGCCGGTCGAGCAGATAGCCAGTCTTCGTGCGATGCCGAACATGATGATCATTCGGCCGAGCGATGCCACCGAGACCGTGGAGGCGTGGCGCGTCGCACTGCTGCATACGCGACGGACCGGTGGGCTTGGTGCTCACGCGCCAAAAGTTGCCAGTGCTGGACCGTAGCGTGCTCGCTCCCGCTTCCGGCCTGGAGCGGGGAGCGTACATCCTGAAAGAGGCGCGAAAATCTCAAGCCGACCCCGAGGTGATTTTGATCGCTACCGGCTCTGAGGTTTCACTTGCCCTCGATGCTCACGAGCGCCTCGTTAAAGAGGGGATTCGCAGCCGAGTCGTCTCGATGCCGTGTTGGGAACTGTTCGACGCTCAGCCGCGGCAGTATCGCGACGCCGTCCTGCCACCGAAGGTCCGTGCGCGGGTGAGTATCGAGGCGGCCTCTCCATTCGGATGGGAGCGCTACGTCGGCGCTGACGGCGCGATCATCGGCGTAAATCGTTTCGGAGCTTCCGCGCCGGGTCCGGTCGTGATGCGCGAATTTGGCTTCACGCCGGAGCATGTTGCGCAAGTGGCGAAAGAAATTTTGAGCCGCCTCAAGTGATTAGTGATTCGATATTAGAAGGTGCATGGAATGGCCAAAAGCAAAGCCTTGACCGGCCCTAATCTGGCGCGAGGAGTCTCGCTGACCAAGTTTACCGACGGCGGCATGTTGCAGGGTCACGTCGATGGAGAGCCGGTACTCGTGGCGCGGCGCGGCGACGACTATTTTGCGATCGGCGCAATCTGTACCCACTACGGCGCTCCGCTGGCCACAGGAATCATGGTCGAGGATACGGTGAGATGCCCGTGGCATCACGCCTGTTTCAGTCTTCGCACGGGAGAGGCGCTTCGTGCACCGGCACTCTCCGCAGTGGGGTCCTGGAACACGGAGATACGCAACGGCAAGCTTTTCGTAGGCAAGAAAGCGCCCGCGCTGAAGCCCCCAGCGGCACCTTCAGCGAAAAAACCGGATCGTATCGTAATTGTGGGCGGCGGCGCGGCTGGAGAGGCCGCGGCGGAGATGTTGCGGCGTGAGGGATATAGCCGCGGCATCACCGTAATCAGTGCAGACGAAAGCGCTCCTTACGATCGTCCGACGTTATCGAAAGACTTTATGAACGGAAGCGCGACCGAAAAGATGGTTCCGCTCCGTTCGCTCGATTTCTACAAAAAGAATGAGATCGAACTGTTATTAAAAACACCGGTTGCGGCGATCGACCCACACCATAAGTCGGTTCGCCTCGTCGGTGGCAGACAGCGAAAATTTGATGCGCTTCTGCTCGCGACCGGCGCCGCGCCGGTGAAGCTTGCGATCCCCGGCGCCGACCTGCGGCATGTTTGCTATTTGCGCACGCAGAGTGACTGCCGCGCGATCTTGGCCAAAGCGAAAAAAGCCAAACAAGTTGTCCTCATCGGCGCGAGTTTCATCGCCATGGAGGTTGCGTCTTCTCTTATTCAGCGAAAGCTCAAGGTCCACATTGTTGCGCCCGAGGCGGTGCCGATGGCGCGAATTCTGGGACCAGAGGTGGGCGAATACCTCCACCGCCTGCACGAAACCAAAGGGGTGGTATTCCATCTTGAGCAGAGCGTTGTCGCGATCGACGAACACAAAGTGACGCTCAAGGACGGGCAGACCATAAACGCCGACATGGTCGTGATCGGAATCGGCGTCAGACCGCTCATCGAGCTTGCCGAGCACGCCGAGCTCAAGACCGATCGTGGCGTGTCGGTGAACGAATATCTCGAAGCGAGCATTCCCGGTATCTTCGCCGCCGGCGATATCGCGCGATGGCCCGATCCGTTGACCGGCGACAATATTCGCGTCGAGCATTGGGTATTAGCCCAACGCCAGGGACAAACCGCCGCGCGCAATATACTCGGCGCGCGCGAACGCTTCGATGCCGTGCCGTTCTTCTGGACTACCCAGTTCGACTTTACGCTCAACTACATCGGTCACGCCGAGAAGTGGGACAAACTCGATTTGGAAGGAAGTATCGAAGATCAAGACTGCAAGCTCTCATTTCAGCGAGCTGGAAAAACCCTGGCCGTGGCGACCGTCGGACGCGATCGCGAAAGCCTCGAGAATGAAGTTGCAATGGAAAGATCCAGCCGACGAATCTAAACCGAGTCACAGCGGAATCCCCGCGTATGACCGGCGCGGGCATCGCTCACTGCGTTTTTCGGTCGTCCGGGCACGCCTGACGAAGGAGAAACATTGGACCCGAAGAGCAGAGTTGCGCTGATAACCGGCGGCTCGCGTATTGGAACGGCGGTGGCTCATGCCCTAGCCGTCCGCGGCTGCGCACTTGCACTGACCTATCGCGGTTCGCGTGACAAAGCCGAAACGACGGCCGCGGCAGCGAGGACGGCCGGAGTATCGGCGACGGTGCTCCGCGCTGACGCGACCGACGAGGAGCAGATTGATGCGGCAGTCCGCGAGACAGTGAAGTCGCTCGGACGACTCGATATTCTAATCAACATGGCTGGCGTTTATGTGAACACACCTAATCCAAGCGCGGCCGACTGGTCGGAGACGCTCGATACCAACGCGAAGAGCGCGTTTTTGTTTTCGACTCATGCAGCGCCGGTCATGAGGACCAGCGGCGGCGGCCGTATCGTCAATTTTGCCGATTGGCTCCCGGCTAGCCGTCGTCCGCTGTATAAAGGCTACGTACCGTACTATGTATCCAAGGCCGCGGTCGCGGCGCTTACCGAAAGCCTGGCGCTCGAGCTGTCTCCCGAGATCCTCGTCAATGCCATTGCGCCCGGCCCCATTCTGGCCCCGCCCGATCTCACTCCCGAGGAGAATGCTAAGGCTATCGAAGCCACGCCGCTCGGCCGATGGGGCGGCGCCGAGGAAATCGCCAAGGCGGTCCTGTTTCTCGTCGAGACCGACTTTGTCACCGGCGAATGTATCCGGGTCGATGGCGGAAGGCATCTATACTAACGAAGCAAATCTCTGCTCGTGGCAGATCGAGCAATAGGCATCACTGACAGCCAATAAGAGTATGCCGGCAGAAATCAATATCGGGCCCCCACTTCTAACGATCAATCACGGCAGCACCTTCATGGTGACTGATCTTAATGGTGAGATCGCCGCGGATAGCGAGCAGGGGTTATTCGCAAACGACACACGTTTTGTCAGTTACTATGCAATCTTCGCCAACGGAGTGAGTTGGACGAGACTCACCTCCAGTCGCGTGACCTACTATGGCGCGCGAATATATTTGACCAACAAGCCGTTCACGACGCTGGACGGTGACGTGGCGGCCGGCACTCTTTCGCTGGTCATCAGCAGATCGGCGTCTGAAGGCATCCACGAAGATCTCGACTTGAGTAATCACGGGCTCAAGCCTATTCGCTTGAACCTGGAGCTGGCGTTGCGAAGTGATTTCGCCGATTTGTTCGAGGTTAAATCACACCAGTTTGTTCGGCGCGGACGAATCCAGACGAAGTGGGATCCAAAACGCCACGAGCTCCGGACCCGCTACACTCATAAAGACTTCAGGCGGACCTTCACTTATCGGATGCAGCCGGAGTCTCCCCCCGGTTATGCCAATGGCCGGGTTACGTTCGAGATCGTGCTGAAGCCTGGCGCTTCATGGCATTCGTGTTGTGAGTTTTCCTTGGGCTCTGATGGTCGCGGATCAGCGCCTTCGCGCACCTGTCTGTTCGCCTCGCATCCGACCAGGTTTGACGTTCTGCACAAGGAATGGATGAGCGAAGCCACCAAACTGACCTCGACCAACGAGGACGTTTATCGGCTCTATCGGCAATCAGTCGAGGATATGTGCGCGCTCAGGCTCCACGATCAGGATATGGCGCCTGATGTCTGGGTGCCCGCGGCGGGAGTGCCATGGTTCGTGACGCTCTTCGGTCGCGACAGCCTGATTGCCAGCCTGCAAAATATGACGGTGAACCCTGACCTCGCTCGCGGAGCGCTCAAGAAGCTGGCCGAGTTTCAAGCCACCGAGAGCGAAGATTACCGCGATGCGGATCCGGGCAAGATCATGCACGAGATCCGTTTTGGCGAGCTCGCGCACTTCCATAGCGTCCCCCACACACCCTACTACGGCTCGGCCGACGCGACTCCGCTCTACTTGATCCTGCTGCACGAGAACTGGAAGTGGACGGGTGATGATGGATTAGTCCGCGAGTACCGCGACGTGGCATTGCGCTGCTTGAAATGGATCGATCGCTACGGCGACCTCGACGGCGACGGTTTCCAGGAATACCAGTCCCGATCATCGCGTGGCACCGAAAACATGAGCTGGAAGGATGCCGGCGACGCGATTGTGTATCCCGACGGCTCTCAGGTTAAAGCACCCAAGGCGTTGTGTGAGCTGCAAGGGTATGTGTTCGACGCCTGGATGCGGATGGCGGAGTTGTTCGATCATCTGGGCGAGATTGCGCGCGCGAGCGAGTTGCGCCGCAAGGCCGCGCACCTTCGCCGCAAATTCGAGCAGCGATTCTGGTGCGACGACATTGGGTTCTATGCCTTCGCACTGGACCCCGACAAGCATCCCGTCCGTACGATTGCATCGAATCCCGGACATTTATTGTGGAGTGGAATAGTCACTCCAGAGCATGCTGCCCGAGTCGTTAAGCGGCTCATGCAACCCGACATGTGGAGTGGCTGGGGTATCCGCACGCTCTCCGCCGACAATCCCGCATACAACCCGTTCTCCTACCAGCGTGGTGCGGTCTGGCCACACGACAACGGGATCATCGCGCTGGGTTTCAAACGCTACGGATTCGCCGCAGAGGCTGCTCGTATCGCGCGCGATATTTCCGAGGCTGCCAGCTATTTCGTGAGCTATCAGTTGCCCGAGCTCTACGCAGGAATTGAACATCAGGCGGGCACCTTTCCGGTGCAATATCCTGGCGCGAACGTTCCTCAGGCGTGGGCTGCGGGAAGCGTCTTTCATCTGTTGCGGGCGATCCTCGGATTGCAGGCAGATGCACCCAATGGCCGGTTGTACGTCGATCCTGAGTTGCCCAGATGGCTCCCGCAACTGACGTTGCACGGATTGGCGGTCGGAAAGGCCAAAGTTGACCTTCGTTTTTCGCTCGACGGTGAGACCACGAATTGGGAAGCCACGGTTCAGCAGGGCACGCTTCAGGTCGAGAAGAGACCCTGGATGCCTTATTCTCAAATGATCCCTTTCCATGAAAACAGTTCCAATCACGCCAAAGGAAACAATGGTATGGTGCAAATCAAACGCGCTTACGACGCTCCTTCGCGCAGTGACGGCACGCGTATCCTGGTCGATCGTTTGTGGCCGCGCGGGCTGAAGAAGGAAAAAGTGAATGTGGCGAAGTGGATGAAAGAATTAGGGCCGAGTACGGAGTTGCGCAAGTCTTTTGGCCACGATCCGGCGCACTGGAAGGAATTTCGCAAACGCTACAAGACCGAATTGAGACGCCCGGAAGCTCGCGAAATGTTGAAAGAAATTTCCAAGACGGCTGCTCGCGGCACCGTGACCCTCGTTTACAGCGCAAAGGACGAGGAACACAACCAGGCGGTGGTCATACGTGAAGTCCTGGGTGCGCATTGACACGTTTCGTCCTGAATAATCCGAAAGCTCAGAAGATCACGTCGCCTGACATTCGCCCTGCCAACTGATTTTTGCCGCGGTAGCCAGAGAAGCAGGAGCGTTCGGACAAGCGACGACGCACGCGCCGCAACCGATGCACGTCAGGAGGTCCGCTTCGGGTTCGCCTTGGTGTTTTTTTTGGCCGGTGGTGGCCGGCTGCTGATGCGAGCGGCTATGTGTTTCAGTGCGCGTCCTTTGTGAATTGCCACGTGGTCGGTTGTGTCGCTTTGGATCATGTATTGCGGCTCATCCTTCGATGCATGATGCACGTAGCCCTTGAAGCGCGTGTCGGAGGTGACCTTCTTGACGATGACCCCGCGAACCCGTCCGGCTTCTGAGTTCCATTCAACGTGATCGCCTCGCTTAAATGTTTTGGGCATCGTACTGGCCTCGATTGAGAAAGATTCTCATGGGTTGCCGATCATCGGATGCCGGTAGATTTCGCGATCACTTCGGCGAGGTCCAGGGTGACAGTCGCTTCCTCCTCCGAGGCGCGCGACTTGACCGCATCTTCGATCATCGTCATGCAAAAAGGGCATGACACCACGATGGTGTCAGGCTTGGCCGCCTCGAGCTGCGACAGCCGCTTCTCATTGATACGCGTGCCTCCGACCTCTTCCTTCCAGAAGCATCCGCCGCCTGCCCCACAACAGTAAGTTCGGTTTTTGGACTGATCGACATCGCTCACCTCTGCGCCCGGCATCGCGTGGAGGGCTTCGCGCGCGTCACTCCACTTGCGATCGTGACGTGCCATGAAACACGGGTCGTGGTAGGTGATACGCTGATCAATCGGCGTATTCGGGTGAAGTCTGCCGGCGCGGATCAGCTCGGCCAGAAACTCGCCCTCGTGAACCACTTCGTATTCACCGCCAAAATCACGGTATTCCTTTTTCAGATTGTGATAGCAGTGCGGACATTGTGTTACGATTCGCTTTGGCTTGTAACGATTGAGCGTTTCGATGTTCTGCTGGGCGACCGTGGCGTAGAGGTATTCGTTGCCGAGCCTTCGCGCGGGGTCGCCGTTGCATCGCTCCTCTCGGCCAAGGATTGCGAACTTGACCCCGGCTTGTTTCATCAAGCCGGTCAGCGCTCGGGAAACCTTTTGATTGCGTTCGTCGTAGGAACCGGCGCATCCAACCCAGTACAACACCTCGATCTGAGAAGGATCCTCCAGCGCGGACATTTCTGGAATGCCCAGGCCCGTAGCCCAATCTCCGCGTTTTTCGGAGGCCAATCCCCACGGATTTCCCTGATTTTCGATTCCCTTGAATGCCGCCACCGCCTCCTGCGGAAATCGGCTCTCCATCATGACCAGATGACGGCGCATGTCGTCGATGCGTTGGATGTGCGCGATCCCGACCGGGCATCCTTCTTCGCACCATCCGCAATTCGTGCAATCCCAGATCGCCTGCTCGGTGGCGACATCCTTGATCATGTCGGGGCCGGTCCAGAAAGGCGCAGCGCCGCCTTCTTGCGCAGCCGCCTTTGTCTGAAGCAGGTAGGGCATCTTATCGAGCAGATGCTCGCGCTGCTCAATTACGAGGAACTTGGGATTGAGTGCTTTTCCAGTCGTCGCAGTCGGACAATTGATCGTGCATCGCCCGCATTCGAGGCACGAAGCCACGTCTAGCAGCTGCTTCCATGTGAATTCCTCGATCTTGGAAACCCCGAAAGTTTCGGCCGTCTCAAAATTGAGAATCGGCTTCAGCCGGCCGCCTGGGCCGAGGTAACGAAAAAACAGATTGATCGGTCCGAACAGAAAATGGCGCAGCTTTGAAAACGGGAAAGCAAATAACAGCAGGTACACAATCAGCACGTGTGTCAGCCACAGCCATCGGTGGAAGATGATTCCGGCGCCGAGAGCTCCTTCGATCCGTCCGACCTGCCGGCCAACGTACGCCCATTCCGTGAAAGTCGGATGGGTTGCGTTGATTCGCGCGCCCTCCAGCATCAGTCCGGTCACGGCCGCGAGCACCAGCATCAGGAGCGGGTACCAATAGCCGAGAAAATTTTCGAGATTATCAAGTAGCTTCTGTTGCGGAGGAGAGCTCAGCAGCGAAGGCCGGCCAAATCGGGCCAGACTCGAGCGCGTCGCCGCGGGCGATACAAGGATCCAGCGCCGAACTGCGACGACGGTAACGCCGAGTATCAGCGCCAGGAAAAACGTGTCCATCGCGGCTTTGAAGAAAAGATAGAAGTCCCCGAAGTAGAAGTAGAGATCGAACCCAACCAGACCCGCCGCGTAGCGGAGATCGCTGTTGAGGAAGACGATGCTGGTTCCGAAGAACAATCCCACAAACGCGACGTAGAAGGTGTAGTGCATCCACCCCCAACTCTCCCTTATGACCGTTCCCTCCCCGACCCCCTGGGTTAGGGCGATCCACAGACGCCGGAACGGTTGATCGACTCGGCTTTCCTCCGCGGTTCCCAAAGTCACTCGCCGCCACCAATAAATTCCCCTCCAGGCAAAAGCGCACAACAGCACGAACAGCAGCGCGTACATCACAACGATGAACGCGATTGGCACATTCCATAGAATCTGGCGGGTGACCTGATGGTTCATGTCTTTGCGAAGGGAACAGGGATCTTCTGCACGAGCCGAAGATACCCGCGAAACTGTTTTAATCCGAGCCGATTTTCCGCCGGCATCGCGAGGCAGGCTCGCCGACGCATTCAGGTTTCAATGACCGTCATCGTCGCATCGTTGAAGACTCTAAACCGCGGGTCGTGCTTTTCCACCAGCCGGCGACGCAACTCGACGAGCGGATCATTACTCTCCAGCGGCGAATCCTTAAAGGCCGACCCCTGACAGAAAGGCGGAATCTGGCAGGGAAAAATCCGCTTGTGCATTCGATTGAAACCGCCGGGCGCGATCAGCAGCACGCCGCGACGGTCATTGATGATGACAAGGCCGCAACGGACGCAGCCTTGCATCTCACCGATCACGTCACTTCCGCGCGTACTCCACGACGCGACCTTCGTGAGGTAATGACCGGTGTCATTGACCGCGCGCGACCATTGAGCGCTGGTATCTAAATTTTCAGCATCGGGCGCATGACTCATCGGATTCCTACCTCTTTCGAAACGTTGTCGCGCGTTTCTAAAAGACGAGGAGCATGAACCTGCCCGGCGCGCAGATAGTTCTCGCCATTTGGAAACGTGGAGAAATCGTTACAGCCTCACCTGATGTTAATCCTTCGTCGCGGGACGGTCCTGATTTTTTTGAACACCAAACCCTCAATATTCGCGAGTACTCGTTATCCTCGTTATAACCGCCATCGCCTTGTAGATGCGCTCCACATCGTCGACGAACTCGATCGCTCTGATCCATTTCACATCTTGAAACCGAGTTGACTTTCGACCCGCAGACTGAGCGGGGCTCCATGCAACGGGCCAAGCGGGTTCGAGTTCATTTCATAGGCAAGCCGTGTCTGCGGGTGTAACGCGTCTTTGAACGTCAGGCTGTCGTAGAATTCACCGCCCTCACGCGCACGTCGATGACGGTGGTGGGGCACCCACGGCGGCATCATACGGATGAGACAACGCCAACCGGCTGACCGGAATTACCCAAGGGACTCGTTCGGTTTCGTTCAATTATGACAGCGCGAGCCGAAGAACGACGCTGACGCTGCCCAACGGGATTGTGGTGACATATAGTGGAGCCTGTCCTGAGCGAGGCCGAAGGAACAGCAACTCGCGGATAAGCGCGATGAACTGGACGCTGGCGAACAATCCGGTGGGCGACCTCGAGTACAACTACTATGCGGATGGGCACGTGATCGAGAAGACGGGGAGCTTCGCGCAGACCAACCTGCCGCAGCCTCTGAGTGGAAACACCTTCAACGCGGACAACGAGATGACGGCGTTTAATGGCACCGCGCTGACCTATGATACGAACGGCAACCTGACGAATGACAGCACCAAGACCTACACCTATTGCTTTGGCCTCACCACGGAAGGCAATTGGCTTGATGCCCCGGGCGAGTTTGAGCCTGACAAACTCAACAACTCCTGCAAGTTGCAGAGTCGGAAATCCTGCGTGGAGAGCTGTCTGTTGGGTGTGGCGGAGGGAGATCCTCCGAAGTGCAGCCTCGGCAATGGGTTTGGTGGCATGAACTGCGAGAAGTTTGCCAATTGGGCAGTAGCTAATTGCCAAGCGCAGTGCGCGGGCGCATCCGGTTCGGCACCGTAACGGTGGCTCGTATGCGCCGCGCGCTGTTTTGGTTACCGATTTTCCTCTGGTTCTGCGTGGAGGTTTACCTACTGAGGGTACTCTCTCTGAACTCAAAACCGGGAGGAGATTACCCAGAAGCACTCGGTCTAGTTCTCTTGTGGGGGTTTCCCAGCAGTATAATTGGAGCAGCTATCACTAGTTTACTATCGGCCGATTGTTCGACGACTGGCGGCTGCGTTACACAGGGGCTCGTATTCTGCGTCGCTGGGCTGATTCAATGGTACGTAATGAATTGCCAGCGGTTTGCTACTTCAGCGATAGCAAATTGCGAGGCTAACTGCGCGAACTCGTCCAATTAAGGGTTCGAGACCGGAACTGCTATGCGCCGTGTACTCTTTTGGTTGCCGATAGCCCTCTGGCTTGCCGTGGAAATCTACTTACTTAGAATAGTCGTGCTCGACTGTGGAGGTCTTAGTCAAAGCTGCCCTGGGGGCAGAGATTGTTCAGAGATTGCTGGAATAATGGGAGTTTGGGGCTTGCCCATCAGCCTAATTCCAGCGTTGCTTACGAACGTTCTGCCTTGCAGCACAGCCAATGTTATTGCGCTGGGATTACTTTTTTGCGCCGCGGGTGTAATCCAATGGTATTACATCTTGCGCGGTGTAGAGTCGCTGCTAAGACAGCTGTACCGGTGGCTTCGCTCGATGGGAAGAGACAGTGCAGGTTGAGACTATCTGTGCCTCTGGCTTTGGCCGATGGTACCTAATGCTACGCGCATTGGAGTTTTTGGATTCAAAGGACTGAAGATAGAACCGAGAATCCAATCGTCTGTCACCGAAGCCTGAAGAACGCACTGTGCTTTTCAGCTTGACTGCGGTTCCGTGCGCGATAGAGATGCCAGTTGCGGCAGGACTTCGCGGTTGAAGCGCTCGTCTATTAGCGCGAGATGAAAACAGTCGATTCCCAGCGAATGAAACTCCGCCATCCGTGACAGAATCGTTTGCGGGCTTCCGATAAGTCCGCTCAAGTAGCCCTCGTTCGTGTCGAGCATCGCGAGCTTGTCCGCGTTCGCCGACCACATCCCTTGCGCGCCCGAGTGCGCCAGCTTGCGCCGCTCGTGCAGATCGGGCGGCAGCTTCGAAAGCATCGCCTCGATCTCCGCCTGCGCTTCGCTATCGGTGTCGCGGCACAGCGGGATCGCGTACAGGGCGAACCGCACCCGTCGTCCGGTCGTGGCCGTACGCGCGCGCACCTCCGCGATGATCTGTCGGATTCGTTCGGGCGTGCCTCCGTTGAGAAACATCCAGTCCGAATGGCTTGCGGCAAGCGCGATCGCGGCCGGAGATTGCCCGCCCTGGAACACTTCGAGCCGTGAACGCGGGCGCGGATCGACTGTGAGATTGCGCACGCGATAGAAGTTTCCGTCGTAGCTGAAGCGCTCGCCGCTCCACGCACCGCGCAGCACGTCGATAAATTCGCGCGAACGCGCGTAGCGATCGTCGTGCTCCAGCAACTCCGCACCGTACATCCCAAATTCGACCTCGTGCCATCCGGAGGTCACGTTGATCGCCCAGCGGCCGCCGCTCGTCTGATCGATCGTGGCGCCCCATTTCGCGATCGGCGCGGGCTCGAAGAAGCCCGGATGCACCGCCGTGATTAAACGGATGCGGCTGGTATGGGCCGCGTAAAACGCGGTCATCGCAAGACAGTCGTAGGTCGAGTGCTCGGTCTCCTCGCCCGAGCCCCACCATCGCTGCGCGACCAGCAGATAGTCGATTCCCAATTCTTCCGCGCGACGCACTGGCGCGAGCAGCCGCTCGCTGAGCGCCGCGCCGGTGCGCGTTGGGTCGGGCCGCGCGACAACAGTGGGCGCCCAGGTACACGTCAACACGCGGTCTCGCGCTGGAACTTCCGCGCGATCGGAATCGCTTTCGTTCAAATCGCTCACAAGGTTCGCACCTTCGAAAAGCTTCCGCCGCCGCGACGCGTCGGCCTCAATGCGGGACACGGTACCAAAGCCCGCTTGCCGCTACCACGGGAGCGGCGAATCGCCGTGGTCGAGACGTGGCCCGCTTGACTTCTTTTTCCGATCGGCTACTGACAAGCTGAGCAACTACATCCACAGGAGGCCGCCGTGTCCGAGCTTGCCCATTTGAGCGCTACCGCTATTGCGAGAAAAATCCGGCGCCGCGAGATTTCCAGCCGCGAAGCCCTCGACTATTTTCTGGCGCGCGTCGCCGCGCTTGATAAGCCCATCAACTGCGTCGTGACGATCGACGCCGATCGCGCCCGCTCCGAGGCCGACGCCGCCGATGCCGCCCTCGCGCGTGGCGAGGTGCGCGGCGCTCTGCACGGCGTTCCGATGACGATCAAGGATTCTTTCCAGACCGCCGGGATGCGCACCACCTCGGGCGCGCCGGAGCTGAAAGATTTCATCCCGAAAGAAGATGCGTGGCCGGTGGCGCGCCTGCGCGAGGCCGGCGCCGTTATCTTCGGCAAGACCAATCTGCCGATTTATGCCGGCGACCTGCAAAGCTACAACGAGGTTTTCGGAACCACCAACAATCCTCACGACGTTTCGCGCACTCCCGGGGGCTCGTCGGGCGGATCTGCAGCCGCGCTGGCGTGTGGGTTCACGCCGCTCGAGCTCGGCAGCGATATCGGCGGCTCGATTCGTCTGCCCTCGCATATGTCGGGCGTCGTCGGCCATAAGCCGAGCTATGGGATCGTCCCCGCGCACGGACAGATTCCCGGTCCTCCGGGAACGCTGACGATGGCCGATCTCGCGGTCGCAGGACCGATGGCGCGCACGGTCGAGGATCTGAAGCTCGGCCTCGACATCATGGCCGGCCCGAATCGCTGGGAGCATCCCGCGTGGCGGCTCAAGCTTCCGCCGCCGCGGCGCCGGACGCTCAAGGATTATCGCGTGGCCGCGTGGCTCGATGATCCCGCGTGCCGCGTCGAGCCCGACGTGCGCGAGCTGCTGGAGAAGGCCGCTCAGGCGCTCGAGACGGCCGGCGCGCGCGTCGATCACGACGCTCGTCCCGAGTTCACGCTCGAGAAGGTCGCGGAGACGTTCTCCGCGTTGCTGCAAGCCGCGCTGGCAGGCGGCGTGCCTAACGATCGTCTCGACGAATACGCCGCTACGCCGGGCGACTCGCCGGCCGCCAGGACTCGCCGCCTGCTCGCGATGCGCCATCGCCAATGGCTCAGCTACAACGAGCGTCGCCTGCAGATGCGCAAGCGCTGGGAAGAGTTCTTCACCAATTGGGACGCGATGTTGCTGCCGGTTATGCCGTGCGCGGCGATCCCTCACGATCATTCCGAGCCGATCGCCAGCCGGATGGCTACGATTGGTGGCGAGCAGCGGCCCTACTGGAGTCTAACCACCTGGATGGCGCCGGCGGGAGCGTGTTATCTGCCTGCGACGGTCATTCCGGTCGGCCGCCTGAAGAACGGGCTTCCGATTGGAATCCAGATCGTCGGTCCATACCTCGAGGATCGCACAACGCTCGATCTCGCCAAGCGCATGGCCGGTCTGGTCGGCGGATGTCCGCGGCCGCCCGGCTTCTAAATCGAGATGATGGGCTGATCGCCGACACCGAAGGAGGCTTCGCCATGGCCGGTCTCTTGGTCGTTCCCGGAATCGAGGAAGTCCGCGCGCATCGCACGTGGTTCCTGGTGATCGGCATCCTGCTGATCATCTGCGGCGTGATCGCGCTCGGCGACACTTTCGCGATGACGCTGGTCTCGATGCTGCTGCTCGGGTGGCTGCTGGTGATAAGCGGTGTGATCGAAGTGGTGCACGGCTTTGCGCGCCGCGGATGGGGCGGGTTCTTCATCAACCTGATCGCCGGGATACTCTACGTGGTCGCGGGCTTGCTGATCGTCGCCGAGCCGCATATCGCCGCGATCACGATCACGTTGCTGATCGCGATGATCCTGATCGTGGCCGGCGCGTTTCGTCTCTTCGTCGCTTTCGGCACGCCAATACATCATCGCGGATGGCTCATCTTCAATGGCGCGATCGCTCTGATACTCGGGATTTCGATCGCGGCTTCGTGGCCGGTATCGGGTCTGTGGGTGATCGGCCTGTTTATCGGAATCGATTTCGTCGTCGACGGCTGGACCGAAGTGATGCTCGCGCTCGCCGCCCGCTGAGTTCCGCGTCACGCGACAAGGCAAACCCGGCCGCCGAGGTGCTTAAGTCCCTCTCCCAATCTCGTTGGGAGAGGGACAACCCAGACCTCGCTGCGGTTCCAACCGTACGCAGCGTTGGACGCGCTTTGGCGCCAAGGCTGGATCGAGGTGATGATGCTCTGGCGCTCGCCGCGCGCTGAGCTTTCGCGCGATCAATCCGCGGACGCTTTAAGGTAGGGCGTCATGTCCAAACCCGGATATCGCGCCGCCACATCCGCGATGGTCTGTTCGTTCCAATATTCGCTTCCGGGCGGCGGCCAGCCGAAAAGATCGCGCTCGCGCGGCGTCATCCGCACGATCGCCTCGCACATGCCCGGCATGTTCGCGCGATGCGGCCAGCTCATCTTGCCTTGCCAGCGCCATCCTCGCTGCTGAAAATCGGCGAGCATCATGAAGCGCGAGCGGTTTACGCCGGTGAAGTCGGAACCGCGATGAAAGATGTCGGTCTTGTAGATCAGCAGGCTTCCCGCGGGAGCGGTCGCCGCGACCTCATGATCGAAAAGTTCGCCGAATGGCAGTCTGCGAGTCGAGAGCGGCTGCACCCGGCTGAACTTCAGCGGAACCAGTTTGGTAGGCGCATCATCGGCGGTCACCTCCGAGAGCATAATGAAGGTGGTCATTTGGGTGTGCTGCCGGTCCGCACGCGGCACCACCAGACTGTGATTTCCGTAGTCGCGATGATGCGCCTGATCATAATTGGCGGCTCCAGAGTACTTTGCCCACAACTCGATCTTGTAGATTTCAAGATCCTGAGTTCCCAGCAGGCGCTCGGCGGCGTCGACCAGGTCGCGGTTCACGGCCAGATGATTCAGCGCCCAGGAGTTGTAAGGAAATAGCCGCAGGCCGGCGAACTGGTCGCGACTGAACTCTGGAAATTCATCGGATGCCCTGAAGTAGTCCTCGGGCCTTGGGTAAATTTCCCACAGAGCCTGCTGAGCCGCCGATAGCGTGTCGGGATCGAGAAAGTTCTCGACGATGGTGAACCCTTGGTCCCAAACCGCGGCGAGATTTTGTTCCGGTACGCGCATTCTCCGCATTTTATCAAATCAATAGTTCACTGAGAAAACCGAAATCGGGAGTTCCAATTCATTTTGAGATGCCGCGCCATTTCAATCTGGAATGTCCGCGAGCTCCCGATCCGCCCCCGCAAGAGAATTCACCGCTTTGGGCACGATCACGAGTGGCGTGGCAATTGCTCTCGATTCCTGATGATCGACGGAATTGGGTTGCGAGATCGATGATAAAACGGATGAGCAGCCGAGCCCCGCGTCTCCACGCGTTGAAAAAGCCGGGCAGCGTCCTGTCGATGGAGTCGTATCGACCTCGGAAGTCCGGATGCGCGAGCGGAGAATTTACATTCCTTCTCCTGAGCGTGATTGCTCTTGCGTTCGGGCTTCCGTGCGATAGATCGGCCGCCTCTCGCAATCGCCGCGCCCACGGAGCGGTTCCGATCGCCCCAAACGATCTCCTCTCCGGATTTTGAAACTCCGCACCGCGACTCTCATCGCCCGCTCCATTTGACCCGCGCCTGGGCCTCGAATCAGATACATCTCTATGGATCCCGGCACGAATCGTACGGCACCGACCGAACTGGTCGCGCCTCTGATCGTCGGATGCGCGCTGTTCATGGAGATGCTCGATTCCACGGTCATCTCGACCGCGCTGCCCGCGATGGCGACGTCGCTACATCAGGATCCGATCAGGCTCAATCTAGCGATCACCGCCTACATGCTGAGCCTCGCGGTCTTCGTGCCGATCAGCGGATGGATGGCGGACCGATTCGGCTGCCGCACGGTCTTTCGCGCCGCGATCGTGATCTTCACGCTCGGCTCCGTGCTGTGCGGCCTGTCTGGATCACTCTCCACGATCGTCTTCTCGCGCATCCTGCAGGGCTTCGGCGGCGCGATGATGGTGCCTGTCGGAAGGGTGATCGTTCTTAAGACCGTTGAGAAGGCCAACCTAGTCACCGCGATGTCCTATCTGACCGTGCCCGCGGTGCTCGGCCCGGTGGTGGGACCGCCGGTCGGCGGTTTTATCGTGACCTACTGGTCGTGGCGCTGGATTTTCTTTATCAACGTGCCGATCGGGATTCTGGGCATAACGCTGGTCTCGATGTTCATCGAGGACGTGAGCGCCGCGGAGGTAGGGCCTCTCGATCTGCGCGGCTTCGTCTTAACCGGACTCGGCCTCGCGGGCCTGGTATTTGGCTTTGAAACGATCGGCCGCGCGATTGTGCCGGCCGGCGTGACGATGTGCGTGCTCGCGGCCGGCGGCATCTGCCTTGGATCATATGTCTTTCACGCCCGGCGCATTCCTCATCCGATCGTCGATCTGAGATTACTCAAAATCCCGACCTTTGCGATCTCGACGGTCGGCGGCGGACTGTTCAGGATCGGAATTGGCGCGTTGCCCTTCCTGCTCCCGATGCTATTGCAGCTCGTGTTTGGATTGACACCATTCGCTTCCGGGATGCTGACCTTCACCAGCGCTTGCGGCGCGCTCCTGATGAAGCCGACCGCCGGACCAATTATCCAGCGGCTGGGCTTCAAGTCCGTGCTGATCAGCAACGGCATCTTGTGCGCGTTGATTCTCGCGAGCTACGCATTATTCCGTCCATCAACCCCGCACACCGTGATCGTTGCTGCGCTGTTTGTCGGAGGGTTTCTGCGCTCGCTTCAGTTCACGGCGCTGGGAACGCTCACTTACGCGGACGTTCCGAACGAGTCCATGAGCAGCGCATCGACGCTCTCGAGCATGGCGCAGCAATTCTTTTTCAGTCTCGGCATCACGATCGGCGCGCTGGTCTTGCATTTCAGCTTGTGGTTCCACGGGTCCAAAGTGTTGTCGACCCTGGATTTCACTCCGGCTTTCCTAATCACCGCCATACTCTCACTGGTGTCGGCGCTTATGTACTATTCGCTTGAGCGTCATGCCGGTGCCGAAGTTTCCGGCCGCCGTTCCACGGTGCCCTCCACCCGGGCGATGGAAGCAGCAACCCCTAGCGCACGCTAAGGATTCGCGCGGTGCGCCCTATGGTTCGAAGTGACGGGGCGAAGAGTCGCGCTTCAGGACGTAAGAATCGCGATAGTCCCGAGCGCAGGAGCCCATAGAAATTGACTGAACGAAGCCACTAAGTAGTTGATTTAAAAAGATTCCGGTGGATCGCGAGATCCGATAGGCGGACCCCTGCCATCGGCGCTCACTCGTTGGTGCGCGTCACGGAGGGGGCAGGCAAATCCTCGTCGAGGTTAATAATCTGGCCGGGCTGAGGTCCGGCGACGATTCCTTCCAAGTCGGCGTCGAGGCCGCCCGGGTTGGTCTTCTTTTCAGCTAAGCGCCGGGCTTTGCGCTGTTCCTTGTCCTGCTGTTTTTGTTTTCGCAGTTGTTCCTTGCGGCGTTTTTCATTCATGCGGTTGGTTCCTGTGGATCAAATCGCTCAAGTACTCAAGCATGCGGAATCGACAGAAAGAAAGGGCGGGCCGAAGCCCGCCCTTGGGATGTCATCCTACCAGCGGTCGCGCCCGCCGCCGCCGCCGCTGCGGTTTCCACCGCCGCTGCGATTGCCGCCGCCGCCGCCGAAGCCAGACTCACGAGGCTTGGCTTCATTGACCTTGATATTGCGTCCCTTGAGTTCCGTCTCATTGAACTGCTGGATTGCTTTCGAGGCATCTTCCGCATTGGTCATCTCGACAAAGCCGAATCCCTTCGACTGGCCGGAAAACTTGTCCATGATAACCGCGACGCTCGCGACCTGTCCGACCTGTGAGAAAAGTGACTCGAGGTCGCTATTAGAAACCGTGTAGGCCAGATTGCCTACGTACAACTTGCTGGGCATTATTTGCCCTCCGTTAGGTATTTGCCGGGAAAGCTCGAACAGAAAATCCGGGCTAATTCCCGGATTCAGATGAAGGAAACAATCCGACCGTTATAGCGACATCCTATGCTGTTGCGCCGGGCGAAGATACAGCCTCTTTGCGATCGATGGCGCGCCGGTTTGATACGTCCGCGCAACGCACTTGCCTGGCGGCGATCGCTGTGGCGTCAGTAGGAACCGCGCCATGGACCTTCCCGAGCCGTCATTCGAGTCCTCGCCGGAGCGCCGCGAAAGCGTCTTTGCCCGCCGCGACTTCAAGCTGTTCCTGCTCGCGATGTTTCTTGCGTCGCTCGCGTCGGCGGCGCAATCGGTCGCGGTCAGTTGGCAGATCTATGACATCGCGCGCGAACCGTTGGTCCTCGGCTACGCGGGTCTTGCGCAGTTTCTGCCGATGGCGATTCTCGCGCTGCCCGCGGGCGATCTGGCCGATCGCCGCAACCGCCGCACGATTCTCTCGATTGGATTTGTCGTCCAAGCGCTCTGCGCGGGCGCATTGCTGGCGCTCACCTTCGCGGACTATCGCGTGATCGCGCCGTTCTATGCGGTGCTCGCGTTGCTCGGGGTCGTGCGCGCGTTCGTGCGGCCGGCATCGGATGCGTTCCTGCCGCTGCTGGTTCCGGTCGAGCAGTTTCCCGAGGCGGTCGCATGGACTTCGTCGGCCCGCCAGATCGCGACTATCGCGGGTCCCGCGCTGGGAGGACTGCTCTACGTGTTCGGGGCGCTCGCGGCGTATGGGATGTGCCTTGCGATGTTCTCGGTAGTCGCGCTCGCGTTCGCGCTGATCCACACGCAGAGCGTTCATCAGGCTCCGCCGCCGGGACAAAGCGCGTTCGCGCGGGTGACGGCGGGAATCGAATATCTCCGGACGCAGCCGATCATCCTGGGCGCAATCTCGCTCGATCTGTTCGCGGTGCTGCTCGGTGGCGCGACCGCGCTGCTCCCGATCTACGCGCGCGACATCCTGCGCGTCGGTCCGGGCGGGCTGGGCCTGCTCCGCAGCGCGCCCGCTCTGGGAGCCGCCGTGATGGGTCTTGGCCTGGTGAGGATTCCGCTGCGGCGCCGCGCCGGCCTGACGATGTTCGGATGCGTCGCGATTTTCGGAATCGCGACGATCGTGTTTGGCGTCTCGCAAAATTTTGCGCTGTCGCTCGGCGCGCTCGTCGTGCTGGGAGCGTCGGACATGATCAGCGTCTATGTCCGCCATACGCTGACGCAGCTCGCGACTCCCGACGCGATGCGCGGGCGGGTCAGCGCGATCAACTCGCTGTTCATCGGCACCTCGAATGAGCTCGGCGAGTTCGAGTCGGGCGTCACCGCCGCGTGGTTCGGCACCGTCGCCTCGGTGGTGATCGGAGGAATCGGAACTATCGGCGTGGTCGCGCTGTGGATGTGGATGTTCCCGAGCCTGCGCCAGGTCGATGATCTGATCGCGGTCACGCCCGAGTGAATTCGGCTACGCCGGCCGCGAGGCGAGAAGCGCTTCGCTCTCGACGATCTCTTCGAACATTCCCGAGGGCGAGAATTCGAGCAGCGCCGCGCGCAGCTCGCGCTCGAACGCCTCGCGCCGATCGCCCAGGAAAGCGATCGACGTCGAAGACATCGAGTAGGCGCGGCCGATCAAATCGTCAAGACTCGAGGTCCGTCGGCCCGACACCGCGACCCGTTCGATAACGGAGAAGGGCGAGCGGAGCACCACGGTCTCGTGCCGCTCCCACGCGGGATTGGTCCAGTGACGCCGGTGCGCGCGCGCCGTCGCATATTTGCGCGACACGATCTCCCACGCCGCGCGCCATCCGTTCTCCGGCGCGTCGAGCAGCCGCTCGCCAATAAGAGCGATTGCGCCGCCCGGCTCGATCATCGTGTCGAGCGCCGCCAGTGTCGCGTCGCGATCCATCCAATGGAACGAGCGCCCCATCGTCGCCATCCGGAACGCGCCGAACTCGGGACCGAGCGTCTGCGAGCTTCCCGCAACCAGCGTCAGCGCCACCTGCGCGCGTGCGGCTTCGTGGCGCGCCGCGTCGAGCATCGCAGGCTCGGGATCGACGCCGACAACCTCGGCGAAGTAGGGCGCCATCGCGATCGCGATAAATCCGGGGCCGCATCCGAGGTCGAGCAGCCGCCCGCGACCGTCCAGCCCGCGCCGCTCCGCGATCAGCTCGAACAGCGCCGCCGGATAGCGCGGACGAAACCGCGCGTAGTAAGGAACGGTGGACTCAAATCTGCCGCTATATTCGGGCATCGGGATCGAGCGTACCTTCAGAATATCACGCCTCAATCCCGATACATCGATTCTATCTGCTCGCGATAATGCTCCTGCACTACCTTGCGGCGGAGCTTGAGCGTCGGGGTCAGCTCGCCGTTCTCTTGCGAGAATGGACGCGCTACCAGCGTGAAAGCCGAGATCGCCTCGACGTCCGAGAGCGGCTTGTTGAACTCCTTGAGCTTCGATCCAAATAGCTGCCGGATCGCAGGCGTCTCGACCAGCTCCTCGGGCCGCTTGGCGTCGAGTCCGTTGGTCTTGAGATAGTCGCCCAGGTTTTCGAGGTTCGGGACCAGCAGCGCCGCCAGATGCTTTCTCCGGTCGCCGATCACGCATGCCTGCGCGATGTAGGGGTCGGTCGCGAGGCGCGTCTCGAGATTCGCCGGCGAGATATTCTTGCCGCCGGAGAGCACGATGATCTCCTTCTTGCGATCGGTGATCGCGATAAAGCCCTCGGCGTCGATGCTCGCGATGTCGCCGGTATGCAGCCATCCTTCGGCGTCGATCGTTTCGCGCGTGTCGTCCTCGCGCTTGTAGTAGCCCTTCATCACGTTGGGTCCGCGCAGCAGCAGCTCGCCGTCGGGCGCGGTCTTCGCCTCCACGGTCGCGAGCGGGCGGCCGACGGTGCCGATTCGGGTCCGTCCGCGATCGAGGTTCACCGACACGACCGGCGCCGCCTCGGTGAGTCCGTAACCCTCGACGATCGGAACTTCCGCCGCGGCGAGGAAGCGGAAGATCTCCTTGGGCAGCGGCGCTCCGCCGGAAATAAGATAGCGCAGCCGTCCGCCGAAGACCGCGTTGATCCGCGCGAACACCAGCTTGCGGAATATCGCCATCGGAGCGGCGAGCTGCGGCGGCACGTTCTTTCCATGATGCCGATACTCCGCGGCCTGCTTGCCGACCGATACCGCCGCATTGAACATCGCGCGCTTGAAGGCGGGGCCCGACTCGACCTGCTTCATCACTCGGCTGTAAATCACTTCGAGCAGTCGCGGCACCACCAGCAGCACGGTCGGCCGAATCTCCTGCAGGTTCGCCGCGATCGAGGTCAGGCCTTCGGCGAACGCGATCGATCCGCCCGCCATCGTGACCGCGTAGTATCCTGCTGTGCGCTCGAACGAATGCGCAATCGGCAGAACCGAGAGCGTCTGGTCGGTATCGCTGAGCGTCAGCGCTTCGAGCGCGTCGTAGCAGTTAGCCAGGATGTTCCCGTGCGTGAGCATCACGCCCTTGGACGGTCCCGTTGTGCCCGAGGTGTAGATGATCGTCGCCAGATCGTCGGGCGAGCCCTGAACGACCGGCGCGGCGGAATCGGCGCTGGCCGAGTCGAGCGTCAGCACCGGAGATCCGCCGTTCGCGGCGGGTTGCGGCTCGGCGCCGTGATGGATCGCGATAATCGCGGTCATTTCGGGGATCGACGGCGCCATCGCGAGCAGCTTCTTCACGTGCTCGGGTCCGTTGGCTGCGACAATCCTCGCGCCCGAGTCGCTCTATTACATGACGGGTCTCTTCGACGCCGCTGGTGGTGTACAGCGGCACCACGATGGCGCCGAGTCCGAGCGTAGCCTGATCGACGATGATCCACTGCGGAGAATTATCGGAAAGGATTCCGATCCGGTCGCCGGGGCGAACTCCCAGGCTTGGCCAGACCTCCGCGCAGACGGCCGGCCGCCGCGGAAACCGCGTTGAACGAATGGCTCTGCCACTCCTTGTTCCGCTTTTCCTGTAGAAACTTGCGATCGCCGTATTTCCCGACCTGCCGCTCGAATCCCAAGGCCAACGTCGCCACCCGATCCGCCATAAACGCTCGACCTCCGTTATCAGCAACTAGCGAGTTCTAGCCGAAAGACGGGGCATCGCCAAATGGACGCAGAGCCCCGCGTCCGATGCGCTTGAAGCATCAAGAAAGGAATGACTCCGGACAATGCCGACTTATGTCGTGCGAGCGGTTTTGCGGCGGGGTTGGAAAATTCGGCGAGGAACGGCCGCTGGCTCAAAAGCGCCTGCAATCACTGGAAAATCCCCGCAGCCGCTGCTATCTTGCGTAAGCTTTGGATTGTGGCACGGACAGAATTTTTCATTTCACTAAACGGATCGCGGATGCGCATAATCGCGCGGCTTTTATGAATCCGGGTTTGCGTACGCGCCGATCTAACTGCGCCGGTCCGTTCGGGAGCAGCAGGTATACGTGCGCGTTAGAGCGCAGGGGGTGAGGCTTCCAAGATGCTGGAATTCATGTACTTCCCGCACGATATTTCCACGTTCGGGCCGCGGATCGATTTCCTGTTCACCCTGATCTTCTGGATCGTCGTGGTGACGTGGCTGGCGGTGATGGTCGCGCTGGTCACGTTCCTGTTCAAATACCGGCATCGACCCGGCCGCAAGGCCGAATATATCGAGGGCAACACGCGGCTCGAGGTCACCTGGACCAGCATCACCGCCGTGATCCTGATCGTCCTTGCGATGATGAGCCGCTCGACCTGGGCCGACATCAAAGAGAACGGACCTCCGGGGCAGGTCTTCTACAACGTGACCGCCAAGCAGTTTAACTGGGAAATCACCTATCCGGGTCCCGACGGAAAACTTGGCACCAAGGACGATGTCACTGTCGAGAACGAGATGCATGTGCCGGTGAACCAGGTGGTGCGGATCGGCCTCGCTTCAAAAGATGTCATTCACAGCTTTTTCGTGCCGAACCTCAGGCTCAAGCAGGATGCGGTGCCGGGCCGCGTGATCGACGTGTGGTTCGAGGCGAAGGAAATCGGCACCTATGCGATCCCGTGCGCGGAGCTGTGCGGATTCGGACACTCCGGGATGCAGGGGACGCTGACCGTCCAATCGGAAGCGGATTTTCAGAAATGGCTCAAAGATCAGTACGCGAACGCCAACCAGTAATGGATGAGATTCCCGCGATAGAGCGCGGAGGAGATTTGCTCAGATGAGCAGCACGGCAGCGGTTGCGGTTGGAGGCGCGCACGCCGAGCATCACGAGCTCGGATTTTGGCGCACCTATATCTTTTCAGAAGACCACAAGATGATCGGGCGCCAGTTCCTGTTCGTGGCGCTATTCATGATGGCGATCGGCGGCCTGATGGCGATGCTGATGCGGTTGGATCTGGCGTGGCCCGACACGCAGTTCAGCTTCCTGCGGTTTTTTCCGCAGTCGATCCAGAACGACAGCGCAATAACCGCCGCGACCTATAACTCGACGCTCACCATGCACGCGACGATCATGATCTTCTTCGTCGTGATGCCGATCCTGGTCGGATGCTTCGGTAATTTCCTGATTCCGCTGATGATCGGCGCGCGCGACATGGCGTTTCCCAAGCTCAACATGCTCTCGTTCTGGGTGGGCGCGGTCGCCGGCGTGATCATGCTGTCGTCGTTCTTCGTGTCAGGCGGTCCGGCCGCCGCCGGATGGACATCATATGCGCCGCTCAGCGCGGTGCCGATCTACACCGGCGTCGATTGGGGCCAGAACCTCTGGTGCATCAGCATCATTGTGCTCGGTGTGTCGTCACTGATGGGCTCGATCAACTACATCACGACGATCATCAACATGCGAACCAAGGGGATGCATTTCTTCCGCCTCCCGCTGGTGATATGGGCGTTGTTCATCACTGCGATTCTGCTGCTGCTGGCGCTGCCGGTATTGACCACGGCGCTTGCGCTGTTGCTGTTCGATCGGATGGGCGGGACCCATTTCTTCCTGCCCGCGGGCGGCGGCGAGCCGATCCTGTGGCAGCATCTGTTCTGGTTCTTCGGGCATCCCGAGGTCTACATCATGATCCTCCCGGCGATGGGGATCGCGTCCGAGGTTATCGCGACCTTCTCGCGCAAGCCGATTTTCGGCTACCGCGCGATGGTCTACGCGATCTGCGCGATCGCGGGACTGTCCTGGATGGTGTGGGGCCATCACATGTTCCAGTCCGGCATGGACCCGGAACTCGGCACCAGCTTCATGCTGACCACGATGGTGATCGCGGTGCCGTCGGCGATTAAGACGTTCAACTGGCTGGGCACGCTGTATAAGGGCGACATCCACTACACGGCCGCGATGCTCAATGCGCTGTCGTTCGTCGCGATGTTCGTGATCGGCGGACTGTCGGGAATCTTCATGGCCTGCACGCCGGTGGACATGTACATCCACGACACCTACTTCATCGTCGCGCACATCCACTACGTGCTGTTCGGCGGAAGCCTGTTCGGAATCTTCGCCGGGATTACGTATTGGTATCCGAAAATGTTCGGACGTATGATGAACGAATCTCTGGGCAAGCTTCATTTCTGGATTACGTTCGTCGCGTTCAACTGCACTTTTTTTCCGATGCATATTCTCGGCATGGCCGGCCACATGCGCCGAATCTACAATCCGCAACAGTATGATTTTCTGAAGCCGATCCAGCCGATCAACACGTTCATCTCGATCAGCGCCTTCGTGCTCGGCTCCGCGCAGTTTCTTTTCCTCGCCAACATGATCTGGAGCTACTACAGAGGCCAGAAGGCGACGGAAAATCCGTGGCACGCCAATACGCTCGAATGGAGCGCGCCATCGCCTCCGGGACACGGCAACTGGCCGGGCAGGGTGCCGGAGGTATTCCGCGGTCCGTACGAGTACAGCTCGCCCGAGGCGGCGGAGGATTACCTTCCACAGTGGGCGGTAGCCGAACACGAGACGGCGGCTGCGGATTGAGGACGCGCTTTGCCGATCGAAGCTGAAAGCGGAATTTCTGATGCTCGCGAACGCGGGTTGCATCGCTTTGCGATACTCGCGGCGGGTGCGACGTTCTGCCTGATTTTCGTCGGCGGCCTGGTGACCTCGACCGGTTCCGCGCTTGCGGTGCCTGACTGGCCGCTCGCTTTCGGAAAACTCATCCCGGCGTGGCAGGGCGGAATCCGCTTCGAATTCGGGCATCGCGTCGTCGCCGCAATCGTGGTGATGCTCACGCTCATCCTGATGGCGTGGGCGTGGCGCGTCGAGCCGCGAAAGTGGGTGCGCTACACGATCTTCGCGGCGTTCGGACTGATCATCGTGCAGGCGATCCTGGGCGGTATCACGGTGCTGCTCGAGTTGCCGCTGCCGATCGCGGTTGCGCACGCGGGCACCGCGCAGGCGTTTTTCTGCCTGATGGTCTCGATTGCGATTTTTACCAATCCGCGATGGACGCGCACCGAGCGTCGCAGCGAAGAGCCGGTGCGAATTCCGCTGGCGATGCTTGCGGGCGTGACGACCGCGATCATCTATCTGCAAATCCTCGTTGGCGCGGTAATGCGCCATCTAGGCGCTGGTCTGGCCATTCCGGATTTTCCGCTCGCGTTCGGCCAGTTGATTCCGCCGTATTGGAACGAATACATCGCGGTCAATTTCGCGCATCGATGCGGCGCTGTGCTCGTAACGATCATGGTCGTATGGACGGTCGCGCGCGTTTTGCGATCGCATCGCGATGAACCCGAGCTGCGTCATCCCGCACTCGGTCTGTTCCTGCTGCTGGTGATGCAGATCTGCCTGGGCGCGATAACGATCTGGAGCGGTCGCGCCGTCATCCCAACCACCAGCCATGTGCTGATCGGCGCGGCGGTGCTCGCGACCAGCCTAACGATCACCATTCGCGCGTATCATGTTTATGGCATCGCGACGCGAGGCGGAGCCGCACAGACGGTTTCAAGCACTGCGCGCGAACAGCATTCGCTCGGGCATCAGGTGTCGGTGTGAACGCGAAAGCCGCGATGATGGAAGCCGAAGCAGGCGCGATTCGCGCGCGGCTGTTGGCATTTATCGAGCTCACCAAGCCGCGCGTGGTCGCGATGGTGCTGGTCACGACTCTGGCCGGTTTCTATCTCGGCGGGACGGGCGGATTCGATTTTATTCTCGCGTTCAATTTGATCGTCGGCACCGCGCTGGCCGCGGGCGGCACGCTCGCGCTCAACCAATACATGGAGCGCGACACCGACGCGCTGATGCATCGCACGCAGCATCGCCCGCTTCCGGATGGCAGGCTGCGCCCGATCGAGGCGCTGGTGTTCGGATGCGCCGCGAGCGCGATTGGGTTTGCATACCTGATCGCCGCGACCAATCTGCTTTGCGCCGCGACGACCGCGGCGATTACCGCGATTTACCTGCTGGCATACACACCGCTCAAACGGCGCTCATGGCTATGCGACGTGATCGGCGCGATTCCGGGTGCTCTCCCTCCGGTCGCCGGATGGGCGGCTGCTCGCGGCAGCATCGCGGCGGAGCCGCTGGTGCTATTCGGGATCATGTTCCTGTGGCAGTTGCCGCATACATTCGCGGTCGCCCGGCTCTTTCGCGAGGATTACGCCCGCGCCGGAATCCATCTCCTTCCCGCGGATCGAGGTTGGGGCAATCCGTCTGATCCAGTTGTGATCGGCGCGAGCGCCGGATTGCTTGTGCTAAGTATTTTGCCCTGGATGATGGGGACGGCGGGCGTAGTGTATGGCGCGATCGCGGTGATCGGCGGAGCCGTGATGCTGCTATTCGGTATCACGATGGTTCGCGCGCCGGGACGCGCGCAGGCGGCCAGGCGGCTGCTGTTCGCGTCGTTGATTTATTTGCCGATCGTTCTGCTGATGATGGTGATCGATAAAATTTAGGCGAAAGCGATGCCAGCATTGGTCAGCCGCGAAGACGTAAAAGAAGAGAACCGCCGGGTTCTGAAAATTATTCTCGGCGTGATGGTTTTTTTGGTGATGGTGTCGATCGTGACGATTCTGGTGAAGCACTGAGGCGATGAGCGCGTGAGCACAATGACCGCAAAAATTCGCCCACTGATCGTTCCACCGCGGCGCGGCGGCGGCTCGGGCGACGAGACCGAGTCCCGCTTCATCAGCAACGCGATGCTCGCGATCGTGATGGTGATCGCGACCGAGACGATGCTGTTCAGCGCGCTCATCGGCTCGTTCATCATTTTCCGCATGCAAGCGCCGTTCTGGCCGCCGCCTGCGCAGCCGCGGCTGCCGATCGACGTCACCTGGGTCAATACCTTCGTCCTGCTCGCGAGCGCGGGCACCATGACGATGGCGCTGCGCGCGGTGCATCAGAGCCGCCAGCGGATTTTACGGCGCTGGATCGCGATCACGGGCCTGCTCGGCGTCACGTTTCTGGCGGTGCAGGGATCGGAATGGGTGCGGCTGGTTGCACACGGGCTGACACTTTCGAGCGGCAGCTACGGCGCGACGTTCTATCTGCTGATCGGACTCCACGGCCTGCACGTTGCAGCAGGAGTGATATGGCTGTGCGCGGTCGCATTCGCCGCTCAACGCGGACGTTACAACGCGCGCAACGCATCACCGGTCGAGCTGTGCACGGTGTATTGGTATTTTGTATGCGCGGTTTGGCCGGTGTTGTTCTTCCTGGTTTACCTGATGTGATGTCGGCGAGTATTTTTTTGCAAGCGGGGCAAGGGAGACGAACATGAGGAACATTCTGCGGGGAACAGGAATCTTGGCACAGGCGGCGGCGATGCTGACGGCAGCAGCCGGAGTCGCAAACGCATGCGCGATGTGCGGCTTGTCGCCGGGGGACCACGCGATCCACGCCTTCAACACCAGCGTGCTGTTCATGCTGGCCGGACCTTACATCACGATCGCGGCTGTCAGCGCGATCCTTTATGGCGCGTATCGGCGTTCGATTCGCAAACAGCCGCCGCAGGCGATTTCCAGGCGCTAGACCGATTCGCGCATGATTCGAATTTGATGGGGAGACGATGATGAGTGAGGCTCTGGCAGTAGATCCACACGCGCACGGCGCGATGCATGGCGCGGTGGCGGACGAGACCGAACCTTCGATAACGCCGGGTAACTCCGGCAAGCTCGGGATGTGGGCGTTTCTGGCCGCCGACGCGATGACCTTTGGCGCGGCGATCGCCGCATACGGCGCGTTGCGTTACAACAACGTCAACTGGCCCAACCCGGCCGACTACCTGGGCATCACCACCACTGCGGTCATGACGTTCATCCTGATCTGCTCGAGCGTCACGATGGTCGAGTCGATCCACGGCGTGCAGAACGGCAATCAGTCGAAGTTTAAAATCTTCATGTTCCTGACGATGGTCGGCGGAGTCGCGTTTCTCACGATGCAGGCCTTCGAGTGGCATCATCTGTTGATGGAACGCGGGATGTCGATTCATCGCGATCTGTTCGATGCGACTTTTTTCATCCTGACCGGATTCCACGGATGCCACGTGTTCGCCGGCGTTGTGTACAACACCGTAATCTGGATTCGCGGCCTGATGGGCAAGATTCCGCAGAGCAAGGCGGGACTGGTCGAGATCGCGGGACTCTACTGGCACTTTGTCGATCTCGTGTGGATCCTGATTTTCACTTTCGTTTATCTGATCTAGTGCGCGCGCCTGCGCGGATCGCCCGGGGAGGCACAAGGATCAACTATGGCGGCTGAAGCGGCAATTAATTCCCACGAAGCTCATGCGGAGCATACGGGGCCGAGCTATATCGCGGTCTTCATCTACCTGGCGGTGCTGACCGGCGTCGAATTGCTGGTCTATGCGATGAACTTTCCCACCGATCTCAAGATCGGCCTGCTGGTGGCATTGGCGATGGCAAAAGCGCTGTTGGTCGCGATGTACTTCATGCATCTGGCGACCGAGCACAAGGCATTGTGGGTGATTGCGGCGACACCGATGATCCTGGTCGCGTTTTGCTACCTGATGCTGCGCCCAGACTTGAGCAAGCGCGCGTGGGCGCATTCGCGTCACATCGCGCCGGTTGCTGCAGAACCGGCGACGGCGCCTCCGTCGTAGCGGAAATCGGAAGTGGAGCGTTGATCCCGTACTCAGTCCTGCCGCAGATCAACGCGATTCTGAATTCGATCGCCGCGGTGCTGCTGGCGGCAGGATTCGTCTTTATCAAACGCAAAAATGTGCCGGCGCATCGCGCGTGCATGCTGAGCGCGCTTGCGGTCTCGGCGCTGTTCCTGGTTTCGTACCTGACCTTTCATGCGCATGCGGGCGAGATCCGCTTCAGCGGAATCGGATGGATTCGTCCGGTGTACTTCACGATTCTGATCCCGCACGTGATTCTGGCGATCGTGATCGTCCCGCTCGTTTTGATCACGGTGTCCTATGCGCTACGCGGACGGTTCCTCTCGCATCGGAGAATCGCGCGATGGACCTGGCCGCTCTGGATGTACGTCTCGGTCACGGGAGTAGTCGTGTACTTCATGTTGTACGTCCTCTACACCCCAATCATGCCGTGATCCCGAAGGTCCAAATCAAATCCTGGACTAGACGATGATTGAACAATCGCGATCCGCTCCCGCGCCCGGATCCGATCGCGGCTTCGACCGCAGGACAACGCTCGCGTCGCTAGGTTTCAGCCTGACGATCAACGCGCTCTGCCCCTTTCTGCTCTATCGCGCTTTACAATCCCATTTTCCGGAAAACAGCGTGATCCCGCTGCTCTATGCGACGATCTTTCCCATCATCGGACTGATTCTCAGCCTGCTTCGCAAGCGCACCGTCGACGCAATCGCGATCCTCGTGATGGCGGGGCTCGCGCTTCACATCGTCGTTACGCTGCTTGCGCCCACCGTACGCGTCGCTCTTGTTATCCGATCGTTCGACGGGGCTGCAATCGGGCTCGTGCTCGTAGTCTCGGCGCTGATCGGCCGCCCGATCATTCTCTACGTCGCCAAGCAGGCCGTGGCCGGCGGCACTTCTGAACGTGCGGCGTCACTCAACCGGATAATCGAGAACGATAGCGCACAAACGTTCTTCACAATCACGCTGGTCTGGGGCATCGGCCTGATCGCGATGAGCGGGTTGCACGTCATACTGGCCCTCACCGTACCGCCCGCGGAGTACCTGCTCGTCTCGCCGGTCGTCGGCGTCGTGACCATCATAGTACTGCTTGCCTGGAGCGGCCGGTACGTGGCGGCGCGGATGCGCACGCCGTTGGCGCCCCAGTAATATTTGTCTGGCGCCGTGCGCACACAACAGAAACTTGCTCACCGCTGCCCGCGACACGAGGGCAGCTGCGCGCAATCTTGGCGATCGGCGAATCTCCCGGCTATGCTTTCGCGCTGGGGCGGCTGGATACGGCGTCGTGCCAGCGCTTGAGGTTCTTCTGCTCGGGCGTGATCTTGATGCCGGTAGTGCGTCCGAAATCGATCCCGATTAGCGCCGTGATATCCGCGATCGAGTAGCGATCTCCCGCGATGAACTCCCGGTTCGCGAGCTCTTTGTCGAGCCACTCGAGCCGCTTGATCGCGGCGGCATGGCAGATCTCGCCGTACTCTTTCGACTGCGGGATGCGGCCCTTGAAGAAGTCGCTGGTGTTGCGAAACGCGCCGGCCGCCATGCTGAGAATCTCGAACTCCATCCGGCGGTTCCACATCTCGACTACGGCCTTATCCTTCGCGTCCACTCCGAACAGCGCAGGCTCGGGCCTTTGCGCCTCGAAGTACTTGCAGATCGCGACCGACTCGGCGATATGCGTTCCGTCGTCGAGTTCGAGCACGGGCAGACCGCCCATCGGATTGATCTTGAGGAACTCGGGTTTGCGATTGTCGCCAGCCGCGATGTTGACCTGCTCGTAGGGAACCTGGATTCCTTTCTCGGCAAGAAAGACACGAACGCGGCGCGGATTCGGGGCTTGGGTGAATTCGTAGATTTTCATATCGGTTGCAATTTAAAACTGTACCGCCGCCGCGTCAAGCGCGCGCGATCAGGCGATCCGCACCGCGCACAAAGCGGGTGGCGTGTGCCGCGCTCAGCGCGCGATGCGCATCTGAACCGTATCGGTGAATGGGAAAGTGGCCGACGGAAACAGGCCGCCGACGAATTCGAAATTATACTGGACCGTTACCTGAACCAGGCTGCCCGGCCGATTGTTGGGCGTCCACGCTGCGCTGGTCGAGAGATTCGCGGTGTTGAGGCCGCTGGCGAGGCTCTGCGCGTATGTCTGGAGGTCGCTCAACTGTCGCGGGCGACGCACTGGTGCTCCCGCGAACCATCGCGTAGCGCGCGGTCTGGCTAGCGGCATACGAGACGAAATCATAGGCGTACATCGCGGCCGAAAACTCGATCATTCCGAGCAGCAGGGTCAGAAACACCGCGCCGACGATTGCGAACTCGGTGGTCGCCTGTCCGGAACTCCGATGGCGCGCGGTCATTTTGATGCTTTCGCTCACTGCACGCGCAACGTCGCCTGCGCGCTCATCGTGAAGGCGGCAGGAAGGCCCGGATATTTGACCAGAGTCGCGTAGGTCGCCGCGGTCTTCGCCTGCACGAACACCGCAAACTCGCCGGAGGCGCAGTTGTTGCTGGTACACGAGGTCGCGGCGCCGTTGGCGCATTGGCAGAAATTGGTCGCGGTCGAGGCGAAGGCGTTGGAAGGATAGAGCTTGTTGAAGAGCCCGCTCGACTGCACGTCGTTGGTCGCCGCCGATTGCATCCCGGTCAGATCGCCGTCGGTAGTGGTGGTGGCGCCGTATTCGGCGGCGGCGTCGGCGGCGTGCTCGAGCGCGACGCTCAAGTACATCATGCGTCCCGCCTCGACCACCGCCAGCAGGATGAACATCAGGATCGGAGCGACGAGCGCGGCTTCGAGGATACTCTGGCCGCGCTCGGCCTTATTCCGCCAGAGTCGCATTTTGGATCGGCGAGCCTCCGGTGAGCGACGAATAGTTGGCGTTCATCGTAATGTTTCCGTTCACCATCAGGTCCTTCGCGACGATGATCGAGTAGGCGGCGTTGCTGCCGCCGTTGTAGGTCAGGTCGGTAGTCGGAAAATAGAGCGCGCCGGTGAAGTTCACGGTGTCGCCGCCATTGATGATGCTCGCGGCGCCGTTGGTGACTGAGCGATCCTGGAAGAACAGAATTCCTTTGAGTGGACCCGAGGTCGGCGCGCTGAGCGTCGCAGTGACGCTGCCATTCAGTGTGATCGGCCCGTATCCGCCGCTGCCGGTGGTGTCGTAAAAGGTGACGCCCGTGCCGGTGAGAGTGCATCCGCCGTTCGCGAGCATCCCGCCGCCCGCCAGCACATAAACCCCGGGTGCAAAATTCGCCTTGGTGTTACCGTTGAAGATGATCCCGCCGCAATAAACGCCAGGGCTCATCTGCACCGACTGATTCGAGTTGACGATAAAATTGTTGTAGGTGCACGGACCCACAAACGGAGCCGGCACACCCGCGAGCGGATCCGACACCGGCAGAATTCCAGTGACCGGCTTCGGAGTGAGCACCACGTTGCCGTTGGCGAGGGTATTACCGACCACGCCGATCGCACTGGCAGTGATAGTGACGCTGCCGTTGGCGATAAGCGCGGTGCTGCTGCTCGAATCGTCGAGGATTCCGCACTGCGAAGTGATATTGCCGTTGCCGTTGGCCGTGATCGCGCCGGACGCCGAGGGATCGAGAACGTACATGCATCCGCTTGCGTTCGCAGTGCCCGCAACCGCGCGCGCGCTTACGTCCATGGTCTTTATTCCGAGCAGGCTCAAGAACCAGGTCGGCTGCGGCTGATCAATAATCGCTTCGACGTAACTGCTGTTGCTGGTGAAGTTGCCGCTCTTGGGCGGGTTGTTGATCGTGACTGTGGTGCCGGCCGCGGTGGTGAATCCGTTGAGCGTGGCGTCGTTGTCGCCGGCGGCGGCAGGACTCTCCGCATTGGTAATCAACGCCGAGGCCGCAGCGACCGCGGCTGCGTCCGCCGCGACCTGCATCCGCTGTTTCTGGCGCTGCATATAGCCCACGTCCACCGCCAGTCCCGCGCCGACGAGGATTACCAGAATCGTGATTGCGAGGATGACGAGAACCTGGCCGGACGCGCTCGCGCGAATCGAGGATCGGCCTCTCCTTGGACAAGGAGAAGGAATCAGACACTTCACGCGGTAATGCATAGATCCCTCTGGAAGGAGAACTTTGCGCGACCCATCGCACTGGGCTGCGTTCGCGGCTGGCGAGATTCCTCGCGATGCGCGTGACGCGAAGCGAATGCACGACGCCAGAGCTGGCGGTCGATTCGCGCTCGGAATGACAACGTTCGCGGTTCTTGTGTCATTCCGAGCGCGCGCAGGCGATGCGTAGGGCGGCGTGCACGTCCGGCCGAGTGGCAGGTATCGCGAGGAATCTCGCCCTCGGCACCAGCAGAGTTTTTCGAAGGATTTACGCAAAGGATTTCCTGTAAGGGAGAGCATGGGGCGTGCCGTATCTGTGCTGCGCTTTGACCGCCTGCAGCAGGCGTTCGTGGGCAGAAGATGAATAGACTCGCCTCAGACTGCGACCGGTGTGCCAGAAAACGAAATGCAGTCGCGCAAAAGCATCGCGGCCGCGGCAAGTTCACGCCGCGGCCGCGATCAGATGAGCCTCGAGATTGTGCGCGATCAGGATTTCAGGAAGTCGCGCACCGCTTTTACGAACGCCGGTTGCTGCTCGTACATCAGCATGTGCCCGGCCTGCTTGATCGTTTCGAGTTTCGCACCCTTGATACGGCTGGTGAACTCTTTTGCATAGACCGGAGGAATTAGCTTGTCGGACTCGCCCCACACCAGCAGCGTCGGCACCTTGATTCGGTAGGCGCGCTTGGAGAGTCCGCGATCCGGAATCGGCCACAGGAACTTTCCTGCGGTCGCCAGCCGCTTCACGCGTTCGACGTACATGACTTCGAGCGCTTTGAAGTCTTCTGGAATCGCCGTCATCATTTTCGCCGCCGGCGAGTTCGGATCGTGAAACAGCAGTCCTGCGATCTCGTTCAGCGGCGCGGCAAAGAAGTCAGGTATCGGATGCTCCTGGATCCAGAAGCCGGCAGGGCAGGCCAGCACCAGCTTTTTTGCGCGATGCGGATCGAGCGCCACCAGTTCCGCCGCCAGCATCCCGCCCATCGAATGGCCCAGGATATTGGCTTGCGGAATTTTCAGCTCGTCCATCAGCTCGTGATAGAACAGCGACGCGTCCGAGACGTCGTCGATATACTCGGTCCCTGTCGATTCGCCGTAGCCGGGGAAGTGGGGCGCATAGACCTTGAAGTCGCGTCCGAGCTCTTCGAGGAACGGCTCCTGCGGCATCAGCCCGCCGGCGCCGTGCAGGAACAGGAGCGGCTCGCCGCCGCTGCCGTACGTATGCAGCTCGATCGAGTATTTGCCGCCTTGGCTTTGATGAGTCGTAATCATTTCGCGCTGCGCGCCTCCGCATGGGATGCAGCCACGGGACGTTTGGCCGCGCCGTTGGTCGGTTTGGAATCAAAATGGACCGTGGCCGGAGTCGCGATTTCGTCCTGCGGCATCCGCTTGGGCGACCATTTGTCCTCGTACTCGCTCCACAGGTCGCGCACGTAGGGCGCAACCTCGGTCGCGAACAGGCTGGTGTTCTTGCGCACCAGCTCCGGCGGCATCGAGCCGATCTGCATCAGCGTCATCAGATGGCCGCAATGGATATGCTTCATCGCTTCGCGCAGCCGCTCGCGCACGGTCTTGGGCGATCCCGCGATCACGTAGCCCTGCTCGACAAAGTCCTTCCACTTGAGGTCCTGCCGCACCATCGCGGCGCGGTCGCCGACCTGTCCAAGGATTCCGGCCTTGATCGTCTTAACGGTGCGATAGCCCGGCGCGTCGGCGAATCCGTCATAGACGTGCAGGCATCGGTTGAAGAAGTAATCCATGTGCGGAGCGTAGTCCTTCTCCGCCTGCTCGTCGGTCTCCGAGACCGCGACGATCTGCGCGAAGCCCATCGAGTAGGGATTGAGCTCCTTGCCCTTCTTCGCCATCACGTCCCAGTAGCCGTCGGCGACTTTCTTGCCCGCCAGATATCCGAAGTACGACAGGAAGCTGTACTGGTAGTCGTGATTGGCGCAGAAGTCCCAGGTCTCGACCGAGCCGCCGCCTGGAATCCAGATCGGGGGATGCGGCTGCTGGACGGGCCGGGGCCACAGATTGACGTAGCGCAGCTTGGTGTATTTGCCGTTGAAGGAGAAGATGTCCTTCTCTTTCCATGCCTTCACGATCAAATCGTGCGCTTCGTAATAGCGCTCGCGCAGTTGCGCGGGAATCACGCCGTAGCAGAAATTGTCGTCCATCGAAGTGCCGACCGGAAAACCCGCGACCAGTCGCCCACCCGACATCACGTCGAGCATCGCGAATTCCTCCGCGACGCGAACCGGCGGATTGTACAGCGCGATCGAGTTGCCCAGCACCACCAGGTTGGCGTTCCTGGTGCGCCGCGTCAGCGTCGCCGCCATGATGTTCGGCGACGGCATCATCCCGTAGCCGTTCTGATGATGCTCGTTCACGCCGAGCGCGTCGAAGCCCATGCTGTCGGCGTATTCGAGCTGATCGAGATAGTCGTTGTAGAGCTTGTGCCCGACCTTCGGATCGTACAGGTTGCGCGGGATATCGACCCACACGCTGCGGTACTTGTCCTTGAAGTCTTCCGGCAGGAACCGGTAGGGCATCAGATGGAACCACGTAAACTTCATGAGCTTTTCTCCTTGGCGTTCGCCGCGCGCTTACGAGGCGGAGGCGACCGCATCGGTCTCGTCCAAGACCCGATCTTTAATATTTCGTTCCTTTAGATTTCGCTGCGTTATATTTCTGGCGCCGCCGTTGCGAGCCGCTCCCACAGACTTTGATTTGCGCTCGGTCGAAGGCTCGCCGGTGCGCGCGACACCATTGTGATTCCCGCCGGCGAGATGAGACTCGAGCGCTTCCTCGATAAAGTGCTCGGTCGAGAGCCCGGTAACGTCGCGGAAAAAGCTGTCATTGCCCATCAGCATGAAGGCGCCGTTGAGCGTCGCCCATATAATCGCGGCGGTGCGCGTCACGCCCATCGGATGCGCGATCAGGCCGGCTTCGACCACGCGTCGAATAGTCTTCTCGTACAGCGCGAACACCTCGTGTCCCTGCGCTATCACGCGCCGGAAATGGCGCAGCTCAGAGGGCCGCCTGAGGCGCGTTTCGAGCTGCGCGTAGCTGACCGATTGCTGCGAGATGAACAGCTCGCGCGATTCGCGCAGATAGTCGAGATAGGCGGCCGCGATCTCGTATAGCTCTTTCAGCGGACTGAGCGCCTTGGCATGAATCTCGGCGTAGCGAGCGCGCAGGCTTTCGCCGCGCTCAGCCACCAGCGTCAGATACAGGTCGTCGCGCGATGCGAAATAGAGATAGATCGTGCCGACGGCGACCTCGGCCTCGCGCGCAACCATCTCGATCGTCGCGCCTTCGAGTCCGTGCCGCGCGAAAACCCGCGCCGCCGCCGCCAGAATCGCCTGGCCGCGCGCCTCGCGTTCGCGCCGATGCCGCTCGCGCACGCTCATCGCCAAGGCCTCGGCGTCAATGATGAAGCATCATTCATATTCTGAATTCTAGCTCATAGCGCGGAACAGCGCACCATGTCAAATGAGAGAAACACCAAGGCACCAAAAGAAAAAGAACAACCGGCCACAAAGACACCAAGACACTAAGAAGAAAAAACGGCGAGGCTTTCCCGAAGGAAAGCCTCGCCTCTTCTTTGTGTCTTCGTGTCTTAGTGGCCGCTTGGTTTTTCTTCTTCGTCTTTGTGGCCGCCTGGTGCCTTGGTGTTTTCTTCTCCTGCTGCCGCGCTTGACTCTGCTGCGCGTGCGGGTAGGCTCACATCTGATTCGTGTCGGGAAAGCCGGTGGAAGACCGGCGCTGCCCCGCAACTGTGAGGCGACTCGCGAGCACGCGACGCCGAGCCAGACTACCGGACGAATCGACGGAGCCGTTACGACCTTCGCGGGTGAGGGAGGCTTCAGGCGCCGCGCGCCCCAGTTGTCTTCAGGCAGGCGCGCCCGCTCCTGACGCACGTTTCATCGCAAGGTGCGTCGGGAGCATCGTGGCGCACGAATCAAATCGATCGACCGACAATCGCGGCACGGACGCGCGCGGATACACGTTGCCGCCGCGTCATCTCGCGGCAATCGCGGGATCGATCGCCGCCCATGCTCTGATTCTCTGCGCGATCGTATTTCTCGCCGCACGCGTCGAGCCGCGGGGGCATCATTGGGTGCTCGCCTACGTGATCGATCTGGGCGCGGCCCGCGGTGTCGGCGGCGATGGCGGCGGATCGATAGCCGCACGGCTCGATCCCGGACTAGCCTCGCCGCCCGAAGAGGCCGCCCCGAAAAGCCCAACCCTCGCTCCGCGCCCAAAGCATCATCCGCGTCGGCGGGATCGCCTGCTCGCATCCTTGTCCCCGCCCGAGCGGCCAATCGAGGCGGACTCGATCGAGCGCACCGACGATGAAACAACGCATCGAGATTCGAGCACGGCAGCGCCGCCGCCATCCGATGCGAATCATTCAGAGGGCGCCGCGAATTCCAATCGCGCCGCGTCAGCGGACGGATCGGGCGGGAAGGGCGATACCGGCGGCGCCGGCGTGGGTTCTGGTATCGGCGACGGGACGGGCGGTATCAGTGTTGCCCGTGCGGACTACGATTCCGATCCTCCTCCTCTCTATCCCTCGCGTTCGCGACGCCGGGGCGAACAGGGCACCGTAACGCTGCACGTTCTCATCGCGGCCAGCGGTGCGGTCGAGCGAGTGGAACTGATCGCGAGCTCGGGATTCCGCGACCTCGACGATGCGGCGCTCGAGACGGTGCGCTCGCGATGGCGTTTCGTTCCCGCGCGGCGCGACGGTGTCGCATTCGAGAGCTGGGTGATCGTGCCGATCCGCTTCGCGCTTACTGAAGCTTCGAATTGAAGAGAAACACCAAGGCACCAGGAAGAAAAAACCAAGCGGCCACTAAGACACGAAGACACTAAGAAGAAAAAGCGGCGAGGCTTTCCCGAAGGAAGCCTTGCCTCTTCTTTGTGTCTTCGTGTCTTTGTGGCCGCCCGGTGCCTTGGTGTTTTTTCTCCGCGAGCGGGCTCTTTGCATTCTCCGCGCAAGTGCTAATCTTCTTTCCGAACCTTTTCGGACCATTTGTGGAGGGCCGTGCTCAGAGCGGGGGTACGACGATGACTTGCAGGACAGGAGTTTTGACGGCGCTTAAGCTTGCGATCGCGGGAATTGCGCTGTGCGCGGTGCTGGCTCCGGTGAGAGCGGGCGCGATCGAGGTCAAGAAGGAACTGAACACCGGAGGCGGTGGCGGCGAGGCCGCAGCGCCGGTCGCGCGCGGTCCGTCGATGCACAACCCTCTGACCTCCGCGCAGCAGAAGGCGCTGCAGGACGCGGTTGCGTCCGACTCCGATCCGTTCCTCGATCAGGAGAGTGACAAGAAGACCTCGGGGCAGCCGTATATCGATCTCGAACACGCGACATTTAGCTATATCCCGACCAACAAGGGCGGCGGCCTTACCGTAATCGCCAAGTTGACCGGCACCGAATACAAGCTCGCCAAAAACGGCGCCGGAAAGGGCAGAGCGACCGGCAACAAAAAGGCGCTGGTTTTCAACTACAAGGTTGAAGGCACGAAGTTCACCGCCTCGGAACCGGCCAAGTGGGAAGACGTCGCCGCCGCGGGAGCAAAGAAGTAGCCGCCGCGCGAGCATTCGGAACGAAGGCGTGGCCTGGAAGAGAAGGGATTTGTCAGAGCGGCGCGTTTCAACCTCGATGACGGAACCGCCGCGGTGAAGTTGACCATGGACGCTCCGTTTCACCCGCTCGGGTCGCGGGACAGAGGTTAACTGGCATCGCACCGCGCAAGCGTGCACATAATTGAGACTGTGAAACAAAAGCTCCAGGATGATTTGAAGACCGCGATGAAGAGCCGCGACACGCGCCGGATGATGGCGATTCGTGGCCTGCTCTCGGAAATCTCGCGGGTCGAAAAGGACGTTCGTCGCGAAGCCACCGAGGCGGAGATCGTGCAGCTCGTCAAACGCGAGCGCGCCCGCCGCGAAGAGGCGTTAGGCTTCGCCAAGCAGGCGAACCGCGCCGACCTGATCGAGCAGAACGAGGCCGAGGCAAAGATCCTCGCGGGCTACCTGCCGCCCGAGCTACCGATCGAAGAAGTCAGCGCCGCGGTGAACGAGATAATCGCGGGCGGCGCAACCCAGATGGGCGCCGTGATGAAAGCATTACGCGATCGCTTCGGTCCCCAACTCGACGGCAAAGTAGCGAGCGACCTCGTCAAACAAGCCCTCGCTCCGAAGTAAACGTATGAGACCGGGGAGATTCCAAGTACAACGCCCGTGCGTAGGCTGTTGATTTTCTCGCGAGCCTTCTATTGTTGTCATCCTGAGCCGTAGGCGAAGGATCTCCGCGAAGCGATTAGTTCAATCAGCCAGGGTTTTCCGCACTAATCGCTCCGCGGAGATCCTTCACAGAGCCTGCCCTGAGCAACGCCGAAAGGGGCAACCTCCGTTCAGGATTACGGACAAGATCTCGACGTTCATAGACAGCCCCGGCGCGGGAAGGGGAACCAAGCACCTGCGCCGATCGCATTTGAAGGTCGTGCGCATCGAATTTCCCTCCCCGTGCGGGGAGGGTGGCGGCGAAGCCGTCGGGAGAGGTCGCTCTTTTCTCGCGAATTCGCGGAGCGCATCGCTCAGCTCACGGATCGAATGCGGTGCCGCCGCCGATTCCTGCCATCATCCCGCCGTCCACCGCGAGCGCGTGCCCCGTGATGAACGACGCGTCGTCGGAGGCCAGGAACAACACGGCCTTCGCGACTTCCTGCGGCTGGCCCATCCGGCCTAGCGGATGCATCTTGTCGAGCATCTTGCGCGCGCCCTCGACCACCGCGAAATTGTCCATCACCAGCGGCGTTTCGATCACGCCCGGACAGATACAGTTGACGCGCACCCCGAACGGCGCGAACTCGAGCGCCGCGTTGCGCGTGAGTCCGACCACGCCGTGCTTGGCTGCGTTGTATGCCGAGAGCCCGCTCGATCCGATCAGTCCCGCAACCGACGCCGTGTTGACGATCGCGCCGCGCCCGGCCGGCACCATCACCTTGCCCGCCGCCTGCAAACCCCAGTACACGCCGTCGAGGTCGATGCGGATGGTGCGGTGATAATCCTCGGCGCTGGTCCCGAGCAACGGCGCGCCGATCCCGATTCCCGCGTTGTTGAACATCACGTCGAGACGGCCGTGCTTGTCGGTCGCGGTCTTGACCAGTGCCTCGACGTCTTCGGATTTGCTCACGTCGATCGCGAGGAACGTCGCGCCGATCTTCTCGGCGACTTTCGCGCCCGCACTGGTCGGCAAGTCTCCGATCACAACCTTGGCGCCTTCCTTCGCGAACAGCTCCGCGGTTGCTTTGCCTATTCCCGAAGCTCCGCCGGTGATTACCGCTACTCGGCCCGCGAGCCTGCCGTCTGCCATCGTGATTCCTCCATGACCTGAGCGAAAATGATTACGCTCCTATCGCACGAAACCTCCTTCAGATGCCACCCGCCGAAGACGGGCGCCTCGCGAGCCGCCCCTACGAAAACCGGGAGCCTTGTCCGAACGATCGCATTCGATTTGTAGGGGCGCGTCGCGACGCGCCCGTCTTTGCATGCCGATCACTTGATACAGGCAGCGCACAGCGCGTTCGCTCTTCTCTTCTGCGCTTTCCTCCCACGCGAGTTTTCTTGCCCCTTCTGCCAGTGGTGGCCGACGGCCCGTCGGCCCACGCGAAGCGTCGCCCCTGATGCGCTGAGCGCCACTCCGATGAGACGTACGTTCCCTAACGATCGTTAGAGATTTTGCCCGATTTGTTCGTGGCTGCACGGTTCACTTTTTCGCCGGGCCGCAATGTGCTAAAATATTTGAGCGGAAGCGTCCTGCCTCCACTTTCTGTCCTGATTGCGTGCCTGCCGGTTAACTGCCCGAGCCCTCGAGAGCCGCCCCGAAGTGGTCCGAAAATCGATGACCAAAAAGGCGCCGAAAACGAACCCAATCGGACAAAAACGCCAGCATAATCAAGGAGTTTATTTTTTAAGCCACCGAAAAAGATACCAAACGAACCCACCGCAAAACGCCCGATATCCAAAAATCCAAGGCATCGTCTTGCCCAAAATCGCACCACGAGCCCTCACACTTTGCTCTCGCGCCGTTCCTGTTTTCTGATCGGATGCTCCGTCCTTTCGACGCGTCAATCCTGCCTTGACGCCCCGGCGCTTTTCGCTGTAGCACTCTGGCTGACACGGCGCCGGGTTGCTCTGATCACTGCGCGGTACGCATTGGAGAAGGCTGATGGGACATAGCGTCGAACCGTTCAAGGTCGCGGTGTCTGATGACGTGCTGGCTGATCTGCGCACGCGGCTCGAGCGCACGCGCTTTCCGGATGAAGTTCCTGCCACCGCATGGGAGTACGGCTCGAACCTCGCCTACATGCGCGAGGTCGTGGACTACTGGCGCACGCGCTACGACTGGCGTGCGCACGAGGCGCGGATAAATCGCTTCGCGCAATTTCGCGCCGACGTCGACGGGCTCGGAATCCATTTCATCCACGAGCCGGGGCGCGGGCCGAATCCGAAACCGCTGCTGCTGATCCACGGATGGCCCGGATCGATCTGCGAGTTCATGGATATCATCCCGATGCTGACCGACCCGGCCGCGCACGGCGGCGACGCGAAAGATTCGTTCACGGTTATCGCGCCCTCGTTGCCGGGCTATGGATTTTCGGATCATCCGCGCGCCCGCGCGATGAATATCCAGGCGATCGCGGATATCTTCTTCAAGCTGATGACCGAGGTGCTGGGGTTCAAGCGCTTCGCGGTGCAGGGCGGTGATTGGGGCGCGGCGGTGACCTCGCGCATCGGCGAGGTTTACGCGCGCAGCCTTTACGGAATCCACATCAACATGATCGCGATTGGCCCCGCCGAAGGGCGCAGCGCGGTCGAGCTCACGCCCGAGGAAAAAGTTTTTCTCGGCAACATGGAAAAGTTTCGCACCCACGAAACCGGTTACCAATGGATCCAGGGCACCAAGCCGCAGACCTTGGCGTATGGTTTGAATGACTCACCGGCGGGACTGGCAGCGTGGATTATCGAGAAGTTCCGCACCTGGAGCGATTGCAAAGGCGAAGTCGAATCACGTTTCAGCAAGGATCAGTTGCTGACCAACGTGATGGTGTATTGGATCACGCAGACGATCAATTCGTCGACGCGGCTGTACTACGAGGCGCGGCATCATCCGTGGCGCCTCAAGCCCGGCACCAAAATCGAGGCGCCGACCGCCGTCGCGCTGTTTCCCGCCGAATTGCTCTTGCCGCCGCGGCATTGGGCGGAGCGCGTATATAATGTCCAGCGCTGGACCGAGATGCCGCGCGGCGGCCACTTCGCCGCGATGGAAGAACCGAAGCTCCTCTCCGACGACGTCCGCGCGTATTTCAGGGGACTCGACTGACGCGAGCGCTGAGCGTCAAATCGCCGGAGTGTATGCAACCGGATGGTTGCATATCGGCGGCCGCGGCGATATTTTATGTGCAACTCGGAGGTTGCGCATCAATGAATTCCGATCGCATCGTAAAGAAAATCATCCTGCGTGCACCGCGCGAACGCGTGTGGCGCGCGATCAGCGACGCGAGGCAGTTCGGCAGTTGGTTCGGCGTGAAGTTCGACGGTCCCTTCGCCCCGGCGACGCGCGTGACCGGCCGGCTCGTTCCGACCACCGTGGATGCCGAAATTGCCAGGAGCCAGGCAGCTTACGAAGGACGGACATTTGATTTCTCGGTGGACCGTGTCGAACCAATGCGGATTTTTTCTTTCCGATGGCATCCGTACGCCGTCGAGACTGGAGTCGACTACTCGAAAGAGCCGACCACGCTCGTCGAGTTTGAGCTCGAAGAGGTGCCGGGCGGTACGATGCTGACCGTCACCGAGTCGGGGTTCGATCGGATTCCGATCGAGCGGCGCGCCAAGGCGTTTGCCAGCAACGAGCAGGGCTGGGCCGCGCAGATGCAGTTGATCGAAAAGTACCTCGCGATGGCTGCCTGAAAGCGTCGCCAATCAGCCATGCCACGAGCGCATACCGCCGCTGCGAGGCTCGCCGAGGCCGCGCCGATCTTCGCCGCGCTGGGTGACGAGACGCGCTTGCGAATTGTCACGCGGCTATGCGGCGACGGTCCTCAATCGATCTCCCGGCTGGCGGACGGCGCGGCGGTCTCGCGCCAGGCGATCACGAAACATCTGCGGGCCCTCGAAGGGGTTGGCCTCGCACGCAGCTTCCGCGCCGGCCGCGAACGCATCTGGGAGCTGCGGCCGAAGCGGCTCTCCGAAGTACAGCGATATCTGGATCAGATTTCGGATCAGTGGGACGCGGCGCTAGCCCGGCTCCGTGCGTTGGTCGAGGCAGACGAGCAATGAAGTTCGAGCTCAATTGACGCGATTTATTGCGGCGCGGGTTCTTCGAACTTCACCAGATCGGCGTAGAGCTTTTCAACTTCGCGCCCGAGCTTTTCGTAGCGCGCGATCAGTTCGTCGGCGTCCTTGCGCGCGAGGTAGAAATCGGGCCGGTTCATTTCCTCGGCGAGTTTCGCGCGTTCGGTTTCCTTCTTTTCGATTTCGTCCTCGATCTGTCTGCGCTGCTTCAGCGCGCGGTCGCGCCGGCGTTCGGCCTCGCGGTTATCTTTGTGCGCGCGATCGTTCTTTGAATGATTGTTGCTCGGTGAATTTTCCGCGCGATACTTCTCGTTCTTCGCCGGCGCCGGAGTTGCCGCGGCGGATTCGCGCGCTTCCATCTGGGCTTTCTTTTCCAGGTATTGATCGTAGTTGCCCAGATAGCGCGTCGCGTGTCCCTGCCCGACCTCGATCACTTCGGTCGCGAGCTCGTTCAGGACAAAGCGGTCGTGGCTGACCAGCAGCACCGTTCCCGGAAACCGGCGCAACGCTTCGAGCAGAGAGTCCTTGGCGATAATGTCGAGATTGTTGGTCGGCTCGTCGAGCAGCAGGCAGTTGTTGCGCTGCGCGAGAACTTTGGCCAGCGCAAGCCGCGCGCGCTCGCCGCCCGAGAGCACGCCGACCCGCTTTTCGACGTCGTCGCCCGAGAACAGCATCGCGCCGAGCAGTCCGCGCAACTGCGGCGTCGTCAGCGCTTCGGCGGAGTCGCTGAGCTCGCGCAACACGGTCTTGTCGTAGTTGAGCGATTCGGCAAGATTCTGCGCGAAGTAGCCGAGCGCGGCTTTCTCGCCGACGATACGCTCGCCGGCCGAAAGCTCCTCGACGCCCGCGAGGATCTTCATCATCGTGGATTTACCCGCGCCGTTGGGTCCGACCAGCGCGATCTTTTGCCCGCGCTCGATCGTCAGATCGATTCCGTCATAGACGGCCAGCTCGCCGTACTTCTTGACCGCTCCCTTGAGCTCGAAGACTCGCCGCGCGCTGCGCTCGCATGCGGGAAAGGCGATCGCGGGCGGCTTCTCCGCGCCGACCGGCGGTTCGAGCCGCTCGACTTTTTCGAGTTGCTTGATTCTGCTCTGCACCAGCCGCGCCTTGCTGGCCTGGTAGCGGAAGCGGCTGATGAACTGCTCCATGTGCTCGATCTCGGCGCGCTGATTTTCGTACGCCGCCATTTCGAGCGCGAAGCGTTCCTCGCGCTGCACCAGGTAGCGCGAGTAGTTGCCGACGTAGTCGGTGATCTTTCCGCGCGCGACCTCGGCGGTGCGATTGGTCACCTGGTCGAGGAAGTAGCGGTCGTGCGACACCAGGATAATGCCGCCGCTATAGCCCGCCAGAAAATCCTCGAGCCAGTTGCGCGCCTCGATATCCAGATGATTGGTCGGCTCATCCAGCATCATGAAGTCCGGCGCGTCGAGCAGCAGCTTCGCCAGCGCGATTCGCATCCGGATTCCGCCGGAGAATTCCGCCACGTCGCGGGTCAGGTCCTCTTCGGTAAATCCCAGCCCGAACAGGACCGCGGTCGCGCGCGAATCGGCGCTGTAGAAATCATGCTGCTCGAGCTCGTGCAGCACCTCGCCATATTCTTCGAGCGCGGAATCGTGCACCGGCCCCGAATGCTCGCGCGCGAGAACCTGTTCGAGCTCGCGCCCGCGCCGCTCGAGCGCCTGCATCCGCTCCAGTGCGGAAAGAGTTTCCGCCAGGACGGTGCGTCCGCCCATTTCGGGCGCGTCCTGCGCCAGGTATCCGACGCGAGTCTTCTGCGGCCGCGCGATCCGGCCCGAGTCGGGCGGATAAACCTCCGCGATCATCTTCAGCAGAGTGGATTTTCCGGCCCCGTTGAGGCCGACCAGCCCGACCCGCGCGCCGTCGGGCATCGACCAGCTCACGTGGTCGAGAATCCTGCGCGCGCCAAAGGCCTTGGTAACATTGTCAAGCGTAAGCATCGCTGAAACTCCTTATGGTATCAGCGCTGCATAGACGCCGAAAGTTGGACTTTAGCGCCGCCTCTTTCGCCATGACCTCCACTGTGTTAATTAATCCTACACTATGGCTATATCAGGTGCTGGCTATCCACTGCCCAGGACCGCGGATGAGTTTGAAAGGCTCTGTCTGCGGCTTTTGCGGCGCCATTGGCAACTCGGACAAATCGAAAGGATGCACGACCCCGAGCGCCGCGAGCGCGGAATTCATCTGCTCGAAATCAGCGGCCGGCCGCGGCTTGCGGCGGTCCGATGCGAGCTGCGCGAGGTTCACAGCGCCCTCTCGGCGAATGAAATCAAAGACGCCGCGGAACGCGCTCTGAGTCTCGGGTTGCCGATCGGCCGTTTCGTGATCGCGACCACCGCAGCGCGCGGCACCAGCCTGCAGCGCATCCTTTATGATCTCAATCGCGCGCAAAAGGGCTCGGGCGCAAGCGCGATCGAAGTCGTCACCTGGGATGATATCCAGGAGCTGCTCGACGAGTATCCTCAAATTCTGACCGAGTTCGGCTCCGCAGCCAAGCGCCAGGCTATAACCCGCGCCGATTCGCTGGTGCGGCTCGACGCCCACGCGATCATCGCCGAGCCCAACGGAACCCCGCCAGACACGCTCGAAGCGGAGATCACGGCGGCCGCCGAGTTTATCAGCCAGCGCTCGTTCCAGATGGCGCGGCTCTCGCTGCTGCGGCTGCGCGAGCAGCGCTGGAACGAACTTAATCCGTCGCAGAAGTTTCGCGTGTTGACCAATTTGGGCGTCGCGTGGTTGCGCGAGGGTGAGGCGCGCAAAGCCGCGATGCTGTTTATCGCGGCGCGATCGCTCGCGCCCGAAGACGAGCAGGCCTGCACCAACGAGGCTCTCGCGCACGAGCTTCTGGGCGAACGCGACCGCGCGCATGCTTTGGCCGACAGGCTGCGGATGCAGTTCCCCTCGAGCGGCCGCGCACTCGCGCTGTGGCTCAACAACGCGCCGCTGACGATGGACGCAGGCGCACTTGAGACCAACGTCGCGCCCGAGCTCGGAGCTGATCCCGAAGTTGCGATGGTGATGGCGCGGCGCGCGCTCTCCGGCGCCGACTACATGCGCGCGGAGCGCTACGCGCGCGCGGCATCGCAGGCAATGGCGGGACAGTCCGACCCGTGGCTGATCCTGGGCCAATCGATTCTGCTCGCTGAGCTGAGTTCGGGCGCATCCGCTCCCGTACCAGCCGAATCCGCTGACGGAGCCGATCCGGCCGCGCCGCCGAGCGAAGAATCGCGCGTGCGCGAGGCCGAAGGCTGCTTCACCCAGGCGATCGAATTTGCGCAGCATGAAGGTTCCGCGCAAAACGAGGTGCAGGGACTGATCGGCCGCGCGCAGACACGGATCGCGCTTCATGACACCGATGGCGCGGGCAAGGATATCGAGCAGGCGCATACCCTCAAACGCGAGGATGCCAACGGCCTGGTCGAATACGGAATCGTGTTGCGAGGCCGCGGCAACCTGAACGAGGCGATCGAGGTATTCCGCCGCGCGGTAGCGGTCGGCGGACGCGACGACGCCGAATACGATCTGGCGATCACGCTGCGCGAGCGTGACGAACCCGGCGACTTGCAGGTCGCCGCCGAGATGCTCTCGCACGCGATCGCGCGGCCGGACCTGATTCCAAAGGGGGACTTTCCATTCGCGGTTTCCGCGGCTGCCGACGTGCTGGGGCGCCTGGAGCGTTGGCACGAGGCGGACGCGATGCTGTCGGCGCTGCCCGAGGGCGCAATCGCGCCGCTCGCACTGTTGATCCTGCGCGCCAATCTGCGCCTGGCGCAGGGCAAGTTCGATCAAGCTTCGAAACTCGCTGACGAGGCGCTTGCGGCGCATCAAGCCGATACGTCATCCGACGATCGGCGCAAGCTCGCCGCTTTGCTGCACGACCTTGGCCGCTATCGCGACGCGCTGCCGCTGTGGCAAACGCTTGCGGCGAGCGATCACGCGGGCGACAGCCGCCGCCTGGTCGAATGCGCCTCACGCCTGGGCCGCACCGATATCATCACCGCGGCGGCTCGCGGCGGCGCGGCAGAGGCGAGCGCCTCCGATGAATCGGCGGAAGCCAGTCTCGAGCATCTGGAGCAATCCGATCCGGAAGCCGCGATCGAAATGATCCAGCAGTATCTGGCGCAGCATCCTGAGGACGCGGTGATGCGCCTGCGCCGCTCGATTGCCGCCGACCGCATCGGACGCCACGAGCTGGTAATCGCCGATCCGACCGCGATGCCTCCCGCGCGCAGCGTTCCGGTTGCACTCGGACGCGAAGCGGTCCGGATCATGCGCGAGGGCGGACGCGCCAGCGAATCGCTGACCTACGCTTACGATCTGCTCCGGCGTCATCCGAACGACATCGAGGCGCATCGCGCGTATCTTGCGGCGCTCGGACCGATCGGGCCGATGCCGCATATCGCGGATTTTGATACCGCCTCCAACGGCGCCGCGGTCTGCTTCGTCGAGCAGGACACCAACGCTGATAAATGGCTGGTGCTCGAAGACGCGAACGATCCCGACGAATCGGTCGAGGAATACGGACCGAACTCGCCGATGGCGAAAGCGCTCAAGGGCAAACGCGTCGGCGACAAGTTCCAGCTTCCCGAAGGCCGCTTCAGCCGCAAGACCGGAGTGGTCAAACAGATCATCAGCAAGTACGCCTGGCGTTTCCAGGATTGCGCCTCGGGATGGGCCAAACGCTTTCCCGGAGAACCGGAGATCAAGATGGAGCCGGTCGCGCCCGAGGTGGTTGACTGGGCCGCTCTGCCTGAGGCACTCGAGACGCTGCTTCCGTCCGCGGGCAGGCGCGACGAGCTGCTCGCTTCGATCGAGCGCGTGTACCTGAACAATCCAATTCCGGTTCACGCGATCGCGGAGCGGATGGGCGTCAACGATTTGCAGACGATGTTCGTGCTGGCGCAGCGTCCGGACGCGTCGATCAAGTGCTGCCTCGGCACGCCGGCGGAGCTCGATGAAGCGCTGGGCTTTTTCGATCGCGCCAACGCGGTCGTGATCGATCTGACTGCAATCGCAACGCTGTGCATGCTCGGACGACTGAACCTTCTCGCGACGTGGCCGCGCCAGTTCGTGGTCTCGCAAGCCACGCTCGCGGACTTGCGCAGGCTGCAGTTCGAAGACACCCTTCTGCGCCTGCCTCCGGGATTTTCGACTTCGCTCAGCTCCAATGGACACGACAGCAAACTGCGCGCCGACGTTCAGCTCAAGGCGCTTGCCGACAGTATCCAGTCGGTATGCCGCGTGCGCGACGGTTCGGCGCTTGCCGCGATCGACGCCGATCGGCGCGAGCGTCTGATCAAGCTGCTCGGCCGCCACGGCGCCGAGAGCGTGGTCATCGCCGCGATGCCGGGGCATGTGCTGTGGTCCGACGACCGAATTCTGGGCGCGATGGCGAAGTCGGAATTCGGCGTGCGTAGAGTTTGGACCTCGTCGGCATTGCAGGCGCGCGTGCGCGCCGGATGCCTCGATGCGGCCGAACTCGCCACTACCAACACCAAACTTTCGGGATGGGGTTATTCATTCAGCACTCCGACGATCGACATGATCCTGCGCGCGGGCGCGGTTGCGATGTGGAATCCGGATCAATTCCCGCTGCGGCAGGCGCTCGACCAGTTTGGCAGCCCGTCGATCAGTCTTGCCGATGCGATGCGGCTTGCGGCCGAGCTGATCGTCAAGATTTACAACGACCCGAACCTGCGCGGGGCGCGCCGGACCTTCACCACGCGGCTCATCGATCGGATTGCCAGCCGTCCGCGCGGACGCGATTCGATCGAGGCGCTGCCGCGCTCGCTGCCGATTCGCTTCGGACTTGATTTGATACGCGCGCGCGAGTTGAGCGACGTCATCCGCGGATGGATGGCGTCGTCGGCGGCGCGAGAGGAGTCAGCGCAGAGCCAGGCTGCCAGCGCAGCCGAAGTGCATGCGAGCGCCTGAGGGGGCGCCACGCGACGGGGCGGGAATATGACGGCCGAGTGCTCCCCGCATCAAGTCCGTCATATTCCCGCACCCGCATCGTTTTCGCACCGCGGCGGGTGTAAGATCGGTGTCGAGCGATGAGCAGGGCAGGGCCGAGGGAGAATTCTACGATGCCGACGATACGCGAAGGCGACCGCATAGTGCTGGTGGACAAACGCCTGTTCCGCGACGACAACACCCGAATCTTCGTCGGCGTGGTCGAGGAAGTTGACGACTACACGATGCGCGCGCGGGGATTCGGCTATCACGTAAGCCCGTACGAAGTCGCCGGGACAGAACGCCGCGGCGACGAGCGCGTGCGCCTGCTCTCACTCTCTTCGGGCGATATCATTTATATCCTGCCGCGCGACCAGGACCTCGAGAAGCTGCAGCTCAAGCGTTCGCCCAAGTCCATGAGTCTGACCGACGGCACCTTCGCGATGGATCTGAGCGACTTCCTGCTGCGCGCCTAGCGCAATAGCAAGTTACTATTCGGTCTGCTCGATCACGGGACCGCGAATTGGCGGTTGTCATTCGACCACGCAGGCGCATTGCGGATCGCGTCGAGCACCTGCTCCGGATCGTTGACCACGCTCCAGATTGCGCGATGACGCTCGTCCATGAAGCGCTCGTGCACCGCCCGCTCGAGCATTTCAATCAGCGGACGATAATAGTCATTGGTATTCACGATCACGATCGGGCCGTTGTACAGTCCCAGCCGCTTCCACGCGATTGCTTCCACGAGCTCTTCGAAGGTGCCGCATCCTCCGGGCAACGCCACGACCGCATCGACCTCGGCGATCATCAGGCGTTTGCGCTCGTGCATGTCGCGCACGAGTATCAGTTCCGTGAGGCCGCGATGCGCCCATTCGAGCTCGTCCATGAATTGCGGGATCACGCCGATCACGCGGCCGCCTTGCGCCAGCGCACCTTCGGCGATCGCGCCCATCGACCCGTTTCTGCCGCCGCCAAAGACCAGCGCAATTCCTTCGCGGGCCAGGATGCCTCCCAGGCGCCTGGCGTCCTCGTGATACGCGGGGTCGCAGCGGCGGCTCGACGCGCAGTAAACGCAAACTCGTTTGATATCCACTCGCGCGATGTTAGCGGAGCGCCGGCCGCGTAGCTATTCCTTGTCGGCGCTGCTCTTCCACGACGGCATCATCGCATTGGAAGGGACATCGGCGCCGCTCAATTTTTTTGCTTGTTCGATTCCGGAAATCGGAAGTCCATTGGTTTCGAGCGCGCCGATCTGCCGCAGCGCCGACGCCTGATCCCAATAGATATGCTCGTTATAAAGCTTGTCGCCGCGAAACTCGACGACTGCGACAGTCGGAACCTCGGCATACTTGCCGGTCGGCTTGACGCCCGGCAGCAGGAAATCGATTTCCTTGGTGTGCGTGAAGCACAATAGCAATTCATCGACGATGCGATCCGGTCCTATCGTCCTCGCCAGCGGCACGACCTTGGTGTCCTCGGGCAGGGTCGGGATGAAGTGGTATTTGTAGAAGCGATGCAGATCGCGGTAGCCGTAGCCGCCGGTCAGCGTCGGGATATGATTCACGTACGGCTCGGGCGTCATCGTGGCCATCGTCGCGTCGGCGTCGCGAGTGGAGAATTCCAGGTCGCAATGCCGATCCCACAGTGCGGACAAATCAAGGCGCGGACCAAGCGTGCGGCGAAGAAGTCCGATCGAGCGCGAGCGCGCGAGCTGCGACGCGAACGGATGAAACGACGCGCGCAGGTCGCAGTTAAAGCCGTGCTGCGCGTCGCGATAGACGTAGAATTCCGCGTCGTCATGACCGGCCAGCGCGGCGCGCACCGCCTCGCGCGCGGACGCGGGAATCGCGCCGTCCTTTTCGCCCCAATGGAACATTATCGGACATCGAATCGATTTGGCCTCGCTCGCGCGCTGCTCGACGCCGCCGCCGTAATACGAAATTGCCACGTCGATATCGGTCCGCGCGGCGGTCAGGTATGCGAGCAGCCCGCCGAAGCAGTAACCAACTGCGCCAACTTTGCCGACGCACTCCGGCTGCGCGCGCAGCGCCGCAAGGCTGGTCGCGATATCCGTCATCACCAGCTCGAGGTCGAGCTTCTGCCGCACGCTGCGCCCCTTCTGCATCCCCTCCTGCGTGTAGTCGAGATCGAGTCCCGGCTCGACGCGCCAGAAGATGTCCGGCGCAAGGGCCACGTAACCCTCGGCGGCCCAGCGCTCGACGGTCGTGCGGATATGCGCGTTGACGCCAAAAATTTCCTGGAAGACCAGCAGTCCCGGTCCACGCCCGCCGGGTGGCAGAGCCAGATAGCCGGAATACCGGCCGCCGTCGTGCGCCTCGATGGTGATCATCTGTCCGCTCATCGTGATTCCTCCTGCGCGAGATTCTGGCGTAATGCCTGTACCTGCCGTCTGGCTCTAGCGCATCGATTTCCGTGCGTCGAGGGGGCTGACCGCCCTCGGCGCGCGGTCATACCGACGCGATGTCGGTAAGAAGAGTCAGGTGCAGCGCTGCAACTGAAGTCCGTCGCGATGCTACAAACTGTCAATTTCTTGCCATCTATCGCGATGAAAACCGAATTATTCCGCGCCGCCTGTTTCACCAAAGATGGCGCCGCGATCGGCGCGGCTCTTGCTCTAATGGTATCCCAGAACGCGCCGCTTGGGCGGACGATCCAGGTTTGGTCGGCGCGTTGACCTGCACGGGCGGCGTCGCGTTTCCCCTCGACAACGAATTCGTGCCAGTGCCTCGCGCCGACCATTTCTCTGGTTTCTCCCACCAGCGCGTTCCCACCGGCGAAACTCAACCGGCCGCGCCTGCCTTACTTGCCGAGCCGCGCTCGATCTGAAACCTTTACAGAGCTTTACATGCGCACGGCTCCGCGCGCATGCGGATAGCCTACGATGGACCGCGCTACCGAACCTCCCGCTGCCGCCCTGGTGGCTGATGCGCTCCATCCGCCGCGCAGCTACCTGCCGCTGCTGTTCGGCCTGTTGATGTCGGCGACGATCTTCGAGGGCTACGACATCACGATTTTCCACTTGTGCACGCCCGACATCATGCGAACTTTCGCGATGTCGGACGCGTCGATCGGATTGGTCGCCACCATCGTGCGCCTGGGCGGATTGGTTTCATTCCTGCTGGTTGCGAGCGCCGACCTTTACGGACGCAAGCCGATCGTGGCGCTGTCGGTTTTTTTCTACGCGGTCTTTACTCTTATGACCGCGATCTCGCGCGGTATGGTCACGTTCACGATCTTCCAGACCGTCGCGCAATTGTTCCTCGCGGCCGAGTTTGGGGTTGCGGTCACGATGATCAGCGAGGAGTTTCCCGACGACGAACGCGGCCGCGCGATTGCCGGCCTTCTGACGGTCGCGTTCCTGGGTGTGGCCGCCGCAGGTGGTCTCTACGGATACGTCGCACCGTCGAAATGGGGTTGGCGCGGAATGTATTTCATCGGTATCGCGCCTCTTCTTCTGACAATCTTTCTGCGCCGCGGCCTGCGCGAGACAATGCGGTTCCGCGCACTGACGGCGGCGCGAATCCGCGAGGGGATCGAGCGCGGTCATCTGTGGTCAAAGATCAGGGAATCGATCCGCGAGATCGCGGGCCCCTACCGCTCGCGACTGATCGTGGTCGCGATTCTTTGGAACAGCATCGGATTCATCGGCGGACCGACGATCACGTTCTTCAGCCTCTACGCGCGGCGCGAGCACAACTGGTCAGCCGCGCAGGTCGGAGTCGCCGTCATCATCGCTTACCTGATGGGCAGCGTCGGCAGCTTGCTCGCGGGGTGGGCGATCGATCGGATCGGGCGGCGCATCACCACCAGCTTTTTCTACGTCTGCGCGGGACTTGCGATGGCGCTGCTGTTCCATTCGGCGAGCTTCCGCGGACTGATGTTCGGATTTGTCGCAACGATGTTCACGTATCAGGCGGCGCGCACCGCGACCAGCGCGCTGTCGGCCGAATTGTTTCCCACCGAAATTCGCGCGGCAGGATATTCGCTGACGGTTCAGGTGTTCGGGCAATTCGGCTGGGCTTTGTCGCCGGTGATCGTCGGCCTTTTGGCCGATCCGATGGGCGGCCTCGGCAATGCGGCGGCAGTTTTCGCGGTCGGACCGCTGATCGGCGTTATCGTGGTGATGGGCTGGATTCCGGAAACCCGCGGGATGACGCTCGAAGAGATCTCACCGTCGGCTGCCTCGTGAGCGACGCTTGGGCGCGGCGACAATGTCGCTGCCTGGAACCAGCTCCAGCGCCGCGAGCCACGCCTCCGCGCCGCTGTCGGAAGGAGCGCGCCAATCGCCGCGCGGAGAGAGCGAGCCGCCCGAGCCGACCTTGGGCGCGTTCGGAATACACGAGCGCTTGAACTGGCTCTGCGCAAAAAACCGCGTCAGAAAAATCTTCAAGTAAGACTTTATTTTTCCGATCGGATACTGGTTGCGCGCGTTCTCGGGCACCGCGGGCCAGCGGCCCAGCGCGCGGTCGCGCCACGCCGAATACGCCAGGAACGCGATCTTGGGCGGCGCGTAGCCGAACCGCAGCGTGTAGTAGAGATTGAAATCCTGCAATTCGTACGGTCCGATGATCGCTTCGGTGCGTTGCTCCGGATCGCCGTCGGCCGAGCGTCCCGGAATCAGCTCGGGACTAATCGGAGTCGAAAGAATTTCGAGCAGCGTTGCGCTCGCGTCGGGACCGAGCCGTCCGGTCTCGGCGACCCATCGCACCACGTACTGCATCAGCGTCTTGGGCACGCTCGCGTTCACGGCGTAATGCGACATATGGTCGCCGACGCCATAGGTGCACCATCCGAGCGCGAGCTCGCTCAAGTCTCCGGTGCCGACCACGAGCGCGGAGTTGAGATTGGCCAGCCGGAAAAGGTGGCTGGTGCGTTCGCCGGCCTGAACATTTTCGAAGGTGACGTCGAAGATTTGCAGGCCCTTGGCAAACGGATGCCCGATGTCGGAGAGCATCTGCTGCGCGCTCGGCCGGATGTCGATTTCGCCGGCGGTGCATCCGAGCGCCGTCATCAGGGCGCGCGCCTGCGCGAGAGTTCGCGCGCTGGTCGCAAAACCCGGCATCGTGTAGGCAAGGATATTGCGCCGCGGAAGATGCAGGCGATCCATCACCTGCGCGCATACCAGCAGCGCGTGAGTGGAATCGAGTCCGCCGGAGACTCCGATCACGACGCGCTCGATTCCCGCATAGCGCAACCGGTTGGCAAGTCCCTGGACCTGAATCTCGTAAACCTCTGCGCAGCGATTGTCGCGGCCCGCCGGATCTGACGGCACGTACGGAAAGCGTTCGTAGCCGCGCTCGAGCAGCATCCGCTGGCGGCGCGGAATCTCCAGCGAGAATCCGACCGAGCGGAAACCCGCGGCGCGCTCGACTCGCGCGCAATCGCCAAAGCTGGTCTGGCGCATCCGTTCCTGCGTCAGGCGTTCCAGATCGATCTCGGCGCAGACCAGTTGCGGCGTGTCGCTGAAGCGTTGCGACTCGGCCAGCATCGTGCCGTTCTCGCAGATGATCGCGTGCCCGTCCCATGCGAGGTCCGTGGTCGATTCGCCGGGTCCGGCAGCCGAGTAGAGATATGCGCCGACGCATCGCGCTGATTGGCTTGCGACGAGCTCGCGGCGGTAGTCGGCCTTGCTGACAGTGATGTTCGACGCGGAAAGATTCAGCATCACGGTCGCGCCAGCGAGCGCCGCATGCGCCGACGGAGCGATCGGCGTCCACAGGTCCTCGCAGATTTCCGCGTGTATCACGAGCCACGGCTGCTCTTCGCAGCGCAGCAGGATCCGCGTGCCGAAGAGAACGCCGGATTGGCCGGCAAGATCGATTTCGGTGCTGAGCGCGGAGGCGGCCGGCGCGAATTGCCTGAGCTCGTAAAACTCGCGGTAATTTGGCGGATAGGTTTTCGGAATCACGGCCAGGATGCGTCCGCGAGAAACCGCGATCGCGCAGTTGAACAGCGAATTGTCCGCCCGCACCGGCATCCCGACGACAGCGACGAGATTCAGCGTGCGTGAGGCGTCAAGGATCGTGCGCAGCGCATCCTCGGCTGCGTCGAGCACCGCGCGCTGCTGGAACAGATCGTCGCAGCTATAGGCGGTGAGTCCGAGTTCCGGGAACAGCACGGCCAATGCGCGCCGCTCGGCGCCCTCGCGCATCAGCGCGATCGTCTGGGCGGCATTGAACGCCGGGTCGGCAACGCGCACCGCCGGAATTCCGACCGCGACGCGCACGAAATCATGATTGTAGAAGTTAAAGAAGTTGTCGCCCGCTTTCACGCCGCATCCTTTTTTCCCTGACCGGCTTTTCCCACGAATGCCAACGAAAGCGGACAGAGGACTTTGCGTATATTAGACACAACCAAGCGCCCGTGTCATCCCGGCCTTTGTGCGCCAGTTTGAATTGACGTCTTTCGGCCGAGGGATGTGTCATTCGCGCGAGAATGAGAACATAGGGGGCGCCGCGAAGCTCGTTTTCAAATTGAGAGCTCGCGGCGAATCGTGGCGACGATTTCGGCGGGCGGCGCCGTAACGTCGATCCGCATCGCGTCTGCAGGCGCTTCCAGATCGGAGAACTGGCTCGCGAGCAATTCAGCCGGCATGAAATGACCGCGCCGCGCCGCAATCCTGCTCGCGATAAGCCCGCGCGAGCCGTCGAGCCATACGAATCTGACGCGAGCCGGATCGGCGGCGAGCAATTCACGATACGAGCGCTTGAGCGCCGAGCATGCGATAACCGCGTTCGTTCCACGTGCCAGATACTCGTCGATCATCGCGCGGATTGCCGCGAGCCATGGGCGTCGATCAGCATCGGTCAGCGCGACGCCCGAACTCATCTTCGCGCGATTGGCGGCGGGATGCAGATCGTCGCCTTCGCGAAAATCCCATCCGAGCGCGCTTGCCAGCATCCGCCCGACCGTGGTTTTTCCGGCGCCCGAAACGCCCATGACGATTACGACCATCAGCCTTGCCAGACGACTATTGCTGTGGCGATGCGGGAGGGAAGCTCACTGCGGTTCCGCCGCATTCCCAGTAACCCTGCTGGCTGCTGGGTTCGTAAACGGCGCTGGTTTGGCCGCCCGCGATGACGAACCATTGGTGCGCTCCAACGATTGCGCCGACGCGATCGCCATACTGGCGGTAGGCAGCCAGCCGCATGCTGTCACCGGGGACCGCCTGGGTGTTGCCTTTGGGGTCTTTAAGACAGTAGCCCTGAACGGCCCCGAGTTTGGTGAAATTGGGATGGCCCGGGACCTCGGCGGTGGGGGAAATAATGATCTTTTTGGACGCGGCGGTCATCGCGGCGTTATCGGCGCGAAAGTCGGCGGTATCGTGCTGGAGAGTTCCGCACGCAGAGATCGCACACAGGCAGAAAATAAGCAGAACACGTTTTATCAAATCGATTCTCCTCGCGATGGTCATTTCGTCGCGATGGCAGCATATCAAATCCGTCCAACCGCGCCGCGGCGGGCAGGGCTGCACAATGATCGTATATCAAGTACGATGTCCCCGATGCGCGCGATAGGCAGCGCGGCGGAGAAGGTGAAGGGGCGAGGGGAGGCTGGCGGTGCAGGTAATCCACGGATTTGGGGTCTTGGGGCAGGCTATCCTGGTGATCGGGGTGTTCGGTGGCGGGACGATTCTCGGGCTGTACATCGTTAGACGGTTGGTGCCAGCCCAGATCCTGCGCGATGATCACGAGGTCACGGGTTACACCTTTGGCGTAGTCGGCGCATTTTATGGGGTGGTCCTCGCCTTCGTGATCGTCGCGGCTTGGCAACGCTTTGAGCGCGCCGACAACAAGGCGCAGGCCGAAGCGCTGGCGCTGACCAACCTCTACAGCCTGTCCAAGGGCTTTCAGAATCCGATGCGGGCCGAGCTGCAGCAGGCGACGCGCTTCTACGCGAGTCAGGTCGTGAATCATGAATGGAATCAGATGGCGACGCTCGAATTCGAGCGCTCGCTGGATGGGGAAGGGCGCCTGTGGGACGTGCTGCTCGGCTTCAATCCGCACAACGCTCTCGAGACCGATACGTTGTCGAAATGCCTCGACGAGATGGACGCCCTCAGCGACGCGCGCCAGCTTCGCTACGTCTATTACAAGGAAGATCTTCCTTCGGTTGTATGGCTGGTGATCTACGCCGGATGCATCATCACGATCGGGTTCTCGTACTTTTTTGGCTCGCGCCGATTTGCCCAGCAGGCGTTGATGAGCGGCACGTTCGCGGCGCTCATCGGGCTCACCATCATGGCGATCTCGGAACTTGCAAATCCTTACCAGGGTGCGGTGACCGTCACTAACGCGCCGTTCCGGTTCGTGCTGAAGATCATAAACGATGACGCGGCGCGGCTGCCGCCCACCGTGAATGCACCTGCGGCGTCCGCTACCACGCTCGGCACGCAATAGCTCTCGAGCGAGCGCGATTCGTTAGCGGCCCGAGGGACGATTATCCCGCGCGAGCAGGCGCTCTCGGGTCGGCTTGTCGGTTGCCGCGTCGGCGATAGTCCACGCCATCGAGAGCGCTCCGTCGAACACGGCGCGATCGGCGTCGGCGCTGATGCAGTGCGCGGTGAATTCCGGTTGATGATTGATCGCGGGCAGCGAGTTGATGCCGATCATCGGATGAATCGACGGCAAGGCGCGCGATACGTTGCCCATGTCGGTCGAGCCCGCAGCCCGATCCATTCCTGGCAGGTTCAAAAACGTGCGCCCCGCCTGCTCGGCGTTGCGCTTATAGATCTCGGCGAGACCGTGATCGTGCACCATCTCGGCGTATGGCTTCCCGCCTCCGCGAATTTCGAGCTTTGCGCCGGTGGCGAGCGCTCCGGCCTCGAAGCAGTTAGTCACGCGCGTCCTGATGCGCTCGAGCTCGCCCAGGTTCTTTGCGCGCACCATGTAGCGCGCACTGGTATGCGCGGGCACGATGTTGGGCGCCTCACCGCCGTGAGTCACGATGCCGTGGACGCGATCGTTGTGGCCGATATGCTGACGCAACAGCCCGATCGAGGTCTGTGCGATCGTCAGCGCGTCGGCGGCATTGATGCCGGCCTCGGGGAAGGCTGATGCGTGGGCTTCTTTGCCGGTATAGTGAACGTCGAAAGTCGCGATCGCGATAATCGGCGGCTCCGCCATGTCCATCGGCGACGGATGCGTCATCATCGCGGCGTGCACGCCGTCGAAAGCGCCGCGTTCGAGCAGCAGGATTTTCCCGCTCGAGTCGCCAATCTCCTCGGCCGGGGTGCCGATCACGCTAATCGTAAGGCCCAAATCGTCGGCGACGCGCGCCGCCGCCGCGCCCGCTCCGGCAGCCATCGCGGCGATAATGTTGTGCCCGCAGGCATGTCCGATTCCGGGCAGGCAATCGTACTCGGCGCAAATCGCGATGTGCAGAGGGCCCGAGCCGGCCCGCGCTATGAACGCGGTTGGCATCCCACAGACCCCCGCCTCGACGGCGAAACCCGCGTCGGTCAGGTATTCGCACATCCAGCGCGCGGATTGTTCTTCCTCGAAACCGAGTTCCGGATGCGCGTGAATCCGATGGCTCAAGTCCACCAGCTTGCCGCGGGATTGCTCGACTCGTTCGCGCGCTGCGCCCTTAGCGTCCATCGTGTCACCTCCGGAATGGGATGAGAGTAGCCTGCCGGGCGCGGAGTCATCAATCGCGACTCCCGCGAAAATCTTGCGCAACTCGCGCGCTGTTTCCGCGTCATACAATCACGAGTGTATTTTCTACGGATCGAGTGGCTCGCGAAAGACGTAACCTAACGCGCGTTCGAGAGTTGACTCGGATCGTTTCGGAGTACGCATAGTCGATGAGTGGGAAGCGTGTTGTAGTTCTGCACGCCGCCCTCGATAAAGGGGCTGCATCAGGCTGCATCCGTGATTTTCCCGGATGATCGAAGAACATAACGGTGGCAGGGACCGCGCGGAGCGAAAACCGCTCCAGCGATTCCGATAAGAGGCGTGCGCGGGCTGGCGCTGGCCTCTATACGCCCGTTGATGCGGTGGTTTTGCCTGCGAAGCTGATTCCTCCGAGGTCGCTTCTGGAGCCAGCCGAGCTGCAAGCCAGGCGGGGATTAGGTTGATGCAGACGGATCAGCGGATTCAATTTTTTTCGGCTCCGCAGGGAACCCGAATCGCGTATTCCATTGTCGGCGCCGGACCGGCAATCGTACGAACCCCGCCCTGGCTGAGCCATCTCGACGGCGAATGGCAGACACCCCCGATTCGCCGCTTCTACGAATCGATTGCCGAGCATCACACAGTGATCCGATACGATTCTCCGGGATGCGGCCTCTCAGACTGGGCGCGCCCAGAGTTCTCCGCGGCCTCCGAACTCTCGATTCTCGAGCTGCTGGTGGATCACCTCGAGCTCGAACGCTTCGCACTGTTCGGATACGATGCGGGCGGCCCGCTCGCAATTGCCTACGCCGCGCGGCATCCCGAACGCGTCAGCCAGTTGATTCTGTTCGGTACTTTTGCCAGCTCAAATCATCTGGAAGCCGGCCCGAAAATTTCCGAGGCGCTGCGCACGCTGATCGTGGATCGGTGGGATCTTGCCTCGCGGCTGGTCGCCGACCTGCACGCACCCGATGCCGATGGCCCGACTTTGCAGATGATCGCCGCGATGTACCGGCAGGCCAGCACCGGCGCGAACGTGATCGAGGTGATTACCGAATTTATCTATCGCGTCGACGTGGTCGATCTGCTGCCGAGCCTGAGCGTTCCCACTACGGTTATCCATCGGATCAACGATGCCACTTTTCCTTATCACGCGGGCCGCGAGCTTGCCGCGCGAATTCCGCAAGGATGCCTGGTGCCGCTGGCGGGCAGAGGTCATCTGCCCTACCTGGGCGATAGCGGGGCGGTATTGGCCGCGATCGCGCGCGCGCTGGGCGATGACGCTCACCGCGGTCACGATGACGATGAAGACTCCGCACAGAGCGGCCCCGACGGGCTCGGACTGACGACGCTCGGGTCCGGGGAGCCCGGTCTGGCGCCTAGCGGAAGTGCGACGTTTCGCAGCGAGGGTGAATATTGGACGCTGGCTTATGCCGGCGAGACGATGCGGCTGAAGGACTCGCGCGGAATGCGCTATATCGCGCAGCTCTTGCGTCATCCGGGGCGCGAGTTCCCCGCGACCGAACTCGAGATGCGCAGTGAATCGGGAGCCGTGGCGAATTTCGCCGCGCGTCCCGCCCAGCGGATCAGCGAGGAAGAACTCTCCGCGGCCGGATTGCATTCCGATAGTTCAGGCGACGCGGGTGAGATGCTCGACACGCGCGCGAAGGGCGCTTATCGCCGCCGCTTGCATGACTTGCGCGGGTTTCTCGACGAGGCGAAGGCGCAGGGAAATGTCGAGCGGGCTTTCGAGCTGGAAGAGGAGATTTCGTTTTTGACCCGCGAGCTCTCGCGCGCGGTAGGTTTGGGCGGACGCGACCGACGGGCAGCCTCGGTCGCGCAACGCTCGCGGCTCAACGTCACCCGCGCGATCCGCCGTTCGATCGAAAAGATCCGGCAGCATCATCCTGCGCTGGGCGCGTACCTGGCGACCCGAATCAAAACCGGACTCCAATGCGTCTACCGCGACGAGAGCCGCCCCGCGCTCCAATGGGAACTGTGAGCGAACCCGCACCCTGGTGAACAATCGATCTTCCAGTGGAACAGCGATGTTCCATCGGATTGAACCCTTACCTTTAACGAAGACCTAATTTTGGTCTTTGCGTGCGACCCTATTCCGCCGAGTTTGGGGGGAGTCAGGTAGCTGCGCACGCCGCTTCCAAGGGAGAGAGCCCGGCGCTGGGGGACAGGAACAGGGTCGGGAGGAGGAGGAGCTTCATGACCGGTAGAACCTCGGAAGGCCGGGCCCGCTGGCGTAAGCTGCTGGTGGCCTCGGTCGCTACGGTAGCCATGCTATGGACCTCGGCCGCGATGGCGACGATTACCCAGGGCGACTTTTCGGTGTTCGGGTTCTTCGAGACCCGAGAGGAAGGGCGTTGGGGTGAAGGCTCGAGCAACAACAACGGAACGCCGACCACGCTGACGCATCCGACGCCCACCACGACTACTGCGGTGCCGGGCACGGCGGCAACGGAGAATGGCGGCAGCTTCGACTTCAACCATTGGGACGTGGATGAAGTTCGCCAGCTCGGCGACATCCGTCCCGACTACCATTTCGTAAAGAACTACAAATTCCTCGGCCGCTTCGACACGCTGTTCCTGAAGGACGCGGACTTCTTCGCGTTCTATCGGCCGTGGTACGACGCGTTCGGATCGATCAAGGACACCGGCCGCGCGGAGCCCAATCGCGACTGGGCGCCTTACACAGCAAGCGCAACTGCAACAGCAGTATTTCCGCGACGACCTGCACGAATACTATGCGCAGCTGAACTTCACGGATAACTTCTCGGCCCGTGTCGGCAAGCAGGAAGTCATCTGGTCGGAAGCCGACGCGTTGTCAGGCACGGAAATCACCAATCCGATTGATTCGACCTACCACGGCTTCTACGGAGCGGAAGCGGCGGAAGATCAGCGCAAAAATCTGCGGATGATCAAGTTCAATTACATCCTGCCCGATTTCATGAAGACCGCGAACAATGAAATCGAAGCATTCGTCGATCCCCGGGGACTTCCAGGGCGATACCGACATCGTGAACGTCACAGATGCGCGAAACCCGTGGGTGGCACCCGCCGCCGAGGGCACGGCCCCCGGTTATAATCAGAACGGGCAGGCATACCGCAATCAGACCTATCTGGATCTGGGCGCCAAGCCGATGATCTTTTCGGGCGGCTCATTCTATGACGAAGTGGTGCAGGACGCGTATCACACCCCGTCGAACTCGCTCAAAAACAGCGAATTCGGCGTGCGCCTGTCGAGCTTGCTGCCGATCGGGAATGGCTTGCAGGCAAGCTTCATCTACTTGTACGAAGCGCGGGAAAACACTTCGGGTCTCTGCTCCTCGTGCACTGCTGCTACTGCTGATGCTCTTGGGGTTCCGGGTTATACCAGAGTGGGACCGGGCGAGTTCATCAATTTTGGCCACTATGCGTACGGGCCTCCGCGCGCGGGCGTTCCGAAGGCCGGAACGTTCAAGATTCTGATCGCCGAAGATTTCAAACGCAAGAACTTCTTCGGACTCACCGGAACCTATTACGACAAGGATCTGACCGACATCGTCTATCGCTACGACACGCTGTACGCGCCTTCCGTGGGTCTCAACCAGGCCAGCCCCGCGGGCGATGCGGCATTGCCGGACAGCAGCACGATCGCAAGCAGCGAGATGACGCGTTTCATCGTTGCGGGCGACCGTCCGACGTACATACCGTGGCTCTCGAAGCAGCACACGTTCATAACGGTTCAATATGTCAACACGTGGTACCCGGATCGTCCCTCCGACGCGACGCCGAACGTCGGTAACTTCACCGGCAAAGTGCGCGAGGACAGCAACTTCGCCTTCGTAGCCTTCACCAACTGGCTGATGAATGGACAGCTAACGGCGACCAACGTCGCGGAGTGGGATATCGACGACAACGTCGGCGCCTTCACCTCGACCAACGTGTACCGCTATTCGCGCAACGTGCTCTTCGGAGTGAATACCGCATGGTTTCTGGGCCGTTCGGGACGCTACACGGATCCGTTCCTGTTGAGCCGCTCACAGCGGGAAAATCTGCTCGAGTTCACCATTTCATACGAAATCTAACTCGGGTTATCCTGATCATCTGAATCCGGCGGCGGCCGCGACCAAACCAGGTCGCGGCCGCCGCCGCTCTTTTCGCGCTATGCGCAATGCGCTCGCTCGGTTGGCCGTCTGGAATCGTTCCGCGGAAACTGCGGCGATCGTTCCACCGGTTTGAACGCCTCTTTGAGTAGAGGCAATTCCCTGCGAAACCCTGCGATGCGAGCCGCCTCCCCGGCGGCTTGCAGACGGATTTCGATAAGGTTGCATCCTCTGCCGTGTGACTCAGGTTCGGTTCGCGCGATCCCGTTCCGGCGCGCTTCCACTTGGGCCACCGTGCCCGGACAAGCCCCTAACTACGAACAAGTTAAAGCCAAATCCGGGCTAAGCAAACGGTACGGCGGCTGCGGTCAGACACTACCGCAGCCGCCACCCCCCTCCAAAAAGATCAAGCTTGTGAATGCGCCGGCCCGGCCGCGTCATCCAGTTGCAGAATGAAACGGTCGAGGCTACGCTCTTCGATCAAGGCGCGCCATGAATCGTAAGTTCCAGTTCGAGGCGGAAATCTACCAGACCCTAAGTTGCCTGCCGATGGCGGCGCGGCGCAAGCTCGACGCGGCCGGAGTAAAGATTGGGCGCGCGCAATGGGCCAAGCTGACCCGCTCCGAGCGGCTCAAGATCTGCGACGCCACCGCGGATTCATCCGCCGAAATCGCGGCACTGCGGCTGTATATCGGCGAAACTGTGCTGGCCAGGGCGGGCAGCCGTCCCACCGAGCTGTCCGACGACGCGCGTCAATCCGCGTGGCCGCCCGCGGAACTTCCTTCACAGTTGGCTGCTCGCGCCGCAGCGCTCGGCGCGCCGATCACCCAGTCCGCGTGGAGCACCCTCGATGACGACGAGCGCTATGCGCTGGTGAAGCTGGGCGGCGGCGAGACCGCCAAGCACAATCTGCACGCCGCGCTGATCGAATTTCTCGGTGCGCGCGATCGCTGATCGCGAAAAAATCTGGAAAGCTTCGGAGGAAAGTATGGAGAGCATTCGCTTTGACGACGTGGAAAAGCTGCGCGCGAAGATCAGCCCGGAGTTCGGACCGTGGAGCAAACCAATCGAGGTCACGCAGCAGAAGATCAACGAGTTCGCCGATGTGACCGGCGACCATCAATGGATTCATATCGATATCGAGCGATGCAAGCGTGAGAGCCCGTTCGGCGGACCGGTCGCGCACGGCTTTTTGACTCTGAGCCTCCTGCCCGGAATCCAGATCGATTCCGGATGGACGGTCGTGGGCCAGCGCAACGTGGTGAATTACGGCGCGAACAAGCTGCGCTTCATCTCGCCGGTTCCGGCGGGCGCCAAGGTCCACGCGCGCAACCGGATTATCTCCGTCGAGCCGCGTCCGCAGGGAACCCAGGTCACGCAGGAGAGCGTGATTCACGTGGTCGGCAACGACAAGCCGGCGCTCATCTACGAGGGAATTTTTCTCTACGTAAAGTAGGAGCATGGAGGCGAATAATCGTTCGGTCGCGGTCGTCACCGGCGTCGGCCCCGGTCTCGGCGCCGCGCTGGCGCGCCGCTTCGCGCAAGGCTACGCGGTCGCGATCAACGCGCGCCGTGCGGATTATCTGCGCAGGCTGAAAGCAGAGATTGGCGCGCCGGGGCGCGACCATTCTCGAGGCTGCCCGCCGATATCGGCGATCGTGCGCAGGTCGAGGCCGCATTCAAGCTGATTCGCGAACAGCTCGGCGATCCCGACGTGCTGCTGTACAACGCGGGATCGGGGAAATTGGGCAATGTGCTCGAAGTCTCGCCCGAGGATTATGAAACGACCTGGCGGGTCAACGCATACGGCGCGTTTCTCGCCTCGCGCGAGGTTGTGCCCGCGATGCTTGCGCGCGGCCGCGGTGTGATTCTGTTCACGGGAGCGACCGCAGGCGTGAAGGCAGGCGCAAAGTCCGCGGCCTTCGGGCCGGCGAAATTTGCCATGCGCGGGCTTGCGCAATCGATGGCGCGCGATCTCGGTCCCAAGGGAATTCACGTCGCGTGGATCAACGTCGACGGCGTCATTGACATTCCCGGCCGCACGATTCCAAATTTCAAGCCCGAAGACATGCTCGATCCCGCCGCGATCGCCGAGACCTACTGGCATCTGGCGCATCAGCATCCAAGCGCGTGGACGACAGAGCTCGAGGTTCGCCCGTTCAAAGAAAAATTCTGACGTTTGGCGACGCACCTCTGAAATGCCCGTTCCCGTCGGTGGGAGAGCTTTGCACAACTACCAGAGCGAAAGTCGCGGAGCAGCACCTCACCCGCCGCTCCGCGGCACCCTCTCCCGGAGGGGGAGGGAATTATCACGCGCGATACGTCCCGCGTCGCGATCTGAAATACCCTCTCCCTCCGGGAGAGGGCGGCGCGGCGCGATGCTTGCGGTTTTTTCGCAAGCATCGTGACGCGCGGGTGAGGGTGCTGCTCTGCTCTCCTCAAAGACGCCACTGGAAAATCGTACGCGCGGCGATTCATACTGGGGCCACGATGGCGGAGCAGACCGATCTGACGGCCGAATACGGTGCGGTTCGCGACGAGGAGCAACTCGATTGGGATGCTCTTGCCGCGTACCTGCGCGGACGAATTCCGGGCGCGGACGCTCCGATGCGAGTGATGCAGTTTCGCGGCGGCTCGTCGAATCTGACCTACCTGCTCGAATTCGGCGAGCATCAGTGGGTCGTGCGGCGTCCTCCATTCGGTCCGCTGCCGGTCGGCGGACACGACATGGCGCGCGAGTTTCGCGTGCTATCGCGGCTGTGGCAGGCGTTCGCGCCGGCGCCGCGCGCATGGCTGTTCTGCGACGACGCATCGATTATCGGCGCGCCGTTTTTCGTGATGGAGCGCAGGCGCGGAATCGTGTTCAAGAATCGGCAGCCGGTTCCTGCCGAGCTTGGCGACGACCCCGAGACATTCCGCAAAATCTCCGAGGGCTTTATCGACACATTGGCCGATCTGCATGGCGTCGACTATGCGGCGATTGGACTTCAGGACTTGGGCAGGCCCGAAGGATTTCTGAAACGCCAGATCGTCGGATGGATGAAGCGGTGGGAAGCGGCGAAGACCCGAGAAGTGCCGCTGATGGAGAGGCTCGGCGCATGGTTCCTCGATCACATGCCGCGCGCGCAGCCGCCGACGCTGCTGCACAATGATTTCTATCTGCACAACCTGATGCTCGACGCGCATGCGCCGGGCAACGTCGTTGCGGTTTTCGATTGGGAGATGTCGACGCTGGGTGATCCGATGATCGATCTCGGAATCGCACTCGGCTACTGGCGCGAGCGCTCGGACGCCGAGCTACTCGCGATCGCGGAGATTGAGCCGCACACATTGAAGCGCGGATTCCTGGGGCGCGAGGAACTGGCAAATCGCTACGCGCGGAGGACCGGTCGCGACTTAAGCGATCTTCCATTTTATTGGGCGTGGGCGCATTGGAAGAGTGCGACCGTCGGCGAGCAGATTTACGTCCGCTATGTCCGGGGACAAACCACCGACCCGCGCTTCGCGGTGATGGGCCGAGGCTCGCCGGCGCTGGCTGCCGCGGCAGCGCGAATTCTCGCGCCACTCGGATTCAAGGCCTGACGCATCACCGTGCCAACCGCAGATGAAATTATCGGCGAGGTCAAAGCGTTCTATCGCGCGTATATCGACGCCTTCAATCGTGAGGATATCGACAGCTATGCGGACTCCTTCGCGCCGGGCTATTCTTTTATCCACGGCGCGAAGATCACCACGTATGCGACCGAGCCGGAGCTTCAGCAATACGGTGCGCAGGCGTTTATCGATCTGAAGTCGCGTGGATGGGCGCGTTCGGCGGTTGATCTTCTGAAGGTCTCGCCGCTCGGTGACGATCAGGCGATGATTCTCGCCGAGGTGACGCGCTATCGCGGCGATGAATCCGTCCTGCGGCGAGCGCGGGTCAGCTATATCGTGATTCGGACGGACAAGGGATGGAAGATCGCCGTGATGATTCCACTCGCCCCGCCAAACTGAACGCCTCGATAAGACGAAATTACCGCCTCGAGTGGAAGCTCCAACTCCGGTTCCGATATGAGCGGTTCGAACGCGCGCCGGCATCAATTGCGTGCCGGCGCGGGACTCCGCCTCTCATCTCCCGCGTTGAATAGCGGCGGCGCCGTTATCTATGATCTGCGCTGATCGGTCCGCGGGAGGAACCAGCGTGGATTATAAATCGATTCTGTATCGCGCCGACGGTCGCATCGCAACGATTACGCTTAATCGGCCTCATCGGATGAACGCGATCGACGGCGCGATGCCGCGCGAGATCGCCGACGCGGTGCGCCACGCCAACGCCGACAACGACGTGCACGTGATCGTCGTCACCGGCGCGGGCGCCGGTTTTTGCGCTGGCTACGATCTCGTTGACTACGCCGAGCGCCCAGGCGTTCAGGCCGGATCGCAACTCGGTTCGGGCGAAGCGGCGCAGCCGTGGGATCCGATGGCGGATTTCTACGGTATGTACCAGAACACGCAAGACTTCATGAGCCTGTGGCGCTCGTACAAGCCGACAATCGCGAAAATCAACGGCCCTGCCGTCGCGGGCGGCAGCGATATCGCGCTGTGCTGCGATATCGTCGTGATGGCCGACGAGGCACGGATCGGATATCCGCCTGCGCGAGTTTGGGGATGCCCGACCACTGCGATGTGGCTCTACCGCCTCGGCGCGGAGAAAGCCAAGCGGATGCTTCTGACCGGCGATCTGATTTTCGGTCCCGAGGCCGCGAAGCTGGGCCTGTGTCTGGAATCGGTTCCGCGGGCGCAACTGGATCAGCGCGTCGATGAACTCGCAAACCGGATGGCGGGAATCCCGCGCAATCAACTGATGATGCAGAAGTTGATGATCAATCAGGCGTTCGAGAACATGGGACTCGCGAACACGCAGATGTTCGCGACGATCTTCGACGGAATCACGCGCCACAGTCCCGAAGGTGTATGGTTCAAGCAGCGCTCCGAGGAGGCGGGCTTCAAGCAGGCCGTGAAAGAGCGCGACAGCGGCGAGCCGATCGCGCCCGGCCGCAGCAAACCGTTCGGCCGCGCATGAAGGCTGCGCGCACATGCAAGGCCGCGCAGTAAGAGAAGCGTCGCACTCGCGATCTGAAGCCACGCGGTGCAGCGCGATGCGTTGGCCGCTGCCCACAGGAGGAGTTAGCCCGCGAAAGAAAGAGGTGGTATCGTTTCTGGTATGAGTAAAGTCGAAGCGCTCGAGAAGAAAATCTCCGGTCTCTCGGCTGAGGAACTCTCAGAGTTTCGGCGGTGGTTCGCTGAGTTCGATGCAACCCAGTGGGATCGTCAGATCGAGCGAGACGTAAAGGCGGGAAGGCTCGACGCGCTGGCCGACGAAGCCCTTCGCGGCCATGCGGCGGGAAAATCCACCGAGTTTTGAGGCACTTCGCCGCTCCGAACTTTTGGGCCTGTTACCGGAGCCTGCGGCCGGCAGTCCGACGCTTGGCGGACGAGAAGTACCGCCTTCTCAAATATGATCCTCGTCACCCCTCTTTGCAGTTAAAGCGCGTGGGCCGATTTTGGTCGTGCCGCGTCGGCCTTCACCATCGCACACTTGGCGTTGATGTCGAAGGCGGAATCTTGTGGTTCTGGATAGGCGATCATGCCCAATATGATCGCTTCGTTGGCTGACGAACGGCTTTTTCGGAGTGTCCTTGGAGGCCGTCATAAGGTCAAATTTCACTAGACTTTACTGAGAGGCGGTTTGCTGTTGCTCGACGGGTTGGACGCGCTCGCCTTCGCGCGCCGATTGGCCGACGTTCAGCGCCACCATCGCGTCGGGATCGATGCCGTTGGCGACCTCGACCGCGATTCCGTTGTCGTAGCCGAGCGTCACTTGGGTCAGATGGAGCAGGTTGTTTTTCACGACGGGAACGAACACCTTGCCGTTGCGGAACACCAGCGCTTCGTCGGGGACCAGCGGCGCTCCCGCCGGAATCGATACGACGAATTCCGCGCTGCCGTACATCCCTGGATACAGCGCCTCGTCCGTGTTCGGCAGATCGACTTCCACCAGCATCGTGCGCGAATCCGCCGAGAGCGCCTCGGGATGGCGCGTGATAGTGCCGGTGAACTTTCGCTGCGGATATTCGTTGACCGTGACAGAGGCGCTGTCGCCGTTGCGGATGAACAGCGCGACGTTCTGCGGAACGTAAGTGTAGACGCGCAGCGGTTTCATCCGCGCGACATGCACGATCGCGTCGGCGAGGCTGGTCGAGCTGGTCGCTTCGGGAATCAGATGGCCGGGATCGACGTCGCGCTCGGTCACGATTCCGTCAAACGGCGCGGTCACGTGTTCGTAGCCTTGCAGCGCGATCGACTGCGCGAGAGTCGCCTTCGCCTGCAGCATCGTGGCGCGCGATTGGTCGGCCATCTCCTGCGAGATCACAGCCTCGCGGACGAGAACCTGGTTGCGATCATCGGTGAGTTTGGCGATTCGGTAGGCGGCCTCGGCGTTGCGGACCTGCTGATCGGTTTCCGGCGATTCGATGGTCGCGATCAGCTCGCCGGCGTGGATGCGATCGCCCTTATCGACCCGGAGCGATTTTATGTAGCCGGGGACCTTGGCGTAGATTTCAGTTTCGTCGAAGCCGCGCGTCGTCGCCGGCAGTTTGACCTCGCGGGTGGCAGGCATCCGCCCGACTTTCGCGACCAGCACGTGCGGTCCGATTGCGGCCTGCTGCGCGAGCTCGTTGGTCTGGCGGCCGATCCACAATTCGCGCGCGAGCACGAGCCCGGCCGTCGCGATCACCACGATCGCGATCGCGCCGATCCATCCCACGACAAAGAATTTGCCGGAGGCTTTGGCGGTGTATTGCCTGGGGTCGTCTTCCATCTGATGCCATCGCTCACGCGCCGGGCAGCGTGAGTTCCTCGATCTCCGCGTCGCGCTGATGTTTGCCGATCATGTTGCGGCTGAATATCGAATAGACCGCCGGCACCACGAACAAGGTTGATAGAGTCGCTACAAAAAGGCCGCCGATCACGGCGCGTCCCAAGGGTGCGTTCTGCTCTGAGCCCGAGCCGAGGCTCAGCGCCATCGGCAGCATCCCCAGGATCATCGCGAGTGCGGTCATGATGATCGGGCGAAAGCGGATGCGCCCGGCCTCGATCGCCGCGGCGACCGGACCGTAGCCGTCCTCGCGCAGCTCGTTGGCGAAGGTGATGAGCAGGTTGCCGTTGGCGACGCCGACGCCGACCGCCATGATCGCTCCCATCATCGATTCGACGTTGATCGTGGTGCCCGTCAGCACCAGTATCCAGAGCACGCCCGCGAGCGCGCCGGGCACCGCCATCATAATGATGAACGGTTCGAGCCACGACTGGAAATTCGCGACCATCAGCAGGTACACGAGGATAATCGCGAGAATCAGGCCTTCGCCGAGCGTGACGAACGACGAGCTCATCGCCTGGCTCTGGCCGCGGATCACGACCTGGGTGCCTGCGGGCAGCTTGCCCAATTGTGCGATTTGTTTTTGCACCGCCTTGGTCACCGCGCCGAGGTCGCGGCCCGAAACGTTGCAATCGACGTCCACCACGCGCTGCACCGTGTAGTGCGCGACCACGGCGGGATCCCAGGTGTGGCCGATGGTGGCGAGGTTGCCGAGCAACTGCGGCTGCGCGGTCGTGGCGCCGTCAACGAGCGGCATCGCGGCGGCGGCCGCGCTGCTGGTCGAAGTGCCGGGCGAGCTCAGCGGGATATTCTGCAGCGCGGCGACCGAATCGAACAGATGCTCCTGCGCCTGCGAGATGACGTTGTAGTTAACTCCGGTTACCGGATCGAGCCAGAAGTTCGGCTGCAAGAGCTGCGCGCCCGAGAGCATCGAGAGCACGCTCGAAGTGACCTGCTGCTGCGTGATCCCGAACTGCAGCGCCTTGGTGCGGTCGACTTTGACCTGCAGGCTCGGATAATCAAGCGGCTCGGCGATGCGCATATCGACCACGCCGGGAATCCGCGCCATCCGGTTTTCAAGCTTGAGCGCGATGTCGTAATCGGTCTGGAGGTTGTTGCCGTTGACCTGCGCGTCGATCGCGGCGGGCAGGCCGAAGGTCAGCACCTGGCTGACGATATCGGCGGCCTGGAAATAGGCGGTCACCTGCGGATACTTCGCCGCCAGCGCATCGCGAATCCGCTGCTCGTACATCGCGGTCGGTTGATGCTTGGGCTTGAGCTGAATCAGCACGTCGGCGTCCATCGGGCCGATGCTGTCGGTTTGATAGAAAGCGAGGTCGTATGAAATCGGCAGGCCGATATTGTCGCTGATGCTTTCGAGCTCGTCCGCCGGAATGATGGTGCGGATGCTGCGGTCGATCTGATCGACCAGGTATTCGGTGTGTTCGACGCGAGTGCCGGTCGGGGCGCGCAGATGCAGCCGCATCATGCCGGCGTCGACGGTCGGGAAAAAATCCTCGCCGACGATCGGCAGGAGTCCGAGCGAAAGCAGGATCAGGATCGCGACACAGGTCAGCGCCAGGCCGCGCCGTCCGATGAAGGTGGCGAGCCATATCCGGTAGCGCGCCTTGATGCGCTCGAAACCACGATCGAATGCGCGCACGAAGTTCGCCGCGCGGCTGTGTCCGAGATGTTCCTCGTTCTTGTCCGGGAGCAGATACCGCGCCATCGAGGGCACCAGCGTCCGCGACAGCAGGTAGGACGTGAGCATCGCGAACACCACCGCCAGCGCGAGCGGAGTGAACAGGAATTTCGCGACCCCCGTCAGCAGCACGACCGGGAAGAACACGATGCAGATCGAGAGCGTGCCGACGAAGGTCGGCGTCGCGATCTGCGATGCGCCGTCCAGAATCGCGACCAGCAGCGGTTTGTCGAGCGCGTGGTTGCGATGGATGTTCTCGATCTCGACGGTGGCGTCGTCGACCAGCATCCCGACTGCGAGCGCGATTCCGCCGAGCGTCATCGTGTTGATCGTCTGGCCGCAGAGGTTGAGCGCGATGATCGAAGTAAGAATCGACAGCGGTATCGACGTGATGACGATCAGCATGCTGCGCGGCGAACCGAGGAACAGCAGCACCATCAGCGCGACCAGCGCGGCGGCGATAACGGCCTCCTGCACGACATCCCACAACGCGGCGCGCACGAACTGCGATTGATCGAAAGTCAGCGAGACTTTCAGTCCCTTGGGCGCGGTGGCCCGGATGAGCGGGATCTTGGCCTTGACCGCGTCAACCACCGTTAGCGTCGACGCGTCGGCGTGCTTGATCACCATCAGGTAGGTCGCCTGCTGGCCGTCGACGCGCACCACGTTGGTTTGCGGCTGATGCGTATCAGTCACGGGCGCGACGTCACCGAGAAAGACCGGGGAGCCGTTAACGTATTTCAGCGGTAGCCGGTCGAAGTCCTTTACCGTCGGCACGCTCATGTTGAGATCGACGTTGTACTGATAGTTGCCGATCTTCTCGGCGCCCGACGGAATCACGACGTTGGTCGAGGCCAGCGCGTTCCCGAGGTCGTACGCGGACATCCCGTTGGCGTAGAGCGAAGTCGGATCGATATTGACCATGACCGATCGTTGCACGCCGCCCAGCGGCGCCGGCGAGGAGAATCCGGGAATCGTAAAGAGCTGGATACGGATGAAGTTGAGTCCGTAGTCGAACAGCTTGCTGGTCGAAAGCGTATCGCTATAGATGTTCAACTGCGCGACGGGAACGTTGGTCGCGTTGTAAGAAATAATTTGCGGCGGCTGGACGCCGCGCGGCAGAATCGAAAGGATCGTTTCCGAAACCGCATTGATCTGCGAAATGGCGGCGCCGAGGTCAGTGCCCGGCTGGAAGTAAACCTTTAGAATTCCGAGCCCGTTGATCGATTCCGACTCGATATGCTCGATGCCGTTGACGGTGGTCGAGTACGCGCGCTCGCTGATAAACACCATCCGCCGCTCGACATCGAAGGCCGACAGCCCCGGGTAGTTCCAGACCACCAACACGACCGGAAGATTGATCGCGGGAAAGATGTCAACGTTCATCAGCTCGAACGACAGCGTTCCGAGCACCAGCATCAGCAGCGCCATCACCGCAACCGAGAGCGGACGGCGCAGGGCAAGACGGACAATCCACATAGGCGACAGGCGACATGCAGAGCCCAGCTAATACGGGCGGGCTCATGAGTTTAGAGAAACTGCCGAAACTCGGGTCGACTTCGGTAAAGGATAAGTTAGGGTCACGGCGCAGGCAAGTAAGGATTTGGGGACCGCGAGTTCCATAATTCCCGCGCGCCATATTCCGGTGCTGAACCCGACAAAAAAACAACGCCGATCTTCCGCCGCGTCTGGATTGCGGAGAAGATCGGCGGTTGTGCGCAAACGCCAGTATCGCGTCAGGTCTTCCGGCGTCTTGCCTGCGCCCTTCAGAGCAACGTCAACACCCAAGGCAGACCAACAGCACACCGCCAGGATGCGGGACCAGAAACCTCGCAATCTCACCCGTCTCGATCGCTCTCGCAAGTTGCTCCGCGGCGTGGAAAATGTAACAAAGGATGGTTCAGGCGGGGTCGTAGTTCAGCCCGGTTAGAACGCCGGCCTGTCACGTCGGAAGTCGTGGGTTCAAATCCCATCGGCCCCGCCAAATTTTATTGCATGTCCGCACGCCGCAAGCGCGCGAACGATGCGGGTGGAAGAATTTGAAACTGACCGAACAGACCAAGAGCGTGTCGCGCGAAAATGCGCTGCGGGATCGCCGCTGGCTAATCATCGACGCGTCCGACCGCGTGCTGGGACGAGTCGCGACGCGCGCCGCGAGCCTCCTGCGCGGGAAGCATCGCCCCGACTTCACGCCCAACGAAGACGCGGGGGATTTCGTGGTGGTGATCAACGCGGCGAAGGTGAAGCTCACCGGGTCGAAGGAGACCGACAAGGTTTTCTATCGGCACACGGGATGGCCCGGCGGAATCCGTTCGACCACTCCCGCCAAGGTCCGCGAGACCCGGCCCGAGCGACTGATCGAAGGCGCCGTGCGCGGGATGCTGCCGAAGAACCGGCTCGGGCGCCGGCTCTTCACCAAGCTTAAGGTCTATAGCGGCGCGGAGCATCCGCATGCCGCGCAGAAGCCCGAGACCGTCACCGTCTGAAGCGAGGCGCGCATCGTCACATGCCAGAAAAGAAAAATATCATTTGGACGACCGGGCGGCGCAAAACCGCGATCGCGCGAGTGCGGATGCTTGCCGGTTCAGGAAACTTCACGATCAATGATCGCACGCTCGACGACTATTTCCCTCGCGACACTTCGCGGATGCGGATTATCGAGCCGTTCGAGTTGACCGAGACCAAGGGCCAGTTCGACGTTATTGTCAGCGTCGAGGGCGGTGGGATCTCGGCTCAGGCCGACGCGGTCCGCCACGGCATCTCGCGCGCTCTGGTGAAATCCTCCGAGACGCTCCGGCCCGCGCTGCGCAAGGCTGGGATGCTGACGCGCGACCCGCGTGAGGTCGAGCGCAAGAAGTACGGGCATCACAAAGCGCGCAAGCGTCCTCAGTACTCTAAGCGTTAGTCTCAGAGAGACATGGCTCAAGATTAGTGGCACAGGCTTTAGCCTGTGGCCCGCACCGGCTGAAGCCGGTGCCGGGCTTTACAATGAATGCGGAGCCCATCTCTCACGCGCGCAAGAATCACCGGCTAAAGCCGGTGCCACTTAAGAGAAAATTCATTGGTGCGCGCGCCTGCGACGCGCCTAATCTCTCGCGTGTCCCGGCGTGTACGCAGAAGTACGTACACTGCAATATCGTGCTCGCATATTTTGCCAAACCGAATTGACAGTACTTCGCGGGCCGAATAGAAGAATGCGGTGAGCGACAAGGAAAACCACGCTATGCGCGCCTCGACTGTTCGCCCATCCCTTCAAAACCATCTTATACTTGCGCTCGCTTTCGTCTTTGCCCTGATACTTTCGCCTCGCGCCGCGTCTGCACAAGCGGCGGTTGCCGGAACGATCACATCATCTTCGGGACCGGTCACAATTCAACGGGGCGCGGCTACGCTCGGGGGCGCGACGGGCACACCGGTCGATGTTGGCGACCGGCTCCTGACCGGAGTTGGCGGCCATGTGATTGTGCGGCTCAATGATCAGAGCACGCTCGAGCTTGGCGATTCGAGCAATATCGTAGTCGATCAGCAGACGGCTTCGCCGGTGGCTACGCGGGTGAGTTTGTTCGGAGGCGAACTGCGTTCATTCGTAAATCATACGATCGGCGCGGCCGCACCGAATTTTGAAGTGCATACGCCAAACGCGGTTGCGGCCGCGCGCGGCACGCGCTTCGACACGATCTTTTCTTCCGGGGTGGCGCGCCCGACCTTCGGCGATTGCCATAATTTTACCGATGTCGCGGTTCAGGACGGCGTTGTGAATCTCGCCACTGCGGGCAATCCGGGCGGCGGGGTCAATATCGGCGCAGGATACGAAGCGACGGTGCCATGCTTTCTGGCGCCGACCGGCTCGGGTCCGCTGGGGATGACGGGAGCATCTTCGTTCGGAGCGGCTGGTGGCGCCAGTTCAGTCGGCGTGATTACTCCGGTGGCTCCAGTACCGCCACCTGCCTGTCCGACGTGCGTCAACATGAATACCTCGCCGCCTCCTCCGCCTCCGCCACCCCCGCCGCGCGGATGATCGCGTGTTGCAGCATCTGAGGAGGAATCGAGTGGCGCGCAAACTGCCCTGCCGACTTGTGTCGTATATGGTTGCGGCCGTCGTAACGTTCGGCGCGACGATCGTTGCGGTTAGTCCGGCTGCCGCCGAAGACTTCTTCGACAGCACCTATCCGAATTTCTTTACGATCCAGGATCCCGGCCGCCTCGAAGTGATCGGTTTTGGCGGCGGCTATGCCAGCGACAAGTACGCCACGATCCAGGAAGGCTTTCAGCTCGAACAGAGCATCACTCCATACATCGGCGCGGTTGGGCGGCTTACCGGTTATCAGCTTTTCGAAGGCGGCGGTTTCGACAATCCGCTTAATCCGGGCACCGGGCATCAGGCGCGGCTCAACTTCGGACGCGCGCAGGGAGGGGTGGACATCACGGTCTATCCCGGCACGCACATCTATATATTGGGCGGCAAGGATTTCGGCGACAGCACCGCGACGGATATCGAGGGCGACGTTTCGAGTTGGCTGTTTCTGCACTCGGAGCATCCGGTCAATCTCGCGACCTCGACGATGTACAATTACGAGAACGACGTGACCAGCATGTCGATCGACTTGCAGATGATCGTCGCGTCGACCGAGCACTGGATATTCATGGCCGGCGGCGGCGGGGCGGTTTATCTGGGCGGATTCCTGACCGGCGCGGAAGGCGAGGGCGGACCCGACATGGGCGTCTACTACCGGCCGTGGCAGGTAGGATTCAGCGCGCAAGCGGGCTACGGCTCGGCGCATCAGTACGGACAAATCAGCTTCTACAAGCAGCTCGGCTTCTTGGAATAGAACGGCAAATCTCACCGGCGCGTGGGGTTAGCCGCGTCGGCCATCGCGCGCTATTCTCGTTCCGGAAGAGCCGCATCTGATGCCGCCGCAATCGAGAAAGTCCCGGTTTCACCAGCCATTCTCATGGCGCACGTTTATCGTCGGAATCGCGGTGACGGCGCTGATGCTGGCGCTGCTGATGATCTATCCGGGCGCGCTGACGTTTGCGGAGCTCAAGATCACCGACCTGCGGATGAATGCGCGCACGCCGCATCCGCCGACCAACCAGGTCGTCGTGGTCGGAATCGATCAGAAAAGTATCGCGGCGCTGGGGCATTGGCCGTGGCCGCGCGACGTGATGGCGCAGTTTGAGGACGCGCTCGCGTCGTACCATCCGAAAGTCATCGGCTACGATCTGCTGTTCTCGGAAGCCGACTCGGATGTCGCGGCGCGGCGCGAAATAGCCTCGCGGCTGACGGCGCTCGGCCTCAAAGACGCACAGATCCAGGAGGCGTTGGGCCACGACCACGACCAGAAATTCGCCGACTCGATCAAGGCGCAGGGCAATACATTTCTCGGCTACGCGTTCGCGATTCACCAGTTGAACAAGAGTGCCGGCGGAGCGCAGGCCGGCTATCTGTCGGAGCCGCTCGATCCGCCGCCACTTGCATACGCGTTGACCCATACCGCCCCGGGAGGCGCCGGGCCTATCATGCACGCCGACGCCTACCTTCCGCCGACGCCGATCCTTAACAGCGCCGCCCGCGGAACGGGATTCTACGATATCGAGGGTGACGCGGACGGCGAGATTCGCAATGAGCTCACCGTGATCGAGTTTCATGGCCGGAAGTGCGTGCCGTTCTTTCTCGCGGTCGCCCAAGCCTTTTACGACGGCGCACCTCTCAAGCTCAACCTGATCCCCGCGGGCGTGGCGAGCGTGGCTCTCGGCGATCTCGTCATTCCGACGGATGAGATAGGACGGATGACGGTCACGTTTCGCGGCGTGAACGGAAAGGTTCCGCACTACTCGCCGATCGACGTGATCGAGCATCGGATACCGCCCGGTGCGTTATCCGGCAAAGTGGTGCTGGTGGGTGCGCTGGCGCAGGCGATCGGCGATCGCTCGGTCACTCCGGCGGGAGCTGAGTTTCCCCGCGTCGAAATTCACGCCAACGCGATCGACGACGTGATCGCGCATGACTTTATCGACGCGAGCCGCACTAATACGATCGCGATGGAGAGAATTTGGGCAGTTCTGCTGGGAGTGGCGATCTCGCTCGCGGTCGCGTACCTGACCGCCTCGATCGCGTTCGCCGCCGTGCTCATCCTGATCGTCGCGTATTTCGGCTTCGCGCAGTACCTGCTCATCGAGCACAGCGTTCTAGTGGGGGTGGTATTTCCGCTCGCGGTCGCCGGCGGGGTCGCTGCCGCGCTTGCGATTTACCGATACTGGACCGAGGGGCGCGAGAAGCGTCGTCTGCGCCACGCCTTCGAGCACTACCTGCATCCCGATGTAATCGCGTCGGTGGTGGATAATCCTGGCGGACTCAAGCTCGGGGGCGAGCGAAAGATCGTCACGATCCTGTTCGCCGATATCGTCAACTACACCGGGCTCTCCGAACGCACCGATCCGGCTGCGCTGGTCGCGTTGCTCAACGACTATATGACCAAGATGACCGACTTCATCCTCGAAAGCGGCGGGGTGGTGGACAAGATTCGCGGCGACGGAATCATGGCGTTTTGGGGTGCACCGCTGGAGATTCCAAATCACGCGCGCTCGGCGATCGACTCGGCGCTCTCGATGCTCACGGAGCTGAAGTCGATGCGCGAGCACGATCCGCGTTTTGCCACGATCGATATCGGCGTGGGAATCGCGACGGGGGAGGCAATCGCTGGGAACTTCGGCGGCGCGCGCCGCTTCGACTACTCGGTTATTGGCGACACGGTAAACCTGGCCTCGCGCCTGGAAGGCCTCACCCGCCAGTTCAAGGTGCATCTGCTGGTCAGCAAGGAGACTTACGCCGCCGCGGGAGACGGCTATATCGCGCGCGATATTGGGTTGGTCAGGGTGAAGGGAAAGAGCAATGCGGTGCCGATCATGGAAGTGGTTGCCGCGGCCAAGGGCGCCGATCCCTCGTATTATGATCGCTTCGAATCCGCGCTGGAGAACCTGCGCCAGGGCGATCCGCGGCAGGCTTGCAGCACGCTCGAAGCGATGCGTGCGGAGCGGCCCGACGACGGCGTGATCGCGCTTTATCTGGAGAAGCTCGCGGTGTTGGCGGATTCGCCGTCGGGCGAGCTGGTGTTCGAGTTCGATACCAAGTAACTGTCTCGCGCTTGCATAGCGGCGAGTCCCGGGTTGGCTGCCACCCCGCAGGTGAGTGCATGGGCGCCCCCGGGATTTCTCCTTTTGGTCGAAATGACGATTGGGGGCTCGGCTGAAGCTAAGACAGTCGTGCACCAAGCCCACATAATCATGCGCTGCGCATACATCCGTCATTTCGAGCCTTTGGCGAGAAATCCCGAGGCGGCCATGCTCCGCGCTACCGTCCACGTGCAGCGGACCTTCGCCCGAAATTCATCGCGCGCGTCAGCCACGCGCGCGGGGAATGACAAGTCAGCAGCGCGAACGGAGCAGATCTCAAACCGGTCCACGACCGACAACTTTCGTCAACTGTTACGACCCATAGATTCATGATACACGGGTTATTGGTTGGTTAATTTTCTTTCCGGAGGTTTGCGCGATCCCACCGATGGCACACGATAGGGTCAGAGTCGCGGTTCTGGGTGCGTCCGGCTATTCGGGAATCGAGGCCGTGCGTCTGCTCGCAACTCATCCGTTCGTCGAGATTGCGGCGCTCACGTCCGAGCACTATGCCGGGCGCGAAGTGGCCGACGTTTACCGCCATATGGCGGGGACCGACCTGCCGGCGTTCGAAGATTTGCGCCCGGAGTTCATCCGCGGACGTGTTGACGTCGCGATCTCGTGCCTGCCCGAGAAGATCGGAACACCGGTGGTCGTTGAGCTGGTGAAAAACGGCGTCAAGGTGATCGATGTCTCAGCGGACTTTCGCCTGAAGGATCCGGCGGTGCATCGTGCGGCCTACGGCGTCGATCAGCTCGCGCCGGCGCTCTCGCGCGAGGCTGTCTATGGACTGAGCGAGTTTCATCGCGCCGAGTTGCGCGAGGCGCGGCTGGTCGCGAATCCCGGATGCTATCCGACTGGGGCGCTGCTCGCGCTGATTCCGCTGATCAAGCGCGACTTGATCGATCCGTCGTCGATCGTGATCGATGCGAAGTCGGGCACCACCGGAGCGCGGCGCGCCGCGTCGGTGGAATATCTGTTCGCGGAGGTCAACGAAAACTTCCGCGCTTACAAGGTGGGGAACCATCGCCATACGCCGGAAATCGAGCAGGAAGTCGGCGCGGTGCTCGGCCGCGAGATCGCGCTGATGTTCGTGCCGCATCTGCTGCCGATCACGCGTGGAATCCTGACCTCGATTTTCATGAAGCCGCGCGCCGGCACGACCGAAGATGACGTGCGCAACGCCTTCGAGGCGAGCTTCGCCAAGGCGCGGTTCGTGCGGATGCTCAAGCCGGGAGATCTGCCGGAGCTGCGCAACGTGCGCGCGACGAACTTCTGCGAGATCGCGACCGTGCTCGACCGCCGCTCGAACACGCTGGTCGTAATCACGGCGATCGACAATCTCGGCAAGGGCGCCGCCGGGCAGGCGATCCAGAATATGAACCTGATGCTCGGCTTCGACGAAGCCGCAGGCCTGCTCAACGCCGCGCCGGTTCCTTAGAAAGATTTTCTACCGCTTGATGAACGACGAGACCTTCGCGATCACTTCCGGATCGACGTAGCCCGGCACGGAATATTCGTCGGGGCTCGGCCGGCCCGAGCCCGCGATGAACAAGTGATTCAATTTCGGGATGGTCTCGATCGTGACGTTGGGCGTGCCCTTTAAACCTTTGCGCCAGTAGTCGATATCCTCGTCCACGATCTGATAGTCACGCGCGCCGCGCAGAATCAGGATCGGCTTGCCGAGCTTGCGCGCGTATCCGATCTCGTCGCGCGAATCGAGATCATAGAAATACGATGCGGGCGCGCCATCCATTATCTGGTGATCCGGCGGGAACGACTTGGCTTCCAGTAGTTGCGCCTGTGTGATCTTCTCCTGCGGCGCACCGAGGTAGCGGTATTGCCTCACCAGAATCCGCGCCAACGGAAGCGAGCCCGGCGCGAGCATGATCACTCCAGCCGCATGCGCTCGCGCAGCGATCTCCGGCGCCAGCATCGCGCCTAGGCTGTGCCCGACCACGTACACGCGGGCGGGATCGACTCTTGGCTGATGCTCGAGAATCGCGACGGCGGCGACCGCGTCGTCGATCACTTCGTAATCGACGGTTACGCTCTTTACCGGCACGGCCGCTGGATACACGCGCGTGCGCTTGTCGTATCTCAGCACCGCGATTCCGTTCGAGCTGAGACCTTCGGCGAGATCCTTGAAAGGATGATTCGCGAGAACATTTTCGTCGCGATCGTTGGGGCCTGAGCCGGCCACGAGCACCGCTCCTGGAAATGGACCGTTGCCGACGGGAATCGTGACGGTGCCGCCGAGCGGAGCATCCGGTTTTCCGACTTTTACTTCGTGCGCGGTGAACGTCGCGGGGCGGATATAAGATGGCCGACCAGAGGTCGCTTCGGCCTGCGCGGGGACGAAATAGAGGCCGCCGATCTCGCCTGCGGCATCGACCGCAATCTTCAGCGCAAAGGCTTTGGGCGCCTTGGTGAAATCGAGATTGACGATCCTGACCTGGACGCCGCTGACTTCGCTTCGGCCGACGATTCGCCATGCCTTCAAATCTCCGAGCGAATCGGTCCGCGGTTTCCACGCGTCTTCGAGGGCTTTGGGCGGCAGCAGCCTTTGCATCGTCGAGTCGAAGTGGCTCTCGGCTACGTCGAATTTCGAGTCGCGCAGCGCCTCGAGCATCTCAGTGACGCGCTGGTCGGCGATCTTCGACGCTTCGGGTGAGACCGCCGCCGCAACGAAGAACAATCCCGCGACGTTGCCGTCGGAGTCGATCGCGACTTTTGCAGCCAATCCGCTTGGACGCTCAAAATTCAGATTCGCAATCCGAATGTCCATCCCGTCGGCCGACGTCCGGTTGGTGATCTGAAATGATTCGAGTTTGCCGTAGGCTTGTGTGACCTGCTGCCAACCTGTCTCGACCTGCGAAAATGCCGACTGCACCCGCGCGCTGCAATGACGCTGTGCCGCCGCATAGTCGTTGGTCTCAAGCGCGGTCAGAAGCTCGGTGGTGCGCTGGTCCGCGAGATCCGCCATCGCAGTTCCTCTGAATGCGACAACCGTCACCAGCACCAGCAAAGTACACGCGATTAAACCGCGTGATGGCACGTTCATGCGTACCCCTTTTTTCAGCCCGCTATCATCTTGCGCGGGCACGCGAGCTTCAATTCGAGCCGAGGCGCACGAGCGCGTTGCGCGCTTCCTCTTCGGCGGATGACTCTGCGGGGTCGGTGCTGTGCGCGGCGTCCCTGAAATGATCGATTGCGGCGGTGCGGTTCCCCGCCGCTTCGTACGCATGCGCGAGGTTCAGTTCGGCGCGCGGATTGTTGGGGCAGGCGGTCAGAGCGTCCTGGTAGTAGCCGATCGCGTGGGTGAAATCGCCCGACGCGAGCTTGTCGCCGCCGTGGCGAGTCGCCTCGGCCATAATCGATTTGTCGCATCCGCCCGCGGACGCGATCGGGGCCGATGCTGAAGCGGATGAGGCGCCGCCGCCGTAACCCTGCTGCTGCGCCAGCATCTTCTGGATCTCCATCTGATTCTGTTCGATCTGGGCCTGCTGCTGCTGGACCTGCTCCGCGTTGGCTTTTAGCGCTGCCTGTTCGCACGCAGAAAGCGTGAAGGCAAATCCGAGAGCGGTTGCGGCGACGAGAGCCAATTGGATAGGGTTGCGCGAAATCATATGCGCTTCAAAATGAGCGAAGCGGGCGGCCAATGTCAATCCATTGCCGAGGCGGGGAAATACACGCGGATCGATGCGCGTGCTCACGGATTCTGCTATTTTTCCGCTCGCGAAATAGAGGTTGGTCTCAAATGAGAAACGGAAAACTGGCGATCGCAGTCGCCGTCACGGGGTTGTTCATGGCTGCAAGTATCATCCGCGCGATCGGCGCGCCCAGTAAGGTTCCTCCAGTCAGCGCGGCGGACTCTTTACAGCGCCTGCTCGACGGGAATCGCCGCTTCGCTTCGGGCAAGATGGAGCATCCGCGGCAGACGACAGCGCGCCGCGACGAAGTCGCCAAGGGGCAATATCCGTTCGCGGCGGTACTGGCGTGCGCGGACTCGCGGACGGCGCCCGAAATCGTTTTCGACCAGGGGCTGGGTGATTTGTTCGTAGTGCGCGTCGCGGGGAACGTAGCCGATCATCTCGTGATCGAGAGCCTTGATTACGCGGTCACTCATCTGCACGCGCGGCTGCTGGTCGTGATGGGGCATACGCATTGCGGCGCGATCAAGGCCGCGGTCGAAGGACACGACGAGCCCGACGAAGACGTGGGTCCGATGCTGCGCGAGCTTAGGCCCGCGGTCGCCGCGGCGAAATCGATGCCCGGAGACGTGTACGACAACGCGTCGCGCGAAAACGTGCTGCTGATCGTGAAGGATCTTTCGAAGGAAGGTCCGCTCGCGCCAATGATCCAGAGTGGAGAGCTCAAAATCGTCGGAGCGATGTACGATATCGACACCGGAAAGGTGACGGTGCTCAGCCAGTAGCGCGCCAGATTCAATCTGCAGCCTGGGTGACGGTTACTCCCGCGATCGCGGTTGCGTTCTGGCCGTCGGCGGTGGTCGCGGTCACGACCACTGTATAAGTCCCCGGGTTCGTGAAGCTGTGGTACAGCACGGTTGGTGGCTCCGTCGAGATCTGTCCGTCGCCGAAGCTGAAGCGATAGCTGACCAGCGGCGCTGAGTCCGGATTCGCATTCATCACCAGGAAACCCACCAGCAGTGGCGCCGGACCGTAACCTGGCAGCACCTGCAAAGTGATCCGCGGAATATTCGGAAACTGGATCGCAGCGGTTGCGGAGGCCGACGGATTCCCGTTCGAGTCCGGAGCGGATTGCATCGGCGGCATCGATGCGCTGCCGCCCATCTGAGCGCCCGAATCCTGCGCGCGCGGGGCGCTCGGCGACGTGCAGATCGCGAGCGCGAGCGCCGCGAGCGCAACGGCCAACCGCGGCCGAATCAATCTGCAAATCGGCCCGACCGCGCGGCCGCGAGCGCTCATTGCATCACGACTCCGCCGTCGGGATGGAGGATCGAGCCGGTGTAGTACCTGCCTTCCTCGCTGGCGAGGAACAGCGCGGTGTTGGCGACGTCGACCGCCTCTCCGACGTGTTTCAGCGGCACGCGCTCGAGGAGGCGCTTCATGAAGCCCTCGGCGCTGGTCAGATTCGCGGTCATCGGCGTGGCGATGAATCCCGGTCCGATCGCGTTTGCGGTGATTCCATACTCCGCGAGCTCGACCGCTAGCACCTTGGTGAGCATCCACACGCCGGCCTTGCTGACCGAATACTCGCCGACGCCGGGAGTCGGCAGCTTGGCCGCGCCCGAGGCGATATTGATGATCCTGCCGCCTTTGCCGGCCGCGATCATCGCGCGCGAGACCTCGCGATCGGTGATAAACACGCCGTCGAGGTTGACGCTCAGAACCTTTTTCCAGTCGGCCAGCGGCTTCTCGGCGAGCGGGCCAAACGCGGGCGTGCCTTCTTCTCCGTAGCGCGCGTGCGAGATTCCGGCGGCAGCGACCAGGATGTTCACGCCACCGAGCTCGCCGACGCATCGGGTCACCATCGCGGCCACCTGCGCCTCGTTGCTGGTGTCGACCTGGAAGGCTATAGCCTTGCGGCCGAGCGCGCGGACCATCCCCGCGGTTTCTTCGGCGGCTGTCAGATGGCGGTCGGCAACAAAGACGTTAGCGCCTTCTTCAGCGAAACGAATTGCGGTGGCGCGGCCGATTCCGCTGGCGCCGCCGGTGATGATTGCGTTTTTTGCTTCGAGTCTCAGGCTCATGGGATCTCTCCAAACTTATTTCCGCACAGTATTGCGCCGATCGCGCGTCGAGCTCTGGTAGTTATCACGCTCGCGGTGCCGGCTGCCAGCATCGCGCTGCGGCGCGCGATCATCTTCATATATTCTATGATCGGATCAGCGCGTCAAATAAGATTAGGGGAATGGCACAACAGCAAGCGGCTACCGCAGCGCCGGAGCCGACCAGCCGGTTCGTTGAAGTCGAAGGCATCAAGCTTCATTACCTGGACTGGGGCGGCGATCAGAACAAACATACATTTCTCCTGCTGCACGGCGGCGCCGCGCACGTTCATTGGTGGGATAGCGTCGCGCCGTTGCTGGTGCCGTATGGCCGAGTGCTCGCGCTCGATTTTCGCGGACACGGCCGCAGCGGATGGGCGGAGCCGCCGCACTACGGGCCACAATGGTACACGCGCGACGTCAAGGGGATGATCGATCATCTCGGCGAGCCGGTAATCCTGGTGGGGCATTCGATGGGCGGGGCGGTGGCGCAATGGGTCGCGACGCTGCATCCGGAAATCCTCGAGGCCCTGATTCTGATCGACTCGCCTAATGGACCGCCTCCGCTCATGCGGCGGTTGATGTGGCGATGGCGGCGGCGGGCGCGCGGCGGACCGCGTCCGGAGCTCAAGTCGTTCGAGGATATCAAGCGCAAGTTCCGGCTTTCGCCGCCCGATACCTATTTGACGAAGGACGACCTCGAGCGGCTGGCGCGGATGGGATCGTTGCAGCTCGAGAATGGCAACTGGGCATTTCGGCTGGACCCGCGCACGCGCGCATGGCGCAAGGTCGAAGGGCACACGCGCAAGCCTCGAATAAAGAGCCTTGCGATGCCCGTGCTGATTCTGCGCGGCGCGCAGAGCACGCTGATGGGCGCGCGGCCGTCGCTACGGATGCATCGCAAGATTCGGGGATCGGTTTACAAGGAAATCCCGCGCGCGTTCCATCACGTGCCGCTGGACAATCCGCGCGACACCGCCGACGCGATTATCGAATTCGTCGAGCACATCTGAGCACGGAAGCTACTCGTCCGCGCCCGCTGTGCGCGGCGTTCTGGCGCCGATCGTCGCGGCGACCGCTGGCGCGAACCTGGCTTTGAAATCCGCCGCCGAGAGATTCGTATGCGCGGCCAACTGCGAGAGCGCGGGCTCCCGAAGATCGTCGGGTTCGAGCCGAATCATATATGAGCGCGCGACCTGGTAGGACTCGGTCGAGACGTCAACCAGCCGCACCCGCACGCGGCCGGTCGCGGGATCGGCAAGATCGGCAAAATTAACCGGCGTGACGTGGCCACCGGCGATCGCGATGAGCGCGCCCGAGCCTCCGCCGAGGAGATAGCGCACCGCGCCGTAACCGAGAGTGCGCGTGTAGTCGGCGTCGAAGGGAACGGGCTTGGCGCATCGGAGCTCGTATCCGATATCTTTGGCGACCACCGTCAAGTCGGAACCCAGCTCCGCAAGCGCCGCGCGCACGCGGTCGCGCAGTACGGTGCCGAACGACAGATCAGACAGATGGGTGTGGCCGTAGGCGTCCTGCTCGGCTACCGACGCGCCCGGCAGCGCGCTGGAGTCAGCGCGCTCCGCGATTCCCTCCGCGACCACGGCGACACCGTCGTCGCGGCCGGCGGCGCGGCGCTTGATAATCGCACCGACGATAGTATCGACCACGATCGCGAGATCGAAATGCTCGCCGAGAAATTCTTCGGGGATAACCGCCAGGGTCGCGCCCGCCGACTTGCACATGCTTAGCGCGAGCGAGCCCGACTTGCGGCCCATCGTGACCGCGAGATACCAGCGACGCGTGGTTCGCGCGTCTTCCATCAGCGACTCGATAATCGTAGTGCCGACAGCACGCGCAGTCTCGAAGCCGAATGTCGGCGCGTTTTCTGGCAACGGCAGATCGTTGTCGATGGTCTTGGGGACCGTGGCGACGCCGATACGTCCCTGCGAGCGCTCGGCGATCTTGACCGCGCCGTAAGTCGTGTCGTCACCTCCGATACAAATCAGGTAGCGAACGCCGAGCGTCGTGAGCGCGCCGACTGTGCGCTCGAGCATCGCGTCGTCGCGGGCGGGATTGGTGCGCGAGGTGCGCAGAATCGATCCGCCGGTAAAATGGATTCGGCTCACGTCGGAAATTCGCAGCGGCACCGCGTGCGAGGTGTTGCCCTCGGCAAGCCACTTGTAGCCGTCGCGCAGCCCAAGAACGTTGAGGCCGCAGTTGATCGCCTCGATCGTCGCTGCGGCGATTACGCCATTGATTCCGGGCGCGGGACCTCCGCCCACCAGAATCGCGAGGGTATTTCGTTTTTCAGTGCTGGTTTCCATGATGAGAATCTCGCGCAGGGAAAAGCTTAGCACGCGCACACAACCAGCGCTGCTATCGCGCGTAACATGCAGGCAATCCGGACGGTGAACGATGACGACACGACACGATGCGCGGTCTAAAAGTCTCGATCGAGGTGCCTCTGGACCGTCCTGATTCCGCGTTTGGTGGACTGCGCGATCTGAGAGTGAGTAATATTGATTTCGGAAGGCTGGCAGATTCGAGATGCGATGAGCGCGTTGAGAAAAGTCAGATGACGACCATATCCAACGCTCCATCTGTCGCGTCGTGGGGCTGTCCACCGCCGGGATTGAGTATAGAAAGCAACGAAATACACGTCTGGCGAGCCGTCCTGACCGAGCCTGCCGCATCAATCGATCATTACCTGCATACTCTGGCAATCGATGAGCAGAGGAGGGCAGAGCGTTTTTACTTTCAGCGCGATCGCGAGCACTTTATCATTGCGCACGGCGTACTTAGAGCTTTACTCGGTCGTTACTTGAATAGACCGCCGGAGTCCGTTTCGTTCTGCTACAGCGAGCATGGAAAGCCCGCCCTTGTCCCGGAATCCGGTGGAGATATGATCCGCTTTAATATGTCGCATTCTCAAGGGATGGCGCTTTATGCAGTCGCGAGGAATCGTGAGGTTGGCGTCGACCTCGAATTTGTCCGCGGCGATTTGGAAGCAGAGCAGATAGCCGAGCGATTTTTCTCGCGCAGGGAGATAGCGGAGCTCCACGCGCTTCCCGCAGAGTTGCGCCGCGAAGCATTCTTCCTCTGCTGGACTCGCAAGGAAGCCTACATCAAGGCCAGAGGCGAAGGCCTGTCGTTGCCTTTGGATCAATTCGATGTGTCGCTGACTCCCGGAGAACCTGCGGCGCTGTTGAGCACTCGGCCAGATTCCGCCGAAGCCCTTCGCTGGTCTCTGCGGGAGCTGACCGTCGCTCCCGGCTACGTGGCCGCGATTGCCGCCGAAGGTGGCGGCTGGTCTCTTTCGTGTTGGCAAGCCGACGCCCGGCGCTAACTTCTCTTATATTTGACATGCGCCGATTGCGAAGTTTCTTATACACCGCTATTTAACCGAAGACTGAAATCCGAATTGCAGTGCACGGATCAGCCAACGGATTTCCGGATGGAGAACAGCCGTGAGTATTTGCAAGAATCTGAATGTTGGTCTTTTGTTTCCGTTTCGGAATCCGCCCAGGTGGCGAAAGCCGTTTGCGGAGTTCTACGCGGACCAGCTCGCGCAGACGCGACTGGCTGAAGACCTTGGGTATGACGAGATCTGGCTGACCGAGCATCATTTTGCGGAGGACGGGTACTCGCCTGCGATTCTGCCGATCGCGTCGACGATTGCCGCGATCACCAAGCGGATTCGGATCGGGACCTACCTGGTGCTGCTGCCGCTGCACAACGCCGTGCGCGTTGCCGAAGATGCGGCGACGATCGATATCATTTCAAATGGCCGCTTCGATTTGGGCGTCGGCCAGGGATATGCGCCCGGAGAATTCGCCGCCTACGGCGTCAACCGGAAAACCCGAGCCAGCCGCCTTGAAGAGGGGATCGAGGTGATCCGGGGTGCGTGGACGAAGGAAGATTTTTCTTTCGCGGGCCGGCACTACAACGTGAAGAACGTCCGCTTGACGCCGCGTCCTGTGCAATCGCCGCATCCACCGCTGTGGATCGGCGCCGGCGCGCCGAAAGCAATCGAGCGCGCTGGAAGGATGGGATGCCACTTCATGGGCCTCGCGAATCAAGCCGCGCAGGAGACCTATGACGCCGCGCTCAAGCAAGCGGGCCGAGATCCGAAAGACTTCTCGGCCGCGCAACTCCACTTCGCTTACATCGGGCATACCACCGATGAGGCTTGGGCGCATTCGCAGGATCATCTTCATTACATGATTAGCTGGTACAACCGATGGCTCGCCGAGGCGAATGATTATCTGGGCGCGGGTCAGCCTCCTTTGCCGGAGCCGTCGAAGCTTCGCGATTCGCCGCTCGGTTTCCCGATGCTGGTCGGCAGTCCCGACGAGGTCGCGTCGAAGCTCAACAAGTCGCTTGGAAAGGTGAGGACGACGCACGTCGTCTTAGGGATGCATCTGCCCGGACTCGCGCCGGAGCGCAGCCGCAGCTCGATGGAGTTATTCGCGCGCGAGGTCGCGCCGCAACTGAAGCCGCCCGCCGCCGCGGCGTAGTTCCTCAGATTAGCTGGCAGCACATAGCGGATATTTCCGCACGGGCATCGGCCTTCTTTCATTCCTCCAGGATATGTTTCAGCGTTTTGAGTGATTTTCGCCGATCGCGTTCTCTTCAAAGTCCAAACCAAGTACCGGATTTTGCACTTGGCCGCCGCAGGCGCGCGCGAGCAGAGGCTTTACCTCCTCGGCGAAATACTGCATCTGATCTTCGATTTCGTTGCTGCGGAAGCCGCCTTTCTCGAACCACGCGTTGAACGCGAAATCTTCATAGCCGCAGCTTTCCTTGACGCGCATGATCTGCGCGGTCACTTCGGCAGGAGTGCCGAACAGTGCGACTTCTTTCTTGAGCAGCAGCTCGGGCGGAACCTTCTTGGCGGGATCGAGTTTCTCCTCGTCGGCGTCCGCGAGCACTGAGGCGAAACCGAACGGCCCGTAGTAGTCCCACTGCACCTCGAGGGCTTCCTTATAGCGTTTCAGTTCGCGTTCACGATCCTGTCCGGGCAGCACGAGGTGTATGTAGCGGCCGGTGAGGACTCCGCGGCGCTTTTCAGCGTCCCATCCGTACTTCAGGCGGCCGCGCCCGAGCCGATCCGGCCAGCCTGCTTTTTCCGCTTCGCGATAAAAGATTTCGACGTTCTTCTTGAGGCGCGAGTTGGGCTCGACGATGAAGTATCCGTTGAGGCCGCGCTCCGCTGCCCATTTGATCGAGCGCTCGGTAGTGAGCGGCTCCCACATCTGTGGATGCGGCCGCTGAAGCGGCTGCGGAAACACCTGCAGCTCCTTGAGTACGGTCGCGCTCTGCATTACGGGATTTGCGCCGCCGTAGGGATCGGGTGCGCCGATGCTCAGCACCTCTTCGAGCTTGCGTCCGGCTTTGCCGGACTCGAAGTATGCAATCGTCTGCTGATGGTTCCATCGCGTGAACACCGGCGGAATCGTGAAGAACTGCCCGTGATGCGAGAACGACGGCTGCGTCCACGCTTTGATAATGATCTCGTAGGCTTCCTGATAGTACGCGCGGTTGCGTTCCTGATCCTGGATCGTCGCGAACGGCCATCCAAAAACCTCGGCCTCGCGAGGTTGATAGCCGCGTCCGATTCCGAACTCGAGTCGCCCATTGCTGATCACGTCGAGCATCGCGGCCTGCTCGGCGATTCGGATCGGATGCCACCACGTGACGATGTTGGCAGCCTGGCCAAGCCGAATCTGCCGCGTGCGGGTCGCGATCGCGGTTTCCGCGAGAAGCGGATTCGGGCTGAACTCCGCGCCTTCGGGCTGGAAGTGATGCTCGGTCATGAAAAAATAGTTGAAACCGAGCCGGTCGGCCAGAATTCCCTGCCGCACCTGCCCAATCAATCCGCGCTGGCTGGATTCGTGGACCTCGGCGAGATTGCCGTCGTTGATCGCGACTCCCGACTGCGTCCGCATCACAGGGAGGTCGGACGCACCATTGTGGAAAACGCCTATTTCGATCATATGACCTCCGTTCGGCGACGCCGGATCGAGTTAGTGCTGCGCAGATGCCGACGTGCCGCGCCGCTCGAGCAGCATATCAACATCGAACTTGAACATCTTCGCCGCATTGAGACCGAGAATCTTCGCGCGCGCGCCGTCGCTTAGATCTCCCATCTCGCGCTCGATCGCCTCGGCGGAATGAGGCCAGGTCCCTTCGGCGTGCGGATAGTCATTGGCCCACATGAAATTGTCGACCAGGTTCCATTTCTCCGCGAGCTCGAGCCCGGCGCGATCTTCCTGGAATGTTGCCGCGCCGTTGCTGCGGAAATATTCGCTCGGCAAGTGCTTGAGCTTTGGATAGGCCCACAGATGATGCTTGCGATACGCCTCATCCATCGCATCGAGCGCCCACGGCACCCATCCGATGCCGCTTTCGACCGCGGCAAACTGGATTTTCGGGAATCGCTCGATTACGCCTGAGCCGCATAGGCTCGCGACCGGCTCGATAGTGGGCGAGAGCGAATGGGAGACGTAATTGATCACCGCGCCTCCTTCCTTGCGCGCCACCCGCGGGTCGCGTCCGGTCGAGACGTGGAACGTGATCGGAAGATCGCAGTCCTCGATCGCCGCCCACATCGGATCGTAGATAGTCAGATTATAATTTGGATCGCGCGAGTCGTGTCCTCCGAAGATCGGCTTGCACGGAAGCGTCAGGAACCGGAATCCGATTTTCGCGACCCGCTTGATTTCCTCGATCGCGAGCGCGACATCCGAGGTCATGATCGCGGCCGCCGGCGACATGAAGCCGTTGTACCCGCCGTACATCTCCCATGCGAAATCGTTCCACACCCGGCATTGCGCCATCCCGAACGCGGCATCCTTGGTCGCGAACATCATCAGGCCCTTGTTGGGGAAGATGATCTCCGCGTCGATACCGTCGCGAACCTGATCCTGGATTCGCTGTTTCGGATCCGCGCCCACGCTGCCGCGCAAGCGATCCTCGCTGCCCTCGCGCGGGACGTCGCCGATCATGCGTGCGCGCACCCGCGACTTGCCAACGCCTTCGGCGATGAACCACTTTTCGCCGTTCGCATCGACTTCGACGTGCGGCAGGCGGTCGCGAAATTTAGCATCGATACGATCGCGCCAGAGACTGCCGGGCTCGTTGGCATGGCAGTCCGCGGAGATCATCAGGTACTTGTCCGGATCTCCCGGCCTCGCGCTGCGGGTCCATCCGTTATGGCCGGGCGTCTCGATGCGATAGCGATTCTTCTCGTCGATTTCGGGGTGGGTTTGCTCCATGATGACCTCAATTGCCCCCGGTAGTGTCCTTCGTTTCAGACATAGTTCCAACGCCGCGGCGCAGCAATCGGATGAGCAGGTTGCCGATCTCGTCTACACTCGACGAACCGTCGCGCCGATACCATTCCGCGGCCCAGTTGGTGGCGCCGATGATCAGCATTCGCAGAGCATGGCGATCGACTTCGGGATCGATCTCCCGAGCTTCGATTGCGGCGGCGATCAACCCGTCGAAGAATTTCCCGTATGCGCGAAATTTTCGGTTGACCCTTCCCCACATGTCTTCGGGAGGTTGGCCGATCGAACGCGAAACCGCACGTGCGTAGTCGCTCTCCACTAGCTGGAACTTCAGATGAGCGCGCAGCGCTGCGGCCAGCCGATCGAGCGGTGTGCTTTCGGGTGGCATCGCATCGACCACCGCACGCGCGCGGGCGAATGACAGACGCACGCCTTCGTGAAGAACTTCTTCGATCAATTCCTCGCGCGATTCGAAATGATAGTACAGACTGCCCGGCTGGGTCCCGGCTTCTTCGGCAATCTCGGACAATTGAGTCGCTACGTAGCCGCGCCGAGCGAGCACTTTTGCCGCGGCGTCGAGAATCTGTTTTCGTTTCAGTTCACCCCGTGAGCTCAAACGCTCGCGTTTCGCTGGCGCATATGCGCGTAGTGACTTTGCCGGCATATTTATTCTCTTCCCAGGCTCGCCCCGGTGTTCGACTGTTCCTCGATACGCGCCGTCAACGCATCGCGAAGCCGCCGGAAACCGTCAGCATCTGTCCGGTTAATTGGCGTCCGGTTTCGTCGGAAGCGAGAAACAAAACCGACTTGGCGATATCTTCCGGCTTCGATAGCCGGCGCAGCGGCGTATTTCTGACGACATACTCAGTCTGCGCGTCGTTCATGATCGAGCCGCGATCGCGCCAGATCGATTCGGCGCCCAATTCTTCCGTTTCGCCGGGAAGCACGAGTCCCGGAGCTACCAGGTTCGCGCGGATTCCGTAGCGCCCGTATTCGAGCGCGATTGTTTTGATGAAGGCAACGACTCCCGCTTTTGCGGCTGCATAGACGCTCTGGCGCGGTTCGCCGAATGCCGCGGTCGACGCAGTGGCGACGATCGAGCCGCGCTGTTGCTCGATCATTCGCGGCAGGACCGCTCTGACACAGGACATCGTGGCGCCGAGATTCAGATGCAGGAGATGATCCCACGTATCCGGAGGAGTCTCGAGAAAGAACTTGGGCCAGTTAGCTCCGACGTTGGCGGCCAGGACATCTACTCCGCCAAGCAGTTGCATCGCATGCTGGCATGCCTCGTCGGCCGTGCTGTGATCAGTCAAGTCCGCACTGACGACGGCCGCGAATGATGCTCCCCGCCTCGTGGCCTCGGCAGCCGTTCGCTCCGCCTGGGCGGCGTCCTTGTCGATGATCGCGAGCCGAGCACCTTCACTGGCGAACGCGAACACGATTGCCTGCCCGATATGCGAAGCGCCGCCGGTGACAATTATCGCTTTGCCCTTCAGGCCCAGATCCATCGCTCATTCGTCCCGGGATTGCTCGAGCAACTGATTAATCGACTGATGATAGAAAGACAGCGCCGGCTCGATCTTTCCATAGATCACTTCCTTCACCGCTCCCGACGCCAGCCCTGCGTAGATATTCGCCATCATCGGAAAATCTTCGGTTTCGGTGACTTGCAGGAGCATGTCGAGATTCTTTTTCCAATGCTGGGTCGCGGAATCGGTCGCGGGCGGATTGGGTGCATAGAGACTCGTGGAAACGAGGCAGCGATCGACCGCGAGCGGAGTGACTCTCCACAACTCGACGTGATCGAGCTGATGCGTCAGAACTGCGTTGGGGAGCAGGAAATATTCGACCGTGGTATGCGGCAGTATCAGTCTTTCCTGCGGCGGCTTCTCCGCTATTTCTTTGTCGATGCTTCTGCGGAAGTTGACCGTCCGCTGATGAAGTCCGTATGTGTCCCAGATGGAGTGCCGGTCGTCATAGTACGGCGCGATGCTCCGGCGATGCAGCGCGGGAATGTGGTAGTTCTCCGTAAAAGTATCGATTACCAGTTTCCAGTTGAAGTTCCATTCCCTGGTCCGGGTTTCGAAGTGACTATACTTTGCGAGATCATATTCCGCGATCTCGGTCTGCATCCCTTCGAGCAGATCGTCGATAGAAATTGATGCGTCGCCAAGCGGACGGACGTAGATGAGTCCATACTTTTCGGCGACGGCGATTTGCCGCAAGTTGCAATCGGCCTGCGCAATGTCGTCGAAGCCCCATTCCTGCGGACGTCCGAGCGAACTTCCGTCGAGCTTGTAGCTCCATGCATGGTAGGGACAAACCATCGCACGCAGTCCCACGCCGCTGCCGGACAGAACCGGAGCGCCGCGATGACGGCATGCGTTGAGAAACGCGCGCAAGCTGCCGTCGGGCTGCCGCACGACCGCGATCGGCATGCCGCCGAGGCGGGCAGTCAGATACGACCCTGGCTCTTTGCACTCGCAGCTCAGTCCCACCGGAACCGGGCGCTCACGAAACAGCACGGTCATTTCGCGCTGGAAACGCTCGGGATCGACGTAGGCGCCGGCGGGGTTGCGCATGCTCGCCTTCGCGACGTCGGTCCACTCGCCGTCCCTGAATCCAAGGTACTGTTCGAGAAGTGCTCGCTGACGTTCTGGGCGCATTCGGCCTCGATGTTCTTGGGAGATAGCTGTAATTCTAACTCTAATTAGATTTTGGCGTCAAGCGGACGGTCTTTTGCCGGATCGGCAGGTGGACGCGCGAGCTTAGAACTGGGCGCTCGAGAAGCGCCGCCGCTCGGTCGAACACACGAGCTCTTTCCAGATAATGTCCTCGATTCTGCGAGCCTCCGGCCCGGACTCGGTTTCGATCTGCGCGTGCAATTCGATCAGTGCGGCGCGCAGCATGCAGTTATTGCTCTCCAGCGCGGAGATTCGGAAGTCGCCATCGCGGGTCGCGCCCAGTTTGGTCAGCCGAGCATTGAGCGCCGAGCTGTTTGTGACTTTGGCCGCATCGCGGAAAATCGCACGGAGGCTATCGTTCTCCTCGATGCGGCGGCTGGCCGCGCGATCCCATTCGTCGCCGACCAGGGAGAGCATGGATGCGATCATCCCGATCGTTCCCTGATGGTACGGCGGTCTGATCGCGGGGACGACACGCTCAACCAGGTCCGCTGCCATCGTCTGAAATACCGCTGATACACGGGGCCTCATCGGAGATGCCCCATCAGTTCAAGCGCCGCACGATCCTGGCTGTTCATCAACGCCCACGAACAAAGGACCAGGATCGGATCTTTGTTCTGGCCGGTCTCCCACGCGTGCCCGCTCGAGACCCAAATGCCCTGGCCCTTCACGCTCGCGAATAGCTCCCACCAATGCAGCGCGGCAAGGTCGGCCTTGAGGCCGCTGGCCTTTTCCCAAATCGCGATTGCGCCTTCACGCTCAATCAGACCGCCGCGGCGCTCATCGTGGCCCCAGCACCAGGTCCGATTGAAGCTCCAGGCCAGGTCTTCAAGTGGATCGCCCAGATGCGACATTTCCCAGTCGAGAATCCCGTGGATGCGTCCCTCTTCATCGAATAAAAAATTTCCGGTGCGATAGTCGCCATGCACGACGCAGATTTTCTGGGCGGGCGGTGGCGGGTTACGACGCATCCAGCGGATCGCCGCGCGCATAATCGGTTGAGGGATCAACTCGTCGGAATCGAGCACGCCCTCCCAGTAGTCGAGTTCCCGTTTCCAGCACGCATCGGGCTCGACCCATTCCATCGTGCCGACGAGGCCGATCGCGCGCGGATCGATCGATGCGATCTTGCCCAGGATCGACCATTCCTGCTCGGCCAGCTTCTGGTGATGCGAAAGATACGGCTCGGTCATGATTCGCGCGGGCGCGGTCTCAAGTCCCGTCATTTCCACGCCGATAAAAAACGGGCTGCCCAGATGGACGGGATCATCTTCGAGCCAAAGAACCTCGGGCACCGGAACCTCGGTTCCGTAAAACGCCTGGTACGCGGCAAATTCGATTTTTCGATCGGTGTCGATGAGGCTGTCCGAGGGGTCGCGTCTTAAGATCAAGCGCCGCGCGCGCGGGGCCCCATTCTCGCGGCAGGAGAGCCGGAAGCGATAGGTTTGGCGGGACGCTCCGCCCGAAATCTGTTCGAGCTGATCGACCCTGACTTCAGTGGCATGAGGCAGCTTCAGCTTGATATACGAAGCGAGCAGATCTTCCAGCGCGGGCATGCTGGAGTTCTAAACACGGTTTGAATTTTTTTTCAACGCGCCCGGCAATTGCGCTCGCCGGAAGTAATTTGCACTAATGGCCGGGGCGGCGGAGGATTCAAGTTGCCTTTTGACGGATCTAACCCGACCGCACCGAGGAATCACCATGCTCAACAAGCTCGACGATTTTCCTGTCCATCAGACTCCAGAGCCGCTGGCGTATCCCGCGACCAGCGACCGCAACGTTTATGACCGGACCTGGTTCAACGGCTACGCGCAGGACGGCTCGTATTATTTCGGCGTTGGGATGGCGGTCTATCCTCATCGCGGGATTCTCGATTGCGCATTCAGCGTCGTGAAACCTAATTCGCGCCAGCATTGCTTTTTCGCGTCGCGTCGCGCGCCGGCTGAGCGCACCGAGATGCAGGCCGGGCCGTTCCGCATCGAAGTTATCGAGCCGATGCGCAGGACTCGCGTGGTGCTGGACAAGAATCCCAGCGGTATAACGTGCGATCTGACATATTCCGCGCGCACGGCGTCGATCAAAGAAGGGCGCCAGATACTTTGGTCCGGCGAGCGCCGAATAATGGATGCGACGCGGTTTGATCAATTCGGCCGCTGGAGCGGTAGTATCCGGCACCCGGACGGAGAGATCGTTGTAAGCGATCAGATTTGCCGTGGCACCAAAGACCGATCGTGGGGCGTGCGAAACGTTGGAGAGCCGGAAACCGGCGGTGCTCCTGGTCGGCCCGGCGGCGCGTTTTTTCTCTGGGCGCCGCTCTTCTGGGATGATCACATAACCCACGCGATTTTCTTCGACGGTCCTCGTGGCGAGGCTCTGATTCGCGAAGGAATCGTCGCTCCCCTCTATGCGAGCGAGGCGGAGGTTCCCGGCGTCGAGGATGGACGAGACCAGCGGATGGCGACTGCGCGTCATCGCGTGAAGTACGTACCGGGCACACGGCTCGCCAAGTCGGCCGAGATCGATCTGGTCGATCTCGACGGCGGCATTCGGACTATCGCTCTGGAGCCGATTCTCAGATTCCAGATGAAAGGACTCGGCTACAATCACCCTCAATGGGGCCAGGGCAGGTGGAAGGGAGAACTGGAGCTAGGCCACGAGTCTTTCGATCCGCGGCAACTGAATCTGCTCGCGCCCGAAAACATCCACGTCCAGCAGGTGGTTCGTGCGAGCGACGGCCAGCGGTCCGGCATCGGAGTACTCGAGCAAGTCGTGATAGGACCATACGCGCCGGCCGGATTCACCGACCTATTCGACGGCGCGAAGGGTTAGTCGGAGGTACCAGCGCGACGCTAACAGCGTCACCGCCCGACTCTTCAGCATCAGGCCCCGAACACCGCCGCTGCCGGTTAGAACGGACTCTGGCTCCTGCTAGTTTCCGCGGGCCAATGCGCTCGACGAACGGAGCTCTCCATGCGGGCTCGAAAATCGGCACTTAAAATTGTGTATCCCTAGTTCTCCAAGGAACGCGATGCTCTGGCGCATCGTGCATGGAGTTGTAACTGTCAGGGTAATGGTGGGATCCACGCGTGCGCAGAAAGTGCGAAGCCTCAAGGCGCTTGCGGGTGTTTCCTGGCTTAAGACCGATCAGTTGGAGAAGCTGGCCGGCGCACTGACGACTAGCCGCCACGAAAAGCGGAGCACTATTTTCTCCGACAAATCTCCGGTCGAATCGGCTTATATCTTGCTCTCCGGGGTTGCTCGCATTACCTGTGACAATCGCAGAGGCCGGCGAACGACGGCGATCATGTTGGCGCCTGGGCTGATTCCTGCGTTTCCATCGGCAGTAACCGGGATTAGCTATAACTTTCGCTGCGAAGCGGTTACGAGCTGCCAGATCGGAACGATTGGATTGCATGGCTTCATGAAGATCTGTCTGGGGATCGGAGCGGCAGCCTTTAAGCAGATGGCCGACGGGTTTTTGGGGCGTTGGGACCGGGTGCATCTTCGCTGCTCTAACTTGGTAGGATGCACGCTCGAGGAACGCTTGGCGCTGGTTTTGCTCGATCTTATCGAGGACTTCGGCGTCGCCAACACCGGTGGTGGAGTACGATTGTCGGTCTCAGTGCGCCATGACGACCTGGCTGAGCTGGTTGGCGCCACTCGGCCTCGAGTAACAGAGCGTTTGCGCGATTTTAAGGAGAAGCACCTGATCTTTCAGCAAGACCGGCAGCTGGTGGTAGATCCCGAAAGGTTGAGAGATTTTCTGGTCGAGTCGCGCCGTGAAGGTCTCTCTGGCGACCTCTCGTAATCCACAGGTGTGAGCCCGCCACCTGCGTCGCGGGGGCTCGACTGTCCGTCTCGACAAGCCGGCACACTTTATGTGCTTGGCTTTTTTGTTTTTCCGGATAGAAGATGAACAAAGGTACCCTCGACGCGAAGCCGTCAGGGCAACATGCCTCGGAGGTTCCCTCCTCATGTCCAGCGAAGTATTGCGAGAGCTCATTCTTGAGCTCCCCGAACCCGATCGGCTTGAGATCATACGCGAAGCGGGGTTACGCGACGACCGGCCAGCGCTCTTGCGTGGAGAGGAAGAGGAAGGACCGGTGGAGGACGCCGATTCCTGGGCAACTCAACACGGCGGCAGGATACTCCCGTACCTCTTAAGAAGAATCGATCCCACAGATCGGGAGATGGTCCAGCTCGTTCAAAGCGGATTGTTGCCTTTCGATCATAGTCTGCTTGAGCCGGAAGAATTTCTCGTCCGATTTAATCACCCCGCGATGCGCCATGCTCCCGATGGTAAGATGCCGCTTTCTGAGATCGCGGCGACCTCACTGGCGCTGACCGAACTCGTTACATCGCTTCTGGCGGCGAATCGCTCCTTCGGCGCAGACGCGGTCATGCCGACGGTACGAGTTGCCGCAGGCTCGGCGGATTTCTTCGCAACGGGTTCCGGCTTGATCGTCAGCGGGTTGTGTTTACTCGCTACCTGCGCGACCGGTGTGATTTCTGCTCCTGTCATAGCAGGAACGGAGGCGCTCGCGGGCGCGATCGATCGGACGCTGAATTGGCGCAAGCGAAGTTCCGAAAAGGGCAGAATCGATGCCAAGAGAGCAAAAGTCGATCGCGAGCGGGGAAGAACAGATGCGGAGAGGGGAAAAGCGGACGCCAAAAAAACCGAAGTGGAGATTACGGGACATGAACTCGACAACGAAATGAAGCGCGTTCAATTGGGCAGCTTGCCCGATCAGGCGCAAGCCCGTCCGAAGGAGAAGCGTGAAACGCTTCCAGCGTCGTTCTTCGTCCCGATGCCGCTGATCGAGGGAACTTCCCAGGAAAATCGGTTGGCGACCGCGCACGGCGTTCATCTCGTCAATCGAGGATTACCCTCGCTATTCGGAATTCTGCGAGTGATGCCAGGACTCGTGATCACCGTCGAGAACAGAGCGACGCAATAGTCTGGGAGCCCGCCCGCCGGCGAGTACTCAGTTAGATCAAATGGCGTTAGTGCGTGGGCGCCGCATTCATCAGGCTGCGTATTTGTTCCAGCACCGCAGGTTCGAGAAATATCTCGTGGCCGAGATTCTTGAGCACTACAACTTGCACATCGCCGCCATTCATCTTGAGCGCGTCCGCGAAGGCGAAGGTTAGCGGCGGAGGTGCTACGGGATCGGCGCTGCCGACGACCATGCGCACGATCGTGTCCTTTGGGATTTGCGCAACGTGAGCCTGCGGCGAAACGGCGTTGACCGGAATCAGCCACAGCGGATTCCATTGCAGCTTCATCATGCTCCAGCGGAATGCGGGCACATCGCACGGGCATGAAACGAGCAGAGCGCCGCGCGCCAGATGCGGATAGAGCGCGAGAATATCCGCGGCGATAGCCGAACCGCCGGAATGGCCAACCAGAGTGAGATCTGCGGCGTGATAGCGATCGACTAACGCCTTCGCCGCGCTTCGCGACGCTGCCGATGTCCTGCGGCGTGTAGTTGTCAGCGAGCGCCCATCCGCGACGCCCCTTGCTCTCGCCGCCTTTGCCGTCCTTGTATCCAGGCCGCAGCAATCCCACGACGACGACATCGTCAATCGCCGCGGCCGCGCGTTCCGCCAGCACATATTGATAGGAGGGGTTCGCGCCAGGGCGCATCGCCATGCAGCACAACGATCAGATGCGGATGCGCCGAGATCGTCGCGCTCGCAAATGCGCGTCCCGCAAGCATCCAAGGTCCTCCCTGCACCTGGATAACGCCGCCCGCAGCCCAGGCGCCCGCACAAAAAAAGAGAACGCACAGAATCACTACCGCAAACGAACAAGTAAACGAACGCTTCACTCGCAAACCTCGCCTCGCCATTGTCGCCGCGACTCTCGGTAACGATCCAGTGCTATGGGGAGTCCTCGTCGTCGTCAGGCTCGTCGGAAAACAGGTGCCTCAAGTAACGTTCAGGAGAAATCGGGAACTGTTTCGTCGCGCGATAGGCAACGCGGGTCGCCTCTGCCGCCGTACAAGCGCTACTCGAGGCGCAGGCCGGAGAAACGCCGGAAATCGCTCCGATTCGCGGTGGCGAGACTCGCTCCCGTCCTGATCGCGATCGCGGCGATCATGCAATCGATAAGCGAGCCTCGGCGGCGTCCCGACAGGTTGAAGAGCTCCGCAGTCTTACTCGAATCCTCCGCAACGAAAGGCTCCGGATCGCCGACAATCGCCGCGGCCAGCGCAAGTTGGCGCTGGTTCAGAGGACCGCACAGAAACTCGGTCCATCCGATGGCACTCATGCCGAGCGCGGTCCCCTCCGCCATCCAGCGGCGCAACTGCTTATCTTCGCTGGAATTCGGACTCAACGCCCGGATTAGAAAACTCGTATCGAGGTGAATTATCGCTTGCGCCATTCGTGCCGAGCCGAGGTCTTTTCGCGCTCGGCGCGAACCTCGCGCGACCAATTGTCAGTCCGTTGTGTGGTGAGTTTCACACTCTTCTGCAATTCGTCCAGCGCTTGCAATCGGGACGGTGTTTCGTCGGGTTGATCGCGGGCTACCACATCAATCGCGCGGCGCAAGACTTCCGATTTCGAGACCTTCCAACGGACGGCCATCCGGTCAAGTTTGCGGACCGTTTCAACATCGAGAGCGTAAGTTGATTTGATTGATATTCGGGCCATACCAGCCGATTATACGGCCATACCAGGAGCAGCCTCAAGCGGTCGTTGAAGAAGTCCACCGGAGCCGGGACCAGGGTAATTTCGGAGGCCTGAAGGTACCGTCAAATGCCTGATTCTATTGGCGGGCGGTGAAGGTTTCGAACCTGCGACCCGCGGCTTGTGGCGCCGTCAGCCCGCTGGAAGGTGAGTAAGCGGCGAGGAGCCAACCGCAGATGCCTACAGACGAGGCTATGGGCCGGCCTTTCGAACCGAGATTTCGTCCCCTACATAACCAAATGAAAAAATCTTTGCGATGCTTTTGCATCACATCCGATGTAAAGTGAGTAAGTAGGGATCGATATAGGAATCGAGTCCGAATCTGATTTGGCTCTACGGTGGGCGTTGCGCTCGCCTTGACCACCTCCCGCTAGACCAACCTCAAAACACGCGGATCGAAGGCTCGCGCAGCAGGCTTTTGTGTACCATCCGCGCTCTGGCTCCCTGCTGCCGGAGCGAAGTCCCCAATGGAGGAAATCCAGCAATGAAACTTCTGAAAAACGTCGCCTTAGCGGCTGCAGTCGCGATATCGGTCGGTTTTATCGGCGCTTGCGCCGAAGAGGTGCCGCCCACAACGACGACCACTGAATATTCCACAACTGCGTCCCCCGTGTACGTCGCGCCGCCGCCCATAACCACCAGCAGCACCACGACCACGACTCAATATCCCAACGGTACCGTGATGAGCACCACGCCCGGTTACTCGACGGTGGTAACCGGTGCGCCCGTCATGATGGCTCCGTCGCCCGTCGTGCAGGTAGCCCCGGTTATGATGGCGCCGGCACCGGTCGAAACAACTACGTCTTCGAATTGGGGAAACGGAACCACGGTGCAGAAGAGAACGACAACCTCTGCCGACGGTTCGGTACAGAAGCAGACCACCACTTCGTGGAACGGGAATGGAGACAATCCGTCTCAGACCTCCACGACCACGACGACTACTCCATAGTGGTGCTTGGTGGCTTAGTTCGATTGGTGGGCGGTGCAGGTTTCGAACCTGCGACCCTCGGCTTGTAAGGCCGACGATACGCCATCCGCTGGGTTCCGCCGTGGTTCGCGCGCGTCCATAGCTCGCTCAATTTGCTCAATAAATTCGCGCGTTTCCGTCCGCTGGCGTCCGCGTGGGCTGGCCGTCAGTTCGGTCGTCTGCAAATAAACAGCGTTATAAAAGGTGCGTTTTGCTTCCATTGGTCGTCAAGCTGGCCGTCAGAAACGCGCAAGAGGGTGGTGTATGTGCGCATTTCATGATCATTATGATCAATGTGATCATTTGCTCAAAAAGCGCAAGAGAACAAAAGAGAATTTAGGTAGCTTGCCTGATCATGTTGTAAAAATTATATGATCAATTGATCATAAAATATGATCAGGGGGGTGAAAATGGGCAGAGACATAAGACCAACGACAGGCGAGCAGTGGCTGAAATGCAAGGATGAATTCATCCGCGCTCGGGACCGCTTACTTGACTTCGCGCAGCGAGGAACGGGTCCGCGGTATCAGTGGATCGTCGCCGACTGGCTCAGCGTACATCCAGCGCGGGACGGGCAAATTCGCCAGGCGGGCACAGGGCACGTCTTTGAAAGCTTCGGCCTCGACAAGTTGGAGTCAGACGTTCACACCATCTTAGAGGAATGCTGGGAAAAAATTCGCGAGTTACGCCTAATGTTCCTTGGGATCCGTCAAGGTGATCCGACGACCGCCGTAGGGTTGGACTTAAGCGGCCTCACCGAGAAAGAGACCGTCTTTATCGCGGCCGGCCGCGATGATAGCCAACGTCGTTAAAGATCGTCGCGTGACGCCGCCATCACATTCTAGAAAGTGTACTAGATACTGTACCAGAAAGTAGCTATTCTCTGCATATTGACGGTAATTAGCTACAGTGATACAGGATGAGAACAGAGGGACAAAACATGAAGAGTTTCGGACAAACGGTGGCGAGCGCGCTCAAGGATCTTCGCGTCGAGGCAGTCACGTTAGGCGAGAAAATGGGTTTTGACCGGCGCACGATGGTGGAAGACGCCAACGCGGCTCTTAATGCGTGGGAAGCCGGGCGAATAAAGCAATTTCACTTTATCGGAGACCTGCCGAACCGCGGGCGCCTTCGCGCGGTGTTTGCTCTCGCCAATATCTTTGATCCAATGATCGTCGGCGATGACGGCGACTGGGTGGGCACTCTCGATCACGAGTTCTCCATACTCAAGCGGTTCGCGGAGTCGAAGCACAGCACCAGGCGCCGCGTCGCAGCTTAGAGGCTACGCTCCGCGCGCATTCGGCACCGCAACCTTGAGCCGCCGGCCGCATAGCGGCGATTGATCCATCTGTTCGATCGCGAGCATGGTGAGCCCATCCTCAATCTCGATGAACGCATAACCGCGGGATCTCCCGACAGCATCGCGCGCGATCTTTGCCCAGGAAATGCCGTATGAAGCGAAGACGGCGAACAGTTTGGATTCGTCGAGCTCGTAGTTGATGTTGGCGACGTAAAGCTTTGCCATTTGCTCACGCCGCTCGTCGCTTCTGCCGCGCGAGTTCGACGCCCAGGCGCCGACCGCAATAGTCAGTACCGTCCAGCGCCTTGATGGCGGCTGCGGCCTGCGCAGGATTCCCTATCGAAACGAAACCATAGCCCGCGGGTTTACTGTTCTCGCGATAGTAAATGACTTCGGCGTCGCTTGCGCCGAACCGCTTGAAGATCGCGAGTAGCTCCGCGTCATCCGTTGCGTAAGGAAAACCGCCGACGAAAAGCCTTGGCATTACGACACCACGCCCGCTGCAGCCCGACGGCGCAAATCGCGCGAGGTATCGCGAGCGATCGACACGCGAAGCCGGCGGCCGTTGAAGCCCCTCTCATTCTCAGCGAGTGCGCCCTCGAGCTCTTCGACGAACAAAAACGCAAAGCCTTTGCTGAAGCCGCCGGGGTCACGGCAAATCAATAAATCGGTGACGCCGTACGCAGCGAAGTGATCCTCCAATTCGCGTTCGGTCGTCGGATACGGAAAATTTCCTACAAATAGTCGCGTTTTCATTTCACTTCCTTCCTTAATTTTTAATACTCACACTCAGCGGCCCCTGACCGGCAGTTCGCGCTCTGCTGAGCGTCGCGACTGCTGTGAGCGCTTGGAAAATATCTGGCACAGTGACAAGCCCACATGCACGCGGTGGATGCCCGTTGGCCGAAATCTGTATGCTCGCCGTCGTTGCGCCGAACGGGCTGAACATCTGCAACAGCATCGAATCCGTCATCGTGAGGGGCAGATTTCCAATTTCGAGAGTAGTCACTTAGCGTGCTCCGGCTCGCGCCCTTCCCATTGCGCGCGAGTCGCGACAATAGGCACTTGCGTCTGCGGGCACATTTCAATTTCGCAGATAAAATCGGAATCGAGCCGCACAGCGAGGCAAACCGGGCACGCGATTCTGCGCAGCCTCCGCGATCCCGGCGGCGGTTTTTTCTTGTAGGCCATCAAAACGTCTTCCGATCGGTCAATACGAACCGGTTGAGCCGTCGCGACTGCCTATTCGCGGCCTCGCGAGCGTCATCGGCCGCGTCCATGGCTTCGACAGTGCCGCGTCCGCGCTTCGCGTCCCCGCCGAAGCGCAGCGTAGCGGCCGCCTGCCGCATGAAGTTGCGATCGCTTTCGGTGGTAGGCGCGTGCTGGCCTCGCACGGCGCCGAGTGCGGCTTGCGCGAGCGCGACGATGACATCGATCTTATGGCTCTGTTTTTCTTTGGAGATACGCCAGCCGCGCGAAGTCTCAATCGCGACGGCTCGCGATATGGCTAGTCGGATATCAGCGTCAAGATAGCAAGTGAGATTTTGCCCCTTGACGATTTGGTACAAATTGGTTGAGGCTTCGGTCAGATTCGGCACGCTCTGCGGAAACTCCACCATGGGCAACCCCGCGGCCGTCAGGCGCTGCGCGGAAGCGACCATCTGGTAGGGGTCATATCTCACTTCGCGAACATAGAAACGCCGGCGGAGATCCATCAGTGTGCTCTCGATCGTCGCCTCGAAATCGAGCGGCTCGATCGCGCTCGGCTGAAAAATCTTGTGCCACACCAGGCGAACCTTTTTCGCGGTGTACGTACATGCGACGATTGCCGTCGAGTCGCGCTTCACGCTGGCATCAACGCCGCACCACACAGAGAGCCGCGGATCCGCAAGTTCGGGACGGGCGTCGTGATCGACGCACGCATCGAACCATTCCATATCCACGAAACTGGATTCGCTCGTTACCCACCGATTTTCGATCAGGCGCAAGTATGCATTCGGCCGTAGCTGCACCCGCATCTGAGATAGCCATTCAGGCGTCTGCCAGGGCGCGACGGGAACATGCGACCAGAACATCAAGAGTCCGGTTTGGCGATAAAGCGCCGGCGCGATTTCCTCGCCCTGCAGGCCGCGCTTGTACAGCCCCTCGAGGAGCTCCGATTCGCTCTCGAAACCTGCATAGCTGACCGTCAGGCGTCCGGATACCCTCTTTGTCGGGCTCGGAACGGCTTCATCCCAAAGCCGTTGCGCTCGCTCCGACACGTAAGCCCAAAGCTCATCGAAGATACATAGGGACGGGTTCGCGCCAGCAAAGCCCGAATAGTCACTCGCACATGCTTGAATGAACCATCCGGTACTGACAAACTCGATTCGGTCCGCCGTGATCTTCGCGCTCGCCTTGAGCAGCGGCGACGCTTCGATGATACGCCTTGCCGCCTCGAAGACGCGTCCTTCTGATTGTTCGTAGCCGTTGCTCAGGCAGTAAACTTCGCTGAATCGGCCGCCGATCACGACGGCGACATAGATTGCGAGCATCGCCGCGAGTCCGGTCTTCCCGGACTTCTTCGGCGCGCTGTAAATCATTTCAGGGAAGGGAAGGCACCCATCGGATGTGAGGGTGAATGTACGTCGGACAAATTCTATTTCGGCGGGGTAGAGCTCAAAAGCCCGGCCTGTCTCTGGGTTGATCAGCCCGCCTTCGATGAAGGCAACGGGATCTCTTTTCCAGAGTTCAAGCCGATCAGCCATCGGAAATATCAGCGAAGCGCGCGGCGAGATCGATCGGCTTGCCCTTCGCCATCGCTTGTAGCGTCGCCGGGGTGAGTCCGAGTTCCTTCGCAAGTCTCGCTTGCGTTTCCGCCAGCCGCCGGACCGCATCTACACTTGCGCGTAGCTCGCCATCTTCGCCGACTACGCCACGATCCCGGACGAACGAGTAGGATTGCGCGAGCATGAGCGAAGTCTGCGCGAACCCGGTAAGCTGCGGAGCAAAGATCGGGTTATCGAGGTGCGGCGCCAGCGTGCGTATGCGCCGGACGAACCGACGCACCTGTTGGTCCCTCTTGCGAGTCACGACGCGCGGCGGCGAAGTAGCTATTTGATTCTCAGTCAAAATCATACCTCATTCAAAGGGTTGCCGGGGCTGACCAGGCGCGCACGAGGATGAACGCCCGGTCGCGGCTCTCTACAACCGCTTGCCCCGACAATATCAATAATCACTAAAGGTCAGCCTCGCGCCGGCGAAGTAAACCGTCCGGCCGATGTTCGACGATAGTTTTCGGAAATCTGACGCGCATTATCGGCTTCGCGGCCAGGTTCACGGGCTCGTCATCGGGATCATCGTCGTCGTCGGGCGCATCGGCCGGCGCTGGGAATCGCACTTTCAGCGCGGTTTTGGAGTCATCCTGCGGCTGAAGAAATCCGCCGCGGCGCTTCTTCGCGGTCATGATCTGCGCGAACGTGAGCCCGCACATTTGCCCGATCTTCATCTCCCGTAGCGAGGGGACGCAGGACGCCATGCTTTGCCGACTCGATGCCAGTCGCGCGTTTCGCGTCATTCGGCCGACAGAATCAAAAATCGCGATGCTGAGTCCGTCGCGAGCGCCAACAAAAACATTTTGAATAGTCATTTAATTACCTCTGCTCCACGGGAATCGGGGTCGAAATGAGTGATGTGGGACCTGACTGGTAGGTAGTCCGTTTCCTGATCTGTTCCTGTTCTTGTATTGCGCGCGCGTTTTCAATTGCGATCAAAACGCGCTCGGGCGCAAAAAACTTCGTCAGATACTTATCATCTGAAATCGTGTCCCCGAATTTCGGACGCTGCGACAGTACATAGCGGTGAACATCCGCACGACTGACTATACTGCCATCGTCGAGCTCGACTGAGCGAAGCGTTACCTTGCGAATGTGGCGGCCGGCCTGAATCTTTTCCTGAACAGTCGGCATCTTCTGCCAGCCGCCGGTTTCGTTGCCGTTCCAGCGGTTCTCGAAAAACGCGTTCGCGTGATTCTTTATCTCATCGGCGGTGCTGGGTGGCTTTAAGGAACCTTCGCGCCGCTCGAATGCGAGCACATTCGCCACGTTTGCCCGGCCTTCATTAAGTGCTAAGTCGATAGCTGCATAATCGCCACGTTCGATCAGATCGCGGATGCGTTCTGCTAACATTTGAATCTTCGCGTCCTTGTACAGGCGCGGCGCGATATCCGCCGGCACATGTCGAAGCGGTTCGCAGATTTTGTCCAGCACCGCCATCGGGCGCGGACGCGGATCTATGCACGCGCCACCAACGGTGGCCTTGGCGCCGTCAATCAATGATTCAATTTCCTTGGTTTCAGTCTCGATTTCCATTTCGTTTTCCTCGTTTCGCGCGAGAATGTGACACAACTCCCGCTAGCCATAATCAGCGTTTTTCGTTTCAATTTGATGCCCGCTTGGCCGTTATCTGTGCGCTTCCGATACCCCACAAATCTTGGTGAAAATTTCTTTCTCCGACCGCTCGGCCGCTTCAATCGCGGCCATGTGGCCGGCCGGAATATGGCGTTCAATTACGTCTCGCACGAGGCGGCGCAGCTCCGCAGGCGGGAGCGCATCCAGGTCAACGGATTCGCCCCTGAACGCACGATTCATATGCTGGCCTTTCGTTGGCCGAGTGGGTAAATGGAATTCCTCGATCCGTTCGGGCGTCAGCGCGACGCGCTCAAAGTGAATATCGGACATCGGGCAGAATCCGCGTAGCTTCGCTTCGAGCCCGATATCTGCGCGCGTTCCAGCCGGATCCCAGTCTCCGAAGTAGAAAATATGCGTTGCCTTGGTTGATGCCTGAATCTGTTCGGACACTTGCCACAAATAGCTATCGCTCGAAAAACCCCGCGCGACCATGAGCGGAACGTCGTAGGGATCGGTTTCTTCCGCGATGACGCCGGCGAGGCTGTCCTTCTCGACCCAAATTTCGAGATTAACCGGCAGGTCGCGCCAAACAGCGCGACGGTATAGGCGTGCGGTCTCAGCAAGCGCGTCGGCAACGGAGTCGAACGTCTCGGGTTTTCTGATCCAGCGGGTGTTATCAGCGACCCAGGCGTAAGGCAGCTCGCCACTCCGGCGCATCTCAAGCATTAGCCGGCAGACGGTGGTTTTATACGCGGCCTCGTCTTTCGCGATGAGCCAAAGCGCGATCAGATGGTAGAATGTCTGCCGGACCGTGACCGGGCGATTTGCTTCCGCGAAAACATAGATTGCGTTGCGGATCTCTTCGATATCCGCGCGGCTGCGCTGGGAGTTTGCGGGCCTAGTCCTATCGACTTGCGTCGCGCTCCTGACTATCCCCGATCGCCGGCGTAACGGCGCTTCTCGCCACCATGTGATGCGATCGTCACAATCAAGAATCTGTTCGACGCCCACCTGCTCAAGCGCGCGATCGATGCGCGCGATAAATACGTCAGCGTCGGTATCGAATTCGCTGCGCTCTCCAGGATCGACCGGGGCGTGAAAAAATTCGGCGCAACTGAGGTGACGCGAAAGAATTTCCAAAACATAGTCTAGTGCCTTCGACTCGAGGAACCGTCCGCGCTGGTTGACGAGCGCGCCGCTATCGGACGGGTGAAGCAGCGAGAGTAGCAGCAGAGTCTCGGGGTTGCCGAAAAACGCTTCCGCGCCGGCGATCAGCTTCGCGACAGCGTCATCGGCCGCTGGAAATCGCAAAAGCAACCGGACGTAGATTTCGTGAAACTCGATCCCGTTGTGCTCGTACCGGGCCTTGCGGCGATCAAGCGCCGCTCGCTCGGCGCCTTCATCGCTTCGCGATTCCGATCCGTCGGAAAAGCACGACAGCTTCAGCGGCGACGGCCTGATTGATCTGCGCGAGAATTTGCCTTTGCGTAAGCCCCAAATGCTCAGAAATCCCGCCGAGCATCGGGTTCTCGCGTCTTTCCAATCGCGTCGCGTGCGCGAAGCGTCGAAGATCGTCGCGAGTACGACTGATTATCGCAACCGACGGGCGCGTCAATCGAGTATTCTGATTCGATCAGATCAGCGATGGACATCGCAGCGCTGGTCGGCATTGCACACAGTCAAACCGCCCGCGACTCAAAAGCGTCGCCAGAATTTCGCGACCAGATTTCGCATACCAGTTGTTTTTCTCGATTGCGTACTGCAATGCGCTAATCGATAAACTTTGCTGGAAACGTCAACTGCGACAGCGAGTTCTCTGCTAAGTATTGTTCGATCCGATCCGCCGCCGCGAGCGCCGGAAGCTCGAAATCTGTGATCGTGAGTTCGTCCGCATGGGCACGCGGCGAGTGTGTTAGGGTTTGAACATCCATTGCCTTTCCTCTCAGCCGCCGTAGCGTTAGCGCGCTCCGGCGGTTTTCTTTCCTTGTTATCCGTCCGCCAACTCGCGACGATCGATCACGACGATTTTCCCTTCGCGCAGAACCGCGATGCCGCCGTACATCGGATCGCTGACGCGATGAAAATTCGCCGTGATCGCTATTAAGTCGCAGGGCTGTAGCAGACTTTTCAGCCGCGCGATTTCGCTTTCGCGCAGATGGAAAATCTCCGGTCGTTTCTTATGTTCGTAAAACAGTGTTTCCAATTGCTCGTCAATGGACGGCGGTTCTGGATCCGCACCACAGCGCCAGCACGGCCGCTGCGGGCGCCGCGAGTTCGGCAAGCAGGGCGCGGATTTCGTCCGCGTGCGCCGCTGCGCGATGGATCAGATCATCGGGTACGCGCAACGCGGGCCGCACTTTGAGATCGACGACGATATCCGCGCCGAGCGCGCGGATCGTTTCAAGAATTTGCGATGCTTCGCTGATCATTAGCTTCCTCGCGTGGCTGTAAAGTTTTTTCGTCGCTGGGGAGTATGGTTTCGCGCCTGAAATGCAATACTTCGATCCGCACACCGGCGATGCTTTTCAGAATAGTGATTGTCGATCGGCCGCGATCTTCGCCGGTGCTGGCGAGCAATCGTTTTTCTTTCAGTCGTTTGCGCAGCACCGCGCCGGGGATACTTAGGTGAGTACCATCCGTCGCAACGCTGTTCGCTGCCTTGAGCGCGGCATCGCAGTTCAGAAAAAGCTCGTCGTTATCGATCCAACCGACACACGCGCCAAGCGGCTGGAGACGGCCGGTCAAGCGAAGATCGTCGCCGCGCTCGCGCGCGCGAAATTCCTCGAGACGCCACCCGCACGCCATCGCATCGGCGGGGATCGTGCCGTCAACCCCAGCCAGGTGCGCAGCGCCGGACGCGAGCGCCGCGCGGAGCAATGTCAGAAATCGCGCGCATGGTTCTGTGTCGCGGAGGTGCTTCCCGTGCTCGACTGAAGCCTCGATCAGTCCGTTCCAAATTCGATCGAGAAAAGTGTCTGCTAGGTACTGCGGAACCGCGGCCGCATTCGACAGCGAATCGAAAAAATACCTGCGCAGCGAAATATAGGTCCGCGACAATTCCCGGCGTGCGCCCATGATCTCCCGCGCTGTGAGCCTTGGCGCGCAAATCAGGCATTGCGCTCTTGAGTTCGGCGCGAACATCCACCAGCCGCGGCGCGAGCCATCGCAAGTAAGCAGCCGTCGCCCATACGTACAGTCCGGTTGCGGCGCGATCCTGCGCATCTGTCAGCTTGTCCAGGTCCGCAACGTCGCCCTTCGTGACTTCGATTGTGAGCAATCGCCCTTGTAGCGATTCACCACGAAAATTTTCTTCGCCGGTTGAAATCACGAGTCCGCGCGGCATCTTGATCGCGCGCATCGAAAGCGTCCGACGCTAAACGCCCGCGCCCTGCTGCGTTACCGCAATCGCGAAGCAACGCCGCAGCGTCTTTGTGCTGTCGCGCGATATCAACTCGCGTTCCCGTCGGCACGAAATCATCGACGACGATCGGCGCATCTTTCGCAACGAACGCGAGCGAGCGCAGAAAATTCGCGGTGCTCGACCAGCTCGCGGGCAAGTGACGGGCATCGAAGCCCGCGCCATAGTGCTGCATCGCGAGTGCGGCCATCTCAGTCTTGAAATTCCCCGTCCTGCCCGTCAGAGCGAGCGCGAAATCCACCGGGCCGAGCGACGCGCGCCACGCCGCGCAGAAGAGCGGTACCGTTATCCGATCAGGCGCGAGCTCAAGCAGCCCAATCGCGGCCGCGATCGTTTCATGCAAAGCCTCGCCGTCCGCTGGCGCAGGTAGTTTGAAATTCGCGAGCGCGCTCGGGAGCTCAACTTCGATCTGAGGCACCACGCCATCCGCGCCAATCGCGCCGTCCGCGTGAAGGAAGATCCAATCATCATCGCGGCGCGTCCAGCCGGTGTGCGCATAAACCGTCCGCCCTGCGATTGTGCCGCTCAGGCGCGTGATCGCTTCGCGCAACTTGCGCTCACTGCCTTGCGCCGCGGTGACATACGCCGCGGCGCCCGACGTGCTCCGCGATCCAGGCGAGCGATCCAAACTTCGACGCGGGGACCCGAAACCGCGCGGTGCGCCCGTTCAGGTTTGCTTCAATCTCGTATGCGCGCGACTTTTCCGCGCCGTCGTCGCAAGAAACGTCGCTGATGATTTGCGCGTCGAAATTGCACAACGGGATTAACTGTTCTTCGCCCGCATCGGTGCGCTTGATCGAGAAAATGCGGCCGTCGATAGCGACGTACATGCCATCGCGGCGCGAAAGGCTGTCCGGTTCGCTCACCCTCTTACTCCGACGCCGGGCGCGCCTTGAGCCGCTCGACTTCCTCGACCGGGATCCGCAGGACGCCGCCGATCGTCACGCCGCGCAGCTCGCCGGCGGACAACATTTCGTAAACTTTTGAGCGCGATACATCGATCAAACGCGCGAATTTCGCGGGCCGCAGCAACTCGGCTTTGGGATCAATCGTCGTAACCATATAGGTGCATCTCCTTATCGCCTCGGAATGTTTCACAGTCCGCGCGTGCCATACTGGTTTCCGTTTCGACGGCAGAACGTCCGCCGCCGTGCGTCCCGAAGTATGCCCGCTTGACATACGCGCTTGGAATAGTCATATTACTTTCGTATGACGCAACCAGCCGGAATTTTGCGGATCGCCAGCCTGTACACGGGCGCCGGCCTTGGCGGCCCGATCGATGGCTCGACCGTATCGGCGCCTGAAACGCTAAGGCTCGCTGGCGAGCGGATCGTTTGGAGTCCGAAAGCGACGACACGCAAGATCGAGGTCAGGCGAATCCTAGAGCGCTTCCTCGCACTCGAAACGCCCGCGCCCGGAAATCAGGACGTGCTCGAGTTCGCGCGCGCCTACGGGCCGCTGTGGCTCTGCGAACAGCACAATTTCGTCGCCTACCATCAGCCAATCGAAACGATGGGCTGCAACGTGTTACCAGCGTTTCCCGACGCGCCGCATCCGGCTTCCGGCCCGTCGCTGATTTGCCTGCCGCGCAGCGCTGGGACGCGGCCGATGCTCTTTTCCGAGCCTGTAGCCCAGTGGCGGACCCTCGCCGTCAACGCTAACCGCCTGCTCGACGCCGCGGCGACGATGCAGCGCGGCGGTAAGGTTGCCGCGGAAACATGGCAGGGAATCGACGGCTACGCGGCCGAGCATCCGATCGCTCAGTATCTTTCGGATCCACGCGCGCGGCTGGCGGAGAATCTGAATCGCTGGCTCGCCATCGCGGACGTGCGCTTTCGCGTCGGCATCGAAGACGGAAACATCCGTCCGCAACTAAGCGCGAATCGCTATACAGGATCAGTCCTTGCCCTGATCGCGCTCGAGCTCGTCGCCGCAACGGTTCGCGCGGCTGCAATCGCGCGATGCTCAGCCTGCGAGCGACTGTTTTTCGCGTCTCCGAGCCAGCCGGCGCCAGGCGAACCCATCGGACACGCAACCGCGCAGGCGCATCTATTGCTCAACCTGCCGAGCGGCCGGCGTTCCAGCGCGCGACGCTGCACGGGCTGCTCGCGATCGTAAAAAGCTGCAAGTCGATAGCCCTAGCCCTAGCCCCACAAACTCAAAACCAAGCAAAGGGAGAATCCGATGAAAAAACACCGCGGACGTGGCGAGGGTTCAATCACGCAACGCAAAGACGGCCGTTGGTCCGCGATCGTGTCGCTCGGCTGGCGCGACGGCAAGCGCCAGCGCAAAACCATCTACGGGCGCACGCGGCAGGACGTGGCGACGGAATTAACCTCGCTGCTCGGCAAACGCGACGCCGGAATTGCCCTGCCAGCGCGCGGTGCCACAGTCGAGCAATTTATGGCGCGATGGCTCGATACCGTCCGCAATTCGATCCGTCCGCGCACGTATGAGAAGTTCGAGTCCGTCGTGCGGCTTCATATCGTTCCGGACCTTGGGAAATTCCGACTCGAAAAGCTGACGCCGGACGCTGTGCAGTTACTGCTCAATGACAAGCTCAAGGCTGGCGCGAGTCCGCAAAGCGTTCGCCATATTCGTATGGTGCTCGCGCTCGCGCTCAAGCAGGCCGTCGGCTGGAATCTACTGATCCGCAACGTCGCGGCTATGACAAAAGGCCCGCGAGTGGAACGGACGGAGATCCATCCGATGACATCGGACGCGGCGCGGGCGTTCCTCAAGAGCACGGAAACCGCGGCGCTTGGCTCGCTATACGTGCTGGCCTTTACGTTGGCGATGCGGCGCGGCGAGGTTTGCGGCTTGCGCTGGGACGATGTGAACCTCGACGGGCGCGAGCTACACGTCCGGCAATCGCTACAGCGGTAGGCGGCCGGTTGCAGCTTCTGCCGCTGAAAACCAAAAGCTCGATCCGCACGATTACGCTACCGGATCGCGCGATCGCCGCGCTCAAGCGCCAGCGCGTCCACCAGATCGAAGAACGGCTCGCGGCTGGTACCGATTGGCAAGGAAACGCAAATGGCCTTGTATTCACGTCGCGGCGCGGTACGCCACTTGAACCAAGCAACGTGTATCATCGGTTCCAATCCGCGCTCGCCAAAGCAGGACTGCCGATCGTGCGGTTTCACGATATTCGCCATACTGGCGCGACGGTGCTGTTTGAGAACGGGCGCCAGCGCCAAGCAGGTTCAGGCGCTGCTCGGGCATAGCCGTGTCGGTACAACGCTGGACACCTATACGCACATCACGCCTGCTACGCTGGACGACACCGCGGCGCGGATCGACGCGATCTTGGGATAGTTCCCGCCGAGAAATATGATCAATGTGATCAGGACATGATCAGGGCAGGCCGCGAAAAAAACCAATAAAGACGCGGCCTTTTACCCTACTCTATCATATTGATCACATTGATCATTAAAAAATAAGTATCACTCTCTATGTAAAGGCCAGCCAGTCGCGCCATTCCTTGCGTGCGTCGATAGCTCGCAACTCCGCGCCAGGCGCGATTTCGCGCCGCGCCGGCCGCATCCGCACCGCAAGCTAGCGCACACTTCCGATACTCATTGGTCGTCACATTGGTCGTCAAACGCTAGAAACGCAGTTTGACGCCGCGCCGCGACTCGCGAAAAACACAGCAATTGCTTAAGAAAATATGGTGGGCGGTGCAGGTTTCGAACCTGCGACCCTCGGCTTGTAAGGCCGATGCTCTACCACTGAGCTAACCGCCCCCATCGCGAAAAGAAAAAGCCCTGCCCATCAGGGGCAGGGCTTTATTTTACTGAATTCGAATGATTACTGGCAGCCGCGAGTGCGCGCCGCGAGGATCACGACCCCGTGCCGGGCGCCGCGCCGGCTGCTCCTTCCAGTCCTTCGTTGAGTGAGTCCTTTAGCTGCTTGCCCGGCTTGAATTTGGCCGAGCGGCTCGCCGAGATCTGAATCGTCTCGCCGGTCTTCGGATTTCGTCCGGCACGCGCCTGGCGGGTCGAGACCGAGAATGTTCCGAAGCCCGAGATGTTCACGCGATCGCCGGTCTTCAGCGCCGCGATCACATCGTCGAGCACGATATTCACCGCACGCTCGGCGTCGGCCTTGGGAAGTGGAAGCTTGTTCGACAGTGCTTCGATAAGTTCGGCCTTGGTCATGGCTCTGCTCTATTGCGGCTTGGGCCGCCGGTTAGGCCGCGTCCCGCGATCGTGCGGGAATCACGGAGCCCCAGTTTCCTCGCGCTCCCCGCTTATTGCGAGAGGTTCGTTGGCGACGGCGCCGCGTCTTCATCGTCGTCGGCGGCGATCGGCGTCTTACTCTCCGTATCGTTCAGGAAAGCCGGATTGACCGACGGCGGCCGCGGCTTGAAAAACGCCTCCGGATCCGTCAGCACCAGCGCGTGCCGCAGCACCTCGTCCATGTGCTCGACCTGGATGAGCTGGATCCCCTTGAGTATCGCCGGCGCGATCTCGCTGATGTCCTTGCCGTTCTCCTTGGGCATCAGGATCGTCTTGATTCCGCCGCGATGCGCTGCCAGCACCTTTTCCTTGAGTCCCCCGATCGGCAGCACGCGTCCGCGCAGCGTGATCTCGCCCGTCATCGCAAGGTCGTTACGCACCGGCGTGCGCGTCAGCGCCGAGACCAGCGCAGTCGCCAGCGTGATTCCGGCCGACGGGCCGTCCTTGGGAATCCCGCCTTCGGGAACGTGAATGTGAATATCGATCTTGTGGTAGAAGCTGGTGTCGAGTCCCAGCATGTCCGAGCGCGAGCGCACGTATGACAACGCCGCCTGCGCCGATTCCTGCATCACGTCGCCGAGCTGCCCGGTGATCGTGAGCTTGCCGCGCCCGGGGACGATCGTCACCTCGACGCTCAGCAGCTCGCCGCCAAGCTCGGTTACCGCAAGCCCGGTCGTGACGCCGACCTGCGGCTCGGTCTCCGCTATTCCGTAGCGGAACTTCGCGGGTCCGAGATACTTCGCGAGGCTCGAGGATGAAATCTTGACGTGCGCGTTGCGATCGGTCTTGACCACTTCGACCGCGACCTTGCGGCATACTGACGCGACCTCGCGCTCGAGGTTGCGGACTCCCGCCTCGCGCGTGTAGTGGCGGATAATTCCCAGCAAGGCCTTGTCGGAGAACTCGATATTCTCGGGCTTGAGGCCGTTGGCCTCCATCTGCTTGGTGACCAGGTACTTCTTCGCGATCTGCGCCTTCTCGGTTTCGGTGTAGCCGGGAATCCGGATCACTTCCATCCGGTCCTGGAGCGGACGCGGGATACGATCGAGGGTGTTCGCCGTGGTGACGAACATCACCTTGGACAGATCGTAATCGCAATCCAGATAGTGGTCGTTGAAGGTGAAGTTCTGCTCCGGATCGAGCACTTCGAGCAACGCCGACGACGGATCGCCGCGGAAATCGGTTGACATCTTATCAACCTCGTCCAGCAGCATTACCGGATTCGACGATCCCGGCCTTGCGGATCGACTGGATCACCTTGCCGGGCAGGGCGCCGATATACGTGCGGCGATGGCCCCGGACCTCGGCCTCGTCACGCACGCCGCCGAGCGACACACGCACGAACTTTCTGCCGGTCGCGCGCGCCAGCGATTTGCCCAGCGAAGTCTTGCCGACTCCCGGAGGGCCGACCAGGCACAGGATCGGTCCCTTCATCTGGCCGACCAGCGTTTCGACCGCGAGATATTCGAGGATGCGCTGCTTGACCTTCTCGAGGCCGTAATGATCTTCCTCGAGGATACGCTCGGCTTCCTTTATATCGAGCTTGTCCTCGGTGTACTCGAACCACGGCAGCGCCAGGAACCAGTCGAGGTAATTGCGCACGACGGTCGCCTCGGCCGACATCGGCGACATCATCTTGAGCTTCTTGATTTCGCGCTCGCACTTTTCGCGCGCCTCGGTCGGCATCTTCTTCTGGCGCAGCTTTTCTTCGAGCTCCTGGATCTCGTTCTTGAATTCGTCCTTCTCGCCGAGCTCTTTCTGGATCGCGCGCATCTGCTCGTTCAGGTAGTACTCCTTCTGGGTCTTCTCCATCTGCTTCTTGACCCGGGAGCGGATACGCTTTTCGACCTCGAGAATTTCCAGCTCGGAGCGCATGTAGCCGAGAATCTTTTCGAGCCGCTCTGCCGGATTGGTCGATTCGAGCAGCGCCTGCTTGTCTTCGAGCTTGATTCCCAGGTGTTCGACGATCTTGTCGGACAGGAATCCGGGATCATCGACCGCCGAAATCGAAGCCACCATCTCCGGCGGAATCTTCTTGTTGAGCCGCGCATAGTTGTCGAAGGTCGACACGACTGAGCGCATCAGCGCCTCGACTTCGGGCGAAGGCTCGTATGCCTCTTCGATTTCTTCGGCTTCGACCTGGTAGAAATCCTCGTCGGGAAGGTAGCGCAGGATTCGCGCGCGCTTCTTGCCTTCGAGCAGGACCTTCACCGTCCCGTCGGGCAGGCGCAGAAGCTGCACCACGATCGCGAGCGTGCCGATAGTGTAGAGATCCTGAGGCGACGGCTCGGCGATCTTGGCGTCTTTCTGCGACACCAGCAGGATGGGCTTCTTCTGCTGCTCGGCGGCTTCGAGCGCTTTGATGGATTTCTGGCGGCCCGCGAATATCGGGTACACCGCGTGGGGGAATACGATCAATTCGCGCAGCGGGAACAGCGGAACCACGTTCCCGGGTGCGTCGCGATTATCTTTTTTGTCGTTACGAAACAGCATCTGTGTGGATCCCGAGTCTCCCTCGCGTCAGGCGGTTTCAGCGGTCTTCTGATAGACCAGAAGCGGCTGCTCCTTCTGCGTCACCACTTCCTCTGAGATTAGAACCTCCTTGATATTCGGCTGCGACGGTATGTCGTACATCAGGTCCACCATGATGCTCTCCATGATGGCGCGCAGTCCGCGTGCTCCGGATTTGCGCTTGAGTGCCTCACGCGAGATCGCGCGCAGCGCTCCCTGCGTGAACTTCAGATGCACGTTCTCCATGTCGAACAGCTTCTGGTACTGCCGCACCAGCGCATTCTTGGGTTCGTTCAGAATGCGCACCAGCGCTTCCTCGTCCAACTCGCCCAAGGTCGCGATTACCGGGAGGCGCCCGACGAATTCAGGAATCAAACCAAATTTGAGCAGGTCTTCCGGCTGCACTTCGAGCAGCAGCTCGGAGACGGTCTTGGGGTCGCGATGGGTCAGATCGGCGCGAAAGCCCATCGTCTTGCCCGCGATTCTGCGCCGGATGATATCGTCCAATCCGACGAACGCTCCGCCGCAGATGAACAGGATATTGGTCGTATCGACCTGCAGGAATTCCTGCTGCGGATGCTTGCGGCCGCCCTTGGGCGGCACCGACGCCATCGTTCCTTCGATGATCTTGAGCAGCGCCTGCTGCACGCCTTCGCCCGAAACGTCGCGCGTGATCGAGGGATTGTCGCCCTTGCGCGCGATCTTGTCGATCTCGTCGATATAGACGATTCCGCGCTGGCATCGCTCGATATCGTAATCCGCGTTCTGCAAGAGCGACAGGATGATATTCTCGACGTCCTCGCCGACGTAGCCGGCTTCCGTCAGCGAGGTCGCATCGGCGATCGTGAACGGAACCTGGAGGAAGCGCGCCAGTGTCTGCGCCAGCAGCGTCTTGCCCACGCCGGTCGGGCCGATCAGCAGGATATTGGACTTCTGCAGCTCGACGTCGCCGGTCACCATCTGCGAGTCGATTCGCTTGTAATGGTTATGGACCGCGACCGAGAGGATTTTCTTGGCGCGTTCCTGGCCGATTACGTACTGGTCGAGAACGCGTTTGATTTCCGCGGGTTTCGGAACCGCCGACGACTGGCTGAAGGCCTCTTCGCTGTCCGTCTCTTCGGCGATTATGTCGTTACAAAGATCGATACATTCGTCGCAGATATAAACCGTTGGTCCGGCGATCAGCTTGCGTACTTCGTCCTGGCTCTTGCCGCAAAACGAACACACCAGATTGCCCGAACGGTCGTCATGCTTGGCCATTACTGCCTCCCGCGGTTCACTTGGAGGGCCTCCGGCTAACGATTACCTCATCAATGACTCCGTATTCAACTGCCTGGTCCGGAGACAGGATGAAATCGCGGTCCGTATCCTTCTCGATTTTCTTGACGTTCTGGCCTGTGTGATGCGCCAGGATGAGGTTCATTTCTTCGCGCGCGCGGACCATCTCGCGCGCCTGGATATCGATGTCGGTGGTCTGGCCCTGTGCGCCGCCGTGCGGCTGATGCATCAGGACTCGGGCGTGGGGCAGGGCGTAGCGCCGTCCCTTCGCTCCCGCAGCGAGCAGAATCGCCGCCATGCTGGCGGCCTGGCCCAGGCACAGCGTCGACACTCCGGGCTTGATGAACTGCATTGTATCGTAAATCGCCATCCCGGCGGTCACTTCTCCGCCCGGCGAGTTGATATAGAAGCTGATTTCCTTCTCCGGATCTTCGGATTCGAGGAACAGGAATTGCGCGGTGATCAAGTTGGCGACGTCGCCATTAACCTCGGTGCCGAGAAATACGATCCGGTCTTTCAACAGGCGGGAATAGATGTCGTAGGCGCGTTCACCGCGGCCAGTTTGTTCGACTACGATCGGTACCAGGCTACTCATAAACCCTAACCGCGTCGCAGCCGGAACGCTCATGAGGTTAACAGGCCGCTGACGCCATCAAATTGTATCCACTCCGCAATACTTGGGCAACGTCCTGCGGTTTTCAAAAAGCGTTTGTCCACTTGACTCACGCCTTATCCACAGAGCCGGCGTCAGAGCCGGCTCGCTCGGCTCGCCTTCGACCTGCTCGCGCTGGGCGCGCGCCATGACGAGGTCCAGCGCCTTTTCACGGCGCATCGTGACGCGCAGGCCCTCGCGGTTGGCTTCCTCGCGATAAAACTCGGCCGCGCGATCGCGATTGCGGCCCGATTGGGTGACGATCAGCGCCACCCGGTCGCCCAGCTCCTCATCGCTGACCTCAATATTTTCCTGGTCCGCGATAGCGTCTACCACCAGCGAGGTCCGTGCGCGCTTCTCGGCGCGCTGCTTCAGCTCTTCGGCGGAAGCCTTGACGCGTTCCTCGACCTGCTCGTGCGGGATGCCACCCGCCTCGAGCGTATTGTGCAGCTCCTGCTCCATCATGCGCTGCTCGCGAGCCACCAGCGATTCCGGCAGCTCGACCGGATTGCGCTCGATCACGAGATCGAGAAGTCCCTGCCGCGCGCGGGAGTCAGCCTCGTCGCGCGCGTGCTTCTCGAGTTCCTCGCGCACGCGCACACGCAATGCGGCCAGGTCTTTGCAATCGCCCTGGTCTTTGGCGAACTCGTCGTCGAGGTTGGGCAGAATCCGCTCGTAGATTTCCTTGGCGTTGACGCGCCATTCGACGGTCTTTCCCGCAAGCTCTTTTTCCGCGTAGTCCTGGCCGTAGGTCTTGACGCCGCGCGCGGTCTTGCCGACCTCGGCGCCGATCAGGATTTCGTCGATCTGATGCGCGATCGCGGTCTTCGACGCCTGCAGTATCCGCTCCTGCACCGGAACTCCCGACAGCGCTTTGTCGCCCTCGAAGCCTTCGACCGTGGCGAGAACGTAGTCGCCTTCCTGAACCGTGGTGCGGCCTTCGATCTTCTTGAGCGTAGCCTGGCGCTCGCGCAGCGCCTGGATCGTGCTGTCGATCTCTTCTTCCTTCACCTCGATCTTGAACTCGGGAATCTTAAGCCCCGCGTAATCCTTGACGGTCAGCTCGGGACGCAGATCGAAGGTCGCGCTGAACTTGAGCGACTTGGCGAGGTCGGTCTCTTCGGTGACGATCTCCGGCGCGACCACCGGCTTGAGCGAGTTTTCCTCGAGGGCTTTTTCGGTGTATTCGCGCACCAGCTTCTGCAGCACTTCGCCGCGAACCTGGTCGCCGAAAAACCGCTCGAGCATCATCCGCGGAGCATGGCCGGGGCGAAAGCCCTTGAGCACCACGCCGCGTTTTAGCTCATTGTAGGCCGAGTCGAGTTCGCGCTTGATCTCGTCGGGCTCGACTTCGATGGTGAGTTTGCGCCGCAGCGCCGAAGGGGTATCGATATTTACTTGCATGGCGTCTTGAACCTTACAGATAAACACACGCGAGCGCCGCGATTCAACCGTAAAGGATCAATTTCGCGCCGCGCAAGCTCCGCGAGAAATCCCGATCGAAGAGCCGCTGCATGTGGTGAGGCTCCGGCGCATGGACGTCTCGGGATTTCTCGCCGATCGCTCGAAATGACGACCGTGGATCCTGTACAGGACTCGATGATCAGGGCATAGAGCCCACAATCGTCATTTCGACCGAAGGGAGAAATCCCGGGCGCGCGTGCAGTGTCCGCGGAAATGGCGAGACTCTCCTATGCCGCCGCAGCCCTTGCGCGCGCGCACGCAAATGACTCATCGCAAACCGCATTACCGGTACAGTCAAAATTACCGACCGTCGCGACACTTAGGTTATGGACATCGTTTCGCAGAAAACCTAAACTGCGCCAGATGCGCTCTGCGGATTGAATTCGCCGTGATCGTCTATCTACGACCGATGAAGCAGCGAATAGGAGATAGCGCGCAGGCCGCACCCAAACCCTGAAATCTCGGGAGATCGAAACGGACGATGAGTGAAGCGAATATCGTACTGCCGGCCCTTACCAACGGGCAGGTGATGATTTTGTGGCTGATTTTCATTTCAGCCTTCATCGGATTGGGCTACGGCCTGGTTCTGGTCCGCACCGTGATGAAAGCCGATCCGGGACCCAAGTCGATGACCGACGTCGCCGACGCGATCCAGACCGGCGCGATGGCGTACATGCGCCGGCAAGTCTCGACGATGATCTTTTTCGTCATCGCGATTTTCCTGGTCCTGTTCTTCATGTATCGCGGAGTCTATCACGACCTGTGGCTCTCGCTCGGAATAGCGATTGCCTTCCTGATGGGGGTCAGCGCCTCCTATTTCTCGGGCTTCGTCGGGATGTGGCTGGCGGTGAAGGGCAACGTGCGCAGCGCAAACGCCGCTCTGACTTCATTCAAGGATTCGATGGAGCTCGCGTTCAAAGCGGGCGGCGTCTCCGGGATGTTCACCGTCGGCCTTGGACTGCTGGGCGCGACGATCATCTTCCTGGTCTATCAGCAGGATGCGATGAAGGTGCTGATCGGCTTTGGCTTCGGCGGATCGCTGGCTGCGCTGTTCATGCGCGTCGGCGGCGGTATCTACACCAAGGCGGCCGACGTCGGCGGTGATCTGGTGGGAAAGGTCGAGCAGGATTTGCCCGAAGACGATCCGCGCAACGCCGCGACGATCGCGGACAACGTCGGCGACAACGTCGGCGACTGCGCCGGCATGGCGGCCGATATCTTCGAGTCCTACGAAGTCACTCTCGTCGCCGCGATCATTTTGGCCGCATTCGCGGTCAATGAGCCCGACTTCAAGGCCGCGTACGGCGCGTTCTCCGGGATGTTCGCGATGAAGCTGATCATGTTCGCGTTTATCCTGCGTGGTGTCGGCGTATTTTCGTCGATCCTCGGAATCATGGCGGTCAAAGTGCCGGTTGGTTCCGCGATGCGCGATCCGATGAAGCCGATCAACAACGGCTACATGGTCTCCGCGCTCGCTTCGGTGGTCGGATTTTTTGTCGTCAACTACCTTTACATGCAGGATCCACGCACTGGAGCGACCGATTGGCGCTTTGCCTGCTGCGCGACCTTCGGGATCATTTTGGCGATCGTGACTCTGTGGCTCACCAACTATTTCACCCATCCCGACAAGGGTCCCACCACCGAGACGGCGATCGCGGCGCGCACCGGCCCGGCGACGCTCATCCTGTCGGGTCTCGCCGAAGGACTCGAGTCCTCGGTGTGGGCGCTGGTGGTGATCGCGATCACGATTATCGGTGCGATGCTTCTGTTCCACGAGTCGCTCGCGTTGCAGTTCTATGGGATCGCGCTGACCGGGCTTGGACTGCTGACGACGACCGGCTTCATCCTCGCGATGGACACCTACGGGCCGATCACCGACAACGCGCACGGTATCTTCGAGATGGCGGGGATTCATCAGGAAGAGGCGTCGCGCACGCTCTCCTGGATGGACGCGATCGGCAACACCACCAAGGCTCTGACGAAGGGACTCGCGATTGCGACCGCGGTTATCGCGGCGGTATCGCTGTTCCGCTCGTTTATCGATGAAGCCCATCTGGGCGCGATCGGCGTGCAGCTCAACATGCCGACCGTGTTCGTCGGCCTGATGATCGGCGGCGCGGTTCCGTTCCTGTTCAGCTCGTTCGCGATCAAAGCGGTCAGCCGCGCGGCCTACCAGGTTGTGTTCGAGGTCCGCCGCCAGTTGCGCGAGCATCCGGGAATCATGAAGGGCACCGAGCTTCCCGACTACGCCAAGTGCGTGGATATCGTCACCGAGACCGCGCAGAAAGAACTGCTCGGTCCGGGAATCCTGGCGGTCTTCGCGCCGTTGCTGGTCGGCTTCGGACTCGACGCGGGCGCGCTCGGCGGATTCCTTGGCGGCACGATTCTGACCGGCCAGTTACTCGCGGTCTTCATGTCGAACGCGGGCGCCAACTGGGACAACGCCAAGAAGAAAGTTGAAGACGGCTTCCTGGGCGGCAAGGGTACCGATATTCACAAGGCCACCGTCGTTGGCGATACGGTGGGAGACCCGTTCAAAGACACTGCGGGTCCGGCACTCAATCCGATGATCAAGGTTATGAACCTGGTCGGGATTCTCGCGGCCCCGTTCTGTACCACGGCAATCAATAACGTAACCGTCACGCGCGTCGTGGTGGTAGTCGTGTCGATTGCGTTGCTCGCGGTCGCGGTTGCATTCTCCAAGCGCGGCTCGCTCGCGGGAGAATCGGCGGAGTCGGCAGGAGCAAAGCAGGCCGCCTAAGCCGGCATCGCGTTTTAGGGATACTCACAGATTGTCCGAACGATTTCTCGAGTGGGCGCCGCGAGAGCGGCGCCCACTTTCTTTGGCAGCCCCGAATTTGAATACCCTCTCCCCCCGGAGAGGGCGACGCGGCGCGGCGATTGCTCTTTTTAGCAATCGCCGTGACGCGTGGGTGAGGGTGCTGCTCTGAGATCGCCAAATTGCAAAGCCGGGCGCGTCGCGACGCGCTCCTACGAATTGAATCGGCCTTCGTAGGGACGGCTCGCGAGCCGCCCGTCTCCGCTTTGCCTCGCGCCGCTCAGTCCGTATAGATCAGTAAATCTTGAATTCTCCTTCTATTCCAATCGAGCGCCGGATACTCGGGCGCACGAGCTTAAGCGTCAGCGCCGTCGGCTTCGGCGGCTCCGAGAGCGGACGTGGCGGCACCGATTGGCGCGCGCTCGCGAAGCTTCTCAACTTAGCGATCGATTCCGGCCTCAACCTGATCGACACCGCCGAATGCTACGGCGACGGAGAGGAGCAACTTGGCCGCGCCCTCGGCCGCCGGCGCAAGGAAATCATCCTGATGACCAAGTGCGGCCACGCGGGAAGCGGGTGGGGCGATCACTTTGCCGCGCCAAAAATCCTGGCCGAGACGATCGATCGAAGTCTCAAGCTCCTGCGCACCGATTACGTTGATGTGATGCAGTTTCACAGCCCCGATCTTGCCGCGCTTGCAAATCCGCGCGTGCTCGAGGTGCTGACCCGCGCGCGCGACGCCGGCAAGACGCGGTTTGTCGGGCTCAGCGCCGACGGCGCAAGCGCGCTCAAAGCGGTCGAGCTCGGCATCTTCGACACGCTGCAAACCTCGCTCAGTATCGCCGATCAGGAAGCGATCGATCTGACTATTCCCAAAGCGCACGCACGCGCGATGGGAATTATCGCAAAGCGCTCGCTCGCCAACGCCGCGTGGCGCGCCGACAACCGCGACCCCTATGCGGCTCCGTATCGCGAGCGGCTGGGCCAGCTCGACTATCCCTTCCTCGCCCGCAAGGAGGTGGCAGCGACTGCTCTGCGTTTCACCCTCTCAGTCCCAGGTGTAACCGCCGCGCTAGTCGGGACGACCAGGCTCGGCCGTTTCGAAGAAAACGCGCACGCCGCTTCGCTCGGTCCACTATCCTCAGATGACTACGAAGCGATTCGCGCCCGCTGGCGCGCGGTCGCCGCGCCCACCTGGACCGGACAGCGGTAATACACCTGGAGGTCCGCGACGTTGCGCCGGGTCGCGCGTCGAGTAGAGTAGGGCGGCGATGCGAATCAACCCGGGGCCTTTCGAGCCTTTCGTCTATCTTCTTCAAACGCGCCGAAGCTTCCAGATTGTAGGAATCGGCGGCCTGATTCTTTTCACGGTCCTGTTTCTCGCGATCGCATGGCCGCACGGCGCGAGCTACGTGATCGTCGGGATTGTCCTGCTCGTTGCAATGCTGGCCGCGCGGACGCTCGGGCGCACTGGCAACGATATCGGCGCGAGCAACACGACGCTCGATGCGGCGCTCGCGGCAATCTTCATTTTGTACGGCCTCATCTGGATGTGGCATCGCCCGGCGCTGGGAGTCGTCTTCACGCTATGGGCTCCGCTCGCCTTCCTGAGCACGACCTCTCCCACGTCGCCCGCATCCGCGGAAAAATCGCAGTGACCGCCTGAAATTCCCTCTCCAGAAAGATTCCCTCTCCCAAAAGATTGGGAGAGGGTGTCGCGCGCAGCGCGACGGGTGAGGGACCGACAGCAAGGAATCTTTGCTCGCGAGTCGTCGCCACGATGGAGCGCCAAGCAGAACCCTTACTGCGATTCATCCGTCGGCCGGATGTTCAGTAATCCAGGAATTTAATTCCGTCGGCCCCTCACCCGCGCGGCGCGGCGATTGCTGAAAGGAGCAATCGCCGCGCCGCGCTGCCCTCTCCCAATCCTGTAGGGAGAGGGACAAATCCGGACAGGGCAGAAATTATGGATTCCTGATCCGAGCTGATTCTGATCTACAATCGCTTCATGGAAATCGCGTGGATTGGAACTGGAATCATGGGCGCGCCGATGGCGCGGCGACTTATCGCGGCGGGGCATCGCGTGCGGGTCTTCAATCGCTCGCCCGAAAAAGCGCGCGCGCTCGCTGCTGACGGTGCGATCGTCGCCGCCGATCCCGAGCTGGCCGCGACCGGCGCTGGGATCGTTTTCATCATGGTGCCCGACACGCCCGACGTCGAAGCCGTTGTCGCCAAGATAGAGCCAGTGCTTGCGTCCGGGCAGATTGTTGTCGACATGAGCACGATCGCGCCCGCCGCCGAGCGCGCGATCTCGGCGCGTCTGCGTGCGCGCGGCACCGATTACATTGACGCTCCTGTCTCCGGCGGCGACGTCGGCGCGCGCGACGGCACGCTGACAATCATGGCCGGCGGAGACGCGGAGGCCTTCGCGCGCGTGCGCCCGATCCTCGAGCATCTGGGGCATCGCGTGACCCTGATGGGACCGTCGGGCGCAGGACAGATGACCAAGCTATGCAATCAAGTCGCGGTCGCCGTCACGCTCGAGGCCGCCGCCGAGGCGCTATGCCTCGCGAGCGCGGGCGGACTCGATCCCGCGCGCGTGCTCGAAGCGATCGGCGCGGGTGCCGCGGCCTCATGGCAGCTCAAGGCGCTCGGACCGAAGATCATCGCACGCGACTGGACGCCGGGATTCTTCATCAAGTTGGTGCGCAAGGACCTGCGCCTGGTTGCCGAGGCAGCGCGCGACGCGGGTATCGCGCTGCCGGGCCTTCGGCTTGCGGCCTCGATGTTCAACACCGCCGCCGCGATGGGCCATGATCTCGACGGCACCCAGGCGCTCGCCGCTGCACTCGACACTATCGCCGCCTTGAAGTAGTACGAATTCATCACCACGAAAGCATAAACAACCGCATCGGTTTGGAGGCTACGATGGCTACTGATCATCTTCTGTCTGAATTGAAAGATCGCGTGCTCTACCTGACGCTCAACCGCCCCGACAAACTCAACGCGATGAGCGGCGAGATGATGTCCGCACTGGTCGAACATCTTGGGAAGGCCGCGCACGACTCGAACGTCGGATGCGTCGTGCTGACCGGCGCCGGCCGCGGCTTCTGTGCGGGCGGCGATATTGGCGGGATGCGCGAGCGCAACGAATCGACCGGCCCCGCGCCGACGATCGAGGATCGTGTCTCCGGACTGCGCCACGGCGAGGAAGCCTCGCTGATGCTGCACGAGATGCCAAAGCCCACGATCGCCGCGATCAACGGACCGGCAGCGGGCGCGGGACTCAGCCTCGCGATGGCGTGCGATATCCGTATCGCGGCCGACAACGCTCGCCTTGGCACTGCGTTCGCGAAGGTCGGTTTCTCGGGCGACTACGGCGGCACCTGGTCGCTCACGCGGCTGGTCGGCTCGGCGAAGGCGCGCGAGCTCTATTTCACGGCAGATATTATCGACGCCGCCGAGGCGCTGCGGATCGGTCTGGTAAATCGCGTCGTTCCCGCGGCGTCATTCCGCGACGAGGTGACCAAGCTCGCGAAGAAAATCGGCAACGGCCCCTCGGTTGCGTATGGATACATGAAGGCGAACCTGAACGAAGCGATTGGTCACGACTTCCGCCAACTGCTCGATCGCGAAGCCTGGGGCCAAACCATGACCGGCCGCACGGAAGACCATCGCGAAGCGGTAAAAGCGTTCCTCGAAAAGCGCGAACCCACTTTCAAGGGGCGGTAACGACAAAGTGCCTAGCAAGAAAACGATAGATCCATCACTTTCAGGTCCCGCGAGCCGACGTCGAGAAATTCTGGCGCGCCGTCTGCAACGTCCCCCCGCGCACCCGCCGCAGCAAACGCCAGGAAAAGCGCTATTGCTTGGGCCTTTTTTTGGTCGCGCTGCGGGGAATGACCGAATCCTTTTCCTCGTTCGCGATTGAGGAGATTAGCGAATATCAGTCGCCAGACTTTATGTTCGACGCAGAGGAGAAGCGATTCGGCATCGGGGTTACAAGCGCCACCACGTCCCGAATTTCAGCAAGAGAAGACCACGATCCGAGCGAAACATCCCGACGGTTACGCATTCTTGCTTTCCGGATCGCGGGTGGATCCAACAACGGTGCGGTCGAGCGGCATATGGGTTGCTCGGTTCGAGGACGCGATCATCAAGAAGCTGCCGAAGCTGAGACATCATCTCTCCGCAGCCCGTCACGGTATGATCTTCTGATCTAAGACGCTCCTCTGCCCGACGTAAATCGCAGGGTTGTCGCGAATTCCGGCGCTCGCCAAACAGTGGATCCGCGCGCGCAGGCCCGAGAATCCATTGCTCGGTAAGGTATCGGTGGTCATCTCGCTCGATGTGCGTTTACGACGTTGACGGCGAGATGCCGACGCTTCCGTTCGTCGACTTGGAGTCGCCCTCAGACCGTTTCCATGATCTGGCGATCGGATCGAATTTGCCGCTAAAAGTCGCAATCCGCGATGAGAACTCAGCGTGGAAGATGCTCACGATGAGGAGAGGTGCCGTGGATGTGGCTCATCGCCGGGCCAAACGGCGCGGGCAAGAGCACCACCGGCGCGGGAGTTGTTGGCGGGCTTCGGAATGAGGATCTGCTCAATCCTGACGAGGTCGCCGCTCGGCTTGGGCAGAGCTACGCAGTCGGGATACGCAGCGAGCGCGCCGGGAATCGAGACGATCCTCGCGAGCCCGGTTGCTCGTCCGTCAGGCCGATAATTTGCGCGGGAAACCACGCTCTCGCTGGCCGATTCGATTCTTGCTCTCATGGATCCGCGCCAAAGTCGCGACTACCGGATCGGGCTGATCTACGTCGGCCTTCGGAGCCTCGAACTGGCGATAAGCCGCGTCCGCGTGCGCGTGGCGAAGGGTGGCCACGATGTGCCGGAAGTGGACATTCGCCGCAGGTACATGCGCAGCCTTCAGAATCTTAAACAGGCGGCTGGTTCAAAACGGACCAATCGCACTTCCTCGACAATTCGTCCGCGCGCCTCCGGCCCATCCGTCTGATGGAGCTGCGCGCCGGCAAGATCGTCTATCAACGCGAGAGACTGCCGCGACTGGTTGCGGCAGGCTTTGATTTCGAGCTTACCAAAACGATCCGCCAGGCGGAGGTAAACTAGCCCAATGGACTTCCACACAATCATCTACGACGCGCACGACGCGATCGCTAAGATCACGCTGAACCGGCCCGAGCGGATGAATGGTTATAGCGAGCCGCTCGTCAAGGAGACCCTCGCCGCGATCGATCTCGCGCGCCAGGACGATGCCGTTCGCGTGCTCGTTATCACCGGCACCGGCCGCGCCTTTTGCGCCGGCGGTGATATCAGCGGCTCGCCCGATACCCGCTCGCGCTTCCACGGCCATCCGATGGGCCATCTGCTGGAAATGCGCGAGGGCTTTCATCAACTCGTGCTCTCGCTCAACCGCTTCGATAAACCCGTGATCGCTTCGGTCAACGGCGCTGCCGTGGCGGGCGGCCTGACGCTCGCGCTGTGTTGCGATTTCAGGATCGCGTCCGACCAGGCGCGCCTGGGCGACACCGCGCTCAAATTCGGACTTCTGTGTGACGAGGGCGGCGCATATTTCTTCCCGCGCTTTATGGGGATGGATCGGGCGCTCAAGATGACGATGCTGGCCGAGGTCTACGACGCCAAGACCGCGCTCGAGCTGGGTCTGGTCACCGAAGTCGTGCCACACGCGCAACTCGAAAGGCGCACGATGGAGTTTGCGCGCCAGCTCGCCGACGGACCGCCGCTCGCGATCCGGATGGCGAAGCGCATGATGTACAAGCAGCAGGAGATGACGCTCGCCAACGCGCTCGAGGACGCCGCGCTCTCCGTGATGATCACGAATCCGTCGGAAGACGTCCGCGAGGGCACCAGCGCCTTCCGCGCCAAACGCAAACCCGTCTTCAAAGGAAAATAGCAACGCCGTTTTCAGGGTGTCATTCCCGCGCGCGTGGCTGCCGCGCGTGAGGAATCCCGGACTCCGCTAACGCTGGTTTAGAACATCCGCGTGGGAGTGCTCGCCGAGTATTCGAGATTCCTCGCGCGGCAGCCAGGTGCGGGAATGACGGCAGCAGAACGCGCAGCGGCAGTGGAACGCACAGCAACGGAATACGAATCACACGCCGGCGCCGCTCGATTTTCTTAATCACGCGAATCCGCGTAATCTGCGGATTCTCCCTCAATCCTTAGACACAGGAGAATCTATCGCCATGCCGATGAAGAAAAGCGCAATCGACAAGCTTCTGAAAGAGCCGCAAATCGCCGTGGTCGCCGTGACCGCGCCCGACGGTGCGCCGCACGCGGTGCCCACCTGGTACGAATATCGCGCCGGAGAAGATCGTGTTTCACACCGCCGCGAGCGCGTTCAAATACAAATGCCTCGCGCACGATCCGCGCATCACGCTGGTCGTCGATACGCGCAAGGCGCCCTACAAATGTGTGATCCTGAAAGGCCGCGTCACGATGACCGAAGCCAAAGACGACGCGCGCCTCAAGCGGATGGCGGTGCATTATCTCGGCGCGAAAACCGGCCAGCGCTACGCCAAAGCGATGGGCGGCAGCCCGGTCGTGATCGTGCGTTTCAAGCCCGACCGCGTCATCTCGTGGGACTATTCCTCGGAACGCCCTTAACGAGTCATTTGCCAATGGATGATCGGACGAAAATCAATCTCGCGAACTGGAACGAAAGAGTCGCGGTGCATGTAAACTCGGCGGGATATCGCCTGGACGATTTCCGCAAGGGCGGGATTCACCTCTATCCGATCGAGCGCGAGGAAGTCGGCGACGTGCGTGGCAAGTCGCTGCTGCATCTGCAATGCCACTTCGGGATGGATACGATGTCCTGGGCGCGGCTCGGTGCGACCGTCACCGGACTGGATTTCTCGGACCAGGCGATCGCCGCCGCGCGCAAGTTAAGCGCCGAGCTCAAGATTCCCGCGACTTTTGTCTGCTCCGATGTTTACGACGCGCCGAAAGTGCTGAAGGAGCAGTTTGATATCGTGTTCACCTCTTACGGCGCGCTCTGCTGGCTGCCGGATTTGAAGCGATGGGCGCAAGTGGCGGCGCATTTCGTCAAACCTGGCGGCGTTTTCTATATTTCGGAATTTCATCCGTTGACGCAGTGCTTCGACACCGACAACCCCACGGAACTGAAATCGCGAATCTCATATTTCGAGACCGCGCAGCAGAATTTTCCTCCGGGGCCGGACTACTCGGACAACTCCGTCACGCTCTCGCATGGCACTCACGAATGGATGTACACCACCGGCGGCGTGGTTACGGCTCTGATCGAGGCGGGCCTGCAAATCGAATTCGTGCACGAGCATCCGGTGTGCTGCTTCTCGATCTTTCCCTTCATGCACAAAGGCGCCGACGGATGGTGGCGCATCAAGGGCGACCCGATCCCGCTGACGCTCTCGATAAGGGCTCACAAGCGCTTGACGTATTGACATAACGTATATACACTCGAAATGGGTTACCAATGGGATCCTGCGAAGAACGCCGCAAACGTCGAGAAGCATGGAATCGATTTCGACTATGCGATTCGCGCATTTGACGGTCCCATCGTGGAATGGCCCGATCTACGACGTGATTATGGCGAACCGCGTATGTTAATGGTTGGCGAAGTGGGGGGCCGGCTTATAACCATTGCATTCACCTTCCGCAGCGGCGATCTTCGGATTATATCGGCCAGGAGGGCGAGCAGAAGTGAACGCAGAACGTATCGTCAGACGTACCCGCACGTCCCGATGGGCGGTAGGCAAGACTGATTTCAAACGTCTCGACTCGATGACCGATCGCGAGATCGAGGAAGCGGTGGCCGCCGATCCCGACGCTCCACCAATTATGTCCGCGAGAGTCTGGCGCGACGCCGTGATTTCTCTGCCGGGACCAAAAGTACCTGTTTCACTCAGAATCGATCACAATGTGTTGCGGTGGTTCAAGGCACATGGACGCGGCTATCAGACGCTCATGAACGAAGCCCTCACGTCATACATGTTCAGTCATCTCGCGACGGATCGCGCGGCAACCGCTGAGTCGAACCGGCGCGCACGCGAGGAAATTGCCGGACGACGAAACAAAGCGTCCAGAATCGCACAGTCAAGCAACGGAAAACCGAGGTCCAACAAGAACGCGCATGCTTCACACCCGCATCTGTGATCTGTTCAAGATCGATCTCCCGATCGTCTCCGCCGGGATGGGCACCGTCGCGCACGCGCGGCTCGCTGCCGCCGTCTCTGAGGCGGGCGGTCTCGGCACCATTGCTCTGGCAGGATTCAATCTCGAAGCGATCGCGTCTGAAATTTCGCTGGCGCGTTCGCTCACCAATAAGCCGATCGCCGTGAATCTGCTGATTCCGTTCATGCGACCGGGGTCGCTTGAATTGCTCGCGCGCGAAAAGATCGAAGCTGTCACGTTTTTCTGGGGCGATCCCGCCGAGCAGATTCCCGCGGCAAAAAGACTTGGGCTGACCGTCGTATGGCAGTGCGGTTCCGCCGACGAGGCGGCCCGCGCGAAGGCCGCCGGCGCCGACGCGATTATTGCGCAGGGCTTCGAGGCGGGCGGCCATGTGCGCGGAATCGTTACCACGCTTGCGCTAGTTCCCGAAGTCCGCGACGCGATCGGCGACCTGCCGATGCTCGCGGCCGGAGGACTCGCCGACGGACGCGGGCTCGCCGCCGCGCTGGCCCTGGGAGCCGACGGCGCGGTTTTCGGAACGCGCTTCATCGCCTCGCACGAATCCGCCGCGCATCCGGACTACAAGCGCCGCATCGTCGCCGCGCACGCCGCCGAGACCTTTCATACCAAGCTCTACGACGTTGGATGGCCCGACGCTACGCACCGCACGCTGCGCACTCCGCTGGTCGAGGAATGGGAGCGCGCTGGCCGCCCGGAATCGGGCCGCCGTCCGGGCGAAGGTGTGTCGAGCGCAAAGCTCGTGCGCCCGGGCCTCGAGCTGCCGCTTGCGAATTACTCGGTCTCGCCGCCGTCCGAAGAGATGGATGGCGATCTCGGCGGACTCGCGTGGTACGCCGGGCAATCGGTGACCCAAGTGCGCGAGGTTCTGCCCGCCGGCGAGATTGTTCGCCGCATCGCCAACGAAGCTCGCACAGTTATTGCGACGCGCCTCGCGCCGCTGGCTACTTGATCCGCGCCTATAGACTAATCCACGGATTTTAGAAGGCTGAACAGTTCAGCCTTGTTTTGGCGCACCGGATGCTTCAAGCTTTCGGAGGAGGATGTGGCCGCGGAGCTTTTAGATCCCGCGCTGTTATTTTCGCCCCAAAAAGCCCATGCGGCTCAACGAGGGAAAATCTGACCAAACGAACCCACTGATTTTAGGCAATTAAGCCTTACTTTATCTCGATAAACTGAAAGTTTCGCAAATGGCGAAAATATCAGATAATGAACCTATGACTTTCAAAGCGCTAATGTATCTGCGACAATAATATAAGTGGCGCAACAAGTTTCAATCGAAGCCGTGCTCGAGGCTCTGGGCCGGGTCGCCTACCCGGGCTACGCCGCCGATATCGCCACGCTGGGCCTGGTCGAGCAGGTGACGCCGCTCCCCGACGGCAGCGGCTTCTCGCTCACGCTTCGGCAGGTCTCCTCGCGCGACGAGGTGATGCAGCGCGTCGCCGAGCGGGTGCATCATGCGCTCGCGCACGATCTTGGCGTCGCCAAAGTCGAGTTGCGCGTGCGCCGCGTCGAGCCCGAGCTCGGCGAGAAGACCGGCCGCGTCCGTCTCGAGGGCACCAAGTACATCGTTGCCGTCGCGAGCGGAAAGGGCGGCGTGGGCAAATCCACCGTCGCCGCCAATCTCGCCTGCGCGCTGGCGCAACTGGGCCTGAGCGTCGGCCTGCTCGACGCCGATATCTACGGGCCGTCGATCCCGATGATGTTCGCCACCACCGACGAGCATCCCAAGTCGGCGGGCGGCCAGAATTTCTATCCGATCGAAAAGTATGGCGTGAAGCTGATCTCGATCGGTTTTTTCCTGGGCGAGAAAGCGCCCGTTATCTGGCGCGGCCCGATGGTGATGGGCGCCGTGCGGCAGTTTCTGCGCGACACGCTGTGGGGCACGCAGGATTTCCTGATCGTCGATCTGCCGCCCGGCACCGGCGACGCGCAACTAACGCTCGCACAGCAGGTCGCGATCGACGGCGTGATTATCGTCACCACGCCGCAGGATGTAGCCGTGCTCGACGCGATGCGCGCGGTCAAGATGTTCCGGCAGGTGCATTGCCCGCTTTTGGGCGTGGTCGAAAACATGAGCTACTTCTCATGCCCCGATTGCGGCGAGCGCGACGAGCTTTTCGGCCACGGCGGCGGCGAGGAGATCGCGGCGGAAGAGGGGATAAGCGTGCTCGGCCAGATTCCGATTTATCCCGACCTCCGCAGTGCGGGCGACGACGGAATGCCGCTCGTGATTAAAAGCCCTGATCATCCCGCGAGCCGCGCATTCACCGAGCTCGCGCGGCGCGTGGTCGCCGCGATGCCGCCAACCGTAGTTCAGTGACGATGCCCTTGCCCGCGTCCGGATGCGCCGATATTGTTTCCGTTCGATAAAGAAAACAACGGACCCGCAAGCGCGCGTGGTCTGCGAGAGTTCCGGGAGCCTGAATCATGTCCACACTGATCACTGAGGAATGCATCAACTGCGGCGCCTGCGAGCCCGAATGCCCCAATACCGCGATCTACGAAGGCGGAGCGCAGTGGGAGCTCGACGGCGCGTCGAGCCCGGCGATCAAGGAAGATATCTACTATATCGTTCCTTCAAAATGCACCGAATGCGTCGGCTTCTTCGACCAGGAGCAATGCGCGGCCGTCTGCCCTGTGGATTGCTGTATTCCCGATCCGAATATTCCCGAGACCGAGGAAGTCCTGATCGAACGCGCGCGCAAGATGCATCCCGAGCAAACCTTTAACGCCGATTATCCTTCGCGCTTCAAGAAGGGATAGTTTGATTACCAAAGATCCGGTCCGAATCGCGCCCGCGGACGGCAAGCTCGGAGTTTTGCTGCCCGGACTCGGAGCGGTCAGCACCACGTTTATCGCCGGAGTCGAAGCCGTCAAACGCGGACTCGGCGTCCCCATCGGATCGCTCACCCAGCTTGCGACGGTTCGCCTGGGCAAGCGCAGCGAGGGCCGCACTCCGCTGATCAAGGATTTCGTTCCGCTCGCCCGGCTCGAAGATCTCGAGTTCGGCGGATGGGATATTTTCGAGGACAACGCGTACCAGTCCGCGCGCAATGCGGCCGTGCTCGAGCCGGCGATGCTCGAGCAGGTGCGCGAGCCGCTGGAAAAAATTCGTCCGATGGATGCCGTGTTCGATCCCGATTACATCCGCCGGATCAGCGGCCCCAATGTAAAAGAAGCGCGGACCAAGATGGACAAGGCCGAGATGCTGATCGACGACATCCGGCGCTTCAAGGAACGCACCGGCGCAGCGCGCCTGGTGATGATCTGGTGCGGCTCGACCGAGGTTTTTCATCGTCCCGCAGCGGTGCATCAATCGCTTAAAGGCTTTCGAGGCCGGCCTTGCGAACAACGATCCCGAAATCGCGCCGAGCCAGATCTACGCCTACGCCGCGTTGAAGCTCGGAATCCCATACGCTAACGGCGCGCCGAATCTCACCACCGACACGCCCGCGCTGCTCGAGCTCGCGCGGGACAAAAATGTCCCGGTGTGCGGCAAGGACTACAAAACCGGGCAGACTTTCATGAAGACGCTCATCGCGCCGGGCCTGAAGGCGCGGATGCTCGGGATGTCGGGATGGTTTTCGACCAATATTCTCGGCAATCGCGACGGCGAGGTGCTCGACGATCCGGGCTCGTTCCGATCAAAAGAAGAGACCAAGCTTTCGGTGCTCGATCAGATTCTTCAGGCCGACCTTTATCCGCAGCTTTACGGCAAGCTGTTTCATTCGGTGAAGATCAACTATTACCCACCGCGCGGCGACGCCAAGGAAGGATGGGACAATATCGATATCTTCGGATGGCTCGGCTATCCGATGCAGATCAAGATCAACTTCCTGTGCCGCGACTCGATTCTGGCCGCTCCGCTGGTCCTCGACCTTGTGCTGTTTCTCGATCTGGCGCATCGCGCCGGGATGCGCGGAATCCAGGAATGGCTGTCGTTCTACTTCAAGGCCCCGATGCACGCGCCCAACGTCTATCCCGAGCACGACATCTTCATCCAGTTGATGAAGCTGAAGAACACGCTGCGCTGGATGCGCGGCGAAGAACTAATCACGCATCTGGGGCTCGAATATTACGATTGAGCCTCGCCGCTATCGTGGCGCTTTCGCGCCAACAGGACTGCTTGAGCGTTCAGTTCGATAACGTACCCGTCGGGATCCGCAACCTAAAGCTCTTGTCGATCGCGGTCTAATTAGATATATATCTAATTAGATGCTAGTCGATAAATCAAGCGTGATGAACGAAGCTCTCTTGTCCGAGCCGCTCGAGTTTTTCCGCGCGCTCGCCGACCGCAGCCGGCTGCGGATTGTCGGATTGCTCGCCGCGCGCGAGTACAGCGTGCAGGAACTCGCTCGCGCGCTGGGGCTGCGCGAGCCCACCGTCTCGCACCATCTGGCGATCTTGAAGACTGTAGGCCTTGCGAGCGTCCGCTCCGAGGGCACCACCCGATGGTACCGGCTCGAAGAGGACGCGCTCCATCGCCGAAGCCGCGCGCTGCTGAGCCGCCCTTCCCTTGACCAGATTGCTGCCGATACTTCCGCCGAGGCCGGCGAGCGCGAGGTGCTGGCGAATTTCCTCGACGGCGAACGCCTAACCTCCATTCCGGTCGCGCGCAAGAAACGATGGCTGGTGCTCAGATGGCTCGCGCGCAAGTTCGCCGCAGGCATCGACTACAGCGAGGCGCAGGTGAACGCGATCCTGAAGCGCCATCACGGAGACGCCGCGACCCTACGCCGCGAGATGGTGGGTTATCGGATGCTCGCGAGGGCGGGCGGTGTTTATCGGCTACTCCCTGAGAATCGCTGGCGTCCTGAGTCGTGAGGCATAGCGGGGGGCTTTCGTCTGGAGGGCGGTGCACAATAGAATCGATCCCTGATGAGCATCCTGCGCGATAAGACGATCGTGCTCGGCGTTAGCGGCGGGATCGCCGCGTACAAGGCGGCCGAAATCGTGCGCGCCTTGGTGCAGCGAGGAGCGAGAGTCCGCGTGATGATGACACGCAACGCGCAGGAGTTTATCACGCCGCTCACGCTCCAGACGCTTGCGCAGAGCCCGGTCGCTACCGATACTTTCAGTCTCACCCAGGAGTCTGAGATTGGGCATATCCGGCTTGCTGATTCCGCTGACGCGGTTCTGATCGCGCCCGCAACCGCCAACGTGATCGCGAAAGCCGCGGCGGGAATCGCCGATGATATCGTCACCACCGTCTTGCTCGCCACGCAGGCGCCGGTCGCATTCGCGCCCGCGATGAACGTGCACATGTACGCGCATCCCACGGTCGTCGAGAATCTTGGCAGGCTGCGCGCGCGCGGTGCGACGATCATCGAGCCCGCCGAGGGCGAGCTCGCTTGCGGCTACGAGGGCAAGGGCCGTCTGCCCGACACCGCGATCATCACCGCCGAACTCGAGCGGATTCTTTCGCCGAACGATCTGGCGGGTGAGCGCGTCCTCGTCACCGCCGGTCCCACGCAAGAGGCGATCGATCCGGTGCGCTTCGTCTCGAATCGATCTTCAGGAAAGATGGGCTTCGCGATCGCGGCCGCTGCGCGCCGCCGCGGCGCGGAGGTGCGGCTGGTCGCGGGACCCTCGGCGCTGCCGACGCCCTATGGTGTCGAGCGGATCGATACGGCAAGCGCGGCCCAGTTGCTTGCGGCGACTTCGACCCATTTCTCGTGGGCTTCCGCGCTCGTGATGGCCGCGGCGGTTGCGGACTTCCGCCCCGCGCATCCGGCGGCCGGCAAGCTTAAGAAGAACGCCAAGGGAATCGAGCTCAAGATGATTTCGATCGCCGACGAGCTTCCGCGAATTGCGGCGAAGAAAGGTTCGCGCCTGATGATCGGATTCGCCGCCGAGACCGATGACCTTGCGGCGAACGCGAAGAGCAAGCTCGCGCGCAAGCGGCTCGATCTGATCGTCGCCAACGACGTCACCCAGTCGGGCGCCGGCTTTGCGGTCGATACCAATATCGTCACGTTCTTCGGTGCCGACGGCAGCGTCGAGAGTCTGCCGATACTGTCGAAAGACGAGGTCGCCGATAAGATCCTGGATCGCCTTGCCGCGATGCGCGCGGCGAAGTCGCGGCGGCTTCGAGTCGTTCGCTAACCGGCTCCGCGCGTGATGCCCGCGCGATGCCACAGCAGGTCCTGTCAGTCTCAGGGGAGGATTCAGATGGCGACGATCGGAAGTCCCGCGTCCGGCGTAATGCGTCCGCGCCGCGACTGGTTTCTTTCCGCAATGGCGATTCTGTTCGCCGTGCTCGCGTTGTCGGATTTCACCAAGCCATTTCAGCATCACAACGACCCGCATCTCGGGTTGGTGGTGTTCGGGCATCGCCTTGCGACGTTCAGTCAAAATGCAATCGGCGGTCCGATCTTCGGAATCTTTCTGGCGATTTACGCGTACGGATTGATTGCGCAGAAGCGATGGCTCAAGCCGCTCTCGGTCCTGTACGCGTTCTATGTTCCGGTGAATCTCACGCTGTTCTGGTCGCTCCACGACAACGGCCACCCTACCGTCGGCTTTATCATTGTCTACTTGATTCTCTCGGTGGGTGGATCGGTCGGAACGGCGCTCTATATTGGCTATCATCAGGACCGGCTCGCGTGATGCCTGCCGACTATGAGTGAACCCAAACCGCATCCGGACCGCGCGACGATCATCGCGACGCTCACCGACTACGTTGCGCAACTCCGCGAGGAAGGATTGGACGGTCTGCCCGCCTCCGAGCGGTCGCCCGCGCAGGCCGCGCCGGAAAGCGCGCGCCCGCCGGAGCGAGTCGTACCCGCGGCCGTGGCGCCGTCGCGCGAGATGTTCTCGAAATATCCCGGGCTCGAAAAAACCGAATCGCTCGAAGGGCTGCGCGAATTTATCGGCGATTGCCGCCGCTGCAAGCTGTGGGGGCTGCGCAAGAACCTGGTCTTCGGAGTCGGCAATCCGAACGCCGAGCTGATGTTTATTGGCGAGGGTCCGGGTGCCGAAGAAGATGCGCGCGGCGAGCCATTCGTCGGTCGCGCGGGCCAGTTGCTGACTGACATCATCGAGCGCGGGATGGGCATGAAGCGCGCCGAGGTTTATATCTGCAACGTGATCAAGTGCCGCCCGCCCGATAATCGCAATCCCGAGCCCGACGAGGTCGCCTCGTGCGAGCCGTTCATGATGCGCCAGATCGAGCTGGTCAAGCCGCGCGTGATCGTCGGCCTCGGCACCTTCGCGGTGCAGGCCGTGCTCAAGGTCAAGACTCCCATCAGCCGGTTGCGCGGGAATTGGCATGACGTGCGCGGCGTCCGGATGATGCCGACGTTTCATCCCGCCTATCTGCTGCGCAACCCGAGCGACAAGCGGCTGGTATGGCAAGACGTCCAGCAGGTTCTGAAGGAACTCGGGCGGCCGATTCCGGGGCGCGCCGGCGCATGACCCGCCGCCGCCATCTCCGCGCGATCACGGCGATCCTTTTCACGCTCGGCGCGGCGGGAATTATCGCGACGCTCGCGATGCGTGCGCGCGCCGATAGCCATCCAGCGCAGACCTGGGTCGAGTTGATCACGATCGACGGCTCGATCAATCCCGCGGTGGCGAGTTTCATCGACGACTCGATCGATTCGGCTTCGCGCGAGGGCGCCGGCGCCCTGGTGATCGAGCTCGATACTCCAGGCGGACTCCTCAGCTCCGCGCAGCATATCGTGAAGAGCCTCCTTGCCGCTCCGCTTCCGGTGATCGTTTACGTGGCCCCGTCGGGCGCGAGCGCCGCATCGGCAGGAACGTTTATCACCGAGGCGGCAAATATAGCGGCGATGGCGCCCGGAACGACGATCGGCGCGGCACATCCGGTCGAAGAAGGCGGCTCGGATATCAAAGGAGTCATGGGCGAGAAGATCGAGAACTTCACCGCGACCTTCGCGCGCAGTATCGCGCAACAGCGGGGACGAAATGAAGACTGGGTCGAGCAGGCGGTCCGCCACAGCGTCGCGATCGGCGAGCGCGAGGCGCTGCAGAAAAAAGTGATCGATATTGTCGCGCCCGACCTGCGCAGCCTGCTCGTTCAAGCCTCGGGCCGCAAAGTGCAGGCGGGCGGCAAGGAGATCACGCTCAATCTCGCCGATGCGACCGTCCGCCGCGGCGCGATGACTATCGGCCAACTCGTCCTGAACACGCTATCGGATCCGAATATCGTCTACCTGCTGTTGATGGCGGGGCTGCTGGGACTTTATTTCGAGTTCGCGCATCCGGGAGTTTTTCTTCCCGGTGTCGCGGGCGCGATCTGCCTGCTGTTGTTTTTCGCATCGTTCCAGGTGCTGCCGGTCAACGTGACCGGGCTGCTGCTGATCTTCCTTGGCGTAGGGATGCTGGTCGCGGAGGCGTTCGTCACCAGCTACGGGATTTTGGGACTCGGCGGAGTCGCGGCCTTCGTGATTGGATCGCTGTTTTTGATCGATACGTCGAAGACCAATCTCGAAGTCAACCGCGACATAATTTACGGCGCGGCGGTTGCACTGACCGTGATTATCCTCGGACTCGGCTATATCGTGGCGAGCGAGCGGCGGCGCGTCGCCAAGACCGGAGCGGAAGGCATGGTCGGTGAAATTGGCGAGGTGCGCGAGGCGATCGAGGCCGGCGTGCCGGGAAAGATTTTTGTTCACGGCGAGATTTGGCGCGCGCGCAGTCCCGAGGCGCTCGCGCCCGGCACCCGTGCGCGCGTCACCGCCGTCAACGGCCTCGAGGTCGAAGTGCGGCGGGCGTCCTGAAGCGCTAATTACGATAAGGAGAATCCGATGGCGACAGGTTTCGGCGTAATCGTTTTCATCGTCGTGATAATTTTCCTCTCCGGACTCAAGGTCCTGAACGAATACGAGCGCGCCGTGATCTTTCGGCTCGGGCGGCTGACTCCGTTTCGCGGTCCGGGCGTGATCTTCGTTATCCCGATCCTCGAGCGGATGGTGCGAATCGATCTGCGCACCGTCACCCTGGATATTCCGCCGCAGGACGTGATCACCAAGGACAACGTCTCGGTCAAGGTGAGCGCCGTGTTGTATTTCCGCGTAGTCGATCCGTCGCGCGCGGTGACCGAGGTCGCCAACTACTTGTTCGCCACGATGCAGCTTGCGCAGACCACGCTGCGCTCCGTCGGCGGACAGACCGAGCTCGACGAGCTCTTGAGCCAGCGCGACAAGCTCAACGCGCGCATCCAGGAAGTGGTCGATTCGCAGACCGAGCCGTGGGGCGTGAAGGTCACGCTGGTCGAGCTCAAGAATATCGATCTGCCGCAGGACATGCAGCGCGCGATCGCCGCGCAGGCCGAAGCCGAGCGCGAGCGGCGCGCGAAAGTGATCGCGGCGGAAGGCGAGTTCCAGGCCTCGCAGAAGCTCGCGGACGCGGCGATAGTCATGAGCAAGAGTCCGATCACGCTGCAACTGCGCTATCTGCAGACGCTCAAGGAGGTCGCGACCGATCACAACTCGACCACGATCTTCCCGCTCCCGATCGATCTGCTCGAAGCGTTCCGCGCGATGACCCGTCCGTCCGCCGCGCCGGCGCCCGACGCGATTGGCGAAGGTGCTCCGAAGCCGTAGGTTAGGGCGGAGCATGACATAACTTCCGGCCTGAGCTACAAAGAACGCCGGGAGGCTCTCAGTCATATGGGCAAACTAATTCTGGTTCGCCACGGTGAGAGCGAAGGCAACCGCATTCGCCATTTCACGAGCTCGCCCGACGCGGCGATTACCGAGCTCGGCCGCCAGCAAGCGCGCGAAGCGGCGCGCAGGATCAAAACCAGTTTTCATCCGCGCAAGGTAATTGCGAGCCCGTACTTCAGGACCCGCGAGACCGCGCGGATCATCGCCGAGCAATTCGATCTGCCGGTCGAGATCGAGCCGGAGTTCCGCGAGCAGAATCTGGGTGCCGTCGCGGGCAAGCCGTACGAAGTCGTACGCGAGGATCCGAGCTTCGACCCCGCCCATTCCTGGCAGTGGCGTCCGCCCGGCGGCGAGAGCCATCTCGACGTCCGCCAGCGCAGCGCTCCGGTGCTCGATCGAATCGCGCGCGACTATTCCGACGGCGAGGTCGTGATCGTCAGCCATGGCGGCGTGATGCGCGCGCTATGGGCGCATGTGACCGGAGGATGGGAGGGAGCGCACATTCCGGCGAACTGCGGAATTATCGTGATCGAGCACGACGCCGGACGCTTCGCGCCGCCCACGGTGATCGGCGGTGCGCAAGACGAGGCCGCGCGCGAAGCGGGCGCCTAGTTCGTTTCAAGCGGCTTCGTCATCGATCGCACCTCCGGCGGCATCTGGTGCGAGGGATTCCACGCGAGTCCGGACGGATACGCGATAAGTCCCGCGTCCTGCGCCGCTTTGCGGCCCTCGTCCCCCAGCATCAGGCGCATGAAATCGAGCGCACCTTCGCGATTGGGGGGATTCGTCGTCAGCGTCGCCGCGTACGCGACCGGAGAGCCCGTGATAGCTCTTGCGATTCGGTCCGCTTCCAACCTCGATGCTGGCTTTCGCGTAATCCGATGCGAGCTTGATGTCGCTCAAATTGATCTGCGGCGGCAACTCAAGGAATTTGAGGTCGCCCAGCCGCGCGTCAGACGCGTAGCCGAAATAGTAATCGAGCTCGCCGCTTTGCAGCAGCGCGATCAGATCGATGTTGTGCGGACGGATGTTTGCGCGGGGGCATCCGGCCGCGAGCTGCTCCGGGAGTTTCGGCTCATGGTAAAGGCGCGCGGCAAGTTGCCATACGACCAGGGTCCAGTAACCCGCTGGGTCGCGCTCGGGATTCGAATGTCCGTAGCGCACGCCCGGCCGCGCGAGCACTTCGCGCCAGTTAGCGGCGTTTATCTCCGACGCGAACTTCGAGTGCGCGGTATACACGATGCCCATCGAGTTGCCGGCGAAGAGCGCCGCCCATTTGTCGATTCCGGCGCGCGGAGTCTGCAGCAGCCGCCAATCGGCGGTGATCAGAATATCGCACGGCAGATGCAGGTCGGTGATTTTGCGGATCGCATCGAGGCTGCCACTGCTCTCGGTCTGCACCTGCGCGCCGGGATGAGCTGCCTTGTAGACCTTCGCGATCGCCGCGACATAAGCGTTGAGGCTGTCGGCGTGGAAGATCGTGACCGCGGCGTGATCGGACTCGGCGGCGTGCGCGAGGCTCCGAATCGTGATTGCGCACAGCGCGATAACGATCGCGATCGCCACCAGTGGCGCGCGGCGGAGATTCTCAAAACGTAAGGTGCGCATCGATAGTTCCCCGATCAGAACGGAATGCGCGCGGTCAAGACTACGTTGTGGTTGTAGTTGTGATATTTGGTCACCGCGACCTGATAGCCAGCGCCGAAGGTAAGTCCGACGCGGTTGTGAATCGGGATCCTCCCGATCAGGACTCCCGGAGTCAGGTACAACGTGTTGTGGCCGTTATCTGATCCGTAAGACTGCCAGGTGTAGTTGGTCTCGAACTCGGGCCAGAAGTATTTCGCGATGCGATACTGAAACGCGGTGTTCCACGCCAGCGGCATCCCCAGCCGATCCAGGCCGCCGGCAGGAAACGTCACCCCGACCGTCGATTGAAAATCGAAATCGCCGAGGCCCTTGCCGAACGCGAGCGTCGGCGTGAACTCACCGTGGCCGTTACCGTTGACGTTGGATCCGGTCGGCACGCTGAAGCCCATGAACGCGGTCACGATATAGTTGCCGTGCTCCTCGTCGGCCGAAATCAGCCGCAGCTTGACCAGGAATGGCCAATCGGCAAAGCCGTCGGTGTTGCGCGGGATGTTGCGTTTGAGAAATCCGGGCACGCCGATGATGGTCTCGATATTTTCCTGCGGGATCACCTCGAGGCCTTTGCTGCCGCCGAAGTTGTCGGTCGCGACGCCGTTGCGAGCGGACTGGAAAAATTGATCGTAGCGATACTCTTGCTCGAGGCGCGGAGTCACGGTCACCAGCGGTGTGATCCAGTGGGGCTGTTCGGCCTGGGTCCGCGAGACCATGTTGAGCCAGCCATTGACGAAGCCCATCAGTGCGCCGCTGAATCCCGCTTCCGCCGGCTCTTCCGGTGGGGGAGGCGCCGGGGGAGCCGCGAGGCTCGGGATGACGTAGCGAAGCACACCGCCGACTCCCGGGTTGGGTGGCGGCTGCGAAGCGGCGGCCGGCGAAGCTGCCGCGGAGGGCGCCGCGGACTGCGCGCTGGCGGGCGCGGCGAATGCGGTCGAGGCTATCGATGCGGCGAGCATCGCGAGTAAAAGAAATCGCGCCGGCATTTTCATTGCGGTGGTGTTATGCCAGTATTATGGCGAGAAGGCAAGGATTATGGCTTCCTCTCATGAGCAAATCCGGCGCGCCCGCGCCGCTCACGGATTCAGCCAGAACGAACTCGCGCGGCGCGCGGGTATCTCACGACAGGCGCTCGGTGCGATCGAGGCGGGGCAGTACCAGCCCGGCGTCAGCGTCGCGATCGCGCTGGCGCGCGAGCTCGGCGCGACCGTCGAAGCGCTGTTCGGCGCCGAGTCGCCCGACGATATCGCCGTTGCTGTTCCCGCATCGGTGAAGCTTGCGGCCGGGGCGCATGTAGCCCTTGCGCGAGTGGGCGGCCGCGTGGTCGCGGTGCCGGCTGCCGCAGTGCAGCATCATCTGATGGCGGCCGACGGAATCGTTAGCGGGTCGCGGGCCGCCGCGCGTCAGTCGCAGCGTATGTGTCTGCGGCTGAGATCGATGCGACGCTGATTGTCGCCGGATGCGATCCGGCCGTGTCGCTCCTGGCCGATTGGGTTGCGCGGCGCCACGCTCCGGTCAGGATCGTAGCGCTCGCGCGCGGGAGCATGGGCGCGCTCGACGCGCTTCTCGGTGGACGCGCGCACGTTGCGGGAGTCCATCTGCGCGACACCAAAAGCGGCGAGTACAACCTGGGTCCGGTGCGCCGCGCGCTCAAGAATCGGCACACCGCGATCATTCGCTTTGGGAGCTGGGAGCTTGGCCTCGCGACTGCGCCGGGTAATCCGCTTGGAATCAGCGGCTACGAAGATTTGAGACGGCCACGCCTGAGACTGGTAAATCGCGAGCGAGGCGCGGGCGCGCGATTCGCGCTGGACGACGCGATTGCCACGCTCAAGCTGAAGCCGTCGGCGATCGCGGGCTATGATCGCGAGGTCAGTGGTCATCTCGAAGTGGCGCTCGCGATCGCGGCGGGGCACGGCGACCTTGGCGTTACGATTCGCGTCGCGGCCGAGGCTTATGGACTCGGCTTCGTGCCGATTCGCGAGGAGCGTTACGATCTTGCGGTGCCCGCGGGCGAGATGTCGTCGATGCCGGTGCGCGCGATGCTCGAAGCGATGAACTCGTCACGCTTCGCGAGCGAGGTCGCGGGGCTGTGCGGCTACGACACCCACGAGATGGGAGCAGTCACCGCGCATCTCTGAGAAGCCCGCTAATCAACGACCGCGATATTCACGGGCGGACGCAGCTCAGCGCAGACCGCGAGCGCCTGATGAATGTCGTTCTTGAGAAAGCTCTCGAATAGCGCGTCGTCCGGCGGCGTCCCGCGTTGCAGCGCCGGAAAAGTCGTCTGCCGGAATCCATACTCGAACCGCGGTGCCCATTTGCGCGTGCCGAGCCGCGCGGTAGTCGAGCAATTGTCCACCATGAACGCGATACCCTTGTAATGCATGTAGGGATTGAGCGAATCGACCGCCTCGATAATCGATTCGTTGGCGATCTCGGAATACGGATGCCCTTTTTCCTTGAGCAGATCGACCTGCGCCATCATCGTGGCGACATAGATGCCGGCCGTGACCGGTTCGAGCGGAATCTGGTAGCGCTTGCGGTTCGCGCGCACCCCAACTCCCACTTGCCACATCTCGCTGCCGTCGATCTTGGTCATCGGAAATCGTTTCAGCCGCTGGTTGGCGGCGACGACGCTACGAATTTCGTTTCCCGACGCGACTTCGTCGTAGATCTCGAGCAGGATCTCGAACGCCGGCCGGTACGCCGCCGTGTATGCGCGCTTGAACGCCTGCTTTCCGGCGGAGTCGAGCGATTCGTACACCGCGAGCATCCCGCGTTCGGAAATCGTCGACGAGATCGGCCCTGTGACCGACTCCGCGGAATTTATGAACGCCTGCTCGAGGGAAACTCCCTGTTCGCGGAACCAGTAATACAGGCTTTCGACGATTCCGTGGACCGCGCCGAGCAGGATCCCGCGCTCGCCGAAGATGTCCGACTTGAATTCCGATTCGAGCGTGGTCTGGAACGTGCACGGAGATCCGATCGCGACTGCCCACGCCAGCGCGTAGTCGGTCGCGCGTCCGTTGATGTCCTGCTCAATCGCAAAGCTGGCGTTGATTCCGGCGCCGTCGATCTCGCGACCCTGCTCATACAGCCGCCGCACCGACGGTCCCATCCCCTTGGGGCACACGGCGATCACGTTGATGTTATCCGGAAACGTCTGCCCGATATTTCTCAGATGGCCGAGCAGGAACCCGTGCGACAACCCGAGCGTCGCACCCGGCCTGATCGATTTGAAAATCTCGCGATAGCTCTCGGCCTGCGCTCCGTCCGCAATTAGCAGCAGAATCAGGTCTGACTCCGCGATCACCTGGTACATCTCGCCGAGCGTGCCGTCGGCGCGGCTGAAACCGACGCTCTCGGCCGACGCGATCGACGGCGAATCCGCGCGCAGCCCGACTTTCACCCGGATGCCGGTGCCGGCCAGCGAGTCGCGCAGATTGCGCGCCTGGGCAGGTCCTTGCGACGACCATCCGATCACGCCGATTTGCCTGATGCCCTCGAAAGCCCTGGGCAGCAGGCCGAACAGATGCCGTTTGCCGCGCACGATATATTCCTCGCGGCCGGCGAGAGAGATTTTCTCTTTGCTGAAGATGTCGGTGTCGAATTGCATGGCTCTCCGTCGTGTTGAGGCGCTATGCGCCGCTGTCGAGCATCGAGTCGAGAAACTCTGCGCTGCGCAGTTTGCGATCGAGAATCGAGTTGATAAATCGTGCGAGCGCCGCCGTGCCGTCGCTGCCCGCCGGCGTTGCCCCGCGCGCGGCGCCGAGCGGTGATCCAGCCAGGCGCGCAAGCGCGGCTGCCGTTTCCGGACGCAGCTTGATCGCGCCCTCCGCAAGGTTCGGGCGGCATCGCGGGCACACGACGCCGCCGCGTCCGACGACAAAATACATCGCGCCCGCTTCCGCGCCCGGCTCGTCGCCGCAAATCCTGCAGCGCTGAAAATCGAGGCCGAAGCCGGCCCATCCGAGAATCTGCAACTCGAACGCCTGCCTTAGCGCCGTGTCGGCCGAAGCGTACGAAAGCGCCGCCAGCGCGTCGGTGAGAATCCCGTAGGCCTGCGCGGCTTCACCCTCGGGCGCGGTCAGCGCGTCGCTCAGTTCGAGCATGTAGCTGCCGAGCGCGATCCGTCCGAGATCTTCGTCGATCGGATATTGCGCCAGCTCCGCCGCCTCGGCGCGGGTGATGAAGACGAGCTGCCCGTGCGGCCGTCGGCGAAAATGCAGCATCACATGCGAGAACGGCTCGAGCTTGCGCTCAAAGCGATGACGCGAAGCCTTCGCGCCCTTTGCGATTCCCGCGAGCTTGCCCTGATCGCGAGTGAGCAGCGTGACGATTCGGTCGGACTCGGCGTAGTCGCGCGCGCGCAGAACGATCGCGGGCGTGGTTTCCTCTGCCGGCATAGCGCGGGTCAGGCGTCCAGCGTGCGCCGCAGCATCGCCTGCTGAATCTCGCGGACTTCTGAGCGCATCGCGTCGGCGCCGGCGATCGTGCGGCCGTCTTCGGCTGCCTCGCGCAGCAGGTTGTCGAACTTCACCAGGATGTTCGCGAGCTTGGCGTGCGCTTCGACGATTGCGCGCTGGCGCAGCTCTTCGCTATCCCATCGGCGCTCGGCATACTCGCGCAGCTCCTGGCTCTGGATCAGCAACTCGCGCGCTTCCTCTTCGAATCCGCGCACGATCCGGCGCAGCGCCTCGGTCACCTTGGGCCGCTCCTCGGGATCTTTCCACAGGACATGCTCGAGGAACATCAGATCGTCTTCGGTCACTGCGGCGCGCGAAAGCAGGATCGCATGCGCACGCATCACGGCGAGGGAATTCTTCCAGCGCCGGTCTGACACGATGATCTGCTCATGGGCGAGGGCGCGCCGAAGCTCGGCGATCGAGCGCAGGATCGCGCCGGGAATCGCGACCTCGCGCACGGCCGCGCCGAGCTCGTTCAACTCGGCGAAGTTGAGCCGCGTCCGCTCGGCGGGAGCGGAGCCTTCGAGCATCTTGAGGAAGCGGAATTCTTCGACGATATAGTCCGCCATGAAGCGCAGCATGAAGCGGTCGTAAAGAGCGGTCAGCTCTTCTTCGTCCGGCAATTCATTCGACGCGCCGAACATCGTGACCAGCGGCACGCTGATTCGTTCGCGGCCGTTGTGAAAGATGCGTTCGTTAACGACCGTCAGCAGCGCGTTCAGGATCGACGAATTCGCCTTGAAGATTTCATCCAGGAACGCGATATGCGCCTCGGGCAGCTTGTGTGCGGTGACGCGGCGATAGTCGTCGTTCTCGAGGCCGCGCAGGCTGACCGCGCCGAAAATCTCCTCGGGCGTGCTGAAGCGCGTGAGCAGCCACTGGAAATAGTTCGCGCCTTCGATCCGCGTACACAGCTCCTCGGCCAGCATCGACTTGGCGGTGCCTGGAGGGCCGATCAAGAGCACATGGCTGTGCGACAGCAGCGCAACTAGCGCGCCGTCGATCAAATCGCCGCGTTCGAGGAACATCCGGTTAAGCTCCTCGCGAATCGCGGCCAGCTTTGTGTGCGCGGTGGGAGTCATCGTCATGCTCTCATCAGATTTATCAGACGGCGGCCTTGAACCAATAGCGCGGCCAACCAGGATTGGCGTTGCCGGCGCGCGTGGCTTGCCGATTGCGCTTGCGGGGCGCTACAAAGGTCCATCAGGCGCGGCCGAAGTCGCATCGCTGCGCGCGCGTCCAATAATAAAGAGGAGAGCATCGATGGAAAAAGCATTGGCGGGCGTCAAGGTGCTGGATCTCACCCAGTTCGAGGCCGGTACGTCGTGCACCGAGATGCTGGCGTGGCTCGGCGCCGACGTGATCAAAGTCGAGTCGCCGAAGATGGGCGAACAGGGACGCTGGTCGCTGGCGGACAAACCCGGCTTCGATTCGTATTACTTCATGCTGCTCAACGCCAACAAACGTGGCATCACGCTCAACCTCAAGAGCCCCGCCGGCCGCGCGATGTTTCTCGAGATGGTCAAGAAGGTCGATATCCTGACCGAAAATTATTCGCTCGGCACGCTCGAGGGGCTCGACCTCGGCTACGAGCAGCTTCGCAAAATCAATCCGCGCCTGATCTACCTGACGATCAAGGGCTTCGGCACCTCGGGCCCGTACAGCGCGTACAAGAGCTTCGACATGATCGCGCAGGCCGCCGGCGGCGCGATGTCGGTGACCGGAACTTCGGAGACGCCGCCGCTCAAGCCGGGCCCGACAATCGGCGACACCGGCACCGGGATGCACGCCGCGATCGGAGTGCTGGCCGCGTATATCCAGCGCGAGAAGACCGGCAAGGGCCAGAAAGTGGAAGTCGCGATGCAGGAAGCGGTGCTGAATTTCTGCCGCGTCGCGATCATGGGGATGTACACCTCGGGCAAGCCCGCCGGACGCAACGGCAACCGGCTCGGCGCGCCGGGCGATATTTTCAAGTGCGCGCCCGGCGGTCCCAATGACTACTGCTACATCTTCTGCACCACGCCCGAGATGTGGAACAGCCTGTGCGCGGCGATCGGGCAGCTCGGGATCGCAACCGACGAGCGCTTCAAGGACGCGCGCTCGCGATTTAAAAATCTCGACGCGCTCAGCGCGATCATCACCGAATGGACCTCGCACCGCACCAAGCACGAGGTGATGCAGATCCTTGGCGCGGCGGGCGTGCCGTGCGGCAAGGTCCTCGACAGCCTCGAGCTGCTGAACGATCCGCATATGCGCGAGCGCGGCATGATCGTGACGATAAAGCATCCGCAGCGCGGCGACTTCACGATGCCCGGATGCCCGGTGCGGCTGGAAGACTCGCCGGTCGAGGTCAAGCCCGCGCCGCTGCTCGGGCAGCATAACGCCGAGGTCTACCGCGAGCTGCTCGGCCTCGACGCGGCAAAGCTCGAGTCGCTAAAGGGTGAAGGCGTGATCTGATTCGGCGCGCTCCGATACTGGTGTACATAACTGCCGAGATGTACAATCACGCCAGTTTCCAGATCCGAAGGAGCGCGCTATGGCAATCAGAAAAAAAATCGGTGGCGAAGCGATCAGCACGGTCGCGGCCCGCCAGCACTTCTCCGATCTGATCAATCGAGTCGCCTACGGTAAGGATCGGGTCGTGCTGACGCGGCGCAACCGCCCGCTCGCGGCGGTCGTTCCCTTCGAGGACATCGCGCTGCTCGAGCAGATCGAGGATCGCGAGGACCTGAGGGCCGCCCGCGCCGCGCTGCGCCAAATCAAACGCACGGGAACGATCCCTCTCGATGACGTACTCAAGGAGTTTGGCGTCAGACGATAAGGGCGATCGATGGCCTATCGGGTCGAGTTGTTGCCGGCGGTGCGACGCGAATTTCGCGGGCTCGATTCTCTCACGCGCGAACGTATCCTCCGCGCACTCATAAAGCCTCGAAACTAATCCGCGTCCCCCAGGTGCGAAGAAACTTGCCGGACGGGAGGATCTGTGGCGCATTCGCGTTGGCGACTACAGAGTTGTCTACGAGATTCACGACCGGATTCTCGTCGTGCTGATTGTCCGTATCGCCCATCGCCGGGAAGCATACCGATAGTTCCTGAGGGGTTGAGTCGCCGCCACAGGCGGGCATAATCTAGGGCCGGTCGGCGCTGTCGCGCCGGCGTTTCGAGAATCGTGAACCCAGTGGCGGACATAGGTTGATGGAAGGGCGCGGAAAATATCGCGGCGCGACGATGCGCGGCGTTAGCTGGTTCGCGCTGGCGCTGCTGGTCCTCGTGCAGTTGCTCGGCGCCGCGCACTTTCATCCGCCGGTCGGAGCGAAGGCTACTGCGCAGAGCTCCTCGAGCGCTGTCGAGCCCGATCTCTGTCCGATCTGTCTGCATCATTGCCACACCCCTTCCGCGCTCGCGGCGACGCCCGCGTTCGGGTATCCGCTCGCGATCGTAGAGGCTCGGTCAAACGCGGCGCGGCTGCTGATACCGTTTGAGTTTGACTCGCTCCTGTTCGGCCGGGCTCCGCCCGCTCTTATCTGATCTCTTTCCCTGTTTGAGTGATCGAAATGGTTCGCGCGCGCCTGCTGGCGCCGTGCGAACCCGGTGATCGCGCGTCGCGCGGCGCCGGGAGGATCGATGCATGGGAGTATCAGATGAGACGGTTCACACTAATGGCTATTTGGATAGCCATGATTACGGCTATCGGCACCGCGGCATCGGCGCAGACAACTCCGAAGTTCGCCGCGGAGAAAATCACCGGCACGATCAAAGACGCGCTCGGGCGTCCGATCGCGGGCGCATCAACTGAGTTACAGGACAACACGGGAAAGCCGGTTGCAAAAGCCGAATCGGGTCAGGGCGGAAATTTTTCGCTTCGCGCGCCGGAGCCCGGGGTTTACGCAATCATCGTTAAAAAATCCGGTTTCAAAACCGGCACGCAGATTGTCACGGTCACTCGCGCCGGCGCGAAACCCGTCGTCGTCGCGCTGGCTTCGCAGGCCGCGCTCAGCATGACGGTGGCCGCAAAGAGGCTCAACCAGGCACGCAACGCGCTGTCGCCGCAAACCGGGGGCAGCGTATATACCTTCAGCAAAAAGGCGATTCAGGAGTTGCCGCAAGGCAACAATACCCCGCTCAACCAGGTGCTGCTGCAGGCTCCGGGAGTCGCGCAGGACTCTTACGGCCAAATCCACGTTCGGGGCGATCACGCGAATCTCCAGTACCGAATTAACGGCGTCCAGCTTCCCGAGGGCATCACCGGATTTGGCCAGGTGCTCAGCCCGCGCTTCGCGCAGAGCATCAGCCTGCTCGACGGAGCGCTGCCGGCCGAGTTCGGCTTGCGGACCGCCGGAGTGATCGACATCAAGACCAAGGATGGACTCCTCGACAATGGCGGCGACGTCGAGTTTTACGGCGGCCAGCGCGGAACCGAGCAGCCGAGCTTCGAATACGGCGGCTCGAAGGGCGATTTCAGCTACTTCGTAACCGCGCAATATGAGCACACCGATCGCGGCCTGGAACCTCCAACGCCCGGGCCGACGCCGATCCACGACACGGCGCATCAGGGGTCGGGATTTGGCTATTTCTCCTACTTTCTCAATCCGACCACGCGGCTCAGCCTGATCACGGGAACTTCGGTCAACCACTTCGAGATTCCGGCGAATCCCGATCAGCCGCAAATCTTTGCATTGAGGGGAGTTCCGACCTATCCGTCGGCGGACCTCGCGGAAACTCAATTCGAGGAAAATTATTTCGGAGTTCTGGCTCTGCAGGGCGAGATCGGTTCGAACTTCGATTATCAAATCGCTCCATTCAGCCGGTATTCGACAGTCTCGTTCAATCCCGACCCGGTCGGCGACCTTATATTTAACGGCGCCGCGTCACGGGTGTTTCGCAGCGATTGGGCCGGTGGAATCCAGGCCGACACGGCATACCGCGGCTTCAATCACCACACCATCCGGATCGGCGCCTACTTCGACGGCGAACGCGCCGAAATAGACAATCACGAGTCAGTGTTTCCCGCCGACCCCGCGACCGGCAAGCAGACCAGTGACGTGCCCTTTTCGCTGGTGAACGACGTCGCGCTCACGGCATGGACTTATAGTGTCTATGCGCAGGACGAATGGAAGCCCGTCGAGCCGCTGACGATCAACGTGGGTGTGCGGTTCGACTTGTACGACGGGCTGGTGCGGGCTGATCAGGCGAGCCCGCGCGTCGGGATCAATTACAAGCCGTTCAAAAACACCACCCTCCACGCGGCCTACGCACGCCAGTTTACGCCGCCGGTTACCGAGTTGGTGCAGGTCTCTTCGATCAAGGAATTGCGTGGCACCACAGGAGCACCGCCTTCGACCGGCAATGGGACCCCGACCGTCGAACGTGACCATCTGTTTGACGCGGGTGTGATCCAGCAGGTGATTCCGGGGCTCAACGTCGGGATCGATTCCTACTACAAAAAGGCCGCCGATTTAATTGACGAAGGCCAGTTCGGCCCCGCGCTGATCTTCGAAACCTTCAACTACGCGAAGGGTCGCGTGTACGGTACTGAGTTTACCAGTTCCTATACCTACAACAATCTCTATACCTACGCGAATTTCGCATACAGCGTAGCGCAGGGTACGCAGGTCGAATCGGGGCAGTTCAACTTCACGCCCACTGAGCTGAAATATATCAATAGCCATTACATATTCCTCGATCACGATCAGACATTCACCTCTTCGGTGGGCGCGGTGTACAACTGGAAGGGGTACATGTTCAGCATTGCTGGAAACTACGAGAGCGGGCTGCGCCGGGGATTCGCGAACACCGGCAACCTGCCGTTTTATATCCAGGTCGATGCAGCGATCGCCAAACGCATCGAGTTGGCCAGCCGCGGCGCGATGGTTCTGCGCGCTGCGATCGTGAATATGGGCGACGACATCTACCAGATTCGCAACGGCAGTGGAGTCGGCGTGTTCGCTGCCCAATACGGTCCGCGGCGCGCGATTTACGGCGGAGTGAAGTGGGAATTTCCAACCCTGAAAGCCGCAGCACTGACGCCCTGAGGCCGATGATCTGTGGCTTGATCGAAGACAAGGCGTGTAGCAAGCTTAAGCGAAAGTGAGAATCAGTTTCAATATGACGAAGTACCTGGAACAATTCCGGCCGAGGCCAGCTTATGAGTGAAATAAACGCGGCATGGGTGGCGCTCCAATTCGGCGGCGCGATGGTCTATCCGCTGCTCCTGTTGGGAGTGATCGCACTGATCATAATCTTTGATCGCGCCGTGATGTACTCGCGATGCCTGCGGCTGCCGGTCCAAACCGCCGATTTGATCGAAACCTTCGGCTTCTCGTGGGACGCCTTGGCGCGACAGGTTGACACGCTCGGCCCGCGCAACGCGTATGCCCGATTCATCCGCGTCATCCTGGAGAGTCGCAGCAAGCCGGCGTGGTGGGTCGAGTCGCGCGCAGGCGATGAAGCCGGCGAGATTGAAAAGTCGCTCGGCCGCGGACTCTGGGTGCTCGAGACCGTCGTCACCGCGGCGCCGCTGATGGGGCTCCTCGGGACGATCACCGGCATGATGGACGCGTTTCAGATAATCGGCGGCGCGGGCCTCGTGGCTCCCGCCAAGGTTACCTCGGGCGTCGCGCAGGCGCTGATTTCGACCGCATTGGGATTGCTCATCGCCCTGTTCGCGCTGTTTGCTTTCAACTTTTTCTCGCGGATGCAATCGCGGTCGCTCGATCACATGGAGCGGCTCGGCTCGCGCCTGGTTGACCACATCCGGCTCGATCGCGAGAACGGCGGCATCGACGCTCCCAGCCCTCACGAGCCGGCCGAGCGGCCCGGACGCGGTCCCCGAGTGGCGGAGGCCGTGCGATGAAGCTCAAGCGCGCGCGCGAGTTCCGTCACGGCCGGATCGAGATCATCCCAATGATCGACGTGATGTTCTTTCTGCTGGTCACGTTCATGCTCGCGTCGCTCTCGATGCAGAGCCTCAACTCGATCACGGTAAATCTTCCGCAAGGCAATGCCGAGAATCTGAATCACAAGGAGCCCGTCACCCTCACGATCACCAAGGACAGCAAGATTTTTCTCGACAAGACGCCGACCACGCTCGAGTCGCTGGCGTTCGCGCTCAAGCCGATGCTCGCGGGTGAGTCGGGCGTCGTGGTCAATGCCGACAGCGCCGCGCCCGAGGGAATCGTGGTGCAATCGATGCTGCAGGCGCGGCGCGCCGGCGTCGAGCATTTCATGATCGCGGTCAAGCGCGAATGAACCCGGCGGTTCAGATTGGGCGGATGCCGCCGCTCGACGATCCGTGGCGGCGGCTGCCGTGGATCGTTCCGGCCGCGATTGCGGCGTGGCTGCTCCTGCTGTTCGCGTTCTCGCGGGTGCTGGAGCAGACTCCGCCGACCGCGCCGCCCGAAAACGCTGTCGAGGCGCGCATCGTCGAGATTCCGATCGGCGGCCTGGCCGGAGGCGGCGGCGCCGGTCCTGCTCCCGCTCCAATCGCCAAAGTAGTGCCGCACGTCGCTCCGAAACCGCATCCTGTGCATCACAAAAAGATTGAGACTCCCGCGCCGCCGATCCCGGTCTCGCCCGAAGGAACTCTCAAGAGCAGCAACAGCGAAGCCGCTCCTGCCGGTACCTCTTCGGCGACCGCTGGCTCGACGGGCGGCGTCAGCGGCGCTTCAGCCACGGGAGGCGGCGGAGGCGGGGGCGGCGCGGGTTCAGGCGGCGGAATCGGAACCAACACGCTCGGCGCTCGCGCTCTCTATGCGCCCACGCCTCAGATTCCCGACGACCTGCGCCAGGACGTGTTCCAGGAGGTTGCGGTCGCGCACTTCAGAGTTGCATATGATGGAACCGTGACGGTGACGCTGACCACGCCAACTTCCAATCCGCGCCTCAACCAGATTCTGCTGAACGACTTGCAGCAGTGGAAGTTTTTTCCCGGGATGAAAGACGGAGTCGCGATTGATTCGGAGTTCGACGTGCGGATTCCGATCAGCGTCCAATAGCTACGCGCGGCGCGACGGGACATTGCTATGGCGGCAGCGGACATTTTCGACGCGGCGGATGAGTTCAAGCGCGACGCGGAAGATTTGCTGCGCCGCTTCACGCGCAGCCACAGGGACGCCGTTTACGCCGAACTGCGGTTCGAGGCGGTGGCGCTGCGTTCGGGCGCCGCGACCGACGGCGAGCCGCGCGACAGTATCGAGAGCGAGAGCGCCTCGTTCTCGGTCGCGGTGCACGTGCGCGATCGCTCGGGCGCGATCGGCCATGGACAGACTGGTGCCGAGGCGGGAGCGCTCGCCGCCCGGCCCGCCAAGCTGCGGGCGGTCCTTCGTGCCGTTCTGGACGAGGCATACGTTCGCGCCCGCGCGAGTGCGCGCGAGAAGGGCGCGATTCTCAAAACCATCGGCGCGAGTGCGGCGGCGCGCGCGCTCCAGACCCGGGCGATACCCGCGGCGGGGCCGATTCGCACCGATATCGCCGCGGTGTTCCGGCGCGATCCTCGCGCGATCTCAATCGACGAGCTCAAGCGGCTCGCGCTCGACTCTTCACGAGCCGTCAGCGCGCTCGGCGCCGAGATCGCCTTCAACGTGGTCTCCGCGATGACCGAGCTGCGCCACGAGCTTTTCGCCAACACCACGGGCAGCCTGATCTCGCAGGCGTTCGCATTCTCGCAAGGCGATTCGTACGTCGTCGCGCAATCGGCCGGCGGCCATCAGGAAAACTACGACACTATCGGCCAGCAGCGCGGCTTCGAATGTCTCGAGGAAGGATGGCGCGGCGAGCTGATGCCGAATCCCGACCTGCAAACCTTCGCCGTCACGCTCGCATCCGAGGCGCGCGAGCTCGCGGCGGCGCCGGTCCTCAAGCCGCCCGATGGCGAAGTCGTAGTCGTCACCGATCCGCATTTCAACGCGCTGGTCGCTCACGAAATCGTTGGCCATCCGAGCGAAGCCGATCGCGCGCTCAAGATGGAAGCGGCCTACGCCGGCCGGAGCTGGTTTCTGCGCTCGCTCGAAGACAACGAGATTGGAAAGATGGTCGCGTCTCCTCTGCTGTCCGCGTGCTCGGACCCTTCGCTCGACGGCTACGGCCACTATCGCTACGACCACGAGGGCACGCCCGGCCGCCGCGTAATGCACTTCGAGCGCGGGCGCTTCGGCGAGTTTCTGAACTCGCGCGCAACCGCCGCGATCCTCGGCGCCGAGCCAAACGGATCGGCGCGCGCGAGCGAAGGATGGCACGCGCCGCTGATCAGGATGTCGAACACTTTTTTCATGCCGGGCGAGACGCCGCCGGAAAAGATCATCGCCGAGGTCGAGCACGGCTACTACGTTTGCGGCCATCAGATTCCCTCGATCGCCGAATCGCGCGAGAACTTCCGCATCTCGGCGCGCCGGGTTTACGAAATCGATCACGGGCAGATCGGTCGACTCTATCGCTCGGGCAGCGTGATCGCCGACTCGCGCCGCTTCTTCATGAACGTCGACGCGGTCGGCGACGATCTGCGCCTGATCGCGATTCCAAATTGCGGCAAAGGCCAGCCGATGCAGGTAAAGCGGATGTCCAACGGCGGACCCACGCTGCGCTCGCGCGCGCGCCTCGGTGGCGGATAATGCTTACCTCCGCTGAACTGAAAGACTTCGCACGCGCCGCGGCTCGAGCGCTCTCGCGCGAGCGCGATATCGCCGCGTTCGAAATCTACGCCGCGTCCGCGGAGAACCGGATTGCGCGCCTCTGTTACACCTCTGACATTCCCTGCCGCGGCGTCGAGGAGTTCAAGACCCTCCACGCTGACGGCTTCCAGGTCCGAATCGTAATGCGCCGTGACGCGCACGAAATCGGCACTGCGTACGAAGCGGGCGACCTGAGCCTGCCGGCGCTCAGCGCCGCCGTGGCGAGCGCGCGGCGCGCGACCATAGTCGATCCGCATTTTCCGGGACTTTCGGTCGCGGTTCCAAAGCCGGTGCCCGTGCCGAGCTCGCACAGCGATCTGTCGCGCTCGAGCGACGCGGCGCTCGCCGCCAGTGCGTGGCGGATAATCGGCGGAGCGCTTGCTGTGTTTCAAAAGAGCGAGGCGGCGCGCGCGAAGAATCCGGGACTGGTGCTGGGCGGCGATATTTCGATCATCCGCGATCGGATCGCGATCGCGAATTCGAACTTCCCCGATCTGCGCACCGACGAGAGCGCGCATTTCAGCTCCTCGGTCACCGCGCTGGTCGAGTCGCTCGACGCCAAGGGAACCGCCGGCGCGCTAGGCGCGTCGATCGCCGCGATGCGCACAGAGTCGGCGCGGCTTGGGCGTGACGCGGTCAGCCGCGCACTCGCGCTTGGCCGCGGCGTGCGTCCGCCCTCCGGAAGCTACCGCGTTATCCTCGGACCGCAGCCGGTCGCGGAGATTCTCAACTACATGGTGATGGGTTCGCTGACCGCTGGATCGTTTCACGCTTCGAGTTCCGCGTATCACGGACGTTTCGGCGAGCGCGTGATGGACGAGCGGCTGACGCTCTTCGATGACCCACAATCCCGCACCGGAGCCCTGCGCAGGCGCATCACCTGCGAGGGATTGCCCGCGCGTCGCGTCGATCTGATCCGCGATGGCCGTATCGTCGGATTGCTCTCGACGATCTACGATTCGCATCGCCTCGAAACCGACGAAGCCCGCGCGGAGAAACTGGGCCCTCTTGGAACGGACGCGAAATTTCCACGGGCCAGCGGATACCGGCTGGGCGAGGGCGGCGGCCGCCGCTTCGATTCGCATCCTTCCAGCTCCGGCACCAACGTGATCATGCGCGCGCGCGGCGGCGTCTCCGAGCGCGAGATGATGGCGACGGTCGGCGACGGCATCTACGTCGGCCGGGTCTGGTACACCTATCCCATCAACGGGCAGCGCGCCGGCGACTTCACCTGTACCGTCAGCGGCGATTCGTATGTGATCAGGAACGGGAAACTTGCGGAGCCGCTCGCGCCCAACAGTCTGCGGATCAATGCAAACATCGCGCAGGTCTTCGACGCGCCGATCGCGCTCGGCTCGCGCCCAACCCCCGCGATAGTCTGGGGTGCATCGGAAGCCTTCTACGTCCCCGCACTCGCCGTTGAAGGAATAGCACTCGCCGCGGTAGGCGCGGGCGACTAGCGACCACCGCATCATAGTCATCCTGCCACGAAAGTCGGTGGAGCGGTGAGAATCGTAATCTCAGCCAAGCCCTCCCGGCCGTCATTCCGAGCCCTGGGCGAGGAATCCCGAGGCGTCCATGCTCGACGCCAACACCACATGCAGCGGCCCTTCGCCCGGGATTCCTCGCGCGGCAGCCACGCGCGGGAATGACAACCGCACCTGTCTTCGTAGGGGCGGCTCGCGAGCCGCCCCTCTTTCGCGTAGCCTCTCGCTACACGCTAACTTTCGTCCTGCGTGGCAGGCGAAGGATCTCATCGAAACGATTAGGCATATCAAATAAAAGAACGAAAAGTAGGCTTTTTTTGACGCGTCCGTTTGGGAAGGGGGCAGAGATCGGGCCGATCATCAGAGATCGCAAACCCCATGGGGCACAGGCGTTCCGTGCGATTTGCACGCTTCTCCGCCTCCCTAACGATCGTTCGGGTTTTTGCCAGATTTGTTCATGGCTGAACTGTTCAGCCTTATGCCCAATTCCAGTCCGTGCAAAACTGATCCCATGGAAGCATCAGGCGCAGTCATCAATCCAACCACCAAGACACGAAGGCACCAAGAACTCACGCATATCCGCGCGCCGCGCGCGGATATGCGTATTCTTCGTGTCTTAGTGTCTTCCTCTTCCTTGGTGTCTTTGTGTTTAGTCTTTCTTTCTTGCGGCGTCAGAGCGCCCAAATATCAATGACCAAAAAAGATGCTGAAACGAACCCATCGCCGCGAATTCGGCAGCATCTTCAAGGAGTTTATTTTTTAAGCCACCAGAAAAGATACCAAACGAACCCACCGCAAAACGCCCGCTATCAAAAATCCAAGGCACCAGTTTGTCCAAAATCATCTGCAAGCGAATCGAGCGGCATCTCTCAGGCGAGCGCCTTGTTCCAAAATTCCATTCGCGCAGTGCCCGCCATCGCCTCGGTGAATCCGAACTTGCGATAAAGCCCGCGCGCGACGTGATTGTCTTCACGGACTTCGAGCGTCAAGCGGCAGCAATTGAGAGCGCGCGCCTTGGCCTCGATCCGCGCGAGCATCGCCGCGCCGGCGCCTCTTCCGCGCATCGCGGGGAGCACGGAGATGTCATGAATGTTGAGCAGCGGGCGCGCTCTGAAAGTCGAAAAGCCAAGAAAGCAGATCGCGAAGCCTACAGGCTCTCGTCCCTGGTACGCGAGGAACACGTAGCACGCCGGATGCCCCCGCAAACCCGGCACCAGCTCGCGCCTGAGGCTCGGCGGCATCGCCGCGCCGCCCTCCATCGGATCGCGCAGGTAGAGATCGAACAGCTCGATCAGCGCCGCCGCGTGGGCGGGATTCGCCAGGTTTGCGTCGACGATTGCGAAGTCATTCGTCACGTGAGCTCACGAAATTCGCTTGTCGTCCTTGTAGACCTCTTCCCAGTTCTTGAAGCCCTGCGAGTCCCAGCGCTTCCATGTGCCCTCGCGCTTGCCGTCCTTGTAATTTCCCTGCGCGGAAATTTTGCCGTTGGTGTACCAGCCGATATGCTCACCGTCCTCGACCCCGTCCTTGTAATGATCGATCGAGCCTTTCTGCCCATTGTCGTACCACATCGTCCATTCGCCGTCCTGCTTGCCGTCGTGATACGAGCCGCGCAGCATCATGCTGCCGCCGCTGCGGTAGAGCACGAACGGACCGTCCTTGACCGGTTGGCCGTCGACGATTTTCTGGCACCAGGTTTCGTCGCCGGCGGGCGGCGGCGAGCCCATCGCAGTGGTTCCCGCCGGACAAGAGATCGGCGCGCTCGCCGACGGGTTACAGGCGACAAAAAGCAGCGCCGGAAAAATCAGAAGTAACGCTTTAAGTTTCATCGAAGCCTCGATTTGGCGCAGTCGATTACAAATACAGATTACACCAATGTAGCGGCCCGGTTCAGCAGGATCGGCGTCGCGCCGGTTCGTCGCGCGCGTGGAGCAGCCTGTGGATACCCTCTCCCTCCGGGAGAGGGCGACGCGGCGCGATGCTTGCGTTTGTTTCGCAAGCATCGTGACGCGTGGGTGAGGGCGGCCTTGCGGAGCGCTTTCTTTATTGTCGCGCGGCGCTGAGTTCGGACTCTCGCCTAACCGCGTGCCAGTGGCACCTCCCTTTCAGGGCGAGGGATCAGACGGCGGGCGAGGCGCTGCTCTGCGATTTATCCGCACACACACAGATGACGCTTCGCGTGGCCGACGGACCGTCGGCGGCCACTGGCAGAAGGGAGTCAGTAGGGTTGGCGTCTCGCCGGTCGATCCTTCGTCGCGAAATTATCATTCCAAAGAAAGCGGCGGGATGCGCGCGATGCGCATCCCGCCTTGCAATCGCGAGCGCTAATTCGATCAGCCTTTCGAGCCGGTCGATCCGAGCAGATTGCCGCCGAGCGTCGCGTTGCCGACGCTGGTGTCGCCGATCACGTTGATCATCGCCGGCTTGCCCGACTTGAACGCGCGCTCGAGCGCCGGAATGATCTGCTCCGGCGTCTCGACCTGCTCGCCGTGGCATCCCATCTCGGCGAAAATCTTGTCGTAGCGGATGTCCTTGAGCATGTTGAACGGATCGGTCTTGCCCTTGAGCCCCGGCATCTGATCGAAATTCGGACCCCACGAGCTATTGTTCCACAGCACGGTGACGATCGGCAGCTTGTAGCGCGCCGCGGTTTCCATGTCGAAGCCGCCGATGCCGAGTCCGCCGTCGCCTTCGATCACCACCACCTGCTGTCCCGGCCGCGCTAGCTGCGCGCCGATGCCCATCCCGACCCCATGGCCGACGGGCGCCAGCGGTCCCGCGTCAACCACCTGGCCCATGAAGCGGCAGGTGAACGCGCGGCTCATCCATCCGGAGAGCGTGAAGCTGTCGATGATCGTAGTCGCGTTCTTGTCGAGCACCTTGATCAGGTCCTCGCACAGGCGCGCCGGATGAATCGGTTTGTTCGCGATGACCTTGCTGTTCTGTTCCTTGATCTGCGCTTCGAAGCGCGCGCGCGTCGTGCCGACTTCCTTGGTCCATTCGGAAGTCTTGTTCTTCGAGAAGTCGAGCTTGAGTTCTTTGATCCGATCGATCATCTGGCGCAGCACGAGTTTGCAATCGCCGACGATCGGAAGATCGGCATTGACCTGCCATCCGATGCGCGTCGGAGTCGGATCGACCTGGATGTACTTGGCCTTGTCGGTCCACGTCGGTGGCTGTCCGAAATGTTCGCCGCTCCAGAAGCGGAAGCCGACCGCCAGCACCACGTCGGCCTTTCCGGTGAACGGCTTCTTCCACGCGCCTCGAATCGCGAGCGGATGCTCTTCAGAAACCGCGCCCTGGCCCGCGCGCCGCGTGTAAACCGGGATCCCTGTCAGTTCGACGAACTCGCGCAGCTCCGCGCCCGCCTGCGACCAGAACAGTCCGTCGCCGCCCGCGATTACCGGGCGCTCGGCCGCGTGCAGCATCTCGACCGCGCGATCGATCTTGGCCGGGTCGCCCGCGCCGCGCACGTCGTCGAGCGTGAAGCCGCGCGCGCCCTTGCGCTGCCCGGCTTCTTCTTCATGGTGATAGAGAATGTTCTGCGGGATCTCGAACAGCGCGACGCCCTGCGGCGGCGAGATCGCCTCGCGAAAAGCCGAGCGCAGATCGAACTCGATCGAGCTCCAGTCGGTCACGCGCTTGGTGAACTTCGAGAAGCTCTTCACGACTTCCGAGCCGTAAGCCTCCTGGAACGATCCCAGATGGTCTTCGGTGTTGGGATGCTGTCCCGAGATGCAGACCACCGCGCTGTTGGTCAGACCCGCGACGCAAAGTCCGGTGACCGCGTTGGTGAGACCGCATCCTGCCGTGACCATGCACACTCCCACCTCGCCCGAGCTGCGGGCGTATGCGTCGGCGGCGTAGGCGGTAGCCTGTTCGTGGCGCATGTGGATCAGCTTGATGTCGTTGTCGCGCAGTTGCGCGAGGATCGGGAACAAGTGTCCGCCGTTAATTGCAAAGCAATAGCGAACGCGATTTTCCCGCATCACGCGGGCGATCAGTTCGCCGCCGTCTCGCTTAGCCATCTGAAATCCCTCCGTGCGATTATTCCCGCCGCGCGGCGCCGCCCATGATGACGGTGCCGGTACGCGCCCGCGCCGTGCGGGTCGCGCCGATTTCGCGATACGGGATTCGTTCGGTTCGAATCCTTGCACATTTCACTCGGCAGCGAAAAGCCGAAGTTATCCCGCGCGCGGCACATTGTGGAAGAAACGTGCGGAAGCTGGTGGAGGCTATGAAGGAGACAAGTGGGAAGATTGGTGCTGGAGAGATTTTCGTGCGGGGGATGGTTGATCCTCCTCGTCAAGACTGCCACTTTTGTTCATCGCATCGCGCGGGCGAGCCTTGGAAGACGCGCGACGAAGATTAAAGTTTCGTAACTTTCAGGGTCGCGTAAGGTTTCAGAGTCGCGAATGACAATCAGGATCGGATTGGCCGGCAGGATCGCTTTTGCCGCGATGATTGCGCTGCTCGCTTGCGCGACGTCGGCGTCGGCCTTCGACTTGATGAATCCGACGTCGTGGCCCGTCATCCCGGTTCCCGAGGTTGCGACCGATCCCAACGCCGGAACCACGGTCGGCATCCTGCCGGTTTATCTCGACACCGATTCCAAGGATCAGATTCGCAACATCATAGCACCCGATATCAACTGGAATACGACGCTTGGCGCTGGCGGCAATTTCCGCTATCTCGCCTATCCTTCCGAGGATATCAACTGGTACACGGTTGCCGGCGGATCCTGGAACATCGCGCGCAAAGTCGATCTCGACTATCAGGGCGGACGAACTCACAAGAACTGGTTCACGTACGAGGGCCGCCTGTATTTCGAGCGCGATCCAACCGAGCGTTTCTACGGGGTCGGCAACGATTCGTCAGAAGGCAACGAGTCGAACTACACCACCCAGCAGCTCTATGCGGAAGGAATCGTCGGCCTGAATTTCACCGACAAGTTGCAGCTCTCGGTGATGGAACGGCCGCGATGGATTCGCATTCAGAAAGGCGCATTCAACAATCTGCCGGACATCTCGCAGCAGTTCCCGAATCAAAAGGGTCTCGGCGGCGGCAGCGAGATTCTGACCCAAGTGATGCTCCAGTACGACTCGCGCGACTCGGTGGATATCCCGCGCCATGGCGGACTCTTCCGGATTTTCTACGGGGTCGCGGATCGGAGATTCGCCAGCTCGGTTTCGTACAATCGCTTCGGCGCCGAGATCCGGCAGTACTATCCGATCGGATCGCGAATCACTCTGGTCGGGCATCTGTTCACCGAATACGAGCCGGCCGGCGGCGAGATGCCGTTCTGGGCGATGGCGCGGCTTGGCGGCGACGACAGCGAGCTCGCGGATCAGCAGCCGCTGCGCGGCTACGGCACCGGCCGTTTCGTTGACAACAATCTCTCGGTCGGGAATTTCGAAGTTCGCACCCGGGTTTACGACGCGAATCTGTTTGGCACTCACGGCACGCTCGAGATCGCACCGTTCGCGGAGGCGGGCCGCGTCGCGCGCTCGATGGGCTATGATCCGGTGGCGTGGTCCGCGCTGCACCCGGTAGGCGGAGTTGGCTTTCGCGGAATCGCGGAACCGTTCGTAGTCGGCTACGTCGACGTCGGATGGGGCGGCGAGGGTGCGGCGGTCTTCTCCGGAATCAACTACCCGTTTTAGCTTCGCGCTCTGGCTGCGGCCTGCGCGGCGTCAGGCCGGTTTGGTTGCGACGAAAATCGGAACATCGGTGATCTCGTAGCGCAGGCAGAGCTCGCGCGGCGCGTACTCGCCCGGCTGCACGATCGCGCATCGAAGGCCGCAGGCATCGATCCGGGCGGCCAGATCACTTCCATATTGGCGCCAGTGACCTTGATAGTTCGCCCGTCCAAATTCCACCGTAGGCATCTGGCGCCAATTTGGCACCATCGGCACCATGATCACCGCGCATCCTCCCGGAGTGAGCACTCGGGCGATCTCGTCAAGCGCGGCACGCTCGTCCTCCACGTGTTCGAGCACATGGCTCGAGAGCACCAGGTCGAACGCGTAAGAGCGAAACGGGATCGCGGTCATGTCGGCGCGCGCGCTGATGGCGCGTCTCCCGATATCGACGCCCACGTATAAGAATTTGCGATGCGACTCGAAGACGCGGGACAACGCGCGCTCGGGAGCGAAATGTAGAATCGAGGAATGCTCCGGCATCGCGCGCAGCAACTCTTCGAGATACAACACCAGGACCCGGTGGCGCGCATGGCTGCGGCATCGGAGGCATACCGATGCCGGCACAATCACGTCCTCGCGGATGTAATCAAGAAAGCGCATCCCGCGCCATCCGCAGCACGGGCATTGATGGCGCTCGGGTCCCAGCAGGTTGGCGACTTTGAAGAAGCGGTTGCGCAGCCGCAGGCTCCGGTACTGCGCATACGGCAACAGGCCCAGGCGCTGAGCCCGCTCAATTTCCCTGCCGATCGCCATCGCGCAAGTCTAGGGGCCGCCGTGAAAATGGGCAAACGCGATGCCTAAAGTTTCTCGATCACGTCGCGCGAGATGTCGTCAAGGCATTCGTCGAATCCGTCCATCGGCGGATTGAGAAAAATCTGGCTGAGGCCCGCCTTGTCCAAGGCGCGGAGCTGCTCGAGCACGGCCTCGCGCGGACCGACGATGGTGGTCGCCGCCGATCGTCTCTGCCGTCACGAATCTTTTTTCCTCCGGCGCAACGAAGCAGCAGTGCCCGATATGAACGTCGAGGTAGCGCTCCGCCGCGGGAGTCTTGAGCGCCGCGACGTGCTCGGCGTACGCGTCGTAGACCTTGCGCGCACCGGGCGGCAGCGAATTCGGACTCGCGTATCCCGCCACGATCGCGTGCATCGAGGCCATCACCCAATGCCCCGTCATCGCCTTCACCCGCGGCGAGTCGATCGCCTCGCCGGGTTTGAGCACGCACACATGGGTCAGCGACACAATCGGCAGCTTCGACGCGTCGCGTCCGGCCTTTGACGCTCCGGCCTGCGCGTGCTTGCGCACGGCGGCAACACGCTCGGGCGTTGCGACGCCGGTCGTGATAATACCGTCGCCGAACTCGCCCGCAAGCGCGAGCGTTTTGGGTCCGTTGGCGGCGACGTAGAACGGAATCTTGTCGTCCAGGTTGATGAAGCGGCGGTCGCGATGCAGGAAGCGAATCTTGCGCTCGAGTCCCTCGGTCCGATAGCTCGCCTCGCCGGTTGCGAGCAGATCGTGAATCACGCGGACCTGCTCGCGAAAATCCTCGTGCCGCACCGGCGGCAAGCCCATAACGCGGCGCCCGGTATGTCCGGTTCCGAAACCAAGGATCGTGCGGCCGGGGGCGAGTTGGTTGATGGTCGCGATCGAATGCACCGTCACCGGCGCAATCCGGTTCGACGCGACGGCGACTCCGGTGCCGAGCTTGATGCGCTTGGTGCAGGTCGCGGCGATCGCCATGCACGCGTAGGTATCGCCCCAGATCATATGTGAGTCGGGAATCCACGCGTGCGAGAATCCTCGCGCCTCCGCGTGCGGCACGTCGTGCACGATCCGATCCGGCTTGGTGAAAATCAAAGTTCCAAATTCCATGCTCGAACTCCAGGCCAATGTGCGGTGATACGCGAAACTTTCCTATAGTCTCGAAGCAACGCAAATGTCGAACCGGGTCTGCATCGAATGCGAATCAACAACTTGCTTTTTGATCTTGACGGAACTCTGACCGACTCTCGCGTGGGCATCATCAAATCGATCCGGCACGCAATCCGCGCGCTCGGCGTCGAGCCGTCGCCCGAAGACTCACTCGGATGGTGCGTCGGACCGCCGATGCGCGAAAACTTCGCGCGGCTTTTGAGCACCGACGATTCGATGCTTATCGATCGCGCCTTCGCGCATTACCTCAAACGCTACGAGTCAATCGGATTCCGCGAAAACCTCGTGTACGACGGGGTGCCTGCGATGCTGACGGCGCTCGCATCGGGGCGCCGCCTGTTCGTCGCGACCTCGAAACTTACTTCCAGCGCCGAGCGGATTCTCGCCGAGTTCAAGCTCCGCGATTTCTTCGAAGGCGTTTACGGCAGCGAGCTCGATGGCCGCTTCGCCGACAAGCGCAAGCTGGTGCCGCACGTGCTTGATGTCGCATGCCTCGAGGCGCGTGCCACCGCGATGGTCGGCGATCGTGCTCACGATATAGATGGCGGACGTGCGGCTGGGATCGTCACGATCGGTGCGCTCTGGGGCTACGGCACGCGCGACGAACTTTCTGGTACGCATATGAACTGCGACGCGCCGGCCGATCTGCCTGCGATACTCGCGCGCTACGCGCCGGGTTCGCCGTCGTAGTAATCGACCTCGGTTCCGCGCCGATAGATCGCGCCGAAGACCTTTTTGCCCGTCGGGCCGATCCCGACTGCGACCTTCTTTGAGTCGGGATAAACGCAGACCTCGGTTTCGATCACGGTCGAGAAGCACAGGTAGCGCAGCGGCGCGTTGGAAGTATTGATCAAACGATGCGGATGCGCCGGACCGGCCGGCATCGCGATATAGTCGCCGGTGCGTACCTCGATCTTCTCATCGCCAAGCCGCAGCGTGCCCGCGCCGTCGAGGATGTAGATCGCCTCCTCGTTGGCCCAGTGATAGTGAAACGGCCACGCCGACTTTCCCGGCGAAATCTCGAACAGGCTGCATCCGAGCTGCACGCTTCCCGCCGCTTGTCCGAGCAGCTTGCGCTTAAAGGCAAAACCGCTGCCGCGCGAATTCTCGATCCACTGCATTTCCTCCTGATGCACAACGTTCGGCGAGTTGGCCATCCCAGAATCCTCCTGAGGAAAATGATTGAGGCTTAAGTGGCACAGGCTTTAGCCTGTGGTTCCCCGTCTCACGGCACGACGCCGATCGCGGCGAAGACGCGGTGATGCACCGGCAGCGGATCGCCGGGAAATTTCTCATCGAGCATCGCGGCCATCTCCGCGTCAAAACGCTTCACCGCGTCGGGCTTGAGATCAGCGCCGATTCCGGCGCTCGCGCGAATCCGCCCGCGCCACGATTCGTGCGTGTAGGGCGCGTCGAGGTCGAACGAGAACGTCTCGATATTCCGGAAGTCCGACAGGCCGAGCACGTGAGCGTACAGCGGATGAATCCCCATCCCGCCGTTCAGCTTCCAGGACGGGTTGTGCTTCATGATGAGCTTCTCGGTCTTGTCGGCGACGTTGCCCGGCAGCGGTATCCAGTCGAAGTTCGCGAGGACGAACCGCCCGCCCGGCTTGAGAACGCGGCGCACCTCGGCGGCCGCGCGCCTGCTGTCGAACCATTGCCAGCATTGTCCCGCCGTCACCAGGTCGAAGCTCTTGTCGTTGAGACCTGTGTTCTCCGCCGCCGCGGTGACATAGCGGACCTTTACCCCCGCTTCGCGGTCGAGCCGGGCCGCCTGCTCCATCATCGCCGGTAAACGATCGAGCCCGGTCACTTGCATCCCGCGTCTGGCAAGGCCGCGCGCGATCGTGCCCGTCCCGCATCCGAGGTCGAGCGCGGCGTTCCCCGCGCGGATTATTTCCATCGCGGCCAGCCGCTCGAAGAATGCGTCAGGAAATCCGGCGCGATGCTGCGCGTAATCGTGCGCGGTTTTGCTCCAGTCTATCCGGTTGCCGAGCTCCTTGATGTTTTCCAGCATAGGACCTTGCTTTGCTTGCGCTGGCATCTGGGCCATCTCCTTGGGTTGTGTTTTCCAACTGTATATATGTTGCCCAAACTAGATGCAACTTGAACGCGAATGGTGCTCTTGACGCGATCGCCTCGCGATGGCGTCATGGCGCGGTGGCTACCCGCAACTCCGATCGCACCCAGATGCTGACCGCCGCCGAGGCGGCCGGCGCACTCGGCGTAAAAGTCGGGACGCTTTACGCCTACGTCAGTCGCGGATGGCTCAAAAGCTATCGGCGCAGGGTAGGGCGCCAGGCGCTCTATCGGCGCGGCGATATCGAGGCGTTGCGGGGAGTTATCGTTCCCGAACGCGGGCGCAGAGGACGCGCGCTCCCCGATGCGTCGTCGTGGGTCACGGTCGCGCAGCCGAAAAATTCGGAATCGAGGGCGCCGGGCGTGATTGTCGCCGAGTCGGGCGTCAGCTCGATTATCGACGGGCAACTCGCGTACCGCGGCTATCCGATCGAGGAGGTCGTCGAGCACGCCTGCTACGAAGAAGTCTGCCTGCTCCTGTGGAACGGCGAACGGCCGTCGCCGGACGAGACCGCGGCGTTGCGCGCGGAAATAGCGGGAGCCGCGATGGCCGCGGAGGTCGCGGCCGCGATCGAGACCGTCGGCCCCGACTCGCCGCCGCTGCTCCGGATGGCGGCGATGCTGCCGGCGCTGGCGGCGTGGGATCGCCGGCAAGCGCCGCGTGCGCGAATCGATCGCGCCAAATTGATCATCAGCCAACTGCCGCTCGCGCTCGGGACTCATCCGATTGGAAGACCGGCAAGTGGCACCGGGATGGCGGCGCGGCTGCTGCTGGCGGTCGCCGGAAGTTCCGCGCCGGAGTGGGAGATCGCCGCGCTCGACCGCGTGCTGGTCGCATGCGCCGAGCACGAGCTCAACGCCTCGACCTTTGCAGCGCGAGTGGTCGCGAGCACCGGGCGCGGATCTGTTCGCGTCGGTGCTGGCCGCGCTGTGCTCGCTTTCGGGTCCGATTCACGGCGGAGCCTGCGATAGGATCGAGGAGATGTTCGCGCAGATCGACGCGGGAACGAAGGTCGCTGATTGTCTCGACGCGATCGCGCGGGAGCATCGCCTGCCCCCTGGCTTCGGCCACGCGATCTATTCCGCCGGCGATCCGCGCGCAGCGCTGCTGCAGAACGCATGCCGAGACTCTCGCGCGGCGCAAGGGACGCAAGCTCTTCGAGGCCGCGCTCAAGGTTGAGGAGGCGGTGTGGAAGCGCGATCGCCTGCGCCCGAATCTTGATTTCTATCTGACGGTATCGACCCGGATGCTCGGGTTTCCGCGCGGCATCCCCGCCGCGATTTTCGGAATCGGCCGGGCAGCCGGATGGATCGCGCACGCGCTCGAGCAATACGCCGACAACCGCCTGATCCGCCCCCGCATGCGCTACCGCGGCGCCCCGCAACGCCACTGGGTTTGATCTTTCTTCCTGATTTTTCTGCTGGATTCGCCTTTGACGCCACGCCGCGCGAAGTCGTATTGATTGGGCGAGGCACGCAATGCAAGCGATCGCGAAAACGCGCGCCGCGTTTGGCGCCGATGTCGTCGAGCTGCCAAGACCGCATCCGGGCGAAAACCAGCTTCTGGTCCGAATCGCCGCGTGCGGAATCTGCGGCTCCGATCTGCACCTTTATGAATGGGAACTCGGCGCCGACCGGATGGTCGGCAAGATGCCGTTCGTGATGGGGCATGAACCCGCCGGCGAAGTGGTCGAAGTCGGCCGCGGCGTGACCGGCTTCAAGCCGGGCGACCGCGTCGCGCTCGATCCGTTCGGGCACTGCGCACGATGCGGTCCTTGCCGGGCAGGCCGGTTCCATCTCTGCGCCTCGCCGACCACGCTATCGGGCGCGTTCGCCGACTATACGATCGCGCCGGTAGGTAACGCGCATCTGGTGCCGGGCTCGATGGACTTCGAGACGGCGGCGCTGCTCGAACCGTTCGGGACCGGACTGCACGCGGTCGAGTTGTCGTCGCTTCGGGCCGGCGACAGCGCGGTGGTCGAGGGGCCGGGACCGATCGGGCTGTCGGTTGCGCTCTCGGCGCGCGCGCTCGGCGTGAGCTCGATCGTGATCACCGGGCTTGCGGCCGACGCCGGACGCCTCGAGCTCGCGCGCTCGATGGGTTTCGCGACGGTATGCGCGAGCGATCGCGACTGGATCGATCAAGCGCGCGCGAAGCTGCCGGAGGGCGGCGCCGACGCGCTGTTCGACGCGTCAGGCGCGATCGATTCGCCACGCGAGCTGCTTCGGCGCGGGGGCGAATTCGTCGAGGTCGGATGGCCGGCGCGCGACCTGAGCTTCGGCCGATCTGCGCGGGATGTTCTTTCACGGCGTGACCTGGATCAACTCGCGCATCCGCACGCCCGAGACCTGGCGCCGCGCGATCGCGATGGTCTCGTCCGGGCAGATCGCGCTGCTCCCGATGGTGACGCATCGCTACGAACTTTCGCACGGAATCGAGGCCTTCGAGCTGCTGCGCGCACGCCAGGGCGTGAAGGCATTGATCATCCCTCACGGACAATAATTTTTCAAATGTTGGAGCCGAAGAAATCACGACGGCAACACCAGGGAGCAATCTTATGAAAGACGGATTTAAGATCGTCGATGCCGATACGCATCTGATGGAACCCGATTTCGTGTTCGAGAAGTACATCGACACGCGCTACAAATCCGAGGCGCCGAAGATGGGGATCGCGGCGCAGTCGGGCAGGCGCACGTTCCTGGTCGAAGGCGAGCCGTTCACGCGCGAGAAGGGCAAGTATCCGATGGCCGCACCCGGCTTCCTCGAAGCGGTGCGCAAGGCGATGAAGCGCTTCGAGCGCGCCGCGAAGACCGGGTTCAGCGCCGACAGCAGGATTATCGACATGGACGAGAACGGCGTCGATGTCCAGATCATCTATCCGACCGCGGCGGGCCAGATGCTCGGGCGCGAGTTCCACGATCCGAAACTGCTCGCGGCGTGTTGCCGGGCCTACAACGATTGGAGCGCGGATTTTTGCTCGCGCGACGCCAAACGCCTGCGCTGGGCCGCGATCCTGCCGATGCAGGACGTAGACGAATCGATCAAGGAAGCGCATCGCGCCGCCGGAAAGGGTGCGGTCAGCTTTTATGTGCGGCCCAATCCGGTGCGCGGCCGCACGCTTTTTCATGACGACTACCTGCCGCTGTGGGCCGAGGTCGAGAAGCTCGGCCTTCCGATCTCCACGCATGACTCCGCGTCGGCGTCGGTCGAGTCATTCGGCGATCGGATGGACACCCACGTCACGGGCCATATCCTGTCGCATCCGTTCGAGGCGATGGCCGCGATGGCGGGGCTGATCTGGTACGGCGTGATCGAAAAATTTCCGAAGCTGCGCGTGGTGCAGGTGGAGGCCGACGGCGGATGGGTCCCGTACTGGCTCCAGCGGATGGAGCAGCATTGGGGCTTCAGCGGTAACTCGGAGCATGAGTATCTGAAGCGGCGTCCGACGGAATATTTCAAATCGAATTTTTTCGTCGCGTTCCGCGGCGACGAACCCACGATGAAGGCCGCGATCGACATAATCGGCGACGACAATTTTCTGTGGGACACCGACTATCCGCATCCCGACGGAACTTTCCCGTGGGGTATCGGCGCAATCATGAAGCAGCCAATCTCCGACACGAGCCGCCGCAAAATCCTATGGAACAACGCCGCCCGCGCCTTCAGTCTGAATTGAATGCCGGAGCAGTTGCTTTTCGAGGTCGAAACGCCGCTCGGATTTAAGGTGCGATGTACCAGCGCGTATTGGGATTATATCGTCGACCGAAAACACCCGGTGCTCTCGGGGCGTGAGAAGGAAATCGAGCGCGTGCTGCGAGAGCCTGTCGAGGTCCGGCGCAGCCGCAAGGATGAGAAAGTTCTGCTATTTTATCGTGAAGATTCTGGTCGCTGGATTTGCGCCGTTGTGAGAAGGCAGGTAGACGGCGGCTTTCTCATCACCGCATATCGAACCGACGCGGTTAAGGCGGGAGATAAAATATGGACAAGATCCGCGTGATTCACGACACGATTGGTCAGACGCTCACCGTATGGTTTGACGATCCGCATCTCGAAGACGTGTCCGAGGAAACCACCGACGAGGTGATCCTGATGAAGGATTCCTCCGGACGTGTGATCGGGTTTGAGAAGCTGCACTATCATCCCAGCGGCGACGGCACGGGCTTGAGTGTCGAGGCTTCCGTAATCCCTCATCGTTAAGGAACATCATTCGTGGATTTTGAATTTTCTCCGGAGCAGGAGGCCTTTCGGCGCGAGGTGCGCGCGTGGCTCGCCGCGAATCTGCCCGACGAGCTCAAGATCGAAGACGCGCAGGACGAACGGATCGCGCCCAATCGCGAGATCTTCGAGCGCCGCCGCGCATGGCAGAACCAGCTTTATACCGCAGGCTACGCAGGCCTTGCGTGGCCGCGCGAGTACGGCGGACGCGCCGCTACCGTGATCGAACAATTCATCTGGGACGACGAGTATGACCGCGCACGCGGTCCGATCATGCCCGGATATTTCGGCCTCAACATGTGCGGTCCCACCTTGATGCAGTGGGGCACGGACGCGCAGAAGAATCGATACCTGAAGCGAATCCTCGCTGCCCAAGATATCTGGTGCCAGGGCTATTCCGAGCCCGGCGCCGGCTCGGACCTTGCCAACCTCTCGACGCGTGCCGTCGATCAGGGCGATTATTTTCTGCTCACCGGCCAGAAAGTCTGGACCTCGGGAGCGCAGTACGCGGACCGGATGTTCCTGCTCGCGCGCACTGATCCCGACGCTCCCAAGCACAAAGGGATCACCTATCTGCTGATGGACATGAAGAGTCCCGGCGTCGAGGTGCGTCCGCTGGTCACGATGAACGGGCATGCGCACTTCAACGAGGTCTTCTTCGAGAACGTCCAGGTGCTGAAGGAAAACCTCGTCGGCAAAGTCAACGAAGGATGGAAAGTCGCGATGACCACGCTCAGCTACGAGCGTGGTTTCGCCGGCGGCGGAAGCCATCGCGCACAGGTCGAGCGGCTGGCCGCGCTCGCCAAGACTGTACAGATAGGAGGACGCCCGGCGTCGGAGCAGGCTTGGGTTCGTCAGCGGATGACGGAGCTGCTGATCGATTGCGAAGCCGCGAAATACGCCCGCCTGCGAACCCTGACCCGGATGCTCAAGGGGCTGCCGCCGGGACCCGAGGGATCGATGCTCAAGTTGTTCGGCTCCGAACTGGGTGTGCGAATCGCGCGCTTCTCGACCGAGTTGCTCGGCGGCTACGGATTGCTGGGAGATCCAACCGAAGTGGTGCCGGATGCGCCCCGATGGCAAAATCGCGTGCTCAGCTCGCGCCAGTACACGATCTCCGGCGGCACCAGCGAGATTCAACGCAACATTATCGGTGAACGGACGCTCGGCCTGCCTAAAGGCTGAATCTCGACCGGTCGCCTCCTTTAAGGTCGATTGGCACGTTTGCCTTATCTGCGCCGTCAATGCTTAGTTAGCACTGCAAATTGCAGTCCCGCACTTCCAGTCCCGGTTACTACGTTTTCAGTTGGGTACGCCCACGGGAATGCTCGATTTCATCTTATGAATCGGATAATGAAGCTATTAGAGAAAGCAATCCACGCGATGTCCAAAGCCGCTCTGTTCTCGATATTGATCGCGATAATCGCGATCGCGACGCCTGCATGGGCGCAAACCGGTGATGCAACTGTCACGGTCGTAACCGGCGGCGTTGTCGTCGTCCACAACGGAATATCGAGTCAGGCAGCGGTGGGTACGGCCGTATTCGACGGTGACGAGGTTGATACCGCCGCTGCTTCAAGCGCAACCGTTACTTTGGCCGATAAGAGCACGCTCGAGATTGGCGAGCTGTCCAAGGTCAAGCTGGACATCCCGCATCGCAACGCCACCACCACTACCGCCGACAAGATCACCCTGTTGGCCGGTGTTCTCCGATCATACGTGGTGCATGCCACCGGCGCCGGCGCGTCCACTTACGAAGTTCACACACCGAACGCCGTCGCCGCGGCTCGCGGCACCAAGTACGACGTGTCGTACCAGGAAGGCGTCAATCGAAAACAGTTCGAAGGATGCCATCGCTTCACCGACGTAGCCGTCTATGACGGCGTGGTTGACGTCGCGAACGTCTCCGCGCCCGGCAATACAGTGCAGCTCCATCCGGGCTTCAAATCGATCGTCCCATGCGCGTTGCTGCCGACTGCTGCGGCGGCGATCGCGGCCGCCGGGGCAGGGAGTGGTCTGGGCACTGGCGCAGCCGCTGCCGGAGCCGCTGCCGCCGTCGGCGGTGGAGTGGTCGGAGGAGTTGCCGCCAGCGGCGGATTCAGCAGCTCGAACAATAACGCCAGTCCCTCTCGTTGAGGACGTACTCCGCGCGCAGTTTTCCCTGCGTGAGTTGACGATTCCGATCGTCCTGTGCGAAGAGGAAGCCATGTCCTCTGACGCTTCAGGAAGCTCGACGAATCGGGCGGAAATCGAGTCGATGCGGGAACGATTCGCCGCCGACGGCGCCGTATGCCTGCGCAAGGTCCTGGACGACGACGCACTCGACCGCGCTCGCGCCGCATTCGAATGGAGTCTCGCCAATCCCGGCCGCGCCGCAAATCAATTTCAGGGCACCGCCGACGCGCCCGATCGCTTCTATCAGGATTTGCTTAATCCAAACGCGCTGACCGGCTACCGCGAGATGCTGTTGCGATCGCCGGCCGCCGATCTTGTCGCCGCGCTGTGGAACGCACCCGACGTATGGTTCCTCTACGAGCAGGTGTTTCTGAAAGAGGGCGGCGAGAGCCGGCGCACGCCGTGGCATCAGGATTCCTCCTACTTGCCGATCGAGGGAAACCGAATCGCCGTGATGTGGATCTCGTTCGACCCGGTCGCGCGCGAAGACTCGCTGGAGTTTGTCCGCGGGTCGCATCGCGGCGTGCTGTATGACGGTTCGAGATTTGATCCCACCGACGATACCGCGCCGCTTTATGGCGGCGAGGCGATGCCGCGGCTGCCGAATATCGAGGCCGAACGCTCCAGGTGGGATATCGTCTCGTGGGGCGTCGAGCCAGGCGACGTGATCGTGTTTCATCCCGCGATGCTCCACGGCGGAGCGCCGACGCATCGCGGAAAGCGCCGCCGCACACTGTCGCTGCGTTTTTTCGGTGACGACGCCAAATTCGTGCTGCGCCCGGGCCTGATGGTCGGGCAAAACGCCGAGGGCGAGCCGCGCTCGGTGTTCGAGGACATGTCGCGCAAGCTCGCGCCCGGCGCCCCGTTCCGGCATCCTGCTTTCCTGAAGCTCCGCCCGACCTAGCCCGGCGAGTTTCTGTTTCAGGATTTCGTTGATTACCTTGGGGTTGGCTTTGCCGCCCATCGCTTTCATTACCTGGCCGACGAAAAATCCGAACAGCTTGTCGCGTCCGCCGCGATACTCGGCGAGTTTGGCCGGCTCGGCGGTGATCACCGCGTCGCACGCCGCCGCGATCGCGCCGGTATCGGAGACCTGCGCTAGACCCAGCTCGGCGATCGTCGCGTCCGCACTCTTGCCGGATTTCACCATCGCGGCGAACGCGGTCTTGGCTGCATTCAGGCTGATCTTCTGGTCTTCGACCATCCTGAGCAGCGCGCCGACTTCGGCTGCTGCAGGCACCGCCTCGGCCAGAGGCTTGCCGGTGTCGTTGGCGACGCGCAGCACTTCGGTCATCACCCAGTTGGCGGCGCTCTTCGGATTTTTCAGGCCCGGAGTCGTGGCTTCAAAATAATCCGCGGTCTCGCGCTCGGCGGTCAGCACGCCCGCTTCGTAGGCGCCGAGGCCGAAGTCGCGGATGTAGCGCGCACGGCGATCCGCGGGAAGCTCCGGCATCGCGCGGCGGATCTCTTCGACCATCGCGGGCGCCACGATTAGCGGCGGAAGATCGGGCTCGGGGAAGTAGCGATAATCGTTCGCGAACTCTTTCGAGCGCATCGGGCGCGTCTCTTCGCGCACGGGATCCCACAGATGCGTCTCCTGCGCGACTTTGCCGCCGGACTCGATCAACTCGATCTGCCGATTGACCTCAAAGTCGATCGCCTTTTCGACGAAGCGGAACGAGTTCAAGTTTTTGATTTCGGTCTTCACCCCCAGCTCTGAGGCGCCGCGCTTGCGCACCGAGACGTTGACGTCGCAGCGAAAGCTGCCTTCCTCCATGCGGCCGTCGGAGGCCTCGATATAGCGCAGGATACTGCGCAGCTCGTGCAGATAGGCGCTCGCGTCGTCGGCGGAGCGGAGGTCGGGCTCGCTTACGATTTCGATCAGCGGCACGCATGAGCGGTTGAAATCGACCAGGCTCGCGTTGGCTTCGTGAATATTCTTGCCCGCGTCTTCTTCGATATGAATCCGCACCAGCCGGATCTTCTTCACCGCGCCATCACCGGCCGGAATTTCGATATATCCGCCTTTGCATACCGGCGTTTCGTACTGCGAGATTTGATAATTCTTCGGCAGGTCGGGATAGAAATAACTCTTGCGATCGAAGATCGAGCGCTCCGATATTTCGCAATGCGCGGCAAGTCCCGTGCGCACCGCCAGCTCGACGACGCGCCGGTTCAGCACCGGGAGCACTCCGGGCATCCCGAGGCACACCGGGCAGACGTTTTCGTTCGGCGCGCGCCCGAACTCCGTCGAGCATCCGCAGAACAGCTTCGACTTCGTCATCAGATGGGTGTGGACCTCGAGTCCGATCACCGCTTCATATGTTTCGTTATTCATCGTCTTCTCACAGCGCGGGCCGTTTGAGCGTCACCGCGCCCGAGCGCTCGAACGCGTCGCCCGCGCGCAGGATCGTTTCCTCGGCAAACGGCGCGCCGATTATCTGCATCCCGATCGGTAGATTGTTCGCGTCGTAGCCGCACGGGAGCGCCAGGCCCGGCAGGCCGGCCAGGTTCACCGAAATCGTGAAGATGTCGGACAGATACATCGTCAGCGGATCGTTCATCTTCTCGCCGAGCTTGAACGCGGTGCCCGGCGCGACCGGCGTCACGATCACGTCGCAGCTCTCGAACGCGCGCTCGAAGTCGCGGCGGATTAGCGTTCGCACCTTCATCGCCTTCAGGTAGTAAGCGTCGTAGTAGCCGGTCGAAAGCGCGAAGGTTCCCAGCATGATGCGGCGCTTCACTTCGGCGCCGAAACCTTGAGCGCGCGTGGTCTCGTACAGAGCGATCGTGTCTTCCGCGGCGGCGCGCACGCCGTATCGGACTCCGTCGTAGCGCGCCAGGTTCGCGCTCGCCTCCGCGGTTGCGACCAGGTAGTAGCAGGCGATCGCGTACGACGTGTGCGGCAGCGAGATATCGATCAGCTTCGCGCCCATCGTTTCGTAATGCTTGAGCGCGGCGCGCACCGATCGCTCGACCGCGGGATCCATCCCGGAGACGAAATATTCCTTGGGCACGCCGATTTTGAGCCCCTTCACTTCGCCGGTGAGTGCGCGCTCGTAGTCGGGGACCGGACGCGTCGAGCAGGTCGAATCGCGGGGATCGTGCCCCGCGAGCGAGCGCAGCAGAATCGCGGCGTCGCGCACGCTCTTGGCGAACGGTCCAACCTGATCGAGCGATGAGGCGAACGCGATCACGCCGTAGCGGCTGACGCGCGAATAGGTCGGCTTGATTCCGACCACTCCGCAAAACGACGCCGGCTCGCGAATCGATCCTCCGGTGTCGGTGCCGAGCGCGCCCAGGCATTCGTCCGCCGCGACCGCCGCGGCCGATCCGCCCGACGACCCGCCGGACACACGCGACAGGTCATGCGGGTTCATCGTGGGTCCGAACGCGGAATTTTCGGTGGACGAACCCATCGCGAATTCGTCCATATTGGTCTTGCCGACGAACACCGCGCCTTCGGCGCGCAGCTTCGCAATTACGGTCGCGTCGAAAGGCGGAATAAAATTGCTCAGGATTCTCGACGCACACGTCGTCGCAACGCCCTTGGTCGCGTAAATATCCTTGATCCCGAGCGGGATTCCGCACAGCGCCGGAGCGTCGCCAGCCGGCAGGCGGCGATCAGCCTCGGCGGCCTGCGCCAGAGCCGCTTTTTCGACGACCGTGATAAACGCATGGAGCCGTGGCTCCACGGCCGCGATCCGATCGAGGCACGCGCGGGTCAGTTCGGTGGACGAGATTTCGCGCTTACGCAGCCGGGCGGCGGCGTCGGCGATAGTCAGTCGATTCAGTTCAGAGGATGCCATCGTGTCAGCACGTTCCGTTCGCGGCGCGTCGGCCGCGATGGTCAGTTCGGTAGTGGATCGAACCCAGGCGGCCGCTATTCAATAATTTTCGGAACCTTGAAGTACCCGCGTTCGCGCGCCGGCGCATTTGCCAGCATCGCCTCCGCGTCGGGCGAATTGGTGACCTCGTCCGCGCGCATCGGCGTGCCCGATTCACCGACCTGCATGGTCGGAAGGACAGAGCTGACGTCGAGTTCGCCGAGCTTGTCCACATACGCGAGGATCTGGTCCATGTCGGCCCGGAGATGCTGTTCTTCGCCGGGACTGAGCTCGATCCGCGCCAGCCGCGCGACGTGTCGCACCTGTTCCAGGGTAATTTTGCTCTCCGCCATCGTGCCGGAATCGTAACATCCCGGTGGCTCCGTGTCAGTCGCACGTTTGCGGTGGCTTGCCGCAACTTTGCGGTCGAAATACCGTAAGATTTAGTTTCCAATCCGAGAAAAAAGCCTCGCTGATCCGCGAAGCCAGAGTATAATCTGGACTAAGCGGACAAGCCTTGTAGTATGGCACGAAGTGTAACCTCAGCGGGCGAAGTCTGGGCACGGCTCGACGCGCTTTTAAGCCGATTTGCGACTCGGGAGAGTGTGCTGCCCGGAGCCGCGCGATTTCGCTTCGGGCGACGTGGAGAGCGAATCGCGGAGCGGCACTTGCGTCGGCTCGGCTACCGCATCGTTACGCGCAACTATCGCGCCGCACATGCCGAGATCGATATCATCGCCATGGATGGGGAGACGATCGTCTTTGTCGAGGTGAAACGGCGCACTGGAACGGCGGCTGGAACTCCGGAAGAATCGGTCAACCGCGCCAAGCAGGAGCAAATCCGCCGTGCGGCCGAGCAGTTTGTCGCGCACTATCGCGCGGCGGAACACGACGCGCGCTTCGACGTAGTCGCAATTGTCGAGGCGGGCGGCAGCCGTCGCCTCCAGCATCTAAAGGACGCATTTTGAATGCTCGATATCAAATTGATTCGCGAAAAACCCGACTTGGTCAAAGCGGAGCTGGCCAAAGTCGGTGTCGAAGGGGCCGAGCTTGACCGAGTGCTCGAAACGGACGCGCGCCGCCGCAAGCTCCAGTTCGAGCTCGACGAGCTGCGTGCCCGCCGCGCTGCCGAATCAAAGGAACTAGGCAAAGCATCGCCCGAGGTCCGAGAGCAAAAGCGCGCCGGGATGCGTGCGCTCGGCGACCGAATCACTGCGGGCGAGCGCGATCTCTCCGAGCTCGAAAGCGAATGCGAGAATTTTCTGCTCACGCTGCCGAATCTGCCGCGCCCGCACGTACCCGTCGGCAAGAGCGACGCTGATAACAAGATCGTCCGGACAGTAGGCGCGCCGCAGGAGTTCACCTCGTTCAAGCCGCTACCGCATTGGGAACTGGGCGAGAAGCTCGGGATTATAGACTTCGACCGCGGCGTGAAAATCTCCGGCACCCGATTTCATTTCCTGCTGGGTGCGGGCGCGCGGTTGGAGCGGGCGCTCATTGCCTGGATGCTCGACATCAAGACGCAGGAGCAGGGCTACCTCGAGGTTGCGCCGCCGCTGATGGTCAATACCGCGACGGTGACCGGCAGCGCGCATCTGCCAAAATTCGCCGACACGATGTATCGCGATTTCGAGGAAGATTTTTACTTTATCCCGACCGCCGAGGTGCCGCTCACCAATATGTACGCGCGCGAGATTCTTGACGCCGCCCGGTTGCCGATCTACCTGGCCGCCTACACGCCCTGCTTCCGGCGCGAGAAGATGTCGGCCGGACGCGACGTGCGCGGAATCAAGCGCGGCCATCAATTCGACAAGGTCGAGATGGTCAAGCTGGTGCATCCGGAGAAGTCGGACGAAGAGCTCGAAAAGCTGGTCGAAGACGCGTGCGAGATCTGCCGGCGGCTCGAGATTCCATATCGCGTGATCCAGATGTGCACCGGCGACCTGGGTTTCGCCGCGGCGTCGAAGTACGACGTCGAGATGTGGGCGCCGGGATGCGGCGAATGGCTCGAAGTCAGTTCGTGCTCGAACTGCTGGGATTTCCAGGCGCGCCGCGCGCAGATCAGGTTCCGCGCGGGAAAAGGCGGCAAACCCGAATTCGTCCACACGCTCAATGGCTCAGGTCTCGGGATGCCGCGAACGCTCATCTCCCTCCTCGAGACCTACCAAAACGAGGACGGCAGCATAACGATCCCACCGGTCCTGCGTCCCTACATGGGAGGGATGGACAGGATCACCAAAGCCGCCTGATTCCTCCCCCGTTTTTCCACGGGGGAGGATTAAAGGAGGGGGTGCAGCGACGACGCTCTCGCGATGGCTAACGATCCTGATGCTTCCTTCCTGAGCGAGGATTCGCGCAAGCGACTTCCCGTAAAGATGTTGAGGCTAAGCAAACGGCTGCCCTACCGCCTCGGGATTCCTCGCCTATGGCTCGGAATGACGATCGGGAGTCTCGATATTGAAGATCATGGATCTCGTCTCGGGGCGAGTATTCATATGACGAACCTTCGATCGTCATTCCGAGCCGCAGGAGAGGAATCCCGGAGCGGTAGGGCACCCGCTGGCGACGTTCATACCTATGCGGGAGGCCGCCGATGCGAGAGTATCGTCGCTGCACCCCCTCCTTTAATCCTCCCCCATGTCAGACAATGGGGGAGGAATAAGATCGGCGGATTCATTGAGGGTTCGCGGCGTGGTAATTAATCCTTAACAATCCGTCGTTAGAATTGCGCGTGATGGGAGCGGGATCGTCGGCGGCGGTGGCGGAATAATATGTCCGACAAACTGCTAGTGCGGCACTTGAGTGCGTTTTTCCACTCAGTGCGCGCGCTCAAAGACATCAGCCTGTCGTTCCCCGAAGGTAATGTCACCGCGATCATCGGTCCGTCGGGATGCGGCAAGTCGACGCTGGTGCGATGCCTCAACCGGATGCACGAGGTTGTTCCGGGAGCGCGCGCCGAAGGCGAAGTCCTGCTCGACGGCGAGAATATCTACGCCCCCGACGTTGACCCGGTGCAGATTCGCCGGCGAATCGGGATGGTGTTTCAGAAGCCTACGCCGTTTCCCGCGATGTCGATCGAAGACAACGTCGCTTCGGGGCTGAGTCTCAACGGGCTTAAGCTCTCGCGCGCCGAGCGCGACCGGATCGTCGAGAAAAGCCTGCGCCAGTCCGCGCTATGGGACGAGGTCAAGGATCGCCTGCGCCGTCCGGGCGCGAGCCTCTCCGGCGGACAGCAGCAGCGCCTGTGCGTGGCCCGCGCGCTTGCGGTCGAGCCGGAAGTGCTGCTGATGGACGAGCCGTGCTCCGCGCTCGATCCGATCTCGACCGCGCGGATCGAGGAGCTATTGCTCGAACTCAAGTCCAGCTACACAATCGTGATCGTGACCCACAACATGCAGCAGGCCGCGCGCACCGCCGACTTCACCGCATTCATGTACCAGGGAGATTTGATCGAGTTCGGCGACACCAATCATATTTTTACCAATCCCACACGGCGCGAAACTGAAGACTACATCACGGGCCGATTTGGCTAGAGCGCCGGGAGGCGAAAATGGATACCCCGCAGCCGCAGCATACTAATCGCCAGTACGAAGAGGATTTGCGCGGCTTGCGCGCGGGTCTGCTCAAGATGGGCGGCTCTGGTCGAGCGCCAAATCGCGGAGGCGATGGAATCGCTGGTCGAACGCGACAGCGACCACGCGCGCGCCGTCATCAAGAACGACAGCGAAGTCAACATCATGGACGTCGCCAACGACGAACAGTGCATCCGCCTGCTCGCGCTGCATCAGCCAACCGCCAGCGACCTGCGCTTCATCACCACCGGACTCAAGATCACCACCGACCTCGAACGAATCGGCGACAACGCGGTGAACATCTGTGAGCGTGCGCTCGAGCTCAACGAGGTTCCCCAGCTCAAACCCTACGTCGATTTGCCGCGGATGGCGGAGATCGCGCAATCGATGGTCAAGGATTCGATCGACGCATTCATGCGCAACGATGTCGAGCTCGCGCAAGGCGTGATCGAGCGCGACGACGAGGTCGATCAGCTCAATTACCAGATTTACCGTGAGCTGCTGAGCTACATGGCCGAGGACCCGCATACCATCGGGCCCGCGACGCGGCTTTTGTTTATCTCCAAGTATCTCGAACGGATCGCCGACCACGCGACCAATATCGCGGAGATGGTGATGTTCATGGTTAACGGAAAAGTCGTGCGCCACATGGACAAGAAACAGAAATGAGCCAGCCAGCAATCGCCGAGGAACGCCGTGGCGCGCGCGCGCGCGTGCTGATCGTCGAGGACGAGGCCGATATCCGCGAGCTGGTCCGCTACAACCTCGAGCGCGAGGGTTTCATCGTCGAGGAGGCCGGCGACGGTCCGCAGGCGATCGAAAAGATCCGCCGTCGCGCGCCCGACTTGCTGGTGCTCGACCTGATGCTGCCCGGGATGCCGGGGCTCGAAATCTGCCGGCAGATGCGCCAGAACCGCGAAACCGCGCATCTTCCGATCCTGATCCTCACCGCCAAGGGCACCGAAGTAGACAAAGTGCTCGGGCTCGAGATGGGCGCCGACGACTACGTGGTCAAGCCGTTCAGCCCGCGCGAGGTCGTGGCGCGGATCAAGGCGTTGCTGCGCCGCGCGGCCGGACACAGCGCGCCCGACGATGTAGGCGTGTATGAGCGCGGACGCCTCAAGATCGATTTCGGCACCTACCAGGTGTATGTCGAGGGCGTGCGCCACGACCTGGCGCTGCGCGAGTTCGAGCTGCTCAAATTTTTCGTGCAGCATCCGCTGCGCGTGTACGAGCGCGAGCAACTGCTCGATATGGTCTGGGGACGCGACACGTTCGTCGAGCCGCGCACGGTTGACGTTCATGTCCGCCGGCTGCGCCAGCATATCGAGCGCGACGACGCCAACCCGGAACTGATCCTGACCGTGCGCAGTGTCGGTTACCGCTTCGACCCCGAGGCGCTTGGCTAGTCCCGCTAAGCTCAAGATTTTCGCCGCGGTAATCGCGGGCCTGCTGCCCGCGGCCGTGATGTTGGCGGCTCTGACCGTGTGGAGTGGTGTGTCGGCGTGGCTTGCGCTGGCCGCGATCGTGCTCGGACTGGGCGCCGGATTCCTGCTGGCTTCCACTATCGGCGGTGCATTCGAGAACCACGCCGAACGGCTCGAGGCGATAGCCGCCGCGCTCGAGGCGCGCGAGCCTCCGCCGCACCTGCTCCAGAGCGACGGGGGCGCGATGAGCCATGCCGAGCATCGCCTGCTCGACGCCACCGACGCGATCGTTGACGAGGTCGATTCGCTGGCCGAGCAGCGCGACGAGTTCGAGGCGATCCTCCGCAGCATGACCGAGGCGGTCGTCGTAGCGGGCCAGCGCGGCGAAGTGGTGCTGGTCAATGGTGCGGCGCGCCGGATGTTCGCGCTCGAGGCCGAGATCGACTACCGCGGACGCGACTTCGTCGAACTGTGCCGCGACCCGCGCTTGCAGGAATTCGTCGCGCGTGCGACCCGTTCCGACAGCGCCGAATATGGTTCCGCCGAGTTCCTGATCCAGAACCCCGCCGTGCGGCATGTCAGCGCGAGCGCGGCGCCGGTCCGAACCTCGCAGGGCGCCGCGCGCGTGTTCGTCTTCCACGACATCACGCAGCTCAAATCGTACGAAACCGTGCGCCAGGATTTCATCTCGAACCTGACCCACGAGCTGCGCACTCCGCTCTCGGCGCTCTACGGATACGCCGAAACCCTGGTGCAGGGCGTCGAGGACAAGGAGACGCAGATTCGCTTCCTCGGCATTATCGACCGTCAGGCGCGCCGCCTCGCCCGGCTACTCGATGATCTGATTTCGCTCTCGGACCTGGAGCGCGGCGCCTCACCACTCAACTTCGAAGCGCTGGAACCGCAGGCCGCGATCTCCGAAGCGGTCGAACTGATGCGCGAGTCGGCGCGGCGCGAAGGCGTATCGCTCGAGATCGATTGCCCCGAAGGGCTGCCGAAGATCGAGGGCGATCGCGATCGGCTGCATCAGGTGATGGTCAATCTGCTCGACAACGCGATCAAATACACTCCGCGCGACGGCCACGTGACCGTCTCCGCCCGTACTGCGAGCCTCAACGGCTCGGAGCCGGAGCGGGGCGCGGTGGCGCTCGCAATCGCCGATACGGGCGAGGGTATTCCGGAGCGTGACGTCCCGCGCCTGACCGAGCGCTTCTACCGCGTCGACCGTGCGCGCTCGCGAGAGCTAGGCGGCACCGGCCTGGGCCTCGCGATCGTAAAGCACATCGTGCAACTGCATCGCGGCGCACTCCGAATCGAAAGCAAGCTCGGCGTCGGCACCTCGGTCACGGTAACGATCCCCGAAGCCCGCCACTGATCGCGCGGACGCGGAAATCATTCTGAGAGGCGGGATTCGGAAGCACCCTCGCGCTGCCTGGCGGCCGTCGCGCGCCATTGCGATGGGCTGCATCCGAATTCGTCCCGGAACCATCGGGAGAATGCACTTAGCGCGGAGAAGCCCATTAGTTCGGCTATAACGTAAAGCGGGCGGCCAGCTGATTCGACATATTGTCTGACCATTTTGGCGCGCACCTGATTGAGCAAAGCGGAGAAAGAGGTGCCGTCTTGTTTGAGCTGCCTTTCTATGGTTCTGCCGCTAACCCCGAGTTGTTTGGCCATAGCTTCAAGGGAATAGGTACCCGATGGTACACGAATCCACAGCAGCTCACGTACTCGATCACTCATGCTGAGATCGCGATTTATCAGAAGCGCATCGACATACTGGCGGACGTATCGCGCCATGAGCTGATCCGAATGCGGAACTCGCTGTTCGAGATCATCCGTGTTGCACACTATGCCGTTGAAGTCACATCCGAACTCCACGCGCGAACCGAAGATCCTCTTGTGAACAGAGAGACCTCGTGGCGCGCCGTGAGTGAAGCAGACCGCACGGGGCCTCCATGAATCGCCAAGGAAGGTGCGGAGCGTCCGGCCAAGGACGCCTACAGACAACTCGACCGCCTGGCGCGCCGGCGCTGGCCTCTCGGGCCGGAGCTCCGGTCTCACCGTGACGATGCCGTCCTCCTCGTCGATCCGAGGATTGATCGCCTCGTTGTGCAATCGAATGTATTTGACCAGCGCCTCGACCGCTTTCCTGGCCGTGGGGCCTTCTCGCACGATAAGAGCCAGCGGTCCCAAATTCGACAGCAAGCGATGCTCGGCGAGCCGTAGTCCGAAACTCTCTTCGTGGCCCTGCTCCGCCGAGTCCTCCAGGAGCTGGCGGACCGCATCGGCCGGAATCTTCAGGTCCGGGTCGCGAAGGCAGGCAAGTGGCAACCCGACCGCTTGAAGCAACGGATAGGGATTGAGCTGCACGGCGCCAGCCAACTCGACGTAACCGGTTAGCGATGCTGCTCGAACCAAAAGCATGAGGAGAACCGCTTCGTCTTCGGATGTTAAATCAATGTCGGTTTATGTCAACCCAAGCCGTTCTGATTTCTATTATCTTGCCCTCGTGATTCGAGAGATTCCAAAAACCGTCAACTCTATCGAATAGGAGAAACTCTATGTATTTCACGAGCGACTCTTTATTGCCCGAAAATCAGCAGCCGTTGATCATCACAGTGGCGCCGTACGGGCCGCAATGGCTGCCGAGCGACTACCCGGAGGACATCCCGGTAACTTGGGAGCAACAGACTCAAAAGGCCGTCGATTGCTACAACGCCGGCGCGACGGTGCTGCACTTTCATGTGAGAGATCCGAAAACCGGCCACGGCTCGAAAAGTTTCAACGAGTTCAACGATCAGATTGCGCGCCTGCGAAAGGCCGTACCGAAGATGATCATCCAAGTCGGCGGGTCTATTTCGTTCGCTCCGGCCGACGATCACGAAAAGGCACATTGGCTCGGTTACGACACGCGGCACATGCTGACCGAGCTCAATCCGAAACCGGATCAAGTCACGATCGTCGTAGGTACCACGCAGATGAACATCCTCGACCTCACGACGCCGGACGATGTCCAGGGGACGCAGCTCGCGACTCCCGCAATGCAGGCTGCGTATCAGAACATGGTCGCTGACGCGACGCCCGAATTCTACGTCGAGCATCTGAAGCGCCTACGCAAGAACGGGGTCCAGCCCATGTTCGCTATGGCCCACGTCCATACCCTCGAAGCGATAGAGCATCTCATCCGCACCGGCGTGTACATGGGGCCGTTGAATCACACCATGACGGCCATCGGCGGGGCCGGCGGCTGCGGCCGCAATCCCTTCGACTTCATGGAGTGGGTGCGTCGCTCGCCCCACGGCTCCGTCGCGACGTACGAGTCCCTTTGGCGGACCGTGCCGCCATATGCGGCCATGGCGGTTGCGCTCGGCATCCACATCCGGGTCGGTATCGAGGACAATATGTGGCGCCGCAAGGGTGAACGTATGACTTCGGTCCAACAGGTCGAGCAGGTAGTACGAATCGCGAAGGAGCTCGGACGCAAGGTCGCAACCGCGGACGAAGCGCGCCAGATCCTGAAGATTGGCACCTGGTACAACAGCCCAGACGAAACGCTGGCCAATCTGGGCCTGCCGCCCAACCGCAAGGAAGGTCAACTGGGCTTCATCGTGAAGGAGACCGACGGACGACTGCATCCGCCGGTCAGCGGATCCGATGGACACCCCATCGCGGGGCAGTTTGCTGCCAAGTAGCACAGGTCCGCGAGTTGCCTCCGACCCGGAATCCACCAGTTACGACAGCGTCTTCCTGCTGGGAAGACGCTGCCGCGGCACACCGATTCGGTTGCTCGTCCTTCGCCCGGCTCTCGCGGGGTAGTCCCCGCTCCCATTAAGGATAGAATTGCGGGTTCGATGAAGAGAATACCTGCGCTGAGGAATGAGTAATGGCGAATTTTGTTGAAGGTGCGCGGCTGGATCAGATTCCACCTGGAACCAGCACAGTTGTCAGGATTGCGGACAAGGACGTGGCCCTCTTCAATCTGGACGGGAATATATATGCCATCGCGGATTCATGTGCTCATGCTGGAGCATCGCTCGGAGCAGGAAAGCTGAGTGGCACGATCGTGACGTGTCGTGCCCACGGCCTCCGCTATGATGTTACCACGGGTCAGGTAACCACCGGTGGCTTTGGAGTTGCCGCGTATGCGGTGAAAGTCGTTGATGGGAAAATTATGATCGCCGTGAGCTAGGGAGATGGATTATCGTCTGCATAAATCGCCAACTCGCTCATTGATCGAGGTTTCGCGAGACAGAGGAAATTCGACATGGCATCCAAAGATAATATTGGATCTGCATCTACGGGCGATCGCGCGCATGAAACAGGCCCTTGGGGCGCGGCGCTGGCGCAACTGCGCGATTGGGATCCAGCGTGGGCAGAGACCTGCGTCAAGATGTCAACCAATCCATGGAGCAGCGGTGTTTTGCCGCGGAAGACAGTCGAGTTAATCGGCGTTGCGCTGAACGCTTCTTGTACGAATCTCAATCCCGACGGAACTCGGCGTCACATTCGCGCCGCCCTCGAAGCAGGTGCGAGCCGAGAAGAGATCTTGATGGCGCTTAAAGCTGCCTTCGGACCTGCGATCCATTCGTGCAGCCTAGGCGCCCCGATTCTTCTAGAAGAGGTGAAAGCGGCCGGAATCAAACCGGTGCGCAACGCGAATCTTCCGCCCACCCCCGCGTGCGATAAGATGCGGGCGGTTGGTCAATGGAATGAAGCATGGAATCCCTTCTTTGAACTCGATCCGGTATGGACCGATGAATTCATGGCGGTAGGGATGGGCCTTTACGGCAGTGGGGTGATGACACCCAAGCTTATCGAGCTTTTGAGTATTGCCCTTGACGCGTCATTTACGCACATGTACGCGCCGGGCGTACGTCGTCATATCAACGCGGCGCTCAAGCTAGGAGCGACGATGGAAGAGATCATGGAGGTGCTGAAGTTATGCGTCGCGCAGGGTGTTCAGGCATGCAACTTGGGCGTGCCGATCCTCGCAGAGGAAATCGCCAAGCTGCCGGCGACGCCTAAGGAGCGATAGTTTTGGTGACCAATCGTACTTTTCGGGGCCGGCTTTCAAGCGTGTCCACGTCTGTCGAGGGCGGAGTGCTCGGTTTGATCCGCGAGATGGCGCCGGTAGTCCTCTTCTTCTTCATCGCGTTTTTGCTCATCTTCGTGATGTTCAAGCTCTTCGTCTCGCAATATGAGATCGAGTTCTCCGCATTCACCAAGGCGGCAGTCGCCGCGCTGATTCTGGGCAAAGTCGTTCCGCTGCTGGATTGGGCCCAATCCGGTTACCGCTTCGATAACTATCGCCGCGCCGTCGTGATCGCTTGCAAGACTTTTGTCTATGGTCTGGTCGTTATCGTGCTCGGGATCGGCGAGAAGATTTTCCACTATGTTCGCGAGGCGGGCAGTCTTGGAGAAGGCATTAGTCGCGTAGTTGCCAACGCAAATCTCGATCGCTTTCTCGGCTTGGTGCTGCTCATCAGTTTGACCGTCGGATCTTTTCTGGTGATGCAGGAGATTAGTCGGGCGATGGGCAAGGGAGCGTTGTGCCGGCTGTTTTTTGAACCGCCGCCAGGTAGTTCGAGACCGCGATCGCAAGTACAGTGAGGATGCGAATTCGATCAGCGCGAGGTCGAGTCGACGGCTTGGCGTTACGCCCCGTGACCGTGTTCTTGATCTGCGCGGAAGTATAATTTCGGTATAATTTCGGCTGTCACCGAATCGCCTCAGATTAGGAAGCGCAGGCGGCGGAACATCTCTAAAAAGAAGGGAGCTATAGGTCAATGAAATCTCAGCAGGCGGTGCGCCTCAAAAGTCGACACTTAACTGTTCTCGGCGCGGTGTTGTTCCTCGTTGGAGTCGCGTCGGGATGCGCGCAAACTGTCCAAAGCAAGCCCGAAATGGTCAAGCAGGCCGAGTCCGGCCAGACGTCGCCCGCAGTAAGCGGATTTTTTGGCCCGGACGCCTCACTGTTGCAGCCGGGCAAGGAAGGCCAGGCCGCGATGGTGTACATTAACCCAAACACGCAATGGAGCAGGTACAACAAGATACTCCTCGAACCGGTTCAATTCTGGGATAGTGCAAACAGCAAAGTGTCGCCGTCCGATCAGCAAATGCTGACCGCATACTTCTACAACAAACTCAAGGAAGATTTGCAAAAGCATTTCACGCTGGTGGATCAGGGCGGACCGGAGGTCCTCGAATTGCAAGTCGCCATGGTGAACGCGAGCGGCGCCACGCCGGGCTTGCGCTCGGTATCGGTAGTGATTCCCCAGCTTCGGATCCTCAACGCCGCGCAGTCGCTCGCGACCGGCAGCTATGCGTTCGTGGGTTCCGCGGAAGCCGAAATGAAAGCGACCGATACTTCTAGCGGCGAACTTCTCGCAGCTGCGGTCGACAAACGCGCCGGCGGTCTCGCGTTGAGCAGCGCGGCGCAATGGAAATGGGGCGACGCTGAAAATGCGATGAACTATTGGGCCGAGAAGGTTACCAACCGTCTACTCGAACTACAGGGGCGCGCAGCAACCGCCCAATAACAAATTGCGGTTAATAGCACTCGACGAACTTCTGGTGATGCACGAGATTGGTCGGGCGATGGGCAGAAGAGCGTTGTTCAGGCTGTTGTTCGAGCTACCACTAATTCGAGCCGCATGTGTCTTGGCTGAAGTTCTGTTCATTTTCGAGGATTTGGAGAGTGGCGCGCCCGGAGGGATTTGAACCCCCGACCCATAGATCCGTAGTCTATTGCTCTAATCCGCTGAGCTACGGGCGCACTGAGCCTATGAAATTTTCATATCGCGCGCCTGCGGGCAAGACGCGACCGCTCGGAAGAGAAAAAAGCGACAGCACACGAAGTCGCGTTGGCGGGACGTCCGTTCAGATCTTCACGGGTCCGAAGGACCCGCCACGCGGGACGAAAGGCAGCGTGTAACGAGAGGCTGCGCGAAGACGGGCGGCTCGCGAGCCGCCCCTACGAAGCCTTGTGCGGCGGTCTTGTCATTCCCGCGCGTGGCTGCCGCGCGAGGAATCCCGGATGAAGGGCCTCTGCGTGTGGTGTTGGCGTCGAGCACGGACGCCCCGGGATTTCTCGCGCAGCGCTCGAAATGACAGCCGGAGGTCCGGCTGAGAATGCGATACTCATCGCCTTCCTCGACTTTCATGGCAGGATGACAGCAGCGGACGCCCTGCGACAAAATCGACATCCTCCGCGTAAAGGAATCAGACGGGTGGAAAATCAGAGCGGGCTTTCGGCGGGGACTACCAGCGAGTGCTCCGCGCAGATCAGATGCATTGCTTCCGCGCCCCCAGCATTCTCGAAGATCCTCATTGGATAGGCGCACCACAGAGCGAATTTGTATTTCCCGGCGAGCAGGTTCCACAAATACTCGAGGCGAATTGCCGCCGCCGAATTGTTCTGCGCGCAAAGCTGCGCAACCATCTCACCGAATATCAAGACCGATTGATTCGAGCTCCGCTCTATCGCCCGGCTGACGATTCCGCCAACGCAGTCGAAAAACTTTTCCTGATTCGGCCATCCGTCTTCCATAAACCGCGACAAGGTCGCGTCGGCGTCATGCGTCACGTGCCTGCCCTGTGCCCGCAGAGTACTCAGGTCCACACTGGCTGCCGACAGCGTCTGCTCGATCGTCTCGAGATGCGGCGGCGTCGCGACGAATATCCCCGAATCTCCGTTAGCCATCCGCCTGCTGGCCAGCCGGCCGATATTCTCGATCGCGAAACGGTCATCGTCGTAAAAATGGACGAAGTGCCCGACCTCGCCAGCGACATGGAGCTTGGCAATGTCCGAGCGCGTTGCTCGCGCGTGATTGAAAACCGCCGACGATTTGGGAGATTCAGCCATCTAAAACTATGCTAAACGCAAATTCCACCCGCCTCCTCTGCACAAGACCACACGGGCATCATACCATCGGCGGATGATCGTTAACAATGATGAAATATTCTACGAACGGAAGGCGAACTTTGTGCGGAACGCAGGCGAATCAATCAGCACGCGGCGCGTACTGCGTTCATCAGCAGATCGACGTTGATCGGCTTCGGTATCACGCGTACGGGCTTCAAATCTCGGGCCTCGGACGGATCCAGCGCGGTGACGACGATCACCGGGATTTCCGCAAGTTCCTTCTTTTTGAGCATCTCGGCGCGCAGTTGCCTGCCATTCATGACCGGCATCAAAATGTCCAGCACGATCACGCTGGGCTTCGTCGGCGCAGTCTTCAGATAGGTCAGGGCTTCGGCCCCGTTGGAAAATCCAACCGCTGTGAAACCCTCGATGGTCAGTATTTCGGTCAGAAATTCGCGGGCCTGATCCTCATCCTCCACGACCAGCACAACATTCAGTCATGGCCCTTTCCTCTCAACGATTTGCTGCCCGTCGATTGGCAGGCGCAGGGTGAACGTGGAACCCCGGCCGGGCTCTCCCTCGGCCGTGACTGAACCGCGATGGGCTTGTGCGATTTGCCTTGTAATCCAGAGTCCCAATCCGAAACCTTCGTTGGTAGCGTTGGGCACTGCCCGCTCGAACTGTTCAAAAATCCGGGTAACGTCGTCCGCCGCTAATCCAATTCCGTGGTCAGTTACGCTCACAACCGCCTCATCGCCGGCCCTCGCGACACCGACGTTGATAGGCTTATTCTGGCCATATTTTATCGCGTTCGAAAGCAGATTTGTAATGGCCTGATCGAGCCTGCCCCGATCCCAGATTCCGGAGACCGAGCGCTCTGCCAGTAGTGCAATCGGCGCTTTGGGATATTGCTCGGCAAATCGGGAGACCACTTCCCGAATCAAATCACTCAGGTCGAATGTCTCAGGATGTAGTTCATATTTCCCCGATCGGATTCGGGATACGTCGAGCAATCGTTCGACCAGCATGTTCAGGCGATTTAACTGAAATTGCGATCGATTCAGGATGTCGCGGATGCCCTCAACCTGGCCGAAGCGGCGATACAGAAGCTGCATGCTCAAGTGAAAGACGTTGAGCGGATTTCTCAATTCGTGAGCAGCGACCGCGATAAATTCGTCGCGTGCTCTGACCGCGGCGATCAACTCCTGTGCCACCTGCTTGCGCGCGAGCACCTCTTTTCGCAGCATCTCCAGACGGTCGTTGAGCAGGAGAAAACGGTCCGCGATGTTAAAGAACGGCTTGCAGTGGACGATCACCAATCCTGGCTTCCCGGCGCTGGCCGGCTCGGCGCACCAAGCCTCGAGTTGAGGCGACTGCGGACCCTTCACGGTCTTCCAAACCAGCCGTCCGGGAACCGGAGAGCGGGTCCCGGCCCAACCATGGAAAGCCGATTGCACCTCGGCGTCCGGATTCTCCACCACCGAGGACAGCGGCACGCCGGTTACCGTCGTTAATCCAAGCATCCGCAGGGCCGCATCGTTTGCCTCGATCAGGAAACGATTAGAATCGACAAGAAAGATCGGATCCGGGACCGCTCTTACCGCGTCGAAGTAGAGCAGCCGATTTTTTTCCGCGGGGGGAATGTCAGCTCAACCTGCCGGATTAGCGTTCAAGCCTTGACGTACTCTCGTCCCTCGGCCTTGGCGCTCTGCGGGGTGGATTTGAGGTGCACGACCACGACGCAGCCCGGCTGGCCCATCGCGATAGTCTCGCGCAACTCGACTTTTGCATATCCCAGGTTGGCCGCCGCGATCGAACCGAACATATTCGAGGTCATCATGCACATCGAGGGCCGGCCGAGAACTTTGTCGCCGAAAGGGCAGCGGCGGTTGCCGAGCACGATTCGTTCGTCATTTTCCTCGATCACGAAAAAATCGCCACCGATCCGGCGCTTCAAATCAACCAAGACACCAGCGACCTGATCGCGGTCGAGCTTGTCGGTATTCAGCGCCAAGCGGTATTTCTGGTTGATCTCGTCGCCCAGCCGCTGGCTGATGATACTTACAAAACCGCTCGCTTCCTTGAGGCCGATAATTTCTTCCAGGCTGCCAGTAAGTTCGCGAATCAGCGAACGAAAAAAGGTATCGCGATCCAGTTCGATCGACTTTTGTTCGAGCGTCTCTTCCGGCATCTCCATTCGCTCCGCCATCCCGCCCGATCGATTTGGATACTCAGGCGGATTCGGCCTTGCGGCGTATGAGCGAGTCCAAGGCCTCGAGTTCAATCGGTTTGGTAATATGCTGGTCGAACCCGCAATCCATGGCTCGTTTACGGTACGATTCCTGGCTATAGCCGGTGACCGCGAACAGCCGCGCCGACCCGAGTTCGGGCATCTGCCTGAGCCTTTGCGCCAATTCGTACCCGTTGACGATCGGCAGTCCGATATCGAGCAGAATCACATCCGGGGAAAATCGTGAAACGACTTCTAACGTCTTTGCCGCATCGAACGATGTAGCGGTAACGTGGCCTTTCAATTCCAGTGCCTCGGCCATGACAATCGCCGAATCTTCGTCATCATCGACGATAAGCACCCGCATCCCGGTCTTCTCTATTGCGTTTACCGCCGCACTCGCAGGGGGTGCTGCGATGGGATCGCTCTCCTGGTCTGCTATCGCTTCGGTAGCCCGGTCGGAGAGTTGTGCGCCCATTTTTGAAGCGTAAGCCCGCTGGTACAGAAGATCAATATAATTTGTTGCGTACCTTCCGGCTTGGTTCGAGGCGAGGGGCTCGTCACAATCGAATCGGCGTTTTTCCGATGAGTGGATTCGTAACCTATGGCGGTCCGCGGCCGGTTCCCGAAGCCAGGCCTGCCGTATCGATCTTGCGCCCGTTTCACCTGCGGATTTTCTTCGCGCTGTGGGTCGCCGCGCTGGTCTCCAATATCGGCACCTGGATGCAAAATGTCGGGGCCGCGTGGCTGATGACCACGCTCACGCCGTCGCCGATGATGGTTGCGCTTATCCAGACCGCGTCGAGCCTGCCGATCCTTTTGCTCGCGCTGCCGGCGGGTGCGCTGGCCGATATCGTCGATCGCAGGCGTCTGTTGATTTTCTCGCAAGCCTGGATGCTCGCGGCCGCGGGCGCACTCGGCTTTCTGACCCTCACGCACGCGGTGTCGCCATGGACTCTGCTCGCACTCAGCTTCGCGCTCGGAATCGGATCGGCGCTCAACGCGCCAGCCTGGCAGGCAATCATTCCGGAGCTGGTCGGACGCGAGGACTTGACCGCGGCGATCTCGCTCAACGGGATCAACTACAACGTCGCCCGTGCAATCGGTCCCGCGATCGGCGGTCTGGTCGTCGCCACCGCCGGCATCGGTCCCACCTTCCTGCTCAATGCGCTCTCATTTCTGGGTGTGATGGCTGTGCTGTACCAATGGCGCCGCGTCGCACGTCCGGCAGTGCTTCCCGCCGAGCGCGTGATGGGCGCGATCCGGGCGGGCGCGCGCTATGTCCGCTATGACACCAAGCTGCGCGCCGTGCTGGTTCAGACCGCGGCCTTCATTTTCGGCGCCAGCACTCTGTGGGCCGTCCTGCCTTCGGTCGCACGATGGTCGCTCGGTCTCGGTGCGGCCGGCTACGGGATGCTGCTCGGATTTTTCGGCGGCGGCGCGATCGTCGGCGGGATGCTGATGCCGCGCATCGGACGCCGTTTCTCGCGCGATCGCGTCGTCTTCGACGCCGTGATCGTCGTGGCAGGGGCCACCGCCGCGCTCGCGCCGACGCATAATCTGGTGCTGGCGTGCGCCGCGTTGACGATCGGCGGAGCGGCGTGGACGATCGCGATGGCGACGCTCAACGTCGCCGCACAGCTCTCGGTCCCGGCGTGGGTGCAGGGCCGCGCGCTCGCCACCTACCAGATGATCGTGCAGGGCGGGATGGCGCTCGGCGGTGTGATGTGGGGATACGCGGCCGAGCGAATCGGACTGCCCGAGGCGCTGTTCGGCGGCGCGGCGGCAATTTTGCTCGGCCTCGGCACGCGGTTCTGGTACCGGCTGGCGACCGATGCCGAGTTGAATCTTGCGCTGGTATCCCGACCGATGCCTGACGTCGCGCACGCAATCGATCCGGATAGCGGTCCGGTGCTGATCACGGTCGAGTATCTGATCGATCCGGAGCGTGCGGTCGAGTTCGAGCGCACCTCGCGCGCGCTGCGCGAGATTCGCCGCCGCGATGGCGCGACTTTCTGGGGGATGTTCTTTGACGCCGCGGCGCCAGGCCGCTTCGTCGAGTACTTCGTCGTCGAATCATGGCTCGAGCATCTGCGACAGCATCAGCGGGTGACCGCTGCCGACTTGTTCATCTTGAACGGCGTCTTCGCGTTTCACATTGGCGCCAATCCGCCAGCGGTCACGCATCAGGTATCGGCGCAAAGCCTCGACGGCGCCAACGCCGAATTTTTCGCCCAGATGGCGGTGAGCGGTGTCCGCGATCCCGACCAAGCGCCCTGATCGATTCTATTTCGCGTCGTGAAAAATGATCCCGAGCGCGTAGCGCTCGCCGCGCGTCACGGTGCTGACGCCGTGTCTGACGTTCAGGCGATAATGCCCGCGCGCGCTCACGGCGGGACGATACCGGTTGGCGAAGATGACGCCGCATCCGGCATCCGCCGCGATCGCCTCGCCTCGCGACTGCGCGCGCGGTCGCTGCTCGACTATCAGCAGCTCGCCGCCGTCGAAATCGCGTCCGCGATCATTGAGCGTGCAGGTAAATTGAAGCGGAAAGGCGATCTCGCCGTACAAATCCTGATGCAGGCAGTTGTAGCCACCCGCGTCGTACCGGAGCATCAGCGGTGTAGGGCGGTTCTGCCCGTGCGCATGGCACAGCGCGACGAAGCTCTTGAGCGAGGCGGGATACTCGGCGCCGAGCCGCATCTCTTTGGCCCACCTGTTCGCGATCGGCGCGAGCCGGCGATAGAGCGCCGCACGCAACTCCGCAATTTCCGCGGGCAGCGGATAGGCGAAATATTTGTAGTCCCCGACGCCGTAGCCATGCCGCGCCATCTCGACCCGGCTGCGGAATTTCTCGCGCTCGGGATAGAGCGCGATAGTCGCCGCGCATTCAACCGGCGCGAGGATCCGATCGGTGAGTGCATAGCCGCGCGCGTCGAGTTCGCGCTCGATCCGTTTCCAATCGAGCGCGCCAACGCGCGCGGCCATCTCACCCATTGCTTAAGTGGCTACGCGGTATGCTTCAAAACGAACGCGCCGATCTTCTCGATCGCCTGCTGGCCCTCATCGAGGATTGGTGCGAACGCCTGCCACACGTGGATCATGTTTTCCCACGGCTCGAGCGTGACGTTCACGCCCGATTTGCGCGCCCGCTCGGCCAGCCGTGTTGAATCGTCCAGTAGCGTCTCGGCGGTGCCGACCTGGATCAGCAGCGGAGGCAGCCCGCTCAAATCGGCATACAACGGCGCGGCCAGCGGAGTGCGCGGATTTTTTCCGGCCAGGTATGCGGCCGCCATCGAAACCAGCCCGTCCTTATGCACCATCGGATCGACCTTGTCCTTGGTCGTCATCGACTCGCCGATTCCTTCCAGATCGACCCACGGCGACAACCCCACGCCTGCCGCCGGCATCGGCAGTTTCGCTTCCTTGATCGCGACCAGCGTCGCGATCGTGAGTCCTCCGCCCGCCGAGTCGCCTGCGATGGCGAGCCGCCCGGGACGGATTCCCTGCGCGAGCAGATAGCGATAGGCGGCGACGGAATCCTCGACCGCGGCTGGAAACGGATGCTCGGGTGCGAGGCGATAATCGATCAGCAGGACGCGCGCTTTAGCCGCGCGCGAGATGCGCCCGGAAATCGCTCGATGCGTATTGATCGAGCCGATAACGTAACCACCACCGTGCAGATAAAGAATGGCTCGGCCCGCATCCGCTCCCGGCGCGGATATCCATTCTGCCTTCACGCCGCCGGCGCTGACCGGTTCGCATTTGACGTCGGCTTCGACCGGCAACATGACGGTCATCTGCTCGAATCCGGCGCGAGTCTTTTCGACCGTTGCGTTGGGATCGATTGGCTGCGCCTTGAGCATCTGGATGAGTGAATCAAGCTGCTGCTTGGACATCGCGAATTACCTCCGGATATATAGCGAATATCATTGCATATGGTGCTACGACAATCTTCTGGGAAGCGAAACGATGATGGTGATACTCGCGAACCTGGTCGTAGCGTTCCACTTCGCATACGTAGCATTCGTAGTGCTGGGACTCGCGGCGATACTGATTGGCGGGGCGGCCGGATGGCGATGGGTCAGAAACGTCTGGTTTCGTGCCGCGCATCTGGCAGCGATCGCGCTGGTGCTGGCCGAATCGATTTTAGGAGTAGCGTGCCCGCTGACGACGCTCGAGAATTTCCTGCGCGCCAGGGCGAGCCAGTCAGGCTACGCTGGCGCCTTCATCGGCTATTGGCTCGACCGCCTGATCTTTTTTAGCGCGCCCCGATGGGTATTCGTCGCGCTCTACGCCGTCTTCACCCTCGCCATCGTCCTGACACTCTGGCTGGTCCCTCCCCGCAGGGGATCTGCTCAGTCGCCCTGAAACGCCTGGACGAGGCCGCTGCTGCTTGCCGCGCGCGGGCACTAAATCCTAGAGTCGGCTTCGGAGTGAAATCACGATGAAAGTTTCTCTGTTCTACCTGCCGTCAGTCGGAAGCAAATCTGATATCGAAAAAGGCCGCGTCGGACTTAACGGCGCGCTCTACGACCAGATGCTGCGCGAGCTCTCCGCGCAGGCGCGCCTTGCCGACGACCTTGGCTACGACTCGATGAGCTTCACCGAGCATCACTTCCACGTCGAAGGCTTCGAGCTCTCGAACAATCCGGTGCTGCTCGATCTGTTCATCGGGATGCAGACCAAGCGGCTGCGGGTGGGGCAGCTTGGGATCGTGCTGCCGTCGCAGAATCCGATTCGCGTTGCCGAGGATATTGCGATGCTCGACCACATGACCGGTGGCCGCGCCAACGCGGGCTTCGCGCGCGGCTATCAGCGAAGGTGGGTCGATATCATGGCGCAGCAGACGCACGGGATTCACGGGGCGCAGCCGCATCAGCACGACGAGATCGACGCCGCCAATCGCGCGGCGTTCGAGGAAAATTTCCGCATCATCAAGAAAGCCTGGACCGAGGATTTTCTCACCTATGAGGGCAAGTATTGGCGCGTTCCAGCCGGCCCCACGCCGTGGAATATCGACGCGACGGTCAAATGGGGCGGCGGGGTCGAAAACGGAATCGTGCGCGCGGTCTCGGTCGTGCCCAAACCGGTGCAGAAGCCGCATCCCCCGATCTTCCAGCCGTTCGCGTCCTCCGAGCGCAGCATCAGGTGGTGCGCGCAAGAAGGCGTCACCGCGATTCTGCCTCCCCTGCATCCGGACCTCGAGCATCACCTGTGCGAGGTCTATGCGGACGTATCAAAACGTCCGCTCGGCGACGGGATGGGCGTGCTGCGCGATATCGTGATCGCCGACAGCGACGAAGAGGCGCGCGCGATCTGGCATGAGAGCGGTTACTTCTGCGGCCACGAATGGTTCGAGCCGTTCGGCTTCTCGAAAGGACTCGAGGATCCGAAGACCGGCGAGGCCGCCGACCTGTGGTCCAACGGACTCGCGTTCGTCGGCACCGTCGATACCGTTACGCGCCAGGTTGAGCATCTGCTGAAGCGCCTGCCGATCAGATGGATCTTTGCCTGGATGTACAATGGCCTTATGCCGCACGACCGCCTGATGAAAACGATCGAGCTGTTCTGGACCAAGGTGCTGCCACGCGTGAGCGACTTGAAATGAACCGGGCGGGCGGACCCGTGAGTACGCGCACGCCCTGCGATCTGCATTTCAACTGGCTCGTGATCATACCGACTCTGCGGCTGTGCCGGCGCGTCTGTCGCGCGCTGCCCGATGCCCGCTATCATCTCCCAACCTCGGATGATCCTTGCCTCGCACAATATCCTTGAAGATCTCGGCCTGGTGCTCGGTGTCGCCGCGATCACCACCGTTGTATTCCAGAAAATCCGCCAGCCGGTCGTGGTCGGCTACCTGGTGGCGGGCGTGATCGTCGGTCCCTACACGCCGATCCTTTTCGCCAGTCCCGATCGAATCCACACGCTCTCCGAGCTCGGCGTGATCCTCCTGATGTTCGCGCTCGGACTCGAGTTCCGCATCCGCAAGCTGGTCCAGCTCGGACCGACTTCCGCCTTCGTGACTGCGTTGCAAGTCGGCCTGATGCTGTGGCTCGGCTACATGGTCGGGAAGCTCATGGGATGGACGCGGCTCGAATGTATTTTCACCGGCGCGTTTCTTTCGATCTCGAGCACGACCGTCGTCGCCAAGGCCTATGGCGAAGAGCAGATTCCCCAGGGCGTCCGCGAGCTGGTCTTCGGGGTCCTGCTGGCTGAAGACCTGACCGCCGTGATGCTGCTGGCGGTCCTGACCGCGCTCGCGGCGGGCGCCGGTCTCAGCACCGGGATGATGGTATCGGTAGTCGGCAAGCTTGCGATTTTTTTGGTCGCGCTGGTAGGCGGCGGATTGCTGGTCGTGCCGTGGAGCATCCGCCAGATCGTGCGTATCGGCCGCGCCGAGACGACGCTGGTCGCCAGTATCGGAATTTGTTTTATCTTCGCGATCATCGCGGAGCGCGCCGGATATTCCGTCGCGCTGGGCGCGTTTCTGGCGGGCTCGCTGGTGGCCGAATCGGGCGATATCGCCAGCATCGAGCACCTGGTCGCGCCGGTGCGCGATATCTTTGCAGCGGTATTCTTTGTCTCGGTCGGGATGATGATCGATCCGCTGCTTATCGGCGAACACTGGCGCGCGCTCTCGCTGCTGGTGGTTGCGGTGATCGTAGGAAAGCTCTTTGCCGTGACGATCGCGTCGCTGCTCTCGGGTGCGGGCGTGCGGACCTCGGTGCGCGCCGGGATGAGCCTGACCCAAATCGGCGAGTTTTCGTTCATCATTGCGGGAGTCGGAATCCAGACCCACGCGACCCGCGAGTTCATTTACACGCTCGCGGTCGCGGTCTCCGCGATCACCACCTTCACCACGCCCTTCATGATCCGCGCTTCCGGACCGCTCGGAGATTTTGTCGCCCGCAAGCTTATCCCGCAGCGCTTGGGCTCGCTGCAGGTGATCTACGACTCGTTGATGGAACGCACCTATCACCGCGGAGCGCAGAGCCGCACGCTCCTATGGGGAATGGCGCTGCTCTGCTCCGGAGCGATCGCAATCGCGGGGATTCTCATTTTCAACGAGGCGGATCCATACGGGGTCACTGACCTGGCGCAGCAGTGGATCCATACTTCATATTTCGAAGCGGGATTGTCGGTCGATTTTGTCGCGCTGATCATCTGTGCGCCGTTCGGCTACGCGATGTATCTCGGCGCGCGCAAGATCGCGCGGGCGATCGCGGCGCGCGCTTTTCCCGCGGGCTCGGGCGCGGCGGCCTCTCCCGCGGCAGAAGCGCTCGTCGCAGTACTGCACGCGACGATTCTGCTGGTGACGGTGATGCCGCTGCTCGCGATCGTGCAGCCGTTTCTCGAACCGGTCGAAGGAATCGGCGCGATTGTGATCGGCGTCGTACTGATGGTGTTCGTCATCTGGCGCAGTGCGCGCAAGCTGCACGGCAATCTGGGCGCCGTCGCCGATCTGATCGCGGCCGCGTTCGCCACCAACCGCAATTCTCCGCACGAGGTTCCCGGCCTCGGAACCGTCACGCCGATCGTGCTTGGCGCGGGAGCCGCCGCGATCGGCAGAACCCTTGCCGAGATCGATCTGCGCGCCGCGACCGGCGCCACCGCGATCGCGATCGCGCGCAACGCCGGACCGGTAGTCGTCCCCTCGGGCGAGGAAGTGCTGGGTGAGGGCGACGTGATTGAAATCGTAGGCCCGCGCGAGCGCGTCGAAGCCGCCCGCCGCCTGCTGACCGGCGTTCCAGCCGCCGCGTGAGTTCGTATCGCGCCGCAGTGATACACTGAGCGGCAGCATTGGCGCAGAGGATTAGCGCATGAACGGCGAAATCAAACTTCATCCTCAAAATCACGGCTTCAAGTGGACGTCACACCGCGGACCGTTCCGGGTTATCACCGATGAGCAGGCGCGCTCCTACGACGAACGCGGCTTCTTCATCCTGGAGCGCGCGATCGATCGCGAGACCCTCGAGCGCGTGACCGCGGCGATCGATCCGTGGGAAGCAAAATTCGAGAATGCGCTTCGCAATGCGCCCGGCGGCAAGGTTTTTATTGCGCAAGCCGACGGAATCACTTTCACCACGCATCTCGTCAGGCAGTCGCGCGTGATTCGCGAATTCGCCGCGAGCCAGCTCTTCGCCGACCTATGCTTCGATCTGATCGGGCCCGACGTCCGCCTCTATTGGGACCAGGCGGTGTACAAGAAGCCCGAGTATCCGAAACCTTTCCCGTGGCATCAGGACAACGGCTACACCTACATCGAGCCGCAGGCGTACCTGACTTGCTGGATCGCGCTAACCGACGCGACGGTCGACAACGGATGCCCCTGGGTCATCCCCGGCGGCCATCTGCGCGGCACGCTCGAGCATCGGCTGACCGGCCTGGGATTCGTCTGCCGCGAAGAGGATGGTCCCGAGGCGACGCCCGCGCCGGTGCGCGCCGGAGATATCGTGGTGTTCACTTCGCTGACGCCGCATCGCACGGGACCGAACACCACCAAGTCGGTGCGCAAGAGTTATATTCTGCAATACGCTCCCGAAGGCGCGTTGGTGATGCCGGCAGGGATTAACTGCGACGCGCCCGATCGCCAGTTCCCGATTCTGAAAGCGGGCCATCGCGTACCGCCTCCCGATCTTCCGGAGCGGTCGGCAGAGAACGACCGTCGATGAAAGCGCGCGCTTCTTTGAGCGTCCCTCTCCCAACCAGATTGAGGCTGTCGATAAATAGCGAGTTCTTGTCCGTCATCCTGAACGAAGGCTGCCCCTTTCGGCGTTGCTCAGGGCAGGCTCTGTGAAGGATCTCCGCGAAGCGATTAGTGCGAATAGCCGGGAACGGTTGCACTAATCGCTTCGCGGAGATCCTTCGCCTGCGGCTCAGGATGACAGCAGCGGGCGATCTGCGAGAAAATCGACAGCCTCCAGATTGGGAGAGGGAATTAACTGGCCAGCGCGGTTGCATTGCAGCGAGACCGGTCGTAGCTTTTTCGAGTCCGCAGATTTTCTCGACGAGGTTGTCATGCATCTCAAAGATACTGTTGCGCTTGTCTCTGGCGGCGGCTCGGGACTGGGCGAGGCTACCGTGCGCGAGCTCGTTTCCGGCGGCGCCAAGGCCGTGATCCTCGATCTGCCGGTGTCGCCCGGACAAAAGGTCGCCGAGTCGCTCGGCGCGAACGGACTCTTCACGCCGGCCGATGTCGTCTCGGACAAAGAAGTCGCCGACGCGGTCGCAAAGGCGCTCGCCAAGTTCGGCGCGATTCATATCGCGATCAACTGCGCCGGTATCGGCCGCGCGATGCGCACGATCACCAAGGAAGGGCCGCATTCGCTCGACCTGTTCAACAAGGTGATCCAGGTGAACCTGGTCGGCACCTTCAATGTGATCCGTCTGGCCGCGGCCGCGATGGCGAAGAATCAGCCCAACGCCGACGGCGAGCGCGGCGTGATCGTCAACACCGCGTCGGTCGCAGCGTTCGACGGACAGATAGGGCAGGCCGCCTACTCGGCGTCGAAAGGCGGCGTGGTCGGGATGACGCTGCCGATCGCGCGCGATCTCTCCTCGCTCGGAATCCGCGTATGCACGATCGCGCCGGGCACTTTCGAGACTCCGATGCTCGCGGGACTGCCGGATGTCGCGCGCAAGGCTCTCGCCGCGCAGATTCCGTTTCCGCAGCGCCTCGGCCAGCCGCGAGAGTACGCCGCACTCGCGCGTCATATCGTCGAGAACGCGATGCTCAACGGCGAGACGATTCGCCTCGACGGCGCGCTGCGGATGGGTCCGCGCTAGCCGGTTCATCGTCATGGCAGTCAACCTCAACGGCAGAACCGTGGTTATCCTGGGTGGAAGCTCCGGTATCGGGCTGGCAACAGCCAAGGCCGCGCACGCCGAGCGCGCCGTCGTGGTGATCACCGGGCGCTCGCGCGAGCGACTGGACGGCGCGGTGCGCGAGCTCGGCGAAGACGTGCGCGGAGTTGTGCTCGACGCGGCCGACGAGGCGGGGACTCGCGCGATGTTCGAGAAGATCGATCGCGTCGATCATATCTTCGCCAACGCCGGCGGAGTGACCCCCGACGCCGCGCTCACCGTGGACGTCGCCGCGATGCGGCCCGCGCTCGACGTGCGTTTTTGGGGCGCGGTGTACGCGGCCAAATACGGCGGTAAGCGGATGACCGACGGCGGCTCGATCATCCTTATGTCCGGCACCACGGTGGTACGTCCGATTCCCGGTGCCGCGATCGGCTCGGCCTCCTGCGCCGCCGTCGAGGGCCTTGCGCGATCGCTCGCGGTGGACCTCGCGCCGATCCGCGTCAACGCGATCCGCCCCGGCCTGATCGACACTCCGCTGATCGATTCGTTCATGGGCGAGCGCAAAGACCAGATCGTCGAGAGCTACACCCGTCGTATCCCGGCCCGCAGAATGGGCCGTGCCGAAGAGGTTGCCGACGCCGCCCTATTCCTGATGAAAAACGGCTACGTCACCGGGACGACGCTAGTAATCGACGGCGGCATCGCATTGGTGTGAGGGCGCGTGCCGCATGCCACGTGCGGTAGTGAATCGGACAGACCGGGATTTCCTTCGACCTTGCTCAGGACAGGCTCTTGCGCGGCAGCCACGCGCGGGAATGACAAAAGGGGGCGCGCATTTACAAGTAGCGGCGTATTTGCAAGTAGTCGCGCATCTACAGATCGTCGCGCATTTGAATGGCCGGCGAGACGCCGGTCCCGACGGTAGGGCCGCCGTCCCGGCGGCCTCTTTGCCCCACGCCGTGATCACTGCATATACCCTCTCCCTCCGGGAGAGGGCGACGCGGCGCGGCGATTGCTTCTTTTCAGCAATCGCCGTGACGCGTGGGTGAGGGTGCTGCTCTGCGATCGATTCGCGCACAAGAAGCGACGCTTCGCGTCGGCCGACGGGCCGTCGGCTACCACTGGCAGAAGGTTAGCAGCGGATCACGGGAGCGAGATGATTAGCTGATCCAACGGTAGGGCCGCCGTCACGTTACGCGGCGGTGAGACGGGGGTCAGCGCGAGCGGGGTTCCGTTGGCCTCAGCCTGATCGAAGGCCTCGGTGCCGGGCGTGGATCGCGGTAATCTGGTAGCGATCGATCTCATAGGGGAGTCCGTTGGATGCGAGCGAGCGCGGGGAATCCATCATCTGGAAATGCAGATGCGGTGCGAGCGTGTTGCCGGAGTTGCCGACTAGTCCAAGCACCTGGCCGCGGGTCACCTTGTCTCCGACGGCTACGCGGATGCTTCCGGGCTGCATGTGCGCGTACAACGCGTAGTTACCGCTGCCGAGGTCGAGAATCACGGCGTTGCCGTCGGCCTGATCGGGGGTCATTCCGGGCGGAAAGCTGCCGGGCGGCACATCGGGCTGATCGTTTATCGCGGTGACCACGGTGCCATCGGCCACCGCCAGCACCGGCTTGCCGTATATCGTGTAGCTCTTAAGATTTTCCTTGGGACCGTTGTAGATCCGGTCATGATCGTCGAGCTGCTCCCAATCCACGGCGTAGCGTTGGGCGACCCAGACTGAGCCGTCGATCGGCAGCGCGGCGCGCGTGTGCCGCGTTGCGTCGCAGCACGAATCGGCCGAGACGAAACGCTCGCCCTTCAGCGGAGGTCCGATCACGGCGACACGCCGGCGATCGATACGCGTGCCGTCGAGCGTCGCGGTCAACTCCTGATGGCCTGGCGGGGCCGCATCGAAACGCGCCTTGACCCGATGGCTCAGCAACTTCGGGATCGCGGCGTCGCTCGGGAGAATTACGTGGATGAACAGCAATGCCACGCTGCCTGACGCCATCTTATCGATGGAGACGCGCCGGCCTGCAGGTTGCAGCCGAGCGGCGATGTCCGCCTTGTTCATGGTTGCGACAAGATGGCCATCGCCGAGGATCTGTACCTGCTCGACGGTGGCGTCGCCGCTCGAGAAATTCGTCAGCCACAGCTCGTAGACCAGATGTGTGTGTCCATCGGAGCCGGCAAACGGGATGGGAGCATGTTGGATCGACAGGAGTATCGGGGACATCGTCTGCGGCTCTGGCGATTTTGCAGATGCGGCCGCCGCGCGATCGGCGAATCCGCCGGTCAGCAAGGAGAGAAGGATCAGCGACATCGTGACGATGATCGCGCGGAGTATGCGTTTGCCGCGAGCGGCGGGTATCGACGACGATTTGTTGCTGCGATTTCATGTCTCAAACAATCTGGACGCCCACGGTCGAGATTGCAATCGCGAGTGCGTGCCTGGTCAAGTTCCAGTGGTGGCCGACGGCTCGTCGGCCGACGCGAAGCGTCAATCGCAAATGAATCGCAGAGCAGCACCCTCACCCACGCGTCACGATGCTTGCGAAAAAATCGCAAGCATCGCCAGAAGGGTATTTCAGACGCGCCGCGGCGCTCTGCGCTCGCCGCCGCGCGCTTGGTCAAGTTCCAGTGGTGGCCGACGGCTCGTCGGCCGACGCGAAGCGTCAATTGCAAATGAATCGCAGAGCAGCACCCTCACCCACGCGACACGATGCGTGCGAAAGAAACGCAAGCATCGCGCCGCGTCGCCCTCTCCCGGAGGGAGAGGGTATTTCAGACGCGCCGCGTCGCTCTGCGCTCGAATCGGATCGACCTAACCCTTGGACCCCTTCCGGCCAGTGCTGAACCAAGGGCGAACTAAGCTTAATCCTGGGGGGCGGCTTCTTCGGAGTCGGGTGAGGGCGGCGGTTGATGCGAGTGCATCGGCGGGACGCTGGTGCTCGCGCCGATCGAGATTATCAGCATCCCCTGTTCGTAGCGCGGACCGCCGACAATCAGGATGCCGTTGTTCTTGAGCTTCAAGTCAGTCGTCATGAGCGGGCGCGGGCCCTGGAACAGGACTATCTCCATCGCGATCATGTCGCCGTCAACTTCTCGTGGCTGCACGTGCAGGATTCGTCCGCCCGGAAGTTGGAACGCGATCATCTTGCCGCATTGCGTCTGTCCGGCTTGATCGCTCACCAGGCGATAGGTGCTGTAGCTGAACAAGGCTTGCAGGCGCGGGCCCATCGATTGCAAACGCGGATCGACGCCTTCGTTGGTCTCAGCTGCGAGCACGGAGTTTACTCGCACGGTCACGGTTCGCTCCGGATGCGTCGATTGGGCGAGCGCCCCTTGGGCCCCCATCGCTACGACTACGACGATGAGCAGGCTAAGACTTCGCGGGCTCGTCAGCATCAATAGCCTTATGGTTGGTCTGGTAGCCAGATCACAGTCGTGTCGGTCTTGGGTTCGCTCCAGACCGCAACGGAAGGAATCTCTGACTCGAGGCGGGAGATAACGGCGTGCGAGTCGTCCGCAACATCGGCGAGATCGGCAGGGCCTGCGACCGACGCTACCGCCGCGGGCGCGCTCACTGCGGCGTGCTCGAGCGAGGCCACGTCGTATGCGGGGTGATGCAACGTGCGCGCGAAAAAAGGAGTGGCCAGAATCGCCGTGAGCACGGCGGCTACTGCGGCGCCAGCTGCCAACGCGAACCCGGTTGAAAGCTGCTCTCCCGCGCGGCTGAACCATCGCGAAATCCGGACGCCGAGCGGCACCGGGATGCGGTCGATCCGGCGCATCACGGAAGCTTTGAAGCCGTCGAGCGAAGGTTCCTCAAACAAGGTGCGCAGCTCGCGGCCGATCGTGGCGTAGTCGGCCAGCTCGGCGGTGCAGTTATCGCATCGCGCCAGATGGTAGGCGACTTCCTGATATTCGTTGGGCTCGAGGGCCTGGTCCTCGAACGCACCCAGCATCAGGCTAATTTGATTGCATTCAGCCATCGTAACTCAACGCTCCGGAAGATCCTTCAACAAGACGCGCAGGCGGTTGCGCGCATAATGCAGCCGGCTCATCACCGTGCCGCGAGGACATTGCAGCGTCTCGCTGATCTCGTCGTAGGATAATCCTTCCACCTCGCGTAAAAGTATCACGGTGCGATGTTCCGGCGTCAACTCCTCGAGCGCCGCGGTAAGGCGGGCCGAGAGTTCTTTGCGGCTGGCGGTTTTGAACGAATCGCCGCTGTCGCTTGGCAGCCGGCGAATCTCATTTTCGGCATCCTCGCCGCGCAGGACGACGTGGCGGCCTTCGCGCCGCCAGAAATCGATCGCAAGATTGGCGGCGATCCGGTAGAGCCAGGTCGAGAAGCTCGAGCGCGATTCGAACTTCGACAGATTTTCGTAGGCGCGAACAAAGGTTTCCTGTGCGAGTTCGATTGCATCGTCCTGATTGTGAACCACCGACAGCGCTACATTTGCGACCCTGCGCTGGTAACGCTCGACCAGGACTCCGAAGGCTTCCTTGTCGCCCTTCCTCGCCCGTTCGATAAGTTCGGCTTCGTCGCCGTCCTGGCGCCCTGGGGTTCCCAATTCCTTAGACGCGGGTCAGGGTGTCGAAATTCAGCCAGATTTTCATTTCCCCCAGCCCATTTCGGCCCAGTTCGGGCCCCATTTGAGGTCTGCCTTCAGTGGCACCCGCATCTCTGCGACGCCTTCCATCTCCGCCCTGGCGGCCTGCGCGACCTGCTGAAGGGCGTCTTTTCGCACTTCGAGAAGCAACTCGTCATGCACCTGCATCACGAGGATGGCTTGCATCCCGGTGCGGCGAATCTGGCTATGTAGCCTGATCATCGCGAGCTTAATCAAGTCCGCCGCGGTTCCCTGAATAGGCGTATTTATGGCGATCCTTTCGGCCTGCGCCCTGGCCCCTCCGGGAGCGGCCGACAGTTCCGGCAGGTAGCGCCTGCGCCCGTACATCGTGGTAACGAAGCCGTCGGCGCGCGCGCGCGTCAATGCCTCCTCGAAATACTGGCGCACGCGCGGTAATCGCTCGAAGTAGCGCTTGATATAGTCCTGCGCGGCGGCCAGAGGAATCCCGAGCTGCGCGGCCAGCCGTTGCGGTCCCATCCCATAGATGAGGCCGAAGTTGATCGTCTTGGCGACGCGGCGCGCGTCGGCGTCAACCTGGCCCGCGCCGACTCCGAGCAGCTCGGTTGCGGTGCGCGCGTGAATATCTTCGCCGCGCTGGAAGGCGTCGACCAGGGTCGGGTCCTCGGACAGATGCGCCAGCACGCGCAGATCGATCTGCGAGTAGTCGGCCGACAGCAGGATAAAGCCCTCGCGCGCGACGAAGGCGCGGCGGATTCGGCGCCCCTCTTCGCTGCGGGTCGGGATATTCTGCAGGTTCGGGTCGCTGGAGCTTAAGCGGCCGGTCGCGGCGACTGCCTGATGAAACGTAGTATGCAGACGGCCGTCGGCGGGATCGATCAGTCCGCCGAGCGCGTCGGCGTAGGTCGATTTTAATTTCGCGATCGAGCGATATTCGAGCAGCTTGGCCGGCATCGGATGGGTCGTCGCGAGCTTCTCGAGGGTGTCGGCGTCGGTGGAAAATCCGCTCTTGGTTTTCTTGAGTCCTTTGGTCGGGAGCTTGAGCGTGGTGAACAGTACGTCGCGCAACTGAATCGGCGAGTTCAGATTGATCTCGCGGCCCGCGAGCTCATAGCATTCGCGCTCGAGGCGTTTTAACTGCTCGCCGAACTCGTCGCCGATTTTCTTTAGCGCGTCGGCGTCGATTCCGATTCCCGCCGTTTCCATCTCGGCCAGGATCGGCGCGACGGGCATCTCGATATCGTTGAATAGCGCCTCCAGCCTGGCGTCGCGCATCCTGGTCGCCAACAGAGGATACAGCGCCGCGATAATGTCGGTGCGCGCGTGCGACTCGGCGCGCGGTCCGAGCGGCGCAAGATGCTCATGATACAGATCGTCGAGCGACGGTTCCGGGCGTCCGGAATTCACCAGAAAGCCCGCAATCATCGTGTCGAAATCGACGCCGCGCAGCTCGATTCCGAGCTTGGCCAGGCGGGTGATGTGGGTCTTGAAATCGTGACACGCCTTAAGCGGCGCCGGCGCGGAAAGAATTTCCGCCATCTGGCCGATAAGCTCACGGTCGATGACGAAAGACTCGCCCGGCTTTGATTCTTCGATCGCGCGAACCGACAGCCGCTCGCTGCCGGCCGCGTCTGCCGCCAGATCGATCGCGATTCGTTCCGCGGATTTGAACCTCGCGACTATCGTGGCGATATCGGCGTGGCTCGCCTGCGACTGCGCCACCGCGGGACCCATCGGCAGCTCGGCCTGGCTCGGCGCCAGCTCCGCCAGCATCGAGTGAAACTCGAGCTCGCGCATCAGCTCGGCGGCGGCGGGTTCGTCGATTCCTTTCCATTCGAAATCGTTGGGTCCGACCTCGAGCGGCACGTCGGTGTCGATACGGACGAGCTTGCGCGCGAGCTCGGCGTCGGCGCGATGCGTCCGCAGCAGCTCCATCACTTTTTTCGCGCCGCGAATCCCGGTTTGCTCGACCTCGTCGAGATGCTGATAAAGATTATCCAGACTGCCAAATTTCTGGATCAGCGCCGAGGCGGTTTTCTCGCCGATTCCGGGCACGCCCTTGATGTTGTCGATCGTGTCGCCGGTGAGCGCCTGGATATCGACCAGCGCGCGCGGCTCGACGCCGAAGCGTTCCTTGATCTCGCGCGCCGTGATCCGCCGATCGCGCATCGTGTCCCACAACGTCACGTGCGGACCGACCAGTTGCATGAAGTCCTTGTCCGCCGTGACCAGCACGGTCTCGATGCGCTGTTTGGCGGCGCGCGCGGCCAGAGTGCCGATTACGTCGTCGGCCTCGTAGCCGTCGATCACGATTTTCTTGATCCGCATCGCGTCGACGGCGCGATGGATATACGGAATCTGGCTCCGGAGATCGTTCGGAGTCTCGGAGCGGTTGGCCTTGTAGTCGGCGAAGAGGTCATCGCGGAAGGTCTTGCCCGGAGCGTCGAAGACCACGGCGACATGCGAGGGGCGCGCGTCTTTCAAGAGCTTCACCAGCATCCGGATAAAGCCGTAGACCGCGTTGGTCGGCATCCCGCGCGAGTTATTGAGCTGCGGCAGCGCGAAGAAGGCGCGGAAGATATACCCGGAACCGTCAACCAGAATCAGCTCGCGCTTCGCATCCGCCATGGCATGAAACTACCCGATGCGAGAGGCGAAGCAACAGCGCGCCACGCGGACGAAATATCAATTGTGGATTTCTTTTTCCTTCGCGGCATCGGTGAGCGACTGGCGGTTTCGAGGCGATCGATTGTCGAGGTCCGTGGTGCGCGCCGCGCCGTATTCCGGACAAGACTATGCCCTGGATTTTTTGAGTTCGGTCAATTGCGGTGGGTTCGTTTGGTATCTTTTCTATTGGCTTAAAAAATAAACTCCTTGAAAATGCTGCCGAATTCGCGACACTGGGTTCGTTTCGGCAGCTTTTTCGGTCATCGAATTTTGGGCGGTTCGAGGCGGGGAACGTCGCAGAGCAGCACCCTCATCCGCCCTTCGGGCACCTTCTCCCGGAGGGAGAAGGCATTCGGGCATTTTCTGATCATTCTCCCTCCGGCAGAAGAGCCTGCCCTGAGCCTGTCGAAGGGTGGCGCGCAGCGCCGGATGAGGGTGCTGCTCTGCTTCCGGATCGTGTGTGCGGTGTGTTTCCACGGAAACATTTTCGCATGAAGTGAATTTGAGCATAAGGCTGAACAGTTCAGCCATGAACAAATCTGGCAAAAACCCGAACGATCGTTAGGGAAGCGGCGCAGCGTGCAAATGGCGTTAAACGCCTGTGTCCCAAGGGTTTTGCGAAGTCTGAAGATCGGCCTGAGCGATGACCCCCTCCAAAAAGGTCGTGTCGTTTTTCTCGCGATACGCCCGGGAACGCCAATCTCCCGATTGGCGTGCGGACAGACGCCGATCGGGAGATCGGCGTTCCCGAGCGACGCCAACCGACCTGCCGCCAATCTCGCAGCATCGTATTGACTCTATGGGCTGCGGAGATTTAACTATTCGGTTGTCTCGTGCTTCATGTGAATTCATTAGACCATGGCGTCGTCAATAACACCTGGAGGATTGGATAGCCGCCACTGGGCAAGCCGGGCGGCGGCGAGCGACTGGAATGATTGAGGTCAAGAACCTAACCAAGCTCTACGGTAATTTCACCGCGATCAAAAACGTCAGCTTCAAGGCTGAGCGCGGCTCGATCCTCGGTTTCCTGGGCCCCAACGGCGCGGGCAAAACCACCACCATGAGGATCATCACCGGCTATATGCCGGCCAGCGCGGGTACCGTCCTGATCGACGGCCTGGACATTTTTTCCGAGTCGCTCGAGGCGCGGCGCCGGATCGGATACCTGCCGGAGAATCCTCCGCTCTATACCGATATGCGCGTCGAACCGTACCTGCGTTTCGTCGCGAAGTTGCGCGGGGTTGCGCGCTCGAAGATGGAAGCCGCGCTCGACCATGCACTCGAGGTCTGTGGGCTGGCGGAGATGCGCGGGCGTATCTGCGGGCAGCTATCGAAAGGATATCGGCAGCGGGTCGGCCTTGCGCAGGCGCTAATTCACGATCCCCCGGTGCTGGTGCTCGACGAGCCGACGATAGGACTCGATCCGCGCCAGATTCACGAGATCCGCGGACTTATCAAGACGCTTTCGGGCGAGCGCACGGTGGTGCTCTCGACCCATATCCTGCCCGAGGTCTCGCAGATCTGCGACCGGGTGGTGATAATCGCCGACGGGCAAGTGGTGCTGGAGGAAAAGCTCAGCGAGATTCCCGCGGGCACTTCGCTCGAGCAGGTCTTCCTGGAGGCGATTTCGAAGGAACGTCATTCCGCGCGCGCCGAAGACGAGGAGGCGCTGGAGGAAGTGGGAGCGGGGCGCGCGTAAGGCGCTCGCGATTGGACGATGAAGAATGCTCTGACGATCGCAGGCAAGGAGCTGGCCCAGTATTTCGTACAGCCCGTTGCCTACGTGGTGATGACGGTGTTTCTGCTGCTCGGGGGATTCTTTTTCTTCGAGTTGCTGAGTTATTTCCAGATAACCCTCCAGATGTACTCGGCGGCGCAGAATCCGGAGCTGCTGGCGCATCTGAATCTCAACGATCGCGTGATCGAGCCGCTATTGCACAACCTTTCGATTATCCTGGTGATCCTGGTTCCGGCGGTCACGATGCGCACGTTCGCGGAGGAAAAGCGCGTCGGCACCTACGAGCTCCTGCTCACCGCGCCGATTCGCACCGGCGAGATCGTCGCGGGCAAGTTTATCGCGGCGTCGGCCTTTTTGCTCATCATGATCGGACTTGCGGGAATCTTTCCACTGATTCTGATCGGCTTCGGCAATCCGGAAATCGGCGTGATGGTTTCGGGATATATCGGGCTCGCGCTGCTGGCGATCTCGTTCGCGGCGGTGGGCCTCTTCACCAGCTCGATCACCCAGAATCAGATCGTTGCCGCGATTGCCGGATTCGGCTCGCTGCTCCTGCTGTTCGTGATCTCGTGGCCGGCGCAGACCGGAGCGGCGGGATGGTCGGCGGGAGTGCTGCGTTATCTTTCGGTCACCGAGCATTTCTCGCAGATGGTCATCGGAGTGATCGACACCAAGGACCTGGTATATTTCTTAAGCCTCATCATCGTCGCGCTGTTCCTGACCCAGCGTGCGGTTGAGTCGGCGCGCTGGCGTTAAGGGAAAGGGGAGACGGGATGCGGCGGTCGGCGGCACTGTACGGACTTATAGGACTGGTCCTGATCATTTTCGGGTTGATCGATCTGCGGATCGCGCCCGGGTTCCGGCTCTTCGTGTGGGTCAACCTGGTCGGCGGCATCTTCGCGCTGGTGCTATGGATCACCTCGAGCCGCTCGGCGTTGTCGGGCTTGGTCGGGCAGCGCTCGGCGCGTTACGGCGCCAACGCGGCGGTGTACACCGTCGCATTCGTCTGTATCGTGATCGCGGTCAACTACATCTCGACGCTGCATCATCGGCGGCTCGATCTGACCGCCGAGAAAGTTTACAGCCTGTCATCGCAATCGACCCAGGCGGTCAAGAACCTCAAGCAGCCGCTGAAACTGATCGGCTTCTTCGCCGGCGGCGAGAACGCGCAGGCGCGTGAGTTGTACTCGACCTATGCGTACGCGTCGCCCAAGGTCACCTACCAGCTCGTCGATCCCGACAAGCATCCGGAACTCGCCGAGAAATACAAAGTCACGGTCATGAACACGACTCATATCCAGTACGGCGACGACGAAAAAGGCGCCGGCTCCAACGTGACCGAGCTCAGCGAGGAAGCGCTCACCAACGCGATCATCCGCGTCACCAAGAGCACCAAGAAGGTCATCTACTTTCTTGACGGCGAGGGCGAAGCCGATACTGATGACGCGCAGGACCCGACCGGATACGGCCAGCTCAAGACCGACCTTGAGGGGGAAGGGTTTGAGGTTGAAAAGCTGGTGCTCGCGCAGGCGCCCAAGGTTCCGGCTGACGCGACGATGGTTGCCATCGCGGGTCCTGAGAAGCCGCTCGACTCGCACGAGATCGACTCGCTGAACGACTATCTGAAGAATGGCGGCCGCGTGATCGCGATGTTCCGGCCGGAAAAGCCTGACGGATCGGTCGATGAACACGCGCTGGTCTCGATGGTGGGGCAGTGGGGTGTGACGGTCGGCGACGATATCGTGGTCGATCAGGTCGTGCGCCTGTTCGCGGGGCCGGCCCTCGGACTCGATCCGATCGTGCAGGACTACGGCGTGCATCCTATAACCAAGGATTTCAAGCAGCGCACGGTGTTCTCGATGTCGCGCTCGCTGACGATCGAACCGAACCTGAAGCCGGGTCTGCAAGTCACCGCGCTCGGCAAGACCAGCGATACCTCGTGGGCCGAGACCGATTTGAAGACGCTGTTCGAGCAGCAGAAGGCCTCGCTCGACGCCAAGGATACGCGCGGACCGATTACGGTTGCCGCCGCGGTGCAAGGAGACCTCGCGCAGCTCGGATGGGGCAAGGGCGAGGCGCGGATGGTGGTGTTCGGCAGCACCGATTTTATCAACAACCAGCACATCACGAATTTTTTCAACCGCGATTTTTTCGTGAACAGCGCGGATTGGCTGGCGGGCGAGGAAAACTCGATCTCGATCCGGCCGCGCTCGCTGCGCGCGTCGCGGTTCCGGCTGACGGTCGATCAGTTCAGCATCGTGTTCGCATTCTCGGTGCTGCTGTTGCCGGAGATGCTGTTGATCCTGGGAATTGCGGTGTGGTGGGAGCGGCGCAATTAAGCCGCGTTAGCCGACTCAACGTTTTCGATGCGTCCGCGAAATACGATCATCGCTCTGGTCGTGCTGCTGATTATCGGCGGCTACGCGTTTGTCATGAACCGCTACTCGCGGCCGCTGCCGGCCGAAAAGCTGCTCGGAGTCAAGGCCGACGATATCGCGAAGATCGAGCTCAAGTATCCCGACCGCATGCTCACCGTCGAGCGGCCCAAGGGCGGACTGTGGCGGATCGTCAAGCCGATTGGCGTGGACGCCGATCAAACCCCGGTCAACAATCTCGCGCGCGCCGTTGCCAACGCGCAGATCACCAAGACGGTCGAAGACAAGGCGTCCGACCTGGCGCCGTTTGGCCTCGCGAAGCCCGCGGTCGTCATCACGGTGACGACCTTCGAAGGAAAGACGCTTGCGCCGATCGAGGTCGGCAAGACCACGCCGGTCGGGTTCAGCGCATACGTGATGCGCGTCGGAAAGGACGCGGTGATGCTCACCTCGTCGGCGTTTCCCTCCGGGATGAACAAGACCGTCGATCAGTTGCGCAAACGCGACCTGCTGACTTTCAAGATCGGCGACGTATCGCACTTCACGCTGGCCAAAGATGATGGCTCGATCATCGATGTCGTGCGCGACGGCGACAAGTGGAAAATCACCAAGCCTGGGAATTATCCCGCCGATCCGACCCAGGTCCGCCAGCTCCTGAGCTCGCTGCTCGAGGTCAAGGTCGCCGACTTTATCGCCGACGCGCCGACAAGCGTCTCTCAATACGGACTGGAAAAACCGCATCTGACGATCACCGTCTACAACAAGAACGGCGCGGAGGAGTCGCTGCTGTTCGGCTTCAAGCAGACCGAGCAGGGCAAGGACGGAATTTACGTGCGGCGCGGAGAAGGCACTCCGGTTTACACGGTGCACGAGTGGGTGCTGAACGCGGTCAACCGGTCGGCGCTCGATCTGCGCGACAAGACCGTGTTCAGCTTCGAGCCGTCGTCGGTGCAGAGCGCCGAGGTGACGGTGGATAAGGACCAGTTCACGCTCAAGCGAGCCGCGGGCGGCAAGTGGGACGTGGTCGAGGGCGCGAGCACCGCGCCCGCCGACGTGCCGGTGGTCGAGCGCTTCCTCGACGAGATCCGCGAACTCAAGGGCGTGTCGATCGTCGCCGACCCGATGCCGTCGCCGAAGCCGTTCGGACTCGACACACCGCAGGCCGCCGTCACGTTGATCGGCAAAGATGGAAAGCCGATTGGCACGATCAAATTTTCAAAGATTACCGTGCAATCGAAACCGTCGGAGCCCGGCCAGAAGCCCGAGCCGAAGACCGAGTACTACACCACCTCGACGGCGAGCCGCGCGGTTTACTCGATGAGCGATTTCAGCTTCAGCCAGTTCGACAAGCCGGCCGCGGTGTTCCGCGCGCAGGTTGCCGCCACGCCGGCGGCCTCGCCGTCCGCCGCGAAGTAGGTTTATCCTTCTGCGATCACGTGCGCGATTGCCTCGCGCGTCGTGTGCGTGATGCTCAAGTGAAAGATGGTGATGCCGCGGCGCGCGGCGAACGCCGCCGATTTGCCGTGGAGCAGGATCGTCGGGGCTTTTCCACGCTCACGCACCACTTCGATCTCGCTCCATCCGACGTTGCGGTTCCATCCCGTGCCCATCGCCTTCATCGCGGCTTCCTTGGACGCGAACCGGGCTGCATAGCTCTGGAAGCGCGCGACGCCGCGCGACTCGCAGTACGCGACCTCGCGCGCGGTGAAGACGCGGGCGCGAAAACGCGCGCCGGTGCGCTCTCGCGCGAGCGCCTGCGCGATCCGCTCGACCTCGATCACGTCTATGCCGGTGCCTATGATTCGCGACATCAGATTTCCGCGCACGCGCTCCGAGCGCCAGTATCGTCGGCGCGGTCGCGCGTTTCAACGTGCCGCGCTATTGTGCGTTTGCGAGACGCGTGGAGGTTCCGGAGATGGCCAAGCTCATGATTACCGTCAATCAGGCGCGATGCGTCGGCAGCGGCGATTGCGTCGAGACCGCGCCGGCAGTGTTTCAGATGGACGAGAACGAAAAGTCCCAGGTGATAAATCCCGCGGGCGCTCCCGACGCGACGATCGTCGCCGCGGCGCGCGGATGTCCGGTCAAGGCGATCACCGTGGTTGACGCTGACAGCGGCGCGCAGCTTTTTCCGCCACCGAAGAAGTGACCGGCACGCGATGCGCTCGCCGCACGAACATCCCGTCTTCGCGTGGTTCTACGAAACGCTGAGCGCGCGCGGGGACCGCAAGGGCGGCGACCAGATGCGCTCGCGGCTGGTCGGATCGCTCTGGGGCCGCGTGCTCGAGGTCGGTTTCGGCAACGGGCTAAACTTCCGCTACTACCCGCCCGACGCTCACGTCGTCGGCGTCGAGCCGGATTGGGAGATGCTGCGGCGCTCGATTCCGCGCGCGCGTTCGGTCGCGGCGAAGATCGATCCGATTGCCGGTGACGGGCAGCGGCTGCCATTTCGCGACGCGACATTTGACGCGGCGGTTGCGTGCCTCGTTCTCTGCACGATTCCCGACAACTCGGCGGCGCTGGCGGAAATCTCCCGCGTGCTCAAGCCGGGGGCCAAGCTCTACTTCGTCGAGCACGTGCGCGCGCCGGGCCGCGTGCTCGCCACAATTCAGGACGTGATCGATCCGCTATGGTCGCGCACGTTCGCGGGATGCCATCCGAATCGCGATACCGCCGCGGCGCTCGCTCGCGCCGGCTTTAAGATTGAAGACCTGCGTACTTCGCTGCGCGGAATGTTCGTCGGCGGACGTGCCTCCTTGTCGTGACGGGTCAGTATCGATGGCAATACGGCGGCATCGCGCGGGCGAACTCGTAATCGAACAGACGCGAGATATCGCGGCGGTGCGCGCGTTCCTCGAAGCGGGCAGGATGATCACCGACGGCGTCGAGTGGCCGGCCGCGTGCTACCTGATGGCGTTCTTCGGTGACGCCGCGGTCGGAGTGATCGGCGTCGAGCCAAAGATCGACGCGGCCCTGATTCGCTCGCTGCATGTGATCGAAGCGATGCGTCATCGAGGAGTTGCGGCACGGCTGATCGCCGATGCGCGCAAGGCCGCGCACACGCGCGGCGCGCGCACGCTCTATTTGTTCGCGTATCCGGAACTGCGCAATTTTTTTGAGCGCTTCGGATTCTCCGAAGGCGCGCCCGAGCGCCTGATGAATGCGCTGCGCGGCGCGCCCGAGGTCGAGTACTATCGTGCGCATCCGGAAGAACTCGCGCGCGAATGCGCGATGGCTCTCGATATCTCGAACGACGGCTTGATCGCGCGCTAGACGGACGCTGTCGTATGGTCCGCAGCGCTCTCGACCGTCATTTCGAGCCATAGGCGAGAAATCCCGAGGCGTCCGTGCTCCACGTCGACGCCACATGCAGTGCTCCTCCGCCCCGGGATTTCCCTTTTCGGAGAGCTTTGCACAACTAATTCGTGGCTAGAGCAAATGACCTCTCCCTTGATCCCTCTCCTTGGACAAGGAGAGGGTATCTCAGTCTTCAGGAAGGTGATGCAAAGGTTTCCTTCGGTTGGGCTCGCAGGGGTAGACATGAGGACCTCTGCATCGCTTTCACTGGTTCGAGCACTACGTCCGCTTTGCATCCGCTCAGCGCGGCTTTTGGATCATCGTTTCGTAGCTGTGCTCGGCGCGGAACTTTGCGCCGGCGGCGGGCTGCTCCTCGCGCGGACCGAGGTCGAGGATCATGCATTTGATCGAGCCGCCGCCTTTGGCCAGAAACTCGCTCGCGTCGCACAGGACCGGCTCGACGCCGCGCTCGCGCACCGCGGCGAGCAGTCCGGCGCTGACGCCGCGCGGCATGAAAAGATAAAGTATCGCATTAAATTCGCTCTGGAACGAATTCGCCGCGTACAACGCCGCGTCGGCGTCGCTCAGCGCGATCAGGCGGTCGCCGAATTCCGCCTTGAGCCGCTCGCGCGACGCTTCAGCCAGACCTTCCATATATGCGAGCAGATATTCGCGCGCGGACCCGAATGAGCACAGGACGGTGTCGCCGTGATAGTGCGCTTCGAGTGCGAGCTCGAGCGGCAGGATGGTGCGGCCGGGCGCGGCGCTCGTGAGCTCGTCGAGCGCGCCGATATCGGAGCGGAAACCGTACACGCGTTTCCACGGCGGAATTCCGACGCGCGCGACGAAGCGCTGACGCTCGACGCGTCCGTGAGTGAAGAGCATGAAATGGCCGGCCGGAAAGAAATCCGCCTCGCCCTCGAACGGCGCCGCGATATCGTGTGTCTGATAGCCCATCGCGCGGATGAAAGATCGATAGACCTCGATCTCGGCGGCACGCGTCGGCAATAGATGCGACAGATGGAAAATCTTCTCGCCGCCGCCTTCGAGCGGAAAAAGAAATCCCGCGTTGGCCGGATAGACCAGGCCGGTGCGATGCGCGTCCGGCGCAATGACGCAGACTTCGACGCCGCGGGCGACGAGCTCTCGCGCGAGCGCATGCCACTGCGCGCGCGCCCGGTCCGCGTCGACGCGCTTGCGGAGGCCGAGCGCGTTGCGGGTGTGAGGATTTGCGCCGCCGCGCACCGAGAAGTGCGCCGGATCGCCCATCAGGATCGTCCGCGGCATGTTCGCCTCGCTACGGCGCGAGCTCTCGCATGACTTCGAGCGCGGTGGCGACGATCGCCTCGCCGGAGCCCTCGGCGACGCGCGCGGTTTCCACTTCGTAGCCGCCCTGCGCATACGCCTCTCGCGTCGGGAGGTAACCGACCAGGTCATTGCAGTAACAGGCGACGAGCGTGTGCGCGAAATAAGCATTCGCGCGCAGAGCGAGACCGAACTCCACGAATGCCTCGCCGGGGATGCCGACGATCGCGAGATCGCCTAGCGCGAACAAGCTCATGCTGGTCGCCATCTCGCCGCGTGCGAGATCGACGCGCTTGTCGCGCCGGTTGGTCTCCTCGAGCCCTTCGAGCGCGCGAATCGCGTCGAGCGATTGCTGATGATGATCGCGCAGACGCTTTAACTGGCGGCCCTCGCCGCCGCGATGGTTCGCCAGCGACGCCTCGGTCTGCGCGGCGCACGCGCGCGCGATCGCGAGCGCGTCCGCGACGGGCTTGAGCTTCAGTTTCAGATTGATCCGGCGGCCCACAATCGCCGACGCCTCAAGCTCCGGTGCCGTGGCGAGCGCCAGCGCGATCGCGCGTCCCGCCGCATGGCCCCAATCGGCTGCGACCTCGAAGCTGCCGCGGCTTCGCGGATCGATATTGCCGGTCGCGCCCTGCATGAAGATCGCGATCGGCGCCGCGCCAGCACCGCGCGGAAGTCCGCGCTCGATCTCGTCGATGGCGAAGCCCATCCAGTCGCGCGAGTAGAGCAGGTTGTCCTCGCACAGCACGACGCCGTGGCAGGGATAGTTGAGTATCGCTGCGATCGCGCTGCCGTCGGGGCGAAACGCGCCGACCGCGACCGCGGCGTCGTCAGCGACGCCCGCATAGTTGGCCGCGAGCTGGATTTGGCCGTCGGCGCGCAAAAGCCGCCGATTCGTGCCGAGCGTGAACCGCGCACGCGCGGTCTTGAGCACGGCGGGTTCGAGTGCGCGATTGGCGGCGATGATCGCCTCGGCAATTTTTCCGGGCAGTGCGCGCTCCCACTCGAGGCTGCGGTCGTCGGCGACCTTCGCGTCCGCGCGGGGAGTCGCAAAGATATTGAAGGCGGGAGCCGAATGCGTATGCGTCGCACTGATCAGTATCGCGTCGGCAGGAATGTCGCTCTGCGCCGCTACAATCGAACAGATTTCGTCGGCGATCCGTTTGCCAATCGCGAGGAGATCGACGCCGCACAGCGCGAGCTTGCCCGCGCCGGCGCCAATCACGAGCGCCTGCGCGCAGAGATCGTCATGCACGCCGGTTGCGCGCCCGACGCGCGAGCCATACCCGAGCATCCCAAGGCCGAGCGGAGGTTCGAGCCGGATACGCGCCGCTCCCGCGTGAAGCCGGTTCATTGCGGCGTGCGCTCGAGCTTGGCGGTGCGCAGCTCCGCCGCGTGATCCGCGATCTTGCGCGCGGCAGCGATCACGTCGTCAACGTCGCGCTCGTCGCCCAGCAGCACCTCGTGCGGTATCGCCGCCATCGCATGTTCGAAAACGTTTTCGGCAACCGGACAATCGGGCGGCCGAGGATTCGGCGCGCCGGCGAGCTCGCACGCGGTGCGATAGGGCGCGGATTCTGCGGGGAACAGCGCGGAGCGATAAACCGGATCGTTGCCGACGCCGCACGGAATACCTTCGGAGCGGAGCGCGCGCACGAAGCGATTGCGCGAAACACCGAGCGCGGCCTCGTCGACCATGAAGATGAACGCGTAGATCGTCTCGCGCGTCAGACGCGGGTCGCGGGCCACCGCGCGGAGTCCTTTGATCGCGTTCAGCCCGGCGCGCAGGCGCTCGGCATTGCGGCTCTTGCGCTCGATCTGTTCGGGCAGCCGCTCGAGCTGCGCCAGCAGCACACCGCATTGCCATTCGGACATCCGGTAGTTCGCGCCGAGCAGTGGAGTTTCGAATGTGTCGCCGGGGCGGCGTCGTCCGCAGTTGACCAGCGACTGGCAGCGCTGCTCGAGGTCGGGATCGTCGGTGATGATCATGCCGCCCTCGCCGGCGGTCATCGGCTTGCTCGACTGGAAGCTGAAGCATCCGAGCGCGCCCCACGCGCCGAGTCCGCGCTCGCGCCATCTTGCGCCCGGAACGTGCGCGCAATCCTCGACGATCGGGATCGAGCGCTCGCGCGCGAGCGCGGTGAGTGCGTCCAGGTCGGCGGCGCTCGCGCCGTAATGCACCGGGATGATCGCCTTGGTGCGGCGCGTGATGAGCCGCGCGACCGATGCGGTGTCGATACAGGCGGTCGCGGGATCGACGTCGGCAAAGACCGGGCGCGCCATGCACGCGACGGGAGCATATGCGGTCGCGGCGAAGGTGATTGCCGGGACGATCACCTCGTCACCGGGGCCGATGGCGAGGGCTTTCAGAGCCACTTCGAGCGCCGAGGTGCCAGAGGTGGTCGCGATCGCGAAGCGCGCAGTCTGCATCGCGGCGAAGCGCGCTTCGAGCTCGGCGGCCTTGCGATTCGGAGAAGGATAGCCGCCCCAATTCGCGGAGCTCAAAACGTCTTCGAGCTGCGCACGCTCGCGATCGTCGAAGACCGGCCATCGCGTGAACGCTCGCGTGCGAAGCGCTTCTCCGCCAAGAATTGCGAGCCGTGAAGCCATCGGATCGATCTATAGCGCGCGCGATTCGCCGGCGAAACCGCGAAAAAAAACGGGCGGCGAATGCCCGCCGCCCGCTGCCGATTCTCTCGAGGATTTACTTGTGCGCGATTTCAGTCAGCACGTGAATTTCCGGCCGCCCTTCGAGCAGCGCGCCGATCTTGCCGCCGAATGCCTTCATGTGATCGGTCTTGCCGTGCAAATCGAGCGCGGCCTGATCCTGGTACACCTCGTAGTAGATGAAGGTGCTCGGGTCGCGCACGTCCTTGTGCAGGATGTAAGTCTTGGTGCCGGCTTCGCTGCCGACCTTCCCGACCATTTCCTTGCCGGCCTCTTCGAACGCGGCTTCGTTGCCGGCCTTCACTTTGAGCTTCGCAACTACGGTAATCGCCATCGGAGTCTCTCCTTGTCCGGTTAAATTGCTCCGGACGGGAGGGCCGTTGCCCGCGCCCGAGAGCGTGCATCAGTCTCTGGGTCATATCCGCCGCGGCTTCGATTTTCAAGGCAACGCTCTATGGTTGTCATTCCCGCGCGTGGCTGCCGCGCGAGGAATCCCGATGGGAGGGATCTGCATGTGGCAGGGACTCGGAGCATGAACGCCTCGGGATTTCTCCCTTCGGTCGAAATGACGGGTGTGGGCTCGATGCATGAGAATCGTAGCCTCAGCCCAGCCAACGACCGTCATTTCGAGCCAGAGGCGAGAAATCTCGGGCGTCCGTGCTCCGAATATACGTATACCTGCAGTGCCCTTTCATCCGGTTTTCCTCGCGCGGCAGCCACGCGCGGGAATGACAGCATAAAGCACGTGCAACAGTGAAATCCGAATGAGCATTCGACGAAGGATCTGTTGGTCGCTTGAATCGCCCGCCACCAGGAGCAGCGGGCCTCTTTCAATGACGCGTGCCGCCAGCTAACACATTTCTGTGCGTCCGTATTCACCGGCCGCGCATCCCATGGAGACCGCCGATGTTTGGATTTGACTTGACCGAGGAACAGGCAGAGCTCAAGTCGCTGGCGCGAAAATTCGCGGAGCAGGAGATGATCCCACGCGCGCGCGAGTACGACATCAAGGAAATCTTCGCGCGCGACGTATGTGAAAAAGCGTTCGCTGCCGGCCTGATGAACTACTCAGTGCCGAAAGAACTCGGCGGCGCGGGTCTCGGCGTGCTCGACAGCTCGCTCATTACGGAAGAGCTCTGCTACGGATGCGCCGGGATTACCAATTCGATCACCGCCAACGATCTTGCGACGCTGCCACTCTTGATCGCCGGCAACGAAGAGCAGAAGCGCACCTTCCTTGGCGGCCTGATGAAGCAGCTAAGCTTTTGCGCGTTTGCGATCACCGAGCCGGGCGCCGGCTCCGACGTGGCCTCGATGAGCACCACCTACCGGCGAGAGGGCGACGAGTTCGTGCTCAACGGCACGAAGCATTTCATCTCGAACGGCTCGGTCGCCGACTGGATCGTGACCTTTGCGACCAGCGACAAGCGGCTGCGGCACAAGGGGATTTCGAGCTTCGTGTTTCCGGCTAATCTGCCCGGGATCACGCGGCGCCGGATGCATGGCAAGCTCGGGCAACGCGCAGCTGACACCGGAGAAATCGTTTATGAAGATTTGCGCATCGGCGCAAGCGCGCTGGTCGGTCGCGAGGGCGAGGGCTTCAAGTACGCGATGGCGACGTTCGACCATAGCCGCCCCGAGACGGCGGCGGTGGGAATCGGAATCGCGCAGCGTGCACTCGACGAATGCCTTAAGTACTCGCGCCAGCGCAGCGCGTTCGGGCAGCCGATCTCGAACTTTCAGGCGCTGCAATTCATGATGGCGGACATGGCGATCGAGATCGAAGCGATGCGCCTGCTGACCTACAAAGCCGCGTGGCTGGTTGATCAGAAAGCGCCGCCCAACGTCAATTCCAGCTACGCCAAAGCGTTCTGCGCCGACGCGTGCATGAAGATCACGACCGACGCGGTGCAGATTTTCGGCGGCTATGGATACATGGACGAGTATCCGGTCCAGAAACTGATGCGCGACGCCAAGCTGCTGCAAATCTACGAGGGCACTTCGCAGATTCAGCGTGTCGTGATCGCGCGCAACCTGCTGCGCGACTGACGAGCAGCGCGCTACTCGGCGGTCTGGTGCGGCAGCGGAGGATCTTCGTCGCTGGGCTCGTCGCCGGTCACCGCGCCGACATACTCGCCGTCGTGATAGACCTCGACCTTGCCGCTGGTCGGATCGGGAAAGATATTCCAGTCCTGCAACAGCGGGTCGGGCTGTTCTTTGACCGGCTGCGCGACCGGCGCCACCGCGACCACGGGAACCGGCGCGGGCGGCGGCGGGGCAGGTTGCTGCGGCGAGCATCCGGCGAATGCGGCGCATGTCACGGCTACTGAAAATTCAACGATTATTGTGCGCACGGTCATTGTCATTGATTGACGGCGCAAAGAGCGGCGCTAACGCTGCCTGAATATCGATCCCGCGACTCGACGCACCAGCGCGCGGGGAACCACGCGCATGGTCTCGGCCATCAGCAGGTTGATGGTACCGTTGATCTTGATCACTTTACCATCGCGCGCCGCAGCGATCGCCTGCCGGACCACAGTCGCAGCGTCCATATAAGCGAATGCGGGAAAATTCGCGTCGGCGTTGTGCGCGACGCTCTGGAATTCCGTGCGCGTCGGACCGGGGCATAGCGCAGTGACCGTCACTCCGGTGCCGCGAAGTTCCTCGGCCAGAGCCTCGGAGAAGCTCAGCACGAACGCCTTGGTCGCACCGTAGGTCGCCATCCACGGCACCGGCTGAAAGGCAGCCGTCGAGGCGACGTTGATCACGATTCCTTGCCGGCGCGCGACCATCGCAGGTACGCAGATCCGCGTCAGAACTACCAGCGAGGTAATATTGAGATTGATTTCTTCGATCTCGCGGGTCAGCGGCAACGAATCGAAACGGCCGTTGGTGCCAAAGCCGGCGTTGTTGACCAGGTAACCGATTTCGCCGCCCTCTGCGACGGCGCGGCGATGCACATCTTCTGCGGCGCCGGGATGCGAGAGGTCCGCAGTGATAATCGAAACCCTCGGCGCGCCGAGTCCGTGCGCGCGCTCCGCCACCGACTTGAGCTTGTCTTCGCGGCGCGCGACCAGGACCAGATCAAGTTTTTCGCGCGCGAGTTGCAGCGCGAATTCCTCGCCAAGACCGCTGGAGGCGCCGGTGATGAGCGCAGTGGTCACGTCTTTACCAGTCCAAGCTCGGCGCGCATGTGCTCGATCGTTCTGCCGAGCCCCTCGCGCAGGGCGATGCGCGGCTCCCACTTGAGGACCTTCCGCGCCAGCGTGATGTCGGGTTTGCGGCGCACGGGATCGTCCGGACGCATCGGCATGATCCTGGTCTTCGACGAGCTTTTGGTCAGCTCGATCGCGAGCGCCGCCAGCTCGATCATCGTGAATTCGTCGGGATTACCGATATTGATCGGTCCAATGTGCGCGTCCTGGTTCATCATCCGCACCAGCGCGTCGATAATGTCGTCGACGTAGGCGAAAGATCGCGTCTGCTTGCCGTCGCCGTAGAGCTCGAGGTCCTGTCCACGCAGCGCGGCGGCGCAGAAGTTCGAAACCACGCGTCCGTCGTTGATCGCCATCCGCGGTCCGTAAGTGTTGAAGATGCGCACGATGCGGATATCGACCTTGTTCTGTCGATGGTAATCCATCATCAGCGCCTCGGCGACGCGCTTGCCCTCGTCGTAGCAGGCGCGCACGCCGATCGGATTGACGTGTCCCCAGTAGCTCTCGGTCTGCGGATGCTGTTCCGGGTCGCCGTAAACTTCGCTGGTCGAGGTGAGCAGGATTCGCGCGCGCACGCGCTTGGCCAGCCCCAGCATATTGATCGTGCCCATCACACTGGTCTTGATCGTCTTGACCGGATTGTACTGGTAGTGGACGGGCGAGGCCGGGCAGGCGAGATGAAAGATGCGATCAACTTCGAGCAGGATCGGCTCGACAGTGTCGTGGCGGATCAATTCGAAGTTGCGGTTATCGAGCAGATGCGCGACGTTGGCGCGCTTGCCGCTGAAGTAGTTATCCAGACAGATAACTTCGTTTCCATCGTTCAGCAGCCGTTCGCACAGATGAGAGCCGAGGAAACCTGCGCCGCCGGTAACCAGTGCACGCACGTGGAGCCTCCTTGGCTTGCGCCGCGTATCAGCGGCGGGTTTCGCGCTCGATCGATTTGACGGTTTCGATCACGTAGTCGATATCCGCGTCGGTCATCGAGGCGTAAATCGGCAGCGACAGGCAACGGCTGTAGATATCTTCGGCGACCGGAAAATCTCCGGTGCGGTATCCGTACGCGTCCTGGTAATAGTGCATCGTATGCAGCGGGATGCAGTGGACCGAGACGCCGACCCCGCGCTCGCGCAGCGCCTCGACGAACTGCGCGCGTCCGACGCGCAGCAACTCGGGCCGCAGGCGGAGCACATAGAGATGCCACGCGTGCTCGATGCCGGCTTCGGAGTAAGGCGTCTGCAGCGCTTCGATTCCCTTTAGCGCGTCGTTGTAGCGACGGGCGATCTCGGTGCGCCGGCGCATGAATTCGCCGGCGCGCTTGAGCTGCGCCACTCCGATCGCGGCGTGAACGTCGGACAGATTGTACTTGAAGCCCAGGTCGTGGATTTCGTAGAACCACGAGCCGCTCTTGTCGTAGCGCTTCCACGCGTCCTTGTTCATTCCGTGCAGGCTCGCGACCGCGATCTTTTCGGCAAGCTCGTCGTCTTCGGTCGTGATCATCCCGCCTTCGGCGGTGGTGAAATTCTTGGTTGCGTAAAAGCTGAAGCAGGTCAGATCTCCGATCGTGCCGATCTTCGCCATCCCGCGTCCGTCCATGTGGCGCGCGGCGCCGGCGGCGTGGGCGGCATCTTCGATCATCTTGAGATTGTATTCGCGCGAGATCTTCATCAGCCGATCCATGTCGCACGGATGACCCGCGAAATGCACCGGCAAAATCGCCTTGACGCGCGGATGACTGCCGCCCTCGAGCGCTTCCTCGACGCGCGCAGGATTAAGATTGAAAGTGCCCGGATCGACGTCGCAGAAAACCGGCCGCACGCCAAGGTAGCCCATCACTTCGGCGGTCGCGGTGAAGGTAAACGGAGTGGTGATAACCTCGTCGCCGGGCTTTAGGCCCATCGCCCACAGCGACAGATGCAGCGCACCCGTGCAGTGCGCGACTGCGAGCGCATTGCGCGCGCCGACGTATTCGGCGAATTCCTTTTCGAAGCGCTTCGCCTTGGGCCCGGTGGTGATCCATCCGGAGCGCAGGGTATCCAGAACCTCGCGTTCTTCTTCAGGACCAATTGACGGGCGATGAAAAGCTACCTGTCGCATTCGATCTTGCGCCTTCGATCTCTCTTGGAGTCAGTACGTGATGGCGTCGCGGCGAATTCTTGGGCGCCCGCAGGAGTATAGGGGATAGCCCAAAACCGGAGCAAGGCGGGTCGCCTGCGCAGTGGGTTGTCATTCCCGCGCGCGTGGCTGCCGTGCGCGAGAGCCTGTCCTGAGCAACGCCGAAGGAAATCCCGGACGAGAGGGCACTGCATGGGATGTAGACTCGGAGCATGGACGTCTCGGGATTCCTCGCCTATGGCTCGGAATGACGATCGGGGGCTGTGCTGAAACTATGGTACTCATCCGCCAAACCCGCATTCGTCATTTCGACCGAAGGGAGAAATCCCGAGGCGGCCATGCTCCGCGCTACCGTCCGTGTGCAGCGAACCGTCGTCCGGGATTTCCTTCGGCGTTGCTCAGGACAGGCTCTCGCGCACGGCAGCCACGCGCGCGGGAATGACACGGTGAACGAGCGGAAACAATGTAAGAGAGGAAATCTGACGACCCACCGTTTAGAAAATCAAAGCTATATGCCTCGCGCAGAGGTCAGCTTGCGGAGCCGGGCGGAGGGTCGCCGGGCATTACGTAGGTTGGAATTCCGGTCTTGCCCTCGACCGCTTTCTCGAGCTTCTGCAGATCGACCTGATCCTCGATGCCAAGGCGCTTGATCTCGTCCTGCGCATGCGCCCACAGGCCCGGATAGACGCCGTACAGGTCGTCGTACACCTGGACGTATAATGCGTCGCCGCGCCATCCGAATTTGATCGGCTGATAGACGAATTCGCCCGGCGTGCCGACCTTGACCTTGTTGAACAGCCGCTCGATATCTTCGGGATATAGCCGGACGCATCCGTGGCTGACTTCCATCCCGACGCCCCACGGAACGTTGGTGCCGTGCAGGGCATATTCGGGCAGCGTCAGTTCGAGGCGATAGTGGCCGAGAGGATTGTCCGGGTCACCTCCGGGAATCATGTGCTCGGCCTCGCCGTCGCGCTCGAGATGCTCTTCGTAAATGTCCTGCGGGACGACCCAGGTGGGCTCCTTGGTTTTGCCGCGCACGGTGAATGCGCCGAGAGGAGTTTTCCAGTCGAAGCGGCCGAGCCCGACCGGAAAGGTGTAAACGACATCCGGATGTATCCCGCTATGCGCTTCGTGGCGCGCCGCCGATCCGGTCTTGAAACCGGCTTTCTTGAGCTTTCTCCTGCCGCCGAGAACCGGTCCGATCGGCGACGGATAGTAATAGTAAATCCGCATCTCGGGGATATTCAGAATTATTCCGACGTGCGGAGTATCGGGAAGAATATATTCGTCGGGCAGGATGATGTTCTTGCCGACCGGCGGCGTCCACCAGTCGATCTTGCCGTTGGCCGCGGAAATTTCCGTTGCCGTCACGCCGAACCATCGCCCGACATCAAGCAGCGTGTCGCCCTTCTGGATTTGATAGGTGATCAGATTGCCGATGATATTGTCGCGGCCGTGCGGCAGCGGATACGCATAGAGCGGACGCTTTTCGAATTCCGAGTCGGTCCATCCATGCGCGATGCGCGGGGCCGACCATGCCACGACGACCAGGCACAGCGCGGCCGCGAGCCATCGAAACTGATTATGTGTTCGGTACTTCAATGAATCGCGCAATCGGGCTTCCGCCGCCGCCTCGCCAATCAAACCCCAGCCCTCAAAATTGTAGGGGAAGAACGCCTAGTCGGCAATCGGCTTTAGATTGGCGAATTTCAGCACCAGCAACTTGACTCCCGCGCGATCAAAATTCACCCACGCCTTTGCGCCGTCGCCGCGCCCCTCGCGACGGCGCACGACGCCGCGGCCGAAGGTCGGATGTATCACGCGCGCGCCGATCGCGAGCGCGCCGTCGCCAGCTTCCTCGTCGGAGAGTTGGCTGTCGCTGTAGTCGACGTATGGACGATTCAGCTCGGCGGGAGCGCGCAGGACAGGGCGCTCGCGCTCGGGCGCGATCCGGCGCAGAAGTCCGCCGTCGATCTCGGCCAGAAAGCGCGAGGGGCGCGGCTCGTCGCGTCTTCCGTAAAGCTCGCGCGAGAGTGTGTTGGTCAGATAGAGCATCCGCCGCGCCCGCGTCATCCCGACGTAGCAAAGCCTGCGTTCTTCTTCGATTTCGTCGGGAGTGTCGGCCGAGCGGCTGTGCGGGAACAGTCCCTCTTCCATCCCGGCGATAAACACGACCGGATATTCGAGACCCTTCGACGTATGCAGCGTCATCAGCGCCGCGCGGCCCGACGCTCCGGAGACCTGGTCGGCGTCGTTGACGAGCGCCACACGCTCGAGGAACTCCGCGAGTCCGCCGCCGGAATTCTCCGCGTCGAACGCGCCCGCCGCCGTAAGCAGCTCGGCGAGATTCTGCTTGCGCGCGGCCGCGTCAACCAGTCCGTCGAGATAAGGCTCGAAGCCGGAGTGGCGCACGACCTCGGCGACGATCTCGCGCACGGAGATCGAGCCCGCGCGCGTCGCCAGATCGCGCATCCATGAATAAAGCGCGCCGGCGGATTTGGCGATTCTGAGCGCGACGACGGACACGGTCTCGAGCCGTCCGAGCGCTTCGAACGCGGTGATATTTTCGCGCGCGGCGATCTGGTTTATCGCCTCGACGGTCTTGGCGCCGATTCCGCGCGGCGGCGTCGCCACCATCCGCTCCAGGCTCACGGCGTCCGCAGGATTCGCGAGCACGCGCAGGTAGGCGAGCAGATCCTTGACGTCGCGCTGTTCGTAAAAGCGCACGCCGCCAACGATGTAGTAGGGAATCCGGCGGCGCACGAGCGCCTCTTCGATCACGCGCGACTGCGCGTTGGTGCGGTAGAAGACGACGAAGTCCATCGGGCGCAGGCCGCCCTCGGCGATCAAGCGCGCGATCTCGCGCGCGATAAAATCGCCTTCCTCGCGCTCGGTCATCCCGGTGAAATAGACCACCGGCTCGCCGGCTTCATTTTCGGTCCAGAGGGTTTTGTCCTTGCGCTCGGTGTTGTTGCGGATCACGCCGGCCGCCACCGCGAGGATCGTTTTGGTCGAGCGATAATTCTGCTCGAGCTTGAAGATCTGCGCCTCGGGATAATCGCGCTCGAAGTCGAGGATGTTGCGGATATCGGCGCCGCGCCATCGATAGATCGACTGGTCCTCGTCGCCGACGACGCACAAGCTCCCCGAGCGCTGCGCAAGCGCGCGCACCAGCAGGTACTGCACGCGATTGGTGTCCTGGTATTCGTCCACCAGCAGATGCGCGGCGCGGCGCTGCCATTTTTCCAGGACCTCCGGATGCTGCTCGAACAGCGTCCATACGTTCATCTGCAGATCGGAAAAATCCATCGCGTTCATCGCGAGCAGCCGCTTTTGATAAAGCGCATACAACTCGGCGATTCGCTTGTCGCGATCACTTTCGGCGCGCTCGGCTATCGCGGCCGGCGAGATCGCCTCGTTCTTGGCCTGCTCGATTCGCGCGCGCAGAACCTCCACCGGCGGCGAGTCGGCGAGCATCGCGTCCTCGAGCACCCGGCGCATCACGGCGGACGAATCGCCCTCGTCGAGGATTGAAAAGTTGCGATCGAATCCGAGTGCGCTGCCTTCATAGCGCAGGATTCGAGCGCATGCGGAATGGAACGTGCTCACCCACGGCGCGCGCGTATCTTCGCCGATAAGAGCCGCCACCCGCTCGCGCATCTCGGCCGCGGCCTTGTTGGTGAACGTGACCGCGAGCAGCGCCTCGGGCGCGGCCTTGCGCGCCTCCATCAGGTGGGCGATACGGTAAGTGAGCACGCGGGTCTTGCCCGAGCCGGCGCCGGCCAGAATCAGGATCGGTCCGGGCTCGGCGACCACCGCGGCGCGTTGTTCAGGATTGAGATCGTCAAGATTGATGGACGGCATCACGCTTACTTCGACACAATCAGTTCGCAGAGCCCATCAGAATACCGGCTCGGACGCGCGGATCAAACCGCGCGACGGAATTTTCCTCGCGCGATAATTCGATGGCCACCTACGAGCCGCGCGACAAGTACTATCGCAAGGCGCGCGAGCGCGGCCTGCCGTCGCGCGCGGCGTTCAAGATCGAGGAGCTGATCGCGCGCGCGAAACTGGTGGCTCGAGGCGCGCGAGTCGCCGACCTCGGATGCGCTCCCGGAGGATGGCTCGCGATCCTGGCGCGCGCCGCGGGTCCGTCGGGACGGATTGTCGGCGTCGATCTCGCGCGATGCTCGAGCGTCCCGGCCGGCGTCACCGTGATCACTGGCGACATTCTTGACCCTGCGATCGTGGAGCGCGTGATCGCAGAGCTCGGCGGCGCTGCGGACCTGGTGACGAGTGACCTCGCGCCGAAGCTCACAGGAATCGCGGCGCGCGATACCGCGGCCTCGCGCGAGTTGATGTTCGCGGCGCGGGATTTCGCGCGGCGAGTGCTGAGGCCGGGCGCCGCGATGGTCGCCAAGGTCTTCATGGGCTCGGAGTTCAAAGATATCGTCGCCGAAATCGAGCGCGACTTCGCCCGCGTCGAAGTAACCCGCACCACCGCGACCCGCCCCGGCTCCTCCGAGCTGTACATAATCGCAAAAGGCTTCCGCCGCTTGGCATCCGGGGCGCCGCGCGCGTAACCTGATGCTCATGCGAGCATTCGCAGGGCGTCATCTATGCCTGCTGATCGTTGCCGCGACCCTCGCGGCATGTGCGTGCGGGCAGCATGCGGCGGCGCCGGGAAGTACTTCTTCGACCCGCAGCCCCGACGCCGTGCGGGTCACAGTCGCGACGGTCGGCTTCGACGAGGAAGCGCAAGCGCACTTCGTGCTCCTGGTCGATTCAGGCAATCAGCGCGAGCTTCCGATCCTCATCGGCAACGTCGAAGCGCAGTCGATCCTGCTCTCGCTGCGCGGGGTCAAGCCGCCGCGTCCGCTGACCGACAATCTGCTCGGCACGGTAATCAGCCAGACCGGTAATCGGATCGACCGGGTCGAGATTTCCAATCTTCGCGGCGAGATCTACTACGCGAAAATTTTCATGGACGCCGGCAAGTACACGATCGACAGCCGCCCGAGCGACGCGATTGCGCTCGCGATGGATACCGGCGCGCCGATCTATGTCGCCGCGCCGCTGTTCGTCAATGCGCCCCATGCGAGTCTCGCCGAGCGGCCGCCCGTAGAGCAGGGACCGCGCGTCGTGACCGCGCTCGGAATCACCGTCCAGGATCTGACTCCCGCGCTCGCCGCCGCATTCAGTCTCCCCTCCGGAAGCGGAGTGCTGGTGGCAGACACGACGCCGGCAGCCGAGCACGCGGGAGTAACCCGCGGCGATATCGTGACCCGGGTAGATTCGCGCGCAGTGACGCAAGCGTCAGACTTCAGCGCCGATATCGATACCGCGAAAAGCACCGGACCCATCGCGATCACGCTCGACCGCGCCGGCACGCAACGAACGATCACGATCGCACGCTGACCCGGGAACGCCAATCTCCCGATTGGCGGGCGGAAAGACGCCAATCGGGAGATTGGCGTTCCCAGGCGGGAAATGACGGCGGGAGAGGGAATCGAGCCGGAAGATTGCGGCGGCGCCTCAGCCGCGTTTGATTAGTACGCTGCGGATGAAGCGCGGATCGATTTCGCGCTCGGCGCCCAGGCTGGCGAACTCTTCTTCGAACACGTTCAGGCACGAGTTCAGGAACTCCGCGCCCGCGTTGCGCTCGGATTCATCCAGCCGCTCTGCTACCGCCCTCGCAACCAACTCGTGTAGCGCCTCACTCAGCTTGCCGATTCCACCGCGATAGGTCATCAGAACGTCGCGCATCGCTGTCAATCTCGAAGACTCGATCGGCTCTGGAGTGAGCGCTCCATCGAGCGCGGCGCGTGCGAACGCGGTCAGCAGAATCTGGCTCAACCGAATCTCGCGCGCCGCGACTGACGCGCGGAAGCCCGGACTCCCGATATCGATTTCGAGCAGCGCGCGGAACAGCGGCCGCGCCGCGTCGATCTGATCGAGCATCGCGTAGCCCAGATGCAGATCGCGCATCGTCCGGAAGTCGCGCATCTCGACCGAGCCCTTGCCGTCGAGCGCCGCGTAAAAGCGCGGCTGGCGCTGCGCGATTCCGGTCAGCGCCTCGCGATACGGAGAATCCAGGAACGCGACCTCGACCGTCCTGCCGCCAGCGAAGCCGAGGCGCGCGAGCGATTCCTCGGCGCGCTTGCGCAAATCGATCGTCAGGCTGACACCGAGGCGGAACAGAAGCTTCAGATGCGTATCGCGCAGATGCTCGATCGCGGTGTCCAGGTCGCCGCCCGCCAGATTCTCGAGCCCGAGATTCAGATAGTTATGCGTCATCTCGACCGCGACGCGGACCGCGTCCAGATCGCCGAAATCGACCGCACGCGCCATCAGCACCTGGTTCGAGACCATCGCCATCTCCGCGCGCACCTGCCGCTTGCTGTGCGCCGCGAATCCCGCGGTCAGCGCGGTGTTGAAGAGCGAGCCGTCGGATCCCGCGATCGCGGGCGCCATCTCCGGCGGCAGCATGTCGCGCTCGTCGAGCAAATCGGCGCGGGTCGGCTTGTCATACTGTTCACGAATTTTCAGGAACTCGCGCGGATTGATATACGCGAAAACGTCCTGCGCCTCGAAGTAATCGGGAAATCCGCGGTCGGCCAGGCGCGCGCTGCGGAACGAATAGGCCTCTTCCTCGAGCTCGGCCTGAACGCCCCAGTAGATCTCCTCCATCACGCCGGCGAAATAGTTGTAGTCGCGCTCGAACGCCTCTTCGATAAAATCGGAGATGTGCTGCGTGATCGCGTCGTTGCGGATGAACTCGATCAGGTAGTGCTCGTCGAACTGGACGTAGCGGTTGAAGGGAGGATCTTCGGCGGCGTTGGGATCGTCGAGGCGATGCACCTTCACATAGCCGCGCAGCAGCAGCGCCACCATCTCCATGTCGAGCTGCATCAAGCCGTCGGCCAGGCGACGGCGTCCGGCTTCCGACAGCGCTTCGATCCATTCGCGCATCCGCGCGAAGTTTGGCCGATCCTTGTTCCAGCAATCCAGGTCGAAGAGCGATTGCACCTGCTCGGGCAGCGCGAGGCTCAGCAGATCGCCCGCGTCGGCGGAGCCGATCTCCTTGAGCGTGTAGTAGAGCGTTTCGGGCGAGAACGATTGCACCAGGCGCTCGGCCTCGGGCGCCGAGAGTATCAGGTCGCGCTTGGTGCGCGCGGGCAATCCGTACAGGAACTCGAGCTTCTCCTGGAACGGCAGATGCAGAAAATCCGCTTGTGACTTATTTTCCATAGCGATCGCCGGTCTGGCGACATAGCGGTCGCGCACGATAACGATCTGACCGGCAAAATACCCTTGGGTTCGATCGTCAAGCAATCCACCCCACCCGGCGCGCGCGGTTTGCGAATCTGCTATAGTGTGATCGTTTGTAAGTCGCCTCCAGACGCCGCCGAGCCGCTCGAAAAACTTAAAGTCATTCATCGCCGATGCCTTCTCGACCAGGACGACAAATCGCGCTGACGATCGCGGGCAGCGATCCGGGCGGCGGCGCCGGAATCCAGGCCGACCTGAAAGTTTTCGCGGCGTTAGGAGTTTACGGATACTCCGCGGTCACCGCCGTGATCGCGCAGAACAGCTCGACGGTCGGGCGAATCCAGTCTGTTACTCCCGCGATAGTTGCCGCGCAGATCCAAGCCGTCGCGGCGGAAAAAATGCCCGACGCGCTCAAGACCGGCGCGCTCGCAAACGCGGCGATTGTCCGCGCCGTCGCGCGCGCGATCGGCGAGCTACGGCTGCCCGCTCCTGTGGTCGATCCGGTGATGGTCTCGAGCGCCGGAGCGCGACTGCTCGATCGCGCAGGCGAGCGCGCGCTGCGTCGTTATCTGGTCCCGCTAGCCCGCGTGATCACTCCAAATATCGCCGAAGCCGAGGCGCTGACCGGTTTGACGATCGACAGCGCGGCGGCAGTCCGCGCTGCCGCGCGGGAGATCGTCGCGATGGGCGCGCGGGCGGTCGTAATCAAGGGAGGTCATCGGCCGCAGCGCGATGAGTCCGTCGATCTGCTGTACGACGGCCATCGCTACGTCGAGCTGCGTGCCGCGCGTGTTGCTGGCGGCGGAGCGCACGGCACGGGATGCGCTTTCTCGGCGGCGATCGCGGCCTCTCTGGCGCGCGGGACGAACCTCGAGGCGGCGGTCCGCGCGGCCAAACGCTACGTGACCGCGGCGCTCAAGGGCCGATTTCGGCTGGGCGCGGGCCGTGCGCTTCTGGATCACTTTGCGCGGCGGTAAGCCGGTACAAATTATCGCGCCGGCGTGTTAATTGGATTTCGGGTGCTCCGCGCCGCCCGCGTGCCATGCAGAAGCTTTCATCTTCACCGGCCGATTTCGATCCCGCCGTCGTTGACGAGATCATCGCGGCGCGCCGCGACTTGCCCGGAGCGCTGCTCCCGATTCTGCACGAGGTGAATCACCGCTTCGGCTATATTCCGCGTCAGGCGGTAGCATTGATCGCGGCGGGTCTGAATCTGTCCCGCGCCGAAGTTCATGGCGTGGTGAGCTTCTACCATGACTTCCGCACCGCGCCGCCGGGCCGTCATGTGATTCGCATCTGCCGCGCGGAATCATGCCAGGCGATGGGCTCCGCGGCGCTCGAGGATCATATTTCGCGCGCAATCGGCGCCAGAGTCGGCCAGACCAGCGACAGCGGCGAGTTCACCTTCGAGGCGGTCTATTGCTTCGGCAACTGCGCCTGCTCTCCGGCGCTCGCGATTGACGGAGAGCTGCAGGGCCGCGCGACGCCGCTTAAGTTCGACGCAGCGATGGCGCGGCTCAGGAAAGAAACGTGAGCGTAAAGATTTTTGTCCCGTGCGATTCCGGCGCGATTTCCGTTGGCGCGGAGGCGGTCGCGCGCGCAATCGCGCAAGAAGCCGAGCGCCGCGCTCTGGCGATTACGATCGTCCGCAACGGGTCGCGCGGCGCGTACGCGTTCGAGCCGATGGTCGAAGCGGCAACTCCCGCCGGGCGAATCGCGTATGGCCCAGTCACCGCCGCCGACGTACCCGAGCTGTTCGACGCAGGAATCCTCGAAGGCGGAGCGCATCGCCTGCGCCTTGGACTCGCGGATCAGATCCCATTTCTCGCGGGGCAGAACCGGCTCACCTTTGCGCGCGCCGGGATTATCGATCCGTCCTCAATCGACGATTACCTCGCTCACGGCGGCTTCCGCGCGCTTGCTCACGCGCTCGAGATGGGTCCCGCGCGGATCGTCGAAGCGATCAAAGCCTCCGGATTGCGCGGCCGTGGCGGCGCCGGTTTTCCCGCCGGGATCAAGTGGGAGACTGCGCGAGGCGCGACGGCGGATCGCAAATATATCGTCTGCAACGCCGACGAAGGCGACTCCGGAACCTTCGCCGATCGCATGATCCTCGAAGGAGACCCGTTCGCGCTTATCGAGGCGATGGCGATTTCCGCGGCGGCGACCGGCGCCTCGTATGGCTATATCTACATCCGCTCTGAATATCCTGACGCCTGCCGTACCGTGAACGCCGCGATCGCGGCGGCGCGTGCGCGCGGATTCCTGGGTCGCGGCGCTTTGGGTGCGCGGCCATGATTTCGATCTCGAAGTTCGCGTCGGTGCGGGCTCTTACGTCTGTGGCGAGGAGACCGCGATGCTCGAAAGTATCGAAGGGCGGCGCGGAATGGTGCGGCAAAAGCCTCCCGTCCCCGCGATCAGCGGACTCTTCGGCAAGCCCACGCTAGTGCATAACGTCGTGACGCTCGCGAGCGTGCCGGCGATTATCGAACGCGGCGCGGATTTTTATCGCGCGCTCGGAACCGCGTCGTCGCCAGGCACGTTGCCGTTCCAACTCGCGGGTAATGTGAAGCGTCCGGGTCTGGTCGAGTTGCCGCTTGGCGCGACGCTGCGCGAGCTCGTCGTCGGGATAGGCGAGGGAACAGCCAGCGGCAGGCCGATTCGCGCGATCCAGATTGGCGGACCGCTCGGCGCTTATCTTTCTGCTTCCGCGCTCGACATGCCGCTCGATTACGAGACGATGCAGCGCGCGGGTGGAATTCTCGGGCACGGCGGTATCGTGGTTTTTGACGACACCGTCGATATGGCCCGGATGGCGCGGTTCGCGATGGAGTTCTGTGCGCTCGAATCCTGCGGCAAATGCACTCCCTGCCGGATCGGATCGGTCCGCGGGGTCGAGGTGATCGATAAGATTATCGCCCGCCGCGACGCGCGCGCGAACCTGATGCTGCTGCGCGATCTTTGCGATACGATGACTAACGGGTCGTTGTGCGCGCTCGGAGGCCTCGCGCCGCTGCCGGTGCTCAGCGCCGTGCGCCACTTCCCGGGAGACTTTGGTTTCAGCCCGGATGAGGTCGCGGACTTAAAATGAAGATCGCAGGATCACAAGAAGGTTGAAACGCGATGCGATCGCGCAGCGACACTGATCTCGGAACGCCTCCCCGCGCGGGATCGCCTGCTGTGACGGTGACGATCGACGGCATGCCGATCACTGTTCCCGCCGGCACCAGCGTGATGCGCGCGGCCGCGCTCGCGGGCCAGAAGATTCCCAAGCTCTGCGCGACCGATTCGCTCGAGGCTTTCGGCTCGTGTCGGTTGTGCCTGGTCGAGATTGACGGGATGCGCGGCTACCCTGCCTCGTGCACGACGCCGGTGCGCGAGGCGATGTCGATTCGGACCGAAACCGAAGCGCTCGCCAAGCTTAGGCGCGGCGTGATGGAGCTGTACATCTCCGACCATCCGCTCGATTGCCTGACCTGTCCGGCCAACGGCAACTGCGAGTTGCAGGAGATGGCGGGCGTCGTCGGATTGCGCGAAGTCCGCTACGGCTACCAGGGCGAAAATCATCTGGACGCTCCGAAGGATCAGTCAGACGCGTTCTTCACGTTTGATCCCTCGCGATGCATCGTGTGCTCGCGATGCGTTCGCGCGTGCGAGGAAGTGCAGGGCACCTTTGCGCTGACGATCGACGGCCGCGGTTTCGGGTCCGTCGTCGTGGCCAGCGAAAACGAGCCGTTCGGCGCGTCAGAATGCGTGTCGTGCGGCGCGTGCGTGCAGTCATGTCCGACCGCGGCACTGACCGAGAACTCGGTTATCGCGATGGGCCAGGCCGAGCGCAGCGTCGTCACCACCTGCGGATACTGCGGCGTCGGATGCTCCTTCAAGGCGGAGATGAAGGGCGAGTCGGTCGTGCGGATGGTGCCGAATCTAAACGGCGCTTCCAATCACGGCCACGCCTGCGTCAAGGGGCGCTTCGCGTGGGGCTACGCGACCCATCCGGATCGCGTCAAGCGCCCGATGATTCGCGCGCGAATCGAAGACCCGTGGCGTGAGGTCTCATGGGACGAAGCGATCGCGTATGCGGCCCGCGAGCTGCGGCGAATCCAGAGCCGCTACGGACGGGAATCTATCGGCGGGATCACGTCCTCGCGATGCACCAACGAAGAAACCTACCTGGTGCAGAAGATGGTGCGCGCCGCCTTCGGCAACAACAACGTCGATACCTGCGCGCGCGTCTGCCACTCGCCGACCGGCTACGGCCTCAAGACCGCATTCGGCACGAGCGCCACCACCCAGGATTTCGATTCGGTCCGCAAAGCCGACGTGATCATGATTATCGGCGCCAATCCCACCGAGGGCCACCCGGTCTTCGGCTCCGCGCTCAAACGGCGGATTCGCGAGGGCGCCAAGCTGATCGTGATCGATCCGCGCCAGACCGAGATCGTCAAACTTCCGCACGTCGCCGCGTCGTATCATCTGAAGATCAGGCCCGGCGCCAACGTCGCGCTGATCAATGCGATGGCGCAGACCGTGATGGCCGAAGGCCTGGCCGATTTGGATTTCGTCGCGAAGCGATGCGATCAGAAGGAATTCGAAATCTGGCGCAAGTTTATCCTCGAGCCGCGCAACTCGCCCGAGGCGGTCGAGCCGATAACCGGCGTCCCCGCCGCCGAGTTGCGCGCCGCGGCGCGCCTGTATGCGTCGGTCCCGAATGCCGCGATCTATTACGGTCTCGGCGTGACCGAGCACAGCCAGGGAACCACGATGGTGCTGGGATTGGCCAACCTTGCGATGGCCACCGGAAATATCGGGCGGCCCGGCGTCGGCGTCAATCCGCTTCGCGGCCAGAACAACGTGCAGGGCTCGTGCGATATGGGATCGTTTCCGCGCGAGCTGCCGGGTTATCGCGATATCGACGACGATGTTGTACGCGGAATGTTCGAGCGCGATTGGGGAGTGACCATCGACTCCGAACCCGGGTTCAGAATTCCAAACATGATGGACGCCGCGCTCGACGGCAGTTTTAAGGGCCTCTATGTCCAGGGCGAGGATCCGGTCCAATCCGAGCCCGACTCGGCGCATGTGATCAAAGCGCTCAAAGAGATGGAGTGCGTGGTACTGCAAGACATCTTCCTGAACGAGACTTCGAAGTACGCGCACGTGATCCTGCCCGGATCGTCATTCCTCGAAAAGGACGGCACCTTCACCAACAGCGAGCGCCGAGTCTCGCGCGTGCGCAAGGTGATGGAGCCGCTGGCCGGCTACCAGGACTGGCAGGTCACCTGCCTGCTCTCGGCCGCGCTCGGCTATCCGATGGAGTATTCGCATCCGTCGGAAATCATGGACGAGATCGCGCGGCTTACTCCGACTTTTTCCGGCGTCAGCTACGAGAAGCTCGAACGCCTGGGCGGCGTGCAATGGCCGTGCAACGACGCCGCGCCCGAAGGCACTCCGACCATGCACGTCGGCCGCTTCGTGCGCGGTCTCGGCAAGTTCACCGTGACAGCGTACATCCCCACCCAAGAGCGCACCTCGGCGCGCTTTCCGCTGATCCTGACGACCGGCCGCATCCTCACCCAATACAACGTCGGCTCTCAGACCCGCCGCACCGAGAACGCTTCTCTCCACGCCGAGGACCTGCTCGAAATTCATCCGCATGACGCCGCGCAGCGCGGAATCCGCGAGGGCGCGTGGGTCAACGTGCGCTCGCGCAAGGGGGTGACCCGGCTTCGCGCGCAATTGTCCGAGCGAATGCAGCCCGGAGTTGTATACACGACGTTTCATCATCCGGAGTCCCAGACGAATCTGCTCACCACCGAACTCCAGGATTGGGCCACAGGTTGCCCGGAGTACAAGGTAACCGCGGTTGAAGTTCTGCCCGTAGCCCGGCTCGAGGACTACGAGCGCGAACCAAATCCGTCGAACGCCGCCGAGTAGGAATCGTGGACATCCGGCGTCTGGTCAGAATGGCGAACGACATCGGGGCATTCTTCGAGGCGTACCCCGATCGCGCGCGAGCGGTCGCGGACGTCGCTCACCATCTGCGCACCCGCTGGGCGCCGGTGATGCGCCGGCAGATTATCGAGTACCTGGCGGCAGATGGAACCGGGTTAAGTGACATCGCGCGTGATGCCATTACGGCGCTCGCGCGCCAAGAGCCTTCGCATGGTGCGGCGGATACCGGTGGTGAAAAACCACATCGATGACAGCCGCACCGCGCGCGTGCATGCGCTCAAGTGGTCCGGCGGACGCGCGGCCCAGAGCGAGGAATGCCTGGCCGCGGAAGAGCCGCTCGAAATTCGTTTGGCGGGCCGCCGCTTCACGCTCACGATGCGCACGCCCGGCAATGACGACGAGCTGGTCGCAGGATTTCTTTTCGCCGAAGGCTTCGTCGCCTGCGCGCACGAGCTCGGCGAGATTCGCCGCGTCCGCGGACCTGACGGCAAACCCGAACCCAACATATTAGACGTGGTGCTCGAGGTTCCTGCCGTGGCGCTGCGCGATCGTCTGAAACGCAACTTCGCGATCAGCTCGAGTTGCGGAATCTGCGGCAAGACCAGTATCGAGTCGATAACACGCCGAATCACCCCTCCCGAAGGCGAGGTCCGAGTGAATCCTGAGACGATCTTGAGCCTCGCGGCCGCGATGCGCTCCGAGCAGAAAATCTTCGCCGCCACCGGCGGCCTCCACGCCGCCGCGCTATTCGATCTCTCGGGAAAGATCGCGGCGCTGCGGGAAGACGTGGGCCGCCACAATGCGGTGGACAAGATCGTCGGATGGGCGCTCGCGTCCGGAATGGTCCCGCTGAGCGGCAATATACTGATGGTGAGCGGGCGGCTCTCATTCGAGCTGGTGCAGAAGGCCGCCGCCGCCGGCGTCCCGATTCTCGCCGCGGTCTCCGCGCCGTCGTCGCTGGCGGTCGAGCTCGCGCAAGAAGCCGGCACCACCGTAATCGGCTTCCTCCGCGACGGCAGCTTCAACATCTACACCCATCCCGAGCGGATTGTCGCCTGAATGGCTGGCTTCTGCTTCGGTTTTGTATTACACTGCGTATTACAGGAGATATCGCAGTGGGTACCTTAACTGTCAGGCTGAGCGCGGAAGACGACGCGCTCGTCGCGCGTCTCGCGCGCCAGAACGGCTCGAGCAAGTCCGAGACAGTTCGAGAGCTGGTGCGCGGCGCGCATGCTCGTGCCGGCGGAAAATCTAAACTCAGCGCCTACGATCTGCTCAAAGACGGAATCGGATGCTGGGACAGCGGCGGAATGAATCTCTCCGAGCGAACCGGCGACACCTTCTACAAGATGCTGGTGGAGGATCGAAAACGCCGTGATTCTCGTCGACACCGGACCGCTCGTCGCACTAGTCGACCGAAGTGATCCATGGCATAGCAAATGCCGCGACGCGGCCGTGCTCATCAACGACCGCCTCATAACCGTATGGCCGGTGATTACCGAAGCCATGTACTTGCTGAGGAAGTCGATTACCGCTTGCGAAACACTATTGGGCTGGCTCGAAAGTGACCGCGTCGGTATGTCACCACTGACCGCCGATGACGTACCTCGAATACGCGAGCTTATGCGCAAGTATCGCGACCTCCCGATGGACCTCGCCGACGCCGCGCTCGTCCGCGTCGCCGAGCGCGAGCGTATCCGGCGCATCTTCACCGTCGATCGCCGCGATTTCGAGATCTATCGCCCCTACCGCCTCGGCCGCTTCGATATCGTTCCGTAACCTCTAAATAATCCGCAGAGTCCGCCCCTTGAGCGGCGCTCGTGCCGGTGCTTAAGCTGATTGGTCATGCAGGTGCCGCCCGATGTTTGCGCGTAAGCGCGCGCTCGATCGCCTCGCCCGGGAAAAGACGCTCTACCAGCGCCATCCGGGCGGAGAGGTTTCGGTGTGCGTGGTTTACCCGAACGTCTATCCGGTCGCGATGGCTAATCTCGGCTTCCAGGCCGTCTTTCATATCTTCGATTCGAATCCTTCCGTCGACGCCGAGCGCGGCTTCCTGCCCGACCCCGACGAGCGTCCCGCGATCGCGTCGGGCGCCGCGCGAATTCTCTCGTTCGAGCGCGGCCGTCCGCTGTCTGATTTTGATATCCTGGCGTTTTCGATCCCGTTTGAAACCGATTATCTGAACCTGCTCGCGATTTTGCGCTCGGCGGGCATTCCGACACGCCGCGCCGATCGTGCGGGCCGCAACTTTCCCCTCGTGATCGCCGGCGGCTCCGCGATCTTTCTTAATCCCGAGCCGATCGCCGATTTCGTCGATCTGTTTCTGATCGGCGAGGGCGAGCAGATGGTGCCCGAGTTTATCCAGTGCTTCCTCGCCTCGCGTGAAAACCCCGCGCGCCTCGACGATCTCGCACAAGTCGAGGGCGCGTACCGCCCTGATTACTATCGTCCGGTTTACGACGAACGCGGATGCCTTTCGGCGGTTAACTACACCGGACCAGGCAAGCCCGCGGTCCAGCGCAGGCTCGTAAATAACCTCAATCAGTTCACCACCGCGTCTCTGATTCTCACCGAAGAGTCCGTGTTCGGCGACATGTATCTGGTCGAGGCGAGCCGCGGATGCCAATGGGGATGCCGCTTCTGCGCCGCGGGTTTCATGTACCGGCCAATCCGCTATAGGTCGCCGGATAATCTCATCACGGAGGCAAAGCGCGGACTCACCGAGCGCCGGGTGATCGGGCTGGTCGGAGCCGAGATGGCGTCGGTGCCGGGCGTCGCCGAAATCGCGCAGACTGTCGCCGACGCGGGCGGGCGGCTATCGCCGTCCTCGCTCAAGGCCGATTGTATCTCGCCGAAACTCGCCTCGGCGCTCTCGCAGGCCGGAAATCGCAGCGTCACGATCGCGCCCGAGGCCGGCAGCGAGCGGATGCGCAAAGTGATCAACAAGAATCTCAGCGAAAAGGAAATTCTCGAGGCCGCCGCGATGATGATGGGCGAGGGGGTCGAGAACCTGAAGCTCTATTTCATGCTCGGCCTGCCCGAGGAGCAGGATCATGACGTCCTGGGAATCGCGCATCTGACCGGAAAAATCCTCGAGCAGGCGCGCGCGCGCCGCCAGCATGTCGGCCGCGTGACGGTCTCGCTCAATCCCTTCGTCCCCAAGCCATGGACGCCGTTTCAGTGGGATCCGATGGAGGATCCGCGCGCGACCAAGCGCAAGATCGCGCTGTTGCGAAGCGCGCTCGGAAAGCTCGGTGCGGAAAAGTTCGGTACGATCGAGCTCGACTCCGAATCCCCGCGCGAAGCGTACTTCCAGACTCTCGTCTCGCGCGGCGACCGCCGTGTTGGCGCGATCCTCGAACGCCTCGACGCGGCGGGATGCGACGCGCCCGGACCGATCTGGCGCGAGCTCGCGGAAATTCGCCGCGAGGCCGACGACGGCGAATGGACCAAGAGCCCCAATCCCGATTTCTATGTGACTCGCCATTTCACCCACGACGAAATCCTGCCGTGGGATTTTATCGACCATCACATTCACAAGTGGTTCCTGCTCTCCGAGCGCAAGAAGGCGCACTTCGAGCATCAGACTCCGCCGTGCGACGTCACCCGCTGCGACGTCTGCGGCGCCTGCTGAGACTCGGAACAAACTATCTGCAGTGTGGAAGAGGATGGGTGGAGGACGAGACAGATGAACACGAAAACCGGAATCGCTCGAATACCTGCCATTGCGATCGCGATTGTTGCTGCCGCCGTAATCGCCGCCCAATTCGCGGCTACGGCCGTCGCCGCGCCGCCGGATTCCGGTGAACCTGAGACTTCGGTGGTGCCCGCGGGGCCCAACACCGGGCCAAGCGCCGCTCCTTCGATCTCCGAGCCAGCGGGGGAGTCCGCAGCCTCTCCGGCCGAGGCGCCGCCCACCGCCCCCGCGCACAAGAAAGCCGCGGCGTCGCATTTCAAGTTCAATCCGGGCGACGTCGAGCCGGGCAACGCGCGCGCAAAGCTGCTCGAAAATACCTGGGCGTACAGCGAGCCGGCGAAATCCAGCGCGCATGTCGAACCTGTCGAGCAGGGCAAGTACGTAGTCGTGACCGGATCGACGCATTACTTTCTGCAGGTAAAGCTCAAGTCTGGAAAGACCGCATACGTCGAACAGTCGGCGGTCGATCTGGTCAAGCCGACCGATAAGATTTTCAAGCTGACAGCCAACGCCGCGGTCCTCGACAAGCCCAACCGCTGGGGCAAGAAGCTGTCCGAAGTCCACGCCGGCCACGACGTGCACGTAGTAGGAATCGCGCTAAGCTACGTCCAAATCCGCATGCGAAGCGGCCTCGAAGGCTTCATCCCAACCTCCGCAATGCAGTAGCCGCGGACGGCGCGAGCGTTGCGTAATTCACCGCCGACGCCCACCGGCTATCTTGAGACCGTGATCGGTTTGCGGGCGCGGATAAAGGCGCTTGCGAACTTGCCGTCGATTTGCGCGGCGATATTCCGGGCATCAGGGCCGAGTGACGCAAGCAGCCCGCCGGCATTCGCGGCCGTGTAAATCCGCGTTGGCTCGATCTCCACGCTCGTGAATCCCGCGCGCGCGAGTTTCGCCGCGTATTCAGGCTCTTCGAGCGCTCCCGCGATACATCCGGCCCACAATTCCACTTTGCGTCTGATCTCTGGAGGCATCGCGCCGCGCACCACGATATCCGACACCGCGAAACGTCCGCCGGGTTTCAGCACGCGCAATGCTTCGGCCAAAACGCGATCCTTGTCTGCGGAAAGATTGATCACGCAATTGGAAATGATCACATCAACCGAGTTATCCGGCAGCGGAATGCTCTCTATCTCACCTTTCAGAAATTCGGCGTTGGTCACGCCCGCTGTGCGCTGATTCTCGCGCGCGAGCGCCAGCATCTCGTCCGTCATATCCAGCCCGTAAGCCTTGCCGCCCGGCGCGACCCGGCGCGCGGACAGCAGCACGTCGATTCCGCCGCCCGAACCGAGATCCAGCACGATTTCGCCCGGCATCAGCTCGGCCAGCGCCGTGGGATTGCCGCATCCGAGCGACGCGGCGATCGCGTCGGCCGGAAGCTGCGCCGTCTCGCTGCGCTCGTAGAGATCGGAGGTTATCGGATTGCCCGCGGCGCAGGCCCCCGAGCTCTCAGACGGCCCGCAGCAGCCCGGCTTTGCCCCGGTCACCTTGCGCGCCTCGCGCGCGTAATAGTCCCGCACTTCCTGCTTTATCGAATTCTCATCCATGGCGCAGCGTCTCCTTATTTTTCGTTTTTCCCGCGATCGTCTTTTCGCCTTCGCGCGTCCGCGTGCCTGCGGCGCGCCCCAACCGGCTCCGCGAGCCGGCAGTGCAAATCCGCGCAGCAGTCCTCGGTCAGAAACCGGATCAGCCTGGCGGTTTTATTCCAGTCAACCGCATGATAGATGAAGCGCCCCGACCGCCGGGCCGAAAGCAATCCGGAGCGCGCGAGGGTGTCCAGGTGATGAGAGAGCGTCGAGCCTGGCATTGGCACGCGCCGCTTGATTTCGTCGACACACAATCCCTGCGGCCCCGCGCGCACCAGCAGCCGGAAGATTTCGAGCCGGCCCTCCTGTCCGAGAGCATTGAACTGAGAGATGAAGCTTTTCATATGCTACGATATTTCTAGTAACACCGAAATATACTCCGATGCAAGAGCGTCGTGAGCCCTCTCTGTGCGCTGTTATTTCGAGTCAGGTCTGGGCCGACGAGCCGTCGGCGGCCACTTGCAGACAAGAATCGCGCGGCTTGGATTCCCAGAGCGGCTCCGGCGCCGATCGCAACAATTCATTGGTCGGGCGCGCCTGCCGCGCATCCATCTCCTACGGGCGAGCCGCCCGCGCCACTATTTCGTCAGCCGTACGCGAAGGATGGCCGACGAGGAATCGAGAACTCGCCGTGACGCGCGGGTAATTGCGGTCGTGCTCAATTGCGCTTTTCCGCCGGTGGTGGCCGACGGCTCGTCGGCCCACGCGAAGCGTCCCCTGTCTGCGCGGCACCTCGCGAGCCTCTGGCGGCTCCCCTAACGCTCGTTAGGTTCTTTGCCAGATTTGTTCATGGCTGAACTGTTCAGCCTTACGCGCTTCGCCTCCTCGTGTAGAATCAAGCTCATGAAGCCGCGGTCAAAATATTTCCGCGCAATTTATCGCCGTCATCTCGCGAGGCGATGCTGCGCGACGATGCTCGCATCGACCGTTCGTCACATCGAATTCGCAGAATACAAAAGGCTGAAACGAAGTGATGATGAAATCTAAATTCGTTAATATCCTCAGGGAATATTTTTCGAGACGTGGATCGAAATCGCCCAAAGGAACCCACCGTTGAGACATCGTTTCCATTCGCATTTCCGCAAGCTCGCGGATGCTCCGGCTCGACGCTCGCGCGGCGCGCGAGCTATAAGTCTCTGCGCGCGATGCTGCCGGTGCGCAGGAAGCGGAGAACCTGATGACCACACGGGAACGACAGGGATGGACGATCGTGGCGAGCATGTTCGTCACGCTCTTTCTCGTCTTCGGCTCCGGCTACAACACCGGCACCTTGTTCTTCCCGCAACTGGTCAAACACTTCGGATGGACTCACGCGCGCACCGCGTGGCTGACCAGTGCGTTGGCGCTCTCGGCCGGGTTCAGCGCTCCTCTCGTCGGATGGCTGCTCGATCGAGTCGAGGCGCGGATCGTGATGGCGGTGGGAGCCGGCCTTTCGGGCATCGCATTCCTTGTGGCCAGCCAATCGCACTCGTTCGCTCCGATGCTGATCGCGTACCTGGTGCTAGGCCTCGGTATCGGCGCTGCGACGCTCTTGCCGGCGGCGCTGGTGATCGCCAACTGGTTCGGTGCGCGGCGAGGGATCGCGATGGGGGTGACCTTTGCCGGCACGTCGCTCGGCGGCGCCGCGATGATCGAGGTCGGGAACCTCGCGATTTTACATTTCGGCGGATGGCGCGCCGGCTATTTTGCGCTCGGGACGCCGATGATCGTCGTCGTCATCCCGCTGGTCCTTATTATGATTCGCACCCGTCCGCCCGAGACGCGCGAGCTCAGCGTGCAGGCTTCGGGCGATGCGCTGCCCGGCTTCGAGCTCGGCGAGGCGATGCGCACGCGCTCGTTCTGGATGATCGCGTTCGGCCAATTTCTTTACGCCTGCGTCGCCGCCGCCTCCGGACTTCATCTGGTCAGCTATCTGCTCGGGCTCGGTTACAGCGAGTCGTTTGGCGCCCTGATCGCGAGCCTGGCGCTGGCGTTGGCCGCGGCCGGCAAGCTTTTGATGGGGACCGTGTCGGATCGTGTCAGTCCGCGAATCGCGCTGGCCGCGAATTTCATCGTGCAGGGCGTTGCGATGCTGTTGGCGCTGAGCATCGGGAGGTCCGCGATGGTTCCGGTGTTCGTGCTCTTATATGGGCTGACGCTCGGTGCGCCGCTGGTGCTGATTCCGCTCCTCACCGCGGATTCGCTGGGACTCAAGCGCTTCGGCACGATTGGCGGAGTCGCGGGAGTGTTCAATACGATCGGAGCAGCGGTCGGTCCGGTGATGGCGGGGCGAATCTTCGACGTGAGCGGCAGCTACGTTCTCGCCTTCGAGATCTTCGCCGCGCTGTGCGTGCTCGGCGTGATCGTCACCCTCGCATGCCGCTCGCTCGCGTCCGAGCAAGCCCGGATGACGCCGGTAGCCGCGACCGCGGCCTAGTTTGCGCGCCGCGAAATCGCGAGCAGCGTGCGGACCTTCGCGGAGATATCCGGAGCTTTGACCACGTCGGTGATGATCGCGGCGGCGTCGGCGCCCGCGGCGAGAACTTCCGGCATCGAGGTCTCCGTGATTCCGCCGATCGCGACGATTGGAATCCTCACCGCCGAACGGACTGCGCGCAGATTGGCGAGTCCCTGTCCGGCCGCCGTCTGCTTGAGCCCGCCCGGATACATCGGGCCGAAGCCGATATAGTCGGCGCCGCCGGCCTCCGCCTCGCGCGCCATCGCGACATCGTGCGTCGAGATACCGATGATCTTGTTCGCGCCGAAAATTTCGCGCGCGGCCGCGAGCGGCAGATCGGTCTGCCCAAGATGCACTCCATCCGCTTCGGCGAGGCGCGCAATATCGACGCGGTCATTCACAATAAAGACCGCGCCGCGCAAGCGGCATCGCGGGGCAATCGCGCGCGCTACGAGCAGAAACTCGCGGCCGGGAGCGTCCTTCAGTCGCAGTTGCAGAATTCTCGCACCCGCGGCAAGCATCAACTCCGCGAGTTCCACCGGGTCATGGCCGCCCGATGGATCGACCATCGCGTAGAAATGCGACGGCATCTGCATCGTCGAGCGCACGGCGGGTCAGGTCGGATACTTGGTCAGCGCGATTTTGTGATCGGTGATCTTCTTGCGCAGCGTGTTGCGGTTAAGCCCGAGCATCCGCGCCGCCTTGACCTGGTTGCCGCCGGTGCGGCGCAGCGCCAATTCGATGAGTGGCTTTTCGATCTCGCCGACCAGCTTTTCATACAGGTCGCGCGGCTCGCTGCCGTCGGCCGCGTCGAGCCATTCGCCGATTCGTCCGGCGATTATTCCGGCCAGCGCCGCGCTGTCTCCGCCCACGGGCGAAGTTCCCGGAGAGATAGGCGCGACGATGCTGCGCGCGAGCTCGATATCGTCGGCGCGGATCGTGTTGCCCGGTGCGAGCAGCGCCGCGCGCATCACCGTGTTCTCGAGCTCGCGGACGTTGCCGGCCCAATCGTGCGCGGCGAGTTTGGCGCGTGCTTCGGGACTGATCGCGGAGACTCGCGCGCCCATCTCATGCACCGCCTTGCTCACGAAATAATCGGTCAGTTCGGGAATGTCGTCGCGCCGTTCGCGGAGCGATGGCATCTGGATCGGAATGACGCGGAGCCTGAAGTACAGGTCCTCGCGGAATTTGCGCGCCGCGACCAGCGTCTGCAAATCCTGGTTGGTCGCCGCGATCACCCGCGCCTTGAGCTTGAGCGTCTCGACGCTGCCGACCCGGTTGAACTCGCGCTCCTGAAGGACACGCAGGAGTTTCGGCTGCAGTTCGAGGGGAAGGTCGCCGATCTCGTCGAGGAAAATGGTGCCCCCTTCGGCCATCTCGAATTTTCCCGCACGCCGTTCATTCGCGCCCGTGAACGAGCCGCGCTCGTGCCCGAATAGTTCGCTCTCCAGCAGTCCTTGTGGAATCGCGGAGCAATTCACCGCGACGAATGGCGAACGCCACCGCGCCGATTTGAAATGGATCGCGCGCGCGACCAGCTCTTTTCCGGTCCCGCTCTCGCCCGACAGCAGTACGGTCGCGTCGTTGGTGACCACGCGCCCGACCATCTTGTAAACGTTCTGCATCGCGGCGCTGCGTCCGATGATCTCGCCGCCGACGAGCTGCCGATTGACTTCGTTCTTGAGCCGATCGAGATCGGCGGCCTGCGCCGCAACCTCGATCGCGCGTGCAACCGCCGCCGCGACCAGGTCCAGATTCGCGAAGGGCTTGGTCAGGTAGTCGTGCGCTCCGCGCTTCATCGCCTCGACCGCGTTGTTCATCGTGCTCGCGGCGGTCACCACGATTATCAGCGTGCGAACGTCCTGCGCCTTCGCGGCCGAGAGCACTTCGAGCCCGCCAACTCCCGGCATGATGATATCCAGTATTGCGACGTCGAAGCGGTTGCTGCGCAACGCTTCGAGCGCCGCCGCGCTGTCGGCCGCTTCCTCGACCGAGTAGCCTTCGGCTTCAAGGCGATGGCGCAGAACCAGGCGAATCGCGGGATCGTCGTCCGCGATCAGGATCGTGGCGGACGAAGCGATAGCGACGGGAGTTTCGTCGGGCGTTTGGGCTTCGGCGGATGGCATCGTGGCTACCAGCTTAACGATCGTTCCCCGCCGTGTCATCGCCGCCGAGTTTGGAGCTGCCGTGGACCCGGAGGCTTCCGACGGGAAGGGTCACCTTGAAGGTCATACCTGCAGGCGGCTCGGAGTCCTCGCCGGTCCGTCCGATTCCTCCGCGCGTCGCCCATAGCCTTCCTCCATGGAGCGCGATGATGCGCTGGCTCAGCATCAGGCCGAGCCCGGTTCCCGAAGGCTTGGTGGTGAAGAACGGGGTGAAGAGCTGCGCGAGCGCGTCCTCCGCGATTCCGACCCCGTTGTCGCTGATCTCGACGCGCAGGAACTGCAGGCGCTGCCCGTCGGTCGTCATCCGGAACTCGGTCTCGATCCGCGTATGCATCCGGATAGTTCCGCTCGAGCCGATCGCCTCATGCGCGTTTTTGACCAGGTTCAGGAACGCACGTTCGAGGGCGGCAGCGTCGCCCGAGACGTCGGGCAGGCTGGGGTCGAAGTCCTGCTCGATATGAACCGCGTCGGGCGCTTTGGGGTATAGCCCGGCCATCCGGAGCGCTTCGTGCAGGACCTGATGGATGTTCACCGGTTCCTTGACCAGACGCTGCGGCGCGCTGACCGCAAGGACCTGCTCGACCAACCCCGTGATGCGGTTAACGCCGTCGCGGATGACTCCATAGTACTGCTGGACGCGCGGTTCGGATGGATACATCGCCGCCAACAGCTCCGCCGCTCCCTTGATGCCGGTAAGCGGATTCTTTACCTCGTGGGCCAGCCCTGCGGGTGATAGGCGAAGGCTTAGCTCCGTCGAATCGGTCACCTGGGCAGCGCTCTTCTGATGAGCCAGGTCGTGAAGCAGGATAATCGCACCCTGCGTGCTGCCGTCCTGGCTGAGCAGTGGGGAGACCTCGGTCCGGACGGTAATCGATCGCGGGCCAATCCCGAGGACCGTATCGGGATCGCCGACGCTCTGCCCGGTTTTCAGGCAGTTACGCACCATCCGGTCCAGCCACGGGTTGTGATCGAGGAGGTCGGCAAGCTGTGGAGGTGTGACGGAAGACGTGCCCAGCAGGGTCTCAGCCGCGGGGTTTATCGCCAGCGGCTCGAACGCCGACGACAGGACGATAATCGCGTCGGGCAGGCTGTCGATAATGTCGCGCCAGAGCTTCAATCGGATAGCCGTGCCCGGTCTTCCGGATACCCACAGGAGAGCGGGCCGGTCTTGGGGGGACGGTACCATATGCCGCAAGCGTATCGAAGCGGGGCGGCGGATTGAGCTGTAATCGCGCGTGTTTTCGGGGGAACAAACGTCACAAATTATAAAAGTTATCAACAATTTTTGTTCCAAGTATAAGATTATTTTATTCAAGATCGGCTGTTTACGGGTTGCGCACTCGCGCCTCAGCGGCTACCGTGGCCGAGGTTCATGGTGGGAGATGACTCGAGGCAGCCGAACAACCCTCGCTCTGTGTGCGATACTTCTGGCTCCGGTTCTGACCGGGATGCCTGTATATCGCGCGGTAGCCGCCGAACCCTCCATTATCTCCCCGGGATGGGAGCCCCAAAATCCTGCGATTGCCGCCCTAGGCTCCTCCGGGGCCGATGAGCCCATAGATGCTACGCTGTCGCAGTGGGATGTCGCGCCATCACCCTTCATCACTTCCAAGCCCAAGGGTGTGGCGCCTTTCCCGATCCTGCTCAATTCGATCGTCGAACGATATGTTAACGAATACCTGAGCCGGCCCGGCACGCTCGAGGCCAGCTTCGCCCGTAGCCGTCCCTATTTGCCCGAGATGGCCCGAGTGATGCGCTCCTACGGCGTTCCGGACGACATGATCTACTTGGCCTTTGCCGAGAGCGAATTTTCCCGGCATGGCAAGGGCCCTTGGCAGTTCAACAAAGGGACTGCCGAGAAGTACGGGCTACACGTCAACCATTGGGTTGACGAGCGCCGCGATCCTATCCTTTCGACCCGAGCCGCCGCCGAGTACCTGGCCGACCTGCACGACGCTGCCGGGTACGATTGGCGGGTAGCGGTGGTCGGATGGAACCGTGGTGATTTGGCGATCAACCGCTTCTGGGTCATGCGCGGCGAGAACTTTAACCGCTTCATGGCCTCGTTGCCGCGAGACACGCGATGCCTCCTTGGCAGGTTCATGGCGGTCGCCTTTATCGCGCATAACGCTATCGCCTATGGGATTGGCAACGTCAATTACGATGCGCCTCCGGCCTACAGCCAGGTTTCGGTTCGTGGCGGAACCACACTGGTTAATGTTGCACACAAGGCCCATACGACGGTTGCCCGTCTGAAGGAACTTAACCCGGCGATCCTGCGCGACCGGGTTCCGCCCTATGCGCGCAACTACACCGTCCGCGTCCCGATTGTCAGCGCCGCTTCTGCCGGCTAAATCGCCTCCTCTGGTTGCCGCCACCCGCACCGTTTTTCCACTCTGTTCTCATCGCGTGCGAAGCCGCGTATTCTTGCCGATACGATGATTAGTACCGACGACGCTCTGCGTATCGTCCTTGAGGCGGTTGCTCCGCTCGGCGTCGAACGCGTGCCGCTCCTTGACGCGTTGGGCCGCGTGCTCGCCGAGGATATTCGCTCCTTGCGCGATATCCCCGGATTCGACAACTCCGCGATGGACGGGTACGCGGTCCGCGCCGCCGATATCGCCACCGCCAGCGAAGCGCATCCTGTTCGCCTGAAGGTGATCGAAACCGTGCCCGCAGGCCGGATGCCGGAGCGTCAGGTAGGCCCGGGCGAATGCGCGCGCACGATGACCGGCGCGCCGATCGCTCCCGGCGCCGACGCGATTGTTCAGGTCGAGCGTACCCGAGGCGAGGGTTCTACTGTCGAGATTCTCGCGCCCGCCGAGGCGAAATCTTTCGTTCGCCCGCGAGGCGAAGATCTGCGCGCCGGCGAGTCGGTCATGTCGCCCGGTAAGATGCTCTCGCCCTCTGACCTGGGAATGCTCGCGTCGCTCTCCCGCTCGATGGTTGGTGTGTACCGTCGGGCGCGCGTCGCGATCGTCGCGACCGGCGACGAGCTCGTCGATATCGACGAGCATCCAACTGGCGCCCAGGTCGTCAACTCGAGCGCCTACGCCCTGTCCGGCGCGATTCGCGAGGCGGGCGGCGAGGCGGTAATCCTGCGCGTCGCGCGCGACATCAAGGACGAGGTTCGCGAGCGCCTGGAAGAGGCGCTGGCGTCCGACTTGGTCCTCTCGACCGGCGGAGTCTCGGTCGGGCAGTTCGATTTCGTAAAGGGCGTCCTCGACGACCTCGGGATGCGCACGCTGTTTCACGGCGTCGCGCAAAGGCCGGGGCGTCCACTCAAGTTCGGCCTCGTCGGCGTCCATCCGGTCTTTGGACTGCCGGGAAACCCGGTCTCAACGCTGGTGTGCTTCTATCTTTACGTTGGACCTGCCCTGCGCCGGATGGGCGGGCACGCCGCGGTCGGGCTTGAGCGCGTCTTGGCGCGATGCTCCGCCGATATCAAGCTCGCGAATAATCTGACCGAGTTCGTGCGGGTCAGGCTCGAGCGGCGCGACGGTGAATATCTCGCCGCGCCGACCGGGAATCAGGGTTCAGGAATTCTGAGCTCGCTGTCGCGTGCCGACGGCCTGTTGATCGGGCCGGCCGCCGTCGCGCTTCTGCGCAAGGGCGATCAGGCGACGGTACTGCGATTGACGACTACGGTCGGCGACGAAGCATTCTTCGAAGAACGTCTCCATAACCAATGAATGACGATGGCCGCTATTGCGCCAAAGATCGCCGAGCCGATGATTATCGCCGAGAGTTGAATCTGCAGCTTCACAAAGTGTGGGAACAAGTAGATCGTAACCGGCTGCGGCTGGATATTCGCCCAGATCACGTAGATCACCCACAGGACGATGAGCGTGCCGATGATGAATTTCGGGTTTTTCGCAAATGCGGGCATGACCGGCGGCTCCTTGATCCGTGACCTGAGCGAAAGCTTGCTTGGCCGCGTCAGCATTGTCAACGCAGCCAGAGGGCGGATTCGTGCAGCCGCAAAGCTGCGCAAAGTGGGGTGATCGCGATGCGCTATCGAGTCGGGCAGGGCTTTGACTTTCATCCTCTCGTGGCGGGCCGCAAGCTCGTGCTGGGCGGGGTAGAAATCGCGCACGACAAGGGCCTCTCCGGCCACTCCGACGCCGACGTTGCGGTCCATGCACTCGCCAACGCGATCCTCGGCGCAATCGGCGAGGGCGACCTGGGGCGTCATTTTCCCGATAGCGATCCGCGCTACGCAGGCGCCGACAGTATCCGCATCCTGGGCGAGGTCTGGGCACTCGCGAAGTCGCGCGGATGGCGCATGGGCAACGCCGACCTGACGATCTTTGCGCAAGCGCCCAAGCTCGGGCCGCATCTCGACACGATGCGTCAGCGAATTGCCGATTCGATTTCGATCGAGCGCGATCGGGTGAACGTCAAGGCGACGAATCCGGAAGGAATCGGCGCGCTGGGCCGCGGCGACGGCATGGCCGCCGCCGCAATCGTAATGCTCGAGGCGGACTAGGAACGTGCGCGCGGCAGCCGCGTCGAGGGGCATTTCGAGCAGCATCGTTCGGGAGTACGGAAAGGGAGTGAAGCGTCATGTCTAATCGGGGGCAGAGGCTCATCAAGGCGGCCATGCGGGCCCGCGCTATTGTCCGAGGAGAAATAACCGAAGGCTTCGTCGTACACGTCATAGGATTGAGAAAGAAACTGAAATTCAACGCGCGATTGAAAGACCAGAGCAGCACCCTCACCCACGCGTCACGGCGATTGCAGAAAAAAAGCAATCGCCGCGCCGCGTTGCCCTCTCCCGGTGGGCGAGGGTATCCAGCAGAGGATCTCGTAGAGGCGGTTCGGGAGCCGCGTCTCTTAAGGAACAGGATTGAGTCTTAGGTGGCACGGGCTTCAGCCTGTGGTCGGCACCGGCCAAAGCCGGCGCCACTTGAGATTCATCAGTGGTCGCGACTTGATTGCCGAACGAGCGCTCCCCCTGAGGAATCGGATTGAATTCGTAGGGGCGCGTCGGGACGCGCCCGTCTTCGCGCGCTTACGATCTGCGCAACCCGCTGATATGGCGGGGAGAAGTCCAAAGTGACAAACTACAGGCGGGGTTGCGCCATCCTGCGGGGAATGACCCCGCATGGCTGACGAACCCATCGCCAGGATGTCCGAAGGATTGCTCCATTCCGCGCCTTCGCTGAATAGCCGCGCGAAGGTCCTGTGCCGTTTCGCCAGGCCCGCCGTCGCGATCGTCGCTTGCGCGCTGTTGCTGGTTTTTCTGCATGGCCTGTCGCGCGCGCTCGACTACCACAGCGTGATGCTGGGGCTGCGCCAGACGCCACGCGAGCTGATCTGGATGACGGTGCTGCTGACCGTGGTCAGCTATATGGCTCTGGCCGCGTGCGAGCTGTCAGCGTTGAGCTATGTCGGCGTGAAGGTCTCGACGCCGGCCGTGTTGCTTGCATCGTTTTGCGGGTCGGCGCTGGGCAACGCGATCAGCTTCAAGACATTGACCACCGATGCGGTTCGCGATCGAGTTTATGGCGCTCTTGGCGTCAGGCCGGAACAGACCGCACGCGTGATGCTCTTCATCCACGTCGCGTTCGGAGTTGGCCTTGCGGTGTTTATGGCGGCGACTCTGGCGCTCTCGGGCGGCAGCTTGGGGCATCTCCTGCCGGTTTCGAGCATCGTAATTCGATCCACCGGAGCGGCTGCCCTGCTCGCGATCCTCCCAACGCTGTTGCTGTGCGCATGGCGGCGCAAGTCCGTGACGATCGGGAGGCTGCGGATCGGGATGCCTTCGCTCGCGATCACGTCGCTTCAGCTTCTTGCGAGCGCCGCCGATTTGGCCGCTGCCGCCGCCGCATTGTGGCTTCTGTTTCCCAGCGGCGAGATCGATTTCTTCAGCTTTGCGGTTGTCTTTTCGGCGGCAACCGCATTGGGGGCGGTCAGCAGGATTCCCGGTGGTCTCGGGGTTTTTGACGTGATCATCTTCGTGGCTCTCAGGCGGTTCGTGCCGTCCAACGAGCTGGCTGCCGCGTTGCTGATTTATCGGGGCGTTTACTTTGTGCTGCCGCTCCTGCTTGCCACGGCGACCCTGGCCGGACTGGAACTCAGGAGCGCGCCAGGCCGTTTCGGCTCGAAGGCGGGCGAACGGATCGCGCTCGGAGCGGGATTGCTCGCGCCGATCTTTCTTAGCGCCGTGACCTTTGTGGTGGGAGCGATGCTGGTGGTATCGGGCGCGACGCCCGCGCTGGATTGGCGACTGGCGGTGCTGCAAGGAGTTCTGCCGCTATGGGCGGTCGAGATCTCGCATCTGCTTGCGACCCTGGCCGGGGTCTTTCTGCTCTTCGTCGCGCGCGGATTGTATCACCGGCTCGACGGCGCGTGGTGGCTCGCGTTGATAGCCGCCTTGGTCAACGTGGCGTTCTGCCTGGCCAAGGGCCTCGCGTTCGGGGAGACCGCGGCAGTCGTTTTCCTGGTGTGCCTCCTGCTCGCGACGCGGCGCGAGTTCACCCGGCCCGCAGCGTTCATGCATCAGCCGTTCAGATTAGGCTGGTTCATCGCGATTGCGGTGGTCATCGCGTGCGCGATCGGGATCCTGTTCTTTGCCTTTCATGACGTCACATACCGGCGTGAAATCTGGTGGCAGTTCGAGTTCGACGCGAAAGCGTCGCGATCGTTGCGGGCGATTCTCGCCGCGTCGATCTTTGCGCTCGGCATTTCGCTCTGGCAGCTATTGCGCGCATCGCCGGGCCGCGTCGATCCTCCTTCGGAGGAGGACCTGGCGCGCGCCGCCGCAATCATTTGCGGCCAGGAGCGCAGCGCCCCAACGCTGGCGCTGATGGGCGACAAGAGTTTCCTCTTCTCGATCTCGGGAAACTCCTTCCTGATGTATGCCAAGCGCGGCCGGAGCTGGGTTGCGCTATTCGATCCGGTGGGTCCGCACGCGGAATGGCCGGAGCTGGTCTGGCGCTTCGTCGAGCTGGCGGACCGGCATGGTGGACGCGCGGCGTTCTACCAGGTTCGGCCCGACAGCCTGCCGCTCTATCTCGATGCCGGTCTTCGGGTCGTGAAAGTCGGGGAAGAGGCATGCATCGATCTCAGCCAATTCAGCCTCGAGGGTTCTGAGCGCTACGGCCTGCGTCAGGCGCTCAAGCGCGGCGAACGAGACGGACTGAGATTCCAGATTTTGCCGCCGAAACGTTCAGGACCGGATCAGGATGTTATTTGCCAGATTTCGGACCGGTGGCTCTCCAATCATCGCGCGGCCGAGCGGGGTTTTTCGGTGGCGGCCTATGAGCCGCGATTTATCTCCGCCCAATCAGCCGCGCTGCTATGCCAGAATGGAGAGCCGCTCGCGTTCGTTACCTTCATGACCACCAGTTACCAGACCGAGGCTACGGTTGGACTCATGCGCCAGGTGCCGGGAGCGCCACCTTATACGATGGACCTGATCTTCACGCAGTTGGCGCTGGAGCTGAAAGCCCGGGCCTTCAAAGTGCTCAGCCTGGGGATGGCGCCGCTGGCCGGGATGGCGCGCACGCCGCTGTCGTCAAAGTGGCATCGGGTCGCCGGCCTGGTATGGGAACATGGAAGACCGATCTACAATTTTCAGGGACTGCGGCGCTTCAAGAATAAGTTCCATCCGGTCTGGGAGCCGCGCTACCTTGCGGTATCTGGCGCCGCCGGTCCGTTCATCACCCTTGCCGACGTCGCGGCACTCGCCAGCGGCTATCGGGGACCTTCCCCCACATGACCAGGCTCGGCCGCGCGCTGGCTCTGCTGACCTTTCTCTGTTGCCTGATCGCGTCGCCGGCTCACGCGCTGGATACCGGCCGCTACGGCAGTATCAAAACGGTTGAGCCCGCAGGTTCGGCGCGAGGTGTAGTGATTCTCTTTTCGAGCCGAAAGGGAGTCTCCGCGGAGGATGAGGCTGCCGCTTCGGCGATCGCGAAGGCGGGAGCTTTCGTAGCGGTGGTTGATACCCCAAAGTATCTGGAGCAGCTCGACAAGCTCAACGAGAAGTGCCACTCCCTGGTCGCCGACGCCGAGGGACTAAGCCGCCAGATTCAGCGCGACTACAAGTTTCCCAATTATCTGACGCCGATTGTCGCCGGAGCGGGGGAAGGTGGAACCGTTGCCGAGATGGTTCTGGCGGAAGCTCCTGCGGTCACGATCGCCGGCGCGGTGGCGCTGGATCCCTCGGAGACCGTAGCGAGCCGAAAGCCATTGTGCTCCGATCTATCGACCACCTCCCGCCATCACGGATTTCGCTACGGCGCTCCAAAGAAATTGCCCGGCTTCTGGACCGTCGGCCTCACCCGCAAAGCTCGGCGGTCCGACCGCGAGTATATCTTGAGATTGCGTCGCGCGGGCGCGCCGTTCGAGTTGCGGCAGATTGCGGCTGGCATGTCATCCGGTGATGCGCTGCGGTCGATGATCGAGCCGCATCTTGCCAAACCTCCGCCATTGGCAAAGAGCAGTTCAGCGGCGCCCGATATTTCCGGGTTGCCGATCGCGGTGATGCCGGCGGCTCATCCGTCGAAGCTGATGGCGATCGTGTTGTCGGGCGACGGCGGATGGCGCGATCTCGACAAGACCATCGCGGAAGACTTTCAGCGTCAAGGCGTGCCCGTCGTTGGTTTGGACAGCCTGAGATATTTCTGGAGCGGCAAGACGCCCGGCCAGACCGCGAGCATGGTCGCCGCGTTGATCGAGACCTTCATGGCCAAATGGCACGCCGACAAGGTTGCGCTGATCGGATATTCCTTCGGCGCCGACGTGATGCCATTCGCGTATAACCGATTGCCGCAGGACCTACGCGCGCACGTGGTGCTCATCGCGTTGCTGGGACTGTCGAAATCCGCGGATTTCGAAATTTCGGTTCGCGGATGGCTGGGCGGGCCACCGGGAGAACATGCGCTTGCCGTTCTGCCGGAAGCGGACAAGATCTCGCCCCATTTGATCCAATGTTTTTACGGGCAAAGCGAAAGCGATACCGCCTGCCCGACCCTGGCGCAGCGCGGCGTGGAAACCTTTCGCCGCAACGGCGGCCATCATTTTGACGGAAACTACGATGCGCTCGCGGAAATTATTCTGGCCGGATTCAAGCAGCGCGCCGGATTACCGGGCACGCATTAGTGCGGGACAATCACGCCGGGCGGAAATACTGCCCGGGGGTTTGGCCGAAGGTCTGCCTGAATGCCGAGATGAACGCGCTGGTGCTGTCGTAACCAACCTCGAGCGCTGCGGTCGTCACCGCGTCACCTGCGGCCAGGAGCCTCAGCGCGTGGCCGAGCCGAAGCTGCTGGCGCCATCGCCCGAACCCCAGCCCCGTCTCCGATCTGAACAGCCGCTCGACGGTTCTCTTGCTCGCGCCCGCGACCCGTGACAACTCGGCCAGCGGCCTGCGTTCGGAGGGACTTTGCTGGAGCAGCGCCGCGATTCGCCTGGCGCGCGCGTCGCGCGGCATCGGCAGGCTTATCGCGTCGGCTTTCATCACGCGGAGTTCGTCGAGCAACACGGAAGCGAGGTGTGCCTGCACCGGAATGCTGAGCCGCAGTCCCTTGAGCTCGCCCACGCGGAGAATCAACTCGCGCAGCATCGCGGAGACCGCCAGCACGCGGCATCGGTCCGGCAGCCGCGCGTCGAGCGTCGGGACAAAGTACACCGCGCGCATCGACACCGTCCCCGACATCTGAACCGAATGGCGGGTACGCGCCGGGACCCACACCGCTCTATGCGGCGGAACGATCCAGGCGCCCTCGGGAGTGCGCACCGTCATCACGCCTTGCGGTGCGTACGTCAGTTGATGCCACGGATGCGAGTGAGTTTTGATCAGATGGCCGTTGCCGTATTCCCCCGGCGTTCCGGCGCGGATCTTGTACTTCGCGGGATCGAAAAACCAGTGACGCTTTTTCGCCATCAGATGGCAATCTAGCGCAAGCCTGCCGCGCGCGCGAAGTGCTATGAATGGCGATAGATTGAAGAGGTATCACGATGGTCGCGAAAAATATTGCACATTTCGATGTCCAGGCGGATGACGTGGCGCGCGCGCGGATATTCTACGAGCGGGTATTCGGATGGCGATTCTCCGCGTGGGGCCCGCCCGACTTCTTCATGATCGCGACGGGAACAGAGAATGATCCCGGAATCCACGGAGCAGTGCACGGCCGTCCCAAGGACGGCGAGCGTGCCGTCGGCTTCGAGTGCACCATTTCCGTCGATGACGTCGACGCGATCGCCAAAGAGATCGTGGAAGCTGGAGGCCGAATCACTGTACCCAAGTTCGTGATTCCCGGCGTGGGTGAGTTGATCCAATTCAAAGACACAGAGGGCAACGTAGTTTGCGCGATGAGATACTTCGATGAGGTAAAGTTGGGAAGACCTTGATGGTCGCTGAACCCTCGGTCGTCATTTCGAACGAAGGAAATCCCGATCGAAAGGCCGCTGCCACGTGGCGCCCGCGCCAAGCATGGACGCCTCGGGATTTCTCGCCTGTGGCTCGAAATGACGACCATCGGGTTGCTGACGATACGTGACACGGTCGACCAATGGGGAGTTCTTCATCTGTCATCCTGAGCCGCAGGCGAAGGATCTCCGCGAAGCGATTAGTGCGGAGATTTGCGGGCGCCATCGATACGACAGAGGAGGAATCGAAAATGAGCCTATAGATCGTTGCCGTCGGAGTCGTCGCCGCTCGATTCCATTTCATCGACGGCTTCGTCGAAGTCTTCGCCGCTGAAATCCTCGCCCATTTCCTGGCCCATCTTTTTCATCATCCGGGCGACGCTCTTCGGATCATTCTCGTCAAGATCACCGAGCTTCGACGGGTCGGCGAGCGAATCCATCCGCTGTTCTTCCGACTTGGGCATCGCAAAGCGCGACATCAGGCGCTTCATCTTCTTGCCGCCGCAATGACTGCACACGGCGCGAACCCTCTCACTGACGCGAGTGGTCAGCACGCTCGTCCGCCGACGGCATCCGGCGCATTCGTATTCATAAATCGGCATCGGCCTCTATTGTTCCTTTTGGTCATTGAGTCTGCAATCGGCCCTGCTTGAATCGGCGGGTGGGGTCGGCATACTGGTCAGCGGCACGATGATCTCCGCCGAACACCATCGCGAGCTGGTTACGCCTTCTGCCGCCGCCGCGCATCCCGCGACCTACGGCATCACCGCGATGTGGCGCAATACGCGGATGATCGTGTTGTGCTCGATCTCGGCGGCGCTCTACGCTGCGGTGCTGATCCCGTTCAAGGCGGTGCCGTTCATTCCCGGCGTAACCGAGCTTCGGCCGGCCAACGCGATTCCGATCGTGTGCTCGTTTCTGTTCGGACCCGCGGGCGCGTGGGGGAGCGCAATCGGCAACACGATTGGCGACTTCTTCGGCGGCGCGTCGCCCTCCGATCTTTTCGGATTCCTGGCAAATCTCAGCTATGGATGGATTCCGTACAAGGTCTGGCAGGTGATCGCCGAGGGCGAGGCGCCGATCTCGCGCTCGCCATGGAAGATCGCGAAGTATCTTTTCACGTGCATGGCCGCGAGCATGCTGTGCGCCGACCTGGTCGGATGGGGCGAGAATCTGCTCGCGCTCCGGCCGTTCGCGGCGCTCGGCAACGTGATTATCCTGAACAACATGAGCGCGGCGATCGTGCTCTCGCCGTTTATCCTGCTCGCGGTCTATCCGCGCGTGCGCCGGGGCCATCTGCTCTATACCGACGTGATGCCTGAGCTGAAGCTGCGTCCTGTCCCTATCAGATGGCTCGGGCTGGTGATGCTGGTGGTCGGTGAAACGGGGGCGTGGGCGTTCGGCAATCTGCTTTCAGTTGGGCTGTGGGCGCCAAAATTCCTGCCGGCTTATATGAACGCGGCGCCGTATGACAAGTCGGTCGCGATCATCGTGAGTCCGTTCATTTTTCTCGCGATCGCCGGGCTGGTGGCGATGTGAAAGTCGAGCCGCAAATCTCCGCCGAGAATGCCGCCGGACCTGTCGGCGCCGGCGCCGAGCATGCCGTCGAGGCAGCCGATCTCAGCTTCACCTATCAGGACGGTGTGCGCGCCGCTCTGCGCGCCGTCGGTTTCAGGCAGGAGCGCGGCGAGATGATCGGCATCATGGGCGCGTCGGGGGCGGGAAAATCGACGCTCGCGAAATGTCTCAACCGGATCATTCCCGAGTTCGAGGGCGGTCGCTTCAGCGGCGCCGTGAGTATCGGCGGGCGCGCGCTCGACGGGCTGCGCGTGTGCGACGTCGCCGCGGAAGTCGGGATGGTGTTTCAGGATTTCGAGGCACAACTTTTCTCGACCAACGTCGCGCACGAAGTCGCCTTCGCGATGGAGCAAATCGGGATGGATCGCGCGACGATGAACCAGCGAATGACGCCTGCGCTCGAGGCCGTCGGCCTGCGCGGCTTTGAGCATCGCGATCCAACCTCGCTCTCGGGCGGCGAGAAGCAGCGCCTCGCGATCGCGTCGGTGCTGGCGCTTAGCCCGCGCGTGATCGTGCTCGACGAGCCGACCACCGATCTCGATCCCGAGGGCAAGGCGGAAGTATTTGCGCTGATATCACAGCTTCGCGAGCGCGGGCTCAGCCTGATCGTGATCGAGCATGAAACTGAAGAGCTGCGCCGCGCCGACCGCGTGATCCTGATGCGCGAGGGCGCGGTGATCGCGGTCGGGCCGCCCGCGGTCGTGATGACCGATCTCGATCTGCTTGAGCAGTCGGGGGTGCATCCGCCGAGTCTCAACCGTGCGCTCGCGATGCTCGCAATCGGCGGCCATGCTGAGAGCGTCGATGACGCGTACGCGGCGATCGTGCGCGCGTATCCGCGTCTCGAATCGAGCGCGCGGAGCGTTGCGCCGCAGATTGAAGCTGCTCCGCCGCAAACGAACGGCGCCACGGCACTCGCGACGGTCGAGGATGTGAGCTTTAACTACACCGGCGGACCGCGAGTGCTCGACTCGATCAGCCTCGCGATCATGCCGGGAGATTTTCTCGCGATCGTCGGCCAGAACGGATCCGGCAAAACCACGCTGGCCAAACATATCGTCGGGCTGCTGAAGCCGGTGACGGGGCGCGTGCTGCTCGAGGGGCGCGATCGCGCGGCGCTGCGTGCGGCCGAAACCGCGCGCGAGGCCGCGTACGTTTTCCAGAACCCGGACCATCAGATTTTCGCCGCGACGGTGTGGGAAGAGGTCGCCTTCGGTCCGCGCAACTTCAAGCTCGCTCCTGACGAGGTCGAGCGCCGATGCGTTGAGGTGCTCGACGCGGTCGGCCTGCTCGCGGAGCGCGAGAGCGATCCGTTTCTCTTGAGCAAGGGCGAGCGCCAGCGTCTTGCGGTCGCGAGCGTGCTCGCGTTGCGCCCGCGCCTGCTCATCCTCGACGAGCCGACGACAGGCCTCGACTACCGCGAGCAGCGCCGGATGATGGCGCTGGTGACGGAGCTCAATCGCTCGGGAATAGCGATCGTGATTATCACGCATACGCCGTGGCTCGTGGCCGAGTACGCGCGGCGCGTCGCGCTGATTCGCAAGGGGCGCAAGCTGTTCGACGGCGGGGTGCGCGAGTTCTTCGCCGACGAGGAGCTGCTCAAGACCGCCTCGTTTCGTCCGCCCGAAGTGACGCGGCTCGCGCGCAAGTTCGGACACCTGGCGCTCTCGCCGCGGGAATTCGCCGACTGGGTGAAGGAGCGCGCCTGATGCCTCTGTACCGGTATATCGAGCGCGACACTTTCGTCCATCGGATGCATCCGACGGTCAAGGTGATTGCGCTGCTGGTGATGTTCTGGTCGGTGTACTGGGTGGACAATCCGGTTGCGCTGCTGCCGCTCGGATTTCTCCTGCTGTTTATCGCGGTGATCACCGGCTCGTCGGGAAATTTCTATGCGCTCAGGTGGCTGTTCATCATCCTGATCACCTCGACCACGCTGATGTGGATGGCCACGTACCAGCCGGGGCCGGCGATGGTCCACATGCCGAAGGTGAATATCCGCAAGGCGTCGATCCTGTTCGGGCTGGGCAAAGGGATCAAGCTCGCGGAGCTGCTGGCGGCGTCGGTGCTGTTCATCTCGACAACCAAGGTTGAAGAATTCACGATCGGCCTCGCGAAGCTGCGCGTGCCGTATCGTGTCGGGTTTGCGGTGTCGCTGTCGTTTCGGCTGGCGCCGCTGTTCGTCGATTCCGCGCTGACGATCGTCGATGCGCAGCGCCTGCGCGGATACGAATTCAGCGAGGGCAATATTTTCGAGCGGATGCGCCGCTACGCGACCGTCGCGATCCCGGTCTTCATGGGTGCGCTGCGCAAGGCCAACAGCATGGCGATGGCGCTCGAAGCGCGCGGCTTCGGCCGCCTTGCGCGTCCGACAACCTACATTGACTATCCATTTCGCCCGGCGGACATGCTCGCATTCGCCGCCCTGTTCGCAATCGGCGCCGGCTATTTCCTGATCTACTGGACCGGCTACGGCGCCGTCGTAGCGTAGCCCCTTTTCTGAAACCCTCTCCAGCGGGAGAGGGCGACGCGTGACGCGTGGGTGAGGGCGGCCTTGCACGATCGCCGAGCCTAACGCCCGCCGCCCGGCGGAGCGTACGCCGTTTTTCCGGGGCGCCCGCGCGTGCTAAGTAACACTTTCGACGAGGATTCGCGCGGGCGAGTCCGTCTGAGGTTTGCCAATGCTGTTCGTGATTATCGGCCATGACGGCCCCAACGGCGCGACGCTCCGTCCCAAGTTGCGCCCAGCGCATCTGGAAAATCTTCGCCCGTTCGTTGCTCGCGGCGAAGTCGTTATCGCAGGACCATTCACCGACGGCAGCGGCAGCCTGATCGTCGTCAATCTCAAAAGCGAGGCCGACGCGCACGCGCTCGCGAACAGCGATCCCTATCTGACCGGCGGAGTCTTCGAACGCGTCGAGGTCAAGCCGTTCAAGCAGGTATTTCCCGAGTAGAATCGAATTCTCAATGGAGTGCCGATGGCAGGCGCATTATCAGATCTGAAGATTGTCGAAGTGGGCGAGATGGTCTCGGCCCCGTACTGCTCGAAGATGCTGGCGGACATGGGCGCCGAAGTGATCAAGATCGAACGGCCCGGTGCTGGCGATCGTTCGCGCACGCGCGGCCCGTTTCCCAAAGATGAAGCGCATCCGGAAAAGAGCGGGCTCTTTCTCTATCTCAACACCAACAAGAAAGGCATCACGCTCGATATCGCGAAGCCCGAGGGGATGCGGATCCTCGAGCAGCTCGCGGCTGGCGCCGACGTGCTGATTCACAATGTCGCACCGCCCGAGATGGACCGCGTCGGACTCAGTTGGGAGCGCATGCAGCGCGTCAATCCGAACCTGGTGATGACCTCGATCGTGCCGTTCGGACTCTCGGGGCCGTACCGGAATTTTCGCGCCGAAGATCTGACGGTGTGGGCGGCGGGCGGCGTATGCGTGCTCAATGGCGGCGGTCCCGAGCACGCCGACCTTCCTCCGCTCAAAACCTTCGGCACCCAAGCCGGCTATCAAGGCGGCGTGCATGCGGCCGCCGCGACGATGGGCGCGGTGTTCGCGCGCGCGCGCGGCGAGAGCGGGCAGCACGTCGAGGTTTCGGTGCAGGAATCGATCGCGGCGATCCTCGAGATGACCTTCGAGTACTGGCCCTACATGAAGATGATCGCAACGCGCCTCGGGCAGAAGCCGTTGCAGCCGGTCGAGACGATGCAGTGCAAGGACGGCTACATCTACCTGTGCTGCATCGAAGAGCATCAGTGGCGCGGCTTCGTTGAGATCATGGGCAATCCCGAATGGGCCAACGAGGAGATTTTCGGCGACCGCTTGAAACGCGCGCTCAACTGGGACGCACTTAAAGTGTTCCTTGAAGAATGGGTCGGCCAGCAAACGGTGCTCGATCTGTACCGCAAGGCGCAGGCCAAGCGTGTGCCGTTCGCGCCGGTCTCGACCATGGGCGATCTGCTGAGCAATGAGCATCTGCGCGCGCGCGGATTCTTCGTCGAGATCGCGCAGCCGATCGCCGGCACGCACAAGTATCCCGGTGCCCCGCTGAAGTATCAGCGCACGCCGTGGGAAATCCGCACGCCCGCGCCCACGCTGGGGCAGCATAACGACGAAATCTTGGGCACCCGGCTCGGACTGTCCGCGGCGCAAATTGGCGAACTGAAAAGCAAAGGTGTGATCTGACGATGGCGAAGCCACCCCTTTCTGGAATCAAAATCTGCGACTTCACGTGGGTATGGGCCGGTCCATACTGCACCTTGCAGCTCGCGCACCTGGGCGCCGAGGTGGTGCGAATCGAGACCAAGACGCGGCCCTGCGTGACGCGGATGCTGCCGCCGTGGCCCGATGGAATTTTCGACGGGCTCAACAAATCGGGCTACTTCAATCAATACAACCAGGGCAAGAAATCTCTCTCGCTGAATTTCAAGCATCCCGAGGCGAAGGAGATCGCGTGGCGCTTGATCAAGGCGTCGGACGTCGTGATCAATAATTTCGCCGCCGGCGTGATCGACAAGATGGGCTTCGGTTACGAAGAGGTCAAAAAAGTCCGTCCCGACATCGTGATGATTTCGCTCAACGGCTACGGCGACACCGGGCCGTATCGCGAGTACGTCGCCTATGGACCCGCGCAGGTTCCGCTCTCGGGGCTTTCGTCGCTCACGGGATACAAGGGATTTCCGCCGATGCACGCGGGGTTCAGCTACGCCGATCCCAACGCGGGCGTGCACGGCGCGTTCGCGATCCTGACGGCGCTGTACCATCGCCAAAAAACCGGCGAGGGCCAATATATCGACATGAGCCAGTGGGAATGCGCGATGGATCTGCTGGCGGAAGGAATTCTCGAATACACGATGAATGGTCGCGAGCCGGTGCGAAACGGAAATCGCGACGCGTTCATGGCGCCGCACGGAATTTTCCGCTGTCTCGATTTGCCGGAAAAGGTGATGGACGTGACGATCGACGAATGGGTCTCGATCGTGTGCGCGAACGACGACGAATGGGCGCGCCTCGCGCGGGCAATCGGCAAGCCCGAGCTGGCGGCGGACGCGCGCTTCAAGACGCTCGCCGCGCGCAAGCAGAACGAGGACGAGCTCGAAAAGATAATCACCGAATGGACTTCGAAGCGGCGCGTTGCGTACGTGGTCGATACTCTCCAGGCTGCGGGCGTCGCGGCCGGTGCATGCGCCGACAACAAGTATCTGTGCGAAGATCCGCATCTCGCCGAGCGCAAATTCTGGGTCGAGCTCGAGCATCCGGAGGTCGGCGTACGGCGGCACTGCGGAATTCCGTGGCGGATGAGCGCGACGCCGTGCGAGGTCAAGGCGCCCGCGCCGTGCCTCGGGCAGCATACCGACCAGGTACTCGCCACGCTCGGCTACCGCGAAGACGAAATCGCAGCGTTGCACAAAAAGGGCGCGCTCGACTGAGCGCGATCCAGGAGAAGAAACGCGATGCGCACGCTCACGACTCTGCTCGATGGCCTGAGATTCGGCGAAGGTCCGCGCTGGCACGACGGCAAGCTCTATTTCTCCGACATGCACGCCAACCACGTGATGACGGTGGACCTTGAGGGGCGCAGCTCCGTGGTCTGTGAGGTGCCGAACAATCCCTCGGGACTCGGATGGCTCCCTGACGGCACGATGCTGGTCGTCTCGATGACGGATCGGAAGCTGATGCGAATGGAGCGCGGCGGCGCGCTGAAAGTTCACGCCGATCTCTCGAAGCTCGCGCCGTTTCACTGCAACGACATGGTGATCGATTCAAAGGGTCGCGCATACGTCGGCAACTTCGGCTACGATCTTCATAAGGGCGAAAAGGCGCGCGGCACTGTTTTGATCATGGTCACGCTCGAAGGAAAAGCGCGCGTCGTCGCCGACGATCTGATGTTCCCCAATGGCACCGTTATCACTCCCGACGGCAGGACCCTCGTCGTCGGCGAATCGTTCGGGCGACGCCTGACCGCGTTCGATATTGCGGCGGACGGCTCGCTCGCGAACCGGCGGGTCTGGGCTGATCTCGGAAACAATGTTCCCGACGGAATCGCGCTCGATGCGGAAGGCGCGATATGGGTCGCGAGCCCAATGTCCTCAGAAGTGATTCGCGTGCGCGAAGGCGGCGAGGTGACCGAGCGTATCAAGGTCGCGACCGACGCGTTCGCGTGCATGCTGGGCGGCGCCGATCGCAAGACGCTGTTCGTGCTGACCTCGGCCTCGTCGGATCCGGCGGTGTGCCTCGCCAACGCGACCGGCAAGATCGAGATCACAAAGGTCGATGTGCCCGGCGCGGGATTGCCGTAGCCGCTAGGCAGCCGGCGCGCGGCGTGGCGTAATCATAAACGATGAGCGCGAACACAAATTCGGACCTCTTTTCCGCGCGCCGCCGCCGCTTTCTGGACGCGATCGGAGCGGGCGCAACCGCAATCCTGCCCAGCGCGCCGGCTGCGTACCGCTCTGGCGACGTCGAATTCATCTACCGCCAGGACAATGATTTCTACTACCTGACGCGCTTCGAGGAGCCGGAGTCGGTCGCGTTATTCTCGCCGGGTCATCCCGACGGCGAGTTCGTGATGTTCGTGCGGCCGCGCGACAAGGATCGCGAGACCTGGACCGGCAAACGCGCCGGAATCGAAGGCGCAATGATCGATTACGGCGCGGACAAGGCCTTCACGCTCGACGAGCTTGAAAAGGTTCTGCCGCGCTACCTGGAAAAGACCGAGCGGTTACACTATCCGATCGGGCGCAATCCGGAACTCGATACGCGCGTGATGAAACTCTCGCAATCCTCGAGCGCGATGCGCCCCCGGCTGGGTTCAGGTCCGTACGCGATTTTCGATCCGCGCGAGATAATCCACGAATCGCGTCTTCACAAAGAAGCCGCCGAGCTCGAGCTCATGCGCCGCGCGATAGAGATCTCCGGCGAAGCGCATCAGCGTGCGATGCGGATGGCGCGCGGCGGGATGCGCGAATGGCAGATCGAGGCCGAGGTCGATTATGCGTTTCGCTCACGCGGAGCCGCCGGGCCGAGCTATCCGTCGATAATTGCTTCGGGTCCCAACGCCGCGATCCTGCATCACATCCAGAACCGCCGCGAGATGCGCACCGGCGAGTTGCTGCTGATCGACGCGGGCTGCGAGTACGATTTCTACGCCTCCGACGTGACCCGCACCTTTCCGATTGGAGCGCGCTTCACCGCGCTGCAAAAGGAACTCTACGAGATCGTTCTGGCCGCGCAGGCGCGCGCGATCGATCAGGTCAAGCCCGGCGCACGCTTCGACGATCCGCACGACGCCGCCGTGCGCGTGCTGGTCGACGGGATGCGCTCGCTCGGGCTGGTCAAGGGAACCGCCGAGGAAATTGTCGCGGCGGGATCCTATCGGCGATACTACATGCATCGCACCAGCCATTGGCTCGGCATGGACGTTCACGACGTCGGCCTGTACCGGGTCGGTGGCGAGTCGCGCAGTCTCGAACCGGGGATGGTGCTGACGGTCGAGCCCGGCATCTATGTTGATGCTGACGATGAAACGGCGCCGGAAGCGATGCGCGGCGTCGGTATCCGCATCGAAGACGACGTGCTGGTTACCGCGGGCGGGTACGAGGTGATGACGGCCGCGATTCCCAAGCAGGTCGCCGAGATCGAGGCTCTCACCGCCGCGTAACTAGCAGGCGCCGTACCCCGCGTTGCGCTCCAATCAAGAACAGGAGGCGCGGGTAGAATCGCACTCGACCAGGCAATTTCCTATCAGGTTGTGGCAGTAAAATTCCTCGTTCCCATTGACCTGGCAGATTTGGTATTGGCGTTCGCAGTGGGAGCGGCATTGTAAGAGCGCCTTTCCGCATCGATGGGCGGAGCAGCAAACTATGCTGGCTGAAAAAACCAGCATCAGGGCCGTTCGCAGGAGGAGTCGGGGAATCACATCGAGGCGTTAGAGCTCGAGCGCGCTGGCCGCGCCGACGATCGTCTTGGTCCCGTCGGACTTGTCGCACCATACTTCGACCTCGGCGCGCGTGCGTTTGCCCTCGGGTGCGCGCGAGACAATTCGTCCGCGCGGCGCGGTGGTGTCGTTGCCCCACACGACGTTGACCAGCCGCACATCGATCTTTCCGCCGCAGAGAAAGCCCAGGCCAAACCGCCGGGTCATCAGTTCCGCGACCAGGCACACCGAGAGCATTCCCTGTACGACGATTTCCGGGAATCCGAGGTCGAGCGCTTTTTGCCGGTCGTTGTGGTAGTTGCGTTCCGGGCCCGAGAACGCCAGGCACATGTCGTCGGTGATGGTGCGCATCGGAGCTTCGATCAGTTCACCGCCGCTCTCGCCGATATGAAAGGAGCGCCTGGAATCCTTTTCGCGCGATTTGTCGACCACGAAAGAATCGGTTTTGGTTTGCTCGGGAAGCAGGAAACTCTGATGCGTCCGGCTGCGCGACACGACCCGGCCCGCGCGATTGCTGACGATTACTTCGTTGACCAGGTATTCGCGATCGCGTTTGAGATAGCGTCCCACAATCAGCGAGCGAGTAGTCAGTTGTTCACCGACCATGACGGGTGCGAAGATTTCCCATTCCTGGCGCGCGTGCAGGTTGCCGTAGATATTCGGCAGATACCATTTGACGGTTTTGTACACCGCCCCATAGAGAATCAGCGCCGGTGCAACCGGGCCGCCGAGCGGCGAGCGATCGCGATACCATGGATTGTCGTCGCCGGTTCCCGCGATATACGTCGCGATAGTTTCCGGCGTGAGGTCGTAGGTTACGCTGCCATAGTCGCGGCCGACATAGACTTCGTCTGGTGAAAAAACCGTTTCGCTCATCGGATCCTCGCTGAGATTCCTCGCGCTGATCGCGGTCATGATTTCTGCTTACTCTTGAGGCGTTCGCCGAATTTCGCCGCGTCGATCGCGGCGCGGCGATGCGTTCCGCTGCCGATCTGCTCGGTCTCGTCAAACGCGCGCACCTTGAATTCGAGCCGCCGTCCTTCGCACTTGACGACCTCGGCCTCGGCGCGGACGCGATGGCCCGGCGGTGTTGCCGCCATATGCTGTACGTCGATCGACATGCCGACGGAGCTTTCGCCCGGCTCGAGGTAGCCGCGCATCGCGTCCATCGCGGCCATCTCCATCATCGAGACCATCGTGGGCGTTGAGAGAACCGGCGCGAGCGACGATTCGATTTGGTTCGCCAGATGCTTCGGCTCAACGACCAGGGTGAAAGTGCCGGTAGTACCGACTGGTATTGGTTTCATGGTTTAGCGCCTGAGATTCATCGCGTCGAGCTTCTTTGCGAGCCATTCGACACGGTCGTTGCCCCAGAACGGCTCGCCCGCGGCGATCATCGTGGGGACGCCGAACACTCCGTCGCGCTCGGATTCTTCGGCGGCGGCCTGCAACTCGCGAGGTCCGTCGCCCAGGATATATTTTGTGAAGCCTGCCGCGTCGAGGCCGACTTCCGTCATCACCTTGGCCAGCGCGGAGCCGTCTTCGATATCGAGTTCGCGTTTGAAGAAGCGCTCGAACACGCGGTCGGAGTAAGGGCGGAACTTGCCGTGCCGATCAGCCCACATCCCGCTCATCAATGACAGGCGCGAGTCGAAAATCTTTTGCGGACCGCGGATGACGAGCCCGCGCGCGTTCGCGTAGCGCCGCGCGTCGAGGTACAGGTAGCGCACCTTGCGCCAGTTGCGCTCGTCGCGCTGTTCGAATTCGCCGCCGAACGCGCCCTTGAGGTTCACCTCGAGCGCGACGTAGCGCAGCTTGATTTGGTACGCCTGTTCGAGGTCGTACATCGGCTGCATCGCGAGATAGGTGAACGGACTTTTGTAGTCGTAGTAGAGCTTGATAATTTCGTCGGCCATCTGGGTACCGTCTCAACCGATAGCCTAAATCGTCCGCACAAAAAAGCGCCGCGCGCGAGCCTTGCTATTCAGTCCCGGCGTTGCGGGTCAGATAGTCGAGGATCATCTGGCGCTGGTCGTCGGTCAGCGGCGCAACGCCTGACTGGCGCATCTTCACCTGCATCGCATCGAGCTGCACCGCCCACATCGCCGAGGTCATCGTGCGTGGATTGTACGGCGTATGGCATTGACCGCATCGCTGCTGATACATCGTGGCCGCCGGCGATCCGCTTTCGGGCAGCGCCGCGCGACGCGCGCATCCGGCAAGCGCAACAATCGCGATAGTTATCGCGATTCGGCCGGCGCGCATCGACGGAACCGGGTTAGTTCGCCGCAATCCGTGCATCAGGAAATCTGGCGACAATCGCTTCGCGAAGCGCGGCGACAAGCGCGGTCCGGTCGTCTTTGGGCAGCGCGACTTTGCGCTCCGCCTCAGGGCGAATCCAAATGGATGCGCGGCGCAGTTCATCGTTCTCGTAGCGGGGAAGAATATGCCAGTGCATATGAGGCTCGGCGTTGCCCAGGCATTCGTAGTTGAGCTTCCACGGTCTCGTGACCGACGCGATAGCTTCTGAGACGAGCCGCAGCTCTTCGAAGACGCGGTGCGCCTCATCGGCTGGCATCAGGAAGATCTCGGTCGCGTGCGTCTTGGCGAGCATCACGCAATATCCACGATAGAACTGCGCGTCGCCGAGGATCACGTAGCTCTCGGCGAGCTCGGCGACGAAGTCGTCGAAGGAGTTGGTCCGGATGCGCTCGATAAGCGCACAGATGCCGCAGCGAGCGGCGCTCACGCGGATTTCTCCGGCTCGACCGGCACGAGCTTGATCTTCGCACCGCGCAGGAGCTCGCGCACGGTTTCGAGTTTATAGGGTTTGCCGTAATAGACGGTGCGGATGCCGGTGTTGATGAGCACCTTCAGGCAGTGGATGCAGGGAGTGTGGGTCACGTAGATATCGGCGTCCTGGATCGCGGCGCCGTTGCGCGCGGCCTGCGTGATCGCGTTGATCTCGGCGTGGATCGTGCGAAAGCAGTTCTGCTCGACTTCGCCGTCGGGGTTGCGCGACTCGTAGATCAGGCATCCGACCTCGGTGCAATGCGGCAGGCCCGCGGGCGAGCCGTTATAGCCGGTGGCGAGGATGCTGCGGTTGCGCACGATCACCGCGCCGACTTTCGCGCGCAGGCAGGTCGAGCGTTCCGCGACTTCGCGCGTGATCGTCATGAAGTACTGGTCCCAACTGGGCCGTGATTTTTCGTTATGCTCGGGCAAATCGGGTCGCTCCTCAGATCTGGATGGTTACCGCAGGATGAATGGCAGGGTCTGGCGCATGACGCATCACGCTGTAGGTCTGCGACTGCTCGGGTTGCGGAGGATTATCAATGGGCTCGCTAATCGAAATCGGATTCGGCATGAAAGTCAGAACGAACAGCGCGACCGTCAGCCACGCTGCGATGGTGCGGCCGGAACCGAGAGGAGCGTTGCGGTCGACAGTTGAGGGATGACCCAGACCGAGTACGACCGCGATCACCGCCCACAGGAGCCATCCGGCCCAGTAAGCTCTGCCGAAAACGAGCGGAACGAAGAACATCAGGACGCATCCAACGACGAAGATCGTTGAGATCTTCCGATGGTGCCGGGGCGTGAGCGCGTAGAGCACGTGGCCGCCGTCGAATTGTCCGCTCGGCAGGAGGTTCAGCATCGTGACCAGGAACCCGAGCCATCCGGCGAACGCGATTGGGCTCAGGTTGACGTTGACCAGGTTCGGGTCCACGCCGAGCATCCATCGCGAGAGCCCATAGAAGAGCAGCGAATTGCCTAGCTCGAGCCCGCCCGCGCTCTGCGTCAGCGGCTGGATGTCCGAGAGATGCAGGCCGATTATCACGCACGGTAGCGCGATCATCATGCCGGCCCACGGACCGGCGGCGCCGATATCAAACATCACACGGCGGGTTTGCGGCATCTGGCGCAGCCGGATGAAAGCACCAAAGGTGCCGATGAAAAATACCGAAGGCAGCGGCGCCGGAATGAAATAGGGCAGGCTGGTATTCACACCGTTGCGCCGCGCGGTCACGTAGTGGCCCATCTCGTGCGCGAGCAGAATCGCCATCAGCGGCAGCGAGAACGAGAGCCCCGTCGCGAGTCCCGCGATGAAAGCAATCGGATGCCACACAGATAGATCGCCGCCAGCCACGTAAGCGCCCGCCATCGTGGTCGTGAGCAGAGTGATCGCGAACAGCGCGAGGTTGAGTGGCGGAATTCCCTCGGGCAGCATCGCCCGCAGCCCGCGCGGTTCGGGGCCGAGCGGCGGCGGAATCTCCGCGGCGTAGCGCGGGATCTCGGTCAGGACGTTGGGCGCGTCTTTGTATGCAGCAGCGTCATCCATAGTCAGCGCACGGTTTAAGCACGTCCGGCGGTCACGGTCACGCTCGCACCAGCTTGGGCACGATAGTGCATCGCGGCATCGGCATCGCGGATCGCAATTTCCAGAAGATTGAAGCTGCCAACGGTGGCCAGAGAGCTTCGGGCCGGAGCTTCTCCATAGGCGCGATAAATTTTAATCGCCGCGCTGTCTTTGATCCTAACTGAAAGCGGTTTTGTGCGAAAGGAAGCCGCGAGCCGCGCGAGGATTTTGGCGCTGATATTGGTGATCAGGTTGCCGAAACCGTCAACGTAGATCACTTCGCCCCGGATCCGGCCCGTCGTGAGGGAAGGCTCAGGAAGCGCGAAGCGGCGCGAGTTTGTCGAGCGCCGGCCCCAGCGCGCGAATCGAAGCGCCGCGGGCAAGCCACGCGGCAGCGGGCGCGAAGATGTCGCGGCCGTGGAAGGTCGAACTGACATTGTGTAGCCGAAAGCGCGGCGCCTTGAGCTCCACGATTCGGCGGAGGCCGGCGTCGTCGGCGGCGAGCGACAGTAACCCGTTGTCAGGGCCGACGAAGCGCGCGCCGGCGCGAGTCTCGATCGCGATCGGCAGCCGCGCGGTTCCGACGCCGGGATCGACCACGGCGAGGAAAATCGTCCGAGCGGGGAAATAGCGCCAGCTCTGCGCGAGCACCAGCGCGCCGGCAGTGATCGCCTGCGGCGGGATTCCGTGAGTGAGGTCGATGATTTGGGCGTGCGGCGCGATTCTCGCGATCACGCCTTTCATCACGCCGGCGTAGTGGTCGCGATAACCGAAGTCGCTCAGGATTGCGACCACCGGCGCGGCGCGAGTCGCGGTGGGCATCGATCAGATGACCGTCCGGATACGCGCGAGAGTTTGCATTGACGATTCGGCGCGATGCATCGGCGTGAAGCGTAGCGCAGGTGCGGCGGTGCGCCAAGGCGCGCGCGAAAAATCGCGAAGGGCCGCCCACTCATCGCGGACGGCCCTTCGGTTAGATGCCGATTCAGATCCGAGTCCTAGTCGTTCTTGGCCTTCTTGGCCTTGTCGAACTTCAAGGTCAACTCCGCCACGCCGGCGGCGACATTGAGTCCGTTCTGTCCTTCGACCGATACGGGCTGAAGCGCGATCGAGTTTTTGAATCCTCCGACCAGCACGTTGGCTCCAGCGCCGACTCCGAGCGCCAGGCTGGCAGTCGCTCCGGCGTAGTGCCCGGCGAGCGCGCCCTGACCGAGATTATTGGTCGGAGCCGCCACGGACCACAGAAGCACGGCTGACTGCAGATAGCCAATATCCGCGCCGAACTTCGAGATCGATCCCGTGTAGTACTCGGTGTATCCGGGCTGCAGGGCGTACGCGCACTTTATGTCGCGTGACGACCCGAAGATAAAGCCCCATCCCGCTGCGACGTGGCAGGTCAGGTACCCCGTCCGGACGGTCATGCTCTTGGTATCAGATTTGGCGCCGTTTGCATCCTCTGCAAATGCCGGCGATCCGATCGACGCGATTGCAAGTGTAATCGCGACGAGCAGAGTCATAGTCTTAATCGTGGCCTTCATCGTTCTCTTCTCCTCCTGTCCGAACCTGGTTGGAAGTTTCCTGTGACCCCTCTCGCGTCTGATGCAGGCTAGCGGGAGTCGCGTTATGTAGCAAAGGGGTGCGCGGCCATGATTTTTCGAGCCTGCCGGCCCTCCCGCTGCGAGGATGGCGCCGCGGAGCGGATGGAAAAATCCTTCGGATCATGGAACGATTCGGACTCAGCGCGTGTATTGCGCAACAATCCAGAGGGTGGGAAATGGCCAAAGCTCTGCCACTGCAACGGTTCAAGGTGATCGATCTGACGCGGATGCGCTCCGGTCCGACCTGCGTCCGCCAACTCGCCGACTGGGGCGCCCAGGTCATCAAGGTCGAGATGCCCGACTCGGATGGTTCCGAATGGGCGCGGCACGGCTCGGATTTTCAGAATCTGCATCGCAACAAACGCAGTCTGACCCTCAATCTGAAAAATGAAGCGGGCAGGGCGATCCTCTGCAAGCTGGCCGAGACCGCCGACGTGGTGGTCGAGAACTTTCGCCCCGACGTAAAGCGTCGCCTGGGCATCGACTACGAGGCGTTGAGCAAGATCAATCCGCGGCTGGTGTACGGCAGCATTTCGGGATTCGGGCAGGACGGACCGTACGCGTCGCGGCCGGGATTCGATCAGATCGCGCAGGGAATGGGCGGATTGATGTCACTGACCGGGCTTCCGGGGCAGGGTCCTGTGCGCGCGGGAATTGCGGTTGCCGATACGACCGCAGGACTTTACTGCGCGATGGGCATACTCGTCGCGCTGCTCGAGCGCGAGGTCTCCGGCCGAGGGCAATGGGTGCAGACCTCGCTCTTGCAGGCGCAGATCGCGATTCTGGATTTCCAGGCAACACGCTGGCTAATGGACGGGCGTGTGCCGCAGCAGGCCGGCAACGACCATCCAACCGCGATCCCGACCGGAGTGTTCAAGACCAGCGACGGACTGATCAATATCGCGGTGGTTGGTCAGGAGATGTTTGCGATCTTCGCTCGAACGATGGAGTCGCCACGATGGATCGACGATCCGCGCTTCTCCGATCCGGTCAGCCGATCGAAAAATCGCGCGCAACTCAACGCCGAGATCGAAGAGGTCACAAAAACCAGACCGTCGGAACATTGGATCAAGGTGCTGAACGAGGCCGGCGTACCGTGCGGACCGATCAACACGGTCGATCAGGTCTTTGCCGATCCTCAGGTGCAGCATCTGAGAATAGCGCAGAGCGTTGAGCATCCGAAACTCGGCAGCATCAAGCTGGTCGGGCAGCCGTTCACGCTCTCGCGCACTGACAGCGCCCTTGAAACCGCGACTCCCGAGGCGGGGGAGCATACCGATGAGATTCTTCGCGAGCTTGGCTATGACGACGCAGCCATAGCTGAGCTTCGCAAACGGCACGCGATCTGAAGGAGCGGGCCGACCGGCGACGGGTAGCGCTTGCGGCTAATTCTCGCGCTGCATCCGCGCATGCCGGGAATCCGGCGCCTTGTGCAGCGCTTCCCATGCAAGCGCTGCCGCCGCTACGCGCGATTCGACCCTTAGCTTCTGGTACACGCGCTCGAGGTGCTTATCGACCGTGCGCCGGCTGATCGAGAGAATCTGCGCGGTCTCGGCGCTGGTCTTGCCCTGCGCGATCCAGAGCAGAACCGAGGCTTCCCTTTGGGTCAGCCCCAATCGATCTTGGAGGTGCCGGGGCGAATTGCATAGCGTTGTCTCGGTCAGAAGCAGATTCATCTCGCTGTGAGCGGAGCCGCGCAGTAGACGAATCTCGAGTCGTCCCGTGTCCATGTACACGGTCCACGGCCGGCATGGCTCCAAGATTCCCGCCGGGGTTCTGATCGCGCACTCCCGATACCGCATCCAGGTCTCAAGCGCCTCCGGCAGTGAAGCGGCCATTGTCCGCGCCTCGCCGGGAAAATATTTCTCCAGCAATTCGAGCGCGCGCGGACTCAGATCTGTCGGCGCTCCGTTGCGGATCGGTATCGTCAGAGAACCAGCGCTTGGCTCGGCCATGTCGCGTCCATCAGCAAACCGCGTGTGCGCGCGGCTAATCGCTTGCGCGTTGCGATAAGCCTGGGCAAAGTGCGGCAGCAGCAGGTCGAGCAGTTCGCGGTCGTGATCATCAAAGTCAACGGATTCCCGGGACAGTGAAAGGGCGATGTGGTTGTCTGTGTCGGAGTCGATAAAAGGAGCGGCGAGCAAGTATTCAATTCGAAGCGGCCGCAGTGTCTCCCGATAGATGCGGCGGCGATGCAGTTCTCTGCGAGTAACGAAATCCGACAACCTGAGCGCCCGAGCCTCGCGGGTGCGCTCGAAGTGCGCGATCAACGGATGCTGGTCGATATTCGCGCCAGCGGCCGATTCGAAATCGCCATTTTGGAAAGCGGTAACAGCAGGATCGATCTCCACCGCGACTTCCTGCCGCGTGTGGTCGACCACATTGAATGCCACGCTGTCTGCGTCGATCAGGTAGCGGATCCAGGATAAGGCATGCCGAGGAAATTTCTCTAGGCTCTGTGATGCATACAGAGTCGGCAGCAGCGTCAGCAATCTCCCACTTGACCGATCAGGGATCGCCATAGCTCCAAGTTACGTAAATTTGCGTGCAACTCGCAAGAGCTGGCGATTGCGCCACGTTTGCGGTCATTTGCGCATGTGACGGCCAAGCCATCCGGTGATTGCCCGATTCACCTCGTCCGGAAATTCCTGCTGCACCCAATGGCCCGCGCGATCGATTTGGACCGTCTCCAGGTCCGAACACAGCTTGGGCATCCCTTCGGCCAGACGCGGAGGAAGCGCGGCGTCCCACTGCGCTGTGATCATCAGCGTAGGAAGCGAGAGCTTCGCAGTTCCGATTGCGGGCAACTCGCGCGAGTTGCGATCGATGTTCCGGTACCAATTGATGCCGCCGCGAAAGCCGGTCTTTTCGAACGCCGCGGCATACACGTCAAGTTCCTCCGGCGTGACGATCAGTGCGGTATCGGGCGCGAGTTCTTCGATCCGCCGAAATGGGTTCATGTCGAACTCCCCCGACGCCATGAAGCGCTTCGCGCTCTCCTCGGGACTGACCGGTGCTCTCATCAGACGATCGAAAATCATTCGCGCCCTGCTGTCCATCACGCTCTCGGCGCGGCCCGGCTCCTGGAACCATACGATGTAGTGGCGTTCATCTTTTCCACCGACCATCGTGCGCATCACCGAAATTGGCGGTATCGCCATGTACGGCGTGCAGACGCCGATAACGCCCGCGGTGCGCTCGGGATGCAGCACCGGCATCGCCCACGCCACGAAGCCGCCCCAGTCGTGTCCCACGAACACCGCGCGTTCGATCTTGAGCGCGTCGAGCAGGCCGACCAGATCGCCGGTCAGCTCGGTGAGTCCATAGTCGGTGATTGCCGCTGGCGCGCTGGATTCTCCATAGCCGCGCTGGTCGGGAGCGATCGCGCGAAAACCCGCCGCCGCTACTGCGGGAAGCTGATGCCGCCACGAGTAGGCCAGTTCGGGAAAGCCGTGGCAGAAAACCACCGCCGGTCCGGTGCCCTCTTCATGAACGGCCAGATTGATCGACGGCTGATTCCCGCGCGCCGCGATCGGTACGATGCGGCTCTTGGGCCACGCTACAGTTGGCATTGCGAACTCCTCGAGACTTCCCGAAACTTCCAGGCCGCGATCAGTGACTCTTCTTGGCCGCTTGTTCCGCCATGAATTTCTGCACGGTCTCGGCGGCCGCCTGCATCGCCTTGCCGATCAGCTCGTGGTTATTTTCGGTGTACCACTGCAGCGACGCGGTGCGTCCAAGGTTGGAGCCGTTGAAGCGCGGCAAAACGTGGCGCGCGAACAGTTCGTACGAATTCTTGGTCGCTTCGAAGTTCGCCCAGTTGTGCGCGAGCATCAGCAGGCATCCGAAACCGCCCGACTGCTTCTCGAGCTTTTCAACCATCGCGACCGCGTCGTCGGGAGTGCCAATCACGGCGCGTCCCGACGCGACCATGCCCTCGGCAGGATCGGCAGCGCCCAGGTCGTCACCGCTCGCGGTCGGATTGATCCGGCTGAAGTAGTCCACCCACTTGGTCAGTCCAAACTTGACATCGCGCATCGCCTGCTCGCGGCTCTCGGCAATATGCATCGGAACGACCAGGCGCAAGAGCCCTCGATCCATCTCGCGGCCGTGCTCGCGCGCGATGTCGCAGGCGACCTGCCAGTTCGTTCCGAGTACGTCATACGCACCCGCCTGCGATGCGGCCACGCACAGCATTCCGATTCCGTAGCGTCCCGCGAGCTTACCGCCCGAAGGGGTAAACGTGCTCGCGACGGCGAATTCGGGCCGTGGGCGCGTGTAGGGCAGCAGTTGGCAGCGCGCTTCCTTGAGCGTGTACCATTCAGACTTTTCGGTGATTACTTCGCCCGCGAGCAGGCGCATGATCACGTCGAGCGACTCGGACATCCGATCGCGCTGCTTCGGTACCGGCACGCCCAGCATCTCCGCGTCCGACGGCAACAGCCCGGGCCCAACTCCGAACATCGCGCGGCCCCGCGTCATATGATCGAGCTGGATAATCCGGTTCGCTACCATCAGAGGGTGATGGTACGGCAGCGAGATCACGCCGGTGCCGATTCGGATGCGCTCGGTCCGCTCGGCCGCGGCCGCGATCATCAGTTCCGGCGAGGCGATAATTTCGTAGCCGGCCGAGTGATGCTCGCCGATCCAGGCTTCGTCGAAGCCGATTCGATCGAGATGCGCGATCAGATCGATGTCGCGCCGGAGCGCGAGAGTCGGATCCTCGTCGGTCGGATGAAAGGGCGCGAGAAAAATTCCCGCTCGCATGCGGTTGGGTCGAATCGGGTTCATTGAGTGCTCCTTAATTGGCTACGTTTGCTGGCGGATAGGGCGCGATGTCCTGGTCGGGGGTGGCAGGGCGGGGCGGCCGCGCCATGATCTCGCTCACCGCGGCGACGAACTCCGAATCACCGACCAACGACTCCGGCGGACGGTTCAGATTTATTACATCGAAGATCGCTTCGGCGATTACCGGAACGCCGCCGCCCTCGCGCATGATGCGCTCCCACATTTCAGTGCTGATCTCGCCCTCGGATTTCGCGCCGCCTTGTCCACGCTCGAGCGCCTGGCGATCGCGCGCCACCGACAGCGCCCACGGCTGTCTTACGAATTCAGCTTGCAGTTTGAAGAACCTGCCCGGAAATTCAGGGTCGGCCGGATCCATCTCACTCACGGCTTTTCCGAGAATCTGCGAGCAGACCGACGCGCTCGTCATCCCCTGGGCGTAGACCGGATTGAAGGCGCACGCCGCGTCGGCGACGCATACGAATCCCGCGGGGCCGCTCCATCGTTCGTAATGGTTCCAGATGTTCTGCATGCCCCGGCGATGGAAGATCGCGGAGATTGGTTTCGAGATCGCCAGCGCCTCAGCCACGATCGGCGAGCGCAGTTTCGCGCATAGCGCGGCGAACGAATCGTGATCAGCGGGAAGCTCGCGCCCGCCCCAGGAGGCCAGGGTCAGCAGAAAGCGGTCGCCCTCGATCGGAAGGGTCAGCGCGAAATAGTAATCCTCTGGCGCGGTCGGATGCGCCGACGGGTTGAGAAAAATTCCCTTCCACCACCAGCTCGGCGGACGCTCGCCGGCCGGCGGCGCCTGGTACCAGCAGGTGCTGTAGCCCGCTTCGGCATCGACGACTTCCCGCTCGGCGGGCGCAAAACCCATCTGCTCGAGCCAGGCCGGCGCGCGCGAGCTGCGCCCGCTGCAATCGACCACCAGGTCCGCCTCGAGGTGGCTGGCAGAGCGGTCGCTCACCCTGCGCGTATCGACTCCGCTCACGCGACGCGAGTCGCCGGCTGCGACGGTCAGGCGCGTGACCTCGGTTCCTTCGAGGAAATGGACGTTGTCGATAGCTTTCACGCGGTCGCGGATAACCGCCTCGATCAGCAGCCGGCTCGCGAACAGCATCTGATGGCCGGTACGCCGCCGCTGGGCCCAGCCCTCGGGCTGCAGGGTGGCGAGGTCCAGTCCGGCGTCGAGGTCGAGTCCGCCGCGCGCGTGCAGGGTATCGTCGAGGCCTGGAAATAGGGCATTGAGCTCGCGGCGGCCGCGGTCGAGGAGGCCGTGCGGATGGCGGCTTTGTGGGACGCCTTTGCGATGAATTGGCGTGTCGGCAAGCTCGTCGCGTTCGACGATCGTAACCCGTTCGAAACGATCGGATAGCACACGGGCGGCGCACATTCCGCCGATACCGGCTCCGATTACAATCACGTGCCTCACGCTCATGCGTAATTCGCTCCTCGCCCGAACCTGTTATATCGCAGAAATTCTGGCCCGATTCGAGAGCGCCGGACCGCGCCGAGCGTTGTCTGTGCTGTACATTGGGCACAGTGCCTAGTAGCCTTGGACCGGCCGTGCCTCACTCCATGACACCGTCCACCAGTCACGAGGAGATTCTCTTCTCGAAGCTTCTGGCGAATTTACCCGCCCGGGTTTGGATCAAAGATGCCGACGGCCGATACATATTTGTGAATCAGACTCTGGTGTCGGATCTCAACCTCGAGCGCGATCGATGGATAGGATCTCGCGACGCGGAGCTCTTTCCCGATGTCGGCCTGGTTTACTGGCGCAAGGACCAACAGGTTCTCGCCACCGGGAACACGATGGTTTCGACCGACCAGGTCGAGAACGGCAAATTTCTCACAGTGCTCAGGTTTCTGCTGGAACTCGACGGCTCGCCGCACGTCGCGGGGATAGGCGTGGAGTCCACGCACCAGATCGTCGCGCTGGTGGGGATGGTTCAATTGAGGGACGAGCTGTTCCGCAACGAGCGCCTGCGCTCGATCGGCGAGATGGCCACCGGACTGGCGCACGACCTGAACAACAGTCTCAATGCGGCCGTTCTGCGGCTGCATCTGATCGAGGGAAAAGTCGACGACGGGTTGAAGTCGGAAGTCGATGCATTGAAACGCTCAATCGCAGCCGCATCCGACCGTGTGCGGTCGCTGCGTGAATTCGTGAATGCCGATCAGCAAGAAAAAATCAAACCTGTGGATTTGCAGAGGCTGGTTCGCGATTCGATCGAGATGGTGACGCTCCTGATCGAGAAGACTCCGACCGCAAGAGGCGGCGTCATCAAAATTGACAGCCGAATCCGGGATCCGCTGCCAAAGATCGCGGCCCCGCCGAATCAGCTCAAGCATGTGATCGCGAACCTGCTGATTAACGCGCGCGATGCGATGGCCGACGGCGGCAACATCGTGGTCGAAGCACGAAACACGCCCTCGTCGGTCGAGCTCACCATTTCGGATGAAGGCACCGGTATTCCGGCGGAAATCCTTGTGAAGATTTTCGACCCGTTCTTTACCACTAAAGCGTTTGGCAGCGGGCTCGGACTGTCGATGGCGCGCGATGTCCTGACACGAACCGGGGGAGAGATTCGCGCGGAGAACCGCACGCCCAAAGGCGCTTCATTCGTTCTGGATCTTCCGCTGTCCGAAGGGTCCGAGACCGGCCGCGGCACACCTGAACGTTTCTAGTTCCGGGTGCGCGCCTCGGTGGATCTTTGGGAGACAGTCAAATCATTGATCGCGATCAGGAGGCGCTGCAGATTGACCGGCTTGGTCAGGTGCACGTTGAAACCGGCATCCCTGAAGCTGGCGATGTCCTGATCCATTCCGAAGCCGGTCAGCGCGATAGCGGGAACCGTGCTGTGTAGCCTGATCGCGCGGATCAGATCGATTCCCGTACCATCGGGCAGTCCCACATCGCTCAAAATGAGATCAAAATTGTTCTCGCGCGCGAGCCGGGTCGCCTCGCTCACAGTCGCGCAGGTTTGAACGAGATATCCCTGCGAGCGCAGAATCCCGCTCATCACTTCCGCCGTGTCCTGATGGTCTTCGACAAACAGGATACTGAATCCTTTACCGACGCCGTCATGATTTGCCGAATAGGCGTTGGAGCCCCGCGATCTCGCTTCGGCATCGGAGTCGAGTGATGGCAAGATGACGGTGAAGTTCGATCCCTGGTGCGGCCCTGCGCTGGCGGCGGTGAGATTTCCACCGTGGGCATCGACCAGCGATTTGGAAACCGCCAGGCCGAGGCCCAAGCCACCGTACCGGCGAGTTATCTGCTCGGTTTCCTGTTCAAACGGAGTGAATATACGGTCCAGAGCGTCCTGGGCGATTCCGATGCCATCATCGGCGAAGGAGATTTGCAGGTTTCCTTCGGAATCGTTGGAAGTGACTATACGGATACGTCCGTTCGGCTCGACGAATTTGATCGCGTTGTTGAGGATATTTGCGAACACCTGTTGCAGGCGGGCGGAGTCAGCATTCACATGATAACGCTTCGCAACCAGGTCTTGAGACAAGATCAGGTGCTTGGCGTTGATATCGCTGCGGTACATAGCGATAACGTTCTCAACCAGATCGTGCGCGTCAACAATTTCCGGATTGAGCGAGAGCTTGCCCTTGGTGATGCGCGTCAGATCGAGGAGATCGTCGATGATCCGCGCCTCCAGTTGCACATTCCGGCGCAGCATTTCGACGCCTGAACGAAGTGAAGACGGCAACTCGTCGCTCACTTCCCAGGTCATAAGCGTTGCGAGCACCGGAGTCAGCGGAGTTCTCAGTTCATGGGATAGTGCGGCCATGAACTGATCTTTCGCGCGGCTCGCCGCCTGCAGCGCGGCGTTGGTTTCGCGCAATTTGGCTTCCGCGGCGCGATGGACCGAGAAGTCACGGAAGATCAAAACCACGCCTCGGAGCGAACCGTCAAAATCTCTGATCGGTGATCCGCTGTCGTCGATCGGCAATTCAGTGCCGTCCTTGCGAATCAGCAGCGTATGATTTGCCAGTCCGACGATCGATCCCAGGCGGAACACTTTTTCGACGGGACTCTCGACCGTCGCGCGCGTGTCCTCCCGGATGATCTTGAAGATTTTCTCGCACGGTTGTTCCAGAGCTTCGGATCGGCTCCATCCGGTTAGCTCTTCGGCGGTCTGGTTCAGGAAGGTGACTTGCGCTTGGGTATCGGTGACGATTACTGCGTCTCCGATACTGGCGAGGGTAACTTCGAACAAATCCTTTTGACGCTGGGTCTCGCGGAGCGATGTTTCCCGCCGCTCCATTTCCGCACGGATCTGCCGATACGCCCATCCAAGAATCGCCAGGATCAGAACGGCAAGGACCGCAAATATGATGTCGCGGTAATACTCTAATGATTCGGCGCGAGCGGCAGAGGCGGCAAGCGCCGAATCTTCGCGCGAGGTCATCGCCCCGATCTTGCCCCGGATCGAATCCATCAGATGTTTGCCACGATCGGTGTTCACGACCGCCAACGCCGCATCGAGTCCCCGCGCCCGTCTGAGCGCGATAGTCTCGCGCAATTCGTCCAACTTTCCATCGACCAGGCGAGTCAGGCTCGCAACGTCATCGCCAGTGATTGCCTGATCGTTGCTCTTCTCTGAGATGCGTTGAAGATGTTGCAGATTGGTTTTTATTTCCGCAAGCGCGCGTTGGTAAGGCGCGAGATATTGTTCGTCTCCAGTCAGCAAAAAGCCTCGCTGGCCCGTCTCGGCGTCCTTCAAAACGGACAGCGTGTCCGAGAGACGCTCGATCCGCGCGTGATCTCTGATGGCCTCGTGATTGGCCGTGATCGCAATCGAGCCGAGGAAATAGGTCGCGACGACGCCGAAAAGCACCACTATGGCGGTGGTCACGAAGACGGCTGAGATTTTAAATTGCTGTGTCAGGGGCGTCTGCTCGGTTCAGCGCTGGACGATCCCGCCTATCACAAATCGGACCGCGTATTTTGCACCATCGGCTGCCCGCGCAATTTGCGCGTCGCACCCGGTTTCCGCGGGCAATCCTATGCGAAGCCGTCCCGATTTTCCAGTAAATTTAGTTCCGTCGATAAAGTGAGAATCGCTGCGTAAGGTGTTCTGTAGATAACAACTCGCACCCGGAAAGCGTAGGACGAATACTCAATCGGCGCATATCCGGATGTCAGCCTCGGCGGCCTGCGAGCGGCCGTGGTCCCAGGAATTTGCCGCCGGAAGGCGCGATCTCCTGCAACTTAATCACCGCGTCGGCGAGATCTTTCAAATCCCGTTTCGCACTTTCGGACAATTCGCCTTCGACAAAATCCGCCGAGACCAGGTAGACGCTGGTCGGAACCGCGATCGCGCCGAACCAGGCAAGGACGTCGCGCAGATGCCAATCAACGCCGAGAAAATGATGCTGTGTCGCGCCCATCGCGATGATTCCAACCGGCTTTCCGCCGAGCGTTTCGATCGGCAGATGGTCAAGGAGATTCTTGAGCGCACCGGTGAACGATCCGCGGTAAACCGGGCTGGCAATGACCACGCCAGTGGCCGACCGCACACTCTCGACGACGCGTGCCGTGTCGTCTTTGTATTGTTCGGGCGGTCGTCCGTCGGCAAAGGCTATCCTCTGGTCGGCCAGGTTGATCAACTCGACCTCGATTTCCGGGTGCTCCGCGTGCGCGGCGTCGAGCATCCATCGCGTCGCTTTGAGTAAACGCCCCGGAGGAGTAACGCTCCCCACTATCGCCAACAGTTTGGAAGACATTTTGCGTTCCTATCCTGCCGCTCGGCTAGCGGCTTTGCCGAGGGACTCTTCGCGGCGCGCGGTCGCATGACGCACGAAAGGAATCAGCTCGCGGCCATAGTCGATCGCGTCCTCGAGCGGGTCGAAGCCGCGAATCAGAAACGTCGTCACGCCAAGGTCGTAATACTTGAGCATCGCCTCGCCGACCTGTTCAGGAGTTCCAACCAGCGCGGTCGTATTGCCGCGAGCGCCGGTCGCCGCGGCCACCGCCGTCCACAGGCGCGTGTCGAGCACCTCGCCCTGCGCTGCGGCCGCCAGGAGCCGCTGCGATCCGATCGCCTGCGGTTCCTTCTTCGCACTTCCGAGCTTCGCTTGTCCGCGGATCTCGCGGATCGTTTCGATGACTTTTCTGGCCCGCGCCCATGCCGCCTCTTCGGTTGAAGCTAAGATCGGCCGGGTCGAGAGGCTGAACCTCACGCTGCGTCCAAAGCGCGCCGCCGACGCTCGCACGCGCGCAATTGTCCGTGCGGCTTCAGCGAGAGGCTCGCCCCAGAGCGCGTAAACATCGGCGTGCTTGCCGGCGATTTCGATCGCCGCGTCCGACGAGCCGCCGAAGTAGATTGGAATATGCGGCTGCTGCACCGGCTTCACCGCGGAGAACGAGTGCTTGAAGTTGTAGTACTTGCCCTCGTGATCGATTGGCTTGTTCGCAGTCCAGATGCGGCGAAGAATCTCGACGTATTCGTCGGTGCGCGCATAGCGTTCGTCGTGCGCCAGGAAATCTCCGTCCTTGCGCTGGTCCGCGTCGTCGCCGCCGGAAATGATGTGCACCGCGAGCCTTCCGCCACTGAATTGATCGAGGGTCGCGAGCTTGCGCGCGGCCAGAGTCGGCGCGACGAAGCCCGGCCGATGCGCCAGCATCAAGGCTAGCTTTTCCGTGACGAATGCCGCGTAGGACGCAACCACGAATCCGTCCGCTGCGTTCGAGAAGTAGCCGATGAGTATTCGATCGAAGCCCGATTGCTCGTGGGCCTGCGCGAAGCGCCGCACATAGTCGATATCGATCGCGGGTCCGCTGGGAGGATGAATCTCGGAGCCCGGTTGCGTGCCGATCATGCCTATAAACTCGACGCTCATGGATGGTCTCCCTTGCGTCCCGCCGCTTTGAAGGCGGCGCGGCCGGAAGCGATCAGGATACTATCGTTCTAGCGGAGTATGAATCCGCGAACACAGCACGTCGCGCAAGTGGCGCTCGAGCACACGAAAAAATCGGGAAAATCCGGGTGGAATTAGGGCGAATATAGACGAGCGGTTGCATTTGTGTTAGAAATTGATAATCATTCTCACAATCAAGAAGACCTGCCCAAGCGAAACCACGAGGACCTATCACCGATGTACCTATGCATCTGCAATGCAATCACTGACCGCCAGGCACGTTCCCAGTGTCCCGCCTCTGGATGCTCGGTGGCAGCGTTCTATCGCGCTTTGGGCGTGACGCTCAAGTGCGGAAAATGCGTGCCGGTTGTTCGCGAGATTCTTGACGCACAGTCCAGCTCGATTGAAGCCGCGCAGGAAAGTTCCGCACCGCAAAGCTCCGCCGCAGCTCGTTAATCCCGGTTTCGCTCGCATTCGTTTGTCCCTACAATAAACGCATTCATCGCCGCGTCTTCTGGGAGAAGATTCCGTGAAGGGTGATCCTCAAGTATTGCAGTTTCTCAATACGGTCCTGCGCAACGAGCTGACCGCGATCAATCAATATTTTCTCCACGCCAAGCAGCTCGAACATTGGGGCGTCACCAGGCTGGGTAAGTACGAGCGCGACGAATCGATCACCGAGATGAAGCATGCCGACCGGATCATCGAGCGCATCCTGTTTCTCGAAGGGCTGCCAAATCTACAGGACCTGGATCGGTTGCTCATCGGCGAGAACGTGAAGGAAGTGCTCGAGTGCGATCTCAAGCTGGAGATCAAGGCGATCGGCGATTTTCGCGCCGCGGTCGCGCACTCTGAATTGGTAAAGGATTACGTTACGCGCGATTTGCTCACCGAAATCATGCACGAGGAAGAGAAGAGCATCGATTTCCTCGAGGTCCAGTCCGACCTGATCAACCAGATCGGAATCGAAAACTACATCCAGCTGCAGTCCTCGAGCGCGAGCTGAGCGGAATTATAGATTTCTGTCTCAGGGCCATTCGAAAAACAGCGCCCAGAGCGCGCCTTCGCCCATCCGTTCGCTGATCTCCGACCATACGAAGTAGATCGCGAACACCAGGCTGATCCCCAATATCCAGGCGAAGAACCGGTCCAGATTCGTCTGCTCCGTGATGCTTCTGATCGCTCCGTCGAGCGAGCCGGTCCGAAAGATCGCCTCGATCAATCGTTCGAGGTACCCGAGTATCAGGGTGCCGCCCCCGTACAGGATCGTCTTGATCGCGACCGCGATCGCACGGGGATAGCGCTCGAGCTTTCGCGCGAGGTGGGTAGTATCGAGGATCAGGACCGCCTTCGCTGCCAGGACGGCGCCGAGGAGAGCCTTGGAAATTGCGAACAGCGGAATCGAGAACTCGGCCAGCACCAGCTTGATAATCAAAAGCTGGAGCAGAAATCCGATCAGGAAGAAAAGAAAGACGGGACGCGCTTCCGCGGCCTCGCGCCGCAGCCATCCGCCGATTTTCCCGAGTCGATGCAGCACGGCTCCTCACTCTCGCCCGCAGCGTGAGCACGGAATAGAATTGATGCGCGCGGAGCAGAAAGCATCATGCATTTCGCGACCGCATTTCGCCATAACCAGAAGAGGTCCATCCGAGTGAATCATCGAATCAAATTCCCACTGCTTGTCCTGCTTACCCTGACGATGGTCGCGCTCTGGCCGATTTTTTCGGCGACGGCTGCACAGAACGATTCGGCCGCAATTCCCGGTCTCAAAGCGGCGATCGACGGACCGCAGCGCTCCGACGCGAACAAAGCGCGAGACAAATATCGCCACCCGCTCGAGACGCTGACCTTTTTTGGAATCAAACCCGACATGACGGTGGTCGAGATCTCACCGGGGCAGGGATGGTACACGGAAATCCTCGCGCCATTTCTCAAGGATCACGGAAAGCTATACGAAGCGGTCGGGAGCGGACGCGGCGCGAAGGCGTTCGAGGACAAGCTCAAATCCGATCCGGCGCTCTACGGCCACGTCATCGTGACAAGGCTCGATCCTCCGGCCGAAACCGCGATCGCGCCCGCAGGCTCGGCCGATATGGTCCTGACGTTTCGCAACGTTCACGATTGGCTCGCGCACGGCACCGCGGAAGATTATTTCAAGGCTTTCTATCATGCGCTGAAACCTGGCGGGGTCCTGGGAGTAACCGACCATCGCGCCGATCCAACGCAGCCGCAGGATCCGAAGGCGAAGAACGGCTACATGCGCCAGGACTATGTGATCAAATTAGCGGAGCAGGCCGGTTTCAAGCTGATGGGCACCTCGGAGATCAACGCGAATCCCAAGGACGATCGAAACCATCCGGTCTGGAATCTGCCGCCAACCCTGCGCCAGGGAGCAACCGATCGCGACAAGTATCTCGCAATCGGCGAGAGCGACCGCATGACCCTGAAGTTCGTCAAGCCAACGACGGTCGTCGAGGCGAAATAAGCACGCCGTCAGGCGATTGACTCGTTACGAACATGCTCCGTGATCCGGCGCGATAGTCCATCCTAGGAAATCGCACGTGCACGCGCATCAAGGTTCTGCTTGCCGGACTTGAGAATCGCAACGGGACGGTGATAGCGCACAATGGGTCGTGCAACGAATTCGCGTTGTAGCCGGTTGACCCAACATTTTTTCTGTCGCTCCGATCGTTCTTCGGACTCCGGTTTGTCAGAACATCCACGCGCCGGCGACTATCTTGGGTATGCACTATCGGGCGCCATCGCTCGGGAAGGGTATCAGCGCGGAAAAAGCCTCGGACGAGAGGCAGGACGCGGAGTTCTGGTACCTCAAGGCTGGCGCGGAGTTCGGCCGTTCGCTGGCCCGAATGGCGGCAGCCTATGAGTTCGATCGCGCCCAGCAGCAGGATCTTCTGCAGGAAATTCATCTTGCGTTGTGGCGCAGTTTCGCAGGATTTCGCAATCAGTGCTCGCTTCGCACCTGGGTCTATCGAGTAGCTCATAACACCGCGTCGACCTACGCGCGGCGACAGAAGCGTTTCCGGCTTTCGCGCCTGGTCAGTCTGGAAGAGCTGGAGGATCTGCCCGGCGAGTCCGATACCGAGCGTGCGTTAGACGAATCAACCGTGCTTGGCAGGCTGCGCGCGATCATCCAGCGGCTCAAACCCTTGGACCGGGACGTGATGCTGCTCTATCTGGAAGGCGCCGACGCCGCGGCTATCGGCGAGGTGACGGGCCTGTCGCCGGCCAACATCGCCCAGAAGATTCATCGGACCAAGAAGGTTCTGCAACGCTATTTCTGAGCTGGAGATTGTCATGCCCATTCGTGATGAAGAAAAACTTCGCGCGATCTGGAGAGGTCAAGCCGTCACTGCCCTGCAGATGACGCCGGACCAGCTCCGCACGCGAGCCGCGCGATTCGAGTCGGCGATTCGTCGCCGAAACCTGCGAGACCATGTCAGCTTTGCGTTGACCGCCGCCCTTTTCGCCTACGGCATTCTGCTTGACGGCGCGCTGGTGCGTGTCGGTTCTGCGCTGATGGTCATTTGGGCCTTGTTCTCGATGTACGGGTTGCATCGATTCGGCTCGACGGTCACGGCCCCGGCGAGTTCCAGCGCGCAGACCTGCGCGGCCTATCATCAACGGCAGCTCGAGCGGCAGCGCGACATCGCCCTTTCCTGGCCGTGGGGCATCGGCCTTGCAATTCCCGGCTTCGTGCTTGTTGTCGTCGGACTGGCAGCCGGTTCTCGCGATCCGAGCTGGGCATTTCCCGCTGTCATGACCGGCGTGTTTCTATTCATTTACATAGCGGTGGTCATCTACGGAAAGGTGCTGGCCGGACAATGGCAGCGGGAAATCAATTCGCTGCGATCATTGAAAGACGAGTCCAGCTAGGCAATCCCATGCTGCGAACCGTCACAAATCGCCTGAAAAATGCGTGGCTGGACTTTTTTCAACTGAGCCCTTGGAACTTGCGGTCGGGCAGCGGGAGATGTGCTAGCCGAAATCAGAACTGGATCGAGTCCCACGGGTCGCAGTGATGAATCTTTGCGAAGTCTGATTCATCTCCGATTGCTCCTGGAGCCAGCGAGAGAATATTTGCATTATCTGCGCGACAGCGCTTCCATCGGGGAGATGCCGCCTATATCGCGGGATGGCTCAAGTAATGGCGAGCTCGTCGTTATTTCAGTATCAGCAGCAAAGCATAATGTGAAGAACACCTGATCGATCTTGGGCTGGCCGCGAAAACTGCTGAGATCGCGGCGGAATTTGCTGCGCATTATTTCTGGCGATAAAGCCGTAAGCTTTATCTGATTTCACACAGTTCTTGTGCCGTGAGACTCGCTAGGGCTATCAGCGTGAGCTAGCTCGGCGTCGGAGGCTCGATTCCTCCCACTACCTCATTAGGAAATAGCTTTCGCATAGCCTTCAGAACCAGGACCGTCGCGACTGCGCTGACGAGTACCAGCGTGAGATCGTCCGTATGCATCGGTCCAAATCGGAACAACTGGCGCACAGGCGCGAATGCTATGGAGATAGCAAGCAGAACAATTGTCGTTACGAGTATCAACCAGAGCGTGAGATTTCCTTTGGTCACGCTGGAAGCGATCGAAGTCCGAAGTGATCGATTAACAAGCACCAGACCAAGGTTACCCGCTACAACAGACGCGAATGTAAGCGAGCGAACCTCCGCATCGCTGATGCGGCTCCAGATTGCGAAGATGAAGATAGAAGTGCAAATACCGAACACCCAGGCACCTTCGATCAAGCTGCGTGCGACCGTCGCGAAGGAAAAGAGGCGAGCGGTCGGGGCTCGCGGTGATCGTCGCATGACATCGGCTTCCTCCTTCTCCGCTTCGAAGACAATCGACGAGACTGGGTCGATGATCAATTCCAGAAACGCTATGTGCACCGGCCAGAAGACGATCGGCCAATCGAACAGCAGCGGCAAAATCGTCAGACCTGCGATGGGCACATGCACAGACAGCAGGTAGCTCATCGCCTTGCGCAGATTGTCGTAGATGCGCCGTCCGAGCCTGATCGCCGCGACGATCGAACCGAAATCGTCATCCAGGAGAATCAACGACGCGGCCTCGCGTGCGGTATCTGTACCGCGTCCCCCCATCGCGATTCCTATGTGCGCAGCCTTGAGCGATGGCGCATCGTTGACGCCGTCTCCGGTCATCGCCACCACTTCACCGTTCGCCTTGAGAGCGTTCACGATGCGAAGTTTCTGCTGCGGGGAAATGCGCGCAAAAACCGAGGCATCGCGCACACAATCGCGCAGCGCCGCATCGTCCATCGCGGCCAGCGCATCGCCAGTCACCGCTTCACTCGAATAATCAAGTCCCGCCTGCGCGGCAATTGCCTTAGCCGTCGCAGGGTAATCTCCGGTGATCATGACCACGCGGATTCCGGCGCGACGGCAGTTCCGCACCGCTTCGGGCACGGTCGCTCTAATGGGATCGGCGAGACCAGCCAGCCCAACGAACCCGAACGAAAAGCCCGTTTGGTCTGCGGGCAACGAGGATCCCTTAAATGTGGCCTGCGCGACTCCCAGGATGCGCATACCGCGTCTCGCCATATCATCTATCTGACGGCGCATCCCGGACTTTGCTCGTTCATCGAGACCACAGAGATCGGCTATCGCTTCGGGTGCGCCCTTTGCTGCAACGAGGTATCCTTCGTGTTCCGGCGCCTTCCATACATGCGACACTGCAAGGAGCGTTGGAGTTAAGCCGTATTCACGCACCAGCGACCAGCGTTGTAACTTGTCCAACTTCCCCACGCGGCGCAGTAGCGCATGAAATGCCTTATCCATAGGATCGATCGGCTCCTCGGCACTGGCGAGCGCGCCAATTTCCACGACTTCACAGAACTCCGCCGGCAGAGTCTCAGCATCGATCCCGACGACGAATCCCGAACCGCCGACCAGCAGCTCCGCGATCGACATCTCGTTCATCGTGAGTGTGCCGGTCTTGTCGGTGCACAGGACCGTTGCCGCGCCGAGCGTTTCGATCGCCGCTGAGCGCCGCGTGAGCACCCGTGCCTTCGAGATTCGCCACGCGCCCATGACGAGAAAAATCGTGAGCACCAATGGGAATTCCTCGGGCAAAATCGACATGGCAAGCGTGATGCCGGAAAGGACAGCGTCGAGCCACGACCCGCGCTTCAGACCGAACAGGAGGATTGTCAGACCGCTGAGAATCAACCCGAGCGCGGCAAGCGTCCGCACCATGCGTTGAGTCTCTGCACGCAGGGGCGATGGTTCGTCGTCAATCGTGGCAATCGCTTTTCCGAGCCTCCCGATCTCGGTTGATGCGCCAGTCGCGATGACTTCAGCGATTGCATGGCCTGCCACAATCATGCTGCCCGAAAAGATGAAAGCCAGATTGTCGCCGCTCGCGTCTGGACGAGCCGTCGGTCCGGCAGGCGCGACCTTTAATACCGGTACCGATTCGCCGGTAAGAAGCGACTCGTCGACCATGAGGTCGTTCGCCGATAGCAATCTCGCATCGGCGGGGACGCGATCACCTTGAATCAGTGCGATGATGTCGCTGCAGACCACCTCGCGGCCGGGAATCCTTCGCATGCGTCGATCGCGAATGACGAGGGCACGCGGACTCGCTAAATCCCTGAGCGATTCGAGAACGCCCTCCGTGCGACTCTCCTGGATAACCGCGATCACGATTGTGACGCCGGCCGAGCCCGCAAGAATCAGCGCTTCGACGGCTTCCCCGAGAATCAGATAAATAAGTGCCGCCGCGAGCAGCAATCCGAACATAGGCTCGCTCGCGACCTCGAGCGCGATTCGTCCCAGCGTACGACGACGCCGGTATGTCAGCTCGTTATAACCGTCGCGTTTCAGCCGGGCCGCAGCTTCTGCCTCCGAAAGACCCGAGCAGTTGCTAAGGATCGATGCTTCCGTGCCGTTGGCCGTTGGCTTGACGATCGCGCTCATGATCGATTCCAACCGGAACTCCTACACGATTGCCTTCAGCTTCACTACTCGGTACCGCGCGAACCTGGTCGCGAGCTCTTTGCCGCGGACCTCCGCTTCGGCGAGTGTCTGCACGTGAGGGAATGGTCCGCTTTCGAGAATTGCGCGCTGGAACAATCCAGCGGCGCCCGGCGACACCATATGCAATCCCGCGCTGATCGCGCCTGCGACTGGCCCGCGATCGTCACCTTAAGCGGGTCGCCGCCGAATCTACCTGAAGCCTGGGGTTCGGCAATATCTTTCTCGATTGCGCTTCGCGAGGTCCGGTGAGAGTCTGAATTTACTAACCGAAATCGCAAGCTTCTCACTGAACCAGCAATGCAGGCAGGGAGGAACATTACGATGACTTCTCAATCGTTTACATCTCGATGGTCCGTCTCGCGCGGGTCGCGGGAATCGGTGCTTTTTGTTGCTGTCGTCGCGATGCTCACGTTTTTGAGCGCGTGTCCTGCCGCCGTGCGCGCGCAGGACAGCGCCAGCTCGATGGCGCAGTCCGCGCAGCAGGCTGCCGCCACGCTCACCGGCAGCCAACAGTCGGCGGCGAACAGTGCGCTATGCTCGGCGGTCAGCAGCCAGGTGCCGAATGCCGCCAGCGCAGACCCGTCCGTGCTCAGCAGCCCGGCGGTCATGTCCACCGCGGCGACCACGTTTGCGGGCAGCACGAGCCTTCCACTCTCGAGCGCGACCACGATGCTGCAAAGCTATGTCGCGGCGCATGCCACCGACATCCTCGCCTCGTGCGCTGTGAGCAATGCAACCGGCGGTCTGACCTCGAAGGTTCCCGGCGCGAGCAGTATGCCTTCGATGCCCTCGATGCCCTGAGTATAGGCGCGCCGGCTGTTTCGGATCTCTATTTTGCCGGAGTCGTTACCTCGGTGAACGCGCGGATTCCCTCGATCGCGGTCGGGACGCCGCTGTATTGCGAGACGTGAACGATAATCTCCTTGAGTTCCTCCGGCGTGATGCCCAAGTTCAGCGCGCCGCGCATGTGCAACCGCAGTTCCTGCCCGCGTCCCAGAGCCATCAGCACCGCGACCGTGATCATCGATCGCGCCTTGGTGGGTAGTCCGGGACGGTTCCAGATTTCGCCGAAGAGCTGCTCGTTCAGGAACTTCGCGAAGCCCTGATCGAATTTTTTCAGGAACTCATCTCCGCTCTTGAACCCTTGCTCTCCCCACAATCGGGTGCGGACTTCCTTGCCTTTGTTTTCGAGCTCATTAGCCATGATTCACTCCTTCAACGGATGTTCTCCGTTACAGAATCAATTCCCATGTTTCGCCTTATCGCGCTATCGATAGAGATGAATATCAAATAGCTATGGCCGCCGTCGCGGGGCCAGACATCGCGGTTACCCGAAATAAATCAGCGCCATGATGAGGTTGACCACGGCGAAGGCCGCCGGGAGCAGTATTCTACTGGCGCTGTTTATCTTTCGCGCGCGCGCAATCTTCCCTGCGGTGCGGCCCGCAAAGTGAACCGCGGTAATCTCGATAGCGGTCGCGAACACGAACAGGTAACTGATCAGGAAGAAGACATCGATGAAGGTTAAGTAGGGCACTTTGGGCAGGTTCGCCTGGATCGCGAACGCGAACGCGATCACCGTGAGAATCGTCGTTACCGAGATCTGCACCTGGCTGCTTAATTCGGTCGGATCGATCCAGAAGACCGTCCACGACAGCATCACCATCAGCAACAGCGGCAGGAACACCTTCCAGATGTAGAAGTTGAAACGGCGCGCGATTGTCACCGTGAAACGAATTTCGCTGATCGACTCGCCGCTCAACCCCGGGACCTGGTCGACCGCCGCATTTGTTCCAGTGATCGTCCACTGTGCCAGCGACTGGTACACCCGAGGCTCAGCGCTTATCGCCTCGGCACCATGCTCGGGCGTTAGTTCGACGGTTTGATCTTCTGCGACGCTCGGATGGATCAGTATCTCCAGTGTTTGCCGATCGAAAGGAAACGTGCGCAGGCGAAAAGTGTTCGACAGCTCTGCGCTTGAGCGCTCGGAGTACCTGACCGTGCCGTCGGGAAACACGCGAATCGTGACATCATAGGCCGAGTGCGGCACGACGCCATTAACGAAATCGAAATGCGGGCACCAGAGCTGGTCGGGTGCATAGGTCCGGAATTTCTCCCACGGCGCGCGCGGCGTGAACGCAAGGCGCGGATCTTTCCAGCGCGCGACAAGGTAGCCGACCACATTGAAGTGCTGCGCCACCTCGTCGATGCCGGCAATATTGATCACGCGCAGCGCGATCGCGACTTGCAGCCGATAGCCGTCGCTGACCGGCGGATTGAGCAGCGGGTTAGCCGTCTCCGCAGCCATGGGCGGCGGGGAAGCGGCGGCTGCGGTCGAATGGCCGCCGAGAAGGAGCGCCATCGCAAACACGATCGCGGCAATCGCTGTCCCACCCGCAAATCTTCTCATCGAAAAAGCCCCCGCGATCGACCTTCGGAAAACCAGCAGCCATCACCTGCCGATCGGATCCGCGATCACCCACATCGTCGGAAATTACTACCCCGAGTTCGCGCCGAAAGAAACGACGGCACAACCGATCGCGCCAGGCTCCAGGACCCACTTTGTCGGCCAGATCTGCTCTGATATGAGTTCGGGACCGCGCATCAGGCGCCGGAGAGGGGGGCTGCACATGCATCGATCTGTTCCGAGGTTGCCGTGTGCTATCGCGCTGGCGCTCGTACTGGCGGCGAGCCTCCTGGCGACGTATGCCGCCGCCGACGAGGCCGACGGATTCCCAACCACCACGCCGATCAAGCATCTGGTGGTTATCTTCCAGGAAAACGAGAGCTTCGATCATTACTTCGGCACCTATCCCAATGCCGCCAATCCTACAGGCGAGCCGAAATTCGTCGCGGCTCCCGACACCCCGTCAGTGAACGGACTGACCGAGGCGTTGCTGAGCTCCAATCCCAACGGCGTTAATCCATTCCGCTACGATCGCTCGCAGGCTTTCACCTGCGACGCCGCGAACGGGTATATGGCCGAACAGCAACAGTTCGACATGGGCCTGATGGACAAGTTCGTTGCGATAACTCCGGTTCCGGCGGGATGCCCTGACTACGGCCATGGCAGCGGATTCGTGATGGGCTATTTCGACGGTAACACGGTGACCGCGTTGTGGAATTACGCGCAGCGGTTTGCCATGAGCGACAATTCATACAACACCACTTTCGGCAGCACGCTGCCGGGGCACATCAACCTGGTTTCGGGACAGGCCAACGGTGCGATATCAACTCCGCCCAACTCGGCGCTCGTTCTGGACGGGACGCTCATCGCAAACGCGCAGCCGACCGGCGACGTCTGCTTCGCCAGCGCCAGCCAGACAGTTCAAATGTCAGGAACGAACTTCGGTGATCTGTTGAATGCAAAAGGAATCACCTGGGGTTCATTCGAGGGCGGTTTCAATCTGCAAGCGGTCAACCCCAACGGCACCACAGGATGCAAGCGCAGTCATGTCAATCCGGTAAGTGGCATGACGATTCTCGATTACAACGGCCAATACACGCCGTTTCAGTATTATCCTCAAACCAGCAACCTCGCTCATATCCGGCCCGCTGATGTCGCTGAGATCGGGTATTCGGGCCCGGCCAACCACGAATACGACCTCAACGATCTTCTCACCGCTGCGCACGCCGATAACCTGCCCGCGGTGAGCTATGTCAAGGCGGAGCGCTATCAGACAGGACATGCCGGAGGAATTTCGGATCCTCTGGACGAGCAGGTGTTCCTGGTCCAGACAATCAACGCACTCGAGAAGACGCCCCAATGGAAAAACATGGCGATCATAGTCGCCTTCGACGACAGCGACGGCGACTATGATCATCAGATGAGCCCGATCTTCAACGGCTCGGCGTCACCCATCGACGCGCTGAGCGGCAGCGGGATCTGTGGATCAGGCGACCCTTCGCTCGGCGACGCCGAGGCGCGATGCGGTTACGGTCCGCGATTGCCGTTGCTGATCATTTCGCCGTACGCGCGGTCGAACTTCGTTGACCATACAATCACGGACCAGACCTCGATCTTGCGTTTTATCGAGGACAATTGGTCAACCGGGAGGATCGGCGGAGGATCCTACGACGCAATCGCCGGCCCGCTCACGAACATGTTCGACTTCACCGGCCATCATCGTACGCCGCGTCTATTTCTGAACCCGGATACCGGCGAGCGTTCTCGCCGCGACGATGAGTAACTAGGACTGGAATTTTGCAAACGGCAGTCCCGCGGAGATCAACGCAGGCCACGAGTCCATTCTGGCCACATCCCCTATCGATGTTGGAGGTTGCGGATTCGGGATGCAGGGTCGCAGAAGCAAATGCCAGATACTCACATGATGCCACGCGCCGAGCTTGTATCCGACCGCTTCTTCCAGGCCAATCTGTCGAAAACCAAACGAGCGATGAAAGCCGACACTGCCACCGACATCGGGCAGGGTGATTCCCGCAAATGCATTGTAGAGTCCCTGCGCCTTGAGAATATCCAACAGCGAAGTGTACAGGCCGCGTCCCACACCACTTCGATGTACCGATGAATCCACGTAGATCGAAACGGAAGCTGACCACTGATAAGCGGCGCGAGCTCGATACTTGTCAGCATACGCGTAGCCGAGAATTTGACCGTCGCACTCGCATACGAGCCACGGCATGAATTCCATGGTCTTGCGAAGCCGCTCGCGCATCTCATCCGCGCTGGGGGGAGTAGTTTCAAAAGAGATAGCGGTGTTCCGCACGTAAGGCGCGTATATCGCTCCGATCTGTTCGCAATCCGGTGCCGTCGCGAGTCTGATCAGAACATTCACAGTTCACTCGATTGATAGCGGATGGAGCGGGCGACCGGGGTCGAACCGGCGACGTCCAGCTTGGGAAGCTGGCATTCTACCACTGAATTACGCCCGCTCTGCCGCGAATCCTATGGCCCACTTTCACTGCTGTCAAATCGCGTCGCGGTAGCTGTCGGTCACGAAGCCTCGCTCTCGGTGCCGTGCTATGCTTCCGTCCGGGTGGACGGGCTATGGTGGAGGAACTTGGCCGCGCCGCGCAGGTTCTCTCGCGCGTCGCAATACTTCTCGTGGCTGCTGGCGCAGTGCTATCGGTGTCAGGATGCTTTCTGGCCGCGGCCCAGATGTACCCGCTTATGGTCGAAGGCGCCGAGACGACCGCGTCCGGAATGATTCAGGGCACCGCCAGTATCATGCGGGTCGCCGAAGCGCCGAAGCCCGACGATCCCAACGCGCCCGACGACTCTGCGCCCGGCACCTGCGCCCAGCTAAAGCACGAGCCTCCGGGTGTTATCGAGTTGCGGATGAGCGCCGCCGGCGCCCCCGAGTATCGCGAGCTGCGTCCCGACGCCGGGCTCGAGCAGGTCCAGTGGAAGCCGATCGTCGATGATGACACAGGCGCCGACGGATGGCGTCCCGCGGTTAACTTCCTGCAGATGAAATTTAATCCTCCGCTCGCGCCCGAGGTTCCGCCCGCAGCGAGCGTCTATATGGCGTATACGCCCGAGAAGAATGAATCGTGGTCGCAGCAAGACCATCGCGCGTCGCTCACCACCTTCTTCGGCGCGCCAACCGGCAGCTTCAATTGGAACGATCGGTCCTACGACTATGTTCTCGTGAAGACAGTGCCTTGCTTTCCACCTCCGAATCCGGATTAGGCCGCACACTGCGCTGACGCTATGTCGTGCATAGGTTTCGCTTTACAAAATGCTCCGATGAGGATAGCACCTAATTAGGTGCTTTATTCAATATGGAGTAGTCATGCTGGACATTACGAACGATATTCAGTCTCTAACAAGTTTCCGGCGGAAATCGAGAGAATTTCTCAAGGCGATGAAGAAAAGCAAACGGCCTGTCGTCCTGACCGTTAATGGCAAGGCCGAGGCCGTCGTGCAGGACGCTGAGTCCTATCAGCGATTGCTTGACAGCGCCGCCCGCGCCGACGTTTACGAGGCTGTCCGGCAAGGCGTGGACGACATCGTCCACGGACGCACGCGCTCGGCCAGCAACGTGTTCAACGAGGTGCGCCGGCGCCATGGCGTATCTCGTTGAATTGACGCTCCGCGCGGAGCGCGACCTCGACTATCTCTATCAGCGAATCTCGGCGGACGATTCCGCGGCCGCTGCCAGTTGGTTAAGCGGGATCGAGAAGGCTATCTATACGCTCGAACAATTGCCCCGCCGATGCCCCATAGCGCCCGAGAGCAAAACGGCCAAACGACGGTTGCGGCATCTGCTCCATGGCGCGAAGAGCGACGTGTACCGGGTCATTTATGAAATCGAGGAATCGCGCAAGTTGGTTCGTATATTGACGATCAGGCACGCGGCTATGGACGAGTTTGTCAGCGGAAGCTGAAAGCGAAAGTGACCGGAGATTTATGTGGCCAGCTCAGTTTGAAAAATCGAGGTGACTGGCATGATGGAACTTCGAGATGCTCAAATCCCAACGGATGCGGACGCAATCACGAAAATGGACATCAGTTTTTCTACGGACACTATATATGTGCTCGATCGCAGTTCCGTCGGAATCCTGCTGCGCGAAGTTGAACTGTCGCAACCGCTCACCAAGCGGTTTCCCCTCGACGACTTGAAAAACGAAAACCGGCCCTGGGATTTTGCTCAACTCGCGATCGACGATGGCCGCGTGTGTGGATTCGCGGCGGCCGGCTATTCTTTGGCATCGCTATGTTGACCGATCCTATCGAAACCTCAGAATAGCGCGATCGTTGCTGGAGCGTCGCGCAGCACGGTTTGCAGATAGGCGCGCTCAATCTGTGGCTTGAGACCAGCAATCTGAATGTGCCCGGTATCCGCGCCTATCGGCGGCTGGGATTTGAGTTGTGCGGCGCGGACTCAACGCTTTATCTCGGAACGCCCGCTGCGAACGAGCAGGCGCTGTTCTTCGCCAAGGCACTCGTCCCTTAAATCTTGCTTTCCGCTTCGGTAGCAGGACGCGGTACGGGCAGCCAAAATACCCGGCCTCGGTCAAAGTTGACTGTGGTCAAGTTTCTGTGGTACCCGGATCACATCGAGCGCATGCAGCGCCAAATTGGCGGAGGAGGGTGCCCAATGTTTGTCAGAAATTGTTGGTATGCGGCCGGATGGAGTAAGGACTTCGAGCCGGGGCGGCTCACGCCCGTCACGATGCTGAATGAGCCGATCGTGATCTATCGCACCGACGACGGCGCTCCGGTCGCGCTGCAGGATCGATGCTGTCATCGCTTCGCCCCGCTATCGATGGGGCGGCTGGAGGGCGACGCTCTGCGCTGCATGTACCATGGGCTCAAATTCGCGCCGTCGGGTAAGTGTATCGAAATTCCCGGACAGGCAAAGATTCCGCCGCAGGCTTGCGTTCGGTCTTTTCCGATCGTGGACAAATACTCAGTCGCGTGGATCTGGATGGGCGATACTCAAACCTGTGATGAGAGGCTGATACCAGACTTTGTCGGTGTTGACGATCCGCGATGGGCGATGAAGCCCGGCCGGATGGACTACAACGCCAACTACAATCTTATTAATGACAACCTGCTCGATCTTTCCCATATCGCATTCCTGCATCGAAACAGTCTCGGCGCGACTCTGACCCCCGAAGGCACCTCGCGCCCGGTCATTACCCGGATGCCTCGTGGCGTCAGGGTTCAGAACTGGATCAGCAGCGGGCCGTCCCAGATGATGGCCTCGATTAGAAACGCACGGACCGATATCTGGCAGACCTACGACTTTGTGGTCCCCGGCATCTTTCTGTTGGGCGCGGATTTTTATCCGGAGGGCACGGCGCGGATGTTTCCGGACGGCGAGCCGCGCGAGGTCGAGCCGCTGCATCGCCAGTTCACTTGCCAGGCGGTGACTCCGCTGACCGACGATCGTGCGTGCTACATCTTCGCGTACGGACCGTGGACCAAGGAGGCGGAGCTTATCGATGCGTTCTATAATCTGGGGCTCAAGGCGTTCAACGAGGACCGTACGATGATCGAAGCCCAACAGCGTAATATCAACCTCGCGCCCGATTCGAAGATGGTGACGATCGCGATCGATAGCGGCGTCGCGCAGTTCCATCGCATGATGGACGAACTGATCCGTGCCGAGGCAGGCCTCGTCGGCGCGGCGCCGGATGCGGACGCGGCGGTATCGTGATGCCAGCCGCAGCGAGATTGCGGGAAGTCGGCCGCGCCGAGCGCAACAAGCAAGACAAGCGCGAGCGTCTGATCCGCGCCGCACGGACGCTATTCTCGGCCAAGGGATTCGAGGCGACCACCACCGGCGAGATCGCCGCACTGGCCGACGTCGGCAAGGGTACACTGTTCTTTCACGCCAGCTCGAAGGAACAACTGCTGGTGATGGTGTTCCAGGAAGACTTCGGGCGGACGATCGATCGCGCTTTCGCAACGGCGCCCAAGTCTGGATTTCTCGGTCAGGCGATGCATGTATTCAACGCGATGTTGGCGCAGAATGAGCGCGAGCTCGAGCTGTCGCGAATCTTCGCCCGCGAGCTCGCATTCGTGCGCGACGGGCGCCATGGCGTTGACGCGGTGATGGCCAGCTACTTCACGAAAATGAAGGAGCTGATCGAACGTGCGCAGCGCCGAGGCGAAATTGCGGCGAGCGTCGACGCGGCGTTGCTCGGGTTCAACCTGTTCGCGCTCTACTTCTCGTTTATGGTCATATGGCTTGGTGGCGGCGCGCCGTCGCCCGGTGGACAAAGTCCATCGCTTCGGCAGATGATCGAAATGCAGCTCGTCGGAATCATGAACGATCGCAAGACAGCGCACGAGAGCCGGCAGGAGAAAAAGAAATGAGCGTACTCGATGGGCCGCGCCAGGAATGGCGCCGCGTGTTGCACGAGGGACAGCCAAAATGGGTGCGGCCCGAGCATGACCGCCTGATTCTCGGCGACGGGCGCACGATCGCCGATGCCGAGGCGACCTATCTACCACCCTGCGATCCGAGCAAGATTCTTTGCATCCATCTGAATTACGAATCGCGGCGGGTGGAATTCCGCGCACCCGCGATCGAAACGCCGACCTACTTCCAGAAGCCCGTCACCGCACTGAACTCGCACCGCGGCTCGCTCAGTCGTCCGGTCGGGACCAAGTACCTCAACTACGAAGGCGAGGTTGCGGTGATTATCGGCAAGCCGATGCGCAACGTCGGCCGCGCCGACGCGTGGGACTATATCGCCGGCTTCGCGCCCGCCAACGACGTCGGATGCCAGGACTTTCGCGGCACCGACGCCGGCTCGATGCTGCGGGTCAAGGGGCAGGACGGTTTCTGCCCGATCGGTCCCGGAATCGTCAGTGGCGTCGATATCCGCAAATCATCAGTACATACCTATATCAACGGAAATATAGTTCAGGACGGGCCTGTATCGGAAATGCTATTTCCAATTGACTATATACTCGCCGACCTGTGCAGGTATATCACTCTGCTTCCCGGCGACGTGATTCTTTCCGGCACGCCTAAGAACTCGCGCCCAATGAACGTCGGAGACCTGGTCGAGGTCGAAGTTACCGGACTCGGACGGCTCGCAAACCGCGTGGTCGAGGCTCCGGCACCCGCGCATCAGGTGGGCCATCTCGGCAGCGACACCGCCGAAGTCAGGCGCGTCGCGCTGGGCTCGGATTCGCGAAGGAGCGAAGACTGATGAACGGCGCAGAGAGCCTGATTCGCACAGCGGTCGCGGCCGGCGTGGGCGTCTGCTTCGCCAATCCTGGAACGACCGAGATGCCGCTGGTAGCCGCGCTCGATTCCGCGCCCGGGATGCGTGCGGTGCTCGCGCTGTTCGAGGGCGTGTGCACCGGAGCCGCGGACGGATACGCACGGATGAGCGGCAAACCCGCGATGACGCTGTTGCATCTCGGGCCTGGCCTCGCCAACGGACTGGCTAATCTGCACAACGCGCGGCGCGCGAATACTCCGCTCGTGAACGTGGTCGGCGATCACGCCACCTGGCATGCGTTCGCCGATGCTCCGCTCGCTAGCGATATCGTGTCGCTCGCCTCGCCGATGTCCGGATGGGTGCGCTCGTGCAGGTCGGCGCTCGCGCTCGCCGGCGACGTGGCCGACGCGATCGCGGCCTCGCTCAAGCCGCCGGGCCAGGTCGCGACGCTGATCGTTCCCTCCGATTGCCAGTGGGATCCGGCCGAGAGCCCGGCGCAGCCCCGAGTTCCCGTGGGGCGAGAGGCGGTGGCGGGACAGACGATCGAGCGTATCGCGGAATTTCTGCGGCGCAAGCGCCCCCTCACGATCCTCCTTGGCGGCGCAGCGCTGTCCGAGAAGGGACTGCGTGCCGCCGCGCGCGTTTCGGCGGCGAGCGGATGCAAGTTGATGGTTGAAACGTTCGCCGCGCGAATCGAGCGCGGCGCGGGAATTCCGTCACCCGAGCGTCTGCCGTATTTTCCCGAGCAGGCGATCAAGGCGCTGACCGGAAACGAATTTGTCGTGCTTGCGGGTGCGAAAGATCCGGTCGCGTTCTTCGGCTATCGGGGAATCCCGAGCCGGCTTGTTCCCGAGGGTTGTGAGCTCGAGACGCTCGCTCGGCCCGAGGAAGATATCGCAGGCGCGCTCGACGAGCTCGCGCGCGCTCTCGGCGCGTCGGCCGATGCTCAGGTGCCCACCGCGAAACGTCCCGCCATGCCGAGCGGGAAGCTCAATCCGGCTAGCCTCGGCGCAGCACTCGCCGCGCTTCAGCCTGATGGCGCAATAGTCGTCGATGAAGGCGCGACCTCGGGGGGTCCCTACGGCGCGATGGCCGCCTTCGCGCGGCCGCATACGTGCCTCGCGCTCACTGGAGGCGCGATAGGGCAGGGTTTCCCGACCGCGACGGGCGCGGCGGTAGCGTGCCCCGATCGGCGCGTGATCGCTCTGCAAGCCGACGGCAGCGGGATGTACACCGTGCAGGCGCTGTGGACGCAGGCGCGCGAGCAATTGAATGTCACGACGATCGTCTGCTCGAATCGCGCCTACCGGATTTTGCAGATCGAGGCGGCGCGTGCGGGCAACGCCGAGCCGGGACGACAGGCGCGCAGTTTGACGGAGCTTCATCCACCGGAGATCCGATGGACCGATCTCGCGCGAGGCCTCGGAGTGCCGGGCGTGAGAGTCGAGACTGCGGACGACCTGGTGAAGCATCTCGAACGCGCGCTCAAGGAGCCGGGACCGAGTCTGATCGAAGCGATGCTTTGATTGATTCCGCCGAGTGGTGCTTTGCGGGACCCGTGCTACTATCCGGTCCGCGTGGGCGATCGCTCGCGCGGGGAGCCGCATGACGATTCGAGAACGGCAGGGATGGATCATCGTTGGCGCGATTTTCGTCACGATGTTTTTCATCTGGGGCGGAATCAATTGCGGCGCGGTGTTCTTTGTCCCGGTGCTCAAGACCTTCGGATGGACTCGCGCGAAGCTCTCGGTCGCGGTCTCGATCGGATGGATAACCGGCGGCGCGGCGGGACCGCTCATCGGAATGATCGCCGACCGCGTGAATCCCAAAAAGATGATGATCGTCGGCGCCACGATCGTGGGCCTGTTGTGGCTCGGGCTTAGCCAGGCGACGACTTTTTCCGAGTTCCTCGTGATCAACGGGCTGTTCGGGATCTGCGTCGGTGCTTCGACCACGATTCCTATCACGCTGATTATCGCAGGATGGTTTCAGGCGCGGCGCGGACTCGCGATGGGGATCGCATTTTCCGGCGCGACGCTTGGCGGAGCCGCGATGACGATGATTGCCAGTTACTCGATTCAAGCGAAAGATTGGCGCTTCGGATATATCGTGCTCGCGCTTCCGATTCTGCTGGTCGTGGTTCCATCGATCTTGATTTTCGTGCAGACCACCAAATCCGCTGATGCACGCAACATTGCGCGCGGCCACGGCGACGCGGATTCGCGTGCTCGCGCCGCCGCGCCTCCGATCGTGTTGCCCGGACTCGAGCTCGCGCAGGCGCGCCGGACTCGATCGTTCTGGCTAATCTGCCTGATTCAAGCGCTCGCTGGTCTGACGACCGGGATGGGCGCGCATTTTATCGCGTACCTGACCGGAATCGGTTACACGCCCACGCTCGCCGCGACCGCGGTGAGCCTCTACCTGATCGGAACGACCGCGGGCACGCTCTTCGGCGGTCCGCTCGCCGATCGCGCCGGCGCGCGGATCGCGATGGTGATCACGTTCGCGGGTGCGACGGCCGGGATGTTCGGGATGCTCGGTGCGTCGCACGTGCTTGCGCTCGGGCTGAATATCGTCGCGGGAGGATTCGCGGCGGGCGCATTCGCGGTGCAGATGCCGCTGGTGATGATCGAATCGCTTGGGGTCAAGCGGCTCGGCTCGGTGCTTGGAATCACGGGGGTGTTCTACACCTTTGGCGCGTTCGCGAGCCCGATCGCGACCGGAAGAATTTTCGACGTGACCGGCAGCTACGCGCTCGCGATCATGGCGTTCATTGTGATGCTCATAATGTGCGCGCTCGCGATGCTCTGGGTGCGGCCGCTCGAGCGCGAGCAGGAACAATTCGCACCGCCGGCGCAATCTGTCGCCATATAGCCAGATCACGTACGATGGCGGGCGATGTACAGTCCGCGGCCCATCAGGCCCTCGCTGTCGTAGCTGACTTCCATTGCGGCCGCGTCGAACGCGGCCGTCATCTCGGCGCGAGTGAACAGAGCGAGCTCCATCCGCTCGCTGAAGTGCTCGATACCGCGAACGCTGCCGCGCAGATAGTGCAATTGCAGTACCGATAGATTCCCTGCCTGGCCGCTCTGGCTCATCCTGCACACGAGTCCGTCGGGCAGTTGTCCCGTATGGATAAACTGCGAGCCCGGTTTCCATGCGTCGGGAGTCAGCCACGGCTCGATGATCAGGACGCCGCCCGGACGCACATGCCGCGCCATCGCGGCAACGGCGCGGTTCAGGCGCTCGAGAGTACCGACGTAGCCGATCGCGCTGAACAGGCAGGTGACGGCGTCGTAGGTGCGGCCGAGCTCGAAGCCGGTCATGTCGTCACGAGCGTAGTTTCCAGCAGGATTCTTCAGCCGCGCGGCGCGCAGGTAATCTTCGTTCTGATCGATCCCGTCAACCGCGTAATGATTTTTCAGGAATTGCGAGTGCGCTCCGGTGCCGCATGCGACGTCGAGGAGCGTGTGCGCGCCCGGAACGGCCGCGTCGATCACGCCGCGCAGATGTTCGCATTCGCGCGCGTAATTTTTGAAATGATAGATCGCGTCGTAGAGCTCGGCGCTGTCCAGGAAGCCGCGGGACTGAAATCCCGCGCTCATCAGTAGCGGTTCATACGGGCGAGCCGGTCGGCGTGAAAATTCGCGTCGCCGAAAAGTTCCTGCCCGACGCGCGCTCGCTTCATGAACAGCCCGATGTCGAATTCATCGGTCATCCCGATTCCGCCATGCATCTGCACGCCTTCCTGCACCGCGAGCGTCGCGGTGGCGCCGGCCTTGGCCTTGGCGACCGAGACGATCGCGCCGGCGGTGTCGAATGATTCGTCGAGGGTTTGCAGCGCCTTCAAGACCGCCGCGTGGGTTAGTTCGAGATCGCAGTAGAGCACGGCAGCGCGATGCTGCAGCGCCTGGAACTGTCCGATCACCTTGCCGAACTGTTTGCGCTCTTTCAGGTAGCTGACCGTGATCGCGAACGCCTGGTCGGCGAGGCCGGAGAGTTCGGCGGCGACTGCCGCGCGACCCGCGTTGAGCGCGCCTTCCAGCAGTTTCCATCCGGCGTCGATCTCGCCGAGCACCGCGTCGGCGCCGACGTTCACTTTGCTGAAGCGGATGCGCGCGGCGTTGTGGCTATCGACGGTCTCGATGCGCTCGGCGGCGACGCCTTTTGCTTTCGCGTCGACGAGGAACAGCGTAATTCCCTTGCGGTCGCCTGATGCGCCGGATGTGCGCGCCGCGACGATCAGCAGATCGGCGACGTGGCCGTCGAGGACGAAGATTTTTTCGCCGTCGAGCACGAAATTATTTCCGGAGCGGGTAGCCTTCAGTGCGATTTTTTCCGGGCGATGCTTCGCGGTCTCATCAACGGCGAGCGTCGCGATCAGAGCGCCGCTCACGATTCGCGGCAGATAGTCGCGCTTTTGCTTTTCGCTTCCGGCATGAGTAATAGCGCTGGCGGCGATGACGGCAGTCGAGAGAAACGGCGAAGGAGTGAGATTGCGCCCGAGCTCCTCCATCACGATTCCCGCTTCCACGTTGCCGAGGCCGAGTCCGCCGTAATCGGCAGGCACCAGGATTCCGGACAGGCCCATCGCGACCATCTCTTTCCATAGCTCTCGCGAGAAGCCGGTCTTGTCGCGAGAGTCGCGGAGCTGGCGCAGATGCGCGACCGGCGCGTTCTTGGAGAGAAAGCCGCGCGTGTTGTCGCGGAGCATGGTCTGTTCGTCGTTCAGGACTAATGGCATTTCAGGAATTCCGATTGCGATTGGTTTAGCGCGGTTATGGATTGCGCGTTTGGGCGCGACCCCTTGGGAGCGCTTGCAAGTGCCGAGGGCGAGATTCCTCGCGACGCCTGCCGTTCGATGTGGCGTGTATGACGCGACACGGATTGCTTGCCCGCGTTCGGAATGACACCAAAAACGCCGAAAGTGTCATTCCGAGCGCGAGTGTACTGCCGGTTTCGCGTCGTGAGAACTTAGTTGCGTTGTGCGCATCGCGAGGAATCTCGCCACTCGCGAACCCAGCCAAGTGGAATGAGCTATGCAAAGGCTTCGTGGTCAGGGGCGCAAGATTAAGGAAGGTGGCCATCTTCTCATGCGTCGGGCAAACCGAGGATGCGCTTGGCGATGATGTTTAGCTGGACCTCGCTGGTGCCGCCTTCGATCGAATTTGCTTTCGAGCGCAGCCACGCGCGCGCGGTGGCGCCGTTGTGCGAGCGTTCGCCTTCCCATTCGAGAGCGTTCGCGCCGCCTGCCGACATCACCAGCTCGTTCCTCCGCTTGTTGAGCTCGGTGCCGTAGTACTTGAGCAACGACGACACGGCAGGATGCGCCTGCCCGATCTTCGCGAGATCGCCGACGCGCTCCATCGTGAGGCGAAACGCCCACGCGTCGATCTCGAACGCCGCGATCTCGCTGCGCAGGACTGGATCGGCGAGCATCCCGTTATCCACGCCGACGGTCTCGGTCGCGACCTGTCCGAGCGAGCGGTTTTCCGAGGTCTGGCCCATTCCGCCGATCATGTCGCGCTCGTGGGTCAGCAGGTATTTCGCGATCTCCCATCCCTTGTTGAGCTTGCCGACGAGGTTTGCCTTCGGCACCAGGACGTCGTCGAAGAAGGTCTGGCAGAACGGCGACGCGCCGGAGATCAGCGTGATCGGCTTGGTCGAGACGCCGGCGCTCTCCATGTCGAACAGGATGAAGCTGATTCCTTCATGCTTGGGCGCGGCGGGATCGGTGCGCACGAGGCAGAAAATCCAGTCGGCTTTGTCGGCGTATGAGGTCCAGATTTTCGAGCCATTGATAACGTAGTGATCGCCCTTGTCTTCGGCTCGCGTTTGCAGCGAGGCGAGGTCAGAGCCGGAGCCGGGCTCAGAGTAGCCCTGGCACCATCGGATTTCGCCGCGCGCGATTTTCGGCAGATGCTCGCGCTTCTGTTCTTCGGAGCCGTACTTGAGCAGCGCCGGCCCGAGCATCCAGATGCCGAAGCTATCGAGCGGCGAACGGCATCCGAGCGCGCGCATCTCCTGGCGCAGGACTTTGGCCTCGTCGCGCGAGAGGCCGCCGCCGCCGTACTCGCGCGGCCATTCGGGAACGGTCCATCCTTTGGAGGCCATCCGCTCGAGCCACAGACGCTGGGCGTCGGATTGGAACTTCCATCGACGACCGCCCCAGCAGGTATCGTCTTCGGATTTCGCCGGTTGGCGCATCTCGGACGGGCAGTTGGTTTCGAGCCACGCGCGAGTCTCTTTTCGGAATGATTCTATGTCGCTCATAGCAACACTAACGCCTATTAGGTCCGCAGTCAGGATTCAAGGTTTGTCCCGCTGAACCGTTCAGGCGTTTTTTTGTTCCGGATAGTTCAATCGGGCGAAAGGCCTTTTCTGTCATTCCCGCGTGCGTGGCTGCCGCGCGCGAGGAATCCCGGATTCCTCGCGCGGCAGCCACGCGCGGGAATGACAGACAAAGACCGGACGATAATGATCAGAAAGACATGGTCGGATCGTTGGTGCGGGTGTTTCCGTTACAAAATTCCCAACTCCTTTAACGGAGCACGATCGGCCACTGGGATTCGGCTGGTGCCGGATTGGAGCTTTACGGAGCCGGGCGCTCGCTCGAAGGCGTCGGGTAAATCGATCTCGCGCGCGTATTCGCGTAGCGCGGGGACTACCTCCTGTGCGATCAGGCGCATGCTGGCCTGGCGATCCTGGTTGTTCACCTGGCCTTGCACGCTGAAGATAATCAGAGCGCCGGGGCGGAGCACGTTCAGGATGGTTTTGAACTTCGGAATCACCGTCTTCGGGCTGCCGATTACTATCGTCAGCGATTTCTGCGCCTTCTGGAGTCCGGCGGCGAGCTTGCGGCGGACTTCGTCATAATCGACTTGCTGGGCTTCCTCGCTATGGCCGCGCAGCTTGTCGCCGCTGACTCCGAGCCAGCTTCCTTGCGGCTGCTTGGCAAGACGGCGGGTCGCTTCCTTCGAATTATAGCCGGGCGGCAGAGTATGCTCGGTGCGCGAGAAGGCGTTCTGGCCGCCGCCGTAGACGAAGCCGCGGCCGAGGTCCTGTGCGCGCTCGTCAGTCTCGGCGACGAAAGTCGGAATCACATAGCCGAAATTCTCCGGTCCAGCCTGGTAGCCTTGCTTGCGCGCCTCGTCGGCGTAGAAATCCCACAGGTCGGCGGTTGGTCCGAGCGCGGTGCCGAGTCCGATGTACGGATAGCGATGCTCGGCGCACCATTTCGCGGTCTCGGGGCTGATCACGCCGGGAATCCAGAACGGGGGATGCGGTTTCTGATAGGGCAGCGCCCACGGATTTACGTGGCGATAATGAAAATGCTTGCCCTCGTAACGCCACGGACCGGGCCGCGTCCACGCCTGCACGATAAAATCGTGCGCCTCGTTGAACAGCTCGCGGTTGTAGGCGGGGTTGGCGTTGTTGAAGAACTGCTCCGAGCCCGCGCCGCGAACCCATCCGGTGATCATCCGGCCGCGCGAGATCAGATCGATCTCGGCTAGCTCTTCGGCCATCCTGAGCGGATGCTTGATCACCGGCAGCGGATTGCCGATGAGGCAAATCTTCACGCGCTTGGTAATCCGCGCGAGGATCGCCGCCTCGACGTTCATCACGCTGCCCATGCAGAACGGGTTGCCGTGGTGCTCATTCAGCGCGACGATGTCGTAGCCGAGTTCTTCGGCGTAGCAGTTTTCGTCGAGATAATAATTGTAGTCGGTCGCCGCCTGCTCGCGGTCGAAATACTTGTTCGAGACCGCGAAATACGCCTCATTCTTCAGGATCGCATCCTCGGGAACCCACCTGGCCGGACGTTCGGTGAAATATCCTATCTTCATTTTCGCAGCTCCACTTGCCAATGGCTATGCGGCCAGGAATCGAGTGACTATACGCTCGAACTCGACTGAGTTTTCGATCTCCGGCCGATGCCCGGCACCCTCGATTTGCGCGACCTGCGCGCCGGCGATTGCGGCGCGGTAGCCGTCGATGCATCCCGACGGCACCACGTCGTCGCGCGTCCCGCGGATAAGCAGCGTAGGGATTTTCACGCCGCGCAGCAGATGCGGCAGGCTGGGATCGTGCATGTATGGCTCCCATCCGATCCGCGCGCTTTCGGAGCGGGCGTCCTCGAACAACTCGAACTGTTCGGGGGTCATTTCACCGCCGTAGATTTTCGTGAACTCGGGCGTGCCCGCCGGATCGGCGACGGTCGCGCGCAGATGGCGCCGGATAGTCATCGCGAAGAAGTCGAGAATCTCCCCCGCGGCCGGCTTGATGCCCATCGGCGCGACCAGAATCATCCGCGAGAAAATTTTCGGGTCCGCCGCCGCCATCTCGGCCGCGATAAATCCGCCGGCCGAAAATCCGATCACGTCGATCGGGTCCAGCCGCATCTCGCGTAGCACCTGCGCGTAAAATCCGCCGAGATCGCGATAACTGCGAATCCAGTCCAGGCGCGGCGTCTTGCCGTAACCCGGCTGAAGCGGGATGAGCAGCGTGCGTTCGTGCGCCAGGCTCTCGTTCCATGCGGTCCAGCCGGGATAACCAAGCTCGTCGTGAAAAATAAGAAGCGGCTTGCCCGAGCCGCCGCGAATCATCGTGAGCGTCGTGCCCGCCACGGCATGCTGGGTTTCGGTCGTTTCGACCACGTTATTTCTCCCGTCCCGGCCGGATGCGCGGCGTGGCGAAACGGAGGCACCGCCCGCTCCAGTCAGGTTTGATTTAGCAATATCGATGTGGTGCGCTCAAACGAAATCAGCCGGCGCGCGGTGATTGCGACGACCCGCAATCGAGCGGAGCGCGATCTTAGGAAAACAGATCTCCGATCAGCCGAAAGGGATACAGGATGACCGATTCGATTCCGCTGAACAGCGAGCTGGTAGTGTCGGCGGTCGTGTTGGTGACCGCATTGGTAGTGTTTTCAGCCTGCTGTGAAGAGCATGCCGGGACCAATGTTAGCGCGCCCAGGATGAGCAGAATTGGAACCGCGCTGGAAAGCTTTCGCATTATTATCGAACTCCTTTGGCAACCTTCGCCTATGATGAGCATAGGCCAAAACGACGGCGAGGTCCGATATTTTTTTAGCGATTCCGCCATACAAATGCGACACGGCGCATGCGCAGTGCACACGAAGACGAAACGGCTTGTGCAAAAAGCGAGCTCGCGACTATTCGGCTACTGCCTGACGAGTGCTCGCCCGGTTACGGCCGGAACTTCGCCGCCCTGAGCGGACGACATGACGGCGTCCTACAGAACGCATCTGCTTGGTCGGCAGATCATCTGGTCCGAGAGAAGCGAGCTGAGAGCGCAGGAAATCGGGGTCGACGCCGAGCACGTCGCAAACATAGGCGAATGAAAACGGTCCCGCCATCGTATGCGCGTGGAACCATCCCTCGACTTCATCGAACAGTGCGCGCCGCATCCCATGGGTAGCGCCGGCATGTTTGACGTAGCATCGCACGGCATCTTCGAGCACCGCATAGACCAGGCGAGTCTCGCCGTCGAGACCGCTGCGCCTGCGGGTCAGATCATAGAATTGGGATGGAACCAGAAAATCGGGCGCGAAGCCGACATTCAACCACGGATCGGGCCGGTCGCACTCCGCACGCAGCGGGTCACGAGACTGTGCGGGAACCGGCCCGTGTTTCTCGATCTGAGCGTCCATTGGCTGTCATCCTCCCCAGTCTGAAAGCCGTAAGCGGCAAGTCAAAAGCCGCGCTTACTCTGGCGGCGATTAAGCCGCCAGCGCGGAGATTTGTAACTGCGAAGCTATTTCGGACCAGCACGCTCTGTGCCAAGCTAATATTTGAGCGTATTAGCCATTTTCAGTAGAGAATGCGGGGAGAAACTCCACACCCTGTGGCTTCGACGCGCCACAATTCATCGCCGCCAACCCGCATGGCACGGTGTGCCTTGATGCATTCGACAAGATAGCGCCGCAAGTTTACGCATCAGGTGCCCGGCTTCCGGCTCTCAGTTCCATAATTGCTGCGAAGCTCAAGCGAGCGAGAATGTCCAGTTTTGAAAAAAAAGTGTCGCGATCTGCGACGCGTTTGCGCCGATGTGTCCTCGGAGCACCTCGGCAAACCGTCCGCGCTGTGGTCTATCGTACGCCACGACAGCCGCACGCGTTCCCGGGTGGGCGGATGCTCCAGATGCGATGCTCTTGCGGTCACGGGCACATCGTTTGCTCACTTGGGTTCCAAAACGGTGCGGGTCGCTTCTCGTGATGCGGACGCACCCGCGAACCCAGTGCGAGAGGAACCGATGGACCTATTGTTGGTGGAAGACAGTGTTACTGATCGGATGGTGATGCAGCGGAGGATTCAGCACGCCTTCCCCGGTGAGCAGATCTTGATCGCGGGCGAGGCATTTGAATTCAATGACGCGCTGCGGCGCGAGAATATAGACGTCGTGATCACCGACTATTGGCTCGGATGGGGCGATGGGCTTTCGGTGCTGCAACGGGTGCGCAAGCGATGGCCGCGATGCAAGGTGATCTTCCTGACCGGAAACGGAGGCGAGGAAGTAGTTGCCGAAGCGTTCAAGTACGGCCTGTTCTACTACATGCTGAAACCGGACGGATTCGAGAACCTGGTGGCCGTGATTCGGACCGCGCTCGAAACCAAGCGGCGCGAGGATCATTACGAGCTGATCGCGTCTGTGGTCAGCGCGATCGACGAGGGGATTTACGGAATCGACGGCGGAGGCAAAATCATCGCGTGGAATACCGGGGCGGAACGAATTTACGGTTACAGCTCCGAGGAGATCGTTGGCGAGGATTCGGACAAGCTGCTGCCTGCCAGCCTTCGTGCCGAGACGCGGCGTCTGTATGCGCGGGTGATGCGCGGTGAGAAAGTCGCGCCGTTCGAGGCGGTTCGGATGCGCCGCGACGGCGGCCGAATCACGCTGGCGCTGTCGATGGCGGCGATTCGCGCCGAAGGGTTCGAGGTCACCGGCGTCGCGGTCGTCGCGCGCGAGGCGGGCGATACGGCGGGCGCGCACGCGACCTCGGCCTCAGAACGTTCCGGCGCAAGAGAGCCAATCTCCGCGCGGGGAAGATGACGGGCGAACATACTGTATGGCGAACATATTGTAAAAAGTGGCGGCCGGGATGCGACCACGTTTGGGCTACCCTCTGGCGTGCACGACGGCTAGAGTTGGCGATCCGGAATCTTGGCTCGTTCGGCGAGATTCAGGCGAATCCAAAACCGTTGGCCAAGCGCGTGCTGAACGATTCAAATCCGCCGAACAATCCGACGCCGAAGGGGCTGCTGGGCTCTCCGCTCAGGATCGCAGCGATCTATTTCGCAGTCGGGATCTTTTGGATCGCTGTCGCTAACCTGATTCTCGGACTGCTGCCGCCTCATTCGTACCAGCTCAATCGCTTCGTTTTCACCTGCGTCACCGGGCTTACGCTGTATCTGGTCGCGAGCCGTTATGCTCGACGGTTGCACAACTCGGTGAGGGCCGAGCGCGAAACAGCATTGCGGGCGCGTGCGTTCTTTGAGTCGGCGGTTGAGGGGATTGTCCAACTCGACGCCGATGGGTCGATCCGCCAGATGAATCCGCGCGCGCTCGAGATGTTCGGCTACACAGCGGAAGCGGAAGTCGTTGGCCAGTCGGTAGAGCTGCTGGTGCCGATGCGGATGCGCGAACGTCACGTCGGTCATCGCAGGGGATTTTTCGCCGAACTACGCCCGCGCCGGATGGGGGCAGGGATGGAGATTGTCGGTGCGCGCAAGGACGGCACCGAGTTTCCCGCCGAAGTCAGCCTCAGCCATATTGTGTTCGAAAACACCGATCGGGTAATTGCCTTCGTCTCCGACATCACGACGCGCCGAATGATGGAGCGCGAGGCGCGGCGCAATGAAACCCTGAATGCGCTAGGGGCGGTAGCGGGCGCAATCGCGCACGAGCTGAACAATCCGCTCGCAGTGATTTCATCAAGAATCGAGCTGATGCTGACCGAGACGCACGATCTTCCGACAGAAGCCCAGAACGATCTGCGTGTCCTGCAGCGCAATGTCGAGCACGCATGCCGGGTCTCGCGCAATCTGCTTGCGCTTGCGCATCAGCGCCCGTCTGCGCGCGTCCGGGTAGATATCAACGGATCAATCGAGGAGATCGTGGCGCTGGTCTTCGGCGAATCCCGGATCGGCGCCGCGCGGGTCGAGCTGGCGCTGGACCGTTCGATCGCGCGCGTGATGGGCGAACAGACCGGCCTGGAGCAGGTGATCGTCAACCTGCTGATGAACGCGCGCGACGCCGGCGCCGACCGGATAAAAATCGAAACGGCTGCGGATCCCGCAAAGCCAGGGTGGGTTCGTATCGTCGTCAGCGACAACGGCTCGGGTGCGCCGCCGGAGGTTATCGCGCGGGTGTTCGAGCCGTTCTACACCACCAAAGCGCAGGGCACAGGACTGGGCCTGTGGCTGAGTCATCGCGTGATAACAGACCACGGCGGCACGATTGAGGCGCATTCCGAAATCGGAAAAGGCACGAGCTTCCTTATCCGGCTGCCGGGCGTGGATGATGGCGTCGAGCCTCAGCAAGGCGTCACGGTTGCGTCGGCAGCGGGATAAAAAGAAACAGAGTGTGGCGCCGAAAACGCCGGAACTGTTGCATCGATGCCTCTGCTTCTCGGGGGCGCGCGGATAATCACTATATAAATGAGGGGTCGGGGAACCGGAACGCTACTTGCTCCGATTTTTACACTTCGTGGTGGGCTGACGATGGCATCCACGATTCTGATCGTTGATGACGAGCGCGATTTGGTCGATTCGTACACGCGGATGCTCGCGCGGTCGGGATATTGTTGTCTCCCGGCGTTCGACGGCGAGCAGGCGATGGCGCTGTTCGACCGAGAGCATCCGGACCTGATCCTGACCGACTTGAATCTGCCGGTGGCCAGCGGGATCGAGGTCATTCGGCATGCGCACGAAACCTCGCCGAATACTCCGATAGTAGCAATCACCGGGTATAGCGCTTGCGGTATGACCGACGCGGCCCAGGCGGCGGGCGCGAACGTATGTCTGCAAAAGCCGGTCGGACTAGCCGAGCTGGACGCTGTGGTTCGGACCGCGCTGCGGACGCACTAGCGCAAACAGCGCGGCCGCACTCCAGGTTGCTTCGAGCACCACGAACGGCACGAAGCCGATCAGATACGATGCGTAGCAGGAAAGTCCCGCTCCGAAAAAATTGAGCAACTGATATTTTCGCGCTCGCGCCTCCAGCAGGCCAAACAGGTTGAGGAAGAACGCAAGCAGCAGCATCCCGACGCCGGCGGAGCCGATAACCTGAGCGAACGGCATGGCGGTGTCAGGCTTGTTCGGCGTCGACGCTTAGATGGGTGACGACGAACTGGTTGAACTGCCAGAGCGCTTTTTCGAGATGCGACAAACGCCCGGCGCGCGCCATGCTGCTCTTCAATCCGGCGTATACGCCGCGGCATGCGAGGATGTCCTGCTGATGCACGTAGTCCACGGACGCGCGTATGTCTGCAAGCGCTTCGCGGTAGTGTGAGTCGTGCGCGATCGCGGCGGGCACACACGGGTAGACCCGAAGTGTGAACCGATCAACTCCGCGAGGTTCGATATTGTAGTAAACCATCGAGTCCGGCAGCATCGCGAAAAGGTGATACGGATAGACCGCGCACACAACCAGCTCGGTGCGCAGCTCCATCGAAAGGCCGTCGATATGCGGCAGCCGGGAACCCATCGGACGCGATCGATCACCGGCCGGATTGCGCAGAATTGAGTATGGCCCGTCGCTGTCGAGCGCGTAGGTGCCTGAGGCCGGAAAGATCGGCTGCAGGCTGTCGGGATGAACGCCGGGATGGTGATACGACTCCATGAAATTCTCGACCATCAGTTTCCAGTTCCAGTCGGAGTCGTACACCAGCGGCTCCAAGGTCATGAATTCGCTCAGCCGGTACGGTGCGACGAACTCGCTCAGCCTGGAGAGGCGCGGCGAAAGGGGAGACGCGGTCTGATCGAAGTTGACGAAAATCCATCCTTGCCAAACCTCGACGCGAAGTTGCGGCAGGACGCAATCGGTCTTGTCGAAGCCGCGCGCTTGATGCATCTCGGGTGCGCCGATCAGTTGGCCGCTCAGCGCGTAGGTCCAGAGATGATACGGGCACTGAAAGGTCTTTCGATTTCCCGCGCCCGCGACGACCGGCATCCAGCGGTGACGGCATACGCGGGACATCGCGCGCAGCTCGCCCTCGAGGTCGCGGACGATCACGAGAGGTTCGCCGAAGAGTTCGACGGTGAAGTAGTCGCCGCGCGCGGCGGCCTGATCGATCCGGCCAACCGAGAGCCATGAATGGCGGAAGATTCGATCGACCTCGATGTCGTAGTGGCGCGGGTCGGTGTAGGTCCAGGGCGGCAAAGCGCTCGCGTCTGCAAGCGGGAGCAGGCTTGCTTCGAGTTCGCCGGTTGCGCCGAAAACTTGGTTCTTCATGGGAATTCCCTGGTGGCGTCACCGGATGCGATGCTTGTTCAGCAGCCGATGAAAAGTCGTGCGGTCCATCTGCGCGGCGCGGGCCGCCTGCGACACGTTGCCATGAAAGCGGTTCAGAATTTCGCGTATATACCTGGCCTCGAGCTCCTCGACCCATTTCGCTTTGGCCTGCTTGAAACTGAGCTCCGCGCCATTCGTGCCGGCGACGTCGGCTTGCTCCGATTGCGTTGCAGATTGTGGCGAGCGGATCTTCTCCGGAAGGTCGCGCAGGGAAATTGACGGACCCTCGGTCAGCGCGCAGGCGCGTTCGATGACGTTCTGCAGTTCGCGGACGTTGCCCGGCCATTGGTAGGCCTCGAGCGCGGCGATCGCGTCGGGCTCGATCCCCCGCGGCGCGGTCTCACCGCTGCCGCGAAATCTTTCCAGGAAGCGCTGAGCCAGCAGGGCGATATCGGATTTACGCTCGCGCAGCGGCGGCAGCATGATATCGATAACGTCGATTCGGTAAAACAGATCGTCGCGGAATTGGCCGGCGGCCACCAGCGCGCGCAGATCGCGATTGGTCGCCGAGAGAATCCGCACGTCGATTCGGACCTGGTGGGTGCCGCCGACGCGGCGAATCTCGCGCTCCTGGATCGCGCGCAGGAGCTTGGCCTGCAATCCAATCGGCAGCTCGCCGATTTCGTCGAGGAAGACCGTGCCTCCGCCGGCGGTCTCCAGCAGGCCCGGCTTGGAGGAGACCGCGCCGGTAAACGCGCCGCGTTCGTGGCCGAACAACTCCGATTCGAGCAGGTTTTCGGGCAGCGCGGCGCAATCGACCGGCACGAAGGCGCCCGCGGCGCGCGGACTGTTGGCGTGAATCGCGCGCGCGACCAGCTCTTTGCCGGTGCCCGATTCGCCGAGCACGAGGATATTGGCCTCGCTGCGTGCGGCCTTGCGCACGAAATCGATCACCCGCTGAATCGCCAAGCTGGAGCCGATGATATTTTCGAAGCCGAAGACACCGCTTAGCTGCGCGCGCAGATTGCGGTTCTCGATCATCAGGTTGCGCTGCGCCAGTGCGCGCTCGGCAGCGAGCCGTAGCTGATCCATCGTGAACGGTTTGGCCAGGTAGTCGAACGCGCCTGCTTTGACCGCGGCGACGGCCGACTCGATGGTTGCAAACGCGGTGAGCATGATTACGGGAAGTCCGGGATCGAGCGCTTGCGCGCGGCGCATGATTTCTAGACCGTCGATCGACGGCATCCGCAGGTCCGTGATCACGAGATCGGGCAGCGCGCTTTCCAGAAGGGCGACCGCTTCGGCCGGATCGCTCGAGACAAAACATTCGTGGCCGGCGCGGGCAAGAATGCGCCGGCAATTTTCGAGCATGTCAGGCTCGTCGTCGAGAAGAAGAATACGGCCCATGGGTCGCACCGCGCGCGTCAGTAAACAATCAGGAAGCCAGCCTTCAGCGCAACCTCGCGCGTGCTCTTGCCTCCCCCGTTGTTTGAAACGGGGGAGGATAAGAAGTGCATTATCGCTTGAGCTCGTCCCAAATTCCTTCGACCACGGCGTCTAAGTCCTCTTTGATCTGATCGTTGAGAAAGCGGATTACGCGATATCCGCGCTCTCTGAGCTTTAGCGTCATATCCGGATTTGCCGGCGTGCGAATCGCCGTCTAGTTCGATCACGAGGCGATGTTCGATACAGCAGAAATCCACGATGAAGCCGAAGAGCGGATGCTGGCGGCGGAAACGGATGCCGTCGAGGCTTTTGCGGCGTAGGCGGGACCATAGTTGTTTCTCTGCGGTGGTTTAGTTGCCGCGAAGATCGCGGGCGCGGTCTCGGACGATGCCGTCGAGGAGTCCGCGCTTGTATCTAGTGCGCATGCTGCACCCCCTCCTTGTAATCCTCCCCCGTGATTATCGGCGGAGGAATCAGGCATCAGGCCAGGCGCTCGCGTAACGCGCGGGCGGCGCCGGTGTAGAAGTTGCGGGCTATGAAGGAGCGCTCTGCGGCGGACAGGGCTTCGAGAATTTCGGCGTTCATTGCGATCGCCTCTTTGTCATCGGGCCCTCGCGTTGACGACTTGTTCGGCCAGTGCGAGAGCGCGCTGGAGGTGGCCCTCGGTGCGAAGCGTGCGTGCTCGATCGAGGATGGCGTCGCGGCCGCATAGCGCTAGGATATCGTCCGCGCGGTCCTTGCGCGTCGCGGGGAACATCTGCGAGGGCTCCCCGGACCACCATCCGGCGTAGCGGCGGATTACGTCGCGCACGACGAATGCGGTGCATCCATAGACGGGGGCGAGGAAGCGCTTGTCGGCGAGATCGGGCGGAAGCTCGATCCCGGCTTCGATTATGTCGATCGGCCATTGCCCGGCGTTGAGGCGAGCGACCACGTCGTCGTGGATGAAGCGCAGGGCGCGCGCGGTTTCGAGCAAAAGCTCCTCGCACACGTCTTCGCCGCGATACGCTGGGCCATGGCCAGGCAGCACGTAGCGAGGTTTGCGCGCAGCGATCTTCTCGAGCGCTTCGGCCCATTCGAGCGTGTAGCGCTGTACCTTGTTGGGATTGCCGGTGTTTGGCAGCGAGGACACGATCAGATCGCCGACCAGCGCGGCGCGCCGCAGCGGCAGCCAGACCCACGTCGCATCGTCGGTCTCGCCGAGCGCGTGATGCAGCTCGACTGCCTCTCCGGCGAGCTCGAGCAACTGCATCCCGCGGAACGTCAGGTCCGGGTAATGATAGGATTTTTCGTTGAAGATTCCCGCGACTGCCTGCGAGGTCACGCCGAATTGCAGCCGGTTGATGTGCCCTTGCCATCCGGCGGTCCGGACGTAGCGCTCGAAGCGGCCGCGCAAATCCTCATGCGCCCAGATTTTTGGCCGCTGATAGCCACGATTTAGTGCGTCGGTGATGAATGCCTCGGTGCCGAAGGCGTGATCGCCATGGCCATGGGTATAGACGATCACCGTGACCGGTTCGTCGGTGACTTTGCGGATCGCCGCGATCGCGAGCGCGCCCATCGCGCGCGAGCTGGTGTCAGCCGCGAGCATCTCGCCGCGTCCGTATGCGAAGGCGACGTTGGCGAAGCCGTGGAACATCGCAAGGCCGGGCTCGAGCACCTCGAGTTGGCCCATCAGCGGATCGAGACGGTTGACGGCGTCGCGGCGCGGCGCCGAGGGTTCGTTTGGCGATGACGACATGGTAGCGGTTCTCCCGGTGATTCCTTCAATCAAAATAGCTTGCGGACGCAGGTGATGGGTAATGGAATTGCCCGTGGAAAGCAGATGAAGATCTGCTTGCGTTGGCCGCGCGCGGGAATGACACGAAAGAGGGAAGCAAAGGTGCGCGGCATCATCTAGAATCAAGGCTGGACTTTGCACAGATGAGCATCCCGAAACTCGAGATCAAACCCAAGGCGGCGGCCGCGCCGCGGACCGATTTGGAGCGGCTGCTCGCGCTGGAGCATCCGGATCCGCATTCGATTCTCGGCGCGCATCCTGCGAGCGACCACGTGATCGTGCGCGCGTTTCGTCCGGGCGCATCGAAAATGTTCCTGTTGATGGACGGCTCGGCGCGATACGAGATGCTCGAGCGCGATGGGACCGGAATGTTCGAGGCGATCGTGAAGGACCGCACCGAGGTCTTTCCCTATCGGCTCGAGGTTCACTATCCCGACGGCAGCGTCATCACCGGGCGCGATCCGTACTCGTTCCTGCCGACGCTCGGCGAGCTCGACATGTATTTGTGGGGCGAGCAGAAGCATCATCGCGCGTGGGAGAAGCTGGGCGCGCATGCGATCGAGTGGGGCGGAATCGCGGGAGTGAGTTTCGCGGTATGGGCGCCGACCGCGCGCAGCGTGAGCGTAGTCGGCAGCTTCAACCGCTGGGACGGGCGCGTGCACATGATGCGCGTGCTCGGCAGCTCGGGAATCTGGGAGATATTCATTCCGGGACTCGAGCCGGGTGCGATCTACAAGTATGAAATCCGCACCCGCGACGGATCGCTGCTCCTGAAGAGCGACCCCTACGCGTTGCGAATGGAGTTGCCGCCGGAGACCGCGTCGATCGTCTATCAATCGAGCTACAAGTTTCGCGACGCACAATGGCTCGAATCGCGAGCGCGGGCCGACGCCAGCAAATCTCCGGTGTCCGTCTACGAGGTGCATCTGGGTTCGTGGCGCCGCGTGCCGGAAGACGGCAATCGATGGCTCAGCTACCGCGAGCTGGCGCAGCAGCTTGGCGACTACGTTCAGGAGATGGGCTTCACGCACGTCGAGCTGATGCCGGTGATGGAGCATCCGTTCACCGGATCGTGGGGTTACCAGGTCAGCGGATATTTCGCGCCGACGGCGCGTTTCGGCTCGCCCGACGACCTGCGCTACCTGATCGATGAGATGCATCGGCGCGGGATCGGAGTGATCCTCGATTGGGTGCCGGCGCACTTTCCGAAGGATGAATTCAGCCTCGGCCGCTTTGACGGCACTGCGCTGTACGAGCATCAGGATCCCCGCCTGGGGAATCATCCGGACTGGGGCACGTATATTTTCAACTACGGGCGCAACGAGGTGAAGAGCTTCCTGATTTCGAGCGCGCTCTATTGGCTGGGCGAGTTTCACGCCGACGGATTGCGCGTCGATGCGGTCGCCTCGATGATCTACCTCGACTACGGGCGGCGCGAGGGCGACTGGATTCCGAACGTGCACGGCGGCCGCGAGAATCTGGACGCGATCGCGTTTCTGCGCGCGCTCAATGAACAAACTTACGCGCTCAATCCGGGAATCATGATGATCGCGGAAGAATCAACCGCGTGGGGCGGAGTCAGCCGGCCGGTCTTCATGGGAGGACTCGGATTCGGGTTCAAGTGGGACATGGGATGGATGCACGACACGCTCGCGTACTTCTCGCTCGATCCGATCTACCGCAAATGGCACCATCGCAATTTGAGTTTCGGGATGCTCTACGCATGGAGTGAAAACTTCGTGCTGCCGCTGTCGCACGACGAGGTGGTTCACGGCAAACGCTCGATGCTCGACAAGATGCCGGGGCGGGCGCCCGAGCGCTTCGCGAATCTGCGCGCGCTCTACGGATACATGTGGGCGCGGCCGGGCAAGAAGCATCTATTCATGGGCAATGAGTTCGGGCAATGGTCGGAATGGGATCACGATTCGAGCCTGGAATGGCATCTGCTCGAGTACGCGCCGCATCGCGGGCTCCGCGCGTTGGTGCGCGATCTCAACCGCGTGTATCGCGAGAATCCTGCGTTGTGGGAGGCCGATTGCGAGCCGGCGGGTTTTCACTGGATCGATGCCGACAATGCGGCCGACAACGTGATCTCCTTCATCCGGATCGCGCCGAAGACCGGCGCAAAAGTCGTGTGCGCATGCAATTTCTCGCCGGTGCATCGCTCGCGCTTCCGCGTGGGTGTGCCCGCGCCAGGATGGTATCGCGAGATCCTCAACACCGACGCCGCGATCTATGGCGGCGGCAACGTCGGCAATCTTGGCGGCGTCGAGGCGCAGGCGCATCCGTGGCATCAGTTCCCATTTTCGATCTCGATCGAACTGCCTCCGCTGTCGGTGCTGTGGTTTGCCGCGCCTTAGGGTAAAACCTTGCGGAGAGGGAGTGGGGCAAGAGCGGGGAGGGCGCGATGGGGGAGCACGAAACGGGTTCGGGAACGGAGTCGGCCAAGCGCGCGGAGTTAGAGCGCGAACTCGAACGCGAACGCAAGCTCGAGCGCAGCGAGCGTTCGCAATTGATCCGGGTAGGGCGGGCGATCAGGCTGGCCGATTTCATGGCAATCCTGATGGTGTTTGCCACCGGGTTTAGCGCCTACGCGACTTGGCGCACCGCGCAGGTGACGCGAATGGTGTTCGCGGTCTCGGATCGTCCATTTATGGGAGTCGAATCGGTGAACTTCGAGGAGACTGCGTCGCCGAATCCGCGGGTCTCGGTCGCATTCAAAAACTTCGGCAGAATTCCGGCGATCGACGCGTTTGTCAGCGTGCACAGCCTGATCGACGGCAAATTGGTCAAGAGCAGCGGCGGCGACATGACCACGATGGCTCCTGGAGTCCTTTCACCCGGCGTCGAGCATTACTTCTACGATTATCTTTCTCCGGACCTGTACGAGTCGGTAATGTCGGGAAAATCGAAGATGCAGGTGCACGTTCGGATTGTCTACAAGGGACCTGCTCAGAACGAAGAGTTCTGCTATTTCGGGCGGCTGTTTTTCGATCAACACAGTGCGACCTTCCGCGCCGGCGGAGGCTCCGACCGTTGCAGCGGCACGGTGGTATTTTGAAAACGATGCGCATCGCCGCATGTGCGGGATTGGCGTTTGCGATTCTGGCCGCAACCGGATGCTCCTCCGTCACACCGTCGAGCGAGACGCCGGCGCAGAAGTACGCCGCCGCAAATTTTGATTTGTCGAAGTGCGAAGTGCTGGAGCCCAGTCTCTACCGATGCCCCGGCATCGACCGCCCGCTGTGCGATCCTGACTTCTCGCGCGACGAAGTGGAGTGCCTCAAGATCACCAAGAGCGGAGTCCTGCTCCAGGCTTTTCCTGAGAGATAATTTATAAAGCCCGATAAGCGTTCGAGCATGGCGGTCCGCCGGCAATCCGGATTTTCGGCGGACGGCCAAGCTCCATCACGATCGACGCGAACGTCATCGTACGGCCGGGCTTGTTCGGATCTCGGCACACGGAAATCGGATGCGGTCCGCCGCGGTCGGCCAGCGCCGCTTCGACCTCCGCCACGCTTAGAGCCTTGCCGGCGACCAGATGGCATAGCGTTTCGTAGCGGCCGCGCGAATTTTCCTCAGCCGGGTTCGGCAGTGTGTCGCCAGCCAGCGGATGATTGGTGTGCACGTATGCGGATGGCGTCAACGGCACCGGCATCACCGAGCTCCCCGACGCTTCAAAACTCGCGAAGCCGCCGGGATCTCCGATCATGTAATGCTGGCCGCTCGCGTGATGCGCGATTCAATCCATCGCGCCGCGTCACTGAGACTGCGCTGGGCGAGAAGAGATCGCACCACGCACGCGACCGGAAGTCCGTCGGCAGCGCTCGGCAATTGCCATAGCGTGTTCACCGCGACGCCGACGCCCAGATCATTCGCGCCGCACAGTGCGAGCATTCCGCAGATCGTCAGGATGGTAGCGTCGGGCTCGTCTCCGCCGCTAATCCGGATGACGGCCTGGCCGCCGTCGAGGTAGCCGTGCAGGTCCATGTTCTGCGCGAGGATTGGCAGCCTCCCGCCGCGTCGCGGCGCTCGCGATGACGCTGCATCCTGTAGCCGCGCCCGCCTTCGGACCGAAGCGCGTCGCGCCGAACCACCATTCCTCATCCATGCATTGGAACGCGAGGGTTTCCTTCAGCGGCCGTGTGCTTCCTTCCGCGATTCCTTCGATTTCATCGATCAGCGCAGGCGTCCATCGCCGCATCGCATCGATAAAGCGCGTCTCGGCGAGAAAGGTCTCGATGAAGGAATCGGGATCGACGCGAAAGCGCGCGGCGATACTCTCGCGCCATTGCGCGCGCACCGTCGCGATCTGCGCGCGCAACGCCTCGCCGTGCGCGCGCCCGCGCTCTTTCGGAGTCCCGCGCAGATCGACAATCGGAACCGGAGTGGTAATCATCATCTATTCTCTTAAATTCTTGTGCTCAGCATACCCATCGGCGGCGGATTGCGCATCCGCGCTCGATCTGGCAATTCTCGAATTGAGCGAGCCTCTCATGCGATGCCCGACTTGCAAGAGACCGGTTGACGCCACGCCGCGCAACCAGTTCCGTCCCTTCTGCTCCGAGCGGTGCAGGATGGTCGATCTCGGCACCTGGGCAGCCGAGGAGTATCGCGTTGCCGGCGGCAAAGCCGAAGACGATTCCGAACATCCCGACGATCGCCGCAAAGACCCCTCTGCGAAGAAGCCCGAACTCAACTGACCCGCGATGCCGCCAAAAAAATCCGCCGCGCCGAAGATTCATCCGTCGGCGGTCGTCGATCCTGCTGCCGAGCTTGGTCCGGGCGTCGAGATCGGACCATTCTGCATGCTCGAGGGGCAGGTCAAGCTCGGTGCGCGCACGCGGCTAATCAGCCACGTTGCGATTTTCGGCGATACGGAAATGGGAGCCGACAACGTGATGCATCCAACCGTCGTAATCGGCGACGACCCGCAGGATCTTTCGTATAGTGGAGCGCCGCGGCAGGTCAGAATCGGCGACCGGAATATTTTCCGCGAGGGCGCGACGGTGCATCGCGGATGCGAGAAAGGCCTCGTCACGACGATCGGCAGCGACAACTTCGTGATGCACAACGCGCATATCGGGCACGATTGCGTGATCGGCGACCATACGATTATCGCGGGCGGGGCGCTGCTGGCAGGATGGGTGCAGGTCGGCGATCGCGCGCTGGTCTCGGGCAACTGCGTAGTGCATCAGTACACCAGGATTGGGCGGCTCGCGCTGACGCGCGGAGGCTCGCGCATGAGCCGCGACATCCCGCCGTTCTGCATCGTGGACGGAGTGCATACGCTGCGCGCGATAAACGTGATCGGGCTCAAGCGCGCGGGTTTCAGCGCCGCCGCGATCACCGCGCTCCGCCGCGCATTCATAGCGCTGTTCGGAACGCGGCAGAACCTGTCACTCGCGATCGACCGCCTGCTCGCCGCCGGTCCGCCCGCGCCCGAGGTAACCGAGATGATCGAGTTCATCCGCAAGAGCAAACGCGGTGTAGCCTTCGGCGCCCGCGCCTCACACGGCGCGTCGTCGGAAGAAGAGTAGGGCGCCGCCGTCTAATTCCGAGACCTCGATTTTCTGGCAAGTCTTTCGTTGTTGTCATCCTGAGCCTCCGTTCAGGATGCGGATAAGAGCCGTCGTTTAACGACAGTCTCCTCTACATTGGCAGGTTTAGAAGGGGTGGAGTGACGATGTTCGGGGACCTTAGAGGCAGCACTTGCGTACAACCAGCAATAACGGAACCGGAAAGATACGGAAGATCGTCAGCTAATCACGATCGAAGCGCGCGTGGGTTGATCGCTTGGTGCTCAGGCGCGGATAATATCGGGCGATGCGTTTTCGGCTGCGATTTGTTATTGGCACGGCGCTCGTCGTGGGCGCGATCGTCTATCTGATCACCACCGCGATCCGGAGCACCTCCGAATATTATCTGACCGTCAATGAAGTCGGCGCGCGCCAGGCCGAACTGATTGGGCAGCCGCTGCGGGTGGCAGGACGCGTCAAGCCGGGCACGACCGCGTGGGATCCGGCGACGCTCACGCTCAATTTTGGAATCGTGGCGATTCCGGATCCGAACGCCGATCCAGCGGTGAAACCAGTCTCGACTGCCGATCCCGTTTCATACACGGTGACCTGTGCGGGCGAACCTAAACCTGACATGTTCGCCGACAACCGCGACGTGATCGTCGAAGGCAAGCTCGACTCGGCCGGACATATCACGGCAACGCAAGTGCTCACGAGTTGCCCTTCCAAGTACAAGCCGGCGCAAGCTAAGTAGATCAACCCAAGTAGAGGAACAATGCCTGTTTTAGGACGACTTGCGCTCGCGATCGCGTTACTGCTCGCGATCTATTCGATCGGCGCCAACATCTATGGTGTCCGCCGGTCGCATCCGGAGTTTATCGCGAGCGCGCGCCATGCGTTGTGGGCGATGTGCGCGATGGTGACGATCGCGGTGGTCGCGCTGTGGACCGGTCTGCTGACTTCGGACTTCTCGCTCGAATACGTGGCCTCGTACTCGAGCACCACGCTGCCGACGGCCTACAAGTTCACCGCCTTATGGGGCGGGCAGCAGGGCTCGCTGCTCTTCTGGACCTGGCTGCTCTCGATTTTCACCTCGGTAGCCGCGTTTTTAAATCGCCGCCGAAACCCGGAGATCGCGCCCTACGCGATGGCGGTGCTGGCGGGGGTCGCGATCTTTTTTCTCGGGATGCTGAACTTCGTCACGCGGCCGTTCGATCTCATGTCGGTTATCCCGGCGCAGGGAACAGATCTTAATCCTTTACTTCAGAATTACTGGATGGCGATCCATCCGCCGTCGCTCTATACCGGCTATGTCAGCGCCACGGTTCCGTTCGCGTTTGGCGCCGCCGCATTGATGACCGGCAAGCTCGACGATACCTGGATTCGCACGACGCGGCGCTGGGCGATCTTCTCCTGGTTCTTCCTGACGCTCGGAAATCTGTTCGGCGCAAGGTGGGCCTACGAGGTCCTCGGCTGGGGCGGTTACTGGGCATGGGACCCGGTCGAGAACGCGGCCTTCATGCCCTGGCTCGTGATGACCGCGTTCCTGCATTCGGTGATGATCCAGGAGCGCAAGGACATGCTGAAGGTCTGGAACCTTGCGCTTATCGGGCTTGCGTTTTCGCTCACGCTTTTCGGCACCTTCATCACGCGAAGCGGTGTGATCTCGTCGGTGCATTCGTTTACACAATCGGGACTCGGGCCGTACTTCTTATGCTTCCTGATCATCGTCGTGTCGGGTTACACGGGTCTGCTGATCTTTCGCTCCAAAGAGCTGCGCAGCCCGGCCGAGTTCGAGTCATATCTCTCGCGCGAGGCGGCGTTCCTGTTCAACAACCTGATGCTGATCGGAATCGCGTTCGCGGTTTTCTGGGGCACGATCTTTCCAGTGCTCTCCGAGGCCGTGCGCGGAGTGAAGATCACCGTCGGTCCGCCATTCTTTAATCGCGTTGCCGGACCGCTCGCGCTTGGGCTGATCTTCCTGATGGGCGTGGGTCCGCTTATCGCATGGCGCCGCACCACCGCGAGCAACCTGGTGAAGAGCTTCGCCGCTCCGGCGATTGCGGGGGTCACGATCGGCGTGATCGCGCTCGCCGCCGGACTCCGCGAGTGGTACGTGCTGACCGCGATCTCGCTCGCCGCGTTCGTGCTCGGCACGATCGTGGTCGAGTTTCGGCGCGGAGTCGGCGCGCGGCAGCATATGCTGGCCGAGACCGCGCCGAAGGCGCTGGTCAACCTGGTGGCGAAGAACAACCGGCGTTACGGCGGATACATCATTCATATCGGAGTCATCGTCGCGTTCGTCGGGATCGTCGGGTCGTCATTCTTCAAGACCGAAGTTAAGAAGAGCGTGCGCGAAGGCCAGAGTTTTTCGATCGGCGCCTACGACCTGCGCTATCTCGGCCTCTCCGCGTTCGAGAACGCGCACATGGAAACCGCGACCGCGCGGATCGAGGTCTCGCGGGGCGGCAGCGTCGTCACCGAGATGGCGCCCGCGAAGCTCTTCTACAAACGCGAGCAGCAGCCCGCGACCAGGGTCGCGATCCGCTCGACCCCGTTTGCCGATCTCTACATCGTGCTCGCCGGTCTCGACCAAAACGGCCAGGCCACATTCGAGGTCTTCCTGACTCCGCTGGTCTTCTGGCTGTGGGCGGGAGGATTGCTGATGGCGATCGGTACGGTGGTCGTGATGTGGCCGAACGTGCGCGAACGCGCCGCGATCGCCGTCGCCGTCAGACGCGCGGCCCCGGTCTCGATCGCGGGTGATCCTGCACCCGGCGGAGAATGAACGTGCGCGCACGACCGACCTTCGTGCTCGCCGCAGCGCTCTTCGCACTCGTGCTCGGCGCGTCAGGCGCGCGGAGCCTGCGGGCCGCGACCCGCCCCAATGCGGAACAGGTTGCGCAAGGTCTCACCTGCCAATGCGGATGCGGCCTCACCGTCGCCAACTGCAACATGCCGACGTGCAGCTTCTCGGTTCCAACGCGGACGCATATTCAGGAGATGATCGACCAAGGCAAGTCGCAGGTCGAGATCATCTCTTTCTACCGGCATAAGTTCGGCGAGAAAGTGCTCTCCGCGCCCACTACCGAAGGCTTCAATCTGTTCGCGTGGATCACGCCATTCGGAGCGCTGCTGATCGGCGCCGGATTGATAATCTTCACGGCGCACCGGTGGCATCACACCCCCGAATCCTCTTCGCCCGAGCCGGTGCAGCCGTCGGCCGACGAGCCCGCGTTCGATCCCGAACTGCGGCGCAAGCTGGCCGAAGATCTCAGGAGGGGTGGCTGAGCCATGATCTACCTGGCGGCCGCGATGATCGTTGCAGGAGTCGCGCTGTTCGTTGCGGCTCCGCTCGCGGGCGGACTTCTGCCCTCGCGCCGCAAGCGGAGCCGATCAGAATGAGATCGACGGCCTGAGACTCGAGCATGAGCGCGGTCTCGCGGTGCAGGCATTGCGCGACCTCGAATTCGATCGCGAGATGGGCAAGCTGTCGGACGCTGATTACGAGGCGCTGCGCGCCACGCTCGAGAATCGCGCGCTCGCCGCGATGCAATCGATCGAACAGCTAAACAGCAAAATCGAGACCGCATCGATTGCTCCCGCGCCGCGGCCCGCTTTGCGCGTCGAACCGCCCCGGCGTGTCGAGCCTGCGCGCGCCGCGCAATTTCCCTCCTTCACTCCCTCGCGCACGAGCGTCGCGACGGCGCGCGGCGTGCGATTCTGCCCGCAGTGCGGGACGCGGACGATCGCGGACGCTCGTTATTGCTCCGAGTGCGGCCTCGCGCTCAGACCCGCCGGACGCGCCACCGGCTGGAACGACTGATGGCGGCGGCGGTCGTCGAAACTCGCGCGCTTGGCAAGAGCTTCGGCCTGGTTCCCGTCCTGCTCGAAGTCGATCTGAGCGTGGCCGCCGGACACGCCGCAGTGATTATCGGGGGCAACGGTGCGGGCAAATCAACTCTGCTCACGATCCTTGCGGGACTGTCCGCTCCGAGTAGCGGGTACGCGCTCGTGTTCGGACAGGACACGCGCCGGCTCGACCCTGATGGACGCCGCCAAATCGGAATGCTGTCGCATCGCAGCTTCCTCTACCCGAACCTCACCGCGAGCGAGAATCTCGAATTCTACGCCTCGCTCTATGGAGTCGAAGATCCGCATATCGCGGCGCACAACTGGCTGAGACGCGTCGGACTTGCGAACTTTGCCCACGAGCGGGTGCGGATGTATTCGCGCGGGATGGAGCAGCGGCTGGCCGCCGCGCGCGCGATGATCGCCGCTCCGATGCTGCTGCTGCTCGACGAGCCATTTGCCGCGCTCGATTCCGACGGCGTCGTAATCATGGCCGATCTGATCCGCACCGAGTTGGCGCGCGGATGCGCCGTCGTCATCAGCGCCCACGGGCAGGCGGCTATCGAAGGCGTCGAGCTCGACCAATACGAAATCACGCGCGGCCGGCTCGATTCCATGAACGACAAGAGCGAAATCTCGCGGGCGAGCCGGTTGCGCTCGCTGCTCGGACGGCAGAACCAATGAGCGCGTTTGCCGCGGTGCTGTCTAAAGATCTGCGCCTCGAGCTGCGCAGCGGGATGAGCACGATCGCGATGGTCGCGCTGGCGATGCTGGTGCTCGTCGTGCTGGTATTCGCGCTCGGACCGGGGATGGCGCGCGGTCCCGAGGCGGCGGCGGGTGCGCTGTGGATCGCATTGGTGTTCGCCGGGATGCTCGGGGCCTCGCGCGCACTTTTGTCCGAAAACGAGAACGGATGTATCCGCGCTCTTCTGATGAGTCCCGTCGATCGCGCGACGCTCTACGCCGCCAAGCTCGCAGCGTCCGCGATCTTCATGATCGTTGCGGTCGCGGCGGGCGCGATTCTCACGGTGTTGTTTTTCAATCTCGACTTCTCGGATGCGTTGGTGCGCCTTGCGCCGATCCTGATTCTCGGCGTCATCGGCTTCGCCGCGCTGGCGACACTTCTCGCGGCTATCTCGGGGCGGGCGCGCGGCGGCGAGCTTCTGCTGCCGCTGCTAATCGTCCCGATGTTCGTGCCCGCGCTGATTGCCGGCGTCCGCGCCAGTATCGTCGCGCTTTCGGGAGCGCCGATGGCGACAGCGCGCGACTGGATCGGTATCCTCATCGCGTTCGACGTGCTGTTCGTGACCGCGGGCTACCTGCTGTTCGAGCACGTGATCGGAGAGGAGTAGGAACCAGCCGGCAGTGAGCAGAACCTCAAATAATCTTCTCGGCGCCGCGACACTCGCGCTGATGGTCCTGTCGCTATGGATGATCTTCGCCTGGGTCCCGACGGAAGCGGAACAGGGAATCGTCCAGCGGATATTCTATTTTCATGTGCCGTGCGCGTGGGTCGCATTCGCCGCGTTCGCGATCGTCGCGGTCGCGGGCATTTTCTACCTTTGGCTCGGAGGGCAGATCTGGGATGACCTCGGCTACTCGGCGGCCGAAATCGGGATGCTGTTCTGCACCCTGATGCTGCTGTCCGGATCGCTATGGGCCAAACCGATTTGGGGAACCTGGTGGACCTGGGACTCGCGGCTTACCACCTCGTTCGTGTTGTGGCTGCTCTACGGTGGATACCTGATCATGCGCGCGATGCTCGAAGAATCCGAGCAGGTCGCGCGCTTTGCGGCAGTGGTTGGAATTGTCGCGGCGCTCGACGTGCCTGTGGTGATCGTGTCGGTACGGCTATGGCGCACGATCCATCCCGCCGTGCTGGTGACTCGGCAGGGGGGCCATGGCCTCGAAGATCCTCGGATGGTCGTTACCCTGTTGGTATCGGTTGCCGCGTTCACCCTGATGTTCGCGTGGCTTTTGATGCTGCGGCTCACGGTGGTGCGCACGCGCACGAGAATCAGCGAGGTCGCGCGCGCGATCGCGATGGCGGAGTTTCGCGCCAAGGGCGCGTGAGCGTATAGGCGCGCACGGGCATAGGCACAAGCGTAGGAATGATGATGGATCACTTCGGCTTCCTGTTCGCCGCCTACAGCGCGATCTTCGCCGCGATCTTCCTGTACGTGGCATTCATCTGGAATCGTCAATCGCGCCTCGAACACGAACTGCACGCGCTGGAATCGAAACTCACCGCGCTCACCGCGCCACCGGAGTCTCAATCGGAATCGCCTCCGGATGAATCGGAGACCTGAGCGAGCCGCCGCGCGACCTATGTATCGCGGCGCTGACGGCGAGTATGATCGACTCGAGCGGCGACGATAAAGAAAACGATTCAGGTCCGCATTTCACGCGGCGAAAATTTTTACGTCGCGGAGTGTCTCGATCTTCCAGTAGTGACCCAGGCGGCGACGCTGGACGAGCTCGCTTTCAACTTGAGGGAAGCAATCTCGCTGCAACTCGAGGGTGAAGATCCTGCCGAATTCGGGATTGCGTCGGATCCCTCGATCCTGGCGATCTTCGAGCTCGAACTCCGGCCGCATGCCTAAACTAAGGCGTCTCTCTGGCGCCGACGTAATCCGGATTCTGCTGCGGCAGGGTTTCGCGATTGAATCGAGGCGCGGCAGTCACGTGAAACTGCGCCGCGTGCTCGAACCTGAGAAGTCCGGGCATTCCCCCTCCGAATGCCCGTCCGAGCGCGCTTGACATAACTTTTGCCCTCAACTTACCTTTGTCGCGCCAGGACGGTCTAAACGAGTTTTTCAGGAGCAACAATATCGTTTCTCTGGGGAGGAATGTTATGAGAGCAGAGCGGAAAGTTGGGTTACGAAAGGCGGGGTTGCGGACGATCCTCGGTCGAATGGCTGCCGTCGCAGGATTGCTACTAGTCTGCGCCGGTACCGCTTCGGCCGCGAATTTTTGCGCGACGCTGGGGTCGAACGATTTCGTAGGCATCGGCATGTCGATTCCCGGAAAAGGCGCCTGTAAGACTGGCGGGCTTATTAGTACCGGCCTTTTTCCAGGCTATCTGGCGGTCGGAACTCTATGCACCAGTTCGGACGGAACCACGGTGTTGATGAACTTTGTCGATGGGTATTTCGACGGTGTGGAAACGCTCTCCGGAACATTTAGCAGATCGAGTCTGACGGGAACCGGCAATGATTGTGTATTGTCCACCTGCAACCCGTTCACCATCGCGGTCGCGAAGTGCAGCCCCGCCAAACAACCGATTCCGGCGGTGTCGGCCGACTCGCCGAGCAACACCAGAACTTCAGCCACGGCACCCTGAAGCGGAGGGGACCGCTCAGCGACGTTTTTTTCTTGACCGGTTCGGAGGGCGATGCTTTTGGCGTCGCCCTCCTTTTGTCTATGCGGATCGAGCGCGCGCTCGCGCCTCGTCTGCGGTGTATTATCCGGATTTCCGATATTCTTCCTTGCGCCGGCGCGGTTTCGTGCGCATCTTGAATAGCTGGATCGTCTGAACCACACTCTGCGCAATGGAATTTCGCGACTACTACAAGATCCTGGGCGTTGAACGCGGCGCCACCGAACCTGAAATCAAGACTGCGTACCGCAAACTCGCGCGCAAGTTCCATCCCGACGTCAATCCCAACAACAAGGACGCCGAGAAGCGCTTCAAGGAAATCAACGAGGCCTACCAGGTCCTTTCCGACGCCGGCAAACGCAAGAAGTACGACGAGCTAGGCGCCGACTGGGAGCACGGCATCTCGCAGGAAGAGATGATGCGCCGCTACGCGCAGGAGGCCGCCGCCCGCGAGCGCGCAGGAGCGGGTGCGCGGTACTCGGGCGGTCCGGAATCCAGCGCCGGAGGCTTCAGCGATTTCTTCGAGCAATTTTTCGGCGGCCAGGGCGGCATACGCGGTGGACGCCGTGGATTCAATTTCGACTCCGAGCCTGCGCGTGCTCCCGACTTGCGCGCCGACGTGCACGTTCCCCTTGCCGAGGCGATCAACGGCGCAAGGCAACGCCTCGAGCTGGTGGCGCAGGACGAATGCGCCACCTGCGGCGGCTCCGGAATGGTCGCGAGCGAGCAGCGCCAAGGCAAAAGTCGCGTCATCCGATCGGCGGCGCCGTGTCCGGCATGCGGCGGCACCGGCGTGATCGCGCAGCCGCGCACGCTCGAAGTTACGATTCCCCCCGGCGTCACTGACGGCACCAACCTGCGCCTTAAGGGGCAGGGCGGACGCGGCCCGCGTCCCGAGTTCAACGGCGATCTGTTTTTGACCGTGCGGATCGAGCCGCATCCTGTGTTCGCCGTCGCCGGACGCGACCTGCGCTGCGAGCTGCCGGTGTGGGATTACGAGGCCGCGCTCGGCGCGGAAGTCACCGCGCCAACTCCGGGCGGCGGCAAAGTCTCGCTCAAGATTCCGGCGGGCTCGCAAGGCGGCCGCGTGCTGCGGCTGAAGGGCCGCGGAATTCCCGCGCGCGCAAAGGAGCCGGCGGGCGACCTGCTGTATGAGCTCAAGATTCTCGCACCCGCCGATCTTACCGCCGAAGAGCGCACGCTGATGCAGCAGCTCGCGGAGCGCCGGCGCGAGCGTGGCGTCGCCGATCCTCGCGCCGAGATGATCAAGCGGAGTTGACGGCGATGGCGCGGCGGCAGAGTAGTTCGAGCAGGCGGTCCCGGCGCGGCGGACCGGTCCTGGTGACGCGCGAGGTGTTCTGCGTGATGACGGGAGTGAGCGACCGCCAGCTCGCGGTCTGGGAGGACGAGGAATTCATCGCGCCCGCGCAGGTAACGCGCACCGGCCACACCGTCGAGCGGCTCTACGATCGCGCAGCGCTCGAACGCGTGCGAGTTATCCGCACGCTCTCCGAAGAACTCGAGGTGAATATCCCCGGTATCGGCGTGATCCTGCATCTGCTCGATCAGCTCAGCGGTTGACGCAGCCAGCGCAGCGATTTCAATGGATCATTTGTGCCAGAGAAATCCGTGACTCCAATTGGCCGATCGTCATCCGAAGAAAGCTGGTCTGACGGAACCTTCGCGCGGACCAGCGCCCTGTTCGGAATTGTCGGCCTGTTTCATGTCGTCGGATGGGGGATGTTCTTTCTCTATTCGCCCCGATTTCCCGCGATGGCGGGGCTGGGCGCGCTCGCCTATGGATTGGGACTCCGGCACGCGTTCGACGCCGATCATATCTCCGCGATCGACGACACCACGCGCTACCTTTTGCAGAAAGGCGAGCGGCCTTTGGCGGTTGGATTCTTTTTCTCGCTCGGCCATTCGACGATCGTGCTGCTCCTGACCGTTGTGTTGGTGGTCGCGACCAAGACGGTCCGCTCCGCGATGCCCGAATTGCAGAGCTATGGGAACGTGATCGGCGCGACGGTCTCCGGCGTGTTCCTGTGGCTGATCGGAATTCTGAATCTGCTGGTGCTGCTGGATATCCTGAACATCTGGCGCCAGATGAAGCGCGGCACCTATCATCAGGAGCATCTCGAGGATCTGCTGGCGCAGCGCGGCCTTATCCGGCGCATTCTCGGCGACCGCCTGCAGAATCTGATCAGCCATAGCTGGCAGATGTATCCGGTCGGGATGCTCTTCGGTCTGGGCTTCGACACCGCCTCCGAGATTGGACTGCTGGCGCTGGCGGCCGGTGCCGCGTCGCAGGCGGTACCGACGCTCGCCGTCACCTCGCTAGCGATCCTGTTCGCCTCGGGCATGTCCCTGATGGACACCGCCGACGGCGTCTTCATGGTGAAAGCCTACAGTTGGGCGTTCTCGAGTCCGCTGCGCAAGATTTACTACAACATAACGACTACGAGTTTGTCGGTGGCGGTGGCGCTGCTGATCGGCACGGTCGAGCTGCTCCAGGTGCTCGGCGGCGCGCTCAATTGGCACGGCCGCTTCTTCAGCACGCTCGCGGCGCTGGATTTCGAAACCCTCGGCTACGCGATCGTCGCGATGTTCGTCGTGGGATGGGCGCTGTCGGTATCGATCTGGAAATACCGCCGCCTCGAAGACCGCTGGGACACGCCGGGATAGCTGGTTAACGCCTACCATCTCCACGTCGCATGCATCGGGTGGAGTGTCGCCAGCAGCCACATCAATGCGAGCAGAATCGGGCGGCCAGAATCCCACAGGATATGCGCAACAACGCATGGCATCAGCCGCCGCCGCCATAGGTACAACCCGAGCAACACTATCTGGCACGGCGCAATCAGAATCGCGTAGCGGAATCCCCAAAAGGGCACGTGCGCACCGAGGTCAAGCGTCAGCGCGATCGCGGCGGCGGCAATCGTACTGCGCGTGAGCGTTTCGAGTCGCTCGACCGCGTAACCTCGCGCCCAGATTTCTTCGTAGATGCCCGCGCTCGCCGCTGCCGCTATCATAAGCGGCCATGGCCATTGCGAGATCAACTTAAATTCGTGCGCGTCCGAGCTCCCTATTCCCCAATCACGCGAACCCGTCAAGATCGACAGGACAAGAGGCAGCGCCAATCCTTCGATAACTGCAATCCCGATGAATGCCGCAACTCCGAGAGCGAGGTCGGACCCGGCGAATCTGGCGATGCCAACAGAGCTCATCGGCAGGCGCTCCCAGAAATGCACGACCAGCAAAATCGCGGTCGCAATAATTGCCTGAATGACGATCGTACCTACGCCGCTAGTCGTGGACCACGGCCAGCCAAAACGCGAGAGCGTCGGGAACATCCAAGTGGCCAACGGACGCAATGGGTATTCCGTTCCGATGATGAGGACGAACAGAACCGGAAGGATCTTGATGCGCTGCGCTCTCCCCGGCGACATGCTTATGGGAGCATTAGCGGCGGTCGAGGCTGCGGACATATCGGCCGGAGGCTGCGTCATCGACTGTCAGTTACCAGACTGCGAACGGACGTTCTATGATCCGGTACATTGCCGCGCGATGTGCGGCGGAATAGCCTTTGGCTCACGATGCGGACGAGCCCTCGAAATACCGTTCTGAGCGCGATTTCGCGCTCGCTTGAGCGCGTGCGCGTCAGCCGCGATTCTATGATTCTCGTCGCGCTTTCGGGCGGGGCGGATTCGGTCGCGATGCTGCATGCGCTGCTCGATCTGCGCGACTCGTTCGGCTATCGGCTTGCGGCGGCGCATCTGAATCATCGCATTCGTGGAGCAGAGTCCGAGCGCGATGAGGCGTTCGTGCGCGAGCTCTGTGCGCGGCTCGGGATCGATCTGATTGTCGAGCGCGCTGAGGGGCTCGACGCTGCGATGCCGAACCTCGAGGAAGCTGCGCGCGACGCGCGTCACGACTTTCTGCGCCGCACTGCCGAGCGGCTGGGAGCGAAGCATGTCGCGCTGGGGCATCATCGCGATGACCAGGCGGAGACTGTTCTGCTGCGGATGCTGCGCGGCGCGGGAATCGCCGGGCTGGGTGCGATGGACGAGGCGGGACCCTATCGAATCATGCGCCCGATGCTGTCTCTCTCGCGCGAGGATATCCGCGCTTATTTGCGCGCTATCGGCGCCTTATTTGTCGAGGACAGCAGCAACGACTCTGCCGCGTTGATGCGCAATCGTATCCGACATGAACTGATTCCGATCCTCGAGGGCTATGCTCCCGGCGTTGGTGCGCGGCTGGCCGAGCTCTCCGGCGAAATGCGTGTGCTCGACGCGTACGTCACGCGCGAGGCGATGCGCGCGCTCGATGCGATGCGCACGGCCGGCGGCGAGCTGGACCTGGCGCGGTTTGCCTCGCTCGACGCTGCTCTGCGGACTCCGGTGTTGCGCGCATTTGTCATCGAGCGAATCGGTAGTCTGCGCCGGATCGGACGGGCGCATCTGGAAGCGATGGTCGCGCTAATCATGGAAGGTCCGCCGAATGGCGAAATCTCCCTACCCAGCGGATGGCGCGCGGTGCGCGAATACTCGCGGCTTCGCGTGACGCAAAAGACCCGGCGAATCGCGCGCGAGTTTTCGGTCCCGCTCGCGCTCGAAGGGACAACCGTTGTCGAGGAGTCGGGCTATACTTTCGATTCGGTGATTGTCGCCGCAGAGGAAGCCAAATCGAATATGCCTGGCGATAAGAATACCGCGGTGTTCGATCTTGCGGAGATTGCGACAACGGGGCTATTCGTGCGCAACTTTATCCCCGGAGATCGCGTGCGGCCGATCGGGATGAATGGCAGGCGCAAGGTCAAGGAGGTTCTGATAGACTCGAAGCTGGCGCGGGAGCGTCGCGCTCGAGTTCCTATCGTCGTCGCCGCAGATGAGATTGTATGGATCCCGGGAGTAGTGCGATCCGAACGGGGGCTTCTGACGCCGGCCAGCGAGACGGCGGTGCGAATTTCGGCGCGCGAAAACTCGTCAAACTGATGAGAACGACGTTGCGCCAGATTTAGCGAGCATGGTACGATTTTGATGGGGATGAACCAGTTTTCCCGCAGTATTGCTCTCTGGCTCGTTTTGGGCCTGATGTTTCTCCTGCTGTTTAATATTTTCAGCAGGCAACAGCCCCGTGAGCCGGAGATTATCTTCTCCGACTTCCTCAATCAGGTCGAAAAGGGGCAGGTTGCCTCGGTCACAATCCAGGGCAATCAGATCAAGGGCGATACCACCGCCGGCGAGCACTTCAAGAGCTACGCGCCGACCGATCCCGACCTGGTAAAAACGCTCCGCGACAAGGGCGTCAAGATAGCAGCCAAACCCGCCGAGGGTGATCCCTGGTGGATGGTGATGCTGGTGCAGTGGTTCCCGCTTCTCATCCTGGTGGGACTCTGGATCTTCTTCATGCGCCAGATGCAGATCGGCGGCGGCAAGGCGATGTCGTTCGGGAAGAGCCGCGCCAAGCTGCTCACGGAAAATACGCATAAGGTCACATTCGCCGACGTGGCCGGAATCGACGAGGCGAAGGACGAGCTTGAGGAGATAATCCAGTTCCTGCGCGACCCCAAGCGCTTCACGCGCCTCGGCGGCCGTATCCCAAAGGGCGTCCTGCTGGTTGGTCCTCCGGGAACGGGCAAGACCCTGCTCGCGCGCGCGATTGCGGGTGAGGCGGGCGTGCCGTTCTTTTCGATTTCAGGCTCGGACTTCGTCGAGATGTTCGTCGGCGTCGGTGCCTCGCGCGTGCGCGACCTGTTCGTGCAGGGCAAGAAGCACGCGCCATGCATAATCTTTATCGACGAGATCGACGCGGTCGGACGCCATCGCGGCGCAGGCCTGGGCGGCGGCCACGACGAGCGCGAGCAGACCCTCAACCAGTTGCTGGTCGAGATGGACGGCTTCGAGGCCAACGAGGGCGTGATCCTGGTCGCCGCGACCAATCGGCCCGACGTGCTCGATCCTGCGCTGCTGCGGCCGGGCCGCTTCGACCGCCGAGTCGTCGTGCCGCGGCCGGACGTGAAGGGACGCGACGGAATCCTGCGGGTGCATACGCGCAAGGTTCCGCTTTCCGAAGACGTTAATATCGACAAGCTGGCGCGCTCGACTCCGGGCTTCGCCGGCGCGGACTTGGAAAACCTTGTCAACGAAGCGGCGCTGCTCGCGGCGCGGCGCAACAAGGACAAGGTCGAGATGTCGGATTTCGAGCTCGCCAAAGACAAAGTCATGATGGGCGCGGAGCGGCGCTCGATGGTGATGTCGCTGAACGAGCGCAAGAACACCGCTTATCACGAGGGCGGCCACGCGCTGGTCGCGATGCTCCTGCCGGGCGCGGACCCTGTCCACAAAGTAACGATCATCCCGCGCGGGATGGCGCTCGGAGTCACGCAGCAGCTCCCGCTCGACGATCGCTACACCTATTCCAGCGATTACCTGAAGACGCGGCTCGCGATGATGTTCGGCGGACGCGCGGCTGAGGAATTGATCTTCGGCCATATGACCACTGGCGCCGGCGACGATATCGAAAAGGCGACCGAGCTTGCGCGCAAAATGGTCTGCGAGTTCGGCATGAGTAAAGAGCTCGGGCCGATGACCTTCGGCAAGCACGACGAGCAGGTGTTCCTGGGCCGCGACCTTGGGCATCAGAAGGATTACTCCGAGCACACCGCGATCGAGATTGATCGCGAGATTCGGCGGATTATCGACGACGCCTATCAGAAGGCGCGCCAACTGCTCTCCGACCATATCGTCTTGCTGCACGCGGTCGCCGAGCGCCTGCTTGAAAAAGAGGTCCTGGACGGTGCCGAGGTTGAAGCGCTGGTCACCGCGTATCGCGAGGGGCGTCCGCTGCCCGCGTCGTTCCCTCCCGCCGCAGGCTCGACTCCGCGTCCGAACTTGGAAGCCGGCGCCGGCAAAGACAAGCACGCCGAGGAACCGGCCGCCGTTCCCGGGCTGCCGCCGAAGCCCGTGCTGGTCTAGCCTCTGCGGGCAACCCGAGCTCCGCTTTGCGTGCGGCGGGCTAGATGGAAGCTCGCGAATGCGGCTCGTATCCGATAATTCCCGCGGCAATCCACGCAGTCCCAAATTGCGCGTAGTCAAGTCCGCGCGGCCACGCGTCCAGCCGCTGCCCAAGCGAATGCGTCTGCGCGACGGCCGGATAATCCTTTTCCCCGCGGTCATGGGCGTGCTCAATGTCACGCCCGACTCGTTCTCCGACGGCGGCCGCTACTTTGACCCCACTCGCGCGATCGAGCACGGCCTCGCGATGGAGGCGCACGGCGCCGGCATTATCGATATTGGCGGAGAATCGACGCGGCCCGGCGGGGCACGCACCGTCGCCGTCGAAGAGGAACTGCGCCGCGTGATCCCGGTGGTCGAGGCGCTCGCGGCGAAGCTCCGCATTCCGATCTCGATCGACACGCGCAAGTCCGCCGTTGCGGCGCGCGCGATCGAGGCGGGCGCCACGATAATCAATGATATAAGCGCGTTCGAGTACGACCCCGCGATGGCGTCGGTCGCGGCGCGAGCGGGCGTGCCGGTCGTGCTGATGCATATGCGCGGCGGCGCCGAGGATCACCTGAAGTTTGCGCGCTACCGCGACGTTACGGGCGAGGTGATCGCGTACCTCATTGCTCGGGCGGAGGCTGCGGTCCGCGCCGGAGTCGCGCGCTCGCGAATTATCCTCGACCCCGGAATCGGGTTCGCCAAGACCGCGCGTCATAATCTGGCTCTGCTCGACGCCTTGCCCCGCCTTGCCGCGGTCGGCTATCCCCTAATGGTAGGATCTTCGCGCAAGAGCTTCATCCGGCGGATTGCCGGTGGTTCGGAGCGCGATATCGAATTTGGGACTGCGGCCGCCGACGCGCTTGCGGTCGCAGCGGGCGCGTCGATCGTCAGGGTGCATGACCCGGGCGCAGCGCGGGCGGTGGTGAGGATGGCGGCGGCGATTCGCGAGCGTCGCCGAAGGTAGGCAAACTCGATGCCGAATTACCTGCCGGCGATTCCGGTACCCCGATGGCAGGACATCGTGGATGTCCTGATCGTCGCCTACGTGATTTACCGCATCGCGCTGCTGATCCGCGGCACGCGCACGATGCAGATGGTGCTGGGGCTGGTGATCGTCGGGGTCGCGTTCGTGGCCTCGCAGATACTTGGACTGTTCACGCTCAACTGGCTACTGAACAATTTTCTCGGATCATTGTTCGTGATCCTGGTGGTGATTTTCCAGGCCGATATCCGCCGCGCGCTGACCCGGGTTGGCGCGCAGTCGTTTTTCGGACCGCGCGCTCCCGCCTCGAGTGCGGCCGAGGAGCTGGCCACCGCGGCAGCATGGCTCGCGGCGCGCCGGATCGGGGCGCTGATAGTGATCGAGCAGGAAGACGGCCTCAACGAATTTATGGAGAGCGGCCGCCTTATCTATGGCCGAGTATCGCCCGAGCTGATCGAGACGATCTTCATGCGCGGCTCACCGCTGCATGACGGTGCGGTGATTATCAAGGGTGACCAGATCCTGGCGGCGGCGTGCGTGCTGCCGCTGTCCTCGAATCCGAACGTCAGCCTGGCGCTCGGCACGCGGCATCGCGCCGCGATCGGGATGACGGAAGATTGCGACGCGATCGTGCTGGTGGTGTCCGAAGAAGATGGCACCATCTCGATCGCGCGCGAAGGGCGGCTCGAGCGTGGGCTCGAACCGGCGGCGGTCTTGAACACACTTAGGAGCCTGCCGGCGTAGACGCCGACGGTGGGGCGGGTGGCGCGGGACATCGAGCGATGGATCGACTGCGCAAATTGATCAACTGGAGCGAGCTGCGCAAGCATCTGCGCCGTAATGCCGGGCTGCGCGCGATCGCGCTGCTGCTCGCCATTGGACTGTGGATGTTTGTCAACGCGGGGCAGCGCAACGCGGTCGTGACGCTCGCCGTCCCGGTCAGCTACCGTTCGCTGCCCGCAGGCTACGTGATAATCAACCATCCGCCCGATTTCGTTAAGATCGAAGTGGCGGGATCGCGCACTCTGCTGTCGCTCCTCGACCCTGAACGCCTGACGCTGCGCCTGGATCTGACCGGGGTGCCGATCGGCCATACCGATTTCAAGATTGGTCCGAACCTGTTCGCGGTCCCACCGCGGACCACGGTCACGCGCGTGACTCCCGATGAGGCGCAAATCGATATCGACCGGGTCATCAGCCGCGACCTGCCGGTCCATCTGAACCTGACCGGGCCGGTCGCAAAGGGCTATCAGATTAATTCCGTCGAGCTGCAGCCGGCCACCGTGTCGGTGAGCGGGCCGAGCCGATTCGTTGCACCGCTGGTCCGCGCCGAGACCGATCCGTTCGACGTGCATGGGGCAGACGCCGATCTCGAGCGCGTGGTCGGGATCCAGGATCCGGGCGAGGAAGTTCGCCTCGCGGTGGTGCGCGTGCTGGCGAAGGTCGATATTGGAGACCAAATCGTCAGCCGCGAGTTTCGCGACATTGACGTCGAAGTGCGCGATACAGATTTCAAATCGCGAGTCGAACCCGGCAAGGCCACGATTACGGTTCGCGGTCCGATCCAGAAGCTCGCAAGCCTTGACCCGACCGGCATAGTCTATGTGGACGCGCAGGGAGGCACTCCCGGGTTGATCGAATTGCCGCTCGAGGTTGATCTGCCCGACGGCATGCAACTCGTGAAGCAGCAGCCGGCCAAGGTAAAGCTCAGAATTTATCACCAGAAGCGTACGGATATCGTCGATGACAAAGCATCGTAAACTCTTCGGCACCGACGGCGTGCGCGGGGTCGCCAACGTCGAGCCGATAACCTCGGAAACCGCGCTCAAGCTCGGCCGCGCACTCGCGTACGTGTTTCGCCATTCGAGCGGACGGCATCGCCGGATTCTGATCGGCAAGGACACGCGCCTTTCGGGCTACATGCTGGAGACCGCGATGGCGTCGGGAATCTGCTCGATGGGCGTTGACGTGTGGCTGGTCGGACCGCTGCCGACGCCGGGGATCGCGTTCCTGACCCGCAGCATGCGCGCCGACGCGGGCGTCGTGATCTCGGCCTCGCACAATCCGTTTGAAGACAACGGTATCAAGTTCTTCTCGCGCGAGGGCTTCAAGCTTGACGACGCGACCGAAAGCCGCATCGAGGAGCTGGTCTTTGACGACGGCGCCCTCGCGAAGCATCGCGCTACTAACGGAGATATCGGCAAAGCCGCGCGTATAGATGACGCGCTCGGCCGTTACCTGGTCTTCCTCAAGACCTGCGTGCCGCGCACGGCCGGTTTTGAGGGGCTCAAGATCGTGATCGACTGCGCCAACGGTGCCGCCTACAAGGTCGGGCCGGACGTGCTCGAGGAGCTCGGCGTGGACGTGATTACGCGCGGCGCGGAGCCCGACGGAATCAATATCAACCACGAATGCGGCGCGATGCATCTCGACGGTATCCGCGCGGCGGTCGTGAGCGAGCGCGCGCAAGTTGGAATTGCGCTCGACGGCGACGGCGATCGCGTGATGCTGATCGATGAGAAGGGCGAGGTCTTCGACGGCGACGACGCGATGGCGCTGCTCGGCATCACGATGGCGGCGCAGGGACGCCTTGCGGCAAATACCGTGGTCGCGACTGTGCTCAGCAACTTCGGTCTCGAGCAGGCGCTCGCGCGCGCGGGCGTGAGGCTCGTGCGGACGGAGGTTGGCGATCCTTCGGTCGCGCGCGAGATGCGCGCCAATTCGTACAACCTGGGCGGCGAGCAATCGGGCCACGTCATCTGCATGGACTACTCGACCACCGGCGACGGTCTGATCACCGCGCTGCTGGTCCTGACGATCATGGCCGAAAGCGGAAAGCCGCTCTCCGAGCTGCGCGCGATGCGCCGCGTGCCGCAGACGATGGAAAATATCCGCGTGAGCAAACGCACGCCGATCGACGACATGCCCGCCGTGCGCCGCGCGATCGCCGAAGCCGAGCGCAAGCTGGGCGCGTCGGGGCGTCTGCTGGTGCGATACTCCGGCACCGAGATGCTGGCGCGGGTGATGGTCGAGGGCGAAGACGCCTCGATGATCGAAGCGCTGGCCAAAGAGATCGGCGCCGCGATCCACCGCCAGGTCGGCGCCGAATAGGCGATCGAGATTTCTACCGCTTGCGTTTCGCAGTGGCGCGCAGCGGGCGTGAACCGAGCGCGCGCAGATAGGCTCTCACCGCCTTTTCCAATCCGATATAAATCGCGTCGGAAATCAGCGCATGGCCAATCGAGGTCTCGTCGAGGTTCGGAAGCGCCTTCACGTACGCCGGAATATTCGCGAGGTTCAAATCGTGTCCCGCATTCACGCCCAGCCCGGCTCGATGCGCGGCGCGCGCGGCCTCGCGATGCATCGCGAGGATCTTGCGGCCCGCGGCGGTTCCGAATGCGTGTGCATAAGGTCCCGTGTACAGCTCGATGCGATCGGCGCCGAGCTCTCGCGCGCGAATGGCCGCGTCGGGGTCGGCTTCAATAAACAGGCTCGTGCGAATTCCGCTCGCGCGCAGCCGCTCTATCACGCCGCGCAGCCATTCGGCGCCAGAGACGAGATTCCATCCCGCGTTCGAGGTGAGAACTCCCGGCGGATCGGGAACCATCGTGCACTGCGTCGGCCGCACGCGCGTCACCAGGTCGAGGAACTCGGGGCCAGGATAACCTTCGATATTGAATTCGACCTGCCGGAATTCCGCCGCGAGCATCGCGGCGAGATCGAGAACATCCTGGGTTGTGATATGCCGGGCGTCGGGGCGCGGATGGACTGTGATCCCGTGGCATCCTGCGCCGATCGCGACACGTGCGGCCTCGAGCACGCTCGGCCGATCGCCTCCGCGTGAGTTGCGCAGTACCGCAATCTTGTTGACGTTGACGCTCAGCTTGACCATCGCAGATAGTGCAACTTCACTCGAACGTGCGCCGCGAGGCAACCGCGGCGTCCGCGGTTTTGGAGCATGGCCGCCTCGGGATTTCTCGCCGCGTGTGCCCGCTCGACGTGAGGCGCACGAATCTTCGCGACCGGCCGCTCTCGCTCGAAATGACGAATGTGAGTGATGCTGAGGTGATAGGTATTGAGGACGGTACTGAGGCCCCGACATTCATGCACTGAAACCTCAACCGTCATTTCGACCGAAGGGAGAAATCCCGGGCGGCGGGCCGCTTCATGTCGCGTTGGCTCGGGCACGGCCACACCAAGATTTCTCGCCGAGCGCACCGGCTCAATGGCAAAGGGGCTTTCGTTGCGCGATGCGGCGCCGACGCGGCTTTGCTAAGATCGCCATCGAGCGTGCCACGATGATTCTTCTCACCGCTGCCGAAAGCCGCGAACTCGATCGGCTCAGCCAGGAAAAATACGGCGTCGATTCGTATGCGCTCATGACCCGAGCGGGCGAGGCGGTTGCCGATAAGCTTCTCGATCACTTCCCCGACGCGGCTCGCGCCGGTGTGCTCGCCGTATGCGGCAAAGGCAACAACGGCGGCGACGCGATGGTCGCGGCGCGGCGGCTTGGCCAGCGCGGAGTTCAGGTTCGGGTCGCGCTGCTCGGATGGGGCCGCGATTTGAAGGGCGACGCGCTGCGTGCGCATGACGAATTGATCGGCGCGGGCGGCGTGATCGTGCAGGCGCCTGAAGAATCCGATCTGGATGCGGCATACGGGACGCGGCCGGGCGCGATCGTCGATGGAATTTTCGGCACCGGGCTTAACGCTCCTGTACGCGGAGTTGCGCGCGCCGCGATCGAGCGGATGAACTCGCTCGGCGCGCCGATCGTGGCGGTCGATATCGCGTCTGGCGTCGATTCCGACAACGGCGCGATCATGGGCGCGGCGGTGCGCGCCGCGCTCTCGGTCACCTTCGGTTACGCGAAGTTCGGGCACGTTTCCTATCCGGGTGCGGAACATTGCGGAGAGCTTGCGATCGCGGAGATCGGATTTGCGGCCGAGGCGATTCGCGAGATTGCGCCGCGCGGACGGTTCTATCAAACCGGCGACGCACGTGCCCATCTGAAGCCGCGCGCGATCGATGCGAACAAGGGAAATTTCGGGCATCCGATCATAATCGCCGGCAGCCGCGGAAAATCCGGCGCCGCGATCCTCGCCTCGCGCGCCGCGCTGCGTGCGGGAGCCGGATTGGTGACGACGGCAATTCCCGAATCGATCCAGGCGATCGTCGCGAGCGCGCAGGCGGAGATGATGACCGAGGCGATCGCCGAGCGCGAAGGGCACTTCGCCGGTCACGATGCGGCGGCGACGCTGGCGCATCTGCTCGCGGGAAAGAGCGCGATCGTTTTCGGCCCCGGCGTTGGAATGAATGACGACACCAAGGATCTCCTTATGTGGCTGCTGCGCGAGGGAGCATCGCCCGAGCGTCCGATGCTGATTGACGCCGACGGCTTGAACGCCCTCGCCGCGCTCGGACCCGCGAAGGCGGCCGGCGCCGCAGGTCCGCTGGTGATGACGCCGCATCCGGGCGAGATGGCGCGGCTGCTTGGCTCGAGCGCGGCGGAAGTCAACGCAAATCGAATCGGTGCGGCGAAGAAGCTCGCGGAACTTACCGGCGCTACGGTACTGCTCAAGGGCGCGCGCTCCGTTATCGCCGATGCGAGCGGCCGGGTGACAGTCAATTCGAGCGGCAACCCCGGGATGGCGTCGCCGGGAATGGGCGATGCGCTCTCGGGAATTGTCGGCGCGCTGATGGCGGCGAAGATGGAGCCGTTCGAGGCGCTAGCGTTGGGCGTATTTCTCCACGGCCACGCGGCCGATCGCGTCGCGAAGAGGATCGGCGCGGTTGGATATATCGCCGACGATCTGATTTCCGAGCTTCCGGCAGCGCGCGCGTCGCTCATCGGATAATCGCCAAGAGAGTTCCATCGCACCTCGACGGCGTTTGATCCGGGCGCGGGCGCAAGCGTGGAGCGCCGCAACAGGACGATCGGGTCGGTGCCGTCGAGCGTGGTCGGATTGCTCTTGATCGCGATCACGTAACTCTGGCGCAGCCGCTCGGGCATGCTGCGATACATCGAGCTCCAGCATATCAGATAATTCGGCAGGTCGGGATCGCTGCCGTGCACGATCGGGATATTCATCCCGCTGTAAAATGCGATGTCGTAGTCGAGCGCTCCGAGATAGCCGACGCGTTCGTGGCCGATCGTGTTGATCACCTGCATCGTAAAGCCGCGCAGCGACAGCGTGTTCGCTATCGCCGGAACCACGACCAGGTTCGCCGCGAGCGCGATGCATCCGGTTGCGGCCGCGGTTGCGCCGATGAGCCGCGCGAGCGAATCGGGGTTGCGCCATAGATAGAAGCCCAGCACTTCGACCGCGAGCGGAATCGCCATCGCCGAGAACCATCGCTCGCGCACCGAGGCCTGCAGCGCGGGCACGAAACCGGAAGCGCTGATTCCCCAGAACGCCATGAAGTAGCGCATTTCCGCCGGCGCGATCGCCAGAACTGCAAGGCTCACGATCGCGAGCGCTCCGGCAGAGACCAGCGCGCCGCCTGCGGTCCATCCGGCGAAAGTCGTAAAGGACTGGCTCTCATGTGGATGAGTGATCGCGTCCTTCAGATAGATCGCAAGAATCGTCGCGAGGGCTGGATATATCGCGAGCAGGTACACGCCCCGTTTGCTGGTCGCGAGGTTGTAGAAGATCAGCACCGCGATGAGCCAGGTCATCAGGTAGGCGAGGCGCGGGGTCGTCGCGAGCGGCCGGCGGATCGATCGGATCGCGGCGACTGCCAGCAGGATGGTCCACGGCAGGAAGCCCATGATCAGGGCGAGTTCGACGTAGATAAACGGATGCGCGTGGCCCTCGTGGAAGCTTGCGCCGCCGACGAAGCGGACCAGATTCTCGCCGATAAGCTGCTTGCGCACGAAGCTCATGCCGCCGATGTAGATCGCAGCCGCGTACCATCCGCCGCCGATAATCGCGACCACGATCGCGCCTCGAACGAGTTTAAGCGATCGCAACAAATCCCAGCGCCGTTCGATGATGATCCAGACGAGCGCGACCATGCCCGGCAGCGCGAGCCCGACGGGTCCCTTGGCAAGAACCGCAAACGCGATCGCGAGATACAGCGTTATCCGGCGCCGGGTAAGACCCTCAGCGATCATGATGAATTCAAAAAACGCGAGCGTGAGAAAAAACGTCAGCGTCATATCGACGCGCGAGCCGGTCCCCGCTTGCAGATACTGCACCGTGGTTCCGAGAATCAGCGCGGCAAGAAGCGCGATCGTCGAGTCGTAGAGACGCCGCACGTATCCGTAGCAGGCGAGCATCCCGGCGATCGCGAACAGCGCAGAAGGCAGCCGCACCGTGAATGCGGTGACCGCTCCAGCAGCGAGCGAGAAGATCGCCGCGATCCAGTGCATCAGGAGAGGCTTGGACGGAATCTCAACTCCCGCGCGCATCGGCAGGATGATTCCGCCGCCGTGCACGATATCGAAAACCGTCACCGCCTCGCGCGGCTCGCCTTTCGTATAGAGCGGATAGCCGCCGAGGTTGACGAGATAGAGCAGGATGCCGATCGCGAGCAGAAGCGGAATCGCGATGCGTGGCTCGGAGATCGCCGCGAGCAAACGCATCGCGGGCGATGTATCGGGCGTATCGGGATTGGGGCCGCGCGCCATGATCTCGGGAACGACGGGGCGCGCGCTCTCTTCGTTATGGTTCATTTCCAAGCAGCCGAGGTCCGACTAACATACCGGCAGCGGCATCGCCGCGCGAGGTTTCGCCGCGAGAGCGAGATACGCGGCAGCCAATGGGAGCGAATCACTATGAGACTACAGGACAAGGTGGCGATTGTTACAGGATGCGCGCGCGAGCGCGGGATCGGGCGCGCGATCGCGATGCGGCTGGCGCGCGAGGGCGCGCATATCGTCGCGGGCGACTATTGCCGATCGATTCCCGAATATCCCGACGCAAAATTCGGGCAGATGGAAGAGCTTGAAGGACTCGCCACCGAGATTCGCAAGCTCGGACGCAAATCGCTCGCGGTGCGCGTCGACGTGACCGACGAGGCCGAGGTGTCGGCGATGGCCGAGGCGGCGATGAAGGAATTCGGCCGCGTCGATATTCTGTGCAACAACGCCGGCGGCGGAGTCGGCGGCGGACCGGTGGTACAGCAGACACTCGATTCGTGGAACAAGACCGTCGCGATCAACCTGACCGGCACGTTCCTGTGCTCCAAGCACGTTGCGCCCAAGATCATCGCGGGCGGACAGGGCGGCAGAATAATCAACACCGCGTCGATCGCGGGCAAGCGCGGCGGTCCGATGATGGCGGCGTACTGCGCGGCCAAGCACGGCGTGATCGGGCTTACGCGCAGCCTCGCGCTCGAGCTCGGGCAATTCGGAATCACGGTCAACGCGGTGTGCCCCGGCTTTGTCGAGACGCAGCTCTTCGAGGGGCTCATCAACATGGTCGGCTCGACCCGGAACATGAATCGCGAGCAGGTGCTCAAGACGTTCGTGGCGCAGGTGCCGATGGGCACGGATGGAGACCGGAGACGACGTTGCCGACGTGGTCGCGTTTCTCGCCTCGGCCGATGGCGGCTACATGACGGGGCAGGCGCTCAACATCTGCGGCGGTGTCGAGTGGCACTGAGCCTGGCGATATAATCAGTCGCATGCCCGAAGCGAATCACGATACTGCTGATAGCGGCGCGATCGCGCTGATCGTCGAGAGCCGCTCCGCGCACGAGACCAAAGCGTGGGGGCGGCGGCTCGCCTCTGTCCTCGAAGGCGGCGAGCTGCTCGGGCTTATCGGCGAGCTGGGCGCGGGCAAGACCTGTTTCGTCAAGGGACTCGCGCGCGGGCTGCATCTGGACGAGCAGGAAATCCTGAGCCCGACCTTCACGATGATCCAGGAGCATCAGGGGCGCCTGCCGCTGTTCCATATCGACCTCTACCGGCTCGACGCGGCGGGCGTCGATGATCTCGGCCTGCGCGAGTACCTGTTCTCGGAAGGTGTCGCGGCGGTCGAATGGTTCGAGCGGCTGAATGAGGCGAGCGAGCTCGAGCATCTGGAGGTGCGGATAACCTACGCGAGTGCGAGCGTGCGCCGAATCGAGTTCAAGGCGGCGGACGATCGCCATCGCGAGGTCCTCGCACGCCTGCGCGCGCGCTTCGCATGAGCGAAAGCCGCGTCTGAGGAGGTTCGAGACACCGTGGCTTCGATCTAGTTGGCTTCGTTTTTTCGGTACTCGAAAAATCGCGCCGAAAACAGCGAATTTCCGAGGAAATAACTGCATTTTCCGGCCAAAACCGCGGTGGGTTCGTTTGGTAAATTTTGCAAATCGCGAAACGCTGCTTTCGCCGAAGGTACTCTTTCGAAAATCTGCTAGTGCGGAGGGCGAGATTCCTCGCGATACCTGCCGCTCGTCGTGAAGTGCATGACGCGACGCGAGCTGCCACCTCGCGCTCGGAATGACACACAGTACCCGGAAATTGTCATTCCGAGCGCGAGTGAGCCACCGGCTTCGCGTCGTGCGGTTCCGTTCGCGCGGGTACGCATCGCGAGGAATCTCGCCCGCTGCGAAAGCAGACCCGTGGAGCGAGGTACATCCGGGTCTCCATAGAGGACGGATGGCTCTGTAGGCGGCGTCCATACGCGATACTTCGCATGTCGGCGCGAAAAAAATAAGGCTGAACTGTTCAGCCTTGTAAAAATTCGAAAAATGGTTTATGGGGCTTCGCAAAAAGTGCCCGGATCGGCAGGAGAATTTCATCGCGCCCGCCGCGGAGGGTCTACAGGAAAATAAATAGCGCGCGGCCCGATCGCTCAAATCGGATCAGGGAGCCGGGCTGGGCGATGCGATCGGAGTCGCGGTGGAGGGTGCCTGCGTCGGCGCGGATGTGGGTGTCATAGGCGAGTCCGACGGCGTCGCTCCGGTCGACGAGGAAGCATCGGCAGTCTCGGTTTTGGAACTCTCGACGGTCACCGTCGTTAACGAATCATTCTTGAAGCAGAACCAGACGCGTTTCTTTTCGTTGCGCGTGATCGACTCGGTGGGCGAAAGGATGATCTCGGCGAGCCCCGCGGAAAAGAAATCCGCCGCCCCTTCCAGGACTGCCAGCGGCACTTTCACCGCGGTTCCATAGCCGGTGGTATAGAGCAAATGGAGGTCGCAGGTCTCTCCTGCCGCATCCTTCGTGGTGGTCACCGGCGCTCCTGTCTGTTCGATGATCGACTCGCGGCTTTCACCGGGCGTGAAGGTCGACAGATCGACCGGCGTGGGACGGGTCGCTTCCATGTACGGTGAGCATCCGCTCACGATGCAGAGCACGAGCACCAGATATCGAAGATGAGAAACCTGATTGCGCAGATGCTTCTTCATTGTTGAGGCGATGCCGCGGAAGCTGAAGATGAAGGCGTTGCCGTAATCGGCGCCGTGCCGGTGCAAAGCCACGAAGGCTCGTAGCCAAAGCTGAACATGCTGAGCATCAGTTGCCGTGAGTGCTGGACCATCTGGACGTTGGCGTGGGCCAGCTCGTCCATCGCGGATTGACATCCGTCGAGGCTGTAGCCGGAAGCCGAAACGATCCGCTCGCGGCTCAACGGATCCTCTCGCACGCCGGTCCACGTGCTGCATCCTCCGATCGCGCACAGCATCAGAGCCAGGAGCAGGTTACGCGTCGTGGCGCGGGCGGGAAGCATCGCAGTGGCAATGTAAACAGGAAGACATCCCAGCGCGCAAGTCTGTGAACGGACTGCGGGCCCGCCGAGGTGTCATTCCCGCGCGTGGCTGCCGCGCGAGGAATCCCGAAGCGTTCAAGCTCCGCTCTGCGGCTCAGGCGGTGGGCCTTCGTTCGGGATGCGCACCTTAGAAGCCGCAGGATCGGGGGCTGGTTTGCGTGCGGGTTTCCGCACATAATACCTGATCACCCCGGAATTTGGGGCTAAAGGCGCAATTCGCTTGGCTCTCATCGTACAAAAATATGGTGGAACCTCGGTCGGCTCGGTCGATCGAATCAAAGCGGTCGCCGAGCGCGTGGCGCGCGGACGGCGTGCGGGCGACGGGATGGTCGTGGTCGTGTCCGCGATGGCGGGAGAGACTAATCGGCTGTTCAAGCTCGCTTCCGAGTTGAGCGATACGCCCGACCTGCGCGAGACCGATGCGCTGGTGGCGACGGGCGAGCAGGTCTCGGCGGCGCTGCTGGCGATTCGGCTGCGGGCGATGGGACTGCCGGCGATTTCGTTTCTGGGCGACCAGTTGAAAATCGCGACCGATTCGAATCATGGCCGCGCGCGGATCAAATCGATCGAATGCGCGCGCGTCGAAAAGGCGCTCTCCGACGGCAACGTGATCGTGGTCGCGGGCTACCAGGGCGTCGATTCTAACGGCGATATTACAACGCTCGGGCGCGGCGCCTCGGACCTGACCGCGGTTGCGCTGGCCGCCGCGCTGAAAGCCGACGCGTGTGAAATCTATACGGACGTTGATGGCGTCTATACCGCCGATCCGAATATCTGCAAGAACGCGAAAAAGCTCAAACGCATCTCTTACGACGAGATGCTGGAGATGGCCGCGCTCGGCGCCAAGGTTCTGCAGGGACGCTCGGTCGAGCTGGCGCGCCGCTACAATGTTCCGATCGTTGTGCTATCAAGCTTCGCAGAAGGTGAGGGAACCTGGGTGGGACAAGAGGATCGATCGATGGAAGACGTGCTTGTTTCCGGCGTCACGCTCGACCAGAACCAGAGCAAGATAACGATCGCGGGAGTGGCCGACCGGCCCGGGCTCGCGGCGAAGATTTTCGGCCCGATCGCGGCGGCGGGAATCGTGGTCGATATGATTATCCAGAACGCCAGCGAGGACGGCCGCACCGACATGACGTTTACCGTCGGACGCGACGACCTGCGCCGCGCGATCGAGCTGGTAAAAAAGATCGCGGGCGAGATCGGCGCCGCAGGCGTGCGCCACGAGGAGCAGGTCGCGAAAGTATCGATCGTCGGCGTCGGGATGCGCACGCATGCGGGAGTCGCGGCGCGGATGTTCGACGTGCTCGCGGCCGAACGAATTAATATCGAGATGATTGCAACCTCGGAGATCAAGGTTTCGGTCGTGGTGAACGCGAAATATGGAGAGTTGGCGATGCGCGCGCTGCACGACGCGTTCGTAGGCGGCGGCACTATCGCCGCCAAGGCGGAGTCCCTTTAGCCGATGGCGGTTGCAAAACATATCCAGGTTTACGATACGACCCTGCGCGACGGATGCCAGTCAGAGGACGTCTCGCTCACGATCGCCGACAAAGTCCAGATCGCGCAGCGGCTGGACGATATGGGGTTCGACTATATCGAGGGCGGATGGCCGGGCTCGAACGATCGCGACGCGGCGTTCTTTGGCGAGATCAAGAAGGCCCGGCTGAAGCACGCGAAGATCGCGGCGTTTGGATCGACGCGGCGCGCGGGCGTGCGCGCGGCGCAGGATCGCAACCTGCAACTGCTGCTGCGCGCCGAGACGCCGGTCGCGACGATCGTCGGCAAGACCTGGGACTTCCACGTGCGCGAAGCGCTCAGGATCTCGGAAGCGCAGAACCTCGAAATACTGAACGATTCGATCGCGTTCCTGAAAAAGCACGTCGACGAGGCGATCTTCGACGCGGAGCATTTCTTCGACGGCTACTTCTCGAATCCCGAGTTCGCGATCGCGTGCCTTAAGGCAGTTGACGAGGCCAAGGCCGATATCATCTGCCTGTGCGACACCAACGGCGGCCGCCTGCCGCATGAAATAGACGCCGCGATCAAAGCCGCGCGCGCCGCAGTGAGCTGCCCGATCGCGATTCATTGCCACAACGATTCCGAGGTCGCGGTCGCGAACACGCTGGCTGGCGTCGAGGCGGGAGCCTCGCAGGTGCAAGGCACGATCAACGGCGTCGGCGAGCGGTGCGGCAATGCGAACCTGGTTTCAATTATCGCCAACCTGCAACTGAAGCTCGGCTACAACTGCGTTCCGCAGGCCAAGCTGAAGCATCTGCGCGAACTCTCGATGCTGGTGTACGAGCTCGCGAATATCTCGCCGTTCGCGCGTCAGCCCTACGTCGGCCGCAGCGCGTTTGCGCACAAGGCAGGGCTGCACGCATCGGGAATCCAGCGCAACACGCATACTTACGAACATATCGAGCCGGAAAGCGTCGGCAACGATCGGCGCGTGCTGCTCTCGGAGCTTTCGGGCCGCGCGAACCTGATCTACAAGGCGCGCGAATTTGGAATCGAGCTCGATCCGTCCAACGACAAGATCGAGCCGCTGCTCGACGAGCTGAAAAGGCTCGAGGGCGCGGGCTACGTGTTCGACGGCGCCGATGCGTCGTTCGAGCTACTGATGCTGCGCAAGCTCGGGCGGGCGAAGGATCACTTCGAGTTCGTGAGTTTCCGCGTATTCGACGACAAGTGGCACGAGGATCAGGCGCCGTTCAGCGAGGCCGTGGTTGTGATCGAAGGGCCCGACGGCGTGCGCACGCGCAACGCCGCGATCGGCAACGGTCCGGTGAACGCGCTCGACTCCGCGCTGCGCAGCGCGCTGGTGCCGTACTATCCAAACCTGGCGACGATGCATCTGGCGGACTACAAGGTGCGCGTGCTCGACAACGGCCGCGGCACCGCGGCGCGCGTGCGCGTGCTGATCGAATCGACCGATGGCAAACGCCGATGGGGAACCGTCGGGCTGTCGGACAACGTGGTCGAGGCGAGCTGGCAGGCGCTGGTTGACTCGGTTGAGTACAAGCTGCACAAGGATAACGCGAAGCCGCGCAGCCGCGCGCACGCGAAGTCGAACGGCGCGATGCCGCGGGCCGCACGCGCGGGTGACGGAGCCGGCAAGACCTCTTAGGGCGCGCTGCCGCGCCCGGGGAGAATCGCGATGGGTATGATAAGCCGCATGCGCGAGGATATTCGGGTCGTGTTCGAGCGCGACCCGGCGGCGCGCACCACGGTCGAAGTGGTGCTTGCCTATCCGGGCCTCCACGCAATCTGGTTTCATCATCTCGCGCACTGGCTCTGGGAGCATCACCTGAAGCTGCTCGCGCGGTTGGTGAGCGAGTTCTCGCGCTGGATGACGGGGATTGAAATTCATCCGGGCGCGAAAATAGGGCGGCGCCTGTTTATCGATCACGGGATGGGCGTGGTGGTCGGAGAAACCGCGGAGATCGGCGAAGACGTGCTCATCTACCAGGGTGTCACGCTCGGCGGCACCAGCCTGAAAAAGGAAAAGCGCCATCCGACGATCGAGGATCACGTCATGATCAGCGCCGGCGCTTCGGTGATCGGGCCGGTGCGAATCGGGCGCGGCAGTCGGATCGGCGCGGGCGCGGTGGTGGTCTCGTCGGCGCCGCCATATTCGACGATCGTCGGAATCCCCGGCAAAGTGATCGAGGGCGACAGCGCGCGCCACGAAGTTGCCGAGCTCGAGCACGGCAAGCTGCCTGACCCGGTCGCGCGCGCGATCAACGGTCTGGTCGAGAAGCTCAACCGAATCGGCGTGCGAATCGAGGAAGTCGAGGAGCGGCAGGATTGCCTCGAAGACAAAGTCGGCGAGCATCATCCGCCCGACCGCACCGCGGCGATCGGCGGCAAAGATCATTGAGTGATTTCAATCGCGGCTTTCGATTTCTCGCATGAAGCGCCGCCAGATCTCCCGGCCGATTTCATCGTAGCCGATCATCGCCCGCACCAGCTCACGCAGCGGCCGCTGCGGCATCAGTTCTTCGGGCAACAGCGGATCCAGATTGATGTGCCGGATAACCTCGCGGCCGAGCAGCAGCGTCTCGGCCGCCGCCGCTTCGAGCGGCAGTCGCGCGACTTTCGCCTGGCTCGCGTCGAGGGCGCCGCGCAATGCGCCGTATGCTCGCTCGAGTGCGGCGGTGTCCCACAAATTGGAGGCGCGCACGCGGGCAGCCTCGTCGAAATCGCTCAGCCCAACGACGATCGCGTCGCGATGAAGCCCGAGGGCGGCGAGGTGCACGCGCAACTCGGCTACCGAGTCGCGCAAATTCGCCGGACGAATCCATAAACCCGAGCTGAATTCGCGAAAGCCGCGCAGACGCAGCGCCTGCTCGTGCCGGCGGATCGCGGCGCGGTCGCTGCGCGCGATCTCCGCCCCGTAAACGCCGACCCATCCGCCCGACCATGGCCGGACGAGGTCGGCGACACGCTTCCATTTGCGGACCTCGACGCGCATCGTCTCGCCCGGCGCGCCCAGCCGGTAGCGCCCTCGCGTCGCGTTGACCGCGACGCCCTGGTCGACCAGCCGCATCAGCGCCATGCGCAGATTCTGCGCCGAGAACCCGAAGACTGCGCCGGCAGCGAGAACGGCGCGCGCCGAGATCTCGCGCGGGGCGCGGTTGGAAATAAAATCGAGCACAATCGCGCGCGCGGTTAGCGGACGTTCGGGCTTGTAACTGGTATTTGCAATCATCGCCATATTCTGTTACATTCTATTCGCATGGCGATGATGTTCAAAGCGAGCAGCGTATTTTCTCCCGACGAATTGCTGATGCTCAAGCGCAAATCCAATCTGCGCGGCGGATGGATTGTGTTTCACGCGTGGGCAGTGATTTTCGCCGCTATGGCGATGTTCGCGATCTGGCCGAACCCGCTGACATTCATTGCCGCGGTGCTGATCATCGGCGCGCGCCAGTTGGGGCTCGCGATCCTGATGCATGATGCGGCGCATGGATTGCTGTTCACCAGCAATCGCCTCAACGATTGGGTGGGCGCGTGGCTGTGCGGCGATCCGCAGATGTCCGACATGTATGCGTATCGTACCTATCATGTGCTGCATCATCGGTTCACCCAGCAGCCGAACGACCCGGACCTGGCGCTCGGCGCGCCGTTTCCGATCACGCGGGCGAGTTTCTGGCGCAAGACCATTCGCGATCTGACCGGGCAGACCGCATACAAGCAGCGCTCGGCCGCGCTGCGCGGCGCGTTTCGCAAGAGCGATCCGGCGATGACGGTCAAGTCGCAGTTCGGGCAGGGACTGACGCGCTTCGGCGGATTTTTCATCACCAACGCGATTCTGTTCGCGATCCTCGCGCTGGCCGGGTCATCCGTGGTTTTTCCTGACGCTATGGATCCTGCCGCTCATGACCTTCAATCAATTCATCACGCGAGTTCGCAGTATCGCGGAGCATTCGATGCTGACGGATAACGACGATCCGATGCGCAACACGCGCACCACTCACGCCAACTGGCTCGAGCGTGCGTTTATCGCGCCGTATTTCGTGAACTATCATCTTGAGCATCACCTGCTGATGGCGGTGCCGTGCTACAACCTGCCGAAGGCGCACGCGCTGATGCTCGCGAAGGGTTACGGACCGCGGATGGAACTTGAACCGGGCTATCTGTCGGTGCTGACTCGCGCGGCCTCGCGCTCGGATGCCTCCATCGCTGCGCGCGGCAGCGTAACCGCTTCAACCTACAGCGTGTGGCCGAAGCCGGCGCCCATCGTGTATTCGTTGGGTGCGTGAATCAGCTTGCCGGTCATGAATCGCGCGAACGACAACGCTGAGAGATCGGCGGTCTTGCTCTTGCCCTCGACGATCAGCTCCGCGAGCGCGGCGCCGACCGCGGGCGAGGTTTTGAATCCGGTGCCGCTAAATCCGGCCGCAACGTAAAGGCCGGGAACCTCCGCGATCGGACCGATCGCGGCGCGTGCGTCAGGAGTTACGTCATAAATTCCCGCGTGACCACGTACGTAAGGCGCATCTTTCAGCGCCGGAATCCGTGCCGCGAGGCGTGCGCGCACGGCCTCGATAAATTCCGCGTCGTTGGTTTCCTTGAATGAATCGGGATCGGTCGGCGCGTCCGGTGCGAGGGCGCCCAGCCCAGCCATCGTAAGGTCGTCGCCGTGCGGACGAAAATAGCTGCCAGCGATTGTGTCGATAAAGATGCTGTGGCGCAGAGTCGGCGGCTTGCGGAAGAAAGCGATCTGCGCGCGCTCGGGCTTGATGCCGAGCTTCAGTCCGAACGGCGCCAACAAAGTGTCGGTCCACGGCCCGGTGACGAGGCAGACGAAATCCGCGGCGTGGGTCTTGCCGCTGCTGTCAGTCACTCCGGCCGCGCGCCCGGCGTTCACGGCGAGAGCGGCGATGGCAGTGTTGAGCTGAAACGTCGCGCCGAGTTTCTCCGCGGCGGCCGCGAACGCCTCGGTCGTCGCTACGGGATCGGCATAGCCGCTGCGTGGTTCGTATGCGGCCAGCCCGACATCATCGACCCGGACGGCAGGCTCGATCTTTCGCAACTGATCGCGATCGACGAGTTCGGATTCGACGCCGAGAGATTTCAGCATCGCGACGTTTGCGCGCAACTTGTCCGCGTTGTCCGGTGCGACCACGACGGCAAAGCCGGTGCGTACGAAGCCGCATCGTCCACCAACCATCCGCGCCCAGTTCTCGAAATACGCGAGGCTCTTCCACGCCAGGTCAGCCTCCGGGGCGAACGAATAATGCATCCGCACCAGCGCACCCGATCGCGCGGACATTCCGGCGCAAACTGCGCCCTTGTCGAAGACCGTAACCTCGGCTCCGAGTTGCGCAAGGTGGAACGCGAGGCTACATCCGACCACGCCTGCTCCAACCACGATCACACGAGGTCCACTTCCAGCTTGGGGCATCCGGCTAACTCCGCCGCGAACGTCTTTTGCCATCGCGCGCGGTGATATAAAGTTAATTACTTCGCGGCGACCCTATCAAACTAATCATGTCGATTTATCTGGACCATAACGCGGGCTCGCCTATCCGGCCCGAGGCCGGGCAGGCCGCGCTGCGGATGCTCGCGCGGTCCGACGGCAATCCCGCGTCGGTGCATCGCGCGGGTCAGCGCGCTCGCCGTGCGCTGGAAGACGCTCGCGCACAGGTGGCGGGGCTCGTCGGCGCTGAGCCGCGCGAGATTGTCTTCACCAGCGGCGGAACTGAATCGAACAACCTCGCGATTTCCGGTGCGCTCAAGCTCGCCGGAGATCGCCGTCGCGTGATCACGTCCGCGATCGAGCATTCGTCGATTTTGGCGCCGCTCGCCGAGCTCGAACGCCAAGGCGCGGAGATCGTGCGAATCGCGCCGGATCGCGACGGACGGATTTCGCCTGACGCGGTTATCGAAGCGCTCGATAGTTCGACCGCGCTGGTCACGCTTGGGCTGGTTAATGCGGAAGTCGGTTCGATTCTCGACGCTCGACCGATTGCGGCGGCGGCCGCACGTGTCGGAGCGTTGTTTCATCTCGATGCGGCGCAGGCTGCGGGCCGAATCGCGGTAGACGTGCGCGAGCTGGGATGCGACCTGATGACGCTTAGTGCGCACAAGCTTGGCGGCGCGGCCGGAGCGGGCGCGCTCTATATTCGTCGCGGCTCGGCAATCGCACCGACGATTCTAGGCGGACCGCAGGAAGGCGCGATGCGTGCGGGAACGCCGAACCTGATCGGCGCAGTCGCGTTTGGCGCGGCCGCCGAGGCATCGCGCGGCGTGATTGAGTCGGAGCGTGCGCGAATCGAGACGCTTGCGGCGTCGATGCTCGCGCGGTTGTGCGACGCGATTCCGGGACTGCATCTGAATGGCCCGCGCGATGGACGCGTTGCGAATACGATCAATCTTACTTTTCCGCGAGTGCTCGGCGAGAGCATGTTGATTGCGCTCGACCTCGAAGGTGTCGAGGTCTCGATGGGTTCGGCATGCGCAGCCGGCGCGGTCGAGCCCTCGCACGTGCTGCTCGCGATGGGCCGCAGTGCAGCCGAGGCTCGCAGTTCCTTGCGCGTCAGCCTCGGATGGAGCACGACGGCCGAGGAGATCGCCGAGGCGTCCGAGATTATCGCGCGCGTGTGGCGCCGGGTCTCGCAGGCCGAGCCGATCGCCGCGGAAGCGATTGAGGCGCCGCGATGAACGCGCGGGTTCTGGTCGCGATGTCCGGCGGAGTCGACAGCTCGGTGGCTGCCGCGATCCTGCACGAGCAGGGGTACGAGGTGGTCGGAGTCGCGATGCGGCTTGCGCCTGAGCCGGAGACTCGTCCGGTGCGGACGCGCGCGACCTGCTGCTCCTACGAAGACTTCGAGGATGCGCGGCGGGTGGCGGAGCGGATGGATTTTCCGTTTTATGTGATCGATCTGCGAGCCGAGTTCGGCGCACGCGTGGTCGATAACTTTGTCGGAGAATACCTCGCTGGCCGCACGCCGAATCCGTGCGTGATGTGCAATCGCGAGATCAAGTTTGACCGGCTCTGGGAGCGCGCGCGAGCGCTCGACGCGGAATTTGTGGCGACCGGACATTACGCGCGAATCGAACGCGACGGCGCGGGCCGGTTCCATCTGCTGCGCGCGGCGGATGCGTCGAAAGATCAATCGTACTTTCTTTTCTCGCTCGCGCAGGATGAACTCTCCCGCACGATGTTTCCGCTGGGCGCGATGACCAAGACCGAGGTTCGCGCACGCGCGCGGGCGCTGGGCCTTGCGAACGCTGACAAGCCCGACAGCCAGGAAATCTGCTTCGTACCCGACGGAGACTACGCGCGCTTCGTCGAGCGGCGCGCGCCGCAACTGAACGGCGAAATTCGTCCGGGCAAAATCGTGGATAGCGAAGGCCGCGCGCTCGCGGATCACGCCGGGGTGCATCGCTTCACGGTCGGCCAGCGCCGCGGACTCGGGGTCGCATCGGGAGAGCCGCTCTACGTGCGCGAAATCCGCGCTCAATCGGGCGACGTAATCGTCGCGCCGCGCGCGGCGCTGAGCGCGTCGGGTCTGATAGCGCGCGAGGTCAGTATGGTCGATCCGTCGTCGGCTGCTTCAGGACCGATGGGCGCGGAAGTAAAGATTCGCTATCGGCATCCCGCGCTTCCCGCAACGGTCACGCTCGATTCGGCGCGCGGCGCGGAGATTCGCTTCGCGAACGGCGGACCGGCGGTGACTCCGGGGCAGGCGTGCGTGTTTTATCGCGGCGACGAAGTGCTCGGCGGCGGCTTTATCGAGCGCGCGCTCGCGAATGAATAAGGGATGACGCCGCGGGAATCATGACGGACACGACGCCGATGAAGTTCGCGATCGCGACCCTTGGATGCAAGGTCAATCAGTACGACTCGGCGATTATCGAATCGCGCCTTGGAGCGCGCGGGATGGCGCGGCGCGATTTTTCCGAAGTCGCCGACGTTTACGTGATCAACACCTGCACCGTAACCGACCGCGCTGATTCCGAGAGCCTGAAACTCGCGCGACGCGCGCGCAGGCTCAATCCCGCCGCGCGGATCGTGATGACCGGATGCTTCGCGCAGGCGAATCCGCAGGCGCTGGCGCGCGCGGTCGAAGTTGACGCGGTGGTGGGACTCGGACGGATCGACGATCTGGAGCGCGCGATCGCTCAGGGAGCCGGCGAGCGCGTGATGGTCACGAATCTGCGCAAGGTGCGCGCGCCGATTGAGCTGGGTGCGGTCGCGCTCGAGGGGCAGACGCGCGCGTTTCTGAAGCTCCAGGAAGGATGCGACCAGTTCTGCAGCTTTTGTATCGTGCCGACCTCGCGTGGGACGTCGCGCAGCGTCGAGCCGCGCCGGATTATCGCGGCGCTGGATGAACTGCACGCGCGCGGCTTCAAGGAAGTGACGCTTTCGGGGGTGCATCTGGGCGGCTACGGCAAGGACCTCGATCCGGCGGTCGATCTCGCCGACCTGCTCGAAATGATCGCGGAACGATCGCCGATAAACCGGATCAGGGTAAGCTCGCTTGACCCGGAAGAACTAAGCGACCGGATTATCGCGATCGTGGCGGAGAGCCCGAAGTTCTGCCCGCATCTGCATCTGCCGCTACAGTCGGGTGAGGACGAAATCCTTTCGCGGATGCGCCGGCGCTACGACCGCGAGTTTTATCGCGGCCGCGTCGAGCGCGTGCTCGCGGCGATGCCCGACGCGGCGATCGGGACCGATCTGATCGTCGGCTTTCCGGGTGAGAGCGCGGAGCATTTCGAATCGGCACGGAGCTTTATCGAGTCGCTGCCGCTTGCTTACTTCCACGTGTTTCCGTATTCGGTCAGGGCGGGGACCACGGCGGCGAAGATGCCGGGCAAAGTTGCGCCGACGGAGATCAAGCGCCGCGCGCAGGTGATGCGCGCGATGGGCGAGGCCAAGCGCGCGGATTTCGCGCGCCGCTTCGCCGGCACAAGAGTTAATGTATTACTTGAAGAACGTACTCGGAGCGGCGCGCTGGCGGGCTATACGCGCAGCTATATCCGGGTGCTGACCATGGGTCCGGACACGCTGGTAAATCACGAAGTCGAGGTGGAGGCGTCGCTTGCCGATGCGGCTCAACTTGTTGGGCAGATTGTTCCGTCGCGCGGAGAAGACTGTATCTCCGGCGGCGCCACAACCGTCGCCTGAGTCCGGGCGCTCCGCTCTGGAAGAGAACGTTGGTTACACGTTCGCGCGCTCCGAATTGCTGGAGATCGCGCTGACTCATCCGAGCGCCGCGATCGGCTCTGACGCGCATTACGAAAGGCTCGAATTTCTGGGCGACGCGGTGCTGGATCTCGCGATCGCGGACCTGCTGATGCGCCAGTTTCCGGCGGCGAAGGAAGGTCCGCTCTCGAAGCTGCGCGCGTCGATTGTCAATGCGCGCACGCTCGCGCTGAAGGCGCAGTCGATCGATTTGGGAGCGTTGCTCAAGCTCGGCAAGGGCGAGGAGAAAAGCGGCGGACGCGAGAAGGTCTCGATTCTCGCGGCCGCGTTCGAAGCGGTGATCGGCGCAATCTACACGGACGGCGGGCTGGTGCCCGCGCAGCAGGTCGTCGAGCGGCTGTTCGAGCACGACGTGGGCGGACCCTCGGCCGAGCGTGACTACAAAACCGAACTCCAGGAGATCGCTTACCGGCGCTTTCATGCTCAGCCGATCTATGAGTTGGTCGCCGCGCAAGGACCGGATCATGCCAAACGCTTCACCACGCGGATCAAAATCGCCGGCCGTGACCTCGGGATAGGCGAGGGCGGCAGCAAGAAGCAGAGCGAGCAGGCCGCCGCGCGCCAGGCGCTGGCGCGGATCGAACAGGAATCCAGTGATCGGCACGAACAATGAGCATCGTGCGGGCTTTGTCGCGTTGGGCGGACGTTCCAACGTCGGCAAATCCACGCTGCTGAACCGGATGGTCGGCCACAAGGTCGCGATCGTGACGCCGCGGCCGCAGACCACGCGCGCGAGAATTCTCGGCGTTCGGACCGATCGCGACGCGCAATTCCTTTTCCTCGACACTCCGGGAATCCACGAGTCGCCCAAGGAGCTCAACCGCCGGATGGTCGATAACGCTCGCCGCGCGCTTGGCGAAGGCGAGGTCGTGCTCGGGGTGGTGGAAGCCGCGGGCAAGCTCGACCCGCGCGATCGCGCCGCGCTGCTCGAGCTTGCGAAGCTGGGCGCGCCGCTCGTGATCGTGATCAACAAAGTTGACACTGCAGCCGCGCGAGAACCTGCTGCCGCTGATCGAGGAGATTCATCGCGAGTTTCCCGACTGCGAGATCGTGCCGGTAAGCGCGCTACGCGGCGAGAATATCGAGGAGCTGATCGCGACCGTCAAGGCGATGCTGCCCAAGAGCCCGGCGTTGATGCCTGAGGATGAATACACCGACCAGACCGAGCGGATGATCGCTGCGGAAGTGATCCGCGAGAAGATTTTTTTGAAAATGCGGCAGGAGATCCCGTTCTCAAGCGCCGTGCGGATCGAAAACTTCGTCGAAGAAACCGAGCGCAACCTCAAGCGGATCTCGGCGGTGATTGTGATCGAGCGCGAGTCGCACAAGGGGATGCTGATCGGCGCGGGCGGGCGCACGCTCAAGGAGATCGGCACTGCCGCGCGCCTGGAGCTGGAAAAGCTGCTCGATGCGCGCGTGTTCCTCGAGATGCTGGTGAAGGTGGAACCGAACTGGACCCGCGACCCGCGCAAGATGGCGGAGTTCGGGCTATGAGTCCGCGCTCCGCGAAATCCGCAAATGCCGACGCCCGGGAGGCTCGCGCCGGTCGCAGCTTCGGAGCGGGGCTGCCGACAGTAGTACTGGTGGGACGCGCGAACGCCGGCAAATCGACGCTGTTCAACCGGATCGCGAAGGGCTCGCGCGCAATTACCAGTCCGATTCCCGGCACTACGCGTGATCTGAATTTCGCGCGCGCCTCTTTCGATGACCGCGAGTTTGTCGTGGTCGATAGCGGCGGTCTCGAACTTGGCGGACGCGAGGCAATGTCCGAGCGGTTGGTCGCCGAGGCTCTGGGCGCCGTCGGCGTCGCCGATGTGGTCGTGTTTATCTTCGACGGACGCGCCGGCTTGAGTGATGCCGACAAAGAGGCGCTCGCGCTGGTGCGCGAAACCGGGTGTCCGCTGATAATCGCGGTCAACAAGATTGACGATCCGCGCAACGAATCCGCCGCGATCGACTTTTTCGAGATCGGCGCCGACCGATTGTTCCTGATCTCGGCCGCGCACGGCGGAGGTGTCGGCGATCTGCTCGAAGAGATTGCAGCGCGCCTGCCGGCGCTCGAATCCGGCGCACCCGCCGCGGGTCCCGACCTGCGGCTTGCGCTGGTCGGCCGCCCCAACGTCGGAAAATCGTCGCTGCTGAATCGACTGTCGGGCTTCGAGCGCGCGATCGTCGATTCAACTCCGGGCACGACGCGCGACCCGGTCGATGTGCGCCTCTCCGCCGAGGGTCGCGATGTTCTGCTGATCGACACGGCAGGAATCCGCCGTCCGACCAAAGTCGATGGCGAGCTCGAGCATCATTCGGTCGGCCGCGCGATCGAGATGATCCGCCGCGCCGATGTGGTGCTGCTGGTGATCGACGCGACCGAGGGAATTACCGATCAGGACGCGCGGCTGGCGCGGCTGGTCGATACCAACGACCGCGCGATGGTCCTGGTCTGCAACAAGTGGGACGCAGCCGCGAAGCTGGGGCGCAAGGTTGCGGCATTCGTGCGCGATGCGCACGAACGGTTTCCATTCCTCGCATACGCGACGCTGGTCTTCACCTCGGCGCTTACGGGTGACGGCGTGCGCGACATTATACCGGCCGCGATCAAGGCGGGAGATTCGTGGCGCGCGACGTTCCAGACCTCGGCGCTCAACCGGACGCTGGCGCGTGCGATGGAAGCGATGGATCCGCCGCTGGTCGGGCGCCGGCGGCTCAATTTGATGTATGTGACGCAGGTGGCGAGCGCGCCGCCGCGGATCCGGTTCTTTGCCAACGTCGAGCGCGAGATACCAGCGCATTACATTCGTTTCCTGGAGTCGCGATTTCGCGCGGCGCTGGGTCTGGTGGGAACTCCGCTGCGCCTTGAGTTCCGGCGCACTGGCCGCACCTTTGTTGAGGCGGGGCGGACGCGCGCACCAGATTCGCGCGGACGTTCCAAGCGGCGATGACCGGATGGTTGAAACCTGGCGCGGAGCGGGTTTCGTCGAGATTCGCGCCTCCGCTATATTAGTCCTTCAATTCAAGGCAATTCGCCGTGATCCTGATTCTCGATTTTGGAAGCCAATACACGCAGCTGATTGCGCGCCGTGTGCGCGAGGCGCACGTGTATTGCGAAATCCATCCGTTCAATTGTCCGGTTGAAAAAATCCGCGCGATGAAGCCGCGCGGTATCATCCTGTCGGGCGGACCCGCGAGCCTCTACGAGGACGAGGCGCCGGATATCTCCGACGAGGTCCTGAACCTCGGATGCCCCGTGCTCGGAATCTGCTACGGCCTGTATGTGATAGCGCAGCATCTGGGGTCGCGCAGTGTCGGATCGCGCGCGCGGGAGTTTGGCCGCGCCACGCTGGTTATCGACGAGCAGGATGAATTGTTCGAGGGGCTCAAGGGACGTGAGCATCAGGTGTGGATGAGCCACGGCGATCGGGTCGAGTCGATCGGGCCGGCGCTGCGGCCGATAGCGCATAGCGACAATTCCCCTTTCGCCGCGATGCGCAGCGTCGACGGACGGATGCGCGCGATCCAGTTTCATCCGGAGGTCGTGCACACGCCGAGCGGTGCGCAGATCCTGCGCAACTTTGTCCTCAAAATTTGCGGCGAACCGGGCGACTGGACCACCGCGAATATAGTCGAGACCAAGCTCGCCGAGATCCGCGCGCAGGTCGGCGCGGCTGACCGAGTGATCATGGGACTGTCGGGCGGCGTCGATTCGTCGGTAGCCGCCGCGCTGATTCATCGCGCGATCGGCGATCGCTTGATGAGCGTGTTTGTCGATACCGGCCTGTTGCGCGCGGGCGAGCGCGAGCGGATGGAAAATGTCTTCGCGAGCCAGCTTGGAATCGATCTGAGGGTTGCCGACGCTTCGGAGCTGTTCTTCGAGCGCCTTTCGGGAGTGCTCGATCCGGAGCAGAAGCGGCGCATCATCGGTCACACATTTATCGACGTGTTCGAGTCCGAGGAGCAGATTCGCGGCGCGCGCTTTCTGGGGCAGGGCACTCTCTATCCCGACGTGATCGAGTCGGTTTCGTTCAAGGGACCGTCGGCCGTTATCAAGAGCCACCACAACGTTGGCGGGCTGCCCGATCGCATGAAGCTCGAATTGATCGAGCCGTTGCGGGAGCTGTTCAAAGACGAGGTGCGCGAGGTCGGCCGCAAGCTCGGTCTGCCGCCCGAGATCGTCGACCGCGAACCGTTCCCCGGCCCCGGGCTGGCGGTGCGGATCGTCGGCGAGGTCACCCGTGAACGGGTCGAGCTTTTGCGCCGCGCCGACGCGATCGTCATGGATGAAGTCGCCAGGGCGGGACTTGGCGCTCGTCTATGGCAGGGCTTCGCCGTGCTGCTGCCGCTCAAAACCGTCGGGGTGATGGGCGACGGACGCACCTACGAAAGTGTGATTGCGATTCGCGCGGTCGAATCGCTCGACGGCATGACCGCGGATTGGGCGCGGCTCGACCCGGAGTTTCTGGCGCGGCTGTCCTCGCGAATCACCAACGAGACTCGCGGTGTCAATCGCGTCGTCTACGACATCACCTCGAAACCGCCCGCCACGATCGAATGGGAGTAGCTTGTGACTGTTCGCACCCGCTTCGCGCCGAGCCCGACCGGCTCGCTGCATATCGGTAACGTCCGCTCGGGGCTGTTCGCGTACCTGTACGCCCGGCACAATGGCGGCAAGTTTATTCTTAGGATCGACGACACCGACCGGGAACGCTCGACGCAGGAATCGCTCACCGAAATTCTCGCCGACATCAAATGGCTTGGACTCGAATGGGACGAAGGCCCCCCCGACGCGCGCTATTTCGAATCGAACCGTACGGAGCGCTATCGCGAGTCGGCGCGCCAGTTGCTACGCGAGCGCAAGGCGTACCCGTGTTACTGCACCCCCGCCGAGCTGGACGCCAAGCGCAAGGCGGCGGAGAAAGAGCATCGCAAGCCGGTTTACGATCGCAAATGCCGCAACCTGGATTTTTCGCCCGATATCGAGTTGCCGGATCGCGCCGCCGGACGGAACTACACGATTCGGTTCGCGTCGCCGCTCAACGGAGAAACGATCCTCGACGATTTGGTCCGTGGGCGCACAGTGTTCGAGAACTCGGAACTCGACGATCTGATTATTTTTCGCTCCGATGGCGGCCCCACCTACAACTTCGCCACGGTGGTTGACGAGGCCGATTTCAAAATCACGCACGTCGTCCGCGGTGACGATCACGTTCCAAATACACCCCGGCAGATCCAGATGTCGCTGGCACTTGGATTTACTCCGCCAGCGTTCGCGCATTTGCCGATGGTCACCGGACCGGACGGTGCGCCGCTCTCGAAGCGCCACGCGGCCACGTCGGTGCGCGCGTATCGCGAGGCAGGGTTCTTTCCCGAGGCGTTAGTGAACTACCTGGCGCGGCTCGGATGGTCGCATGGCGACCAAGAGATTTTCTCTAAGGGCGAGATGATCGAGTATTTCGATTTCGCCGAGTGCGGGAAATCGCCCGGCGTGTTCAACACCGACAAGCTGCTGTGGCTGAACTTTCATTACCTGAAAGCGCGGCCGGTTGCGCAGTTGGCGCGCGAGGTCAAGCCATTCATTGAGCAGCGCGGAATCACGATCCCCGGTGACGACGCGTGGCTTGAAAAGATGGTGGCGACGCTACGCGAGCGCGCGAAAACCCTGGTCGAGCTGGTCGATTTCGCGAGCTTTTATCTGAACGACAAGATCGAGATCGATCCGAAGGCCGCCGCCAAATTCCTGAAGCCCGAAATTCTCGAGCCGCTGACCGTGCTTGCCGCCGGACTCGACGCGCTCGGCGGGGACTTCACGGAACCGGCGATTCAAACTGTCTTTGAGGGCGTGCTCGCAAAATATGAGATGAAACTCGGCCAGCTCGCGCAGCCGGTGCGGGTGGCGATCACGGGCGGCACGGTGAGCCCCGGCATCTACGAGGTGATCAGTGTGCTCGGCAAGCGGCGCACCGTTGAGCGGCTTCGGGCTGCCGCCGCATCAATATCGATCGCTCCTGCGTGACGTCGTGCGATGAAGCCCGGCAAGAACGACAAGCGCCGGTCGATCGCGCCGCCGGGCCTCGAGGGCGTGGCGATGGATTCTGCCGCAGTCGAGGCTTTGCGCAGCGACGAATGTTTTGAACGCCGCATCCTCGACAATGCAACATTGAGCGCGGCCACGGCGCGGGGCGTAGTCTTCGACACCTGCATCCTCAGGCGCGTTGCGCTGGATGATTCGAAGCTCGTGCGGCTGCGGATCGTCGATGTCAGGGTGGAAAAATCCAATCTCGCAAATTCCGATTGGACCAAGGCGCGCCTGAGCCGCGTTGAGATAACCGGCTCGCGGCTCACGGGCCTCGTTTTGTCAGAAGCCGAATTACGCGACGTGGTTGTGAAGGGCTGCAAGGCGGACTTTCTGCGCTGCGGCTCGGCGAAGCTCGCGAGTGTCAAATTCGAGGACTCCAATCTAAGTGAAGCCGATTTCCAGGATGCGAATCTCGAATTCGTCTCCTTCGCCGGATGCGATCTGAGCCGCGCCGACTTTACTCGTGCGAAATTTCGCGAGGTTGACTTAAGCGGCGCGAAGATCGACGGACTCAGAATCGAACCGGAGCAAATGCACGGCGTGACAATCGACGCATCGCAGGCGATGTTTGTTATCGCGCTGCTCGGAATCGAAATCCGGTGAACATCACTCGACCCGAGGCCCCCGGCGGAGTACCGTAAATTTGCCATGAGCATCCTTATTCCATATGTCGTCGAGCAGACCGGCCGCGGCGAGCGTTCCTACGATATTTATTCGCGCTTGCTCAAGGACCGGATCGTTTTTCTGGGCGGGCAAGTCACCGACGATCTCGCGAATTTGGTGACGGCGCAGCTTTTGTTTCTGGAATCCGAGGATCCAGAACGCGAGATAAATATGTACATCAACTCGCCCGGTGGTTCGGTGACGGCGGGGTTGGCGATCTACGATACGATGCAGTTCGTGAAACCTCCTGTTTCCACGCTGTGTGTCGGTCAGGCTGCCAGCATGGGATCGCTCTTGCTGACGGCAGGAGCCAAGGGCAAGCGCTACGCGTTGCCGCACAGCAGGATTCTGATCCATCAGCCTCACGGCGGTTTCGAAGGCCAGGCTGCGGATATCGAAATTCAGGCGCGCGAGACGATGCGGATTCGCGAGCTGCTCAACGAGATCCTGTCCAAACACACCGGACAGCCGGTCAAGAAGATCGAGAAGGATACCGATCGCGACAACTTCATGTCGGCGGCGGAGGCGGTCGCGTACGGCCTGATCGATGAAGTGATGGCAGGGCGTAACACCAAGATTGCGCAGGCCTGAATCGCGCTCGCTCGCCGGCCAAATTTGAGTCCTCGTTCTTGAGGCAAGAATCAATCGGCAAAAATTCCCGCCGCGTATTGCCGCATACGCTGGACGCGTCTCAGACCTTCGCGTCTAATCTAAGCATCGGCTCGCGAGCGCTTCCGGGCCGTCCGAAATAGAAATGCTCGAATCGCTGCGAAAACTCTTTGCGACGCACCGGCTCGAGATCGCGATGATCGTTGCGATTGGCTTCCTCGCGCTGAGCTCGCATATGAGCGAAGCGCCGCTGATCGATTGGGACGAGGCCACCTATGCCGAAGTCGCACATGAGGCAGTACAGAATCACGACTATCTGAACCTCACCTGGAATGGCGATCCGTATCTTAAGAAACCGCCGATGCTGTTCTGGATGATTGCGTTGTCATTCAAGACTTTTCGCGAGGGCGAGATTGCGGCGCGCTTGCCCTCGATGCTGCTGGGCATCCTGACAATGGTTCTGCTGTATTTTGCCGCCAGCGCCGCGGCCGGGCGTGGTGCGGGCATTTTCGCAGCGATCTTGCCACTTGGATTTTATTTCTTTATCGCGCGTGGCGGACGCGAGGCCGCGACCGACGCTCCGCTGCTGTTTTTCATGACGTTGTCGGTTCTTGCGATCACCTGGGCGCGGACGCATCGGGCGTGGATGATTCTCGCGGGAATGGCGTGCGGATTTGCGATTCTGAGCAAGGGCCTGGCGGGCGCGATCGCGGCGATAGTCGCGATAAGCGCGGTCGCGATGATTCCAGCTTATCGCGAGGTTGGCCTGCAGGGGCTTGCCATATTTTTCGCGTCCGCAGCGATCGTCGCCTCTCCATGGTATCTGTATGCGGCGGTAGCAAATCACTCGGCCTTCTGGTCGGTGTTCGTTGGGCAGGAAACGCTCGCGCGTGTGACCTCGCACCTCGAGGATCATCAGCACGATCTCGGATTCACGATCGATACGCTCTATCGTGAGATTGGCTGGCTATGGCCAGTTCTGATTCCGGCGGCGGTACTCGCGATCGACACTCTGCGCGCCGGACTTCGCACTGCTCTCAGGCGGATTCCACCCGATACTGCCGCCTGGGCGCTGTGGCTCGTGATTGCCATCGCCGCTGCATGCGCAGTGCAGACGCGGCTGCCTTGGTACATCCTTCCCGCGCTGATGCCGATTGCGCTGCTTGGGGGCAGTGCGATCGGCGCCGCTCTCGGAGCTGGCGGTCCCGTTAGAACGCTATCGCGATACGCCGCCGTGATGAGCCTCGTGATTATCGCGGCATTGGCTCCCGCGCGATGGGCGAGAATCAATGCTGGTTTCCGCCTTCAGCGCGAGCGCAGCATCCCGAGCTACATGATGGCGGTGCGGGCGCGAAATCTGGCGCGTCAGCGCCCGGGCGGCGAACTGTATTTTGCGGGAATCAGCCTGCCTACGATGGTCTATTACAGTGGTCTCAAATGTCATTTCGTGGCGCCTGCGCCAAGTGCGGGTGTCGAATTGATCTCCGACGAAAGCGGACCTCCGCGCGTTGGACTTCACGACTTGGTGCTGGTGGATCCCGACGGAGCCGCGTTTGTGGTCTCGAACTACGATCGCGAATGGCGCATCAGTGTGGCCGGCGACGCTCCTGCTGGCCCACACCGCCGCGGACACATAGGTCGTCTGCCGCCGGGCGCTATCGCTGAACGGAAGATTTCCGACTGACTGGCCGCGCGATTAGCGCATTTGCAACATCCAGTTGTAGCGCTGATACATCTGTAGTACGCGGCTTATCTGACAGATTCCATATTTCGAGATTTGCGCCTCGTGGCGGGCGGATCGCACTGGCGCGCGGATTGCTTCTGATCTCGCATGCCTACGGCGGCCACGCCGGAAGGGCAATGCGCTGACTCACCTCCACCTGTGGCGCGGGGCGATCGCCTCGCTCCGCGTCACGGGCTATCATCCTCGACGCGTCTAGAGCAGTTGTTTTGGGCGTCCGGCAGTTGACGTGGACATTCGTCTCAGGTTTCGGGAAAATCAGGGTTCGATGTTTCGCGCGCGCGATCGAGGATCGCGGGTTGGTCAGCGGGAGGAGAGAATGCAGGTTCGAGATTTTCTGCGGTTGCGCAGCGCCGCGCGAGGCCTTTTGTGTGCCGCATCGGCGATGCTCGCCGTGATTGCGTGTGGCGCCGTATCGCCGGCGTGGTCGGGGCAGTCGCTATGGGTTGCCAACAACCAATCCGTCAATATCGAGCAGTTTAAGCACAACCAACTTACGGACACCGGCCTGCCGCGTCCAAATTTGATCGGGCTCTCGAGCGATCCGCTCGGGATTTCGTTCGATCGCAAGGGCAATCTGTGGACGACGACCGGCGGCAACCAGGTCCAGGAAATTACGGCAAAACAGCTCGCTAAGTTGGCGAAAACATCCACGCCAACTCCCGCCGTTACAATTACCAGTTCATCGTTCCAGTTTTTGGTGGGGAGCAATTTCGACTCCGCCGGCGACCTTTGGATCGCGGACGCATCCGGCGCGATCTATGAACTCAGCGCCGCGCAACTCAAAGCTGGGAGCGCCGATCTCACGCCCGCGATCACGTTGACGGCGAGCGGCGATTTCGCCTCGCCGCAGTTCGTCGCCTTCGACAAAGCCGGAGATTTATGGGTTTCGGACGAAGACGCTAGTGCGGTGTTCGAATTTACTCCGGATCAGCTAGTCGGCGGCAACCAGGCTCCGCGAATCATCACCGATGGGCTTGCGGCTCCGGGGGAGCTTGCTTTCGATCACAAGAAGAACCTTTGGGTCACGAACTTCGACAATTCGACGGTAGTCGAATATTCGAAAGCTGACCTTGCGTCTACCACCAACCCGGCGCCCGCAATTGCAATCACCAGCCCCAACAATACTCTGAACGGGGCGTGGGGATTGGCGTTCGACGTCAGCGGCGACATGTGGGTTGCGAATTATACCACTGGATCGATCCTGAAATTTGGTCCCGTGCAGCTGACCAATAAGAAGTCGCAGCGTCCAAAGATATTCCTGGGAAGCGCCAACAATTTCTCCTACCAGATCACTTTCGGCCCGACGTCCTGATCGAATTGAGGCCGTCAAATAAGGTTGAAACTCACTGAAGGCGGGAGCGGATGGATCACGATATTCAGTGGGGCGCGCCGACCGACCATCACGTTCACGGCGGCGATTACTTCGGCACTGCGCACGGTTCCAAGTAAAAATCGCTCAAAAACGGGATTTTGGTGGGCAGGGAGTGAATCGAACACTCGACACGAAGATTTTCAGTTCGGTAGTTGACCGTGCGCCCGCATCCCAATTTATATAAATCCTCCGCTCTACTTTCAGTAACATCCAGCCGTTACGCTGGAATCAAACGCCGTGGCGGTCACGCTGGCTGTCAAATGCCGCGGCTCCAAGCTTCCAGTATATGTCTACGGTGCGCAGGATACGGCGAATTTGGGACGAGCAGCCGGGCTTCGAGAATTACCGCCGCATCGCCGACGAAAACCGCACGATCGGCAGGTAAGCGAGGACCGCAGCCACGGCGCGAATTCCGCGGATAACGGCGCTCAGGAAGTGACGGGGCGCCAGCCTGGGCGCGTGAAGCGATCAACTCAGCATGTCTCCTGAGGTCTCTCAGAGCAGATCTACAAAGGGTTGTGGAGCATGCGCGTTGAGACGGACGGGCCAGCTACTCTTTTCCAGAGCTACCCCTTGAGTGTTTTCCGATCTGAGTGTCCAATCGGATTCGATGATAATCGATTGAGTAAACCCAGTGTCATCGAATGGAGCACAACTTGCCGGCCGAATCTCTTCCAGGCAATTTTCAATTTCTCGACGAAAGCGGAGACCTTGGCACTTCCAAGGGCAGCACTCCAGTATTTGTCATCGCGATCCTGCATCTTCACTCACGAGAAGCACTCAGCCGAGTTCTGAAAAGAGCGCGCCGTAAGGGCTTGGGGAGCCGAGCCAAGAAGAACGAACTGAAATGGTCGAATTCCAACCCCGAGCTCCGCGCGGCCGTGATCGAGCAGATATGCCGCGAACGCACCCACATCGTCGGCGTCTCGGGGTGTGTGATTCACAAGACCTGGTTCAACGAACAGTTCAGGAGCCGCCACGAAGAGATCCGTTACAACTACGCGGTCCGGTTCGCGATGGAAAAGGCCGGGATGTTCGAGACGCGGGCGCGCGGCAAACGTATCGCACTTACGATTGATGCGCGAAATCAGCGGGCCACAGAGCGGCTGCGGCAGTACCTTAAGCAGTTCGAACAAAACGGGATGCTGGCGTGCGCCGTCAATCTCGAAGCCAAGGACTCAGCACACCACGCGCAACTTCAAGTGGTCGATTTCATTGCCGGCGCAATCTACGCTGCATACGCCCACGACGATTGGACGTACCTCAACCGCCTGCGAGACGATAAAATCGAGGTGAGCCTCCGCGTACCAAGAAAGAAAAAGCCGGCACCCTAAGGCCTCCATTTATGCCTGCATCCGCAGACGAGGTGACTCAGGACTCACGCCAGCTTTGGCCAAAGTATAGCCCCGCGAACTCGCACGAAGCAAACACAAAAATGTGGGCAACACGCTGAACTAAGATCGCCTAGAGTCAGTTTCCAGCGGCCGGACATCTGATTTTTCTCAGCTCGATTCGACCGGAGCCGTTTTCCGGTCTCAAAGTTGGATCACCTTTTCATACCCGGATTTATGGCTGGGTGGCTGTCAACCGTGGCTATCAAATTCTCCGGGGCTCGGAGAGCGCCAGAAAAACATGTTATAGATTAAGGATGATTTTGGTGGGCAGGGAGTGAATCGAACACTCGACACGAAGATTTTCAGTCTTCTGCTCTACCGACTGAGCTACCTGCCCACCGTTTCGCGCGGAGCTATGAACGATCATTCGTACCGGTACTCTGCCGCGCATGCAACCATCGGCACGTCGCTCGACTCGCGCTAGCGCGATAGCTGGGCGCATCGTGCTTCGACGAAATCCATCACCTTCGCTTCCAAGCTCACGCCGTCGAGGCGATCGATCTCCTGCACGCCAGTCGGACTGGTGACGTTCACCTCGGTCAGATAGTCGCCGATTATATCGAGCCCGACGAAGTAGAGGCCGTCGCGCACAAGCCGCGGCTTCAGCATCGCACAGATTTCGCGATCGCGCGCCGTGATCGCCGCCTGTACGCAGGTGCCGCCGACGTGGATATTGCCGCGATGCTCGTCCTCGCGCGGAACTCTAAGCGTCGCACCGAGCGGCTCACCGTCGAGCACGATGAGACGCTTGTCGCCGGCGCGGACCTCGGGTAGATAGCGCTGCGCCATGATCGGACGGGTCTCGAAATGAGTAATCGATTCGAGAATCGCGCCGAGGTTGCGGTCGGCAATGTGCACGAAAAACACGCCTTCGCCACCGTGTCCGTCCAGCGGCTTTACGATCATTTCACCGCCCTGTTCGGCCATGAATTTGCGCAACCGTGCCGATTCGTAGGTGACGATCGTGGGCGGAATCGCGCCGGGAAAGTTGAGCGCGTACAGTTTCTCGTTTGCTTCGCGCAGCCCCGAGGGGTCGTTGAGAACGAAGGTGCGGCGGGGGTCGGCCAGCCCCAGCAGCATCGTTGCGTAGAGATAGTTCGCGTCGGCGGGAGGATCCTTGCGCATCCAGACCGCGGCGAAATGCTCGATCGCGTAATCATCGCCCTCGTCGAGATAACGAAAGTGCGGCGAGCCGCGCATAACCTCGCAGCGTCGCGCGCGCATCATGGCCTGAGGCCCGCGCGCATACAGATCGCGCAGGCCCAGGAAGTAAATCTCGTGCCCCCGCCGTAGCGCTTCGAGCATAAAGACGAACGTCGTGTCTTTGTCGACCAGGACGTTCTCGAGCGGATCCATTATGAACGCGAACTTGTGCGCCACGCGTGATTATCCTCCGTGATGATCCATTATACGCCGCGCGTGAGGAATTGCCCCGCGATCGCAAGTGCGACCAGCGCCGCGGTCTCGCTCCGAAGCCGTGCCGGGCCGAGCCCAGCAGGGACGAAGCCGGCCTCGGACGCCGATGCGAGCTCGGTCGAGTCGAAATCACCTTCGGGTCCAACTGCGATCAGCACCGCGTTAGGCGTGGCGTGCTCGAGAATCGCGCCGATCGGCTCCGCGCTGACTGAGCAGCTCAACTTGAGCGTTTCTCGCGGCGCGTCGCGAATCAAGCCGCGGAAATCGATCGCCTCGCGCACCCGCATCGGCGGTGCGAGGATACTCTGCTTGGACGCCGCGATCGCCAGCCGGTTCCATCGTGCGTGGCGCTCGGCGCCAGGCTCGCGCACCTGGCCGCGCGCGCAAATGATCGGCCATAGCTCGGTCGCGCCAAGCTCGGCTGCCTTCTCGACAATAAAATCCATGCGTGGACCCTTGATGATAGCCTGCGCGAGGATGAGCCTCGCGCGGCTCGAGGCCCGCCGAGTTGCGAGGACCCGAAGCTCGGCGCTGGAACGAGAATAGCGTTCGAGGCGCGCGGAATATTCCAGCCCCTCCGCGTCGATCAGCGTTATCGTCTCGCCGGGCGTTACCCGCATTACGTCGCGCATATGATGGGCTTCGTTCCCCGTCACGCGGATGGTGCCGTCGGCGGCTGGCGGCGCTTCGATCGCGAAACGCGGCGGAGTTTTCATCTCGCGAACCTCAGTGTTGCCCATCCGCGGCTGCGCGTTTCGGACACCGGTCGGACCAGTTTGCGGTACGCGCGAATCACGCTGCGCGATTCGCTGGCTAGAATTCCTCCGAGCACCAGGTGGCCGCGGGGCGCGAGCCTGCGCACGAGCTCGGGCGCCATCTCGATTAACACACCTGCCAGGATATTTGCGATCACCAGGTCGAAGCGCCCGCGCACCGAGTGAAGTGGAATTGCCGAGAAGCGGATCGCGCGGCTCCCGCCGTTCAGATCGGCGTTGTCACGTGCGTTCTCGAGCGCGTCGGCGTCGATATCGATCGCGACGATTCGCGCGGCTCCTTGCATCCGTACGGCGATCGCCAGCAAGCCCGAGCCGGTGCCGACGTCGAGCGCGCTGCGAATCGCGCCGCCGCCCGACACTATCTCCTCGATCGCGCGCAGTGCTCCCGCGGTCGAAGGATGATGTCCTGTGCCGAAGGCGCGGCCCGGTTTGATCACAATACTCATCCGATGCGGCTCGGACTTGCGCTGCCACGGCGGCACGATCAAAAACGTTCGTCCGATTCGGAACGGGCGAAAGCGATTCTGCCACATCGTGGCCCATCCGGGATCGATGATTCTGCGAAGAGGAATTTTGCCGTCGCCGGCCGCGAGCATCCCTGCTTGGCGCATTGCGAGTCGAAGCCGCGCAAGGTCGCGCGCCGCAAGGCGATTGAAAAACGCTTCGAGCGTGACGATCGCGCGCGGGCGCTGGTTCGGCCGCGCCAGTTCCGCGACAGCGCATCCGAGCGCGCCATTGGCGACCAGAAATCCCGCCGCTTCGTCGGCCATCGCAGCCGGAGTACGAAACGCCGCCTTGATGTATGATCGAGCGATAGACTTGGCCTCAGTCATCGGAACCGCCCGTGATTTTACGCGAGATCGAGTTGCGAAGGGATTGCGGGCTGTGGAGATAATCCAAGGCGGCGATTGCCGAGCCGCGGCGGGACTGCGTAAGATTCTTCTATCGGATGGCAGTTGCAGGGATCAGACGATGAGCGCGCGTGTCCTGAATATCGGGCATCGCGGCGCCAGCAGAGCATTTCCCGAAAACACGCTTGCTGCATTTCGGGCGGCGTGCGATGCGGGCGCGGATATGTGTGAGCTTGATGTGCAGCTAAGCCGCGACGGCGCGGTCGTCGTGATTCACGACGACACCGTCGATCGCACCACGAACGGACGCGGCGCGGTCGCCGCGTTCACGCTTGCCGAGCTCAAGTCTCTGGACGCGGGCCGAGGCGAGCGAATCCCGACCCTCGAAGAGGTGTTCGAGACCACGGCGGGGCGATGCGGTCTGAACGTCGAGCTGAAAATTCCCGGTCTCGAGCCGCAGGTCGCGGAGATTATGCGCAAGCATGAAGCGACAGAGACCTCGATGGTGTCGAGCTTCGATTGGAGCGCACTTGAGGCGATGCGCACGGTCGCGCCGGAGATCCGCGCGGGAGTCTTGGCGGAAAAGAAGCCCGATCGAATGCTCGAAGCGGCCGCACGTCTCCACGCTTACGCGGTGAATCCGCGTTGCGACCTTGTGACGCCGGACCTCTGCATTGCCGCACACGCACGCGGATTCAAGGTTCTGGTATGGACCGTCGATCGACCGGAACAGATGCGAGCGCTGATCGAGGCGGGTGTGGACGGAATCATGACCAACTATCCCGATCGGATGCGGTCGGTGCTGGACGCGTGATGGGACGAATCGGCGAAGACAAGATCGAAGAAGTTCGCTCGCGCGCCGATATCGTTGAGATTGTCGGCGCGCACGTCCGCTTGCGCCGCGCCGGCCGCAACTTCACCGGTCTGTGCCCGTTCCATCAGGAAAAGACTCCGTCATTTTCCGTCAACGCTGAGCGCGGATTTTTTCATTGTTTCGGATGCGGCGCCGGCGGTACGGTTTTCAACTTCATCATGAAGATGGAGGGGCTGACGTTTCCCGAAGCGGTGCGCCAGGTCGCGCATCGATATGGAATCGAGATCCCCGAAACTGAAAATGCCGGCGGTCCGAGCGTCTCGGAGCGCGACGGGCTCTATCGCGCCAATCAATTCGCCGCGGATTTCTTCGAACGCGCGCTGTGGAAAAGTGACGAGGGTGCGCGCGCACGCGCGTATCTGGAGACGCGCGGAATTACCGCCGCAACCGCGCGCGCATTCAAGATCGGTTTTACTCCCGAGCAGCCTGTATGGCTCGCGCGTGCGCTGGAGAAACGCGGGTTGGCCGATAGCGGCCTCAAGCTCGGACTGCTCAAGCGCGATCCTGCCGGCACGCACGATATGTTCCGGGCGCGCGTGATGTTCCCGATTCGCGACGTGCAGGGGCGCGTCATCGCGTTCGGGGGCAGGGTGCTCGACGACAGGCAGCCGAAATATCTGAACTCGCCGGAGTCGCCGCTCTATTCGAAGACCCGCACGCTGTACGGATTATTCGAAGCACGTCAGGCGATCACGGCGAAGGATCGCGCGATCCTGGTCGAGGGCTATATTGACGCGATCATGCTCTCGCAGGCCGGATTCAAAGAAGTGGTGGCGGGATGCGGCACCGCACTGACCGTCGAGCAGTTGCGGATGCTCAGCCGGCATACGCGCAACGTGCTCGCGTGCTTCGACGGCGACAACGCGGGGCGCAAGGCTTCCGTGCGCGCACTCGAAATTTTCCTGCAGGCAGGTCTGCTGGGACGCGGGATCTTCATTCCAGCCGGATTTGATCCCGACACATTCATCCGCGAACATGGCGCCGAGAGCTTCACGCGGTTGGCCGATTCGGCGGAGCTGTTGATCGATTATTTTCTCCAGACGCAGGCCGAAGAGGCGGGCCGCTCACTGGCCGCGCGTGCGCAAGCTGCGGAGCGGGTGGCGGCCGTGCTCAGGATGGTCACGAATAACTTCGAGTTCGACATGCTCGCGCGAAAAGCCGCTCCGCTGCTCGGCGTTGGCGAGGAGCTCCTGCGCCGCGAGGCGCGGCGCCCGGGTGCGGCTGCGTCGCGCGTGCCGGTTTCGCGTCCGCCCGTGAACATGCCAGCGGTTCCCGCGGCGGATGCGGGCTCTCGCGCCGAGATCGGACCGGTCGCGATCGCGCTGCTGCATCCCCAGCTCCGCGCGGAGATCGCAGTCGCCGGAGCCGAGCAGAATTATGCAAATCCGGATCTCGCCCAGGCCCTGATGGAGGTGTGCACGCGCGATGAGCCGCATCAGGCGCTGGTCGGATGGGCGGCGGAGCGGCTGACTGCCGAGCAGCAATCCGCAATCGCGGCGATGGCTATCGACGATTTTATCGAGAATCGCGATCAGGCGCGCGCGCTCGCTTCGGACTACCTTGCGGCGTCTGCGCGCCGCCGCCGCGGGCGCGAAGTCGAATCTCTCAGGCGCAGTGCGCGCGCGTCGTCTGACTCGCGCGATGGTGATGATCAGGCGGCAGCCGCGGCGCAGGCGGTGATTTCGCTCAGACGGGAATCCGAAACCGGGCGATGAAGCAATGGCCGGCGGTATAACGAACTTTGCTGGTGCCACTTAAAACCTCCGGCGCGAATTGGTAGCATCAAGTGTCGCCAGACGCATCTTCAAGGGCCCATAGCTCAGCCAGGTTCAGAGTGGCCATAACCGGCTGGTCCCA
>CAVXXK010000002.1:0-16186 GCA_963765675.1 uncultured delta proteobacterium | reverse complement strand
CTAGGCGGTGGGTTTTGTAGGGCTACGGTGGGTTACCCTGCTAGGGAATATAAGGGTTTCTGTTATGGTGGGTTACGGTGTAAAAGCACGGAGTGGAAGGCGGGTGGAAGGTGGACGTCACGCGCAACGCGGCACGGCCGACCCGCGCTCGAGGCGAACGCGCGGCTTATGCGCCTTGGGGTCAAGAGCAAGGCGCGAGTAATACCAGCGTCGGCGCAAACCTGAGCTGCCACTGGGGATCGCATTTCCCGACCTAACGGCGTGAAGCCTGCCGTCAGCTCGATCGCTTCCGCTTCTTTGCCCGGCGACGCATCTCGGCGGAGCGCTCTTCGGGAGACAACTTGTCCCAGTAAGCCTTCGCGGCATGTGATGCCGTGGCTGACTTTTCCTCCGCGGTTTTGCCCTTCCACCTAGCCCGCCTGGCCCGCCGCAGGTGCTCGCTCAGTTCGACCATCGGCACAATGTAGCCGATGCCGCGGCATCCGCCAAAAGCCCTTCAAATATGCTTCAATAGAAGCGTTTGACACACGCATCTGTAAAAGCGTATGTAAGCAAGCAACTACCACCCCGCACGGCGGGTCAAAAACGAACCGCGGAGGAAAAGGTAATGGAAAACCCCGAGCGTCAGGCTTTGGTCGCGCGCGTCGCGCATGAACTGGAAACGGACGGCCTTTTTTTTGCCGAGCTGGCCGACGCTCTGGCCGTCGTGCTGCAGAAAAGCATCGCCGCCGCCCGGCGGCCCGATCTCCGGCTGGCCGGTGCGCCATCCGCTGCACGATCAGATCGATGCGATACCGGCGCGTCGAAGATGTGAGATATGATGGCGACCAGATGGTCCTGGATCGTCGCCGCGCTGGTGTTGGTCGCGCTTTCGATCGTGTGGGATTTTGCAATGGAATGGGTCGCGCTAGGCCGCAGGCGTCGCGTCGTTGATGGCGTTCTGCATGTGGTCGGGATTCGACGGCGATGAGGCGAACCAGCAATCGGCGCCGTGCGCAACGGCGACGGGATCGGGCGGAAATTCGTCGGCTCGAGAAGATGCTCGTTACGGCGCGTCGGATGGGGTTGCGATGGATCCCGTTTTGATCGCGATCGCGGTGATCAGCTTTGGCGCAGGAATCGCGGCGGGAGCGGTGTTGAGAACCAGGCATCGCCGGCGGCGGGAGCGGCATGTATGGAAAGGCTGGGCGAGCTTCTGACGGTCGCTGAACTGGCGGCGGCGTGGCGTTGCAACGTCAGTTCGATCTACCGATCAGCCAGCACATCGCAGATTCCCGCCATGCGGGTCGGCGATCTGTGGCGATTCGATCGCGCCGCGATTGAACGCTGGATGAGCGAGAGCACCATCGCGCTGGGCGGCAGGCGAGCACCGGTAACGTCAATTCGTCCTCCCACTGATCCGGCCCGGTGCTGACCCGCGCCCCCCCTCGGGAAGGTGCCGGGCCAGAACAGACTTCAAGGATTGGCGGAACCTAATACGGTTGCCGCGGCGTCGCGAGTTTCACCACGATGCGCTCGCCGCGAATTTTCGCGCCATGCAAATCCTGAATCGCGGCGGCAAACTCCCTCGATCTCGACGAAGCCGAATCCGCGCGGCTCGCGCGTCCAGCGATCGACAGCGATTTCCGCCGAGGTGCATCGATACTTGGCGAACAGCGCGCGCAGATCAACCTCAGTCGTCCCGTCCTGCAGGCGTCCCACAAATAATCGTGTCATTTTTTCGATCGTCTCCGCTCGAACTCAACCTCGGCCTTCGGGGGTTTCTGGCCGCGCCGCTTCGACGTGCAGGCGCCGGCCATTGACCTGCTGGCCGTCGAGATCGCTAATTGCTTTTACGTCCGCGACTACGACGTAGCCGAAGCCCCGCGAGTCGCGCGTGTGGGGATCAAACACGATCGTCGCCTCGCTGCAATCATAAGGCGAAAATAGGTCCCGGAGTTCCCGCTCGGTCATTTCGTACCTTAGGTTTCCGACAAAAAGTTTAGCCATTTGCTGTTCCCTTTTTCCGCGCAAACCAGGCCTGGTAACTTCTGGTGATTTTCACCGTCCTGCCCGGACAATCCGCGATCCCGCATTGGAATTCGGGAATGAGGCGTGGCTCGATCTCGCATTTCGGGCAGATCTCGCGCGTGACCAGACGCCGGCGATCGAGGCGTATCCCTTTCAATAACCCGACCATTTTCCGTGCCTTCCCCGCATGTGCTGGCGCGAAAAGCGCTCGCGCGCGTCTTCAGCCGCATCGATCCTCTGCTGTTTTTCCAGCTCGCTAGAGCCGACGTAGGGCGTGGAGCTGCCGGGCAGCGGGATGAAGACCCAAGGCTCCTGGGGCGCCTCGCCCATCGCGAGCATGAGCGCCTCAGCGAGATCAGGACTCTTCCCGAGCGCCGACCTGACGCTCGCTTTATCCTCGATCGCGGTGCCAGGCCATCCGGGGTAATAGTGTAGTTAATGGCGCTTAGCTCTGCGACCAGTTCGTCGCTTGCGCCACTGACTTCGCCGCGCGTGAAGCGCTCGCGTAGATACCAGTACCGCGCTCCCTTATCGTTCGCGAAACGCTCAGACTCTTGCGCCTTGCTCGCTGCATTGAGGCCGACGACGCGAACACCTAAGCGTTCGGCTATGAGACGTTGAACGATGCCCCAGCCAAGGCCGGTGGAGTCGCAGTTCACTACTTTCGCACGCGATGCCCAGCGGCGAATGAACGCGAGGATGGGGCCATAGCTATCGCCAGTCCAAATACCTGTCTCTAGGATCGCGCACCCGCAGCAAGCTATCGCGACTGTGCGATCCTTACCCCGGTCCGGCAATGTCGATGCCGATCGTGACGTCACCGCCCCTGTCGTCGGCTGGCTTGCGGGCCGCCTCGAGCGCGGACAGCGGGATCAACGCATTCGATGACTCACATGGGAAAATTCCGAGTACCCACCACTGCCAGCAGAGGCGAATTCTCGTCAACCGCGTTGTACCACTCGGCGTACCGCTCGCGGATCCATCGGCGCGTGATTAGGTACCCGCGCTCGTTCGTGTCGAGATCGGCATCTGACATTACGAGCAATCGTTCAAGACTTACGCCCCGTAGGTTGGGCGTGTCGAACCCGCTGATCGTGAACGTGCGCCATGCGGCCCGGCCACGGCCGAAGCAATCATAAAAAGTGCCGCTCGTCGTCGTCGGATTGCCGAGCAACAGGAGCCGCGCGTGGCCGCCGGCTAAAATACCGTGAATGGATGGCCAAAGGATTCATCGATGCCCGCAGCTTCGTCAACGATTATGAGAACATTTTCGGCGTGGTGGCCCTGGAGCCGGGCACTGTCCGATGCGGACAAGCCGAGGATCAAGTTGCGGGTGCCGAGGCGAATCTCCGTCTGATTGCTGATGACGGTGGGTAGCTTGTACTTTGCGCGCTCGATCAGGGAATGGATTTCGCTCCATAGGACCGTTCTTACGCCCAACCAGCCCGGGGCGATCGTTATGACTCGCGCATCCTCGTATCGCGCCGCAAACCCTATCGCAGCACAGGCCGCGACGTAGCTCTTGCCCGATGCGTGGCAGGCTGCGATCGCCACCTGTCGCTCGGTTTCGATCGCGTTCAGAATCTCACGCTGCGTGTCCCACAGATCAGCGCAGAGGATCCGTTCGGCGAACCCGACAAGATACTCGTCTTTTTCGCTGACATTTCGAATGCTTTCCAGATCGAGGATTTTCGCGCGCGGTGCAAGCGTCTCCGCGACAGTTGGGGAGAGGCCGAGTTCCGCGCGAGCGACCGCGATGTCTCACAGATTTGGCGGTAGGTAGTTAGGGAAGATCTCAGCTCGCCCTGTCCATTAAGTAGGTTGGCGTCCCGAAGCGTGGCGTAGGCGCGTTCGGCCAAGAGAGAGAGTTCAGCGAAGCGCCGTAAAAGTGGAGTGTAGGCGATCCCCTCAGTCCACGGTGCGTTTCGGCGAATCTGCCTGACAATGCGCTGGATTTGAATATCCCGCCGCCGCCGCCGCTCGACTGGCGAGGGCGCGAATTTCGGGCGCGGTGTGAGATCGTCACTCATGGATCAAAATCGCCGGGCTGGAGGCGGGCGGAACGAGGAAGACCCGCCCCCACGCGCCACGGTCAAGCAACGCGCTGCCCGGCCTTGCCGAGGGGACCCGACGTGGAAGCGACGCCGCGCCAGGCTTTCGCGAGCGGAGATGTCGCCCGCGCCTCGGCAAACTTTTTCATCCTTAAACCCGTTTCGGAAACACGATGCCGATGGGGCTCGCGCGTTTCGCAGCCTCACGCTTCGCAGCGTCGCGTGCTTTTTTGCGCCGCACGCGCTCCACGGTGTCGAGGTTCGCGTCGAAATCGGCAAGTCCAGGATCGTCGGTTTCGTCGTCAACGTCGTCATGCCCGCCGGCAAGCCCGGTATCGCCGGGGATGCGCTTTGCGTCCGGGAACGGCGAGCGCCTGTCGGCCTGCCAGCGTCAGCGGAACGCCGGCCATACCTCTGCCGAGCGTGCGGATCGCCAGCGACACGGCCGCCTCGGGATCTCCGCCCATCGCCTGGGTGATGGCGGACACAGTTTCAATTTTGTATAGAGGCATATCTCTCCCCTCGCGCACGTTTCTTGAAAAATTCCCCTGCCGATCAAAAAGCTCGATCGGAAGGCCGCCGACCTGCGTTCCAATCATCGCGGCCTCACGTTCGGACCCGCGAAATCGCTGAACGGACGAGCGGCTTCGCGTTCCTCTCGTTTTAGCTTTTCTTCCGCTTCGGCCAGCAGGTGCGCCGGCGTGCATTTTTTCAACCAGAATTCCTTCGTATAACCGACCGGGCGCCCCTGATCGAAAAAGTCACCGCCGCGTACGATTTCGCGCCGGTCTGTTTTGATCAGCCGAAACGCGGGCGCGTGAATGTCGATCCGCTCACCAGGCTCAAGCCAGTCGGCGAGCGTGCGGAGCTCGAAGCCATTGACCAGGTACTTTTCGAAGTAGCCCGTTTCAGCCACGCGCTTGACCTCATCGATCGGCGTGGATGGCGGCTTCAGCGATCCCCGCGTTCGCTCAAAGGTCATTCTCTCGCGCAGAGCCAGCCGGTAGTCCGCCAGCGCCGCCGGTATCCGATCAAGCCGAAAGTCGCACAAGTCATCCTGCACTCGCGCATACAGGGCAGCGCGCGGTTGAGCGAAGATGCTTTCGCGAAGGTCGGGCGCCAATATCTCGTCCACCTCGCGAGCGTCGATGCGATCGACGGCCGTGCCGAAATGTTTTGCCAGGTCAAAATCTAGGTCGTTCATCATTGCCCCGCAGTCCTTTTTTTTTCAGTCCAATCGCGCGAGCTTCTCTATCGCAGCGCGCGGCACTACCTTGCGGCGGCCGAGCACTATCGCCGGCACCTGCCGCAAGTCGATCGCAAGCGTCAGCCGCCTGATGCTCACGCCCAACTCTCGCGCCGCAGCCGGAATCGAGAGAAACAGGCCCGTATCGGTTTGATTGCTTGCCATACGCGATAAACAGAAACATATCCGCCGCGTGCCTGTTTTTTTTTCAGGTGTCATGCTGAGACTCGCTCATCGCGCCAAATGGCGCGTCGCGCCGCTTCCGCTCGCGAGTTCCGCTCACCTTCCTTGGCCTTCACCTCAACAATGAGCGCCTCGAGCATGCGCAGGATCACGCCGGCCGATTCCGCCATGCTGACGCGATGCAGACGGAGCAGCTCGCGCAGCCCCGGAGATCGCCAATAGGATCGCTGCAACCTTTCAATGATGCCGTCGCGATCCCGCCCGCGGCGTAGTTCTACGCGGACGAGTCGCGAGTCGTCACCCACGTCGCATCGCAAGGCGTGCTCGATCATCTTGCGACGATCACCGGCGTAGTGTTCCGCTAGCCAACAGCATTCGCAAAGTTCCGCGCCGTCCTCGATTCGATTCACCCAGTCACCGCAGCCCGGATGTCCGTTCAGCATGGTCACGAACGGCAGCAGGCAGTCGCGGCAGAACGGCCAACTGTTGTCGTGCAACAGATCGATGCCCGAGAGCACGCGGTCCTCATCTGCAATGCGTGATATGCGCCCGAAACGTCTCTCGTGATCCACCAAGTCATTGAAGACCGAACGCGGCATAAGGCAGTGCCATCCGTCGGCAAGGGGGACTCCGATCACGAGCGGATCTATCGTAAGGTCGCCGATCCCATTGAGACGTACCAGGTTTCGATTGGCGAGCGCGTTCAGCTCGCCGCGCAGATCATTCCGATAGGCACGCAAGCTATCGTTTAGACTTATTGCACTCATCTCGCTCTCGCTCTCGCTCTCCGGCCGTAGCGCGCCAACGCTGCGGCTGTCCTTTTTCAGCTTTTCGTTTGCTCGCCGCGGCGATTGATTAAGATCAATTTGCCGCTGGGGAGCTTCACTTGAACGCTCATCGCGAAACACGGAATGAGTTCGCACCCCGGCCCGAGCTGTTCGAGTTTCCGCCGAAGGGCTTCGAGCGCAGCCTCGTCCCAGTGAAAGTAAGACACACGTTGGTGCTGCCAGAGTTCGAAGTTCTCAAGCTCAACGTCGAGCGACGGAACTTTGGACTTTCCGATCCCCTCTACACCGAGGACGAGCGCTGCGGCTACGCGATCGCGAATTGCCGCGAACTCGTCCTGACTGACCTCGTTGACATCTGTCAGACGGAGCAGATCGGGCGCGTCAAACTCGGCGCCCAGCGCACGGCGATAGGTGTTGGTCGCGTGCACGAACTGGCTCCGCTCATGCTGGATCCGAGTTCGCGGTTTCCGGTCGGGCCTAGCCGCCGGCTGTTCCGTGATGGCCGCGTCCACGATCGCCGGGCTCGACTGGGTTTCTGTCTGCCGTAAGTCCATTTTTCCTTCCTTTTTTTGAGATTCCGAACTCGCGTTCGGGTCGAATTTCGGTAAAGGTTTCATCGCACAATCCTCCACACTTGCTGTCGGCGTATTCCGTTCACTTCATCGGGACCGAGCGGCTGCAGCCAGCCATGCCCAGCTAAGATGTCAACAATTCTCGACGCGGTGGCCTTGTCCCCGATCGCGTTCAACGACCGCTGATAAATGTCGGGCAGCGAGATTAAGCCGTTGGGTTCCTTCCACGAATCGCGCAGCCACGCCACAAGCCTTTTCGCGAGCACGAGATCCGGATCAACTTTTGTGAGACTCACGATTCGGATTGCTTCGCTCAGGTAGAACCGCGCCAGCGTGATGCCGTTCAGCATCTTTGCCTCGTCGATTTCCCGCGCATCCAGGTCCACAAACAGAGTCAGAATCGCCGCGAGTCGCGTTGCGTGTTCGGGTGCCTTGTTGGCTAAGCCCGTCGCGGGCTCGAGCGGACCGCCAGGGCGAAGCTGAGCTTCCGTCCAATCGTAGAACTGCACCCATAACTCGGTCGCGCCAGGGTTGAGCCTCAAAGTCGGCGCCGGAGTTCATTACCTATAAGAGGTGGCTGCGATCGGAGAATCGCAAGCGCCCGCTGGCGATACTGGTCAAGAATTGCCGCGCTCTGATCGCTGGGTTTGCGTGATTTGCGGTAACCTATAGTGCTGACAGGCCAGACCGTCAGAAAGCGCGAGAGCAGGCCCTGATCCTGTAGGACCAGATCCGCAAAGAACCTTGCGGCAGCGTCCGGCTGAACCTGCAGATGCATTGAGACGCGGCGCCCTCTAACGACGTAGGTGCCTTCACCTTGCCGTGATCGACGAGCTTCGCCGTCGTCCCATAGTCGCGAAAAGCCTGCGGCCGTCTTGAGGCGGTTCTCCTCGCTCATGGCATGACCGCCGATAAACTGCCCACCTTCTGTCGAGAAAAGCCCAACACTCGGCTGCCCATCCTTAAGAAATCGCGTCAAGCCCTCAAATGTCGGTTCAGGAACCGTGAGCAAAGGGCTCATCGGCGGCGTCGGAGGGGGGCCGAGTTTGGCAAGCGCCTGCTCTTTCGATGAAAGGTCCGGATTGCTCTTTCGGTTTGAGAGAACCTGATGTCGCTGGCGCTCATAGGCCGCCAGTCGATTCTGATACAGAACAAGCTCGATGCGATAGGTTATATCGAGCTCTAGCTCGCGTTCCTTGATCGCCTGCGACACCCAGTCATCGGCCGAGGTCTTGCGTTCGCCGGTCGCTGCAATGGTTCCGAAATATTCGCTGATCGGTTTCACGGCGCCGGTCGGCAGTTCAACGTTTCCCTGCGCTTGAACCACCAGCGCCGTGGTTGCCATAAGAGACTGCGCACACAGCGACAGAGGAGCCTGAGTGCGCTCGCAAGCAGCACGAACCGTGTCGCCCAACAGTCCAGGTAGTGCCTCAGTCGGGAACGGTTCGCCCGGCGGAACTTCGCGGACGAGCGGCTGTGGAGGCTCTCGTTTTGGTAGCGCTGCGGCGCGCGCGATGTCGGTCACTTTGCCCATCCGCGTCAAACCGCCTTCAACGCCGCCGCGACTGCTGCGATACTGAAACGAATATATTTCGCGCCGACCCGTACGCTCGGGATCGTGCCTGCGCGCTGCAGCATGCGAACGTGTGACTCGGGAACGCCCAACCGCTTTGCGAGCGTGGGCGCGTTCAACCAGGGCGTCCGCGGATGCGACACCGGGCTGCGGCGCCATAGCCAAGCGCGCCGCTAGTCGGCAGTGCAACCCGGCCAATTGAACCAGCGCCTTCGGAATTTGTTCCGTCGGAAGTTGATCAACCCACGAAGGATCGGAAGACCTGCCATCCGCACCACCACTCACCTGATTTACAACTCGGCTCACCACGGGAAATATAGAGGCACACCGGCGGCGTGCCTGATCCGCGCGCGCGACTTTTACAATTCGATTCCACACGCGAATATAATACCTCAGTTTCGCGTACCTAACTTTTACGTATGTGTTTTTCGCTACTGGCGTTGACGGCACGCGCTTATCGGTTAATACTGTGCGCGTGGCAAAAACGCTTAGCGACTTGCAGCGTTACATTTTGCGGCGCGCCGCAGAACGCGGAGGCGAGGTGAGGTATGGCGAGATCATCCGGAAATTTTACCACTTGCCCCGCGCCGCCTTCCCGGAACTGCGAATTGCCAGGGCCGCCATCAGCCGCTCGGTTCGCGCGCTCGTGCGCCGGCACTTGGTTGTTATCGTCCGCCAGTACGTTCGCCCAGGTGCTTCGATCTGGAATCGCGGCGCCGGAGGGGTGAGCGCTAACCTGACGGCCGCCGGCCTTGCCGTGGCGCGCGTCATACCGGCAAGCTACGCCCTACCGCGCGCGACGCGGCGACCCACGACCAAGGACGATATCTCGTCGATCCTATCACTACGAACTTACACGTTCGGGAAAAAGCCGGACCCTGGATCGTTAAAAGGCGCGAGCGCCAAACAGATCGAGCAGATCAAGAAGGCCGCCGCACGATTGCGCGCCCGGCCCGATCGCTCGCGTGCGCGCCAGAAAAAACCTCTAATTTACAAAGGTTATTCTAGACGATCTGCACTCACGCACCGGTTATGACAACCGGAGTATAGCTAAAAGCCTAATAATATCACGCCCTTAGCGATGTGGCATCCACCTGCCATCCATATCGCGGCCAAACCGCGCCGCGAGCTGAGCATCGAATGTGATGCCCAGGGATCGCGGGATTGCGCCGCTGCTCAGGGGGTTTCTGACTTTTGATATCCGCGACAGCAACGGTTGTGCCAAGAGGGCGGCTTCTTAGGTTCGCGGCTGTGGATTAGGTATCTTAGGTGCTTTACTGCTTAGGGATATGTGAAATGCGTTTTTGAGGGATCAGCCACACCACGTCCAATAATATAAAAAAATACCACCTAAACCACCTAAAGTATCTTCTATGTAAGTCGCGCGCGCGGATAGTAATACGCCGCGAAAAGTTACGAAGCTATAAGCCCAAGCAGTAAAGTGGCTAAAGTACCTAAACCGCGCCCGCGTTCCGTTTGACTCTTGCCGACGTTCCTGTTACGCTACGCTACAATGACTGGCAAGGAAATACAGCGACTTCGTAAACGCATGGGACTCACGCAGGCTGAGCTAGCGCAGCGGATCGGTGTTTCGCGCGTATCTGTTGCGCGGTGGGAGACAGGCCAGATGGCGATCCGCGAGAGCGCGGCGCGGTTGCTGTTGACGCTCGTGGCACAGGACGAGAGGAGGGAACGATAGTGGCGATCAAACGTATCCACCGAACCGATTGCGCGGGCGGCGATTGTAAGTGCCCTTGGCGACTGGATTATCGGCCGCTGGGCGTCAAGGGGCCGCGCCGTATGCTGCAGTTCAAGACGAAGGGGAAAGCGGAGCAACACCGCGCTGACACGCAAGTCAAAGTTCGCCGTGGCGAATATGTTGCGCCTGAGGAGATTCCGACGTTCAAGGCCGCGGCCGAGACCTGGTACGCGTCGAAGACCGATCGTCGCGCGTCTCACGTGGCGGACTTGCGATCGCGCCTGGACAAGCACCTACTACCGCGGTTCGGCGCCCTGCGGCTGAATCATATCAGTGTTGGAATGATTGAATCGCTTCGCAACGATTTGCGCGCGCAAGAGTATGCACCGCGGACGATCAATACGATCGTTCGGATCGCCGGCGCGGTGTTTCGTGCTGCGATTCGACGTCATCAAGCGGTGAGCAACCCCGTTGCTGACATCGAGCCCGCGTTCAAGGCGACGCGCGAGCTCGTACCGGGCGAGGACGGTGCGCGCGATGGCGACAGCGTAAAACCGGACAGCGTGCTTAGCCCGAGCCAGGTGCGCTTGATGCTGGATGCCGCAACGCCGGGTTATTACCGGACGCTGTTTACGATGGCGTTTGTGACGGGTATGCGTTCGGGCGAGCTGCTGGCGCTCCAATGGGGCAATATCGAGTTCGATGCCGCTGATGGCAGTCGCGGTAAGATACACGTCGAGCGGACTATGTCACGGGCGCGTGTCGATCCCAAGGAACCTGTACGGCCACGCTTTTACCCACCTAAGACGGAGGCGGGGACGCGCTGGATCACGATCGCACCTGCGATGGTCTCGATGCTCAAAGCGTGGAAGATTCAATGCTCGCCATCAGATCTCGATTTGGTGTTCCCGGGTGACGACGGGCAGCCGGCGTGTCGCGATCGGATTCTTAAATGCGGGCTCCATCCGGCCCTACGGCGCGCTGAGCTGCTGCAGGTCACTTTCCACTCGCTCCGCCATTCGTGCGCGAGCGCAATGATCGCGGCCGGCGCACCAATCACAGAGGTACAGCATCGCTTAGGCCACGCGTCGCCGGCGATCACGCTCCGGGTGTATTCGCACTTTTTCAAGGACGCGGAGACGGGAGCGGCGGACCGGTTGGCTGAGCAAGCTCTGGGCGTTTCTTCCGGAACCCGGCGGAAGTGGAAGAAAAGTGGAAGGTCAAAGCCTGTCGCGGCGGCTCGGAATCGCGTAAGTGCTTGATTTATAAGGCTTGGAGGGGTGGCCGAGCGGTTGAAGGCACCGGTCTTGAAAACCGGCAGGGATGAAAGTCCCTCGTGGGTTCGAATCCCACCCCCTCCGCACCCGAGTCTCCGAAGCAGAGAAAATTGCGGTCTGCGTCGCGAAATGCCCGCGTGCACGGCGTTTTCTGAGGCCAAAGTCCCACAGAGAAATGTCCATTGACTACGATGTGGGGCCATTTGGCAAGATTCTCTCTGTTTCGATTTTTCGGAGGGGACTTTGGCGTTCCTTGCCAACACCGAAGAATGCTGCTGGGAAAAAGGCTGAGTCTGCACTGGGTCTCCGGCAAGTGGTGCCGCTTTCGCTCGATCCGCTGACTGCGCGTCAGCACGAGCGACTTTGAAGGCGAAATAGTCCGGCACTTTGGCGCGGAATCCTTCAGCCGGGAGTCTCTATCGAGCGGGGGGTTGAGGCGAAACTGGCAGCGAAGCGGCAGTCGATGCCCGATTTGCGGCGCGATTCGGCGATGACGGCGCGCGAGAAAGCGGCGGCGGGGGTAAACTTAAGGGACTTAAAATCCTCTGGAGCGAAAGTTCCGTGCGGGTTCGAGTCCCGCCCCCGGCATTTCACTTCGTCGAGCAAACTAGCTGGGAAGGTGTAGAGACTAGACGGGCAGCACCTAAGCCCCGGATTTTCCGGGGGACGGTGAAGGGATAGTCCAGACCGCAAACCTGACGCGGCCGTGTCAAAGCGCCGTGTCCGGGCGGCGAAAGCCGTAGACGGTATGAAAATCCGTTGAGCTTAACGGCTCGTGAGGGTTCGAGTCCCTCCGCCCGCACCAAGCTTCCTTGAGCCGGGAAAAAGCGGGACACCATGCGGCCACCCCGGCGCCGAGGATGGCACCGTTCGCATCTCAGACAATTGATGGGCGGCACATGCCCGCCAACCCACACTCCCTGTCAGCGCCGCAGGGCGCCCGTTATTTTTCTGACCGCGTATCAGCTACGCTGCTCCAGACGGCGATGAAGCCATCAGACGCAACCTTGGCTTCTCTTGGCACCGTTGGAAAGATCGTGGACCATAACTGACGTCCAACCTTGCGCGAACTGACTGCCCGATCTATACGAGGAGCGACAATCGGAGAGTTAAAACGCAAATTCCAGTTTACAGATTTTCGCCGACTATTGCGGACGAGAGCCGCGAAGTGTTCCGTCGCTTACTCGCATCGCTTGACGACCCGACCGCCTTCCTCACCGGCCGGGACGAAATTTACAAAACTGCTACATCCGATGCGTTGGAGTACGCTGTCAGGATACTAGACGCGGCCTTCGCTGCGGGAGTTATCGAGGATTGCCAAGACGTCTTAGATACTATTGCTTTTGCGTCGCAATATTCATCTCTCCAGAATCTCGAACAATTGCGGAACGCGACCTCTATGGCGGTTGGAGCGCTGGATGCCGTACTGTCGTCACTTAAGATTGTGCGCGGCTACGACATCCATCCACAGTTGTTCTTTATAGGTGTCCGACCCTGGCTCATCTGGCCGAAGCAGCGAGTTAAAGAATGGAAACAATCGCGGGCGGCATGGGGACAACCTAAACTCGACCAACTGGCGAAGGATGATAAAGAGTTCTCCATGCGCTTGCAAAACCCTAGTGAGCGCCAGCGCGCAATTTCCGAAGAAACACTTAGGCAGCTCGAGCGGTGTACGCTTGAGCGTGTTCATGAGCGCGGAGTTGAGTCCATAGACACCGCTTTGTATGAAGTGCGTCGAAGGGATGGAGGAAATTTCCTAGAAGAGATATTTCATTCAGTAGCGAACGCACTAGTTGGCCTTCACTCTCGGCTTTTGGATTTCATAGACGAGGCAAAGGAACAAGCTAGAAGCGCTCACACCGTAGTACTCGATAGAGCACCCAGTTTGCCCCAGCTCCTCAATGACGAGACCTTGATGTCAATTCGTGATCTTGCCGCTTGGTATTATTACACAGTTTCCATCGGAAGGCGCGAGCGGGAAGATGATCTCGATAAGTCACGGTTTCTTAAGAACCGTAAGACGGCTGGCATCGACACCACTCGATATACGCCGCTCGACACCGGCGGATTTGTAGTCGTCGCTGATGGCCCGTTGGTGCTCAAAGTGCCCGGCGACTGCACAGGTGCAGACGTCGTTCAGTTAACAGCAGACGAGTTAAAGAGGGTGCCTATCGGAGGAAGTAAGCTCTTAATGATCTGCCATCCGGGTGACTCTGTTTATAAGCATCTTTCAGAGATCGATGCCCAGATGGTTGAAGCTGGGCGGAACAAGAGGGAACGAGTCAAGCTGCTGAAAGGACGTCAGGACATATGGGACGGTGTGTTCGACGCCCAGCTGCGAGAAGCACGGCGGGTTGCTCGACAGGCACAGCGACAGCTCGGAGCGTCCGGGTCGTCCTTCCAAATCGCTCACCACCGAGAATCGGGAGCGATCGCAATATGGCATTTGGCAGATACCGAGGAAGGTGCACAGACTGACGAGAATGCGGATGAAACGGAGACGCAATCGCCTCCGGTTGCCAGTTCGTCGGCCCAATCGGAAGCCGACACACCCGCTCTCGCCGACATGGTAGGGCTCGACTCGGTCAAGCAATCGCTCAACGAAATCCGGAGTTTGTTGGCAATCAATGCGGAAAGAAAGACGGCTGGGCTCCTCGTCTCGAGACTCTCGCTGCACGCCGTGTTCGTTGGTAATCCGGGAACGGGCAAAACTACGGTCGCTCGCGTCTATGCGCAGATGCTGCGCGAGTATGGCTATCTGACGAAAGGACATTTGGTTGAGGCTGACCGCAGCACTCTTGTCGCTGGTTTCTTGGGCCAGACGGCCGAAAAAACCTTGAAAGTTTTGAAAGGGAGCTTGGGTGGCGTCTTGTTCATAGACGAGGCCTATTCGCTCAAGCACGACGAGCAAGATTGGTTCGGGCAGGAGTGTATCGACACCCTTCTCAAGTTCATGGAGGACCATCGAGACGATTTAGTCGTAATCCTGGCGGGCTATCCGGATCGACTGGATGCGCTATTGGAGACTAATCCGGGATTCAAGAGCAGGTTCGGAGAACGCCTCGTCTTCGAAGACTATTCGAACGATCAGCTCAAGAGCATTCTCGCCGCGATGGCCAGCGAAAGGAGCTATTCGATCTCCGAAGATGATCTTGCCGCGGCTGTAGACGTGCTAGCGCGCGAACGCGTCGGCAAGTATTTCGGTAACGCACGCGCGGTGCGGAATCTTCTCGAGCAAGCCATTCGGCGCCAGGCAGCGCGCCTCGATACGCTGCGACGTTCCGGCTCGGCTCTGGTGAAAGAGACTCTGATTCGACTCGAACGGCCCGACCTTCTTGGACCGACTGTTGAAGTGCGAACAAGCGCCGATGAGTTGAATCGGCTGATCGGGCTTGATGCGATCAAGGAAACGGTCCGTGAATATGAGGCCCTGATCAGACTTGCCAAACTGCGGGGCCGAGATCCGCGTGATGCATTGCAGCCTTATTTCGTGATGATGGGCAGTCCGGGGACCGGCAAAACCACCGTTGCCCGCATCATGGGACGAATCTTCAAAGAGGCTGGTTATCTTCCGAGCGATCAGGTCATCGAAGTTGACCGGGGATCATTGGTGGCGGGCTACATAGGGCAAACGGCCATTAAAACCCGCGAGGCTCTGGAACGTGCGCTAGGCGGCACCCTTTTCATAGATGAGGCATACAGTCTGGCTGTTGGAAATGATATCGGAGCCAGCGACTTCGGCAGAGAGGCGATTGAAACTCTTCTGAAGTTCATGGAAGACAATCGCGGCAGGCTGGTCGTGATCGCCGCCGGCTACGACAAAGAAATGCGCAACTTCCTGAATTCCAATCCGGGCCTTCGATCTCGCTTCACAAACTTGATCCAGTTTCCGGACTACACCGCTCTGGAATGTTCAGAGATTTTCAAGCGAATGATCGTCGACGAGAAACTTGAACTCAGCACGGAGGCCGGCCAGCAACTGACAAATATTTTCGAAACCTTAACGGGCGCGCCAAACTGGTCGAATGGCAGAGACGTCAGGACATTTCTGGAGTTTGCGTTACGCGCTGAAGCTCGGCGGTTGGCGGCCGAGAGTGACGCATCTCCTGATGTTCTCACCGAGCAGGATCTTGCGTTTGGTCTGCGCTCGCTTATGAGCAACAAGCAGGCGGGCGCTGGCGACTAAATCCGATGCCGACGCCGCCCACGGCCCGCCGTTCCGGCTTGAGCAGAGACTCGAGAAGCTCTTCAGCCACCGCGCCCGTTCTGACCGGAGTATGACCGGAATGCCACGAAACTGCCCCCCAAAAAAAGACCGAAAAACAATCGGAAATTACGGATGCGACGAAAATCCTTCAAAACGACAGAGGTGAAGATGCCCGATATTGTTGGGCTTTTTTCAATACTTACACAGAAACTTACACACTTTCACATTTGATGGAAATAAAGCCAATAAAACAAAGCGTTTTTGTTATAGTTAAACGACTTAAAATCCTCCGTGGGTAACCGCGTGCCGGTTGAACGTTACGCCAATTCCGGCATAGGTCAGGAGAGATCGAGCACCGCTCAGATCGCTGCCAAACGACTGCCGATCAGTACCGAAAAGGACCGATCACCACCGACCTCGATTCGAACAAAACGCCCATTTCTCGCGGATGTTGTTGCGTCGTGATCGATGGTGGTCGCCCCACGACTCACTCTTAATCAGCGGGTCTGGAGTTCGAGTCTCCAACGGCCCACCAAAGGTCTGAGAATCATATTCACGAGGGCCAACGTTGAGCGCCGAC
>CAVXXK010000001.1:2365000-2440612 GCA_963765675.1 uncultured delta proteobacterium | reverse complement strand
AAGAACCGCACCGAGCTCGCATTGTCGCGCACGAACAGCAGGTAGAACTCGACCAGCTTCTGGATCTGCGCGCGTTCATCGAGCGCCCCCGCTTCTTCGGCGAAGTCGATAAAGTAGGGCTCGAGCAGGCGGTTCAGTACCGCAACGAACAGCTCTTCCTTGGTCTTGAAATGCCAGAAGATCAGCGCCTTGCTGACTCGCGCCTCGCGCGCAACTTCCGACATCGAAGTCTCGTGAAATCCGCGGCTCGCAAACAGATGCATCGCGGCCTTCAAGATTTCGTCGCGCGAGTCCTGTGATCCGGCGCGGATTTCGGTCGCGCCCGCCCTTGCCTGAGATAAGCTCATATCGATACGAAAGCGCTCGCCCCTTTTTCGCTCGCTTGATCCTTAGCGAACGTTAATCGGACCACAGAGTCCGCTAACCTGTCGGTCAAGAAAACACCTTAGCGGCAGAAATTTCCAGATTCAAGACCGCCAGTCCGATCGGTCAGGAAATAAATTCTCGCCGATATCGTCAATAGTGCTACATTGAGCTAAATAGCGCCTACATGTACCGCCACTACCCGCGATCACAATGCAATTTGAATCGTCGCCCCGCCGTTCAGAGCCGATTCGCGCGCTGCGACGGTTATGGCTATCGCGGCGCGTGCCTCGGCCAGATTTACCCGAGCGTCAGCGCAATCGGAACCAGCTTGCACCGCGCGCTCAAACTCTTCCGCGATGCCGGCGAACCAGGCTGAATGATACGAGTCGTCGGGAATATCGGCTACCGAAAGGTCATCGATGCGCCCCGAGCGATCGGTGAACGACACGCGATCACCTTCGATCTCGAGCATCCCCAGTTCGCCGTAAATTATGGCTGAGGTTCTGCGCGCCGGACCGCGCCACGACAGATGCGCACGGGCGAGGCGCCCCGAAGCAAACGTCACGCGCAAGTCCGCAACGTCTTCGCTGCCGCCGGAAGTGGGCGCCGATAGCGAGGCGGAAATCCCGCTCGGAGTATCGCCGCCGAATAGCCATTGCATCAGGTAGAAGACGTGCCATCCGTGATCAATCAAAATGCCCCCGCCGGAATCGGCCGCGGCGCGCCATGCTCCGCCAGCGCTCCGCGCGCCGGCGGGTTCGGCGCGAATCCGATCGAGCGAGATAAACCGCGGCGCACCGAGTTTTCCTTCATCGATCATGCGCCGCGCCAGCGCGTAGGCCGGCGCGTACTTCCAGTTATGCACGCACATCAGGACGCGATTTTTTCGCCGCGCGAGCTCTGACGATCGCATCAAACTCTTCGAGCGCGAGGCACAGCGGCTTTTCGACGATCACGTGCGCATCAGCTTCGAGCGCCGCGCGCGCCGCCGCTGCGTGATACGCGGGCGGACTTGCGATATCGACGAAATCAGGCGACTCGCCGTCCAGCATTAACTCCAGATCGTCGTACACGCGGACATTCCTGATGAGCCGCATCGCCTCGTGCCGACGCGCCGAAACCGGTTCATGAACGACGCCGATACTAACCGCGTCGCGCGTCAGCCATCCGGGCAGATGCGCGCGCGCGGCGACCTCGCCGAAACCCGAGATTGCTCCGCGCAGCTTCACATCGAGGGTTTTATTTCTTCCGCGCGCGCTTTGGGAGAGGGTCGCCGCGCAAAATTCCGAAGATCCGTGGAAGCCGCCGCAGATGGTCTCCCCGGATTGCCGCGCGATCAGTCCTCGAAGAGCTCGCCGGTCGCGGCGCGCGCCGCAAACACCAGCGCCGAGGCGCCCAGCGTCGCGACGATAATCGCGCCGATCATGTGATGCGCATGAATTCCGAATGCGCCGAACATCCATCCGCCAATTACGCCGCCCACCAGCCCGAGCAGGACATCGCAAACGAACCCATACCCGTCGCCACGCATCATCTTGCCCGCGAGCCATCCCGCAACCAGTCCGACGATTATCGAAGAAATCATAGCGCTCACTCCCTGCGAGTTCTCAATCGAACCCACAGCAAGAGCGCTGCCACCGGAAAACTACTAGATGATTTGAGAATAGTCGAAGATCGGAGATGCCGCCGCGCGGCTGCATCCGCCGTCCGATCACTGCACTAGAAGACGTCGAGGGTGGGAAAAATCGCAGTTCCTTTTATGCAGTTCCAAAGAAAGATCGCCAGACCGAGGTCTCCGGTCCAGAGCGAAAACTTGCGCTGTCCGTATTGCGTAATTGATCGTTCGCACTGCCCGATCGCGTGCATCGCAAATCTGCGCGCCCTCTCCAGCCATACGCTCTCGCCCGTGCGCACGTAGAGCTTCAGAAATGCATAGCCACTGCCGGCGGCTCCATGACACAAGCTCGGAAACTTGACCGGCGGTCCCGCGCGCCAGATCAGCTCCCCCGCTTGCAGCAAGATCGTGTCGATCTCCCATCGGCGATCGTCCGGAAAATTCGTCATGCAGCTGACAATCCCGGGCGCGCCAAGGCAGTGCTGGACCAGCAACGGTATGGGCGCGCGCCCGCTCGCAGGCCCGGCACCGTTGGGCCAGTTCGCGTAGCTTCCTTCGCAAAGAGCGGTCGCATGAAACGTCTCATGAATTCGCCGCAGCGCTTCGTCCCGGCGGTCAGCAGGCAGAAGGTGATGCCCGCGAAGGAATGGAAAGCTGACGGCAAAGAATCCGTGAAGCGCGCCGATGCGCTTGTCGGCTACACCATAGAGATCGGAGGTCCACACACGGCACCGAAGTTCATCCGCATACTCCCATTGATTCCACAGTGCGTCGAAGTGGCGCAGAAATAATCCCTGCCAGCGCGAATCGCCGGTACGCTCATGCATAAAGAGCGCAACGAGCATCATGCCCGCACCACCCCAAACGAGTCCGCGCGGATCGCCGATCCTCGCTTCGACCGCTGCGTAGATCTGTTCCTCGAGTTCGGCCGACGGCGCGAGCTTCCATTGGAGCAGAAGAATTCCGGTTTCGCCGACCAGGTAAGACGCCTGTTCATCGCCCATGTACTTGCGCACGCTTTCGTATTTGTGCAGGTCGTCGCGATTTCGCTGGCGCAGCTCGCGCACCGTAGGCAAATAATCACGCCGAACTTTTACCGCGCCGGCTTCTTCGAGATGAAGCAACGCCCAGATCACGCCTGCGGCGCCGTGATAGAGAGGCTTGAGTGAATCCGGCGGCCTCTCTGGCGAGCGATCGAATGGATGCAGCGGCCAGAGGCCTGCAGGGCTGAAAGCGTCGTGAGTGTCGGCGACGATTTTTTCGATCGCCGCTCGCGTCCGCTCTTCGTTCCACTCCGCACCGGTTAGAGGTTCATGCCGCTGCGCATCATACAGGGCCATGACGGTTCGGAGCGCTCAGACGTATGCGGCGGCGATTCGCTCGAGCATCTTCGGCATCGTGTCGGGGGTGAAGTCCGACAGTCCCACGACGAAGCGCGAGACGCCGGTCGCGGCAAAGCGCGCAAGCTCGGATTGCACCTTGGCGCGATCGCCCTGGACAAATCCCATGACGGTAATATCGAGCCGCGCGAAATCACGGTCGGCGGCGGCGCATTCGCGTTTCAGCTCGGCCAGCTTCTCGCTCATGAACTCGGGCGTCACGCGGATCGGGCACCATCCGTCGCCCCATTTCGCCACCCGCTTGAGCGCGTTCTTATCCAGGCTGCCGATAATGACTGGCGGACCATTTTTCTGCGCGGGCTTGGGGGAGCACTTGACCGCTGGAAACTTGATGTACTTGCCGTCGAACGCGGCTTCGTCGTGAATCCACAACTCGCGCATCGCGGCGATATATTCGCGCGTCTGCGTCCATCGTTTGGGAAAATCGACCGCGAAGAGATCGCATTCCTCGCGCAGCCATCCCGCGCCGATTCCGAAAATAACCCTGCCGCCGGAAAATGCGTCGAGCGTCGCGACCTGGTTCGCAAGTGCGACCGGATTATGTTCCGGCACGAGGCAGATTCCGGTTGCGAGCTTGAGCGATTTGGTGGTCGCCGCCGCCATGCTGAGCGCGACGATCTGATCGCCCATCGAGAAATAGATCGGCGGAATCTCGCCGCCGGCGGGAAACTTGGTCGTGGGATTCGCGGGCACTGCCGGATGCTCCGGGATCCAGACCGATTCGTAGCCGAGCGATTCCGCGATTCGCGCAAACTCGCCCGGATTTCCATTACGTCCGCTGAAGGGAGTGAGCAGTCCGATCTTCATGGCGCGCTCCTTTGATTGTTCCCGCGGTTTGCCATTGATGCCGCGGAAACTGCGCCTAGTCTAATTCGTTACGGCAGCGAATCGAAAGGGTTGATGAAGATTCCGGCAACGCATCCGGCGACGATCGGAGAACCTCAATTGGTGGGACGCGCCTGCGGCGCATCCGACTTCCACGGGCGAGACGCCCGCGCCACTATATTCTGAGCATTGTCCAGTTCATTGCCTGGAAGAATCACCGGCTAAAGCCGGTGCCACTTCAGAGACGTCCCTGTCCTTTTAGCCGAGCACGGCTGAACTCTGCCAGCGGCTAGGGCCAGCCGAAGAAATCTTTCGCGTGGACGAAGCGCCCTACTCCGGCGGCGCGACCGGCCTGCTCGTCGACCTCCTGATCGCCGACCATCGTCGAGGATTTCAGGTCCACGCCGTAGAGCTCGGCCAGCTCGGTGATCATGCCGCCCTTGGGTTTGCGGCATTGGCAGTTGTCGGCGTCGTCGTGCGGGCAGACCTTCCACCCGGTAATGATATCGCCGAGCTTGCGGTCGAGCTCCTCCATCGCACGCTCGAATGACGCCATCGTAAAACGTCCGCGCTTGATCTTGGACTGATTGGTCACGACCAGAATCAGATGATCGTGCATCGGGGCGAGCTTTTCCGCGACGCCGGGCAGCAGATCGATGACGATATTGCCGTGCGCGTCGATCGGAAGTTCGCGCGACTCGTCGAGGCGAACCAGGGTGCCGCCGAGATCAAGGAACAGCGCGGCATTGCCGTTTTCGTTCATCGCGGCTTCTCAGGCGGCGCGCCAATCGATGTGATCGCGGACCTCGGCGAAGACTTCGTCCAGAATCGCGACGCCCGCTTCGGCCTGCGCCTCGGTGATCACGAGCGGCGGATTGATCCGGATGCGCGGAAAGTAGCTCATCGTCACCAGTCCGCGCTTCAGCGTTTCTTTGAAAATAAATTCGGTGACTTTCTTTCCGAGCAGCTCTTTGGTTTTCAGATCGCGCACCAGCTCGACACCGATCAGCAGACCCTTGCCGCGCACGTCGCCGATAAATTCGTATTTCTCCTGAAGCTGGCGCAGGCGAGAGAGTATCGAGGCGCCGACGGTGCGCGAATTTTCGACCAGCTTTTCGTCGCGGATAGTCTTGAGCGTCTCCGACACGGCGACCGCGGCCAGCGGATTTCCGCCGTAACTCGAAGACGACGCGCTGGGCTTGCCGAACGGTTCCGCGGTGCCAATTTCCTTGCTCAGCAGAACGCCAGAAACCGGAAAGCCCGAGCCCATCCCCTTACCGACCGTGATCGCGTCGGGCGCAACGCCGCTATGCTCGACGCCCCACATCTTTCCAGTGCGGCCGAAGCCGGTGATCATCTCGTCGGCAATCAGCAGCGCGCCCAGGTCTTTCGCCACAGACTTGATCGCAGGCAGCCAATCGTCGGGAGGAATCACATTGCCGGCGGTGCCCTGCATCGGCTCGACCAGGATCGCAGCGACGTCGCCGGCCGAGGAATTCTTGATTTGCTGACGCGCGAAATCCACGCACGCGAGTCCGCATGACGGATATTCGAGCTTCAGCGGACATCGGTAGCAATCGGCATACGGCACCTGGTAGCGGCCTCCCGGAAGCGGACCATAGCCCTGCTTGGATTCGTCGCCGATAAGTCCGAGCACGCCCATCGTCTTGCCGTGAAAGCCGCCCCAGAAACCAACCACCTCATGCTTCTTGGTGACAGAACGCGCAAGCCGGAGCGCAGCCTCGACCGCCTCTGCACCGCCGCTATAGAGATGCGCTTGTTTCAGGTTTCCCGGACCAGCTTCCGAGAGCAGGCGAAACGCTTCGGCGCGCTCCTTGGTCGCAAATGTTCCGACGATCAGCCGCTCGGCCTGTTTGGCAAGCGCCTGCGCCAGCCGCGGATTTCCGTGCCCGAGGCTCGCAACCGCGACCCCGGCATAGAAGTCGACATAGGTGTTGCCGTCGGCGTCGGTCAGCGTGGCGCCGTCGCCGTGATCGAAGGCAACGCCGGCCAGCAGCGAAATTCGCTGACGCCCCGGCGCGATATAGCGCTGCTCTTGGTTAAAGATCTCGGTCGATTTGGGTCCGGGCACCGAGGTGCGGATAGAGGGTAGTTTGCCGTTGGATGCCATCAGGTCGTGTAAGTTTAGTCCTTCCTCGATTCAGTCGCGTAAGTTCCGACGCGTGACCCTCAGATGCTATGCGCGGCGGGACGCGGACGCGAGAGGATCGCAATTGCGCGGCGCGCGATCGCGCGTGCGGCGGCGGCGCGCACTCTGCCATAGCTGGGCCAGTCGTTAAAATCGATAATCGCAAACCTGTCTCCGCTCAAGACTGCGTCTCCGCCCCACGCCTCGAGCCCGAGCGCGGCGGCGGCGGTGTGAGCCGCATCGGCGAGCGCGAGCACGGCAGCCTCTGGCACGTCGCCCGATTCCGGCAACGCGGAGAAATACGAACCACCACTGACGCCATAGAATTTGATCACCGAGCCGGGAAATTCCTGCTGCACATAGGCGTAGCGAATTCCCCGCCGCGCGAATGTCATCAGCCGCGCCTCGGTGTCGGCGCGCCCCGCGGCACGCTGCACGTCCTCGGGTCCGAGCGCATGCAGATCGCCGCGCTTGATGAACACCGGCGCGCCGAGGTCGACTCCCGCAAGCTTCCGCGGGTCGAGCGCCGTTCCGGTCGCGACCAACGCTCCCGGAGGGGTAGGCACGCCGGCGCGCGCCAGGCCGGGCGCCAGCAGATCTCGATAGCAATTGCGGATCGCGAGCGCGGAGTTGATCACTTTGGCACCGGCCCGTTCGGCGTCGGCCAGACGGCGCAGCGCGTTTTCGCCCTGGCACATCGCAAGGATAATGTCGGCGCTGGCTACTCCGGTGCCGGCCGCATACGCGCGCGCATCAATCGATTCCGTCTCGAGTCCTTCACGCTTAAGCTCGGCCAGCACCAGATCAAGTATTGCGGCGTCGGCTTCGACCTTGCCCGGAGAGAACTCGGGTTCGCGGTAAATTCCAAGGGCACGATGACTCATCGTCGATCCTCCACCTGGCGGCGCGCCGCGTCGAGATCGGCGGCTTCGTCGATATCGACCGCGCCGGTGACTTCGATCGCACGCAACCGAAAACGGTTCGCCAGCAACATCGCCAAAAACGCGCGCATCGCTTCAAGCTTGCGCGCACGTGCGGTTTCGGCGAGCGAGAAGATAGCAGTAGGCAGCCAGTACACTCCCGCAGTCACGATCGGCGCCGGACGCTCGCCCAGCTCCTCGATCAACCCCGAAGGTGACGCGTGCGTGAAAAGCGGTTTCTTGTCGCCGCGCCATTTCACGACCGCCAACGCTCCGTCGTACCCCTCTCCGACGCACGCGGTCTGCGCCTCGCGCGTGAAGCGCGCGAACTCGGCGGATGGGAGAATCGCATCCACGGTCGCCAAAAGGAAATGTCCCGGGCGCAGCGATTCGCCCAGCGTGAATAGCGATTCCATCGAGGATTCAGTGTCGCGCACGATGATCTTCAGCTCGCGCGGAAGCTCGAGCCTGCCGGCCAGCGCCGCCGTCTCTCGGTTGATCACGGCCAACACTTCGGCCGCGCCAACTGCAAGCATCGCACGAGCCTGCCGTACGAGCATCGGGACGCCGCCGACCTCGACCAGTGGCTTCGGGATATTCGCGCCGCCGGTCGCGCGCAGACGCTCGCCGCGCCCGGCTGCGATTATCGCACCCTGGAACGCGCTCATAGCGAAAGCTCCACCAGCTCTTCCAGGTTAGCGACGACGTGATCCGCCGACACCGATCCGTCGCGGCGCGGGTCCGCATTAGCATCGTCGGAGACCGGGCGATACCAAACAGTCTTAAGCCCGAGCGCGTGAGCGGGCATGCAATCTTTTTCGAGCGAATCCCCGATCATCGCGGCGTCGGCGGGCACGGCTCCAAGCGATTTCAGCGCTGCCAGGAAGATTCGCGGATCGGGCTTTCCGAAGCCGAGGCGCGCCGAATCGGCGACGGTGCTCACGAGCTTCGCCATCCCGGCCTCGGCGATAATCCGATCAAGATTGCCGTACCAATTCGAGACGACGCCGATCCGGTAGCGCGCCTTGAGCGCTGCTAGAACCGCCCGGCTCTTTTCCATTGCTGAGCGCGATTGCTCGACGAACAACGCGGTGATTCGCTCGCCTGTGCGATAGCGCCCGCGCGAATCGAGCGCGCGCAGCGTCGCACGAACTGCTTCCGGTCCCGACTCCGCCAGGAATTCGATCTGCTGCCCCACGAGCATCCGGATTAGTTCCGTGAAACCGAACCGTTCAACCACCCGGCGGGCGCGTACGGTCGCTTGGCGCGCATGTTCGTAGGCCGGATCGAGCTCGGCGCGCGTGATCGGTATTTCGGCTGCACGATACTGCGCTACGAAACGATCGAGCCAGTATGTAGGCCCATCGAGCGTGCTGCCGAAATCAAAAAGGAGCGTGGTAATCATTCCCGTACGTGATCCATCGTGACTGATGGAGTTTACCAGCGCCCCGATGTCGTCACTAGGCAGCATTCGGGTTGCGCCTGGCAGAGCGAGGATTTAACCGATTTGACATGACGGCGCTTGCGCCCTAAATCCTTCGCCGGAGGCCTACTTTTCCGAAATCGAAGCCAGACAAGGTTAGATTTCTTGCGCATCGTGGCAAAACGAATAGGTCCTGCGACGGCCGATTGCGTCCCGGTTCAAGCAGGATGGCTCATAAACAGGGTGAAGATTTTGAAGGGGGGCTTCTAGCAGTGGAGTTACCGGCATGTTACCTTGACCAGCCGGACAGTCTATTGGGAAACCGGGTTCTATAAGACATTGAGTACAGAAACGGCACTAATCGCCGCTCCATCGCGCGCCGACAATCGGATTTTTGGCCGGCCACTTCTGGAACGGCTGATAATTTCGTGCGAGCGCGCCGGAATCAGCCGCTTCATCGTCGAGGCTCCCCCGCGCGGCGCGCGGAAATCGAAGCCTCGCTCGGACGCTTTAAGAGCAATCCTACAATAACCTTGGTTGATCACCTTGATGCCCAAGTCGCTGAGCGCGCGCAGATCGATCCTACGGTCGCCTGTATCGCGCTGTCCGGAAACCTTGTGTTCTTTAAGTCACAACTTGAACAGGTGCTGGCCGAAGCCGCCGACAAGCCCGGCACGATCGTCCGCCTGACGACCTCGGACTCGGACCATGGCGGAGAGATCGCAGCCGGACCGTGTGCGGAACTGCTGCGCCGAGGCGGAATCGTCAATGCCGACCAATTTCGCAGGCCTATGGGCGACCTGCCCTACGCACTGAACGGACGCCCCGAAGATCGCGAGGAAGCGGAAGTGCGGCTTGCCCGATCCCTGCGGCGCGAGACCGCGGCGAAGGACGCGCCGATGGCGCGATGGGTCGATCGCAAGCTTTCGTGGCGGCTCAGCCTGCGCCTGGCGCGGACGGCTATCACCCCGAATCAAGTCACGATCGCAAATACGATCCTCGGCCTCACCTGCGGATGGATGTTCGCGATACCGGGTTACTGGTCGCGGCTGGCGGCGGCGATTCTGTTTCTCGTCTCGATCACGCTCGACGGCGTGGACGGTGAATTGGCGCGACTCAAGATGAGCGAAACCAATTTTGGGGGCAAGCTCGACGTCGTGACCGATAATATCGTGCACGTCGCGGTCTTTATCGGCATCTACGTGGGATGCTACCGGGCGAGCGGAAGTATCGCATATCTGTGGCTAACTATATTGGTGCTGGGTGGCTTTGGAGCGTGCTCGTACGCGACCTACCGCGCGTTTTCGCTGCGCGGAGACGTTGCGGAGAAGTGGCTCGAAGCGGTTGACCGATGGAGCGGGCGCGACTTCGCCTATCTGCTGGTCGTGCTGGCCTTGATAAATCGAATCGAATGGTTCGCGTGGGGGACCGCGTTCGGAACCTACGTGTTCGCTATTGGCCTGATGTGGCTGGTCGCTCGCAAGGCGCCGGAGAATCCGGGCCCGGATGCGCGGCCGGCTTAGTCACCTTTTTCTATAGGTCATGCGGGAGATTGAACGACGGAATTTTCGTCGGAGAGAGGACATGAACAAGAAACCCAGGATCCTGCTGGTACAGCCTACGACCATCCATCTGGACGGTACTCCGCATAAAACCCGGTGGCGGCTCATCATGGGACTGATGATTCCGCTGATGGCGGGACTCACTCCCGCGGAATACGACGTAACCTTGTGCGACGAGCGCCTCGAGGACATCAACTTCGACGGCGGATGGGATCTGGTCGGGATGACCACCACGATCGGCGCATCGCTGCGCGCCTATCAGCTCGGCGACGAATTCCGCAAGCGCGGAATCCCGGTGGTCCTCGGCGGCTTCCACGCAACCCTCCAGACCGAAGAGGCTCTCCATCACGCTGACGCCGTCGTGCAGGGCGAGGCCGACCTGGTGTGGCCCGAGCTCCTGCAGGATTGGCGCGACGGCAAGCTCAAGCAGGTTTACAAGTCCACCAAGGTTCACGACTTGAAGAACCTGCCGCGTCCGCGCCACGAGCTTCTGAAGCTCAACAAATATCTGTTTAAGGCGGTCCCGGTGCAGGCGAGCCGCGGATGCCCCTACCGATGCTCCTTCTGCGAGATTCCGGTGTTCTATGACGGCAGTTACCGGACCCGGCCGATCGAGGACATCGTCGAGGAGATGAAGGAAGTCATCAAGATAACGGGCTTCCGGCGCTTCCAGTTTATCGACGATCAGATCACCGGCAAGCACAAGTTCGCGCGCGAGCTGTTCAAGGCGCTCGAACCGCTGAATATCCGCTTCTCGTGCCTATGGACGATCAACTCGAATCATGACGACGAGCTGCTCGACCTTGCGGCCAAGGCCGGAATCTTCCACGTCAATATCGGCGTGGAATCGATCAGCCAGGACTCGCTGCTGTCGATGAACAAGATTCAGAACCACGCCAATCAGTACAAAAAGCTCCTGAAGAAGCTCGAAAAGTATGGAATCTACTACTCGTTGAATTTCCTGTTCGGACTCGAAGAAGATCGCCCCGGCATCTTCGACGAGACGATGAAGTTCCTGCACGAAGTCCGCGCCCCGGAGGCGTTCTTCAACACCGTCACGCCGCGACGCGGCACCCCGATGCGCACGCAGCTCGAAAACGAGGGCCGCGTGATCATCCCGGATGCCGACCTGTACACCAACAACTTCCGCTGCATGTTCGTGCCCAAGAACATGTCGCCGCAGGAAGTCGAAGAAGGTGTATGGCGCTGCACCAAGGAATTCTATTCGTTCAAGTCGATGTTCAAGCGGCTGCTGTTGCCGCCGAACAAGTTCACCTGGCAGGGACTGACTGAGAACATGCTCTTCTGGTACGGCGCCAAGCGCCAAATCGACCCGGTCGATTATTATTAGAGAGCACACCGCGATTCAGCGCAAAAAAGGGCGGCCGCAGAAGGGCCGCCCTTTTTTATCCCTCGCCCTACTGTCTGATCCCTCGCCCAGTTTGGGAGAGGCCAGGTGAGGGACCGAATTCAGCGCGGCGCGCCAGCGCCGCGCGCATTAAAGAGAAAGCTCCTGGCAGAATTTAAGGCGCGCGGCAAACCATGCCGCGCGCAGATCGGTCCCTCACCTAACCTCTCCCTTTCAGGGCGAGGGACCAGAAAGGCCGCCCTCACCCACGCGTCACGGTGATTGCGAAAAAAAGCAATGCTCGCGCCACGCCACCCTCTCCCGGAGGGAGAGGGTATGAGCAGGAGCCGCACGTCGGAGCGCGCTAGATGCTCAGATGATATAGCTCCGCAACGTTGTCGTGGAGGACGTAGTTCTTCTCCTGCTCGTTCATGTTCGCGGTGTGCTTTTGCAGGATCTCCTGCGACCACGGCCAGGTCGAGTCGCTATGCGGGAAATCGTTGGCCCACATCAGGCGGCGGATATTGCACATGTCCTTCATCTGGAACGCGACCCAGTCGTCCTGGAAGGTCGTGTAGATATTCTCGCGGAAATACTCACTCGGCATCTTCGATAGCGTTCCGGCGGGCAGCCAGTAGCGATGCCGATCGTACGCGTGATCCATCCGGTACATGTAGTGCGGAACCCATCCGGCGTCCGCCTCGACGCACACCACCTTGAGCTTCGGATGGCGCTCGAAAACGCCGCCCAGGATGAACGTGCCCATGATGTCCTGGCATCCGCGGATGATCGACAGGAAGCTGTTGAGCTTCGGGCCGCGCGTGCGGAAGTTGTCCTGGTTGCTGGTCAGGATATGGAAGCTCAGCGGCATCTCGAGGTCGATCGCGGCTTCGTAAAAGGGCGCGTAGATTGGGCTGTCGTAATCTTCGAGCTTGGGATTCCCGGGCATCATCACGCCGCGCAGTCCGAGTGCTTTCATCTTGCGCAGGTCTTCGATTCCTTCCTCGACTGAGCGCATCGCAGTCTGCCCTACTCCGATGAGGCGGGCGGGATGCGCGTCGCAATATTCTCCGATCCACAGGTTGTAAGCATCGAAGCAGGCTTTCTTGTAGTCGAAGTCGCGATGATTACAGAGCACCATGCCGATTGTCGGATAAATCACCTCGGCGGCGACGCCGTCGCGATCCTGGTCGGCCATCCGCGCGTTGGGATCCCATCCGCCGCGATGCATCTCTTCGAACTTGCAGCCACCGATCTTGAGGTCCTCGGCATTGCGGCCGGCCGCGGCGGCAAGCCCGATATTCACCGGACGCGGAAAGTCCTTGACGATAAACACATCGCCCAGCTTGTCGTCGCGAACCATGTGCGGCGCCGAGTCTTTGTACTTGGAGTCGATCCGGTCGATGTAAGTCCCGGCGGGCTCGGTGATATGCGAATCGGCGGAGATAATCGGCTTTTGCATGAATGGTTCCTCGACGCGTCTAAAGACGCTTTCTAAAGACCAAGGCTCAGACGAACTTCGTTTGCTCTGATCGGCTAATAGCTCAAGCTTAGCATCCTTTTCAATGCAGATCGTGTCTGGCCCCAGGGCGCCATTGCGGGGCAATAACTGCCCCACGTCACGCCTGCGGCGGATGTGCTGGCTGTTGGCCGTCTTCAGGAGGCGCGCCGCCCCAGATCAGGACATCCGGGCAGAGGTCAGCACCGTTCGGCCATACCACGGTCCCACCTTCGATCCGTGCTTTTGCAAAGGCGGCTGGATCTTTTCGGATGAGATCGAACACTGGTCCAATGAGAAGCTTTGTCACGTCGCGTTCAATCGCAGATCCATCGGTAAGCGTCAGTCGTAGCTTGAGGCCTTCTAAAGCTTTCACTTCATGAATGCGCAAGTGGGCCATATTCTTTCGCCTCAAGAATCTGTCGATGTTCTCACAAACGTCCAACGGCTGTCATCCTGAGCCGCAGGCGAAGGATCTCCGCGAAGCGATTAGTGCAACCAGCTTGGGTTTTCCGCACTAATCGCTTCGCGTAGATCCTTCACTGCGGCAACCTCCGCTCAGGATGACGGCCCGCGATCCACAATTATTATAAACATGTTCTTGACGAAATCTTGATTTCAGCGAGGACGCGTCTCCGATTCAGGGTTGTCGCGGAATCGTGATTCGTGGAATAAGATTAGAAGCACGTTCCCGGCGCCGGATGGTCCGGCGGATCGATTCGTCTCGAGGCCCGACGGCCCACGGAGGCATCATGCACGATCTGATTATTCGCAACGGCACCGTAATCGACGGCTCCGGGATGGCACGGTATCGCGCCGACGTGGCGATCAGCGGCGGGCGTATCGCCGGGATCGGAAGAATCCGCGAACGCGCCCGGCAGGAGATTGACGCTGAGGGCCACGTGGTCACGCCCGGAATAATCGACGGGCACACGCATATGGACGCGCAGGTGTTCTGGGATCCGATGGGCACGTGCTCGTGCTGGCATGGCGTCACCTCGGTCGTGATGGGCAACTGCGGCTTCTCGCTGGCGCCATGCGGCGAGAAAGAAAAGCAGCTCGTCATGCGCAACCTCGAGCGCGCGGAGGATATCGCACCCGAAGCGATGGAGGCAGGAATCAAGTGGACCTGGGAGAGCTTTCCCGAGTACCTCGACGCGGTTGATCGCACGCCCAAGGGAATCAACTACGCCGCCTATATCGGCCATTCCGCGTTGCGCACCTACGTGATGGGCGAGCGCGCGTTCTCGCGCGAGGCCAACGCCGAAGATATTGACGCGATGAAGCGCGAGGTCCGCTCCGCAATTCGCGCCGGCGCGATGGGCTTCACAACTTCGCGCACGCGCAACCATCAGACCCCCGACGGCCATCCGGTCGCGAGCCGAATCGCTACCTGGGACGAGGTCAGGCAGTTGGTCGGCGTGATGGGCGAAGAGCACGCGGGGATTTTCGAAATCGCCGGCGAGAACACCGGCTTCGATCCCGAGCGGGTCAACGATTACCTCGGCCGAATCAAGTCGCTCGCGGTCGATACCGGCGTTCCCGTCACATTTGGGATGTTCAGTAGTCGGAACGCGCCGGATTTCTGGCGGCCCTATTTCGCGACCGCTGAGGAAACCGCGAAAGCCGGCGGCCGGATGTTTATCCAGGTGCATAGCCGCTCGCTGAACGTCGTGCTGTCGTTTGAGACCGCGATGCCGTTTGATCGGATGCCGGTTTGGAGCGACATTCGCAAGCTGCCGCTCGCGGAGCAGGAGGCGGCGCTGCGCAATCCTGAAATTCGGCAGCAGCTGGTTAAGGCGGTCAACGAATCGAGCGGCGGTCGCGCTGTCGGCGCCGAGCCGCGCCGGGCGAATTTCGACTGGATGTTCGTGATGGACAAGCCGAATCCGCCGCATCGCTCGGTCGCGGAAATCGCGCGCGCGTCGGGCAAGGACCCGGTTGACGTGATCATCGACTTGGCGCTGGAAAAGCATCTGAGACAGTTCTTCCTGCAGCCGCTGGCGAACGAAAACCAATCCGACGTGCTCGAGATGATGCGGCATCCGCGATCCGTGGTTACGTTCTCGGACTCGGGCGCGCATGTCTCGCAAATCATGGACTCGTCGTTGCAGAGCCATGTGCTGAGCTACTGGGTGCGCGAGAAGCAGGCCCTGACGCTAGAGGAAGCGATCAGGATGCTGACCTTTGTCCCGGCCTCGTATTGGGGTCTTCCGGGACGCGGATTGCTGCGCGAGGGATGGGCGGCAGACGTGATCGTGTTCAACCCCGACACGGTCACCCCGATGATGCCGGAGCTGGACCACGACCTTCCGGCCGGGGCCCGGCGCCTCAAGCAAAAGGCCGCCGGGATGCTCGCGACCGTCGTCAATGGCGAGGTCGTGCTGCGCAATAACGAACCCACCGGGGCCCTCCCCGGACGGTTGTTGCGCGGACCGCTGGCAGCGCACTGACCGGGTCGGGCCTCGTCTCCTCCTCTATCGTTAGATAACAAGAGGAGGCGCGAACTGTCGCGACGCGCCGGCGTATCCGGCCTGGCGTGGTTGAAACAATTCACCACCTCCTGCGTCTAATCGGATCGGATGAGCCTTTACCGAACCAAACGCTGGCAGAATACCGCGCTGCTTATCGCCTCGAGCTTCGCAGTGCTGACGTTTGTTCAGCTTCTGCAGCCATTGGGTTCGATCGCGCTCAAGCGGTATCCGGCGGCCGTCACTTCGCACTGGTGCAGCTACAGGCATACGGTAAAGGAAGTTGGAACTACCGGCGGTCCGGGAGCTGCCCCGGGCGCGACGGGCTTTCAGAAAATCAGCTTCAATTCGACGCCGATTCGATCCGCTCTTGGCGGCGGGCGTGCGGGACTGAGCCCGTCGCTTTGGCAGGAGCAATCGCGGCTGTATTTACGCAAGTTGCCTCCCGCGTCCTCAGATCCCGGTCACTAATTCTCTCTTAATTTCCGTTCCATCGGGGTCTGCTCTGCGTCCTTGTGACGCCCGGCCGGCCGGTTACTGCTTCCACCGCCTGTTGGATGTCTGACTCGAACCGATCGAGTCGAAGGACTATGACGATGCACAAACAATCAAAAGCCTCTTCCGAGGTTTTCAGCTCCGGAACGCGCCACGAGGCTGCGGGCCGTAATGTCTCGCGAATATCGCGGCGCGACGCGCTGCAAGCGATGCTGATTCAAATGCGCGATCAGGAGCTTGCGCGGCTCGACGAGTTGGCGCGCACTGAGACGCGTCACGACACGCTTGCGTTGCCCGACGATTTGGATAATGCGCGCAGCCAGGAAGACCTCGACCTGCATATCAGCCTGATCGATCTCGCCGAGTCCCGCCTGCGCGACGCAATGAGCGCTCTGGCGCGGCTCGAGCAAGGCGAATTCGGAATTTGCTCGGAATGTGGAGATGAAATATCGTTCGAGCGCTTGCGGGCGGTGCCGATGGCTGCACGGTGCGTCGATTGCCAGCAGGCACTCGAGGGCTCGACGCGCTCGCGAATGACGCGCGGTTCGAATTCGATTTCAGTGCCCGCGCTGTTCGACGCGTATCAGTCCGAGCCGAGGACCCTCGAGCCAGGCGATCAGGACGGAGCACCGGCTGCCCCGCCCGAGCGTGTCACCCGCCGCCGCAGACCGAGCGCCCGGCAATAGCTGCCGATGCTGCGGCCGCGGGGTCGCATATGCCCCCGCGGCCGTCGTCAGCCCGCGGCGCCGGAGAACCTTCGCGATGAACGCCAAACACCTGCTCGCCACCGCGATCGCCGTCACCTTTCTATTCGCCGCTGCATGCACACGCGGAACATCGTCATCCGCGCCGCAGATGACCGAGGCGATGCCTTCGATTAAGGCTCATGTGCTGCATACCGGAGACTCGTCCGCGCCTACCTTCCTGCTGCCGGAAGCGAACCAGAACTTCGTCGGGACCTGGGGCGGACATGTAAGCGTCGATCCATCGCAGACCAAACTGGTCGGAGAACCCGTGATGCCGGCGAGCTACTATTTCGGCGTGATGAACGGCACGATTTATCTGCGCACCGAGGTTTACGGCGACGCCGCGTGGCCGGTGGTCAAGTCGAGCGTCAAGCTGCTCGATCCGTCGCAGGTCCGCTTTCAGCTCGATTCGCTCTGCAGCACGTGCAAGCCACAGTGCCGCGAGGTTGAAGTCGCCACCCTCAAGCTAACCAGTGAAAAGTCGCTCGACGTCGAGGTCAAAGGATATGCGTACTGGCAGGGCGACGGGTTCACACAAGTGAACTACCACGGCACGCTGCATCCGATGGACGCGCAGCAGGTCGCGGCGATCGACGCCGAGGTCCAGCGCAATCACGTGCTGCTCACGAAGATCAACGCGAGCAAAGGCGCCTCGCCATAGGCGACGCTCAGGATAAATCGCCGCGCGAGTAGCGCTCCGCTGCGGCCAGCAGATCGCGTAAGAATCCAATCCGATCGTCCGATGGAACCTCGGCGAGATCCAGTCGCGCGCGCATCGTCTCGGCAACCTCGGCGAGAATCGCGGCGCTGCGCTCCTCGGGCAGAGAATGGGCGCGGCGGATGGTCGCGCGGATGAGCTGGAGCTCGCGCGGCCCGATTCGCGCGATTTGCTGCCGGGTCAGTGCCGGTCCGGGCACACCGTCACGCAGCGCGATTTCGGGCGCCTCCTGCGGACGGTCCAAGCGAATCACGATAGTCCCGGCGACATGATCGCCCAGCCGCTCACCGCTCGGCGACAACACCATCGAAATCAGCCCGACCACGTAATACTCGGGCAGCATGTCCACGATCCGCATCAGGTTGCGCACGATCGAGGCGCGCAAATCGATCGGCATCCCGTCGCGCCGGACGACGCGCAGGCCGATAATGTATTTCCCGAGCGAGCGGCCGTTTGCCAGCATCTCCCAAACGATGAAATATCCGAACTCGACTGCGAAATGGGCGAGCAGAAAGACCGCAATGATCAGTCCTTCGACCAGTCCAAAGGACGCGGGGCTCGGCCGCGCCGCGTTGGCGTTGCGCGCGGCCTCGCGCGCCGCACGCGTGACCTGATGAAAGAAAGTGTGAAAAAAATGGTCGATAAGGTTTCCCGCGGGCAGAATTACGATCAACGCAATCAGCAACGCGGCGAGCAAAAAAAGTATCAGACCGAGATCGATTGCATAGGCGAGAATTCTGAGTCCCGGTCCCGCAATCGGCAAATCCAGACGCACTCCCTCGGGCGAGAACAGTCCATGAACGGGAGTATCCGACGCTTCGGGACTGGTAGTCATCGGAGGCGTCCGTGAACACCGCGCGCGACCGCCAAGCGCGGGACCGGATGGAAGCGATCCTCGACAGCATCGAGCGTCCGGGCAAGCGCGCGTCCTTCGACGAAATTCGCGAGCTCGCACATCTGTACCGGCTGAGCTCGGCGCGCCTCGCGATCCTGCGATCGCGCGACGCCGATCCAGAGGCGGTCCGCTACCTGAACGCGCTGTGCGTTCGCGCGTTCACGCACTTGCAGACTTCGCCGCCGCATCCGCGCGGGCCGGCAAGATTCTTTGTCACCGATTTTCCGGCGACTCTGGCCGCGACCGCGCGGCTGCAAATGCTGACGGCCACCCTTCTTGTCGCCGGCGCAATCGTCGGCGCGGCGATGGTCGCGCGCAATCCCGCCGCACTCTACGTATGCATCCCCGGCTGGATGTATCCCGCCGACGAGCTTCAGCAGCTTGCCAGCTCGCACGCGGTACGGATGCAATTTCTTGGTCATCAGAGCCTGACGCTCGGACTCAAATCGATTTTTTCGGCGGGGTTGTTTGTCCACAATACCGAGGTCGGGATAATGGCGTTCGCGACCGGCATTCTAGCGGGAGTCCCGACGCTTCTCCTAGTCTTCTACAACGGCTTGACGCTGGGCGCGTTCGCCTCGATCTTCTCGCACAGCGATACCCGATTGTTATTCTGGGCGTGGCTCCTGCCGCATGCGATACCCGAGTTGTTGGCGACGATCCTGTGCGCTTCCGGAGGTTTGGTGATCGCGAAAGCGGTCGTCGCTCCCGGACGGGCCGGCACCGGCGCGGCGCTGCGCGAGGCCGCGCGCCCTGCACTGCAGATGCTCGCGGCGGCGATTCCGCTGCTGATACTCGCGGCGGCAATCGAAAGCTTTCTGCGCCAGTCGAATCTCTCGACCGGCGTGCGCTATGCCTGCGCGGCCGCGGCGCTCGGTGCGATCGTGGCGTACGTCGCTTACGTGTTGCGGCTAAAATGGAGGCGGCCCGGAATCGATCTCGAGTGGCTGGTCAGAGGAGGCCCGCCTGGCGCACCGCCAGGTAGCGATTCAAGACCGGCGCATTAATGCGCGCCGGGTCGAGGTCGAGCGTCTGAGCGCCGAACCGCGCGATTCGGCCGATAACGGCTTCTCGTTCGTCCACCAGATCCTGCAGCGCCAGCTTGCGGTAGAGCCGCGCACGCGTGATCTCGGGATCGCGGCGGTCGACTTCGGCGAGCAATCGATCGCGCAGCGCCACCAGCAGCACCACGTGGCGCCGCGCGACGACAGAAAGGTACGCTTCGAGCTCGCGCGAGGCGCTGCCTTCGACGAAATCCGTCAGCACCACCACCAGCGCGCGCTTTTTCTGGAAGCGCGCCAGATTTTCCGCGAGCACGCGATAGTTCGGCTCAAACGGCGCCGCCTCGAGCTTGAGGGTCGCCGCGGCAATTCCGGCCGTCGCGCCGCGTCCCGACTTCGGCCGGACCATCAGGCGCAGCTCGCGATCGAACGCGAGCAGGCCGACTCGATCTCCAAACTCGTTCGAGGCGCGCGCGAGCGCCACCGCGCAGTCGAGCGCGTGGTCGAGCTTCGAGCTGTCGTCCACGCGCGCCGCCATCAGGCGCCCGGTATCGACTGCGATAATTACGGTATGGCGGCGTTCGGTCTGATATTGACGGACGATCAGCCGGCTACGGCGCGCGGTTGCGTGCCAATCGACGTGACGCGGATCGTCGCCGTCCGTATATTCGCGCATCGATTCGAATTCGCTGCCTTCTCCGCGTGCGCGCCGGGGCCGCAGACCCAACTCGTCGCGCAGCGAGCGCTGGCTTAGCGCTCCGCGATTCGGCACCGCAGTCGAGGGCGGCAAAATCGCGACTGTACTGGCTTGCGCGATCCGGAGCCGAAACCGCAGGAGTCCCATCCTCGAGCTCCACAGCAGATAGACCGGACCAAGCGCGCGGATACCGCGCCGGCGCGGGACGATTTCGCGTGAAACCTCGATACTCTCACCGTCGGCGACCGCCAGTGGCTCGATCATCAGGTCACCGCCGAGATCGGCCGGCAATTCGTCGAGGATCGAGACCGTCGCGGACGCGCCGACCCGCGAGATTCGGTACAGGATCGATACGCCCCGACCTTTGACCATCCGCTCTGGCAGAACGCGCACCAGGCTCGGCGCGGGATCGCGGCGACTCGTCATCCAGTCGACGATGGTCAGCGCAGCGAGCGCGCCAAAGATTACTATTGCGGGACCGAGCAGGATCGGAAACGGCACCGCAGCCAGAGCGATCAGCGCCGCGAGCGCGGCCAGCTTTACTACTCGCGGCGCGGCGCGAGTCGCGATTGCGGCCTCGATTAGAAGCTCAGGCGTCGCATCCATCAGTGCGGCACCGGCACGCTCCGCACCACTTCATCGACGGCGTCGTCGGGATTCATGCCTTCGACCTCGGCGCCCGCTTCGAGCACGATACGATGCCGCAGCGTCGGATGGATGACGGCCTGCACGTCTTCGGGCAGCACGAATCCGCGTCCTTCGAGAGTCGCGATCGCTTTGGCCGCGCGCAGCATCCACAGCGCGGCGCGGGGCGAAGCGCCGACGGCGATCGCAGGATGCTCACGGGTCGCACGGACGAGGGCCACGGCGTAGCGCAAAATCTCCTCGCGCGCCAAAACCGCATCGGCGATGGCACGCGCGCGGGATACGTCTGGCGGCGTGAGTATCACGCTAGCGCCCGCGAGCGGCGACAGCTGCGCGTGATGGGTACTCAGGATGCGAAACTCTTCATCGGCGTCCGGATAGTCCATCCGGATCTTGAACAGGAATCGATCGAGCTCCGCCTCGGGCAGCGGATAAGTACCCTCCTGCTCGATCGGATTCTGGGTGGCAAGCACGGTGAACCATTCGCCGAGCGGATGGCTGGCGCCATCGACCGTCGCCGCGCGCTCCTGCATCGCTTCGAGCATCGCGGCCTGGGTCTTGGCGGGCGCGCGATTGATCTCATCGACGAGCAACAGGTCGGTGAACAGCGGTCCCGGACGAAAACGAAAATCGGCTCGATCGATTTGCAGAATCGGCGTGCCGATAATGTCGCTCGGCATCAGGTCCGGGGTGCATTGGATGCGGCCAAAACGCACTCCCAGACTTGCCGCGAGCGTGCGCACCAGCAAAGTCTTCGCGACGCCAGGAACCCCTTCGTAGAGGCTGTGGCCCGAGCACAAAAGAGTCACGAATGACAGCCGGACGGCTTCATCCTGGCCGATTATGACTGTCGCGATCGCGGAGCGCAGCGCTGCGAATTTCGCCGCGACCCATCCGGCGTCGTTTGAATTTTCCGCGTCGCTCATGCGCCGGCTCTCCGATAGGACTCGATTGCGCGGACCGCGGAAACCAATTCCGCCTGGTTTGCGGGCGCGGCTCCGTCGATTAACCATCGCCGGGTTTCGGCAGGCAACGCGCGGTCGCGCGCCAGACGCTCGAGCACCGCCTGCTCGCTAAGCTCCGCGCCGGGGAAAATCTGCCGGCGCATCCGTCGGATAAATCCCGATCGATACGCGCGCAGAGCCGCTACCGGATCGCCCGCCCGTGAGTAAAGCACGCCAAGGGAATCGATAAACGACGCGACCGAAGGCGCCGCCTGAGCGCCGCCTTCGTCGAGCTCGCGCCGGGGCCACGAGTGCTGCTCGAGTATCCATGCTATCGCGGCCACGAGCGCGATGAACAGGGGAAGCAGCGCGCGCGAGCCGAGCAGCATCGTAACTATAGATCCGGGCGGCGCGAACCCGTGTGACCATTCGTCAAAACTCGGCGGCCCGAAAGCAACTGCAAGGTCCACTACGATCGCGCCGGCATCGCCCATCCCAAGATCGGCGTTGCGCAAGAAAACATTGTCGGCGATCGCGATCAGCCGGCCGGAACCAAGTTTCAGCTCGAGTGCGAATGGCGCGCCGTTGGCACTCAGCAGCACGCGCGCGTGGTCATCGCCGGACTTCGCGGCAGGTTTGAAGCGCAGTAGATCCGCGATCGGCAGCTTGCGCGCGCCGCGGGCGATCGCGCCGGAAATGACGCTCTCGGCGCCGCCCGCCGAGGTCCCGCGGTTCAAGCCAAGACGAATCCAGTCGCTGTCCGGCGCCCCGAAAACCACCGCGGTGCCTCCATCGCGGATCCAGCGCAACACATCGCTCGCCTCGGCGACGGCCGCGGTTTTGTCCGGCGCCAGAAACCCCGGCGAGACGAACCATCGGGCGCGCTTCGATAGCTCACGATCGGTACTCGCGGCCGGAGGCTCATACGAGCGGTCCGGCGCAAAACCCAGCTCCGAAAGAAGTTCGAAGGCGGCCTTATATCCGGCGCTCGCAACTCCAAAGCTGGTCGGCGATCGATCCAACGCGAGGTTCGGTGCAAGCCACAAATCTACAGCGAGCAGCAGCGCGAGCAGGATGACTGAAGCGACAATTCCGGCGCGTGACACGGTCACCTCGCCGCCGACGACAGCCGCTCGAAGGCCGTGCGCCACTGCGCATAAATCGCCGGATCGTTTTCGCGATCGCTGAACCATCGCCGCTCGGTGCGTTCGACCAGGCGATCGAGGTCGGCGGCAAGCTCCGCGCCGAGCGCCGATTTGTGCAGCGCGGCGCGAATCCAGCGGTTCGATCGATCGGGCCTGAGCTCGATCACCTCGCGCTCTCCGAGCGTGCGAAAACTCGCGAGCATCAAGCGATGCGCCGCTTCGAGGTAATATCCATCCGCGGCCAGGCGGGCAGCGTCGGCGGCAAGATCGGGCGCAGCGGCTCGCGTGATCCGGCTCTCAGGCGGCGCCAGCGTGTGCGTCGCAATCCAGATCGTCCAAATGATGTGCGCGAATAGCACGATCGCGATCGCAAACACGCAACCGAAAATCGTCCAATATAGAATCGGGTTCCCGTCGCGCAGAATCTCGAGTCTCGCGATCCATTGCGCGATCCTTTGCTCCCAATCTGTCATCCATTTCGGACTGGTCGCGTCGACGAATTCCGGACGCGCCAGAATCTGGTGGGTCAGTTTCAAAACCGCTGGATCGGAGAGATCAGGCAACGGTCGAAACTCCGGCCGAGGGCACCGGACCCGGTTGGCCCTCGGAGCGAATCTGCTCGGCAAGAAGTCGCAGATCGAAGTCTTCGATCCTGCAGCGCCGATCGAAATAGTAGATCACGATCACGGCCGAAGCGTAGGTCGCGGTAACCGATCGAGTGGCCCCGGTCAGAAGCGGACTGAAAAATGGAATAAATGTCCACAACGCCGACAGCGCCAGCGTCGGCACTTCGGAAATCACGCCCGCCGCCAGCGCGATTCCCAGCGTCGCCCACCATGCGCCGCGCACCAGCGCGCGGCTTCTCTTCATGGTTTCCACCCCGAAGCGCCGCTCGATAATCATCACCTGTGCGGCCAGTGACCAGCAGACCATGACATAGAATCCGGGGATGAGCAGACACACGAACCCCACAACGATCAGCAGATAGATCAGCAGGAAGGTGCCGAGATAAGGAACGATTATCGGCCTGACCGATCTATATGCGCCATCGATCGTAGTCGGCCTTCCGAGATACACATTGGCAATAGCAACCGTGAGAGCAGCCTGCATGAACGGCGCAACAATCAACAAGAAGATGAGCCCGATCAGGCTGAACGCGGCCGAGCTGCTGATCATCTGCAGAACGGCCAAAGGGATGAAGACAACAGCGGCGATTCCGGCCAGAAGAACTATGTTGTCGCGTACGACCCGGAACCCAAGGTCCAAAATCTCTCCGAACGACCGCGGATGGATATCATAGGCCATGAGTTCGTCCCCCCCACGGAATCGCGCGCGCTTCGATCCTATAACGCGCGTCTTATTTGCCGAACGCCTCGGTCACCAGCTCTGTATCGAGATATTCCGTGATTTCGCGAATCTTGCCGTCTGAGATTCGGAAGATCTGGCAATAGGTATTGTCGTAGCGTTTTCCATTCTTCGCGAGCGACTTTCCGCGCGCCTGCATCGCTACGAAATCGCCGTCGGCGATCAGGTTCTCCGGCGTTATAACCAGTCCGCCTTCGAGCTCCGCGCCGAGCGGTCCGAGCAGCTTTCCGGCCAATTCCTGCTTGCCTTTGAAGATGCCGGAATATTTGGTGGTGCCGATAATCGTGAACTTGATATCGTCGGCCATTGCGGACATGAATGCCGCCGCATTCCCTTTGGCCAGCTCGGCGAACATCTTACGGATTATTTCTTTGTTCTCAGATGCGCTCATCATCGATACCTCATTTGCCTTCTGCTCGATTTAATCACACCGATCGCACGAGACCGCCGTCGATTCTGATTAGCGATCCTGTCACGTAGGCGGCCAGCGGACTCGCGAGGAAGGCGGCCACTGCGCCAAATTCCTGGGGCGTTCCCATCCGGCCGACCGGGATCATCTGCGCGGTGCGGCGTGCGGCCTCCTCGACCGGGATTTTCTGACGCTCCGCCGCGGCACGGCCGAGCGAAATCGCGCGGTCGGTGGCGATCACGCCGGGCAGGAGCGTGTTCACCGTGATCCCGTCGCGCGCGGTCTCTCCCGCAAGCGTCTTGGCCCATCCGACAATCGCGCTGCGCAGTGTATTGGAAACGCCAATAGCGGCAATCGGCTCGATGACGCTGTACGATGCGATGTTAAGAATCCGGCCCCATTTGCGCGCGCGCATTTCCGGGACAACCAGATCGGTGATTCGGAAGATCGCCAGCACCATCGCGTGGAACTGGCTCTCCCAGACTTCCGGCGCGACGCCCACCACGCCGGAAGGCGGAGGACCGCCGGAGTTGTTCAGCAAGATGTCGATTGCGCCGAGCTTCTCGCGTGCGGTCTTCACCGCGCGCTCGATGCTTGCCCAATCGGCCAGGTCCGCCGCGATTCCGATCGCGCGTCCTCCATGCGAATTGATTTCGGAAACCGAGCGATCAAGCGGTTCCTGGGTTCTGGCAACCAGCGCGACTGCGACTCCCTCTGCCGCCAGCGCGTCGGCGCATCCGCGTCCGATTCCCTTGCTGCCGCCAAATATCAGCGCCGATTTTCCCTTGAGCTGAAGATCCATATTGCTATTCAGTTCCTGTCTGATTGCTATTTGATATCGGGCAGAGCGCCATGAATGTTGAGCCGCGCGAGAACTTCCGTGAGTGGAAACCGCGGTGGGACCGGCCAATCGCCCTCGGCGCGCGGCCATACGATCGGAGTCAAGTCGCTCGCGATCGGCTCGCCGACTTTAATTCCGGGACGATCGACGCTCGGATGAACATACGATTTGCTGCGCGTCGCGCCGTCGCGGAAATAGATCATGGTATGCACTCGGCGCGTGCGGCCGCTCCGGTTTGGCTTCGCCATGTGGACCGTCAATCCGTGATGAAAGGCAACCGCGCCGCGCGGAACTTCCACGTACACCGGCGGCACGCCGCCGATTTTGGGATCCTCGAGAATCTTCACGTTCTCGTCGGCGGAAAAAATGTTGACAAACTTGCGCAGGCCAACCAGATGCGAGCCCGGCACGTAACCCATGCATCCGGTTTCGTGGGTCGAGCCGTCAAACGGAATCCATGCGGTCAGAGTGTCGCGCTCCTCCATCGGCCAGTAGGGCTGATCCTGATGCGGCTCGGTGTAGCGACCGCCGGATTCCTTGTAGAGGGCCTGATCATGCCACAGGCGCAAAGCAGGAACGCCAATCAGCGTGGCGGCCACCTCGGATATCTTGCGATGAAACGTCAGCGGCAGCACGTCTGGATTGTCTTCCCAGAGATTGATGCATTGGGTGAACGACTGTTCGTAAGCCGACTTCTCGGCGAGCGTCCTATGATCGTTGCTGCCGCGGCCGCGCACCGCGCGGTCGACGGCGGCGCCGAATCGTTCAAGTTCCTCTTCTGACAGCAGGTTTGGAACGACGACGAATCCGTCGCGGCGGAACTTCTCGATCGTATCCCGACTGACAGTCAAACTGGCGCTCACGGCCATTCCTCCGAGCATGATAGTTATCATTCCCGGTACTGATCTTGCCACGCTTCGATCCGCGTCGCTCCTCGCGATCGAGTTGCGCTATATCGCCTGGCCGGCGCACCATCCACTCGACCACGCCCACTGGAAATTGTATCCGCCGAGCCATCCGGTGACATCGACCGCCTCGCCGATACAGTAGAGACCCGGCACCTCGCGCGCCTCCATCGTTCTGGACGACAATCCAGCGGTGTCGATGCCGCCGACCGTGACCTCGGCTTTTTCCCATCCTTCGGTCTCGCTCGGCCGCACCCGCCATCGCTTGAGTCGCTCGGCTATTTCGATGATTCGGCGGTCCGGAAGATTCGCGATTGCTCCTGCATGCGAACCGGCCTCCGCGATCGTCTCAGCCAGACGGTTCGGCAGGACTTCTGCAAGGATCGTCTTGAGCTCCGCTCTCGGCCGCGTTCGCTTGCGGTCGAGCAGGAGGCGCTCGGCGTCATGCTCGGGCATCAAATCAATTTCGAGTGAATCACCCGGATGCCAGTAGGACGAGATCTGCAGGATCGCGGGACCGGAGAGGCCGCGATGAGTGAACAGGATATTCTCGCGAAATCGCGGCGCCTCGGCACGAGACCATCGCATCAACCGATACTCCTGCGAGCGCGCGACTCTGCTTGAGCGCCTCGCCCTCCATCCGCACCGGCACGAGACCCGGGCGCGGTTTGACGATCGCGAGGCCGAAGCGGCGCGCGATATCGTAGGCAAGGCCGGTCGCGCCCATTTTCGGGATCGACAGACCTCCGCAAGCGAGCACAAGGACCGGCGCCGCGAATACACCCAGGCCAGTTGCGAGGTTGAATTGGCTGCTCCGCGCAACTTCCGTAACGCGGCATCCCGTGCGGATCTCGACGCCGACAGCCGCGCACTCCGCCAGCAGCATCGCGACGATCTCTCGCGCGGATCCGTCGCAGAATAGTTGGCCGAGCGTCTTTTCGTGATAGGCGATCCGATGCTGCTCAACCATCGCGATAAAATCGTGTTGGGTGTAGCGGCTGAGCGCCGATTTGCAGAAATGCGGATTACCGGACAGGAACCGCTCTGGTGTGATATCCAGATTGGTGAAATTGCAGCGTCCGCCGCCGGAGATCAAAATTTTCGCGCCCACCCGCTCGGCGCGGTCGAGCAGCAGAACTTTCTTGCCGCGCTGGCCGGCCGTAATCGCGCACATCATCCCGGCTGCGCCTGCGCCGATGATGATCGCGTCGAAAGTTCGCGCGCGCGCCGTCATCCGCGTTTCATTCTCGCGGTTGACGCACGGCGGTTGCGCAATCTAATGCTTGGAGACATCTCGCCGGGAGGTTGGGTCGAAATGGATATTGAAGAGCTCGCCAAGCGGATCACGACGCTCGAAGATATCGAGGCGATCAAGAAACTCAAAGCGCGTTACTGCGCGGTATGCGATAACGATCACAATCCCGACCAGATCATCACCTTATTCACTGAGGATGGAATCTGGGAAGGCGCGGGCGTCGGCGTCAACCAGGGGCATGCCGCGATTCGCAAGCTGTTCGAGGGCTTTCGCGAACGAATCAGTTTCTCGCAGCACAACGTGATGAATCCGATCATCGAAGTTGACGGCGATCGCGCGACCGGCCGCTGGTATTTCCTTGGGCCGTTCACGATGCGCAAGGGCAACCGCGCGATGTGGCTCGGAGCGCGCTACGAGGACGACTACGTTAAAGTCAACGGGCAGTGGAAGATCAAGCATCTGCGCGCAATCGGCACGCTGGCTGCGCCGTACGATAAGGGATGGGTGAAATAGGCCCGCGCGTCAGTTTCCCACGCGAACCGTCCACGCGTAGGTCTGTCCATGCGCGGTGATTGAAACCGAATAGCGCTTGCCCGGATCGAGCGGCGCGCGCGGTATCACCACCACCGCGCCCGAGCTGCGCAGCGCCCATCGGCCATATTCCTGCGCGGCGGCGTCGGGGTTCTGGTACGCGCGCGCATCGAACGCGCAACTCTCTATCACGGCGCCGTCCACGGTCAGAGAATGCGCCGTCAACTGCGCATCGTAGAGCCGTCCGAGTTGAAGCGTTATCGGGAGACCAACTGGCATTTCGTAGCCGGGGCAACTCGTGATTGGATTCGGAAACTCAACCCCCGACCAGTTGATCGGGACGGGTACACCGTCGGGCGGAAATTCAATCGCCCTGGCATACGGCGCCGGATGCTCGTCCGGCGCGGCCAGACGCAGCGCGGCAACCCAGCATCCATTGTCCGCGGCTTCGCCGAAACCGACCTGGATCAGAAACGGATCCAGCATCGGAAGCCGATGGAACGGTCCCGCGATCCACTGATCGATCTGACCGCTGGTGTCGTAAGGGCCGCATCCCCACGCGATTTGCGCGTTCGGCGCGATCGCAGCGCCTGCGACCGAGTATCCGGTCTTGCCGGGACTCTCTTCGTGCCCGGCGTCGCCGAGCGGCTCTCCGCCGCTAATCTTGTCGGCATAGTTGGCGAGGAGATAGTGCGAATGCGCCCGAGCGGCGGCACTTATCGCTGGATCCTCGTGCAACATTCCAAGCTGAGAAATCGCACGGAAATGATTGAGCCGCGAGAGCCAAACCGGCGACGTTGGACTCGATGATGCCGACGGATCGGGCGCATCTGCTCGCGCCTTGGTCACGATTCGATCAGCTGTTTTTCCAGACGAGACATGTGCCGGGGTTGCTTGATTCGGACTCATCGTGCCGGCCGGAGAAGGCTCAGCCGCTGCCACGCCCTGCGCAGGCGACGAAACATCCGCGACGATCGAGCTCGCGTAGGACCGCGCCGATGCGAAAAGCCTCGTCGCGGTAGCCGACGACAGCGCATCGCCGTCCCATCGCTCGCTATGAGCAAGCCCACCGGCAACGATGACTAGAAGTACTATCGAGGCCTGCAGAACTCGCCGATGCCGCCGGCGCAGGACGGCATCAGGATCGATGAATCGATATGCGGTCGCGGCGCCGAAGCGCAAGCGGTCATCATGCGAGAGAACACGGCGGCGGCGAACACGGCGATCATTGAGAAAAGTGCCGTTGGGTGAACTGAGATCGCGTATATAGTAATGTCCGCGCTTATAGCTAATGAGTGCTTGTCGCGGCGCGACATCTCCGGCCGTGATTTTGACCGCGCTGCCGTCGGCTCTTCCTATCGCCGTCTCACCGCGTTCGAGCAGCGCCAAACGAGGGTTTGGGGCGCGATGCTCTAGCGCGAGCAGGCGCGCGGGCTGCGCTTTTCTCAGCATCCGCGGACCACTCCCCTGGGGTGAATCTTCGAAACGGTTCTGACCATCTCGCTTCCGCGTTTATCAGAGAATCAAAGCGTTACCCTTGGTCGTCGGCGCCGTGGGATTGTCGGTGCAGTACGGCGCGGGCCCGGTTTCGTTGAGCTGCGCCCGTTCGGCCAGCTTCTTTTCGAGGTCAGCCTGACAGTGTTCTTTGCCTATGGGATAAAACTGGTAACGCACCGCCCTCGAGGGCGGCGTCGCGGGCATCACGAGAACCGTTTTACTCAGTTTCGAAGCCTCATCCGGCGTGAGACCGAAGCTGGTAGTCAGAGGAGGCTCTGGAGTCTTGGATTGCCAGACTGGCATGCCCGGCAAGCCGACGGATCTGAGGCTGCCTTGTGAATCCTCAGTCCACTCGAAACATCCTGAGGCCATGCACAGGCAAATCATTCCGAGCGCGAGCAGCAGTCTTTTCAATCCAGCCCACCTTTACCTCGCGCCCGCGAGTATCAAAGCCCGAGGATGCGCGATCTTGAATCCAGTGGAGTGATACACTATCAGGACGGGCCCGTCCACTCGGGGTCATCCAGAGGAAACGCGGACGGCGTGTCCGCCCTTCTAAATCGTCGCGCGAACTTCCTTCACGAGATTGGACAGTGGGCGTGTTCCATCCATACGCAGGACACGGCACGGGAGTGCGGCAAGCCAGGCCTTATGCAGTGCTGAATTGCGGCTTGCACCGCCGTCGTCGTAGTGAGATGCCCACTCAATGAATTCTTCTGTTGCCTGGTGATGCCAGCCGCCGACAGCGACGGCATCGGCGCCGAAGTGCCTCGCTTCCCGAGCACGCAAACGCCGCAAGCGGCACCGCGGTCGGAGCGTACAGAAAAATCACCAAATCAAAGAGCGGGATGATGGGATCGCCCCAGCCGGCGAGCGAGCCGCTCAGCACCCAATCCGCGCGCTCCAGGAACATCTCGCGCATCAGCCGGAGACGATCGGCTGGCTCCCGCATCTGGCTATACGGCGGCGTTGTCGGCCGCCACAAATAATCGTCCGCGTCGTGATGCGGAATCGCCAGTGCATCCGCGAGCGCACGGCCGAGGCTCGTCACACCGGCTCCTGAAGCTCCCGTGATGTGAATACGGCAGCTCTTCACGAAATCGCCCGCAAGGAACCCCGGCTCGCGCTAGATCGTGTCCGACACGCCGGGGATGAACAGCGGCTCCATCGCGTAGTCTTTGACGTCGGCTTCCATCGCGGCGCGATCGGGCCGCACGGCGGGTGCGCTCGCCGCATCGAGAATCGGTTTCAGTATCGTCGCGTCGCTCGAGCTATTGAGAAACAGGCCGGGGCGGCTCAGCACGAAAGATACCGCGCGCCGGATCGCGTCGCGATCTCGAAGCGGCTGGTACCAACTGTACTTGGGCTCCTGCTGAGCTTTCGAGGCATCTTGCCAGCGCCGTCGCGCGGCTGATTTGATCGTCTGCGTCGCGACACCGCGCTCGTTGCAGAGCTTGATCAAGGCTTCGGCATCGGCGGCATATTGCGCGATATTCAGCATCGTAAAGTTGTACGGAAACAGCACCGAGTCGAACGCGAAGCGCCCGAGGCTCTTCAGATGCATCGCGGCGACTCGCGTTCCGTGTCCGGTAACGCCGATGAAGCGCACGAGCCCCTGCGCTCGCGCCTCGACCAGCGCTTCGAGCGCGCCTGCGGGTCCGAACGCGGTCTCCCATTCTTTCTCATCGACGAGATTGTGCATCTGGATCAGATCGACATGGTCAACGCGCAATCGTTCGAGCGAGCGATGCACACTGTCGCGCGCGCCGCTGTAGGTTCGATCGCCAGTCTTGGTGGCGAGGAAGAAGCGTTTGCGATGCTCGCGCATCCAGGGACCGATTCGCAGCTCCGATTCGCCGTACGATGCGGCGGTGTCGATATGGTTGATGCCGTACTCGAGCAGTGTCTCGAGCACCGCGTCCGCCTTGGCCTGATTCATCGCGCCCAGCGCGGCAGCGCCGAAGATGACTCGCGTGCTCTGATGACCGGTCTTGCCGAATGCACTTGTCTCAATCACAACGCACCTCCGCTGCCTGACGCAGTCGCATCGCTCATTATTGCAAAAGCATCCGCCGCCCGAAACGGTGAAACGGCGATGCCCGTACCCAATCGCGGCGCGATGCTATACTCTGCTCCCGCAAGCTCCCGCATCGATTCGGCGATAGTGCCGAAGGAGTGGGAACGTGAGGCAACTCTGATGTCGGTTGATGATCGGGATCTGGGCATTTTGACTCTTCCTCCAACCCGGCCCGTCGCGGTTACTGAGAACGAATGGATTCCGCTCGAGGACGGGATTCGTCTGGCCGCGCGGCTCTGGATGCCGGAGGACGCGCGACGCGCTCCGGTTCCCGTCGTGCTCGAGTACATTCCCTATCGAAAGCGTGACCTGACCCGAGCCCTCGACGACGCATGGGGTACCCAATTCGCGCAGTACGGCTTTGCTTATGTGCGTGTGGATATTCGGGGATCAGGCGATTCCGAGGGCGTTCTGCTCGACGAATATTTGCCGCAGGAACAGACCGACGCCGCCCAGGTGATCGCATGGCTGGCGCGTCAGCCGTGGTCGAATGGCTCCGTAGGAATGCGAGGCATCTCGTGGGGCGGCTTCAGTACGCTGCAAACCGCGGCGATCGCACCTCCGGCACTGAAAGCCGCGATTGCGTTCTGCTGCTCCGACAATCGTTTCACCGACGACGCTCACTATATCGGCGGTGCATTGGGATTCTGCAATTTCAGTTGGGGCAACGCGTTTCAGAACGTGATGATCGGACCGCCCGATCCGGCGATCGTCGGCGATCGATGGAACGAGATGTGGCTGCAACGGCTTCACTCGGCGCACCCGGTGCTCGCCAACTGGCTAATGCATCAGCACGCAGACGAGTTTTGGCAACACGGCTCAGCAAGTATTGACTATAGCCGTATCAAATGTCCTGTCTATCTAGTCGGCGGGCTAGTAGATACTTACAACAATGCCATTCCTCGCCTGCTCGAGCATTTGAGGGTTCCACGCCGGGCGTTAGTTGGTCCTTGGGCACATACCTATCCGCAATTTGGCGTACCCGGCCCTGGACTGGACTGGGTATTCGAGGAAGTACGCTGGTGGGACCAGTGGCTGAATGGAAACGAAACCGGAATCATGCATGAGCCGATGCTCCGAGTCTTCATGCCCGAGAAAACAGCGGCCCACTCGTTTCCGGAAGATACTCCGGGTCGCTGGATTGGTGAACAGAGATGGCCGTCCTCGGACATCTCGCACCTTGAATTATCGCTCAATTATGATGGGCTCTCTCCTAACCCGAGCCAGCGCGAGAATGTCGGCTATCCCGCGAATACGCTGGTTGGACTCTGCGCGCGCGAATGGCTGCCCGGTTCAATGAGCGAAGACCTTCCGTTAGAACAAGGTCCAGATGACGCAAACTCATTCAGTCTCGACTCTCAACCGCTCACGCACGATCTCGAAATGCTGGGCAATCCGTGCGCGGATCTGTGCATCAGCTCAGACTCGCCCGTCGCTCAGGTCGCAGTCAGGCTGACCGAGGTCGATACTGCCGGCAAATCGTGGCTCGTATGTTATGGACTGCTCAACCTGACTCATCGCGACGGCCACGAGGATCCGGACCCGTTGTCTCCGGGACATTTCTACGACGTCAAGGTGAAGCTCAACTTCGCCGCGCATCGATTCTCCAAGGGCAATCGGATTCGCGTCGCGATTTCGGAAAGTCTGTGGCCGCTCGTGTGGCCCTCGCCCGAGCCGGTCACACTGACCATCGCGACTGGGCAATCAACGCTTACGCTCCCGCGCCGAACAACTCCGCATGTCGAACCCTCGATGCCGATTCCCCTGATTCGCGACTCCCATCTCTCGGCGAAAGCGCTGCGCCCGGCAATTAGTATTTCCGGACCTGATCAGGAAGGCCGAATAGTAATTCGCCGACAGTCCGAGAACCGACGAGTAGTCAAAGACACCGGTACCGAAGTCTTCAACCGAATCGACTGGTTCCGCGAGATCAAAGCCGGCCAGCCGGACAGCTCGCGATGGCACGGCAGCTACGCCACTAGCTATAAGCGCGACGGTTGGGAAGCCGCGGTCATCGCGTCATTTGAACTGACATCGACCGCCTCGCATTTTCATCTGACGGAATCGATTAGTGCGAGTCGGGGCGGCAAGGTCATCTTCGAACAGACGTGGGAAAATAACATCCCGCGCGATCTGATCTGAACAAAGCACATGAATGAAAAACTGGCGCGGCCCTGAGGGGCCGCGCCAGTTGAGTTGATGCCGAAAGCCGCGCGCGAGACTCAGCTTCGCGCGACGTTCACCACTTGAATCTCAGTGAAGCCGAGAAGTCCCCAGGTCCCATTCTCCACGCCGATTCCCGACCACTTCGCTCCGCCAAACGGGAGGTTCGGGGCAATAGCCAGATGCTGGTTCACCCACGCGGATCCGCATTCGAGCTGCCCGGCAACTTCGGCGCCATGTTCCGCATTGCTTGACCACACCGAACCCGACAATCCGTACGTCGTCGAGTTCGCACGGCGCACCGCGTCGTCCACGTCCTTGTAAGGAATGACCGGCAGCGCGGGTCCGAACTGCTCCTCGTCGACCAGGCGCACGCCGTCCGAGATTCCACCGACGATCGTCGGCTCGTAGAAATACCCTTCCTTGCCGTGCCGCGAGCCGCCCGTGACGATCTTCGCGCCATGCTTCTTTGCGTCTTCGACCAGCTCGGTGACGCGCTCGAACTGCGGCTTGTTGTTGATCGGGCCGAGTTCGGTGCCGGCGTCGAGGCCGTTGCCAACCTTGACGTTCTTGGCCAGATCGCCGAGCTTCTCGATCATCGAGGAGTACATCGCCTCCGGCACGTACACTCGCTTGATCGCGCTGCAAATCTGTCCGCTGTTCTCGAACGCGCCCCAGAAAATCTTAGGCGCGACTTCCGTCAGATCAGCATCCGCGAGCACGATCGCGGCGTCGTTGCCGCCAAGTTCCAGCGTGAACCGCTTGAGGTCGGGAGCGGCGGCGGCTGCCACCTTCTTGCCAGTCTCGACCGATCCGGTGAACGAAAGTTTGCGCGGCACCGGATGGCTGGTCATCATCGAACCCAGTTCATCGCCGCCCGACACCACGTTGAGCACTCCCGGAGGAAGCACGTCGCGCAGGATCTCGCCCAGCATCAATGAGGTGATCGGCGTGTAGGGCGAGGGCTTGAGCACGATCGTATTGCCCGCCAGCAGCGCAGGCGCGATCTTCCACATCGCCAGCATCAGCGGATAATTCCACGGCGTGATCGCCGCGACCACTCCGACCGGCTTGCGCCGAATCTCGATCTTGCCGGCCGCGTTGTCCTGGATCACTTCGTTAGGAATCTGCAGGCTCGCCGTGTACGACGCCCAGATCGAGGCGCCGGCGATTTCTCCCTGCGCCTTCGCAAGAGGCTTGCCCTGCTCCTGCGTGAGCGTGCGCGCGAGCCCCTCGGGCGGAGACTGCAGCGCGGCCGCCACCTCGCCCAGCAGCTTGCGCCGCGCATCTATATCCTTGCTCCAGGTGCGGTAGGCGCGTTGCGCCGCGTCCATCGCCTGATCGAGCTCGGCCTTGGTGCAATCGGGAACCTGGGCGAAGACTTTTCCAGTGGCGGGATTGATCACGCCGACGGACTTCGATCCCTTAACCGACTTGCCGTCGATTGTCATGGTGTAATCGGACATTCAGTTTCACCTCTTGATAGCGCTTGATTGTCAACCGCGCCCGCGACGGCGCCTCTTCGTCAACTACAATGGCGCAAGGCTTTCGCGCAAGTAGTACCGACGCGCCTGCGCGATGCATAATTGCGTCTCTATGAAACCTCGATCGGAAATCGTGATGATGGACGCGGCCGCGCTCTCGAGCGCGATCAAGTCGCGGCAAATCTCATGCGCCGAGGTGATGACGGCGTATCTCGATCATATCGACGCGATCAATCCCGCCGTCAACGCAATCGTCTCGATTCGCCCTCGCGCCGAGCTGATCGAGGACGCGCGCCGCCGCGACGCTGAGCTTTCTCGCGGCGAGTACGCCGGCCCGATGCACGGGTTTCCGCACGCTATCAAAGACCTCGAGCTCACGGCGGGGATCCGCACCACGATGGGCTCGCCGATCCTCAAGGACTTTATCCCACGCGCCGATTCGATCCTGGCCGAGCGGATAAAGAGCGCCGGCGCGGTCATCATCGGCAAAACCAACGTCCCGGAATTCGGTCTCGGCTCGCATTCCTATAATCCGGTTTTCGGCACCACGCTCAACGCCTACGATCAATCGAAGACCGCCGGTGGAAGCAGCGGCGGCGCCGCCGTCGCGCTCGCACTGCGGATGCTGCCGGTCGCCGACGGCAGCGATCACGCGGGCTCGCTCAGAAATCCCGCCGCGTTCAACAACGTGTTCGGATTTCGCACCGCGTTCGGCCGCGTCCCCTCCGACGTTCGCGAGGTCTTCATGCCCGCGCTCTCGGTGCATGGACCGATGGCGCGCACGGTGCCGGACCTCGCGATGCTGCTGGCCGTAATCGCTGGGCACGACGCGCGCGTCCCGCTCTCGATCCGCGAGGACTCCGCGCGCTTCGCCGATTCCCTCGCGCGAGATTTCAAAGGCGCGCGAATCGCCTGGGGCGGCGACTTCGGCGGATACCTGCCCTTCGAGCCCGGCGTGCTCGACCTGTGCCGCGGCGCGCTCAGCGCTTTTGAATCAATTGGATGCGTCGTCGAAGAAGCGATTCCCGATTATCCAATCGAGCGCGTGTGGGAAAGCTGGCTCGTGCTGCGCGCGTGGCAAGTAGGCGGTCTGCTCAAAACTTACTACTCGGATCCGGCGCGGCGCGCGCTGATGAAACCCGAGGTTCAATGGGAAATCGAGCGCGGCTTCAAGATCAGCGCCTACGACGTCGCCGACGCATCCGCAGTGCGGAGCGCGTGGTATCACGCGATGCGCGCACTATTCGAGAAGTATGATTTCTTCATACTTCCGTCCGCGCAGGTTTTTCCGTTCGACGCGACGCTCCACTGGCCCAAGACCGTCGGCGGCAAAGCGATGGACACCTATCATCGATGGATGGAGGTCATGATCCCGGTCACGATGTCCGGCTGCCCCGCGCTGAGCGTACCGGCCGGTTTCAGCAGCACCGGCCTGCCAATGGGCATCCAGATAGTCGCGCCGAATCATTCGGAGTTCGCCTGCCTGCAACTCGCGCACGCCTACGATCAAGCGACAGGTTGGGTGCGCAAGCGAGTACCCGCACTGCTCGCCTGATCGCCTTTCTTGCGGGATTGATTCCTCCCCCGCTATTCGCGGGGGAGGATTAAGGAGGGGGTGCAGCGACGATGTTCCCGTATCGTCACTTCTTCTCCGCGCGAGTGAAATGATCCGCGAGCACCTGCGCGACCGCGGCGCTCAGGCGTTTGGCCGTCGGGATGTGCAGGAACTCGTTGGGGCCGTGCGCGTTCGCGCCCGGTCCCAGCACGCCGGTGATGAGGAATTGCGCGGCGGGAAACCGCTCCCCCAACATCGCCATGAACGGAATCGTTCCGCCCTCGCCCATGTACGCTGCCGGCTTGCCGAAGTGCGCGCGCGACGCCGCGTCGAGCGATTTCTCCAGCCACGGCGCGAGCGTCGGCGCGTTCCATCCTGTGGCAGCCCAGTTCGAATCGAAGCTGACACTCGCGCCGTACGGCGGATCGTCTTCCATCAGATGCTTGAGCGCGCGCTGCGCCGCCTGCGCGTCGCAGGTTGGCGGCAGCCGCAGCGACACTTCGAGCGAGGTCGAGGGGCGCAGCACGTTGCCCGCGTTGGCGACCGACGGAAATCCGTCGGCGCCGATAATCGACAAGGCCGGACGCCAGGTGCGATTGAGAATCAACTCGGTCGCGTCATTGCTCTGCGCCTGGGTTTTTCCCGCGAACGGAAATTTATTGCGCAGGCTATCGCCCAGGATTGGCGCCGCGGCGCGCGCCTGCTCGACTCGCGCGGCGGGAATCTCGCCGTGAAACACCGCCGGCAAAATCGCGCCCGTCTTTTCATCCTCGAGCCGGCTGAGAATCGTCCGCGCGATTCTGAAACTGCATGGCACCACGCCGCCCGCGTCACCCGAATGCATCCCTTCGGTCAGAACCTCGACCTTCAGCGTCCCGCCGATGAGCCCGCGCAGCGAAGTCGTGCACCATAGCTGCTCGTAATTGCCGCATCCGGAATCCAGCGCGACGACGAGGCTCGGCTGCCCGATTCGCGGCGCGAGATGCTCGATATAGTGCGGCAGATCGAAGCTGCCGCTCTCCTCGCACGCCTCGATAATCACGATCATCCGCGCGTGCGGAATCTTCTGCGCCTTGAGCGCGCCGATCGCGCCCAGGCACGCGAACATCGCGTAGCCGTCGTCGGCGGCCCCGCGTCCATACAGCCGATCGTTCTCGATCACCGGCGTCCACGGGTCCAGCCCCGCGCGCCATCCGGCCATCTCGGGCTGCTTGTCCATGTGTCCGTAGAGCAAAACCGTGTCGTCCGAATCGCCGGGAATCTCCATGAACAGAACCGGAGTGCGATCGCCAAGGCGCACGACCTCGAGGCGCATCCCCGCGATCTCGCGCCCGAGCGCCCATTTGCGAAACCGCTCGACGACGCGATCCATGTGACCGTGCGCTTTCCATTCGGGATCGAACGCCACCGACTTGTTTGGAATCCTGATGTATTCCTGAAGCTCGGGAATCGCGGATTCATCCCACAGCTTCGCGAAGAATGCCGCCGCCGCTTTCGGGTCCATGGCCGAAGGCTACGCGAAATCCCGCGCGTCACGCAAAACGTTTTCGCGCCACCGACAGAGCGTCAGCCGCGCCGTTTGTGGCAAACCGTCTGATTCTGCAAGAATCGCCGACGATCAGCACAATTTCTCGTATGGGAGAATTCATATGAGCGCGACCGTTTCGACCACTTACGGAAAACTCGAAGGCGAATCCACTTCCGACTTGTCCGTGTTCAAGGGAATTCCCTTCGCGGCCCCTCCCGTCGGCGCCCGCCGCTGGACCGCGCCGGAAAAGCCCGCGCGATGGCAGGGAACTCGCGATGCACGCAAATTCGGCGGCGTCGCTCCGCAGAACAGCATGGCGAACGGCGCGCTGGCCGCGATGGTCGTGGACGGCGAACAGACCGAGGATTGCCTCTATCTGAATGTATGGACGCCGCGATGCGACACCGCACGGCGGCCCGTGATGGTCTGGATACACGGCGGCGCCTTCGCGATCGGCTCCGGCTCGCAGCCGCTCTATGACGGCTCGACGCTCGCACGCCGCGGCGACGTGGTCGTGGTGACGGTCAACTACCGGCTCGGGCCGCTGGGCTTTCTTCGGCTCTCCGATCTGACCGGCGGAAAAATTCCCGCGACCGGAAATGAAGGAATGCTCGATCAGATCGCGGCGCTCGAATGGGTCCGCGACAATATCGCCGAGTTCGGCGGCGATCCTGCCAACGTCACGATCTTCGGCGAGTCGGCCGGCGGCATGAGCGTCGGCACTCTGCTCGCGATGCCGCAGGCGCGCGGCCTGTTCCACAAGGCGATTCCGCAAAGCGGCGCATGCCATACAGGAGCGACCGCGGAACGCGCCACCCTCAAGGCCGAGCGCATCATCGCGCGGCTCGGCGCCTCGCCGTCTGACGCCGCCGCGATTCGCGCGCTGACTCCCGCGCAGTTGCTCAAGGGCGCGCTGATGCCCGACGGCATAACCCCCGACCCGGAGCTCGGGATGGCCTATCAGCCGGTGATCGACGGCTCGCAGGTCCCGAAAGTCTCGATCGAGATAGTCGCCGGCGGCTCCGCCGATAGCGTCGCAATCATGGCCGGCTCGACCCTCGAGGAATGGAAGCTCTTCGCCGCGATGGATCCCGGCCTGCCCAAGCTCGACCGCGCCGGACTCGCGGCTCGATTCGGCAAACGCTTCGGCGCGGAGACCGCGGCCGGCCTTATCGAGAACTACACTCGCGCGCGCTCCGATCGCGGCGATGCGACGACGCCGCAAGAGCTATTCTCCGCAATCGAAACCGATCGCGTCTTCCGGATGCCCGCGTTGCGGCTCGCTGAAACGCACGCTCATCGCAAAGGGCGCGTCTTCAACTATCTGTTCACCTGGAAGTCGCCCGCGGTAGGCGGGATGCTCGGTTCGTGCCATGCGCTCGAGCTGGGATTCGTGTTCGGCACCAATCACCTTCCCGGCATGGGACCGTTTGCCGGCAGCGGCCCCGCGGCCGAGAAGCTCGCAACCGAGATGCAGGACGCCTGGATCGCTTTCGCACGCACCGGCAACCCGACCTGCGAACGCCTGGGCGATTGGCGCGAGTACGACGAGAAGCGCCGCACGACGATGGTTTTCGGTGAGACGACAAAATCGGCGGACGCGCCGTTCGAGGGCGAGCGCAAAGCATGGAATGGCGTCTCCGACCAGATTTTGGGTTCGCTCTAAAAGCAGACCGCATATTTCAGGTTGCTGGGCTGACCGGCCTAACCCGCAACCATGAGGTGCCGTGGTGAAAGAATCTTCGCGTCATCCGCTCGACCCGTTGAGCGCCGCGGAAGTCGCCGCGGCCGTCCGCATAATGCGGGCGCATGGACCCGCCAGTGACCGCTTCCGATTCGTGTCGGTCAACCTGCACGAACCCGAAAAGGACGAGCTCGAAAGTATCAGCACCGGCAATGCTCTGGATCGGCGCGCATTCGTGATCGTGCTTGATCTGGCCGACCGCCGCGTGCTGGAAGCGATCGTCAGCCTGCGCGACGAAACCCTGCTCTCATGCGAGGAGCTTCGCGGCGTCCAGCCGGGCATCATCATCGAAGAATTCATCCAGTGCGAAAACGCGGCCAAAGCCGATCCTCGATGGCGCGCCGCGCTCGCCCGCCGAGGTATCACCGAATTCGACAAGGCGATCGTCGATCCCTGGTCGGCAGGTGCCTACGGCGACGAACGGTTCCCCGACCGCCGCCTCGCACAGGGCCTGACGTTTATCCGCGGGAGCGATGCGGACGTCGGCTATGGCCGCCCGGTCGAGGGACTGATCACTTTCGTCGATCTCGAAAAGATGGAGGTGGTGGAGGTTATCGACGATGTGCAGGTGCCGCTCCCTCCTTTGACCGGCATCTACGCCGCCGAGCATCTCGGTCCTTTGCGGCAGGATTTGAAACCGCTCGAGATCGTACAGCCCGAGGGGCCGAGCTTTACTGTCGACGGCTACGAGGTCCGCTGGCAGAAATGGCGCTTCCGCGTCGGTTTCACCTCGCGAGAGGGACTCGTACTTCATCAAGTCGCCTACGAGGATCAGGGCCGCGTTCGTCCGATTCTGTACCGGGCATCGCTATCCGAGATGCAGGTGCCGTACGGCGATCCCACCAAAACGCACAATCGAAAGAATGCGTTCGACGTGGGCGAATACGGCATCGGCCGGATGGCCAACAGCCTCACGCTCGGATGCGATTGCGTCGGCACGATTCACTATTTCGACGCGCACATGGTCAACATGGCGGGCGACCCGGAAACGATCGAGAACGCCGTCTGCATGCATGAGGAAGATTACGGCACGCTATGGAAGCATACCGACTGGCGCACCAATCGCAGCGAGGTGCGGCGCTCGCGCCGCCTGGTGATCTCTTTTTTCGCGACCGTCGGGAATTATGACTACGGATTTTTCTGGTACCTGTATCAAAGCGGCGAAATACAGCTCGAAGTTAAGCTGACCGGATGCCTCTCGGTCGGGGCTTTTCCTGCCGGCAAGCAACCGACTCACGGCGCGCTGGTCGCTCCGCAGCTCTACGCGCCGATTCATCAACATTACTTCAACTTCAGACTCGATCTGGATATCGACGGGCCGGGCAATTCGGTTTATGAGGTCGACACCGTCGCCGATCCTCCCGGGCCGGCCAATCCGCACAACGGCTCCTACCGGCCGCAGTACACGCTCATAAAAAATCAGTCTGAAGCCGCCCGCGACGCGAACCCATCGACGGGACGCGCCTGGCTAGTCGTGAATCCATCGCGCCGCAACGCTGTTGGCCAGCCTACCGGCTACAAAATCGTGCCGGGAGCCGACGTGGCTCTCCCCTTCGCGCGCGAGGGCGCATCGATACTGAGGCGCGCAGGATTCATCCGCCACAATCTCTGGATTACCGGCTACGATTCCGCACAGCGGTACGCGTCGGGCGATTATATCAATCAGAACGCCGCGCCTGACGGGCTCGATCAGTGGATCAAACGCGACCGTCCGCTCGAGAACACCGATCTGGTCGCGTGGTACTCATTCGGCGTGCACCATATTCCGCGGCCCGAGGATTGGCCGGTGATGCCGGTCGCGTATGCCGGCTTTATGCTGAAGCCCTCGGGTTTCTTCGACCAGAATCCTGCGATGGATGTGGCTCCGTCGCAGCCTCATCACAAATGTTGCGACTAGAGATCCGAGCATGGCTGCAATGACGAAAAATAATTCGGCCGATCGAGTGCTGCTGAACGGCCGGATATATACCACTGACACTTCGAAGCCGTGGGCTGAAGCAATCGCGATTCGCGATGGCAAGATTGTCTTCGTCGGCGCCGATTCCGATGTCAAAGCGCTTATCGGATCCGGCACCGACGTCGTCGATCTCAAGCGCCGGATGGCGATGCCCGGAATCAACGACGTGCACGTGCATCCGCTGCTCGGCGGCCGCGCGGATCTCTACGAATGCCATTTTCTGCCGACGCTCTCGGTCGAAGAGGTTCTCGCCGCGGTTCGCGCCGACGCGCGCAAGGCCAAGCCCGGCGCCTGGATCGTCGGAGGTTCGTGGGGCAGCAATTTCACCGACAAGCTCTCGACCCTCGAAGCGCTGCGCGCGCTCGACGAGGCGAGCGAAGGCCATCCGGTTTTGCTGCGCGATGACAGCGTGCACAACCGGTGGGTCAATTCGCGCGCACTCGAACTCGCGGGTATCGATTCGAGCACGCCCGATCCTGAGGGCGGGATAATCGTGCGCGACGAAGCGACGCGCGCTCCCGTCGGGATGCTGTTCGAGTCGGCGGTCGCCGCGGTCGAGCACGCCGCGGAAGTCGCCAATCCTTATTCGCTCGAGACCAACGTCGCCGCGCTCGCGCGCGCGATCGAAATTTTGAATTCATTCGGCGTGACGGGCCTGCAGGATGCCGCCGTCAGCGGCGGGGTTCTGTCCGCGTACAACCATCTCGATGCGCAGGGAAAACTCTCGGCCTGGGTGGTGGGCTCGATGATGGCGGAGCCGGCGGGATTTCTGGGCCATTTCGTCGGCGACGAGCTAATTGATCAACGCGCAAAATTCTTGAGCGCGCACGTGACGCCGAGCTTCGTGAAAATCTTTCTCGACGGCGTGCCGATGTCGCGAACTTCCGCATTCATCGAGCCGTATCTTCCCGACAAAGCGCACGGATGCTGCTTTCGCGGAACGACCATCAAGACTGTTCCGGAGCTGGCCCGCCTGATCGCGAAACAGGAAGATCGCGGCCTTTGCGTCAAAATTCATTGCGCCGGCGACGCTGCCGTGCGGACTGCGCTGGATGCGATCGACGTCGTGCGCTCGTTCAAGGGCGCGACGCCGCTCGTGCATCAGATAGCGCACGCCGGCTTCGTCGATCCCTCCGATATTCGGCGATTCAAAGACTTGAATGTCATTGCGGATCTTTCGCCGATTCTCTGGTACCCCAATCAAATTATCGACGGTATCGAGCAGGCCGTCGGCGAGCGCGTACGTCAATATTGGCCGAATCGCAATCTGCTCGAGGCCGGCGTTTTGATCGCGACCGGCACCGACTGGCCGGTTATTCCCAATCCCGATCCGTGGTCGGGTCTCGAAGGATTGATCACCCGCCGTGATCCAAACGGGCAGTTCGACGGAGCGTTGTGGCCCGAGCAGGCGCTCGATCTGTCGACCGCGATCGCGGCCTACACCGTCAATCCCGCTCGCGCGATGGGCCTCGGTAGCGTGACCGGCTCGATCGAGGTCGGGAAATCTGCTGACCTGATCGTGCTCGATCGAAACCTGTTCGAGATTGCGCCGACCGACATCGCCGACACCAAGGTGATCACCACGTTCTTCGAGGGACGCGCGGTCTATCAGTCGTGAGGTCATCGTGAGAAATGATCGGGGGCGTCTCTGACGGCCTCCGAGTCGAGTCATCTTCCGCCGCCCGAGCCGCGGCCGGCCTACAATCTTGCGCTCGGGTACCTTCGCGGTTTCCTGGTGGTGCTGGTCCTCGCGCATCATTCGGTGCTCGCCTATCTCAAGGCGGCGCCATCGCCTGCGAAATCGCTGCTGGCTCCGCCTGAGTCCTGGCGCGCATTTCCGGTGGTCGATCCGCACGCGCATTGGGCGGGATTCAATCTGTTCTTCGGCTTCAACGACGCCTTCTTCATGTCGCTGATGTTCTTTGTCTCGGGACTGTTCGTATGGTCGAGTCTCCGGCGCAAGGGCGCGCGCGAGGTTCGCGCGCGATCGATTGATCCGGCTCGGCATTCCATTTCTGGCCGCCGCGGCGATCGTCGCGCCAATCGCCTACTACCCCGCCTATCTTCAAAGCGGCGGCCGTGGGTTCGTTGGCTTCGTTCACGCATGGATGTCGTTGGGCGATTGGCCCGCAGGTCCGGCCTGGTTCATCTGGATGCTGCTGGCGTTCGACCTTGTCGCCGCAGGGCTATTCGTGGCTATACCGAACTTCGGCGACGCGCTCGGACGGATCGCATCCAATGCGCGGGCGCATCCGATTCGCTTCTTCCTGCTGATCACCGCGGTCTCGTTCGCGGCCTACACACCAATAACTTTCATCTACAGCGCGGAGTACTGGACCAGCATCGGACTATTTCAGTTCCAGACCTCGCGCTTGTTTCACTATGCGATTTATTTTCTCGCCGGAATCGGAGTCGGCGCATGTGGCATTGATCATGGCCTCGTCGCGTCCGACGGAATTCTCGCGCGTCACTGGGGCGGCTGGGTCGTATGGGGCCTGATCGCGTTTTTATCGAGCGCAGTTTTTTTCTTCATCGCACTAGCCGACCGCAACGCGATCCATCCTGCTCTGCTCGGAGTCCTGAACGGTGGCATCTACGCGATCACGTGCGCGAGTCTCTCCTTCGCCTTCCTCGCACTGTTCATCCGTTTCGCCAATCACCGCCGTTGGATCTGGGACAGCCTGAGCGCCAACGAATACGCGATGTATCTGCTCCACTACATGTTCGCCGCATGGCTGCAATTCGCGATGCTGTCATTCGCTCTACCCGCGATCGAAAAAGGCGCCCTCGTCTTCACTGGAGTACTGCTACTAAGCTGGGGAACCAGCGCAGTTCTGCGCCGTATCCCCGCCGTCGCCCGCGTCGTGTGAAGCGGCTCCTGCGGATTTATCAAAGTGACGCTGTTTAACCGGAAATCTTTGTTTCGGTCCCGTGTTTCAATCGCGGAGCAGGCGCTCGAATTCTTCTGGTGCTAGATCAATCTCGCGTAAAATCTCGCGGATTAGAGGGCGCGCCAAGTCACGTCCACTATGCCTCGGGACGGTCGTGGTTCTGCCATCTGGATGCCTGAAAAAGATGTGGCTGCCTTTCTGTCGAACTGCCACGAAACCCATGTCACGGAGTAGCTTCTCCATCGTCCGCGTACTGACGATGGGCAGCTTGCTCACGCGGTTACTACGATTTGCTGGATTCCGACAAAGGGATCGATTTCAAGCACTTCGCCTCGCGATTGTCGCTCTTCGACAATTAGGCTGATCACTTCGCGCAGGTTATCGCGCAACTCATCGAGCGTGGCGCCCTGACTATGCGCTCCGGCTAATCCCGGAACTGTGCCGACGTATAATTTGGCATCGGCGTCAAACTCGACATAAGCCGTGAATGTGCGATCCATTTCGGTTTCTCCTGATCGTGTACCCTTCGATTGAAGTCGATTGAATTGTACACCTTCACGTCGTGAGCGCGATCACGAACTTGCCGATCTTGTCGATTGCTTGCTGGCCCTCGGGGAGAATCTTCGCGAACACGTGCCATACATGGATCATCTCGGGCCAGATCTCGATCTCGACGTTGACGCCCGCGGCTTTTGCACGCGCGGCGACCCGCGTCGCGTCGTCGAGCAGGATCTCCGACTCGCCGACCTGGAGCAGGAGCGGCGGCAATCCGCGAAAGTCGGCGTGGATCGGGGAAATAAGCGGATTTTTGGGATCGTGATCCGCGTAATAGGTCTTCGCCGAGATCGACAGATTCTCCTGCGTGACCATCGGATCGATCGCCGCCTTCGTCTTGACCGATTCCCCGGTGCCTTCGAGGTCCGTCCAGGGTGAGATCCCGACCCCCGCCGCCGGCAGCGTGACGCCCGTATCGCGCAGCTTGAGCAGCGTCGCGAGCACGAGGCCTCCACCCGCCGAATCCCCAGCAATCACGATTCTACCCGGCTTACAGCCCTGCGCGATGAGCCATCGATAAGCAGCTACGGCGTCATCAACCGCGGCGGGAAACGGATGCTCCGGCGCGAGCCGGTAATCGATCAACAGGGCTCGCGAGTTAGAAGCGCGCGCGATTCGCGCAACCATCGCGCGATGCGTCCCGATCGAACCCATCACGTAACCGCCGCCGTGCAGATAGAGTATGACTCGGTCCGGCGCGGCGCCCGGAGCCTCGACCCATTCGGCGGGAATCCCGCCCGCATCGACGGGCGTGCAGGTGACATCGCGCGCGACATGCTCGCTGATCTTCTCCATCCCGGCACGCCGCTGCGCTGGGGTGGCATTTGGATTCATCGGTTGTGCCCTGACGATCTCGAGCACCTTCGTGAACATCTCGCTCGCCATCGGAAAACCTCCCGCGCGGACCTGCGCCGCGTTTTTCTCTTATACACCACGACGACTGCTCGCGAAGAGCGTGTCCGCCAAAAAAAGACACCGCCGGAGGCTGGCTCCGGCGGCGCGAGAAGTTAAAGCATCACTTCGGATTTAGTGTCTCTGGTTGTAATGCTGCATCGGATGAGTCTGCCAACCCGTGTGGGCAACCGGATTCGCTACGCCGTTCGCCATCGGATGCGCATACCCCGGGTGATGCCACGCGTCATTCCTCCACTCATCGTTCATGAATCGGTCCGGATGGGCCTTGAGATCGGCGCGGACTTCCGGATGATTCGCAAAGTACTGTTGCAGCCCCGGATGGTTCGCCATGAACTGCGGATTGTCCACCAGACCCGGATTGCGTCCGAGCTCTTGCGCGACTTCCGGATGCTCATCCAGGTAACCGTTCTGGAAGCGATTCAGCTGCGGTGCACCGATTCCCGGGCCATATCCGTGCCCATAGCCGTAGCCATAACCGTGTCCGTACCCAGGCTGATGCCACGCGTCGTGCTTCCATTCGTCGCTCATGAAGCGGTCCGGATGCGCCCGGATGTCGGCGCGGACGCCCGGATGGCTCTCGAAGTAGTCGCGCAGCCCCGGATGGTTCGCCATGAACTGCGGATTATCCACCAGCGCCGGATTGTGTCCGAGCTCGCTGGCGACTTCCGGATGCTCGTCCAGGTAGCCGTTCTGGAAGCGATTCACCTGCTTCGCGCCGATTCCCTGTCCGTAGCCGCCGTTGTAGGGCACCTGCGCCATCGCCGCGGTCCCCATCGCGCCGACAAAAACCATCGCCGCAAAAGTTGTCAATGTCTTCTTCACCGCAAGTCCTCCTGAGTTCTACGAAGCTGGTCTGGATAAGATTTGGCGTTCACCGCGATCTCGTCTGCTTCAGCAACTTGGACGCCTATCACCTCGCATCCGTTTACCAGGCTTGGAATTCTCCGATGACGATTGCACCACCTCAGGCGGAAAATCGGCGAAGATTTCAATACCACGATCGCGCCGCCCGCAATGTAAACGAATGTACATCTGGTTTCGTCCAACGGGCCGGTAAGGGTAGCATCGGCCACGCGGCCGAATAGCAAAGTCCCCCAAAGGGGACGCGGCCGGCCAAACCAGAGAGGGACCGGTCGCTGTGGTGCAGTCCGATGAAGAACTTTGCAGGCAGGTTGCCGAGCACGACGCCGCGGCGTTCGAGGCTCTGCTCGATCGTCATCAGGCTCGAGCATTCAGGCTCGCCTGCTCGATTCTCGGTAACGAGTCCGACGCCCACGACGTATCTCAGGATGCTTTCATCCGGCTGTACGAGTCGGCGGGCAAGTTTGACGGCCGCTCCAAATTTTCAACCTGGTTCTACCGGATCGTCGTCAACCTCTGCATCGATCACAAACGGCGCAACAAATGGTGGCGCAAGATGGTTCCCTTCTCGACTCAGGACGACGACCCCGACTCGCCACCGGTCGATCCGCCGTCAACCGAGCCGGGGCCTGAGGCGCTGGCGATCAGTGGCGATGCGGGCAGGCGCCTGCGCGTCGCGCTCGAAGGATTGTCTCCGACTCAAAAGGCGGCAGTGTTGCTTCAGAGCGAAGAGGGTCTCACCAGCCGCGAGATCGCGGCGATACTTAAGTGCTCCGAGAGCACTGCGCGCGTGCACATTCATCGCGCACTCGCGCATCTTAAGAAAACCATGCGGAAAAATGAGTAAGGACGGCTAAAGGCGATGCTCGAGCGACATCCCGAGACCGAGATCGCGCCCTATCTGCGCGGTGAGTTGAGCGCCGAAGAGCGCGAGCGCGTCGCCGACCATCTGGCCGGATGCGCGCGATGCCGCGACGACGCCGAGGCGTTCGCCGCCGTGCTCAAGACGATCGCGATCGACGTCGCGCAGATCGCCGAGCCCGACTGGAGCGTCTATCGCGCTGAGTTGCATCGCAAGATCGCCGCGCGCCGCGATCGTCCGCAAACTTCACGCGTCGGATGGTGGTCGCCGCGGATCGCGTGGGCCTCGATGGCGACGGCCGGGGCCGTGGTCGCCGCGATCGTGCTGATCCTGACGCTCAGTCCGCGCTCGCAGATCGGAGCACCGCCGGTCGATCAACTTGCGATGGAGGATGCGATCGGCGTGACTGATATCGGCCTGCTTCGCGATTATCCCGTGGTCGAGCATCTGGACTTGCTTGAGAACTATGATGTGATCGAGCATCTGGATGAGTTTACGTCCACGGACACAACCAATGAAAAGCGGTCCTAGCCTGGCAAGCGCGATGTTACTCGCTCTGCTCATATCCTCAGCCCCGGCGGCGCAGGCGCAGAACGATCCGCCGCCGGATCTGAACATGCTGCTCAATCTGGATTTGTTCAAACCCAATCCCAACGCGGCCGCGCAGAACGGCGGCGGCGACGGGTCGATGCTCGAGCAGATCCAGACGCTAAACGCGCTCGGCTACCTGGGACCAAACGGATCGCCGCCTCCCAATTCCTACGCGCCACCACCACCGCCGCAAACCTTCCAACTACCTCCGCCGGCTGGCGACCAGGAGACCGAGTGATGGCGCCCCGGCGAATAAATCTCATGCGACGCTTGAGCTTTACGGCGGCGATTGTCGGCCTCGCGATGCTTCTGAGCGCGTTCGCGCCGTATTTGCCGATGCCCAGGGATTCGCGCCCGGGCAGCCGCGCAATGCCGCCGAGCAGGCTCTCATCTCGCGGCGCGCGGACCAATGGAACGCGCTCACGCCCGATCAGCGCGAACGTGTGCTGGAAAATTATCGGCAGTGGAGGACGATGTCGCCCGAGCAGCGAAATTCAGTCGAGCAGAACTTCCATCAGTTCCGCAGCCTGCCGCCCGACCAGCGCCAGCAAGTCCTGCGCGGGATGCGCCAATGGCGCTCGCTTCCGCCCGAGCGTCGCGAGCAGTTGCGCCAGTCCTACAATCACTTCAAACAGCTTCCGCCCGATCGCCGGCAGCAGATCATGCAGCGCTATCAGCATTTTCAGCAGCTACCGCCGCAGCAGCGCGCGCATGTGATGGAAAATTACAAACGCTGGCAGGCGATGACCCCCGAAGAGCGCTCTGAAGTCAGCCGCCGTTTTCGCTCGCACCAGCAAAAGTTCGAGCATCGCGAAGGCGAGCATCTGTTCAAGCACGACTGAGCGCCGCGCGCGGCCTGCAACTCTCCCGCATTGACGCGCAAGCGCGTCACCTGAAAGATTGTCGTAGGTCCGGCACGATGAGCTCATACGACGATTACAAACGTCGCGTCCTCGAGATGAGCAAACGCCTGTCCGAGTACGGCTATTTCGGCTCGCATTCGGGCAGCGCCGGAAACGTTTCGATGCGGATCGAAGGCGAAGACGCGATCGCGGTCACGCCGACCCGGCTGCCCTACGGCGCGATGACCGCCGACGATATCTGCATCATCGATTTGGATCTCAAGCGGATCGAGGGCGAGCGCAAGCCGTCGATCGAGACTCCGATGCACATCGCGGCCTATCGCACGCGCGAAGACGTAAGCGCCGTCATCCATACCCATCAGTCGGGCGCGAGCGTATGCAGTGTGATCGACGCGTCGATCCCGCCGATGTTCGACGAGGTCACGCTCGCGATTGGCAGCCGCGTCGACCTGATTCCCTATGCGCTGTCCGGCTCGCGCGAGCTGCACGACAACGTGACCCGCGCGCTCGCCAACCGATGCCACTGCTACATCATGCAGAACCACGGCGCGCTATGCGTCGGCGCCGACCTCGAAAAGACCTTCACCTTTGTCGAGCTGCTGGAAAAGACCGCCGCGATCTATGTTCAGGCGCTCGCGACCGGACACGCTGTCACGACGCTGCCCGAAGAAATCGCCGCGCAGCTTCATACCGCCACGTTGGAGCGCCAGAATCGCGAGATCGCGCGCAGACGCGCGCTTGCCGCTCCACGATCATGACCGCGCTCGTCGTCGCGTTCGGCGCGCACGTGCTCGATATCCTCGGGCGCCCAGTCACGCATATTCCCGAAGGACAGGGCGGCGCGATCCTCGAGCAGATTCGCATCGCTCCCGCCGGTTCCGCGGCCGGTACCGCCGTCGGACTGGCGAAGCTCGGGCTTAATGTCGCGTCGGTCGGCGCAATTGGCGACGACACTCTGGGCGACGTGCTGGTCCGCGCGCTCGCCAGCTTCGGAATCGACACGAGCCACATCGTGCGCAAGCCCGGAGTTCAGACCTCGGCCAGCATCCTGCCGATCCGCCCCAACGGCGACCGCCCTGCCCTGCACGCGATCGGGGCCAATCCCTATTTCACGATGGCCGATGTTCCGTGGAAACTCATCGAGAGCGCCGCGCATCTGCACATGGGCGGTACCGACGTGATGCGCGGGCTCGGGCGCGGCGGCGCTGTCGAGATTCTCCGCCGCGCGAAAGCCGCCGGCGCATCGACCAGCATGGACATCCTGAGCGAGGGCGCGCCGCGGACGCTCGAGATTCTCGCGCCGTGCCTGCCTCTGGTCGATTGGTTCATGCCCAACGCCGATCAGGCTTGCGGTCTGACCGCAACGCGCACTCCCGACGAAGCCGCGCGCATCCTGCTGGCGCGCGGAGCACCCGGCGTCGTGCTGACGATGGGCGGCGACGGCAGCCTGATGATGACGGCGCGCGAAACCGTGCATCTGCCGGCGTACGAGATCGATGTCGTCGATACGTCTGGATGCGGCGACGCCTACTGCGCCGGATTTATCCGCGCGATGCTGCTCCAATGGACCCCGCGCGAGTGCATGCGCCTGGCGAATGCGGCCGCCGCGCTGGTCGCGCAAGGGCTCGGCTCCGACGCCGGAATAATCGACCTGGATCACACGATCCGCTTCATGAATGATATGCCCCTGCGTCGTTCGGGCTAGCGCGTCATCAGCGGGACGAGGCTTACGATTAGCTCGATCAGGATCAGCACGCCGATCGCGACCTCGAGCAACACCAGGCGCCGGTCGCGAGCAACGTCGAGCACCAGCTCGAGCGCCTCCTGCACGCTGCGCAGCTTCGATTCCAGCGCGGCGTAGCGGTCAACCAGATCGAACTCGGCGCGCAGGTCCTCGTAGATGCGGTCCATCGCCGAGTCCTCCCAGGCGGCCTCGGGCTTGTCGAGCAAATGCAACACCGACAAGACCTCGCTACGCGTGGCAATCGCCTCGCCGATAAAGCGATGCAACGGGCGGGTGTTGAGCGCAACCGTCCCGCGCTGTTCGAGGCGTTCCACCAGCGCGCCGGTGCGGGCGAACAGGTCATCGACAATCCGCTCGTAATATTCCATCGCGGCGCTCTGCGCCATCGTGAGCGCGACGATACTTGCCCGCGCGGGCGTGAACTTGTCCAGGTGCAACGTCCCGCCCACGATTCCAGTCTGGAAGGCGGGGTCCTCGACCACGGAATAGTCTTCGCTGATCACCTGCGCAGTCAGCTTCGGGATCGCGGCGCGGATGCGCGCCAATTCAACCTCGCGCCGCTCCGGCGGGACATCGTGTGTGACTAGCGCGCCGAATCGGTAGGCATAGATCGCGCCGTCGGAATCGACGGGAATGAACAGCTCGTGTCCCGCCAGCCGCGCCGCCGGAAACGCTGCGGCGAGCTGACGCAATGCGAAGTTTTCTTCGAATGCGATCGCGTAGAATTGATGCGTGCGGGGAGCCATCGCAGCGGCCATCTTATCCCCGCGCCACTTTCGTTTGCGACCACGGCCGCTGCGCGATCACTTCACATCGCGTATAGCCTCACGAGCTGACTGTCGCGTCACTGACATCGATCACTTGAGCCTCACAGCGCCGGATGCTTCCCTTTCCAGGGACGCGCCTCCTCGAACGCCGCACCGAGCGCGATCACTCCGGCTTCATCGTACGGGCGTCCTACGATCTGCACGCCGATCGGCAGTCCCGCTTTGTTGAAACCGTTAGGCAGCGTGATCGCGGGCTGCCCGGTCGAATTGAACGGAAACACGAACGCGGTCCATCCGTAAATTTCATCACCCGCCGTTTCGACCCGCGTCGCCATCGTGCCGAGCTTCACCGCCGGACGCGTAATCGTCGGCGTCAGCAACGCGTCATACGGCATCAGGCGCTGGACGATCTCGCGCGCGATGTTATGCACCTGCGTCAGCGCGCGGAGGTAATCGGTCGCGAGAATCTTCCGCCCGAATTCCCAGGTGCCGCGCAGCAGCGGGTCCATCAGATCGGGATTCTCGAACTGGGTCGCGCCAATCGCGGCGATCACGACGGTGCGCACATGATCGATGAGCAGCTTGCCCGGATCGAGCTTGATCACCTCGACGCGATGACCCATCTCGGCGAACGTGTCGCAGGCTTTTTCGAACGCCGCGCGAGTTTCCGGATCGACCGGACCAAGCGCCGTCTCGCTTATCGCCGCGAGCTTCAAGTCCTTGGGCCGGGTCGCGATTGCATCCAGAAACGGACGCGAATTCGGAAACGCGGCGTACGGATCGCCATGCGAATGCCCCGCCATCACGTCGAGCATCAGCGCGGCGTCGCGCACCGTGTGCGCCATCGGCCCGGTGGTCGAAAATCCGCCCCATCCTTCGCCCGCGGCGGGAGCGGCGGTGATTCGCCCGCGCGACGGCTTGATCCCGACGATCCCGCAGCACGCCGACGGGATGCGAATCGAGCCTCCGCCGTCGCTGCCCTGGGCAATCGGATTCAATCCGGCGGCAACCGAGACGCCCGCTCCGCCGCTCGAACCGCCCGCCGTATGCTCGAGGTTCCACGGATTGCGCGCGGGCGGGCATAGCCCGCCTTCGGTGGTCGGACGCGCGCCGAATTCCGGTGTCGAGGTTTTGCCGAGCAGAATTCCGCCCGAGTTTTTGAGCCGCGTCGCGAGTTCGGCGTCGGCCGGCGCGCGCCAGTTCTCGTAGTTCTTCGACCCGAACGTGGTGCGGATATCTTTGGTCCAGGTCAGATCCTTGAGCGAGTAGGCGACGCCGAACAGCGGCATCGCCGCCGCCTCGGCGCTGCTGACCTTCTCGAGCTTCGCCGCGTCGGCGAGCGCCTGCTCGGGCGTGACCGTGATGAACGCGCCGAGTTTCGAATTGAGCTGCTCGATTCGAGCCAGAAAAAAATCGGCGACTTCGCGCGGGCGGATTTCCTTCTTGCGCACCAGCTCGCGCAACTCCCAAGCCTCGATATACGGATTGATCATAATCTTTTTTCCCTCGGTTTCGCTCACACGGATGCGGCCACTTCAATCGAGTGCGGGATGCTTGTCCTTCCAGGGTCGCGCCAGCTCGAACTGCCGCGCGAGGCCGATAATCGTCACCTCGTCCGCGGGGCGTCCGATAATTTGCAGCCCGATCGGCAGTCCGGCCTTGTTGAATCCGTTAGGCACCGAGAAGCCCGGCTGCCCGGTCGCGTTGAACGCAAATGTGTACGGAATCCACTCCGGCAGCTCTTCGAGATACCGGTCGGGACGCGACGGCAGCGTGCCGAGCTTCACCGCGGGACGCGCGAGCGTCGGCGAGATGATCACGTCGTAGGCGCCGAGCGCCTGCACGATCTCGCGCGAGATATTGTGCATCTGCGCGACCGTCGCGATGTATTCGGCGGCGCTGATCTTCCGCCCGGCCTCCCACAGTTCGCGCACCACCGGATCCATCAGCTCCGGCTTCGGGCATACCACTGAGCCCACGCCAGCGGCGATGAGCCTCATGCATACGTCGCGCAGCTTCGCGCCGGGATCGACTTTCGTCCGCTCGACGTGATGACCCATCTCCTCGAAAACTTTGCCCGCGGCTTCGGTCGCGGCTTCGGATTCCGGATCGCCGCGAGTGATCGCGCTGCGCGGCAGGATCGCGATCTTCAGATTGCGCGGCGCGATATCGACGGCGGATCGAAACGACGTGACCGCATCGGGCGCCCAGTACGGATCGCCCTCGACATGTCCGGACATCACGTCCATGAACATCGCCACGTCGCCGACCGTGCGCGCCATCGGACCAAAGGTCGCAAATCCCGCCCACGCCTCTCCCGCCTGCGGCGCCAGCGTGACCCGTCCGCGCGAAGGCTTGAGTCCCACCACGCCGCAGCAGGCCGACGGGATGCGAATCGAGCCGCCTCCGTCGCTGCCCTGCGCAAGAGGTCCAAGACCCGCGCCCAGCGCGCTGCCCGCGCCGCCGCTCGAACCGCCGGCGGTATGCTCGAGGTTCCATGGATTCCGCGCCGGCGGGCAATGCCCGCCTTCGGTAGTTGGACGCGCGCCGAATTCCGGCGTCGCGGTCTTGCCCAGCAGGATTCCGCCATGATTGCGCATCTTCACGACGATCTCGTCGTCGAACGGCGGCTGGAAGTTTTCGTAATTCTTCGAGCCCATCGAGGTGGGGATGTCTTTGGTCGCGTTCAGGTCCTTGATCGAATACGGGATGCCGAACATCAGGCATCGGCGGCGATCGGCGTCGGGAGTTTTCTCGAGCCGCTCGGCGTCGGCGATCGCGCGCTCCGGCGTCAGCGTCATGAACGCGCCGAGCTTCGGATTGAGCTTTTCGGCGCGCGCGATGAAGAACTCGGCGACCTCGCGCAGCTTGATTTCTTTTTTGAAGATCAGTTCACGCAATTCCGCGGCATCGATATATGGACTCAGCATTGAGCACCTCCTGGCCCGCGCATTCGGCCACGCGCGCAGCCGCACTGTTGATGTCTGTTAGCTCAAACCGGCGCTCATCGCCAAACCAAAACGGGCAGCTCGCGAGCCGTCCCTACGAAATAATCGCGCCGCGCTTCTGGTCCCTCGCCCTGAAAGGGAGAGGTTAGGTGAGGGTCCGATCTGCGCGGCATCGTTCTGCCGCGCGTTTAAATTCTCCTAGGCAGATTTCCTATAATCGTGCGTCGCTGTGCGCCGCGCTGAATAAGGCCCTCACCTGACCTCTCCCATACTAGGCCAGGGATTCAGAGGCGGTGTCGCGACCCACCGTCTTTGCTGGATACCCTCTCCCACCGGGAGGTGCCACTGGCACGCGGGCGGCGCGGCGCGATGCTTGCGATTCTTTTTCGCACGCCTCGTGACGCGTGGGTGAGGGCGCTGCTCTGCTCTTTTAATCGCGCGACGCCGCGATTTATCCGCACACGTGCACATGACGCTTCGCGTGGCCGACGGGCCGTCGGCGGCCACTGGCAGAAGAGAACTCGACAGAGACGCGGCGCGATGCGCCGGCTTCGCGCACATCGACATCGCCCATTTCTGCGCGCTCGCGGCGCGCGCTAGAATTGTCGATGACGCCGACGCCCCCCGATGGAACTGCGCAGCACGATTCTCTGGATTCACGCACTCGCCGGCGGCGCGTGGGTAACGGCCTGCGTATGCTTCGTCATCGCGGGTCTTGCAATCGCGGCCGGCAGCGACGAGCAGGTCAACTTCGCGCTGCGCGCCGCGCCCAAAATCGACGGCTTCAATATCGCGGCCGCAACCGTCGTGCTCGTAACCGGAGGGTTCAACCTGGCGCTCGCCGGTGTGGCGCGCGGGTTCAATTTCTCGGCGCAGTTCGGAATTATCCTGGCGGTCAAGGTGATCCTGTTCATCGCGATGTCGCTGGCGCTCGGCCGCGCGCTGTCGATCACCGCGACACTCCGCGCCGTCGCCGACAAGGGCCGCGTCGCCGCGATTCCCGGCGCGACCGCGCGTAACGCCAGATGGCACGGCGCGATCGCCGCGATGGGCGCGATTGCGCTCCTGTGCGGACTCTGGCTGATGGGCTCATAATCAAAGCATGAGGCGCAAACGCGGCAAGCTCGATCTGCGCGGATTGCTCGGCACCGCCGCGATTCTGATCGTGCTCTTCGCGCTCGGCGCAGGCGGCGCGATCTTCTTCACCCGGATACACGAGCAACCGGAGCTGGTCGCGCAGTCGCCGCTGGACGCCGCGCAGCCGGCTTCGCCGACGCCCGCATCAAAGCAATCGCCGTCACCCGCGAAGGCGCGCTCAGCCAATCCGATTTCCCCTGCAGGCGCCGCCGATATGTTGTCCGGAGGAGGTTTGCAGACACGGCCCGCCCCCAAGCAGGTCCCGGCCGCGAAGCCTCCGGCACTGCCCACGCACACGAGTGAAAACGAATTGAGGCTCCCGAGCCAGACGCCGCCCTCGTCGAGCGCGCTCACTCTTCCTTCCGAGTCGATGCTCGATGCCTCGCGCTCGCGCGACGCCACCGCATATCTGAAATCTCATCGCCTGCCATTCGTCACCGCGCAGGTTTATCGCGACGCGACCGGCGCTCCCGCTTTTCTGATGCTCTCGGGCAAGGTCGCGACCGATTACGGCAAGCAGGACGCGGAAAGCAAAACGCTGGGCTTCCTGGGCACGCCGAATCTCGCGCTCGACAATCAGATTCAAGTCGATCCTGGCGTGCAGACTGCCACCAATCCTGCGCCGAGCCAGACCGGCACGCTCAAGCTGCCGAGCGTGTTCAAGGGATGCTGGGAGCTGGCGAACGATCAGCAGAACGGCCCGGTTCATCTGTTGCCCGGCGCGCGCGAGGGATGCGTCTATACCCAGGACTCGGGACGGTTTTGCTATCAGCGCACGGCGAGCGGAGATTTTGAGCCGACCTTTTCCTCGCTGCGGCTGAGGCCGGGTCTTTACGGAAACCAGGCCGACGAGTGGTCGCGCGTCGAGGTGCTCTCGACTGACGGCGTAGATTCGATGCGGATGCGGTTTCTGCTGCATCATTCCGACGCCGGCAATGCGCTTCCGTTCTTCTCGACCCGCGAATCGATCGACGAGACCCACGAGCTCTCATGCACCGTCACCGGCGACACGATGAGTTGCGAGGACCAGGAGTACGGCCGCCTCGGCGGCCAGCCCTGGTGCGTTGCCCTGCACAACGACGAATTCCGGCGGGTCGCGAATTGAGCAATGGCGTGCTAGCGATTCTCGTCCGTCATCCCGCCATGAAAGTCGAGGTGGTAGGAATATTCTGTTCCAAGCGCAAAGCCATAGTGGCTTTGCTCTTTGCACACAATACTCACACCGCCCTGACTTTCATGGCAGGATGACTGCAATGGAGAATACGCGATAAGAGGTTATCTACCGCGATGACCATCACGCCGCCGAAAATTGAAATCGGATCCTTCACCGTCGCCTTCCTTACCGACGGGCTATGGCGCAACGACGGCGGATGCATGTTCGGCGTGGTGCCGCGCGAGCTGTGGAAACGCGATCATCCGCCCGACGAGCAGAACCGCATCCGCCTTAACCTGACCTGCCCGCTGATTATCCGCGGCGCCGACGCGATCCTGGTCGATTGCGGAATCGGCAACCGCCTGAGCGACGTCGAGCGCAAGATCTTCGACCACGGCGACGGATGGCTGCCCGACCATCTGCGCGCGCTCGGGATGGAATTGGGCGATATCACCGCCGTTATCTGCTCGCATCTGCATTTCGATCATGCCGGCGGCCTCGTGCGCCGGCGCGATTCGGGCGTGCTCGAAGCCGCCTTTCCGCGTGCTCGAATCTTCGTGCAGAAAGGCGAGCTCGATATCGCCCGCGCGCCGCGCAACGAGCGCCTGCACGCCGCCTATCGCCATGCCGCGGAGATTCTCGCGCCCAACCTCGCGCGGATCGAGGCGCTCGACGGCCCCGCCGAGATCGTCCCCGGCGTGACCGCCGTCCCGACCGGCGGCCATACTCGAGACCATCAGGTATGCACCGTCAGCGACGCCGGCGCCTCATTTGCGCATCTGGCCGATATCGTGCCGACGCGGTCGCATCTGCGCGGCCCATGGAATCAGGCCTACGACCTCGACGCGCTGACCACGATGGAACAAAAGTCGCTCTACCTCGGCCGCGCGATCGCCGAGCGCACGTGGGTATCGTTCGCCCACGATGACCAGGTATTCGCCGCGCGAGTCGGCAACGATCGTGGCCGCGTCGTGCTGACGGACAGAGTCGCGGTGCCGGAGCAAAACTGATCGCGCGCGATTCAACCGCTTGGCGCAAAGGGTTACTTGTTGCGTCGCGCAAGGTCCGTTATACTGACAGCCATGCTGAGCTTGAAAAATAGCACAGCCGTCCCTCTGACCGCCGCCTGTCACGCCTCCCCCTAAACGTCCGTAACTCGAGGAGCTGGCCGATGGCTGAACCCAATCACTTCGAACGCGTAATCAAAGAAGACCGCGCCGCCCGCGAATCTGAAAAGTGGAGCGGAACGCTGCTTGCCTATCTCGAACTGGTCAAGGCCGATCCGACTATCACCAAGCTTTCCCACGCGCGCATCTACGACATGATCACCGCGTCGGGCTCGCGCAGCATCCAGGAGAGCGACGATCCGCGCACCAAGCGGCTGTACAAGGACGAGCCGGTAAAGGTGTTCGGATTCTTCTCGGAAGAGTTTTTCGGAATCGAGCGGACGATTTCGCAAATCGTACGCTACTTCCATTCCGCCTCGCTCAAGGGCGAGGAATCGCGCCAGGTCCTGTACCTGATGGGGCCGGTCGGATCGGGCAAATCCTCGCTGGTCGAGCGCCTTCAGCGCGGACTCGAACAGACCGGGGTGATCTACAGCATCGAAGGATGCCCGATGCACGAGGAGCCGCTGCATCTGATCCCGCGCCATCTGCGGCGCGAGTTCGAGAAGATGCTCGGGGTGCATATCGAGGGCGACCTGTGCCCGGTCTGCCGCTATCGCCTGAAGGTCGAGTTCAATCAGCGCTACGAAGAATTTCCGATCGAGACCAAGAGCTTCTCGAAGCGCAACCGCGTCGGCGTGGGCGTCGTTCCGCCGGTCGACCCGAACAATCAGGACACCTCGGTCCTGATCGGCAGCGAAGATATCTCGAAGCTCGACCAATATTCCGAAGGCGACCCGCGTGTGCTCGAACTCAACGGCGCGCTCAACGTCGGCAACCGCGGCGTGGTCGAGTTTATCGAAGTCTTCAAGAACGAAACCGAATACCTGCACGCGATGATCACCGCGACGCAGGAGAAAGTCATCCCGGCGCCCGGACGCCATGGGATGGTCTATGTCGATACGACGATCGTCGCCCACTCGAACGAAGCCGAATGGCAGAAGTTCAAGGCCGACCACACCAACGAGGCGATCCTCGACCGAATCGTCGTAGTCAAGGTTCCGTACAATCTGCGCCTGTCGGAAGAGGTGAAGATCTATCTGAAGATCATCCGCAACTCCGACTTCCGCGCGCACGTCGCGCCGCACACGCTCGAGCTCGCCTCGATGTTCGCGATCCTCTCGCGGCTCGAACCGACCTCGAAGTGCGATCTGATGACCAAGCTCCGGCTCTACAACGGAGAGGAAGTGGTCGAGAAGGGACGCACCAAGAAGATCGACGTGCAGGAGCTGAAGGAAGACACCAAGCGCGAAGGGATGAACGGCATCTCGACCCGATTCATCATGAAGGCGCTCGACAACGCGCTTTCCGACAACGTCAGCGGCAACTGCATCAATCCGATCAACGTGCGCGAGTCGCTGATCGCGATGACCAAGGAAGCCGACCTCCCCGACGACACGCGCAAGGCATACCTCGAACTGCTGCAGGACACGCTGCACAAGGAATATCTGGAGCTGCTGGAAAAGGAGATTACGCGCGCGTTCGTCTACTCCTACCAGGAGCAGGCCGAATCGCTGTTCCAGAACTATCTCGACCACGCCGAGGCCTACGTCAACAAGACCAAGGTCCGCGATCGCAACACCAAGGAAGAGCTGTCGCCCGACGAGGGCTTCCTCAAATCGATCGAAGAGCAGATCGCGATTATCGGCTCGGCGGCCGACGGCTTCCGCCAGGAAGTGATCGCGTATCTGTGGGCGACCTCGCGCCGCGGCGAGAAGGTCAGCTACAAGAGCTACGAGCCGCTTAAAGAAGCGATCGAGAAGAAGCTGATGACCTCGGTCCGCGACATCTCGCGCATCATCACCAAGGCCCGCACCCGCGACGAGGAGCAGGGCGAGAAGTACAGCGCGATGGTCAAGAACCTCCTCGAGAACGGCTACTGCGAATCCTGCGTGGACGTAGTCCTGAAGTACGCCGCCAACAATCTCTGGAAAGATTGAGCGCCGCACAGTGGCTCTCTTATCTGGTTCCTCTCCCTGTCAGGGAGAGGCCAGGTGAGGGACCGATGCCGGATAACTCGTCGTGCCGCCACGGTCGTGGACAGTTCTATAGTCGCGCACCGCTCGCGCGTCGCGCTGAAAAAGGACCCTCACCCAACCTCTCGCTTACGGGAGGGTGTCGATAAATGGCGAGTTCTTGTCCGTCATCCTGAACGAAGTGAAGGATCTCCGCGAAGCGATTAGTGCGAAGAGCCAGGGTTGGTTGCACTAATCGCTTCGCGGAGATCCTTCGCCTGCGGCTCAGGATGACACCAACTGAGCTTCTGCGAGGAAAATTGACAGCCTCTACAGGGCGAGGAGCCAGAAATTCTCGATATGCGGCGATCAAAACGAACTCTTGGTTTTTACATAATTCCTCAGCATTTCCGGACACTCTCCCCCGACGCGATGCGCAAAATCCCGGGAACGAACCCACCGTCAAAAAAGCGTTATAGAAATGAGTGAGATAGGATGCAGAAGACGACGGAGATAAGATGCGTCGAACCCTCGTCCTTACGAACTGATGGGTAAAATGGCTGCCGAGATTGAGCAACAGATGCTGCACGACGATCCGGCGCTGCGGGAAATCGTCCGGCGGATCGCAGACGCTTATCATCCGCTGCGAATCTTTTTGTTCGGCTCAAAAGCACGCGGCACTGCCGGCCCCGACAGCGACTATGATCTTCTGGTCGTCGTGCCCGACGACGCCCCGCGCGAGTTGAAAGGAAGCAAGCTCGCGTACGAGATTCTCTGGGGAATCGGGAAGCCGAAAGATGTTCTGATCTGTACCGATGAATGGTTCCATTTTCGCGCGCGGGTCAGAACATCGCTCCCCGCGACGGTAATCCGCGAGGGCAAGCTCCTCTATGCGGCTTCCCGCGCAAGTGAAACCGTGAAATGAATTCTCATGATCGCCCATCCGCGCGCTACCCCCCGATGCCCCGGGCGCGCGGACACGCTATACTTGAATCGACCGCGAAGAGGAGTCCCGCATGGCTACTGGCGACACTATCTTCCGCGAATACCGGCCCTCTGACGCCGAACGCTCCGACCGCTCCGCCGGCGACCGCCAGCGGCATCGGCAGAAAGTCCGCGAATCGATCCGCGAAAATATCGCCGACATCATCGCCGAGGAATCGATCATCGGCAAAGACAAGGACCGCGTCATCAAGGTCCCCTTGCGCGGCATCAAGGAGTACCGCTTCATCTTTGGCGAAAATACTCCCGGCGCGTCGCAGGGCAACGGCGATTCCAAGCCCGGCGACGTGGTCGGCAAGACCGGCAAGGAAGGCCAGGGCCAGGGCGACGACATGGCCGGCGATCGCCCCGGCGTCGATTACTACGAGACCGACGTCACGCTCGAAGAGCTGATCGAGATCATGTTCGAGGACCTCGAGCTCCCGAATCTCGAGCGCCGTGCGCTGCGCGAAATAATCGCCGACTACTCGTCGCGCCGCAAAGGCTATCGCCACGTCGGAATCCGCGTGCGGCTCGACAAGCGCCGCACCGCCAAGCAGCGCGTGATGAGGATACTTGCCTCCGAGCGCCGCCGCGGCGGCAACGCGGCGCACTCCGCCGACGCGACCCGCGGCCTCGCGCCGGGAGCGCCTGAATCCGCCGAGTCGGACGACGCTATTCTCGACGCTGAGAATCTCGATCTGGGCGAGCTGAACGACGCGGAAGACTCGCTCGATTCCGAAGCGCGCGATCTCGAGGAGACCGACGACGCGACGCCGGGCGGCGGCACGCGCGTCGCGGTGAAGAAGCGCCGCTTTCCGTTTCATCAGGACGACCTGCGCTACAAGCACGTCGAGGTTGACACGCGCGAGGAGTCCAACGCCGCCGTGATTTGCATCATGGACACCTCCGGCTCGATGGACACGATGAAGAAATACCTGGCGCGCAGCTTCTTCTTTCTGCTCTACCAGTTCATCTCGACTCGCTACCGCAACGTCGAAATTATTTTCATCGCGCATCACACCGAAGCCTACGAAGTCACCGAGGAAGAATTTTTTCACAAGGGCGAGTCGGGCGGCACTTTCATTTCGTCGGGCTACCAGAAGGCGCTCGAAATAATCGCCGCGCGGTACCATCCTTCTCTCTGGAACGTGTACGCGTTTCACTGCTCCGACGGCGACAACTTCGACTCCGACAATCCCGCCGCGCTGAAAGCCGGCGAAGAGCTCGCATCGATCTGCAACCTGTTCGGATACGGCGAGATCAAGCCGCTCGGGTCGCGCTACTACGAATCCTCGATGCTGAACGTATTCCGGAAAATCCAGGCGCCGAATTTTCACACCGTGCTGATCGAGCGCAAGGAAGACATCTGGCCGTCGTTCAAGGCGTTCCTGGCCAAAGACAGGGTGAAGGAATGAGCAGTCACGCGGCGCATGAACAAGCTTCGCACTCGAACTACACACTCGCCGATCTGGCCGAATGGGACGCGAAGATTCGCGAGAAGGTCGATGAGTTCGGCCTCGATTGCTACGCGCAGGAATTCGAGATTTGCGACCACACCGGGATGCTCGGGTACATGGCTTACTCCGGGATGCCCTCGCACTACCCGCACTGGTCGTACGGCAAATCCTACGAGAAGCTGAAGACGCTTTACGATCACGGCGTCTCCGGATTGCCGTACGAGATGGTGATCAATTCCGATCCCGCGATCGCCTACCTGATGCGCGACAACACGCTGCTGCTGCAGATTCTGACCATCGCGCACGTCTATGGGCACAACGATTTTTTCAAAAATAACTTCACCTATCGCTCGACCCGCGCCGAGCTCACGATCGAGATTTTCAAGGCGCATGCGATGCGCGTGCGGCGCTACGCGGAGGATCCCTCGATCGGAATCGAGAAGATCGAGCGTATCCTCGATGCCGCGCACGCACTGTCGTGGAATTGCCGCCGCAACCTGGCGATTCGCAAACGCACGCACAACGAGCAGGTCGAGCTCGCGCTCGAAGCGGCGCATCCGCAGCCCGATCCATTCGCGAAAATCCACGCGCGCCAGGAATTCACCGAGCCCGATCTGCACAAGGTTCCGCTCGAGCCCGACGAAGACCTGCTGATCTTTATCCGCGACCACAATCCTTATCTCGCCGAATGGGAGAAAGATCTGCTCACGATCGTCGATGAAGAAGCCAAGTATTTCATCCCGATGATGGAAACCAAGATCATGAACGAGGGATGGGCCAGCTTCTGGCATCACAAGATCGTCGAGTCGCTGCGTCTCGAGCATGGACTGCATCTCGAATTTATCGTGCGCCACAACCAGGTCGTGCGCCCGATCCCCGGCCAGCTAAACCCGTATCATCTCGGCTACAAAATCTGGGAAGACATCGAGCGGCGATGGACCAATCCCGACCGCCGAGGAGATCAAGCGCGACGGCGCGCCCACCAAGTCCGCGCGCGACAAGCTGTTCGAGGTCCGCGAGGTCGAACGCGACACCTCGTTTCTGCGCCGCTACCTGACCGAAGAGCTGATGCGCGAGATGGACATCTTCCAGTACGAAGCGCGCGGCGAAGACCTGGTGGTCGGCAAAGTCGCCGACGACGAGGGCTGGCGCGAGGTCAAGGAGACGCTGATCAAGAACGTCGGCACCAGCTCGATTCCGGTGATCAAGGTGGAAGACGCGGACTTCGGCCAGACCCGCACTCTGTATTTGAAGCACTACCACGACGGCCGCGACCTGCACCTCGAATACGCCGAAAAAACCATGGCGTATCTGCATCGCCTATGGGGCCGCGAAGTCGTGATGGAAACCACGCTCGACTCCAAGCGCTCGCTCCTATGCTTCAACGAGCGCGGCTTCTCCGCCCGCGCCATGAAGTAATCGGCGCGCCCCGGGATCTATGAGAAACTGTCGATTTTCCCTTGAACGCGTCGATGGAGTCATCCTGAGCCGTAGGCGAAGGAGCAGCCTCCGTTCAGACCTACACGGGTCCGAAAGACCCGCCACGCGGGACGAAAGTTAAGCGCGGGGTTTTCCGCTTCCTATCGACTTGATGGCAATGAATTATCAGGTCATGGCGCAGGAGATAGTGGCGCGGGCGTCTCGCCCGTGGGAGACGGGCGCGCCGCAGGCGCACCCCACCAATGAATTGCGCCTATCGGCACCGGGGTGAAGCTCAATGGTTTCCCACCTGCGCGCCTGCGGCGCATTCATTGGAGGGCGGGCCGTTTGCCCGCCGTCGTCCACGGGCGAGACGCCCGCGCCACTGTGGCTTTGCTCTTTGAACGCAATACTCATGACGCCTTGACTTTCATGGCACGATGACAGGCAGGATCTCGGCGTTATCGACGGCAATCTAAATCTGTTCTCGCGTACCGCGCCTTACTCCGACGGCTGCGGAGGAGGATTGCCTTCCCTGATTTGTGCGCGCGGGACTCCGCTCTGCGCGGCCTCTTCACCGAGCAATCGTTCCTCGCGGCGCGTCAGCGGATGCAGCGTGCCCGAGAATTCGGTCTCCATAATTGGATCGGGAAATCCCGATACGTAGATATCCTCAGTCTGCGTGCATTTGACCTCGTTCTTGCTGATCAGCTCGAGATAGACCTTCCCGATGTTTCGAAGCGGCGGCCGGCTCGAAATGTCCACCCCCTCGACCTTGAGCGACACCGCTCTGGGACCGTCGGTCTCCGCCTTGGTCTTCAGCACCTGCATATCCGGACTTCCGATTACCGTCGTCGCCAGAACCACGCCGCCGTTGCGCTCGCCGAAGATCATGCTCGTGCCCATCAGGTCGGGCGGATGCCCTTGGCCGTAGTGGCGCTTGAGCCTCAGGTGCCCGCCCCAGTTGCCGATAAAATCGAGGCTCGCCTCGGGCAGCGTCAGCACCTGCGCGTTGGGCGGAATTACCGGGATGACCCGCGTGTTGTCGTCATTCCCCTGCTGCGGCATCGAGCTCTGCGGACTCGGCTGCGAGGGCTGCAGCTCGAGTGTCTGTCCGCCGCCCTGGCTGCGGATGTCTGGAACCGAGCTCGACTGCGCATGCGCGATCGACGCGCAAATCGCAACGACGAACGCGGCGACGATCGCGCCACATGCGTATAGCGCGCAAGCCGCGGAAGATTTCTGTCGCGCTCGATCATGGCCCTCTACTCTACGCTGCTGCGCCGCGATGCGCGACGCTCCGGTCTTATACCCTCTCCGCCTGAAGAGGCAGGCGGCGCGTAGGGATGCGCGTCGCTTCTTATCTTTTTTTCCCTCTCCCTCCGGGAGAGGGCGGCGCGGCGCGAGGCTTGCGCTTTTTTCGCAAGCATCGTGACGCGCGGGTGAGGGTGCTGCTCTGCTACCTGCTCATGCACAATGGATCGCTTCGCGTAGAAGAACTCAGAGCAGCACCCTCACCCGCCGCTTCGCGGCACCCTCTCCCGGGGGGAGAGGGAATAAGAAGCGCGATGCGCGACGCTCAGCTGATCGGCACGAGGTCGAGTTTTTCGCCCGGTTTCGCGCCGAGCGCGGAGAGCACTCCGGGCGCGACGACGATTCGATTGCCCTGCTCGATTCCGTGCGCCGCGACTGCGCGAAAGCCGCGCCGCTCGTCCTCGAGCGCCAGCAACCATCGCGGATGCGCAAGCGGATCGACCTCGCCCGCCGCCGCGCGCACCCTCCGGTATTGCCTGACCGGCACCAGCTCCGCGAGCTCGCCGCCGTAGTACGGTCCCGCGTCGAACGGATCGATCTGCTCGAGAAATCGCATCCCCGCCTGCTCGAGCAGCCGGACCGCGCCGCGCGTGTCCTCGCCCACCGTGCCGATCGCCGCGCGCACGGCCTCGGGCAGCAGAAAAATATAAAGCGGAGAGTCCGGAAACAGCGCGTGGATGAATTCCTTGTCGTGGATCGAAAGCCGGTCGGCGTCGCGAAACGAAAGCCCCGTCAGCGGCCGCCCGAAGTGATCCCAGAAGGCGTTGCGATGCCGCGGCGCCTGCGGCGGCAACATCTCGGCCACGACGCGGCGCTGGAACCTGCTTCGATGCTTCGCCAGGTAGAGAAACCGCACCCACGAAAGCTGGCGGCCGACGCGCTCGGGACTCCGTCGCATCGCAGGCGCAACGATCAGCCCGCCCAGCTCGGTCGGTCCGTCCATCGAATGCCGCAGGCGCAAATACTGATGCCGGAACATCCGGCCCAGCCGCTTCGAATAGCGCTCCTCGTGATCAACTTCCAGGTAGAAGTGCGGCGACTCCGGCGTGCCGTGCTTTGCGATAATCATCGAGGCGCCGGCGATTTTCCCCGATCCGATCCGCTGCGCGCAGAACACGTACACCGCGCGCGACCGATCGCGAATCTGGCCGCGAAACGATCGCGTCGAGCGGTCGAGCAAGTCGCGCAACTCCGCGGACTCGGTCGGCAGGTTGATCGAGTCGAGCCGCCGCGCCAGCGCAAGGAGTTGGTGATGGTCCCGGCGGGTAGCCTCGCGCACGAGGAAAGCCGGAGCAGCGGTCGAAGCGGACGCCATCAACCAAGTCTAACATCGCCGCCAAGGTTCGACACCCGCGCGCGCAGATCGCTCTGCATGAAAGGCAGCAGAGCTGCACCCTCACCCGCCGCTTCGCGGCACCCTCTCCCGGGGGGAGAGAGGAATCAGACCCACGTTGCTTTAGAATGTGGGGTCGGATAACTTCGCAATCGGAACGTAGCGGGTATGGGTAGGCTCCTAGGAGGGTGGCTGATGGAGTGGCCGAAGTGCCAGAAGTGTAACGATGGAACGCTGATCCCCCTGTCGGATTATGGACAGGAAGGCGCGTCCGTGATGTTCAAGGCGTGGGTCTGCACCAATCCGGATTGCGGTTTCAGCTTGCGGGTCGACAAGGGCGAAGTAACCTACGGCCGCCGCATCGAGACCAAGCACTAGACGGAACGCACTGCCACGAAATCAACGCTGAATTTCTCAGGCGGCCCCGACTGGCCGCCTTTTTTTTGGACGCTCCCGCGCCGCGACGGCATTCGCGCGTCGATGATCGCTGCCGCCGCGATGCTATGCGTCCTCGCCGCGGGATGCTCCATGTTCGTCCCAGCGCCGTCGTCGCATCCGCTCGTCGTTACCAATAGCGATAACGGCAAGACCGTCGCGCTCGCGCCGGGCGCCGACCTGCAAGTCTCGCTGAACGCGACCTCGGGAACCGGATACCTCTGGACGATCACCGCGAGCGATCCTGCGGTGCTCAAACCTCGAGGGCTGGGCAACTTCGAGATCCCGAAGAATGCGCCTCCGGGAGCGATGGGAACGCAGGTGTTTCATTTCGACGCGCAGGCGCCGGGCACGGCGAAACTCGAACTGGCCTACGTTCGTCCGTGGGAAAAGAATACCGCGCCGGCCGCGACCTGGAGCATCACGGTCCGCGTGCAGGACTAATCAGCGCGCGCGCTTCGCGAACAGCTCGCGCAGCTTGTCGTGCGGCAGCGCGGCGATAACGCGCCCATCGATCCCGGTCATAGTATCGGCCGCGACCATCGCATTGACGATCGCCTCTTCCGACGCCTGCACCGCGGCGGTGAACAGCGGATCCATTCGCGAGTTTCGCAGCATCGAAACTTTGATCACGTCGCGCTCCTTGCCGCGCGGAACCTCGGGCGGGCTCGCGGTCGAGAACGCAAGGAACAGGTCGCCCGAGCCGTTGCCCGAGACACTGCCAGTGCGTGCCAGCCCCATCGTGAGTCGCCGCGCGACTCGCTTTAGCTGATGCGGCAAGAGCGGAGCGTCAGTCGCGGCGACTATGATGATCGATCCAAGCTCGCGCTGTGCGGAAACCGCCGGAGCCGGCGCGAGCGCCCGCGCGATCGGCACGCCGGCGATCGTCAGCTCGTCACGCCGGCCGCAGTTGAGCTGGACCAGCACGCCGAGCGTGTAGCCACCCGCCGCGCGCGCGAGCCTGCGCGACGCCGTGCCGATTCCGCCCTTCCAGCCGTAGCCAATCATCCCGGTGCCTCCTCCCACGCATCCTTCGGCGACGCGCCCGGCCCGCGCGCTCTCGAGCGCCGCGAACGCATGCGAGGGCTTCACGTGGAAGCCGTTGATGTCGTTCAGGTAGCCGTCCCAGGTCTCGGCAACCACAGGCAGCGACCACGGCTGCGTCATCTGTCCCGCGCGGAGCTGCCACGCGATCACCGCGTCGCGGACGACGCCGACGCTGTGCGTATTGGTGATCATCACCGGCGACGACAGGAATCCCGATTCCTCGATCCACGCGGTTCCGGTCATCTCGCCGTTACCGTTGAGCGCAAAGTATCCCGCAAAGACCGGAGCGCCGCCGCGGCGTCCGCGCGGCAGAATCGCGGTGACGCCGGTGCGCACCGGACCGCGTCCGACGGCGAGCTTTCCGCTTCCGCGGATGATAGTCGAGTGGCCGACCTCAACTCCGGCGACGTCGGTGATGGAGTTGGTCGGCCCGGCTGTGCCCTGGAACGGGATCCCGAGGTCGCGAGCGCGCGGACGGATCATCTTGCGCGGATTATTTTTCGGCATCGGCAAGAGAGTAGCGCGCCGCGTGCCGGAGCAGCTATCGGAAGCGGTCAGATGACGACAGAAGTGGACGCTCAGGCGGTCGCGGGAACCGCGACCAGGATCGGCGCCATGCGACTCAGCGCCTGCTTGAGTTCGGAGCGCGTCGTCCCGATCGCTTTGATCATCGGGAGCACACCGTTTTCGAGAAACGAGCGTGGGCTGATACCGGCACCGGAGGTCTTGAGCCGTTCCTGATAGTTGGGGATAAGCCCGTCGCCCGGCATCTTGAAGTTCGCCAGGACGTACGCGAAATCGGCGAGCGTGCCGGCCCGATCTTCTTCCATCTCGAGCTCGATCATCGTGCGATAGAACCGCGCGTGCGCGGCCTCGTCGCGGCTGATGAAGGAGAAGATCGCCTCGAGGACGGGATTGTGGTCGCGGCTGGCGGCCTCGCGTTGTGCGCGATAGGCGATACAGGTAGCGGCCTCCTGCAATGCCCCGTAACAGGCCATCTGGCGATGAGTTGCGAACGGCAGTTTCCACGCGCGCGCAAAAATCCGATCCTCGAAATCCGCGAATTCCTCCTCGGTGCGCAATCCCGAGCGCGTCAGGTACTCGCGAAAGGCGACTCCGTGTTTCGATTCCTCGTAACTCCAGCATGCCGAGAACCACGCCGCTCCGAACATCGAGCGCACCAGATCCATTCCGCGCGCACTGTAATCGGGCAGGTAGAATTCCTCGGCGCAGTAGGTCTCGATACACTCGGCGCTGCGCTCGCTGTTGTGCGCCGCGTCGAGCTTGTCCCACGGGATATCGTCAAACAGGCTCCATCGCCGTTTGCGTTCGGCTGACTCGAAGAACTCGAGATATGTGCGATACATCTTCTCGCGCATCGTACGGGAAATTGGCATCAAGGACCTTCTTTGCTCGCGGAGAGCCCACGGACTCTGCCTAAGGGGCAAGCTGCAGACGCTTCAGTATGGACCCTACTGGCGATACGATCCAGTGTTCCCCAGATAACATTTCGCGGTGATGGTGATGCGACTCAATATCACCGGCAGCGATAGAGAGCACCACACTGTGACACTGCGCATCGGCCTCCGCAATGCGGTCCCTTCGGTCCGGTGTCCCGATTTGAGATCGGCGCTGCCGAACGCGAATCCCGATCAACGCCGGCTTCGAGATTGTTGCGGGTCGAGATCGATCAGGGACGCGCTTGAGTCATTTGGATAGCAGTGGGTGACCTCGGGGGGTCCGCAAGTCTCAGTGGTTGATGCAATTGACACGTTTCAAGAGCCCCAATATGCTCAGCCAGCTTTATTAGACTATTCAGCACCTGAGGGGGCAAAATATGGATAAGAAGCGTATCTGGCGATTATTTGCGTCAGGCGTAGTCTCAGTCGTTCTGGCAGCAGCTTTAGTGTTCTCCGTGCCGACCGGCGTGTTCGCGCAAGATAGTGGCGGCACCTCCTCCGACGCCAATACGCCGCCAGCGCAGATGAAAGGAACCTGGACTGGACCGATCATCGATGTCAAGAACGGGACCGGAACGCTGACTCTGGACCTGACCCAAACCAAGAACACTGTCGGCGGTACCTTCGACGCCAATTGGTCCGACCAGGACAACCCGTCAGGTTCGGTTCACGGCAAGGCGGCGGGGAACAAGGTCACGTTGACGATGGTCGCCACCAACCAGAGCCACGCATGCAAAGTTAAGTTGACCGGAGAGGTGCTCGCGCTCGACGAATATAAGGGCTCCTACCATTCCATAATTCATTCGATTCACTGCCAAGCTGAAGGGACGTTCGACGTAACGCTGCAATAAGTCCGCGCCCCGCGATTGCGTCCCGGCGCGCGCCTCGAATGAGGCGCGCGCCTTGTCGTTGTGGTGTTCGACGTGATCGAAGATTTGTCCGCATCGGCCGGCGCGAGCCTGTCAATCAACTGGGGGCTCATACGCGAGCCCCGAGTCCAGCCGAGTCACCGCGTCCGCCAATGGCTCCGAAGCGAGTCCCCGATAAATCAGACCGCCGACCATCCCGCCGATAATCGGGATGAGCCAGAATAGCCAAAGTTGATGTATCGCCCATCCACCGACGAACACAGCCGGTCCGGTCGCGCGGGCAGGATTCACGCAGGTGTTCGTCACTGGAATACTGATCAAGTGAATCAGGGTCAGCACCAGGCCGATCGGAATCGGCGCAAATCCCGCGGTCACCCGGATGTCCGTCGCACCCATGATCACGAACAGGAAGATCATCGTCATCACAAACTCGCACACCGCTGCCGCTTCGAGGCTATAGCCACCTGGAGAATGGGCGCCGTAGCCGTTGGCCGCGAAGCCGTTGAGCAGAGTGAAGCCTGGCGCGCCGCTGGCGATCACGTAGAGGACGGTAGCCGCCAATATACCGCCCAGCACCTGCACGATGATGTAGGGCACGACGTCGGCGCCGCGAAACCGTCCGCCAGCCCACAGTCCGCAGGTCACCGCCGGATTGATATGGCATCCGGAGATATGCCCGATCGCATAAGCCATCGTCAGCAGCGTTAGACCGAAGGCGAGCGCCACGCCGACGAAGCCGATCCCGGTCCTCGGAAATCCCGCCGCGAGCACTGCGGCTCCGCATCCGCCCAGAACCAGCCAGAAGGTGCCGATAAACTCGGCGCAAAGACGCCGCGGAAGGCTCATGTCCATAGCAGGCTCTCCTTTCCAGTCAGATTGCCGCAGAGCCTACTCGCCGAGCATAGTTAAGTCATTTGTGATAAATCGTGATTGCGGATTTATGATGGCGGGTGACGCTGGCTTCACGCATCGCGAGCGCCGCCCAGCGCATCGAGAGGTCGGGGGGCGTCAGATGTCGGCGAGTTCGCCGAAGTACTCATTGTCTTCGTTGTAGCCGCCCTCGCCCTTATGAATCTGTCCGATATCGCTCACGAACTCGATCGCTCTTATCCACTTGACCATCTTGAATCCAAGTTGGCTCTCGATCCGTAACCGAACTGGTGCGCCATGCGCCCGGCCAAGAACCTTGTAGTTCATTTCGTACGCCAGCAAGGTCTGCGGATGCATCGCATCGCGAAGCGGCAAGCTATCATAAAATTCGCCGCCTTCGCCGCCTTCGCCGAACGAATAAAAGATGACCGCGCGCGCGGCCGGTGTGGGCCGCACCAGCTTTATCAATTCGCTCAGCGGCAAGCCGCCCCATTGCGCGATACCCGACCATCCCTGGATGCAGTGGTGAAGAGTGATTTGCGAGTGCTTGTTCATCGCAGCGAGGTTTTCGAGTGAAAGCTCGACCGGGTTCTCCACCAGCCCATAAACTTTGAGCCGATATTGATCGAAGGAGTCGCTCGCCATCGCTTTCCATTCGTCGCTGGTCGGCATCTTTCCGTTGGTCCAGAAGAACGGTGAGATGTCGGCGCGAGTGAACTCGGCCCGCGGCGGCGCGCGATCGAGAATGAACCGCATCAGCGGCGTCACCAGCGCCTTGGCGATGTGCTGCACCGTTCGAGGACGGCGCCATGCCATGTAATTGGCGAACGCATTGAAAAGCACGATACCCGCGAGAATGGCGAAAAAGATGTACATCCCGATCGGATTGAGGTTGTCGGTGCCCATCACGATATGATTCATGTTCCTGACGAACCCGGTCGTTACCACCAGCGCAACGTGCACTACGACGAAAGCGACAAACGCGCACATCACCATGAAATGGAGCGAACGGCCGATCTGCCGATTGCCCGGAATCTTCGGGTACCACGAAAAACGCGCCGTCAGTGCCGGCGACATCGACGGTCCGGAGAGGATCGCCAGCGGCGCCAGGATAAACACCACTCCAAAATATGCGAGCTGCTGCAGCGCGTTGTATTGATAGAAGCCGTCGGGCTCCGGCGGCATATGTAAAGTGGCGTAGTGGACAAAAACCGCCCACGCCTGCGGCATGATATGCCACGAGTCCGGCACCAGCCGTTTCCATTGCTGCGTCACCAGCAGCAAAATCACGAACACCAGCCCATTGCCGATCCAGAACAGAACGCTCATGAAATGCCAGTGCCGCGCCATCCCGACCGTGTGCCGGTATCCGGGAAGTCCGATCCACGGCGTCAGATAGCGGGCATCGTCCTTCGCGGTCCACTCCCGGTCCGTCGGAACTTTGATCGGGGTCAGCCGGAGCCACTCGGAATCGGGCGTGCAGTTGAGATTCCAGTAGAGCCGCGGATGATCGGCCAGGATCTGAAGACCGCTGCGCACCAGCAGGACCAGAAAGAAAAAGCTCACCCAGTGCGTCACGCGCAGCCAGGCAGGAAACCCATGAGGCACGGGCGCCGTCGCAGGTGAAAATGCCTTAAGCGCTGGCAGCGCGGGAAGGCCGACGATAGCCCATTGAAGATAGGCCGCGATGATTGCCACTACGAATGGCAACACGAGAACGACCAGCGTCTTGCGTTGAATGCTCATGATGTTCTCGGATTGTCTATAAAACGGAACAGCAACTTATATTTTGCGATTCGCTGCCGCTGATGTCGAGGAGATTTGTGACGCCGGTGACGAAACGCGGAGTCGCGGAGGCCTTAGCTGATGGTGTCCTTCAGTATCCGGGAAAGGTTCACCATGATATTCAAACGGCATCGGAGCTAATCATGGATTTGACTACACCCGGAGCCTTCGCTCTTACCGATTCGATGAGCGGAAACCAGATCGCGGGATTCGTGCGCAAGCTCGAACAGCTCGGCTACGGATCGTTCTGGTTTCCCGAGGCCTTCGGCCGCGATCCGTTTGCGCTGGCGGCGCATATCTTGAGCGTCACGGAACGGCTGGTCGTCGGCACCGGAATCGCCAACGTGTGGAAGCGAGAGCCGGTCGCGATGATCGGGGCGGCGCGCACGCTCGCCGAATTGTTTCCCGATCGATTCATCCTGGGAATCGGCATCAGCCACGCTCCGATGATGGCGCAGCTCGGAATCAAGTACGCAAAGCCGGTCGCATACATGCGCGACTATCTCGCGCGGATGAAATCCGCGCCCTACACGGCGCCGCGCCCGAAGAGCGAACCGCCGATCGTGATCGCAGCGCTGATGCCGAAGATGCTCGCGCTCGCGGCGGCTGAAACCAACGGCACCTTCCCGGTCTACATCACGCCCGAACAGACCGGGCGGATGCGCGCGTCGATGGGAGCCGGCAAGTGGATTTGCATCCAGCAAGTCGCGTTGCTCGAGCCCGATCCCGTCAAAGCGCGCCGCGCCGCGCGCAAGTTGCTGGCGTTCTATCTGACTCTTCCGAATTATCTGGCGAGCTTCCGCGCGATGGGATTCACCGACGCGGATTTCGCCGACGGTGGCAGCGATCGTATCGTCGACGGCCTGATTGCATGGGGTAACGAAACCGCGATTCGCGCTCGCGTCGCCGCGCACTACAACGCGGGCGCGACGCACGTCAGCCTGACGATGGTGCCAGCAGAAGGAACCTCGCTCGACCGCACGATCGCGCCCGACACGCGCGCATTCGAAGCACTCGCGCCCGGGCGTTGATAAAACCTCCACGCGACTGAGTCGAAAGTGAGCATGAAGAAATGAGTACCAAGATCACTTTGGTCGTATCTCTGTATATTCACCCCGCCCGCGAATCAGCCTTCGAACAATTCGAAACCGCGGCGGCGCAAATCATGCGGCGTTACGGCGCACTGCTCGAGCGGAGGATCGCTATCACACCGGCGCCCGACAATCGCCAACCGCACGAGGTTCACCTCGTCACGTTTCCCGACGAAAAGTCGTTCGAGCAATATCGGACTGACCCGGATCTACAAGCGCTCGCCGACCTGCGCGCTCGCGCGATTCGGCAGACAATCCTCTGGTCGGGTGTGGATCTCCCCTTCGACGAGTCGAGCCTTACTCAGTCGCGCGGTCGGCCAGACGCGAAGGAAACTTAGTTCGCCGGGACATCACAATCGAAGACGAATCCATATTTGACCAAAGCCTGAGGCAGATACGATCAGGCTCGTTTACGCGCTTTCCAAATCTCTTCACAGGGCCACTGCCGCGCCCATTCGAGAGTAACAAAGGAGTAGCGCGAAGTGGCGCCGGCGGGAGGCCGGACCTCAATCAGAGCCTCGATCTCGAAGCCCGAACGCCGCAACATCCGTATCCAATCACTATGTGACAGGTGAAACTCGACGCCTTGATCGCCAGGCCACTGGACTCGATACATCCCGAATGCTGGACGCAGCAGCCGATCGGTCGCGGCCTCATTCTCAGCGGCAGGCACACACAGCATCAGAAGGAAGGAGTTCGTCAGGAAGATCAATTGACCATTCGGACGCAGAAGACGCGCAGCCTCGGCAACCCAGCGCTCCGGGTCCGCCCATAGGCACGCGCCATACTCAGAGATCGCCACGTCGAAGCTCGCATCGGGATACGGAACGCTCTCGGCATTGCCATGAATGAGGGGAAAATCGAGACCGTGTTCCCGTTGCAGGCGGCGAGCAGTAACGAGCTGCGCGTGCGAATTGTCGATGCCCACGACGCGCGCCCCTCGCCGGGTGAGCCACGCCGAGACGT